>NZ_CP040635.1:0-2999408 GCF_005890135.1 Acidipropionibacterium jensenii | reverse complement strand
AGGCCCGGTGTGCGCCGCCGGGACGGGCCGGGTGCATCGTGGTTCCCTGGATCAGCGGTCACAGGGTCGGGGTTCACTGGGTCGGAGTTCATGGGGGTCGGGCCTCCTGGCCTCGCCGGTCGTACTGCCGGATGCACTCTACGCAGAGCCATCCGGAACCGACGACACCCTCCTGTCGGGAAAAGTGCCCCGGGGTTTGCCGGAGGCTTGGCGCACAGCGTACTGTGGGGAGGGCATTGTGGCCTGCGCGGCCTCGGACGTAGCAGGACGCGTTCGCTGGAGCCACGCCCGGCCGCCGGTCGGCACGTGGACAGTGGCGGGGGCCATGGTGCTTGGACCGCACATCAACCAATCGGAGCCCTACTACATGACCTCCCCCACTGAGGCCTCCACCTCGAACACGGTCGCCGCCGGCGACCAGCAGACTGCCGCCACCGCGACCGGAACTGACTCGGTCACCGTTGACGACCTGGGCAGCCCCGAGGCCTTCATGGCCGCCGTGGACGCCACAATCAAGTACTTCAACGACGGTGACATCGTCACCGGCACCGTCGTCAAGGTCGACAGGGACGAGGTTCTCCTCGACATCGGTTACAAGACCGAAGGTGTCATCCCCTCCAAGGAACTCTCCATCAAGCACGACGTCGACCCCTTCGAGGTCGTCCACGTCGGCGATGAGATCGAGGCTCTTGTCCAGCAGAAGGAGGACAAGGAGGGTCGACTGATCCTGTCGAAGAAGCGCGCCCAGTACGAGCGCGCCTGGGGCACGATCGAGAAGATCAAGGATGAGGACGGGGTCGTCAACGGCACCGTGATCGAGGTCGTCAAGGGCGGCCTGATCGTCGACATCGGCCTGCGCGGCTTCCTGCCGGCCTCCCTCGTGGAGATGCGACGGGTCCGCGACCTCCAGCCCTATGTCGGCCAGGAGATCGAGGCCAAGATCATCGAGCTCGACAAGAACCGCAACAATGTGGTCCTGTCGCGTCGCGCCTGGCTCGAGCAGACCCAGTCCGAGGTCCGTCACAACTTCCTGCAGCAGCTGCAGAAGGGGCAGATCCGCAAGGGCGTCGTCTCCTCGATCGTCAACTTCGGTGCCTTCGTCGATCTCGGCGGGGTGGACGGACTGGTCCACGTCTCCGAGCTGTCCTGGAAGCACATCGACCACCCGAGCGAGGTCGTCGAGGTCGGCCAGCCGGTCACCGTCGAGGTGCTGGACGTCGACATGGACCGTGAGCGCGTCTCGCTGTCCCTCAAGGCGACCCAGGAGGATCCGTGGCAGGCCTTCGCCCGTCTGCACCAGATCGGCCAGATCGTTCCCGGCAAGGTCACCAAGCTCGTCCCGTTCGGCGCCTTCGTGCGTGTCGAGGACGGCATCGAGGGCCTTGTCCACGTCTCCGAGCTGGCTGAGCGCCACGTCGACCTGCCCGAGCAGATCGTCTCGGTGGGCCAGGACGTCATGGTCAAGATCATCGACATCGATCTGGACCGCCGCCGTATCTCGCTGTCCCTCAAGCAGGCCAACGAGGGCGTCGACGTCGACTCCGACGAGTTCGACCCGTCGCTGTACGGCATGACCGCCTCCTACGACGAGGACGGCAACTACATCTACCCCGAGGGCTTCGATCCGGAGACCAACGAGTGGAAGGCCGGCTACGACGAGCAGCGAGTGGCCTGGGAGCAGCAGTACGCCGAGGCCCAGTCCCGCTGGGAGGCCCACAAGAAGCAGGTCATCGAGGCCGAGCAGGCCGAGCAGGAGGCCGCCGTCTCCGGCGAGTCCACCGCGTCCTACTCCTCCCCGACCCCCGGTGAGGGTTCGCTGGCCTCCGACGAGGCTCTGCAGGCCCTGCGCGACAAGCTGACCGGCAACTGATCGGCTGTTCGACAGCACACCTGGTGCGGGCCCCATCCGAGTCTCGGATGGGGCCCGCACTCCACTTCGACGAGGATCCCAGATGGACAGCCCTCAGCACCGCCGGCCCCGGATCGCACTGACCGGTGGGATCGCCTCGGGCAAGTCGACCGTCAGCCGACTGCTCGCCGAGCACGGCGCCCTGGTCATCGACTACGACCTGCTCTCCCACCGGGTGGTCGATCCCGGAAGCGGTGGGCTGGCCGCCGTGGTGGCCGCCTTCGGGCCCGAGGTGCTGGCTGCCGACGGCTCACTGGACCGTGCCGCGCTGGCCGGTCTGGTCTTCACCGACCCGGCTCGGCGACGCCGCCTCGAGGGGATCATCCATCCTCTGGTGGAGGTCGAGGCCGACCGCATCGAGGCCGGCGCGGCCGCCGGGCGAGTGGTCGTCCACGACCTGCCGCTGCTCGTCGAGGCCGGTCTGGCCGAGGGGTTCGACGTCGTCATCGTCACCGACATCGATCCGGACGAGCAGGTGCGTCGCGCGGTCCGCCGCGACGGCACCACCGAGGCCCACGCGAGGGCCCGGGTGGCCGCCCAGGCCGACCGGCGCCAGCGCCTGGCGGTGGCCGACATCGTCATCGACACCTCGGGCCCGCTCGACGTGCTGCCCGGGATCGTCGACGGCGTCTGGCAGCAGTTGCTCGACCTGAGGGGTCGCACCGACCGCGGCTGAGCGGAACTGTCACACCCGCCGCCTAGTCTTGGGCCCATGCGCCCCGTCTCAGAGATCACCCGCCGGGTGGCACCCTTCCATGTCGTCAGCGACTTCCAGCCCTCGGGCGACCAGCCGAAGGCCATCGACGAGCTCGAGAAGAGGCTGAAGGCCGGGGAGCAGAACGTCGTGCTGCTCGGCGCCACCGGCACCGGCAAGACGGCCACCGTCGCCTGGTTGGCCGAGCGGGTGCAGCGCCCGATGCTGGTGATGCAGCCCAACAAGACGCTGGCCGCCCAGTTCGCCCAGGAGCTGAGGACCTTCTTCCCCGACAACGCCGTCGAGTACTTCGTGTCCTACTACGACTACTACCAGCCCGAGGCCTACATCCCGCAGAGCGACACCTACATCGAGAAGGACTCCAGCCTCAACGAGGAGGTGGAGAGGCTGCGGCACTCGGCCACCAACTCGCTGCTCACCCGGCGCGACGTCATCGTGGTGGCGACCGTCTCGGCGATCTACGGCCTGGGCACCCCGCAGGAGTACGTGGACCGGATGGTCACCCTGAGGGTCGGTGACGAGTGGGACCGCGACAAGCTGCTGCGCCAGCTGGTCACCGAGCAGTACGTCCGCAACGACCTGGCGGGGGAGCGGGGCACCTTCCGGGTCCACGGCGACACCCTGGAGATCTTCCCGATGTACGAGGAGAACGCGCTGCGGGTGGAGTTCTTCGGCGACGAGATCGAGGCCCTCACCACCCTGCGCCCGCTCACCGGCGAGGTGGTCAGCGAGGACCAGGAGGTCTACGTCTTCCCGGCCACCCACTACGTGGCTGGCCCCGAGCGGATGGAGCGGGCGATCACCGGGATCGAGAAGGAGCTGGCCGACCGGCTGGCCGTGCTGGAGCGCGACGGCAAACTGCTGGAGGCCCAGCGGCTGAAGATGCGCACGAACTACGACATCGAGATGATGCGCCAGGTGGGCAGCTGCGCGGGGATCGAGAACTACTCGCGTCACATCGACGGACGCGAGCCCGGGTCGGCGCCGAACTGCCTGCTCGACTACTTCCCGGAGGACTTCCTGCTGGTGGTCGACGAGTCCCATGTCACCATCCCCCAGATCGGCGGGATGTACGAGGGGGACATGAGCCGCAAGCGCACCCTCGTGGAGCACGGCTTCCGGCTGCCCAGCGCGATGGACAACCGGCCGCTCAAGTTCGACGAGTTCGTCAGCAGGATCGGTCAGACGGTCTATCTGTCGGCCACCCCCGGCCCCTACGAGACCGAGCGGGCCGACGGAGTCGTCGAGCAGATCATCCGCCCCACCGGGCTGGTCGACCCGCAGATCATCGTGAAGTCCACCAAGGGCCAGATCGACGACCTGATGGGCGAGATCCGGATCCGCGTCGAGAAGCAGGAGCGGGTGCTGGTGACCACCCTCACCAAGAAGATGGCCGAGGACCTCACCGACTACCTCATGGAGCACGGCATCCGGACCCGGTACCTGCACTCGGAGATCGACACCCTCAAACGGATCGAACTGCTCAAGCAGCTGCGGATGGGGGAGTTCGACGTGCTGGTCGGCATCAACCTGCTGAGGGAGGGGCTGGACCTTCCCGAGGTCTCCCTGGTCGCCATCCTGGACGCCGACAAGGAGGGCTTCCTGCGCTCGGAGAGGTCCCTCATCCAGACCATCGGTCGAGCCGCCCGCAATGTCAACGGGCAGGTCCACATGTACGCCGACGAGATCACCGACTCGATGCAGGTGGCGATCGACGAGACGAACCGTCGACGCGAGATCCAGATCGCCTACAACACCGAGCACGGCATCGACCCGCAGCCGTTGCGCAAGAAGATCGGCGACATCACCGAGATGCTCGCCCGGGAGGACGCCGACACCGACTCGCTGGTGGCCTCAGTGGCGGGCGGTCGCAAGGGGGCCGATGCCGCCGGGATGGAGGGTCGACGCAATCTGGACACCTCGACGATGGCCGCCTCCCAGCTCGGCGATCTCATCGTTGAGCTGAGCGCCGAGATGCGCCAGGCCGCCGCGGAGCTGAAGTTCGAGGTGGCGGCCCGGCTGCGCGACGAGATCGCCGACCTCAAGCAGGAACTGCGTCAGATGGTCGAGGCCGCCAAGTAGCGCGACCCCGCCGTCAGGTGCAAGACTCGGCCGGGTTGGAGGGGAGTACTCCTGAGAACGCTGTGGTCGTCACCACGATCGTGCCATCGCGATCCGGCCACGCAGTTCCGGTTGCCCGGGTGATGCCGGGAGCCGGGACGGACGAGACCTCCGGACCCTCAGCACGCCTTCGGAGGCCCGGGTGCACATTCATCCCTATGTCTGGATTCTCACCATCGTCGTCATGGTGGGGCTGCTGCTGGCCGACGCGCTGATCCTGGGCCGACGTCCCCACATGCCCTCGATGAAGGAGTGCAGCGCCTTCATCGGGCTCTACGTGGTGCTGGCCGGACTCTTCGGGCTGGGCGTCATTTTTCTCCAGGGGGCCGAGCACGGCAAGGAGTTCTTCGCCGTGTGGCTCACCGAGTACAGTCTCTCCCTGGACAACCTGTTCATCTTCATCGTGCTGATGACCAAGTTCAAGGTGCCCGGCTACCTCCAGCAGTTCACCCTGCTGATCGGCATCATGGTGGCGCTGATCTTCCGCGGGGTGTTCATCGGGCTGGGTCAGGTCGTCCTCAATGCGTGGGCCTGGGTGTTCTTCATCTTCGGTGGATTCCTCATGTACTCCGCCATCGGCCTGGTCCGCGACTACTTCTCCAAGGACCCCGATGAGGGCGAGGAGGACGCCGGCGACAACGCGGTGACCCGCTGGATGCGGACCCATCTGCCCACCACCGGCGACTACCGGGGCACCTCCTTCCTGGTGAGGGAGGACGGCAAGGTGCTGGCCACCTCGCTGCTGACCGTCGTCATCGCGCTGAGCACCGCCGACCTGATGTTCGCCCTGGACTCGATCCCGGCGAGCTACGGCCTCACCGATGAGGCCTATCTCATCTTCACCGCCAACGTCTTCGCCCTGATGGGGCTGCGCCAGCTCTACTTCCTGCTCGGCAACCTGCTCCACAAGCTGGTCTACCTGCCGCTCGGGCTGTCGGTGATCCTCGGATTCATCTCCGTCAAGCTCATCCTGCACGCCCTCAACCACTACGGGTTGGATCGCCGATGGTTCGGCATCACCACCGAGATCTCCACCGAGGTGTCGCTGGGGGTCATCGTCGGCACCCTGGTGATCACCGCGGCGGCCAGCCTGATCCGCTCCCGGTCCGCCGACGGCCCGGCCGCCCGGGACTCAGCCCAGTAGCGGCAGGGCCAGGTTCTGCGCTCCGCGCAACTGGTCGGACCCGGTGCGGCCGGACAGCCAACCCGCCAGGGCGGCGTCCGAGCCGCGGACCGTGGTGGCGTAGCCGGAGCCGCCGATCCGGTCGGTGAGCCCGGAGTCGCTGATGATCCGCATCGCCGGGGTGCTCATCCGGCGCCGCAGCCGGAAGCACACCCAGGCCAGCAGCCAGCGGCCGGCATCGGCGGAGATGTCATCGAGGCTGAAGCCGACGTCCAGATCGAGGTGGTGCAGGAGCACCTCGGAGAGTCTGACGGTGGGCAGCTGACTCGTCTCCACCTCGAGTCCGGGGGCCAGTTCCACGGAGGAGACGGGAATCTCCTCCAGCAGGTCGAAGGCGCCGTGCAGGCGCCCGGCGCTGGTGTCCAGATCGATCTGGAGGGCCAGTCCGTCCCGTTCGGAACCGCGCTCGATCTCCTGGTCGCGGGCCGCCAGGGACGGGTAGAGCGGGACATGGCGTCCCAGGGCCAGTTCCTCCACCAGCCGGGTGAGGGCGTCGGCGTTGCGGGCCAGGTGGGTGGCGACATGCGCCCGGGTCCAGCCGGGCAGTCTGCTGGGAGACTGCCACTGCTCGTCGGAGATGCCCATCGTGCTGCCGAGCAGCCGCTGGGTGGCCTCGAGCTTGGCGGCGCGAACCTCGTCCGTCCCGGCGTCGATCCGCAACCCCCCAGTCCTGGTCGATTCGGAGATCATGGGTCCAACCTAGTGCGCCACCGCCGTCCACCACGGGGTGCGTGCCCCGAGCGCCCGGAACTGGAGCGTCGCAGAACTGTCAGAGTCGACACATACGATGAACCCCGTGAGTGATCGCATCATCGTCCGGGGAGCCCGGGAACACAATCTGCGCAACGTCAGCCTGTCACTGCCGCGCGACGCCATGATCGTGTTCACCGGCCTGTCCGGGTCCGGCAAGTCCTCGCTGGCCTTCGACACCATCTTCGCCGAGGGCCAACGCCGCTACGTGGAGTCCCTGTCGGCCTACGCCCGGCAGTTCCTCGGCCAGATGGACAAGCCCGATGTCGACTTCATCGAGGGGCTCTCCCCGGCGGTGTCCATCGACCAGAAGTCCACCTCCCGCAATCCCCGGTCCACGGTCGGCACCATCACCGAGATCCACGACTACCTGCGGCTGCTGTGGGCGCGGATCGGGGTGCCGCACTGCCCCGTGTGCGGGGAGCGGATCTCCCGGCAGACCCCCCAGCAGATCGTCGACCGGCTGATCGCACTGCCGGAGGGGACCCGCATCCAGGTGCTCGCCCCGGTCATCCAGGGCCGCAAGGGGGAGTACGTCGAGCTGTTCCGTCAGCTCGTCACCGACGGCTACACCCGGGTCCGGGTGGACGGGGAGGTGCACCGCCTCGACGACCCGCCGGCCCTGGACAAGAAGCGCAAGCACAACATCGAGGTGGTCGTCGACCGGATCGCGATCAAGGAGTCCGCCAAGCAGCGCCTCACCGAGTCCGTGGAGGCCGCCCTGGGGCTGGCCCACGGGGTGGTCGCGATCGACTTCGTCGACCGGGAGCAGGCCGCCCCGGACCGGATCCGGCGGTTCAGCGAGAACATGGCCTGCCCCAACCAGCACGACATCGACATCGACGAGCTGGAGCCCCGGCAGTTCTCCTTCAACGGCCCCTGGGGGGCCTGCCCGGAGTGCTCGGGGCTGGGCACCACCCTCGATGTCGACCCCGACCTGGTGGTCCCCGACCGGCAGGTCAGCCTGTCCGACGGTGCGATCGCCCCCTGGTCGACCCCGCAGGTCGCCAATCACTACCGGCACGTCTTCGAGGCCCTCGGCCGCGACAACGACTTCGACCCCGAGCTGGCCTGGCAGGACCTTCCCGCCCATGCCCGCGCCCTCGTCCTGCACGGCGACGGGGATCCGGTGATGATCAGCTACCGCAACCGGTTCGGCAGGCTGCGCAGCTACTCCCAGAACTACGAGGGAGTGATGCACTACGTGCGGCGCCGCTATGACGAGGCCGAGACCGACACCGCGCGCTCCCGGTGGGGCGCCTACCTGCGGGAGAGCCCCTGCCCGGCGTGCCAGGGTCGGCGGCTCAAGCCCGCCAGCCTGGCGGTGACGGTCGGGGACCGCGACATCGCCGAGGTCTCCGACCTGTCCATCGGTGACGCCTGGACCTTCCTGGAGTCCCTGGAACTGAGCACCCGCGAGTTGGCCATCTCGGAGCGGGTGGTCAAGGAGGTCCGGGCGAGGCTGCGGTTCCTCATCGACGTCGGCCTGGACTACCTCACGCTGTCCCGCTCGGCCGGCTCGCTGTCGGGCGGGGAGGCCCAGCGGATCCGGCTGGCCACCCAGATCGGTTCGGGGCTGGTCGGCGTCCTCTATGTGCTGGACGAACCCTCCATCGGGCTCCACCAGCGCGACAACCGGCGACTCATCGAGACCCTCATCCGGCTGCGCGATCTCGGCAACACCCTCATCGTCGTGGAGCACGACGAGGACACCATCCGGGTGGCCGACTGGGTGGTCGACGTCGGCCCCGGAGCCGGCGAGCACGGCGGAAGGATCGTGGTCTCCGGGCCGGTGAGCGAGTTGATGGCCAGTCGCGAGTCCATCACTGGCGCCTACCTGTCCGGACGGCGGTCCATCCCGCTGCCTGCTGACCGGCGTCCCCGCACCGGCCGCGACGTCGTGGTGCGCGGCGCCCGGCAGAACAACCTCAAGGGGATCGACGTCTCCTTCCCGCTCGGCCAGCTCGTGGTGGTCACCGGGGTGAGCGGCTCGGGCAAGTCGACCCTGGTCAACCAGATCCTGTTCCGCTCCCTGTCCCACCGGATCCAGGGGTCGCGGGCGGTGCCCGGCAAGCACGACACCATCGACGGGGTGGGCAATGTCGACAAGGTGATCCACGTCGACCAGTCCCCGATCGGGCGGACCCCGCGGTCCAACCCGGCCACCTACACCGGCGTCTTCGACAAGATCCGGGCGCTGTTCGCCCAGACCCCCGAGGCGAAGGTCCGCGGCTATCTTCAGGGCCGGTTCTCCTTCAACGTCAAGGGGGGACGCTGCGAGAACTGCCAGGGCGACGGGACCATCAGGATCGAGATGAACTTCCTGCCCGACGTCTACGTCCCCTGCGAGGTCTGCCACGGGGCCCGGTACAACCGGGAGACCCTCGAGGTGCACTACAAGGGCAAGACGATCGCCGAGGTCCTCGACATGCCGATCGAGGAGGCCTGCGCCTTCTTCGAGCCGATCCAGGCGATCCACCGCCACCTCAAGACCCTGGTCGAGGTGGGACTGGGGTACGTCCGGCTGGGCCAACCGGCCACCACCCTGTCGGGAGGCGAGGCGCAGCGCGTGAAGCTGGCCACCGAACTGGCCCGGCGGTCCACCGGCAACACCCTCTACGTGCTGGACGAGCCGACCACCGGCCTGCACTTCGAGGACATCCGCAAGCTGCTCGCCGTGCTGGGGAGGCTGGTCGATCAGGGCAACTCCGTGATCGTCATCGAGCACAACCTCGACGTCATCAAGACCGCCGACTGGCTCATCGACATGGGCCCGGAGGGCGGCAACGGGGGCGGCACGGTCGTCGTCGAGGGCACCCCGGAGCAGGTCGCCGCATGCCCGCAGTCCTACACCGGGAAGTACCTCAAGGAGGTGCTGGACGGCCACGAGGTGCCGGTCGGCGACCAGCCTGTCGTCATGAGGCCGGTGGCTCACAAGGGGATCGGGCGGACCAGCAGCGCGAAGACTGGAACTGCGAAGACCAGTAGTGGCAAGGCGGGCCGGAAGGCGGCGGGCACCCGCAGGCCCAGCACGGCCGGGGCGACCAGAACCCGGAAAGCCTCCTGATCTTCTCCCCGTAGATCGGCCGGAGGATGCCCCGGTCGGCGCTGAGAAGGCAGGATGGCCCGTGCACACGCACCTGAGAGGAGCCAGAGATGGCCAGCAATCCCATTCCCAAGGACCCGAGGGTGGGTCGCGCCGACGCCGAGGCCGTCCTCGCCGCCCGCAAGGAACTCGGCGACTCCATGGACCCGGCCCTGGTGGACTCCTTCGCCTCCAGGGTGACCGCGGAGATCCAGCAGCAGATGGCCGCCGAGCGCGGCGCCCAGGTGGCCCGGTCCACCGGTGCCGTGCCGGCCGGCGGCCGGATCGCGGTGGCCATCGTCTCGGTGGTGATGGCCATCCCGCTGACCGGGATCATGATGGGCACCCACGGCGGCCTGCTCGGAACCCTCATCTGCTGGGTGGGACTGGCCGTCGTCAACATCGCCCTGGCGCTGAGGCGCTAGGACCGCTCACCCGAGAGAACCCGCAGTCGCTGAGCGGTCGGGGGAGCGCCCGCCCGGCGAACCGGCATCCGCGGACCGTCCGGAGTGTCAGGCGGAGACCTTCAGGGTGGATCCCTCCACGGTGACCTTCGCGCTGCCCAGACCGCTGGTGGCGGGACCCTGGACCACCGAGCCGTCGGTGATGTTGAACCGGGACCCGTGGCAGGGGCAGATGATCTGCCCGTCGGCGACCTTGGAGACGTCGCACCCGGCGTGCGGGCAGACCGCGCTGAACGCCTTGTAGGAGCCCTTGGTGGGCTGGGTGACGACGAATCCGGCCTTCTTGCCGAGCACTGCACCTCCGCCGACCGGCACCTGGTCGGCGTCGATGGTGGCCGGGGCGGACGGCCCCACCCCCTGGGAGCTGCCGCCCCCGGAACAACCGGTGAGGGCCGCTCCGGTGGCCAGTGCAGCGATCCCGAGACCGCCCCTGAGAATGGTGCGCCTGGTGGGTGACATGTGAACCTCCTGGTTACTGAACCGCGCAGTTGGACTTCTCTTGGCGCGTCCTTGGGTTGTCGGCGCTGCCGCCGCCACTTCTGACGCTACTCAGGTACCTACGACTACACGTTCGGGGAAGCGGATCGCCGCGTGCACAGCGTAGGCGAAAGCCTTTTCTGAGATGGCGTGTGGGGCGTGCACCGTGAGAGGGCAGGCGGATGGGCGGGGTCCTTCAACGGTTTCGGGTACCGGTAGGTGGTGACAGTCAGCGAGTCCAGCAGTGCGGACTTCTCCCTCTTGGAGGCGCCCGGCAGGCGTTGCGGTGTAGCTTGAACGAACCGTATTCGCGGGTGGGATGTCTGCAACGCAAAGTCGGTGACGCTGTGCTCCAGCTCTGGAACCTGAACAAGGGTCGGATCTTCTGGTTCAAAGGAATCGATGGACCGGTTGAGTTGTCCGACAGTGATCCAGCCATGACCGCCGAGGCGCGCAACGCCTCGGGCCGGTGGGCCATCGCAGCGCGAGGGCCCGTCAGTGATCTGGCCGCGCCGGCCTACGAGCATCAGGATCGGGACGAGTTCATGGGCGCCATCGAGGGCCTGCTGGAGTGGCTTGATCTTGAATGCGATGATGCGGTCATCGCCGAAGTGGCGCGCTATTTCCACCGGGACAACGTCTCCTGTGCCGAGCAGTGGAATCGCACTCCGCCACATGCGACGACTGTTGTCTCCATGGACGGAGAACCCATTCAAGCCCATGTGTGGCGATTTCCGGGTGCCTCGGTGCTCGCCATGGACTGTCACACCCTCGTCGTCGCTCTCCTGGTCGAGCACGAGTAGAGAGCTTCGGCTCACCGCGTCCCGGGGTTGCCGGTGGCGTGAGCGTTGGCTCCGGTGACCATTCCCGCGGCGACGAGATGGTCGACCCGGTTGATCCAGTGCACCTCGATCTTGTCACCAGGCATGAGTTCGACCATCGAGGTCGAGGTGTTGGCGAGGTCGAACCACCAGGGCTCGGTCCCGGCGACGAAGCCGCCCAGGGTCTCCTGGCGGCCGGGGCAGATGATCGCCGAGAGGATGAGGGCTCCGATCGCACCGTGGGCGACGATCGCCACGCAGTCGTCCTCGTCGTGGGCCTCGCGCACCCAGGCGGCGATCCGGACGGCCCGCGCGGCGGCCTGCTGGGGGGTCTCGACCTCGCCGGTGTACCAGCCCCGCTCGGTCACCGAGCCGGGGAAGACTGCCCTCGCGGTGATCGCCGACAGCTCTGCGAGGGGAGAACCGGGTGCGGCCCTCACCGTCTCCCCGAAGCCCTCGGTGGGGCCCGGGCGCTCGTAGAGGAAGTCCTCCACCTCCAGCGGTAGGTCCAGGGCCTCGGCCACCGGGGCGGCGGTCTGGAGAGTCCGTCTCATCGGGGAGCAGTAGAGCCGGGTGGGCCGCGGGTCGACACCGCCGATCCAACCGGCCAGGGCGTCGGCCTGACGGGCCCCCAGCTCGGTGAGCGCGGGATCGGCCACCCGGCCCGCGCCGAAGACCTCGGCGCCCTGAGCGGCCAGGGCATTGTTGGCGGACTGGCCATGTCGGATCAGCATCAGGTGCACGGCCTCAGGTTATCGGGGTGCCGGGGATGTGGCCTGCGTGCCCGGCAACGACTCCGGGGTGCACATTTCACTCGCGCAACAGCCGGTGAGTCGTCCTGGCGGCCGGGGACGGGTGTTGCGCGAGTGAAATGTGCACGTTCGGCTCGCGAGTCCCCGCCGTCGATGGCGCGGGGAGGCAGCACCGCAGCGCGGAGGCAGCAGCCCAGTGACGCGGAGGCGGTGTCTGCGCTGCCGCTTATAGTGCGATACATGGCCGATCCGTCCAGCTACCGCCCTGCCCCCGGCACCATCCCCACCGACCCCGGGGTGTACCGGTTCAGCGACGAGCACGGCCAGGTGATCTACGTCGGCAAGGCGAAGAACCTGCGCAACCGGCTCAACTCCTACTTTCAGGACATCTCGGCCCTGCACCCGCGCACCCAGCGGATGGTGACCACCGCCGCCCACGTCCAGTGGACGGTGGTCCAGAACGAGCTGGAGTCCCTTCAGCTCGAGTACACCTGGATCAAGGAGTTCGACCCGCGGTTCAACGTGATGTACCGCGACGACAAGACCTATCCCTGGCTGTGCGTCACCTGGAGCGACGAGTTCCCCCGGGTCTTCGTGGGGCGGGGCGCCCACCGGCGCGGATGGCGCTACTTCGGGCCCTTCGGCCAGGCCTGGGCGATCCGCGACACCATGGAGACCCTGCTGAGGGTCTTCCCGATGCGGTCCTGCTCGACCGGGGTCTTCAACCGGGCCCGGGCCCAGGGCCGGCCCTGTCTGCTCGGCTACATCGGCAAGTGCTCGGCCCCCTGCGTGGGACGGATCACCCCCGAGGCCCACCGCGACATCGCCGACGACTTCTGCTCCTTCATGGCCGGCCGCAGCACCGGTCTGGTCCATCGCATCGAGCGGCAGATGGAGGACGCCGCGACCAACCTCGAGTTCGAACGGGCCGCCGTGCTGCGGGACTCCCTGGGCGCCCTGGCCAAGGCCACCGAGCGCAACGCCATCGTGCTGGGCGATGGCACCGACGCCGATGTCATCGCCCTGGCGATGGACCCCCTGGAGGTGGCCGTCAAGATCTTCCACGTGCGCGGCGGACGGGTCCGCGGGGAGCGCGGATGGGTCGCCGACCGGGCCGACGAGGCCGGGGCCCCGGACCTGATGGAGACCTTCCTGCTCCAGCTCTACGGGGCCGGCGACGTCTCCCGCGGCCAGGTCCGCGAGACCGGCCAGGGCCCGGTGGTCCCCAGACTCGTGATGGTCTCCCACGAACCGGCCTCCCTGGACGCGATGACCGATCTGCTGAGCGAGTCCCGAGGCTCCCATGTCGAGATCCGGGTGCCACAACGCGGCGACAAGCGCACCCTGATGGACACCGTCACCCGCAACGCCGAGGAGGCGCTGGCCCAGCACAAGCTGCGCCGGGCCTCCGACCTGGCCACCCGCACCCGGGCCCTCGAGGAGATCCAGGAGGCCCTCGGTCTGGACCGGGCGCCGTTGCGGATGGAGTCCTACGACATCTCCCACATCCAGGGCCATCAGGTGGTCGGCTCGATGGTGGTCTTCGAGGACGGGATGCCCCGCAAGTCCGAGTACCGCCGGTTCATCATCAAGAGCTTCGACGGCTCGGACGACTTCGCCGCCATGCACGAGGTGCTCTCCCGGCGTCTCCGACGGCTGCTGGACGACCGCGAGGCGATGGCCGGGGGAGTCGCCGACGGGGACACCACCGGCACCCTCATCGACCCGACCACCGGCTCCCCCCGGTCGTTCGCCTACGCCCCGAGCCTCATCGTGGTCGACGGCGGCGCCCCCCAGGTGCACGCCGCCCAGGAGGTGCTCGAGGAGTACGGCCTGGCCGACGAGATCGCACTGTGCGGCCTGGCCAAGCGCCTGGAGGAGGTGTGGCTTCCCGACGAGGAGTGGCCGGTCATCCTGCCGCGCACCTCCGAGGGCCTCTACCTGCTGCAGCGACTGCGCGACGAGGCCCACCGGTTCGCCATCACCTTCCACCGGGAGCGCCGGTCC
This sequence comes from Acidipropionibacterium jensenii, assembly GCF_005890135.1. Classification (NCBI taxonomy): domain Bacteria; kingdom Bacillati; phylum Actinomycetota; class Actinomycetes; order Propionibacteriales; family Propionibacteriaceae; genus Acidipropionibacterium; species Acidipropionibacterium jensenii. The sequence continues at coordinate 2,985,124 of NZ_CP040635.1, read as the reverse complement.
AAGGCCATGATCGAGTCGGTCCTCGACGGGGTCCCCGGGCTCGGCGAGGTCCGCCGCAAGACCCTGATGCAGCACTTCGGCTCCCTCAAGGCGCTGCGCGCCGCCAGCGCCGACCAGATCGGCGAGGTGCCGGGATTCGGCCCGGTGCTGGCCCGCTCGGTGGTCGAGGCGCTGACCGCCGACAGACCGCTGCCCGCAGTCAACACCGCCACCGGCGAGGTCCTCGAGGACGCTCCAACAGCACCCTGACCGGAGCCCGGGGTCCTACCATGGCCCCGTGAGCACACATGACCACTCCAGCCGGGACGACGACACCGGTCCGCAGCGCGTGGTCGTCATCACGGGCATCTCGGGTGCCGGACGGCGCACCGCGGCGCACGCGATGGAGGATCTGGGCTGGTACGTGGTCGACAACCTGCCCCCGACCATGCTGGGGGCGCTCATCGACGAGACCTCCGAGAACGGGGTGGACCGGCTGGCCGTCGTCCTGGACGTCCGCACCCGCCGGATGTTCGAGGGCATCGACGTCGCCCTGACCGACCTCACCCGACGCGGGATCGATCCCGAGACGGTCTTCCTGGAGGCCTCCGACGAGGCGATCGTCAAACGTCAGGAGTCGAGTCGTCGCCCCCTGCCGCTGCAGCACGGCGGCCACCTGATGGACGCCATCTCGCTGGAACGCCGGATGCTCTCGGGGATCCGGGCGGCCGCCGACCTGGTCATCGACACCACCTCGATCAATGCCCGCCAGCTGGCCCAGCGGATCGACTCTGTCTTCGGCGGGGAGGACGCCCCGCTCACCATCCAGTTGATGACCTTCGGGTTCAAGCGAGGCGTGCCGATCGACGCCGACCTGGTCTTCGACGTGCGCTTCCTGCCCAACCCCTACTGGGTGCCGGAGCTGCGGCCCAAGACCGGACTGTCACCCGACGTCGCCTCCTACGTGCTCGCCCAGCCCGGCGCCCGGCAGTTCATCGACCGGGTCGACGAACTGCTCGAGGGAATGGAGCCCGGCTACATCCGGGAGGGCAAGAAGCAGGTGACGGTCGCCATCGGCTGCACCGGCGGCAAGCACCGCAGCACCGCGATCGCCGAGGAGCTGGCCACCCGGCTGCGCTCCAGGGGCCGGCCGGTCGCCGTCCTGCACCGGGATCTGGGAAGGGAGTGACGGTGTCCTCGACTCACGACACGACGACGGGGCGGACCAGCGGCGCGAGCCGGCTGAGCTCCGAGAGCTTCGGCGAGGGCCCGGTGGTCACCGCCTTCGGGGGCGGCCACGGCCTGGCCGCCTCGCTGCGGGCGCTGCGCCGGGTGACCTCCCGGATCACCGCCGTCGTCACGGTGGCCGACAACGGCGGCTCCTCGGGCCGGCTGCGCGAGGAGTTCTCCTGCCTGCCGCCGGGGGACCTGCGCCGGGCACTGGCGGCGCTGTGCGCCGACGACCGGGTCGGGCGCACCTGGGCCGAGGTGCTGCAGGCCCGCTTCCACGGGGACGGCGAACTCGCCGGCCATGCCATCGGCAATCTCCTCATCGCCGGGCTGTGGCAGGAGCTCGGCGACCCGGTCGCCGGTCTGGACATGGTGGGGGAGCTGCTCGGCACCCGCGGCCGGGTGCTGCCGATGTCCCTGGTCCCCCTCGACATCTCGGCGGAGGTCATCGGTCTGGACCCGATGCGCCCCGACGAGACCTACACCCTCACCGGGCAGTCCACCGTGGCCAAGACGATGGCCGAGGTGCTCACCGTGCACCTGGATCCCGCCAACCCGCCGGCCTGCCCGCAGGCCGTCGAGGCGATCCGGGAGTCCGACTACCTGGTGCTGGGCCCCGGATCCTGGTTCACCTCGGTGATTCCCCACCTGCTGGTCCCCGAGATCGCCGACGCGATCATCGAGTCGCGGGCCCACAAGATCCTCACCCTCAACATCGCCCCCACCGAGGAGACCGACGGGTTCAGCCCCGCGCGCCACCTGGAGGTGCTCGCCGAGCACGAGGCGAGGATCCGCTTCGACACCATCCTCGCCGACCGCGGATTCGCCGGCGAGGACGCCCATCTGGCCAGCTACGCCCGCAACCTGGGGGCCGAACTGGTCGAGGCCGATCTGGCCGCCAGGGACGGTTCGGCTCGACACGACACGCTACGGTTGGCCTCCGCCTACGCCGAGATCATGGGCTGTCTGCCGCACTGACCCGACCCCCGGCCCAGATCCGCCCTCCCGACACCCCTGATCCCCCGACCCCCGGAAAGGACTCACCAGATGGCTCTCACCGCTCGCGTGAAGTCGGAACTGTCGACCGTCGTGGTGCCCAAGATGTGCTGCCGGCGCTCGGAGATCGCGACGACTCTGCGCTTCGCCGGTGGGGTCCACCTGGTGAGCGGACACATCGTCATCGAGGCTGAGCTGGACAGCGGCGGGGCGGCCCGCCGGCTGCGCCAGGCCATCCAGGAGATCTACAGCCTGGACCCCGACGTGGTGGTGGTGCGCGGTTCCGGGATCCACCAGAACACCCGCTACGTGCTGAGACTGGCCCGCGGCGGCGGTGATCTGGCCCGACTCACCGGCCTCATCGACAGGCACGGCCGGCCGGTCCGCGGTCTGCCGACCGCGGTGGTGGGGGGCGGCCAGTGCTGCCAGGCGGCGGCCTGGCGGGGCGCCTTCCTGGCACGCGGCTCGCTCACCGAACCGGGACGGTCGATGGCGATGGAGATCACCGCTCCCGGCTCGGAGTCCGCGATGGCCCTGGTCGGGGCCGCCCGGCGGTTGGACATCCCGGTGAAGTCCCGCCAGGCCCGCCACGTCGAGCGGGTGGTGATCCGCGACGGGGACGCGATCGCCGCGATGCTCACCCGGATGGGGGCCCACGAGTCCCTGCTGGCCTGGGAGGACCGGCGATTGCGCCGCGAGGTGCGCGCCTCGGCCAACCGGCTGGCGAACTTCGACGACGCCAACCTGCGACGCTCGGCCAGGGCGGCGGTCACCGCCAGCGCCCGGGTGCGCCGGGCACTGGAGATCCTCGGCGACGACGTCCCCGACCATCTGCTGGAGGCCGGCAGGCTGCGCCTGGACAACGGCAACGCGAGTCTGGAGGAGCTCGGCCGGCTGCACGTCCCGCCGCTCACCAAGGACGCCGTCGCCGGACGGATCCGCCGGCTGCTCGCCACCGCGGACAAGGCGGCCAGGGCCCGGGGGATCCCCACCACCCTGGAGAGCCTGCCCGCCGAGATCCGCGACGAGCACTCCTGAGCTGGTCATTTCAGGGGCTCAACCGCGGTCCTGCTGAACGAACGTGAAAAAGGCAACCCTCCGTGCGCCTTTCTGAGAAGTTTTGGCTATCCTTAGGGGTGTCCGCGTGCCCCGCGGGGCACACATCTCACCTGTAGGAGATCCCTGAATGACCGTCAAGGTTGGTATCAACGGGTTTGGTCGCATTGGCCGCAACTTCTTCCGCGCACTGCTCGAGCAGAAGGCGGATCTGGACGTCGTCGCCGTCAACGACCTGACCGACAACAAGACCCTGGCTCACCTGCTCAAGTACGACTCGCTGCTGGGCCGCTTCCCCGGTGAGGTGTCCTACGACGAGGCGGGCATCATCGTCGACGGCAAGCACATCAAGGTGCTGGCCCACCGCGACCCCGCCGAGCTCCCCTGGGGCGAGCTGGGCGTCGAGATCGTCGTCGAGTCCACCGGCTTCTTCACCGATGGCACCAAGGCCAAGGCCCACCTCGACGGTGGCGCCAAGAAGGTCGTCATCTCCGCTCCCGGCAAGAATGTCGACGGCACCTTCGTGATGGGCGTCAACGACGCCGACTACGACAACGCCACCGACAACATCATCTCGAACGCGTCCTGCACCACCAACTGCCTGGCTCCGCTGGCCAAGGTGCTCAACGACGAGTTCGGCATCGAGCGCGGCATCATGACCACGATCCACTCCTACACCGGCGACCAGAAGCTTCTGGACGCCCCCCACAAGGATCTGCGTCGCGCCCGCGCCGCCGCCCTGAACATGATCCCGACCAAGACCGGTGCCGCTCAGGCTGTCGCCCTGGTGATCCCGGCCCTCAAGGGCAAGTTCGACGGTCTGGCCGTTCGCGTGCCGACCCCGACCGGCTCCCTCACCGACCTCACCTTCGAGGCCTCCAAGGAGGTCACCGTCGAGTCCGTCCAGGCTGCGGTGAAGAAGGCCGCCGAGGGCCCGCTCAAGGGCATCCTGGCCTACACCGAGGACCCGATCGTCTCCTCCGACATCGTCCACGACTCGCACTCCAGCATTTTCGACGCCACCGAGACCAAGGTCATCGGCAAGCTCGTCAAGGTGCTGTCCTGGTACGACAACGAGTGGGGCTACTCCAACCGTCTCGTCAACCTCACCCAGCTCGTCGCCAGCAAGCTGGCCTGAGCGCGTTGAGCCCTTCGGCGTGACATGCACGACGGCCCCGTGCCCCTCGCGGGGCGCGGGGCCGTCGTTCGCGTCCGCCGCCATCACACGTGTACCGAACCATTACGGAAGCACAGAAAGGATCGTCCATGAAGTCAGTTGAAGACCTCGGCGACCTGTCAGGCAAGCGGGTCGTCATCCGCTGCGATTTCAACGTCCCGCTGGATGGCCAGACCATCACCGACGACGGCCGCATCAAGGCCGCCCTGCCCACCTTGGAGCAGCTGCACCAGGCCGGTGCGCGCACCACGGTGCTGGCCCACCTCGGACGCCCGAAGGGCGCGGTGGACCCCACGTTCTCGCTGGCCCCGGTGGCCAAGCGTCTCGGTGAGCTGATGGGTCTCGACATCAAGCTCGCCACCGACGTCGTCGGCCCCTCGGCCCAGCAGACCTCCGCCTCCCTCAAGGACGGCGAGATCGCCCTGGTGGAGAATGTCCGCTTCGAGAAGGGCGAGACCTCCAAGGACGAGGCCGAGCGCACCGAGCTGGCCAAGAAGTACGCCTCCTTCGGCGACTTCTACGTCTCCAACGGATTCGGCGTCGTGCACCGCAAGCAGGCGTCGGTCTACGACGTCGCCAAGCTTCTGCCGAGCGCCGCCGGATCCCTGGTCGCCAAGGAGGTCAAGGTCCTCGAGGGCCTGACCGCCGACCCGAAGCGCCCCTTCGTCGTCGTTCTCGGCGGCGCCAAGGTCGCCGACAAGCTGGCCGTCATCGACAACCTGCTCAAGGTCGCCGACACCCTGGTGATCGGCGGCGGAATGGCCTTCACCTTCATCAAGGCCCAGGGCCACGAGGTCGGCACCTCGCTTGTCGACGACGACTCCCTCGAGGCCGTCAAGGGCTACCTCGCCCAGGCCAAGGCCGCCGGCAAGTCGATCCTGCTGCCGGTGGACGTCCGCGTCTCCGAATCCGTGGACTTCGGCGCGCACACCGTCGGCGAGATCGACGTCGTCGACGCCGACCAGATGCCCGCCGGCAAGATGGGCCTGGACATCGGCCCCAAGAGCGAGAAGCTCTACGCCGATGCCATCCGCTCGGCCGCCTCGGTGTTCTGGAACGGCCCGATGGGGGTCTTCGAGATCAAGGGCCTGGAGGAGGGCACCCGCGCCGTCGCGCAGGCCCTCACCGAGGTCAAGGGCCTGTCGGTCGTCGGTGGCGGGGACTCCGCCTCCGCGGTCCGCTCGCTCGGTTTCGCCGACGACCAGTTCGGCCACATTTCCACCGGTGGTGGCGCCTCCCTGGAGCTCATGGAGGGCAAAGAACTTCCCGGTATCGCAGTCCTGAAGGAGAGCAACTGATGTCCCGCAAGCCGATTCTGGCCGGAAACTGGAAGATGAACCTGGACCACCTGGCCGGCCTGAGCCTGGTCCAGGACCTGGGTGCAGCCCTGGCCGACAAGGACCACGACCCCAGCAAGGCCGAGGCCGTCGTCATCCCGCCGTTCACCGACATCCGCACCGTCCAGGTGCTGGTCGAGGGCGACAAGCTGCCGATCGCCTGGGGAGCCCAGGACATCTCGGCCCACGATGACGGCGCCTACACCGGAGAGATCTCCGGCTCGATGCTGGCTGCACTCAAGTGCTCCTACGTCGTCGTCGGCCACTCCGAGCGCCGCCAGTACCACGCCGAGTCCGACGCGCTGGTCAACGCCAAGGCCAAGAAGGTCATCGAGTACGGGATGACCCCGATCATCTGCTGCGGCGAGGCCCTCGAGGTCCGCAAGGCCGGCAAGCACGTCGAGCACACGGTGGCTCAGATCGAGGGCGCGCTGGCCGGGATCGACGCCGCCGATGTCGCCAAGCTCGTCATCGCCTACGAGCCCATCTGGGCAATCGGCACCGGCGAGACCGCCACCGCCGACGACGCCCAGGAGGTCTGCGGCGCGATCCGCAAGGCCGTCGAGAAGCTCTACGACGCCCCGACCGCCGAGGCCGTCCGGATCCAGTACGGCGGCTCCGTCAAGCCGGGCAATGTCGTCGAGATCATGAGCAAGTCCGACGTCGACGGCGCGCTGGTCGGAGGGGCCTCCCTCAAGGCCGGCGACTTCGCCGACATCGTCACCTTCTACCAGAAGTGACCGCCTGAGGATCTCCTCGACGAACCGCTGCGCCCCGGGTCACCGACCCGGGGCGCAGTGTTCTGTTCGCCATTGTGAGTTAGGGTAGCGGTTGTGATTTCAGCCCCCCTCATGACATGGCCCGTGATGACCTTGTCGATCATCCTGTGCGTGTTCAGCGTGATCCTGACCCTGTTTGTGCTGCTGCACAAGAGCAAGGGTGGCGGCCTGTCCGACCTGTTCGGTGGGGGAGTGTCCACCTCGATGGGCGGCACCTCGGTGGCGGAACGCAATCTAGACCGGCTGACGGTGATCATGGGCCTGCTGTGGCTGGCCTGCATCATCGGCCTGCTGTTCGTGTACCGGTACGCCTGAGTCGGCGTCCGGACCATTTCAAGTACGACAGCAACAGACATCAATAGGAGAGTGACCGGGACGTGGCTGGTGGAAGCGCTATCCGAGGCAGCAGAGTAGGTGCCGGGCCGGCTGGTGAGGCCGAGCGCGGAGAGGCCGCACCCCGCGAGGTGGTGCAGTACTACTGCTCGAACCACCATGTGGTCCGTCCGGTGTTCTCGGCGGAGGCCACGGTGCCCGACACCTGGGAGTGCCCCAAGTGTGGGATGCCGGCCAATCGCGACCGGGAGAACCCGCCCGCGCCGCCGAAGATCACCCCGTACAAGACCCACCTGGCCTATGTGAAGGAGCGTCGCAGCGACGCCGAGGCCGCGGCCATACTGGCCGAGGCACTCGCCAGCCTGCGCGCGCGTCGCCGCAACGGCGAGGTCATCTATTGAGAGCGACGGACCATCGCACGCTCGTCGAGGGACTGCAGGCACGCTGGCCCGAGCACCGGATCGGCCCGGGGCTGGATCGCGAGAGGGCGATCCTGGACCTGCTCGGCAACCCCGAGCGGGCCTACCCGGTGATCCAGGTCGCGGGGACCAATGGCAAGGGGTCCACCGCGATCATGATCGACTCCCTGCTGCGGGCCGCCGGTCTGTGGGTGGGTCGGTACACCTCACCGCACCTGGTGGACCTGCGGGAGCGGATCTGCATCGACGGCGAGCCGGTCGGCGTCGAACGGTTCGATGAGATCTGGGAGCAGATCGCACCGATGGTGCGAATGGTCGACGAGCAGCACATCGACGGCATCGAGCCGACCTTCTTCGAGGTGATGACGGCGATGGCCTTCGCGACCTTCGCCGACACCCCGGTCGACGTCGCGGTGGTCGAGGTGGGCCTGGGGGGCCGGTGGGACGCCACCAACGTGGTCGACGCCCAGGTCGCCGTGGTCGCCCCGGTGGCGATGGACCACATGCACATCCTCGGTGACACGCTGGCCAAGATCGCCGGCGAGAAGGCGGGGATCATCAAGCCGGTGAGCAGCGCGGTGATCGCCGGCCAGAAGCCGGAGGCCGCCCAGGTGCTGCTGGCCCAGTGCGCCGACGTGGGGGTCAAGCCGATCCTCGAGGGGCCGGACTTCGGGCTGCTGGACCGCCGTGGCGCGGTCGGCGGCCAGGTGATCCGGATCCAGACCGCCGGCGGCCCGCTGGGGGAGCTCTTCCTGCCGCTGTTCGGCGAGCACATGGCGCACAACGCCGCCCTGGCGGTGGCCGCCGTGGAGACCTTCATGGGAGGCAAGCCGCTCAACCCCGAGATCATCGAGCAGGGACTGGCCGATGTGGTCGCCCCGGCCCGGCTCGAGGTGGTGCGGCGGACCCCCACCATCGTGCTGGACACCTTCCACAACCCGCACGGTGCGCACTCGGCGATGGCCGGGGTCACCGAGGCCTTCGACCTGAACCCGCTGGTCGCCGTCGTCGCCGCGATGCGCGACAAGGACGTCGACGGGGTGCTCTCGGAGATGTCGGAGGCGGTCGGCCGGGTGGTCCTCACCACCATGCCGGAGCTGCCCCGGGCACTGCCGGTGGCCGAACTCGACGAGATCGCCTCGAAGTACTGGGACGCCGACCACCGGATGACCTGTCCGACGGTCTCCCAGGCCCTCGAGGAGGCGGTCCGGATCGCCGACATGTCCGGCCCCGGTGCCGGCGTGCTCGTCGGCGGGTCGGCGGTGCTGGCCGGCCAGGCCAGAGCCATCCTGGTGCCCGACGGGATCAATCACGTCCATGCCGGGCCGCAGGCGGTGGTGGAGACCCCTCAGCTGTCCGAGGAGCAGATCGCCGCCATGGAGGGGGAGGTTCTCGAGCCCGTCGAGGAGGATCCCACCGACGGCGACGAGGAGTCCTGGTGAGGGTCTCCTCCCTCGCCCGGCTGGCCCCCGGTAATCCGATGCGCACCCCGCTGGCGGCCACCCTGATCAGCGAGGTCGTCGTCTTCGGGCTGGCGATTCCCGGGATGATCCTGGTGTCGGCGGTGCCGGCGGGCACCGCCGCCCTGCTGGGCGGACTGTGCGCCCTGCTGGCACTGGTCGCGGCGGCCGGCCTGCGGCGCGGCTGGGGCTATCCGGTGGCCTGGCTCACCCAGGTCGCGGGGATCGCGCTGGGACTGGCCACCCCGATGATGTACCTGGTCGGGGTGATCTTCGCGGTGATCTGGGTGGCGAGCTTCGTGATGGGACGCCGACTCGAGAAAAGGTCGCCCGACACCCACTGAACCGGTGCGATATGGTCGTGGCCATGAGCGACAAGCAGAGAGTCCTCGTCCTCCTCAAGCCAGACGCAGTGAAGCGTCGTCTCATCGGAGAGATCATCGGCAGGTACGAGGCGCGCGGGCTGACGGTGCGGGCCATGGAGCTGCGCACGATCGACGCCGAGATGGCCGCCCAGCACTACGCCGAACACATCGGACGTCCCTATTACGAGCCCCTGGTGGAGTTCATCACCTCCGGCCCGCTGGTGGCGATGGTCCTGGAGGGTCGCAAGGCGATCCCGGTGGTCCGCGCCATGAACGGGAAGACCGACTGCGCCGAGGCCGTCCCCGGCACCATCCGCGGGGATCTCGGGGTGCACTACCGTCGCAACCTGGTGCACGCCTCGGACTCCCCGGAGTCGGCGGCCCGCGAGGTCGCCCTGTGGTTCCCCCAGCTCGCCGAGGAGCCGGACGAGACCGCATGAGCCGGTCCCCCGGCGGTGACCCCCGGCCCGAGCAGATCCTGGCCCGGATGAGCCTGGCCGAGAAGGTTGGCCAGCTGCTGGTCTGCGAGATCTACGGCACCGATCCGGACCGGCCCCACCCGGGCAACCTCGACCACTACGGCACCGCCGCCGCGGCCCGGGTGATCGAGGACCTGCATCTGGGCGGGGTGGTCTACTTCCGCTGGACAGACTCCTTCGCCGATGGCCCCGAGCAGCTCGCCAGACTGTCCAACCGTCTCCAGGCCGCGGCCACCGGGTCGGGGGCGGGAGTCGGACTGATGATCGCCACCGACCAGGAGCAGGGCCCCTCCAGCAGGTTCGGGCGCCCCGCCACCCCCTTCCCCGGGGCGATGCCGCTGGGTGCGATCGGGGATCTGGACGCCGCCCGCGCCGCCGCGGCGGTCACCGGCCGGGAGCTGGCGGCGGTGGGTATCACCACAGACCTCGCCCCGGACGCCGACGTCAACGTCAACCCGGCGAACCCGGTCATCGGGGTCCGCTCCTTCGGCGCCGATCCGGCCCGGGTCGCCGAGATGGTGGTGGCCCAGGTCGAGGGGTATCAGCAGGACGCCGGGGTGTCGGCCTGCGCCAAGCACTTTCCCGGCCACGGCGACACGGCCACCGACTCCCACACCGGACTGCCGGTCATCGACCACTCCCAGCAGGAGTGGCAGCACACCGACCTGCCCCCCTTCGAGGCGGCGGTGGCGGCCGAGGTCGACATGGTGATGACCGCGCACATCCGGTTCCCCGCCCTGGAACCCAGCGGCGAACCGGCCACCCTGAGCCGGGCGGTCCTCACCGACCTGCTGCGCACCCGGCTGGGCTTCCAGGGGGTCATCATCACCGACTCGCTGGAGATGGCCGGGGTGCGCCAGAGCCATTCGGACCGCGAGGTCCCGGTGATGGCGCTGGCCGCCGGCGCCGACCTCATCCTGATGCCGCCGGACCCGCGGGGGGCCCGCGACGCCATCGTCGAGGCGGTGGAGTCCGGGCGGATCGACCCGCGGCAGATCGACGCCAAGGTGCTGCGGGTGCTGAGGATGAAGGCCCGCCGCGGGATGCTCGACCCGGTTCCGGTCGACCCGGAGACGGTGCGACAGACGGTCGGCACCCCGCAGCATCTGGACCTCGCCGCCGATCTGGCGCGGCGCGCCATCACCCTGGTCCACCGGGGGAGGGTGGCGCTGCCGGTCGATCTGGCCGGCCGTCGGGTCCACGTCTGCGGGTGGCGGCCTCCGGAGCACGACCTGGTGTCAGCCCTCGGCGACGCGCTGGAGGTCGCCGGCGCCACCCCGGTCGCCAGGGTCGATCGGGCCGATCTGGTGGTCTGCCTCACCCATGACGTCGCAGCGGGATCGGACCAGGCTCGGCTGGTCGCCGACCTGGCACGGGCCTGCCCGGCGGTGCTGACGGTCTCGGTGGGAACCCCCTACGACCTCTGGGAGCTGCCGGCTGAGGTCACTCAGCTGGCGGCGTACTCGTCGGCCGAGACGGTGCCCGCAGCAGTGGTGAAGGTTCTCACTGATGACCGGCCGCCGTGCGGGATGTCCCCGGTGGATCTCTCGGTGTGGCATAATCACCATCAGGTGACGGGGCACCGCCCCAACCTCTGAAGTCGGAGATCCATACCGCGACGCCACGGCGACCGCGGGGGATGACGGCGACAGAGCTCACCGCCAGCTTTTGCATCGCACCGGGAACCGGAACGTGCGGAACACTCCGCAGGAACGGGCCGGATGTCTGCCGCTCCACATTGCGAGCGGCCTCCCGGTGATCGTGTGCATCTGAACACGCCGCAAGGCGGAGGAGACCACATGGTCCAGGACAGCAACGACAGCACCACCTCGGAATCGACACCTGAGAAGTCGAGATCGCGACACCACAGGGCGGCGTCGCGACCGGCAGGGGCACCCACCACCCCCGCGATCACCGCCAGCCCGGCAGCCCCGGCCCTGACGATCGGCGCCGCGGGCTCCGGCGGCAGCGTCATCACCTCCGCGACAGACACCTCCGACCTTCCCCGCCCCCCGGTCGGACGTCGTCGTCGCGCCACCCGCTCGAGCAGTTCCCCGGCCGCCGAGAAGGCCGCCCCCAGGACGGCCGAGAAGCCGGTCGCCACGGCCGCTGAGAAGGCCGTTGAGAAGACCGACGAGAAGCCGGCCCGCACCACGCGCCGCCGCGCCACCCGCTCTCAGGCCCCCGCGAGCGCTCCCGCTGCTGCCGGCGCCGAGGACGGTGCCGCCTCCGAGGCCCCCACCAGGAGGTCCAGGCGGACCGCCGCGACGCGCAAGGACGCCGCGGACACCGGCGCCGATGAGGGTGCCATCGACGCGGCCCTGTCGAAGGCCGCCGAGCACGCCGCCGACCGGACCGACGCTCTGGACGCCGCGGTCGCCAACCCCTTCGCCTCCGCCGACCCGAACCGGTCGACCGCAGACATCCTCGACTCGCTGGCCGCCGAGATCGGTGGCGAGGAGGCCGCCCCGAAGCGGACCCGTCGTCGTCGCACCCGTTCGGGCGAGAAGACCCCTGAGCAGAAGGACGGTGCACAGAAGGACGGTGCACAGAGGGACAACGAGCCGAACGACAACGAGCAGAAGCCCGCGGAGCAGCACGAGGAGGCCGCCGAGCAGGACGGCCCCACCGGCCAGGCTCCCGCCGACCGGGCCGGGGAGAGCTCCGCGCCCGATCAGCACGAGGACCAGCACGACGAGGACCACGAGGACCAGCACGGCGAGTCCGAGGACGCCGATGAGTCCCGCGGCACCCGTCGCCGTCGTCGTCGCGGAGGACGCCGCCGTCGTCGCGGTGAGGCCGCCGAGGACCACGAGGACCAGCACGGCGAGGACTCCGAGGAGTCCGACGGCGAGGATCAGCACGACAAGCACGAGAACCACCGGCACGAGGACCGCGAGAAGCAGGACCACGACCGCAACGGCGAGGAGGAGGCCGGCTCGAGCCGTCGTCGCCGCCGTCGTCGCCGTCGCCGCGGGGAGGACACCACCGGTGCCGACGACGACCCGAGCGACGTCGTCGTCAAGGTCCGCGAGCCGCGCCCGCGCCACTCGGTGACCGACGAGGTCACCGGGATCGAGGGGTCGACCCGCCTGGAGGCCAAGAAGCAGCGCCGCCGCGAGGGCCGGGCCGCCGGCCGGCGCCGCAGCGCGGTGCTCACCGAGGCCGAGTTCCTGGCCCGCCGCGAGCAGGTCGAGCGCCGGATGGTGGTGCGCCAGTCCGAGGACTACTCCCAGCTGGCGGTCCTGGAGGACGGGGCACTGGTCGAGCACTACGTCGACCGGTCCTCGGCGGCCTCCTCGATCGGCAACATCTACCTCGGCAAGGTGCAGAACGTGCTGCCCTCGATGGAGGCGGCCTTCGTCGACATCGGTCGCGGCCGCAACGCCGTCCTGTACGCCGGCGAGGTCGACTGGTCGAGGTACGGCAAGGAGGGCGAGCCCAGGCGCATTGAGCACGCCCTGAAGTCGGGCGACCAGGTGCTGGTCCAGGTGTCCAAGGACCCGGTCGGTCAGAAGGGCGCCAGGCTCACCAGCCACATCTCGATCCCCGGTCGCTTCATCGTCTACTCCCCGGGCGGACAGCTGTCCGGGATCTCCCGCAAGCTCGCCGACACCGAGCGCAAGCGGCTGAAGAAGATCATCGACAGCAACATCCCCTCCGACGCCTCCGTGATCGTGCGGACCGCCGCCGAGGGCGCCTCCGAGGAGGACCTGGAGCGCGACATCAATCGCCTCAAGGCCCAGTGGGAGGTCATCGAGCGCAAGGCCAAGAGCAGCCACGCCCCGGCGATGCTGTACACCGAGCCCGACCTGACCCTGCGGATCATCCGCGACCTGTTCACCGCCGACTTCACCGAACTGGTGGTGGCCGGTGCCGGTGGGCCCGATGACGCCTACGACACCATCAAGGGCTACATCGACCACGTCGCCCCCGATCTGGGCGGCCGGCTGACCCGCTGGGACACCGAGACCCAGGGCGATCCCTTCGCCCAGTACCGGATCGACGAGCAGATCGCCAAGGCCCTGGAGCGCAAGGTCTTCCTGCCCTCCGGCGGCTCCCTGGTGATCGACCGCACCGAGGCCATGACGGTCATCGACGTCAACACCGGCAAGTTCACCGGATCGGCCGGCAACCTGGAGGCCACCGTCACCGCCAACAACCTGGAGGCGGCCGAGGAGATCGTCCGCCAGCTCAGGCTGCGCGACATCGGCGGCATCATCGTCACCGACTTCATCGACATGGTGCTTCCGGTCAACCGGGAGCTGCTGGTGAGGCGGCTGGTGGAGTGCCTGGGACGGGACAGGACCCGCCACCAGGTCTCCGAGGTGACCTCCCTGGGCCTGGTGCAGATGACCCGTAAGAAGATCGGCACCGGACTGGCCGAGGCCTTCACCGAGGAGTGCAAGGAGTGCGGCGGCCGGGGATATCATCGGTTCACCGAACCTGTGGACTCGCAGGCTCCGGCCGACGGCGGGGAGAGGTCGGCCCACAAGGGTCGCTCGAACCACTCCCGGTCGGGATCGAAGCACTCGGGCCACGGCTCCAGAAAGTCGGACTGAGGTGTGACTCCGGCCGTCGGCAGCAGCGTTTTGACCCCGTAGGGGTTCAACGGTAAAGTTGGCGGCCGGTCCGACCTGTTGGTGCAAGCTCGCCCCAGAGTCGGTCAGACTTCGGTCGGAACCCCCGTGGTTCCGTTTCATTGAGAAGACATCGAACGAGAGTAGGTCAGGCGTGTACGCGATCGTGCGTAGTGGCGGCCGCCAGCACAAGGTGGCAGTGGGTGACGTCGTCGAGATCGACAAGGTCACCGACGAGGTGGGCAGCAGCATTGAGCTGACTCCCCTTCTGCTGGTGGACGGCGAGTCTGTCACCTCACAGAAGGATGCCCTCGCCAATGTCTCGGTGACCGCCGAGGTGCTGGGTGAGGCCAAGGGTCCGAAGATCAGGATCCTCAAGTTCAAGAACAAGACCGGTTACAAGAAGCGCCAGGGGCACCGTCAGAAGTACACCCAGGTCAAGGTCACCGGGATCAAGGGCTGAAGGTAGGCAGACATGGCACACAAGAAGGGCGCATCCTCGTCCCGCAACGGCCGCGACTCCAACGCTCAGCGTCTGGGCGTCAAGCGGTTCGGCGGTCAGCTGGTCAACGCCGGCGAGATCATCATCCGTCAGCGCGGCACCCACTTCCACCCCGGCAAGGGGGTCGGCCGCGGCAAGGATGACACACTGTTCGCGCTGCGCGCCGGCAACGTCGCCTTCGGCAGCCGTCGCGGCCGCCGCGTGATCGACGTCGTTCCGGTCGAGGAGCCCGCTCAGGCCTGAGCGCAGACCTCCTCACCGACGTTGAAGGACCCCCTCCCTGCGGAGGGGGTCCTTCTGTCATGTGGTTCCGGCTTTCATGTGGTTCCGGTACGACCCCGGTATGAGATGACATAGCCAGGTTGAGATAGCTGACACGGTGGCCTAGCGTCGTGACCGAGTGATGATGGTCGGCCCTTCGTCATGGCAGGTACCAGCACAGCACACAGCGCAGGCTCCGGAACGGAGCTCGACAACAGCGTTCCCACAAGGCGCAACAGCAGCCAGTACCGGCCGACACGGATGGGACAGGAGAGAGGCAGACGTGCGAGACCAGAAGACATCGGCCACGCGTTCCGACAGTCCGGCACCAGCGACGCGCAGCAGCCACGTCACCCTTCCCGCGGGGTGGGGGACCGGCTTCCCCGGAGGCCGCGACCATGCCGTGCGGGTGAGACGCCCGGTCCGTCATCGCAGCGCTCGTGCCACCGACCACTCCGCGGCCGAGGGAGCCGATCATCGGGGGACCGACAGGTCCGTCGAGGACGACCCGCTGGGCCTCTACCGCCCGGAGTCCCCGTCCGCCTCGCGCCGGCCCGACGGCACGCCGGGCAGCGAACTCGAGCTCGAGCTGGAACCGGGTCTCCCCGTCGCCTCGCTGACGGCCGGTGCTCCCGGCACAGCGCCCGCCGGTCCCACGGCGAGCACCCGTGCCGCCGCGACAACCCGTGTTGCCGAGACCGCCCGTGCCGGGGCGTCGCCTGCCGCAACCGCTGCGGGCACCCCGGCACCCTCTCCCGCCGGTCCGCTCGGAGACGGCCTGGGACAGGTGCGCAAGGACGTCGAGGTGGTCCGCGCCCGGTCCCGCGGGCTGGGTCTGCGCGGCCATGAGGTGATCGCCGGTGCCGGCGCGTCGGCCCTGGCCACCCTGGTCACCTCGACCCTCGGGATCGGGGGAACCGCCTTCGGCAGCGCCATGACGAGCATCGTCATCGCGATCGCCGGCGCCGTCTTCGCCAAGCTGCTGACCCGCGACCGCAGTCGGGGGACCGGCGCCGGGACCACCGCTCGATCCGATCGCTCCGACCGCTCCGCCCCTGCGGCGCGCCGAGGTCGGGGAGGGGTCTTCCTGCGCACCGTCGGCGTCGCCCTGGCGGTGACCCTGGGCACCGGAGTGATCGGTGCCATCATCCTGACCAATGAGATGGGCGGGTCGGTCTCCCAGCAGCTCATCAACATCACCTCCTCGGGATACCGGGCCCGCGAGATGTGGGACCAGGCCTGGCCCTACCTCAAGGAGGCCTGGCGGGCCGCGGTCAGGTGACCCGCCGACTTCCCCGGGACCAGTAGGGTGGGCCTCACCGCACCCGTAGCCAGGAGGAACCGGATGGCCATCCCGTCGTTCGTCGACCGCGCGACTCTGCTCGCAGTAGCCGGCAAGGGAGGCGATGGCTGCGCCTCGGTCCGCCGCGAGAAGTTCAAGCCGCTGGGCGGCCCCGACGGCGGCAACGGCGGCCGTGGCGGGTCCGTGATCCTGCGCGTCGACCCCCAGCTCACCACCCTCGTCGACTTCCACCGGCTGTCGGTCCGCAAGGCGACCAGCGGCCAGGCGGGCAAGGGGGACGACCAGAACGGCGCCAACGGCGACGACATCGTGCTCGCGGTGCCCGACGGCACCGTGGTGAGCGATGCCGAGTCCGGCGAGGTGCTGGCCGATCTCACCGGGGCCGGCGCCGAGGTCATCGCGGCCGCCGGCGGCCGCGGCGGTCTGGGCAACACGGCACTGGCCAGCTCGGCCCGCAAGGCCCCCGGATTCGCCCTGCTGGGGGAGGCCGGCGAGGAGCGCAAGATCACCCTGGAGCTCAAGGTGGTCGCCGACATCGGTCTGGTCGGGTTCCCCTCGGCCGGCAAGTCCAGCCTGATCGCCGCGATCTCGCGGGCCCGGCCCAAGATCGCCGACTACCCCTTCACCACCCTGGTGCCCAATCTGGGCGTCGTGGTGGCCGGGGACACCACCTACACCGTCGCCGACGTCCCCGGGCTGATCCCCGGCGCCTCCCAGGGCAAGGGACTCGGCTTCGACTTCCTGCGCCACATCGAGCGCTGTCGCGCCCTGGTCCACGTCATCGACTGCGCCACCTACGAGCCCGGACGCGACCCGGTGACCGATCTGGACGTCATCGAGGGCGAGCTGAAGGCCCACGGCGGCCTGGAGGACCGGCCCCGGATGGTGGTCCTCAACAAGGTCGACGTGCCCGACGGCGCGGAACTGGCCGAGATGGTGCGCCCCGACATCGAGGCGCGCGGACTGCCGGTCTTCGAGGTCTCGGCGAAGTCCGGCGAGGGACTCAACGCGTTGAAGTTCGCGATGGCCGAGATCGTGGCGCACACCCGCAAGGAGGCCCCCGAGCCCGAGGCGGCCCGGATCGTCATCCGGCCCAACCCGGTGGACACCGGCGGCAAGGACTTCACCATCGCCCGGCAGGGCGACGGCGAGGGAGGCTTCCTGTGGCGGGTCAAGGGGGAGAAGCCGACCCGCTGGGTGGCCCAGACCAACTTCTCCAACCAGGAGGCGGTGGGCTACCTGTCCGACCGTCTCAACCGGCTGGGGGTCGAGGACGAGCTGCTGGCGATGGGCGCCCAGGCCGGGGACTCGGTGGCGGTCGGCGGCCAGGACGCCGTCATCTTCGAGTTCGCACCCCAGGTGCAGTCCGGCGCCGAGCTGCTGTCGCGGCGCGGTGAGGACCAGCGCCTCGACCACGAGCGGCCCTCGGCGACCCGTCGCCGCGAGGAGGACCGCGAGTACCACGAGGCCCGGGACGCCTACGGTGTCGTCGGCCGCGACCCCGAGGGACGGTCCTGGCGGGCGCGGTTGGCCGAGGAGCAGGCCGGCGAGCAGACCGATGAGTTCTGAGCAGGCCCACCGTCCCGACGTCGCCTCCGCCGTCCGGGTCGTGGTGAAGGTCGGTTCCTCCTCCCTCACCCTGCCCGGCGGGGGGATCGACGTCTCCAAGGTCGACGCCCTGGTGGAGGTGCTGGCGGCCGCCCGGGATCGCGGCCGGCAGGTGGTGCTGGTGAGCTCGGGGGCGATCGCCGCCGGCTTCCCAGCCCTGGGGATGGCTCGCCGGCCCCGCGACCTGGCCGGCCGCCAGGCGGCCGCCTCGGTCGGCCAGGGGATCCTGCTGCACCGCTACGAGGAGGACTTCGCCCGCCACAAGGTGACCACCGGCCAGGTGCTGCTCACCGTCGAGGACCTGGTGCGGCCCAAGAGCTACCGCAACGCCTGGTCCACCCTGGGCAAACTGCTCGCCCTGGGGGTGATCCCGGTGATCAACGAGAACGACACGGTGGCCACCGGCGAGATCCACATCGGCGACAACGACCGGCTGGCGGCGCTGGTCTCCGAGCTCATCCGCGCCCAGGCCCTGGTGCTGCTCTCCGACGTCGACGCGCTGTACACCGCCCACCCCTCCGACCCCTCGGCCCGGCGGATCCAGCGGGTCGACGACGTCGAGGCCCTGGACGTCGACACCTCCCGGTCCGGCTCGCGGGTCGGCACCGGCGGGATGACCACCAAGCTGGAGGCCGCCCGGATCGCCACCGCCTCGGGCATCCCGGTGGTGCTGGCCGACTCGGGAGACGCCCTGGCGGCCATCACCGGCCAGGACGTCGGCACCTACTTCGTCCCCTCCACGCGCCGCCGGCCGCGAAAACTGCTGTGGCTGGCGGACGCCGCCGCACCCCAGGGGGAGATCCGGATCGACGTCGGGGCGGTGCACGCCCTGCGCGACCGGAAGGCCTCCCTGCTGGCGGTGGGGGTCACCGAGGTGCACGGGGACTTCCAGGCCGGTGACCCGGTGCTGGTGATCGGCCCGGACGGGCGCACCGAGGGGCGCGGCATCGTCTCCTACTCCCACGACGAGGTCCGCGAGATGCGCGGCCGCTCCAGCGCCTGGCTGGCCCGCGAGATGGGACAGGGGGCCAGCCGCGAGGTGATCCACCGCGACGCCCTGGTGCTGACCCGCAGACGCCGCCCCAGCGCCGACAAGAAGCCCGCCGCGACGGGGGAGGGGCCGGTGGGACAGCCCGCCCCGGCCGGCGAGCGGGCCGCAGGGCAGACCGCCCCGGCGGCCGACCGATCCCGCAGCTGAGCGGGGCGTGCGGCCAGCACGTAGCATGGCGCCATGACTTTTCAGGACCAGGCGCGTGCCGCCAAGGTCTCGGCGACGCTGCTGCGCCGCCTCGATCGCGCCGCCAAGGATGAGGCTCTGCGTGTGATGGCCGACCGGTTGAGGTCGGCGACCGGGGAGGTGCTGGAGGCCAACCGTGCCGACCTGGACCGCGGCCGCGCCGCCGGGATGGCCGAGGGCCTCCAGGACCGGCTGGCGCTCAGCGAGGAGCGGGTCGAGTCGATGGCTGCCGGCCTGGAGTCGCTGGCCGGACTGGCCGACCCGGTGGGCGAGGTGGTGCGCGGCTGGACCACCCCCCAGGGGGTGCGGATCGAGCAGGTGCGGGTGCCGATCGGGGTGATCGGCATCATCTACGAGGCCCGCCCCAATGTCACCGCCGATGCGGCCGGGATCTGCCTCAAGTCGGGCAATGCCTCGCTGCTGCGGGGGTCCTCCTCGGCCCTGGAGTCCAACCGGGCGGTGATCGGCGCGCTGCGCGCCGGGCTGGCCGACGCAGGCCTGCCGGTCGACGCCGTCAACCTCGTCGAGGGGGGCCATGACATCACCGACGAGATGATGCACGCTCGCGGGCTGGTGGACCTGCTCATCCCGCGCGGCGGGGCGGGGCTGATCAACGCGGTGGTCACCGGGTCCTCGGTGCCCGTCATCGAGACCGGCACCGGCAACTGCCATCTGGTGGTGGACGCCGACGCCGACCTGGCGATGGCCGAGAAGATCATCCTCAACGCCAAGACCCAGCGGCCCAGCGTCTGCAACGCCCTGGAGACCGTCCTGGTGCACTCCGAGATCGCGGCCGAGGCCGTGCCGCGGCTGGTGGGAGCGCTCGCCGGGGCGGGGGTGAGGGTGCACGGCGACGAGCGGTCGAAGGCCCTGGACGACCGGGTGGTGCCCGCCGGTGAGCACGAGTACGAGGCCGAGTACCTGTCGCTGGACCTGGCGATGAGGGTCGTCGACGATCTGGACGCGGCGATCGCCCACATCCGGCAGTTCGGCTCGGGGCACTCCGAGACGATCGTCACCGACAGCCTGGCGGCCGCCCGGACCTTCCAGGACTCGGTGGACGCCGCCGCGGTGCTGGTGAACTGCTCGAGCCGGTTCGTCGACGGCTCCGAGTTCGGTTTCGGCGCCGAGATCGGGATCTCGACCCAGAAGACCCATGCCCGCGGACCGATGGGTCTGGCGGAGATGACCTCGACCACCTACCGTCTGAACGGCAGCGGTCAGACGCGTCTCGGATAGGGTGTGGCCATGAGCATTGTCCCCCTTCTGGCGGGTACCCCCACCTGGGTCGTCGCCGTCGTCGTCCTGGTCGTTCTGTTCGGGGCCCTTCTCGCGGTGCGCGGGATCGGCAAGGCTCGTCCGCACAGCTGAGGATTGCAGATTCTGGATGAGCAACAGCGTGGAACTTGGACTTGCGCGCGCCCATGACGGTCGCCGCTACCGACTGGGTGTGATGGGTGGCACCTTCGACCCGATTCACCACGGACACCTGGTGGCCGCCTCCGAGGTGGCCTCGCGGTTCGGCCTCGACGAGGTCGTCTTCGTGCCGACCGGGGTGCCCTGGCAGAAGAAGGGCCGCAACGTCTCCCTGGCCGAGGACCGGTACCTCATGACGGTCATCGCGACCGCCTCGAACCCCTCCTTCTCGGTCTCCCGGGTCGACATCGACCGGCTGGGGGACACCTACACCGTCGACACCCTCAAGGACCTGCGGCGTGAGAGGGGCGCCGACGTCGACCTGTTCTTCATCACCGGCGCCGACGCCCTGTCGCACATCCTCACCTGGCGGGGGGCCGAGGAGCTCTTCGACCTCGCGCACTTCGTGGGGGTATCGCGGCCCGGGGTACCGTTCGGCAGGAAGGACATCTCCCACCTGCCGGCCGACAAGGTGACCCTGCTCGAGGTGCCGGCGATGGCGATCTCCTCGACCGACTGCCGCAGGCGGGTCTACACCGGCCTGCCGATCTGGTACCTGGTGCCCGACGGCATCGTGCAGTACATCAACAAACGTGGGTTGTACGGACAACCCGACCATCCGGAGGACCATTGAGCGCAACGGAACAGGCCATCGAACTGGCGAGGACCGCCGCCCGCGCGGCAGCCGACAAGAAGGGCACCGAAATCCTCGCCCTGGACGTCTCGGAGAACCTCGCCCTCACCGACATCTTCCTCATCATCACCGCCGGCAATGAGCGTCAGGTCGGGGCGGTCGTCGACGCCGTCGACGAGGCGGCCCGCGAGGCCGGCGCGAAGGTGGTGCGCCGCGAGGGGGAGCGGGAGAACCGCTGGGTGCTGCTGGACTACAACGACATCATCGTCCACGTGCAGCAGCCCGAGGTGCGCCAGACCTACTCCCTGGAGAGGCTGTGGAAGGACTGCCCGGAGGTCGACCTCAAGCTTCCGGCGGTCTCCGACGAGGCTGCCCGGTGAGCGATGCGCTGACACGGTTCATCCTGGTACGACACGGGCGTACCGAGTACAACGCGCAGAACCGGCTGCAGGGCCGGATGGACATCCCGCTGGCGGAGCGGGGGGTGCGGCAGGCCGAGGCGGTGGCCCCGGTGATCGCCGGGATGGATCCCGACATCATCGTCTGCTCGCCGCTGACCAGGGCCCGCCAGACCGCCCGGAGGATCGGTCGGGCGTGCGGCATCGACCCGGTGCCCGATGACCGTCTGATGGAGATCGACGTCGGACGCTGGGGAGGACTGCGGGTCGCCGACCTGCGTCGCGAGGCACCGAACCTGGTGGCCGCCAGGGAGGTCGGAAAGGACTTCCGCAGGCCCGGGGGAGAGACCGGGTCCGAGGTGATGGACCGGATCGCCGGCGCCATGGAGGGGATCGCCGCCCATCATCCGGGCCAGACGGTGGTGGTGGTGAGCCACGGGTTCGCGCTGCGGACCGGGATCTGCCGGCTGCTGGGCGGCGACTACTCGGCGTCGCGGGGGCTGGGCGGGCTGTCGAACTGCTCGTGGACCCTGCTGGACCGGTTCAGCAACGAGGAGTCCCGGGCCCGCGGACTGGCCACGCCGTGGCGGTTGCGGGCCTACAACTGCCAGGTGGCAGGGGACTGAGAGTTGGCACCGCGACTGGAGATCCTCTATAGTTTCTCCGGTCGCCGGAGCAAGGATGGCGGCGCGGGGACGGCATGAAATGGCGGTTCTCGGGGCATTGGCGCAGTTGGTAGCGCGCTTCCATGGCATGGAAGAGGTCAGGGGTTCGAATCCCCTATGCTCCACTCTGACGAAGATCAGCCAGACGGACCGGAAGGTCTGAATCTGGGGCATTGGCGCAGTTGGTAGCGCGCTTCCATGGCATGGAAGAGGTCAGGGGTTCGAATCCCCTATGCTCCACCAGAAGGTCGTTACGGGAACACTCGACATCAGAAGGTGTGGGGTGTGCCCGTTTGGCGTTTCCGGGGTGCTCTGGTGCGCCGGTGCTGGTGTCGTTGCCGATGAGGGTGGCGAAGGGTTCGGCCAGGTGCGGGCGGAGGTGTTCGTCGTCGGTGATCTCCAGGCGTTCGTAGAAGGCTTGGCACGCGAGGCGTCGGTTGGCGTCGTCGGAGTGGGCGTACATGCGGTGGGCGTCGGTGAGCAGGCTGAGGGAGTCGTGGAGGAATGCGCGGCCTCCCGCGTATTGCTCGGTGTGGGTGGCGAGGCGCTGGTCGATGTCGGCGAGTCCGGCGCGGATACGATCCTGGTGGCGCTTCAATGTTGGTAGGTCGATGGCGTCGGCGAAGTGTGCGGCCAGCAGCTTGTCGCTCTCTGCTTCCAGGCGTGCCCGGTTCGCGGTGAGGTCGGCGAGTTCTTGGTCGCGCCCGGCGGAGCGTTGGTCGAAGGCGGCGTTGATTTCGGCGGCGAGGTGTTGGTAGTCGGCTTCGCTGATGGTGATGTTGGCGTAGGAGTCTTCGACGAGGCGCTCGGCGACTTGGACGGGGACGGCACGCCGCGTGCAGGTGGTCTTCTTTGCAGCGCGTCCGGAGCAGACGAAGTAGGCGTAGGTGGTGCCGCGTGGGTTGGTGGCGTAGTCGAGCAGCATTCGTGACCCGCAGTTCCCGCAGTAGAGCAGGCCTTTGAGGTGGTGGGCGTGCTGCACGTGCCGCGTCGCGTGGGTGTTGCGGGCTTTGAGGAGGGATTGCACCTGGTCGAACAGGGCCGGTTCGATGAGGGGCTCGTGGGCTCCGGAGTGGAGTGCGCCTTTGTAGCGGATGATCCCGGCGTAGTAAGGGTTGGTTAGCAGCTTGTACAGCGTGTTCCGGCCGAGCGGTTTGGAGGGGCGATTCGGCGAGGGAACCGTCAAGAGTCCGCGGGCGGTGAGGTCGCGGAGCAACTGGACGACGGAGGTCTCACCGTGCGCGTAGGTCTCGAATGCCCACCGAATCAGTGGCGCGCGCTCGGGGTCGACCTCGACGGTTCGGACTTCCCGGCCTTGGTCGTCGGTGCGGCGGACATTGAGGTAGCCGATGGGGGCTCGCATGGGGGTACCGCCCTGGGCGACCTTCTGCGTCATGCGCTTGGTGACCTCGGTAGCGAGGTTGCGGCTGTAGAACTCCGCAATGCTCGACATGATGCCGTGGACCAGCATCCCTGACGGGGTCTCGTCGATCGACTCGGTCGCGGAGACGAGGGTAACGCCTGCCTCCAGGAGGGCTTGCTGGATGTGGACGTCGTCGAGGCGATTGCGGGCCAGCCGGTCGACCTTGTGCACCAGGCAGACCTGCACCCGCGTTGCGGCGATGAACGCGAGCATCTCCTGGAGTGCTGGCCGATCGGCAGAGCGCGCGGACTCGCCCGCATCCACGAACTCGCGGACGATTCGGGCACCCAGGTCGGCGGCCTTCCGTTGGTTGGCTTCGCGTTGGGCGGGGATGGAGAAGCCTTCCTCGGTGCCGCCGCGCTCGGCCTGCTCGCGTGTGGAGACCCGCAGGTAGGACACCGCCAGCAACTCCGGCTCTGCCGGTGTGTCGTCGGATGTGGGTTCCATGGCGGGTGCTCCTCTCGCCGTCAGGGTGCGGATTCAGCGTGGTCCTCTGGTCTGGGTGACGGTCCCGCAAACTTTGCGGAACCGTCGATGCCACACGAGACCGGCCAGTCGAGGCCGTTTGGTATCGGAAGGCCATAGGGATCCGGCTCCCCGGCCAGCCAGGCGCGGTGCCGCGCTTGGGCGACGTTGAGCATCAGGTCGACCAGCCAGTGTAGGTCCGGCTCGTCTCGCCGCCAGACCCTCAATCGTAGGTTCCTCACGTCACGGTTCATGACAGGTAGGTGCGCACCGGCTCCCACGCCGCAAACCCGGTGCCGCAAAATCCGTCGGCGCTGAGACGAACGAAGTCCGTAAAGACCACCGTGCCAAGGTGCCACGCCTCTTGCAGATCAAGGAGCGTACCTATCGGTATGGAATTGTCGGTACGGACAGACTACCTGGGATCAGCCGGGTGCAACAGGTCTACCTTGTGCGGCATGGCGAGTAGTCCGCGTCCCAGTGCGGCGGCCAGATGCGGGTCGGCAACCTCGGGGAGCCTGCCCGACGAGACGTCGTCCGTCGAGCCTTCCGCGCTGTCGCCGGTGATGGAGGCTTCGATGGCGGCGCGCAGATCGTCGCACCACGCCCGAACTTGCTGGGACAGCGTCGGGCTCTCGCCGATAGTGGGGTCGGTGAGCAGGTGCAGCAGCGCACGCCCCTCTGTTCGACCGAAGTAGACGTCGAGGATCGCGTCGATGCCCGTCGTTCCCGAATTCTCGGCGTCGGCCTCGCAATCTCGGTCCTCGCTATTCTCAAGCCCGAGCTTGGCCATCAGGTCGGCGCGCATCTGCTCGATCGCAGCCAGCGCCAGGGCTTCCTTGCCGTCGAAGTAGTGGTACAGGCTTCCATGGCCCACACCAGACCGATCCAGCACCATCGTGGGGCTGGTCGCTGTAAACCCGCGCTCCGCGAACAGCTCGCACGCGGCGGCCACGAGTTTCCCGCGCGAGCCGTGCGCGGGCCTGCCGGTCCTGCGTCGCTGCGATGTCATCCACGCCTCCGATCCACCATCCCGAGTTCCATACAGGGTAGTATGATCCTCGATCTGCAAGAGGCGTGACAGCCCCCATCCTGAGCTGGGCATGCACGGGGAATGTCGGTGGTGACGCGTACCCTCCTTGTTGGGGAAGCGACACCGTCGGTACCGGCGCCATCCGCATACCGGTACCTGCGCGCTTCTCCTCATTCTGTCAGCTGCCGCACGAGACGAAGGACACGCATTGCCGCACGATTCCATCAATCACGCCAGGATCGTCTCGCTGATCTGGGGCATCGCCGACGACGTGCTACGCGACCTGTATGTGCGCGGTAAGTACCGCGACGTGATCCTGCCGTTCACCGTGCTGCGGCGCCTGGATGCCGTCCTGGAACCCACCCGGGACGCGGTGATGGAGATGAAGAGGCTCCTCGACGACGCCGGTATCGTCGATCAGGACGCGCCGCTGCGCGACGCGGCGAAGCAGGCGTTTTACAACACGTCAGGTTTTACCTTCAAAGACCTGCGCAACGCGGCCAACAAGACTCGGCTGCGCCAGAACTTCGAGGCATATCTCGACGGCTTCTCACCGAACGTGCAGGAGATCATCGAGAACTTCGACCTTCGTCACCAACTTCCCAAGCTCACCAAAGCAGATGCGCTGGGGGCACTCATTGAGAAGTTCTGCTCGCCCGACCTCGACCTTTCCCCGACGGGCTTGGACAACCACGGCATGGGCACTGTGTTCGAGGAGTTGGTGCGCCGGTTCAACGAGGACAACAACGAGGAAGCGGGCGAGCACTGGACGCCACGCGACGCGGTGCGGTTGATGACACGCCTCATGTTCGAGCCGATCGCTGACAGGATTCCCTCAGGCACGTACCGCCTCTACGACGGGGCGATGGGCACCGGCGGCATGCTCACCGTCGCTGAGGAGACCCTCAAGCAGCTCACGGAGCCGTTGGGCAAGCAGATCTCCACGTACCTGTATGGGCAGGAGATCAACGCCGAGACCTACGCCATCGCGAAGGCCGACCTCATCCTCAAGGGCGACGGCCAGGCGGCGGACAACCTCGTGGGTGGCCCCGAGTGGTCGACTTTGTCCAACGATGCGTTCGCTGGCCAGGAGTTCGACTTCATGCTCTCCAACCCGCCCTACGGCAAGAGCTGGAAGACCGACCTGGAACGCCTCGGAGGAAAGACCCATGTCATTGACCCGCGGTTCGTCGTCACCCACGATGGCGACGCGGAGTACTCGCTGGTCACCCGGTCCAGCGACGGCCAGCTCATGTTCCTGGCCAACCTCATCTCCAAGATGAAGCAAGGCACCGAGCTTGGTTCTCGCATCGCCTCAGTGCACAACGGCTCATCGCTGTTCACTGGCGACGCAGGGCAGGGCGAGAGCAACTTCCGCCGGTGGATCATCGAGAACGACTGGCTGGAGGTGATCATCGCTCTGCCCCTGAAGATGTTCTACAACACCGGCATCGCGACCTACGTGTGGGTGATTACCAACCGCAAAGAGGAACGCCGCCGCGGCAAGGTCCAGCTGATCGACGCCACCAGTTGGTTCACCCCGCTGCGGAAGAACCTGGGAGAGAAGGGCGTCGAGATCAGCAGTGCCGACGCCGATCGGGTACTCGCCACGCTCAAGGCCTTCGACCAGGCAGACGACCCGGACCACTCTAAGGTCTTCGACGGGGTGGACTTCGGCTACTCGAAGATCGTCGTCGAACGTCCACTGCGCATCGCCGGAATCGACCCGCACCGGGTCTACAAGACGGCCGAGATCAAGAAACTCAAAGAAGACGGCATCCGCGACGAGTCCGCCCCACCGGTCATCAAGAAGGTGCTGCCCTACGCCGCGAAGCCCGACCCCCTCCACGGACGCTACGAGGCCACCATCGACGGACGCACACGCGTCGTCGAATACGAGCCCGACACCGAACTACGCGACACCGAGCAGGTGCCACTCATCGAACCCGCAGGCGAGCACGCGGACGGGATCGAAGCATTCTTCCGCCGCGAAGTGCTGCCCTACGCCCCGGACGCCTGGATCGACCAATCCAAGACGAAGATCGGCTACGAAATCTCCTTCACCCGCCACTTCTACAAGCCCACACCCATGCGCACCCTCGCCGAAATCCAGGCCGACATCCGCGCCCTCACCGCCGAAACCGACAACCTTATGGCCGAAATCGCAGGTGAAGACTGATGTTCACCGACTTGAAGTCGTATGCATCTACTCGTGACACAGCGCTTGCTTGGGCAAAGGTCGTTCCTAGTCATTGGAAGATCCAGCGGGCGAAGACGATCATGTACGCCGTGGATATCCGCTCGAGTACGGGCGAGGAGGAATTGCTCACCGTTTCGTCAGGTCGCGGAGTAGTTCCTCGATCATCCGCCAACGTCACCATGTTTCAAGCGGCAAGCTATGTGGGCCACAAGCTCTGTTGGCCAGACGACCTCGTGATCAACAGCCTGTGGGCTTGGGGTCGTGGCTTAGGCGTCGCAACGAACCACGGGATAGTGAGCACAGCCTATGGTGTCTACCGGCAACGTCAGCGTGCACTGGAACCCGCTTACCTTCACCAGCTAGTCCGCTCGCAGCCGTTCCAGTGGGAGCTGCAAGTACGCTCGCAGGGCGTTTGGAAGTCCCGTTTGCAGATGACGGACGAGAGGTGGCTTGATGCGCCCCTCCTAATACCCCCTGCAACGGAGCAGGCGGCGATCGTCAAGTACCTCGCCCATGCGAACGCCCGCATCAACAAGGCCATTGCAGCCAAGCGCCGCCTCATCGCCCTCCTCGAAGAAGAGAAGAAGGCCATCGCTGACGTGATCCTGGGCCAACTCGACGAAGGCGCCCGAGAGGTTCGCCATGTGCTGTCGCAGCTTGTGGACTGCGAGCACAAGACCGCACCGTTCGTAGAAGGGGAGCCGTACTGGCTGCTCCGCACGTCGTCCGTGAAGTCGGGGGAGATTGTCTGGTCGGGCGCTTACACCACCGACGCTGCATCGTACGAGGTATGGACTAGTCGCGCGGTCCCTGAAGCGGGCGACGTGATCTTCACCCGAGAGGCTCCCGTGGGTGAGGCAGCTGTCATCCCTGATGGGCGGCGAGTAGCTCTTGGCCAGCGCACGGTCTTGATGAAGGTCAGAAGAGAGATCATGGATCCTCAGTTCTTGGTCTATCAGGTCTACGCGGGACTGCCCCGACGTCGTATCTCCCTCGCCACACAGGGGTCTACCGTCGGGCATTTCAATATGGATGACATTTGCTGGATGCGCGTGGCTGTGCCTGATATCGAGGTTCAGCGCCAGCTCGTGAGCAAGATTGAAAACGCCAACAGTGGTGCAAACGAGGTGATCGACAAGATGCAATCGGAGATCGCGCTGCTCCAAGAGTTCCGCACGCGGTTGGTCGCTGACGTGGTGACGGGTCAGGTCGACGTCCGCGCGATCGCTGCCACCATGCCTGACGCTCCCGAGGCGGCTGTTGAGGCTCTGGGGGAGGACGTTCCCATGCTCGATGAGGAGCTCGGCGACACTGTGGAGGGCGACGATGAATGACGCGGAGGCCTACCGCATCCACCTCGCGAGTGTTACGATTTAGGTAACGCTATGGAGCTGAGGTACGCGGACCGCGAGTTGGAGCGCCAGTGCACCGAGCAGCGCTACATGCAGCGCAAGCTGGGTGCGCAGCGGGCGAAGGCTTTGCGGCTGCGCCTTGACGAGCTTCGTCGTGCCGAAGAGCTCGCTGATCTGCTGTTCTTCGGTGGCAAGTGGGAGGAGCTGAAGGGTGATCGTGCAGGGCAGTGGTCAGGCAGACTGACCGCCAACTGGCGGCTCATCATCGAGCCTGACCGCACCGTCATCACCATCGTTCTTGTCCGCGAGATCGTCGACTATCACTGAGAGGAGCTGACATGACGACCCTTCCCGACTACGCCGTCTCTCCCGGGGACCACATCCAGGAGTGGCTGGACGACCAGGGAATCAACGCGGCCGAGCTGGCCCGTCGCCTCGACGTGACGCCCAAGCATGTGTCGGAGCTGCTCTCTGGGAAGGCCCCGTTGTCTGCCACTGTCGCGCTGGGCTTGGAGCGTGTCACGGGGATCCCCGCCCGGATCTGGAACCGGTTCGAGGCGGGCTACCGGGAGGACATGGCTCGCCTAGCGGAGGCTGATCGGCTCGCCGCCCAGTACCCGCAGGCGAAGTTGTTCCCGCTGGCGTATCTGCGTAAGTGGAGGTACATCTCAGCCCCGGCGCGTGACAAGGCGGGGACGGTTCGTGACCTGTTGAGTCTTTTCGGGATCGCAGATCTCGACGCCTTTGCTGCGACGTGGGTGCGTCCGAAGGTGGCCTACCGCAAGATCGGGCTTGCCACGGACAAGGTCTACGAGCGGGCGACGTGGCTCGCCCTGGGAGAGCACGAAGCCGAGGTGGAGAACCTGGGCGAGTACGAGCGGTCTGCCCTTGAAGCGCTGATCCCGCAGTTGCGGGCGCTGACAGCGCGTCCGAACCCGGTCGAGGCGCTCGGTGAAGTGACGGCCATGCTCCGGGGCGTGGGAGTCGCGCTCTGTTTGATCCCACCGATTCCAGGTTTTGGCGTGCACGGCGCGACCCGCTGGATTTCCGGGCACCCTGTGGTCCAGCTCTCCGTTCGCGGAAAGACCGATGACCAGCTGTGGTTCACGCTCTTCCACGAACTGGGACATGTGCTGCTGCACGGCCAGAAGACGGTCTTCCTGCAAGGGGCAGGCGACCGAGCGGAAGCCGAAGCCGATGAGTTCGCGTCATCGACCCTGATCCCTGAGCCCTACCAGGACCGGCTGCCGAGCGGCCGGAACATCGCTGCTGTGCGTGACCTTGCCGCAGAACTTGGCATCGCTCCGAGCATCGTCCTCGGCCAGGCGCAGCGAGCCACGCAAGACTTCGCGTGGGGCCAAAAGCTCCGCGTGAGGCTGGTGTGGGACGACACGAAGGCGGCGCAATGATCGCCCCACGCCTCGACGAGGCCAGCCTCGAAGCGCTCATCGTTACTCAGATGGTGGAAGGAGGCTGGAGCGAAGGCCGCCCGCCCGATTTCGATCCGGCCTATGCTCTCGATCTCGAACATCTGACGACGTTCGTCGAGGCGACCCAGCCCCGCGTCGCGAAGGCGTTGTCGTTGGGTGATCAGACGCCTGCCCGTCACAGGTTCTTGGCCCGCTTGCAGGGTGAGATCACGAAGCGTGGGGTGGTGGACATCCTTCGGGGCGGTGTGGATCACCTCGGCCAGCACGTGGACCTCTACTACCCGCAACCGAGCGCAGGTAACGCGAGGGCCGCGAAGCTGTTTGCGGCTAACCGCTTCGTGATCACCCGGCAGGTGCATCACAGTCCGAGCAACCGCGGCGATGCCGTGGATCTTGTGGCGTTCGTGAATGGCATCCCCGTGTTCACGTTCGAGCTGAAGAACAACATCACGAAGCAGACTGTCGATGATGCCGTGCAGCAGTACCAGCGGGACCGCGACCCGAAGGAGCTGCTGTTCGCCTTCGGGCGTACGCTCGCGCACTTCGCAGTCGATGACCAGCGGGTGAAGTTCTGTACCCAGTTGAAGGGCGCCGCGTCGTGGTTCCTGCCGTTTGACCAGGGATACGACGATGGCGCGGGCAACCCTCCCAACCCTGACGGGGTCATGACGGACTACCTGTGGCGGAGGATTCTGGCCCCCGAGAGTCTCGCCGGGATCATCGAGAACTATGCCCAGATCCTCACTGAGAAGAACCCCACCACGGGCAAGAAGACGAAGAAGGCGATCTTCCCCCGCTACCATCAGCTCGACGCAGTGCGGTGCCTGCTCGCCGATGTGACGAAGAACGGGGCGGGCCGAAAGTATCTCATCCAGCACTCGGCGGGTAGCGGCAAGTCCAACTCGATCGCGTGGCTCGTGCACCAGCTGACCGAGACCACCCATCACGGGCGCGTCGCGTTCGACTCGATCATCGTCGTGACAGACCGGATCATCCTCGACGATCAACTGTCCCAAACCATCAAGGCGTTCCTCCAAGTCGGGTCAACCCTGGTGCACGCGGACCGTTCCGGTGACCTGCGCCGGGCGATCACGGCTGGCAAGAAGATCATCGTCACCACGGTCCAGAAGTTCCCCTACATCCTCGACGACATCGGCACAGAGCACCAAGGGCGCCGCTTCGCGATCGTGATCGATGAAGCCCACTCCTCTCAAGGCTCGAAGACGTCGGCGGCGATCTCCCGTGCACTCGGCGGTGGGGAGAACGGCGATGAGGAGGAGAGCGTCGAGGATCAGATCAACAGGATCATCGAATCCAAGAAGCTGCTGCCCAACGTGAGCTACTTTGCGTTCACCGCGACCCCGAAGAACAAGACGCTGGAGATGTTCGGGGAGCCCGTCGCGAACCCTGACGGCACCACTGGGTACCGACCGTTCCACTCCTACACGATGAAGCAGGCCATCCAGGAGGGCTTCATCGTCGATGTGCTGGCCAACTACACCCCGGTCGGCAGCTACTACAAGCTCATGAAGACCGTCGAGGACGATCCTGAGTTCGACGCTAGGCGAGCCTCGAAGAAGCTGCGTGCCTACGTCGAAGGGAACGAGCACGCGATCGCACAGAAGGCCGACATCATGGTCGACCACTTCCTCAGCCAGGTCCTCGCCAAGCAGAAGATCGGAGGGCAGGCCCGGGCGATGATCGTCACCTCGTCCATCGCCCGGTGCATCGAGTACTTCCATGCCGTGGAGGCGGCGCTGGCTGCCCGGAAGAGCCCGTACAAGGCGATCGTGGCGTTCTCTGGTGAGCACGACGACAAGGGCATCCAGGTCACTGAGGCGAGCCTGAACGGGCTCCCGTCCCGCGCAATCGCCGAGCAGATCAGGACGGATCCGTACCGGATTCTCGTGGTTGCCAACAAGTTCCAAACCGGGTACGACGAGCCCCTGCTGCACACGATGTATGTAGACAAGACCCTGTCGGGCGTGCTCGCCGTGCAGACGCTCTCCCGTCTCAACCGTGCGCACCCGGCCAAACACGAGACCTTCGTGCTCGACTTCGCGAACACCGCTGACGACATCCAACGTGCCTTCGCTCCGTACTACCGCACCACGGTGCTGGCTGAAGCCACGGACGCGAACAAGCTTCACGACCTCGTCCATGATCTCGACGATTTCGGCGTCTACACGCTCGAGCATGTCGATGAGTTCGTCGCACGGTACCTGCGAGGCGAGTCACGCGACCGACTCGACCCACTGCTCGACGAATGCGTCGCCGAATACGTCGAGTTGCCCGAGGAAGACGACCAGGTCAAGTTCAAGGGTGACGCGAAGGCATTCCTGCGGACCTACAACTTCCTGTCCACCGTGCTGCCCTACGGCAGTGCGGATTGGGAGAAGCACTCCATCTTCCTCGACCACCTCGTCCCGAAGCTCCCCGCACCGAAAGAAGAAGACCTCTCCACA
The DNA here is from genome assembly GCF_005890135.1 of Acidipropionibacterium jensenii. Classification (NCBI taxonomy): domain Bacteria; kingdom Bacillati; phylum Actinomycetota; class Actinomycetes; order Propionibacteriales; family Propionibacteriaceae; genus Acidipropionibacterium; species Acidipropionibacterium jensenii. The sequence continues at coordinate 2,952,542 of NZ_CP040635.1, read as the reverse complement.
GGGATTCTGGAGAACGTCGACCTCGAGTCCTACCGAGCGGAGAAACTCGCCTCCATGCGCATCGTGCTCGACGACGAGGACGGCCTGATCGCCCCCGTTCCCGCTGCTGGAGGCGGCAGTCCGGTCGATCCAGACTTGGAACGGCTCTCAGAGATCGTGAAGAGCTTCAACGCCCACTTCGGCAACATCGAATGGAACGACTCCGACCGTGTCGAGCGGTTCATCACCGAAGAGATCCCTCGCCTCGTCTCCGAAGACGAGGCCTACAAGAACGCCCAAGCCAACAACGACCCGGTCAATGCGCGCGTCGAAAGTGATCGCGCGCTCGGTCAGGTCATGCTGCGCCTCATCGCCGACGACACCCAGCTCTTCAAGGAGTTCCAAGACAACGAGAGCTTCAAACGATGGCTCGCCGACGCAGTGTTCAATGCGACCTACAGGAGGAGCGCATGAGTACGGCGAGCGAACTCAAGCGCTATCGAGAGCAAGCTGTAAGTCTCCGCAAGGACATCAGCGGACACTCCAAGACCGTCGCTGACAAGCGGAAGAAGGCTGCGGATGCTCAGTCAGCGGCCTCACGTAGTCGATCGGACGCGACTATTCGTTCGAAGCTGCGCGAGGCGGAGACTGCGACCAATGCAGCAAACACTGCCGAGCGCAAGCGAGCGGACGCTGAGAAGAAGCTCGCCGACGTCGAGAAGAAGGTGGCCGACCTTCAAACCCGATACGAGAAGGAACAGCGTACCGAATCAGAGCGGTCTCTGAACGCAATTCGCAAAGCGTCGGCCACGGCAAGCTCTCAATTCGGGTCATTCTCTCGCGCGCAAGCTCCGGTCGTATGGCAACCAAGGGTCAGCCCGGAACTCACAGATATTTTCCTTTCACACGCCAGCGAAGACAAGGACGAGATTGCTCGACCACTGCGTGAGGCTCTGGAAGACCGCGGGCTCACCGTCTGGTTCGATGAACTCAAGATCAAAGTTGGCCACAGCATCCGACAGGAGATTGAGAAGGGTATTGAGGGTGCTAGGTTCGGCGTAGTGATACTCTCCCCGAGCTTCTTCGCGAAGCAATGGACACAGGCAGAGTTGGACGCCCTCTTCACGAAGAAGATTGATAGCAGTCGCAGCATGATCCTCCCAGTGTGGCACCGTGTGACCAAGGACGAGGTGGCCGCTCACTCGCCGCTACTCGCAGGACTCCTTGCCCTCAACTCGGCGACGATGACGGTCTCGGAAATTGCTGGAGTCATCGCAGAAGCCGTCGCAGAGGACACTCAGTAGCGCCTCTTCTCCCAGACCTTCCATGAGAGCGAGGATCTGACTCACCGCGGAGTCCGCCCGGTCCCTGATTCGTGTTGGTCCCGACCACTACGCTGGAGGCCATGGGACCCTCGGAGTACGAACTCGAAGCATGGGAAGCCATCCAGCGGTTCAAGGGACGGCCGAGTAGTGCCCCTTATGGTGGTGTAACCCGCTGGTGACCAACCCGTCGGCCTCCGCGACTTCGTGGTGGACGGCAGCGCGGTCACCGTGTGATCCTTCGAGAAAGCTCTCTACTTCTCACTCGAAAGGAACAACCACGATGACCGCTCCTCATATTGTCGACCCGACGCGGGTCCTGGACCAAGCCCTGGGCCAGGCCTCCCCGGACCTGCTGCGCTCACTGCTGCAGACGATGATCAACATGCTCCTGTCAGCCGACGCCGACCAGGTCGCCGGCGCGGAGTACGGCCGCCCCGACCCCGACCGCCTCGTCCAGCGCAACGGCTACCGTCACCGCGACCTGGACACCCGGGTCGGCACGGTGGACGTGGCGATCCCCAAGCTCCGCCAGGGCAGCTACTTCCCCGAGTGGCTGCTGGAGCGGCGCAAGCGCGCCGAGTCGGCGATGATCACCGTGGTCGCCGACGCCTACCTGGCCGGGGTCTCCACCCGCCGGATGGACAAGCTCGTCAAGAGCCTGGGTATCGACTCCCTGTCGAAGTCCCAGGTCTCCAGGATGGCCGCCGACCTCGACGCCCAGGTCGAGGCCTTCCGCCACAGGCCTCTGGGCGAGGCGGGCCCGTTCACGTTCGTGGCCGCTGACGCCCTGACGATGAAGGTCCGGGAGGCCGGACGGGTCATCAACGCGGTCGTGCTGACTGCCACCGGGGTCAACGCGGACGGCCACCGGGAGGTCCTGGGCCTCCAGGTCGCCACCGCTGAGACCGGGCCGGCCTGGAACACGTTCTTCGCCGATCTGGTGGCCCGGGGCCTGTCCGGGGTGCGGCTGGTCACCTCGGATGCCCATGCCGGGCTGAGGGAGGCGATCGCGGCGAACCTGCCCGGGGCTGCCTGGCAGCGGTGCAGGACCCACTACGCGGCCAATCTGATGAGCGTGTGCCCCAAGAGCCTGTGGCCGGCGGTCAAGGCCATGCTCCACTCGGTCTACGACCAGCCCTCCGCGGCCGCCGTCGACGCCCAGTTCGACCGGCTGCTGGACTATGTGGAGGCCAAGCTTCCCCAGGTCCATGCCCATCTGGACGCCGCGCGGGCCGATCTGTTGGCGTTCACGAGTTTCCCGGTCGACGTGTGGCGCCAGATCTGGTCGAACAATCCTCAGGAGCGGCTGAACAAGGAGATCCGGCGGCGTACCGATGCCGTGGGGATCTTTCCCAACAGGGAGGCCGTCATCCGGCTCGTCGGGGCCGTGCTGGCCGAGCAGACCGATGAGTGGGCCGAGGGCCGGCGCTACCTGGGCCTGGAGGTCCTGGAACGCTCACGAGGCACTCACAACCCCGACGGCCCGGACCAGACGCACCTGGAAGGAGCAGACCCCATCCCATCCGAACTGGCAGCCTGACCCCGTATCGAAAGATCACGAAACGGATACACCACTACCAGGGACTTGACCGACGGCCGCTGTCCCAAGGGATGCGATGGGCTGGCGACAAGGCGGCTGACGGGTTCGCGGCGCTCGTCGACAACGCCGACAAGTTCCTCGACAGCCACCCCAAAGCCCAGTCGGCTGTCTCGCGGGGCAAAGAGGTAGCCGCCAAAGGAGCCAAGGCCATCGGCGCCGGGTTCCGCACGGCTGCAAGCGCCCTCCCCGACTGGAGCGGCGAGGGAATTGAGGCGACCAAGCGGTCACTCACGCGTATCTCGCGAGCGGGTCTCTCGCCGAGGAGAGTTGTAGATCGACACAAGAAGCGTGGCCACGAGGTGTCTAAGCTGGCTGACGTTCGCCGACTGGATCTTGAGCAAATCGACGAGGTGCGCGGGCTGGGAGCGAGTTGGTACTATCCGGCGCTCGCTGCGCTGTCCGGTGCTGGCGCTGGTTTTGTGATCTCAGGTAGCGAGTTGGTCGTCATGCCATCAGCGGGCGTTGCGGCAGCGCCTTCAGGCGGCGCGATCGTCGGCGCATTCGCTGGCGATGCCACGATCGTGCTTGGACTCTCCTCGCGCGTCGTCGGTCAAGTCGCCCTGAATTACGGGTATGACCCCGAAGATCCTGCCGAGAAGCTCTTCATCTTGTCCGTCGTCAACGCCGGAACCGCGATGTCCGCGACCGCGAAGACCGCGGCGATGGCCGATGTCTCCCGCCTCACTCAGGCTCTCGTACGCGGCAAGACCTGGACAGCCCTCAACGAGTCAGTCATCTCAAAGGTCTCGCAGCAGGTCGCGAAAGTTTTCAGCTTCCGCCTCACTAAGAAGGGCCTCGGGAAGGCCATCCCCGCAATCGGGATTGTAGTAGGTGGTGCCCTCAACTGGACCACGCTGGAGTCCATTGTCGACGCCGCAGATGTCGCGTACCGTCGGCGTTTGCTGATCGAGAAGTACCCGCAACTCCGGACCGAGGAGTCCTCGGCTTGGTTGTCTGACATCGAAGGAGACGTAGCCGAGGACGCTGACCAGGCATTCAGCGTGCTTGACGAACTCGCTGATGCTGGCGGGCATGACCCGCGGGAGCCCCAGGAAGGCTGAGGTACCACATGCCTACTGGCGGGCCGCAATCCCCCCCGATTGGGGTCGTCGTCTGGATCGATCGTGGGCCAAGGTCAGGTCGCCCATGACGACCAGCCGTCTTCACCTTGGCCGCGTCTTTGCCCATATCGTGCTCCGGTGCACTCTGAACTGGCGAGCCAGCGCGTTCACGCTTACACCTTGTGCGTGGGCTGCTCGCATAGCGTCCACTTCCTCCTCGGTGAGGCGTGTTCGAGGTCGTTTACTTGGTTCCGCCGACGCACCGATCAGCAGGTCGCCCGACTCTCCGATAGGGGCGGTGTCCTCGCGGAGGCCTTGATTCCACTCGGAAACAAGCCGCTCAACCCGCGGTCGCTTGTTCCCGCAGTGCTCAATTGCTTCCACCAAAAGTGACATCTTCGAACCCTGCCCCGCAGACCAGCGGGCAGGGTTCGAAGTGTCTTCAGGGTCAGACGCTTCGACAGAGACAATCCGTGTGTGACCAGGGGCGACGCAGTCCAAGGCCGCTCGAACGGCCCCGTCGGGCTGGTAGCGGATGGCCTGCTCGTCGTCGAGGATGATCTTGTCGAAGAGGGCTCGGTTGAGGATGCGGCGTTCAGCAGGTTCGCATCGCGCGTAGACGTCGCCGAGATCGGTGAGGATGTCGGCGAGCTGGTCGAGGCCCTCACGGGCGTCCTCGTAGCTGGTGGCGAGGTTCTCCAGCCGGTGTTCGATAGCGTCGTGAGTGGTGCGGATGCGTTCCTGCTCGGACCTGACTTGATGCAGTTTTTCGGGGTTCGGTCGGGTGTGTTGGTCTGGCTACGGGTTTCGTGTTCGATCGTGGCTGTTTTGGGGCACTAAGACGGTCCTGGGGACCCGTATTGTGGGGGTCATGACCTATGTCCGGACGGTCCGCACGGGTTCGGGTGCGGTGGCGGTCCAGATCGCTGAGAAGCGACGGGGCAGGCGCATCATCGTGGAGCATGTGGGCTCGGCTCACAGTGACGAGGAACTGGCGGTACTCAGGACCACTGCCCGGGCCAGGATCGAGCAGTTGAGCGGCCAGGAGCCCTTGGACCTGGGCGTGGAGATCCCGGTTGCGGTCGAGGAGTCGTTCACCGAGCCCGTGGTCCAGGACAGGTTGACCGGTGAGGACTCTGGACGCCATGAGAGTTCAGCGCTTGCCAGGCCTGCGCAGGTCGTCTCGACGGCCTCGGACCTGTTGTGGTCTGTGCTGGACAGGGCCTATCGCCGCCTGGGACTCGACGCGGTTGCCGATCAGGTGTTCGAGCAGGTCGTTGTGGCCCGGATCGTCGAACCCACCTCGAAACTGGCTGTCGGGCGGGTCCTGACCGGTTTGGGTCAGGACCCGCCGCATCACACCACGATCTACCGGCACCTGGCTCGTGCCCAGGACCGCGACTACCGTGCCGTGATCACCGATGCCTGCCACCGGTACTCGGCCGGTGGCGGGGAGGTGACTCTGGTGCTCTATGACGTGACCACCCTGTACTTCGAGGCTGAGAACGAGGACAGTCTGCGCAAGGTCGGCTATTCGAAGGAACGCCGGGTTGATCCCCAGATCGTGGTCGGGCTCCTCGTGGACCGCTGGGGCTTTCCCCTCCAGATTGGCTGTTTTCCCGGCAACAAGGCCGAGACCACGACCCTGATCCCGATTGTTGAGGCCTACCGGTCGGCCCACGAGATCGCCGACATGGTGGTGGTCGCAGACGCCGGCATGCTGTCGGCCTCCAATCTGGAGGCCCTGGACGGTGCAGGTCTGCGGTTCATCGTGGGATCCCGGTCGGTAAAGGCCCCCAGCGACCTGGCCGGCCATTTCCACTGGAACGGCACGGCCTTCGATGACGGGCAGATCATCGACACGATCACACCCCGCACAGCGAGGAGGAAGACCTGCCACCCTCGCAGCAGACGGACCGAGCCGGTCTGGGATCCAGCCGGGTCCACCGATAGCTGGCGGGCGGTCTGGCAGTACTCCCGCAAACGGGCCGTGCGGGACTCGGCCACATTGACGGCTCAGGAGAACCGCGCCAAAGCCGTGGTCGACGGTGACAGACCGGCCCGCAAGCCACGGTTCGTCAGCGCATCGGCGAACGGCTTGTCCTTGGATCACAAGGCGATCGACCGGGCCCGCCAACTGGTCGGGTTGAAGGGATACGTGACCAATATTCCAGTATCGGTGATGACTCCGGTCCAGGTGATCGGGGCCTACCACGACCTCTGGCACGTCGAGGACTCCTTCCGCATGGCCAAGTCCGACCTGCGGGCCCGGCCCATCTTCCACTGGCTCTCTGACTCCATCGAGGCCCACCTGACCACGGCATTCGCCGCCCTGGCCGTCTCGCGTTACCTACGACAGGTCACCGGCCTGTCGGTCAAACGGATCGTCCATACCCTCGCCCCACTACGCTCAGCGACCCTGGAGATCAACGGCTCGCTTCACACCATCAAGCCCCAGACCACACCCGAGGCCCGCGCCATCATCAACGCGATCGAGTCCGATGCGGGGCACTAAGCCAATGCAACAAGTCAGGTCGGACTTGAGGAGGTCGAGCGGGATGGCGTCGGCGTAGTGGGCTTGGACGAGCTTGAGTCGCTCGGCGTCGAGCTTCTCCTTCTGGGCGGTCAGGAGTGCACGTTCGTCGTCGGTGGTGGCTTCGAGCTGGTCGAAGACGGCTCCGAGGACTTCGCGGACACGATCGGCCTCGTCGGGGGTGAGGCCGTTGGCGCCATAGGTGGAGTCGATGCGGTCCTCGATGCGGTCGGTGAGGATGGCGGACCGCGTGCAACCGTTCTTCTTGCGGCGCCCGGAGCAGGTGAAGTACTCGTAGGTGATGCCGGACTTGCCGGTGGGGCATTCGATCATCATCTTCGCCCCGCACGAGCAGTAGAGCGTTCCCTTGAGGTAGTGGTCGTGGGTGCGGGGCTTCTCTCCGCGCTGGTTCTTGGCGGCCAGTTCGGTCTGGACGCGTAGCCATGTCTCGGTGTCGACGAGAGGGTCGTGAGCGCCGTCGTAGGTGACGCCGCGGAACGTGAGGCTGCCTTGGTAGTAGGGGTTGGTGAGGATCTTGTGCAGTGCCTTCGTCGTCACGGGCTTCGACGGGAAGGACGGCGTCGGCCTGGTGGTGAGTCCTCGGGCTTCCAGCTCGGCGGCGAGGGAGGAGAGGGTCCAGTCGCCGGTGGCGTAGGCGGTGAAGGCAAACGTGATGAGGTCTGCCCGCTCGGGATCGACGGTGACGTCTCGGATCTCGTGGCCCTTCGCGTCGGTGGTGCGCACGTTCAGGTACCCGAGGGGTGCTTTGGCAGGAGTGCCGCCCATGCTGGCTTTCTGGGTCATTCCTTTGAGGACTTCTTGAGCGAGGTTCAGGGAGTAGAACTCGGCCATGGAGGCGAGGATGCCGTGCATGAGCATCCCTGAGGGCGTCTCGTCGATGTTCTCCGTCACGGAGACCAAGCTGATGTTCGCATCCCGAAGCGTCGCGTGGATGATCGCGTCGTCGAGGCGGTTGCGAGCCAGGCGGTCGACCTTGTTGATGATGCAGTACTGGACGGGGTTCTCGGTGACGTAGTCGAGCATGTCCTGGAGGGCGCGGCGTTGCGCCGTCTTGGCGGACTCGCCAGGCTCGATGAACTCCTTGACGATGACGGCGCCAAGCTGGTCAGCCTTTCGCTGAGCCGCCTTGCGCTGGGCGGGGATCGACAGGCCCTCTTCAAGACCGTTTCGGGTGGCCTGGTCCTTGGTGGAGACCCGAAGGTAGCTGATCGCAGGGACCAGACCATTCGTGTCAGTCGCGCCCGTGGCCTGCTGGATCTTGGCGGCGGTGGCGGCGAGCTTGCGCAGCTCGCCCATATCGATTCCGGACGGGAGGGACGTGAGAGTCATGGTGACCGCCTTTCACGGACCCCTGAGCGGGGTCTTGTGGGGCGCCGGATGGCGGTCACGTCAAGAAGCAGGAAGAACACCCCGAGTGCGGGGCTTAAGAGTCTGGTGCCAACGACGCCGGTTCGTTGAGCTTGCCCAACAGTCTACCGGGCGCTGACGAGAAGATCCCGGACGTAGGAACCGGCGTTCCCGGTGGTCGTGCCGTTGCCCGCAGCGCGCAGGGCGATGCGGATGAGAACCTCGGCGACCTTCTCGGCGTCGATCTCGCTGCGTTTGATGTAGCGCACGCGGACCGGCCGGTTGGCGTCCGACCGGTCCGTCGTGCGCTTGTAGGAGCGGACCATCATCCTCACCCGCCCTGGGCACTCTCGGGGTGGTCGTGGATCTCGCCGGTGCGTTCGTCGATGCTCGCATAGAACGCGTCTTCGGCTTCTTGCCTCTGGTGGACCTCGTCGAGGACGTACTGGACGAAGTCCTGGTCCCGGTCGGTGATCGCGGTCTCTTCCGCGTGTTCGGCGGGCGATTCCCCGGGCCATGTGGTTTGTCGTGTGGGGCGGTCGCGGTCGAGGCGGGTTCCGGAGGCTGTGACCCAGTCGCGGAGGCGTTGGCGGGCGTCGGCGAAGTCGCGGTGCCAGCCCAGCGGCGCGGAGCCGTTCTGGTCGGGGTCGTAGGCGCAGAGCCAGTGCAGGTGGAGGGCGGAGAGTTCCCAGAGGAGTTCGGGGTGGCGGTGCCAGTAGGGCGGGATGACGGAGGCTGGGAGTCCGTAGGTGTGGCGCAGCCAGTCGACCCACCGGTTCAGCTCAAGGAGTTCCTGCTCCAGGTCGGTGGCGGTCAACAGATTCCAGTTGACAGGGTGTGGCGGCTCGGCGATGAGATTTTGCGTGTCGTCGTAGTCAGGCTCCTCGTCGAAGCCCGGCGTGTGAGTGGTCATGGTGCGCTCCTCTCCAGGTTCAGCGGCCGAGCACGGGAGCGCTGGTGGTCGGCCGCGAGACTGGAGGGTCGAACGCGCGCTCCTGGTCTCGCGTGGCCGCCTCACGGGTCTGGGAGTTTCGGGGCGTTCGGTCGACGTCGTAGCGGGTGCGGGCTGTGTCGTGGCCGATCTTCTTGGCGACGAACTCCTCCCCGGACAGGGACTGGCCGTCTCGCTCGTAGGAGTACTCGTGGGCGTAGCCCTCGGCGACGAAGCTGTCGCCCTTGGCGAACCGCTCGAAAGCGCGTTCGGCGGTGGCCCGGTACATGACGAGGTTGTGGAAGGTCGGCTCCAGCTTTGTGAACGAGCCATCCTCCTCGCGGTGGAAGTTCTCCTGACCGAACCTCGCGTAGAAGCGCGCCTCCCCGCGATCCGTCACGGTCAGCTGCGGGTCGGTGGCGATGAAGCCGGAGATGGACTGCTGGGTGCGGATAGCCATGGGACTGTCCTCCTGCCCTTCATATCGGGGCGGCCCCATCGGACAGGGTCGCTCTGACAGGCAGGTGCACGTGGCTTCCCGGCGTTCGACTACTCGGTGCTGGGTGGCCGTTGCAGGAGGGCCTCGATACCTTCCCGGTCGCGTTGAAGCTGTACAGCGTCGCCGCGTTTGGGCCAGGGATGTAGGTCGGTGATGATCGGCGGTGTGGAGCGTAGGAGGATGACGCCGGTGCCGAATGGGAGGGTGCGGATGCGGTCGGGTGGCAGGATCGGCACCCGGCGTACGGAGCGCTGGTTTGAGCGGGTGCCGTGGTCGCCGAGGGTGATGGCGTCGGTGTACTCGTCGCGTTCGCCGATGAGGGTGGCGAGGTCTTGAAGGTCGCGACTGTTGGAGGCGCCGCCGAGGATGATCTTGACGATGCTGGCGTCCCAGATGGCTCCGGCCTGGTTCTCGCTCCACTTGTCCCTGGCCTGGGCCAGGGACTGGAGGACGGGCATGGTCGTGATCCCGGTGCCGCCGCCTTCTGCCATCAGGGTCGGGAGTGACGGGAGGGGTGCGAGGTTGCCGATCTCGTCCAGTGCGAGAAGGAGTGGTGGGTCGAGCCGTGCGCCCGGGCTGCGGGCGGCCATACGTCGGGCGGTTTCGACGAGGTCTTCCACGAACGCGGCGACGAGTGCGGCACTGTTGCCTGCCCCGGCGCCGGTGGCGAGCAGGTAGAGGATGCCCTTGTCGCGGATGAAGGCTTCGGGATCGAACTGCTCACCGGGCCCGGGACTGACAGCGTCGAGGACGCGGGGGTCGGCCAGGGCCGCCAGGGCGAGGGAGACGCCTTGCCAGATGGAGTCGCGGGTGCGGGGGTCGGCGTCGATCATGGCTTCCAGGGATTCGGCCCAGCCGGTCGCTGAGTGGGGTGAACCGGTGAGGATGGCGACGGCGTCTGCCGCGGCGGAGGGGTCGAGGGTCCAGCGGAACAGTTCGGCGGGTGTGCGGTGATCCAGTGCGGCGGCATGCAGGAGTGCTTGGAGGGCGACTCGGGTCTTGCCTTCCCAGAATCCGCCTCCGTCGACCCCGCCGTCGGCGAGGCCGGTCGCGGCGGCGAGCCCGGTGGCGCGGATCATGGCGGTGAGTGGGTCGTCGCAGCCGCGGATGGGTGACCAGCGAAGACCTGCGGGAACGCCGTCGGCCAAGTGTTGGGGGTCGAAGACGGCGACTGGCCCGATCTGCTGCCGGGCCTTGAGTGTGGCGGTGAGGTTGTCGGGCCGGGTGCTGGTGGTGACCACGGCACCGGGTGCGTCGAGGATCGCGGGGATGACGATGTGTAGGCCCTTGCCGGAGCGGGGCGGGCCGATGAGGAGGATGGAGTCCTCGACGCTGGCCCACACCTGTTTGCCCTTCGACTGGCCGAGCAGGAACCCCACATCGTGAGGTTGTGGGCTGTTGAGGGACGGGCGGAGTGTCCCGGCGTGGCGGACGAGTGTATTCGCGGAGGCTGCGGTGGCGACTTCGTGGCTTGTGGCCGTGCCCGCCAACCGGTGTGGGTCCATATCGACCGCGCGGGAGTGTCGTCGCCACTTGATCCACCCCCAGGTCCCTGCGGCTCCGAGGAGGCCGAGCATGAGCGTCAGGGTGATCCAGTAGGCGATGGGGTTGAGTCCGTCGGCGTGGAGCGCGCCCGCGGGATCTCCGGGGCTGAACAGGACCGCCAGCCCACCGGCGATGCCTGTCTGTGGTTGGTCGGTGCCGGTCACGAATGCAGCAACGGACCCTGCGCCGCGGATGGCGAGGATGAGGCCGAAGAGGGCGGCGAGCCCGACCATGAGGATGTTCGTCAGCTCGTCACCCATCGAGCCGGACTGGCGCTGCGTGCTCATGGCACCCGCCGGGTCACGACCCGCGCCGAGCAAGTCCCGACCAACAGGACGTCGGCGCCGCCCGTGGGCAGTTCCCCGAGATTCAGGGTCACGCGGACTGTCCCGGCCGCGGTTGCCTCTGCGGTGCTCCGAACGACAGCGACCGTGACGTCTTCCCCCGGCTGGAACCCGGCACCGGTCACCTTGATGGTTTCTGGTGCGTGGCGGTGCCGGGCCCGACGAGGCGCAGGCGACTCATCCGTCGGCTCCGAGCGTGGGGTGCGGGCCGCACGGATGATGTCGGTGAATGTGCTTCCGTCGGACTCGTGGATCTCGACTCGGATGGTCCGCGTGCGGTCCGCGGTCAGGACGTCGAGGAGTTCCCCGAACCGGCCCTTCGTCCACGGTGCCGTTGGCGAGGGCGGCGGATACTCGGCGCCATCCAGGGTGACGTTGAGGACCCCGTAGGGATCGACCGTGATGGTGGCCAGCGGCAGACTGACCGGTGTCTCGTCGGAGTTGACGGAGTGGCTGTGGTGGATGCTCATGCCCATCAGGTGCACCAGTCGTCCCTGGTATCAAATCTCCATGCACTCAAGTTCCTCCTGACGCCCCGGCTGTCTAAGGGGCCTGCTTCCCAGGTGGTGCAAGGTTCTCCGTGCCCGGAAGACATGTTGAAGAACCGTCACTGGGACTGAAGGTTCGTCGGTATGATTGAAGCATGGTCGGTCACAGTGAACCGAGAAGTTCATGAAGCTCGTCGCGCTGCAAGGTGGTGGTGTGGCTGACGAGGTGCTGCGCAGCGCGCAGGATGCGGAGGATTTCGAGCAGGAGCTCGTCGACGAGTACGCGCTGGCGATGGCTGCTGCCGGGCTCACCGATGGGCATGTGCGGTCGACACGGGCGACGGTCATCGAGTTCGCCCGGTCGTTGACGTGCCCGTTGTGGGAGGCGTCGGCTGACGATGCCGACCGCTTCCTCGCCGAGCAGCGGCGCAGGGGCCTGTCGGTGACGACGCGGGCGGGCAAGGCCGGATCGTTGGCGCAGTTCTACGAGTTCCTAATCACCCGCTATCAGGGCAAGATTCGCCGGATGACCGGGGTAACGGTCGAGCAGCCGATCGACGAGTTCAACCGGCAAAAGGGCAAGTCGCTGGGCAAGATCAGGGTGCCGCCGTCCGATGCTGAGATCGAGGAGCTGTTCACCCGGTGGCGCGGCTCGATCCCCGGTGCGAGAAAGTATCTGCCCGCTGCCCGTGACTACTTCGCGGCGTCGCTGTGGCGGCGGCTGGGGCTGCGGATCAACGAGTCCGTGATGCTCGACATCCGCGACTGGCGACCTGACCTGGGCGGGTTCGGCAAACTGCATGTTCGCTTCGGGAAAGGCTCGGGCGGGCGTGGCTTCAAGCCGCGACTGGTGCCGGCGATCAACGGCGCCGACCAGCTCATCGACTGGTGGCTGGCCGAGGTCCGCCACCAGTTCGGCGAAGACTGGCAGAACCCCGACGCGCCGCTGATGCCCTCCGAGCGGTTCGATGACGAACTCGGCCGGTGCGGGCGGATCGGTCACAACTCGCTGCGGCGGGCGCTGACGATCCAGACCGAACGGTTCCTGCCCGCGTGGGCGGGGCGGCTGACGCCGCATGTGCTGCGGCACTACTGCGCCTCGTCGCTGTATGGGACCGGGATGGACTTGAAGGCCCTCCAAGAACTGCTGGGCCATCAGTGGCTGGCGACGACATCGGGTTATATCCATGTGCGCAGCGAGCACGTCGAGCTCGCGTGGCGCAACGCCAACCAGCGGGTCGAGGCCCGCCTGACAGGGGAAGGGTGAGAAGACCGTGAAGTGGAACTTGCGGATGAGAGCCGCCGAACGAGGCATCTGGAAGTCAGCCGAGCTGCGCCGCCAGCTCGCCGCGGCCGGGGTGGAGATCAGCGCCGGGAAGATGTCGGGCTGGTGGTCGGGCACTCCGCCGACGATCCGGCTCGAAGAACTCGACGTGATCTGCGCGATCCTCGGCTGCACCCCCTCTGACCTGATGACCCCTGAGCCGGAGAAGGTCGCCGCCCGCCGACCGAAGAAGGCCGAGACGATCAACGGCGAGAACGAGACCGGACCGCGTGTCTCTCCGAGGTTCGGGAACCCGCGGTCCGAGCCGCCGCTGTGAGCACCAGGAAGGGGCTCAACTCACGCTTCCGGCCCCCTCGCACGTGCTTCACCTGCGGCGTGAACGCGGCGGCATGGACCTGGCCTGCCGTCGACTATTGCTACGACTGCCTGCCCGGTGGTCCGTTCCCCGCTCCGCCCTGCGAGCGATGCGGGTCGAAGAACTACTACAGCCAGGGCCTCTGCGACCGCTGTCACCCCGGCAGCCCGGAGTACGTCGGCTCCTGCAAGGACTGCCTCGCCTGGGGCGTCTACCGCCGACACAACTGGAAGTGCTGGCAATGCCGCTGGTGGTCGAGTCACTATCCGGTCGGCGATTGCCTCTACTGCGGACGCCACGTCACCGTCGGCGACCAGGGAGCCTGCCGCCTCTGTCTTGAGAACGCCCGCCGCATCCAGGTACCCGGCCGGCCCCTCGACTTCGAGGAAGGTGCCCGGCTGGGGCTGCAGCTCTTCTTCGCGAACATGGCTCCCCGCCGCAAGCCGAAGCAGCCCAGGCAGTCGGTGCGGGCCGCCCGCATCCTCCTGGCGCAGCAGGCCGAGGAAATCTCCGACTGGGAGCAGCCGGCCCTGTTCGATCTTGCCCCTGACCCGGACGTGCTCCGCGAGCTCACCACAGCTCAGGCTCGCGACTGGTCCTGGCGAACTGATGGCATCGTGTTCGAGCACGCCGAACGGTTCGGCTGGTCCAAACGGCAGACCAACCAGGTGCGCCGCTCGTTGAAGATGCTCCAGATTCTCGCCCCCGAGGGCGCGATGACCATCCGCGCGAGCGAAGTGATCCGGCTTCGCCGGTACGACAGCGACAGCAACGTCCGCTCCACCCTCGACGTTCTCGACGCCGCTGGCATCCTCATCGACGACCGTATCCCGACCATCGACCGCTACTTCGCGGGCAAGTTCGACCAGCTTCCCGATACGATGCGCACCCAGCTCGAGCTCTGGTTCGACATCATGCTCAATGGCAGTCGCATCCCTCCTCGCCGCAAGCCCCGCGAGGAGACGACCGTGCGCGTTCAGATCATCGGTCTCGCCCCGATCGTCACCGCCTGGGCCGAAGCCGGCTACCAATCCCTTGCCGAGATCAGCCCGGCCGTCCTGGTCGACTCCCTTCCCGAGGAATCGGCCAAGAGGCAGGTCGCGATGCTCGGCCTGCGTTCCCTGTTCGCGATTCTCAAAGGCCGCAAGCTCGTCTTCACCGACCCGACCAGCAGCCTGGGCTCCTACCAGTTCAGCAGCACCACGCCGCTGCCGCTGGAACCCGCGCAGATTCGTGCCGTCCTGGGCCACGACGACCCGGCGATCGCTCTGGCCGTCGCGATCGTGGCCTTCCACGCGCTCACGAATCTCCAAGTCCGCAACCTCCAGCTCACCGACATCTGGACTGCTTGCCGTTTCTCGGACACGCCCAAACACTTGGTTTCAGGCCACCTGACGTGATTCCCTGTACTCCGCCTCAATCTCATTAGGGGTCCGATACCCCAACGACGAGTGAAGACGTTTCTGATTATACCTGAGCTCGATCCACCGCACAATATCCCGGACCGCCTCATCCTTGGTCCGATAGATCACCCGGTGCACCCTCTCGTTCTTCAACGTCGCATTGAACGACTCCGCCCACGCATTATCCCAGCACAGTCCCGTCCTCCCCACGGACAGTCTGATATCATAGGACTCGAGCAGCTCGGTGAATTCCTTCGACATGTACTGCGAGCCATGATCCGAATGGAAAATGGTCGCCCCTCTCACATACTCACAATTCCTGACGGCCATGTCGATGGCCTTGCAGATCAATCCGGTCCTCATGTGATCATCGACCGCGTAACCCACGGCCCTCTTCGTGCAGCAGTCCAGTACCGTCGCCAGATAGCAGAATCCTTCCAGGGTGCGAATATAGGTGATGTCACCGGACCCATTTGTATCCCGGCTGCGCCGCGGTGAAGTCTCGTTCCACCACGTCTGGGCGCCCGTCGGCGTCGTCGGCCGGGATCGTGGTGCGGACCCTCAGGCGGGGCTGGGCGGCCACCAGCCCCTCGGCCCGCATGATGGAGCGGACCGTGT
The DNA here is from genome assembly GCF_005890135.1 of Acidipropionibacterium jensenii. Taxonomy (NCBI): domain Bacteria; kingdom Bacillati; phylum Actinomycetota; class Actinomycetes; order Propionibacteriales; family Propionibacteriaceae; genus Acidipropionibacterium; species Acidipropionibacterium jensenii. Next base: position 2,937,208 of record NZ_CP040635.1, on the reverse strand, counting down.
CCGGGTGCACCGCCTCACCGGCCCGGGCGAGCTCGGCGGCGATCCGCCGGTAGCCGTAGGTACCGTCCGAGTCAGCAAAATAGAAACGAATCTTGGAAGCGAGGTCACGGCGTCGACGTGCGGTCGCAGAAATGGGCCTGGCTCGCCAGTCATAATATCCCGAGGGAGACACGGTGAGGCATCGGCACATGAGCCGAACGGGGTAGTTGCCTTCTTGCGAGAAGATGTACGTGTAGCGGACAGCTACTGTGATTCCTTCGCGAAGAAGGCTGCCGCTTTTTTTAGGAACTCGTTCTCCATCCGGGCCTCACGGAGATCCTTCCTCAACCGTGCGAGTTCGGCCGACTCGGCACTGGTGAGGTTCTCGGTTTCCGGGTCCGGATTCTTCTTGCGATACTCCTTGACCCATACGCCGACAGTCTGAGCGACAAGATTGTATGATTCTGCTACGGCTTTGATGGTGCGATGCTTGTCCACGACTTCAAGAACGACCTGGTTCTTGAACTCCGGACTGTACTTCGATCCTGACATGATGTGATCCTACCCGATTCTCGAAACTATGACTTTCCTCAGAAGTCCGGGAAGCTTCACTCAGTCCATGAGGATAGTGCGCAGGGTGGAAGTGTGTGGCACGGGTACGGCCTGTTCTGCAGGGTCGTCCCGGCTCATTCTCGTCGCTGCCCGGGTCGTCCCGGCAGCATTCTCCAACCCCACTATTCTAGCCCGCACCCCGGCATCCGGCCACTTGCCCCCGTTCTGCACCTGCTTGGAGAATGGGTGCATGGAGTCGGGGTTTCGGGTGGTGTTCGTGTGCACGGGGAACACGTGCCGCTCGCCGATAGCCGCCCGCGTCCTCATCGACTATCTCCGCTCGGCTGGGCTAGATGACTCGTGCACGGTCTCGTCGCGGGGCGTTCGCGTTTTGGTCGGGGGGGGTGCGCCGATGGATCTGCGGGCCGTGCGCGCCCTGACTGGGCGCGGCATCGACCCCGGCGACGACCATCATGTTAGGCCGCTCCAGACGAGCGACGTCGGCGAGGCCGATCTGTTCGTCGCCCTCGACCACAGTCACGCCGACCGTCTGCGTGAACTCGGGGCTCCGAACGACCACGTACTACTGCTGGGAGGGTTCGATCCGGAATCGGACGCGCCGGTGGATGTCGCCGATCCGTTCGAGTCCGACCAGGGCGCCTATGAGCACACCCTGACTCGGATCATGTGGTGCATGCTCGGCTTGATGGCGGAGATCCGCGACCGCCTCCGCGTTGAGCCGACGGGTGATGAGCCTATGTCAGGTGGTGCGGGAGCGTTCGATCCCGCACACCAGAGCAGCGAGCGCTGACAGGGCGGCGACGGCCGCGACGGGCATCCAGGTGACGCCGCCGATGAGAGCCCCGGCGGTCGCGGTTCCGGCCGAGCCTGCGGCGATCTTTAAGGCGCCGACCCAGATGAATACCTGCCCGCGGGCTTCGTCGGGGGCGTATTCGCTGCGGGCGGCGAGCGTCGCCGCGAAGAAGACCGCATTCGCGACCCCCGCGAGGGTGAACGCGATCAAGGCGGCGGTGAGGTTCGGCATGGGGATCACGACCATGAGGGTGACCGCGACGGCTGCGGCGAGGAGGGTGGTGAGTTTGTCGGCGTCGCCGCGCAGCGGCCAGACCATCAGCAGCGCGGACCCGACAAGGTTGCCGACCCCGTACCCGGCGACGAGGGTGCCGGCCAGGGCCGCGCTGCCCAGGCTCGGGGCGATGGCGACGGCGTAGATCGGCAGCGCCGCGACAGAGAACGCGACCACGACCGTGAGTGTGAGCGTGCGGCGCAGTGGACCGGAGCGCCAGATCGTCACCAGTGTCCGCGCCGGAGAGGGCACCGCCCCCGGATCAGTGACCGGGGCTTGCCGTGGGAGGGCGAGCACGGCACCTGCGCCGATGATCGCCGCGGCTGCGAGGATCAGGGTCGCGGCCATCGGGCCGGTGGTGGCGGCGATGGAGGCGACGACGGCGGGGCCGAGAGTGCCGCTGATGCCGTAGCTGGCGACATCCCAGCTCTGCGCCCGCCGTTGGCTCCGCTGCGAGGGCCCAGCGATCGAGGGGAGGCGGCTGCTGACCCCGCCGGTGAGCATCGGCCCGAATAAGCCCGACACGATCAACAACACCGCCGGAACCACCGCCCATGTCACCGGGAGGAGTAGCCCGGATGCTCCGAGGAGGGCGCCGTGTGCGAGGGCGGAGAGGGCGATGACTTTGCGGCCGTCTGTGGCGGTGTCGAGGCGGCGGGCGATGAACGGGCCCAGCAGGTGCGGGGCCGTGATCGCGGCCCCGAGGAGCCCGGCCACCCAGCCGGGGTGCCCGGATGTGTGGGCGAGGAGCACGATCGCGACGACGGCGCCGCCGTCTGCGGAACGTACCAGCGTGGCCGCGAACACATACCGGGCCAGCGCCCACCCCGACCCACCCGACACCGCGGCGTGGTTCGTCTGGTCAGGCAAGGTCGAGCTCGTCCACCACCTGCGCGACGCGAGCACGCTGCGCCTCGGTGAGGCCCTGGATCGGTAAGGGCAGGCACTGGTGCGGTGCGAGGCCGAGGTGCTCGGCGATCGCGGCGGTCACGCGCAGGCTGCCCCCAAACTCGGTGAACAACCCCCACAGGGGCGCGAGGCGCTCCGACTCCGCCACCGCCTCGCTCGTGCGGCCCGCTTGCGCGGCGCGGGTGATGGTGAGGGCCGGTTCGGGGAGGGTGCCGCCGATCACGGAGTACCAGGCCTCGCAGCCCGCGTTCAGGCCTGTCGCGGCGAACGCGTCACCGGAAACCCCGATCGTGACATGCTCGGGCACGACCGCACGAATCCCCGCGACATGCTCGCGCGCCTCCTCGGGGTTGGTGGGAACGCCGGGGATCTTGATCGACGCGATCCCCGGCAGCTCTGCGACGCGAGCGTAGAGGTCGATGGTGAACGTGAAGTGAGTAGTACCGGGGTTGTCATAGACGATCACCGGCAACTCCGTATGCTCGGTGACAGTGCGGTACAACTCGAACACGTCATCCGCGGTAAGCGCCTGGTAAGTCATCGGAGCCAGCAGCACCCCCGCAGCTCCCGCCTGTTCCGCGGCATCGATATGGGCGAGGACGTGCGAGGTGCGCAAGCCTCCGACGCCGACGAACACCGGCGTCGACCCGGCATGCTCGACCGCGAGCTTCGCGACGCGGGCGCGCTCCTCCGGGGTGAGGTAGGCGTAGGAGCCGGTCGACCCGAGCGCGGTGATCGAATCCACCCCCGCCGCGGCCAGCCGCTCGATGAGGCCCGTGAAGGCCCGCTCGTCGACGTGGTCGTCGTGGAGCGGGGTGAGGGGGAACGCGGAGAGGCCGGTGAAGATGCTGCTGGTCATGACTGCTCCTGTTCGGGGCGGTGTTCGAGGCCGAGGATCGGATTGCCGTAGACGGTCTGCACTTCGGAGATCACGACCCGGTACTCGCCCAGCCACTCCCCATACCGGGATTTGGCGAGACGGTGGGTGTCCATGCCCATGAGCTGTTTCAGGGCGTCCATGTCGGTCCAGTAGTAGACCTCAGCGTGCAGACCCGTGTCCTCGTTGTGCCACGCCTCTTCCCCGAGGAAGCCGGGGATCTGGCGGGCACGGGTGGCGATTTCGCTGTCGATCCGGTCGAACTCCTCGGTGAGGTTCCGGGTTTAGAAGATGAACGTGGAACTGTATTTCGGGGTGGCGGTCATCGGGTCTCCTTCGCTGTAGATGCGGGCAGGTCAGTTGTCGCAACGGGTTCGGTCGTTCGTCTGCCTCCGCGTTGCGCCGCCGCTCCCGCGAGAAGGACCAGCGCGATACCGGCCAATTGCACGAGCGTGGGAGTCTGGGCGAGCACGAGCAGGCCGATGAGGATCCCGAACGCGGGCTCGATCGACAGCAGGGTGCCGAACGCGTTGTGGGTCATGCGGCGCAGGGCGAGCATCTCGAGACCGAACGCGATCACCGGCGTAATGAGCGCGATCCCCGCCGCAGCGGGCAGTACCCACCAGGTGAACTCGCCCACGATCACCTGCGGCAACCCCACCGGCAGAGTCGCTATTGCTGCGACCGGGATCGTCAGCGACAGCCCGCTGATGCCGGAGAACCGGTCTCCGACATGCTGGGTGAACACGTTGTAGAGGCCCCAGCAGGTGCCCGCGGCGAGGGCGAAGCCGACGCCTGCGAGATCGATGCTCCCGTGCCACGGCTCCGTGAGCAGTACGACGCCGATGAGGGCGAGCAGCGGCCAGATGAGGGCCTTGCGCTGCTTGCTCATGATCCCGGCGACCGTGAGCGGGCCGAGGAACTCGATCGCGACCGCGGTACCTAGCGGGATGCGGTCGACGGCTGCGAGGAAGAACGTCGTCATGAACCCCGTCACCACGCCCAGTACGATCAGCGCGGGGATGTCTTTCTTGCGGAGGGAGCGGATCGCGGGCCGGGCGATGAGCCAGAGGAACACGACGCCAAAGCACATGCGCAGCCACGCAGTACCCGCCGGCCCGACCTGGTCGATCACCGGCACAGACAGGGCGTTGGAGAGCTGCACGGACAGCATGGCCGCGACCGCCATCGTCCACGGCGGTATCCCCGTCATGCGCTGCCGGATCACGCGCCCACCAGCCGTCTCGCGACCTGCACGTCTTCGCCCAGGCTCCCCAGCGCGTCCGCCAGTGTGTCGCCGGCCGCGTGCAGTTGCTCGTCGGTGACGGGGGTGAGGGCGTCGAGGATGAACAATGCCGTCCGGGTCGTATCGGTGAGCCCGGTGCGCCGGCCCTGCCGCCAGTTCCACCTGCGGCACGTCGCCCCGGCCTCGTCGCACCAGACGACCTCGCCGGGCTCGGGGTGCTCGATCACGCTCTCCCCGTTCGCGGTCGTGTCGAACGGCTCCTCACCCGTGGCCCGGACCAGACGTGCAGGCCCGGCATAGTGCGCGTAGTCTTCACCGCCGAGGGGGATCTGGTGCAGCACCGAGATTGCGTTGTAGATATCGGTGAGCGCGTTCACGCGCGGCAGACCCTTCTCGGCTCGGCGGGTGAGGGCTTCGAGACTGTTGCGAGTGCGCTGCGGCTTCGCCCCGAACCCCCGATACGCCTCACGCCACGACGCGATATGCGGCAGCTCATCCACCGGCGATCCCACCAGGAGATCACGCGCGTGTGCCTCAGCCGCGGCGATGAGCTCATCGACCATGGTGTTGCCCTCACCGGACGTAGCTGGGTCGAGGCCATCGACCACGAGCAGGAGGGTGCGGTAGTCCGGGCGCAGCTCGAACACCGCCGCATCCACGGTGCAGGCGTTGAGGAACTGTTCGGGGGTGATGGGCTCAGGCATTCGGGGTCTCCGTTCGGTGTGCGGCTCCCACGCCCGGCTCGAACACCGTCAGCGAGAACCGGGTAGAAGCATCGGTCGAGTTGATATAGGCATGGGGAGCATCGCCGTGGAACGACAGAGCGTCGCCGGGTGCGAGGTCATAGCGATCGCCGTCGACTTCGACCGTGACCGTTCCCTCCTGGACGTGCAGGAGCTCACGGGTGCCGTGGCTGTGCGCCTCACTGTCGTGCCGCTCACCCGGCGCGAGCGTCCAGTCCCACAACTCGACCACATCCGGCGGCTCCGTGCCCGCAACCAGCACACCCTGGCCCCCTGCGTCGCCAGTCCAGAGGACAGCGCCCTGTCCATTGCGAGTGAGCTTCGCTGCACGCGAGGCCGGAGGCTCCACAAGAGCCGGAAGGCCCACCCTGAGCGCATCTGAGAGCCGCAACAGCGCGCCCACGCTCGGATTCACGGCACCTTGCTCGACGTTCACGAGCATGCGGCGGCTCACCCCAGCGAACTCGGCGAGCTGATCGAGAGTCCATCCCCGGTCTTTGCGCTGCTGCTTGACTCGCGTACCGATCGCACGCGCCAACGACTCCGCACTCACATCCATACAGTGCATGATAGTGCACTACGCGGGCATGGTCTAGATTCCGGCGCTCCGAGCAACCGCCAAAGCACTCCGATGACAGGTTCCGCGAACATTAAACAAGAGCTAGTCTGAACAGGTGTCGAGTACTCAAGTTCCGACGAAAACCTTCAATATTCCAGGGAACTTTTAAACTTTGCTGGTCATGCGGGTGATGGTGTCGAAGAGGGCGAGTTCGTCGGGGTGGAGCTGGTGCTGGCAGAGGAAGGAGCGGTCTTTGATGCGCCAAAGTCCCTGGCCGACCCCCAGCCCTGGCAAGAGCTTCTGCTCCGTGCCGGTCAGCCCGAGGGTTCGGGCGGTGGTGCCGAGCTGGTCGGACTCTTGCCGGTAGATGATCCGGGTCTCCGCGTTCGCCAGGAGACTGTTGGCGAGGGATCGCATGGCGGAGCCTTGGTCGCCGACGTTTTCCAGGTCGGTGAGTTTGTGAAAGATCAGCATGTTGGCGATGCCGTAGTGGCGGGCCAGCCGCCAGTGCGCATCCATCCGCTTCAACAGGGCCGGGTGGGACATGAGGCGCCAGGCCTCGTCGTAGATGCACCACCGTTGCCCACCGGCCGGGTCCAGCAGGGCGGACTCCATCCACGCGCTGGAGCACGTCATCAGCACCGAGATGAGGGTGGAGTTCTCGGTCACGCGGGACAGGTCGAGAGAGATCATCGGCAGGGCCGGGTCGAAGGTGACGGTTGAGGGGCCGTCGAAGAGCCCGGCCAGGTCACCTGCGACGAGGCGGCGCAGGGCGTGGCCGACGAGGCGCCCATCCTCGGCGAGCCGCCCATCCGGATCTGCCGCCTGGCTAGGGTTGAGGATGTGGTCGACGACCATGGGCAGGATCGGCACGTCATTGCCGCGCACCGTCTGGGTCAGGGCGGTGTCGATGGCGGTGTGCTCCAACGGTGACAGGGGTCTGGTCAGTACGGTTTCGGCCAGCGCCCCGATGAGGTCGCGGCGGCGGGAGGCGATGGTGGAGGCCCATCCGGCATCGTCCATGCCGGAGGGGCGGTATCCCTCATCCAGGGGGTTGAGCCGGGTCGACAGGCCGTGGCCAAGGACGATGGCCCGGCCGCCGACGGCTTCGGCGACGGCGGTGTGTTCGCCTTTCGGGTCCCCCGGCACGTACACGCGGCGCCCGAATGGCAGTGAGCGGGTGTAGAGGCTCTTCGCGAGCGATGACTTGCCCGAGCCGACGATGCCCGCGAGTACCAGGTTCGGGGCGGTGATGACGCCGCGGGCGTAGAGCACCCACGGGTCGTAGACGAAGCTGCCTCCCGAGTAGAGGTCCTGGCCGACGAAGACGCCATCGGAGCCCAGCCCACCCTCTGCGAGGAACGGGTAGGCCCCGGCCAGGGTGGCGGAGGTGTCCTGATGGCGAGGGAGCCGGAACCGGCCTGGTGAGCGCAGCTGGGCGTGCCCGGGCTCACCGGCGGCAGGCAGGTACGTGATCGCTTTCCGCTCGGCACGTTCTGCGTCTGCTTTCGCACGGGCCGCCTCACGTTCAGTGGCGCGCTGCTCGGCTTGGAGCCGGGCCGCGGCCCGACGGCGCTGCTTGCGCAGACGACGGCGTTCCTTCGCTGGGGCGACGAGGACTGCGGTGTGCAGAGTCTCGGGCTCTCGGGCGGTCACAGTCCCAACCCCCGCGACTGCTTCACGGCGGCGACGCCCGGGTGCTCAAACCACGACCCGTCGGGCACCGCCCGCAGCGACTCCGCGTGTCCGACAGCATGACGGGCGGGTTCGTCGTCGAGAACGTCGTCGGGTTCGATGGTGTGGAGGCGATAGAGGCCGACGTGGCCGAAAGTGTGGTTGTAGGTCATCTGGTAGTCCCCGTCGCGGACTTCCCGGTCCAGCATGCCTGCCGGTGGGAGGTCGTAGACGTGGCCGTTCTCCATTGCCGCGTCGGTCGTCTCGTCCCCGTAGTCCCAGTTCTTCAAGTACTCCATGGCGGCGTCGGGGCCGTCGCGGTCGATCATGTCGAGCACCTCGTCAGCCTCCGACCCTTGAAGGAACACCACGGAGATCCAGCGACGCACCGGCACTTCCTCGGTGGCAGGCTCGCTGTGCCAGGCGATCCGCCCAGCTGCCGACATCGCCACGTTGAGCCGGTCCTCCGCCTGGTCAATCAAGGTCGCGGTCTGGTGGAGTTCGTCCGCGGCGGCCAGAGCGTCGGCCGAGCCGGATGCGTGGTCCCCGTAGTCGTCGAACGCCAGGTCCCGGTTGCTGGCGTGAGCCGACGCGAGCTGGTCAAGGACTTGCCGCAGCGACCTCACTCCCGAGAGCAGGTCACCGAGCACCGAGTACATGTCCTGCGGGTGCTCGATGGCGCGGGTGGCGTGCGCGAGCCCGCGCAGCGCCTCGGATGCTTCCCCGGCGTCCGCGCCGGAATCGTAGAACGTGGGCATGACAGTCTCCCTCATGGTCGTGTGGGAGACAGGTGCGCCGCTGGACCATCACAATGTCGGTGCCCATCCGTACGCTTAGGCTATGACTTTCCCGGCTCATCACAATCCACGGTGTAGCTGAGGTCTGAACCCGCTGGTTTCGAGGAGGGATCGGGCGACATAGTGGGTGAGGTTGCGGAAGCCGAGGGCTGATCCGCGGAGGTGCTCGAGGCGGCCATTGATCGCCTCTGTGGGACCGTTGCTGGTGCCGGGCTGGTCGAAGTAGGCCAGCACGTCGACCGCCCGCTGCTTCAGCGTGCGGCCCAGTGTGCGAAGTTCGACCAGCGCTGCTGGGACGCCGCTGGCGAGGCTGGCGATGAGCTTGTTCATGAGGTCTCGGCCGCGAGCAGGGTCGGGGTCGCGGTAGGCGGTAACCATGCGTTGGTAGGCCGCCCAGGTGACCTCAAGTTCGGTGTGCGCCTCGTCAGCGAACAGGGCGTCAAGCCGGGTCTTCTGTTTGTCGGTGAGCAGCGATGCTCCGGTGTGCAGGGTTCGCCGGGCCGAGTAGAGCGGGTCGCCGGCACGGCCGCGGTGGCCGTGCAGATCCTGTTGGATTCGACGGCGGCACCGGTCGAGGGCGTCGCCGGCGAGCCTCACGACATGGAAGGGGTCCATCACCGCGACCGCATCAGGTAACTCCTCGGTGGTGGCGGTCTTGAAGCCGGTGAAGCCGTCCATCGCGACGACCTCCACCCGGTCGCGCCACGCCTGGTCACGCTCAGACAACCACTGCTTGAACACGCTCTTGGAGCGGCCCTCGACCATGTCCAGCAACCTGATCGGTCCACTGTTCGTCCTTGCCGGCGTCAGGTCGATGATCACGGTCACGTACTTCTCGCCGCGACGGGTGTGCCGCCACACGTGCTCATCCACGCCGATCGTGGTCACCTTGTCGAACCGGTGCGGGTTGTTGATCAGCACCCGCTTACCCTCGGCGAGCACCGCGTCGTTCGCTGTGTTCCAGCTGATGTCCAAGCCTTCGGCGATCCGGGCCACGGTGAGGTGGCGCACCACGATCCCTTCCAACGCCCACCGCAGCCCGCGGTGCGACAGTCGGGTCTTGGCCTCCGCGGCCCGGCTCGTGTCCTGGCGCCACACATGAGCGCAGTCGGCGCACCGGTACCGGCGGACGAGCACCTCCAGCAGGGTCGGCCGCCACCCGAGCGGTTCGTGAGCGAGCCGACGTACCACCGTGTCCCGCAACACACCATGCTGGCCGCAGCGGTGGCACCAGTCGTCCGGCTCGACAACCTGACAAGCGATCACCGCCCGTCCAGGCTCGAGTCGTTGACCAACCGCAACCAGGCCCAGCTCGTCGAGCCGGCAGAAGGTGGTCAGGTCAGGGGTCGCGAAGGTAGCGTCAGGCACGTCGAGGTCTTCCCGATGGGTTGGTGTGAGAACCCCCATCCTCGGAAGACCTCGACCCCTACCCGGTGACCGACACGCCAGCCACCATCACACCCCCACTACACCGTGGATTGTGATGAGCCACTCTGCACGCCGTGCGCCCAGTTCGGGGAGTGCACCACACTCCGGCGGCGCGAGGGCGGCTATGCGCTCCAGGGCCGAAGGAGATCTGTCACCTGCCTCCCCGGCGGAACCTGCGCGCGGTCAGCGGAAGGTAGACCAGGCTGAGCAGGACGGGCCATCCGATCGCGAAGGCCAACGCATGTTCTCCGGCAAAGCTCAGCGCCCGCCACTGTGTGCCGCCGAGCAGCTGACGTACCGCGGTGGCCGTTGCTGAGACCGGGTTGAACTCCACGACGGCACCGAGCCAGCTGGGCATGGTGGCCGGGTTGACGAAGACACTGGACAGGAAGGCCACGGGCCAGGTGAGGATCTGGATGTAGGCGACTGACTCGACGGACCTGGCCCCGTAGCCGATGAAGATGCCGAACCACAGGAGAGCGAATCGCAGGAGCAGCAGCAGCGCCAGTGCCAGCAGCACCCGATCGACGCCGAGGTCCGGCCGCCACCCGATCGCGAAGGCAAAGGCCACCATCAGCGTCAGGCTGATGAGCGAACTAAGCAGATCGGCCAGTGCCCGGCCGAACACGATCGCCACGCCGCTGATGGGGTAGGAGCGCAGGCGGTCATTGATGCCCCGGGTGGCATCGGCCGCCGCCGACAGCGTTGTGGTCTCCAGTCCGAACAGCATGGTGACGGCCAGCATGCCGGGAATCAGGAAGTCCACATACGTCGAGCCATCCGGCACGTCGATCGCCCCGCCGAACAGGCCGAGGAACAACAGGGCCGTGAACACCGGGAAGAGCCACACCGTCGCGGTGGCGCCGATCTGGCGGGGCCAGGAACCCACGGTCCGTCCGGCGATGATCCACGACGCCGACAGGAGGTTGGGGGCAGGGACGTCTGTGTGCATCGTCACGGAACTCGTCGTCATCGTCAGTTCTCCTCGGTGTCGTGGTGCGAGCCGGTCAGCGTCAGGAAGACCTCATCGAGCGATGGCCTGCGCAGTGTCACTTCGGCCGGGGTGATCCCGGCCGATGACAGATCGGCGACGACCCGGCCCAGAACCGTCGCCGATGAGCCCGGCAGGGTGACCGTGGTGGTGTGCTCGTCCAGGTGGGCCTGCGCGCAGATCGCGCTGAGAACCCGCAAGGAGCTCTGCGCGTCGTCGGTGGTGCCGAGGACCACCTGGACGACCGGAGGGCCGACGAGCGTCTTGAGCTCGTTCGGGGTGCCCTGGGCCACGACCGTGCCGCGGGCGAGCAGGACGATCCGGTCGGCGAGCTGGTCGGCCTCCTCGAGGTACTGGGTCGTCAGCAGAATCGTGGTGCCGCCGCGGACCAGTGCTCGCAGGGACTCCCACAGGTCTCGACGCGCTGCGGGGTCCAGCCCTGATGTGGGCTCGTCTACGAAGAGCACCTGCGGCGGCACGACGAGGCTGGCGGCGAGGTCCAGCCGGCGTCGCATCCCGCCGGAGAAGGTGCTGACCGCCCGATTCTGCGCTTCGCCCAGGCCGAACCCCTCGATCAGCTCGTCGGCGCGCTGCCCGGCCGAGCGTCGTGAGAGTCCCCGGAGCCGCCCGAAGAAGCGAAGGTTCTGTCCTGCGGTGAGCTGCTCGTCCACGGCGGCGTACTGCCCCACGAGCCCGATGTGCTCCCGCACGCGAGCTGCCTCGGTGGACACGTCGTACCCACCGACTCGCGCCGTTCCTCGGTCGAAGGCCACAAGCGTGGCGAACCCCTTGATCGCCGTCGTCTTCCCGGCGCCGTTGGGCCCGAGGAGCGCCAGGACCTCACCTTCGTTGGCGTGCAGGCTCAGTTCGCGCAGCCCGCTCTCGCCGTCCCGGGACCGGTAGATCTTGCTCACGCCCTCGGCCTCTATCGCTGGTCTCACTGGCAGACTCCAATCACTACAACGTTCCGTACAGTGTACGGATAACATATCGTGGACGGGACCTATTCCCACCGGCAGCAGGAGGTGATCACGGTGACTGAGCGCACGGGAACCGGGGACCCACTGCAGAGCATCGCGCTGCTCTGGCGCACCAACCCGAGGACCGGACGGTCGAGTCTGACCCTCGACGCGATCGTGGAGGCCGCGATCGCCGTCGCCACCGAGGCTGGGATCGACAAGCTGTCGATGCGCAGGATCGCCGAGCGTGTGGGCGTGGGGGTGATGTCCCTCTACCAGCGCGTCCCCGGCAAGGGCGAACTGATCGATCTCATGGTCGATCACGTCAATGGCGGCGTCTACGACACGGCCACCAGACCGGACGCCACGAACGGATGGCGCCCAGCGGTGGAGGAGATCGCCGCCCGGAACTGGGAGTTGTTCGCACAGCACCCCTGGCTCCTCGGGATCGACACGACCAGGCCACCGCTGGGGCCCGGCACGACCGCCAAGTACGACCTGGAACTCACCCCGCTGGTCGGGACGGGGCTGAGCGACGTTGAGATCGACCAGGTTCTCGCGCTCGTCCTGGATCACGTCAAAGCGGCATCCAGGGTGTCCCTGGGGGTGGCGGAGACGACCGAGGCAACCGGAAGCGACGACCATGACTGGTGGACCACGGCCGGCCCCCTTCTCGCCGCTCTGATCGACGACAAGCGATTCCCGCACGCATCGCGGATCGGGGCGGCGGCCGGAGCGCAGTACGACTCCGCGGTCGACGGTGAACTGCAGTTCGACTTCGGCCTGCGCATGATCCTCGACGGGGTGGAGAAACTCATAGCGAGCAAACAGGACGCCTCCCAGCACAGGCTCGGCTGAAGGCGCCCGAGCCTGTGACATCTGCACGGCGATCAGCGGTTCCTCGGACTGACCACATACCGTGGTGGGAGTCGTCGGCGTGAACACGAGACCACGAGGATGTGGAGACATGACAGACACCAACGATCTGATCTACCGCTCGCGAGTGCGCGGCTGCCTCCTGGGTGGCGCCATCGGCGATGCGCTCGGGGCTCCGGTCGAGTTCTGGGACCGTGCCAGCATCGTCAGGACCTGCGGTGAGGACGGCGTCACCGAGTTCCTCCCCGACATGGTGGGCGTCGACGAGGTCTACGGCCGGGTGACTGATGACACCCAGATGACCCTGTTCACCGCCGAGGGGATGATCCGTGCGTCGGTGCGCTGCGACCGCGGACTCGGATTCACCGTTGCCGTCGTCCATCATGCCTACGACCGGTGGCTCGACACCCAGCTCGAGGACGGGCCCGACGGCACCCGCGACGGGTGGCTCATCAATCAGCAGTGGCTCTACTCCCAGCGCGCGCCGGGCCAGACCTGCCTGTCTGCGCTGATATCGGCGCGCCAGGGCGAACGGTCCATCCAGCGCTTCGGCCAGCCGGCCCGCAACGACTCGATGGGCTGCGGCGGGGTGATGCGCAGTGCACCCTTCGGACTGACGCCGCCAGGCTGGGCCCAGTCACTGGAGTGGCAGTTCGACGCCGCGGCCGAGGCCGCCTCCTACACCCATGGACATCCCACCGGCCAGCTGGCCTCGGGGGCACAGGCTGCCCTCATCGCGGCGATCGTGGCGGGGCAGTGCCTGCCCGACGCGGTGGCGTCCACGCTTGCGGTCCTCGAGGGCCACGAGCATCACGAGGAGACCACCGATGCGATCCGGCGGGCGCTCGCGGCGGCCGAGGTGGGGGAGCCCGGCGCGGATGTCGTCGAGTCCCTGGGCGGCGGCTGGGTGGCCCACGAGACCCTGGCGATCGCCCTCTACGCGGCGCTGGTGCACCCCGGTCCGGAGGGCATCGCCGAGGCGCTGACGCTCTCGGTGAGTCATTCCGGCGACAGCGACTCCACCGGTGCGGTGTGCGGCAACATCCTCGGTGCCCTCTACGGCGACGAGGCCCTGCCGCCCGAACTCGCCTTCGAGATCGAGGGCCGCGGCACCATCCTGGAACTTGCCGACGACTTCATCTACGAGTTCACCCAGTCCCGCCGACTGCACGGGGACCACTTCGAGGGACGCAACCGCTGGACCACGCGCTACCCCGGTTGGTGACCCCTCACCCGATCACCCTCACCCGATCACCGTCACCAGGTACACCGCCGCGACGCAGGCGACGAGGACGACGTCGACCAGCAGCACCCGGTGCTGCACCGGGGCCGATTCGGGATGGCCGGGGCATAGCCGCACGGCGAGTTCGACCCGCGCCGGGGAGGCCATCGTCAGCAGTGACGAGGACACATTGTGCGCGGCCATCGCCGGCAGCAGATCGGCGCCGACCGCGGTGACGGTGTGCGCCTGCGGGGCGGCGAACATGGCATTGGCACCGCTGTTGGATCCGGTGACGAAGCCCCCGAGGGCGGCGAGGAAGGGCAGCGCGGCGAGGTAGCCGTGACCGAGCCCCGCCAGCCATGGCGCCAGATGGGCCGACATCCCGGAGACGGCCATCAGCACCCCCAGGACGATGAACAGCACGGTCGCCGGCCCGGCATGGAGCCAGGTGCGCACGGTGTGGGCCCACACCGCGCGGGCCAGGCCCGGACGACCACGACGCAGGCCGGCCGCGGTGGCGATCGCCAGCCACAGGGCGGGGGAGGCGAGGTACCGCCAGGACGTGCCGGTCTGGCCGGCCGCCCGCACCACCGCGCTGAGGGACACCACACCGACCAGCAGGACGAGGTAGGGCACGAGGGAGTGGCCGACCTCACGGGGGAAGTCCAGCCGGTGGCCGCGCAGACGACTCACCAGCAGATGGACGGCCAGGGTCAGCAGGGCCCCCACCGCCCCCGCCGGGGCGGTCCCGACGGCGAGGTTCACCACCAGCACCCCGCACCACAGCACCGCTGCGGAGGCGACCGCCGCCAGGCACGCCCGCAGCTGGTCCTCCCGGGGCGCCACCATCAGCACCGCTGCGACGCCGACTCCGACGAAGACCGGCAGGCTGAGCAGGGCCGACGCCACCCCCAGGGCGTCGAAGCCGACGCCGCCCAGCTGCGCGGCGATGAGGGTTCCCGGTCCCATCGATCCCCACGGGACGGCGCACAGCCCGAGCAGACCGATCGTCGCCGCGCGGCGTCCGGTCAGTCCCAGGGCGGTGAGCAGCGGGATCGCCAGCATCGCGCCGATCCCGAACCCGGTCAGCGACTCCGCCAGGGGGGTCACCCCGTGCACGATCGCGAGGACCGGAGCGATACCGGTCCCCAGGGACCGCCGCAGCCAGGAGGACAGCCGTTCCTGGCCGCCGGTGAGGCGACCGGCCTCGGCGAAGGCGATCCCGCCCGCCACGATGAGGGCCACCTCGGCCACCAGTGCCCACCACGAGGCGGCCGCACGGGCTGCCACCGAGGGACTCAGGTCGAACCAGCCCGCGCCGATGACGGCCGCCAGCACCACCCCGAGCACCGCCGATCGCAGCGCCGGCTGCCGGGCGAGCAGGGCCGCTATGACCGCGATGAGGGGGAGACCCGAGAGGAGAACCGTCATGTTTGAGTATAAGCAAGAATGATTGCGAATATGCAAGACGCGGTGACAGGATGGTGTCATGCCAACCAGCCGGGTGCCAGGTCCTTCAGCACCGAGTCGCTCAGAGTCGACGAACTCGGTACCCAACACGCCCAAGCGGTCCGGCCGTGCACACACTGATCCAGTGCCGGCCACCCCGCAGGAGAGGTTCGGTGCGGCCGTGCGGGCCCGCCGGGCCGAACTGGGAATCACCCTCGAACAGCTCGCCCACGCCAGCGGCGTGTCGGCGGGATCCCTGTCGCGACTCGAGCGCGGATCGCTGAACCCGAGTCTGCAGAGCGCCATCGCGATCTCCGAGAGCCTCGGCAGCGATCTCAACGAGCTCACCCGGCCCGCCGCAGAGCTCACCGTCCTGCGGCGGGATGAGGGTCCCGAGTACGTCGACCCCGACACCGGGATCCGCAGGAAACTGCTGGCCCGGCCGGTCGCCGGCGTCGAACTCATCCACTACACGCTGCCCGGCAGATCCACCACCGCCGAGTTCGCGCCCCATCCGGCCAAGACCGTCGAGACCTTCCACGTCATCACCGGCACGGTGGTGATCCTCACCGACGGTGCCGAACTGGTCCGGCTGGACCACGGGGACACCGCGCAGACGCCGGGGGACCGCTATCACCGGATCTCCAACCCCCTGGATCAGGAGGCCACCCTCACGATCGTCACGACGATCCCGCACTGACCAGGGGGTCAGCTCCTCGCCAGACTCCCGGCGGGCACGGGAGCTTGCTGCCAGGCCTCCACCAGATCGCGGGCGGCCTCCTGCGGATCCTCGGCGGCGCAGATCGCCGAGACGACCGCCGCACCCGATGCCCCGGCCCGGCGCAGTCCGGCCAGATCGTCGCGCGAGATTCCCCCGATGGCGACTGTGGGGACCGGTGAGGCGGCGGTGAACCGGGCGAACCCGTCGATTCCCAGCACCGGCGGGTGGTCGAGCTTGGTGCTGGTGTCGTGGATCACACCGACTCCCAGGTAGTCGATCGTCCCGGCCGGCCAGGACTCCACCGCGGCCAGATGTGCCGCATGGTCGGCGGTCAGACCGATCACCGCATCGGGGCCGAGCTGCTCGCGGGCCACCCGGGGATCGGCGTCGCCCTGACCGAGGTGGACGCCGTCGACCCCGACTCCGCGCTCCCGGGCGGTGCGCACCACGTCGAGCCGGTCATTGACCACCACCATGGCCCGACCGGCCACCGTCTCGACCACCTCCTCCACCAGGGCTAAGAAGTCGGTGGCAGAACAGCTCTTGTCGCGGATCTGCACGGTGCGCACCCCGCCGGCTACCGCGGCGGCGACGGTCTGGGACACCCCCCTGTCGGCGCACATCCGGGGGTCGGTCACCAGGTAGACGCCCAGATCCATCACTTCTGCTCCTCGGAGTCCTGCCACACCCGCGCCCCGGCCTCGACCTCGGCCGCCGTCAGTGCGGCGAGGGAGTCGATCAGGGCGGTGGCGAACGATCCGGGCCCCGCGCAGCCGGCGGCGGCCCGCTCGGCGGCGATCCCGTAGACGGTGTGGGCGGCCACCACCGCGGCCAGCGGCTCGGCCTCTGCCCGGGCGGCCAGGAAGGCGGTGATGAACGCCCCGAGGGCGCACCCGCCACCGGTGACCCGGGTCAGCAGTTCGTGGCCGTTGCCGACGCGCAGCACCCGCGTCCCGTCGGTCACCAGGTCGACCGGGCCGGAGACCGCCACCACCGTGGAGAGCCGGGAGGCCAGCTCGCGGGCCGCCCCGGCGGCGTCGCTGATCGAGTCGGAGGACTCGACCCCGCGGCCCCCGGAACCGGCCCCGGCCAGCGCGAGGATCTCCGAGGCATTGCCGCGCACCGCAGCCGGGTGCTGCTCGGCGAGCTCGGCGGCCAGGGCGGTCCGCACCGGCAGTGCGCCGATCGCCACCGGGTCGAGCACCCACGGCGTCCCCGCCTCGCCGGCCCCGGCGACCGCCTCGCGGGCGGCCGCCCGCTGCTCGGCGGTCGGGGTGCCGGTGTTGACCAGCAGCCCGCCGGCCATCGTCGCGAACATCCCCGCCTCCTGGGGGATGTCCACCATCGCCGGGGCGGCGCCGGCGGCCAGGAGCACATTGGCGGTGAAATTCGTCACCACACTGTTGGTGATGCACTGCACCAGAGGTGTCGTCTCCCGTACCCGGGTCAGCAGCTCTGCGATCTCAACGCCGGTGGTCATGTCGGTCTCACTCCTTCTTCGGGCGGAAGGAGTGCCGGGCCGACGGCGCCTCAGCAGTGCTGCTGAACGGCTCACATCCGGCGGGAGACAATCCCTTCGCCAGTACGAACTGGATCAGGTTCGACGGGTGTCATCTCAGCCACTGGTGCGGCACCCCGTGTCGGATCGTCACTCTAGCGGATGGCCGTCACGGCCTTCGGGCGGCCCAGGCTGCGCGGATCAGCTCGGCCAGCACCTCCTCGTCGACGTCGTCCAGCCGGTTGACGTAGAGACAGCCGGCTCCCCGCCGGTGCGTGCCGAGCCGCTCCAGGAGGGCGGGTGCCTCGGGACTGTCCATCAGCCCGTAGAGCGCGAACTTGCCGCTGCGCGGGGCGAATCCGAGGATGAGGGCGTCTCCCTCCCGTCCGGTGTCGTAGCGGTAGTGGTACTGCCCGAAGCCGACCATCGTCGGCCCCCACATCCGCGCCGGTGCACCGGTCAGCTCGCTCATCATCGCCAGCAGCCTCCGGGACTCCTCCCGCTGGCGTGCGGTCTTCACGCCGGCGAGGAAGTCCTCGGGGTCGACGTCGGTCACCGTGGTCTTGTTCTCCGCCATCTCGACACTCCTTGTCGCCGCACCCGGATCCCCTCGGACCCGCTCCCCGGCCCGGGTGGGGTCATTGTGCCCGCCACCGGAGCAACTGGGCGTTGAGCGCGACCACCACGGTGGAGGCCGACATCAGCACCGCGCCTACCGACATCGGCAGGACGAACCCGACCCCGGCCAGCACCCCGGCGGCCAGCGGCACCGCGACGAGGTTGTACCCGGCGGCCCACCACAGGTTCTGCGTCATCTTGCGGTAGGTCGCCCGCGACAGGGCGATCACCGAGCTCACCGAGCGCGGGTCGGAGCTGGCGAGGATGACGCCGGCCGAGGCGATCGCGACATCGGTGCCGGCGCCGATCGCCACCCCGACATCGGCCCGGGCCAGGGCCGGGGCGTCGTTGACCCCGTCACCGACCATCGCCACCCGGTGCCCCTGCTCCTGGAGGTCGGCGACCAGGTCGGCCTTGTCGGCCGGGGAGGCGCCGGCGAAGACCCGGTCCACGCCGAGCCGGCCGGCCACCGACCGGGCGACCGGCTCGGCATCGCCGGTCATCATCATCACCTCGACGCCGTCGCGGTGCAGCGCCGCCACCGCCTCGGCGGACTCCGGGCGCACCTCGTCGGACAGCGCGAGCCCGCCGATCACCTCCCCGTCGGCCAGGACGTGCAGGATGATCGCACCGTCGCGACGCCACCGCTCGGCCTCGTCGACCTCGGCGGCGCCGACCTCCCGGAGCAGGCGCGGCCCTCCGACCCGCACCACCCGTCCCTCGACGGTGGCGCTCACCCCGACTGCCGGGGAGGAGCTGAAACCGCCGGCCGCCGGCACCCTCACACCCCGGTCGTGCGCGGCCTCCACCACGGCCCGGGCCAATGGATGCTCGGAGTCCGTCTCGGCGGCGGCCGCCAGGGCGAGCAGGGCCTCGGCCGACCAGCCCTGCACCGGTGCTACGGCGTCGAGGGTCGGCCTGCCGCGGGTGAGGGTTCCGGTCTTGTCCAGAACGACGACGTCGACGGTGCGCATCTGCTCCAGTGCGAGCCGGTCCCGGATGAGCACACCCGCGCGGGCGGCCCGTCCGGTGGAGATTGAGACCACCAGCGGGATCGCCAGGCCCAGGGCGTGCGGACAGGCGATCACCAGGACGGTGATGGCGCGGGTGACGGCCTGGTCGGGAAGGCCGATGAGACTCCACACGAGGGCGGTGAGGCCGGCGGTGGCCAGGGCGAACCAGAACAGCAGGGCCGCCGCCCGGTCGGCGATCCGCTGGGACCGGGAGGACGAGGTCTGGGCCTCGGCGACCATTCTCCTGATACCGGCCAGGGCGGTGTCCTCGCCGGTCGCGGTGACCCTCACCCTCAGCCCGGAGTCGGTGGCCACGGTTCCCGCCACGACCCTGTCTCCGACACTGCGCTCGACCGGACGGGACTCCCCGGTGACCATCGACTCGTCCATCGAGGCGCCGCCCTCGGCGATCGTGCCGTCGGCCGGCACCGCCCCGCCGGGGCGCACCAGCACCAGGTCGCCGACGGCCAGATCGGCGGGGGAGACCGTGACGATCCGCTCGCCGTCGACGCGCTGCGCCTCGTCGGGAAGCAGCGCGGCCAGAGACTCCAGGGCCGATGAGGTCTGCGCGATCGAGCGCATCTCGACCCAGTGGCCCAGCAGCATGATGACGATCAGCAGGGCGAGCTCCCACCAGAAGTCCAGGTGGTGGTCGAGGACCCCCACGGTGGCTCCCCACGAGGACACCAGGGCCACCGTGATCGCCAGGCCGATGAGCATCATCATTCCCGGCCGGCGGGAGCGCAGTTCGGTCAGGGCGCCGGCCAGGAAGGGGCGGCCTCCCCACGCGAACATCACGGTGCCCAGCACCGGGGCGACGGGGGCCGTCCAGCCCGGTGTGGAGTAGCCGATCAGGGAGGCGAACATCGGGGACAGCGCCACCACCGGCACCGCGAGGACCAGATTGGCCCAGAACAGGCGCCGGAATCCCGCCGCATGGTCCTGGTGGTGGGTGTGAGCCCCCTGATGGGACGCGTGGGTCTCGTGGTGCGCATGTGCGTGGTGATCGGTCATGGGTCCACTCCTCGGCTGACACCCCCGAGATTAATACCCCCAGGGGGTATTAACAAGGAGTTCTCGCCCCTGGCCGGGCGGTACCTGCGACGCGGGGGTTGCCGGTGAATTACGCTCGTCAATGGCACTGAACGCATTCGAGACACAACTGATCAGGAGGATCCGGTGACCTGGGTTGACCACGCGATCTGGTGGCACGTCTACCCCCTGGGGTTCTGCGGCGCTCCCATTCGGGACGGTGACCGCACCCTCACCCACCGCCTGGGCAGGCTGTCCCACTGGCTCGACTACGCCGTCGAGCTCGGCGCCTCGGGGCTGCTGCTGGGGCCGATATTCGCTTCCGAGTCGCACGGCTACGACACCCTCGACCCGATGGTGATCGATCCGCGGCTCGGCGATGAGGACGACTTCGACCGCCTGGTGGCGGGCTGCCGGGACCGCGGCCTGAGAATCCTGCTGGACGGCGTCTTCAGCCATGTCGGATCCCAGCACCCCGGGGTGATCCGGGCCCTGGCGGAGGGCCCCGACGGTCCCGACGCCGACCTCTTCGACATCGACTGGCAGGCCAAGGGGGGCCCGGCACCGCGGGTCTTCGAGGGCCACTCCTCCCTGGTGCGGCTCAACCACTCCAGCGATCGCGCCGTCGAGTACACGTCCGCGGTGATGGCGCACTGGCTGGAGCGGGGGATCGACGGCTGGCGGCTGGACGCGGCCTACTCGGTGCCCACCGCCTTCTGGTCGCGGGTGCTCCCCGGGATCCGGGAACGGTTCCCCCAGGCGTGGTTCCTGGGCGAGGTGATCCACGGCGACTACCCCGAGTTCGTCGACTCCTCGGGGGTCGACTCGGTGACCCAGTACGAGCTGTGGAAGGCGATCTGGTCCAGCCTCAAGGACCGCAACCTGTTCGAACTGGCCTGGTCCCTCAAGCGTCACAACGGATTCCTCGCCGACTTCACGCCCAACACCTTCATCGGCAACCACGACGTCACCAGGATCGCCAGCACGCTGGGGGCCGACGGCGCGGTCACCGCCCTGGCGATCCTCATGACGATCGGCGGCATCCCGTCGATCTACTACGGCGACGAGCAGGGGTTCACCGGGGTCAAGGAGGAGCGGATCGGCGGGGACGACGACATCCGACCCCCCGTTCCCGACCATCCCGAGCAGCTGGCCGGCTGGGGCCAGGACATCCTGCGGGCCCATCAGGACCTGATCGGTCTGCGCCGGCGTCACCCGTGGCTCACCACCGCGACCACCAGCACTCTGCATCTGGAGAACGCCCGATTCGACTACCGGTCCACCGCCGCCGACGGGGCCGACTTCCTCGACGTCCGGATCGACCTCACCGCGACGCCGCGCGCCACGGTGATCGACAGTGCCGGTCAGACCCTGTGGTCCCAGCAGGCCGCCGACAGCGCAGCGCACTGACCCGGTGTCCGGCGAGCGGTGTCCGGCGGCTTCCCCGGGTGGCCGCGAGGGAAACCGGGGGTGAATCAGGTGGGAGGGGATCAGCCGGGGTTCAGGCGGAGATGGTCAGTGCGGTCACCGGGTCGAAACCGGCACCGCGGACCAGCATCACGGTGGAGTCGACCTTCGGACAGGGGATGAAGACCCGCCCGCTCACCGTCTCGCCGGCCCGGATCGTCCCGTTGGCGATGTCGTCGGACCAGCCCTTGCTCTCGGGGGAGTGGACCTCGGTGGAGCCGTTCTCCATGAGGTAGAAGGAGTAGCTGGACAGCGTCCCGGCGGTGACCTGGAGGGTCATCGTGAGGGTGACCCCGGTCGAGGACCAGGACACGTTCTTGATCGTCCACCGGCCCTTGGCCGATCCGGTGCTGGTCACGAACGGGATCGAGGAGACGGCCGAGGTGGCCGTCGGGGCGATCGGCACCGGCGTCGCCCGGGTACTGGTGGGCACCGCTGAGGGGGAGACGCCGCCCGTCGCGGTCTGCGGGTCGCGGCTGACCCTCCAGGCCGCCACCGCCAGGGCCGCCACCACCAGCACGACGATCACAGCCATCACCCAGCCGCCCCGGCGCCGGGGCGGGGCGTACTGCTCGATCGTGCTGCGGGATGCGGTGCCGGGTCGGTCGTCCGGACCGGGCCACTGGGGTGCGCTCATAGGGCACCCACGATACGTCGCCGTCCACAGGTGCGGTCGGCTCCGGAAGAGGATCGCGGCGTTGTCCACAGATTCGCCGGGCAGCGGCAGATCGGGCCCGCGACCACGACACGTTCAGTGTGAGTACACAGCAGCAGTCCATGCCCCCCGTCCGTATCCGTTCCGTCGACCAGGCGATCAGCATCATTCCCCACCTGCTGGGGTACCGACCCTGCGAGGACCTGGTCATCCTCGTCATCAATCCCGGCCTGGTGTGCACCGTGCGGGCCGACCTCGAGGAGGTGCGCACCCCCGGCGGCCTGATGGCCCTGCTGGGCCCGGTGGCCACCCGGTTCCCCGACTCCCAGCTCCTGATGGTCGCCTGGTCGGAAGGGGGACGGCAGGCCTGCGACGCGCTCCAGCTGGCCGAGTCGATGTTCGGCCCCGAACGCGTCATCGACGCGGTGGCCACCGACGGCGCCCGGTGGTGGAGTCTGTACTGCGACTCCGAGCGCTGCGCCGAGGACGGCCACGCGGTGGTGGTCGACGAGGAGGTGAGGGCCGAGGCCGTCTACCGGGGACTGGGAGTCCTGCCGGACCGCACCACCCTGGCGGCCAGCGTCGCCGGCCCGACCCCCGAGCAGCTGGCCGCCGACGGCCCCCTGCTCATCGAGACCGGCCAGTGGGCCGCCGAGCTGAGCCACCGGGAGGCCGCCGACGAGATCACCCGGATCTGGACCGAGATCGCCGAGTCCGAGGATCCCCCCGACGTCCGCACCGCCCTCCAACTGGCGCACCTCACCTGCGACGACGAGATCGCCCTGGCCCAGTGGGTCTCCACCGAAGCCGATGTGGCACGGGCGATGGTGCGGGCGTGGACCCAGGTGATCGCCCACGTCCCCGAGTCGATGGCCGCCCGGCCCCTGGTGCTGTGTGGGCTGGCGGCCTGGCTCACCGGCGACGGCGCCCTGGAGAGCTGCTGCCTGGAGAGGGCGAGCGGCATCGACCCGGACCTGGTGATCTTCCGGGCCCTGGACCATCTCCAGCGCAGCGCCGTCCACCCCTCGGCGTGGCCCCTGATGGCACCGGATCCCGAGCTCATCGCCCACGGGATCCTCCTCGACGCGGTGGCCCCCGCCGGGCCGGTGCACAAGAGGCCGCGCCGCTCCTCCCGGGGCCGCCGAACCGCCCGTCGGCGTCGCCGATGAGCCCTGCGAGGGTCCCGGAACGGTCATGGCGCGGCCACCAGCGGTCGTATCGCTAGAATTGTCCGGGCATCAAACGAGAGGTGAGACGTGAGCAACGGAGTGAGCGAGACGCGTCGTGCAGGCTACGACGCGACTGCTGCCGAGGAGAAGTGGTCGAGGTACTGGGAACAGCACAAGACCTTCGCCACCCTTGACGACGGTTCCAGGGAGCGTCGCTACGTGCTCGACATGTTCGCCTACCCCTCGGGCGATCTGCACATGGGTCACGCCGAGGCCTTCGCGATCGGCGACGTGGTGGCCAGGTACTGGCGTCTGAAGGGCTACGACGTCATGCACCCGGTGGGCTGGGACTCCTTCGGGCTGCCCGCCGAGAACGCCGCCATCCACCACGGCACCCATCCCGCCGAGTGGACCTACCGCAACATCGACACCCAGGCCTCCTCCTTCCGGCGGTACGGGATCTCCTTCGACTGGGACAAGCGGCTGCAGACCTCCGACGAGGAGTACTACCGCTGGACCCAGTGGCTGTTCCTGAAGTTCATGGAGCGCGGCCTGGCCTACCGGAAGGACTCGTGGGCGAACTGGTGCCCCGAGGACCAGACGGTGCTGGCCAACGAGCAGGTCAAGGAGGGCCGCTGCGAGCGCTGCGGCGCGGTGGTCACCAAGCGCCAGCTCAACCAGTGGTACTTCCGCATCACCGACTACGCCCAGCGGCTGCTGGACGACATGAGCGAGATCGAGGGCCACTGGCCCGAGCGGGTGCTGGCCATGCAGCGCCACTGGATCGGCCGCTCCGAGGGCGCCTACGTCGACTTCATGATCGACGGCCACGACGAGCCGGTGCGGGTCTTCACGACCCGTCCCGACACCCTCTACGGGGCCACCTTCATGGTCGTCGCCCCGGACGCCGACCTGGCCGACCAGGTCGTCTCCGATGAGCAGCGGCCGGCCTTCCAGGAGTACCTGGAGACCGTCAAGAAGAAGACCGAGATCGAGCGCCAGTCCACCGAGCACATCAAGACCGGCGTCTACCTGGGGGCCGAGGCCACCAACCCGGTCAACGGCGCGAAGATCCCGGTGTGGGCCGCCGACTACGTGCTGGCCGACTACGGCACCGGCGCGATCATGGCCGTGCCCGCCCACGACCAGCGCGACCTGGACTTCGCCCGCAAGTACGGCATCGAGGTCATCCCGGTCATCGACACCGGCGAGCCCGACCCGCGCGAGAGCGGGATCGCCACCATCGGCGACGGCGCCTACCAGAACTCCGGCGACCTGGACGGCCTCACCAACAAGGCCGAGGGAGTCTCCCGGATGTGCCGGTTCCTCGACGACCGCAAGATCGGCGAGGCCACCATCACCTACCGGCTGCGCGACTGGCTGCTGAGCCGCCAGCGGTTCTGGGGCTGCCCGATCCCGGTCATCCACTGCCCGTCCTGCGGCGACGTCCCGGTGCCCGAGGACCAGCTGCCGGTCCGGCTGCCCGATCTGCGCGGCGCCGATCTGGCCCCCAAGGGAGTCTCCCCGCTGGCCGGCGAGGAGGCCCGGTCCTGGCGCGAGGTGGCCTGCCCGACGTGTGGCGGACCGGCCGAGCGCGACACCGACACGATGGACACCTTCGTCGACTCCTCCTGGTACTACCTGCGCTACTGCTCCCCGCACGACGACCGCGAGGCCTTCGACCCCGAGGAGGTGCGCCGCTGGATGCCGGTGGCCCAGTACGTCGGCGGTGTCGAGCACGCCACCATGCACCTGCTCTACTCGCGGTTCTTCACCAAGGTGCTCCACGACATGGGTCTGGTCGACTTCGACGAGCCCTTCTCGCGGCTGATGAACCAGGGCCAGGTGATCAACCAGGGCCGGGCGATGTCGAAGTCGCTGGGCAACGGCGTCGATCTGGGCAAGCAGCTCGACCAGTTCGGGGTGGACGCCGTGCGGACCACGGTGATCTTCGCCGGACCCCCGGAGGAGGACATCGACTGGGCCGACGTCTCCCCGGGAGCCTCCCTGAAGTTCCTCCAGAGGGCCTACCGGGTGGCCGCCGATGTGACCGCCCCGGCCGACGCCGACCCGGCCACCGGGGACCTGTCCCTGCGCCGGGCCACCCACCACGCGATCGCCGAGATCACCGATCTGCTCGACGGCGGACGGTTCAACGTCGTGGTGGCCCGCATCATGGAGCTGGTCAATGCGACCCGCAAGGCCATCGACTCCGGCTGCGGTGCCGCCGACCCGGCGGTCCGCGAGGCGGTGACCTTCACCGCCCAGGCCCTGTCGATGCTGGCCCCCTACGTCTCCGAGGAGATGTGGGAGCTGCTCGGCAACGAGGCCTCGGTGGCCAACTCCAGCTGGCCGACCGCCGATCCGTCGCTGCTGGTGGCCGACGAGGTGACCCTGGTGGTCCAGGTCAACGGGAAGGTGCGCGGCAAGATCCAGGTCGCCCCCGACATCTCCGAGACCGACGCCGTCGCGGCGGCCACCGCCGACCAGAACGTCCAGCGTCACATCGGTGACAAGCAGGTCGTCAAGGTCATCGCCCGGCTGCCGAAGATGATCTCCATCGTCGTGAGGTAGCCCTCCCGCCTGTGGACAGCTGCTCGCCCCCGGCGACGAGTTGTCCACAGGTTGGAGATCGGGTGTCCGATTCGTCCCCTCCACCGCGATAAGTGGAGGTGTGAAGAGCGACGACTCATTCCGCGACCGGCTCGAGGACCTGCTGGCCGGGCTCCCCGGCCCGGTCCCCGGGCCCCGTCGCGCCCACGACAGCGAACCCGACCCCGCCCCCGATGCCGGCTCTGATGCCCGCAAGGACACCGCCTCCGGCTCCGATGGCGTGTCCGGCTCCGATGGCGACCGGCGCTCCACTGCAGGTTCACGGGCCGGACCGGACGGCTCCAGCAGGTCGGCCGGTGCCGGGTCCGGGTGGTCCCCGGCCGCGCGGACCCTCACCGCACCCCATCTGTCGGCCCTCGGGATCGTGCTGGTCCTGGTGCTGGCTGTGGTGGCCGTGTGGCTGATGCGGGCCCGGCCCTCCACGGTGCCGCTGTCGGCGGTCTCGATGAGCCCGGTGGTCTCGGCGGCACCCTCCACCCCGGTCGTCACCACGCCCTCGGTGGACACGAGGATCCGGGTGCACGTGCTCGGCCGGGTCAACCGGCCCGGGGTCCACCAGCTGCCCGGCGGGGCGCGGGTGGTCGACGCCGTGAGCGCTGCCGGCGGGATGGCTCCCGGGGCCCACCCGGGCAGGCTCAACCTCGCCGCCCCGGTCTGCGACGGCTGCCAGGTGGTCATCCCGGCCGCCGGTGACGGCCGGGTGATCCCTCCCGACCAGTCGACGGGAGCCGCGGGAGGCTCTCCGGCCGCTGGTGATCCGGGAACCGGGGGCCAGGGAACCGGAGGTCAGGGCACCGGGGGAGTCCCCGGCGCAGCCCAGGGCACCGGGTCGGGCACCACCGGCGGCGACACCCGCATCGACCTCAACACCGCCACCTCCGAACAGCTCCAGACCCTGGACGGGGTGGGCCCTGCGACCGCGGCCAAGATCATCGCCCACCGCCAGAGTCACGGCAGGTTCACCGACATCGCCGAACTCCAGGAGATCGACGGGATCGGCCCCAAGACCTTCGCCCGGCTCAAGAACCATGTCCGGGTCTAGAAGCGGCCCCGGCACTAAGCCCGGGTCCAGAACCGCGCACGGGGCCAGGCCGGACCTGCGCACCCTGCCGCTGGCGGTGGCCGCCGTGGCGACCTCCTGGTGCGTCACCACCGGCCAGCGTCCCCCGGTGGTCGCGATCGGCCTGACCGCCCTGGTGGTGCTGGTGCTCGCCACGATCGGCAGGCGGTGGTCCTTGGCCGCCTGCGCGGCCGTCACCGCCGTGCTGGCCACCCTCGGGCTGATGAGGGTCGGGGCCCTCCACGACTCCCCGGTGCACCGGCTGGCCGCCGGGGGAGCGGCGGTCACCGCGGTGGTCAGGATCAGCTCGGACCCGAGAACCCTCCAGGCCCGCGGGGTGATGCCCGAGGCCGTGCTGGTCCAGGTGCGCACCGTGACCCTGGTCGCCCGCGGCCAGCAGATCACCGCCGCCTCGCCGCTGATCGTGCGGGCCGGTCCGGCCCTGCGCTCCCAGGTGTCGGGGCTGAGGGTGGGCAGCACCGTCGAGGTGCGCGGCATCCTCACCGCGGCGGCCCCCGAGGACCCGCACGCCGGATGGCTGCGGCTCACCGCGCCACCGAGGGTCATGTCCGGTCCCGGAGCCCTGGACGCCGGGGTCAACAGGATCCGCGACGCGCTGGTCACCTCGGTCGCCCACAGTCCGCCCGACCAGCGCGCCCTGGTCCCCTCCCTGGTGGTCGGCGACACCACCATGGTCCCCGAGACGATCGCCGAGGAGTTCCGGGCCACCTCCCTGACCCACCTGATGGCGGTCTCGGGGGCCAATCTGGCCGCCACCACCGCCCTGCTGTGGTGGGTCGGGTCCTGGCTGGGGATGAGGCGCCGACTGCTGCGGGTGCTCAGCGTGTGCGGGGTGGTGGGATTCGTCATCATCTGCCGCTCCGAACCCTCGGTGGTCCGGGCCGCGGCGATGGGGGTGGTCACCCTGGCGGCGGTCGGACTGGCCTTCGACCGGGCCGCGGGACTGCGCGCCCTGTGCGTGGCCGTGGTGGGGCTGATGATCGCCGACCCCTGGCTGTCACGCTCGGTGGGACTGTGGCTGTCGGTCAGCGCCACCGCCGGCATCCTGTGGTGGACCGCCGGCTGGGCCGCGGCGATGGCCTCCTGGGCGCCTCTCAACCTGGCCCGGGCGGTCGCGGTGCCCTGGGCCGCGCAGCTGGCCACCCAGCCGATCATCACCTGGTTGTCGGGGCAGGTGAGCACCACCGGCCTGCTCGCCAACCTCGCCGCGGCGCCCTTCGTCGCCCCGGCCACCACCCTGGGCATGTCGGCGGCCCTGCTCGGGGCGGTCTGGGCGCCGCTGGGGGTCCCCGCCGGATGGCTCGCCGGCTGGTGCGTGGCCCCCATCCTGTGGATCGCCAGGACCGGCGCCGCGGCCCCGGCCGGAGCCCTCCAGTGGCCGGCCAGGCCGGTTCTCCTGGTGGTTCTGGGCGGGCTGTGCCTGGGCATCGGGATGATCACCCCGTGGCTGCTCGCCCGACGGCTGCGGGCCCTGGTCACCGCGATCCTGGTGGTGCTGGCCACCGTGGTGCGACCCCCGGTCCCCGGCTGGCCCGGCGACTGGCAGCTGGGGGTCTGCGACGTCGGCCAGGGCACCGCGGTGCTGGTCCGCGCCGGCCCGGCGGCCGCCGTCCTGGTCGACACCGGCCCCGAACCCGAACCGATGGTCCGATGCCTCGACGAGCTCGGCGTCCGGCAGGTCCCGGTGCTGGTGCTCACCCACTTCCACTCCGACCACGTCGGGGGCACCGAGGCGGTGCTGGCCCGCTCCGGGGTGCAGACCGTGCTGGTCTCCCCGCTGGCCTCCCCCAGGGCCGAGGCGCAACGGGTCCTCAGGAGCGCGGCCGGGGCCGGGGTCCGGCTGCGGGCGGCGGTGCCCGGAGACACCGTCCAGGTCGGCCAGGTGCACCTGGAGGTGCTCTGGTCGGGGCCGGTCGACGGTGAGGAGGACGCTGGGTCGGGGGAGTCATCGGCCGAGAACAACTCCTCGGTGGTGGTGCGCGCCCGCACCCCCGAGCTCACCGCGATGCTCACCGGGGACATCGAGCCGCTGGCCCAGCAGGCCGCCCGGCGCTGGGCCGAGGGCTCGGGGCGAAGCCTGCAGGCACAGGTCCTGGTGATGCCCCACCACGGATCGGGCCGCCAGGACGAGGCCTTCTGGAGAGCCACCGGGGCCCGCCTGGCGATCGCCTCGTCGGGGCTCGACAACAGTTACGGGCACCCGGCGGCCGGCGCCCTCAGGCTGGCCGGCCGGCTCGGCATGGAGGTGCGCCGCACCGACCAGCAGGGCACGGTGACCGTCGAGTCCCACCAGCACCAGGTGGTGACCAGGACGCGGCGATGAGGCGATCGATGAGCTAGGTTTGTCCGCTGGTGTCACACCTCATGACGAGAACCTCGGGAAGGGGACAGGTGGTTTCACGGTTTGCGGCCAAGGGCCCCAGAATGCCGGTCCGACTGCGCGCCTGGCAGCGCGAGGCCCTTGACAGGTACATCGCCGCCGATCCCACCGACTGGCTGGAGTGCGCCACACCGGGAGCCGGCAAGACGACCTTCACCCTGGCCGTGGCCGCCCACCTGTGGCAGACCCACGTCATCGATCGGGTCATCGTGGTGTGCCCCACCGACCACCTGCGCACCCAGTGGATCGGGGCCGCCGGTGCCCTCGGACTGGACCTGCGCGACACCCCCAACTCCGAGCGGCTGCCCTCCGACGCCCACGGCTGCGTGGTGACCTACGCCCAGGTGGCCCAGAAGCCCGCCCTGCACGCCGCGCGCGCCGAGACACATCGCACCCTGGTGATCTTCGACGAGATCCACCACGCCGGCGACCAGATGAGCTGGGGGGCCGGCGTCATCGACGCCTTCTCCCACGCCCGTCGACGCCTCGGGGTCACCGGGACGCCGTTCCGCTCCGACGACGCGAAGATCGCCCACGTCCACTACGAGGACGTCGGGGAGGGGGTCCTGGAGTCGGTCGCCGACCACACCTACGGCTACGCCGAGGCGCTGCACGACGGCGTCGTGCGCCCGGTGACCTTCGCCACCTACTCGGGACGATCCACCTGGAACGACTCGGTCGGCGAGGAGCACACCGCGATTCTCGGCGACTCCGAACTCACCCGCAGCTCCGAGGAGATGGCCTGGCGCACCGCACTGGACCCCGACGGGGAGTGGATCGCCCATGTGATGGCTGCCGCCTGGGCCCGGGTCAACCGACTGCGCGACTCCGGCCAGATCCCGCACGCCAAGGTCCTCATCCCGGCCTCCAACCAGGAGGTCGCCAAGGAGTACGCCGAGGTGTGGAACCAGGTCACCGGGAACCGGGCCAGCGTCATCGTCTCCGATGACGCCGCCTCGGCCCGCAAACTCGCCGACTACCGCGACGACCCCGACACCATCTGCGCGGTCTGCGTCCGCCTCATCACCGAGGGGGTCGACGTCCCCGACGCCGCCGTCCTCATCTACTCCACCACCGCCTCCACCCCGCTCTTCTTCGCCCAGATGGTCGGCCGGGTGGTGCGCGCCCGCAACCGGCGGGAGCGGGCCACCGTCTTCCTCCCCGCGGTGAGCAGACTGCTCGACCTGGCCGCCGAGATGGAGGAGCAGCGCGACCACGTGATCGCCCCGCCGACCGAGGGGGACCCGCTGGAGGAGGCCGAGCGCGAGCGCAACGAGCCCGGTGAGGGAGGCCCCGGATGGCAGGCGGTCGCCTCCGACGCCATCCTCGGGGAGGTCATCGAGACCGCCACCGAACCCTCCGACGGCGGACTTTTCGCCCTCGACGGGCTGCTGACCCCCGCCCAGGAGAGGGCCCTGCTGGCCCGAGACGAGCAGGCGCGCGCCGAGAAGGCCAAGAAGGTGGCCTCGGTCAGACGCGCCCGACGGGCCAGCCAGGAGGCCCTCAGCAGGCAGGAGAGGCGCGAGGACCTGATCGCCCTGCAGCATGCCGGAGGATCCGTCTACGACGAGATCACCGACCCCCACGAGATGCGCCGGGAGATCTCCACCGCCCTGAAGGACTTCGCCCGCGACCACCGGCTCACCCCGCAGGCCGCCTGGGGCCAGCTCTACCGGGAGATCCCCGGGGAGAAGAATGACGCCGCGCCAATGCACCTGCTGCAGAGGCGGCTCATCTGGCTGCACCGGCACTGAGTGCAGAACTGTCGGTGACAGCTGGCATGCTGGGCTCCGTGACCGGACGAGGCGGCAGGAGAGCGAGCCAGAACAGCTCCGTCTTCGGACGGACCCTGCTGGTGCACGGCCCCGAGGCGCTGCTCAGCGAGCGGGCGGTGAACCAACGGGTGGCGGCCGCCCGCACCGAGCGACCCGAGGTCGAGGTGGTCCGGCTCACCGGCACCGGGATGACCGGCGCCGACTTCCTGGAGGCCAGCGGGGGATCCCTGTTCAGCACGGCCACCGCCCTGGTGGTCGACCAGATCTGCGACATCGACAAGGACCTGTTCGAGATGGTCGCCGCAGCCGCCGCCGACCCCGGCCCCGACCTGTGCCTGATCCTGGTCCACCCCGGCGGTGTCAAGGGCAAGGGCCTGGTCGACCGGCTGCGCAAGGCGGGGGTCGAGAGGATCGACGCCGCCGCCCCCAGGCCGTGGGATGTGCCGAAGTTCATCGCGGCCGAGGCCCACTCCACCGGACTGGTCCTGGAGGCCGGCGCCGCCGATGCCCTCCAGATGGCTCTGGGCGACGATCTGCGCACCCTGGCGACGGCACTGGCCCAGGTGGCCTCCGACGCCGACACCACCCGGATCAGCCCGGCGATCGTCACCACCTACTTCGGCGGGCGCGCCGAGGTCAAGGGGTATGTGGTCAGCGACGCCGTGCTGGCCGGTGACCTGTCACGGGCCCTGGAGCAGCTGCGCTGGGCGCTGTCGACCGGCACCGCCCCGGTGCAGGTAACCTCGGCGCTGGCCCTGGGGCTGCGCCGACTGGGGCTCTACCTGGACCTGCGGACCTCGAGGATGAGCGATCTGGACATGTCCAGGGCGATCGGGGTGCCGCTGGGGCGGATCAAGGACCTGTCGCGCACCTCGCGCGGATGGGACAGCCTCGGTCTGGCCAGGGCGATCACCGCGGTGGGCCGGGCCGACGCGGCCGTCAAGGGCGCCGCCGTCGACGCCGGGTACGCCCTGGAGGCCGTTTTGCTGCAGATCAACGGCCTGCGACGTCGGGGGTCGCGGCGCTCCTGATCCGGTCCCGGCCGTGTTCCGAAACGGTCTGATGGGTCCTGTGAACAGCCGCATCCGCGCCCCGAACGGCAGCGCGCCGAGGTTGCGGACAGCGTCACGATCCCGACATCAGGGAGTCACGCCGTTTCCGGGCGCGACAAGCGCCCCGACCACCCAGTGGGTCGAGGCGCTGTGAGCAGTGGATCCGCTCGGGAGCCGGCTCAGGCGGCCAGCGAGTTGAGCTTCTTGGAGATGGCCGACTTGCGGTTGGCGGCCTGGTTCTGGTGGATGACGCCCTTGGAGACCGCCTTGTCGAGCTGACGGTTGGCGATCTTCGCGTAGCTGAGAGCCTTCTCCTGGTCGCCGGCCTCGGCGGCGCGACGGAAGTTGCGCACGTGGGTGCGAAGAGCGGACTTGACGGCCTTGTTGCGCAGACGGGCCTTCTCGTTCGTCTTGACGCGCTTGACCTGCGACTTGATGTTGGGCACTGGGCAGCCTCTGTTTTCACTCGATGAATCTGGGAAAGCGCCGACAGACGACGCGACAGAGAACATTACCAGCGGCCCGACAGGCCACCAAATCCCCGGCCCGTGAGAGACTGTGCGGAGCCCACTGATACTGATTCTGAACCGCTGAGGGAGCAGATGCCTGCGTCCACCGTCGAGAATGCGCCGCGCCCCGGGTCCACCGACCCGTCGGTGATCCGCAACTTCTGCATCATCGCCCACATCGACCACGGCAAGTCCACCCTGGCCGATCGGATGCTGCAGCTCACCGGAGTACTCGACGAGCGCAGCGCTCGCGCCCAGTACCTGGACCGGATGGACATCGAGCGGGAGCGCGGGATCACGATCAAGTCCCAGGCGGTCCGGATGCCCTGGCGCACCGGTGACTGCGACTACATCCTCAACATGATCGACACCCCCGGCCACGTCGACTTCACATACGAGGTGGAGCGGTCCCTGCAGGCCTGCGAGGGAGCGGTCCTGCTGGTCGACGCCGCCCAGGGGATCGAGGCCCAGACCCTGGCGAACCTGTACCTGGCCCTGGAGGCCGACCTCGAGATCATCCCGGTGCTCAACAAGATCGACCTGCCCGGCGCCGAGCCCGACAAGCACGCCGAGGAGATCGCCGGGATCATCGGCTGCGACCCCTCCGAGGTGCTGAGGGTCTCGGCCAAGACCGGAGTCGGGGTCGACCAGCTGCTCGACACCATCGTCGCCCGGGTGCCGGCCCCCGCCGGCCGTGACGACGGTCCGGCCCGGGCACTCATCTTCGACTCGGTCTACGACACCTACCGCGGCGTCGTCACCTACGTCCGGGTGGTCGACGGGGAGCTGCGCAGCCGCGACAAGGTGCTCATGATGAGCACCCGCGCCACCCACGAGGTGCTGGAGATGGGGGTCATCTCGCCGGAGATGGTGCCCTCCGAGGGGCTGGGGGCCGGCGAGGTCGGATATCTCATCACCGGCGTCAAGGACGTCCGCCAGTCGCGGGTCGGCGACACCGTCACCCGGGCCCTGGACCCCTCGGCCACCGATCTGGGCGGCTACGCGCCACCGCGGCCGATGGTCTACTCCGGACTGTTTCCGATCGACGCCAAGGACTTCCCCGAGCTGCGCGACGCCCTGGACAAACTCCAGCTCAACGACGCCTCGCTGGTCTACGAGCCGGAGTCCTCCACTGCCCTGGGGTTCGGCTTCCGGGTCGGATTCCTGGGACTGCTCCACATGGAGATCGTCCGCGAGCGGCTGGAGCGCGAGTTCGACCTCGACCTCATCTCGACCGCCCCCTCGGTGGTCTACCGGGTGGTGATGGAGGACGGCTCCGAGGTGCGGGTCACCAATCCCTCCGAGTACCCCTCGGAGGGGCGGATCGCCGAGGTCTACGAGCCGGTGGTCGACGCCACCATCCTCAGCCCCGCCGAGTTCATCGGCCCGATCCTGGAGATGTGCCAGCAGCGCCGCGGGGTCCAGAAGGGGATGGACTACCTGTCGGCCGACCGGGTGGAGATCCGCTACACGATGCCGCTGTCGGAGATCGTCTTCGACTTCTTCGACGTCCTGAAGTCGCGCACCAAGGGATACGCCTCGCTGGACTACCACGAGGCCGGCGAGCAGGCCTCCGACCTGGTTAAGGTCGACATCCTGCTGGCCGGGGACCCGGTGGACGCCTTCTCGGCGATCGTGCACCGCGACAAGGCCTACGCCTACGGGGTCGCGATGGCCGGCAAGCTGCGCGAACTCATTCCCCGCCAGCAGTTCGAGGTGCCCATCCAGGCGGCCATCGGCGCCCGGGTGATCGCCCGCGAGACGATCCGCGCGGTCCGCAAGGACGTCCTGGCCAAGTGCTACGGCGGCGACATCTCCCGCAAGCGCAAGCTGCTGGAGAAGCAGAAGGCCGGCAAGAAGCGGATGAAGATGGTCGGCTCCGTGGAGGTGCCCCAGGAGGCCTTCGTCGCGGCCCTTCGCACCGGTGAGGCCACCGACACCAAGTGAGTCATGGCGGGGCCTACCATGGCGCCGTGACCGGATCCCTCGCGCTTCACCCGCTCGCCGTGCCCAGATCTCTCGCCGAGCGGGGGATCGACCGGGTGCTGGTCTACCGGGTGCCGCTCACCGTCCGGTTCCGGCGCATCGACGTGCGCGACGGCCTGCTGCTGCACGGCCCGGCGGGCTGGGGGGAGACCTCCCCGTTCTGGGACTACGGTCCCGCCGAGTCCTCGGCCTGGCTGCGGGCCGGCCTCGAGGGGGCGACGGCGTCCCTGCCGAAGACGCACCGCGACCGGATTCCGGTCAACGTCACCGTGCCGGTGGTGGACCCCGAGCGCGCCCACCGGCTCGTGGCGGGCTCCGGGTGCCGCACCGCCAAGGTGAAGGTCGCCGACCCGCGCACCGACCTGACCTCCGACTGTGCCCGTCTCGAGGCGGTCCGCGACGCCCTCGGCCCAGACGGCCTCATCCGGGTCGACGCCAACGCCGCCTGGGACGTCGAGACCGCGGTCGGCGCCATCGCAGAGCTGAACCGGGCCGCCGAGGGACTCGAGTACGCCGAGCAGCCCTGCCCCGGCGTCGAGGACCTGGCCCGGGTGCGACGGGCCGTCGACGTCCCGATCGCCGCCGACGAATCGGTGCGCCGCGCCGAGGACCCGGTCGCGGTGGCCCGCGCTCACGCCGCCGACATCCTCATCGTCAAGGCCCAGCCCCTGGGCGGGGTGCGTCGGGCCCTGGACGTCGTGGAGCAGGCCGGTCTGCCCGCCGTCGTCTCCTCGGCCCTGGACACCAGTGTCGGGATCGGGCTGGCCGCCCATCTGGCGGCCGCCCTTCCCGACCTCGACCACGCCTGCGGGCTGGCGACCACCCGACTGTTCACCGGCGATGTCACCGCCGACCCGATGACCCCGGTCGACGGTTCCATCCCGGTCCGCCTCTGCCAGGTCGACCAGGCCGACGCCGTCGAGGGGGACCGTGGGCTGTGCGATCGCTGGGCGGCCCGGCTGGACGCGATGCTGGAGGTCGTCGATGCCTGAGACCCAGCCCTCCGAGGCCCAGCCTTCCAAGACAGGGCCATCCGAGACAGGGTCCGCCTCCGAGGTCGAGTCCGCACTGCGCTCCCGGTACCTGATCCGCGCCCTGGTCTCCCGAGGACTGCGAGAGGTCGTCTACTGTCCCGGATCCCGCGACGCACCCCTGGGATACGCCCTGGCCGCCGCCGAACAGGCCGGCTGGCTGCGCGTCCACGTCCGCCTCGACGAGCGCACGGCCGGATTCATGGCCCTGGGCCTGTCCCGCGCCGCCGTCCTGCAGGGCCGCAGCACCCCGGCGGCGGTCGTGACCACCTCGGGCACCGCGGTGGCGAACCTGCATCCCGCGGTGCTGGAGGCCGATGCCGCCGGCGTCCCGCTGCTGCTGCTCACCGCCGACCGGCCCCACGAGATGTGGCACACCCGGGCCAACCAGACCACCGTCCAGGAGGGGATCTTCGGCTCCGCGACCCGGTTCTCGGCCACACTTCCGGCCGGCTACCCGGCCGATTCGCGGCTGGACGGGCTGGTCGGTCGCACGATGGC
Organism: Acidipropionibacterium jensenii; assembly: GCF_005890135.1. NCBI lineage: Bacteria > Bacillati > Actinomycetota > Actinomycetes > Propionibacteriales > Propionibacteriaceae > Acidipropionibacterium > Acidipropionibacterium jensenii. Next base: position 2,900,759 of record NZ_CP040635.1, on the reverse strand, counting down.
AGCCGCCACCGGCGAGTTCAGCGCGGACCCCGGACCGGTGCACCTGGATGTCTGCTTCCGCGACCCCCTGGTGCCCGACCGGGCGTGGCTCCCCGGTCAGCCACCGGAGGTCTCGACCCCCGCACGACGGGTTGAGCCCGTCGGGCCGCTCGTCGAGATGCCGGCCCGCAGTGTCGTGGTCGCCGGAGACGCCGCGGGGGGACGGGCCCGGGAGCTCTCCGAGGAGCACGGATGGCCGTTGCTGGCCGAACCCAGCTCGGGTGCCCGGTCGGGTCGCACCGCCCTTGTCGACTACCAAGGGTTGCTCTCCACCTCACTGGCCGACGACATCGAGGGGGTCCTGGTTCTGGGCCATCCGACCCTGTCGCGGCCGGTCTCGCGACTACTGGCCCGCACCGACATCCCGATCACCGTCATCACCGACTCCCCGCGGTGGACCGATGTCGCCGGGGTGGGACGGCCGGTCGCCGCCCCCGGGAAGATCCGCGCGAGGGGGGAGGACGAGTCCTGGCTGGACCGCTGGCACAGTGCCGACCACCGCACGGACCACCCGGATGGCGGCTCTCCAGACGGCTCTGTCGACGGCGCCTCCGGGGCGGCCGCTGAGAAGAACCGCGCCGCCGCGATGATCTGGCAGGCCTCCTGCACTCCCGGAGGACCGGCTCTGATGATCGGCGCCTCGGCGGTGATCCGCTCCTTCGACCGGCACGCCGTGCCCGGAGCGGTGGCTCCGACAGCGGTGGCCAACCGTGGGCTGGCCGGTATTGACGGCACCGTCTCGACGGCGGTGGGCTTGTCGACGGGGTTGGGCCGTCCGGTCCGCGCGGTGGTGGGCGACCTCACCGCCGTCCACGACGCCACCGGTCTGCTGACCGGGCGGCGCGAGTGTCAGGCCGACGTCCAGGTGATCGTTCTCAACGACTCGGGCGGGGCGATCTTTGCCGGCCTGGAGCATGCCCGGGCCCCCCACGACGTCCTGGAGAGGTTCTTCCTCACCCCGCAGAGGATCGACCTCGCCCACCTGGCCGCGGCGCTGGGGGCCGACTTCCAGCGGGTCGACGTCGACGGCCTGCCCGCCGTTCTGGAGCGTCCGGTGACCGGGCGAGGCATCGTCGAGGTGACCCTGCTCACCGGACTCTCCTGAGGAACCCCTGGTAGCCTCGACGGTGTTCTGATCTCCCCGGGGAGGACTCCAGTCATGCTGATCCGCGACCGTCTGACCGCGTCCATCGCGCGCTGACGTCGTCGATCGCCCCGGATCCGGGGGCTCCGTTGTCAGCGTCTCCACTGACAACCCGGGAGTCCCATGTCCTCCACCCGCACGCCGGCCGTGACGCTGGCGCACCTCTCATTCCACTGGCCCGACGGCAGCACCGTCCTGCATGAGCTGTCGGCCAGCTTCACCGCCGGAAGAACCGGACTGATCGGCTCCAACGGCACCGGCAAGACCACCCTGCTGCGCCTCATCGCGGGCAATCTCGCCCCGACCTCGGGGAGCGTGACGGTCACCGGAGAGGTCGGACGCCTGCCCCAGCACCTGATCCTGGAGACCGGATCGACGGTCGCCGATCTACTCGGGGTCGCAGCCCGCCTGGCGGCGATGCGCGCCATCGAGTCGGGGGACGCCGACCCCGCCCACTTCGAGACCCTGGCCGAGGACTGGGACGTCGAGGCCCGCAGCCTGGCCGCGCTGGACCGGATCGGCCTGCCCGGAATCGGCCTGGACCGGCGAGTGGGCACCCTGTCGGGCGGGGAGACGGTGCTGGCGGCGCTGACCGGCCTCCAGCTGGCCGGCCATGAGGTGGTGCTGCTCGACGAACCGACCAACAATCTCGACCGGGACTCGCGGCGTCTGATGTACGAGGCGATTGCCTCGTGGCGGGGGACGCTGATCGTGGTGAGCCACGACGTCGAGCTGCTCAACCTGATGGACACCACCGCGGAGCTGCGCGACGGCACTCTCGCCCTGTTCGGCGGACCCTACGACGACTACCAGGACCACCTGGCGGACCAACAGGCCGCCGCCCAGCAGGCCCTGCGCTCGGCCGAGCAGCAGCTGCGCACCGAGCAGCGCCAACGCGTCGAGGCCCAGACGACACTGGCCCGGCGCCGGTGCTACGCCCGCACCGACTACCAGAACAAGCGCAAGCCCAAGATGATCATGAACAACCGCAGGCAGGAGGCCCAGGTCTCGGCCGGGAAGCTGCGCGGAAGGCTGGATGCCTCGGTGGAGGCCGCGAGACGGGCCGTCGCGCAGCAGGAGGAGCGCATTCGCCGCGACCCCACCATCACCATCGCCCTTCCGGACCCCGACGTGCCCTCGGGTCGTCGGCTCGCCGAACTGAGGGACCGTCACGGCCACCGGATCATTCTCCAGGGGCCGGAGCACCTGGCCCTCACCGGGCGCAACGGCGTCGGAAAGACCCGACTCCTGAACACCCTCATGAGCCCCGAGGGTGCCCCATGGCAGGGGATGCGGGCCGAGGGTCTCACCGATCGCATCGGATACCTGCCTCAGCGTCTCGACCATCTCGACGACGGGGCGACGGCTCTGGAGACGGTGCGCTCTGCCGCCCCCGGTGCGCCGGAAGGGGATCTGCGGGCGGGACTGGCCAGGTTCCTGTTCCGTGGCGAGGCCGTCGACAGGAGGGTCGGGGACCTGTCGGGAGGGGAGCGCTTCCGGGTCGCCCTGGCCGCCCTGCTGCTGGCCGATCCGCCGAACCAGCTCCTGGTCCTCGACGAGCCGACCAACAATCTGGATCTCCACAGCGTCGACGAACTCGTCGATGCGCTGGCCGGCTACCGCGGCGGACTCATCGTCGTCAGCCACGACAGCCACGTCCTGGACCGCCTCGGCATCGACACCTGGGTCACGATGGACGAGTCGGGACTGCACGAGACCTCACCGTCACCGCCGGGCGCCGGAGATGGGCGCTGAGAGGGCCTCCGTCGGCAGAGGTCCCGTCAGTCGGCTCGGTTCAGTCAGCTCGGTTCAGTTCAGGACCGAGAGGAAGGCCTCCATCTTGGCTCCGGTCTCCAGCCACTCCTTGGCGGGATCGGAGGAGGGCATGATGCCGGCCCCGGCGAACACCCGGACCTGCCGGGAGCCGGGGGCGAACTGTCCGCAGCGCAGACCGATGCCCCACTGTCCCGAGCCGTCGGCCGACATCCATCCGACCGGGCCGGAGAACCGGCCGCGGTCCAGGTCCTCGACCCGCCCGATGATCCGGTAGGCCTCCTCGCGGGGGGTGCCGCACACCGCGGCGGTGGGGTGCAGGTCGTCGACGATCCGGGCGGCGCTGGCCCGACCACCCACCTCGGCGGTGATGTCGGTGGCCAGATGGGTGACATTGGGCAGCTTCAGCAGGAAGGGCCCGTCGACCAGCGGCTCGATACCGTCGCCCGCCAGCGCCGAGGTGACCGAGGCCACCGCCAGAGCGTGCTCGCGCTGCTCCTTGGGATCGCTCAGCAACTCCTCGGACCAGGCCGGCTTGCGGGTTCCGGCCAGCACCCGGCACCGGAACCGGCCGCCGCGCAGGTCGACCAGCAGCTCCGGGGTGGCGCCCACCAGCCCGTCATGGGCGTAGGTCCAGCAGCCGGGGAACCGCGCGGCCAGGGCGGCGGCCACCGCAAGCTGACGCACCGGCCGGGAGGCTGACAGCTCCACGGCGCGGGCCAGCACCACCTTCTGGATCCGCGAGTCCAGGGTGAGACTGCCGATGGCGGCCTGCACGGCCCGCAGCCAGGCCTGCTCAGCTCCCGGCCGGGGCGTCTCGGTGAGGGTGAGGGAGGCCGCCGGGGCGATCGGCGAGGGGATCGGCATCGCTGTCCCGGGTGCCGCGATCACCTCGGTCGGCCGGCCGGGGGCCCTCCTCAGAACGGTGACGGCGGGCACCACCAGGTCGCCCTGCTGGCGACGGGAGAAGGGGAAGGATCCCAGGGCCAGGGGATCGGCGCCGACCTGTCGGGCCCATCGGCTGAACTCCTGCCAGGCGTGCTGGACCCCCTGGTGTCCGCTCGCACTGAATCGTGCCGCCTCACCCCAGCCGAGCACCGCCGGGGCCGCATCGGCCTGGGGGGAGACCCACACCCAGGGCCGCTCGACGGAGGCGGGCAGCAGCGGCGCGACGGCCGACAGCCAGTCCGCGCCGGGCACCTCGGCGAGGAACCGGGAGTCGGGCAGCTCCGTGCTGAGAAGCACTGATGTCTGGGTGGCGGGCACGTGTGCAGATTCTAGGTTCTCAGTCCCGGCTCCACGCCCGGCCCTCGTCGCGGGCCCTCTCGGCCAGTTCCCGCAGCCCGATCCGGTCGACCTTCCCGGAGGCCAGCATGGGCACATCCTCGGCGGTCACCACCATCCGCGGTGCATGGCTTCTGGGCAGTCGGGAGGCGACCGCCTCGCGCAGCTGGGGGGCCGAGGTCCAGCTGGGGGAGGGGACCACCACAGCGGTCACCAGCTGCCCCCAGCGCTCGTCGTCCAGACCGAGCACCGCCGCCCGGCTCACCATCCCGGTGTCGCGGACGGCCTGGGCCACCTCGGAGGCGTTGACCTTGAGGCCACCGGTGACGATGACGTCATCGGCCCGGCCGTCGATGACCAGTGCGCCGGCATCCAGGTGGCCGAGGTCGCTGGTGGTCAACCAGCGGGTCCCGTCCCGCTCCCCGATCCCCAGATCAGCGTCCAGGTAGCCGCTCATCACCATCGGGCCGCCGAGCCGCACCCGGTGCTCCTGGTCGATCTCCACCCGGACCCCCTCCAGCGGAAGACCGTCATAGACGCATCCGCCGCAGGTCTCGCTCATGCCGTAGGTCACCCGCACACCGATTCCGGCCTGCCGGGCCCGGGAGAGGAGCTCGGGGCCGGCGGCGGCGCCACCGACCAGCACCGAGGTGCACTGCGCGAGTGCCTCAAGGCACCGCGGCGAGGCCAGCGCGTCGACCAGCTGGGTGGGCACCAGGGAGACGTGGACCCGGCCGTGCGGGTCGCGGGACAGTGCGTGATCGACCCCTGCTGCCAGGGACTCGGGGTCGAAGGAGCCGGTGAGCACCTGCGGAGTGGTGCCCGCCAGTACCGAGCGGGCCACCACCTGGAGGCCGGCGATGTGGTGGGGAGGCAGGGCCAGCACCCAGGTGCCCGGTCCGCCGATCCGGTCGTCGGTGGCACCGATCGAGGCGGTGAGTTGGGCCGCCGACAACCCGACGAGACGCCCGTGTCCGGTGGTCGACCCCGAGGTGCGCACGATGAGCCGGACGTCGTCCAGGTCACGGGCCGCGCGCGTCTCCAGATCGGTGACGACCGCCGGCGGCATCTCATCGCCGCCGACCGGCACCAGGACCGACCGGGTCGTGCCGTCCAGGACAGCCGTCAGGCGGCCCATCAGCCAGGAGACGTCTTCGACGGTGCGCTCGACCCGCACCACCCGGGCATTCGACAGCAGATTCACCATGAGATCCTCGCACAGATGGCAGGCTGGGCCCATGGACGGGCCTTGTCGCCGGGAGCTGGCAGCGCGGGTGTCGCGGATTCTCTTCGACGCCGATCCCATCGGCATCGTCGTCGAACCGCACGTCGACGAGTACGACAGTGAGGCCGACGAGATCATCGATCGCCTGCCCGATGCCCAGGACGCCGCAGACACTCGATCACTGGTCCACCAGGTCTTCGTGACGTGGTTCGATGACCAGATCGCGGGACCCGAGGACAGATACACCTCCATCGCCGATCAGATCTGGGCGCTGTGGCATGGCGGCCTCGACACCTCCGTCTGCCGGTGCGAGTAGTCGCTCTGCGGACCGCTGGTTCGATCGGGACGGAGTCCCCGCCAGCTCAGTAGTAGTAGGGGTAGGACGACCAGTCGGGGGCGCGATGCTCCAGGAAGGCGTCGCGACCCTCCTGGGCCTCCTCGGTCATGTACGCCAGCCGGGTCGCCTCCCCGGCGAAGGCCTGCTGGCCGGCGATCCCGTCGTCGACCATGTTGAAGGCGTACTTGAGCATCCGGATCGCCTGGGGGGAGCGCCGGGAGACGCTCAGTCCCATCTCGATGGCGGTGGTCTCCAGCTCGGCGTGCGGCACCGCGCGGTTGACGACCCCCCACCGCTCGGCCTGGGCGGCGTCGTAGGTGTCGGCCAGGAAGAAGATCTCGCGAGCCCTCTTGTCGCCGATCTGACGGGCCAGCAGGGCCGACCCGTAGCCGGCGTCGAAGGACCCGACGTTGGCGTCGACCTGCTTGAAGCGGGCGTGCTCCAGACTGGCGACGGCCAGGTCGGCGACCACCATCAGGGAGTGGCCGCCACCGGTGGTCCAGCCCGGGATCGCGGCGATGATCGGCTTGGGGGTGGCGCGCATCAACCGCTGCACCTCCAGGATGTGGAGCCGGCCCAGACGCCCCTTGGCGAGCCTCTGGTGCCGGGCATCGGTGGACAGGGCCTCGTCCCCGGCCGCCTCATCGGTCTCGTACTGGTAGCCGGCCGCGCCGCGGATCCGCTGGTCCCCGCCCGAGCAGAAGGAGTATCCGCCGTCGGCCGCCGAGGGGCCGTTGCCGGTGAGGATCACCGCGGCGACGTCGGCCGAGCACCGGGCGTCGTCCAGGGTGCGGTACAGCTCGTCGACGGTGTGCGGGCGGAAGGCGTTGCGGATCCCCGGCCGGTCCAGGGCGATCCTCACCACCGGCAGGTCCTCGCCGCGGGGGGCGCCGTCGTCGGGCCCCCGCGAGATCAACCGGTGATAGGTCATGTCGGTCAGCGGATCGCCGGGAAGGGCGATCTCGCGCCACCGCTGGGGGTCGAAGGTGTCGGAGACGAAGGGCAGGCTGCTCACGGCCGCGAAGCTATCATCCGGCTGCGCTGCTCGCGTTCGGTGAGGGTCAGCAACCAGGCCGCCAGGACGCCGCCGGCCGCCCCACCCAGATGGGCCTGCCAGGACACCCCCGAGGCGGTCGGCAGGATCCCCCACAGCACCCCGCCGTAGACGAACAGCACGATGACGGCCAGCACGATGTCGCCGATGTCGCGGGTGAAGATGCCCTTGACCAGCAGGAAGGTCAGCCATCCGAAGACCACCCCGGAGGCCCCCAGGGTGACGCTGCCGCTCGGCGAGGCGACCCAGGCGAACAGCCCGGAGCTCACCGTGACGATGAGGGCCGACACCAGCCAGGTGCGGGTGGAGTCCATCAGGACCAGCCACCCCAGCACCAGCAGCGGAATCGTGTTGCCGGCCAGGTGGGCCCAGCCGTGGTGCAGCCAGGGAGCGGTGAAGATCTGCCACAGCCCGTCCACCGTCCGGGCGTGGATCCCCAGGGTGTCCAGCGCCCCGCCGGTGGCGGCGTCGATGATCTCCAGCAGCCACATCACCGCGACCACCCCCGCCATCACCGCCGCGGATCGTCCCGCGGGGTTGCTCGTGGTGGGCAGTCTGGGCGCTCGCGGCTGCAGTTGACTCATGTCTCCAGTGTCCGTGCCCGACCAAGTCGGGCGGGCGTCGCGCACCGTCACGCCGATGGCGAACGTCTTTGGTCAATTCGGGCAGCACCCGGCCCGAACTGTGGTTACCTCAGAGCTGTCATTCACAGGCAGACGATGCCCGGTCGAGGAGGACCACATGACGACAGATCACCAGGATGTCTTCGAGCCCCCCGCCGAGATCGTCGACCGGGCATGGGTGAAGGACTGGAGGGCCGTCGAGGCCCGTGCGGCCGCCGATCCGCAGGCCTACTGGGCCGACCAGGCCTCCGAGCTGGAGTGGTCGAAACCCTGGGACAAGGTGCTCGACGACTCGGCGGCACCGTTCTACAAGTGGTTCACCGGGGCGCGCACCAATATCGTCACCAATGCGGTCGACCGGCACCTCAGCTCGGCGACCCGCAACAAGCTGGCGCTGATCTGGGTGGGGGAGGACACCTCGAAGGTGCGGACCTTCTCCTACTTCTCGCTCAACCGAGAGGTCGAGCAGATGGCCAACATCCTGTTGTCGATGGGTGTCGGCAAGGGCGATGTGGTGACGATCTACCTGCCGCGGATCCCCGAGATCTTCTTCGCGATGCTGGCCTGCGCCAAGATCGGCGCGATCCACTCGGTGGTCTTCGCCGGCTACTCCGCCGATGCGCTGAGCACCAGGATCGACGACTCGGAGTCCCGGGTCGTCATCACCGTCGACGGCTCCTGGATCAACGGATCGGTCTTCCCGATGAAGAAGATCGTCGACGACGCCGTGCGCTTCTCGCCCAGCGTCGAGAACGTCGTCGTGGTGCGCAACACCGCCTCCGAGGTGACGATGGATCCCACCCGGGACCACTGGTACCACGAGCTGGCCCGGCTGCCGATCGCCCAGGGCCACTGCCCGACCGTCCAGGTGGACGCCGAGGACCCGCTGTTCATCCTCTACACCTCCGGGTCGACCGGAAAGCCCAAGGCCGCGGTGCACACCCACGGCGGCTACCAGGTGCACCTGTCCTCCACGATGAAGAACTGCCTGGACATCCACGAGGCCGACCGCTGGTGGTGCACCGCCGACCCGGGCTGGATCACCGGCACCTCCTACGTCATCTACGCCCCGCTGATCCGCGGCGCCACGACCTTCATGGCCGAGGGGAGCCCGGTCTACCCCTACCCCGACGTGTGGTGGCAGCTGGTCGAGCACTACGGGATCAACGGGATGTTCACCGCCCCCACCGCGATCCGCACCCTCATGAGGTTCGGCGACGCCTGGGTCACCAAGCACGACCTGTCGACCCTGCGGATCCTGGTGAGCGCCGGCGAACCCCTCAACCCGGAGGCCTGGCGCTGGTTCCACGAGGTGGTGGGCCAGAAGCGCTGCGCCGTCATCGACAACTGGTGGCAGACCGAGACCGGGGCGATGCAGATCACCAGCCTGCCGGCGATGCCGAAGAAGCCCGGTTCGGCGGGTCGGCCGATCCCCGGCCAGGCGGTGGCGGTCCTCGACGAGGCCGGACACGAGGTGCCCGCCGGCACCGACGGCTTCCTGGTCCTCAAGAACCCCTGGCCCTCGATGCTGCGCACCCTGTTCAAGGAGCCCGATCGGTACGTCGAGACCTACTGGACGAAGTATCCCGGGGTCTATCTCACCGGCGACTCGGCGCGGATCGACGAGGACGGCTACGTCTGGATCATCGGACGCACCGACGACGTCATCAAGGTCTCGGGACACCGGATCGGCACCGCCGAGGTGGAGGCGGCGGTCAACTCCCACCCGGCGGTCGCCGAGTGCGCGGCGATCGGCCTGCCGCACGAGGTCAAGGGCAACGCCATCCACGTCCTGGCGGTGCTCAACACCGGCTACGAGGGGTCCAACGAGCTGGTCGGCGACATCCGCCAGCACGTCTCCCAGACCCTCTCGCCGATCGCCAAGCCCGATGTCGTCGAGTTCGTCGACAAGCTGCCCAAGACCCGGTCGGGCAAGATCATGCGCCGGGTCCTGAGGGCCCGGGCCCTGGGCGAGGACGAGGGGGACCTGTCCACCCTGGAGAACGGCTGAGACGCGATCACGCCGTGATGTCTCGTCGGCGGTAGCCGATCAGGCCGACGCCGACGAGCACCACAGCGATCCCCGTCTCCACCAGGAAGGGGGTCCAGTCCATCGTGTCGCGGGGCAGGAAGGACAGGTATCCCCAGGGCTGGACCCTCGCCACGCTCGCCGGCAGGTTGATGAGTGCGGCGAACCAGGTGGTGAACAGGGTCCAGCCGATCACCACCCACACCAGGTTGAACAGCCGGGGGAGCCACCCCAGCAGGGCCATCGCGATCCCGCAGATCAGCAGCATCCCGGGTGCCAGGGCGGCCGCCGAGCGGGCGTACTGGCCGATCAGCGAGTAGTCGCCGTCGGAGCGGGCCTGGGACAGCGGGAGCAGCGCCCCGACGCCGACCATCAGGACCACCGGTGCCGCCAGCGCCCACACCAGATGGGAGGCGGCCGCCCGCCAGCGGCTCACCGAGGTCGCCAGCAGCGACTCCAGGTGGCCGTTGGCCTCCTCCCGGTGCAGGCTGCCGATGAGGACGGCGGCCATCACCCCGGCGATACCGGCAAGAATGGTGAGCATCGCGACGTAGAAGGACACCTCGAAGTCGTGGGATCCGCCCATCCGGTCGAGATACTCGGCCAACTGCGGGTTCCTCGCCAGGGAGGCCCCGGTCTGGCTGACGATCGAGCCGGTGCCGGCGGCACCCACCAGCAGGCCGATGACCCAGCCGATCAGGCCGTTGCGCTGCAACCTCCAGGCCAGCCCGAAGGGGCCCGAGAGCAGCACGGAGGCCCGCGCCCGGCCCGGCCGCGACGCCCTCAGCCCGGCGCCGTGGTCGCGGACAGACTCCAGCCTCAGGGCCAGCAGGGACAGGGCCAGGAAGAGGGCGAGAGGCAGTGCCGCCACCCACCACCGTTCCCCGGCCCAGGGACGGATCAACAGTCCCCACTCCAGGGGAACGGCCCAGCGCAGCCAGGCCCGGCCCGAGTCCGTCCCGGCCCCGTCGATCATCATCCGGATCAGGAACATCCCGCCGAACACGATGCCGACGGTCCAGGCCCTGGCGGTCCTGGCACTCTCGAAGACCTGGCCGATCACGGCGCCCGCGCCGGCCATCACCAGGCCGCAGCAGGTCAGGGCCAGCCCGCCGGCCAGCGACCCGCGGGTCCCCAGTCCGGCGGCCATGCAGGCCGCGGCGGTGACCACTCCGGCGGCCACCGCACCCAGCAGGGACTCCAGGAGGGCCGCCACCAGGGGCGCGTGGCGTCCGATCGCCCCGGCCCGGACGAGCTCGAGGCGGCCGGCCTCCTCCTCGGCGCGGGTCGACCGGATGATCGCGAAACCGGTCATCATCCCGGCGAAGATGGCGGTGAACCCGCCGGCCCGCCAGAAGGTGAACCCGCCCTTGGTGTAGATGTCGAAGGCCGGCCCGAGAAGGGCCTGCATCGCCGGGTTGGCGGCCAGCGGAGCCAGCGTGAGGCGCGGGTCGCTGCCGGCCGGGATGAGCTCGTCGTACTTCATCGCGGTGAAGGCCGGCATCAATGCCAGCACCACGATCCAGCACAACCAGAACAGGCGGTCCCGTCTCAGTGCGGCCCGCAGGCACAGGCCGGTCCCGGTGAGAGTGGTCATCGCGAGACCTCCTCGGTGGGATCGGAGTAGTGGCTGAGGAAGAGCTCCTCCAGACTCGGGGGAGTCGAGGTGAGGGACCGCACCCCGCACCGGGTCAGCGCGGTCAGCAGGTCGTCCAGGCCGTCGGCGTCCACATGGGCGCGCACGGTGGTGCCCTCCACCGACAGGTCGTGCAGTCCGGACAGCCGGTCCAGACCGGCGGGCGGGGTGGCCAGCTCGGCGACCACCTCGAGGCTGTGGAGGTGGCGCAACTGGGCCAGGGTGCCGGTCTCGACGATGCGCCCGGCGCGGATGATCGAGACCGAGTCGCACAGCTTCTCGACCTCCGAGAGGATGTGGCTGGACAGCAGGACGGTGCGTCCCTGGCCGGACTCCTGGCGGATCAGGTCGGTGAAGACCCGCTCCATCAGCGGGTCGAGGCCCGATGTCGGCTCGTCGAGGAGGAGCAGTTCGGCGTCGCTGGCCAGGGCTGCGATGAGTGCGACCTTCTGCCGGTTGCCCTTGGAATAGGCGCGGGTGCGACGTCGCGGATCCAGGGCGAACTGCTCGATGAGCGCGTCGCGCCGGGCGGCGTCGATCCCCCCGCGGGCCCTGCCCAGCAGGTCGATGGCCTCCCCGCCGGTGAGATTGGGCCACAGGTTCACCTCGCCGGGCACATAGGCCAGCCGGCGGTGCAGCGCGGGGGCCTGGGACCAGGGGTCCCCGCCCAGCAGTCGCACGGTCCCCGAGTCGGCGCGCAGCAGGCCCAGCAGGACGCGGATGGTGGTGGACTTCCCGGCCCCGTTGGGTCCGAGGAATCCCCGGACCGATCCGGTGGGGACGGTGAGGTCGAGGCCGTCGAGGGCCCGCACCGGCCCGAAGGTCTTGACCAGCCCCTCGGTACGGATCGCTGGTTCAGTCATGATCGTGACTCCTGATCGTCGGAGGGTTCGATGACCCGTCGGAGGGTCTCGGTGTAGGAGGGCGAGAGCACGCCGTTGCTGAGCAGTTCAGTGGCGGCGACGGCGTAGCGGCGCATCACCTCGGGATCGGTGAGGTGCCGGCCGCCCAGACGGCGGGCGAACAGGTCGCTGAGGATCTGCAGGCCGGCGCTCCAGGTGGCCAGCAGGGCGATCGCCGCCTCCCGGTCGGCGGGCAGCCGGACCAGACCCTGACTCTCCGCCTCGGTGAGCAGGTCCTCGCTGACCGAGCAGAGCAGCTGGTAGGCCCGGTCGGCCATCTCCCCACCGCCGCGCAGGCACTGCACGAGATAGGTCATCACCGGCTGCAGGTCAGGGTGGTCGTGCACCCAGCTCTCCAGGCTGGGCATCGGGCCGGAGTCCTTGAGGAAGACCCGTTCGTCGTCGAACAGCTGGCAGGCGTAGGCGTCGCAGGCCAGCCGCAGGTCGTGCTTGCTGCCGAAGTGGTGGATCACGAGGCCGGGGGAGACGCCGGCGAGGGCGGCGATCTGACGCACCGTCGTCCTGTCGAAGCCCTGGCTGCCGAACAGTTCCAGAGCCGCCAGGCGGATGCGCGCACTGGGCAGCAGGTCCTCAGGTGTGGAACTCACGTGCTCTCCCGATGTTGAACTCACGTGCTCCGCTGGTGTTGAACTCACGTTCAATATGTTGAACGCGCGTTCAAGGTCTGTCAAGTACCCTGGACGATCCAGCAGCACACATCACCGACGATGGGAGTGTCATGCGCGAACTCGTCTACTACGTCGCGGTCTCGATCGACGGCTACATCGCCGCACCCGACGGCAGCTACGACGCCTTTCCGCTGGAGGGGGACCACGTGGCCACCATGGTCTCGGAGTTCTCCGACGCGATACCGGCCCACGTCCTGTCGGCCCTGGGGCTCAGCGCCGCGGGAGACCGCTTCGACACGGTGATCCAGGGCCGCGCCAGCTACGACATCGCACTGCGCGAGGGGATCACCCGGCCCTACTCCCACCTGGCGGAGTACGTCGCCACCCGGTCCGGCAAACCGGCACCCGAGGGGGTGACCTTCACTGCCGACCCGCTGGCCACCGTCCGCCAGCTCAAGGAGCAACCGGGACTGGGGATCTATCTGTGCGGGGGAGGGACCCTCGCCGGCTCCCTGCTGCCCGAGATCGACCGGCTCATCCTCAAGCGCAACCCGATCGTGCTCGGGGACGGGATCCGGCTGTTCGGCCCCGCCGACCCGACGATGATCCGCTTCGATCTGGTCGGCTGCCGGACCTTCGGGTCCGGTGTGGCGATCGAGGAGTACGTCCGGTCGGCCGACTGAGCCCCGCGGCCGGGTCAGTCGGACCCGAGCCGGGTCAGGTCCAGTGCCGGTCAGTCCAGCCCTGAGGTGGTCACCGCCTGAGCGAGGTAGCGCTGCAGGAAGAGGAAGACGATCACCACCGGGATGATGGCCACCAGGGCCCCGGCGAACAGCTGGGCGTAGTCGACCCCCTGGCTGGTCATGAACCGGCTCAGCGTGAGCTGGATGGTCCGGGTGTTGTCGCGGGCCACCAGCAGCGGCCACAGGAAGGCGTTCCATGCGCCGATGAAGGTGATGGTGAACACGGCGGCGACGATCCCCATCGAGTTGGGAAGCACCACTCGCCACATCACCGTCCACGGGTTGGCGCCGTCCAGCTCGGCGGCCTCCTCGAGCTCCTTGGGGAAGCCGAGCAGGGACTGGCGGAACAGGTAGGTGGCGAAGGCCGAGAACATCACCGGGATGATGAGGCCCCGGTAGGAGTCGATCCAGCCGAACTCGCTGGTCATGATGAAGCTCGGCACGAAGGTCACCGCGGCCGGCACCATCAGGGTGAGGATGGTGAGCTTGAGGATCACCCCGGCGGCCCGGTTGGTGAACCTGGCCAGCCCGTAGCCGGCCATGAAGCTCACGATGACGGTGAGCACCGTCTGGCCCACCGACTGCACGGCGGAGTGCATCATCGCGCTGGCCAGGCCCAGGTCCGAGTCGGAGAACAGGCCGGTGATCACCGACGGGTTGAGATTGTCGGGGATCCAGCGCCACTGCGGGGAGACGAACCCGGCGTCGGAGGTGAAGGCGTTGCGGAAGATGACGTAGAAGGGCAGCAGGAAGACCACCGACAGCCCCAGCAGGAGGACGACCTTGACGGCGTGGGTGATCCGGCCCACTCTCCCCTGGACCATCCGGGAGGCCGATGACGACTCGCTCATGACTGTCTCCTGTCGGCGCGGGTGACCCACCAGTTCTGGAGGAGTCCGAAGACCACGATGACGGCGGTGAGGATCATCGTTCCGGCGCCGCCGAGTCCCAGGTCCTGCTGGGATCCGCCGACGCTGATCATGTACAGGTGCAGCAGCGGCGGCCGCGCGTACGGCGGGTAGGAGCCGGCGGTGGACAGCATGTTGTAGAACTCGTCGAAGGCCTGGAAGGCCCCGATGAGCAGCAGCATGAGCACCGCGTTGCTCGTCGAGCGCAGCTGCGGCAGGGTGATGTAGCGCAGCCTGCGCCAGCCGGAGGCCCCGTCGATGGCGGCCGCCTCATAGGTGTCGACCGGGATCTGGTTGAGCCCGGCGATGAGCAGGATCATGTAGTAGCCGACCTGCAGCCACAACCGCAGCGAGACCAGCGCCAGCCAGTACCAGGAGTTCGCGCCGCCGAGCCAGTCGACGGTTCCCAGGCCCAGGCTCGCCAGCACCGAGTTGATGAGGCCGAACCGCGCCCCGTTGAAGAAGGACAGCCGCCAGACCATGGCGGCCACCACGTAGGAGCAGGCGGTGGGGATGAAGAACACCGACCGGAAGAAGGCGCGCAGTCGGCCCACATTGTCCAGGGCCAGCGCCAGGGCCAGCGAACAGGCATAGGTGACCGGGACGATGACCACCGCGAAGATGATGAAGGTGAGCATCGAGTCGCGGAACAACGGGTCTGCCAGCAGGTACCGGTAGTTGGCCAGTCCGACGAAGTGGGTCGGCCGGATGGTCGCCCGGGCGTCGAAGAAGGACAGATAGGCGCTCCAGACGATCGGAACGTAGACGAACACCAGCAGCCCCACCAGGAAGGGGGTGACGAAGACGGCGAACCACAGGTTGCGCCCCTGCCGTCCGCGGATCCGGTCCCACAAAGACCTGTGGCGGGCGGTCTGCCCGGTGGGGACCGCTGGTGCGATACTCACTTCTTGATGCGCTTCAGCTCGCTCTGGGCGGTCTTCTGCACGGCCGCGAACTCCGTCTTGGCGTTGGCCTTCTTCTTGACGACATTGGTGAGGGCGGCGTTGAAGGCGTCGGAGATGGTGCTGGTCCACAGCAGACCGGAGGCGTGCCCCAGCTTGTCGACGAACTCGGCCGCGTCGCGGCCGGCCCCGCTGGCGATCTGGGAGGCCTGGCTCACCAGGTCGGTGCGGGCCGGGATGTGGGTGCCGTAGGAGTTCGCGAAGTCGATCTGCTTGTCGGTCTGGTCGACCCACAGCCACTTGATGAAGGCCTTGGCGCCGCTGACATTGTTACTGGCACCCTTGGCCGCGGCGCAGGAGCCGTAGGCACCGAAGGGCACCGACTGGCGGCCGGTGGAGCCGATCGCCGGGAAGGGCAGGACGCCGAAGTCGTCGCCCCACTTCTTCTTGATGTCGTTCAGCGCCCACAGTCCGGTCCACTGCATCGCGGTCTCCCCATTGACGAAGGGGGAGCCGTCGAACCAGTCCTTGGAGGCGCTGGTGAGCAGGGCGCCGGAGGCGTAGAAGTCCCGGTAGGCGTTGACGCCGTCCAGGAAGTTGGACTCCATGAATCCCAGGTCGGAGTCGTCGCTGTTGAGCTGGTCGAAGCCGGCGCTCCAGACCAGCATGTTGGCCAGCACTCCCAGGCCGCCGTCGTTGCCGGCGAAGAACCCGCCCATGGTGTTGGTCCGCACGGCCTTGGCGGCCTTCACCAGATCGGCGAAGGTCTTCGGCGGCTCCACCTTGGCCTTCTCCAGCACCGACTTGCGGTAGTAGAGCATCTGCATGTCGACGACCTGGGGGGCCGCGTAGATCTTGCCCTGGTAGGTCATCCGCTCCAGGACGGGCTTGGAGAACTTGCTCGCGGAGTCGCCGATGGTGTCGGTGAGGTCGACGACCTGGCCCTTCTGGATCATGTCCAGGGTGGCGCCGTTCTCCGACTCGAAGACGTCGGGGACGCCGTTGCCCGACAGCAGGGTGGTGGCCAGCAGGGTCATGTAGTCGGTGCCGGGGTTCCACTTCACCGTCACGTCGGCATTCTTGTAGGCCTTGGCGTAGCGGTTGACGGCGTCCTGGACGCCCTTCTCGCCGTACTCGTGGTACCACTGGATGAGCTTTGCGGAGCCGGAACCCCCGGAGGCACTGGCATTCGATCCGGTGCTCACACCACCGGAGTTCGAGCCGCAGGCGGACAGGACAGCGGCTGCGGCGAGACCGGTCGCGCCCGTGATGAAGTGACGTCGGGAGAAGTTCATGACTCGAAGCTTAGGACCGCAACGGTGACATTTCACCCACTGGACGAGGCCGGCCAGTGGTCCGGCGACCGTCCCTTCAGCGTCTACATCCATGTCCCCTTCTGCGCCTCCCGGTGCGGCTACTGCGACTTCAACACCTATGTTCTGGCCAGTCAGGGGCCCGATGCCGGCCAGCGTTATCTGCGCGCCGCGCACGGCGAGATCGAGGCCGCTGCGTCCGCGCTGGCCGGCCACGACGCCCGCCCGGCGTCCACGGTGTTCTTCGGGGGCGGAACCCCGACCATGCTCACCCCCGACCAGCTGGGCGGTCTGGTCCGCCACGTGCAACAGGTGTGGGGGCTGGCTCCGGGCGCGGAGGTGACCACCGAGGCCAACCCCGAGACCCTCTCCGAGGAGGTCCTCGACGGCCTGCTGGAGGCGGGGATCAACCGGCTCTCGATGGGGATGCAGTCGGCCGACCGGGCGGTCCTGAAGCTGCTGGACCGCGTCCACACCCCGGGTCGGGCGGTGGAGATGGCCCGGCTGGCGCGGCGCTGCGGCTTCGACGACATCTCCCTGGACCTCATCTTCGGCACCCCGGGGGAGACCCTCGAGTCGTGGCGGACCAGCCTGCGGACCGCCCTGTCGGCCGATCCCGACCACATCTCGGCCTACTCCCTCATCGTGGAGGAGGGCACCCGGCTGGCGGCCCGGATCAGACGCGGGGAGGTGCCGATGACAGACGAGGACGACCTGGCCGACAAGTACCTGGCCAGCGAGGAGATCCTCACCGGGGCCGGCTTCGTCAACTACGAGGTGTCCAACTGGGCGAGGCCCAGCACCGGCCCCGACGGCCTGGTCGACCGGCACCGGGCCGAGCACAACATGGCCTACTGGCTGGGCCATGACTGGTGGGGGATCGGTCCGGGGGCCCACTCCCACCTCGGCCGGGCCCGCTGGTGGAACGTCAAGAGCCCGCGGCACTACGACGAGATGGTCGAGGCCGGGCAGCTGCCCGTCGACGACGGGGAGGTGCTCGGGGAGCTGGAGCGCCACGAGGAGACGGTGCTGCTGAGGCTGCGGCTGGCCGACGGGCTGCCGTTGGCGGAGCTGTCGGCCGCCGAGCTCGGCCGGGCCCGGCGGGTGACCGCCGAGGGGCTGGGGGAGGAGTCCGACGGGGTGCTGCGACTCAACCTGAGGGGACGCCTGCTGGCCGACCGGATCATCACCGACCTGCTGGTGTGAGCGGCGAGGAGCCCGCCTGGCGCGCATGGCCCGGCTCGTGATGTCAGGGGGCGCCGTTAAGGTTGCGTGCATGGCTGATCGATACAGTTCCGATGTCCTGCAACCGGGCTGGCAGCAGCAGGGACGCCCCAGGAGCACCGACGTGCCCCTCCAGCTGGACCTGGTCGTCGAGGACCCCTCCACCGGATATGTCGGTGCCGTGGTCGGCTGGGAGAACGGTCTGGTGATCCTGGAGGACCGCCGTGGCGCCCGGCGGGCCTTCCCGGTCGGCCCGGGATTCTGGATCGACGGCGAACCGGTCAACCTGTGCATCCCCCCTCGCCAGGGCACCGCCCGGCGCACCCACACCGCGTCGGGCTCCCTCAGCAGCCCCGAGCACGAGGCCGCGAGGGTGGCGCTGCCCAGCCGCATCTACGTCGAGGGACGCCACGACGCCGAACTGGTCGAGAAGATCTGGGGGGATGACCTTCGCCACGTCGGCGTGGTGGTGGAGTACATGGGCGGGATGGACGATCTGGTGGGTATCGTCGCCGAGTTCCGGCCCGGCCCCGGGCACCGCCTCGGCGTGCTCGTCGACCACCTGGTGGCCGGAACCAAGGAGTCGCGGGTCGCCGCCCAGGTCGCCAAGGGCGGCTACGGCGACTACGTCATGATCACCGGCCACCGATTCATCGACGTGTGGCAGGCCATCAAGCCCGAGCGGATCGGGCGGAAGGCCTGGCCCGAGGTGCCGATGGACGAGGACTTCAAGCTCGGCACCCTGAAAAGGCTCGGGCTTCCCCACGAGGGCCAGTCCGACGTCGGCAAGGCCTGGCAGGCCATGCTGGCCCGGGTGCGCGACTGGCACGACCTGGACCCGCGCTTCAACACCGAGATGGAGCGGCTCATCGACTTCGTCACCTGCGACCACATGGAGGACGCCGGATGACCGCAGAACTCGATACAGACGAGGTGGCGCAGATCATCCGCGGAGTGGCTGAGCGCATCGTCGAGCCGCACTTCCGCCACCTGGATCCGGACCAGGTCCATGAGAAGACCCACCCCGGCGACCTCGTCACCGACTTCGACCGGCAGGCCGAGCTGGCGCTGAGCGCCGAGCTGGTGGGCCGCGGCGGCGGGCTCGCGGTGGGGGAGGAGGCCGTCTTCGCCGACCCTGATGTTCTCTCGGGCCTTCCCGACGCGCCCTTGGCCTGGGTTATCGACCCTATCGACGGCACCCGCAACTTCGTCAACGGGTCCGACGACCACGCCGTCATGGTGGCCGAGGTGCGGGCCGGGGTGACGGTGCGAGGCTGGATCTATCAGCCGCGGCACGAGCACATGTACATCGCCGAGGCGGGAGCCGGTACCTGGCGCGACGGTGAGAAGGTCACTCGGCCGTCGTCCGGGGATCCTGTGATCGCGGTGACGACCCACGAGGCCTTTCAGCAGGCCCCGCAATCTGTTTCGGGACCGCGGTTGGATTGGGGATGGTCGCGGTGGTGCTGCGGGGTGGATTACCCGCGAGTGCTCACCGGGGACGTGGACGCCACCGTGTATCTGCATTCCCATCCGTGGGACCACCTGTCCGGGGCATTGATGCTGCGGGAACTCGGCGGGGTCGTGCGGACCTTGTCGGGCCACGATTTCGGAGTAAAGGAATTCCATCGCGACCCGTTGATCGTGGCCTCCGACGAGCCGGCGTACCGGGCGGTCGCCGACGCCCTGATAGGGCTCGGCGTCACGGTTCGGTAACGGTGGCCATTGTGCGACTTCCTGCCGCTGGGGACCAGCTCTACTGTTCTGACAACTCAGTTCTCAGAGAGGAGAGTCATGAGGTTTCACAAGCGGATCGTCCTACCGTTCGCCATTCTCGGACTGGTCGCTGCGGGGCTCGGCGCCGGGTCTGTGCCGGCCCAGGCTGGCCCGTCCCCGTCCCCCTCGGACAAGACATGTATTGCGAGAGATGCCGACGGGCAGGTCACCTGGACGGGCGATGCGACCATGGACATGACCGAGATGGGCGAGGATCTCGCGGCCCTGATTGCCGACCATCCGGGGAACGCGACCGGTACGGCGTTCTGTTCTCACTATGAGGGCCTCGCGGTCTACCTGTCGGATCCCACGCCGGAGCTGACGGCGAGCATCAAGGCGATTGGCGCCCAACATCCGAAGGCTGTCATCGAGACCCATATCGTTCCGCACTCCCTGGCTGATCTCGAAGCCACGGGTCGGACACTTGCGGTCAGCCTCGGGTTGGGCGACAACATGGTCGGTTGGGGACCGGTGATCTATGACGGCTCACTTGAGGTGGACGTGAAGGAAGCGGCTCTGACACAGAGGGTTCAAGCCAAGACGTCGGTGCCGTCCTCCTCGAAGGGGACGTCGAGTCCGGTCGCTGTGTCATATCGTCCGAGTGCCGAAGGTCAGGATGCTGCGACGCGGCTCGCGGATTCGTCGCCGTGGTATATGGGCGGGCGGCTCAGCTGGAGCAATTCCTACTGCTCATCGGGGATTCCGATCACGGTCAAGGGCGTCCATACGCTGATGACGGCCGGTCATTGCACGGGGAGCAGCTTCACCAACAACGGTTCCGTGGTGGGCACGCAGTACACGACGGCCTATCCCGGCAATGCCAACCGCTATGGCGATTGGAAGCTCATCAAGGGATCGAGCTACGCCAAGCGGGTCTTCAGCGGTGGGCTGTCAAGTGGAGACAGCCATCCCATCACGGCCGCGCGGTGGGCGACCCTTCCGCTCGGCAATGGGATGTGCACGTCAGGGAGCACGTCCGGCCAGATCTGCAGGTACAAGGTCAATAGCACTGGTCGGTCCCTGACCGTGGATGGGGTGACGAGCAACCATCTCATTGAGTTGTATCACGGTACCCGTGATAAGGGTGGGTTCAGAGGCGGGGATTCAGGAGGGACCTGCTACTACGCGAACTCCAACGGTATGACTGTGGCGGGGATCGTCAAGGGGACGAAGCCTTGGCCAAAGGGAATGAGTTATTACTGCACGGACCTCATGGGTCTACGTGCCTGGAATTCTTCGGCGGCGCTGGGGTGACCGGCATGTCTCATGGCCGGAAAATAATATTGGGAGCCGTTGCTATCTTGACTGTGACGTCGGGTTGTGCCGGGACCGGCGACAAAGGGACTCCTGCTCGTCCGTCCTCGGCATCACGCTCTTCTTCTGCGAGTGCCTCGGCCCCGTCACCGGCCTGCACGAAGGAGGCGGTGAAAGATGCGCCGAAACTGACCTTTGACAAGGCGAAGACACTCATCGGGACTCTGCCGTGGTACTGCGATATTGACACTGAGTCGGGGAGGATCGATGTCGGCAGGCCTCACGACACGTCAACGACGACTGAAGTGTGGATGAGGGCGCTCAGCACGGACGTCGCGTTGCCCAAGGGCTTCCAGGTTGACCCATCGGTGGAATCGTATGTGGACATCAATGGAAGCTGGTACCGCGTGCGCTACGCGGGCGGGCCGGGCCAGGATGCCCCTGCCCAGGTTTCCCCATCGTCCAGCAGCTCCTGAATATCAGCGTCTGCTCAACGGAAGCAGGTTCTTCCGGGTGATTCCCCGGGCCGCCAGCTGATCGGCGATCCGGGGGATCCACTCGCTGATCGTGTCCTTCGAGAACGGCCACTCGTGGGCGGCCTGGATCTTATCGACCGGCGTCCCGGCCTCCATCGATGCCTTCACCTGGTCGACGCACCGCGCGATGTCGGCGTTCTGGGCCATCACCGCGTCGGCGTCCACCGGATCCCCGTGGCCGGGCACATAGCGCCCCTTGCCGTCGGTCGCGGTGATCATCGACCCGACCGCCGAGGGCCAGTTCCAGAAGTCAGTGGAGTCGTCGGCCTGCGGGTCTCCGGAGGTCTCCACCAGATCCCCGGTGAAGGTGACATCCTCCCCGGCCACCCGCACCACGAGATCCCCGTCGGTGTGGCCGGCACCGGGATGGAGCACCTCGGCCCCCAGCCCGCCCAGATCCACATACGCCAGAAGCGAGATGGGGTGGGCGACTGCTGGGGGATCGGCCAGATGCGCCAGCGCCGCTCGGTGCATCCACGCCTCGGCGTCGGCCACCCCGGCCAGCCCGCCGCAATGGTCCTCGTGGGAATGGGTCACCACCACCCGGTCCACCGGACGGCCGATCGCGCGCGCCGCTCCCCAGGCCAGCGCGCGGCCCTGCTCCGGCGTCGAACCCGTGTCCACCAGCAGGATGTGCTCGTCCCCGATCACCAGCCCGCAGGTCACCGCGCAGGGCTCCAGGCGGGTCGTCCACACTCTCGCCGTCAGCGGCGACCACTCGACCTCGGCTGTGATGTCCATGCCGCCAGCATGGCACGGAAGATGCGGGGCGCGAACACCACGGCCCGCCGCGATAGACTGGCACTCGCTCTGTAAGAGTGCCAGAATTCACGGGATCCGAGGTGAGGAGGGGCAGTGCTCGACGATCGCAAACTCGACGTGCTCAAGGCCATCGTCACCGACTACGTCTCGAGCAGGGAGCCGGTGGGATCCAAGGCCTTGGTGGAGCGCCACGGCCTGCACGTCTCGCCGGCCACCGTGCGCAATGACATGGCCGCGCTGGAGGAGGAGGGCTACATCAGCCATCCGCACACCAGCGCCGGTCGGATCCCGACCGACAAGGGCTACCGGCTCTTCGTCGACCGGATCGCCACCGTCAAACCCCTCTCGGGTCCCGAACGACGCGCGATCGCGAGCTTCATGAACGGCGCGGTCGACATCGACGACATCGTCACCCGCACGGTGAGGCTGCTGGCCCAGATCACCCATCAGGTGGCGATCATGCAGTACCCGGTGGCCTCCTCCTCGTCGATCCGACACCTGGAGCTGGTCGGACTGTCGGCCGACCGGGTGCTCATCGTCCTGATCACCTCCACCGGCGCCGTCGAGCAGCGCACCCTGGAGCTTCCCGGCCCCACCGAGGACCTGCTGGCCAGGCTGCGCAACCGTCTCAACCAGCTGCTGATCGGACGCACCCCGGCCGAGTCTGCCGACCTGCTGTCCGGATTCCTCGAGGAGTTCGACCCGACCACCCGGCCGATGGCCGCCAGCGTGACCGCCGGCGTCCTGGAGATCCTGTCCGCCGACCCGTCGGCACGGGTGCTGGTCTCCGGGGTGCCCAATCTCACCCGCTTCGGACCGACCCTGCACACCTCCATCCAGCCCGTTCTGGAGGCGCTGGAGGAGCAGGTCGTGCTGCTGCGCCTGCTCGGCGACGCCACCTCCGACGGTTCGGCAGGTCTGACCGTGCGGATCGGCTCCGAGAACTCCGACGAGAACTTCCAGTCGACCTCGGTCGTCGTGAGCACCTATGGTGACGACGGTGGCCGGTCGGGACTGGGCGTCGTCGGCCCCACCCTGATGGACTACCCCTCGACGATGGCCGCGGTCCGGGCGATCGCCCGGTATGTCGGCAGATTCCTGGCAGAAGGATGACCCCACCCCATGAGCAGTGACTACTACGAGGTCCTCGGCGTCGCCCGCGACGCGAGTGCCGATGACATCAAGCGCGCCTACCGCAAGAAGGCGATGAAGCTCCACCCCGATGTCGCCGGACCCGGTTCCGAGGAGGCCTTCAAGGAGGTCCAGGAGGCCTACGAGGTGCTCCAGGACCCCCAGAAGAGGGCGGTCTTCGACCGCGGCGGCGACCCGGCCCACCAGGGCGCGGGCGGTTTCGGCGACGCCGGATTCGGCGGCGGCGGGTTCGACTTCACTAACCTGGTCGACGCGATGTTCGGCGGCGGCTCGCCGTTCGGCGGGCAGGGCGGGTCGCGGCGCGGTCCGCGCTCCCGGGTGCGTCGTGGCCAGGACGCCCTGGTCCGGTTGCGTCTGACTCTGGCCGAGGCGGTCTTCGGGGTCACCAAGCCTCTGGACGTCGACACCGCGGTGGTCTGCCCGAAGTGCCACGGCAAGGGGTCCGACGGGGACTCCGAGCCGGTCACCTGCACCACCTGCGAGGGAGCCGGCGAGGTGATCACCGTGCAGCGGTCCTTCCTCGGCGACATCCGTACCACCCAGCCCTGCCCCACCTGCCGGGGCTACGGCAGCGTCATCCCGAACCCCTGCTCCGAGTGCTCGGGGGAGGGCAGGGTGCGCACCTCGCGCACCATCAACGTCAAGATCCCGGCCGGCGTCGACGACGGCAACCGGATCCATCTGGACTCCCAGGGAGAGGTCGGCCCCGGCGGCGGTCCGGCCGGCGACCTCTACGTCGAACTGTCGGTGGCCCCTCACGAGGTCTTCCGCCGCGACGGCGCGAACCTGGAGATGGCCATCGAGGTGCCGATGACCGCTGCGGCGCTTGGCACCACGGTCTCGGTGCGCACTCTGGAGGCCGACCGCGAGGACATGGACGAGGACCAGTCCAGCGTCGAGGTGGAGATTCCCGCCGGAACCCAGTCCGGGGCCCGGATCGTCGTGGAGGGCCGCGGCATCCCGCGGCTGCGCGGCGGCGGCCGGGGTGACCTGGGGGTCTCCCTGCTGGTGAGGACGCCCACGAAGCTCGACGGGCACCAGAAGGACCTGCTGCGAGAGTTCGCCGAGTCGCGGGGTGAGCACGAGGGTCGCGCCTCGGTGCACACCTCCGGTTCGAAGGGGGTCTTCTCCCGCCTCAAGGAGGCCTTCGGAGGATGAGCAATCCCTGCTTCATCGCTGAGATCGGTGACGCCGGTCCGGGCGACATCGTCGAGATCACCGGGTCCGAGGGCCATCACGCCGCAACCGTGCGGCGGATCGAGGTGGGCGAGTCGGTGCTGGTGACCGACGGCCACGGCACCGCCGTGCGGGGACCGGCGGTCGAGGTGAGCCGCAGTGCGGTGCGGGTGGAGGTGGTCGACAGACTCTCCAGCCCCGACCACCCGATTCGCTGGGTGGCCGTCCAGGCCCTCATCAAGGGGCCGCGCGCCGACCTGGTCGTCGAGACCCTCACCGAGCTCGGCGTCGACGAGATCATCGCTTGGCAGGCATCCCGGTCGATCGTCCGGTGGGGGGCCGAGAAGCGCGAGAAGGCCTTGGACCGCTGGCGCAGCACCGCCCGCGAGGCCACCAAGCAGTCGCGCCGGTTCCGGGTGCCGACGGTGACGATGGCCAGCACCGCCCAGCTGCGCTCCCGGATCTCGACGGCCCAGGGGGCCTTCGTCCTCCACGAGAGCGCCACCGACCCGATCCGCCCGTCCGACCTGCCCGCCTCCGGAGAGGTGATAATGGTGGTCGGCCCGGAGGGCGGCATCACCCCCGAGGAGCTGTCAGCTTTTACCGGGGCCGGTGCGGTCCCGGTGCTGGTGGCCGACGCCGTCCTGCGCGCCTCCACCGCACCGGTAGTCGGACTGGCCCAGCTGCAGGCTCTCAGCCAGCTGTGAGCCGCCCGGCGGCCCGACTCACTTCGAGCGTCCGCCCAGGGCGATCAGCAGCAGCCCGCCGGCCAGGCTGGCGTTCTTGAAGAAGTGGATCTTGTTGCCCTGACGCTCCTCGCCCTCCTTCTCCCAGAACCGGTGGCCGACGACGGTCACCGGGACCATCTGGGCGGCCAGCACGGCGGCCGACAGCCGCGGCAGGATACCCAGCGCCACACCGGCTCCGGCGGCGGCCATCACGATGCCGTCGAGCTTCACCAGGGTCTCGGAGTCCACCTGACCGGCGGCCTCGCGCAGCCCGGCGGGCAGCTTCTCCCTGGCGGCGTCCAGTGCAGGGGCGAGCTTGTCGGCGTTCTGCAGCTCTCCGATGCCGCCACTGATGAAGGTGGTCGACAGGAGCGACCGGCCGATGAACCTGCTGAAAGACATACTTCCTCCTCGTATCGGTGTTTCCTCACCACGAACGCTACTCATCGCGCCACGATTCCCTGCAATCCCTCCACACGCTTCCTCCATACGCCTCCTCCCCGCGGTCTTCCGGTGGAGTCCCCGCGGTCTTCCGGTGGAGTCGCGCTCAGGAGCCCAGCGCCAGGGCCAGCGGCAGGATCTCGCCGGCACCGGCCAGCCGGAGCTGCCGGGCCGCCACCGTCATGGTCCAGCGGCTGATGATGACATCGTCGACCAGCAGCACCGGGGCCCCGGCCAGGGCGCCGATCCGCTCGGCCAGCCCTTCACCGACCCGGAACCGGCCCTGCAGGTCTCGGATCCGGAAGGCGGAGTTGACGTGCGGGTCCAGCGGTTCGGCGCCGGGTGCCAGGTCCAGGGATCCCAGGTCGTCGAGCCGCCCGGCCCGGGCGACCCCGGCGGCCAGCGAGTCCACCAGTCGCGGCCGGCTCACAGAGGGCACCCGGACCACCGCAGCCGGTCGCAGCGACCAGTCCCACTCGGCGAGCACCCGCAGGCAGGCCCCCGCCAGGCCGGCGGGCACCTCGGCGTCGACCGGGCGGCCCTGCTCGTCGGTGGTGAGCAGCTCGCGCAGCGGTCCTCCCCAGCCCAGGTCGGAGAGCCTGGCGATCACCCGGCCCTCGCGGGCCTGCTGGTCGACAGGGATGCGACCCCTCAGATCGACCCCGAGCCGGTCCAGGCCGGTCGGCCAGCTGCGCCGGGGCTCGACCGGCACCCCGACCCGGTCCAGCGCCTGGCGCGCCCGGTCCTGCTGGTCCGGGTCGACGTCGGTGGGGTACCATGCTCCGGCGCAGACATCGCAGCGCCCGCACGGGGTGGTGTCGGGATCGTCCAGCTGTCCGGTGAGGAACCTCATCCGGCAGCTGTCCAGGTGCTCGTAGCGCTCCATGGCGTCCTGCTCGGCGGCCCGGGCGGCGGCGATCCGGGCGTACCGCTGGGCGTCGTAGACCCAGCCCCGGCCGGTGGACCGCCAGCCTCCCTGGACCCGCTCCACCGCGCCGTCGACGGCCAGCACCTTGAGCAGCAGCTCCAGGGGACTGCGGCGGATGTCGACCCGGGCCTCCAGGGCCGGGGTGGACAGCGTCTGCTCGGTGGACAGCGCCGACAGCACGGCGTCGGCGCGCTGCTCGGTGGGCATCCCGCTGGTGGCGAAGTAGTGCCAGATGTCGCGGTCCTCCGGCCCGGGCAGCAGCAGGACGTCGGCCGAGGCGGTGGCGCGGCCGGCGCGGCCGACCTGCTGGTAGTAGGCCACCGGTGAGCTCGGTGCCCCCAGGTGGATGACGAAGCCCAGGTCCGGCTTGTCGAATCCCATTCCCAGGGCGCTGGTGGCCACCAGCGCCTTCACCCGGTTCCCGGTGAGCTCGGTCTCCAGATCGGCGCGCTCCTCGGCGTCGGTGCGCCCGGTGTAGACCTTGACGTGGTGGCCGGCCTCGACGAGTGCCCGGGCGGTGTCCTCGGCGGCCGAGACGGTGAGGCAGTAGATGATCCCCGAGCCGGTGCACTCGCCGAGATGGGAGCACAACCAGGCCAGTCGCAGCTCGGGGCGGGGGAGATCCAGCACCCCCAGTCGCAGGGAGTCGCGGGCCAGCGGGCCGCGCAGCACGAAGACCCCGCGGTCCTCGCCGGGCTGGTCGGCCGGGGCGATCTGCTCGACGACATCGGTGACCACCCGCGAGTTGGCGGTGGCCGTGGTGGCCAGCACCGGCACCCCGGCCGGCAGGGCGGCCACCAGGTCGCGGATCCGCCGGTAGTCGGGGCGGAAGTCGTGGCCCCAGTCGGAGATGCAGTGGGCCTCGTCGATGACCAGCATGCCCATCCTCGCGGTGAGCTCGGGCAGCTGCTCGGCGGCGAACCGCGGGTTGACCAGGCGTTCGGGGGAGACCAGCAGGACATCCAGGCTGTCCTGGTCGAGGAGGGAGCGGATCTGGTCCCACTCGGTGACATTGGCGCTGGAAATCGAGGCGGCGCGCACCCCGGCCCGTTCGGCGGCCCCCACCTGGTCGCGCATCAGGGCCAGCAGGGGAGAGACGATGAGGGCCGGTCCGCTGCCGGCGCGGCGCTGCAGCAGGGCGGCCACGAAGTAGACCGCCGACTTGCCCCAGCCGGTCCGCTCCACCACCAGGGCGCGCCGGTGGTCGGCCACCAGGGCCTCGATGGCCTCCCACTGGCCGGCGTGGAAGTCGGCGTGCGGGTTCCCGGTGAGCCTGCGCAGGATGTCGAGGCCCTGGTCCCTGAGTTCGGTCATGGACCCACCGTGCCAGAGGGCACCGACAGGTTCTGGAGGATCACCGACCCGACCACGGTCCCGGGGTCAGAACCGCAGCTCCAGGGCCGGCACCACCTCGGCGACATTCTGCTGCTGGGTCTCCACGATCCCGCCCAGCCACTCCGTGACGCCGATCCGCTGCTCCTCGTCCAGGCCCTGGACCACCGTCAGGTACTCCTGGCCCTCGCCGGCCGCTGCCCCGCACAGTCGCACGAGCTCGGCCGGGGCCGGGCCGTCGACCACCGCCAGCGCGGCCACAACGTCGTCCAGACGCTCCAGCAGCTGGCTGCGGCCCTCGTCGTCGGGGTGCAGCCGACCGACCAGATTGCGCACCCTCTTGATCCGTTCGGCGCGGATGTCGGTGAGGTTCACCAGGGCCGCCGCCAGCAGCAGCGGGCCGAACTCCAGCTGGGAGAGGAAGAGCCGGCGGATCTGGCGGTACCAGGACTCCAGGGCCGACAGGTTCGCGACATAGGAGACATTCCTGGAGATGATCCGCGACAGCTGCCGGTAGGAGGCCGGGGTGACCGGCCGACGGACCTCGGCGGGACGCGGCGGCAGCACCAGCTGGCCGTCCTCCTCGACGTCGTCGCGCAGCACCGACCCGGCGCCGACCACGGTGCCGAAGCCGGTTGAGACCGGACCGACCGTCCCGCCCTGGCCGCCCAGGAAGATCGGCGGCTGGTTCAGCAGCACCCCGCGCGGGACGTCGCCGAACAGGGACGCGGTGGTCTTGTCCCCGTCGGGGGTGAAGTTGAAGTGGATGTAGGAGGAGCCGACCTCGGAGTGCTGGCGGCGGGAGGTGCCGCCCGCCATCAGGAGGTCGCAGAAGTTGATGAGACTGCCCAGGGTGACGAAGGGGAACAGCACGGTCTGCTTGAGCCCGACGGTGTGGGCGGCGCTGGCCTGCTCCTCCAGAATCGTGCCGGGCCTGACATGGGCCCCCGAGGCCATCGAGGCGCCGGCCAGCAGGACCGCCCCCTCGGCGTACCCGCCGGCCAGCGCGACGCCCTCCCCGAGCTGGCAGTCCTGGATGGTCATCGGGGCCTCGGCGCCGAGCACGCAGCCGGCGGAGACCACGGTGCGGGAGCCGCGGATCCGGCACCCGGGATGAATGACGACATTGGTCCCGCTGATCCGGTCGATGTTGACGTCGTCGTCGATGTCGACGGTCCAGGGGTTGGGGATGCGCACCCCCTTGGCGGTGAGGGCCTCCACCTTGTCGAGGCCGCGCGGTCGCAGTTCCACAGCTGGTCCTTCCTCGGTTCTGGGCTGCCAGCCTAGTGCTCGCCGGTGGCAGTCGCAGCCGATCTGCCGCGACCCAGCACGAGGACGGAGGCGGTGATGACGCACGCCATCCCGAGGATCTGGGGCAGCCCCATGGTCTGGCCGAGGACCACCAGACCGGCCAGCGCGGCGACCGCCGGATCCCCTCCCGACAGGATCCCGTAGGCCTTGGTGGACAGCTTGCGCAGGGCGTACATCTCCAGGCTGTAGGGCAGCGCCGAGGACATCAGGGCCACCGCCGCGCCGATCAGCAGGTGGCGCGGCCGGATGAGTTCGACGCCGGCGCTGGCGATCCCCAGGGGCAGCATCACGACGGCGCAGATCAGCATCGCCCAGGTGAGCCCGCGCAGCGTCTCCCACCGGGCGCCGACCGCCTGGGAGGCCTTCGCGTAGAGCGCCCAGCAGGCCCCGGCCAGCAGCGCCAGGAGCACCCCCGGGATGCTGACGTGAGCCCAGTCGGCACCCACCGCCCCCGAGACCCCGACCACCCCCAGGGCGGCCAGCAGCACGGCCAGGTAGTCGCGGCGGGTGCGCGAGCCGAGGGCCGCCATCGTCATCGGGCCGACGAACTCGATGGTGACCGCCACCCCGATCGGCAGATACCTCAGACTGAAGTAGAAGGCGGTGTTCATCGCCCCCAGGGCCGCCGCCAGAGCCACCACCCGCCACCAGTCCGAGGCGCTGTGAGGCCGTCCGGTGCGGTGGTCGCGCAGACTGGGACGGGCCACCGGGATGAGGATCAGGGAGGCGATCGTCAGCCTCAGCGCGACGGTGCCCAACGGCCCGATCTGCGGGATGAGGGTGGCCGCGAAGGCGCCGCCGAACTGCACCGACAGGATCGAGGCGAGCATGTAGACGACTCCTGGCACGGTGCGACAATATGCCCCATGCCCCTCGGTTTCGACATCACCTCCCGCCTCGACAACGGACTGGGGAGGACCGGAACCATCCACACCCCGCACGGCGACATCCAGACCCCGGCCTTCGTGGTGGTGGGCACCAAGGCCACCGTCAAGGCGATGCTGCCCGAGACGGTCGCCCAGCTGGGAGCCCAGGCGGTGCTGGCCAACGCCTACCACCTGTTCCTCCAGCCCGGCCCCGAACTGATTGACGAGGCCGGCGGGCTGGGCCGGTTCATGAACTGGACCGGACCCACCTTCACCGACTCCGGCGGGTTCCAGGTGCTCAGCCTGGGAGCCGGGTTCAAGAAGACCCTCGCGATGGACGTCGCCGATCTCACCGAGGCCGATGTGATCGCCGCCGACGCCGACCGCAAGGCGATGGTCGACGACGACGGGGTGACCTTCCGCAGCCCCCTCAACGGCGACCTGCACCGGTTCACCCCGGAGGTGTCGATGGGAATCCAGCACCACCTGGGGGCCGACATCATGTTCGCCTTCGACGAGCTGACCACCCTGATGAACACCCGCGGCTATCAGCAGGAGGCCCTGGAGCGGACCAGGCGGTGGGCGCTGAGGTGCCTGGCCGAGCACCGCCGCCTCACCGAGGAGCGCACCGGAAAGCCCTACCAGGCCCTCTTCGGGGTGATCCAGGGCGCCCAGTACGAGGATCTGCGGCGCACCGCCTGCCGCGACCTGGCCGCCATGGAGGTCGACGGTCAGCGGTTCGACGGGTTCGGGATCGGCGGGGCGATCGAGAAGCAGAACCTCGGCCGGATCGTCGGCTGGTGCGCGCAGGAGCTGCCCGAGAACCGGCCCCGCCACCTGCTGGGGATCTCTGAGCCCGACGACCTGTTCGCGGCCTGCCGGGCCGGGGCCGACACCTTCGACTGCGTCAATCCCTCCCGGGTGGCGCGCAATGCCGCGATCTACACCGTCGACGGCCGCTACAACGTCAACACCGCACGGTTCCGCCGCGACCTGGGTCCCCTGGAGCCCGGCTGCGACTGCTACACCTGCACCCACTACTCCAGGGCCTACCTGCACCACCTCTTCAAGGCCCGCGAGATGCTGGCCAACACCCTGGCCACCATCCACAACGAGAGATGGACGGTGCGGCTGGTCGACTCGATCCGCTCGGCGATGGCCTCCGGGCAGCTCGACGACCTGGAGACCGAGTTCATGGGCCGCTGGAACGCCCACGGCGGTCGGCTGCCGGCCCCCAGATCCGCCTCGGTCGGCGCGGCCGGATCAGTCGGCTCGGCTGCGGCCGCCGCGGCCGGTGCGGGCGGCGCGAAGGAGTGAGTTCGCTACCCTCGGGACATGCGCACCGCCCTGGTGGACTTCCTCAGCCTCGATGACCTGTGGGAGCGCCCCGCGCCGCGCTCCCGGATCATCCGGGTCCCGGTGGTGGGATGGCTGTCGGTGGTCGACCTGCTGGTGGCCGCGACGGGGGTCCTGGTCATCGGGCTGACCGTCTGGCTCCAGCAGGTGCAGGTCCGCGTCGACACCGGGTCGGTCTGGCGCCAGGTCGTCTCGGTCCTGGTGCTTGGCCTGATCCTGTGCCTGAGACGCCGCTTCCCGCTGACCCAGGGGGGCGCCTCGGCCGCCCACCTGCTGATCGGCAGCTTCCTCACCCCGCTGGTGAGCGCCAGCTTCTTCACCCAGGTGCTCTACTTCGTCTCGCTGCACGCCGCGGTGGCCTGGGGAGCCAGTCGCCGGGCCGCCTGGGGCCTCATCGCGGCCGTCGAGCTCGCCCTGCTGGGCTGGGTGGCGGTGATCTTCGCCCGGACGAACTCGCTGGCCCAGATCATGAAGGACCTGGCCCCCCAGGCCCGCGGTGTCAACGGCCTGGTGCGTCTGGTGGTGCTCTACGCCCTCATCAACACCGCCTTCGTGGTGGGCGCCGCCGCCCTGGGACAGGTGTCCTGGCGGGAGGCCAGGGCCCTGCACCGGGCCCGCGAGCAGGCCGCCACGATCGCCGCCCAGAGATCCCGGCTGGCCGACCAGGCGGTGGTCGCCGAGAGGCTGCGGATCTCCCGTGAGATCCACGACTCGGTGAGCCACCACGTCTCGGTGATCGGCATCCAGGCCGCTGGCGCCCGGCGGGCGATGGAGGTGGCCCCTGACCAGGCCCGCCAGGCCCTGTCGGCGATCGAGGAGGAGTCGCGTCTGGCTGTCACCGAGATGCACTCCCTGCTCGGTTCGCTGCGGCAGGGCACCGGGGTCGATCCCGGACTGTCGGACCTGGCGGAGCTGTGCTCGGGGCCGCACCGCCACCGGCTCGACCTGGACATCGTGGGGGACACCGAGGCGGTCGGACCGGCACTGGGACTGACCGTCTACCGGGTGGTCCAGGAGGCGATCACCAATGTCGAGAAGCACGCCAGGGCCGCCCACGCCCACGTGGCGGTGCGGATCGGCCCCGACCAGGTGGAGGTCGAGGTGACCGACGACGGGCGCGGCGCGCGGACGTCTCCACCGGGCGGCACACGACCGGGCAGTACACGACCGGGCAGCACACGACCGGGCGGCACACGACCGGGCGGCACACGACCCGTCGGCACCAAGGGCGACTCAACGGGCCGTGAGGACTCCGGGCTCGACGGCGGCGCCGGAGTGGGGCTGATCGGTATGGCCGAGCGGGTCGCCGCCCACCGGGGGACCCTGGAGACCGGCCCCCGGGTCACCGGAGGCTGGCGGGTGCTGGCACGACTGCCGCTCGTCCCGGGGGAGAGCTCATGAGGGTGCTGCTGGCCGACGACCAGAAACTGGTGCGCACCGGGTTCCGGCTCATCCTGTCGGTGGAGCCGGACATCGAGGTGGTGGGGGAGGCCGCCGACGGCCGGCAGGCGGTCGAACAGGCCGCCCGGCTCCAGCCCGACCTGGTGCTGATGGATGTCCAGATGCCGGTCCTGGACGGCATCGCCGCGACCCGCGAGATCACCGCGGCCGGCCGGACGAAGGTCGTGATCCTCACCACCTTCGACCGCGACGACTACCTCTTCGACGCCCTGGACGCCGGGGCCAGCGGGTTCATGCTCAAGAACGCCGACGCCGAGGCCCTGGTGGCCGGGCTGAGACAGGTCCACGAGGGGTACTCGCTGCTGGCCCCCGAGGTGACCAGGAGGGTCATCGAGTCGCGACTCGGCAGTGCCACCGGCGGTGCTGACCGCAGTGCCCCCGGCGGTGGATCCGGGGATCCCGAGGGGGACCCCGACCCCCGCCTGGAGGTGCTCACCGCCAGGGAGCGGGAGGTGGCCGTGCAGGTGGCCCGGGGGCTGTCCAACGCCGAGATCGCCGCCGAGCTGTTCGTCTCGGAGGCCACCGTCAAGACCCACGTCTCCAACTGCCTGTCCAAGCTGGACCTGCGCGACCGGGTCCAACTCGTGGCACTCGCCTACGAGTCGGGTCTCATCCGCGCGGGGGAGGGCTGATCTCCCTCCTGCGGCCGATGTGCCGGCGGGCCGTCCGCGGTGGAATGGAGTCATGACCGATCACCAGAGGACGAGTACGGCCGGCGGCATCGAGGTGAGCGAGCTCACCCGCCGCTACGGCGAAGTTCTGGCCGCCGACCGGGTGAGCTTCACCGTCCCCCCGGGCACCATGACCGGGTTCGTCGGGGCCAACGGCGCCGGGAAGACCACCACCATGCGGATGATCGTCGGGGTGCTGGCGATCACCTCCGGATCGGTGAGCTTCAACGGCCACCCGATCACCGCCGCCGACCGCCGCGGCATCGGCTACATGCCCGAGGAGCGCGGCCTGTACCCCAAGCAGCCGATCGTCGACCAGCTGGTCTACCTGGCCCGGATCCGCGGGGTCTCGGCCCAGGCCGCCCAGCAGCAGACGATGTCCTACCTGGAGCGGTTCGGGCTGGCCGACCGGGCCAAGGACAAGGTCGAGACGCTGTCCCTGGGCAATCAGCAGCGTGTCCAGGTGACCGCGGCGCTGCTGGGCAGCCCGGTGGCCCTCATCCTCGACGAGCCTTTCTCCGGGCTGGACCCGATGGCCGTCGACGCGATGGCCGAGGTCCTGCGGGAGGCCAGCTCGTCGGGGGTCCCGGTGCTGTTCAGCTCCCACCAGCTCGACCTGGTCGAGAGGCTGTGCGACCGGCTGGTGATCCTCAGCGGTGGCCGGGTGGTCGCCCAGGGATCCACCGACGAGCTGCGCGGATCGGGTCCTCGACGTCACCGGCTCTGCGCCGACACCGACCTGGGATGGTTGCGCTCGGCCCGCGGGGTCGACGTCGTCGACCTGGGCGGCACCACCGCCGTCCTCGAGTTCACCGAGCCCGGCGCCGACCAGGCCGTCCTCGCCGAGGCGCTCAGACGCGGCGAGGTCACCGAGTTCTCCCGCATCGTCCCCACCCTGTCCGAGATCTACCGAGAGGCGGCGGCATCATGAGTCGACCGGACACCACCCCGGACCAGCGGACCGGCAGCCTGTGGCAGATCGTCACCGGCCGCGAGATCTCCGCGAAACTCCACGACAAGACCTTCATCACCTCCACCGTCACCACCCTGCTGCTGATGGTGGTGGTCTTCGGGCTGTCCTTCCTGTTCAACGGGCGCTCCCAGACCACCACGGTGGCCGTCCTGGACGACCGCGGCGCCCAGCTGGTCGCCACCGCCCAGCAGCTCAACCGGGCCACCGGCTCCGACAACACGATCCGCGCCCTGCCGGTCTCCTCGGCGGCCCAGGCCGCCCAGCAGATGCGCGACGGCAACGCCAAGGCGCTGCTCCAGCGCACCGGCGACCAGTGGCGGCTGTCGGGGTTGAAGACCTCCCCGACCGCCACCACCTGGTCCACCCGGGCGATCTCCCAGGCCGTCGCCGGGGAGGCGACGGCCGAGAACGCCCGCGCTCTGGGAGTCTCCCCGCAGCGTCTCACCGCGGGCACCCAGCTGGCCCTGGGCAGTCTCGGCAGCGAGCACGACGCCGAGAAGCAGGCGGCCGCCACCGTCCTGGGGATCGTCTTCGCCGTGCTGTTCTACCTGTCGATGATCATCTTCGGGTACGCCATCGCGAACTCGGTGGTCGAGGAGAAGCAGTCGCGGATCGCCGAGATCCTGCTCACCGCGATCCCCTCGCGACAGCTGCTGCTCGGCAAGATCCTCGGCAACACCGTGCTGGCGATGGGCCAGATGGTGCTCATCGTCGGGGTGGCGCTGGCCGGGCTGTCCTTCTCCCCGTGGAGCGAGTACCTGTCGATGGTGACCGCCCCGGCGCTGTGGTTCCTGGTCTACTTCGTGGTCGGGTTCGTGGCCCTGGCCTGCCTGTGGGCCGCCTCCGGGGCACTGGCCGGCCGTTCGGAGGACGTCAGCTCCACCTCGATGCCGCTGCTGATGGTCGTGATGGCCGTCTACTTCTACGGGATGCTGGCCAACGGCTCCTCCCAGGTGATCGCCTCCTACATCCCGGTGGCCTCGGCCATCGCGATGCCCACCCGGCTGGTGAGCGGATCGGCCGACTGGTGGGAGCCGATCGTCTCGATCGCCATCTCGCTGGTCTTCTCGGTCCTCACGATCTGGGCCGGGGAGCGGATCTACCGGCGGGCCATCCTCCAGACCGGCGGGAAGACCTCGCTGCGGAAGGCCTGGCGCAACGTCGACGTGGTGCGCTGAGGGGTCAGGCCACGCTCACCCGCTCGGCGGCCGCCAGGCCCTCCTGGTAGCTCGGCTCGCGCTTCTTGATCCAGCCGATCACCCGGGTGGTGACCGGGATCAGGGCGTACTCCACCAGGGTCTTCCACAGAAACCCGAAGAAGGCGTAGTTGACCCACTGGCCGAAGCTGGTGATGCCGACCACCGGGGCGGCGATGGTGCAGAAGATGACGGTGTCGACGAGCTCCCCGACGCCGGTCGAGCCCATCAGCCGCCCCACCAGGCCGCGCTCCCGGTAGTGGGCCTTCAACCGGACCATGATGAGGGAGTTGGTCATCTGGCCGGCCAGGAAGCCGCACAGTCCGGCGACCACGATCTGCCAGACGGGCCCCAGGGCCGCGGCGATCGCGGCGTCGTGCTCGGTGGAGTAGGAGTCCCCCAGGCCGGGCAGGGCGATGATCACCCAGAAGCACAGCACCGCGAGGATGGCCATCAGGAATCCCATCACGATGCCGCGACGGGCCGCCCGCAGCCCGTAGACCTCGGTGGTGATGTCACCGAGCACATAGGCCAGCGGGAACAGGAAGAATCCGCCATCGGTGGTGATGGGGCCCAGCTGGACCCCCTTCGACCCTCCGATGTTGGAGATGATCACCACCACGCACATCGCGGTGAGAATGATGTCGTAGTGGCTGGAGCCGCGATCGGCGTAGACGGCGCGGGGGGCTTCGGAGGGTTGATCTGTCACGGGGCGACATCGTAACCCTCCCGTAGACTCCCGCCATGACAGTTGCGACGCCGGAGCTCCGGATCGGCCCGGAACGGGACCTCTACCCGCCGATCGAACCCTTCGACACCCGGATGGTCGATGTCGGCGACGGCCAGCTCCTCCACGTCGAGCAGTGCGGCAACCCGCAGGGCCGCCCGGTGGTCTTCCTGCACGGCGGACCGGGGGGAGGCGGCGGCACCGAGCGCCGGCAGTTCTTCAACCCGGACAGCTACCGCATCATCGTTCTGGACCAGCGCGGTTGCGGGCTGTCGACCCCGCACGTGGCGAACGCCCGTACCCCCGAGGAGATGGCCTGCAACACCACCTGGAACCTCGTGGAGGACCTGGAGAAGGTCCGACTCGAGCTGGGCGTCGACCGCTGGCAGGTCTTCGGCGGGTCGTGGGGCTCGTGCCTGGCCCTGGCCTACGCCGAGACCTATCCCCAGCGGGTCACCGAACTCGTCCTGCGCGGGATCTTCACGCTGCGCCAGTCCGAGCTCGACTGGTTCTACAACGGCGGCGCCTCAGCGGTCTACCCGGACCTGTGGGAGGGCTACTGCGAACCCCTGCGGCGCGCCGGCCACGACTTCTCCCGCGACAACATCTCCGGCTACTTCGACCTGCTGTGGGATCCGGACCCGCAGGTCCACGGGCCGGCCGCCACCGCCTGGACGAACTGGGAGTCGGCCACCACCAGGCTGGCCGTCGACGCCGAGCCCGAGGAGGAGGACCCGGAGTTCGACCTGGCCTTCGCCCGGATCGAGAATCACTATTTCATTCATCACGGGTTCATGGCCGAGGGCCAGCTGATCCGTGACGCCGGGAGGCTGGCCGCGATCCCCACCGCCATCGTCCAGGGCCGCTACGACATGTGCTGCCCCGCGACCACCGCGTGGGATCTCAAGAAGGCTCTGCCGAGCGCCGACCTGCGGATCGTGATGGGAGGTCACTCGGCCTTCGAGCCCCTGCTCACCTCCGAGCTGGTCAAGGTCTGCGACGAGTTCGCCGGCATCACCGCGACCCGGTAGTCGAACCCCTCGACCCCCTGGTCGTGGTCGAGTCGGTGCCGGTGGGAGGTGGCCGCCGCCGCCGAGAACAGCGCCTCGACGGCGTCGACGAGCTCCCGGGCCTCTTCGCCGGTCAGCAGCAGAGGGCCGTCCATCCGCAACCCCGGCTGTCCGGAGGCCTCCGCGGCGGCCGCGCGCTCCATGGAGAAGATGCTGGTGATCTCGGGGCTGTCGACCCGGTCCAGGGCCGCCAGCACGACGTCGCCGCCGGGCAGCGCCCGAATCTGGCTCGGGGCGATGCTCATGCCGTGCCAGTCGTCGATCACCCACCAGGTCTCCCTGCTGTCGCGGTCGCCGGGGGGCTCGGTGGTGTGGGCGACGCCGATCCTGGCGAGCTGGCGAAGGTGGTAGGAGACCGAGTTGGCCGGCTCCCCGATGGCCGCGGCGATGTCTGAGACCCGCATCGCATCGGCGACCATCAGGGTCCGCACGATCTTCTGGCGGACCGGTTGAGTCAGCACCTTGAGCATCGCCAGCGCGCGCTCGGCGCTGGGGTGATCGGGCCGGGCATCGCGACGATCGTCCTCGCTCATGGCTCCACCGTATCGACTGCCGCGGTGTCGACTGCCTCGGTGTCGAATGCCTCGGTGCTGACTGTGACCGTGTCTGCCGCCGCGGTG
Organism: Acidipropionibacterium jensenii; assembly: GCF_005890135.1. NCBI lineage: Bacteria > Bacillati > Actinomycetota > Actinomycetes > Propionibacteriales > Propionibacteriaceae > Acidipropionibacterium > Acidipropionibacterium jensenii. Next base: position 2,862,658 of record NZ_CP040635.1, on the reverse strand, counting down.
TCGAGCGGCCATCTGTCGGGGGTCGGCAACTCGCGCAGAGCTCGGTGGCTGGCCATCAGCACGGCCGCGACGGGGAACAGCACGACGGTCGCGGCCATCGTCGGTCCGGGCCCCAGGTGCTGAAGGCCGAACCCGACCGTCGCCGGCACCAGGGCCGGCAGGGTCTGCAGCACCAGTGCGAGGGCGGCCATCGACCGGCCCTGCAGGTCGTCGGGGATGACGGCCTGGACATATCCGCCCATGGCGCCGTTGACGGCCGGGGCGATCAGCCCCAGCAGACCGAAGGAGACCAGCACCAGGGGGATCCGCTGGTCCAGCGAGACCGGCACGAAGATCACCGTGCAGGCCACGAAGGCCGAGACGACCAGCCGTCCGGTCGGAATCGTCCGGATGAACCGCTGGGCGAAGGGTGTCCCGATCAGCATTCCGGCAGCCATCACCGAGTCGATGAGCCCGATCCGCCAGGTCGGGACGCCCCGGCCCTGCAGGGTCAGGGTGATCCCGATGTACAGCGCGCCGATCCCGGTGTTGAGGCAGACCAGAGCCGGGACGATCCGCCTCAGCAGGGGATCGCGAATCACGAAGGAGAACCCGGCGAGGGCCTCGCCGCGCCAGCCGGTGGCCTGGGCCGGCCCCTGCTCGGCGGGGCGACGTCCTGGCCTCAGATCGGTCCGGATGAGTCGGGTGCACATCACCTGGAGGGCCGAGCCGATCGCGGCGGCCAGGAAGGGCAGCGCGGTGGAGACGGCCATCAGCAGTCCGGACAGGGGAGGGGCGGCGAGTCGGATCGCCCCGTCCCGGCCCTGGTTCGCGGCGACGGCGCGCGGTAGGTCCTCGGACCCCACCACCGACTTCAGTGCCGCGTCGGGGGCTCCGCTGAACAGTCCGCTCACCGCCCCCGAGGCGATGCCGACGAGGTACAGCACCGGAACGGTGAGCACCCCGGCCCACCAGGCCGCCGCCGCTGCGGCGAACACCAGGAGTCGGATCAGGCCCGAGACGATGAGGGATCTGCGCCGGTCCCAGCGGTCCACCAGGACGCCGCCGGGCACCATCGCCACCATCGACACGACGGTCGAGACCGTGGAGATGGCGCCGGCCTGGGCGAAGGAGCCCGTCACGGCGTAGCCGATGAGGGCCATCGCGAAGGTCTGAATCGCACTGCCGAACATCCAGCTGGTGTCGGCGGCAAGCCATGCGAGGTAGTCGCGATCTGCCCTCAGCGGGGTCCTCGTGACGGCCTTGATGTCGGTGTCCATGACTCAAGACTAGATACGCAATAGTCATTGCGCAAGCAATCTTGCGCAATGTTGGAGGGGTGTCCCGCGAGTCGGACCCGGGGGAGGGGATCCTTCCGGACTGCGTGCGCCCTGAGCCCTTGGTGGAGTTGGGTCGGACGTCAGTCACTGGTATTCGGGACGGATTGCGCACATCTCGTCATGCCGGGCCGCGGTAGTCTGCTGGGTCATGTTGGAGGAACCGCTGCGGACTATCAGGGTCCGTTTCGATGCCAGGGCCCACAGCTACGACTCGTCGGCGATGCACCGGGCACTGGCCCACGAGGTGGCCTCCTTCGTGGATCCAGGACATGGAAGTGCGGTGCTGGACGTTGCGACCGGTACCGGCCTGGTGCTGCGGGCACTGGCTCGGCGCTGTCCGGACCGAGAGCTTCAACTGACCGGTATCGACATCTCACCGGGGATGCTGGAGGTGGCGCGCAGACGTCTTCCCCGTGCCACCCTCACCGTGGGGGACGCTGCTGCCCTGCCGTTCGCCACCGACTCCTTCGATCTGGTGACCTGCGTGGCTGCGCTGCATCTCATTCCCGACGTCGCGACGATGGCTGAGGAATCCGCCAGGGTGCTCAGGTCTGGTGGCCGTGCAGTGACGGCAACCTTCGTCGACTCCGACCCCGGTCGGCATGGTGGTCCGAATCCGGATCGGGCCCGTTTCGACAGCCTCGACAAAGTCGCCGTGGCTCTCGGACCTTCCGGTCTCCGACTCGTCCGGCACAGGACCTTCCGGTACGGGATGGACGCTGTGCTCGTTGCCGAGTGGACTTGTTCTGGGTGAATCGCTGAGAGTGTGACCTCAGCCGTCGAGGGGCCGTTCAGGCGCGCTCGAAGCAGGGGTAGAGGGGCAGCTCCTCGGGCCACCCCCAGGTTCCAGCGGCGGTGTCGGCGGCCTGCTCGCAGGCCCGGGCCAGGGTCGGGGTCACCGCCGCGGCGTGCTCAGCGGCCGACCGCCATAACGTGATGAGCCGGGACCGGCCCCCGGAGAACCGGCCGACGTCCTCGCGCCGGGTCAACGGCTCCAGGGTGAGCTCGGTCATCTGGAGGGCGGTGCTCATCGCCGCCAGTCCCGTCATCGGGTCGAGGTCCGGGTCGTCCAGCAGGTCGGTCAGGCCGCCGTGGGCGGTCCCGAACCCCGACATCACGGCCGCCTGGAACTCCCCGGGGGTCCCGGCCAGCAGCCCGCTGGCGGGCCACGGCGTCAACAGGCTCACCAGATCCACCGCGATGTGGTGGTAGGAGGCCGCCTCGTAGTCGATCGCCTTGACCCACCCGTCACCGGTGACCAGCAGATTGTCGGGGGCGGGGTCGGCCTGGCTGCACACCCTGGACCCCTCGACGCCGTCCAGCCCTGCCAGCAGCGCGACCTCCTCGTCCAACCTCTGGCAGGCCGGCCCCGGCAGCCGCAGCATCGCGGACAACCGGGCGGCGCCGCGCTCGGGCAGCCGGGGGGAGGCCGGACCGCCCGCGGTGAGGGTGCCCGGATCGGCCTGCCGGACCAGATCGGAGAACCGGGACACCGCCTCACGGGAGGCCGTGAGCTGGTGGGCGCTGCTGCGTCCCCACACCCAGGCCGCCTCCAGAGCGGCGTCCCCGTCGTCGCCGGCCAGCAGATCGGCCAGGGTCGGCACCGACCCCAGGTCCTCCATCACCACCACACCGTGGTCCAGGTCGGCGGCCAGCAGGCGCGGGGCACCGGGAACAGCGGCCAGACCGGCCCACTCCCGGACCGCCCCGTACCCTCCCGAGTTGTGGGACATCGCACGCGACCGGAAGCACTTGGCCACCACGGTCCGGGCGCCCCCGGTGGCGGTGGTGGGCCCGTCGACCCAGCAGCGGGCGACCGTTGTGCGGATTCCCTCGCGCAGCACCTGTTTGACCGACAGCTCAGTGCCCAGCGCGAACGCGGCGTCATCGACCCAGCCAAGACCCATGACGACATTCCACCACGGCTAGAGTTGGTGGGGTACATTCGCGCTCCACCAGGAGAGAACCCTGAGTACCACAGCCCACCAGCCACGCCTTCGACAGTCCGACGGGTCGGCATCGACCCTTCCCGACAGTCGCGGCACCCGGACCTTCACCGTGCCCGCATCGGTGCCGATGGTCTCCCTGGTCGGACCGGGGGACGAGTATCTGCGCCGGCTCGAGGGGGCCCTGGCGGCCGAGATCATGGTGCGCGGCAACGAGGTGAGCCTGTCGGGCACCGCCGCCCAGATCGCCGACGCGACCGAGGTGCTCACCGAACTGGTCACCATCATCCGCACCGGTCACGGACTGTCGGCCGACGACGTCGACCGGGTGGTGACGATGACCCGGGAGGGCCAGGAGCCGGCCCAGATCATGACCGCCGACATCCTGTCGAACCGGGGCAGGACGATCCGTCCCAAGACCCTCAACCAGAAGCGCTACGTCGACGCCATTGACAGCCACACCGTCGTCTTCGGGATCGGACCGGCCGGCACCGGCAAGACCTACCTGGCGATGGCCAAGGCCGTCCAGGCCCTGCAGAACAAGCAGGTGAGCCGGATCATCCTCACCCGCCCGGCGGTGGAGGCCGGCGAGCGGATCGGCTTCCTGCCCGGCACCCTCTCGGAGAAGATCGACCCCTACCTGAGGCCCCTCTACGACGCCCTGCACGACATGGTCGACGCCGCCTCGGTGCCCCGGCTGATGGCCGCCGGGACCGTGGAGGTGGCCCCCTTGGCGTACATGCGCGGGCGGACCCTCAATGACGCCTTCATCATTCTCGACGAGGCCCAGAACACCTCTCCCGAGCAGATGAAGATGTTCCTCACCCGGCTCGGCTTCGACTCCAAGGTGGTCGTCACCGGCGACATCACCCAGGTCGATCTGCCCGGCGGGGTGACCAGCGGCCTGCGGCTGGTCCAGGACATCCTCGACGGCATCGACGACATCGCCTTCTGCAACCTCACCAGCCGGGACGTCGTCCGGCACCGGCTGGTCGGCAGGATCGTGGCGGCCTACGACCAGTACGACGCCGTCCTCGACCGAGACGCCCAGCAGCGCCGGGCGGCCGGCGGACGGTCCGGACGCCAGCTGAGGAGACGATGATGATCGATATCAACAACGAGTCGGGGCAGGACGCCGACGAGCGGGGCCTGGTCGCCCTGGCGGGGTTCGCGATGGCCCGGCTGCGCATCCACCCGGAGGCCGAGCTGTCGATCCTGCTGGTCGACGAGGCGACCATGGAGGGCTACCACGAGAAGTTCATGGGCCTGCCCGGGCCCACCGATGTGCTGAGCTTCCCGATGGACGAGCTGCGCTCCCCCTCCGACGGGGAGGCCGAGCCGAACGGGATCCTCGGCGACATCGTGCTGTGCCCCACGGTCACCGCCCGGCAGGCCGGCGAGAACGGCCGCACTCCCGACGGCGAGGCCGAGTACCTGCTCATCCACGGACTGCTCCACCTGCTCGGCCACGATCACGCCGAGCCGGAGGAGAAGAAGGTGATGTTCGGCCTCAACGACGAGATCATCAACGCCTGGGAGATGGCCCGCAACGGGAATCAGGCCCGATGACCCAGTCCCAGTGGGTCGAGATCGTCGTCGCCCTGGTGCTGGCCCTGGTGGCCTCCCTGGTGGCCGCCTGCGAGGCCGCTCTGCAGCACTTGTCGCGCAGTCGCGCCGAGGAGCTGGTCGAGGACGGCCGGCGCAGTTCGGTGCGGGTGCACGCGATGGCCCTGGAGCCGGCCCGGTTCGTCAACTCCGCGATGGTGGTGCGGATCGGCAGCGAGGTCGCCACCATCGTGCTGGTCTGCCAGGCGCTGTTCCCGCACCTGGGGTCGGACTGGGAGCGGATCCTCGTGGTCTCGGCCACCATGCTGGTGGTCAGCTACATCCTGTGGGGGGTCGCTCCGCGCACCCTCGGCAAGCAGCACGACGTCGCGGTGTGCCGGCTGTCCGGGCGGATCTGGATGGTCACCGCCACCCTGCTGAGGCCGCTGGTGGCGGTCTTCATCGCGGTCGGCAACGCGGTGACCCCGGGTCGCGGGTTCGCCGAGGGGCCGTTCACCACCGAGGCCGAGCTGCGCGACATGGTCGACTACGCCGAGGCCTCCGACCTCATCGAGCCCGACGAGCGGGAGATGATCCACTCGGTCTTCGAGCTCGGCGACACCTACCTGCGCGAGGTGATGGTGCCGCGCACCGATGTCGTGTTCATCCGGCAGGACAAGACCCTGCGTCAGGCGATGTCCCTGGCGCTGCGCTCCGGTTTCTCCCGGATGCCGGTGGTCGGCAAGAGCCTGGACGACATCCTGGGAATCATCTACCTCAAGGACCTGGCCCGCCGGGTCCAGGACAATCCCGACGGCCAGCGTCAGGAGAAGGTCTCCCAGGTGATGCGGGAGGCCGTCTACGTCCCCGACTCCAAGCCGATCGACGACGTGCTGCGCGAGATGCAGCGCGACCGCAATCACATCGTCATCGTGGTCGACGAGTTCGGCGGCACCGCCGGGCTGGCCACCATCGAGGACATCGTCGAGGAGATCGTCGGCGAGATCGTCGACGAGTACGACCCCGAGCCCACCGAGACCGAGGAGATCGATCCCGGTGTTTACCGGGTCTCCTCCCGGATGCCGGTCGATGACCTGGCCGAGCTGTTCGACATCAAGGCCGCCGAGGAGGACGTCGACACCGTCGGCGGGCTGATGGCCAAGGAGTTGTCGGTGGTTCCGGTACCCGGCGCCTCGGTGGTCTGGGAGGGCATCGAGATCACCGCCGAGAAGGCCACCGGACGACGCCACCAGGTGGACACCTACCTGGTCCGCCAGGTACCCGCCGAACCCGCAGACGAGAAGGACGACGATGACTGACACCGAGACCCCGCAGAGCACCGGCAGCGACGACGCGGCACGCCCCGACGACGCCGAGCCGACTGTCGAGGAGGTGGAGGACGCCGAGCGCGTCGAGGACGCCGAGGAGAGTGACGCCCAGCCCTCGCTGGCCGAGCTGATGGACGGCGAGGACGAGGTCTCCGACGTCGACTACGTCGCCACCCGGGTGGCCGAGGCGACCCGTCCCGGATTCCACTCCGGCTTCGCCTGCTTCGTCGGCCGGCCCAATGCCGGCAAGTCGACCCTCACCAACGCCCTGGTGGGGGCCCAGATCGCGATCGCCACCGACAAGCCGCAGACCACCCGGCACGTCATCCGCGGTGTGGTCACCACCGATGACTCGCAGCTGGTCGTCATCGACACACCCGGCCTCCACAAGCCCCGGACCCTGTTGGGCCAGCGGCTCAACGACCTGGTGCGCGACACCTGGTCCCAGGTCGACGTGATCGGCGTCTGCCTGCCCTGCGACCAGCGGATCGGACCCGGGGACAGCTATCTGGTGGGCCAGATCGCCCAGTTGACCCATCGCCCCCTGCTGGTGGCCCTGGCCACCAAGTCCGACCTGGTCGGCGACTCTCGGCTGGCCGCCCACCTGGCGTCGATCGCCGCCCTGGAGACGGAGCTGGGGGTGCGCTTCGAGCACATCGTGCCCTGCTCGGCGGTCCTGGGAAGCCAGGTCGAGGAGGTCCGTCAGACCATCATCTCGCTGCTGCCCGAGGGGCCCGCCTACTATCCCGACGGGGAGATCACCGACGAGCCGACCGAGACCCTGGTCGCCGAACTCATCCGCGCCGCCGCCCTGGAGGGGGTGCGCGAGGAGCTGCCGCACTCGATCGCGGTGGAGATCGTCGAGATGGGCCAGCGCCCGGACCGGCCCGAGGACCGTCCGCTGCTCGACGTGGTGGCCTCCCTGATCGTGGAGCGGGATTCCCAGAAGGGGATCATGATCGGCCACAAGGGGGCCCACATCAAGGACGTCGGGACCCGGGCTAGGCTCCAGATCTCGGTCCTGCTGGGCACCCCGGTGCACCTGGATCTGCAGGTCAAGGTGCTCAAGGACTGGCAGTCCGACCCCAAGTACCTCAACCGCCTGGGGTTCTGAGGGTTCTGAGACCTGCCGCGGTCCCCGGGCGGTACACAGCCCGGGGGACGTCACGGGCCTGGGGACGTCACCACCCGGGGGCGTCACAGCCTGGGCGGCGTCACAAGGTGGTGTGGCTCACTTGACCGCCGACCACGGTGAGGGCTGAGGAGATCGACGCGAGTTCCTCGCCGTGGGACCCGAAGGGATCGTCCTCCAGGGCGACCAGATCGGCCCGGCCCCCCGGTGCCACGGCCTCGACCCCGTGGGTGGAGGCTCTCAGCGCCTCCGAGACGGTGATCTCCTGGCCGGGGTACCAGCCGGGCCGCTGGTCGCCGGTGCGCTCGACGGCCACCCGGATCGCCAGCCACGGGTCCACCGGGGAGACCGGGGCGTCCGACCCCATGATGAGCCGGGCGCCGGCGTCCAGCATGTCGCGGAACCGGAAGCTGCCGACGTTGAGATCCCCCCACACCTGGTCCATGACGTCCCGGTCGTCGATGAGATGGGCCGGCTGGATGCTGACCGTCACCCCCAGGGCCGCGAACCGCGGCAGATCGGCGTCCTCGACCAGTTGGGCGTGCTCCAGCCGTCCGCCCACCCCGCAGTGCTGGTAGGCGTCCAGCACGGTGCTCACCGCCAGGTCGCCGATCGCGTGGACGGCCGGTTGAATCCCCGCCCGAGTGGCCCGAACGATGAGCGACTCCAGCTCCGCCAGCGGAACCGCGTCCACCCCGGACCCCTCGGGCCCGGAGGCCCCCGGGTAGGGCTGGCGGCACCAGGCCGAACGGGTCGAGACCGAGCCGTCGGAGATGATCTTGAGCGGGCCCATCGCCACCAGAGACTCCGGCCCCGACCCGGGCTCCTCGGCGGCGCACTGCCCGGTGGCCAGTCCGCGGCCGATCGCCTCGTCGAGCCGGTCCGGGTAGACCGCCACCTGGACCCTCATCGGGCAGCGGCCGGCCTGCTCGCGGGCCAGCCAGACATCCACATCGCTGGAGAACTCCATGTCGCCGATTCCCACCACCCCGCGGGCGGCGACCCGGCGGCAGCACTCGTCGAGCCACATGTCCAGGGACCGGGTCGGCACCTGGGCGAGCTTGATCTGGGCGGCGAAGGAGTCGGCCTCGGTGAGGAATCCGGGACGGTCGGGGATCCCGAGTCGCTGGAGGGCCGCGGTGTTGCACCAGGTGGAGTGCAGGTCGGCCGAGACGATCGCCACCGGCCAGCGGCCCGAGACGGCGTCCAGGTCGGCGGCGCTGGGATTGGCGGGCCAGCGGGAGGCGCGCAGCCCGAACCCCTGGATGATCTCCCCGTCGGCGGGACCGGTGAGGGTCGCCAGGTGGTCGGCGATGGTTCTCAGGATCTCGGCGGGGGAGGCCGTCTGGGAGACCTCCACCCGGCGCGATGCCAGCGCCCACTGCTCGGTGTGGACGTGCTCGTCCCACAGGCCGGGGATCACCAGACGGCCGTCGAGATCGATCACCGGGGCCTGGACGGTCGAGGGCCGGGGCAGGGAGGGGCGGATCGAGTCGATCCGGCCCCCACTCAGCAGAATGTCGCACGGATCGCCGGGGCGTCCGGTGCGCAGATCGAGCAGGCGGGCGCGGTGAAGGAGCATCGTCACGGCCCCGATCCTGTCACGTCCGAACCCACCGTGGAGCACGGCTCACACTGCGGGTGCTACCATGCCGCTTGTGGCACGCGTTCTCCTGCTTATGTGCCGCAGCGGGGTCCGCTGACGGGTAGCCCCTCCGCTGCGGGTACTTCGGCTGCCCATTGAAGCTCAGCCACCCCCCAGGAGATCGCAATGACCCGCCCACAGTCCTCACCCTGCCAGTTGACCTCACCGATGCCGGTCGACCGCTACAAGCCCTTCATCCCGCAGTCGCTGCCCGATCGCACCTGGCCCGACAAGACCCTCGACAAGGCACCCCGATGGCTGTCGACCGATCTGCGCGACGGCAACCAGGCCCTGATCGACCCGATGACCGTCTCGCGCAAGGTGCGGATGTTCAACCTGCTCATCGAGATGGGCTACAAGGAGATCGAGATCGGCTTCCCCTCGGCCTCCCAGACCGAGTACGACTTCGTGCGCAAGCTGATCGAGGAGGACGTCGTTCCCGACGACGTCACGATCTCGGTGCTGACCCAGGCCCGCGAGGACCTCATCCGCCGCACCGCGCAGAGCCTGGTCGGCGCCCACCGCGCCACCATCCACATGTACAACGCGACCGCCGAGCTGTTCCGCCGGGTGGTCTTCCACGTCAACGAGCAGCAGTGCATCGACCTGGCCCACCAGGGCACCGAATGGGTCGTCAAGTACGCCGAGGAGTACCTGGACGACGTCGAGTTCGGTTACGAGTACTCCCCGGAGATCTTCACCCAGACCCCGACCGACTTCGCCCTGGAGGTGTGCGAGTCGGTGATGGACGTCTGGCAGCCCGCCGAGGGCCGCGAGATCATCCTCAACCTGCCCGCCACCGTGGAGATGAGCACCCCGAACACCTTCGGCGACCAGATCGAGTACTTCTGCCGCAACATCCGCGACCGCCAGCACGTGTGCGTCTCGGTGCACCCCCACAACGACCGGGGTACCGGCGTCGCGGCCGCCGAGTTCGCCCAGATGGCCGGCGCCGACCGGGTCGAGGGATGCCTCTTCGGCCACGGCGAGAGAACCGGCAATGTCGACCTGGTCACCCTGGGGATGAACCTGTTCAGCCAGGGCGTCGACCCGAAGATCGACTTCTCCGACATGCCCCAGATCCGCCGCACCGTCGAGTACTGCACCGGGCTGCCGGTGCCGGCCCGCCAGCCCTACTCCGGCGACCTGGTCTTCACCGCCTTCTCCGGCTCCCACCAGGACGCCATCAAGAAGGGCCTGGAGGACCTGCAGCGGATCGCCGACGAGCAGGGCGTCGATGAGCGCAAGGTGACCTGGCAGGCCCCCTACCTGGCCGTCGACCCGCACGACATCGGCCGCACCTACGAGGCCGTCATCCGCGTCAACAGCCAGTCCGGCAAGGGCGGGATGGCCTACCTGATGAAGACCGAGCACCAGGTGGACCTGCCCCGGCGTCTGCAGATCGAGTTCTCCAAGTCGGTGCAGTTCCTCACCGACCAGGAGGCCCGCGAGATCAGCCACGACGAGATCTGGGACCTGTTCTCCCGGGAGTACCTTCACACCGACGGGATCCAGCTGGTCTCCCGCGAGTCCGCCACCCGCGGGGGCAGTCACGAGATCACCGCGACGATCGGGGTCGACGGCGCCCAGCGCACCATCTCCGGTGAAGGCAACGGCGCGGTCTCGGCCTTCGTCGACGCCCTGGACTCGCTCGGCGTGGTCGTCCACGTGCTGGACTACTCCGAGCACGCGATGACCGCAGGCGGCACCGCGAAGGCCGCCGCCTATGTGGAGTGCGAGGTCGGCGACGGGGAGTCCAGCCAGATCCTGTGGGGTGTCGGCATCGACTCCGACATCACCGAGGCCTCTCTCAAGGCGGTCATCGGGGCCGTCAACCGGTCCGGCGCGAGGGTGCAGGTCGACGAACGGGTCGGTTCCCGACAGGGCTGACAGCGGTTCCCGACAGGGCTGACAGCAGTGTTCCCGGACCGTCCTCGGGCAGATCTGTGCCATTATCGGGATGAGTCTGTCGCGGGTGGTCAGCCGCCTCGACGAGATCTGGACCACTGAAATCGGCGAGAGGATCACCTGACAGATGTGCCGGATGTTCGGATTCCTCACCGATCGCCCCAGGTCGGTCGCCGAGGCGGCGGGCCATGACCTGCAGACGTTTCACGACCTGGGGCGGATCCACCACGACGGCTGGGGGATCGCCTCCTGGGACGGTCAGCGGGCCCGGGTCCACCACGACCCCGAGCCCGTGATGGAGTCGGCGTCGTTCTGGCCGATGGTCGACGCACTGACCACCGACCAGTCGATCTTCCATCTGCGGCTGGCCACCGAGGGGCTGGCGGTCCGGGAGGAGAACTGCCACCCCTTCATCGACGGCAATGTCTGCTTCGCCCACAACGGGCAGTTCTCCAAGACCCCCGAGATCCTCGCCGAGGTCGTCGACAGCTGCGACTACAGGCCGCGCGGGACGACCGACTCGGAGCTCTACTTCGCGCTGATCCTGCGCAATCACTCCCGCGGGCTGGCCTGGCCCGAGGCGATCCTGGACGCCGCCCGCACCATCCTCGCGCTGGTGCCGGCCGGCCAGGTGTGGGCCCTGGACTGCATGCTGGGCACCGAGGAGGCGCTCTACGCCTTCAGCCTGGCCTTCCCCGAGCTGGTTCCCGACCGGCCCGAGGGGTACTACGACCTGCACTTCCTGGCCAGCACCGACGCCGAGGGCCGCTCCCTGCGGATCTCCTCCCAGGGTCCGGAGTCGCCGCGCTGGACCCTGCTCACCCAGCGCACCGTGCTGCGGATCGAGCGCGGCAGCCTCGCCCTGTCGACCACCCCGTGGCGCCGTTCGGCGCACAAGGCCCGCAGCCACCAGGAGTTCGCCGCCCAGCGCTCCTACCCGTGATCGGCGGCCGAACCCTCCGGTCGGCTCCTCAGCGGGCCCCGGCGTCGGTGGTGGGGGTCTCGTTGGGCACCGCACCGCCGAACCGCCGGTCGCGGCGGGCGTACTCCATCACGGCGTCCCACAGGTTGCGCCGGTCCACATCGGGCCACAGCACGTCGGAGAAGACCATCTCGGCGTAGGCCGACTGCCACAGCAGGAAGTTGGAGGTCCGCTGCTCCCCCGAGGAGCGCCAGAACAGGTCCACATCGGGGATCTCCGGCTCGTCCAGGTGGGTGCGGAAGGTCTTCTCGGTGATGTGGTCGGGGTCCAGCCGGCCCTCGGCGGCCAGCCGGGCGATGTCGCGGACGGCGTCGACGATCTCGGCCCGTCCCCCGTAGTTGACGCAGAACTGCAGGGTGAGGACGGTGTTGTCCTCGCTCTGGGCCTCGGCCTCCTCGAGCTCGCGGATCACCGAGCGCCAGAGCCTGGGACGGCGTCCCGCCCATCGGACGCGCACCCCGAGGGCGTCGAGCTGGTCGCGACGTCGGTGGATGACATCGCGGTTGAACCCCATCAGCCAGTGCACCTCGTCGGGGGACCGGCGCCAGTTCTCGGTGGAGAAGGCGTAGGCCGACAGGTAGGGGATGCCCATCTCGATGGCCCCCTCGATGACATCGAAAAGGGCGTCCTCGCCGCGGGCGTGACCCTCGGTGCGTCGCAGGCCGCGCTCCTTGGCCCAGCGTCCGTTGCCGTCCATCACGATCGCGACGTGACGGGGCAGCAGCTCTGCGGGCAGCTGCGGCGGGCGGGCGCCCGAGGGGTGGGGGAGTGGGCCGCGCTTGGCGGGACGCGGACGGGTGCTGGAGGCCATGGCCGACACGCTACTAGCCCTGGATGGGGACGTCCTCGGGATCGGGGGTGAGCCGCCCGCCCGCCGAACGGCGTCTCAGGGCCAGCGCGAGGGCGGGGAACACCAGCACCGACAGCATTCCGGCCCCCACCAGGGCCGACGCGATCCCCGACCCCAGCTCGTGGCGCTCGACCCCGATGCCGGTCACCGCCACGATGATCGGCAGCCCGGTGGCGCCGAGCAGCATCAGGGAGGCGCGGTCGGTCCTCGTCGACCCCTTCGGGGCCGCCAGCAGGCAGGGGATGCCGCGGATCACCAGAAGCAGCACCAGGGCCCCCGCCATCAGCAAGAGTAGTCGCGGCGAGGAGAGGAGCGCGGCCAGGTCGAAGGTGACGCCGGTCATGATGAAGAACACCGGGACCAGGAACCCGAAGCCCACCGCCTCCAGCTTCGCCTCGACCATCTCGCGGTCGGGCGGACGGGCGCTGGCCAGCAGCACCCTCGACAGCACCCCGGCGGCGAAGGCGCCGAGCAGCATGTCCAGTCCCAGCAGCTGGCTGAGCACCGACAGCGCCGCCAGCACGAGGATGACGGTGCGCACGCCGAACTGGCCGCTGGTGCGCAGGGTGGCCGCCACCAGGCGGTTGAAGGCCGGGTAGGGGCCGCGGGAGGCCAGCCAGATCGCCACCCCGGTGATGACCGCGAAGGTGGCCAGGACCAGCGCCCCGGACAACGGGCTGCGACCTCCCAGGAAGATCGAGATGGCCAGCAGCGGGCCGAACTCACCGGCCGCCCCGGTCGCGGTGGCGGCCCTCCCGAACTCCGAGTGCAGGTCCCCCTCGTCGCGCAGCACCGGCATCAGGGTGCCCAGCGCCGTGGAGGTCAGTGCGACACCGATGAAGACGGCGGTGATGAGGGAGGGGGCCAGCAGGATCCCGATGCCCACCCCGAGGGCCAGGGAGATCAGCCAGCCGCCGATCGCCCGGCGCATCGGGCGGCCCCGGATCCCCTGGAAGTCGATCTCGTTGCCGGCGAGGAAGAACAGCATCGCGACGCCGAAGCTGGACAGCACCCCGGTGACGGCGTCGGGGTGCACCCATCCCAGGATGCTGGGGCCCAGCAGCACCCCGAGCAGGATCTCGAAGACGATCAGCGGGACGCGCAGCACGGGTTTCAGCGCGGCCCCCAGCAGCGGCGCGACCATGGCGGCCAGGGGCACCAGCAGCACGCCGGCGAGCGACGGGGTCATGGGTTCAGCCTAGGACCCGTCGTCTCCTCAGCGGATCGACAGCAGGGCCGCCTGGCCGCTGCCCGACGGGTTGTCGGGGGTGACGACCATCACCCCGCGGGGCTTCTGGCGGCTGATCTCCGCAGCCGTGGTGGCCAGAGACGCCCTCGCCGAGCGGTTGACGGCCACGGTGAGGCCGGCGCCGTCGCCGATGGCGCGTCGCCACGGGTTGTAGCGCGACCACTGTGATCCGAAGGTGTCCTCACCGGAGTCGACGCCGTAGCCGGCGACCGTGTAGGAGAAGGATCCCGAGGAGGAGCGGAGCCCCAGGGCGGAGGCGGTCACCGGCAGTTCGATCGTGCTGGAGTCGGTGGGGGCCAGCGCCAGGTATCCCGACGCCGAGATGAAGCCGGTTCGGATGTCCTGGATGAACACCTCGGTGACGCCGTCCGGCTCGCCGCGGCGGATCACCCCGGAGTCAGTGGCGAAGACGATGCGGTCGGGGACCCCGTCCCCGTTGGCGTCGACGGCGACGTCGTACTCGTTGGCCGAGGCGCTCGACCAGCGGTCCCAGGTGTTGATGGCGAAGACCAGCAGCTTCTGGCCGCCGACCGTGCGCGTCTGGACCCCGGCAGCCCGCAGGTCGTAGCCGGAGCCCCCGGTGATGGTGGGGTCGCGACGCCGGTCGGACAGCCCCCAGGTGAACACCGCCGAGCGGGCGGCCATCGCGCCGCGGGAGTTGGTCACGGTGAGGTTCGTCGTGCCGGGCCGGACGCCCCGCGCGATCGCCGCGGTGTGGGCGGTCCGGACCCCGGGACGGGTGGTGCGCAGCACCGCCGACGCGTTGGTCTGGGCGCGCGGAACCATCAGATAGGGCACCCGCAGGATCTGGGTGCTGCGCCCGGCGCTGAGCACCACGTCCCCCGAGATCTGGTGGAAGCCGGTGCGGTTGTCCAGGGAGCTGCCGACCCGGGAGGCCGGGGCCCTCAGCGTCACCATGATCCTCGCGCTGGAGTGCGCCCTCAGGGTCACCCGCCGGGTGCTGAGGGAGACGGTGGCCGGACGCGACCCGGCCGAGGCCCGGGCGGCCACCGTGTAGGTGATCGGGCGGGAGCCCTTGTTGACCAGGACCAGGGGGCGGGTCCGCTGGATGGTCGAGCGGGACTCGACCAGACCGAAGCTCAGGGTGCCGGTGGTCAGCGTCCCGGAGGCCACCCGGTAGTGGTCGCCCTCGGCGAAGGAGGAGGTGGCCAGTGCCCGGGCGGGGTCGACCAGCCCGCCGCCCAGAACGGGGTCGTAGCCCACCACCCGCGAGGAGGAGGCGGTGCTGGACAGCGCCGCGCCGATCTGGCTGGCGCTCCAGCCGCGATGGGCCTGGACAGCCAGGGCCGCCACCCCGGCGACCTGGGGAGAGGCCGAGGAGGTGCCCGACATCGCCACCGCAGCACGTCCGGTGCCGAGGGCCGCCGAGGAGATGGCGATGCCCGGGGCGGCGACGCCGGTGGGCAGGCTGGAGTCGCCGCTGGCCGGTCCCGAGGAGCTGAACGGCGCATAGCTGCGGTACCCGGGCAGGGAGGCCTGGTTGTTGACGGCCGCCACCGAGATGACGCCGCGGCCGGCGGCCGGTGCTCCGGTGAGGTAGGGGTTCTGCCCCTGGTTTCCGGCGGCCGAGACGACGACCGCGCCGGCGGCCACCGCATTGCTGGCGGCGACGGCGTCGGGATCCCCGGGGCGGCCGTGGACGCTGCCGAGGGAGATGTTGATGACATTCATGCGGTGGGCGACCGCCCAGTCGATGGCTTCGGTGGTGAGGTCGCTGGTGCCGGAGCAGCCGAAGACCTTCAGCGGGTAGAGGTCGACCTGGGGGGCGATCCCGGGGCTCACCAGGAACGACCTGGCGGACGTGTTGTAGGGGCCGGTGTAGGTGCGTCCCGCCGTGGTGACCCCCGAGCCGGCCAGGGTGCCGGCGACGTGGGTGCCGTGGCCGTTGCAGTCCAGCGGGTTGGAGTCGGGGCGCGGGACCAGCGCCGAGCCGGTGCCCGAGGAGTCGTAGGAGTCACCGGCGAAGTCGCGACCGCCCTTCACCCGCGGGGCCCGGGGGCCGACCAGGGAGGCACTCGGGGTGGCGGCGGAGCGCGCCCGTGCGGCGTCATAGGCGGCCGGGGTTCCCGGGCCGGCGAAGTCGGCGTGGGTGTAGTCCAGGCCGGTGTCGATCACCGCGACCCGAATCCGCCTGCCGGTGAGTCCGGTGCGCTGCCACAGCTGGGGGATCCCCAGGGAGGAGCCCGAGGCGGCCGCGGACCTGGAGGAGGTGGAGGAGTCGGCGGCGGTGCGGGAGGGCACCGGATGGACGGCCTCCACGCCGGGCAGGTCGGCGAGCCGGTCGATGTCCTTGCTGGCGATCTGGACGTGGAGGCCGTTGTAGGCCGAACGCATCTGGGAGACGACGTGGCCGCCGTGGGAGCGGACGAAGCCGGCGACGGGGCTCTGCTCGGTCGACAGGGCGGACTGGATCTGGTTCACCTTCGTGCTCGACAGATCACCGCCGGCCTTCGCCTGAGCCACGGCGACAGGGTCGCCGCTCAGCTGGACGATGACGCTCACCCTGGCGTTCGGGTCGCTCATCCGGGCCGTGGCGTCGGTGTCGATCCGGCCCTTCGAGGGGGCCCGGTGGAAGCCGGAGGAGGTCGTGCCCGAGGAATCGGTGCCGGGGGCTGCGACGGCCGACGGAAGGGCCACCGCCGAGGCCGTCGCCGCGACCAGCGTCGCCAGACACAGGCGCGTGGTGCGGGTGCCTGGACGCGGCATCATCCTGAAGAACATGCATCTGCCTCTCAGTGGTTTCTGGGATGACCTTAAGCCCTCTCATGGGAATGGCTGGCCTCGGTCCTCGGATCGATCCCCTGACCAGTGGTGACGGTCCTGCGAGGAACAATGGGAGCCATGCCGACCTACCGAGACCGCGCCGTGGTGCTGCGGACCTACAAGCTCGGTGAGGCCGACCGGATCATCAGCATGCTCACCCGCGACCATGGAAAGGTGCGGGCGGTGGCGCGCGGCATCCGGCGCACCTCCAGCAAGTTCGGCGGTCGTCTGGACCCCTTCAACCGGGTCGACATCCAGCTGGTGGTCGGACGCAGCCTGGACGTCGTCGCCCAGGTGGAGACGCTGCGCTCCTACTCCGCCCCGTTGCGGACGAACTACTCTCTGTTCACCGCGGCCGAGGTGATGGTCGAGACCGCCGACCACCTCGTCCCCATCGAGAAGGAGCCCGCGCCCACCCAGTACCGGCTTCTGGCGGGTGCGCTGCGCACCCTGGGGGAGGGCACTCCCGACGGGCCGCGACCGGCGACCATGGTGCTGGACTCCTACCTCCTGCGGTCCCTGTCGGTGGCCGGATACGCACCGGATCTGGACGACTGCGTCAAGTGTGGCCGGGCCGGGGCCCGCGCCGGTTTCTCACCGAGCCTGGGCGGTGTGGTCTGCGCCGACTGCCAGCCGCCGGGCACCCCGCACCCCAATCCGGAGACCATCGAGTATATGGGCGCCCTGCTGTCCGGCGACTGGATGGCCACCCGGACCGTGGCACCGGTGCGGGTCCGGGAGGCGGCCGGTCTCGTCTCGGCCTTCGTCTCCTGGCACATGGAGCGCGGGCTGCGATCCCTTCCCTTGATGGATCGCCAGGACTGAGGCGTGCGTGGCGACGCGCTTCGGTGACGCCGTCGCGGAGATGCTGTTCAGAGATGCGGTTGTGGCGACGCATCGGCGCAGCCGCGTCGCGGTCCTGCGATCACGTCCTCGGCCCGCTGAAGCGTTCCCGCGGGAACGTCTTCACCCAGTCAACGGGAGCCTCCTTGGCCGCCCGACGGGACCTTCGAGATCAACTCGACGTGATCATCACAGCTGCCCCCACCGGGGCGCCACGAGGGACCCGAGGAGTGTCAGTCCTGCGGGGTCGGCCCTGATCATGAGCCACCGACGAGGGTCGTCCTCGTCATCGAGGGCCCAGCAGGTCAGGCCATGAGCGGCGGCGTACAGCACCGAGGAGTCGTCCAGGCTGTCTCGGGCATAGTGTTTGCGGTCCGAATGATGCAGTTCAGGCAATGCTCGTCCACTCTCGGATCGCGGCGCGGATCGCCTCGGAACGGGTGGTGATTCCCTCGGCTGCGGCCTTCGCGTCCAGGCGTACCGGAACCACCGAGCCCGGGCCGTCCCCGACGGGGGGACGGCCGCGTTGGGACGCCGGACCTCCATGCGCGATCAGACGGCCGGGGGAACCTGCGCGCCGAATGGGTCTGGGGCACCGTCAAGCCTGGATATCTCACCTCGTCTACCCGGGTCCTCGACGGTGAGCCAGTCCGTTGGGATGGGCCGGGGACCGGGGGATGGCCAACGGCATCGTCGACACCGTGACCAGAACCCTGCGGTTGGGGGCCCGCGACTACGACCAGGTGACGGGGAGGTTCACCCAGCCCGACCCGATTCTTGATCCGTCCGATCCGACCCAGTGGAATGCGCATGCCTACGGGGCCAACAACCCGGTGGACCGCCCCGACCCCGATGGTCTGATGCCGGGTAGCCCCATCTACTGTGCCGACACGTGCCAGGGCAAGGACGCCGCCTACCAGATTCACGAGTCCAACTCGCGGATCCCCTACAACAAGGCAGCCCACAAAAAGGACAACGACGCCCACTACAAGACCCAGTACTGGACCCCGGCCCGAAGTCTCTACCGCACGCCAGCCCACTCGGGCAAACAGGCTCTTCCCAGATGAGGGTGTAGCGCACGTCGCGCGGCGGGCCGGCGCGTCGGTGGCCGGATAGAGGTCGAGGTCTCCCGAGGATGAGAGCTCCTACACACTCAGCCCGAAAGACCTCGACGTGCACGATGCTACCGTCGGCGGGCGCGCTGATGCGTTCGCCAGCCCCGACCTGACTGCCTTCTGCCGCCTCGACGAACTCGGCCTCGTTGTCACCGGGCAGCGACTCGAGCCGGATCGTGCCGTATTGGCCTGCCAGGTGGTCGAGCCCGACCAGTGGTGCCGGCGCTGCGGCTGCGAAGGGAGACCACGTGACACCGTGGTCCGACGGCTTGCCCACGAACCACTGGGCTGGCGGCCCACGACGCTGGAGGTCGTCGTGCGCCGTTACCGCTGCAGCGGCTGCGGGTATGTGTGGCGCCAGGACACCACCGCCGCGGCCGAGCCCCGGGCCGAGTTGTCTCGGCGCGCTCTGCGGTGGGCGCTGGAAGGGATCGTGGTGCGCCACCTGAGCGTGGCTCGGGTCGCCGAGGGGCTCGGGGTGGCCTGGGACACCGCCCACGACGCCGTTCTGGCCGAGGGCAAGCGGGTGCTGATCGACGAGGAGCACCGCTTCGAGGGGGTGAAGGTCGTCGGGGTCGATGAGCACGTGTGGCGCCACACCCGTCGCGGCGACAGGTACGTCACCGTGATCATCGACCTCACCCCAGTGCGAGATGGCACCGGCCCGGCCCGGCTGCTGGACATGGTCGAAGGACGCTCCAAGCAGGCGTTCAAGACCTGGCTGGCCGACCGCCCGCAGGAGTGGCGCGACGGCGTGGAGGTGGTCGCGATGGACGGCTTCACCGGGTTCAGGACCGCCGCCGTCGAGGAACTGCCCGACGTGGTCACCGTGCTAGATCCCTTCCACGTCACGCGCCTCGCTGGCGAGGCGCTCGATGAGTGCCGACGGCGAGTTCAGCAGGCCATCTGTGGGCACCGCGGCCGCAAGGGCGACCCGCTCTATGCCGCCCGCCGGACCCTGTCCACCGGCGCGGACCTGCTCAACGACAAGCAGAAGGACCGACTGGACACCCTGTTCGCCGACGACGCCCACGTCGAGGTCGAGGTCACCTGGAGCGTCTACCAGCGCATGATCGCCGCCTACCGCCACGAGAACCGGCGCCACGGCCGCGAGCTGATGGCCCGGCTCATCGACTCGATCAGCACCGGCGTC
Organism: Acidipropionibacterium jensenii; assembly: GCF_005890135.1. NCBI lineage: Bacteria > Bacillati > Actinomycetota > Actinomycetes > Propionibacteriales > Propionibacteriaceae > Acidipropionibacterium > Acidipropionibacterium jensenii. Next base: position 2,842,859 of record NZ_CP040635.1, on the reverse strand, counting down.
CCCAAGGCCCTGGTCGAGATCAGGCTCGGCAGGACGCTGAAGAAGCGCGCCGCCGACGTCCTGGCCTACTTCGACCGGCCCAGCACCTCCAACGGGCCCACCGAGGCGATCAACGGCAGGCTCGAGCACCTGCGCGGCTCGGCGCTGGGGTTCCGCAACCTGACCAACTACATCGCCAGATCCCTGCTCGAGACCGGCGGGTTCAGACCCCGACTACACCCTGGATCCTGAAGAGCCGGTTTGCCTCCCATGATCGGGGTCAGTGGATCTCGGCGTGCGGGACGGGTAAGACGTTCACGTCGTTGAAGCTGGCCGAGCGGCGCTGTGCCGGCAATGGCGGGCATCTGAGGGTGTTGTTCCTGGCGCCGTCGATCTCGCTGGTCTCCCAGAGTCTGCGGGAGTGGCTGGCCCAGTCCCAGACCCCGATCCGTCCGTTCGTGGTGTGTTCGGACACCAAGGCCAGCCGTCAGGCCGAGGACATCACCGTCCACGACATTCCTCTGCCCACCACTGACCCCGACCGGCTGGTCGCCGAGATGGCCGCCGGTGGGCGCCGCGGCAAACAGATGACGGTGATCTTCTCGACCTACCAGTCCATCGACGTGGTGGCCCGGGCGCAGAAGCAGTCTGGGGCAGGCCCGTTCGACCTGATCCTGTGTGATGAGGCCCATCGCACCACCGGTGTCACCCTGGCCGGTGACACCGGGGAGTCGGCGTTCATCAAGGTCCACGACAACACCTATCTGCCAGCGATCAAGCGGCTCTACATGACCGCGACACCCAGGATTTATGGCACCGATGTGAAGAAGAAGGCCGATGACGCGGCCGCGGTGCTGACCTCGATGGACGACGAGGCGATGTTCGGGCCGGTGTTCCACCGCCTGGGCTTCGGACAGGCTGTGGAGCGCGGCCTGCTCTCGGACTACAAGGTGATGATCCTGGCGGTCGCCAATGACGCCATCGACCCGGACATGCAGGCCTCCCTGGCCAGTGAGGGCCATGAGATCAGCCTGGACGACGCGGCGAAGATCGTGGGTTGCTGGAACGGGCTGGCCAAACGCACCACCGACAACGACTTCGGCGACCATCCGACACCGATGCAGCGGGCGGTGGCGTTCGCCGCCAACATCAAGGCCTCCAAGGCCTTCGCCAGCGCGCTGCCCCAGGTCGTCGACCAGGCCATCACAGATGATGCCGTGTTGCAGGTCGACGCCCACCACGTCGACGGCACCATGAACGCGCTGACCCGAGGCGAGGAGCTCGCCTGGCTCAAGGCCCCTGTCCCGGAGGGGGAGTGCCGGATTCTGTCGAATGCCCGGTGCCTGGCCGAGGGTGTGGACGTGCCGGCCCTGGATGCGGTGTTGTTCCTGTCGCCGCGCAACTCCCTGGTCGACGTCGTGCAGTCGGTGGGCCGGGTGATGCGCAAAGCCCCGGGCAAGGAGTACGGCTATGTCATCCTGCCGGTGGCGATCGACGCCAGCGAGGAACCGTCGGTGGCGCTGCGTGACAACAAGCGGTTCAAGGTCGTCTGGGATGTCCTGAACGCCCTGCGGGCCCATGATGACCGGTTCGAGGCGATGATCAACACCATCGACCTGGACCACAGCACCGGCGGCAAGGTCTCCATCGACGTGTTCTCCTCCCACGGCGGCCCCGCCGACGATGACAACCGGCCAGAGGGCCAGCAGCCGGGCACCAACCCGTTCGCCGGGACCCAGCCGCTGCTGGTGGGTTCGGACCTGTGGCGCGAGGCGATCCTGGGCCGCATCGTCAAGAAGTGCGGCCAACGCGAGTACTGGGAGTCGTGGGCCGACGACGTGGTGCGCATCCACGCCAACCAGGTCCGCCGCATCACCGGCATCATCGCCAGCGCCCGCCACGCCGGGGCGCCGGTCGCCGGGCAGTTCGATGTGTTCCTGGACGGGTTGCGAGCCAACCTCAACGACTCGATCGATGCCGCTCAGGCCGTCGACATGATCTCCCAGCACCTGATCACTCGGCCCGTGTTCGAGGCGCTGTTCCCGGCGGGCTCGTTCGCCGATCGCAACCCGGTCTCGATCACGATGGGACGAATGGCCACCGCCCTGGCCGGCTACGGGCTGGCAGCAGAAACCGTGCAGCTGGACCGGTTCTACGACTCGGTGCGACGCCGTGCCGCCCAGATCCGCACACCGGAGGGCCGCCAGACCGTCATCCACCAGCTCTACGAACAGTTCTTCCGCAAGGCCTTCCCCGCCCAGTCGTCCTCACTGGGGGTGGTCTACACCCCGGTGCCGATCGTCGACTTCATCCTGCGAGCCGCCGACCAGGTGTGCCGTGACCAGTTCGGGTACGGCATCACCGATCCCGGGGTCCACGTCCAGGACCCGTTCACCGGAACCGGAACGTTCATCGTGCGGCTGTTGCAGTCGGGCATCATCGCTCCGGCGGACCTGGTCCGCAAGTATGCCGGGGAGTTGTGGGCCAACGAGTACATGCTGTTGGCCTACTACATCGCCGCAGTCAACATTGAGACCACCTACCAGGCCCTTGTCGCCGCCCAGCAGCCGGACCACCCGGTGGACTATGTGCCGTTCCCGGGGGCCACACTGACCGACACGTTCCAGATCACCGAGGACGGTGACCGGGTCGACACGAGCCTCATCCCGGTCAACAACCAGCGCATCGAGGCCCAGCTGGCGGCCCCGATCAAGGTCATCGTGGGCAATCCTCCGTACAGTGCCGGCCAGGACTCGGCCAACGACAACAACGCCAACCTGTCGTATCCGACGTTGGATGGGCGGATCGCCGCCACGTATGCGGCCCAGTCCACGGCGACGAACAAGAACAATCTGTACGACTCCTACATTCGGGCGTTCCGGTGGGCCACCGACCGCCTCGGCGACCAAGGGGTGGTCGCGTTCGTGACCAACAACGGCTGGCTGGACGGCAACACCGCCGACGGAATCCGCAAGACCTTCCAGACAGAGTTCTCCGACATCTGGGTCTACAACCTACGAGGCAACATGCGGAGGTCCGACTGGAAACAAGAGGGTGGTCAGATCTTCAAAGGTGGATCACAGACAGGAATTGCGGTCCTCATCGCTGCCAAGAATCCCCACCAGACGGGCTGCCACATCCACTACCACGGGGTGCCGGACTACCAGTCACGTGAGGACAAACTCGACGACATCACCGACGCCACCCTCACCACCACCACCTGGACCACCATCACACCCAACGACGACGGGGACTGGCTCAACCAGCGCAACCCCACCTTCCAGACCTTCATGCCGATAGCCGATGAACCACTAGCCATGTTCACCAGCCACTCAGCCGGAGTGCAGACCAACCGTGACGCGTGGTGCTACAACTTCAGCCACAAGGCCGTCGAGGCAAACATGTCCCGCATGATCGACTACTACAACCAGCAAGTCAACGAGGCCATCAGTGGAAGAGATCTCAGTAACGATCCGACCCAGATCAGCTGGAGCAGGAACATCCGACGCATGGCGGAAAAGGGGCGGTCACAGGCGTACGACCCAAGCCACCTGCGGACAGAAGCAATTTACCGACCGTTCACAAAGGAAGCGGTTTACTTCGATCCAGTCTTTAACTCAGTTCCCGGAAAGAACGCGGCATACTTCCCCACCCCCACACACGACAACATCGGCATCGCAGTAATTGCGCCACGTCCAGGAACAGAGTTCGTGGCACTCGCGACGGACCAACTGCCAGATCTTTCTCTCTTCACCTATATGGCGCAGTTCTTCCCTCGCTGGACCTATGAGCGGGCCGATAGTGGCGACCAGGACGTCCTGCCTGCCCCTGGCGATACCGTCGACGAGTACGGATACCGGCGAGTCGACAACATCACCGACCAAGCCCTCAAGGCCTACCGGGATGCGTTCGGGCTCCAGGTGTCCAAGGACGACATCTTCTACTACGTCTACGCCGTCCTCCACTCACAGCAGTACCGCACCGCGTTCGCCGCAGACCTGAAACGGATGCTGCCCCGCATCCCGCTGGCAGGCTCCCGAGACGACTTCGACGAATTCGTCGCGGCCGGCCGCAAACTCGCCAACCTCCACATCGGCTACGAGACCGTCGAGCCCTACCCGCTGTCAGAACAGCACAGCGACGACACCACCGGTCCCGAGGCCTACCGGGTGCAAAAGATGCGGTGGAAGGACAAGACGACCAAGAAAACCCTCATCTACAACAGTCACATCACCCTCGACGACATCCCCGAAGCAGCTAGTCAGTACATGCTCGGCTCCAGATCGGCGCTGGAGTGGCTCATCGACCGCTACCAGGTCAAGCCTGACAAGACCTCAGGCATCGTCAACGACCCCAATCAGTGGGCCGACGAACACCACGCCCCCCGCTACATCATCGACCTCATCAAACGCGTCACCCGAGTCTCGGTCGACACGATGCGCATCGTGAGCTCGCTGCCGAAACTCCCGCTGTGACCTCTCCTGAGCCGTTGGATCCGTGGAATCAGGTGGATGTGTCGGGCTGGGGCCTGCACGGAAGGGAGAGCATCCGATGAACTCGGCATCGAAGACTGGCGGGATAGACCTCACCTCGCTGGAAAAATCATGGATGAATCTCGAGAAATGTTACGAAAAGGTTCGCCGCGTGGATAGTAATTATCGTGCCGGCGTGGTTTTCACGAAGCGGAGATTTGAGGAGGCCTCTGACCCCGGTGAGCGACTATACTTTCAAGCGGCGGGATTGTTAGCGGTTGCGTATGATCACCAGCAGGCACTCCAAGATATGATGAGAAGTGCGATACACCCCTTTTCTGTGTGGAGTCTGATCAGGCCAGCATTTGAGGCTGCTTTTCATGTCGTATGGATTCTTGACCCTGATGACTCTCAAGAGAGGATGCGTAGAGGGCTGAGGCTGGCCGGGGATGAGCTTAGATCACGGAAAGCTCGAGATAAAGCCGGAAAGAAGGTCATGGGGGGCCAGAGGAACAAGGACGTCCAGAGAAGGGAAAGAAGAAACCAAGAGTTAGGCAAGAAGTTTGAAAAGGAAGCCCAAGCTCTTCATATGGGTAAGAACCTCATTGGAAAAAGAGTTGATCCGGAGAAAGAGTTTCCCAAACTGGAGTCACTAAGGATCGATAAGGTCGACGGTAACTACTTCTATCTTGCATGGCGCATCCTCTCCGCGCTTCAACATGGTGATATGAATGCTGTGGCAGAGGTGTCAGATATCTCAAAGGTGATTAAGATACCCGGTGGTTGGCAAACGTCTACCACTGTAAATGACGACGTGCTCATCAGCATGATGCAGTTATCTATGTTAATGCAAATTACTGCGATCAAGCTGTACATTGGACGAACGACATCGAACTGACGATCGCTAGTTCGGCTGCTGCTCTCCCTCCCACTGGGAGGTTTGCTGGGACGTGTGGCATTTGTGGCCTCTTCACTGGAGGTATCGACCCCGGCCAGCGAGGGCGGTGTAGAGGGTCTGTCGGGAGACGTTCAAGTCCCGGGCGACCCTGGCCTTGGTCACCCCGTCGGCGATGCGCCGGCGGGCCTGCTCGATCTGGTCGGCCGACAGTTTCGGGGCCCGGTCGTAGACCCCCCGGGCTCGGGCCAGGGCGATGCCCTCGGCCTGGCGTTCCCTGATGGTGGCCCGCTCTAGTTGGGCCACCGCCCCCAGGATGGTGAGCATGAACTCCCCTTGGGGTGAGTCGGTGTTCAGGGCCGGCTGGTCGATGAACTGGATCTGGACGTCCTTGTTCTTGAGCTGGTTCACCAGGGTCAGGAGGTCGGTGGTGGAGCGGGCGAGCCGGTCGGGAGACTTCACCTTCACCACATCGCCGGAGCGCACATAGGCGAGCATGGCTTGGAGCTTGGGCCGGTCGGTGGTCCTGGCCGAGATCTTCTCGGTGAAGAGTCGATCCACCTGGCCGATGGCTTCCAGTTGTCGTGCCGGGTTCTGTGTGGCTTCGTTCGCTTGGTGGCGGGGTTTTTGCAGCGCTCCGTGGCGGTCTTGTTGCCGCGATCACGCAGGACTGGCTGCAGGTAGGTGTCGCGGTCTGAACCGAGAGGGGTGCGCCCGGTCGGGGCCGTTTGGATCGCTGCCGCTACGTCAGAGTCCGAAGGCTCCGCCGCTGACGAGGATCACGATGCCGAGGCCGATGAGAACGATGGGGAAGAGGATGTACTCCCAGCGTTCGAGCACTTCGGCGATCGGGGGGCGGGTGGCGACGAACTTTGCCAGGGCCACCAGGACCGCGACGAGCGCGAGGAAGACGATGCAGTAGGCGACTACTGCGAGAGGTTCCACGCCGAGGAAGACAGGGGTGTAGACGCCGATGTTGTCGCCGCCGTTGGCAAGGGTGACGCCTGCGACTGTCCACACGCCGACCTTCTTGCCGGCAACCTTGGCCTCGTCGTCATCGTCGTCATCGTCTCCGCGCCAGGCCTGCCATGCGGCCCAGAGGCCGAGGCCCAGAGGGATGAGACCGAAGTACGGGATGGCTGCCGAGGGCAGGAATGCTCCGGCACCGATGGTCACCAGGACCGCGGCACCGAGGATGCCGGCGAATCCGAGGTACTGGCCGGCCAGAATGCGGGCGGTAGTGCCGCGCTGGCCTGCCCCTCGCGCGAAGAAGAGGGAGAGCACGATGATGTCGTCGATGTTGGTCGCTGCGAACAGGCCCATCGCCTGCAAGACCGAGGTGAGGATCATGCGCCCTCCCCAGCTGCGTCGCATCCGGGAAGCGAGCAGGCGGGATCGATGCACGGGGCGTCTTCGTCCACTGCCAGGGTGGCATCGACCAGTGCCGTCAGCGCCTGCGCCAGGTGCGAATCGGCGATCTCATATCGTGTCCGACGACCCTCGGGCTCGGAGACGACGATCCCGCAATCGCGCAGGCATGCCAGGTGGTTGGACACGTTCGGGCGTGTCAGGTCCAGATCTCGGGCCAGTTCCGCCGGGTAAGCGGGATGGTCGAGCAGGGTCAAGATGATCCGGGATCGAGTGGGGTCGGCCAGTGCACGACCCAGGCGGTTCATCACGTCGAGACGCGAAGCAATAGTCAGCATGGACTGAACTATACAGCGCGCACTGAACACTCGGTCACAGGCGTCAGCCCAGATCGCATGCCCGTAAGGGGAACCCTCACCGGACACCACCGCTACTTATCGAGAGGAACGACGGCACGCCTGGCGGGCTGTCCCGTAAGACCCGTCCGGTGAACTGTCCGGTGAAGGGAGGCTATATGACACACTGGCGAGCATGTCCCCCTTGAAGGTCGGCTATGCCCGAGTCTCCACCGACGAGCAGGACCTGACCGCGCAGCGTGACGGACTCGCGGCGTTCGGCGTCGATCCCAAGCGCATCTACGTCGATCACGGGCTCACGGGCCGCAACGCCGACCGTGAGGGCCTGCGGCAGGCGCTGGCAGCGTGTCGGGACGGCGATACATTCGTGGTCACCAAGCTCGATCGGCTGGCGCGTTCGGTCCGTGATGCCCACCAGATCGCCGACGACCTCGCGGCGCGGGAAGTGAAGCTGAGCATCGCCGGATCGGTGTACGACCCGACCGACCCGATGGGGAAACTGTTGTTCAACGTGCTGGCGATGGTCGCCGAATTCGAAGCCGACCTCATCCGTGCCCGCACCCGCGAGGGGATGAAGGTCGCCAAGGCCAAGGGCCGGCTGCGCGGGAAGTCACCGAAACTCACCCCCCGGCAAGAAGCTCACCTCGTCCAGCTACATGCCGCCGACGAGCACACCGTGGGCGAGCTGGCCGAGCTGTTCAGCGTGGGCCGCTCCACGGTCTACCGCGCCCTTCAGCGCGCCGAGCGCGGGCGCGAGAACGCCTTGCAATAGGTGCGTCGTGGACGCTCGAGCGCGGTGGCGAATCCTCAGGCTCCACGTCGAGGACCAGGTGCCCCTCGCGCGCTTAGCTCGCGAGACCGATGTTGGGCTGCGGACCCTGGAGCGCTGGCACGCCCGCTACCGCGCCGACGGCTACGCCGGACTGGAGACCGCCTCGCGAGCGGACACCGGCTCCCGCCGCCTTCCGCCCGACCTCGTCCACCTGATCGAGGGCCTGGCACTGAGCAAGCCGCGGCCGGTCATCGCCACCATCCACCGCAAAGTCACCGGCATCTGCGCCGCCCGGAGATGGCCGGTCCCCTCCTACTCGGTGGTGTGGGACATCGTGCGGACCCTGGATCCCGGCATGGTCACCCTCGCCCTGGAGGGCGCAGCGTCCTACCGCGACAAGCACGAGCTGGTGCTACGCCGGCAAGCAGAGCTGCCCAACGCGATGTGGCAATCCGATCACACCATGCTCGACATCCTGGTGGTGGGCACCGACGGCAAGCCCGCACGGCCATGGCTGACAACGATCCTCGACGACTGCTCCCGGGCGGTCTGCGGCTACACAGTCTTCCTGGGCGCACCGTCGGCGATGAACACCGCCCTGGCGCTGCGCCAAGCGATCTGGCACAAGACCGACCCGGCCTGGCCGATGTGCGGCCTGCCCGACGTGCTCTACGTCGACCACGGCAGCGACTTCACCAGTGACCAGCTCGCCCACACCGCCGTCGACCTCCACATCCGACTGATCCACTCCACCGTCGCCCGACCCCAGGGACGGGGCAAGATCGAGCGGTTCTTCGGCACCATCAACACCGAGCTACTCGCCACCCTGCCCGGACTCATCACCGAAGGGCACCCCTGGCCGACACCGAAACTGTCCCTGGCCGCCCTCGATAGCGCCCTGGAGGCGTTCGTGGCCACCTACAACGACCGCACGCACAGCGAGCTCGGAACCTCCCCGCGCAGCGCGTGGATCGCCGATGGCTGGCTGCCCCGAATGCCCGAGAGCCTGGAAGACCTCGACAGACTGCTGTTAACCGTCGCCAAGACCCGCGTCGTGCGCCGCGATGGCATCCGCTTCCAGGGCCTGCGCTACGTCTCGCCAACTCTGGCCGGCTACGTCGGACGCTCGGTCGTGATCCGCTACGACCCCCGCGACATCACCGAGATCCGCGTCTTCGATCACGACGAATTCGTCTGCAAGGCCGTCAACCAAGAGCACCACGACCAGAAGGTCAGCCTCAAGGAGATCCAGGCCGCGCGCAACGCCCGCCGCCGGGCGCTGCGAGCCGGCATCAACGAACGCATCGCCCTCGTGGCCGCACCTACCGAGACGCCACGGATCACCGAAGCACCGGCTCCGGCGCCGAGGTCGGCGTTGAAGATCTACAAGGAGGACCTCAGGTGAGCCAGCGCTTCATCGTCACCAAGGAGCACCGCCGCTTCACCGAGTTCGCCGACGCCGTGCGCCGCGGGCACACCATCGGTTTGTGCTTCGGATCAGCCGGCGTAGGAAAGACACTCTCCGCACGCCGCTACGCACACTACGAGAAGGCTCATGACCTGCTGACCTACTGGGGGCCGCGCTCCGACAACGACGCCAAGATCTACGCCGCCTTGAACCGGAGCCGCACCGTGCTCTACACCCCCAGCGTGCTGACCACCCCGCGGACCCTGAAGGACGAGCTGACCCAAGCCATCACCCGCACCAACATGTGCATCGAGCAGCACCTCGTACCTCCCGGCACGGCCACTCCCGAGGCCTGGGGATGGCGACACGGCAGGAACTACGTGGAGCTGATCATCGTCGACGAGGCCGAACGACTGCGTCCCGCCGCGCTGGAACTGCTGCGCGATCGCTACGACCGCGACGGCATCGCCCTGATCCTGATCGGCATGCCCGGCTTGGAGAAGCAGTTCAGCCACTACCCCCAGTTCTACAGCCGAGTCGGCTTCGCCCACCAGTACCGGCCCCTGGGACAAGACGAACTGCTGTTCGTCCTCGAGCGACACTGGCGATCCCTCGGCAAGACCCTCGACCCCGACGACTTCACCGACGCCCAAGCCATCGCAGCCATCGCACGGATCACCCGCGGCAACTTCCGGCTCCTCGAACGCCTCTTCCCCCAGATCCAGCGGGTCCTGAAGATCAACGAACTCGACACCATCACCAACGACGTCATCGAAGCCGCACAGAGCACCCTGGTCATCGGTGTCACCTGACCCCGCCACGAAGCGAACGAAGAACCCCGCCATTCAGCAGACGAAGTCACAGGTCATGGGGTTGATGAGCGATCAGGTCCATCTCAGGGAGGAGTGACGGTCACTCGGCGTCTCTCAACCCTCGACCGACCTCGACGATCTGCGGATGCCGCACTGCAACCCCGGCGACGTGATCGATACTGACGGTCTTGGGGTTATCGGTCAGGACATAGGTCGGAACCCCACCGATCCGGTGCAGCGTCGCATCCAGGCAGGTGATCAGCGTCGCCAGCGTCTGGTCCCAGACCGGGATCACCACCCGGAAGCGTGACCAGGCCAGCCACGCACAGAACAGCCACGTCCGCCGCAGAACACCTTCCGGGCCCGGCACTCGCGGGCCCTCGCCCCAATCGAACTGCAGCCACAGCCCCGACTCCGTGATCCACGGCCGATACGTGCGCCGATGCCCAGCCCGCCACGCGGCCTTCACCTCGGCCACCGCCCGCCGAGTCGTCCGCTCCGTCCCCGCGAACCCCAGAGCCAGGAGCCGCTCGTGGACCACGTCTGCTCGGACCTTCCCACCTGACCGCTCGACCCACTCCTCGATCTTCGGTGAGAACGCATCAAGCATCCGCGGCCGCCGCCCCGGCCCCGTCACCGGCGCCCCAGCATCCCGCGCAGCGACATACCGCCGCACCGTTTTCGCATCCACCCCCGCGAGCACCGCTGCCGAGTGTGCACTGCCCGTCGCGTCGAACGCTTCCAGAGTTTCCATGATCTCCCTGTCAGACTTCTTCATGCGTCCCTCCGGTGGGTACCTGCTCGTGGTGGTAGAAGACCTCGAGCAAAACCCCGGAGGGACGCGCTATTGGGGACCGACACGACCTGATCCCATGGCCATAGACAGGGAGATCAACTGTCCATCAGCAGGGAAGTACGTGTCCGCCTACAGGGAGATTGGCATGTCCGCTAGCTGTACTTCCCCGTGAGGTTGTGAACACGTTCTGAGGGGGTCTGGCCGCCGATACCGGTGTGGGGTCTGTGGTGATTGTAGTGATGCAACCATTCCGTGTAGGCCGCTTCGCGTTCAGTTTCACTGGTGTAGTCGCGGGCGTAGGCCCACTCGGCGGCCAGGGACCGGTTGAACCGTTCGACCTTCCCATTGGTCTGAGGCCGGTAAGGCCGGGTCCACTTGTGACCGATCTTGGCGTCGTCGAGGACCTGGCTGAAGACCCGGGACCGGTAGCAGGCCCCGTTGTCGGTCATCACGGCCTTTACGGCGACCCCGATGGATTCGAAGAAGGTCAGAGCCCGGGTCATGAACCCCGCAGCGGTCTCCTTCTTCTCGTCGTCACAGATCTCGGAGTAGGCGACTCTGGAGTGATCGTCGACGGCGTGATGAAGATACCGGTAGCCCCGAGATGCGGGCGCGCCCGCCCGCGCGGCGCGGTCTCCTGCGGCCCGTGCCGTTCGGTCCTGGACCGATCCGCGCCCGAAGGCCCGCCAGCCGCCCCCGTCGGGGATACGGCCCTGCTTCTTGATGTCGACGTGGATCAGGTCCCCGGGGGCCTGTTTCTCGTAGCGGACAGGGTCGGGGCGGCGCACGGGCAGGCCCGTGGCCTGATCGGTGTTGGCCAGCACAGGCATGTGGTAGCGCTCCAGGACACGCCCCACGGTGGAGCGGGGAATGTGCAGGTGGTAGGCGATCCGATGAGGCCCCCACCGCCGGGTGAACCGCAGCCCGACGATCCGGTGCTCGGTGCGCCGCGACAACCGGTTGGGGCTGTGAGCCGGCCGGGAGGAGTGATCGATCAGCGGCTGGCCGGCACGATAGCGATCGGCCCAGCGTTTCGCGGTGGCCGGACTCACCTGGAAGCGCTCAGCAGCCCGTCTCAGGGGCCAGCCGTCGTCGACGATGCAGGCGGCCAGCCGGAGCCTTCCAGCGGGGGTCAGGGGTGCGTTAGCGTGGGTCACGGAGGCCTCCGGTTCCTGGATGCGTGTGTGGTAACCCACATCCTGCCGGAGGCCTCCCCCCTCAGCTCAACTGTTCACAACGTCCCGGGGAAGTACAGCTAGCACTCCTGTTGCGTCGGGTCAGACCGAGGCCGCGCCGCCACCGGCTCGCGTGCCGCCCCGCGCTTGGCAACGCCGTCAGCAGGTCGCGTGCCGCCGAGCGCGAGGCCGCCCCGTGCATGGCCGCGCCGTCAGCTGGTCGCGTGCCGCCCCGTGCGTGCCGGCACCTGCACCTGACGGGACGCATCTGTGCCCACCTCGACCGGTGGACCGAAGATTCCCGGCATGTAGGCGTGCTCACAGAGCTCTCAAGCGGGGGATCAGGCCCGGATGGGCAGCACCCGGTCGATGCCGTCGCGCTTGAACCCGGGCACATCAGGACGGGGATCGCTGCCTTCGACGGCGGTGCTGCTGTGGTCCGTGCCGCCCATCCTGCTGCGGTCCGCCACCTCTGCGCTGGGGTGGTCACCTCCGGATCCGCCTGCCTCCCCACCGCCGACGCGCTCCACGTTGGAGGCCAGGGGGATCTGGTGGGAAGCGCTCTCCAGGATGTGCATCAGGTACCCGGCGGTGTTGGGCAGGGCGATCACATCGCCCACGGCCACACCCTGCGGGAACGCGAGGCGCCGACGCAGGATCAGCTCGGCCTCGATGCAGTAGGCGCCCACCAGGAACCCCTCGAACCGTTCGCTCGCCCTGCTCTGCCCGGCACCGGCGACCGACGGATCCGTGGCATCGTCGCGTGTGCCGGTGCGCACCAGGATCGGGTCCACCAGGAAGTCGTCGGAGGTGGAGCGGCACTGGGTGCGGTTCATCTCCAGCCCCACCAGGGGCACGCCGTCGCTGGCACTGGTGCGCTGGATGACCCTCGCCAGCGTCATGCCGCAACCGTCCATCATGGAGCGGCCCGGCTCGCAGCGCAGCTGCACCCCGCGCTCTCGCAGGGCCTGCCCGGCAGTGGCACCCGGGCGGATCTCGTGGCCCAGGAACCGCTCCAGCCAGGGCCCGCGGATCACCTGCTGGTGGTAGGGGTACACCTGCCGCAGCGGTTCCCGGCGCCAGGTCAGCGGGGCGGTGGGGGCGTCCTCGCCGGCGTCGGGGGCAGCCGCGGGCCGGTCGTCGTCGGCCGCGCGAGCACCCCCGCCGAGGCCCGACTCCGGGGCCTGCCGCTCGTGGGCCTGCCAGAAGGCGTCCCACTGCTCGGCATCGTCCAGGTAGCTCATCGGGATGCCGCCGCCGATGTCCACGAACGCGCCATCCTGGGCCAGGCCGCGCTCGCGCAGCGCGTCGATCAGCTCCAGCGCCTCCCCGAGGGCGGTGGCGCGCGCGGTCGGGTCATAGCCGTGCAGGTGGAAGTGCACACCGTCCACCCGCAGCAGGTCGCCCAGGCCGCCGGAGTCGATCAGCTCGAGCCAGGCGCGGGCCGACTCCCCGAAGCGGGTGGGCGGGATCAGGTCGCTGGGCTTGGGCGCGAGGCGCAGCGCCACGGGGAACGGCTCGGGGGCACCAGAGGCCCCGTCCGCGGGGCGACCTGGTTCCGCGCTCCGGGCGCCGGTGACCTGCTCGGCGACCCTCCGGGAGGCGGCCACCTCGTCGAGGTTGTCCATCACCAGCAGTGAGCGGGACTCCAGGGCCAGGCGCAGCACCGGATCGGGCTTGATGGCCGCGGTGACCACCACGTCATGCGGCGGCACACCGGCCTCGAGCACCTGGCCCAGCTCGCGCTCGCTGCCCACGTCGACCCCCAGCCCGGCGCGATGCGCGGCACGCACCATGCCGAGGGTCTTGTTGGCCTTGCGTGCCACGAAGATCCGCAGGTCCACCCCGGAGCCCTCGGCCACCTCCGTGAGCTCTGCGGCGTTGCGCGGCAGCGCGGAAAAGTCGTGCACGTTCAGCGGGCTTCCGTAGCGCTCCAGCAGCGAGCTGCAGGTCGCAGGGTCCGCCAGCAGCTCCTGCATCCACGGCTCCAGACGAGCCGACAGCGGCGGGGTTCCCTGGCATGCCTCGCGCAGGGTGGGTTCCTCGGTCACGGCAGGTCCTCTCACTCGGGGGCGACAGCGGGGGCGGGGGCGGCAGGAACAGCTGCGTCAGCCGGCGCGGCAGGGGCGGCCGCGTCAGCGGGAGCGGCATCGTCAACGCCCGCAACCCGGTCCGCGATCCGTCGGGCCCAGCATCGGCCCTCGTGGTGCAGGTGGCGGTTCAGCGAGTCGTGGCCGATGACATGGTCCTCTGTGGGCCGCCCGAGCAGCGCGAGCCCGGCCACGGTCCGACCGTCGGGGGCGACCAGTGGCGCGTCATCGCGGCCGACGGGGGAGCCGGCCTCGTCGATCATCGCCCCCCGCCTGCCGGGCCGCACCTGCACCAGGCCGCGGTGCAGCAGCGACCCCGCCAGCTCGTCGGTGAGGTTCAGCAGACCGGGCGGGGTGAGCACCGCGTCGATCACCACGTCGACATCGCCGCCCGACGGTGCGTCGTCGTGCCGGCCGGTGGCAGTGGCGTCAACATGCCGGCCGGTGGCAGTGGCGTCGGAGCTCTCGGTCACGGGCGCGACATGGATGCTGTTGCCGTCGATGCCCGTCCCACCATCCATCCAGGACAGGTCCACCGCGCCGGAGTCGATCATCGCCAGCAGCTTGCGGGCGTTGACCAGCGGAGGGCCGAAGGCGAACCGCTCCAGCACCTGCGCGGCCTGCCGGAAGCGCGCCCACTCCTCCTCGGGGGCGTCGCTGCCGCGCAGGGCGGCGGAGACCAGGGAGTAGAGGGTCTGCCACACGCGACCCAGCGCCCAGGCCGGACCGGGCGAGCGGTGGCCCTGGGCCGTCTCGATACTGCGACGCAGCGCCGCCTCGGCGCGCCCCGCGCCGCGGGGCAGATCGGGTTCCGCACCGGTGCTCAGCGTGTGTTCGACGGCCGCGCGAGAACCAGCGACGGTGTCGCGCGCATCCCGTCCCGAGGTACTGGCGTGCTTCTTGGGCGCGGGTGTCCCCTCGAGCATGGCGGTGGCGGCATCGACCACGATCGCCAGCACCGCGTCCGGGCCCATGCCCTGGCCGGAGGTGAATCGGGCGCGGGCCTGCTCGACGGCGCGCTCGCCGGCCCCGGTCAGGGGTGATCCCGGGTCCGGCTTCGCATCCAGCAGCAGACCCTGCCGGGTGATCGGCCGAATCACGGTCGGCTCGTGCGGCCCGCGATGGTGCACCAGGCGGGCAGGGACATCCGCCTCGGTGCCGCCGCTCGCGTCGACCTCGGTGCTCTCGGTGAAGGTGCCGCCGCGGCCCTCGGTGAGGGTCAGGCAGGCGTCGATGAAGGTCAGCGCCCCGCCGCGCACCGCGACCCGGGAACCGGGTGGGACCTGCTCGGCGCTGAGCATCCGCTCAGCGGGCAGCACCGCCGGGACCAGGGGGAGGGGTGAACTCCAGTGGTGCACCAGGGCGCCCCGGTGGCCAGCGGCGTGACCGGTGGCGATCAGCACCTCGTCCACCGGGCCGACGTCCGCGGGAGCAGCGTCGGTGGTCAGATGCCAGGCGCTGCCCTCGCGCCGCAGGTCCGTCACCCGGGCCCGGGCGTGCTCCACGCGGGCATGCCGGGAGAGACCATGGATCATCTGCTGCCAGCGCTGGGCGAGGTACTCGCCGACCACCGCGCGCGGCGGGTACGGCTCGTCGGCCAGCGGCGGGTACGGGTCCTGCACCCAACTGGGGTACGCGGGGAAGTCGCCGGTGGCGGGCTCATCCAGGATCGCCGCGGTCACGTTCAGCCGCAGGTGGTGCGGCTGGCCGGAGTGGTAGGCGGCGCCCGTACCCGGCACGGCGACAGGATCGATCACCGTCACGATCAGGCCGGATGCTGCTGACGATTCGGAGGCCGCAGCTCCCGCGTCGTCGGCGGTGGCCGTGGCGGAGCCCGCAGCATCCAGCAGCGCGGTCAGTTCCTCCAGCGCGTACAGCGCCTTCGGTCCGGCACCGACGACGGCGAGCCGCAGCGGCGCATCGGCGGCCGGGCGAAGCGGTGTCTCAGCGGCTGCCATGGGCGGTGCAGTGCGGTCGTCGCGAATCGGGCGGGCAGCACCGTCGCTGCGGGCCGGATGGGCCGTGCCGGCCCGGACGGAGGGCTGCTCAGCCACGGCGGGCGGTCCTGCGCAGCTGCTCGATCCCCTCCGCGATCGCGTCCGTGTCGGCGTCGAGGTTCTCCCGCACCCACTGGTCGTCGTACACGGTCTCCAGGTAGGGAACGCCGCCGTCGTGCACCACGAACACCACGCGGGTGCCGGGCTCGAGGCTGGGGATCAGCCCGCCCAGGGCATGCACGATGCCGCCGGTGGAGCCCCCGGCCAGGATGCCCTCGCTGCGTGCCAGGTGCCGGGCGCCCACCACGCAGTCCAGGCCCTCCACGCGGATCACCTGATCGGGTTGAACCTGGCGGGACAGCTCGGTGACCACGCCCGCACCCATGCCGGGCAGGGGGCGGGGCGCGGCGGTGCCACCGAACAGAACCGAGCCCACCGCGTCGACCGCGATCGCGCGGGTGCTCATGTCGTGGTCGCGGATGTACGCGGAGCAGCCGCCGATGGTTCCGGTCGTGGACACCGCCGCCATCAGCACGTCCACCTGGTGCCCGGTGGCCTCGGCGATCTCCCGCATGGTGCCGTCGTAGTGGGCACGGGGATTGGCGGGATTGCCGTACTGGTACAGGTTCACCGCATCGGGGATCTCCTCCAGCAGCTCCTTGACCCGGTTGAAGCGGGCGGTGAGCAGGTCGCCGGTAGCTGGATCGGGCTCGGACACCAGGTCGATCTCCCCGCCGAGCGCCTGGATGGTGCGCACGGTGGTGGCGTTGGTACGGGCGTCGACCACGCACACGAACCGCACGTCGTGGGCGTTGCAGGCACGGGCCAGGGCCACGCCAAGGTTGCCGGAGGAGGACTCCACCACGGTGCCGCCGGGGGCCAGTCGCCCGGTCTGCAGGGCGTCGCGCACCATGCCCATCGCCGGCCGGTCCTTGGTGGAGCCGCCCGGGTTCACCGACTCCAGCTTCGCCAGGATCTCCACCCCGGAGTCGGGGAACAGGGAGTCCAGACGGATCAGGGGAGTGTTCCCGATGGCCTCGCTGATCCCGGCCACGATCGCGGGCACGGGGGACGCGAACCCCGCCGCGGAGACGCCCGGGCCCTCCGGGGCGTTGTCGAGGCCGACGGGGATGTCGGGTCCGCTGGTGGCCGCCTCGGTGGGGGTGGCGGGCGGCCGGTCATCCGCGGGCGTGCTGCTGGTATGCTCCCGCTGCGGGGAGCCGGAGGTGTGGGTCACCTGGCCACGCTACAACATGCAGGCCCCATGAACGGACGGCCTGCTGTGACCGAATGGTCGAGGGGGCGTGGCACCCGCATCCGGTCCCGAAGGGTGCTGGTGGCCGCCGGAGTGCGCGACGAGCTGCCTGGCATCCCGGGACCGGTCGGTCGGGTTCCTGGGTGCCCGTCGCAGGTGCGGAGCCTACGGTCGACGCATCACCGGGCGCGGCCGCCCGACGTCGGCGCGCCCGCTCATCCAGGTGTGGCCCAGGGGCCCGCACCCCGTTCGACCACCCGCTCGACCCGATGGAGGAACCGTGAGCACCGACCAGGACTTCACCCAGCAGGACGTCGTCGAGAAGCTGCGCGGCACCAGCATCGTCATGCTGACCACCGCCCGCGCCGACGGCAAGCTGCTGTCCCACCCCATGACCGTCCAGGACGTCACCGACGATGCTGATGTGTGGCTGTTCGTGGGCCTGCAGGGCGATCAGGCCGACGCCCTGCGTCAGGGCCCCGAGGTGAACCTCAACGTCTCCGAGGCCGGATCCTGGTTGTCCGTGGCGGGCAGGGCCAAGTTCGTCGAGGACCGCGCCAAGATCGCCGAGCTGTGGGACGACTCCGCCAAGAGCTACTTCCCCGACGGCGTGGACGATCCGAACCTGGCCCTGGTGCTGGTCACCAGTGAGTCCGCACAGTACTGGGGCCTGCCCGGTGGCAAGGTCGCAGGTGTGGCCCAGATCCTCAAGGCCAAGGTCACCGGCGGCGACACCCCCGGCGGGACGGGGACCACGGAGCTGTGATGCTCGGGTAACCGCCCCCCCGCGACGGGGCCACAGAGGCCAGGGCGCCTGCGACGTGTTGCAGGTGCCCTGGCCTTCGTGCTGTCCAGTCACAAGAAGGACGATTCCGTTCCACGATCGCGAGGTCCTGGAACGTAATCGTCCTTTGCTGGTGCAGTGCAGCTGGTGCGCGGGCCAGGAGCCCCGGTGAGCTCCGGAGCCCCCATGTCACACCATGAACCGCCATTAGCGATTCTTTGGGACCTGCGGTGCACTGGGGTGGTTGTGACAGCTTGGTTTGGCCCCGTTGTGACGGCCTGATCTGGCCCCGCGTGCGACTTGCCGGGGTGTTGACGGTCTGAACTGGCCCCACCCCTTCACGCTGGTCCCCATCACTGGGAACCAGTCGCGAGGGCAAGGGAGCCAAGATGGGATCACGAGTGCAACTGTTTGCCGACATCCGCCACGACGCGCGAGTCGATGGCCTGTCCATCCGCGAGCTCGCGCGCAAGCACGGGGTGCACCGCCGCACCATTCGCCAGGCCCTCGCGGCAGCCGAACCCCCGCCCCGCAAGACCCCGGTACGGTCCGCACCACGTCTGGACCCGTACAAGCCGGCGATCGACCAGATGCTGCGCTATGACCTGACCGCGCCGCGCAAGCAGCGCCACACCGCCACGAGGATCCTGGCCAGGTTGCGTGACGAGCACGGTGCCACGGACCTGTCCTACTCGACGGTGCGGGACTATGTCAGGACCCGGCGGGCGCAGATCGAGCTGGAGGCCGGGCGGCGGGTGGAGGCGATGGTGCCGCAGGACCACGCCCCCGGCGCGGAGGCCGAGGTCGACTTCGGCGAGGTGTATGTGATCCTCGACGGCGTCAAGACCAAGTGCCACATGTTCGTCTACCGCCTGTCGCACTCGGGCAAGGCGATCCACCGCGTCTACCCGACCGGCGGGCAGGAGGCCTTCCTCGAAGGCCACATCGAGGCCTTCCACGCCCTGGGCGGCATCCCGACCCGCCACATCCGCTACGACAACCTCACGTCCGCGGTCGTGCAGGTAATCCATGGCGGTGACCGGCTCCGCGAGGAGAACGAACGCTGGGTTCTGTTCAAGTCCCACTACGGCTTCGACGCGTTCTACTGCCAGCCCGGCATCGACGGCGCCCATGAGAAGGGCGGTGTCGAGGGCGAGGTCGGCTGGTTCCGCCGCAACCACCTCACCCCGATGCCCGAGGTCGCCAGCCTGGACGAACTCAACGACCAGATCCGTGTCTGGGAAGTCGACGACAACACCCGCCGGATCGCCGGCCATGCGAACACGATCGGGCAGGACCACCGCGCCGAACTCGACCACCTGGCACCGTTGCCGGCCGATGACTTCGACCCCGGCCTGATCCTCCACCCGCGCGTCGACCGCTCCGCCCTGATCACCGTGCGCATGGTCAAGTACTCCGTTCCGGCGCACCTGATCGGGCAGCGCGTCCGGGTCAGTCTGCGGGCCTCGTGCGTGGTCGTGTTCGAGGGCCGCACCGTGGTCGCCACCCATCCCCGCCTCGGCACGCGTGGGGTGACCCGGGTCGAGCTGGACCACTACCTCGAGGTTCTGCGCCACAAGCCCGGCGCGTTCCCCGGCTCGACCGCCCTGGCCCAAGCCAGAGCCGCGGGGGCGTTCACCGCCGCCCACGACGCGTTCTGGGCTGCCGCCCGCAAGACCAGCGGCGACGTCGCGGGCACCCAGGAGTTGATCGACGTGCTCCTGCTCCACCGCTCCCTGCCGGCCGAGGCGGTGATCGCCGGGATCACCTCGGCCCTGTCCGTCGGGGCCGTCTCGGCCGACGTCGTCGCCGTCGAGGCCCGACGCCACAGCGTCAGCCACACCGCGCCCGCGCCGCAGCGCGGCGGCACCGTGGTGAACCTGCCACCGCGCCGCCACACCGACTCGAACTCGCTGATCGCCGCGCTACCGGCCGACACCCGGCCCCTGCCCACCGTCACCGCCTACGACGAACTCCTGCGCCGCCGCCAACCCAACCCCACCCCGGCCCCCGCCGAGGCCCACCACCACACCCCGACAGGAACCCCATGACCACCACCAGCACCAGCCGCCCCGCGAGCCTTCGCCGACGTCAGGGCCTGACCGAACAAGCCGCCCAAGCCGCGATCGACCAGGCCTGCCGCCGGCTGCGGCTGCCCACCATCCGCGCCGTCGTCGACGACGCCGTGACGGCCGCCACCAAGGAACAACTCACCTACCAAGGCTTCCTCGCCGAACTCCTCCTGGCCGAGGTCGACGACCGCGACCGCCGCTCCACCCTGCGCCGCATCAAGAGCGCCGGCTTCCCCCGCGAGAAATGGCTCGCCGACTTCGACTTCACCGCGAACCCCAGCATCAACCCCGCCACCATCAACGAACTCGCCACCGGCGACTGGATCCGCCGCGGCGACCCCCTGTGCCTCATCGGGGACTCCGGCACCGGCAAATCCCACCTGCTCATCGCACTCGGCACCGCCGCCGCCGAACAGGGCTACCGCGTCCGATACACCCTCGCCACCCGCCTCGTGAACGAGCTCGTCGAAGCCGCCGACGAGAAACAACTCACCAAGACCATCAACCGCTACGGCCGCGTCGACCTCCTCGTCATTGACGAGCTCGGCTACATGGAACTCGACCGGCGAGGCGCCGAACTGCTGTTCCAAGTCCTCACCGAACGCGAGGAGAAGAACGCCATCGCGATCGCCTCCAACCAGTCCTTCTCCGCCTGGACCGACACCTTCACCGACCCCCGCCTGTGCGCCGCGATCGTCGAGCGCCTCACCTACAACGCCACCATCATCGAAACCGGCACCAACTCCTACCGCCTCGCCCACACCCGAGCCCGACAGGCCGGGTGACACCCTGCAAATAGGCAGTCGCCTACCGCCGGATCCACCAGTTGGGTCCGGCGGGTAGGCGTCACTCCCTGAGTCAGTTGCTGAGAGCGGTGAGCTGTTGCGTGCCGACGGGTTCGCGGGTCTGGGTGGGGATGACGGCCATGCGGTTGGTGGTGGCGGCCACCGCGTCCAGCTGCTGTTGCTCGGAGCGTGCGCGGGTGGCGAGCAGTGGGCTGGTGGGGTGGGCTGCCGCGAGGGAGTTGTTCACGACCCACGCCCACGGGTGGATGTTGGCGCGTTCCAGGTCGCTGGCCAGGGCCTGCGCCTCGGTGACGGGGGTGGTCTCGGGCAGGGTGACCACGATGATCTTGGTGTGGTCGGGGTCTTGGAGCCGCATCAGCGGGGTGGTGACGTGGCCGCGCTGGTCGTCGTCGAGGTGGCGGGTGATGTCGCGGTGGTAGGAACCGGTGGCGTCCATCAGGAGCAGGGTGTGGCCGGTGGGGGCGGTGTCCATGATGACGAACTGGTCGCGGGCCTTGTTCACGGCGCGGCTGAACTGCTGGAAGACGGCGATCTCCTCGGTGCAGGGGCTCATGAGGTCCTCGGCGAGGGCGGCGCGGCCGGCGTCGTCGAGCTTGGCGCCCTTGGAGGCCATGACGTGGTCGCGGTACTCCTGGATGGCCTTCTCAGGGTCGATGGCGCTGACCTCGAGCCCGTCGACGTCGTTGCCGAGGGTGGTCGACAGGTGCGCGGCGGGATCGGTGGTGGTGAGCAGGACCTTCTTGCCGCGCTGGACCAGGGCGATGGCGATGGCGGCTGCGACGGTGGTCTTGCCGACACCGCCCTTGCCCATCGTCATCACGAGCCCATGGTCGGCCTCGGCGGGCAGGGCATCGACCAGGCCGGCGAGGTGCGGCTGCTGGCCGATGCCCTGCCCGCCGGTGTCCTGCGCGTCGGCCTGCGGGGCGTCCTCGTCGTGGAACAGGGTGGCGAGTGCCTCCAGGCCGACCATGTTGACGCTCTTGAGGCTCACCGTGTCGCGGGGCAGGGCTGCCAGGGCGGCAGGCATGGCAGCGAGCGCGGCCTGTTCGCGGTCGTGGATGGCGCGGGACAGGTCGTCGGTGGCGGCCGCGGCGGGCAAGACGCCGTTGACGACCAGGTTGGTGGCGTGGATGTCGAGCTCGGCGAGCTCGTCCAGGGTGCGGGCGACCTCGCGCAGCGTGGACTGCTGGGCCCGGGCGACGAGCACCAGGCGGGTGCTGGTGGGGTCGGTGAGGGCCTCGACGGCGGCGCGGTAGGTGGCGCGGTTCTTCTCGAGCCCGCTCATGGGCCCCAGACAGGACGCGTCGCCCTTGCCGTTGTCAAGGTAGCTGGTCCAGCTGCCGGGCAGCTGCAGCAGGCGGATGGTGTGGCCGGTGGGGGCGGTGTCGAAGATGACGTGGTCGTAGCCGGCGGTGGCCTGGGTGTCGGCGAGCAGGTCGGTGAACTCGTTGAACGAGGCGATCTCGGTGGTGCAGGAGCCCGACAGCTGCTCGGTGATGGCCTCGATCTCCTTGATGGGCAGGACCGCGCGCACCGGTTCCAGGATCTTGTTGCGGTAGGCCTCAGCGGCCTCGTCGGGGTCAATCTCCAGCGCGTCGAGGCCGGGCACCTGCGGAATCGGGGTGATCTTGTTGCCGATGGTGGCACCGAACACCTGGGCGATGTTGCTCGCCGGGTCGGTGCTGACCAGCAGCACCCGCTTGCCCTGGTGGGCGAGGTGCACGGCCGTGGCGCACGCGATGCTGGTCTTGCCGACACCGCCCTTGCCAGTGAAGAAAAAGTGCGGGGGCGGGTTGTCGAGAAACTGGGTCATCACCATCTCCTGAAAGTTCGAGTCGGGGTCAGCAGCAGCCGGACACGGTGCTGGTAGTGGCGGGCTGCCCACAGCAGCCAGTGGACGCGGCGGGGGCTTCCTGCTGCGGGCCGCAGCATCCGCCCTGGGGCTGGGCGTCCTTCGTCGGGTTCAGGCCGGCGTAGCGCTCCAGCTCGTCGCGGCGCGGGTGGCGGCCGGCCAGCACGGTGACGTCGTCGACCAGCGTCAGGGGTAGCCCCTCGGAGCCGGCGGCCTGCAGGAACTTGACGACCACGGGGTGCTCCGCGAACTGCGCCGGCTCGCTGGCCAGATTGGCGCGGTGGACGTCCACCCCCTGCGCCTTGAGGGCGTTGACCGCGGCGGTGAAGTCGACCAGCTCCTGGTCGAGGTCGGGGCCGCAGACCCCGGTGTTGCAACACAGTGCAGGTTCGAAGACACGGATGACGGGCATGGGAAACCTCCGGCTCGGGTGGAGGACGACCATCACGCATTGATGACCGTCGATATGAGTGAGCGTGGCACACATATCGACAGGTGTCAATATGAGCGGGTAGCATGTCTGCATGACCGAACTGCTGGAAGCCCCGATGGCCGCCGCCGAGGCCTGCGCGCCGGGTGGTGGCACGATCTCGATGGAGCAGGCGGAACGGGTTGCGCTCGTCGTGAAGGCGCTCGCTGACCCGGTGCGGCTGCGGATCCTGCACCACATCGCGGCCAGCCGGTGCTCCAGCGTGTGCGCGTGCCACATGCCCGAGGTGTTCGGCGTGACCCAGCCGACGCTGTCACACCACCTGAAGAAGCTGGTCGAGGCCGGGCTGGTGGACAAGGAAATGCGCGGCAAGTGGGCGCACTTCACCCCGCGACCCGAAGGGCTGGCCGCGTTGCACGAGTACCTCGCCATGCTGGGCTGAGGCCCGGCGACCCGAAAGGACATCCCCATGCACGTTGTGTGCGTCGGCGGCAGCGATGCCGGCATCTCCGCGGGGCTGCGTGCCCGCGAACTCGACCCGTCGACCGAGGTCACCGTCGTGGTGGCCGACGCCTACCCGAACTTCTCCATCTGCGGGATCCCCTACTACATCTCCGGCGAGGTCGGAGACTGGCACCACCTGGCACACCGCACCCGCGCCGACCTGGAGGCCGCGGGCCTGCACCTGCTGCTCGACACGCGCGCCACCCGCATCGACGTCGACGCCCGTCAGCTCGAGGCCATCGGACCCGACGACACCCCCGCCCTGGTCGACTACGACGCGCTGGTGGTCGGCACCGGCGCCCGGCCCGTGCGTCCCCCGATCACCGGACTCGACACCCTCGGCGCCGCCGACGGCGTCCACCTGTTGCACTCCATGGGCGACACCTTCGCCCTGGGCGACTCCCTCGAGAAGCTGCAGCCGCGCACCGCCTTGGTTGTCGGCGCCGGCTACATCGGCCTGGAGATGGCCGAAGGCCTCACCACCCGCGGCATCCACGTCACCCAGGTCGAGGCCGCCCCCGAGGTACTGTCCACCCTCGACCCCGAACTCGGTACCCTCGTCCATGCCGAACTCGTGCGGCACGGGGTCGATATCCACACCGGTACGAGCGTCACCGGCATAGCCAAGGGTGCTGACGGCCTGCACGTGACCGGTCAGGCCAGAGACGGCGAAGCCCTGTCGTGGGATGTGGACCTCGTTCTGGTCGTGGTCGGTGTCACCCCCGAGACCGACCTGCTCGTCCGATCTGGAGCCCAGACAGGGCCCCGCGGTGCGGTGCTCGTCGACGAGACGATGGCCACCGGCCTGCCACACGTGTGGGCCGCCGGCGACTGCGTGGCCACCCACCATCGCCTGCTCGGCACCACCTACCTCCCACTGGGCACCACCTCCCACAAACAGGGACGGGTCGCCGGCGAGAACGCGCTGGGCGGCAACGCCCGATTCGCGGGCAGCATCGGCACCCAGGTGCTCAAGGTGTTCGACCTGGTCGCAGCCCGCACCGGGCTGCGGGAGCACGAAGCCATCGCCGCCGGGTTCGACCCCGCCAGCACCACCTCGGCGCCCGACGACCACAAGGCCTACTACCCGGGATCCCACCCCATTACCATCCGCATCACCGGCGACCGCGCCACCGGCAGGCTGCTAGGTGCCCAGCTCGTCGGGCACCTGACCACCGAGACCGCCAAGCGGGTCGACACCTACGCCACCGCGCTCTTCCACGGCATGGACGTGGCCGACATCAATGACCTCGACCTCGCCTACACACCGCCGCTGGGCTCGCCCTGGGACGCCATCCAGATCGCCGCGCAGGCATGGGTGACCCAGCACCAGCCAGCGAGCACTCGCACCCAACCCTGACCCCTTGCAGTAATGAGCGCCCCCGCCGAGCGTGAACCCCGGGGGCGCTCCTCAGCGCGCGCTCACCACCCGCCCACACCCCCGACGGGCCAATCGTCAGCACGCCGCCGCCAAGCCATCCCCACCCCCGCCATGACAGGTGACCTCCACCCGGCCTAGCTCCACGGCCGCACCCCGACGCACCCGAAAGGGTTGAATCTCGACGACGAACACCCCGTGACTTGTCATATTGACGGTTGTCTATATGATGAGGACGTTCATATCGATGATCGTCAATGTGAGGTAGTCATGGCCGTAATCACCACCGAACCACCGTCCACACCGACCCGGACGCCCGTGGCGCAGCAGCTGTCCACGCTCGATCGCTACCTGCCCGTGTGGATCCTCGCGGCCATGGTCGTCGGGCTCCTGCTGGGCCGTGTCGTCCCCGGCATCGGCACGGCGCTGGCCGCCGTCGAGGTGGACGGCGTCTCGCTGCCCATCAGCATCGGGCTGCTCGTGATGATGTACCCGGTGCTCGCCAAGGTCCGATACGACCGGCTCGGGACCGACGACCCAGTTCAGCAGCATGCTGGTCTCCAGCCTGCTGCTGAACTGGGTCGTCGGTCCCTTTGTGATGTTCACGCTGGCATGGACCTTCCTCGCCGACCTGCCCACCTACCGCACCGGCCTGATCATCGTCGGGCTCGCGCGCTGCATCGCCATGGTCATCATCTGGAACGACCTGGCCTGCGGTGACCGCGAAGCGGCCGCCGTGCTCGTCGCGATCAACTCGATCTTCCAAGTCGTCGCCTTCGCCGCGCTCGGCTGGTTCTACCTGTCCGCCCTGCCCTCCTGGCTCGGCCTCGAGCAGACCAGCCTGAACGTCTCCGCCTGGCAGATCGCCAAGAGCGTCCTGATCTTCCTCGGCATCCCGCTGGTCGCCGGATACCTGACACGCACCCTGGGCGAGAACGCCTGGGGCCGCGAAACCTACGAGCACAGCTTCCTGCCGAAGATCGGCCCCTGGGCGCTGTACGGGCTTCTGTTCACCATCGTCGTGCTGTTCGCCCTGCAGGGCGAACAGATCACCAGCCGCCCCCTCGACGTCGTCCGCATCGCCCTGCCGCTCCTGGTCTACTTCGCGGTCATGTGGGGCATCGGCCACCTGCTCGGACGGAGTCTGCACCTGGGCTACGAACGCACCACCACCCTCGCCTTCACCGCCGCCGGCAACAACTTCGAACTCGCCATCGCCGTCGCCATCTCCACCTTCGGTGTCACCTCCGGCCAAGCCCTCGCCGGCGTCGTCGGCCCCCTGATCGAGGTCCCGGCCCTCATCGGACTCGTCTACATCAGCCTCTGGCTGCGCAAACGCTACCCCGTCGACAGCCAGCACTGACCAGCCTTCTCACCCCCACAGGAGCGCCCATCACCACACCACCCACCCAGTGACCCGGCCAACCACACGACCCCGGGCGACCGCCCCCGCGAACGTCCAACCCCAACCCATTCGCTAGAACGATCAACCCAAGAAGGAACCATGCGCGACTACACCTCCGTCGACGGCTACACCATCGACACAGGAAGCAGCCCGTTCACCCCGCAGACCCCCGCGCCCGCCGTCCAGCCCAAGGCCGAAGCGTCGGCCGTCCAGCCCGAGCGCCAAGAGCCCGCCCCCGAAGCGGCTGCCCCGCGAACCTCCGAAGCCAGCAGCGCGCCGTGGAACTACACCACGCGCCAGGCCACCCACATCGACGAGGCCGGCTACAGGGACACCACACGGGGCACCATCGCCACCGACAACACCGACTGGAAGGGCGTCACCCGCGGGGTCGTCAAGAGGCGCTTTCCGGGCTCTTCCCAGATGAGGGTGTAGCGCACGTCTCGCGGCGGGCCGGCGCGTCGGTGGCCGGATAGAGGTCGAGGTCTCCAGAGGATGAGAGCTCCTACACACTCAGCCCGAAAGACCTCGACGTGCACGACGCTACCGTCGGCGGGCGCGCTGATGCGTTCGCCAGCCCCGACCTGACTGCCTTCTGCCGCCTCGACGAACTCGGCCTCGTTGTCACCGGGCAGCGACTCGAGCCGGATCGTGCCGTATTGGCCTGCCAGGTGGTCGAGCCCGACCAGTGGTGCCGGCGCTGCGGCTGCGAAGGGAGACCACGTGACACCGTGGTCCGACGGCTTGCCCACGAACCACTGGGCTGGCGGCCCACGACGCTGGAGGTCGTCGTGCGCCGTTACCGCTGCAGCGGCTGCGGGTATGTGTGGCGCCAGGACACCACCGCCGCGGCCGAGCCCCGGGCCGAGTTGTCTCGGCGCGCTCTGCGGTGGGCGCTGGAAGGGATCGTGGTGCGCCACCTGAGCGTGGCTCGGGTCGCCGAGGGGCTCGGGGTGGCCTGGGACACCGCCCACGACGCCGTTCTGGCCGAGGGCAAGCGGGTGCTGATCGACGAGGAGCACCGCTTCGAGGGGGTGAAGGTCGTCGGGGTCGATGAGCACGTGTGGCGCCACACCCGTCGCGGCGACAGGTACGTCACCGTGATCATCGACCTCACCCCAGTGCGAGATGGCACCGGCCCGGCACGGCTGCTGGACATGGTCGAAGGACGCTCCAAGCAGGCGTTCAAGACCTGGCTGGCCGACCGCCCGCAGGAGTGGCGCGACGGCGTGGAGGTGGTCGCGATGGACGGCTTCACCGGGTTCAAGACCGCCGCCGTCGAGGAACTGCCCGACGTGGTCACCGTGCTAGATCCCTTCCACGTCACCAGGCTCGCTGGCGAGGCCCTCGACCGGTGCCGCCGTCGAATCCAACAGGATCTGCACGGCCACCGCGGCCGTGCCGGCGACCCGCTCTACTCGGCCCGCCGGACCCTGTCCACCGGCGCCGACCTGCTCAACGACAAGCAGAAGGACCGACTGGACACCCTGTTCGCCGACGACGCCCACGTCGAGGTCGAGGTCACCTGGAGCGTCTACCAGCCCATGATCGCCGCCTACCGCCACGAGAACCGGCGCCACGGCCGCGAGCTGATGGCCCGGCTCATCGACTCGATCAGCACCGGCGTCCCCAAGGCCCTGGTCGAGATCACCAAGCTCGGCAGGACGCTGAAGAAGCGCGCCGCCGACGTCCTGGCCTACTTCGACCGGCCCAGCACCTCCAACGGGCCCACCGAGGCGATCAACGGCAGGCTCGAGCACCTGCGCGGCTCGGCGCTGGGGTTCCGCAACCTGACCAACTACATCGCCAGATCCCTGCTCGAGACCGGC
The DNA here is from genome assembly GCF_005890135.1 of Acidipropionibacterium jensenii. Classification (NCBI taxonomy): domain Bacteria; kingdom Bacillati; phylum Actinomycetota; class Actinomycetes; order Propionibacteriales; family Propionibacteriaceae; genus Acidipropionibacterium; species Acidipropionibacterium jensenii. The sequence continues at coordinate 2,814,424 of NZ_CP040635.1, read as the reverse complement.
GGGTTCAGACCCCGACCACACCCTGGATTCGGATGAGCCGGAAACCAGAACCCCGAGATGCATCTGGTGCGCATTATCACCAAGGGCGGCTTCGACACCTTCATGGGCGCTCCACGAGTGCGTCCGGGGCGCTGTTCTCGATGACGCTGATTGACGCTCCGGAGGCTGCGTGAGCGGTGTCTCAGGAATTCTCCCTCGAGCACTCGGCGCACAGCCCGAAGAGCTCCAGTTCGTGGCCGGTCTCGCTGAACCCGTGACGAGCAGCGACCGCGGACGCCCAGGACTCGATCATCTGGTCCTGGCCGATCTCGACCACCTTGCCGCACTGGCGGCACACCAGGTGGTGGTGGTGTGAGGAGGAGCAACGTCGGTACGCCATCTCGCCGTCCTCGGCGCGGATGGTGTCCAGCTCGCCCTCCTCGCTCATCGCCTGGAGATTGCGGTAGACCGTCGCGAGTCCGACCTTGACGCCGCGCTCGCGCAGCTCCTCATGGACCTGCTGGGCCGTGAGGAAGGCACGCTCGCCGTCGAACAGATCGTTGATGGCGACACGCTGCCGGGTGGTGCGCTTGACGGGGCTTGCCGCCGGGTTCGACACGGATCATCACCTCTGTCATGGACACGTGAACACCGTCAATCTAGCGCGGCGGGGCCCCGATGGCCGAGGACTCCGGTCCGAGGCGGCCAGTCGATCGCCCCGGACCGGTAGTGTGGGCCATTGCGTGGACGCCATCCTGGTGCCCACTCCAATGAGGACTTGGAAGAAAGGGACGGCCTTGGCCTCCACTAGCACTCTCGACAACGTCACCAATCTGTGCAAGCGCCGCGGCTTCGTGTTCCCCTGCGGCGAGATCTACGGCGGCTCCCGGGCCGCCTGGGACTACGGTCCGTACGGGGTCGAGCTCAAGGAGAACATCAAGCGTCAGTGGTGGCGGTCCATGGTGACCAGCCGCGACGACATCGTGGGCCTGGACTCCTCGGTCATCCTCCCCAAGGAGGTGTGGATCGCCTCGGGTCACGTCGGGGTGTTCAACGACCCGCTGACCGAGTGCCTGTCCTGCCACAAGCGGATGCGCGCCGATCACCTCCAGGAGATGTACGCCAACAAGCACGGCGTCGACGACCCCGACTCCGTGAAGCTCTCCGAGGTGAACTGCCCCAACTGCGGCACCAAGGGGCAGTGGACCGAGCCGCGGGACTTCAACATGATGCTGAAGACTTACCTCGGTCCGGTCCAGGACGAGGCCGGGCTGCACTACCTGCGTCCCGAGACCGCCCAGGGCATCTTCATCAACTTCCAGAACGTGGTGAACAGCGCCCGCAAGAAGCCGCCGTTCGGGATCGCCCAGACCGGCAAGTCCTTCCGCAACGAGATCACTCCCGGAAACTTCATCTTCCGCACCCGCGAGTTCGAGCAGATGGAGATGGAGTTCTTCGTCGTGCCCGGCACCGATGAGGACTGGCACGAGTACTGGATCGGCCACCGGACCGACTGGTACGTCGACCTGGGTATCGATCGGGCCAACCTGCGTCACTTCGAGCACCCCAAGGAGAAGCTCTCCCACTACTCCAAGCGGACCGTCGACATCGAGTACAAGTTCGGTTTCATCGGTTCCGACTGGGGCGAGCTGGAGGGTATCGCCAACCGCACCGACTTCGACCTGTCGACCCACTCGAAGCACTCCGGCAAGGACCTGTCCTACTTCGACCAGAAGGAGAACAAGCGGTACCTGCCCTACGTCATCGAGCCCGCGGCCGGCCTCACCAGGTCGCTGATGGCCTTCATGGTCGACGCCTACACCGAGGACGAGGCCCCCAACACCAAGGGCGGCGTCGACAAGCGCACCGTGCTCAAGCTCGACAGGCGGCTGTCCCCGGTCAAGGCGGCCGTGCTGCCGCTGAGCCGCAACTCCGACCTCTCGCCCAAGGCCCGCGACCTCGCCGCGACCCTGCGCAAGCACTGGAACGTCGACTTCGACGACGCCCAGGCGATCGGCAAGCGGTACCGCCGTCAGGACGAGATCGGCACTCCGTTCTGCCTCACCGTCGACTTCGACACTCTCGAGGACGACGCCGTGACGATCCGTGATCGCGACACCATGAGCCAGGAACGGGTCGCCATCGATCAGGTGGAGTCCTATCTCGGAGCTCGCCTCATCGGCTGCTGACAGCAGCCGCACCACTGCGGGCACCCGCCGGGGCCCCGGGACGCCGACCAGGCGTTCCGGGGCCCCTCGCCGTCCGGGGTGGCACTGGGGAGTCGTCGTCCGGGGATGGTGTCCCGGTGCTTCCGGGGTCTGTCTCAGACCAGGTCCAGACCCAGGTCCAGCACCGCCGGAGAGTGGGTGAGTGCGCCGACTGCGACATAGTCGACGCCGGTGGCCGCCACCGCCGTGGCGTCCTTCAGCTGGAGTCCGCCCGATGCCTCGGTGAGCACTCCGGCGGGTCGGGCCACAGCGACCGCCCGTCTCATCTGGTCGACCGACATGTTGTCCAGCAGGATCAGTCCGGCCCCGGCCGAGACCGCCTCGCAGACCTGTGCGAGGGTGTCGCACTCGACCTCGCAGTCCAGTCCCGGGGCGCTGGTGCGCACCGCCGCCAGCGCCGCCCGCACCGATCCGGCGGCCGCGATGTGGTTGTCCTTGATGAGCGCCGCGTCTCCCAGTCCCATCCGGTGGTTGACCCCGCCGCCGCAGCGCACCGCGTACTTCTGCAGGACGCGCAGCCCCGGGACGGTCTTGCGGGTGTCGCGCACCCGGGTCCCGGATCCGGCCAGGGCATCGGCCCAGGCCGCCGTCGCGGTCGCCACTCCCGACAGCTGCCCGACCAGATTGAGCATCGTGCGCTCAGCGGTCAGCAGGGTGCGCAGCGGCGCCTCGACCTCCAGGACGATGTCGCCCGGATGGACCCGCGACCCGTCGGACATCAGGATGGTGCTCCGCGCGCGATCGTGGTTGCGGGCAGCCATCAGGTGGAGCACCAGTGAGGCCACCGGCACCGCCGCCAGGCAGCCCTCGGCCCTGGACACCATTCGTGCGCGGCCGCGCTGATCGGCGTCGAAGATGGCGTCGGAGGTGACGTCCGGGCCCCAGGACAGGTCCTCGTCCAGAGCTCGGTCGGTGATCTCGATGAGGAGGTCGGTCTCCAGTCCGAGTGCTCCGATGGTGTCGAGAAGGTCGGCCGGCAGGGCAGGTGCGGCGGGATCAGGAGAGTCAGCGGTGCCCGGCAGCTCAGCGGAGCATGCGGACACGACCAAGTCTGTGAACGCGGTGGGCTCATTGGAACCTGCGGACTCAGCGGAACCTGCGGAGGCAGGGGGAGTACGGAGGGTCATGCCGCCTCCTGGTCGCGGCCGCCGTGACGGTCGGTGCCGGGTTCGGTACGGGTGAGGACGAGGCCGCCGCAGGAGTCCATCCGGGTGTCGATGTGGAGACGCCAGGCGTCCGACCGCTCGGGGATGTCCAGGCGACGATGACAGCCCCGCGACTCCGTGCGCATCGTGGCCGCACCGGCCACCAGCCGTCCCACCAGGGCGAGGTTGGTCGCTGTCAGGACGAGGTCGTCGAGACGGTCGGCACCGGCGGTGGCGTCCAGCCGGCCCAGAGCCCGTCTCAGACCGTCGGCATCCCGCATCACCGACACGTCGCGCTCCATCACCGCTCGTATCGGGTCGATCTCGCGGTGATCGACCAGTCGGGCGGCCGCCCGCTCGACGGCCGGCCCCGCTGCGGGCGCCGAGGACAGCCATCCGGCCAGGTCCGCGGCCGTTCTCTCGCCCATCACCAGGGCCTCGGTGAGGGAGTTGGAGGCCAGCCTGTTCGCCCCCTGAACCCCGGTGCAGGCGACCTCGCCGACGGCTCTGAGTCCGGGCACGCCGGTCAGCCCGGTCATCGTCGCCGCTACTCCGCCGCAGTGGTAGTGGGCCCCGGGGCGCACCGGGATCGGTTCGACCACCGGGTCGATCCCACGCTCGCGGCACATCTGGAGGATCGAGGGGAAGGACCGCTCCCAGCGTTGGGACCCGAAGGAGGTCGCGTCGAGGAACAGATGGTCCTCCCCGGTGGCGATCATCCGCATCTGCTCGGCCGCGGAGACGACGTCGCGGGGTGCCAGATCGGCGAGCGGGTGGACCCCGGTCATCACCCGGCGTCCGCTCCCGTCGACCAGGAATGCCCCCTCTCCACGAACCGCCTCGGAGATCAGCACACCGCGGTCGCCGGGGATCCGACGGGCGGGGGGAACCACCAGGATGGTCGGGTGGAACTGCATGAACTCGGCGTCGCGACACACTGCCCCGGCCCTCAGGGCGGCGGCCAGGCCGTCCCCGGTGGCGACCGGGGGATTGGTGGTGGTCGGCCACAGCTGGCCGATCCCACCGGTGGCCAGCACCACCGCCCGAGCTCCGATCCGTGCGGTTCCGCCGTCGGCCTCCAGCACCGAGACTCCGCAGGCGCGGCCCTGAGAGTCGGTGAGGACGTCGATCAGCCGGGTGCCCGACAGCATCTGCAGGCGCTCTCCCGCACCCGAGGCGGCGAGGGCGCTGTCCAGAGCGCTGCTCAGGGTCCGCTCCACCTCGTGACCGGACTGGTCCCCGCCGGCGTGCAGGATCCGGCGGGCGTGGTGGCCGCCCTCCAGATGCAGGTCGATACGCCCCAGGGAGTCGGTGTCGAAGCGGGCGCCCAGATCGATGAGTCGACGCACGGCGCCGGGGGCGCCGTCGACCAGTTCGGCGACGGCCTGCCGCCCGCACAGCCCTGCTCCGGCTGCCAGGGTGTCGGACCGGTGCGCCCCGGTGCTGTCGCCGGCCGCCCAGACCGCGGCCAGACCGCCCTGGGCCCAGTCCGTCGAGGAGTCGGTCAGTCCTGCCCGGGTGACGACGGCGACCTCGAGTCCCAAGGCCAGCAGTCCCAGGACGGTCGACAGTCCGGCGGCCCCTGTGCCGACCACCACGACGTCGCAGCGCCGGCCCGCACCGGCGCCGGCAGGGGAGGCAGACGAGGCACGGGCTGAAGACGAGGCGGGGGAGGCAGACGAGCCGGGGGAGCCCGGGAACAACTGAGTGCCGGAGGGGGAGGTCATCGCCGGCCCCCGGTGCTGCCGATGGCAATCATCCGCTCGACGGCCAGTCGCGCCCGGGCGGCGATCACCGGGTCGACCAGGACCTCGTCGCGGCCCTCCTGGAGGCAGCGCAGCAGCTTGTCCCGGGTGGTCATCCGCATGAAGGGGCAGATCGCCCCGGCGTTGACCGGCTGGAAGCTGGCCCGCGGGTTGGCCTGTCGCAGCTGGTGCAGCATCCCGACCTCGGTGGCCACCAGAACAGTGCTGGCACCAGTGGTTCTCGCCGCGGTGAGCATCTGGCCGGTGGACAGAATGTGGGTGCGCTCGGCGGGTAGCTCTCCACGCCCCGCCAGCCACAGGGCGCTGGTGGTGCACCCGCACTCGGGGTGCACGAAGAGATCGGCCCCGGGGTTGGCGTGGACCCTCTCGATGAGGCTGTCCGGAGAGATGTCGGCGTGCACGTGGCACTCGCCCATCCAGGTGTGGACGTTGTCGCGGTGCAGGGTGCGGCGCACATGGGCGCCGAGGAACTGGTCGGGGCAGAACAGCACATCGGTGGCGGAGGGGATCGAGCGGACCACCTCCACCGCATTCGAGGAGGTGCAGCAGATGTCGCTCTCGGCCTTCACCGCGGCGGTGGTGTTGACATAGCTCACCACCACCGCGCCCGGGTACTGGGCCCTCCAGTCGCGCACCTGCTCGGCGGTGATGCAGTCGGCCAGCGAGCACCCGGCCCGCGCGTCCGGAATGAGGACGCGCTTGTCGGGGGACAGGATCTTGGCCGTCTCGGCCATGAAGTGGACGCCGGCCAGGACGATGGTCGAGGAGTCGGTCCGAGCGGCGATCCGTGACAGCGCCAGCGAGTCCCCGACGTGGTCGGCGACGTCCTGGATGTCGGGGTGCTGGTAGTTGTGGGCCAGGATCACGGCGTTCTGGGCGCGGGCGGCGGTGCGGACCTGATCGGCCCACTCGTCGAACCCGGCGGTGCGGTCTGTCGTGTCGTCGGTGAGGAGGTCGGCGCAACCTGGGAGGGGTGAGCGGGTCGGCGCTGATCCGGTCGCGGACGGTGTGGTGGTCATCGGCACTCCGATTCTGGAGAGTTGAGGGAGAGATGCGGGAGACATGTTGAAGACTGGTAGTCGAAAAGTTATCGACGATCAGTCGAAAACAGGGGAACTGTAACATGCCCCACGTGATGAGGGCACCATTGCGGGACCAGCGGGGAGTGGCCAAGTATCGCCACGAGGTGCTGGGGGTGGTGCTGCGGGCCGGCCCGGTGGGATCGCCGGGTCGTCCGGCGGAGCTGCAGGTCCTGGTGAGACGCCGGGACCGCGAGCCCTTCGCCGGGAAGTTCGCGCTGCCGAGCGGGCCGGTCGAGGTCACCGAGACGATGGAGGAGGCCCTGGCCCGCCATCTTCGGGAACAGCTGGGCCTGGAGACGCTGAGGCACTGCGAGCAGTTGGCCACCCTGTCCGATCCCGGGCGCGATCCCTTCGAGCGGACCATCGCCACCGCGTACCTCGGGCTGGTGCCCTGGGAGGACGCCCGGCCCCGCGAGTCGGGAGCGCGCTGGACAGCCGTCGCCGAGCTGCCCGATCTGGCCTTCGATCACCATCTGGTGGTCGGCCAGGCGGTCGACCGGCTGCGCGGGAAGGTGTCCTACACCAATATCGCCCTCGCCCTGGCTCCGCCGGAGTTCACGATGGCCACCCTGCGCGGCATCTACGAGGCGGTCCTCGGACGCGAGATCGACGTCACCAATCTGTCGCGGGTGCTGCGCCGCCGGGGTCAGATCGCACGGGTCGGGACCCTCGGGGAGGCCGGCGCCAGGGGCGGTCGGCCGCCCAGCACCTGGCGGTTCACCGAGGACAGCTATCGGGTCACCGACCCATTCGCCGTCCTCGGCCCCGGCAGGAACCCGACAGTGTGAGGATGGGGGCAGTCGATCACGCGTCGCGAAGGGGCCGCCATGTCAGCACACACCGGGCCAGCACACATCGGGACGGGCACCACCGGGAAGGAGTATTCGGGACCGTCCCGCAGACAGGCAGCCGAGGTCCCGCGTCCCGACGAGGAGTCGGTCGCCCTCAATCCGGTCTTCGCTCGACCCGGGGAGACCACCGAGCTCCCGCGATTCCGGCTCCCGCGCCAGGAGAGTCTGCCCGAGACGGCCTACCAGATCGTCCACGACGAGGCGATGCTCGACGGCAACGCACGGCTCAACCTGGCCACCTTCGTCGGCACCTGGATGGACGACGACGCCAACCGCCTCTACCTCGAGGCCGCCGACAAGAACATGATCGACAAGGACGAGTACCCGCGCACCGCCGAGATCGAGACCAGGTGCGCCAGGATGCTGGCCGACCTGTGGCACGCCCCCGATCCTCAGCGCTGCCCGGGCACCTCGACCATCGGCTCCTCGGAGGCCTGCATGCTCGCCGGGCTGGCCCTCAAACGTCGCTGGACCCACGCCCGCAGAGCGGCCGGCAGGAGCGCGGACCGACCCAATCTGGTGATGTCCAGCGCGGTCCAGGTGTGCTGGGAGAAGTTCTGCAACTACTGGGACGTCGAGATGCGCCAGGTGCCCGTCTCGGCCGACCACAAGGTGCTGGACGGCCACCGGCTGGACGAGTACGTCGATGACCACACCATCGGCGTGGTGGCCATCATGGGGGTCACCTACACCGGCATGTACGAGCCGGTGGCCGAGATCTCGGCGGCTCTGGACGCCATCCAGGAGAGCACCGGGCTGGACGTCAGGATCCACGTCGACGGCGCCTCCGGGGCGATGATCGCCCCCCTTCCTCCAGCCGGATCTGGAGTGGGACTTCCGGGTGGACCGGGTGGTGTCGATCAACACCTCCGGCCACAAGTACGGGCTGGTCTACCCGGGCCTGGGATGGGTGGTCTGGCGCGACAGCCAGTACCTGCCCGATGACCTCGTCTTCACGGTGAGCTACCTCGGCGGCAACATGCCCACCTTCGCGCTGAACTTCTCGCGGCCCGGGGCCCAGGTCCTGCTGCAGTACTACATGTTCCTGAGGCTCGGGTTCGAGGGTTTCCGGCGCGTCCAGCAGACCTCCAGTGACGTCGCCACGGGGCTGGCCGCCCAGATCGGCGTGATGCCGGCCTTCCAGCTGTGGAACGACGGATCCGACATCCCGGTCTTCGCCTGGAGCCTGCGCCCGGGCCACACCGAGAACTGGGATCTCCACCACCTGGGGGACCGGCTGCGGATGAAGGGATGGCTGGTGCCCGCCTACCCGATGCCCGCCGACCTCACCGATCTCACTGTCCAGCGGATCGTGGTGCGCAACGGGTTCAGCCAGGATCTGGCCGACGCCTTCCTGGCCGATCTGCGGGACGAGGTCGACTATCTCGACTCGCTGGACTCCCCGATGCCCAGGGTCGGCCACGCCCCCGCCTTCCACCACTGAGGGGGACCCCGCGCCAACCATCCGATGAGGCCCCGGCGCCCGGCCGGCAAAGCCCTCCGATAGGGTTGGCGGACCCGGCCTGGAACGGAGCGAGGTCATGAGCGTCACTGACCGGACAGCCAGCAGAACCGACGAGCCCGCAGCGCAGGGGGACGCCGTCGTCACCGTGCGGCACGCCAGGCTCAGACCCTCCAATGTCACCCTCAAGGTCGTCATGGCGGTGACCGGCACGATCTTCGCGCTGTTCGTCCTGGTCCACATGATCGGCAATCTCAAGGCGCTGATGGGGCCCGAGGAGTTCAACTCCTACGCCCGCTTCCTGCGCGTGCTGGCCCACCCCCTGATCCCCTACGAGGGGGTGCTGTGGATCCTGCGGATCGTCCTGCTCGGCTGCCTGGTCGCCCACGTCTGGGCGGGAGTGCTGATCTGGTGGCGGGGTCGGCGCAGCCGGGGAGGGCACCGGCGCCGCGGGATGGCCGGCCTCACCTGGGGGGCGCGGACCATGCTGCTCTCCGGGATCCTGCTGCTGGGCTTCGTCGTGGTCCACCTGCTGGACCTCACCCTGGGCGCCGGGCTGGAGTCCTCGAGCTTCCGGGCGCCGGTGAGGACCGGACCCGCCGACGTCGACGTCCACGCCTACCAGAACCTGGTGGCCAGCCTCTCCCGGCCGCCGATGGCGATCTACTACAGCCTCATGATGCTGGTGATCGGGGTCCATCTGGCCCAGGGGATCTGGAACGTCATCAACGATCTGGGCGGCACCGGCCCCCGGCTTCGCCGGATCTGGCTGCTGGTCGGTCTGCTCGTCGCACTGGCCGTCGTCATCGGCAACGGAACCCTGCCGATCCTCATTCTCACCGGGGTGATCTCATGACCGGCCCAGCACCTGCCGACCAGCCCGTCGCCGGATACCGGATCGGGACCGAACTGGACGGCCACGCCCCGCCCGGCGATCCGCTGACCGCCTGGCAGCGGCGTCAGGACCAGTACCGGCTGGTCAACCCCGCCAACCGCCGCAAGATGACGGTGATCGTCGTCGGGACCGGACTGGCCGGTGCCGGGGCCGCCGCCAGCCTGGGACAGCTCGGCTACCGGGTCGAGTGCTTCAGCTTCCACGACTCGCCGCGTCGCGCCCACTCGGTGGCCGCCCAGGGAGGGATCAACGCCGCCCGCGCCAGGAAGGTCGACGGCGACTCCCTGATCCGCTTCGTCACCGACACCGTCAAGGGCGGGGACTACCGCGGACGGGAGGCCGACGCGGTGCGACTGGGCACCGAGTCGGTGCGCGTCATCGACCACATGTACGCGATCGGCGCCCCCTTCGCCCGCGAGTACGGCGGCCAGCTGGCCACCCGCTCCTTCGGCGGGGTGCAGGTGTCACGGACCTACTACACCCGCGGCCAGACCGGACAGCAGCTCGAGGTGGCCTGCGCCCAGGCCCTCCAGGAGCAGGTGGACGCCGGCACCGTGCACATGCACACCCGCACCGAGATGCTCGATCTGGTGGTGGCCGACGGACGCGCCCAGGGAATCGTCACCCGCGACCTGCTCACCGGGCAGATCAGCACCTGGACCGGCCACGCCGTCATCCTGTGCAGCGGCGGGTACGGGTCGGTCTACCACTGGTCCACCCTGGCGATGAACTCCAACGCCACCGCCACCTGGCGGGCGCACCGTCGCGGCGCCTACTTCGCCAGTCCCTGCTTCGTCCAGTTCCATCCCACCGCCCTGCCGGTGAGCTCGACATGGCAGTCCAAGACCACACTGATGAGCGAGTCGCTGCGCAACGACGGTCGGATCTGGGTGCCCGCGCGCCCCGGTGACGACCGGCCGCCCAACGACATTCCCGAGGCGGAGCGCGACTACTACCTGGAACGGCGCTACCCGGCCTTCGGCAACCTCACCCCCCGCGACGTCGCCTCCCGCAACGCCCGGAGCCAGATCGACTCCGGCCACGGCGTCGGACCGCTGCACAACTCGGTCTACCTGGACTTCCGCGACGCCATCGCCCGGCTGGGTCGGGAGACCATCGCCGAGCGCTACGGGAACCTGTTCTCGATGTACCTGGACGCCACCGGGGAGGATCCCTACCGGGTGCCGATGAGGATCGCGCCGGGAGCCCACTTCACGATGGGCGGGCTGTGGGTCGACTACGACCAGATGACCACCATCCCCGGCCTGTTCGTGGGCGGGGAGGCCTCCAACAACTACCACGGCGCCAACCGACTGGGAGCCAACTCGCTGCTGTCGGCATCGGTGGACGGCTGGTTCACCCTGCCCCTGTCGGTGCCGAACTACCTGGCCGGTCTGGTCGGAGAGCCGGTGCTCCCGGTCGACTCCGCCGAGGCTCTCGCCACCGCCGACCAGGTGAGACGCCGGGTCGAGCGGCTGCTGGCGGTCGGCGGCCACCACCGGCCCGAGTGGTTCCACCGCCGACTCGGCGACATCCTCTACGCCCACTGCGGGGTCAGCCGCGACGAGCAGGGGCTGATGGAGGGTCTGGAGAAGGTCCGCGCGCTGCGCACCGAGTTCTGGCAGGACGTCCTGGTCGTCGGTGAGGGCGACCGGCTCAACCAGGAGCTGGAGAGGGCCGGGCGGGTCGCCGACTTCATCGAGCTCGGCGAGACGATGATCCTGGACGCCCTGGACCGCCGGGAGTCGGCCGGCGCACACTTCCGCACCGAGTACGCCACCGAGGACGGCGAGGCCCGCCGCGACGACGACCACTGGCGCAGCGTCTCGGCCTGGGAGACGACCCCCGAGGGTGACCATGTCCGCCACAGCGAGCCCCTGGACTTCTCGCTGATCAAGCTGCAGGTGAGGGACTACCGATGAGAGTGACACTGGAGGTCTGGCGTCAGGACGGCCCCCGCGCGTCCGGACGTTTCGAGCACCACACCGTGGAGGACGCCACCGCCGAGATGAGCCTGCTGGAGCTCCTCGACCGACTCAATGACCAGATCATCGAGCAGGGCGGGGAACCGGTGGTCTTCGAGTCCGACTGTCGTGAGGGGGTCTGCGGGTCCTGCGGGTTCCTCGTCAACGGGACACCGCACGGCCCGGTGCCCCACACCCCGGCCTGCCGCCAGCACCTGCGGGCCTTCCCCGGCGTCAGCCATTTCCGGCTGGAGCCGTTCCGGGCCGCCGCCTTCCCTGTGATCCGGGACCTGGCGGTGGACCGCTCCGGACTGGACTCCCTGGTGCGCGCCGGCGGGACGGTCGCGGTGATGACCGGGACCGCCGCCGACGCCGACGCCGCCCCCCAGTCCCACCACGAGGCCGAGGAGGCCCTCGACTTCGCCGCCTGCATCGGCTGCGGGGCGTGCGTGGCGGCCTGCCCCAACGGCGCGGCAATGCTCTTCGCCGGGGCGGAGCTGGCCCATCTGGCCAGGATGCCCCAGGGCCGTCAGGAGCGCGGACGACGGGCGCGCCGGATGGTTGACGCCCTCGACGAGCAGTTCGGCCCCTGTTCGCTGTACGGGGAGTGCGCCAGGGTGTGCCCGGCCGGGATTCCGCTGGCCGCGGTGGCCACGGTCAACCGGGAGCGGCTGCGCGCCGGCCTGCGGGGGCGCAACAGGGACGACTGAGCCGGCCCGCGGTGCCGGGTAGCATGACCCGGTGCCTGTTGTCCCTCCTCTTGTCCTCACCGCGCCCTCGGGCGGTCGGGTGGTCGTCGACACCCCCGTGGTGCTCGCCCCGATGGCCGGGGTGACCAACGCCGCCTTCCGTCAGCTGTGCGCCGAGCAGGGTGCGGGACTCTACGTGTGCGAGATGATCACCTCCCGCGGGCTGGTCTACGGGGACCACAAGACCGCCGAGATGCTGCGGTTCGCCGATGTCGAGAAGGTCCGTTCGGTCCAGCTGTACGGGGTCGACCCGGCGATGATCGGGGAGGCCACCGAGATCCTGTGCGAGCAGTTCGGGGTCAACCACGTCGATCTCAACTTCGGCTGCCCGGTCCCCAAGGTGACCCGCAAGGGCGGCGGGGGAGTGCTTCCCTGGAAGTGCGACCGGTTCTCCGCGGTGGTCGGGGCTGCCGTCGAGGCCGGTGACCGGCACGGGGTGCCGGTCACCGTCAAGACCCGAATCGGGATCGACGAGGACCACATCACCTATCTGGACTCGGCCCGGCTGGCCGCAGACGCCGGGGCGGCAGCGGTCTGTCTGCACGCCCGCACGGTCGCCGAGGCCTACGCCGGCCACTCCCACTGGGATGCGATCGCCCGGCTGGTCGAGGCGGTCGACGTCCCGGTGCTCGGCAACGGCGACATCTGGGAGGCCTCCGACGCCCTGGAGATGGTTCGCCGCACCGGCTGCGCCGGGGTGGAGGTCGGGCGCGGCTGCCTGGGACGGCCCTGGCTGTTCCGTGATCTGGCCGACGCCTTCGCCGGCGAGCGGACCCGGACCCTGCCGACCCTGGGCGAGGTCGCCGCGATGATCCGTCGTCACGCCGAGCTGCTGGTCCGCTACGAGGGTCCGCACGGACTGGTCGACATGCGCAAGCACATGGCCTGGTACCTCAAGGGCTACCCGGTCGGCGGGACGACCCGGCACGCCCTGGGCACCATCTCCACCTTCGAGGAGCTGGACTCCCTGCTGGCCACCCTCGACGCCGACGCGCCCTTCCCGGTGAAGGAGCTCGGACGTCCGCGCGGACGCCAGGGCAGTCCCCGGCGCAAGGTGGTCATGCCGATGGGGTGGCTGGACGGGCGCACCCTCGACGATGCCGATCTGTCGGAGGCCGAACTGGGGGTCTCCGGGGGGTGAGCCTCAGCCCTCGATGGAGGGCGCCATGGCGATCATGAAGAGCAGGGCCGAGACCACCGGGGCCAGCACCGAGATGATGATGGCGACGATGCCCAGGCGCTTGCTGTTGCGGTGCTTGCACGCCAGGATCCCCACCACCAGGGCGGCGATGCCCAGCGCGGTGGGAACCAGTTGGAGGACCAGCGTGAAGGCCCCCTTGAGGAACTCGTCCGCCGCACTGGGAACCAAGGAGCCATCGTCCGGAGCAGAGTCGAGGTCCGGGCTGCGCAGGCGCCTGGAGGCGGCCATCGCGGTCCCGGCGATCCAGCTGAGCATCAGGGAGATCCCCAGGGCGCACAGGACCAGGCACAGCGAGATCACCCCCTTGGCGGAGCGCTTCTCGAATCGGGACACCGGCGTCTGCTGGGGGCCGGGGGAGTACGGCTGGTCGACAGGGTAGGGCTGGTCGACAGGGTGGGGCTGCTCGGGGGGATACGACTGGTACCCCTCCGAGGAGGAGTCACAGGAGTTCTGGGAGTACTGCGGATCGTGTGGTGGGGACCATCCGGGGCCCCGGGGATCCTGTGACATGGGCCCTCCCGTCACCGTCAGTGGAACGATGGGCAAAGACTACTGGTCGCTGAAACCTGTCGGTGGTCTTTGGCATGCTGGGTCCATGGCTGAACCCTCCTACCGATCCCGCGCCTGGGCGCAGACCATGTCGGGCCACGCCGTCGACGGCGGCGTCGTGAGGAGCCACGCGGCCACCCGCAGCCGACTTCAGCCGGGACCGGTGGTCGACCGCCGGGCCCGCGAGGAGCGCGAGGCGGCCACCCTCAGGCCCGGTGCTGCCCTGGCCCACGGCGCCGGAACCAGGGCGGTCGCCGAACGGCCCGACCCGCAACGCACCTGCTTCGAGCGCGACCGCGACCGGATCGTCCACTCCACCGCCTTCCGCAGGCTGGCCGGCAAGACCCAGGTGGTCGTCCAGCCCACCGACCACCAGCGCACCCGGCTGACCCATGCCCTGGAGGTCGCCCAGGTCGCCCGGTCGATCGCCGCCGGGATCGGGGCCAACGTCACCCTGGCCGACGCGATGGCGCTGGGCCACGACTGCGGCCACGGACCGGGCGGTCACGCCTCCGAGGAGGCCTTCGACACCTTCCTGCCTGAGGGCTTCGACCACGCCACCTGGGGGGCCGATGTGGCCCTCATCTCGCTCAACCTGTGCGCCGAGACCCTGGACGGGATCCGCAACCACTCCTGGTCGCGACCGGCGCCGATGACCGTGGAGGGGGAGGTGGTCTCCTTCGCCGACCGGATCGCCTACTGCGCCCACGATCTGGAGGACGCCCAGCGCGCCGGCATCGTCACCACCGGGCAGATTCCCCGATCGGTGCGCGAGGTCGTCGGCGACGACCGGCGGACCCAGCTGGCAACCTTCATCCGCTCGGTCATCGGTGCCACCTGCGCCACTGGGGAGGTGGTGATGGGGGCCGACGCCGCCCGGGCGCTGGCCGGGCTGCGGGAGTTCAACTACGAACGGATCTACACCCGCCCGGAGTCCCAGGCCCAGAGCGAGGCGGTCATCTCTGTCCTGCGCGGACTGGTCTCCTACTACCTGGAGCACCTCGAACTGGTGCCCCAGGAGTTCCTCTCCAGCGGCGCCGACCGGGTGCACCAGGTGGTCGCCTATGTGGCGGGGATGACCGATCAGTTCGCCTTCAGCTGCGCCGAGGAGCTGCTCGGCTGGGACCGTGCGAGGCTGCCCCGCTGGCTGGGTCGAGGGTTCTGAGCCCGGTCCCGGCAACGGCACTAGGATGTGGACCCATGGCCGGACGGATCAACGATGAGGACATCGCGCTGGTCCGCGAGCGGGCGAGGATCGACGAGATCGTGGGCGAGTACGTCCAGCTGCGCAATGCCGGCGGCGGCTCGCTGAAGGGACTGTGCCCCTTCCACGACGAGCGCACCCCCAGCTTCCAGGTGACCCCCTCGCGCGGCCTGTTCTACTGCTTCGGCTGCGGTGAGGGCGGCGACGTCATCAGCTTCGTCGAGAAGATCGACAACCTCACCTTCGTGGAGGCCGTCCAGCGGCTGGCCGACAAGGTCGGGGTCCAGCTGCGCATCGTCGACGACGGGCGTCCGGGCATCGAGCCGGGCCTGCGGCTGCAGATCCTGGAGGCCAACGACGCTGCCGCAGAGTTCTACCACCAGCAGGTCAGCTCCTCCGAGGGGATCATCGCCCGCCAGTTCCTGGACGGTCGTGGCTTCGAACGGGAGGCCGCCGAGACCTTCCACATCGGGTACGCCCCGCGCGGCGGCCACGTGCTGCGCGACCATCTGCTGGCGAAGGGGTTCAGCCCCAAGGCGCTGGTGAGTTCGGGGCTGGTTCGTGAGAAGGGCTGGGACTTCTTCCAGGGCCGGGTGCTGTGGCCCATCAAGGACTCCGGCAAGTCGGTGCTGGGATTCGGCGCCCGCCGGGTCTACGACGACGACCGGCTGCCGGCCAAGTACATCAACACCCCCGAGACGGTGGTCTACAAGAAGTCCCACGTCCTCTACGGCCTGGATCTGTCGCGCACCAACATCGGCAGGAAGAGGCAGGCGGTGGTGATGGAGGGGTACACCGATGTGATGGCTGCCCACCTGTCCGGGGTGGACACCGCGGTGGCCTCCTGCGGGACCGCCTTCGGCTCCGACCACGCCCGGCTGCTGCAACGCCTGATGGGCAACAACGGCGCCCTGTCGGGGGAGGTGGTGTTCACCTTCGACGGGGACGCCGCCGGCCGCAAGGCCGCCCTGAAGGTCTACCAGGGGGACTCGGAGTTCGTCTCCCAGACCTATGTCGCGGTGGAGCCGAACGGCCTGGACCCCTGCGACCTGCGCATCCAGCACGGCCCCGAGGCGGTCCGCGAGCTGGTCGCCCGGCGCATTCCGCTGTACCGCTACGTGATGGACAACGTCGTCCACGACTTCGACCTCGACCGTGCCGACGGGAGGGTCGCCGCGGTGCGCGCCGCCGCCCCCCTGGTCACCAGCATCCGGGACTCCTCACTGGTCGACGGCTACCTGCGCGAGCTCTCCCAGATCGTCGGGATGGACGTCGACGAGGTGCGCCGGGAGGTGGCCCGCACCCGTCGCAACCCGGCCCCGCCGGCAGACTTGCGGCCGACTCTCAGGGTGCTCCCCGAGGTGGCCGATCCCGCCCCGCAGGCCCCGGCCGCCCCCTCGATGCCGTGGCCCGATCCGGCCGACCGGCGGCTGGCCGCCGAACGAGGGCTGCTCAAACTCCTCCTCCAGCGCCCCGACCTGTTCGACGCCGACTGGGACCTGGTCGAGCCGGCCGACTTCCGCCACCCCGCCTACCGGGCCGTCTTCGAGGCCGCCACCTCGGTGCCGGTGGTCCCCGAGGGCTGGTCCCAGGCGGTGAGCGAGGCCACCTCAGACCCGATCGTGCGGCAGTTGGAGGTCGCCCTGCTGGTGGAGCCCGTGCTGTCGGCCGAACCCGATGCCCGGTACGCCGCGGCCTACGCCGCCCGGGTGCGGCTGCTGTCGGTCACCGATGACATCGCCGATCTGAAGTCACGGTTGCAGCGCACCAACCCCACCACCGACCGGGGAGCCTACAACGCGATGTTCGCCGATCTGGTGGAACTGGAGGCGCTGCGCAAGGAGCTCATCTCGGCCGGCTCGGGCAGCATCGAGGTCCAGTAGCCACACCGGCACCGCCCGGTAGCATGGCCCATCGTGTTCTCGACCTACGCCGACGTGCTGCGCACCAACGGGGCCTGGCGGTTCTCGCTGCCGGGAGCGCTGATGAGACTGCCGATGTCGCTGGTCGGAATCGCCATCATCCTGTCGGTGCGCGCCGCCTACGGCAACTACACCCTGGCCGGGGCCGTCGGGGCGGCGAGCCTTCTCACCAGCTGCCTGTGCGCACCGCTGCTGGCCCGACTGGTCGACAGCCACGGCCAGCGCCGCGTGATGGCGCCCTCCATTCTCATCTCGTCGGCGTCGATGGCGCTGCTGGCGGCGGCCATCGTGACGCGGTCCCCGGTCTGGGTGCTCTTCGCCCTCTCTGTGGTGGGCGGTGCGACCTGGGGGTCGCCGGGATCCCTGGTCCGTTCGCGGTGGTCGAAGGTGGTCGCGTCCCCGGGGCAGCTGCACACCGCCTATGCCCTGGAGTCGGCGGTCGACGAGTTCATCTTCATCGTGGGCCCGGTGCTGTCGACGGTGCTGGGTGCCGCCATCCACCCGGTGAGCGGACTGGTGCTGGCCACCGTCTGCTTCGTGGCCGGTGGGCTGGCCTTCTTCGCCCAGACCTCCTCGGAGCCCGCCCCCACTCCCCGGGTGCCGGGGGAGAGGCGGCCGAGCGTGCTGAGGAATCCCGTGATCCTGGTCCTGATGGCGACCTACATCGGCGCCGGCGCGCTGTTCGGGGCCAATGACGTGTCGGTGGTGGCGTTCACCCGTGAGCACGGGGCGGCCGCGATGGCCGGGATCCTGCTGGCCTTCTTCTCCACCGGGTCCTTCCTGTCCGGGCTGTTCTACGGCTCGCGGGTCTGGCGTCAACCGCTGTGGAAGCTCTTCGCGGCCGGCATCCTGCTGCTGGCGGTGGGTGCCTCGACCTTCCTGCTGGCGCACAGTCTGCTGGTTCTGGGGCTGGTCATGCTGGTGACCGGGGTGACCTGTGCTCCGACGATGACCAATGTCAACACCATCGTGGCCCGGGTGGTGACCCCGGCTCAGCTCACCGAGGGACTCACCTGGACCATCACGGCGATGAATGTCGGGTCCTCGGCCGGCTCGACCCTGGCCGGCCGGATCATCGACGGATCGGGTGCCCACGGCGGGTTCCTGGTGGTGGTCGGCTCGGCATGGCTGATGGTGCTCTGCATGATCATCGGGCTGCCGAGTCTGCGCAGGGCCACGGGCCGACGCGAGGCCTGAGAGCTCCGGTTGGACGAGCGAGTCGTTCCACCGGTGATGAGAGAACGGGGATGAGCGAGGAAAACCGGGTCGGCCTACCCGCAACGATGCTGGGTGATGGCCGATCTTGGCCGCCGGGCGGGCCTGTAAGGCCCGGCCCGTGCGTGCGATGGCTCCCCCGACTGGACTCGAACCAGTAACCCTCTGATTAACAGTCAGATGCTCTGCCAATTGAGCTACAGGGGATCAACGGCGCCTTGACGCGAGATCAGACTCTAGCAGCCTCCCCGGTGCGGTGCAAAAGCGGCGGCACCGGGGGGATCTCGGACCCCTCAGCGCCACTCCTTCTGCAGTGCTGCGGTGCGATCCAGGACCCGCCTCTCGATGTCGGGGCTGGTGAGATCGGCGTCACCGTCGGCGATCGCCGTCCACAGGATCTGGCCGGTGTCCAGCCGGCCGAGCCGGCGACGTCCGGCGATGACGACGGTGCCTCCCTCGGCGGGGACCGGCTCGCGTACCACGATGGACGCCGTCACCCGGTCGTTGAAGACCTCCGGAAGGTCGCCGGGCTCTTCCAGCCTCACCTCGTCGGACTGCTGGTCGAGGAAGGACCACCACAGGGTCGATCCCTCCTCCCGCCAGCCGCCGCGCACCACCTCGTGCCAGGCCACCGCCTCGGCGCCGCCCTGGGGGTCGACCAGGGCTAGACCCTCGTCGACGGCGACCACCGTGACCGGTGTGTCCCCGTGATGACCCTCCCCCCACGCAAGCAGGTGGGGTTCGTCAACCCCGATCACCGCCGCCACCGCGGCCATCACCGGGGGATCGGGGCGCCGGTGCGCCGAGGCGGAGTCGATGAGACGCTTCCAGAACTGGGCCATGGGGACATTCTCCCGCGTCACGACTCCTCCCTGTGACGGGCCGCCAGATCGCGCATCAGCTCCAGTGCGCGCAGCTCCATCCGACGCACCGCCCGGTCGCTGATCCCCAGCTCGGCCGCCAGCCTGTGGCGTGGCACTGCCCGGCCCCCGAGGCCGAAGTGGGCATCGATGATGCGTCGCTGCAGCTGCGGCAGCTGCCGACGGGCCTCGGTCAGCCAGTGCTCGTCCGGTTCGGCGGCGTCGCCGCGGGGCATCAGCTGCTCCAGCAGCCATGCCTCACCGATCGGGACATCGCCACGGCGTCCCCGACGATCTCGGACCCAGGCGACATCGACTCCCAGGTCGGTGGCGATGTCGGCGTCCCCGGGCGGCCGGCCCAGCTCCATCGTGAGGGTCATCTCCCGGCGGTCGACCGCGCACTCGGTCCGCCTGCGCCAGACCGGTCGCGACGAGTCTCCTCCCATCAGCTCCTCGGCGACCCGACGCCGGATCGCGGGCCACGCGTAGGTGGAGAACTTCAGCCCCCGGCGCGGATCGAAGCGCATCAGGGCCTCCGCCAGCCCGACGCAGGCGGCCTGGATGAGATCCTCCGAGGCCACCGCCCGGGAGCGGCCGGTCTCCCCGGCGATTCTCATGGCCAGGGGGAGATTGGACTGCCACAGCCGTTCGTGGGCCCGCCGGCCCTCCTCGATGAGTCTGTCCAGCTCCCCGGTGGTCGCATCGGTGGCCACGACCAGGTCGCCGTGCCTCACGGCTTGAGCCACCAGGCCGGCCTCCATCATGAGGAACAGGCGGTGCTGCTGGCCCGCCGTGAGACGACCCGATCCGGCACGACTGATGAATTCTGCGAAGTTCATGCACCGAGGCTCACCCCCGGCGCGAGTCTGCGTCGAGGGCCGGCAGTCGATCTGTGGACAGAAAAAAAGTTGTCCACACCCGTCACAGGGGGGTCGTCGAGCCAAGGCGGTACAGTGGTCTGCGCCCCGAACCAGGAGGAACGTTGACGCACTGAGGATGGCACCCGCTCTGGCGGCTGCCGCACGGCCCTGCACACCCGAGCACCCAGGATCCTCATGTCTTCACACCCATCGGTCGTCGTCGACCACCTGTCCTTCTCATGGCCGGACGGAACCCCCGTCCTCACCGACCTCAGCCTCACCGCGCCCACCGGACGCACCGGCCTCATCGGTGACAACGGCACCGGCAAGACCACCCTGCTGCGCCTGCTGACCGGCGACCTCACACCGACCGCGGGAACCGTCCGGGTCACCGGCACCGTCGCCCTGCTGCGCCAGGACGTCGCCTCCCGACCCGGCACCACGGTCGCCGAGCTGCTCGGCATCGCCCCGGTGCGCTCGGCCCTCAGAGCCGTGGAGGCCGGTTCGGTGGACCCCGCCGCCTACGCAACCATCGGCGACGACTGGGACATCGAGCCCCGGGCCGTCGCCCAGCTGGCCGGCCTCGGCATACCCGCCGACGAGCACCTCCTCGACCGGCCGGCCACCAGCCTGTCCGGCGGTGAGGCGACCCTGGTCGGGCTGGCCGGGGTGAGACTGGCCGGCGCCGACGTCAGCCTTCTCGACGAGCCGACCAACAACCTGGACGCCGACTCCCGGGCCCGGCTCCACGACGCCCTGGACCACTGGTCCGGATCGGTGCTGGTGGTCTCCCACGACCGCGAGCTGCTCGAGCACGTCGACGCCATCGTCGAGCTCGACCCCGGCAGCCCCGAGGGGGCCAGACTGTTCTCCGGGACCCTGTCGGGATACCAGGAGCTGAGACGCAGCGAGCAGCAGAGTGCCGACCAGCGGCTGCGCCAGGCCGAGGCGGAGGTGCGCAGGGTCCGGCGGCAGGCGGCCGCCGACCAGCAGCACCGCGCCCAGCGCGACAGGGTGGGACGCCGGGAGGCGGCAACCTCGGGGATGGGCAAGGGGGCGGTGCACTTCTTCGTCAACAAGGCCGAGAAGAACTCGGCCTCACGGCGCCAGGCGCGCGAGGAGCAGGCCGACGAGGCGGCCGCCGCCAGAGATCGTGCCGACGCCGCGGCACGGCGTCCCGACCGGATCCGCATCGACCTTCCCGACACCGCGGTGCCCCAGGGCAGACAGCTGCTGGCCCTCCAGGTGGGGGACCGGACGCTGCGGATGGACGGTCCGGAGCGGATCCGGCTCACCGGGCCCAACGGCATCGGGAAGTCGACCCTGGTGCAGATCGCCCTGGGCAGCACCGATCCCGGGCTGGCGGTCCGGTCGGCTGAACTGTTCGCCGAACCCGTGACCAGTGCGCTGGCCCCCAGGGTCCCGGTGGGTCTGATCGGCCAGCGCGACGACCTGTCGGCCTTCGCCACGCCTCTGGACGCGGTGCGCCGGGCCTGCCCCGACAGCTCCCCGAACGAGGCCAGGGCCCTGCTGGCGCGGGTCCTGATAGGGGCGGCGACGGTGGAGCGGCCGATCGCGGACCTGTCGGGAGGGGAGCGGTTCCGGGTCGCCCTGGCACGGATGCTGTTCGCCCGCCCCGCCCCGCAGCTGCTGGTCCTCGACGAGCCGACGAACAACCTCGACATGGCCTCGACCGATCATCTGGTGGAGGCGCTGGCCGACTACCGCGGGGCGCTGCTGGTGGTCACCCACGACGGCACGCTGGCCGAGAGGCTGCGGATCGACCGGCAGTGGCAGCTCGACCGCACCCCGCAGGGCACCCGCATCGCGGACCAGCCGCGCTGAGCGGCGCCGCCGGACGGCGTCCGCCCAGCTGTTCTCGTCAGCTGTTCTCGAGGGCAGTTGTTCGCGGGCTCAGTTGCTCTCGAGCTCGGTGAGGAAGGAGTCGGCCCACACATTGATGTCGTGGTCGAAGACCTGCTTGCGCATCGCGCGCATCTTGCGGGCCTTGACCCGCGGCGACTCGTGGAGGGCCTGCAGGATGCTCGCCTTCATCCCGTCGATGTCATAGGGGTTGACCATGTAGGCCTGACGCAGCTCCAGCGCCGCTCCCGCGAACTCCGAGAGCACCAGGGCCGAGTCGTTGCGGGACCGGCAGGCCACGTACTCCTTGGCGACCAGGTTCATGCCGTCCCGCAGCGGGGTGACGATCATCAGATCGGCGATCTGGTACATCGCAGCCAGGGTCTCGCGCGGCACCGAGGTGTAGCGGTAGGCGATCGGGCTGCGGGCCAGGGAGGTGCTCTGGGAGTTGATCCGGCCGACCAGCAGATCGATGTCGTTGCGCAGCATCCGGTACTCCTTGACCCGTTCGCGGGAGGGGGTCGCCAGCTGGAGGAAGACCACCTGCTCGGGGTCCAGGTCACGGCTCTCGAAGAGCTCGCCGATCGCCCGCACGCGGTTTCTCAGCCCCTTGCTGTAGTCCAGCCGGTCCACCCCGAACAGGATGGTCGACGGGTCGCCCAGTTCCTGACGCAGTTTCTGCGCCTCGGCCAGGACCTGCGGGGAGTTGGCCAGGTTGCGCATCCCGACGGCGTCGATCGAGATCGGGAAGGCCTTGACGACGACCATCCTGCCGTCGGGCATGTGGACCCGGCCGCGGGCCCCCTCGACGTCGGGGAGCCTGCGGGCCAGCCGCAGGAAGTTCGAGACGCAGCCGGGGAACTGGAAGCCGATCAGGTCGGCGCCGAGCACCCCCTCGATGAGTTCCTTGCGCCAGGGCATCCGAGTGAACAGCTCCGGGGGCGGGAAGGGGATGTGCAGGAAGAAGCCGATCCGCAGGTCGGGGCGCATCTCGCGCAGCATCTGGGGGACCAGGTGGAGCTGGTAGTCCTGGATCCACACCGTGGCGCCCTGCTCGGCGTGCTCGGCGGCCACCCTGGCGAATCGCTGATTGACCTCGCGGAAGGCGTCCCACCACTCGCGGTGGAAGACCGGTTCGGCGATGCAGTCGTGGAACAACGGCCACAGCGTCGCGTTCGAGAACCCCTCGTAGAACCGCTCGACGTCCTGGCTCGACAGCGGGACCGGGATGATGTCGTAGCCGTCGTGGTGGAAGGGCTCGACCCTCTCGTCGGGGGCGCCGTGCCATCCGATCCATGCGCCGCCGCGCGACTGCATCACCGGTTCGAGGGCGGTGACCAGCCCACCGGGGGAGGAGCGCCAGGACTCGGTGCCGTCCTCGCTGGTCACCCGGTCCACGGGAAGTCGGTTGGCGACGACGAGAAAGCTCGCCTTCTCCTGGACGGTCTCGGACATGTGATCCCCTTCGAGTTGTCCTGTCTCAGATTGCTCTGCCCGGCAGGCGGCACACCGTGGCCACCGTATCAACCGGTCCGCGCCGGGCCCGGTTCGGCGATGTGTGACGATGGACGGGTGAGCGAGACGACGAACACCGATCTGGACTCCTGCTCCCCGCCACCGGCCGACGGATGGGTGGCACTGACCCCTGCCGGACGGGCCGTGGCGCGAGCGGTGGGCCACGACCCGGCCGGAACCCTGCTGGCCAGCGATGTGGACGGCACCCTGTCCCCGATCGTCGCCGACCCGACCAGGGCCGCGGTGAGCGAGCGGGCCCGCCGGGCCCTGGCGGGGCTGGACGGACGGGTCGGCACCCTGGCGGTGATCACCGGACGTCCGGTCGCCCGGGCGCGGGAGATGGTCGACGTCGACCGGCGCGGCGGACTGGACCATCTGGTGATGCTGGGTCTGTACGGGGTCGAGCGCTACGACGTGGGCACCGGGCAGCTGCAGGTCCCCGAGCCTCCCGCCGTGATGGGGCAGGCCCGCCACCGGCTCCAGGAGGCGGTGGACCGAGCGGTGGCCGCCGATCCCGCGATGGCCGGGACGATGGTCGAGGACAAGGGCAGCGCGGTGGTGCTGCACACCCGCCGAGCCGTCGAGCACGACCGGGCCCTGGCGCTGCTGGGGCCGGTGGCCCGCGATCTCGCCGGGGAGCTCGGGCTGGCCGTGGAGGAGGGCCGCGACGTCGTCGAGCTCAAGGCCTGGCAGACCACCAAGGGGGACGCCCTGCGCCGGCTGATCGCCGAACGCATGCCCTCGGTGCTGCTGATGTGCGGCGACGACCTCGGCGATCTGCCGGCGATGGCCGTCGTCGAGGAGTGGATCGGCGAGGGCAGGCCGGGGGCCAGGGTGGTGTCCTGGTCGGCCGAGCAGCCACGGGTGGCACGGTCGGCCGATGTGCTGTGCGACGGCCCCGAGGGAGTGGCGGCGTTCCTCGACGAGATCTCCGGACGGATCACCGAGAGTTCCACAATGTGATATCAAATCTCAGATTCCGGAAGAAATCGGCGAGTGTCTTGGCAACCCGATGACCCCGTGCCTAAAGTGACACCAGTGCTCGACGGCCAGTCCTGAGGACCGCGGTGGTCGCAGGGTCGGGAGCACGTCGAGGAGAGGACAGCCAGGTGGAGACACGGCGCACCGCAGTGATGGCACACGCATCATGCGTGGTCATGATGTCGATGCCGGCCTGCCGAATGCCCTCCTGTCCGGTGACCAGCAGCTGTTGCCGCTGAACCCGGTCCTGGACCGATGAGGCCACGGGCAGCTCATCTGCGAGCGAGCCCCGATCCCGCGCCGATCAGCCCCCGGTTGACGGTACCCGGATCACCGGCACTCGGCTCCTGGTCGTCTCGTCAGTATTGCAGACGTCTCGTCGGAACCGGCTGGGCCCCGCAGCCCTCGACCCGGAGGTCCGGACCAGGCCCTCGCGAACCGATGAGGTCCGACGCGGGCGCCCACCAGTCCTCCAGAACCAGCACACCAGCATCATCACCACGTCATCCGTGAACACCCAGACAGTCCCCGAACCCCCGGGGACGCACTACCGCAAAGGACAGCAAGAGACCATGGCCAAGATCGCCAACGACGTCACCGAGCTCATCGGTGGCACCCCCCTCGTGAGGATCAACAAGCTCTTCCCCGACGCCAAGGCCACCATCCTGGCGAAGCTGGAGTACTTCAACCCCGCCTCCAGCGTCAAGGACCGGATCGCCAAGTCGATCGTCGACGCCGCCGAGAAGTCCGGTGAGCTCAAGCCGGGCGGCACCATCGTCGAGGCCACCTCCGGCAACACCGGTATCGGCTTGGCCCTGGTCGGCGCGGCGCGCGGCTACAAGGTGATCATCACCCTGCCGGAGACGATGTCGAAGGAGCGTCGCTCGCTGCTGCGTCTGCTGGGTGCCGAGCTCGTCCTCACCCCCGGAGCCGAGGGCGTCCCCGGAGCCAACAAGCGGGCCGCCGAGATCGTCGCCGAGACCCCCGGATCGATCCTCGCCGCGCAGTTCGACAACCCCGCCAACCCGGCCATCCACCACGACACCACCGGTGAGGAGATCTGGGAGGACACCGACGGCACCGTCGACATCCTGGTCGCCGGCATCGGCACCGGCGGCACCATCTCGGGCGCCGGCCGGTACCTCAAGGAGAAGAACCCCCAGATCAAGGCGGTCGGCGCCGAGCCCGCCGAGTCCCCGGTGATCACCAAGGGCCAGAAGGCCCCCCACAAGATCCAGGGCTGGGGCCCGGGCTTCGTCCCGAAGAACCTCGACAAGTCGATCGTCGACGAGATTCTCCTGGTGCCCGGCGACGAGGCCATCGAGCTGGCCCGTCGGGCCGCCTCCGAGGAGGGCATCATCACCGGAATCTCCGGCGGCGGGGCTCTCCAGGCGGCCGCACAGCTGGCCGCCCGGCCCGAGAACGAGGGCAAGACGATCGTCACGGTGATCGCCGACACCGCCGAGCGCTACGAGTCCACCGACCTGTTCAAGGGGTACCTCGACTGAACCCGCTCACACGGGGTCGATCCGGCCCCCGATGAACGACGCCACCCTGCGCAGACTGTGCGCCAGGGTGGCGTCGTCGTGTGCGCCGAACCCCAGCACCAGGCCGTGCTCGGCGCCGGCGCCTCCCCAGTAGGACGAAAGCGGCGTGACACCGACCCCCGCCCGCCGGCAGCACTCGACCAGACCGGTCTCCTCGCCCCGGCACACCAGGACCGCCTGGAGGCCGCCGTTGATCGGTTGCAGGCGCGCCCCGGGCAGATCGCCGAGGGTGTCGATGACCATCTGGCGGCGCCGTCGGTAGATGCGCCGCATCCGCTGGGTGCGTCGCCGCAGCGCACCGCTGGCCAGGTAGTGCGCCAGGGCGGTCTGCACCAGGGCCCCGACCGGTTGTCCGAGGGCCTGCCGGCGCCGTCCCACCGGCGCCACCAGGGAGGCCGGCAGGACCAGGTAGCCGCAGGCCACCGATGGGCTCAGCAGTGAGGAGAACGTTCCCAGCAGCACGGTGAGATCGGGGGCCATCGCCGCCAGGGCGGGCAGCGGGGACCCGACGTGTCGCAGCTCGGAGTCGAAGTCGTCCTCGATCAGCCAGCTGTGGTGGCCGCTCGCCCAGGCGGTCAGGGCCACCCGGCGCTCGGCATCGAGGGACCCGCCGTAGGGGTACTGGTGGCTCGGCGTCACCAGGACGGCGTCCAGCCCATCCCCGGGTCCGTCGGGCAGCGAGTCGGTGCGCAGGCCGTGCGCGTCAGTGGCCAGGTCGACGGTCCGGTGGCCCAGTGCCGGCGGCACCCGGCGCAGGCTGGGATAGCCCGGCGACTCCACCCCGATCCGCAGCACCGCCCGGTCCGGGGTGGCCCAGGTCCCCAGCACGGTGGCCAGCCCCTCGCGGGCCCCGGCCGTCACCACCACCCGGTCCGGGGTGGCGATCAGGCCGCGCATCTGACGCAGGTGCTCGGCGATCTGGCATCGCAGCTCCCACAGTCCCAGCGGGTCCTCGACCGGTCCCGGCGGGGAGGACACCGCCTCGCGCCAGGCACCGCGCCACACCGAGTCGGCCAGTGAGGAGGTGTCGGGCTGTCCGGGGCGCAGGTCCAGCAGATGCGGCCGGTCGGGGACCTCGGCGCCATGCCCGACAGTCCCGGTGCGGACGGTGGACGGCGTCCCGGCGTGCAGCCCGTCGAGACGCCGGTTGACGGAGGTCCCCGAGCCGTGCGCCGCGACCAGGTACCCCTCGGCCTGGAGCTGGTCGTAGGCCGAGGTCACACACCCCCGGGAGACACCCAGACGGGCCGCCGCCTGCCGGGTGCTCGGCAGATGGTCACCCGGACGCACGCGGCCCGAGGAGATGAGCGTCCTGATCTGGTCGGCGAGCTGGACCGACAGTGTCCGGGACCCGCCGCGCTCCACCCTCAGCGGCAGATCGATCACCAGGTCCCGTCTCACCCGACCAGTCTGACCGGGAGAGTGGACCAGTGCAAGTGGTGCGATTTGGATCTTGGAACAGACCACTTTGCAGGACTTGGATGGCCTCATGACAGCTGAGAACACACAGGACGAGGCCCAGACGGGCACCTCCAGGGTCAAGCGCGGACTGGCGGACATGCTCAAGGGCGGCGTCATCATGGACGTCGTCACCCCTGATCAGGCCCGCATCGCCGAGGACGCCGGGGCGGTGGCCGTGATGGCTCTGGAGCGGGTGCCCGCCGACATCCGGGCCCAGGGCGGGGTGGCCCGGATGAGCGATCCGGACCTCATCGACGGGATCATCGACGCCGTCTCCATCCCGGTGATGGCCAAAACGCGGATCGGGCACTTCGTCGAGGCCCAGGTGCTGGCCTCCCTCAAGGTCGACTACATCGACGAGTCCGAGGTGCTCAGCCCCGCCGACTACGCCAATCACATCAATAAGTGGGACTTCACCGTGCCCTTCGTGTGCGGGGCCACCAACCTGGGGGAGGCGCTGCGCCGGATCACCGAGGGAGCGGCGATGATCCGGTCCAAGGGCGAGGCGGGCACCGGCGACGTCTCCGAGGCCGTCAAGCACCTGCGGACCATCCGCAGCCAGATCCACAACCTGTCCAGCATGGACGCCGACCAGCTGTACGTCGCCGCCAAGGAGCTGGCGGCTCCCTACGAGCTGGTGCGCGAGGTGGCGCGCACCGGGGCGCTGCCCGTGGTGCTCTTCGTGGCCGGGGGAGTGGCCACTCCGGCAGACGCCGCGCTGGTGATGCAGATGGGGGCGGAAGGGGTCTTCGTGGGATCGGGGATCTTCAAGTCCGGCAGTCCCGCCAAACGGGCCGCCGCCATCGTGAAGGCCACCGCCGCCTTCGATGATCCCGATGTCATCGCCGAGGTCTCCCGGGGGCTCGGTGAGGCGATGGTGGGGATCAACGTCGCCGACGTGCCCGCCCCGCACCGTCTCGCGGAGCGTGGCTGGTGAGGGTCGGCGTCCTGGCCCTCCAGGGAGGGGTCGCCGAGCACCGCGAGGCACTGCACCGGCTCGGCGTCGAGACCACCCAGGTGCGCAGACCCGCCGATCTGGCGGGTCTGGACGGTATCGTCCTGCCCGGCGGCGAGTCCACCGTCATCGACAAGCTCGCCCGCACCTTCGGACTGGCCGAACCGCTCAGGGCGGCGATCGCGACGGGGCTGCCCACCCTGGCCACCTGCGCCGGGCTGATCTACCTGGCCTGCCGGATTCGAGGGGCCGCACCCGGCCAGCAGACCCTGGGGGTGCTGGACATCACCGTGAGACGCAATGCCTTCGGGACGCAGCTGGACTCCTTCGAGACCCTCCTGTCGGTCGACGGGGTCGCCGATCCGGTGCCGGCCACCTTCATCCGAGCCCCGGTCATCACCGAGCTGGGACCCGGTGTGCGTGCCGTGGCCCGACTGGACGAGAGTCGGGTGGTGGGGGTGCGCCAGGGCGCCGTCACCGGCTACTCCTTCCATCCCGAGGAGAGCACCGATCTGCGGGTGCACCGTGCCTGGATCGACTCCTGGGCGGCCTCGGGGGAGTTAGCGTCCTGAGGATGAACCAGTAGGGTGAGGGTCGTGGGAAAGGACCTTGTGGTGGGCCCGGACGGGCTGGCTCGACCGGCGTGGGCGGTGTCCGATCCGCTGCTGCGCGAGTACTACGACTCCGAGTGGGGGTTGCCGGTCCGCGACGAGCGCGGCCTCTTCGAGAGGCTGTCTCTGGAGGCCTTCCAGTCGGGGCTGTCCTGGCTCACCATCCTCCGCAAGCGCGAGGGGTTCCGGCAGGCCTTCCGCGACTTCCAGCCCGAGGTGGTCTCCCGGTTCGCCGCCGATGACGTCGAGCGGTTGATGAACGACTCCGCCATCGTGCGCAACAAGCTCAAGATCACCGCGACCATCGACAACGCGCGAGCGACCATGAGGCTGAGGTCCGACGGTGGACTTGCCGATCTCATCTGGTCCTTCCGGCCGTCGACCACTCCCGCCCCGCGCACCCTGGCCGAGGTTCCCACCGTCTCGGCGGAGTCGCGCGCACTGGCCAAGGAGTTGCGGGCCCGGGGATTCAGGTTCGTCGGTCCGACCACGATGTACGCCCTGATGGAGGCGGTCGGCATCGTCGACACCCATCTGGTCGGATCGTGGCGTCGAGGAAGCTCGGGAGTCTGGCCGCAGTGACCGGACCGGGGCGCCCGCCTCAGTGGGTGGTCGACAGGTCGCCCGCCGTGAAACTCAGCGAGGCCTTGCCGATCGGAGCCTCCATCTGCTTCTGCTGCTCGGGCGGCGCATCGACCACCAGGGCATTGCTGGAGGCCGTGCCCAGGTGGCGTCGCTCGTAGTACTCCGACCCGTTGGAGCGGTATCCGGAGATCACGTACCAGTGCTTGCCGTGGGCCTTGTAGGTGATGCTCGCCCCGGCATCGCGGTAGCTGTCCTGGGCCGTCTGGTAGCAGGCGCTGAGGGAGCCGCCGCAGTCTGCCAGGCCGGTGTTGACCCCCAGGCCGCGCATCGTGGCGCGTCCGTCGGGTGAGGTGAAGGTCACCCCCGTCGGCGTCCTCGGTGCCGGACCAGCCGATCGGGGCGGTGAACCCGAAGCCGTAGCGCTGGTTCCGGTAGCTGCTGGTGCCGGCGCTGACCAGGCTCGGCGTGGCGGCCGCGGTCGGCGTGCTGGATGGCGTGGAAGTGGTGGGCTGGGCGGGAGCGGTGGACTGGGCGGGTGCCATCGCGCCGACCGGACCGGAGGTCGCGGAAGCCGAGCTGTCGGTGGGAGCGACCACCGCAGCGGCGGTCCCACCCGTTCCGGTGCCGCGCTGGGAGAACAGGTAGCCGCCGGTTGAGGCGGCGATGACCACGACGGCCAGTGCGCCGACGACCAGACCTCGACGGCGTCGTCGGGATCCCCCGGGGAGTCGAGGGTCGGCCGGCGCCGGGAAGGCTGCGGCAGCGGGGTACGGGGAACCGGGCGCAACAGCAGGAAGCAGGAGCAGCAGAAGGCGCGGCCGGAGGGAACGTGGCCGGAGACGCCGGTCCCGGGACCCACGTCGGGTCGGGTGCCGGGATCACTGTGGGATCGAGCTGCGGCAGCGGGACGGCGGGCGGGGGAGTGCGCAGCCGGGCCAGGGCGGGAACGGCCGCCAGGACGGGGCCGGCCGCCGAGAGTGCCGCAGCGACGTCGGCCGCCCGGTAGAGCCGGTCGGTCGGTGACTTGGCAAGCAGCCGTGAGACGATCTGCCACAGTGGTTCGGGGAACCCGTCGGGGCGCCCGGGGGCGCACTGGCAGTGACCGCGCAGCACGGTCATGGTGGAGCCGGTGGCGAAGGGAGTCACCCCGCAGACCATCTCGTAGAGCATGATGCCCAGCGAGTACAGGTCCGAGGCCGCGGTGGGGCGATGGCCCTCAATGATCTCGGGAGCCATGTAGTTCGGCGTTCCGACCACGGCGGTCATGTGGGACAGGTGGGAGGCGTCCTGGAGGAAGGAGACGCCGAAGTCGGTGAGTCTGGCGGACTCGGGAGGGCCGGGCTCGACCAGGACATTCGCCGGTTTCGCATCCCGATGGACGATGCCGTGGGCGTGCACCGCGCCCAGGCCGATGGCGATCTGGCGGCCGAGTTCGGCCGCCTCGCCCGCGGGAAGTGTGCCGCGACGAGCCAGCAGGCTCTGCAGATCGGTGCCGTCGACGAGGTCCATCACGATGGCCATGGTCTGCCCCTCGACAACCATGTCGTGGACCCGCACCACATGGGGCGAGTCGATTCCCAGGGCGATCGAGCGTTCAGTGACGAAACGCCGGACCAGATCGGGGTCGCTGGCCAGTCCGGGGAGCAGAAGTTTGACTGCGAAGGCCCGGCCGGAGCGGTCTGTGGCCCGCCAGACCTCCCCCATCGAGCCTGTACCGAGGACCGAGGTGAGGAGGTAGTTGCTGCCGAGGGCCCGACCAGCGCCCTGCGGCTCACTCTGGTCGTCATTCATGGCCGGGATTCTACAAGTCGGGTGGCGGGCTCTCCGGGCGTCTCAGCCAATCACTGCGATGCCGGAGGGGAACGGCGCACCGGTCGGCTCAATGGTCACGATGAGGGGATGGCCGGAGGGTGGAATGAGCAGTCCTCTGGTCGGTTGGGATCACCCATCAGTCCGGCGGTCGGGATCTCTCAACCGGCACTTGAGGGATCGCTGAAAAATTCTCAGTGTGTCTGATGGAAGCACTGTCGTCGTCGGTGGATCGGACCGGCGACCCACCTGATCGTGGAGCTACGCCCCTTGCCAGATACATGTGTACGGCGTTACATGGACGCCCCCAAGGAGACGAATCACATGTTTGTATTTCTTACCCCGCGGATGGCGTGTTGCATTGATGCGGCCGGAGATCGGTGATCTGGCACTGGTCCGTGGAAGGCGGACTCACGTACATTTCCCGTAGTCGCAATGGCAGTGGCCCTGTCCCGACCTGGACGACAGGAAGGGGCTCTGGGGACCGCCTCGAGCAGTCGAGAGACGGGTTTCGCCCGGCGGAAGGAAGTAAGCCTGATGGGAGCAGCGCACTCACTGAGAATCGGTGTCGCAGCAATAGCCTCGGCAGGTCTGATGGCCGGATGTGCCCCACTCACCGCTCACCAGCAGGCGACCCGGCGGGTCGACGACGGGTCGACTGCGCGCAAACAGGCCGACGCCCTGCGGGCGCTCACCCAGCCGCGCGGTGTCCCGGCCGACAGCGGATCGGCGTCCGCCACTGCCTCGATGCGGTCGACCCGGGCCACCTCCACGGTGCCGGACGACTCCAGCTCGCAGACCGCCGCTCCCGCACAGACGCAGCAGGCCCAGGCTCCCGACACCCAGGATCCGGCCGACCAGGCCGGCGAGTCGGCCCAGTCGGATGCGGAACAGTCCGCCCCCGAGTCGACCGATCAGACGGCCGACCAGGATGTCCAGGTCGCCGCCGCTCAGCCGTCGACGGCCACACCGACCCCCGATGCTGCCCCGACTCCTGATGCCGCGATGAGCACCGACGCTCCCGCTACTGCTTCTGCCACGCCCTCGGACTCGTCCAGCAGCACGGCGGCGAGCACCACAGCTGAAGCACCGGAGTCGGCGTCTGCGACCCCCAGTGTGACGTCCTCCTCCTCGAGCCCGGCCGCCACGGCACCGACTCCGTCCGTCTCGAGCGCGGCGCCCTCATCCGCGACGTCGACCCCTTCCGCGACGACTTCGGCTCCGTCTGGCGCGACCTCTACTCCGTCTGCCCCGAGCCCGTCTGAGTCGGCCACGACACTGGCCCCGTCGGTCTCCAGCGCCGCGCCGTCCTCGACGTCGAGTCGGCGGCTGCCCACCAAGGACCTGGCATCCTCTCAGAAGCCGTCCGCACCCGAGCAGCAGAGTGCTGACCAGCAGGATTCCGAGGAGTCCTCGACCGGGAGCAACTCCGCGTGGGTGACGGACTACCTCAACGTCCGCAGCGGTCCCTCGGCATCCCTGCCCAAGGTCGCCACCCTGACGCCCGGACAGCAGATCCGGACCACCAGCCGCACCGCGAACGGCTACCAGCAGGTCGTCTTCCAGGGACGCACCCGCTGGGTCCAGGCCAAGTACCTGACTGACGCGGCGCCGGCCTCCAGTAGAACTCTCGGCACCGCTGCCGTGGCGAAGTCGACCAGAAAGGTCACCGCGAGCGCTCCCTCGGCGGCTGCCAAGGCGCCGTCCTCGGTATCGACCGCGCTGGTGCGCGGTGCTTACCTGACAGACAACGTCAACCTGCGCAGCGCTGCCGGCACCGACCAGAAGTCGTTGGGCATCCTGCCGGCCCACAGCTACCTCACGCTGCGCGGAGCGACGGTCGACGGCTGGGCTCCCGTGAGCGCAGCCGGTCACTCCGGCTGGGTGAAGGCGGCATTCCTGTCCACCACGAAGCCGGCAGCCATCGTGCCGGCGAGCCTGCGTGCGCCCAGCGCCTCCACACCTGCCCAGACCGCCAAGAAGGCCTCGGCCACGAAGTCCGCCGCGGCGAAGAACGCCGCGTCTGTTCGGCGGATTGTGTATGCGTCGGTGGGTGTGAATGTGCGGAGTGGTGCGGGGACGGCTTATCGGGTGGTGGGTCAGTTGTCGCAGGGGGATTATGTGGGTACTCGTGGTGCGGCTGTGGGTGGGTGGACCCCGGTGTCGTTCCAGGGGAAGGCTGGGTGGGTGAAGTCGTCGTTGTTGTCGACGTCGAAGCCGAAGGTGAGTGCGTCTTCGGCGGGTTCTGCTGGGTCTGTTCGGCGGATTGTGTATGCGTCGGTGGGTGTGAATGTGCGGAGTGGTGCGGGGACGGCTTATCGGGTGGTGGGTCAGTTGTCGCAGGGGGATTATGTGGGTACTCGTGGTGCGGCTGTGGGTGGGTGGACCCCGGTGTCGTTCCAGGGGAAGGCTGGGTGGGTGAAGTCGTCGTTGTTGTCGACGTCGAAGCCGAAGGTGAGTGCGTCTTCGGCGGGTTCTGCTGGGTCTGTTCGGCGGATTGTGTATGCGTCGGTGGGTGTGAATGTGCGGAGTGGTGCGGGGACGGCTTATCGGGTGGTGGGTCAGTTGTCGCAGGGGGATTATGTGGGTACTCGTGGTGCGGCTGTGGGTGGGTGGACCCCGGTGTCGTTCCAGGGGAAGGCTGGGTGGGTGAAGTCGTCGTTGTTGTCGACGTCGAAGCCGAAGGTGAGTGCGACTTCGAGTCGCACGAATGCCAGCTCGGTGTCGGGAACCGTGACCTCGACCACTCCGCGCAGCTACTCATCGGTGCCCAGCAGCGGCGGTGTCGACCCGTGGGGGTTCTACTGGGGACAGTGCGTCTCCTACGTCGCATGGCAGGTGCGCAGCAACACCGGGCACAGCAACTTCCAGAACATGTACCGGGGAGTCCACTTCGGCAATGCGGAGAACTGGGGATCGGCCGCCCGCAGCCTGGGAATCACGGTGAACTCCACGCCGACCGTCGGCTCGGTGGCCTGGCGGACCAGCGGCTCGGCCGGACACGTGGCCTATGTCACCGCCGTCCACTCCAACGGCACGATCGACGTCTCGGAGTACAACTACCTGGTCACCAGCGGCTTCGACACCCGCAGCAATGTGAACTGGCAGAGCGGCGGAAGCAGCGGCTTCGACGGGTTCATCCACTTCTGAGTGATCCCATCCCCGCCCCGGTCAGGGGCGGGGTCGAGCCGACGGCAGCGGGGCGGAGAACAGGTGCGCGTCGAGGCGGTGTGCTGGGACTGGAACGGGACCCTGCTCGATGATGTCGAGATCTGCCGCGAGGCGATGAACCGGGTCCTGACCGAGAACGGTCGTCCCGTCATCGACGACCTGGACGCCTACCGCCACCTGTTCCGGTTCCCGATTCCTGACTTCTACGCTGATCTCGGGCTCGGCGGGACGGCATATCACGACGCGGCGAGCCGCTACCTGGATCTCGTCGGTGAGTCGGCACCTCGGGCCGGACTCCAGCCCGGGGCCCGCGACGCCCTGAAAGGCCTGGCGGAGCGTGGCATGCAGCAGATCCTTGCCTCGGCGACCCCCGCCCCCACCCTGATGGCGCAGCTGGAACCCCACCATCTGGCGTCCGTGTTCAGCGAGGTCCTGTCGGCCGAGGATGCCTACCACGCCTCCAAGCGCGACGTCGTCGCCTCCTGGCTGGACCGGACGGGAACCCCTGCGGAGCGGATCGTGATGGTCGGCGACACCAACCACGACCTGGAAATCGCCGACTACCTGGGGATGCGGTTCATCCATCTCACCTCCGGTCATCAGAGCCTGGAGGGGGCCGGGGTGCATCACATCGACTCCCTGGAGCAGCTCGACCGAGTGCTGGACCGAGGGTGGCAGTGACGGCAGTACCTCATCAGCGTCGAGGTGCGAGGGGGGAGTCGGGGTCTGCCAGGGAGACGAGCCGTGGACGTTATCCTGCTGAGTTCGGAATGACCTGTGGGTGGGGCGTGTGGGGCTCGAACCCACGACCCAGGGATTATGAGTCCCCTGCTCTGACCGGCTGAGCTAACGCCCCGACGACTCCAGGGAAGTCGCGCAGAGCACTCTAGCGGGAACTCGAGGGCTCCCGCTTCTCGGCCAGCAACTGCTCGATGGTGCGTCCCACCGCGCTGTCGTCGTGGTCCCCGATCACCGGGTATCCCCGCTCCAGCACCTTCGGATGGGCGTTGCGCACCGCGAACGGGTGGCCCACCAGGTCGAGCATCGTGATGTCATTGGGCATGTCCCCGAAGGCCGCGGCCCTCGCCGGATCGATCCCCAGATCGGCGCACACCTGGGCCAGCGCCACCCCCTTGGAGACGCCGGCCGCGCTGATCTCCAGCAGACCGTCGGGACCGGTGAAGGAGAAGGTCGTCGTCGCCCGTCCCCCGATCACAGGTGCCACCCGCTCGTAGAGCTCCTCACTGGGAACACCCCATCCGCGGACCAGAAACTTCACAACCTGTCGGTCCGGGGCGATGAGCTCCTCGACCGGCGCCACCAGGTCGGGTGCCCCTTTCTCCACCGATCTCTCGAAACCGTCCTCCAGCCCCCAGTGCCGGGCCTCCTCGGCGCAGAACAGCGCGTCGGGCACCACCCGCCGCACCGCGGAGACGATCTCGGCCAAGATCTGGGGATCGATCCGCGACTGGTGGATCACCTCCCCGGTCCGGGCGTCCACACTCACCGCGCCGTTGGAGGCGAGGATGGTCGGATCGGCGGGAGCCAGCTGGTCCAGCACGTCCAGCCATCGGTAGGGCCGACCGGTGGCGAAGACGATTCTCACCCCGGCCTCCGCCGCGTCCATCACGGCCGCGACGTTCTGCGCCGAGGGCAGCTTGTCGGCACCCAGAAAGGTGTGGTCCAGATCGGAGGCGATGAGATCGACAGACGGCATGGTCACAGCTTCGTGTTGGTGGTGGGTGTGGGAGTGGCGGTCCCGCTGGATCCGCTGGCCCCCGGCGACTGCATGGTCGGAGGGGTGGTGGGAGTCGGATTGGTCGGTCTGCCTGAGTCCGACGGGGAGGGGGACTGCGGCTGGGATCCCGAGGAGGAGGGCGAGCCCGAACCCGAGGACGGGGATCCCGATGAGGGGGAACCCGATGAGGGTGAGCCGGACCCGCCACCGGAACCGGACGCCGAGGTCGGCACCGGCGGTGGGGGAGGGCTCGGCGGGACGTTCTGGAAGAGCAGCACCGCGATGAGCAGACCCAGGGCCGCGATCATGACGATCAGCAGCCACGCGATGCCAACGCTCGACCAGCCGGCACGGTCGCCGCGACCCGGCCAGGGCAGCGGCCAGGTCCGCGAGGTGCCGGCGTCGTGCCGATCGGCCCAGTACAACCGGTAGCCGGGCCCCGAAGGACTGCCGATCTCACGGGTCATCGACAGGTCGACGGCCTGCAGGATCCGCAACGCCTCGGCCGGGGCCGCGGGCGACCCGTCGTTGACGAGTGCCACCCAGGGGGCCAACGGCAGTTGCGCGGGACCTCGCGGGTCGTCGTCCTCGCTGCGGAACAGATGGCCCAGCCGCCCCTGGTCCTGGCCCTGACCGCCACGAGCGACCACCGTCTCGGCATGCAGGTGGTTCACCTCTCCGCTGAGCCGGTCACGGGCGGCGGCATCGGCGGCCGCACCCTCCGACAGCAGGATCAGCAGCACCGGGGTGTCGGCGTCGTCATGGCCGATGAAGGTCACCCCGGCCGGGGTCGCCAGCACCCGGGCGTCCAACCAGAAGTCCCCGATCCTCGGCGGATCGGAGGCCAGCAGCGGCGAGGGAGACGGCGCACCGCCCCCCGTGGCGGACGGGCCGGTGGGCGGCTGAGACTCGGACATCGCCACCCATCTCACCACATCGTGGCAATCACCGGACGGCGGCGCCGCCCAACGGCGCTGCCCGGCGGCGAGGATCGGGGCGCCCAGCGGCGTCACGGCCGCGTCTCATCGATGCACGGTATCGTGGCGAGCACCGCACAACGGCCCGCCTCACGGGTCCAGGCAGGAGCAACGAGTGAGCACAGCAGGCATGCAACCGGGTGTGCACCAGACACCGGGCCAGCAGGGGGCCTGGCCCCCCGCGCAGGGTCTTCCCCCGCAGGCTCCGCCACCCCAGGGTCAGCCGGGACAGCACGGTCAGCAGGGGCAGAACGGACAGGCCTTTCCCGCACCGTCGGCCCCCGCTCATGCGGCCTCGGCTCCCGCGCATGCGGCACAGCCTCCCGCCCAGCCCGAGATGAGGCTGTCCGGTGGCCAGAACATCGGCACCGGAAATGCCGACGCCTCGATGACCAATGAGCAGGCCGCCACCCTCATCGGGGAGGCCATCGGCCAGGTGCAGCAGGTCATCGTCGGCCAGGAGCACATGGTCGAGCAGATGATGGTCGGCGTGCTGGCGAAGGGTCACATCCTGCTGGAGGGAGTCCCCGGCGTCGCCAAGACCCTGGCCGTCCGCTCCTTCGCCACCGTGCTGGGCGGAGACTTCGCCCGCATCCAGTTCACCCCCGACCTGGTGCCCTCCGACATCGTCGGGACCCGGATCTACTCGGCCTCCAAGGAGAGCTTCGACATCGAGCTGGGACCGGTCTTCGTCAACTTCGTGCTCGCAGACGAGATCAACCGCGCCCCCGCCAAGGTGCAGTCGGCGATGCTGGAGCTGATGGCCGAGAGGCAGGTCTCCATCGCCGGACAGACCTTCCCCGCCAGGGCCCCGTTCAGCGTCTTCGCCACCCAGAACCCCGTCGAGTCCGAGGGCGTCTACCCGCTGCCCGAGGCCCAGCGGGACCGATTCCTCCTCAAGATCGACGTCCCCTACCCGCGGGGCAATGAGGAGTTCGAGATCCTGCGGCGGATGAGCGTGCGCACCCCCGAGCCCAACCGGGTGCTCACCCCCCAGAAGGTCATCGAGCTGCAGTCGATGGCCTCCAACGTCTTCGTCCACAACCTGGTCGCCGAGTACGTCGTGCGCCTGGTGCTGGCCACCCGGACCCCCGCCGAGTTCGGGATGCCCGACCTGGAGTCGGTCATCCAGATCGGCTGCTCCCCGAGGGCCAGCCTCGGCCTGGTCGCCGCCGCACGAGCCCTGGCGCTCATCCACGGCCGCGACTACGTCCTGCCGACCGACGTCCAGGCAGTCGCCAAGGACGTCATGTCGCACCGACTG
Source organism: Acidipropionibacterium jensenii (assembly GCF_005890135.1). Lineage (NCBI taxonomy): Bacteria > Bacillati > Actinomycetota > Actinomycetes > Propionibacteriales > Propionibacteriaceae > Acidipropionibacterium > Acidipropionibacterium jensenii. Next base: position 2,776,015 of record NZ_CP040635.1, on the reverse strand, counting down.
GTGCTCGGATTCGACGCCATCGCCGACAACGTCGAGACCCCCCAGGTGATCGAGCGGATCCTCGCGATGGTCCCGCCGCCCACCCCGGTGTGGAACGCCCAGCAGCGCTCCGAGGCCCACCAGTCGCACCGCCACCAGCCCGAGTACCGCAACTGAGGACGCCCATGTCATCGCGTCCCACCTTCGGCCCTCCGCAGCCGTCGTGGTTGCCGCCTGACCCGGATCCGGCCCGCCAGGACCTCGGGGTGGCCCAGACCGTCCTGAGACCGCCCACCGGCGCCACTCTGCCGCTGAGCCAGCTGGCACCCGAGGCGGCATTGCGGCGGCTGGAGCTCACCGTGGTGCGCCGCCTGGAGGGATTCCTGCACGGCGATCACATCGGACTGCTGCCCGGGGCCGGCTCCGACACCAATGACGCCCGGCCCTACCAGCCGGGGCAGGACGACGTGCGACGGATGGACTGGGCGGTCACCGCCCGCACCACCGAGCCCCATGTCCGCGACACCATCGCCGACCGCGAGTTGGAGGTCTGGGCCCTGCTCGACGTCACACCGTCGATGAACTGGGGCACCCAGGGGGTCACCAAGCGCGATCTCGGGATCGCCGGGATCGCCACCATCGGGTTCCTCTCGCAACGGATGGGGGACCGCTTCGGGGGCCTGGTGATGCGCCAGGACGGGATTCGCAGGCTGCCCGCGCGCAGTGGTCGGATGGCCCTCTACGGTCTGCTGCGCAGCATGCTCACCGAACCCATCGTCGCCGACAACGCGCCCGGCGAGATGACCCTGGCCAAGGGGATCGAGCAGCTCAACCGCACCGAGCGCCGCCGCGGCATGAGAGTCGTCGTCTCGGACTTCCTCACCCCCGGCGACCACGAACTGGACGCCGCGGTGCCGCCCGACTGGGAGCGGTCGCTGCGCCGGCTGTCGGTGCGCAACCAGGTGCTGTGCATCGAGGTGATCGACGCCGCCGAGACCGACTTCCCCGATGTCGGGGAGATCCTGGTGCGCGACCCCGAGACGAACTTCGCGCGCTACGTCAACACCGCCGACCCGGCCGCCAAGCAGCGGATGGACGCCGCCACCGCGGCCCAGCGGGCGCGCGTCGCCACCGCCATCCGGCGCGCCGGCGCCGGCCACATCCAGCTGCGCACCGACTCCGACTGGGTCGCCGACATCGCCCGCTTCGTGCTGGGCTACCGCCGGGTGGCCTCGATGCTCCACCAGCCCCCGCAGGGGGTGGCCCGATGACATCGTCGATGATCTGCCTGGTGCTGGGTCTGCCCCAGGTCCAGCAGCCCGCCCGACTCTGGGCCCTGGTCGCCGTCCCGCTGCTGGTCGCCCTCTACCTGCTGGCCCTGCGCCGGCGCAACCGCACCGGGATGAGATTCCCCAACACCGGGGTGCTGGGCGCCGTGCTGCGCCCCCAGTCCCAGTGGAAGCGCCATGTGGCGGTGGCCATGGCGCTGTGCTCGCTGGCCGCGGTGACCTATGCCTGGGCCCGCCCGATGGGCATCGAGAAGATCCCCCGGGAACGAGCCACCATCGTCGTGGGTATCGACAACTCGCTGTCGATGACCGCCACCGATGTCGATCCCACCAGGCTGGACGCCGCCAAGGCCCAGGCCCGGAACTTCATCAGCACCCTGCCCGCCGGATTCAACGTGGCGGTCGTCACCGTCTCGGGCCATCCACGCGTCGTGATGCCCCCCTCCACCGACCGGGCCACCACCGAGCGCGCCCTCAACGCCATCGGGACCGAGAACGGGACGGCCATCGGGGACGCCATCACGATCAGCCTGCAGGCCATCAAGGAGGCCCCCGGGGGAGCCAGCAAGGAACCCGTGCCGGCCGCCGTCGTGCTGCTGTCCGACGGTGGCAACACCGACGGGTCGGACCCGATGACCGCCGCCAACTCCGCCGCCAGCGCCAAGGTGCCCGTCTACACGATCGCCTTCGGCACCCAGACCGGATACGTCGACGTCGACGGCGCCCGGGAACGGGTGGCACCCGACACCACCCTGCTGGCCCAGATCGCCGATCGGACCAGGGCGCGGTCGTGGACCGCGGAGTCCGCCGGCGACCTCAAGAGCGTCTACCAGGACGTCCACAGCTCGGTCGGCTACCAGGAGGTGCGCAAGGAGGTCACCGCCCGGTGGGCCTTCTACGCCCTGGGATTCGCGATCGTGGCCGGCCTGGGTGTGGTCTCGATGGCGACGAGGTGGCCGTGATGATGCTCATCCCTCCCATGATCTGCGGGCCGCTGGCGACCCTGGTCACCGATCCGGGGCTCATCGTGCAGTTCCAGCGCCCCGGACGCCTGTGGTGGCTCCTGGTCCCGCTGGTGGTGGTGCTCGGGTATGTCGGGCTGAGTGCCCGCAGAACCCCGGTCCGGCGACCCAGCAGGATCGATCTGCGTCGCATCCTGCCCCGTGACAAGGCCTGGAAGCGCCATCTGGCGGTGCTCTGCTCGGTCGCCTCGATGGCCTCCCTGGTGCTGGCCTTCGCCCAGCCGCAGGCCTTCCGGGAGGAGCCCCGCGACCGGGCCACCGTCGTCATCACGATGGACGTGTCGCGGTCGATGATCGCCACCGACGTCCAGCCCTCCCGGCTGTCGGCCGCCAAGTCGGCCGCGAAGTCCTTTCTCACCGAACTGCCCGAGAGGTTCAACGTCGCACTGGTGAAGTTCGCCGCCAGTGCCCAGCTGGTGGTGCCTCCCACCACCGACCGGGGCACCGTCTCGACCGCCATCGACAACCTTCAGGTGCTGCCCTCCACCGCCATCGGGGAGGGCATCTACTCCTCCCTCGACGCCCTGAAACTGGCCCCCGACGACCCCTCCCATCCCGGCACCAAGCCGCCGGCGGCGGTGGTGCTGCTGTCCGACGGTGCCACCAATGTCGGCAGGCCCTCCCTGCCGGCCGCCCAGCAGGCCCGGCGGGAGAACGTCCCGGTGTACACGATCGCCTACGGCACCGCCGGCGGCTACGTCTACGAGGAGGGACGCCGTCAGCCGGTCCCGGTCAACCACCACGAGCTGGCGGCCATCGCCAAGGCCTCCGGTGGGGAGAAGTTCTCCGCGGAGTCGCTGGGCCAGCTCACCGATGTGTACAAGTCGATCGCCAAGGCGGTCGGCCAGGAGAAGGTCTACGCCGAGGTCACCGACCGGTACGTGGGCTACGGCCTGCTGCTGGCCGTGCTGGCCGGCCTGGGGGTCGTCTCGCTGGCCGCCAGATGGCCCTGATGCGCGTCGGCGCGCCGGTGTGGTTGAGTCGGGGCATGACCTCCGTCGCTGACAACCTGGACTCCGTTCGACACCGGATCGACGCCGCCTGCCTGGCCGCGGGACGCGACCCCTCGCAGGTGCGCCTGCTGCCGGTCAGCAAGACCCATCCCGCCTCGGCCGTGCTGGACGCCGTCGCCGCCGGGTACACCCGGTTCGGGGAGAACCGGGTGCAGGAGGCGATGGGCAAGTGGCAGGAGCTCCACGAGGGGCACCCCGAGATCGAGTGGGTCATCATCGGGCACCTGCAGACCAACAAGGCCCGCGACGTCGCCCGGTTCGCCACCGAGGTCTCCAGCCTCGACTCGGTCAAGCTGGCCCGCGACCTGGCCCGGCGCCTGGACCGCGAGGGTCGCCAGATCGACGTCCTCATCGAGGTCAACTCCTCGGGTGAGCCGCAGAAGTCCGGGGTGGCCCCCTCCGAGGCCCCGGCCCTGGCCCGTGAACTGGTCGGCATGGACACTCTGAGGGTCAAAGGGCTCATGACGGTGGCGGTGAACTCTCCCGACCGGGCCAGGGTGGCCGCCTGTTTCCAGACCATGCAGGACCTCCAGCAGAGGTTGCGTCAGGAGGCGCCGGCGCCGAGTTCCTGGGACGAGTTGTCGATGGGGATGTCGGGGGACTTCGAGCAGGCGATCGCCCACGGAGCCACCGTGGTGCGGGTGGGCACCGCGATCTTCGGCGCCCGGGACTACTCCTGAGGGGCCGCACCGGTCCGACACCGTCCCGGTGGCGATACGTCGCCGTCCCGGGCTCGGATCACAACGTTCATCGATTCGTCGGCCGCGACTCGCCGACAGAGGTTGAAGGCCGCGCCGCTGACGGGGCACACTTGTCCCTGTTCGTCCCTCCGGACGCCATTTGCTGGGGAAGGCACGTGGACCAAAGGGGAGGACGGCCGTGAACGATTCCGCACATGATGCAAGGGGGATGCTCTTCATCCACTCGGCACCGACGGCGCTGCGCAGCCACATCGAGTGGGCAGTCGCCGCCGCTGTCAGGCTGCCCTCGGGAGTTGACTGGCAGCGTCAGCCGGTGGAGCCGGGCAGTTGGTGCCTGGCCGCAGAGTGGCATGGCGACAGGGCCCAGGCCGCCGGCCTGGTGTCGACCCTGTCCACCTGGGGAAGGCTTCGTCTCGAACTCACCGTCGACCCTCCCGCCCAGGGCCATGGCGAGGGGCTGGGACACCGTTGGAGCGTCACCCCGAGTCTGGGGGTCTTCTCGGCCGACACCAGTGCGATCGGCGACGTGATGGTCTCCGAGAACCGACTGAGGCTGGCGATGGCCGAGGCGCGACGCGAGGGGACCGACCTGCAGGCGGAGCTGTCCGACCTGCTGGGGGAGCCCTGGGACGTCGAACTGGAGCCCTACCGGGCCCGCGACCCCGAGCTGGATGTCAGCTGGCTGTCCAGCCAGGTCGGCTGAGGCCCGGCCCACCAGCTCAACGGCCCGACCGTCCACCAGCTCACCAGCTCAACCGCCCAGCAGCGTCGCAACGGCCCGGGCCCCATCCGATCGGATGGGGCCCGGGCCGTTGCGACGCTGAACTGTCCCGGCGGGTCAGCGGGTCGCGTTGGCGTTGGTGAACGCCAGGGTCACGTTGTGGCCCCCGAACCCGAAGGAGTTGTTGAGCCCCGCCAGGTCCCCCTGCGGCAGGGCGGTGGTCTCGCGCACCACGTTGATCGGGAGGTCCTCCTCCAGATGCTCGATGTTGATGGTGCCGGGCACCTGCCGGGTCAGCAGGGCCATCACCACCGCGAGGGACTCCAGCGCCCCGGCCCCGCCCAGCAGATGGCCGGTCATCGACTTGGTGCCGTCGACCAGCACCTGGTCGGTGGCCGATCCCAGCGTGCTGCGGATCGAGTGGGCCTCGGCGATGTCCCCCTGGGGGGTCGAGGTGGCGTGGGCGTTGACGTGGTTGATGTCGGCCGGCGACAGGTCGGCGGCCACCAGTGCCTTGTGCATGGCCGAGGCCTGGCCGGCCCCGGTCGGATCGGGCTGGACAAGGTCGTGGGAGTCGGCCGAGATGCCGGCCCCGGCGAGGGTGCCGTAGATCCTGGCCCCCCGGGCCCTGGCGTGCTCGATGGTCTCGATGACCATCACGGCAGCACCCTCGCCCAGCACGAAGCCGTCACGGTCGGTGTCCCAGGGACGCGACGCGTGCTCGGGATCGTCATTGCGCTTGGACAGCGCCTGCATCTGCGAGAAGGCCGCCAGCGGCAGCGGGTGGATGACCGCCTCGGTGCCGCCCACCACGGCGATGTCGGCCCGGCCCAGGTGGATCTGATCCAGACCCAGCGAGATGGCCTCCGAGGAGGAGGCGCAGGCCGAGACCGGGGTGTGCACCCCGGCCTTGGCGTTGACCAGCAGCCCGATGTTGGCCGCCGGGGCGTTGGCCATCAGCATCGGGATGGTGAACGGGCTCACCCGGCGGAAGCCGCGGTCCTTCTGGACGTCCCACTGCCCGAGCAGGGAGTGCAGGCCGCCGATGCCGGTGGCGCAGCACACCACCAGCCGCTCCGGGTCGATGCCGTTGTCCACGACGTTGCCCTCGGCGTCATGGGGCAGCTCCAGGCCGGCATCGGCCCAGGCCTCCTCGGCCGCCACCATCGCCAGCTGCGAGCTGCGGTCCATCCGCCGCGCCTTGGGGTGGGGGATGTGGTTGGTCGGCTCGTCGACGACCTCCGCCGCGAACCGCACCGGCAGGTCGGCAGCCCAGTCCTGGGTGAGGGTGTGGACGCCGTTGCGGCCGGCCACCAGCCCCTCCCAGGTGCTCGGGGCGTCGCCCCCAAGGGGTGTGGTGGCACCAAAGCCGGTGATGACGACGTCGCTCATGTATCTCTCCTGAAGATGGGGTGTGACCGGTGGGTGGAAGGCCCTCAGGCCTTGGCCGCGACCACGAAGTTGATGGCGTCGCCGACGGTCTTGAGGTCCTTGGACTTGTCGTCGGGGATCTCGATGCCGAACTTCTCCTCGCAGGCGTAGACGATCTCGACCATCGAGAGGGAGTCGACGTCCAGATCGTCGGTGAAGGACTTCTCCGGGGTCACCTCGGCCTGGTCGACTCCGGTGATGTCGTTGACGATGTCGGCGATGTCGGAGAGGACCTGTGCGTTGTCAGCCATGGTTTTTCCTTTTCTTGGTGGAACGTGTCTTGTGGGAATCTGTGGTGACCCGGACGCCTCCGGACGGGGCGCCCCGGCTGGACCGGCCCGCGGGGAATCTGCCCGCGGGGAACGGGTCCGCGGGTCAGGGAAGGACGACGACCTGGCCCGCGAAGACCAGTCCGGCGCCGAATCCGATGATGAGGGCGATGTCTCCGCTGTGGGCCTCGCCGCGCTCCAGCATCCGGTCGATGGCGATCGGGATGGAGGCGGCCGAGGTGTTGCCCATGTCGGCGATGTCGTGACACACGGTCACCGACTCGGGCAGCTTGAGGTGACGCAGCATCGCCTCGGTGATGCGGTCATTGGCCTGGTGGGGGATGAAGACGTCCAGGTCGGCCGGGGTGAGCCCGGCCTTCTCGATGGCCTCGCCGGCCTTCTGGACCACGGCGGTCATCGCCCACTTGAAGACGGAGCGGCCGTTCATCGCGATGAGCGGGTGGCCGACCTCGGGGTGGGAGGCCACCTCGGTCCAGTCCTCGATCTCGATGGTCTCGACCTGGTCGGAGGCGCTGCCCCAGACCGCCGGGCCGACCCCCACGGTCTGCGAGGGTCCGACGACGGCGGCCGCGGCCCCGTCGGAGAACAGGAAGGCGGTGCCACGGTCGGCGATGTTGGTCATCTCCGAGAGCTTCTCGACGCCGATCACCAGCACATTGGGCACGCTGCCCGAGCGGATCATCGAGTCGGCCACCGACATCGAGTAGCAGAACCCGGCGCAGGCGGCGTTGAGGTCGAAGGCGACCGCGGAGTTCGCCCCGAGGTCGTGGGCCACATAGGTGGCCAGCGAGGGGGAGGGACGGTGATGGGAGACGGTGGCGCAGACCACCGCACCGATCTCGGCCGGATCCATGCCAATCTTGGCCAGCGCCTTGCGCGCGGCCTCCACAGCCATGCTGCGCGGGGTCTGCTCGGCGGTCGCCCAGCGCCGCTCCTTGATACCGGTGCGCTGCTCGATCCACTCCGGGGTGGAGTCGATCATCGTGCACATCTCCTCATTGGTGACGACACGGGATCCGCGCACATGGCCGGTGGCCAGGATGCGCGAGCTGTGCGCCCCCTCGACGAGGGAGAGTTCGGGACGGGTGGACTGCGACATCAGACCTCCGCGGTCTTGCTGGAGTGCTTCTCGACGAATGCGCGGGCATCCTCGAGCTGATCGGGGGTGTTGAGGTTGAACAGGTCAACCCCCTTGAGATTGCGTTTGGCGATCCCGGTGAGGGTGCCGGCCGGGGCCAGCTCCATCAGACCAGTGACGCCGTGCTCGGCCATCGTGTCCATGCACAGGTCCCAGCGCACCGGGTGGGCGACCTGGCGGACCAGCCGGTCGGCGAAGTCGCGGCCATCGGTGACGACGGCGCCGTCCAGGTCGGAGAGCAGGGCGGTGGTCGGGGTGCCGGTGGGCATCGCCGCGGCGACCTCGGCCAGGTGCCTGACGGCGGGCTCCATGTGCACGGTGTGGAAGGCGCCGGCCACCGTCAGCGGGAACAGCCGGGTGCGGGCCGGCGGGTTCTCGGCGAGGGCGGCGAGCTGGGCGAGGGTGCCGCCGGCCACGATCTGGCCTTTGCCGTTGTAGTTGGCGGGAGTGAGGCCGGCCTCCTCGATGGCGGCGACGACCTCCTCGGGGTTGCCGCCGATGACCGCGGTCATCGAGGTCTGGGACTGGGCCGCGGCCTCGGCCATCGCACGGCCGCGTTCGCGGACCAGGACCATCGCGGCCTCCGGGGAGAAGGCTCCGGCTCCGGCGCCGGCCGCGATCTCGCCGACCGAGTGGCCGGCCAGCAGGTCGGCGCGGGAGAACAGGTCCTCGGCGACCGCCCAGCCGGTGGCCAGGGATGCGGCCACCAGCAGCGGCTGGGCCACCGCGGTGTCCTTGATGGTGGCCTCGTCGGAGACGGTGCCGTGGGCCGACAGGTCGATGTCGGCGACGGCGGACAGCCATGCGAGATGGGCCGCGAAGGAGGGGTCCTGGAGCCAGGCCGACAGCAGTCCTGGTTTCTGGGCGCCCTGTCCGGGGGCAACGATAGCTAGCACGGTTCAACTCTTCCCCATCCGCGGCCCGGGCGCGATGCCCCGTGCCACGAAATCCCCACAACAAGCGTTGTGGGGATCCGACAAGTGGGGCACCCGGGCGGCCGGCCCCCGGCCCGGGGAAGTACAGCTAGCGCCCGCGGGCGGCGTGCACCCCGAGGGTCTCGGCGATGACATCGCAGACCGGGGTGTCGACCCCCACCTCGTCCCCCAGCCCGGGGATGGCGCCGATCTGGGCGTCCAGCTCGCTGGGCCTGCCGGCGGTGATGTCGCGCTGGAAGGAGGTGGTGGAGGTCGGGTCCTGGTCGGCCAGGAAGGTCAGGGTCTGCTCCACGATGTCCTCGGGCAGCTCGGCACCCTGGGCGCGGCCGACGGTGGCGATCTCCGTCATGCAGCGGCCCAGCAGGGACCGGTGGTGCTCCAGAAGCTGGCCGAGGGGGAGGTCGAGAAGGGCTCCGACGGCGCCCTGGGGGACGACGTGGACCACCTTGGTCCACAGCTCGGTCCAGATGTTGTGGCAGTCGACGGTGTGCACCCCGGCGTCGCGCAGGGCCTGTCGGAAGGCGCTCAGAACGGGACTGGCGTTGCCCTCCCAGGTGCCGACGACCAGGCTCTGGGGTCCCTCGGAGACATGGATGACGCCGGGGGACAGGAGTTGGCTCCAGATCCGGCAGATGCCGGGGGCGACATGGTCGCGCCCTACCGCGTCGGCGAGGAGATAGGGTGCCTGGAGCCCGTTCTGGGTGCTCACGACGAGGGTCTGGGGACCCATCAGCCCGGGAAGGTACGCGGTCGCGGCATCGGCCACCTGGAAGGTCTTGGTGCACACCAGTACGACGTCGACCGGGCCGATCTCGGCGGGGTCGTCGGCGGCGGTGACCGGAAGGGTCAGCTCGTGGGCGCCGCTCAGCACCAGCCCGCGGGACCTCAGGGTGGACAGGGTGGCACCCCGGGCGACGAAGAAGACGTCCTGGCCGGCCGCGGCCAGCCGGGCGCCGAAGAACCCTCCGATGGCGCCGGCCCCGATCACGGCGATCCTCATCAGTGATCCCCCAGTCCTGCCGCCGCGGCGCTCACCGAGCCGCGCGCGTCGGGGCTGGTGGCCGTCAGGATGGGCAGCCCCATCGAGGCCAGGGTGCGCTGCATGCCGTGGCCGACATGGGTGGTCACCACCGCGTCGATATCGTGCTCGCGCAGGAAGGTGACGATCCGGGCGTGGTGGGATCCCTCGCTGCCGGTGTCGTGGAGACGGTCCCAGTCAACCCGGTAGGAGGTCCACTGGTGGATGGTGCCGTCGGCGTCGACCTGGGCGACTCCGACCATCGGTGCCTTGCCGAACCGCGGTTCGACGGAGCCGTCCGGACGCACCGGGATCATGAGATTCATGCCGGCAGCCTATCTTCAGCCCTGGTGGTGGGACGATCCCGTAGAACCTGAACCGGAACCCGAGGAGGTTCCCGAGCCGGTGGCCACCCCGGCCAGTCGGCCCAGGGTGACCGCCAGGTGGAGGACATAGGCCTCACGGGGTGCCGACGGCGAGTAGCCGGAGACGTCCTGGACCCGCTTGAGCCGGTACCGGACGGTGTTGGGGTGGATGAACATGGCACGACCGGTGCCCTCCACCGAGCAGCCGTGGTCCAGGAAGGAGACCGTGGTGTCCAGCAGGTCGCCGGTGGCCTCGGCCAGCGGACGGTAGACCTGCTCCACCAGCCAGTGGATGGCGTCCCGGTCCCCCGACAGGGCCCTCTCGGGCAGCAGGTCGACCGCCGCCAGCACCCGCGGACCCTCAGGCCAGGCCAGCGCCGCAGAGGCCCCCGACAGGGCGGCCCGGGCCGACGCCGGGGCGTCCACCAGATCCGAGACCACCGGACCGACCACCACCGGGCCCTCGCTGAGCTGGTCGGCCAGGGTTCCGGCGGCGGCCAGGGCGGCCGCGTCATCGGTCACCGCATCCCCCGACAGGACCGCGACCACCTTGTCGCTCTGCACCGCGGCCAGCACGCTCAGCCCCAGCCGCTCGCCGGCGTGGCGCAGCGCCGACAGGGTGTGCGGCCGGTGGAAGGGACCCACCAGCACGCACAACCGGCTGCCTGGTCGCCACCCCAGGGTGGAGGCCCGGGAGACCAGCTGGTCGGCATCGGTGTCGGCGCGCACGATGGCGTCGACCACCAGGGACTCCAGCCTCTCGTCCCAGGTGCCGCGCTGCTCGGCGGCCCGCGCGTAGACCTCGGCGGCGGCGAAGGCGACCTCCCGGGAGTAGTGCACGATCGCCTGGGCCAGCACCTGGCGGTCGCCGCGGGGCAGTGCCTGGATCTGCTCCTCGACGACGTCGATGGTGGTGCGCACCAGGTCGACCGTCTGGTGCAGGGAGATCTTGCGGGTCATCGACCGAGGGGCGACGTCGAAGACATCGGTGGGGGAGTAGGGCTCGGCCTCGTCGTCGGCGAACCAGCGGACGAACCCGTCGATGCCGCTGCGCGCCACGATCGAGATCCACGACCGGTCGTCGGCCGACAGGTCGCGGAACCAGGAGTGCCGGGCGGTCATCTCGGCCAGGGTGGCCGTGGTCATCGTCGAGGTGCGCGCGGCCAGCCGCTTGGCCATCGCCCGCCGGGTGCGGTCTGAGGCGACGATGGTGCGGCCTGTACTGGACATTCCCGACCGGCGCGACCCCTCGCCGGCGTGCGGACTCCTCGATGCCACGGGCGTCTCCCCTCTTCTGTCGGAATCGAGCCTAGCGAGAACATCAACGCCCAGTTGTGTGATTTTTCCGCTGTTCGGGGCCAGAATGTGAGGTGTCATGCCGACCGGAGACCTCGGTCCCGCGTCACCGTCGATGAGAAAGGACCCGGCGTGATCCCACGCGAAGAGCTCGGCCCTGTGCTGAACGGACTCCCGACCACCCTGCCCGACACCGATCCCGAGGAGACCCGGGAGTGGCTCGAGTCGCTCGACGCGATGGTCGGCGCGGAAGGTGAGAACCGGGCCCGGACCGTGCTGCTGAAGATGCTGGAGCACGCTCGGAGTCGCAGCAAGCTCGAGGTTCCCGCGCTCACCTCCACCGACTACATCAACACCATCTCCGCCGCCGACGAGGCGCCCTTCCCCGGCGACGAGAAGCTCGAGCAGCAGATTCGTCGGCTGCTCCGCTGGAACGCCGCGATCACCGTCCAGCGGGCCCAGCGTCCCGGTATCGGGGTCGGCGGTCACATCTCGACCTATGCCTCGGCGGTGACCCTCTACGAGGTGGGGATGAACCACTTCTGGCGCGGCCAGGACGCCCCCGGCGGTGGCGACCAGGTGTTCTTCCAGGGCCACGCGGCCCCGGGAATGTACGCCAGGGCGTTCCTCGAGGGACGGCTCAGCGAGGCCGATCTGGACGGCTTCCGCCAGGAGAAGTCCGCCGCCCCGCACGGCATGCCGTCCTACCCTCACCCGCGGATGATGCCGGAGTTCTGGCAGTTCCCGACGGTCTCGATGGGACTGGGCCCGATGGACGCCATCTACCAGGCGTCCTTCGACAAGTACCTCACCAACCGCGGTGTGAAGGACTGCTCCGACCAGCACGTCTGGGCCTTCCTCGGCGACGGCGAGATGGACGAGCCGGAGTCCCGCGGCTTCCTCCAGGTGGCCGCCAACGAGGAGCTGGACAACCTCACCTTTGTCATCAACTGCAACCTGCAGCGCCTGGACGGCCCGGTGCGCGGCAACGGCAAGATCGTCCAGGAGTTGGAGTCCACCTTCCGCGGCGCCGGCTGGAATGTCATCAAGGTGATCTGGGGATCGGGCTGGGACCCGCTGCTGGACGCCGACCACGACGGTGCCCTGGTCGATCTGATGAACAACACCCGCGACGGGGACTACCAGACCTTCAAGGCCAACGACGGCTCCTACGTGCGTCGGGAGTTCTTCGGCCGTGACCCGCGGACCCTGGCGATGGTGGAGCACTGGACCGACGACCAGATCTGGGCGCTGCGCCGCGGCGGGCACGACTACCGCAAGATGTACACCGCCTACAAGGCCGCGACCGAGACCAAGGGCGCACCGACCGTGGTGCTGGCCTGCACGATCAAGGGCTACGACCTGGGCTCCCACTTCGCCGGGCGCAACGCGACCCACCAGATGAAGAAGATGACTCTCGACGATCTCAAGTCCTTCCGGGACCGTCTGGACATCCCGATCTCCGACGCCGTGCTGGAGGCCGACCCCTACCGGGCGCCGTACTTCAACCCGGGACCCGAGGACGACCGGATCAAGTACCTGCTGGAGAGGCGACGGGCCCTCGGCGGCTTCGTGCCCGAGCGCAGGACCGCCCACAAGGCCCTGGCGCTGCCCGACGCCAGTCACTATGACGGCGTCAAGAGGGGGTCGGGCAAGCAGCAGGTGGCCACCACGATGGCCTTCGTCCGGCTGCTCAAGGACCTGATGCGGGACAAGGACTTCGCCCCGCGGGTGGTGCCGATCATTCCCGACGAGGCGCGCACCTTCGGGATGGACTCCTTCTTCCCGACGATCAAGATCTACAACCCGCACGGCCAGAACTACACCCCGGTCGACCACGAGCTGATGCTGAGCTACCGGGAGGCCCGCAACGGCCAGATCCTGCACACCGGCATCAACGAGGCGGGATCCACCGCCGCCTTCATCGCCGCCGGGACGGCGTACTCGACCCAGGGCATCGCGATGGTGCCGATCTACATCTTCTACTCGATGTTCGGTTTCCAGCGCACCGGCGACTCCTTCTGGGCGGCCGCCGACCAGATGGCCCGCGGGTTCATCCTCGGCGGCACCGCCGGGCGCACCACCCTGACCGGCGAGGGCACCCAGCACATGGACGGCCAGTCCCCGCTGCTGGCCTCGACCAATCCGGCGGTGGTCTCCTACGATCCCGCCTACGCCTACGAGATCGCCCACATCGTGGAGTCCGGCCTGCACCGGATGTACGGCCCCGATGACGAGGACGTGATGTTCTACCTCACCGTCTACAACGAGCCGATGGTCCAGCCCAAGGAGCCCGAGGACGTCGATGTCGAGGGCATCGTCAAGGGCATGCACCTGGTGCACCCGGGCTCCTTCGAGGGGGTCAACGCGGACGCCAGGCGCGCCCAGATCCTCGCCTCGGGGGTCGCGGTGCCGTGGGCCCTGGAGGCTCAGGACCTGCTCAAGGCCGATTTCGGGATCGTCGCCGACATCTGGAGCGTCACCTCCTGGACCGAGCTGCGCCGAGATGCGATGGACGCCGACGAGCAGGCCTTCCTGCACCCCGAGCAGGGCGCTCGCACCCCCTACCTGGTCCAGCGGCTGGACGGCGCCCCCGGCCCGGTGGTCGCGGTGAGCGACTACATGCGCCAGGTCCCCGACCAGATCGCCCAGTGGGTGCCCGGCGACTACGCCTCCCTGGGCGCCGACGGGTTCGGGTTCTCCGACACCCGCTCGGCGGCCCGCCGGTTCTTCCACATCGACGGCCCGTCGATCGCGGTGCGGGTGCTGCAGATGCTGGCGGCCAGGGGAGAGGTGCCCGCCGAGTGGCCGGCGCAGGCCGCCCGCAAGTACGACCTGCTCAATGTCAACGCCGGCACCTCGGGCAATGCCGGGGGCGACGCCTGAGATCGATGAGAACGGCACCCGGGGTCGGTATTGGCCCCGGGTGCCATGATCTGGCAGGCTGAGAGCATGGTGCTGGTGCTGCTGAGACAGCAAGAGGAGAGACGGCAAGAGGATTGGGGAGCTGGGGAGACTCGTGGAAACCGCTACTGACTTCGAGAAGCTCGGATTGCATCGCGGTCAGGTCGTTCAGGAACTCGGATGGGACGACGACGTCGATGAGGATCTGCGCCAACAGGTGATGGAGACGATCGACGGCGACCTCATCGAGGACGCCGAGGAGGCCGTCGACGTCGTCCTGTTGTGGCTGCGCGCCGATGACGGTGACGTCGCCGACGGTCTGGTCGACGCGATGCGCGACCTCTCCGGCGACGGGTACGTCATCCTGGTCGCCCCCAAGGTCGGCCGGGACGGGACGGTCGACGCCACAGACCTCTCGGAGGGGGCCGAGGCCGCCGGAATGGTGCTCACCTCGACCCACAACGTGTCCGAGGACTGGCAGGCCCACAAGGTGGTCCGCCCCAAGGGAGTGCGCCGCTGATTTCGGCCCTCGGGCCGGTCGGGGGCCGGAGATGTATAGGGTTGGCCCATGGCTGTCAGCACCTACATCGCCGCTCCTGACCGATACGACCAGATGGAGTACCGGCGCTGCGGTGCGTCGGGGCTGGTGCTGCCCGAGGTCTCGCTGGGACTGTGGCAGAACTTCGGCGATCTGCATCCGGGGGGCACTCAGCGCGCCATCCTGCGGAAGGCCTTCGACCGGGGTATCACCCATTTCGATCTGGCCAACAACTACGGTCCGCCCTACGGCCAGGCCGAGCTGAACTTCGGACGGATCTTCGCGACCGACCTCAAGCCGTACCGCGACGAGCTCATCATCTCGTCCAAGGCGGGCTACGACATGTGGCCGGGGCCCTACGGCCAGGGCGGAGGGACGCGCAAGTACCTCATCGCCTCCTGCGACCAGTCGCTCAAGCGGATGGGCCTGGACTACGTCGACATCTTCTACTCCCACCGGTTCGACCCGGACACCCCGCTGGAGGAGACGATGGGGGCGCTGGACCGGATCGTGCGGTCCGGACGCGCGCTGTACGCCGGGATCTCCTCCTACGATCCCCAGCAGACCTCCGAGGCCGCCCGGATCGCCCGCGATCTGGGCACCCCGATCCTCATCCACCAGCCGCGCTACAACATGTTCGAACGCTGGATCGAGGATGGCCTGGTCGACACCTGCGAGCACGAGGGACTCGGGATCATCTGCTTCTCCCCGCTGGCCCAGGGGCTGCTGACCTCCAAGTACCTGCACGGCATCCCGGAGGGTTCGCGGGCCGCGATGGGGTCGCGCTCGCTGGCCCCCGACCAGATCGACCCCTCGACCCTCAGGACGGTCACCGCCCTCACCGAGATCGCCAAGGACCGCGACCAGACCCTGGCGCAGATGGCGATCGCCTGGATCCTGCGCGATCCGCGGATCACCAGCGTGCTGGTGGGGGCCTCCTCGATCACCCAGCTCGACTCCGACATCGACGCGCTGCGCACCGACCCCTTCACCGAGGAGGAGCTCGTGCGTATCGAGACCGTCCTGGCCGAGCGCCGTTGACGCTTCCGGGCGCCACCGTTTCATCCATCCCAGTTTCCAGGAGGTATCCCGACATGGGAGCCGTCAAGACCCAGCTCAAGTCCGACCTCGTCGCCGCCATGAAGGCCCGAGACGAGGTGGCGAAGTCCACCATCCGGATGGCCCTGGCGGCCATCCAGTCCGCCGAGGTCGCCGGTGAGGAGGCCCGCCAGCTCACCGACGCCGAGGAGACCGACGTCCTGGTCAAGCAGGTGAGCTCCCGTCGCGATTCCGCGGCGGCCTACCGCGACGGCGGGCGGGAGGAACTGGCCGCTGACGAGGAGGCCGAGATCGCCGTGTTGGAGAAGTACCTGCCGAAGGGCCTGTCCGAAGATGAGGTCAAGGCCATCATCGACGAGGAGGTGGCGGGCGCTGCCGGTGCCCAGAAGCCCACGATGAAGCTCATGGGCCCGGTGATGAAGGCCGTCCAGGCCCGCACCAAGGGCCGCTTCGACGGCAAGCAGACCTCCCAGCTGGTCCGCGCCGCGCTGAGCTGAGGAGTCGGGTCATCCGGCCCAGGCTGTCAGGGCCTGCACGAGACGTTGCGGGTCTGTCAGCCAGGCGAGTGACCGCCACGGCTGCGTGACGAGGGGGCGGTCCGGCCCGCGGCGGGCCAGCGGACGGGCGAGGAAGCCGGCGTCCTGTGACAGCCAGATCGTGATGTCGAGGTCGGGATCGGTCCAGGCGCTCAGCCAGTTGAGATCTCGTGTGGACGACTCATCGGGCTGGGACGGGAGGGCGTCATCGTAGGGCTGGCGCGCCTCCTCGGCCTCCTGACAGATCGTGGTGACCTGGTCCCACAATACGGGATCGTCTGTCAGCTGCGTGCCGTAGGCCAGGGCCGCGTAGGCGGCGTACCTCTCGCGGGGGTACGGCCCGGTGGTGCTCAGGTCCTCGAGTGCTGGTGGGAAGAGGATTCGTACTGTCCGGTAGGGCGGTGCGGTGGGGGCGGTCCACCTCTCCGCCTCATGGATGTCGTCGATGACCACGTCCGGGGGATCGCGGAACTCGTCCGCGCCGAGCGCCTCGATGATCTTGTCATAGGGCCTCTGGGGGCCGTCGGGGTGGAACATCGGCACCGACCAGACCAGCTCGAGGCCGGCATCGCAGGCCTGGAAGGCGGCCGGGTCGATGAGCACCGCCCGACGGGCACGGCCCGACCGCACCAGCGAGGCGGCCGGGCCGCAGCCGAATCCCAGCCCGATCGCCCCGTCCCAGAGCTCGGCACCCTCCTGCAGATCCGTGAGCACCTGAGCTGCCTGGACAGGGGCCACCATGGTCGCCAGCGTGCTGGCCGGCCAGGCCACGGCGTCGGGCAGGCGCCGTACGACGTCTCCGGTGATCCGTGCGCCCAGCTGGGGATCGATGAGAACCAGTGTCATATCAAAGACACTCGATAACACATGCAACGACAGCGGCTCCGCCACACAGGGTGCATGCGGCGCCCGGGGGAATGCAGTAGGCCAAGAGACATTTGTACGTTACGACTCGTCCCGAGCATGCGGTGACACAGGCAGCAAGTGACCCAATACCCTGGGGCGCGACGTTCGATGTCGACCGTGCCTGGAATGCAGCGGGTGTGGTAGTCAGACTCTGCGCCGGTACTCTTGTGATGACCTTTCCGCTCTTTGGTGTGAGCTCGACGATCGGCATCCCGTCCACAGCCCCGAACCATAGCGACTTTTCCCTCGATGCCATCGCCAAGGCGGCTTCGGGGTGCTTTTCTGGAATAATGACCGACACACCAGAACTCGCGATGAACGCAATGGACTTCGCCTCACCGGAACCCACCTGATAAACGTCGTGGACGTCCGAGGACTTGATGACGGAGTGCTCCGGGAGCATGTCGAGGGCTGCCGTGAATTCGATTCCGGACAGTGCGCGGGCACTCTGCTGCGGCGCGGCTTCAGCTTCGGTAGCACTGTGGGCGCCGAAGATGACGGCGAGCCCGGCCAGCATCCCGCCGGCGAGGATGGCACGACGTGACGGGTCTGTCTGGGCCGTGGCCCTGGCCTGGCGCGCACCGAGCTCGGCACCCAGCAGGGAGAACCACCGTCCGGCCCGCTTCAGTCCCAAGTGCCGCGCAAGACGCATCCGCATTGCCCAGCCGCGATAGACACGCCGGTCACCGGATCCGGCGACCTCGACCACGCACGGTGCCTGGGACTCCGCCCCCAGGGATGCGGCCTCCTCGCTGGTGGCGGCGATGGCTCGTATTCCCGGGATGCCACTCAGTTCCCGGCCGAGCGAGCTGCAGGGCCCACATGAACTGTCAACGATGACAATGAGATTCTTCGTCATATCTACCCCCAGTAGTGTGATGACTTTCTCTTCATACCATCGTGTGTGGGTGATGTCAATGACTTCATCGTCAATGGCTACTACTACTACATCGGCTCGAGCTTCGTGAAATGAGCCTGCAACACCATCGTCAAACAATGTGCCAAACGTGCCGGCATGCACTGGACTATCGCCGGACTGGACCCCGTCCTGGCACGACGAACCGTCCACCGGTCCGGACGCGACCACATCCTCTGGCCCACACCGCACGCCTGACTCACACCCAATCGCTGAGTGCCCGGGCCGCACCGTGTCGGGACCGTGCTAGGGTGCGAACAACGCCCTTTAAGGTCGATCCAGTGAGGTCGGCAAGGTCGTCAGCACAGTGGTGAGACGGACTTCTCGCGCGGATCGCGCCCGGTTCGGTCTCTCCCCGACGCCACGCCCTCCGCCAGCTTCGCCGGACGGCATCTCTCATGCGCCGGGAGGAACTGCATGCCCGATCAGCTGCCCGATGACGAGGTCCTCGTCATGGACGCCGATGCGATGCGCAGGGCACTGACCCGGATCTGCTACGAGATCGTCGAACGCAACCGTGGCGCCGAGCAGCTCCTGCTCGCCGGGGTGCGCAGCCGCGGGGCCCAGCTCGCCGCCCGGATGGCCGCCCGTCTCGGAGAGGTCGAGAGGGTCGCGGTGCCGGCGGTCGACCTGGATGTCCGCGCCTACCGCGACGACCTGGTCGAGGAGCGGTTCGAGGCCCAGTTCGCCGATCCCAATCCTGGCCTTCCCGAGGACCTCTCCGGACTCACCGTCATCATCGTCGACGACGTGCTGTACACCGGGCGCACCACCCGTGCCGCGATCGACGCGGTGATGGATGTCGGGCGTCCCGCGGCCGTGCAGCTGGCGGTCCTGGTGGACCGCGGCCACCGCGAACTCCCCATCCGGGCCGACTTCGTCGGCAAAAATCTTCCCACCGCGGTCGAGGAACAGGTCGTCGTGCGGGTCGCCGAGGTCGACGGCCTCGACGAGGTGGCCATCAGGAAGGCGGCACGACGTTGAGCAACAGGATACTTCTCACCGACCTCACGATGCTGGAGGGAGGCACCCCGGTGCCCTCCCAGGTGCTGGTCTCCGACGGCCGGGTGGAGGCGATCTCACGGGGCCGCAGCAGCGCCCTGGACGGGGCCGAGGCCGCCCGGATCAGCCTCGGCGGCGCCCTGCTCACCCCCGGCCTGGTCGATCTCCACGACCACCTGCGCGAACCCGGCCAGGAGGACAAGGAGACCATCGCCTCCGGCACCGCCGCGGCCGCCCGCGGCGGCTGGACCACCGTGTGCGCGATGCCCAACACCACCCCCGACCCCTACAACCCGGGCCTGATGGCCCAGCTGAGGGAACGGATCGCCCGATCCGCCAGCGTCAAGGTGCTGCCCTACGCCCCGATCACCGTCGGACTGACCAGCGAGGAACTGGTCGACGCCGAGGCGATGGTCGCCGCCGGTGCGGTCGCCTTCTCCAATGACGGCAAGGGAGTCCAGAGCGCAGGGGTGATGTACGACGCGATGAGGGCCGCCGCCCGGCACGGGCGGCCGGTCGCCGCCCACGCCGAGGACAACTCGCTGGTACGCGGGGGAGTGATCAACGCCGGCCGCAAGGCCGAGGAGCTCCATCTGCCGGGCATCACCCGGCTTGCCGAGACCGTCCAGGTGGTGCGCGACCTGGCGATCGCCGAGGTCACCGGGGCCCACTACCACCTGTGCCACGCCTCCACCCGCCAGTCCATCCGGGCGCTGCGCCGGGCCCGGGCCGACGGCGTCAACGCCACCGCCGAGGCCGCCCCCCACCACCTGCTGCTGGCCGACGAGGACATCCCCGCCGA
Source organism: Acidipropionibacterium jensenii (assembly GCF_005890135.1). Classification (NCBI taxonomy): domain Bacteria; kingdom Bacillati; phylum Actinomycetota; class Actinomycetes; order Propionibacteriales; family Propionibacteriaceae; genus Acidipropionibacterium; species Acidipropionibacterium jensenii. The sequence goes on along the minus strand of NZ_CP040635.1, from coordinate 2,756,154 downwards.
CGACGGCTTCTACAAGATGAACCCGCCACTGCGCAGCCGCGACGACGTCGAGGCGATGGTCGAGGGGCTGTGCGACGGCACCCTGTGCGCCATCGCCACCGACAACGCCCCGCACACCGCCGCCGAGAAGGACTGCTCCTTCCGCGACGCCGCTTTCGGGGTGATCACCAACGAGCACACCTTCGCGCTGCTCTACACCAGCTTCGTGCTGGCCGGCCGGTTCCGGCTCGACCAGCTCGTCCACTGGCTCACCGACGGCCCATCCGACGCCTATCAGCTCGGTCCCGCCGGCCGCATCAGGGTCGGCGGCCCCGCCGACCTGGCGGCCTTCGACCTGACCCGGGAGGTCACCATCGACCCCGAGCGGTTCGCCGGGATGGGCCGCAACACCCCCTTCGCCCGACGCCGGGTGATCGGCGACTGCGTGCTCACCATGGTCGACGGACAGCTCGTCCACCGCGCCGCGCCACCATCCAGCTCACTCCAAGAACCCACCACAGACGGGAAGGACCAGGCATGACCACCCGAACACTGCTACTGGCCGACGGCACCAGGTACGTCGGCGAGGCCTTCGGCGGGGAGGCCGAGGTGACCGCCGAGGTGGTGTTCACCACCGGCATGACCGGCTACCAGGAGACCCTCACCGACCAGTCCTACAACGGTCAGATCGTCGCCTTCAGCTACCCCCTGATCGGCAACACCGGCATCAACCGCGACGACATGGAGAGCCTCTTCCCGACCACCTCCGGGGTGATCTGCCGGGAGGTCCCCAGACTCGCCTCCAACTGGCGCAACCGCACCAGCCTCGACGTCTTCCTGAGGCTCCACCACATTCCCGGGCTGGCCGGCATCGACACCCGGTCCCTGGTCCGCCGGCTGCGCACCGAGGGAGTGATGAAGGGGGCCCTGCTGGGTCCCGACGCCGACCTGGAGGTCGCGCTGGAGAAGCTGCGCAGCACCGAGCTGCCCACCGACCAGGTCGCCCAGGTCTCCACCCGCACCGCCTACCCCAGCCCGCTGGGGGGCTACTCGGTGGTGCTCTTCGACTTCGGTCTCAAGCACTCCATCCTGCGGGAGCTGGCCAAGCGCGGCTGCGCCGTCACCGTCGTCCCCCACAACATCACCGCCGAGCGGGTCCGCGCTCTGGCCCCTGACGGGATCATGCTGTCCAACGGTCCCGGGGACCCCAAGAGCCTCACCGGGGTCGGCGAGGTGATCGCCGAGCTCGAGGAGGAGTACCCGATCTTCGGGATCTGCCTGGGCCACCAGCTGCTCTGCCTGGCCAACGGGGCCGACACCTACAAGCTGCCCTTCGGCCACCGCGGCTTCAACCACCCGGTCAAGGACCTGCGCACCGACCGGATCGACTTCACCAGCCAGAACCACGGCTACGCCGTCGACCCCGAGTCGATCCCCGGAACCGAACTGGAGATCACCCAGATCGAGCTCAACGACCGCACCGTCGAGGGGGTGGTGCACCGCAGGCTGCCGGCCATGTCGGTGCAGTACCATCCCGACGCCGCCGCCGGGCCGCACGACGCCGCGCACATCTTCGACGACTTCATCGCCCTGATGGATGCTCGCCGCACCTCCCACCCCACACCCCGGGACATGTCCCAGCCGGTCCTGGCGCGCGGCGCCGTGACCCGCGCCCTGATGCCCGCCACCGAAGGGAACCACTGATGCCACGCCGCACAGACCTCCACCGGATCCTCGTCATCGGGTCGGGGCCCATCGTCATCGGCCAGGCGGCCGAGTTCGACTACGCCGGCACCCAGGCCTGCCTGGCACTCAAGGAGGAGGGCTACGAGGTCGTCCTGGTCAACTCCAACCCGGCCACCATCATGACCGACCGGGAGATCGCCGACCGGGTCTACATCGAGCCGATCACCCTCGAGTTCGTCTCCCAGATCCTGCGCCGGGAGCGCCCCGACGCGATCGTGCCGACCCTCGGCGGGCAGACCGGCCTCAACATGGCCGCCCAGCTGGCCCACTCCGGGATCCTCGACGAGCTGGGCATCGAACTGCTCGGCACCAGTCTGGACGCCATCCAGAAGGCCGAGGACCGCGACCTGTTCAAGCAGCTGATGGATGAACTGGGCCAGCCGGTCCCCGACTCCGACATCGTCCACACCGTCGTCGAGGCGGTGGAGGTGGGCAACCGGATCGGCTACCCCCTCATCGTCCGACCCGCCTACACCCTGGGCGGGACTGGCGGCGGGATCTGCGACAACGAGGCCGAGCTGGTCCGCGTCGTCGGCAAGGGGCTGGAACTGTCCCCGATCACCGAGTGCCTGGTCGAGCAGTCGATCGCCGGGTACAAGGAGATCGAGTACGAGATGATGCGCGACTCCGCGGACAACACCATGGTGGTCTGCAACATGGAGAACTTCGACCCGGTCGGCGTCCACACCGGCGACTCCATCGTCTTCGCCCCCACCCAGACCCTCACCGACCGCGAGCACGAGATGCTGCGCGACGCCTCCATCACGATCGTCCGGGCGCTCGGCATCGAGGGCGGCTGCAACGTCCAGCTGGCCCTGGACCCCGACTCCTTCGGCTACTACGTCATCGAGGTCAACCCCCGGGTGTCGCGGTCCTCGGCGCTGGCCTCCAAGGCCACCGGCTACCCGATCGCCAAGATCGCCGCGAAGATCGCGGTCGGACTCACCCTCGATGAGATCCGCAACCCGGTCACCGGCACCACCTGGTCGATGTTCGAGCCGATGCTCGACTACGTCGTCGCCAAGATCCCGCGCTGGCCCTTCGACAAGTTCGCCCGCGCCGACCGGCGGCTGGGAACCCAGATGAAGGCCACCGGCGAGGTGATGTCGATCGGCCGGACCATCGAGGAGTCGCTGCTCAAGGCGGTCCGCTCCCTGGAGATCGGGCTGGACCACATCGACGACCCGGAGGTCGCCAACCTGCCCGACGACGTCCTCGAGGAGAGGCTGTTGCGCGCCCGCGACGACCGGCTGTTCTGCGTCGCCGAGGCCATCCGGCGCGGCCGGACCATCGCGGAGCTGCACGAGCAGACCCGCATCGACATGTTCTTCCTCGACAAGATCGCCCACATCCTGGAGATCGAGGACCGGCTGCGGGTGACCCCCGGCGACACCGAGTCGCTGTGGGTCGCCAAGCGCAACGGGTTCTCCGACTCGGCCATCGCGCGGCTCTGGTCGCGGACCCCCGATCAGGTGCGCACCTCCCGACAGGAGGCTGGACTGCGGCCGGTCTACAAGATGGTGGACACCTGCGCCGGCGAGTTCGCCTCCGAGACTCCCTACTTCTACTCGACCTATGAGGTGGATAACGAGTCGGTGCGCTCGGACCGGCCCAGCATCCTGGTGCTGGGTTCCGGGCCGATCCGGATCGGCCAGGGAATCGAGTTCGACTACGCCACGGTGCACTCGGTGCAGGCCATCCAGGGCACCGGCCACGAGGCGATCATCATGAACTCCAACCCGGAGACGGTCTCCACCGACTTCTCGATCTCCGACAAGCTGTACTTCCAGCCGCTGACGGTCGAGGACGTCCTGGACGTCATCGAGCTCGAGCAGCCCGAGGGAGTGATCGTCCAGTTCGGCGGCCAGACCGCCATCAACCTGGCCAGTGCGCTGGCCGCCCACGGGGTGAGGATCCTCGGCACCCAGCTGGAGGATCTCGACCGCGCCGAGGACCGGGAGGGGTTCGAGAAGCTCCTGCAGAGTCTGGACATCCCCCAGGCTCCCGGCGGAATGGCCCACAATCCGGCCGAGGCCCTCGAGGTCGCCGGCACCCTGGGCTACCCGGTGCTGGTGCGACCCTCCTATGTCATCGGCGGGCGGGCGATGGCCATCGTCAACGCCCCCCACGAGCTGGAGCGCTACATGCGCGAAGCAGTCCACGTCAGCCCCGACCGGCCGATCCTCATCGACCGCTACCTCCAGGGCCTGGAGTGCGAGGTCGACGCCATCTGCGACGGCGAGCAGGTCGTCATCCCCGGGATCATGGAGCACATCGAGAGGGCCGGGGTGCACTCCGGCGACTCGATGGCGGTCTACCCCCCGCAGCGGATGGGCGAGGAGGTCAAGCAGCGGATCGTCGAGGTGACCACGAAGCTGGCCCTGGGGCTGAACACGAAGGGCATCCTCAACATCCAGTTCGTCGTGATGGACGGCATCGTCTACGTCATCGAGGCCAACCCGCGGGCCTCCCGCACGGTTCCCTTCCTGTCCAAGGTGACCGGGGCCTCGATGGCCGAGATCGCCACCCGGGTGATTCTGGGGGAGAGCCTCGAGAGTCTGGGGATGTCCCCGGGCCTGATGCCCGAGTCGAGCCGGATCCATGTGAAGTCCCCGGTCTTCAGCTTCTCCAAGCTGGACCTGGTGGACTCCCACCTCGGCCCGGAGATGAAGTCCACCGGCGAGGTGATGGGGTCCGACGACACCCAGGCCAAGGCCCTCTACAAGGCCTTCGAGGCCGCCGGGCTGCACGTCCCCGAGTACGGCAAGGTGCTGTTCACGGTGGCCGACGACTCGAAGGCCGAGGCCTTGGAACTGGCCCGCCGGTTCGACCGGATCGGCTTCCAGCTGGTCGGCACCAAGGGCACCGCCACCTTCTTCCGGGAGGCCGGCCTCAACATCGACATCGCCCACCGGATCGGTTCCAGCCAGGACGGCAGCACCGAGTCGGTGCTCGATCTCATCTCGCGCAACGGCTGCGACGCCGTCATCAACGTGATGACCAACGGCCAGGAGACCATCATCGACGGCAAGCAGATCCGGCGGGCCGCGATCGGTCGAGGGATCCCGCTGTTCACCTCGCTGGACACCGCCTCGGCGATCTGTCAGGTGATGGAGTCGCGGGCCTTCTCCACCGAGGTCATCTGAACCGATGACAGAGCCCACCGCCTCACCCCGCCCGGGGTCGGACTGCTCGGGGTCGGACCGCCCGGGTACCGCCCGACTGGCCGGCGTCATCCGACGCGACGGCCCGCAGCTGCTCGACCTGGTGGCCAACACGCGGATCGCCCGGGACGTGTTCAGCCTCGTGCTGCGCCGCCCGGAGACCGCGCCGGCCCCGCAGCCGGGGACCTTCCTCGACCTGCTGCCGGTGATCCCGGCCCAGTCCGGAGGCGCCCCGGTGCTGCGCCGCCCCCTCTCGATCGCCGACTGCTCGGCCGACGGCCGCGACCTCACCGTCATCCTGAGGGTGGTCGGCGCCGGATCGGCGGCCCTGGCCGGCCAGCCCGTCGGATCCCAGATCGACGTGCTGGGTCCGCTGGGTCACGGCTTCGATCTGGACGCCGTGCCGGCCGGTGGCCGGGCGCTGCTGGTCGGCGGGGGAGTGGGCGTCCCGCCGCTGTACCTGCTGGCCCGCCGCCTGGTCGAGCGCGGTGTCCAGGTGCAGATGAGACTGGGCTTCCGCGATGCCGGAGACCTCTTCCTCATCGAGGAGTTCGCCCGACTCGGGGAGGTGCTCATCTCCACCGACGACGGCTCGGCCGGTGCACGGGGGACGGTGGCCGATCTGGCCGGTGACCCGCGGGCCCTCGCCTTCACCCCCGACGGCGTCTTCGCCTGCGGACCGCTGCCGATGCTGCGCCACGTCCAGGCCGCCTTCGGCACGGTGGTGTGCACCCAGCTGTCGTTGGAGGAGAGGATGGCCTGTGGGGTCGGCGCCTGCTACGCCTGCGTGGTCACCGATGCCGCCGACCGGGATCACCAGCACCGGATCTGCTGGGACGGACCGGTCTTCCGGGCCGAGGAGGTCGTGCTGTGACAACCGATACCGGGACAACCGATACCAGGACTACCGATACCGGGGCGACCGGTGCCGGGACCGGGAGCGCCGCCTCGCGGCTGGCGGTGTCGCTGCCCGGCCTGGAGCTCTCCAACCCGATCATGCCGGCCTCCGGCTGCTTCGGATTCGGTGCCGAGTACGCCGAGTACTACGACCTCTCGGTGCTCGGCTCGATCATGATCAAGGCCGCCACCGCCGAACCCCGTCGCGGCAATCCGGTGGTGCGGGTCGCCGAGACCCCCTCGGGGATGCTCAACGCCATCGGCCTGCAGAACCCGGGGCTGGACGCCGTGATGGCCGAGAAACTGCCGTGGCTCGCCGAGCACTTCCCCGACCTGCCGATCATCGCCAATGTGGCCGGCACCCTCACCGAGGACTACGTCGAGGTCTCCCGGGTGATCTCCACCGCCCCGAACGTGGCCGCCCTGGAGATCAACATCTCCTGCCCCAACGTCAAGCACGGGGGGATCACCTTCGGTACCCGTCCGGAGGTCGCCGCCCAGCTCACCGCCGCCATCGTGGCAGTCTCCCAGGTGCCCGTCTACGTGAAACTCTCGCCCAATGTCACCGACATCGTCGAGATCGCCCGGGCGGTCGCCGGAGCCGGCGCACACGGACTCACCCTCATCAACACGCTCACCGGGATGCGCATCGACCTGCGCAGACGACGTCCCCTCATCGCCAACGGCACCGGCGGGCTGTCCGGGCCGGCGGTGCTGCCGATCGCGCTGAGGATGGTCGACGCCGTCACCCGGGCCGTCGACATCCCGGTGATCGGGATGGGCGGGGTCTCCTCCAGCCGCGACGCCCTGGAGATGATGATGGCGGGCGCCTCGGCGGTCGCGGTGGGCACCGCCAACTTCACCGACCCGCTGGCCTGCCCGCGGATCATCGGCGGCCTGGAACCGCTGATGGACCAGCTGGGCATCGACAGCCTCGCCCAGCTCCAAGCCGAGGTGGATGCCGAGCACCGCCCGGACAGACACCGTTCCGATTTCCTCAAGGAGAACTGATGGACACCTCCCGCCCGATCATCGCCCTCGACCTGCCCAGCGCCGACCAGGCGCTGGCGCTGGTCTCACGGTTCGGCGACGAGAAACTCTTCCTCAAGGTGGGGATGGAGCTGTTCTACGCGTCGGGCCCCGGCATCGTCGGACAGCTCAAGGACGCCGGCCACGACGTCTTCTGCGATCTCAAACTCCACGACATCCCCAACACCGTCAAGCGGGCCGCGGCCAGCCTCGCCGGGCTGGGGGCCGATCTGCTCACCGTCCACGCCGCCGGCGGGAGGGCGATGATGGAGGCCGCCGTGGAGGGGCTGTCGGCCGCCTCCAACGACCCCTCGGTGGTCGCCATCACCCAGCTCACCTCGACCAGCGAGGAGGCGATGCACACCGAGCAGCTCATCGAGGTGCCGCTGGCCGAGTCGGTGGTCCACTACGCCCAGCTGGCCCAGTCCGCCGGACTGGCCGGAGTGGTGTGCTCGGCCTGGGAGGCCGCCGGCATCGGCGAGGCGACCGGCGAGTCCTTCCTGCGGGTCACCCCGGGAATCCGGCCGACCGGCGCCGCGGTCGGCGACCAGGCCCGGGTCGCCACCCCCGAGAAGGCCCACTCGATGGGGTCCAGCGCCATCGTGGTGGGACGGCCCATCACCCGTGCCGAGGACCCGGTGGCCGCCTACCACGCCATCCGGAAGGCCTGGAACAGCGGTCAGCAGAGCTGACCGCCATCGCCTGACACCACCACCTGCAGCACAGCGCCTCTGGCAACCCGGCGCCCTGCACATCACGGGGCCCCGCGCGGCTCAGTCCATCCTCAAGGAGCACAGATGACCATCTCCAATCCCACCCTCGCCCACTCCGTCGCCGAGGCGCTGCTGTCGGTCGGCGCCGTCTCGCTGTCACCCGACGAGCCGTACACCTGGGCGTCGGGGATGCACTCACCGATCTACTGCGACAACCGGGTCACCCTCTCCGACCCGCCCGCCCGCTCCCTCATCGCCGACGGACTGGCGACCCTGGTGAGGGAGAACTTCGGCCGGGTCGATGTGGTGGCCGGCACCGCCACCGCGGGGATCGCCCACGCGGCGCTGGCCGCCGACCGGCTGGGCAGGCCGATGATCTACGTCCGGTCCAAGCCGAAGGACCACGGCCGCGGCAACCAGATCGAGGGCCGGATGGCCGCCGGCTCGGCGGTGGTGATGGTCGAGGACCTCATCTCCACCGGCGGCTCGGTGCTGGACGCCGCCGCCGCGGTGGAGCGCGAGGGGGGGACCGTGCTCGGCGTCTTGGCGATCTTCTCCTACGAGCTGGAGAAGGGCAGGCAGAACTTCGAGAAGGCGGGGCTGCCGCTCTTCACCCTGTCGAACTACCCGACCCTGGTCGAGGTCGCCGCCAAGTCCGGGCAGATCACCGCCGCCCAGCAGCAGACCCTGGCGACCTGGTCGTCGGATCCCCAGGCCTGGTCCGACGCCCACTGAGGACCGTCCCCGGCCCCCCTGCTCACACCCAGCGTCGGGCGATCTCCAGCGTCTGCCCGACGTAGCCGCGCCCGAAGAGCTGGCAGTGGACCATCAGCATGTGCAACTCGTGGAGCGGAACCCTGTCTCGCCATCCGTCGGCCAGCGGGGACTCCTCGTCATAGGCCGCCCAGATCGTCTCGCGGTGGGGTGCCCCGAAGACGGCCATGGCCGCCAGATCCTCCTCGGCGTGGCCGCCCTGGGCCGCCGGGTCGATGAGGGTGGCGCCCGAGGGGGTCCACATGATGTTGCCGGTCCACAGGTCGCCATGGGTGCGGGCCGCCCAGTACCGGTCGCCCTCGGGGGCAGAGCCTCGCACCAGGGTCGGCTGGTCGTGGTCGTAGACCCCCGATGACAGCTTGTCGCAGAGTCTCACCAGGGTGGCGCGCTCCTCGGCCGTGAAGGCCGGGGCATCCAGGTAGGGGGCCAGCCGGAACCGCGCGTAGAAGTCCCCCCAGGAGGGTGTGGACTCGCCGGGAGTCGCGGGCAGCGGGAGCTTCGCCAGCCCCATCCAGCCCTGGCCGTGATTGTCGGGCGGGGGCGCGCCCAGGTGGGAGGCGCCGGCGGCATGGGTGTGCGCCAGCCGGCGTCCGAACTCCTCGGCGGCCGCGGCGGTGGGACGCACCTCGGGCAGTCGGGGCTCCTCCAGCCAGTCGCGTCCGTGGTCGCTGACCCTCACCACCGGGGCACCCTCCTCGGGCACATCGGCCAGCCAGGCCAGCCCGGCGATCTCATAGCCGATGCGGCCGGGGCGATGGTCGGACTTGCGGAAGACATCCATGGCCCCCACCGTAGACTTGCCGCGATTGTCCATCGACAGGAGTTCCATGTCAGACCACCTCATGACCGTCCATCTCGTCTCGATGGGGTGTGCCCGCAACGAGGTCGACTCCGAGGAGCTGGCGGCCAGGCTGGAGGCCGGCGGATTCCAGCTGGTCGATGACGCCGAGCAGGCCGAGACGGTGGTGGTCAACACCTGCGGATTCATCGAACAGGCCAAGAAGGACTCCGTCGACACCCTGCTGGCCGCCGCGGACCTCAAGTCCGACGGCACCACGCGGTCGGTCGTCGCGGTGGGCTGCATGGCCGAGAGGTACGGCAAGGAGCTCGCCGAGGCGCTGCCGGAGGCCGACGCGGTGCTGGGATTCGACGACTACCAGGACATCTCGCAGCGCTTGAGGATCATTCTGGCCGGCGGCTCCCTGGAGGCCCACGTCCCCCACGACCGCCGCACCCTGCTGCCGCTGTCGCCGGTGGACCGGCCGGAGGCCGCCGCATCGGTCTCGGTGCCCGGCATCCACACCGCACCGGATCTGCCCACGGAGGTCACCCCGGCCAGTGGGCCGCGCGCCGCCACCCGGCGCCGACTGTCCTCCAGCCCCTGTGCGCCGCTGAAGATCGCCTCGGGCTGCGACCGGCGCTGCGCCTTCTGCGCCATCCCGAGCTTCCGCGGCTCCTATCTGTCACGGCCGGTCGAGGAGATCGTGGCGGAGGGCCGCTGGCTGGTCGACCACGGTGTCAAGGAGCTCTTCCTGGTCTCGGAGAACTCCTCCTCCTACGGCAAGGACCTCGGAGACCTGGCACACATGGAGAAGCTGCTGGCCGGGCTGGACCGGATCGACGGTCTGGACTGGATCCGGATCTCCTACCTCCAGCCCGCTGAGCTGCGGCCCTCCCTGATCGACGCGATGCTCACCACCGACAAGGTCGTGCCCTACTTCGACCTGTCCTTCCAGCACGCCTCCGGACCGCTGCTGCGGAGAATGCGACGGTTCGGCGACGCCGACTCCTTCCTCGGTCTCATCGAGGGGATCCGGGAGCGCTGCCCGGGGGCCGGGTTCCGCTCCAACTTCATCACCGGCTTCCCCGGCGAGACCGACCGGGACGTCGAGACTCTCGCCGACTTCCTTCAGCGGGCGCGTCTGGACGTCGCCGGGATCTTCGCCTACTCCGACGAGGAGGGCACCGAGGGGGCTGAGCTGAGCGATCATCTGGACGACGATGTGATCGCCGAACGGCGCGAGATGCTCGCCGACCTGATCGACGAGCTGGTCAGCCAGCGGGCCGAGGACAGGATCGGTGAGCACGCCCCGGTGCTGGTGGAGGAGGTGACCCCGGAGGCGGTCGTCGGGAGGGCTCCCCACCAGGGGCCCGAGGTGGACGGAACGGTACTGCTGCCGGCCGACTGCGGGGTCGGCGTCGGCGAGATGGTGGAGGTCGGCTTCATCGGTTCGGAGGGTGCCGACCTGATCGGGGAGTTGAGGTGACGGGCGGCCCCGAGACCGGGATACTGGAGGGTGACCGCGTCGACCCGGGACTGGTCATCTCGTCAGGAGCCGGAGGATGAGCGATCGTCCGAGCAACGTCAACATCCCGAACGCACTCACCGTTCTACGGCTCATCGCCGTGCCGGTGTTCGGCTGGATGCTGCTGTCACACCCGCACGACGGGACCTGGCGCACCTGGACCACGGTGGTCTTCGCCGTCGCCATCTTCACCGACTTCATCGACGGGCGGATCGCCCGCCGGTACAACCTCATCACCGACTTCGGGAAGATCTGGGACTCGGTGGCCGACAAGGCGATCACCGGGATGGCTTTCATCGGCCTGTCGATCGTCGGCGAGCTGCCCTGGTGGATCACCGCGCTGATCCTGCTGCGGGAGTGGGGGATCACCGTGATGCGGGTGTTCATGCTCAAGTACGAGGTGATGGCCGCCAACAAGGGCGGCAAGCTCAAGACCGCCACCCAGTCGCTGGCGATCACACTGTTCTGCATCGGCCTGTGGCGCACCCCGACCCCGGTCGACGTGGTGGCCTGGGCGGTGATGATCCTCGCCTTCGGACTCACCCTGGTCACCGGGGTGATGTACCTCATCGACGCCGCGCGGATCCGCCGCGACTCGCTGGCGAAGCAGGCCGGTGGGGGATCGGATGAGTCCTGACCCGCTGGCCTCCCGCCTCATCGGTGAGCTGGTGGCCCGCGGACTGACGGTGGCGACCTGCGAGTCGTTGACCGGCGGCCTGGTGGGGGCCACTCTCACCGGTGTGCCCGGCGCATCGGCCGCCTACCGGGGAGGTCTGGTGACCTACGCCTCCGATCTCAAGGGCACCCTGGCCGGGGTCGATCCTGCCTGGATCTCCTCCCACGGCGTCATCAATGCCCGGACCGCCGAGATGATGGCGGCGGGCTGCGCCCGGGTGTGCGGGGCCGATCTCGGCCTGTCGTGCACCGGGGTGGCGGGGCCCGACCCCCAGGACGGAGAACCGGTGGGGACCGTGTACGTGTGCGCCCGCCTTGGCTGCCCGGATCGGAGTCCGGACCACCGGGGGGATCCCCTGCGGCTGGACCTGTCGGGAGACCGCTGGGCGATCCGCGATCAGACGGTGAGCGCCGTGCTGCAGGCCGGGCTGCGGGTGGTCGCCGGGACCTCCTGAGCCGACCTCGGGGCTGGGAGGACGCGGCCGTGAGACCGGGCGCGCGATCGGAAAGTGTGAGATTTTTCGCCAACAGCGGGAATGAAAGCCTGTGAACCCGCGTTGTCACCTCCGAATCGACAACGAGGAGACATCATGAAGGCTGCGCTGCTACGAGAAATGCTGGGTGAGGCGCTCCGGGAGCAGAGGTTCGCCCAGGGGCGAACGCTGCGCGAGGTGTCATCGGGGGCCAGGGTGTCGCTTGGCTACCTGTCCGAGGTGGAGAGGGGCCAGAAGGAGGCCTCCAGCGAACTGATTCTCGCCATCTGCACCGCTCTCGAGCTTCCGCAGTCTGAACTCATGAGGACCGTCAGCGAGAAGCTGCTGAAGGCCGAGACGAAGGCCGAGCGCCAGGTCGGCGCGGCAGCCTGAGCAGGAACCGTCCCGAGCAGGGAACGGTCTGAGCAGGATCGGTCTGAGAAGGAACCGGCCTGGGTGGGAACCGGTGAACGGTTGGAGTCGCGGTCCATCGAGATCCCGTCGGGCCGGGCGACTCAGTCCTCGGGTGTCTGGATGATCTTGACCTGGACTCCGCGAGCCCGGATCCGCTCGATCTCCTCGGCATCGGCCGACTCATCGGTGACGACCAGATCGATGTCGGTGACATCGGCCATCCGAGCCAGGGTCACCTTGCCGATCTTCGAGCCGTCGACCGCGGCCACGATCCGCGACGCACGCTGGAGCATCGTGTGATTGGTGGCGGCCTCCACCCCGTCATGGGTTGTCAGACCGCCGTCGACCGACAGCCCGTCGCAGCCGATGATCGCGGTGCCGACATTGATCTGTTTGAAGGTGGCCTCGGCCAGCGACCCGACCAGCTCCAGTGAGCTGGGGCGCAGGATCCCGCCGGCGATGAGCACTCTCTGCTGACCCTGATGGGCGGCTTCCAGGGCGATCCCCACCGAGTTGGTGACGATGGTGAGGTCATGACGGTGGTGCAGCGCCCTCAGCACCTCAGCGGTGGTGGTGCCACCGGTCAGCGAGATGGCGTGCTTGCCCACCGGGAGCTCGCTCACCACGGCGCGGGCTATCGCGGCCTTGGCCGCACGGTGGCGCCCGTCCCTCAGATTGACCGGCAGCTCGGCACCCACCCCGGCGCTGCGCGCCCCGCCGTGAGTGCGGACCAGCAGGCCCTGATCGGCCAGGGCGGCGACATCGCGCCGGATGGTGGCGGCGCTGGCGCCCAGCAACTGGGCCAGTTCGCGCAGCTGGACCTCCTCGCGGTCGCGAAGGATGGACAGCAGCGCAACCATTCGCTCGCTGCGTCGCGATGAGGTGGTCGTGTCGGGAACCAGAAAGGACATCGTCCCAATTCTCCCTCGCAGTGGTGGACTCCCCAGTGGCACTCACGTGGTGAGCACTCGCTCAGTCGTACTGATCATAGATGATCGTTGGTGGCACGCGCCTGTCTCCCTTACCCCGGGAGGTCGGCCTCCGGCTGGACGATTTCTGCGAAGCTCATAGTCTTGTCGGGTGCGCGAGTCAGAACTGTGGCGGCGGCTGGAGGCCGAGCTGGGTGTGGACTACGTCCGGTCATGGGCGGGTTCGCAGGTGATCGCCGATCTCGGCGGGCGCACGGTGAGCGAGGCGCTGGCCGACGGGATCGACATCAAGGCGATCTGGCGGGCCTGCTGGGCCTTTCTGGAACTGCCCGACCGGATGCGCTGAGCCGTGCCGGGCCCGGGCCGTCGATTCAGGACTCTCCGGCCCAGGGTCGTCCGTCACAGAGGGTTGTCCACAGCCGGCCCCGGGGACAGCGGGGGAGAGCGATCTTGTCCACAGTTCGACGCTCCCGTCCGAGAAGTGTCGGTGCCCGCCCCTACAGTTCAACATGACATCCCCGGCCGATCGGTCGGGAGCAGCGGATCCCGGCAGGGGCCCACGGATGGAGGAGACGACAGACATGCCCGTCAAGGATCGTGAGAAGGCCCTCGAGGCCGCCATCGACCAGATCGACAAGCAGTACGGCAAGGGATCGGTGATGCGGCTGGGGGAGCGCGAGACGGTCAAGATCCCGGCCATCCCGACCGGCTCGGTCGCCCTGGACGTCGCCCTGGGCGTCGGCGGCCTGCCGCGCGGCAGGATCGTGGAGATCTACGGACCGGAGTCCAGCGGCAAGACGACGGTCGCGCTGCACGCGATCGCCAACGCCCAGGCCGAGGGCGGAGTGTGCGCCTTCATCGACGCCGAGCACGCACTGGATCCCGAGTACGCCAAGAACCTCGGGGTCGACACCGACAACCTGCTGATCAGCCAGCCCGACAATGGTGAGCAGGCCCTGGAGATCGCCGACACCCTGGTGCGATCGGGTGCCCTCGAACTCATCGTCATTGACTCGGTCGCGGCGCTGACCCCCAAGGCCGAGATCGAGGGTGACATGGGCGACTCCCATGTCGGTCTGCAGGCGCGCCTGATGAGTCAGGCGCTGCGCAAGATGACCGGCGCACTCAATGCGGCGGGAACCACCGCCATCTTCATCAACCAGCTGCGCGAGAAGATCGGCGTGATGTTCGGCAGCCCCGAGACGACCACCGGCGGTCGGGCGCTGAAGTTCTACGCATCGGTGCGACTCGACGTCCGAAGGATCCAGACCCTCAAGGACGGCGACGAGATGGTCGGCAACCGCACCCGGGTGAAGGTCGCCAAGAACAAGGTCGCACCGCCCTTCAAGCAGGCTGAGTTCGACATCCTCTACGGCCAGGGCATCTCCCGTGAGGGCAGCCTCATCGACATGGGGGTGGATCTCAACATCATTCGCAAGTCCGGCTCCTGGTACACCTACAAGGAGTCCGAGCAGCTGGGACAGGGCAAGGAGAATGTCCGCAAATTCCTCAAGGAGAACCCCGATATCGCCAAGGAGATCGAGTCGAGGATCCGCACCGAGATGGGGCTGGACCAGCCTGCCGACGATGAGGTTCCGGCTGAGGTGGACCCGAAGACCGGGGAGGTGATGTTCTGAACCGCCGGTCGCGCAAGCCGGTCGAGCGCAGCCGCGAGGAGTGGTACGCGTTCGCCCGGGAGGCGGTGCTGCGTCGTCTCGACGATCGCGCCAGGACGCGTCACGAGCTGGCCGATGCACTGCGCGGCAAGGAGGTTCCCTCCGATGTCGCCGCAGCGGTGCTGGATCGGTTCGAGGAGCTCGGGCTGGTCGACGACGCCGACTTCGCCGACCAGTGGGTCCGCTCCCGCCAGGCCTCCCGCGGTCTGTCGCGCAGGGCGCTCAGCATGGAGCTCCGGCGCAAGGGGGTCGACGAGGAGACCATCGCACGGTCCACGGCCGGGGTCTCCGAGGAGGACGAACTGGAGGCCGCCACCCGGTTGGCCGTCACCCGGATACGCGCGGGCCGAGGTGTGGAGAGCACCCGGCTGACTCGCCGTGTGCTGGCTGCCCTGGCCCGGAAGGGGTACTCCTCCCAGATCTGCTGGCAGGCCATCCGTGCTGCCCAGCGCGAGCTCGGCGAGGAGGAGACCGCGCAGGAGGGGCCGGAGGAGATCTGATCCCGCACGGGTCGGTGCTCGGTGCACTGTGGCAGGCTTGCCACAACCGGGGCACAGGGTCCCGGCCGTGAACAGCTGTGGACACAGCGTGAGGGGCATTCGATGACAGAATCCCTCGGAATGACAGCACTGCCATCGCAGATGGTGTTGATATCAGCATGGCCGATCATCTCGGTCGTGCTCGCACTCGCCCTCGTCGTGGTGGGGGTCGGCGACCTGCTGTCGCGGCGTCGATCCGGGAACCTGCTTAACGCGTCCAGGCGCGATCTCGTCCGGGAGCGCAAGCGTCTGGAGGAGGAGATGGAGCGTCGCCGCGCGGATCTGGATGTGGCCCTGGAGGAGCGGCGCAACGGCCTGGAGGAGGACTTCCAGCGGCGCCGGAAGGTGGTCGAGGAGTCCGAGAGGCAACGTGGCCGCAGTCTGGATCTGCGGGAGGCGGCGCTCACCCGTGATCTCGACCGGGTCAGTGCCGAACTCACCCAGGCCTCGGGACTCACCGCCGAACAGGCCCGGCAGGTGGTGCTGGACAAGGCCGAGGCGGACTCCCGGGCCGAGGCCGAGGAACTGGCCAGAGGCATCGAGGAGAGGGCCCGTGAGCAGGCCGAGCTGACGGCGCGCTCCGTGCTGGCGACAGCCATCCAACGCTGCGTCGGCGATGTCACCGCGGACTCGGTGGTCTCCTCGGTCGACCTGCCCTCCAATGACATGAAGGGCCGGATCATCGGCCGTGAGGGACGCAACATCCGCACCATCGAACAGGTCACGGGGACCACGGTCATCGTCGATGACACCCCCGGGATCGTGCTGGTGAGCTGCTTCGACCCGGTGCGGCGCGAGGTCGCCCGGCTCACCCTGGTCGATCTGGTGAGCGATGGCAGGATCCATCCGGCCAGGATCGAGCAGGCCCACACCAAGGCCCTCGCCAGGATCGAGGAGATGTGCCTGGACGCGGCCGATCAGGCTCTCCACGAACTGTCGATCACCGACATGGCGGCCGGTCTGCGACCGATCCTCGGCTCACTGAGGTTCCGCACCTCCTACGGCCAGGATGTTCTGGCCCACAGCATCGAGTGCGGTCGGCTGGCCGGCCTGATGGCCGCCGAGATCGGTGCCGACGTCGACACCTGCCGGCGCGCCGCCCTGCTGCACGACATCGGGAAGTCCCTGACCCCGCACGTGGAGGGTTCCCATGCGGCGGTCGGTGCGGAACTGGCCCGGCGCCACGGCGAGTCGGCGGAGGTGATCCACGCGATCGCCGCCCACCACAACGAGATCGAGGCCACCACGGTCGTCGACGTCCTCACCCAGGCCGCCGACGCGATCTCGGCCTCCCGCCCCGGGGCCAGGCGCGAGTCCCTGGAGTCCCATGTGCAACGACTGGAGGAGCTCGAGAGTCTGGCGACCGCTCATCCCGGGGTGTCTCGGGCCTTCGCCGTCCAGGCCGGCCGGGATCTGCGGGTGATGGTCGAACCCGAGCAGGTCGACGATCCCAGCACCCGGACGTTGGCGCGAGAGATCGCCGGTGAGGTCGGCGACCGGGTGATGGTGCCCGGACGGGTGCGGGTCACCGTGATCCGGGAGACCCGCGCGGTGGCCGTGGCCGGTCAGTCCGGCCCCCGGGACTGAGGGAGCCGGTCAGTCCGGCCCCCGGGACTGAGGGAGCCGGTCAGTCCGGCCCCCGGGACTGAGGGAGCCGGCCAGTCCGGCCCCCGGGACTGAGGGAGCCGGCCAGTCCGGCCCCCGGCACTGAGGTCTCAGATGCTGATGCCCCAGCTGAACTCGACCTGATCTCCGGGTTCCAGACGAATCACCGAGTCATGGGTGGGGCCCGGGTTGAAGGCGTCGGGGCCGCAGGTCATCGGTTCCAGGGCCAGGGACATCCGGTCCCTGGGGGTGAAGACCTGGCTCCACGCCATTCCCGGACCGGCCCAGATCGCCCGCGTCAGGTCACCGGCCTGCACCTCGATCCGCCACGGCCGGCCCTCTGGTGCCCCGGTGTAGGCGGTGTCGAGCACCCGGTCGCCGAACTGGTCACCGCTGCGCAGGTCCTGAGGTCTGCCGTCGACCGCTCCCAGACGGATCGGCAGCAGCCGCTCGTCCACCTCCAGGAAGGTCCCGAAGGGGGCGGTGACCTGCCACTGGTCGACAGGTGTGGACCCCGCGACGAGATAGGGGTGGGCGGCATAGCCGAAGGGCACCGCCGTCTCTCCGACATTGCGGGCCCCGACCTCGACGGTCAGTCCTTGGGCGCTGAGCCGGTGGGTGAGGCTCAACCGCACGCACCCCGGCCAGCCGGGCTGGGCCAGCAGCGTCAGCGAGAGGGTGACGCGGTCCTCGGCGAGATCCTCCAGGGTCCAGGCCATCCACCGGGTCAGGCCGTGGATCGCGTTGTTGAAAGCGACCTCGTTGATCGGGAGCTGCTGGGTCATGCCGTCGAAGGTGTACCGGCCGTCGCGGATCCTGTTGGGCCAGGGCAGCAGGTGCTGGCCGCGGGAGCCCCGCGGGGACTGGTCGGCCGGGAAGGTGAGCAGCAGGTCCTCGCCGTCATGGGTGAGGCTGCGCAGCGTCGCGCCCTGCTCGCAGATGATCGCCCGATATCCCGCGGACGAGAGGGTGTACTGGCGACCGGTCGGCAGCACGGTCTGGAGGGAGGATTCGGTCATTGAGTCCATGAGCCTCACTCTAGAGCCGTCGTGACCTCCGCCGACAGATGCTCGGATGGACAGGACCGGAGGGACCGGTACAGTGTGCACGCCATGACCCAGACAGATTCCCCCACCTACCGGGTTGTCACCTACGGGTGCCAGATGAACGTCCACGACTCCGAGCGCATCGCCGGGATGCTCGAGTCGGCGGGCTACGTCCCCGACCCGCGCACCGGCAGCCTCGATCCCGCCGACGTCGTCGTCTTCAACACCTGCGCGGTCCGCGAGAACGCCGACAACCGGTTGTACGGAACCCTGGGCCACATGGCCTCGGTCAAGGAGGCCAATCCCGGGATGCAGCTGGCCGTCGGCGGTTGCATGGCCCAGAAGGACAAGCAGGTGGTGGTCGACCGGGCGCCCTGGGTCGACGTCGTCTTCGGCACCCACAACCTCGGGTCACTGCCGGCGCTGTTGGAACGTTCCCGGTCCCTGGAGGCCGCTCAGGTCGAGATCAAGGAGGCCCTCCAGACCTTCCCCAGCAATCTGCCGACCCACCGCGAGTCGGCGTACTCCGCCTGGGTGTCGATCTCTGTGGGCTGCAACAACACCTGCACCTTCTGCATCGTCCCCCAGCTGAGGGGCAAGGAGACCGACCGGCGTCCCGGAGACATCCTCGCCGAGATCCGCGCCCTGGTCGACGAGGGGGTCCAGGAGATCACCCTGCTCGGCCAGAACGTCAACTCCTACGGCGTCCAGTTCGGAGACCGGGGGGCGTTCGCGAAGCTGCTGCGCGCCTGCGGCCAGATCGACGGCCTCGAGCGGGTGCGATTCACCTCCCCGCACCCGGCGGCCTTCACCGACGACGTCATCGAGGCGATGGCTCAGACCCCCAACGTGATGCCGAGCCTGCACATGCCCCTGCAGTCCGGATCCGACCGGATCCTTCGTCAGATGAGGCGCTCCTACCGCAGCACCCGGTTCCTCGGCATCCTCGAGAGGGTGCGCGAGGCCATCCCGCACGCCGCGATCACCACCGACATCATCGTCGGTTTCCCCGGTGAGACCGAGGCGGACTTCGCCGAGACGATGAGGGTCGTCGAGCAGGCCCGGTTCTCGGCCGCTTACACCTTCCAGTACTCGATCCGGCCCGGCACCCCGGCCGGCGAGATGGCGGACCAGGTGCCCAAGCAGGTCGTCCAGGAGCGTTACGAGCGGCTGGTCGCCCTGGTCGACCGGATCGCCTGGGCGGAGAACCGCACCCTGGAGGGAAGCACCGCCGAGGTGATGTTCGCCCTGGGGGAGGGTCGCAAGGACGAGGAGACGCACCGGGTCACCGGACGCGCCCGGGACAACCGGCTCATCCATGTGAGCCTGGCCCCCGGCCAGCAGCGCCCCCGCCCCGGTGACATCGGGACGGTGCGGATCAGCCACGGGGCGCCCCACCACCTGATCGCCGATGGCGGCCTGCTGGATCTGCGGCGAACCAGGGGTGGAGACGCCTGGCAGGCCCGCGAGGAGTCCCGGGAGGACGTCGTCGCAATGACTCCCCAGACGCGCACGGTCTCGCTGGGGATGCCGGTCATCGGCTCGTCGGCCCGGTGAGGACCTGCTGTGCCGCGTCTCGGGTGAGGTGAGGCGCCCGGAATGATGTCCGGACATGACAGAGGGGCGACAGCCATGTGCTGTCGCCCCTCTGCCGTGCCCTGGGCGGGCCTCCGCCGAAGCGGAACCGCCGAGTGACACCTCGTCAAGATCTGTGGGCCGTCATCGGAGACGGAAACTCAGAGGTTTCCGGTCCTGTCCTTGACTGCCTTCTGGGCTGCATCGATCTGACCTGAGAACTTGTCGCCGGTGACTGAGTCAATCTTGTCACCGATCTTGTCCACTGCCTGATCGATCTGGTCCTCGTGGCTGTTGACGGCGTCCTTGATCTTGTCCTGATGGTTGATCACGGCGTCCTTGGCCTTGTCAAAGAGTCCCATAGGCCCTCCTCACTCGGGGGATCACCCCTCCGTCCGGTTCAGTACAGTGTGCTCATCACAGCTCCGGTGCGCAAGGGCCGAGCTCAGAATTTCTCAGAATTCGAGATGACGGCCGATGGGCCGCCCCTGGAGGAGGTCGCATGGTGGTCCCCCCGGTGATCGCCGTGCTCGGGCCGACCGCGAGCGGCAAGTCTGCCCTGGCCGTCGCGCTGGCCGAGCGGATGGCCGCCGGCGGAACCCCCGCCGAGATCGTCAACGCCGACTCGATGCTGGTCTATCGCGGGATGGACATCGGCACCGCCAAGCCGCACCCCACCGAGCTGGCCAGGGTGCGCCACCATCTGGTCGACGTCCTCGAGGTCACCCGGACCTCCTCCATCGCGCTCATCCAGCAGATGGCGCGCAGCGCCATCGAGGACTGCGCCGCACGCAGGGTGCTCCCCCTGGTGGTCGGAGGATCGGCCCTCTACAGCCGGGCCGTTCTCGATGAGCTGGAGATCCCGCCGACCGATCCGGCGGTGAGATCGCGTCTGGAGGCCGAGCTGGACGATGTCGGGGCCGAGCAGCTCCACCGGCGGCTGGCCCGTCTCGACCCGGCAGCGGCGGCGGCCATCCTGCCGGGCAACGGACGGCGGATCGTCAGAGCCCTGGAGGTCGTGGAGCTGACCGGGTCCTTCTCGGCGACACTTCCCGACGGGCGCTTCCACTACCCGGGAACCGTGGAGATCGGCCTGACCCTCTCCCGTGAGGACCTGGACGCCCGGATTCAGCAGCGGGTCGACCAGATGTGGAGCGAGGGTCTGGTCGCGGAGGTCAGAGGTCTAGTCGAGGCCGGTCTGAGACAGGGCCGCACGGCATCGCGGGCACTGGGCTACCGCCAGGTGCTGGATCTCCTCGACGGTCACATCGACGAGGACAGGGCGCGCACCGACACCGTCGTGCGGACTCGCAGGTTCGCCCGCAAGCAGCTCATGTGGTACCGGCGCGATCCCCGGATCCACTGGTTCGACGCGCTTGACCCCGATCTGGTGGACCGGGTCCTGGAGTGGCTGGAGTCACGCTGAGGGGGAGCCCTTGGCAGGGAGCACCGAGAAATGGCTCCCCCGCTGTTGACGACCGGCGCCCACGGGGTAAGCATGGTGGCCATGTGGACCACACAGTTCTCGAAGGGCCAGGGCACCGGGAACGACTTCGTCATCCTGCTCGACCGACCGGGGATGCTCAATCTCACCCCGGCGCACGTCAAGTGGCTGTGCGACCGCAGGTTCGGCGTCGGCGGCGACGGCCTGCTGCGCGCCACCCGCGCCAGCAACATCCCCGAGTGGGACGGCCGCCCCGACATGTGGTTCATGGACTTCCGCAATGCCGACGGTTCGATCGCCGAGATGTGCGGCAACGGTCTGCGAGTCTTCGCCGAGTTCCTCCGCGAGGAGGGCCTCATCACCGGCAACGAGGTGGACATCGCCACCCGGGTCGGGGTCAAGCACGTCCTGGTGCACGGCGACGGCACCATCACCGCCGACCTGGGCCGTGCCGCGGTCAGTGACGAGCCGGTGACCGTCACCCTGGACGGGAGAAGCTGGCAGGCCACACCGGTCGACGTCGGCAACCCGCACGCCGTGGTCCTGCTGGGGGCCGACGACGACCTCGACGAGCTGCCGGTGCAGACCCAGCCCAGCTGGGAGCCCCGGTCGGCATTCCCCGACGGGGTCAATATCGAGTTCGTCGAGATGATCGAGCCGGGACACGTCCGGATGAGGGTCCATGAGAGGGGTGTCGGCGAGACGCTGTCCTGCGGCACCGGAACGGTGGCCGTGGCGGCGGCCATGACGGCCGCCACCGGACACCACGGACCCTGGACGGTCGACGTGCCGGGAGGCAGGATCGTCGTCGAGGAGTCCGACGACGGGTTCCGGCTGATCGGTCCGGCGGTGATCCAGATCCACGGCGAGGTGATCTGTCCCGACCTCGGCTGACCGGCCGCGATCGGGATGCCGCAGGCGCCGGCCGTGGAAAACAGCAGGCAGTCGTGGAAAGCTGTGGCTGATGACTTCGATCGATGACGTACCCCCTGAGAACATGCCCGGGCAGCACCGGGACGACCAGGACAGCACCGGCAACGAGGCCCGGGACGATGAGAACCGGACCTCTGAGACCCCGGCAGACGAGACCCCGGCAGATGAGACCCCGACAGACGAGAACTGGGACGGCGACCAGTTCGACCTGGACGCGCGGCTGGCACTGACCCGGGTGCCGGGCATGTCCACCGACCTGTCCGACATCACCGAGGTCGAGTACCGGACCCTGCGTCTGGAGCGGGTGGTGCTCGCATCGGTGTGGACCGAGGGCAGCGCCGAGGACGCCCAGAACGCGATGGAGGAGCTCAAGCTGCTCGCCGAGACCGCGGGCTCCCAGGTACTCGACGGCCTCATCCAACGGCGTCCCACCCCCGATCCGGCCACCTACATCGGGTCCGGCAAGGTCGAGGAGCTCAAGGAGGTGGTGGTCGCCACCGGTGCCGACACCGTGATCTGCGACGGGGAGCTGGACGGCGCCCAGTTGCGCAACCTCGAGGACCGGGTCGGCGTCAAGGTCATCGATCGCACCATCCTCATCCTCGACATCTTCGCCCAGCACGCCAGCAGCGTCGAGGGCAAGACCCAGGTCGAGCTGGCCCAGCTCCAGTACATGAAGCAGCGGCTGCGCGGCTGGGGCCACAGCCTGTCCCGGCAGGCCGGCGGCCGGGCGGCCGCGGGGGCCGGGATCGGCGGCCGCGGTCCCGGCGAGACGAAGATCGAGACAGATCGACGTCGCATCAACACCCGGATCTCCCGGCTTCGCCGAAAGCTCCGCGCGATGCACTCCACCCGCCAGGAGAAGCGCGCCGACCGGAACCGCAATGCGATCCCCTCGGTCGCCATCGTCGGATACACCAATGCCGGCAAGTCGTCCCTGCTCAATCGCCTCACCCGGGCCGGGGTGCTCGTGGAGGACGCCCTCTTCGCCACTCTCGACCCGACCACCAGACGGGCCACCGCCGAGGACGGCCGGGTCTACACCCTCACCGACACCGTTGGATTCGTCCGCCACCTTCCGCTCCACCTGGTCGAGGCCTTCGCCTCCACTCTGGAGGAGACCGCCCAGGCCGATCTGCTGGTCCACGTCGTCGACGCCGCCGCTCCCGATCCTGCCGGTCAGGTTGCGGCGGTCCACCAGGTCCTGTCGGGGATCGGTGCCGGCGAGCTGCCCGAACTCCTGGTCCTCAACAAGGCCGACCTGCTGAGCAGCGACGACGAGATGGCGCTGCGCGCCACCTTCCCCGGGGCCCTGCTCGTCTCGGCGCACAGCGGCGAGGGGATCGAGGAGCTGGTCTCCCGGATCGAGGAGGGACTGCCGGTCCCCGAGGAGCTGGTCGACGCCGTGCTGCCCTACCAGCGGGGCGATCTGGTCGACAGGATCCACCGACTCGGCACCATCGTCTCGGTCGAGCACACCGGCGAGGGGACCCACGTGGTGGCCCACCTGCACCCCGGCCTGGCCGCCGAGGTGCGCGCCGCCGCGGTCGCCGCCCGGTGAGTCCGGTGCCGGCCCACCGCGCCCTGCTGGCCGCCGCGGTCGAGGCCATCGGGGGCAGTCCCAGGCCGGGCCAGCTGGAGATGGCAGACGCGGTCGACCGAGCGATGGACGAGGGGATCCACCTTCTCGTGCAGGCCGGGACGGGCACCGGCAAGTCGCTGGGCTACCTGGCACCGGCCCTGGCACGGGCCGTCGACCACGACACCCGGGTGATCGTCGCCACCGCCACCCTCGCCCTCCAGGCCCAGCTCGCCCACAAGGACATTCCCGCCGCCCTGAAGGCCGCCGCCGCCACCCTGAAGCGCACCCCACGGACCGCGGTGCTCAAGGGACGCTCGAACCACGCCTGCCTCTACCGGGTGCGTGACGGGGTGCGACCCGACCAGGACGCCCTGCTCACCGGCGGCCAGCTGACCGCCGACCAGTCCGCCGCCGGCGACCCCGACTCCCGCCTGGGCGCCGAGGTCGTGATGCTGCGCGAGTGGGCCGAGGACCAGGCCGACCGCGGCCTGCTGGGCGATCGCGACGACGCTCCCGACCACTCGCCACGAGCCTGGTCGCAGGTCTCGGTGCCGGCCCGCGAGTGTCTCGGCACGCGCTGCCCGTTCGCCGAGGAGTGTCTCTTCGAGGTGGCCCGTCAGAAGGCCCGGGAGGCCGATCTGGTGGTCACCAACCACGCCCTGCTGGCCATCGACGCCCTCAACGACGGCAATGTGCTCCCCGAGCACGAGGTCGTCATCATCGACGAGGCCCACGAGGTGGTCGACCGGTTCACCGGTGCCGCCTCGGCCCTGCTCACCCCCACCCTGGTGACCGCCGTCGCCAAACGTGCCGCATCCTGGCTCGACGACAACCTGGCCGCCGACCTGCTCGACCAGGCCGACACCCTCCACGAGGCCCTGGAGGCCACCGAACCGGGCCGGGTCACCGACCCCGGAGCCTCGCTCATCGTGGCCGCCCAGAGCCTGCGCGACCTGTCCCGATCCGCCGTCTCTGCGCTGGGACGACGCGATGAGGGGGAGGAGGCCGGGGCCGATGCCGAACGGACCCAGGCCCAGGGTGCGATGCGCGAGGTCTTCGAGGTCGCCGAACGGATCGCCGCCCTGGCCACCGCCGATGTCGTGTGGATCAGCGAGTCGGAGTACACCGGGCGGGCCGCACAGGTCGCACCTCTCAAGGTCGCGGGGCTGCTGCGCGCCAATGTGCTGTCCGGGGCCACCACCATCCTCACCTCGGCGACCCTGAAGATCGGCGGGGAGTTCACCTCGGCGGCCCGCGACGTCGGACTGCAACCCGGGGAACGGGTCGACGACACGCCCGAGGTGCTGGACACCGAGATGGCCTGGCGGGGGGTCGATGTCGGCTCACCCTTCGACTACCGCTCCCAGGGGATCCTCTACGTCGGTCGCGATTTGCCCCGGCCGCGACGGGACGGAATCGCCGAGGAGGTCCTCGACGACCTGGCCGAACTGGTCTGGGCCGCCGGCGGACGCACCCTCGGCCTGTTCGCCTCCCAGCGCAATGCGGTGCGGGCCGCCGAGCACCTGCGACACGCCCTGCCGAAGGTTCCGGTGCTGTGCCAGGGGGAGGGGCACCTGGCGGGGCTCACCCGGCAGTTCATCGACGATCCGGCCACCTGTCTGTTCGGCACCCTGTCGCTGTGGCAGGGGGTCGACGTTCCGGGGGACACCTGCCGGCTGGTGGTCATCGACAAGATCCCCTTCCCACGTCCCGACGACCCCCTCACCCAGGCCCGCAGTCAGGCCGTCCAGGAGGCCGGCGGCAACGGGTTCATGACCGTCTCGGCCGGACACGCCGCACTCCTGCTGGCCCAGGGATCGGGCCGGCTGATCCGACGCGCCGACGACAAGGGGGTGGTGGCGGTCCTCGACCCCCGGCTGGTGACGGCGCGCTACGGATCCTTCCTGCGCGCCTCGATGCCGGGGTTCTGGACCACCACCGACCGCGAGGTCGCGATCGGGGCGTTGAAGAGGCTGAGCTGAGCCAAGGGGACGACCCCTTGGAAACCCCGTGGCGACGGCCCTGCAGACTGTCGGACAGCGTCGCTGGCGCTGGCCAGGAGCTGCGCAGAGGGGCGGGGACGACCCCTTGGAAACCCCGTGGCGACGGCCCTGCAGACTGTCGGACAGCGTCGCTGGCCAGGAGCTGCGCAGAGGGGCGGGGACGACCCCTTGGAAACCCCGTGGCGACGGCCCTGCAGGAATCCCTCCCAGAACTGTCAGTGCTCGCAGCTTTGATGAAGTCACGTCCCCGGCGGATGGCCGGGGACCTGACGAAGGAGCACTCCGATGAGCGTTCAGACACGCGCGTGGGACGGGGAAGAGGTCGATCAGGGGGCCGGGCAGGTCATCGTCGGGCCGTGGCCGGCGATCGAGGAGATCCTCGATGAGTCCGAGCCGGTCGTGATGATCGACCGGCGGGAGCTGGCCGCCGGCGCTGGATCGCTTCGCCCCTGGTGGGCCGATCCGGATATGGTCTGGAATCTGGTGATGGCGAGCCTCCTGGCACTGATGGTGACCGGGGCGGCGGTCGGCCTGTGGCAGCTCTTCCAGATCTCCGGAGGGTTCGCCGGATGATTTCGGGGAGACACTACATCTAGTGTCAACAGCGACACGCCAGAACTAGAACTAGTGGATTTTCGCGGTACTCTAGGTCTCACGCACGAGGTCCGTGCAGGCCGGTCGACCAAGGACGGGAGGGGTCACGATGCGCTGTCCGTTCTGTCAGCACGAGGACTCCCGGGTGCTCGACTCCAGGGTCTGCGAGGACGGTCTGGCGATCCGTCGGCGCCGGCAGTGCCCGGTGTGCGAGCGTCGCTTCACCACCATCGAGCGGATGCTTATGGTGGTCCGCAAGAAGGACGGCTCGGAGGAGCCGTTCAGCCGGGAGAAGGTCGTCCAGGGGGTCCGCAAGGCCTGCGAGGGTCGACCGGTGAGCAGCGCCGACCTGGCGCTGCTCGGTCAGCGGGTCGAGGCCGCCCTGCGCGCCTCGGGAGCCTCGGTGATTCCCAGCGATGAGGTCGGTCTGGCGATCCTGCCGCCGCTGCGCGATCTCGACCCGATCGCCTACCTTCGCTTTGCGTCTGTGTATCGCCACTACGAGACGATCGACGACTTCGTCAAGGAGATCGATCGCCTCAAGGCCGACGGGACCGACCGACCGTCGGTCGACCAGGGCCAACCGGCACCGGTCAGGGATGCGGCGAGTCAGCCGTTGTTCTGACCCCCAGGAACCTGCGGGGCAGGGTTCACAGCCCGGCCTCCGCCATGAGAGATGAAAGAAGCACGACCACGACCCCGGTCATGGTCCGTGTCCAACCGAGTATGAGAACAGATCGTCGCTTGACGAGGTGAGGGATAACCCATGACTGAGACCAAGACGGCGTCGCGCAGCACGACACCGGCCTCCTCGGGCCTGCCCGTTCGCAGGGTGTTCAGCACCGAGGGGGTGCATCCCTATGACGAGGTCACCTGGCAGCGCCGTGACGTCGTCCAGAAGAACTGGCGCACCGGAGAGGTCGTCTTCGAGCAGCGCGGCGTCGAGTTCCCCGATTTCTGGAGCGTCAACGCCTCCACGATCGTCACCAACAAGTACTTCCGCGGTGCCCTGGGGACCCCGGCCCGCGAGGACAGCCTCAAGACCCTCATCGACCGGGTCGTGAAGACCTACGTGAGGGCCGGTCAGGACAACGGCTACTTCGCCAGCGCCAAGGACGCCAAGGTCTACAGCGAGGAGCTCACCTGGCTGCTGGTCCACCAGTACTTCAGCTTCAACTCCCCGGTCTGGTTCAACGTCGGGACCACCAGTCCCCAGCAGGTCAGTGCCTGCTTCATCCTGTCGGTCGACGACTCGATGGAGTCGATCCTGAACTGGTACACCGAGGAGGGATTCATCTTCAAGGGCGGTTCCGGGGCCGGCGTGAACATCTCCCGGATCCGATCCTCCAAGGAGCTGCTGTCCTCGGGCGGTACCGCCTCGGGGCCGGTCTCCTTCATGCGCGGGGCCGATGCCTCGGCCGGCACCATCAAGTCCGGCGGAGCGACCCGCCGGGCCGCCAAGATGGTCGTGCTGGACGTCGACCACCCCGACATCGAGGAGTTCGTCGAGACCAAGGCGCGCGAGGAGGACAAGATCCGTGCGCTGCGCGATGCCGGCTTCGACATGGAGATCGGCGGCCGCGACATGGCCTCGGTCCAGTACCAGAACGCCAACAACTCGGTGCGCGTCTCCGACACCTTCATGACCGCCGTCGAGAAGGGCACCACGTTCGGTCTCACCTCCCGGGTCGAGCCCGGCAAGGTGATCGACGAGGTCGACGCCCGGCAGCTGTTCGGCAAGATCGCCCACGCCGCCTGGGAGTGCGCCGACCCCGGACTGCAGTACGACGACACCATCAACGCCTGGCACACCGACCCGAACACCGGGCGGATCAACGCGTCGAACCCCTGCTCGGAGTACATGAGCCTGGACAACTCCTCGTGCAACCTGGCCAGCCTCAACCTGCTCAAGTTCGTCGGGGCCGATGAGGTCTTCGACGTCGCCCGGTTCACCCGCGCCGTCGAGATCGTCATCACCGCGATGGACATCTCGATCTGCTTCGCCGACTTCCCGACCGAGTCGATCGGCCAGACCACCCGCGACTTCCGCCAGCTCGGCATCGGCTACGCCAACCTCGGCGCCCTGCTGATGGCGATGGGACTGGGCTACGACTCCGAGGGCGGGCGCAACCTGGCCGCCGCCATCACCTCCCTGATGACCGGCGTCGCCTACCGGCGCAGCGCCGAGCTGGCCGCCGTGGTCGGCCCCTACAACGGCTACGCCGCCAACGCCGAGCCCCACCAGGCCGTGATGCGCAAGCACCGCGACGCCAACAACGACGTCCACCCGCTGCACACCAACGACACCGCCGTGCTCACCGCCGCCCGTGCCGAGTGGGACCGGGTCGTCGAGCTGGGCGCCGAGAACGGGTTCCGCAACGCCCAGGCCTCGGTGCTGGCCCCCACCGGCACCATCGGCTTCATGATGGACTGCGACACCACCGGCATCGAGCCCGACTTCTCCCTGGTCAAGTTCAAGAAGATGGTCGACGGCTCCTCGATGCAGATCGTCAACCAGACCGTCCCGCGCGCCCTGACCAATCTCGGCTACTCCACCAGCGACGCCGACCAGATCGTCGCCTGGATCGCCGAGCACGGATCGGTGATCGGCGCCCCCCATCTCGACAAGGCCCACTACGAGGTCTTCGACTGCGCGATGGGCGAGCGGGCGATCGCCCCGATGGGCCACGTGCGGATGATGGCCGCCGTCCAGCCCTTCCTGTCGGGAGCCATCTCCAAGACCGTCAACCTGCCCGAGAGTGCCACCGTCGAGGACATCGCCGATGTCTACATGCAGAGCTGGAAGCTCGGCCTGAAGGCCGTCGCGGTCTACCGCGACAACTGCAAGGTCGGCCAGCCGCTGTCGGTGGAGACCACCGGCGACAAGGCCGGGGACAAGAAGGAGCCCGAGCCGGAGGTCCGCATCGAGTACCGGCCGCGCCGCCAGCGGCTGCCGAAGTCCCGGCTGGGTCGCACCACCAGCTTCCAGGTCGCCGGGGCCGGCGGATACCTCACCACCGGCGCCTACAACGATGGTCGGCTGGGAGAGATCTTCCTCAAGCTCGGCAAGCAGGGATCCACCCTGGCCGGCGCGATGGATGCCTTCTCGATCGCCATCTCCATCGGTCTGCAGTACGGAGTGCCGCTGGAGAGCTTCGTCCAGAAGTTCGCCAACATGAAGTTCGAGCCGGCCGGCATGACCGACGACTCGGACATCCGGATCGCCCAGTCGATCATCGACTACATCTTCCGGCGACTCGCCCTGGACTACCTGTCCTTCGACGAGCGGGCGGAGCTGGGGATCTACACCTCGGCCGAGCGGGCGCACTACGTCGAGACCGGCTCCTACCTGTCGGAGGAGGACGAGGCCGAGCTCATCGACTCCGAGAGCCTCAAGGAGACCCCGGCCGACCGGGTGCGGGTGCACGAGGACGGCGCCGCCCAGCCAGGGCTGTTCGACCCGACGCCGGCCCCCGAGCACGTCGGCGGGGCCCACACCAGCGCCGAACTGCTGGAGGAGCAGCTCGGCCGTGAGGTCGACGCCCCGCTGTGCATGACCTGCGGCACCAAGATGCGGCCCTCCGGATCCTGCTACGTCTGCGAGGGATGCGGCTCGACCAGCGGCTGCAGCTGATCGGCCCGAGAGTTGTGGGTCGCAGGCCCCCGTCACGGTGAGAGATCACCGTGACGGGGGCCTCGCCATTCGGTGCTGTCGTAGGGTCGGTGCCGTGAGCCTTCTGTCAGACCGTGAGATCCGCAGCGAGATCGAGGCCGGTCGTATCGTCCTGGACCCCTACGACCCGGCGCTGGTCCAGCCCGCCAGCATCGATGTCTGCCTGGACCGTTACTTCCGGCTCTTCGACAACCACAAGTACCCGATGATCGACCCGGCGCGCAGTCAGCCCGAGCTCACCCATCTGGTCGAGGAGTCCCCCGAGGAGCCCTTCGTGCTGCACCCCGGCGAGTTCGTACTGGCCTCCACCAAGGAGAAGGTCACCATCCCCGACCATCTGTCGGCCCGGCTGGAGGGGAAGTCCTCGCTGGGCCGGCTGGGCCTGCTCACCCACTCCACCGCGGGATTCATCGACCCCGGGTTCACCGGCCATGTCACCCTGGAGCTGTCCAACGTCGCCACCCTTCCGATCGCCCTGTGGCCGGGGATGAAGATCGGTCAGTTGTGCTTCTTCGCGCTGTCCAGCCCGGCCGAGCACCCCTACGGTTCCGACCCGGCGACCGGCAACCGCTACCAGGGCCAGCGGGGACCCACCGCCAGCCGCTCCTGGCAGCACTTCTACCGCAGCCCGTTCTGACCGGGCGTCCCTGGTGGTGACGGGGAGTCCCGGACCCCGGCTGCTAGGTTGGCGGCATGGAGGAGCCCAGCGATTTCGAGTTCGATCTGGACCGCAGCACCGCCCAGGCGTGGTCGCAGTTCACCCAGCGGCTCGCCGAGGTGATCTCCGTCATCGACGACGCCGGTGAACTCACCATCGGAACCCTGTCGACCAGTGATGACCCGGCTCCCTTCGTGCGCTTCACCCAGCACGACCCGAGCACCGCCGCCGAGGAGCCGATGGTGCTGGTCGAGGCCTCCGGCAATGCCAGTCTCGGGGAGGAGTTCCGACTCACCAGCACTCAGCTGGAGGAGCTCGACACACTCGGCTGGCAGGCCCCCGACGCCGACGGCCCCCGGCCCTGCGCCAACTTCTGGGTCTACCGCAGCCAGGACCACTGCGAGGAGCTGGCCGACCTGGCGGTACGCACCCTGCGCGACGTCTTCGGCGTCCAGCACCCGGTCTTCCTGGCCCCCGATCAGCTCGCCGAGATCCTCCAGCCCGATTCCAAACCCCTCCACGAGACCCCCAACGGTCCGCTCACCGCACCGGCCGTGATGCCGGCCAACCGAGACCAGCTGGACGAGATGGTCGCCGCCGAACTCACCGAGATGTTCGGCCACCAGCCGATCAGCGACGCCGAGGGGGACTTCGCCATCCGGGTCGGGTCGACCATGGTCTTCATCCGCACCACCCCCGATGCCGAGGAGCTGGTGCTCTTCTCCGCCCTGGTCCATGACATCGAGGGGCGGTCCCGGGCCGTCGAGGTCCTCAACGATCTCAACGTGCAGTCGCGGTACGGCCGATTCGCGCTCTACCAGGACCGCGTCTTCGTCACGATGTCGTTGATGTGCCGCCCCTTCGTCGCCGAGCACCTTCACAAAGGTGTGCGCATCATGTCCCGGCTGGCCGACGGCATCGATGACGAACTGGCACGGAAACTGCGCGGCCGCACCACATTCGAGGACCCCGGCTTCGGCACGGATGGCTGACCCGACTCCTTGTCGGTGAGACAATGGGGATGAGGCCGTGTACGGCCCACTCGTACACCCGGCCGGGCACCATCGACGGCGTCCGGCCGTACCGATCGGAACGAGGAGGATGGCCATGTCCACTGACACCAATCGCACTCCGCTGGTGATCGCCGGCGTCGACGGCTCGGAGGACGGACTGCGAGCGGCCCGGTACGCCGCCGGTCAGGCCGAGGAGCTCGATGCGGACCTGCTGATCCTGCACGCGGTCGACGACGCCGCGGTCGCCGGGGCCTGGGGAGTGGTATACGACCCCACCGCACTCCAGGAGGCCGGCCAGGTCGTCGTCGACGACGCCCGCACCGAGGCCATCGACGCCGGGGCCGACGAGAAGCGCACCCACGGCCAGGTGGTGCTCGGCAACCCCGCCGCCGTGCTGGCCGACCGCAGCCGCCAGGCCGACATGATCGTCGTCGGACGGCGTGCCGCCAGCGGACTCGAGAGAATGTTCGTCGGATCCACCTCGGTGGCCGTGGCGGGCATGTCGGCCTGCCCGGTGGTCGTCATCTCCCGCGCCACCACCCCCGATCCGGTCGGCGGCAAACATCAGCTCGCGGTGGCGGTGGGGCCCCAGACCTCCGGAACCGCCGCACTGCGCTACGGGTTCGAGGAGGCCGACCGGCAGAAGGCCGAGCTCGTCGTGGTCACCGTCGCCCCGGCCCTGCCGGCGGGCGCATCGGGCGGCTACCAGCTCACCGACGAGGCCATGCAGCACTTCATCGCCGAGAACCAGCGCCACGTCAATGACTTCGTCGACCCGCTGAAGGCCGAGTTCGGCGGGGTCAAGGTCACCACCAGGGTGTTGATGGGTCAGGCCGTCGACGAGCTGGTCAAGCTCTCGGAGTCGGTCGACATGCTCATCGTCGGCATGAAGCGCCACCCGATCCTCGGGTGGACGGCCGGCGGCGTGATCCGCGGCGTGATGGCCCACTCCCGAGCCCCCTTGGCGATCGTCCACTGATCGTTCACCGGGCCGGTCGTCCATTGAGCTGATCGTCCACTGAATCGGCTGCCCACCGGCGCGATCGTCGGGTCGACCCGACGATCGCGCCGCGACGCCCCGCTGTACACCCTGCTCTAGGCTGACCGCATGAGCGAGGATGACGCACGGATCCGTGCCGGCTACAGCGAACGCGACGCCACCCTGTCGCGGCTGGGGGACGCCTTCGCCTCCGGATATCTGGACCAGGACGAGTTCGAGGCGCGCAGCAGCCAGGCCTCCACGGCCCGTTTCCGGGACGACCTGGTCGGCCTCACCAGGGATCTTCCACATCAGCTGGCGGTGCCCGAGGAGGGTACCCAGGTCCCGACCGCCCGGGTGCGGATGGGGGAGGTCGAGGCCCCCCGCCACGAGAATGTCGTGGCAATCTTCGGCGGGGCGAACCGGGAGGCCGACTGGATCGCTTCCTCGACCGCCAGCATGATCCTGCTGTTCGGGGGAGCGGAGCTCGACCTGCGCCACTGCGTCTGGCCGGCTGACGGGCGCATCGAGGTGACCTGCTTCATCGCCTTCGGGGCAGCCGAGATCAAGGTCCCCGAGGGGGTCCGGGTCATCAACCACATCGTGCCGCTGTTCGGCGGGGCCGGCACCGACGGGGTACGGCCCAGCCGCACCGGCCCTGTCCTGGTCCTGCGGGGAGTGGCCCTCTTCGGAGGGATCGGGGTCACCGGACCCGATGCGCGCGACCAGCACCACGGAGACTGATCCGCGCCGGCGTCGGACCGTCGCGCCGGCCCGCGGGATCTGCCGGTGGTTCCCGCACCGGGTAGGCTGAGCAGGTCATGCCAGCACACGCGTCACACCTGGAGGGTGAACTGCCCGACGGGGGCACCATCCGATTCGATCCCGATCTGCCGATCGCCGCACACGCCGACGAGATCGCCGACCTCATCGACCACCACCAGGTCGTGGTGGTGGCCGGGGAGACCGGCTCGGGAAAGACCACCCAGCTCCCCAAGATCTGCCTGGCCCTGGGACGTCGGCACATCGCCCACACCCAGCCCCGTCGGATCGCCGCGCGCAGCGTCGCCGACCGGATCGCCGATGAGATGGGGGTGGAGATCGGCAACCAGGTGGGGTTCCAGGTCCGCTTCACCAAGCGCGCCACCCGTGCCACCGCGCTGACCGTGATGACCGACGGCGTCCTGCTCGCCGAGATCTCCCACGACCGGGAGCTGCGCGCCCACGACACGATCATCATCGACGAGGCCCACGAGCGCAGCCTCAACATCGACTTCCTGCTCGGCTACCTCAAACAGCTGCTGCCGCGGCGTCCCGACCTCAAGGTCATCATCACCTCGGCCACCATCGACACCGCGCGGTTCTCCGCCCACTTCGACGACGCGCCGGTGATCGAGGTCTCCGGACGCACCTACCCCGTCGAGATCCGCTACCGGCCGCTGGATCCCGCCGAGGACCTGGCAGAGGACGAGGACGACATCACCGTCGCCGCCGACCCGATCGACCAGACGACCGGCATCTGCCGGGCCGTCCAGGAGCTGAGCCGCGAGGGGACCGGCGACATCCTCGTCTTCCTGGCGGGGGAGCGCGACATCCGCGACGCCGCCGAGGCGCTGACCGACCTGCGACTGCGCGACACCGAGATCCTCCCGCTGTTCGCCCGACTCTCGGCCGCCGAGCAGCACCGGGTCTTCACCCGCCACCCCGGACGACGGATCGTGCTGGCCACCAACGTCGCGGAGACCTCGCTGACGGTCCCCGGGATCCGCTACGTCATCGATCCCGGCACCGCCCGGATCTCCCGCTACTCGGTGCGGACCCACGTCCAACGACTGCCCATCGAGCCGGTCTCCCAGGCCTCCGCCAACCAGCGATCCGGACGGTGCGGACGAGTGGCTCCCGGGATCTGCATCCGGCTGTACTCCCAGCGCGACTTCGACTCCCGCCCCGAGTTCACCCAGCCAGAGATCCTGCGCACCAACCTGGCCGCCGTCATCCTGCAGATGGCCCAGGCACGGCTCGGCGCCATCACCGACTTCCCATTCGTCGAGGCCCCCGACCACTCCCAGGTGGCGGACGGCCTCAGGCTGCTCGACGAACTCGGCGCGCTGAAGTCCGGCCACCGCGAGGAGCCCCGGCTGACCCGGATCGGTCACCAGCTCGCCACGATCCCCGTCGACCCCCGGCTCGGACGGATGATCCTGGAGGGGGCCCGCCAGCACAGCCTGCGCGAGGTGCTGGTGATCGTGGCCGCACTGTCGATCCCCGACGCCCGCGAACGACCGGCCGACAAACGGGACAAGGCCGACGTCTTCCACCACCGGTTCCTCACCGAGACCGGCCTGCAGCGCGCCATGCACCCCGAGACCGCCGACCAGAACGAGGTGGGCGGACCGGTCGACCAGGGCGGCGACATTCTGGCCATCCACCGGCTGTGGCGCTACCTGCACCATCAGCGCAAGGCGCTGTCGGGATCGGCCTTCCGGCGGATGTGCCACCGCGAGTTCCTCAACTTCCTGCGGGTGCGCGAGTGGGAGGACCTGCACTCCCAGCTCAAGCAGATCTGCCGCGAACTCAAGCTGGAGCGCAACAAGGAGGCCGCCCCCGAAGACCGGATCCTGGTCGCCCTGCTGTCGGGACTGCTGTCCCACATCGGTCTGGCCGAGGTCGCCGACAAGCAGAAGAACAGAACCACCGGGGACAAGCGGCGCCGGGGCCACCGGAGCGGCCCCCGCGAGTACCTGGGCGCCCGCGGAGCACGGTTCGCGATCAACCCGGGATCGGCGCTGGCCAAGCATCCGCCCGAGCTCGTGATGGCCGTCGAACTGGTGGAGACCAGCCGACTGTGGGCGCGCACCGTCGCCGGCGTCCAGCCCGAGTGGGTCGAGGAGGTCGGCGGGCACCTCCTCAAACGCCAGTACTCCGAGCCGCACTGGGCGCAGTCCACCGCCTCGGTGGTGGCCACCGAGAGGGCCACCCTCTACGGCGTGCCGGTGTGGGCCGACCGGCTGGTCAACTACGCCCGCATCGACCCGGTCGTCGCCCGGGAGATCTTCATCCGATCGGCCCTGGTCGAACGGGACTGGCGCGCCAACCACGGTTTCCTGGTGCACAACGACCGGGTCCGCAACCAGGCCGAGGACCTCGAGGAGCGCTCCCGGCAGCGCGGTCTGGTCGCCGACGACGACGCCCTGTTCGCCTTCTACGACCGACGGATCCCCTCCGACATCGTCTCGGCCAACCACTTCAACGCTTGGTGGCGACGCGTCGAGGACCGCCACCAGCTCGACCTGTCCCTGGACGACCTGGTCGACCCGCAGGCGGTGGCCCGCGACGACTTCCCCGACCACTGGGAGGTGGGGGAGCTGTCCCTGCCGGTGCGCTACGTCTTCGACCCGGGATCCGGCCACGACGGCGTCACCGTCACCATCCCCCTCGCCCTGCTCAACCAGGTCCCCTCCGAGCCGTTCAGCTGGCAGGTTCCGGGTCTGCGCACCGAACTGGCCACCGAACTCATCCGCTCGCTGCCCAAGAAGGTGCGCACCCAGCTGGTTCCCGCCCCCGACCGGGCCCGTCAGGCACTGGCCTGGTTGGAGAGTCCGGACCCCGGCGCAGGGCACCCCGACGTTCCCCGGGGCGATCACGACGCCCCCTTCACCGCTGAGCTGGGGCGCGCTCTCACCGCGCTGACCGGGGTGCTCATCGACGACTCCGACTGGCGCCCTGAC
This sequence comes from Acidipropionibacterium jensenii, assembly GCF_005890135.1. Taxonomy (NCBI): domain Bacteria; kingdom Bacillati; phylum Actinomycetota; class Actinomycetes; order Propionibacteriales; family Propionibacteriaceae; genus Acidipropionibacterium; species Acidipropionibacterium jensenii. Next base: position 2,720,007 of record NZ_CP040635.1, on the reverse strand, counting down.
CAGATCCCCGCCCACCTGCGGGTCGGCTTCGACGTCGTCGATGCCGAGGGACGCCGGACGGGACAGGTCGGCAGCCCCCAGCGCGGGTCGTCGAAGCACAAGCCACCGAAGCATGAGGCGGGGCAGCACGACACGTCGAAGCAGAGCAGGTCCCGGGTCGCCCACTCCGAGGATCTGTCCGCGCTGCGCGTGGACCTGGCGCCGAAGGTGTCGGTCTCCCTCACCCGGGCCGCCGGTGACGACCAGGTCCACGGAGCCACCGACTGGGCGTTCGGCACCCTGGCCCGGGAGGTCTCCCTTCGACGCAGTGGGGCCGACGCCGTCGGCTATCCCTGCCTGGTCGACGAGGGGTCGACCGTCGGCACCGCGGTGCGCGACTCGGTGGCCGCCCAGACCCGCAGCCATGGCGCCGGTGTCGTGCGGCTGCTGCTGCTCAACCTGCCTGACCCGACCACCTGGACCGTCGCCCACCTGTCCAATCGCACCAAGCTCGCCCTGGCCGGCTCGCCCTACCCCAGCGTCCCGGCACTGCTGGCCGACTCCCGACGCAAGGCCGTCGACTCGCTGGCCCGCCGTCATGCCGGTGACCTGTCGGACATCCGAGACCGGCAGGCCTTCGAGAAGCTCGCCCTGGCGGTCCGTCAGGAGGCCGCCGAGACGATGGCCCGGGTGGTGTCCACCGCCGCCGAGATCCTCACCGCCTGGGGGGAGGCCCGGTCCGCCGTGGCGGCACTGGCCCCCGGACCGGCGCGTCAGGACATGACCAACCAGCTGTCGGACCTGGTCTTCCTCAACTTCATCTCGGCCACTCCCGACCCCTGGTACCAGCGGATGTCCCGTTGGATGCGCGAGGTCGCCGTGCGTGCCGAGGGAGTCTCGACCAATCCCGGACGTGACGCCCGCTGGATGGCCGAGCTCGACCCGCTGCTGGACGCCTACGACTCGCTGTGCGCCGCCCAGCCCCCCGGACCGCTGCCCGCCGGGGTCGAGGAGATCGGATTCCTCATCGAGGAGCTGCGCATCCAGCTGTTCGCCCAGCGCCTCCAGACCCACGTGCCGGTCTCGGTGAAGAAGGTCCGCACCGCCATCTCCCGGCTGGCCTCCTGACAGGCCGCGGTCACGCATCCCCGATGAGTGAGCTGTGCCCCGCCAGAGGCCGCACCACTAGGCTGAACACCTCTGATCCGATCTTCGACGAGACAGGACACGGGCGACCCGGATGAGCGATCACAGCAAGGATGCAGCGCAACCGCCGACCACGGTCGGACACACCAGCGGCAGGGTCACGCTGCCCGTCGAGGAGGGCATGGACGACCGGCTCACAGGGATTCTCGCCGATCTGGGCGCCGACGCCGTGCGTAACTCCGACGGCACCTGGCTCCCCGAGATCGTCGGCACACTGCCGGTGAAGGTCTACGCGACCCGGTTCTGCGCCCGCGGGGACGAGGCCTGGGCGGTGGACCACCTCGACCAGCACACCAGCATCTATGTCTGCTCCGACCGGGTTCCGGCGCTGGTCGACGGTCCGCTTCGCATCGACATCATGGCCGGCTTCCTCGCCGACCAGCTGCGACCCGACACCGAGGTCGACGTCTCCAGATGGTGGCAGGTCCGCGACCGCACCACCGGTGAGGTCCTCGCACCCTCGGGGTGGACGGTCCGGGGCGAGGGCTCCGAGTGCACCGTGACCATCGCCGGCGCCCACGCCGGCCACGTGTACACGGTGGCCTTCCTGGCGGCCCAGATATGGGACAGCACCCAGATCTACAACTACACGACCAATCACTGGGAGAATGACCCCACCAGGGTCAAGGAGCACTCCTACAATGTGGCATTCCCGGACACCTGGAATCACGTGAGGGATGATCTCGGATCCTGGCTCGATGCCCATCCCGAGGTCGATGTCGTGCGATTCACGACATTCTTCTACCACTTCACCCTGTACTTCAATGACCGCGCACAGGAGAAGTACGTCGACTGGTTCGGGTACTCCGCCTCCGTCTCGGTGCCGCTGATGGAACAGTTCGAGGCTGAGACCGGACGGGTCATCGACCCCGAGGACTTCATCGACGCCGGCTACCACAACTCCTCCTTCCGCCCCCCGTCGCCGTTCTTCCTGGCCTGGATCGGATTCGTCAACCGATTCGTCGTCGAGAAGGTGCGCACCCTCGTCCAGATCTGCCATGACAAGGGCCGCGAGGCGATGATGTTCCTCGGTGACAACTGGATCGGCACCGAACCCTACGGCGACCTGTTCGCCACCACCGGGCTGGACGCCGTGGTCGGGTCGGTGGGTTCGGCGGCCACCACCCGGATGATCTCCGACATTCCCGGGGTGCGGTACACCGAGGGACGATTCCTGCCGTACTTCTTCCCCGACGTCTTCAACGACCGGGGCGATCCGATCGGGGTGGCCAACACCAGTTGGATCACCGCCCGGCGGGCCATCATGCGCAGCCCCCTGGACAGAATAGGGTTCGGCGGATATCTCTCACTGGCCGCCCAGTTCCCAGACTTCATGGCGAGAGTTTCCGAGATCTGCCAGGAGTTCCGCGACATCTGGGAGAGGTCCCGGGGCGAGACGCCGCAGTCGGCACCATTCCGGGTGGGCATTCTCAACGCGTGGGGGAGGAGTCGATCCTGGATGACCTTCATGGTCGCCCACGCGCTCTACTACAAGCAGGCCGATCCCTACCTCGGAGTGGTGGAGGCGCTGGCCGGGCTGCCCTTCCAGATCGACTGGCTGTCCTTCGACGACATCGCCGAGGGGGTGCCCGAGGAGATCGGCGTCATCATCAACGCCGGGGCCGCCGGCACCTCCTTCTCCGGCGGACCGGCATGGGCGGATCCTCGGATCCAGGCCGTCATACGGCGGTTCGTCGCCGCCGGCGGAGGGCTGATAGGGGTGGGGGAGCCGAGCTTCCACATCGGCGAGGGAGCCGCCCTCCAGCTGTCCGACATCCTGGGGGTCGACCGCGAGATGGGCTGGAGCCTGTCGACCGACCGCTACCCGAGGACCGAGCCCGACCACTTCATCACCGCCGACCTCGGGGCGGACCTCGAGGTCGGCCCGGTGGCCCCCGAGATCGTCACCACCTCGGCCGACACCCTCGTCCTGGCGGCCGGAGAGGCCACCGTGAGACTGTCGGTGCACTCCTACGGGGCCGGGCGCGCGGTCTACCTCGCCGGCCTTCCCTACTCGCCCGACAACGCCCGCCTGCTGGCGCGGGCACTGTGGTGGGCCGCCGGCCGCGAGCAGGAGTTCGCCGACTCCTTCGTCGCCGAGGACCCCCGGGTGGAGGTGTCGGTCTACCCCGACAGCGGATGCCTGCTGGCGGCCAACACCGTCCTGGAACCGGTCAGCACCGTGGTGAGAGGGGCGGGCCACGACTATCGCGTGACCCTGGACGCGGCAGGTTCGCAGTGGCTGCCGCTGGTTCACCAGCAGGGGTGACAGACTGGGGCGGTGCCGGTATCCACTCGTGAACTGCTGAATCTGCTCGACCTGGAGGTCCTCGACCAGGACCTGTTCCGCGGGTCCCAACCGACCACCACCTGGCAGCGCACCTTCGGCGGGCAGGTGCTCGCCCAGGCGCTGGTCGCCGCCGCCCGTACCGTCGATGCCGGACGTCGCCTGCACTCGCTGCACGCGAACTTCCTGCGGCCGGGCAGCAACGACGCACCCCTCATCTACGACGTCGAGCGGATGCGCGACGGGCGGACCTTCAGCACCCGGCTGGTACGGGCCCGCCAGCACGGTCAGGTGATCTTCACCTCGAACCTGTCCTTCAAGAGTGTCGAGGACGGTCTGGACCACTCCGACGCGATGCCCCACGGCCTGCCCGATCCCGAGTCCTGCCCGTCCCTGGCGGAGGCTCTGGAGGACAGACTCGGGCAGGCGCTGCCCTCGATCTGGCGGGCCGACGCCCTGGACGTGCGCTACATCGCCCAGCCCGAGATCACCACCCACAACCACGCCACCCATATGCGCCTGTGGGTGCGCACCACCGGCGCCCTGCCGGAGGACCCGGTGGTCCATCAGGCGATCCTGGCCTATCTGTCGGACATCAGCCTGCTGGCCGTGGCGGTGCTGCCCCATGAGGCGGCGCTGCGATCCGGCAAGTCGATCGCCCCCGCCTCGGTGGATCACGGGATGTGGTTCCACCGTCCGGCCAGGGCCGACGAGTGGCTCTTCTACGACGAGGTCTCGCCCAGCGCCTCCGACGCCCTGGGCTTCTCGACGGGCCGGCTCATGCAGGACGGCAGGATCGTGGCCTCCTGCTCCCAGGAGGGACTGCTGCGACTCGTCGATCCCGAGCGCTGACCCTCGCCGCCCGTGACGCGGATGCGGCCCCGGTTCGGACGTGACGCGGCGCCCCGGCCTGGTGAGGCCGGGGCGCCGCTGGGCACGATCTGTCAGGGATGACCCGCCCTCAGGCGGCCATCACCGCCTCGTTGCGCTCGCGCATCGTCGTGAGCGCGGCCCGCTCGATCTGGCGGACCCGCTCGGCGGTGATCCCCCAGACCTTGCCGATGTCGGCGAGCTTGGCCTGACGTCCGTCAACCAGCCCGTACCGGCGGCGCACCACGTCGGCGGAGCGCTCGTCGAGATCCTCGAGGAGCCCCTCCAGACGGCTGCGGTCCTCGGCGTCCAGAACGATGTCGTCGGGTCCCGGCGCGGTCTCGCGGGCGATGAGATCGCCGAGGCTGGTGTCGCCGTCGTCCTCGACAGGGGCGTCGAGACTGACGTGGTCGCGGCCGAACCGGATGAGCTCGACGACCCGCTCCTCGGTGAGGCCCAGCTCGCCGGCGATCTCGAAGATCTCGGGCTCCCGACCCAGCTGGCGCTCGAGGTTGCGGCGGGCCGCAGAGACCTGGTTGACCTGCTCGGCGACATGGACCGGCAGGCGGACGATGCGTCCCTGCTGGGCGATGCCGCGGCTGATCGCCTGACGGACCCACCAGGTCGCATAGGTGGAGAACTTGAAGCCCTTGGCGTAGTCGAACTTCTCGACGGCCCGGATCAGGCCGGTGTTGCCCTCCTGGACCAGATCCAGCAGGGGCATCTGGGAGCGGCCGTACTTGCGGGCCACCGAGACCACCAGACGAAGATTGGCGCGAACGAAGTGGGCCATCGCCCGGTCCCCGTCTGCGGCGATGTCCTCCAGTTCCTCCTGGCTGGCTTTGAGACGGTTCTTGGCATCGCCGGCGAGGATTGCACGGGCGAAGACGCCCACCTCGATACGACGTGCCAGTGCGACCTCCTCGGCCGCGTTGAGCAAAGGCGTCCGAGCGATCCCCTCCAAGTAGAGACCAACTGCGTCCTTGCCATCGATGCCATCGGTGGTACGAACTCGAGACTTGGTGTCCATGTGCCCCGCCTTTCAACGTGAGAGCACCTATGACAACGCCTTTCGGTGCCGTTGTCATTCCCCGAACCGGTATTGACGCCCGCGGTTGGGGTGCGTGCTACCAGGATCAGACCGTGGTCGTAGCCCTTCACCGGCCTGCTGGTCCCACTGGCAGAAGAAAACCCTGAGCCGCAGTTTGGTTCCGGTCCGGGCCGGTGTCACAATGGACCTCGGCTCTTGACGGCTCCCGGCTGTCCTGTGCCCTTCAAAGGTTTCTGCCTTGGTGAGAGGATCCCCGTGACGACTCGTTCCACGTCCCGCACGAATATGACCGTTGCCGACGAGGAGGCGAAGCCCAGCAGATCTGGCCAGCAGCACGCTGCCACGAGCAGTGCCGGTAAGAGTTCGGCCGGCAAGAGCTCGGCTGGCAAGAGCTCGGCGACCAAGACGTCAGCCGCCCACAGCGTCAAGGCGAGGACGGGCACCCGGAAGACGTCGGCCAAGTCCTCCGGGACGAGCCGCTCCGGCAGCACCACGACTTCGGCGAGGAAGACCGCTGCCAGCCCCGCCAGCTCCTCCGCGAGCACCGAGAAGGAGTCCACCAGCGGTACCGCCGCCAAGACCTCCTCGCGCACCACGAAGACCACGGCGAAGAAGAAGCCGGCCACCCGGAAGACCACCGCGAGGAAGACCACCGCGAAGAAGTCCACCGGGACCGGACGCTCCCGCTCCAAGGCGAAGGGGGCCACCATCGCCGAGGCCGCCTCCGGTCAGATCGACGTCCACGTCGAGCGCGACGGCGACGAGGTGGTGCTCACCGTCGGGGGAAAGAAGCGCACCCTCGACGACGTCGACGACAGCAAGTACGACCCACACGAGGCCGCCAAGGACGAGGCCCGCATCAACAAGGAGACCGAGGGGTTCATCGTCTCCGACACCGATGACGCCGATGAGCCCGAGCAGCAGGTGATGGTCGCCGGAGCCACCGCCGACCCGGTCAAGGACTACCTCAAGCAGATCGGCAAGGTCGCGCTGCTCAACGCCGCCCAGGAGGTCGATCTCGCCAAGCGGATCGAGGCAGGCCTGTTCGCGGGAGAGCAGCTGGCGGACCCGGAGACCACCGTTCCCGCCAAGAACCGCGACGACTACGAGTGGATCGCCGACGACGGCAAGGCCGCCAAGAACCACCTGCTCGAGGCCAACCTGCGACTCGTGGTCTCGCTGGCCAAGCGCTACACCGGGCGCGGCATGCTCTTCCTCGATCTCATCCAGGAGGGCAACCTCGGCCTGATCCGCGCGGTCGAGAAGTTCGACTACACCAAGGGCTACAAGTTCTCGACCTACGCCACCTGGTGGATCAAGCAGGCCATCACCCGGGCGATGGCCGATCAGGCCCGCACCATCCGCATCCCGGTGCACATGGTCGAGGTTATCAACAAGCTGGCCCGCGTTCAGCGCCAGATGCTCCAGGACCTGGGCCGCGAACCCACTCCCGAGGAGCTCGCCAAGGAACTGGACATGACCCCCGAGAAGGTCGTCGAGGTCCAGAAGTACGGCCGCGAGCCGATCTCCCTGCACACCCCGCTGGGAGAGGACGGAGACTCCGAGTTCGGTGACCTCATCGAGGACTCCGAGGCCATCGTGCCCGCAGACGCGGTGAACTTCACACTCCTCCAGGAGCAGCTCCACGACGTGCTGGACACCCTCTCCGAGAGAGAGGCCGGCGTCGTCTCGATGCGCTTCGGACTGACCGACGGCCAGCCCAAGACCCTCGACGAGATCGGGAAGGTCTACGGGGTGACGCGCGAGCGGATCCGCCAGATCGAGTCCAAGACGATGTCCAAGCTGCGCCACCCCAGCCGTTCCCAGGTCCTGCGGGACTACCTGGACTGAGCCTGTGGAGCACCGTCCGGGCCGGCGGGATGAGGTCCGGACGGGGTGCGCCACCGGGGACAACGCCGGACCGGGATCGTGGGAGAACAACGAGATGAGTGAGACGAGCGGGCCGGCCTTCGGCTGGCGAGGACTGGGACTGGACGTCTCGCGCCACTTCTTCGGTGTCGACGACGTCGAACTGGTCATCGACCTGATGGCCGAGATGGACCTCAATGTGCTCCACCTGCACCTGTCGGACGACCAGGGCTGGCGGATCGAGATCCCGGGCTGGCCGGAACTGACCGAGCGGTCGTCGGGAAGCGCGGTCGGCGGGGATCCCGGTGGCTACTACACCCTGGCCGACTGGTCGCGGATCTGCGAGTACGCCGGCCGGCACGGGATCACCGTTGTTCCCGAGTCGGATCTGCCCGGACACACCACCGCTGCCCTGCACGCGCTGCCCGGCCTCAACCCGGACGGGCGGACCCCCGATCTCCACACCGGGATCGAGGTGGGATTCTCCACCCTGTCCACCGACGCTCCGCTGACCGACCGCTACATCGATGAGGTCCTCACCCAGCTGGCCGAACTCGGTGCGGGCTGGGTCCACATCGGCGGCGACGAGTCCAAGGTGACCCCCTCACGACCAGTACCGCGCACTGGTGCGACGAGCCGTCGACGCGGTCCATCGCGCCGGATCGCGGGTGGTCGCCTGGCAGGAGGCCGCCGACCTGCTGGATCCCGGCGACGTCATCCAGGTCTGGGACCGCGGTATCGGCTGGCAGGGAGTGCTGGACGCCGCGAGTCGCGGCGTCGGGGTGCTGCTGTCTCCAGGGGATCGCGCCTATCTGGACATGAAGTACGATCCGGACACCGCTCTGGGGCTCACCTGGGCCGGAACCATCGAGCTGCGCGACGCCCTGGAGTGGGATCCCCGTCAGTACATCCCCGGGCTGGACCCGGCCGCGGTGGTCGGCGTCGAGGCATTCCTGTGGAGCGAGACGCTGCGCACCCGCGACGACCTCAGCTACATGCTGCTGCCGCGCCTGGCGGCCTTCTCGCAGGTCGCCACCCGAGGATCGGGTATCGGGCAGTGGCAGGAGTTCCGGTCGGCGGTGGGCCGGCAGGCGCAGGGATGGACCGAGCGCGGACTGCGCTGGCACCGTTCCGCCGGGGTCGACTGGCCCGACTGAGGCCCGATCGGCCGCGATCCCTCCCCAGGCAACCCCCGCACCGGTAGGCTCTGCCCATGGCAACGTCGCTCAGCAATGGTGCACACGAGGATGCCCACCACCAGGGTCCCGGACGATTCGCGGTCCGTCGGGCGGCCCGCAAGGACCTCGCCGAGGCCGCCGCGGTCCAGGCGCTCTGCCTGCGTGAGATCGGCGAGTCGGTCATTCCCCCGGAGGCCCTGGAGGAGCTCACCGGGCCCGAGACGATCCATGCGACGGTGGAGTCCTGGCAGCAGTTGATGGACGCCGGAGCCTCCTTCTGGGTCATCGACGACCTGCTCGACATGCGCATCGTGGGCGTCGCCCTCACCCAGACCAGCACCGATCCCGACGCACCGACCCCCTTGGAGCTGTCCACCCTCCACGTGATGCCGGAGGCGCGGACCTGCGGGGCCTCGGACGCTCTCATCGCCGCCGCGATCGGCGACCGGCCGGCGCACTTCTGGGTGTTCAAGGATAATCTGCGGGCTCAGCACTTCCTGCGACGACACGGCTTCGAGGTGGAACCCGGATCCACCGACAACTCACTGGGCGGGGTGCTGCTGGAACGGATGGTGCGCGGCGAGGCATGACACACGACAGGAGCCCCCGGACACACCGTGGTGTCCGGGGGCTCCTGTTCGTCGGGTCGTCAGCTCAGACGGCCGGTCTCGTCGTGGATGGACAGCGCCACCTGCTTCAGCTTGTCCTGGTGGGCCTTGGCGTGATGGGCGCAGAACAGCAGCTCGCCGCCGTTGTGGAGGGTCACCCGGAAGTACGCCTGCGCGCCGCAGCGGTCGCAGCGATCTGCCGCGGTCAGCGCGCGGTCCTCGATCATCGTGGTTCCCATGACAACCTCCTCTGATTGGATGCGGCTCCCGATCGGGAGCCCTGGGCGCGGGGCCACCGGAGCGACCCCGCGAGTCATCTGTGGCAACGCACCGCCGGTCCGTTGTGTTCCCTATCGTAACGACCGGCACCACAAGGATGTGTCGACGACCGGTCTGCGACCGCTGACAGGGGTGCGAGCGGGGTCGGCGTCGTGGAACTGTCGGAGCCGACCGGTAGTGTCCCTGTCGTGACCACAGCTCAGCAATCCAGCACCGCGAAGCAGTCCGGCAGTGCGACGCAACCCGACTCCCTGCGGCGCTCGGCCGTCGAGGAGGCGGGCCGCGAGTACGGGGCGAGGAGCATCCTCGTGCTGGAGGGGCTGGAGGCGGTGCGCAAGCGTCCTGCGATGTACATCGGGTCCACCGACACCCGAGGACTGATGCACTGCCTGTGGGAGATCTTCGACAACGGCGTCGACGAGGCCCTGGCCGGGTTCGGCCGACTCATCACGGTGGCCCTGGAGGCAGACGGGTCCATCCACGTCACCGACCGGGGGCGAGGCATTCCGGTCGACACCGAACCCCGCACCGGCCTGTCCGGCGTCGAGGTGGTCTACACCAAGCTCCATGCCGGCGGAAAATTCGGTGGTGGGGCGTACAAGGTCTCCGGCGGTCTGCACGGTGTGGGCGCCTCGGTGGTCAACGCGCTGTCCACACGGCTCGACGTCGAGGTGGACCGCAAGGGGACCACCTGGGGGATGAGCTTCCGACGCGGGGTGCCCGGGCGTTTCGAGGGGGACGGCCCGGATGCCGCATTCACCCCCGGATCGGGAGTCGACAAGCTGCGCAGGGCCAAGCGGGGGGTCACCGGCACCAGGGTGCGGTACTGGCCCGACCGCCAGATCTTCCTTCCCGAGGCCGAACTGTCCTGGCGCAAGCTGGTCGACCGGGCCCGGCAGACCGCATTCCTGGTCCCCGGACTGGAGATCCAGATCGCCGACCGCCGCGGCGTCCAGATCTCCCCGGAGACCGGCGAGCCGATCGACGAGGTCACCGAGTCGCTGCGATTCGACGGCGGCATCTCCGAGTTCGCCGACTTCCTGGCGAGCGGCCGTCCGGTCACCGAGGTGCTCCGCCTGCAGGGCCACGACAGTTTCACCGAGACGGTTCCCGAACTCGATGCCAACGGCGCAATGGTCCCCACCGATGTGGAGCGGCGGTTGGACGTGGACATCGCGGTGCGCTGGGGCGACGGCTACGACACCGTCGAGAAGTCCTTCGTCAACATCATCGCCACCCCCAAGGGGGGCACCCATGTCCAGGGGTTCGAGCACGGCCTGGTGAAGGCCTTCTCCGGCGCCCTTGAGGGCACCCGGCTGCTGCGCACCTCGGAGGAGATCGTCAAGGACGACGTCCTGGAGGGGCTCACCGCGGTGGTCACCGTCAAGCTCGCCGAACCCCAGTTCGAGGGCCAGACCAAGGAGGTGCTGGGAACCCCACCGGTGAGACGACTGGTCTCCAGGATCGTGGAGTCCGAGATGACCGACTTCCTCACCTCCACCAAGGCCGCGGTCAAACCGGTGGCCAGGGCCCTCATGGAGAAGGTCGTCAATGCCTCCCGGACCAGAGTCGCGGCACGCGCCCACAAGGAGAACCAGCGCCGCAAGAACGCCCTGGAGTCCTCCCACCTGCCCCCCAAGCTCAAGGACTGCCGCTCCTCGGACCCGGACCGCACGGAACTGTTCATCGTCGAGGGGGACTCGGCACTGGGCACCGCCAATGTGGCCCGCAACTCGGAGCACCAGGCCCTGCTGCCGATCCGCGGCAAGATCCTCAACGTCCAGAAGGCCGATCTGGGGGCCATGCTGCGCAACGCCGAGTGCGCCTCCATCATCCAGGTGGTCGGGGCCGGCTCCGGAAAGACCTTCGACATCGACCAGGCCCGCTACGGCAAGGTGATCTTCATGGCCGATGCCGACTCCGACGGGGCCCACATCCGCACCCTGCTCGCCACCCTGTTCTTCAAGTACATGAGGCCGATGATCGAGTCCGGACGGGTGTACTCCGCCGTGCCACCGCTGCACCGGTTCGAACTCATCAACCCCAAGCGGGGGATGGACAAGTACCTGTACACCTACTCGGACGCCGAGTACCAGCGCACCCTGGCCAGCCTCACCAAGAAGGGGATCCGGTTCAAGGAGCCGCAGCGGTACAAGGGGCTGGGCGAGATGGATGCCTCCCAGCTCAAGGAGACCACGATGGATCCCCACCACCGCACCCTGCGGCGGATCACCATCGACGATGCGGAGGAGGCCGAGCACACCTTCAAGGTGTTGATGGGCAGCGACGTGGCCCCCCGCAAGGAGTTCATCGTCCAGGGGGCCTACCGGCTCGATCAGGAGCGGATCGACGCCTGACCACAGGCGGTGCACCCTGGCCCTACCAGTGATGGAGGCGGGCCGCCAACTCCGGTAGCGTTCGGGGCCATGAGCTCTCAGCGCGGGGACGCCGGATCACAGGTCGGCGATCGGCCGGTGACGTCGCACCACGACGAGGTGCGTGCCAGACGCCGCAGGATGCTCGGCTGGGCGATGTGGGATCCCGGCACCCAGCCCTACGCCTCGGTGATCACCACCTTCGTCTTCAGCGTCTACATCGTCAGCGACTCCTTCGGTCCCAGGGACCTCACCAGCACCGCACTGTCGTGGACGATGGCGCTGGCAGGACTGATGATCGCCCTGCTCGCCCCGGTGGTCGGCCAGTGGGCCGGCCGGGCTGGACGACGGATCGGCGTCCTGAGATGGCTCACCTGGGCGCTGGCGGTCTTCGCCGGGTGCCTCTTCCTCGTCGAGGCGAGGGCCTCCTACCTCACCCTGGGCCTGATCCTGCTCGGGGTGGGCACGATCATCAGCGATGTCGCCAGCTCCATCTACAACGGGCTGCTCGACGAGGTCGCCGAACCCTCCAAGGTGGGACGCATCTCCGGGCTGGGCTGGGGAATGGGATATGTGGGGGGAATCATCGCCCTGCTGGTGATCTACATCGGCTGGATCAAACCGACCATCGGCTGGTTCGGGGTGACCTCGACCAATGGCATGAACATCCGGGTGTCGATGCTGTTCTGCGCGGTGTGGATCCTGCTGCTCACCCTGCCCACCTTCCTCATCCTGCGCGACCCCCCGCGGGTCGAGCCGGTCGCCGACTCCCCGCGCAGCCTTCGGGACGCCTACGTCGAACTCGGCCACTCGGTCTCCCGACTGTGGCGCAGCCACCGGTCGATCGTCATCTTCCTGATCGCCTCGGCACTGTTCCGGGACGGGCTCAACGGCGTCTTCCAGTTCGGCGGGGTGATCGCCAAGCAGACCTTCGGTTTCACCTCAGCCGGGGTGCTGGTGTTCGGGATCGCCGCGAACCTGGTCGCCGGGGTGGCCACCATCGCCTTCGGGCTGGTCGACGACAAGATCGGACCCCGCCGGGTCATCGTCTGGTCCCTGGTCGCGCTCATCGTTGCTGCTGTGGCGGTGTTCATCCTCCACGACGGCGGCCAGATCGTGTTCTGGGTGCTGGGGATGGCGATGTGCGCCTTCGTCGGACCTGCCCAGTCGGCCTCCCGCAGCTACCTGGCCCGGGTCTGCCCGCCGGGCATGGAGGGTGAGGTCTTCGGCCTCTACGCCACCACCGGCAAGGCGGTGTCGTTCCTGGCCCCGCTGCTGTTCGGCGCCTTCATCGCCATCGGGCACGCCGTGCGCGGCGGCGACTCGAACCAGTACTGGGGGATCCTCGGCATCGCGGTGGTACTGGTGGCCGGTCTGGTGGCGATGATCCCGGTCGCCGACGCCGTCAGACCAGGCGTCGAGCACTCCGGGACGGACTGAGTCCCGGGACTACCTTCCGGGGCTCCTCATCACCGGGAGGTGACGCACGATGCCCCCGGAACCGATCGGTTCCGGGGGCATCGGCGCCACAGATCAGCGCGGCGCGATCAGGAGGCCGGCCAGCTGGCGACCGGCTTGTCAGCGCTGAAGTCCACGGTGGGTCGGGTGCTGGCGGTCCCGGCCGAACCGCTGGCCTGACCGGTGGACCCGCTGGAGCTGCGGGTCTTCGCGGTCACCTTGACGTACAGGTACAGCGAGCCGCTGGCCTGCATCGTTCCGGGGGCGAGCCTCGGCACGAGGGTGTCGATGTTGGAGGCCTGGGTGGTGGAGTACTGCACCGAGTTCTCCACGATGGAGCTTCCGGAGGTGGTGGTGCTTGGGGAGTAGAACGGGCACCCGGTCGGCCGGATCTTGTTCGAGGCCAGGCAGGCGTTGAGGCTCTCCTTGACCAGGGAGCGGTAGGTGCTCAGTCCCTTGGCCGTGAGCGCCGGAGCCATGTCATAGGTGGAGACGTAGCTGGACGGCTCCTTGACGTAGAGGGTCGAGTCGTCGTCGCCGTACTGGATGTAGTCATTGCCCGACTGGAAGGTGTAGCCGCCGGGGAACAGGGCGATCCTGGAGGCCGAGACCGGCATGTCGTTGATGGTGATCTCGTCGCCACCGATCCGGCTCAGATCCACATTCGCGGCGGCCTGCGACATCTGCCAGTGGCCGCCCTTGTCCGTGCGGGACAGCCGCAGGGTGCTGGTCACCGACTCGCTGCCGATGTCATAGGACACATTGACCGAGGAGCTGAAGTCGGAGTCAGAGGTCGCATCGACGGTGAGGTTCTTGATCGGGTTCTGCTTCTGGGCGGCCTTCATCACCTCGGCGGTGAGGTACTTCGAGGAGCCCGAGGGGCTGCTGCGGCCATAGCTGAGGGCCCGCTTGGGATCGCCCTTCATGACGGCGTCGAAGTAGTCCTGGACGGCGGCCTTCGGGTCGTCGATGGTCTTGATCGGTTGGGAGCCGGAGTCCGTGCTCGCCGAGGAGGTGGACCCGCCCTGAGCCTGCTCGCCACCGTCCTTGTTCCGGTTCACCAGGAAGAAGGCCAGTCCGACCGCGGCCACCAGGACGACGGCCACGATGGCGATCCCTATCCCGATCCCCTTGCGGGAGCCATGGGGGCCGGTGGGGCCACCACCGCCCTGTCCGGGCTGCTGGGCCCAGGGCTGCTGGCCGCTCCAGTTCCCGGAGTTGGGAGAGTTGGGGTCCGAGCCGGAGGCCGGCCAGGTCTGGGTCGAACCGTCATAGGGAGCCTGCTGGCCCCAGTTCTGCTGGGGCGACTGGTTGGCCGACCCCCAGTTCTGCGGGGACTGCGGACCCTGGGGCGGCTGGTTGGCCGATCCCCAGCTCTGGGGGGACTGCGGCCCCTGAGCGCCCTGAGGAGGTTGGTTGGCTGATCCCCAGTTCTGCGGCGGGTGCTGCGGATCCCGCTGCTGGCCGCCCTGGCCCCAGTTCTGCTGGCCGGAGTTCGGGTCCCACGGGGAGCTTGGCCCCTGGTTGTTGCTCGTCATCTCTCCTCCTGTGCTGGGGTCAGTTGACCTGGGTGATGGCGCCTGTGTCGACGTCGTACATGAACCCTGCGGTCTCGGCGGAGATCAGTGGGTTCGACCGCAGCTGATCGACGTCGAAATGGAGGGCGGTGAGCTGGTCGGTGGTGGCGCCGATCCGCATGCCGTGGACGTTCGTCCCGTCGGCAGCCTCGATCGCCCCGGCAATCTGAGTGTCATCCCCTGACGCCATCGCACATCTGGTGTGGGCGATCACCATGATCCGGGTCACCCCGAGAAGATGGACCCCGACCACCAGGGCGGTGAGCACGTCGAGAGTCACTCGACCACCGGCCGTACGCAGCACTTTCGCATCTCCGACCTTGAGGTCGAGCATTGCCAGAGGATCCAGCCTCGAGTCCATACAGGTGACCACGGCCACCCCTCGTGCGGCTCTTCCCGGGACGCCCTTCTCCGTGAAACCGGCGCTGTAACGCGCATTGCCCTCGAGGAGATCGGTGAATGCCATGGGCCAGACACTACCGAAGTCAGGGCCACTGTCACGCTGTGACATGGTGCGGCTGGACCGTTGACAGGGCCGCCGGGACCGCGATCAGTCGAACAACTCGGGCTGCCCGGAGTCGGTCCCCGAGCCGTCCTCGCGATTCCGACGGTCCGGTCCGGGCCTGGACTCGGGATCGGTGCCTGCGGTCCCCTCAGACTGCGACGGCCCCCCGGAGACGGGGGCCGCGGAGGCCGGAGGAGCGGTGCTGGGGGAAACGGGGCACTCGACGTCTGAGGCCGGGCCATGACGTCTACTGGCCACCGCAACCACCGGCGCGGCTGTGCGGTCACCCGACCCATCACGGCGTCCCCGCTCGGTGGGCAACTCGACCGGACTGCCGTCGGAGGTGCAGGCGACCGCCGGCTCGGACCCGACCCAGGCCAGCGCCAGGACGGTCTCGGAGGACAGGAAGCGGTGGCAGCGCACCCCGGCCGTGCCCCGGCCCTTGGCGGGGTACTCGGACAGATCCGTGACCTTCACCGAGGTGGCCGGCCCGTCGAGCTGGTCGGCGGCGGCCGCCGCCACCGTCACCACCACGGCGTGGCGGGGAGCCACCGCCCCGAAGAAGATCACCGGACAGGAGGCCCGGATGCCGGCGATCCCCGATCCCTTCCGACCCTGGGGGCGCACAAGGCCGGCGCGGTAGTGCAGCAGGTGGGCATCGGAGGTGACGAAGCACAGCTGCGCCTCCGGGTCCTCGCACTCGGCGACGCCGACCACCTCGTCACCGTCCTTGAGGGTGATGACCTCCCACGAGTCGCCGGTGGGCAGCTCGGGGTTGACCCGCTTGACCAGACCGTTGCGGGTTCCCAGGGCCAGGGAGGGCCCGTCCCCCGACAGGCTGGTGACGCCGATCACGCGTTCCTCGGCCGCCAGATCCACCAGCTCGTCCACCGGGCTGCCTCCGGCCAGGGACGGTGCCGTGGCGGTGGCCGGCAGGCTCACCAGGTCGATGGTGCGGGCGCGGATCAACCGTCCCGCGGAAGTGAGGACCCCGAACTCGCCCCGGGTACTGCTGAGGGCGGTCGAGGCGATGGCGTCGTGGCGGGCGCGCGGACCCTGCCAGGCCAGCGGTTCATCGGTGTCGACGCGGGCCAGTCGTCCGGTGGACGACAGCAGCACCCAGCTGGGGGAGTCGGGCACCTCGAGGGGCTCCTCGGCACCGGCCGCCGATCCCGCCGAGCCGAGCAGGACGGTGCGCCGCGGGGTGCCGAAGGTCTTGGAGACCGCCGCCAGCTCGCGGGAGACCACCTTGCGGAGCTGGCGGTCGTCGGTGGCGATGACGGTGAGCTTGTCGATCTCGGCCAGCAGGTCGTCGCGCTCGGACTCCAGCTCAATGGTGGAGTAGCGGGTGAGACGCCGCAGCTGCATGTCGAGGATGTAGTTGGCCTGGATCTCGTCGAGATCGAAGGCCTCGATCAGCCGGGTGCGGGCCTCGGAGGCATCCTGGGAGGACCGGATGATGGCGATGACGTCGTCGATGTCGACGATCGCGGTGAGCAGCCCCTCGACCAAATGGAGCCGGTCCTTGGCCTTGTGCAGCCGGAATGTCGTGCGTCGGAGGGTGACCTCCAGGCGGTGCTCGAGGTAGATGTGCAGCAGGTCCAGCAGCCCGAGGGTCCGCGGCTGCCCCTGGACCAGGGCCACCGCGTTGACCGCGAAGGTGTCCTCGAGCTTGGTGAGCCGGTAGAGCCGCGACAGCATCGCCTCGGCGTTGATCCCGTTCTTGACCTCGATGACCAGACGGGTGCCGTTGGCCAGGTCGGTGAGGTCCTTGACGTCGGCGATGCCGGAGATCCGCTTGGACTGCACCAGGGTCTTGATCTGGTCGATGATCTTCTCCGGACCGACCATGTAGGGCAGCTCGGTGACGACGATCCCCATCCGTCGCGGGGAGACCCGCTCGATGGAGGTGGTGGCGCGGATCCGGAAGGTGCCCCGGCCGGTGGCGTAGGCGTCGCGGATCCCGTCGAGGCCCACGATCCGTCCACCGGTGGGCATGTCGGGCCCCGGGATGAACCGCATCATGGTGTCCAGATCGGCATCCGGGTGGACCAGCAGGTGGCGCAGTGCCGCCACCACCTCGACGAGGTTGTGGGTCGGGATGTTGGTGGCCATCCCCACCGCGATCCCCGAGGCGCCGTTGACGAGCAGGTTCGGGAAGGCCGACGGCAGCACACCCGGCTCGGTCTCCTTGCCGTCGTAGTTCGGCACGAAGTCGACGGTGTCCTCGTCGAGTCCCTCGATCATCGCCTGGGCCGAGGGGGCCATCCGGCACTCGGTGTACCTCATCGCCGCCGGCCCGGCGTCCAGGGCGCCGAAGTTTCCGTGCCCGTCGACCAGCGGCAGTCGCATCGCCCACGGCTGGGCCATTCTCACCAGGGCGTCGTAGATGGCCGAGTCGCCGTGCGGGTGCAGCTGGCCCATCACCTGGCCGACCACTCTCGCGGACTTGACGTGCGGCCGGTCGGGGCGCACCCCCATGTCGCCCATGCTGTAGAGGATGCGACGCTGCACCGGTTTGAGCCCGTCCCGGGCGTCGGGCAGGGCGCGCGAGTAGATCACCGAGTAGGCGTACTCGAGGTAGCTGTTCTCCATCTCGCTCGAGACGTCCACGTCGATGATGTTCTCGGTGAAGTCGTCATCCACGGTCGACCTGGCCATCGATTCCCTGTACTCCTCACGTCCCTGACATCGTCACATCGCTCGTACGGTCCGGCGGGTGGCGGCACCAGTGTGCGCCCGTCCCCGCTCCAGGGCCAGCTGAGGGGCCCCACCACGCTACCGGATCGAGGCCTCAGTCGCTCTGCCGACCCTCCGCGGCGTCGTCCTCGCAGCGGCTGGTCCTGGCGAGAGTCTCACGCAGCCGGGGATACAACTGGTCTCCGTCGGCGGCCCTCACCAGCGGCGCCGACCCGTGGCCCCAGCCGGACCGGGACCCGCGCTCCAGGGCGGTTGCCGCCCCGTGCGCCAGCACCTGCTGGGCCGGCGACAGCTCGCGGATCGCGATGGCCCGGACATGTCCGGGCCGCCCCTCGTCGAGCTCGGTGTACAGGTCGACGTCGTGCTGGCCGTCGTCGCCGACCAGCACCCACCGGATGTGCGGGAAGTCCCGGGCGAGCTCGCGCAGTGCGGCCCTCTTGTGCTCGGGTCCGGAGCGGAACCAGCCGGTGTTGGTGGGCCCCCAGTCGGTGAGTAGCAGAGGACCGGTCGGGTACCCGTGGCGGGCCAGGAACCGGGTGAGGAAGGGATAGGTGTTCCAGGCCCCGGTCGAGACGTAGACCACCGGTGCGCTCGGGTGCTCGGCGAGCAGCCGCTGATACATCCTCGCCATTCCCGGCACCGACTGTCGGGCCTGCTCGGTGCGGACGAAGGAGTTCCAGGCCGCGATGAGGGACCGCGGCAGGAAGGTGGCGATCACCGTGTCGTCGATGTCGGAGATGATCCCGAAGGTCTCCTCGGGGGCCACCACCAGGACCCGGGCCCGCGCCGAGCAGGAGTCGGGGCCGTCAAGCCTCAACTCGTGCCATCCCGGTGCCAGGCCAGGGTTGGCGACCCGCAGGTCGATGTAGCCGTTCCGATCGGCGTGCAGGGCCATCCTCTCCCCGGCCAGGATGAGGGACACCTCGGCGCCGGGAGCCGGAACCTGGAGGAAGTTGCGCCAGCCGCGCTGACCCAGGAAGTCCTCGGCGACCCGGCCCAGCACGGTGCGTCCCAACGGAGGGGCCGTCACCACCCGGGCGAGGATCCGGATCCCGGTCTGGGAGCCGTAACCGAAGTACGGGATCACCTTGGTGATCCAGCCGCGCCGACCCACGATCCGGTTCAGGCGACGAGTGAGGGCCTCTTCCACCCGGGCACCGATGAAAGGGCGGTTCGTCATGATGCCGACCCTAGTGCAGGACACCCCTCATTCCTCCGGCTCCTGAGCACACGCCCGAGAATCCACCGGCGTCCCGGTGGCATAGTGGTCCCGATCGTCCCGCATCCATGCGGGCCTGAGAAGGAGTCGAGCTCGTGCCCGTACCCGTGTCCACCTCCGGATCCGTGCCCGCCACCTGTTGGCCCGACGAGTTCCTGCTGCCGCGCCACGGCGCCACGACACTGGCCCAGCTGGTCCCGGCGATCGGCTCCCACCTGACCTCCGGCCGCGCAGATCCCGGATCTGCCGATCCTGACACCGCTGGCATGGAGCTGTTCGACCAGGATCCCTTCGGCCTGCCTGAGGCCCGCCGCTACGTCGTCCTGCTGGTCGACGGAATGGGGGAGCAGCTGCTGGACCGGCATCGTCGGCTGGCCCCCCAGCTCGACTCCCTGGAGCGCTGCCCGGTGCCGGTCACCTGTGCGGTCCCCTCGACCACCGCGACCTCGCTGAGCTGTCTGGGAACCGGCAGCCAGCCCGGGTGCCACGGGATCATGGGATACACCTTCCGCTCCCCGGTGGGTGGCCGGATGATGAACGCCCTGAGCTGGCAGGGCGGTGACGATCCCGCGGTCGTCCAGCCCCACCGCACCGCCTTCCAGCGACTGGCCGGTGCCGGCGTGGCGGTGACCTCGGTGGGTCCCCGCCGATTCGAGGGGTCCGGCCTGACCCGGGCCTCGCTGCGCGGGCCGCAGTTCCTGGGAGTCGACGACGAGGAGGACATCGATCTGCGGGTGGAGCTCGCCGGCCAGGGATCGGGAACCGGCGAGAGGTCCCTGTGCTACGTCTACGAACGGTCGCTGGATCATGTCGGCCACGGCCGGGGGTGCGAGTCATCGGCCTGGAGTCGCCGTCTCAACTGGGTCGATGAACTGGTCCAGGCACTGTGCGAGGGACTCGAACCGGGCACCGTGCTGGTGGTCACCGCCGACCACGGGATGATCGACGTCCCCGCCGCGCACCGTCTGGTCGTGGAGGACGAGCCCCAGCTGACGGCCGAGGTCGACGACATCGGGGGAGAGCCACGATTCCGCCAGATCTACACTCGAAACCCCCTGGAGGTGGCCCGGCGCTGGACCGAGATCCTGGCGGACCGGGCCGTGGTCCTCACCGCGGACCGGGCGATCGAGCAGGGCCTGTTCGGCGACTGGGACCCGACCCTGCGCAACCGGGTCGGCGACGTCCTGGTCGCGATGAGGAGTGACTGGGCGGTGATGACCCGGCGAGCCCCCCAGGAGCTGGGACTGGTGGGCATGCACGGCTCACTCAGCCGCGCGGAGATGGCCATCCCGATGAGATGGCAGATGGTTGGCACGCCGACCTGGTGAGGACCTGCCCGGCTGCTGTCGACCGGACGGCCGGTTCACAGGTGAGGGGTGGCTGGGTCACAGATGAGGAGTGGGGCCACCGAACATGATCTCGTCCCAACTGGGCACCGATGCCCTCTTGCTGTGACCTCCGCGGCGGCCACGGCGTCCCCCGGGCTTCGTCGACCTGCCCCCGGACCCCTCCTCGAGCTGCGACTCCTGCTGTTCGGAGTCGGAGTGCTCGTCGCCGGAGGGCTCGGCACCGGCGCCCCGGCCGTTGCCCGGCCTGCCCGTGTCGGCGGGTTCCCTGCTCGACGGTTCTGTGCTCGACTGCTCCCTGCTCGAGGAGCCCGGGTCCGACGAGCCGGTACCGGACTGGTCGTCGGGGCGATCGTCACCCGCGTCGCCGGTGCCCTGTGTCGGCTGGCCACCGGCCGCCTCCGCGCCGGTGTCGGCCACCGGGGGCGAGTCGAGACCCTCGTAGACGTTGACCGAGTCCTCCTGGAATCCGGCCAGCACCTCGTAGAGGGTGTCCATCTGGTGGTCGGTGCTCGGAACGAAGTCGTAGACGCCGTTGGTGGCGGTCATTCCTGGCAGTGTCGGCAGCTCGACCTGCGGTTCGGGGGCGGGATCGCGGTGCCGGTCGCCGTGGCCCGCGGCAGATGTCTCACCGGAGCTCGCCTGTTCGGTGCTGCCCGGCGCAGCGGCCGGCGACCCGGCGACCCGCTCGGTGGCGGCGCGGGTGGTGCGGCGGTTGCCGGGGCGCCGGCGGGGTCGGTCGCTGACGGCGCGGACGATCGCGAGCTCATCGTTGAGATCGATGGTGGGCTCCTGGTCGGGATCCTCGGGATCCTGGTCGGGATCGACCAGGGCGGTGCGGTCGTCCACCAGCCAGCGCGCACCGGCGTCCTGCGGGGTGGAGTAGCGGCCGCGCAGATCGAACTTGAAGGTGGCCTGCCCCTCTCCGGGGCCGGGCTCACCCTGCCAGGTGGCCAGCAGCGCCCAGGTGCGGTCGGGATGGCGCCAGCAGCGCCAGGAGAGCTCACTCTGGTCCAGGTCGTGGGACCGGCACACCTGCTCGACGACCGAACCCAGCGAACGGTGCGATCCGGGATCCGCGTGCCGTCTCACCGGGGCGCCCATGGCGGTCTCGACGATGTGGGCGAGCTCGGCGATCACCGGGACGGCGAAGGGTTCCACCTGCTCAGTGGGCACGCCCGCCTCGGCGGCGACGTCGTCCACGCTGGCCCCGGAGCGGATCCTCGACTGGATCTCCCGGGGGCTCAGTGCGCTGTCCATCCTCAGTCCTTCCCTCCCGGGGGAGCCGTGTCCCGGGGGTTCCTGCTTGTCGACACGTGCTCTGCGGGCACTCTACCGGCGCGCCACCGGTCGGGCACCTTTTCCGGGGCTGCTCCGCACTGGTCGAGGGTTGATTCCCGGTCCCTGCAACGGCCCCCGGGACCGGGGAGAACCACGGTGGTCGGGGACCATGCTGCACAGTGTGATACACATGGGGCCGAACATCGACCGGTGGACACCTCGATACAGCCCATTGCGTGCTGTCGCACCGATCACAAGGCACCCAGTTCGCTACGGGAGGGCAACTATGGCGACAGATTATGACGCCCCGCGCAAGACCGATGACGATCCCAATGAGGACTCCATCGAGGAACTCAAGAATCGCCGCAACGACTCGAACTCCGGAAAGGTCGATGAGGACGAGACCGAGGCGGCCGAGGCCTTCGAGCTTCCCGGAGCCGACCTCTCCCACGAGGAGCTCACCGTGCGGGTGCTTCCCCGGCAGTCCGGGGAGTTCACCTGCGCCTCCTGCTTCCTGGTGAAGGGACGTTCCCAGCTGGCAGAGGTCCGCGACGGGCTGTCCTACTGCGTCGACTGCGTCTGACCCGGTCCGCCCCGGCGGGGTGGGCGCAGTGGTCGGAGAGTCAGTGGGAGACGCTGCGGTTCAGCTGCTGGCGTCGGATAGCCCGGCTCACGAGCAGCTGGCTGGCGGCGACGCCGATCCCGCTGGCCACCATCCAGCTGAGTGCCTTGCCGGTCGAGACCTCCAGATCCTCGGAAACCGGGGGCTCGTCATCACCGGTGACGGTGCGCCACAGCAGCGACACCGCCTTCTGGGCGGCCAGGGTGGTGACAGCGCCGGCGAGCCCGGCGTAGATCTTCCAGAACAGCGTGTCAGAACTCATGGGGCCATCCTATGGGGGTCCACGTGCCACCATGGTCATCGTCGGGCTGCTCACCAGTTCCCGAGTGTCCTTGCCTTCACCGTCGACCCGAACTCCGGACAGGGAGGTGCGGAGGCCTGAGCCTCCCCCGTGATGTCTTCTCACTACACAGAACGCCTGTCGATGTCCTGGCCGTGGTGGCTCATCGCCGGTCTCTTCGCGGTCTCCATCGCGATTGCGGTGGCGGCCTGGACCCCTCCCGTGGTCGGCCTGGTGGCCGCCGTCATCATCCTCGCCGTGACGCTGTGGGCCGGGCTGGCCGCCGGGGCGACCCGGATCCGCGCCGATGACCAGGCCGTCACGGTGGGCGGCAGTCGCATCGAGTGGCGGTGGATCGACCGGGTGCGGGCCTGCGACACCCAGACCATGGCCACGGTGACGCACAGCCGCCACCAGATCGACGCCTTCATCGTCACCCGCCCCTGGATCTCCACCGGAGTCGTGCTGCGACTGGCCGACCCGGCCGATCCCCATCCCGCCTGGATCCTGTCCACCCGACACCCCCAGGAGCTCGCGGCGGTCGTTCAGGACCATCTGCACCAGGCCGATCGGCCGGCGGTCGCACACCCCGGCCCGACCGGATCGACGCTGAAGGAGACACCGTGACCGACCAGATCGACATGACCCCCGAGATCGAGATCGCGACCACCGTGGCGGCGGGAGCCACCGCCCCGCACTACGCGATGCCCGGGGACGCCGGCGCCGACCTGTCGACCACCGTCGAGGTCGATCTGGCCCCGGGCCGGCGGCTCATGGTGCCCACCGGGGTTCGGGTTGCCATCCCCGACGGGTACGTCGGGTTCATCAACCCGCGCTCCGGACTGGCGGCGCGCACCGGACTCAGCATCGTCAACACCCCCGGCACCATCGACTCCGGGTACCGCGGGGAGCTACGGATCCTGCTCATCAACACCGATCCCAGCCATCCGATCCACCTGGACGCCGGGGACCGGATCGCCCAGCTCGTCATCATCCCGGTGGTCCGGGCCCGGTTCGTTCCGGTGGAGGAGCTTCCGCCGTCATCCCGGGGGGAGTCCGGGTACGGGTCCACCGGTGTGGCATGACTCTGCCGAGCCGTGGATAGACTGCGGTGACGCTCTGGGCGTCGTCGGGGTTAATCGTCACGGAAGGACCTGGTTGTGATCTTCGGTCGCAGGAAGAACAAGGACAAGGACGTCGACAAGGAGGCCGAGGTCGCGACCGAGCAGGTCGATGCCGCCGAGACCCCCGAGGACACCGCGTCCACCGAGGACACACCGGACTCTGTGGCCGCTGAGACTCAGGAGGACTCCGACGCCGAGGACGTAGCGAAGACCGAGGACGACGAGACCGCCGATGGGGACACCGAGGAGGACGGCACCGACCAGGACGGGGATGACGGCATCTACCGCATCAACCTGGAGCGCGAGGACGGTCCCTTCGACATCGACCAGGTCGACCTCGACGCCGACGACATCAAGCGGATCGACTTCGGATCGCTGATCGTCACCCCCTTCGAGGACATGCAGATGCAGATCCAGATCGACCAGGACAGCGGTGAGGTCCAGAGTCTGCTGGTCGTGCGCGGAAACAACGCCCTGGAGGTGGCCCTGTTCGCCGCCCCCTCCACCGGCGAGATGATCAGCCAGGTCCACCGGGAGATGATCCAGGGAACCGAGGCCCAGAACGGCCAGGCGGTCGTCAACCAGGGACCGCTGGGAGCCGAGCTGCACCGGGTGGTGCCGATGACCGGACCCGACGGGGATCAGGGATTCCACGTGTCGCGCAGCTGGCTGGCCCAGGGCCCCCGTTGGCTGCTGCGCGGCGTCCTGATGGGCGACTGCGCGGTGGGCGAGGAGCTGGACGCCACCGGCCAGCTGCTCCTGGAGTTCTTCTGCAACCTGGTGGTCCGCCGTGACGAGCTGCCCCGGGTGCCCGGCGACGTCATTCCGCTCAAGGTGCCCGACGAGCTGCGCGCCGAGGAGTCCTGATGGCCCGGCCCGCCCGCAGACCCGGAGCACGCCCCGGGGTGCTGCGCCGGGTCCTGTACCGGGTCGCGGCCTCCAACGACGACCTGGCCGACGACGAGCTGCGCAAGGAGTCCCAGAACGCCGGGGCGAGCACCATCGCCAACGCCCAGCCCCGCACCCGGGTGCGGATCCAGGGCAGGATCGAGGTCCTCACCCTCAACCCGAACGGCACCAACCGCTGGCTGGAGGCCGAACTCAATGACGGCACCGGCTCGGTCCACCTGGTGTGGATGGGGAGACGCCGGATACCCGGGCTGCGCGCCGGCCGCAGACTCGCCGTCGACGGCCTGATCGCCATCCACGACGGACAGTGGACCATCTACAACCCCAGGTACCAGCTGCTGAGCGACTAGCGGCGCGCGCCCCCGGACCCTCGCCCGGCCTGGCACCTACTACCGGCAGCTACTCCTTGGGGGCCAGCAGCTGGACGAGGTCCGACTCGTAGTTCGGCGAGACGATGAACAGCAGCTCGTCACCGGCCTCCAGAGCGCCGTCGCGCTCGGGGACCCGGCCCTGACCGTCCCTGATGACCGCCACCAGCACCCCGTCGCCGGGCAGCTGGATGTCGCGGACCCGCTCGCCGACCCGAGGACTCGTGTCGGGGAGGGTGAGCTCGACGAGGTTGGCGCGGCCCTTCTGGAAGGTGAACAGCCGCACCAGGTCGCCGACCGTCACCGCCTCCTCGACCAGTGCCGCCATCAGCCGCGGCGTGGAGACCGCGACGTCGACCCCCCACACCTCGTCGAACATCCACTCATTGCTCGGGTGGTTGACCCGGGCCACCGTGCGCGGCACCCCGAACTCCGTCTTGGCGAGCAGGGAGTGCACCAGATTGGCCTTGTCGTCGCCGGTCGCCGAGATCGAGACGTCGCAGTGGTCCAGCCGGGCCTCATCCAGGGAGTCCAGCTCGCAGGCGTCGGCGCACAACCACTCGGCCTCCGGCACGGTGTCGGGGTTCATGGCGTGGGGATTGCGGTCGATGAGAAGGATCTCGTGCCCGTGGGCGATGAGCTCACGGGCGATGGACCGGCCGACATTGCCGGCCCCGACGATGGCGATGCGCAATTTGAGTTGCCTTTCAGAGGTGGGAGCGGCTCAGCGGCGGGCCGGGGGAGCGGCGAGCAGGCGCTCGACCTCGGGCACCCGCTCGACCTCGACGGCCGCGTAGACGACGTCGCCGTCCTGGAGCAGGGTGGAGGGGGAGGGCACGATGCCGGTCCCGAAGCGCTGCAGGAAGGGCAGCGGGGTGTGGATCTGGTCCTGGATCGCACTGATCTTCATCCCCACCCAGGCCGCGTGGGTGTTCACCCGGATCAACCGGGCCTGACCCGAGGGATCGCGCCAGGCCGGCTCGGAGCCCTCCGGCATCATGGAGCGCAACACCTGGTCGGCGGCCCACCGCACGGTGGCCACGGTCGGAATCCCGAGTCTCTCGTAGACCTCGGCGCGACCCTGGTCGTAGATCCGGGCCACCACGTTGTCGATGCCGAACTCCTCGTGGACCACCCGGGCGGCCAGCACATTGGAGTTGTCACCGCTGGACACCGCGGCGAAACCGTCCGCATTGCGGATATCGGCCTTCTCCAGAACGGTGCGGTCAAAACCCACCCCGCGCACCGTGATGCCGCGGAACTCCGGGCCGAGACGACGGAACGACTCCGCCTCCTGGTCGATGACCGCCACACTGTGGCCGCGCTTCTCCAGAGACCTGGCCAGGCTCGAACCGACCCGACCGCATCCCATGATGACGATGTGCACGTGACCCTCCCGTCACTCTCAGGGTGTCATTCTGCCCTGTCGGGGCCGCGGTGTCGCACCGCCCGTCTTCTGCACCGCGGCGCTCAGACGTAGAGTGACCGCTCGTGAATGTAACGCAGGCTGTGAAGAGACTGCTCATCGGGCGCAAGCTCGAGAGCAGCGAACTGGGCCAGACGCTGCTGCCCAAGCGCATCGCGCTGCCCGTGTTCGCCTCTGACGCGCTGTCGAGCGTTGCCTACGCTCCCGACGAGATCCTCATCACCCTGTCCCTGGCGGGGGCGGCCGGGTTCGCCTTCTCCTGGAAGATCGGCATCGCGGTCGCCTGCGTGATGCTCGTCGTGGTGATGTCCTACCGACAGACCGTGCACGCCTACCCGTCGGGAGGCGGGGACTACGAGGTCGCCACCGACAACCTCGGCCCCAATGCCGGCCTCGTGGTGGCCAGCGCCCTGCTGGTCGACTACCTGCTGACGGTGGCGGTGTCGGTCTCCTCGGGAGTCCAGAACGCCGAGGCGATGATCCCGGCCATCCACGGCCACGAAGGACTGGTAGCGGCCGGGGTGATCGTGGTTCTCACCGGCCTGAACCTGCGCGGCACCCGCGAGTCGGGAACCTTCTTCGCGATCCCGGTCTACGCCTTCATGATCAGCGTCGGCGCGATGGTGGCCTGGGGACTGGTCCGGATCTTCCTGATGGGTCAGGACCTGCGCGCCGCCACCGCCGGACTCCAGGTGGAGGGATCGGCCAAGTACACCTCGATGATGGGCCTGGCGATGGTGGCCCTGATGGCGCGCACCTTCTCCTCGGGATGTGCCGCCCTGACCGGAGTCGAGGCGATCTCCAACGGCGTCCCCTCCTTCCGGGAGCCCAAGTCCCGCAACGCCGCGGCGACCCTGGCCCTGCTGGGCGGGATCGCCGTGTCGATGCTGATGGGGATCATCGTGCTGGCCCGGGTGACCGGGGTCCAGATGTTCGACGGGACCGGCGGCGGGTCCCGGATCATCGGTCCCGACGGTCATCCGCTGGCCGCCCAGACCACCGTGGTCGGCCAGCTGGCCCGCACCGTCTTCTTCGACACCTTCCGGCCCGGCTTTTACATCATGATCATCTGCACGATGCTCATCCTGTTCCTGGCCGCGAACACCGCCTTCAACGGCTTCCCGGTGCTCGGCTCGATCCTGGCCAAGGACGGCTTCCTGCCCCGCCAGCTGCACACCCGCGGAGACCGGCTCGCCTACTCCAACGGCATCATCACCCTGGCCGTCGGCGCCGCCGTGCTGGTACTGGCCTTCAACGCCTCGGTGACCGCCCTCATCCAGCTCTACGTGGTCGGGGTGTTCATCTCCTTCACGGTGAGCCAGACCGGCATGCTGCGGCACTGGACGCGCCTGCTGCGCTCCGACCAGAGGGCTCCCAAGGAGCAGCGGCGCACCTGGCAGCGCTCCCGGGTGATCAACGGGGTCGGCCTGGTGATGACCGGGATCGTCCTCATCATCATCCTGGCCTCGAAGTTCACCCACGGCGCCTACCTGGCCCTCATCGCGATGGTGGGAGCCTTCGCCCTGATGAAGTCGATCCGACGCCACTACGACAAGGTCCATGCGGAGCTGGAGCTGTCGGACTCCTCGGACCGGGCGCTGCCCTCGAGGGTGCACGCGGTGGTGATGGTCGCCGACCTCAACAAGCCGACCATGCGGGCCCTGCAGTTCGCCAAGGCCACCGTGCCGACCTTCCTGGAGGCCGTCACGGTCGACGTCGACCCCGACGCCACCGAGAAGGTCCTGCAGACCTGGGAGTCCGAGGACGTCGACGTCCCCCTGAAGGTCATCGCCTCGCCCTTCCGCGAGGTGACCAACCCCTTCGTCGAGCACATTCGGCGGATCCGCAGCGAGAACCCCCGCGACATGGTCGAGGTGTTCATCCCGGAGTACGTGGTCGGCCACTGGTGGGAGCGGGCGCTGCACAACCAGACTGGTGTGATGATCCGGGCCCGACTGCACTTCATGCCCGGCGTGCTGATCTCCACGGTGCCCTACCAGCTCAGCTCCTCCCGCTACGCCGAGCGGCGCTGGCGCCGTGACGATCCGCGCTCCTGGCGCGACTCGCGGCGGTCGGTGAGCTCGACTCGAGGCTGACCGGCCCTCGGGGGTGCGGTACGGCTCCCGGAGCAGACCGGGCAGACTGGGACGGCGACGGATCGACACGGACCCGTCGAGATGTGGAGGACCGATGACACAGCAGCACGAGGGCGCCGTCCTGGAGCTGGACCTGGGCCCGATCGCCCACGGCGGGTTCTGCGTGGCCCGCTCCGAGGGCCGGGTGGTCTTCGTGCGCGGCGGGCTGCCAGGGGAGAAGGTCCGGGCGAGGGTGCTGGACGACTCGAAGGCCTCCCACTGGTTCGCCGCCACCCGTGAGGTGCTGGTCGCCGACGAGCACCGCGTCGACCCGGTCTGCCCGGTGGCCGGGGTGTGCGGCGGGTGCGACTTCCAGCACGTCCAGATCGACTTCCAGCGGGAGCTCAAGCGTCGGGTGGTCGCCGAGCAGCTGCAGCGGATCGCCGGCATCGACTGGGAGGGTGCGGTCGAACCCGCCGACGCCGACGAGGACGGGCTGGGCTGGCGCACCCGGATGCACTACCGGACCCGTGACGGCGTCCCGGCGCTGCGCGCCTTCCGGTCCCACGACCTGGTGGCGGTGCCGGCCGAGGGATGCCCGATCTCCCATCCGAGCGGCCGGGCGGCCGCCCGCGATGCCGCCGCCGGCGCCGAGGAGGTCCAGGTGGTCGTCTCGGGCACCGGCGCCGACCGGACGAGGGTCTCGGTGCTGGCCGACGAGGTCCTGGTCGAGGGACCGGCCACCGTCACCGAGAGCTGCGGGCCGCTGCAGTGGAAGGTCGATGCCGGCGGATTCTGGCAGGTCCATCCCCGGGCCGCCAAGGTGCTCACCGCGGCCGTCCTCGACGGACTGCAACCGCGCCAGGCGGAGAAGGCCCTGGACCTGTACTGCGGGGTGGGACTGTTCGCCGGGGTCCTGGCCCGGGCCGGTGCGCGTGTCGAGGGTGTCGAGATCTCCCGGCGCGCGGTGACCCTGGCCCGACGCAATGTCACCGGGCGGTTCATCGTCGGGCGCACCGAGCGCTCGATGAGGCAGCTGTCCTCGCGCGCCGACCTGGTCGTGCTGGACCCGCCGCGCAAGGGGGCCGGCCGCAAGGTGGTGGCCGAGATCCTCACCCGTCGTCCCCGGGCGGTGGCCCACGTCGCCTGCGACCCCGCCTCGCTGGCCCGGGACCTGTCACTGTTCGCCGAGGGGGGCTACCGGCCGGCCTCGATCAGGGCCTTCGACCTGTTCCCGATGACCCATCACGTCGAGTGCGTGGCGATCCTGGTTCCCGCCACCGAGGACTGAGCCGCGGGACCGGCCCGGCACGCCGTTCCAGCGTGGTATCTTGACGTCAAGAGAAACGCCATGAGCCGTGTCGTCTCAGCCGTTCTGGACCGGACAGGCCCGGACGGGGCCATGATGGGTTCTGGACCGATCCAGCCCGCTACAGCTTGGAGTTCAACCGATGAGCATCAATAGTTTCGGCGCGAGAAGAACCCTCGAGGTCGATGGCCAGTCGTACCAGATCTACGGGGTGGACGCCGTCGAGGGTTCGGCGGACCTGCCCTACAGCCTCAAGGTGCTCCTGGAGAACCTGCTGCGCACCGAGGACGGCGCCAACATCACCACCGACCAGATCTCCTCGCTGGGCCACTGGGACCCCGAGGCCCAGCCCTCCCACGAGATCCAGTTCACCCCGGCCAGGGTGATCATGCAGGACTTCACCGGCGTCCCCTGCATCGTGGACCTGGCCACCATGCGCGAGGCGGTCGCCGATCTGGGTGGGAACCCCGAGCAGGTCAATCCGCTGTCTCCGGCCGAGATGGTCATCGACCACTCCGTTATCGTCGACAGCTTCGGCACCCCCAGGGCCTTCGAGTTCAACCAGGAGATGGAGTACCAGCGCAACCGCGAGCGCTACCAGTTCCTGCGCTGGGGCCAGGGCGCCTTCGAGAACTTCCGGGTCGTCCCGCCGGGCACCGGCATCGTCCACCAGGTCAACATCGAGCACCTCGCCCGGGTGACCTTCGTCGGCGAGGAGGACGGCCGGAAGGTCGCCTATCCGGACACCTGCGTGGGCACCGACTCCCACACCACGATGGTCAACGGACTCGGCGTGGTGGGCTGGGGGGTCGGCGGGATCGAGGCCGAGGCCGCAATGCTGGGCCAGCCGGTCTCGATGCTGGTGCCCCGGGTGGTCGGCTTCAAGCTCCACGGCGCCCTCGCCGAGGGGGTCACCGCCACCGACCTGGTGCTCACCATCACCCAGATGCTGCGCGAGCACAAGGTGGTCGGCAAGTTCGTCGAGTTCTACGGGCCGGGCGTGGCGGCCGTTCCGCTGGCCAACCGGGCCACCCTGGGCAATATGAGCCCCGAGTACGGCTCGACCATCGCCGTCTTCCCGATCGACCAGGTGACCCTGGACTACCTGCGCCTCACCGGACGCCCCGAGCACCAGATCGCCCTGGTGGAGGCCTACGCCCGGGCCCAGGGGATGTGGCACGACCCCGACCACGAGCCGCGTTACTCCGAGTACCTGGAGCTGGACCTGTCGACCGTCGAGCCCTCCCTGGCCGGACCCAAGCGCCCCCAGGACCGGATCCCGCTGGCCGGCTCCAAGCAGGCCTTCGAGAAGGTAGTGCCGCGCTACTCCTCCCAGCCCGACATCACGGTCCCGGTCACCCTCTCCGACGACCGCTCCTTCGACCTGCGCAACGGCGCGGTGAGCGTGGCGGCGATCACCTCCTGCACCAACACCTCCAACCCGAGCGTGATGATCTCCGCCGGGCTGGTGGCCCGCAAGGCCCGCGCCCTGGGGCTGAGCCCCAAGCCGTGGGTCAAGACCTCCCTGGCGCCGGGCTCCCAGGTGGTCACCGACTACCTGGACCGGTCCGGACTGACCTCCGACCTGGACGCCCTGGGCTTCGACCTGGTCGGCTACGGGTGCACCACCTGCATCGGGAACACCGGCCCGCTGATCCCGGAGATCTCGGCGGCGGTCAACGAGAACGACATGGCCGTCACCGCGGTGCTGTCGGGCAACCGCAACTTCGAGGGCAGGATCAGCCCCGACGTCAAGATGAACTACCTCGCCTCGCCGCCCCTGGTGGTGGTCTACGCCCTGGCCGGCACGATGGACATCGATCTGGCCAACGAGCCGATCGGCACCGCCTCCGACGGCACCGATGTGTTCATGAAGGACGTCTGGCCCTCGGCCGAGGAGATCGAGCAGATCGTCGGTTCGGCGATCTCCGCCGACATGTACACCAGCCGCTACGCCGACGTCTTCGAGGGAGGTCCGCGCTGGAAGTCCCTGGAGACCCCCGACGGCAAGACCTTCGCCTGGGACCCGGAGTCGACCTATGTGCGCAAGCTGCCGATCTTCGACGGGATGCCCGCCGAGCCGCAGCCGGTCGGCGACATCACCGGGGCGAGGGTGCTGCTGAAGCTCGGCGACTCGGTGACCACCGACCACATCTCCCCGGCCGGGGCCATCAAGGCCGACTCGCCGGCCGGGCGCTGGCTGGCCGAGCGCGGGATCGCCCGCAAGGACTTCAACTCCTACGGCTCGCGGCGCGGCAACCACGAGGTGATGATGCGCGGCACCTTCGCCAACATCAGGCTGCGCAACCAGCTGGCACCGGGGACCGAGGGCGGATTCACCCGCGATCTCACCGTCGACGGCGGACCGGTCACCACCGTCTTCGACGCCTCCCAGCACTACCAGGCCGCCGGCATCCCGCTGGTCGTCCTGGGCGGCAAGGAGTACGGCTCGGGATCCTCCCGGGACTGGGCGGCCAAGGGCACGATGCTGCTCGGCGTCCGGGCGGTCATCACCGAGTCCTATGAGCGGATCCACCGCTCCAACCTCATCGGGATGGGGGTCCTGCCGCTGCAGTTCCCCGAGGGCTCCAGCGCCGACTCGCTGGGTCTGAACGGCACCGAGGTCTTCGAGATCACCGGCGTCGACGCCATCAACGAGACGATCCCCGAGACGGTCCACGTGCGGGCCACCGCGCCGGCCGACGCCCCTGCCCGGACCGTCGAGTTCGACGCCGTGGTGCGCATCGACACGCCAGGGGAGCGGGAGTACTACCTCAACGGCGGCATCCTGCAGTACGTGCTGCGGCACATGGCGTCGCGCTGAGCACTGCTGGTTGAGCACCGCGGCCCCGACGGAGTGATCCGTCGGGGCCGCGGTGCCTCCGGCGATGTCGGGGGCCGGCGGTTTCCCCCGGGCAATAAGATCTCTGCCATGGCCCTGCTCGACTCGATTCACGGTCCGGCTGATCTACGACAGCTCAGCGACCGTCAGACACGCGATCTCGCCGACGAGATCCGACAGTTCCTCATAGAGCATGTCAACCGCACCGGCGGCCACCTCGGCCCGAATCTCGGTGTGGTCGAGCTCACCCTGGCCATTCACCGGGTGTTCTGCTCCCCCCGGGACCCGATCATCTTCGACACCGGTCACCAGAGTTACGTCCACAAGATCATCACCGGTCGCAGCGGACTGTTCGACACCCTGCGCCAGGAGGACGGCCTGTCGGGATATCCCAGCCGCGCCGAGTCGCCGCACGACTGGGTGGAGAACTCCCACGCCTCGACCTCGCTGTCATGGGCCGAGGGAATGGCCGAGGGGATCCGGCTGACCGGCGGCGACCGGACCGTGGTAGCGGTGATCGGCGACGGGGCACTCACCGGTGGGATGGCCTGGGAGGCGCTGAACTCGATCGCCGCCCAGCAGGACCTGCAGCTGGTCATCGTCGTCAACGACAACGGCCGCTCCTACTACCCGACGGTCGGCGGGCTGGCCAACCAGCTGTCGGCGATCCGCACCGACCCGCGCTACGAGGAGACCCTCGACCGGATCAAGCAGATGGTGACCGACAAGCCCCTGGGGCGTCAGGTCTACGGCCTGATGCACGGCGTCAAGACCGGCATGAAGGACGCCCTGATCGGCAGCCACGGGATCTTCTCGGATCTGGGCATCAAGTACCTGGGACCGGTCGACGGGCACGACGTCGACGCTCTGGAACGAGCCCTGGAACTGGCCAAGCGGTACCGCCAGCCGGTCATCGTCCACGCGATCACCTCCAAGGGGAAGGGCTACCCGGCCGCCGAGCACGACCAGGAGGACCACTTCCACACCGTCGGCGCGGTCGACCCGGTCACCGGCCGGCCGCACGGCGTCAGCGCCGAGGACTCCTGGACCGCGACCTTCGCCCAGACCATGGTGAGCATCGGCAGGGCCCACCCCGAGGTCGTCGCGATGACCGCCGCGATGCTCCACCCGGTCGGTCTGGCTCCCTTCGCCGAGCGCTTCTCCGACCGGATCTTCGACGTCGGGATCGCCGAGCAGCACGCCATCACCTCGGCGTCGGGACTGTCGGCGGTCGGCCTGCACCCGGTGGTGGCGCTCTACTCCACCTTCCTCAACCGCGGCTTCGACCAGCTGTTGATGGATGCCGGACTGCATCACCAGGGGGTCACCGTGGTGCTGGACCGGGCCGGTGTGACCGGTTCGGACGGGGCCAGCCACAACGGGATGTGGGACACCTCGATCTGCGGGATCGTCCCCGGGATGCGGCTGTCGTGTCCCAGGGATCGTCACCATCTGGAGTCGCTGCTGTGGCAGGCGGTGGGGATCGAGGACGGCCCCACCGTGATCCGCTACTCCAAGGACCGGATGCCCGCCGAGATCCCGGTGCTGCGCAGCACCGGGGACCTGGACGTGCTGTGGCAGACCTCCCCGTCCGGGCCGGTCGACGTCCTGCTGGTGTGCCACGGTCAGATGTGCTCGGCCACCCTGGCGGCCGCCGAGCTGCTCGCCGGTGACCTGGGTCTGGACGGCGCCGGGATCGCGGTGGTGAGTCCCCGCTGGGCGCTGCCGGTCGACGAGGAGCTGCTGGCGATGGCGTCGCGGGCGCGCGCCGTGGTGAGTGTGGAGGACGGGCTGGTGGTCGGCGGTCTGGGGGCGCGGCTGTCCGGTGAGCTGCACGCCCGGGGGGTGTGGACTCCGGTGCTGGAGCTGGGCATCCCCTCGCAGTACCTGCCGCACGCCTCCCGGTCCAGCCTGCTGCACCGGATCGGGCTGGACGCCGCCGGGATCGCCGGGCGGGTCCGCCAGATGGTCGACGCTCTGGGCGAGGTGACCAGGCCGCGGCTAGCACAGCAGGCGACTGAGTTCCCCGCAGACCAGGTTGCGCTGCCAGGCACGCGCCCCCAGATCGGCCAGGAAGGCGTCGACGCCGCGCGGTGACAGGTCGGTCGGCGGTTGCCAGGCGAGTCGTCGCAGCCAGTCGGGAGAGATGAGGTTCTCCGGCGGCATGGCGAGGTCGGCGGCCCGCTGGTTCATCGCCGGGCGCACCGCCTCCCAGCGGGCCGCGGCCTCGGGATGGTGGTTCGCCCAGCTGCGCGGCGGTGGCGGACCGTCGGGCGGCAGGCGCCGGGGAGGGTAGTCCTGCGGGCTGGTGGCCACCGCGGCCTCCACGGCCCGTCGCCAGTCGTCGGTGTAGCGTCGGGCCCGACCGCGACGGAATCCGGAGGAGTGTCCGAGCTCCTCGGCGGTGAGGGTGACCCGGTCGCCGGTGTGGGTGCCCAGGGCGGAGATCGCCCGGTCGTTGACGATCCGTCCCGGAGCGATGTCGGTGCGCCTGGCGATGTCGTTGCGGGCCCACCACAGGTCCTTGACGACCTCCAGACCGGCCCGGGTCCGCACGTCGTGCAGGCCGGTGGTCCGTCTCCAACGCTGCGGGTCCGGGTCCGGCAGGTCGTCCGGAAGCTCGGCGCCGATCTGGACCAGGTGGTCGAACTCCTCGTCCGCCCAGTCCAGCTTGCCGGCCTGCCGCAGGTCGGCAATGAGGAGGTCGCGCAGCGGGATGAGCAGTTCGACGTCCAGTGCGGCGTAGACCATCCAGTCGGCCGGCAGGGGGCGGGTGGACCAGTCGGCGGCGGAGTGCTCCTTGAGCAGGTGGACCCCGAAGTAGTGCTCCACCATCGGTCCCAGGCCGACCCGTGGCAGCCCGAGCAGTCGGCCGGCCAGTTCGGAGTCGAACAGCCGGGAGGGTCTCAGCCCCTCCATCGCCAGGCAGGGCATGTCCTGGGTGGCGGCGTGCAGGATCCACTCGGTTCCCGACAGGGCCTCCGCCAGGGGGCCCAGCCCCGATCCGGTGCCGTGGTGGTCCAGGGCGGCGGGGTCGACGAGGTGGCTTCCCGATCCGGTGCGGCGCAGCTGGATGAGGTAGGCGCGGGTGTTGTAGCGGTAGCCGTGGGCGCGCTCTGTGTCGATGGCCACCGGTCCGGTGCCGGCGGCCAGCCGTTCGGCGGTGCGTAGCAGCGCCTCGGGGGTGTCGACCAGGGGCGGGACGCCCTCGGCAGGGAAGTTGAGGACCGGCAGCTCGGGGCCGTCGGGGTCGGTGTCGCTCATGCGTCGGCCTCCCACCGGCGGTGTCGTCTGAGCATGACCACTCCCGGGTCGGCCGGCGGAAGCCCGCAGATGTGGCACAACAGATCCTGCCAGGCCGCCAGGTGGGCGTCGAGCTGGGTCGCGTCGTCGACGAGGGGGGTCCAGGATGCGCGCAGTTCGATGCGGCTCTCCTGGGGCTTGTCGTCCAGGCCGCCGAAGGATCTGCTCACCACCGAGGTGGCGGTGCCCGCCAGGCAGGTGTAAGGGGCCTTGAGGTTGTCCAGGGCGTCGGTCAGCCAGGACCGGGCCACCCCCGACAGCAGGGGATCGGTGGCCATCTCCAGGTCGACCTCGGCCCGCGCGACGGTCACCAGCCGGGTGGTGCCCTGCCATGCCTCCGGGGCCTCGGGGTCATGGAGAATGATGAGACGGCCCTGTCCCAGGGTCCGGTCCCCCTCACAGACGGTGGCGTCCAGGGCCATCGCGTCCGGGGCGATCCGATGGGGCGCGGGAATCTCGGAGAC
The DNA here is from genome assembly GCF_005890135.1 of Acidipropionibacterium jensenii. Lineage (NCBI taxonomy): Bacteria > Bacillati > Actinomycetota > Actinomycetes > Propionibacteriales > Propionibacteriaceae > Acidipropionibacterium > Acidipropionibacterium jensenii. Next base: position 2,683,497 of record NZ_CP040635.1, on the reverse strand, counting down.
GGTGAACTCGTCGCGCCACACGTGGTCGAGGATGTGAGCCCTCACTGCGGGAAAACCGTCGGGAAGATCGATCGGAGTGGGGTTGTTCACACCAGGAGGCTAACCGTGGGAGGTTCCCCGGTGCCACCGGGCGCGCCGCCCGGGCGGCGAGTCCCTCACCGCCCGGTGGGTTCCAGGGTGAGGCAGACCGAGTTGATGCAGTACCGCAGATCGGTCGGGGTGTCATACCCCTCGCCCGAGAAGACGTGTCCCAGGTGGGAGTCGCAGGCGGCGCAGCGCAACTCGGTGCGCGGCATCCCGGGCAGCGAGGTGTCGGTGATGTAACGCACCCGGTCCTCGGCCAGCGGCGAGAAGAAGCTCGGCCATCCGCAGTGGGACTCGAACTTCTCGGTGGAGCGGAACAGTTCGGCCCCGCAGGCCCGGCAGCGGTAGACCCCCTCGGTGGTGGTGCTGGTGTACTCGCCGGTGAAGGGGGCCTCGGTGGCCGCCTCGCGCAGCACCTTGAACTCCTGGTCGGTGAGTCGTTGACGCCACTGGTCGGGGGTCATCTGCACCCGGGGGGTGTCGTGGTGGTTCGTGCTGGTCATCGGGTCCTCCTCGGCCGATCGGACGCCGGTCGGTGAGCCTGTGCCCGCCGGTTCTGGCCGATCGTGGTCAGGTGAGGTCAACGCGGTGCGGTGACCCGATGTTCCCGGTCTCGCCGGTCAGTCCCCGCCGGGGTCCTCGGCCACCGACCCCATCGCCGCCGAGCAGTAGCGCTCGAAGGCCCACTGGGCCAGCAGCACGTCGTCGCCGATCGGGGCCGAGACCACCTCGGCCCCGGCCTCCAGGGCCGCCAGGTCGTGCTCGTGGGACTCGGGGCTGATGCTCACCCACAGGCTGCCGACCGCGACGTGACGGCGTCCCTCCCGGCGCAGCGAGTGCACCACCTCGGCGACGTGCAGGGCCCCGCTGGAACCACTGGCCTGCCGGACCGGGATGTGGTGGTGCTGGGACCACATCCGCGACATCCGCGACAGCATGGTGGACCCGCGCCGGTCCCCGGCGTCGGGGGAGGACAGCACCAGGGCGTCGATCTCCTGGGTGTGGGCGCGGTGGGTGGCCATCCGCATCCGGTCGTCGATGACGCCGAGCAGGGCGGGGGCCGGCCCGAGGGGCCGGGAGATCCGGACCGCCAGGTCCGGATGGGAGGCGCTCAGCAGTTCGGCGAGGGCCCGGACGGACTCCGGAGGCTCCTTGAGGTGGGTGAGATCCACCGGCACCAGCACGACCTCACTCCAGTCGGGCTTGGGTTCGGGGGGTGTGGCGGGGGCCGTCTGGGACCCGGCGAAGGAGATCGCGGTCTCGACGTGCGGGTGCTCTCGTGCCAGACGCTGACGCAGCCGGTGCGCAGCGATGGTCGCCTGCCCGGTCGCAGCCAGCGGCATCACGAGAAGGAGCACCGGTGCCGTCACGGTAGGACCCCTCCCGTCGTCTGTGTCCGCAACATTCTCGCATCGACGCACCGGGTCGCGGGGGCCGGGCACCGGAATCTGGCCGAAAGACAAGAAAAGGGCCGATCGGCTGGTGCCGACCGGCCCTTCGTCCGGTGGTGGGCGATGCCAGGTTTGAACTGGCGACCTCTTCCGTGTCAGGGAAGCGCGCTACCGCTGCGCCAACCGCCCGAGGTGGAGACGGGATTTGAACCCGTGTAGACGGATTTGCAGTCCGTTGCCTCGCCTCTCGGCCACTCCACCAAGATCGTCTTGGATGAGGTCCGAATGACCTTCTCCGAGCGGACGACGGGACTCGAACCCGCGACCCTCACCTTGGCAAGGTGATGCTCTACCAACTGAGCCACGTCCGCATGTTTCCGGTCGGCGATCCGCCCGGCGACGGGAAGAAACAGTATCCCACGGCGGCTGGGGGCGCAAATCTCCTCGCGCCGTCCCCGGGGGAGGGCACCCAGCCCGACGATGCGGATGCGATCGGGGTGCGGGTCCGGTTGGACATGACGGCAGAGGTCTGGCATAATCTTCCTCCGCTGGGCGGTTGGCGCAGTGGTAGCGCGCTTCGTTCACACCGAAGAGGTCGCGGGTTCGAAACCCGCATCGCCCACCAGGAACCCCTGTTCGATCAGGGGGCCACAGCAGAACCGCGGAGCACGATGCTCCACCACGAGGAGCGCCCGATCAGGGCGCTCCTCGTGCATGTTCGGGGTGACCTCGTGCTGTGCGTGCTGTGCCTTCGACCCGGACGGCTCACCGCGGGTCCGCACCCGAGTACCGCCTGGTCTACCGGTGGCCCGGGACGGCCTCTGTGGTGACGGTGCGCCCCAGCTGCCAGACAAGAGCCCGGGCGGGGGCCTGGATGGTCCACGGCGGCACCTGAGTGGGGTAGACCCGGGTCGTGACCGACCGACCGGCACTGGTGAAGATCTCCACCACGGACCCGTCGACCAGCACCCTCACCGCCGGACGATCGGCCGAGTCGTCGAAGGCCCCGGTCGCCACGGCGCAGCCGCCGTCGGCGCGGGGATCCGCGCTGGCCCTGCTGCGATCCACCGAGACGGTGTTCGCATCGGCATCCAGGGCGATGTCCAGGTGCTCGGTCTCGCAGAAGCGCAACCGGACCGTCCCGGTCTGCGCGGCGGGCAGGACGATCTCGCACTGCGCCCCGACGGTGGCCCCCTGCGCCGCGACGGGTGCACCGAGGCGCAGGGAGTCGAGTGTCGGGTGCGGCTCGCAGCACAGCCTGCCGTGGTCGAGCCAGGTCCGTCGGGGCAGCGAGATCGCCCCGGACCAGCCGGCCTGCCTGATCCACCCGGTGGCCCGACCCTCGGTGATCCAGCCGAACAGGACCGGCCCCCAGGGACTGTCCCTCATCACCGATGCGGCGTAGAAGTTCGGCCCGTCGTCGACCCTGAGCGGGTGCACAGGCCCGCCGAGGGACAGAGCGAGCACCTGGCCCGGCCCGCCGGCCTGCGACCAGGAGCAGACCAGCGCCACCTCGGACCCGTCGACCGGCAGGATCTGCGGGCACTCCCACCCCTCGCCGGTGTCCTCCCCGGCCACGACAGTCCGCGGAAGGGATGCAAGGTCGTCGACGTGGCGCCACTCCAGACCGTCGGCCGACCGGTAGTGGCGGATCGCAGCGACCTGACCGGTCCTCCCGGTCCTCGCCGAGCCGACCGCCATGGACCAGCCGTCCTCATCCCGCCACACGAAGGGGTCGCGGAACATCGTCACCGACTCCTCGGGTGCCGGATCCTCAACCACTCGAACCGGCGCGCCGAAGCTGGCACCACCGTCGTCGGACTGGGCCAGGAGCACCGTCTGGAGGGGATCGCCGGCCACCGCCCCGGAGTAGTAGGCGCGAATCGCCGGCCCTGCGCACACCGTGTTCCCAGACCAGACGCCGTCGGTGTCGGGGCCCCCGGGAAGCGGGGCGATCGCCGGCCGGTGAAGAGTCCAGTGCACCAGATCGGGGCTGGTGGCATGTCCCCACTCGACGGGGATATCCAGGTCCACCCGTGGACGCGACTGGAAGTACAGGTGGGTCGTCCGGCCGTCGTGGATCGGACCGTTGGGGTCGTTGAGATAGCCGCGGGGAGGGCAGATGTGGAACTGAGGACGGTGATGGTCGGCGGGGCGGTTCACGCTGCGGGACTCCATTCCGGTCAGGGGGCAAGGGTCGTGGTAGTGCACCGCGGCGGCCTCCCGTCGGGGAGGCCGCCGCGCAGCCCGGGCCGAGGAGTCGGTCCTCAGCAGGGCCGGATCACCTCAACGCCTCGTCGACGACCTCCTTGGCCTGGGCCTGCACCTGGGCCAGATGGTCGGCGCTGAGCAGCGACTCGGCGTAGATCTTGTACTTGCTCTCGGTGCCCGAGGGCCGGGCCGCGAACCAGGCGTGCTCGGTGATCACCTTGATGCCGCCGATCGGGGCGCCGTTGCCGGGAGCCTCGGTGAGGACCTTCTCGACCTTCTCCCCGGCCACCGTGTCGGCCGACACGTCGGAGGGCGACAGAGCCTTGAGGCGGGCCTTCTGCTCTCGGGTGGCGTCCGAGTCGATCCGGGCGTAGTAGGACTTGCCGAACCGGTCCTCGATGTCGGCGTAGTGCTCGGAGGGGGAGCGCCCGGTGACCGCCTTGATCTCGCTGGCGAGCAGCGCCAGCAGCAGGCCGTCCTTGTCGGTGGTCCAGGTGTGGCCGGCCAGGTCCAGGAAGGACGCCCCGGCCGACTCCTCTCCGCCGAACCCGATCTCACCGGTCATCAGGCCGGGCACGAACCACTTGAACCCGACCGGCACCTCGACCAGAGTCCGGCCGAGCTCGCCGACGACCCGGTCGATGAGGGAGGAGGACACCAGGGTCTTGCCGACCCCGGCGTCGGGGGACCAGCCCGGACGGTGCGCGTACAGGTACTGGATGGCCACCGCCAGGTAGGCGTTGGGGTTCATCAGGCCCGCGTCGGGGGTGACGATCCCGTGCCGGTCCGAGTCGGCGTCGTTGCCGGTGGCGATGTCGTAGTCGTCCTTGTGCGCGATGAGCGAGGCCATCGCGTTGGGGGAGGAGCAGTCCATCCGGATCTTGCCGTCGGTGTCCAGGGTCATGAACCGCCAGGTCGGGTCGACCGTCGGGTTGACGACGCTCAGGTCCAGTCCCAGGTGCTCGGAGATGTACTGCCAGTACTGCACCGAGGCGCCGCCCAGCGGATCGGCGCCGATGTGGACCCCGGCGCGGGCGATCGCATCGATGTCGATGGCGTTGCGCAGGTCCTCGCAGTAGGCCGTCCGGTAGTCGTGGCGGATGACATCGCCCTCGACCTGGTCGTAGGGCCTGCGGTGGATCCCCGAGGGGTCGGCCAGCAGCTGGTTGGCCCGCGAGGCGATCCAGCTCGTCACGTCGGTGTCGGCCGGGCCGCCGTGCGGCGGGTTGTACTTGAAGCCGCCGTCGCGGGGCGGGTTGTGCGAGGGGGTGACGACGATGCCGTCGGCCCGGGGACCCTCATGGTCGCGGTTGTAGACGATGATCGCCCGGCTCACCGCCGGCGTCGGCGTCCACTCGTCCTCGTGCTCGGCCATCACCGTGATGTCGTTGGCGCGCAGCACCTCGATGGCGGTGCGCCAGGCCGGTCCGGACAGCGCGTGGGTGTCCTTGCCGATGAACAGCGGTCCGGTGATCCCCTGGGAGGCGCGGTACTCGACGATCGCCTGGCTGGTCGCGGCGATGTGGGCGTCGTTGAAGGCGCCGTCGAGGGAGGAACCGCGGTGACCGGAGGTGCCGAAGACCACCTGCTGATCGGGATTGTCGGGATCGGGCTTGATGTCGTAGTAGGCCGAGACGACCGCGTCGACGTCGATGAGATCTTGTTCCTGGGCCGGCTGCCCAGCGCGTGGATGAGCCATGGCCCACATCCTGCCACCAGGACGCCCCTGTGCGTGGGGGCGACTGCAGGACGGCTCGAGGTCGGACGGGCCCTGTCCCGAGTCCTTGAGGGTTCTGCTTGAATGAGGGACATGTCAGCACAGTCGTTCAATCGTCCCGGAGCCGTGGACCTGTCAGACCTGGCAGCCAGGGCCCACACCAGCACCACCGCAGCACCTTCAGGTCCGGGAGGCGCCAGCTGGGTCGCGACGGTCAGCGACGAGCAGGGCTTCAACGACTACATCCAGAAGTCCATGCAGCACCCGGTTCTGCTGGAGTTCACCTCCGTCAAGGCCAACACCCAGGCGATGGACGCCGATCTGGACCGGATCACCAACGAGGCCGCCGGACGCTGGATCCTGGTGCGCATCGACGTCGACGCCGCTCCCCAGCTCGCCCAGGCCCTCAACGTCCAGGCCCTGCCCACGATCCTGCCGGTGGTGGCCGGTCAGCCGATCGCCCAGCCGATTCAGGGAACCCTGTCGGCCGACCAGATCACCCAGCTCACCGACCAGGTGACGAAGGTGGCGGTGGCCAACGGCATCGCCGGCAGTGCCGCACCGGTCTCCCAGGCACCCGCCTCCGCACCCGACGACGCGGCGGCACCTGACCCCCGCACCGCGGCCGCCGAGGCGCTGGTGCAGCAGGGCCGCTATGCCGATGCGGTGGCGGCCTACGACGAGTTGCTCGCCAAGACCCCCAATGACCCGGTGCTCACCGCAGGAAAGGTCGGAGCCGCCACCCTGCAGCGTCTGGACGGCAAGGACCCGGCGGCCCTGGTGGCCGCCGCCGATGCCGCGCCCGGCGATCTGGACGCCCAGCTGGCCGCCGCCGATGCCGAGTTGATGGGCGGGGATCCCGGCAAGGCCTTCAACCGGATCCTCGCGGTGATCAGGACCACTCGCGACGAGGACCGGGACCGGGCAAGGGTCCGTCTCCTGGAGCTCTTCTCGATGGTCGGGGAGGATCCCGCGGTGGCCCAGGCCCGCCGTTCGCTGGCCGCAGCACTGTTCTGAGCGCCGGGTCGCTCTGCTGTGGGCGTGACTCTGCAGTCGCAGACGACCTGGTCACGCCCATAGCATGGCCCCATGGACTGGACCGATTACTCGGGCGCCCTCTTTGATCTGGACGGCGTCCTCACCCCGACCGCTGTGATCCACCGGAAGGCCTGGAGTGAGATGTTCAACTCCTTCCTGGCCGAACACCCCGGCGCCAGGGCCTACACCGATGAGGACTACTTCCAGTTCGTCGACGGCAAACCCCGCTACGACGGGGTTCGTGCGGTGCTCGCCGACCGCGGCATCGCGATCGACGAGGGCAGCCCCGACGACCCGCCCCAGGCCCAGACCATCTGCGGGCTGGGCAACCGGAAGAACGACGCCTTCGTCGAGATCCTGTCCCGCGACGGCATCGGCCCCTACCAGGGCTCCCAGCGACTGGTCGACTGGTTGGCGGCCCAGCGCATCGAGATGGGGGTGGTCTCCTCCTCCCTCAACGCCGAGGCGGTGCTGAGGGCCTCGGGCCTGCGCAGCCGGTTCGATGTCGTCGTCGACGGTGTGGTGGCCGCCGCCGAGGGTCTGGCGGGCAAGCCCGCCCCCGACACCTATCTGCGCGGGGCGCAACTGCTGGGTCTGGAACCGTCGCGCTGCGTGGTCTTCGAGGACGCCGTCTCGGGGGTGGCGGCCGGTGCTGCCGGGCACTTCGGTCTGGTGGTCGGGGTCGACCGGGGGGTCGGCCGGGACCGGCTGCTCGCCTCGGGGGCCGACATCGTGGTGGACGATCTGGAGGAGGTCATCAAGTGAATCCCGACGGCGCACAGCATCTGGCAGATCCGAGACGACTGAGGTTCCACGACGACCCGATCGACCGTTTCCGCTTCCCCGACGACCAGTGGGCCCTGGTGGAGACCCAGCCCAGCACCGAGGACCTCGGCAAGACCGAGACCCTCTTCTCGGTCGGCAACGGATACCTGGGCATGCGCGGCAACCCGTCCGAGGGACGTGACACCCACACGCACGGCACTTTCATCAACGGATTCCATGAGGTCTGGGACATCCACCACGCGGAGAACGCCTACGGCTTCGCCCGCACCGGCCAGACCATCGTCAACGTGCCCGACTCCAAGCTCATGAAGCTCTACGTCGACGACGAGCCCCTGCTGCTGTCGGCCAATGAGCTGCAGTCCTACAAGCGCTGGCTGGACTTCCGCGAGGGGGTGCTGCGCCGTGAACTGGTATGGCGGACACCCGCCGGCAAGCTGGTCCGGGTGGCGACCTCCCGGATGGTCTCCTTCACCCAGCGGCACCTCGCCCTGATGAGCATCGAGGTCACCATGCTCGAGGGCGACGCCCCGGTGGTGATCAGCTCCCAGATCCTCAACCGTCAGGACGGCCAGGACGAGTACCACGTCCCCGGCGCCTCCCTGGGGGAGGGCCTGGACAACGATCCGAGGAAGGCCCAGCGGCTCGGCGACCGGGTCCTGGAGCCCCAGCTGCACTGGCACTCCGACCGCAGGATGATCCTCGGCTTCCGCACCGCCCGCTCCCGGATGACCCTGGCGGTCGGCGCCGACCACTTCATCGACACCGAGAACGCCTACGACGAGATCATCGACACCACCTCCGAGATGGGCAAGAAGGTCTACCAGATCGAGGCGAAGCAGGGTCAGCCGATCCGGATCCAGAAGTCGGTCGCCTACCACACCTCCCGCGGGGTGCCGGTCACCGAACTCTTCGACCGGGTGCGACGCACCCTGGACCGGGTCCGGGACCGGGGCACCGAGTGCTACTACGACTCCCAGCGGGAGTGGTTGAAGGACTACTGGGACACCGCCGACGTGCGGATCAAGGGGGCGCCGACCAGCGTCCAGCAGGCCGTCCGCTGGAACCTCTTCCAGATCGCCCAGGCCGCCGCCCGGGCCGATCAGCGCGGCATCCCCGCCAAGGGGGTGACGGGCTCGGGGTACGAGGGCCACTACTTCTGGGACACCGAGGTCTACGTCATCCCGATGCTCACCTTCACCCATCCCCGGCTCGCCGAGAATGCGCTGCGGTTCAGGGTCAACACGCTGGCCCAGGCCCAGTCGCGGGCCGCCGAGCTGTCGGAGCAGGGGGCGCTGTTCCCGTGGCGGACGATCACCGGCGAGGAGGCCTCGGCCTACTACGCCGCCGGCACCGCCCAGTACCACATCAACGCCGACATCGCCCACGCCCTGATGACCTACGCGTGGGCCACCCGGGACAAGAACTTCCTCTTCCACGACGCCGCCCCGGTGATGATCGAGACCGCCCGGATGTGGGCCGATCTGGGATTCTGGCGGGTCAACGGGGGACGCCAGTTCCACATCCACGGGGTCACCGGGCCCGATGAGTACACCACGGTGGTGAACAACAACTTCTACACCAACGTGATGGCCCGGGCGAACCTCTTCGACGCCGCCGCGCTGATGCGCAGGATGGCCGAGGAGGACCCGCTGTGGTTCGAGCACCTGTGCGCCGAGCGTCATCTCAGCGTCGATGAGATCGGGGCCTGGGAGGAGTGCGCCGAGGGGATGGTGATCCCCTTCGACGAGACCTTCGGCATCCATCCCCAGGACGACCAGTTCCTGGAGCGGGAGTTGTGGGACCTGGCCAACACCCCCGCCTCCAAGCGGCCCCTGCTGCTCCACTACCACCCGCTGGTGATCTACCGCTTCCAGGTGCTCAAGCAGGCCGACGTGGTGCTGGCGATGTTCCTCCAGGGTCAGGACTTCACCCAGGCGGTCAAGCTCGCCGACTTCGAGTACTACGACCCGATCACCACCGGTGACTCCAGCCTGTCCTCCCTGGTCCAGTCGATCATCGCCGCGGAGGTGGGCCACCAGGAGATGGCCATGGAGTACTTCCGCGAGGGCCTGTACTGCGACCTGTCGGACTCCCACGGCAACTCCTCGGATGGCGTCCACGTCGCCTCCACGGGAGGGATCTGGGGGTGCCTGGTCAACGGCTTCGGCGGGATGCGCTACTACAAGGGCAGGCTGAGTTTCGATCCCCGGCTGCCCGCCGACTGGACCTCGATCCGCTACCACCTGGTGCTGTCGGGTAAGGTGCTGGAGGTCGAGCTGCAGCGCGACGAGATCATCTTCACCCTCACCTCGGGCCGCGAGCTGGACGTCACCGTGCGCGGTGAGCAGATCCATCTCGGCGACCAGCCGGTCCATGTGCCGCTGGCCGACCAGGGGCCGCTGCGTCCCAGTCTCAACGGGAGCTTCCCGGTGGCCGGCCTGCGCCGGGCCGACGGATCCCTGGTGACAGCCGAGGTGCCCGACGCCGTCCCGGAGGCGGTGCCCTCCCCGCGGTCCTCGACCCCGGCGATGAGCCTGGCCGATCCGCACGCCACCTGAGCCGTCCAGGACCGGAACGCCGTGATGGCCGCGACCCGGTGGTCGCGGCCATCACGGCGTTCAGTCAGTCCAGTTAGTGCTGTCAGTTCAGACAGTGCCGCCAGTCCCGACGGGGCCCTCGGGGTGCCGGGGGACCGTCGGCCCCCAGCACCCCGCAGCCCTCAGCTGGTGGTGACCGAGATCACCTCGGTGGAGGTGTCGACATGGTCGGCGGGGATCCCCGTCACCTTGGCGAAGGCGAACCCGTTGGTCACCAGCACCGGGGTGATGTTGGAGTACCCGGCGTCGGCGATGACCTTCTTGTCGAAGACCACCAGGGGCTGGCCGGCGGTGACGGTGTCACCGGCGCTGACCTTGACGTCGAATCCCTTGCCGCCCAGTTCGACGGTGTCGACGCCGACATGGATGAGCAGTTCGACGCCGTTGTCCAGCTTCAGCCCGAAGGCGTGGCCGGAGTCGGGGGCGGTCACCACGGTGCCGTCGGCCGGCGCGTAGACGGTGTCTCCCTCGGGTTCGATCGCGATGCCCTGGCCCACAACACCGGTGGAGAACACCGGATCGGGGATCTCGGTGATCGGCAGTGCCCGGCCCACCAGTGGAGAGGTGATCGCGAAGGTCCGTGACCCGGCCTCAGAAGCCGCACCGGAGGAGGCGGCCGCCTCGCCGGAGGCTGCCGGGGCACTCCCAGGTCCCGTCACGTCGGTGGACACCGGGGTGGCCGTGCTGCCGACCGCGGCGGTGGCTGGGGCACTCACCGGAGCCGTGCTGGCCGGGGCGCTGTCGGCGGCCGCGGCGGCATTCTTGGTGGCCAGTGCCTCGGCCTTCTGCTCGGCGGTCCGGTAGTCGCGGATGATCACCATCGCCATCGAGGCGAAGAAGGCCGCACCGATCGCGATGCAGTACAGCGGGATCTTGTTGAAGGCCGGGATGGTGAGCAGGGAGGTGAAGACGAAGGCGCTGGTGTGCAGCCCGCCGCCGATCCCGATGATCACTCCGCCCAGCAGGCAGCCGACCAGCATCGACGGGTAGACCCGCTTGTAGCGCAGATGGATGCCGTAGAGGGAGGGTTCGGAGATGCCGCCGACCAGGCCGGCGACCAGGGCTCCGGTGGCCGTCTGGCGCATCGTCGGATCCTTGTCCCTGACCGCCAGCACCAGGACACCGGCGGTGGCGCCGAAGCAGGCGAAGTTCCAGGCTCCCATCGGCCCCTGGATGTAGTCGTATCCCAGGGTCTGGATATTGAGCAGCATGATGGCGTTGATCGGCCAGTGCAGGCCCAGCGGCACCATGAAGGGGTAGACCAGCGGGATGACGATGGCGAAGATCAGCGCCGAGACGCTGTTGACCGCCGACAGTCCCTTGGCCAGGTAGGCGCCGGCGTAGACGCCGATCGGCCCGATGATGAAGGCCGTCAGCGGCAGCATGATCAGCATCGCCAGGAAGGGTACGAAGATCAGCTGGAGATTCTCCGGCACGAGCTTCTTCAGACCTCTCCACAGCGGCCCCAGGACTGCTGCCATCAACAGCGGCGGGAAGACCTGTGAGCCGTAGTCGAAGATCGTCAGCGGGGCTCCGAAGATGGTGACGATGTCGACCTGGGAACCGGCGATGGTGGCCTGGTGGGCGACGTCCTTGAGAGCCGAGAATCCCGGCAGCATGACGATCGCCATGATGGCGAAACCGACCCAGGGATCGGCGCCGACCTTCTTGGCGGCGTTGTAGGCGACCATCAGCGGCAGGAAGTAGAAGACCGTCTTCCAGGTGAGGTTCATGAACTGCCAGGAAGGAGACAGCGGGACCCGCGGGTCGGCCCAGTTGCCGATCACCCCCGTGGTCGCCATCAGCGACATGAAGGTGATGAACAGCGAGGCTCCCAGCAGCGGGCCGATCAGCGGGCGGAAGGAGTCGGAGAGGAACTCGAAGAAGCTGTCGAGCCAGCTGAACTTGCCGCGCGGGCCACCGGAACGGGCGGCTGCCTTGATCTCGGCATCGGACCTGCCTGCCGATCCGCCGGGTTGACCCTCGTGGGCCATCTCGGGCAGACCCATGATGTCGTTGAAGACGGTGGTGACGGCCCCTCCGATCACCACCTGATACCGGTCCCCGCTCTGGGGAACCGCCCCCATCACACCGGGGATCTGCTCGACGGTCGGGGTATTGACCACCGACCCGTCGACGAGCTGGAACCTCAGTCGTGTGGCGCAGTGGGTGAGACTGGCAATGTTGTCAGGCCCACCCACCGCCTTCACGATCTCGGAGGCTGGTGAGGACGAGGACATATCGTTGTCCTTCCTGAGACTGGAACTTCACGGTGTCCCGAACGGGACACCTGACAAGCATAGTCGTCGTCGCGCCGATGACCTCGTCCGGCTCCCCGAGGCCCGCTAGGCCTGCTGGCCGTCGTCCGGATCTCCGGCCTGTGGGGCCTCGTCGGTGCCCTGGTACTCCAGCCACACCGAGCCCATCGGCGGCACGACGAGGTGACCACTGGCAGGGAAGTCCCGGTACGGCTCGTCGGTGGCCACGATCTGGCCGAGGTTGCCGTATCGGCCGGTGCCGTCGTAGCTCGCCGAGTCGGTGTTGAGGATCTCCTTCCACACCCCGGGGTGGGGCAGTCCGGTGAGGTGGTGCTCCTGGGGATTGGGGGAGAAGTTCGTGAAGCAGGCGATCACCTGGCCATCGGCGTCACGACGCAGCCAGGAGAACATGTTCTCCCCGGCATCGTCGGCGTCCAGCCACTGGAACCCGGCCGGATCGGTGTCCAGCTGCCACATCGCCGAGTGGGCCCGGTAGATGTGGTTGAGATCACGGAACAGCCTCTTGAGCCCGCCGTGACCCCACAGGTCGGCGACGAACCACTCCAGGCTGGCCGACTCGTCGAACTCGTGGCGCTGGCCGAACTCCTGGCCCATGAAGATCAGCTGCTTGCCGGGGAAGGCCCACATGTAGGAGTAGAAGGCCCGCAGGGTGGCGAACTGCTGCCAGTCGTCGCCGTCGACCTTGCTGATCATCGAACCCTTGCCGTGCACGACCTCGTCATGACTGATCGGCAGCACGAAGTTCTCCGAGTACTGGTAGACCATCGCAAAGGTCATCTCGTTGTGGTGGTACTGCCGGTGGAACGGGTTGAGGGCCAGGTATCTCAACGAGTCGTTCATCCAGCCCATGTTCCACTTGAAACCGAAGCCGAGCCCGCCGGCGTCCACCGGCTTGGTGACCCCGGCGAAGCTGGTGGACTCCTCGGCGATCATCAGGATGCCGGGGTGACGCCGGTACAGATGGGCGTTGACATAGCGCAGGAAGTCGATGGCGTCCAGGTTCTCCCGGCCGCCGAACTTGTTGGGCACCCACTGACCCTCGGGGCGCGAGTAGTCCAGGTAGAGCATCGAGGCCACCGCATCGACCCGCAGCCCGTCGACATGGAACTCGCTGATCCAGTACAGCGCATTGGAGACCAGGAAGGACTTCACCTCGTTGCGGCCGTAGTTGAAGACGTAGGTGCCCCATTCCAGGTGCTCCCCCTGGCGGGGGTCGGCGTGCTCGTAGAGGGCGGTGCCGTCGAATCGGCCCAGCGCCCAGTCGTCCTTGGGGAAGTGGCCCGGCACCCAGTCCATGATGACGCCGATACCGGCCTGGTGGAGCTTGTCGATGAGGTAGCGCAGGTCGTCGGGGTTCCCGTAGCGGCTGGTGGGGGAGTAGTAGCCGGTCACCTGGTAACCCCAGGACGGCAGGAAGGGGTGCTCGGCCAGCGGCAGGATCTCGACATGGGTGTAGCCCTGCCACTGCAGGTAGGGGATCAGCTCGTCGGCCAGGTCCCGGTAGCCCAGCCCCTTGCGCCAGCCACCCAGGTGGATCTCGTAGATGCTCATCGGCTCCTGGTAGGCCTTGGACGCGGTGCGCCGGTCGATCCACTCGGTGTCATCCCAGGAGTAGTCCGACTCCCAGACGATGGTGGCGTTACCGGGGGCCTGCTCCGAGAAACGGGCCATCGGGTCGACCTTCTCGTGCCAGTTGCCCCACTGGTCGAGGATCCGGTACTTGTACCGGGCGCCGGGCCCGACTCCTTCGATGAAGGTGCCCCACACCCCCGAGCCCGGGATGATGTGCATGTCGTCGCCGGTCCACCAGTTGAAGTCGGCGATGACCTGGACCGCCTGGGCGTTGGGGGCCCAGACCGCGAACCGGACGCCGGTGATCGGTCCGCGCTCGTCATCGTCGACCGTGACGATGTGGGAGCCGAGCCGCTTCCAGGCTTCGGTGTCCCCGCCCGAGTGGAATCCCTCGAGGTCCCATCCGGTCAGTCCTCCAGCGAGGTCGTGCGCCATGTCATCGGTCCTTCCGTTCAGCGGTGTCCGGGAGCAACGCTGCCGCTCCGGAACACATCGCGGTGATTGCCCCCAACGGTATGCCGACCCAACCGGGTCTGTTGAGGGTTTCGTAGACCGTCTCGTAGACGGCCTTGTTCGCCTCGTAGGCGAGCAGCACCGCGTCGTCACGGTGCCCGTATCCGGCCAGGAAGGCGGTCCTGGCCCGTTCCAGCCACTCCCGGCGGCCCGCCTCGGCGGGTCCGGGAGCCTCGGATGAGGCGTAGGACAGCGATCGTGTCATGCCGGCGACGTCTCGCCACGGGGAGTCCAGTGAGCGGCGCTCGGCCGCGGGTCGGAGGGGCTCGCCCTCGAAGTCGATGATCCGCCAGCCGGCGGGGGTGCTCAGGGTCTGGCCCAGGTGGAAGTCGCCGTGCACCCGGTGGGTGGGCAGGGACCGGCCGCGGAGCCGGTCGAAGATCGCGGCGAGGCCGTCGCGGCTAGGGGCCAGCGCCGGCGCCAGGGCGACGGCGTCGTCCAGTTCCCGGGTCATCCGCCCGGCGATCCGCTCGCCGTCGAGGACCCCGGTCCCGAAGCTGTCGGCCATCGCGGCGTGGACGCTGCCCAGCGCCGCTCCCAGTTCGGTCATCTCGGTGCTGACGTCGCGGCCCTCGGCGGCGAGGGAGCAGATGAGCCGCCACCCGTCCTTCGCGTCGGGGAACCGCCCGGTGGCCATGGCCAGGTCGGTGGGGCCGTCCCGGAACCCGGGGATGTCGACGTCGGCGTGGACCGCGGCGTGGACCGTCGGCACCGCGTCGATCCCGACCCGGTTGAGCGCCGCGCAGGTGGTGATGTCGAGGTTCTCGCCGGGCTCCAGGCGCCGGAAGACCTTGATCATGACGGCCTGATCGCCGTCGCACTCGGCGACGACGGTGGTGTTGGACTGCTCTCCCGACAGCCGGTGGGCCGCGCGGACCGGGGAGGGAGCCGCGACCAGGTGCTCGACCAGCCAGCCGGCCCCGGGGGCCGACCCTTCCGTCGTGTCGTCGAGGAGGGCCCGTGCCCAGTCGGCCAGGGCCGCCGGATCCTCGGCGGCGTCGCACAGCCGGCCGCCGCCGGGGGCCGGGCAGATCCCGGGCGGGCCGTCCGGGCCGTGGCGCCTGCTGAGCAGCAGCTGGTAGACGTCCTGGCCGCCGTCGTCGTGACGCACCCGTGCCAGTCCGTGGTGCACCGGGCAGGGCGCATCCGGATCGACGGCGTCGAAGAGCCCGGCGGCGATCAGCCGGCCGCCCCGCCCCTTCCCGGCGAACCAGCGCGCCGTGCTGATGTGTTCCCACAGGCCCGGCAGCGAACCGTCGGGCAGCGGGGTCGTCCCCCTCACCGTCGCAGCCTCAGGATGCGGGCGGGCTGGGCGGGGTAGAGCTCGACCCAGTCCTCCCGGGCCCAGGTGGCGTCGGTGCCGGTGAGCTCGTCGTGGACCTCGAAGAGCTGGTCGTCGGCCAGCCCCAGGGCGGCCATGTCGAAGGTGACGTGGGCTCCGAGCCCCCAGTCGGGATCCAGCGAGACCACCACGATGACGACGTCGTCGCCGGCCCTCTTGGAGAACGCGAAGACCTTGTCGTGGTCGGTGCGGTGGATCGTGGCGTCGCGCAGCTGCTGGAGGGCGAGATGCTCCCGGCGGATCTGGTTGAGCCGGGTCACCAGCTCGATGATGTTGGGCTGGGAGGACCAGTCGCGGGGCCGGTACTGGTACTTCTCGGAGTCCAGGTACTCCTCGCGGCCCGGGACCGGGGCGTGCTCGCAGATCTCGAATCCCGAGTACATCCCCCAGGAGGGGCTCATGGTGGCCGCCAGGATGGCCCGGATGGCGAATCCGGCCGGGTTGCCGTCGTTGAGGGGGATGGGGTTGATGTCGGGGGTGTTGGTGAAGAAGTTCGGCCGGTAGTAGTGGCCTGTGTCGTGGGAGATCTCGTGGAGGTACTCCTCGAGCTCCCACTTCTCGGTGCGCCACACGAAGTAGGAGTAGCCCTGCTGGAACCCGACCTTCGCCAGGGCCTGCATCATCTCCGGCCGGGTGAAGGCCTCGGCCAGGAAGATCACCTCGGGGTGGTCGCGGTGCATCTGCTCCATCACCCAGGCCCAGAAGTTCAGCGGCTTGGTGTGGGGGTTGTCGACCCGGAAGATCGTGACCCCGTGGGCGATCCAGAACTCCAGGAGGCGGATCACCTCGTGGTAGATGCCCTCGGGGTCGTTGTCGAAATTGATCGGGTAGATGTCCTGATACTTCTTCGGCGGGTTCTCGGCGTAGGCGATGGTGCCGTCGACGCGGGTGGTGAACCATTCAGGATGGCTGTGCACCCAGGGATGGTCGGGGGAGGCCTGCAGGGCGAAGTCCAGGGCCACCTCCAGGCCCAGCTCACGGGCCCGTCCGACGAACCGGTCGAAGTCCTCCAGGGTGCCCAGATCCGGGTTGACGGCGTCGTGGCCGCCATCGGGAGAGCCGATCGCCCACGGCGACCCGGGATCGTCGGGGCCCGCGTCCAGAGTGTTGTTGGGGCCCTTGCGGAAGGCCCTCCCGACGGGATGGATCGGGGGGAGGTAGACGACGTCGAAGCCCATCGCGGCGGCGGCCTCGAGGCGCTCCCAGGAGGAGTCGAAGGTCCCCGAGACCCAGCCGGTTTCGGTCTGGTGGGCCCCCTGGGAGCGGGGGAAGAACTCGTACCAGGATCCGTAGAGGGCGCGCCGGCGCTCCACCTTGAGCGGTTCGGCGGGGGTGGCGGTGGCCAGCGGCCGGTCGGCGTAGACCCGCATGGCGGCGTCGACCGCGGGGTCCCGGACGACCGATGCGAGGATCTCGGCGGGGGACCGGGAGGGATCCAGGGCCTCGGCGGCCCGGCCGATCACCTCGACCTCGTCGGGGCGGGAGGCCGCGGCGGCGCGGTCGGCCGCCGAGTCCAGCAAGACATGTCCCTCGGCGCACACCAGGTCGACGTCGATCCCGGCCTCCAGCTTCGCCTCGGCATTGTGATGCCAGGTGCCCCAGGCGTCCGACCAGGCCTCGACGTGCATCGTCCAGTCGCCAGGGGCCCAGGCGTGCACCCGGGCCTCCCAGATGTCCAGCCCCATCGGTTCGACCTGCACCATGTCGGTGACGTGGCGCTTTCCGCGCGGGCTGACCAGCACCACGGAGGCGCCCACGGCGTCGTGCCCCTCCCGGAAGACATTCGCGGAGACGGTGAACTCCTCGTCGACGACCGCCTTGACGGGCAGCCGGCCGGCCTCCACGGTCGGTGAGACGTTGTGCACCGGGATCCGGCCGAAGCCCCGCAGCGGCAGCTGGCCGGGGACGTCCATGGCCTCGGGCGGGTAGGGCTCGCGCAGCCCCGTGGAGCGCCGCATCAGGTCGGCGATGTCGGCCGCGGAGGGAGCCTCGGGGTCGGGCCCCCCAGTACTGGTGAGATCCGTGCCGGCGACATCAGTGCCGGCGAGGTCGGGATCCGAGGGACCGGGATCGGCGATGCGACGGGGCGGACGCTTCTTGGCCATGACACCCTCCTGGACGGGTTCGTGCTCGTTCGGGCCGGCAGATGGATCCCGGGTCGTGCCCCCGGCGTCCTCGTCGGCGCCGGCACGTCTGATGAGCCTGGGAATCCTCTGCACGGGGGTCACGCTACCGGGTGCGGCCCCACATTGGGGGCCTGACGGGGATCGGTCCGGCCGGGACCGCCCCGGCCGGCCTTCCACGTGTCAGCCTCAGGCCCTCCGGGGCGGTTTGCGTCGGATAAGCTACCTGCCGTGCGTGCTATCAGACGATTCATCGTCCAACCTGTGCTGCCCGGACCGCTGAAGGCGCTGGGCGAGCTTGCGACAAATCTCCGCTGGAGCTGGAATCTGGACACCCGGGCTCTGTTTGCCGACATCGACCCGGTGCTGTGGGACGAGGTCGGTCACGACCCGTTCAGGCTGCTGGCCCGGGTGCCGAGCGACCGTCTCGACATCCTCGCCAACGACAAGCGCTTCGTGCGTCGCCTCGAGCTGACCGTTGCGGACCTGGACGAGTACATGACCGGCGACCTGTGGTTCCAGGAATGGTCCAGGGAGCATCCCGAGGCCCCGACGGCCATCGGCTACTTCTCCGCCGAGTTCGGCATCACCAAGGTGCTGCCGCAGTACTCCGGCGGCCTGGGGATCCTCGCTGGAGACCACCTCAAGGCGGCCTCCGACAACGGTGTGCCGATCATCGGGGTGGGGCTGTTCTACCGGCACGGGTACTTCCGCCAGTCCCTCAACGCGCAGGGATGGCAGCAGGAGCGCTACCCGGTGCTGGACGCCAACGAGATGCCGGTGACCCAGCTGCGCGACGGAGACGACCCGGTGCTCATCCCGGTCCAGATCTTCGGCAACGAGGTCAAGGCCCAGGTCTGGGTGGTCCAGGTCGGTCGCGTCCCTCTGCTGATGCTCGACACCGACATCGACGCCAACCCCGGCCCGATGCGCGAGATCACCGACCAGCTGTACGGCGGGGACGCCGAGCACCGGCTCGTCCAGGAGGTGCTGCTGGGAGTCGGCGGGATGCGGGCCCTGCGCGAGTACTGCCGGGTCAGCGGTCACGCCGTCCCGGAGGTCTACCACGCCAACGAGGGTCACGCCGGATTCCTCGGCCTGGAGCGGATCCGCGAGTACATGGAGACCGGTGACGACTTCGACACCGCTCTGGAGCGCACCCGCGCCGGCAACGTCTTCACCACCCACACCCCGGTTCCGGCCGGCATCGACCGGTTCCCGATCGACCGGGTCCGCGACCAGTTCAGCGGCTTCGGCCCGCTGCCGATCGACCGGGTGCTCGACCTGGGTCGGGAGACCTATCAGGGCGGAGACCCCGGCATCTACAACATGGCGGTGCTCGGATTCCGCGCCGGGCAGCGCGCCAACGGCGTCTCCGAACTGCACGGTGAGGTCTCCCGTGAGATGTTCCGAGGCCTGTGGCCGGGATTCGCCGCCGCCGAGGTGCCGATCGGATCCGTCACCAACGGCGTCCATCACCTCACCTGGATCCACCCGGAACTGCTCAACCTGATGCAGCCGGTGGTCGGCGACTCCGGACCGCAGATCCACGACGGCTGCGACTGGACCGCCCTGGACCGGGTCGGCGATCAGACCCTGTGGAGCGCCAAGCGGCACATGCGCACCGCGATGATCGAGATGGCCCGCAAGCGGCTGCACGCCAGCTGCCGGTCCCGGGGAATCTCCTCGGACTGGGTGGACGACGCCCTGGACCCCAATGTGCTGACCTTCGGGTTCGCCCGTCGCGGCGCCTCCTACAAGCGCCTCACCCTGATGCTGTCGGATCCCGAGCGACTCAAGAGGCTGCTCAACGACCCGGCCACCCCCATCCAGATCGTCATCGCCGGCAAGGCTCACCCGGCCGACAATGTCGGCAAGGGCCTCATCCAGCAGATGGTCCAGTTCGCCGACCAGGAGGATGTCCGCGGCAAGATCGTCTTCCTGCCCGACTACGACATCTCCCTGGCCCGTCCGCTCTACCCGGGCTGCGATGTCTGGATGAACAACCCGCTGCGTCCCCTGGAGGCCTGTGGCACCTCCGGCATGAAGGCCGCTCTCAACGGTGCGGCGAACCTGTCGGTGCGCGACGGATGGTGGGACGAGTGGTACGACCCGCGGTTCGGCTGGGAGATCCCCTCGGCCGAGGGGATCAGCAATCCCACCGCCCGTGACGCCCAGGAGGCCGAGTCCCTCTACGACATCATCGAGAACGAGATCGTCCCGAAGTTCTACAACCGCGACTCCCACGGGCTGCCGACCGCATGGCTGAAGATGATGCGCGACACCGTCCAGATCCTCGGGCCGAAGATCCTGGCCTCCCGGATGGTCAGCGACTACGTCGAGAAGCTGTACACCCCGGCCGCCGTGTCGTCGCGTCAGGTGGAGGGACAGGCCGCCGCCGATCTGGCCGCCTGGAAGCGCAAGGTGCGCGCCGCCTGGCCGAAGGTCCAGGTGCGCCGGGTGGAGTCCAGCCTCAGCGACCGGGTCGCGATGGGCGCCGAGGTGCCATTCGCCGCCTGGGTCGACCTGGACGGGCTGAATGCCGAGGACGTCGGGGTCCAGGTGGTCCTGGGTCAGGTGGACGCCGATGACTGGCTGCACGACCTGGAGATCGTCCCGATGACCCTGGACGGCACCAATGAGCGGGGAATCTCCCACTTCTCCGCCACCGTCAAGGCCAAGGATCCCGGTTCCTGGGGGTGGACGGTGCGCGCGGTTCCGAAGAACCCGCTGCTGGCCGGCGACGTGGAGATGGGTCTGGCCGCGGTCGCTCCGGGGGAGTGACTCGCTGTCTGAGCACCATCTGACAGCGCACCATCAAGAAAGAGGTCTGGTCGAGTTCGGGGCACTACAAGCACCCGAACTCGACCAGACCTCTTTTGTGTCTGGACGCGTCCTGCGTCCGGACGCGAGGGCCGACCCGCCATGGGCCGGACCTCCCGGCCCTTACTCGGCGGTGGCCGGGGAGATGGCGGCCCAGTCGGGACCCATCTGGGCCGAGGTGAGGTGATCGGCCTCATCGGCCTGCGTCGCGGGCTCCGGAACGGCGGTCAGATCGCCCTCCAGAATGATCACTGAGCGCGGCGGCAGGACCAGCGAGCTGGACGCGGCCAACGGACCCTCGGGCACCTCGTCGGGCTCGGCGGTGTGGGCCACCATGGTCCACGAGCCGCACCAGTGCGCCGAGGGCAGCACGACGTCGATCGGGTCGGCGCCGCGGTTGTACCAGACCAGCATCGCCTCGTGCTCGTCGGAGGTGTAGCGCCCCAGCACCGTGCGGCCCCCGTCGTGCCAGTCCTCGGCGGCCATCTCGCCGCCCTGGCCCGAGAGCCAGGTGAGCTCGACGCGGCCGGTCGGTTCGCCGTCGGCGTCCAGCACCTCCTCGCGCTGCCGGTAGGTCGTCGGCCGCAGGGTGGGGTGGTCGGCGCGCAGCTGCGACAGGGTGGTCATGAGATCGGTGAGATCGGTCCACGACTTCGCCTCCTCCCAGTCCACCCAGGAGATCGGGGAGTCCTGGCAGTAGGCGTTGTTGTTGCCCTGCTGGGTGCGGCCCAGCTCATCGCCGGCGACGATCATCGGGACACCGGCCGAGGTCATCAGGGTGGCCAGGAAGTTGCGGATCTGGCGATGCCTCAGGGCATTGACGGCAGGGTCCTCGGACTCGCCCTCCCAGCCGCAGTTCCACGACCGGTTGTCATTGGAGCCGTCGTGGTTGTCCTCGCGGTTGGCTTGGTTCTGCTTCATGTTGTAGGTGACCAGGTCGCGCAGCGTGAAGCCGTCATGGGCGTCCACGAAGTTGATCGAGGCGCCGGGGAAGCCGTAGAGATCGTCAGATCCCGACAGCCGGGTGGCCAGCTCGTGGACCCCCTCGGTGGCGCCGCGCCAGAAGTCGCGCACGTAGTTGCGGTACCGGTCGTTCCAACAGCTCCAGTCGTCTCCCCAGCGGCCCACCTGGTAGCCGTAGGGGCCGAGGTCCCAGGGCTCTGCGATGTGCTTGACCTGGCTGAGCACCGGGTCCTCGCGGATGAGCTTCTTGAAGGGGTGGTTCTGGTCGACGCCGTGGTCGGCGTCGCGGATCAGGGTGGTCGCCAGATCGTAGCGGAAGCCGTCGACCCCCATCTCGGTGACCCAGTAGCGCAGTGAGTCGGCGATCATCTCCAGGACGCCCGGATTGGCGGTGTTGACCGAGTTCCCGCAACCGGTGACGTCGTAGTCGTTGCGGTGGTCATTGGTGAGCCGGTAGTAGGTGTTGTGGTCGATGCCGCGGAAACACAGCGTCGGGCCCTCGTGGCCGCCCTCCCCGGTGTGGTTGTAGACGACGTCGAGGAGAACCTCGATGCCGGCGCGGTGGAACTGGGTCACCATCTCCTTGAACTCGCGGACCTGCTCGCCGGTGGTGCCGACCGAGCAGTAGGCGGCGTGCGGCGCGAAGAAGCCCAGGGAGTTGTAGCCCCAGTAGTTCTTCAGACCCTTGCCGACGATGAAGGGCTCGGAGACGAAGTGGTGAATGGGCAGCAGCTCGATGGTGTTGACGCCGATGCTGGTGAGGTGCTCGATGACCGCCGGGTAGGACAGTCCGGCGTAGCTGCCCCGCAGATGCTCGGGCACCAGCGGGTGCAGCCGGGTGTAGCCCTTGACGTGCGTCTCGTAGATGACGCACTCCTCGATCGGACGTCGACGGGCGATCGGCTCGGGGGCCGGGGTGGACCTCACGACCACCGACATCGGAACCGCCGAGGCGGAGTCGCGGGTGTCGGGGGTGTAGTTGGACTCCTCGGTGTGGTCCAGGATCGGCCCGGAGTAGTCGACCCCGGCGGTGATGGCCCGGGCGTAGGGATCCATCAGCAGTTTGGCCGGGTTGAACCGCATGCCGGCGCCGGGATCCCAGGGGCCGTGCACCCGGAAGCCGTAGAGCTGTCCCTCGGTGATGTGGTCGACGAAGACGACCCACACACCGTCGGAACCCATCTCCATGTGCACATTGCGCTGACTGCGGTCGGTGTTCACCAGGGCCAGTTCGACCTGGCTGGCGCGGGGAGCCCACAACCCGAACCGGCAACCGCCGTTCATCAGCTGGGCCCCCAGCACACTGGAATCAGTGGGAGAGGGCACGGGCAATGTCTCGGCAAGAGCTTGAACCATGAAATTGAGGACCTACCTGCTCGCGGATGCCGCCGGTGAGACGACAGGAAATCGTAGCCCGGCTCGCACTAGGGTTTCACTCAGATGGGGATATTCCCCGTCAAGCGGATTCATTCGCCATGTCGTACGCCGCACGCTAGGCGGCTGGTGACGAAGGTTCCGGGCCCCTCGGCCGAGGTGTCGGGCGGTACCCTGCCGCGGTGAGCGCAATGACCAGCACATCGGGACCCTCCGGCGGGCCGGGACGCAGCGGGGACCGGACCCACGAGGGGTGTCGGGACGGGGGGCGGACGGCTGCGCCGGCCTCCCGCAGCTACCTGGACCATGCCGCGACCAGCCCGTTGAGACCCGGCGCGCTGGCGGCGGTGGTCGCCACCGGAGCGGTCGCCAACCCGGCCGCGGTGCACACCGCGGGACGTCGCGCTCGAGCCATGCTGGACGATGCCAGGGAGCAGATCGCCTCCCTGCTGGGAGTTCGGCCCCTGGAGATCGTCCTCACCTCCGGGGGGACGGAGGCCGACACCCTGGCACTGCTGGGGGCCGGCGGTGCGGGAACGGTCGGGATCTCGGCGGTGGAGCACGCGGCGATCGCCGGTCTGACCGCCCCCGGGCTGATGGGCGAGCGGGCCCGGGTGCTCCCGGTCGACGCCGACGGCGTGGTCGATCCGTCGTCGATCGCGGCTCTGGACGCACCTGGACTGGTGAGTGTGATGACGGCCAACAACGAGACCGGCACCCTGGAGCCGGTCGCCGAGTGCGCCCGGCAGGCCCACCGGGCCGGCGCCCTGTTCCACACCGATGCCGTCCAGGCCCTGGGGCATCTGCCGGTCGAGCTCGCCGAGTGGGATGTCGACCTGGCCTCCTTCTCGGCCCACAAACTCGGGGGACCGGTCGGGATCGGGGCCCTGTGGGTCCGTCGCGGGGTCACGGTGGCACCGGTCGCCGCCGGTGGTCGTCAGGAGGCCGGGCTGCGGTCCGGCACTCAGATGGTCGCTCTGGCCAGGGGTTTCGCGGCGGCTCTTGACGAGGCCGTCGCCGAGATGGGCCGGCGCACCGAGCTGTGGGGCAAGCTGCGGTCCCGGCTGGTGGAGGCGGCTGGTGCGATCGAGGGGGTCCGGGTCGACGGCGGGGACCGGGTGAGTGCGGCGGTCTGCCATCTCAGCGTGGCCGGGGCCCGGGGGGAGAATCTGCAGCTGCTGCTGGATGCCCGGGGGATCGACTGCTCCACCGGGTCGGCCTGCCATGCCGGGGTGGCCGCTCCGAGCGAGGTGATGCTGGCGATGGGGCGCTCCCGCCAGCAGGCCTCCTCCTGCCTGCGGTTCTCCTTCGGGCCGGAGACCACGGTGGCCGAGATCGACAGGCTGGCCGCCCTGCTTCCCGAGGTCGTCACGCAGGCGCGTGCGGTGCGTTGAGTGCAGGCGCGCTGCGGCGGGGCGCGGGTAGCATGGGCCGCCGTTGAAAGGGGACCGACATGAGAGTTCTGGCCGCAATGTCGGGAGGAGTCGACTCCGCGGTGGCCGCCGCCCGGCTGGTCGCCGCCGGTCACGACGTCACCGGCGTCCATCTCGCCCTGTCGCGCACCCCACTGGCCTACCGCGAGGGGTCGCGGGGCTGCTGCTCCCTCGAGGACTCCTTCGACGCCCGGCGGGCCGCCGACCGGATCGGCATCCCCTTCTACGTGTGGGACTTCTCGGAGCGGTTCGCCGAGGAGGTGATCCACCCCTTCATCGACGAGTACCGGGCGGGTCGCACCCCCAACCCGTGCCTGCGCTGCAACGAGCGGATCAAGTTCGCCGCCGTCCTGGAGCGGGGCCTGGATCTCGGCTTCGACGCGGTGGCGACCGGCCACTACGCCCGGCTGGAGACCCGCGAGGGGATCACCAGGATGCGCCGTGCGGTCGACCCCGGCAAGGACCAGTCCTATGTGCTGGGGGTGCTCAACCAGGAGCAGCTGTCCCACTGCCTGTTCCCGTTGGGCGACTCCTACAAGACCGAGGTGCGCGCCGAGGCCGCCCGACTGGGGTTGACGGTCGCCGACAAGCCGGACTCCTACGACATCTGCTTCATCCCCGACGGGGACACCGCCGGATGGCTCTCGGACCAGCTGGGCGAGCACACCGGTGAGTTCCGCGACGAGACCGGGGATGTGGTCGGCCACCATGACGGCTACCACCACTTCACCATCGGTCAGCGACGCGGCCTGCACCTGGGAACCCCTGCCTCCGACGGCCGGCCACGCTATGTGCTGGACATCGAACCGGTCTCCAACACCGTGGTGGTCGGCCCCTCCGAGGACCTGGAGGTGCATCGACTGGAGGCCATCCGGCCGGTCTGGTGCTCCGACACCCCCGGAACCGACTCCTGGGTCGGGCAGGTCCAGGTCCGCGCCCACGGCACCCCCGTGGAGGCCCGCGTCCAGCGGGTCGACGGCGGAGTGCGGATGACCCTGCGGACGCCACTGAAGGGAGTGGCGCCCGGCCAGGCGGCGGTGCTCTACGACGGCGACCTGGTGGTCGGATCGGCGACCATCTGCGGCACGGACCGGGCCGGCACCGACATCGTCGGGGCCACCCGGTGAGGGCCACCGCGCTGGGCTCCCTGCCCGGTCGGGACTTCCGCGGGGCGCTCGCCTCGATGGCCGAGTACTTCCCCGATCTGATCCCGCTGCCCGAACTGCCCGATCGGGGTCCCGGGGCAGGGATCCTCGGGCGCGGGACAGCCCAGCTGGAGTCCATCCCGACCGACCTGGGCCCGGCCGGCTGGCGGCTGGCCGACGCCGACGACCGGGCCGCCCGGTCGGCGCGTGCCGGCTGGCGCAGGGATCTCGACGATCTGGAGGAGACCCTGGCCGGGGAGTCCGCCACCGTCAAGATCGGCATCTGCGGGCCCCTCACGCTGGCCGCCGGGGTGCACCTGCGCCACGGCGAGGCGGTCCTCGACGACCCCGGCGCGCTGCGCGACGTCGGCCAGTCGTTGGCCGACGGCCTGGCCGCACAGCAGGCCGAACTGAGCCGCAGGATGCCCGCCGTGGACTGGGTCTGGCAGCTCGACGAGCCGGCCGCACCGGCCGTGCTCGCCGGACGCGTCGCCACCCAGTCGGGACTCCATCGCTATCCCGCGATGGCCCCGCACACCGCCACCGGTCTCATCGGCCCGGTCGTCAACGCCCTCCGGACGGCCGGAGCCGCCCGGGCGGCCCTGCACTGCTGCGCTCCCGGACTGCCCTGGGACCTGCTGGAACGGATCGACATCGACGACCTGCTGGTCGATCGCGACGCACTGGGCCACCAGGATCTCGACCACTGCGCCGAATGGCTGGAGTCGGTCCCCCGGACCGGCAGCGCTGAGCCGGGGGAGTACCGGAGGCTGGGTCTCGGCCTGGTCCCGACCAGTGCACCGGACCGGGTGATCTCGGCCGACCAGATCCTCGACCGGCTGGTCGAGGTGAGCCGACGCATCGGGGTGGACCGACGTCTGGTCCTGAGCGGGTGCATCCTCACCCCGGCCTGCGGACTGGCGTCCTGGTCCCAACCGTCCGCCGCGCGCCAGTGCGAGCAACTCGCCCGCGCCGCACAGCTGGCCGAGGAGGCGCTGCGCGACTGACCGGGCGGACCACGATGGCTACCATGGCCGGGTGGGCATCTTCACCGACCTGAACCTCAACGGACGCGCACCGGTGCGCGTCCAGCCGAAGATCGGCGAATGGGGGCCCAGGGGGGTTCCCTCCACCCGCGCCAAGAAGGTTCAGCGGATCATCGCACCGATCGTCTTCGTCCTGGTGCTGGCCGGACTGGCCGCGCTGTTCTACTTCTTCTACCGGATCCTCATTCCGCAGGGCTGATTCCGCGGGGCTGAGCGCGGCCGGCCAGGCCCGCTCGGTATACTCACAGGCTGAAAGACACGGGGTGCCTCCCATCGTGGGGCTGAGATAACACCCGCCGAACCTGATCTCATTTGCATGAGCGGAGGGATGTCACGATGCGTCGGCGCATGCAATGGTGAACGCTCCGGTGAGCGGTGCGCGGGCCGGCCGGCCGGCCATCCGGATCGACGATGCAAGCTACCGATACCCCCACTCGAGTCATCCGGTGCTGGCCCATCTGAGTCTGACCGCCGCGGTGGGGGAGCACATCGCCCTGGTCGGCCGCTCGGGGTGCGGCAAGTCCACCCTGCTGAGGCTGATCGCCGGCCTGGCCGAACCCGTCACCGGGACCATCGAGGTGCTGGGCCACCGCGACCCCCACGACAGACTGGACGGCTGCGCCATGATGCCGCAGAACGATCTGCTGCTGCCCTGGCTGAGGCTGGTCGACAATGTCGCCATCGGACTGCGCAACAAGGGGGTGGCGCGCCGTGAGGCGCGCACCCGCGCACTGGCGGTGCTGGACCAGTGGGGACTGGCCGAATGGTCCCGGTCCCGGCCCGACAAGCTGTCGGGGGGAATGCGCCAACGCGCCGCCCTGGCCCGTGCCCTGCTGGCCGACAAGCCCGTGCTGCTGGCCGACGAGCCGCTGGGATCCCTGGACGCCATCACCCGTGCGGACGGCCAGCGGTGGCTTCGCCGCGCCGTCCTGGCGGCCGGCGCCACGCTGATCCTGGTGACCCACGACGTCGAGGAGGCGCTGCTGCTGTCCCGGCGGGTCATCCTGCTCGGACCCGCAGGACCGCGACCGGCCGCCGCCCAGGGATCCTGGCCGGGCTGGTTCGACGATGACCGCCGTCGCGAGCAGATCCTGGCCGATCCCCGGTTCGCCGCCGCCCGGACCGCCGTCCTGGAGGCCCTCGGCGACTCCGCGGAGGCCTCTGCGGGGTCCGGCCCGGTGCCGGGGGAATCCCGATGAGGCACCTGATGGCCCGGGTGCTGCCACCCGCACTCACCGTGCTGCTCGTACTGGCCGGCTGGATCGGCCTCACCTCCTCCGGACAGGTGGCCGACTACGTCATCCCCTCCCCGGGCTCGGTGCTGGCCTCCCTGGTGACGAACTGGCCCGACACCCTGGGCCGAGCCACCATGGTCACCGCCGCCGAGACCCTGGCCGGGGTCGGCGCCGGAGTGGCGGTCGCCGTCGCGATGGTCGTCGCGACCGGCTACCTGCCCCTGGTCGGGCGCTCCCTGACGCCGCTGCTGGTCGCCTCCCAGGCCATCCCGACGATCGTCATCGGGCCGCTGCTCACCATCGCCCTGGGGTACGGGATGTCCCCGAAGATCATCGTGGTCGCACTGCTGTGCTTCTTCCCGGTGGCTCTCAACCTGATGGCCGGGATCGGTTCTGTGGACCCCCGACTCATCGACGCCATGCGCACCCTGAACGCCGGGCGCAGCGCGCTGTTCTGGCGGGTCCGCCTGCCGCACGCCGCACCCCGCGGATTCGCCGGCCTGCGGGTCTCGGTGACCTTCGCCCCGGTCGCCGCGGTGTTCGCCGAGTACACCGGTTCCACCGACGGCATCGGCTATCTCATGCTCCAGGCCATCCCGCGTCTGGCGACCGACTTCGTCTTCGCCCAGGTGGTGGTGCTCACCGCCCTGTCCGGCCTGCTGCTGGGCGCCGCAACCCTGCTGGAGCGCCTCATCTGCCCCTGGATCACCCCCGAACGAGGAGAATCATGACAGCTGTCCACAACCCCACCCTCAGCACACCGATCAGTCGCCGTCGACTGGGCGGCCTGTTCTGCGGCGCACTGGCCGCCGCAGGGCTGGCCGGATGCGGGCGCACCGAGGCCCGGTCGGCGTCCTCCCCGTCGGCGAGCTCGAAGCTGAGCCTGCTGCTGGACTGGAACCCGAACCCGGACCACGTCACCCTCTACACCGCCGTGCACACCGGGGCCTTCACCAAGGAGGGGATCGAGGTCGGCATCCAGAACCCGGCCAACACCGCCGACGCCGCCAAGCAGGTCTCCCTGGGCCAGGTCGACCTGGCCGTCAGCTACGAGCCCGACACCCTCATCGCGGTCGGCCAGGGGCTCGACGTCATCTCGGTGGCCGCCCTCATCCCGGTCAGCCTCACCTCCCTGATCGCCAAGAAGTCGCGGGGGATCACCTCCGGGGCACAGCTCAAGGGCCGGACGGTCGGACTGTCCGGGCTGGCCTCCCAGCGGCCCAGCGTGGAGTACATCGCGCGCCGCTCCGGGGTCGATCCGGCCACCATCACGATGCCGAACATCCAGCAGAGCCTCAGCCAGGCCCTGCTCACCGACAAGGTGGACGCCATCTACGGCGGTTTCCGCAACATCGAGGGAATCGAGCTCGCCGAGAAGGTGCCGGTCAACGTCATGCCGGCCACCGAGCTCGGACTTCCCGACTACGCCGAACTGGTGATCATCGCCAGCCGTCGACGGCTGGCGCAGGAGAAGGGGTACGCCGAGAAGGTGCGGGCCTTCCTGCGGGGACTGGCCGCCGGTCAGAGCGCCGCCCAGAAGGACCACAGCACAGCCGCCGAGGCGATGACCGCCCCGACCAGGGGCTCCTACCAGCCGCAGATGGTCGCCAAGATGGTCGACGCCACCGTCGAACTGCTGGGAACCGGACCGTTCGGAGTCCAGAAGCCGGCCGACTGGGCGGCCTTCGCCACCTGGATGCACCGCAACGGGCTGCTCGACAAAGCCCTGGACGGAGCCTCGGCCACCACCAACGACTACCTGCCTGCCTGACCCGGCGCGCTGACGTCCCGGACCGGGCTCACAGCACCAGGTGGACGCCCCACCTGGTGGCCAGGGCCAGGGCCAGGCAGCGCACGAAGAAGCCCACCGTCACCCACACCGAGAAGGACCAGAACCGCATCCTCGTGGTGGCCGAGTAGATGACCACCAGGTAGACCGGCGGGATGCCGGTGATCGCCGACAAGACCAGGATCGGCATCCCCCAGCGGGGGTTCTCCACCATCCGGGCGACCCGCCCGTTCCACCGGCGCCATCTCTCCCGGCGGGACCCGGGGGGTGGGGCGGTCTTCTCCCGAGGGGCGAACCAGCTCAGCTGGCGACCCTTGCGGACGGCCAGGAACATGATCTGCTTGCCGACGCCGTGGCCCAGGGCCAGGCCGATGGAGACCTCCAGAGGTCCCAGCAGACCGCTGGCCAGGGACCCCACGATGAAGATCTCGGAGTTGAGGACGGGCACGAGGCTGGAGGCGACGCCGAAGCCGAATGCCGAGAGGACCTCGTACCAGAACCGCAGGCTGGTCCACGCCGCGGCCTCAAGGGCAACCACGAACCGCCCCGGATCAGTTCGCGAGTGCGGCCAGGTGCTGCAGCCGGTTGAGTTCGGAGGCCAGGAACTCCGGGCCCCCCTGACGTCCCAGCACCAGACTGCGTCCGCCCGACAGCGGGGCGACCGCCACCACGGTGTCACCCCAGCCGGCCATCCAGCCCTCGTCCAGATCGGTCGAGTGGGTGGCGTCCAGCGGATTCAGCCGGTCCACCGCCTCAGGGGTGAACTCGGGGGCCAGGGCGGTGGAGGTGAGCACGGAGCGATCCGGGCTGAACAGGGCCGCCCACTGGCAGTGGAAGACCACCGGGGTGGCCTCGGTGAGGATCTCGGCGCCATGGGCCGGATCCTCGGCCATCCGGTTGAGAGTGGCGATGTCGGACTCGATGCCCCAGTTCTCCGGGTAGCGCGACAGCCACAGCACCTTCACCCCGTCGAGCATGTCGCAGGCCGACACCAGGGTGTCGGGAAGGGTGCTCGGGGGCAGGGTCAGGATGAAGTCGTCAATGGCGTAGCCGGGGCCCTTCTCCACGATCTCGACCGCGGAGATGTCAGCGTCGACCGTCCCCATCGCAGTGGCGACGAACCCCAGTGAACCCGGGGTGTCGGGAAGTTGAACGCGAAGCATGAGCACGCTTCATTCTCCCCCCGCCGGTCGACGGTCCAAAATGTGCGACCTGTGAGAGCGTCGCGGACAGGCCCTAGGATTGGCCAGCAGGGCTGTGGACACTCATCGGGCCGCGCCACTGGCGCCGCCCCTTGTCCCATTGCCCGCGTCATGTTCTCTGCCCCGTCCCCCAGGAGGATCATCGTGGCTCTCACGCCGGATGACGTCACCCGTCTGGCCGGCCTGGCACGTATTGAGCTGACCGCCGATGAGACCGCCACGCTGGCACCCCAGCTTGAGGTCATTCTCGACGCCGTCGCCAGCGTGTCGAAGGTTGCCACCGCCGAGGTGCCGCCCACCTCTCACGCACTGCCCTTGGTCAATGCCTTCCGACCGGATGAGGTGAAACCCTCGATGCCGGCCGAGGAGGCGCTGGCGATGGCTCCGCGCGCCGAGCAGAACCGGTTCAGGGTGCCGAGGATTCTCGACCAGGAGGCCCAAGGATGAGTGACACAGGGATGAGTGAGACGGGGATGACCTCGGCGGTCACCACCGGCGACGCCGAGATTCTCACCGCCAGCGCCTGCGACCTGGTCGCCGCGATGGAGGCGGGGGAGCTGAGCTCGGCCCAGATCACCCGCGCCTGTCTGGACCGCATCGAGCAGGTCGACGGTCAGGTCAACGCCTTCCTCGCCGTCGACGCCGACCGGGCGATGGACCAGGCCGAGGGGATCGACAGAAGGCGGGCCGCCGGTGAGAAGCTCGGCCCGCTGGCCGGCGTCCCGCTGGCCGTCAAGGATCTGTTCTGCTATCGCGGGATGGCCACCACGGCCGGCTCGCGAATCCTCGAGGACTGGATCTCCCCGTACACCTCCACGGTGGTCCAGCGATGCCTGGACGCCGGGATGGTCGTGCTCGGCAAGACCAACCTGGACGAGTTCGCGATGGGTTCCTCCACCGAGACCTCGGCCTTCGGCCCCACCCACAACCCGTGGGCCCTGGACCGGATCCCCGGCGGTTCGGGCGGTGGATCGGCGGCCGCCCTGGCGGCCTTCGAGGCTCCCCTGGCGCTGGGCACCGACACCGGAGGGTCGATCCGGTTGCCCGCCTCGGTGACCGGCACGGTCGGCGTCAAGCCCACCTACGGCGGCACCTCGCGGTACGGGGTGATCGCGATGGCCAGTTCCCTGGACCAGCCCGGACCCTGCGCCCGCACCGTGACCGACGCCGCGCTGCTGCACCGGGTGATCGCCGGTCACGACCCGATGGACCAGACCTCGATCCCCCGCGATGTTCCCCCGGTGGTGGAGGCCGCCCGGGGCGCCGACCTGTCGGGGATGCGTCTGGGAGTGGTCGCCGAGCTGTCGGGCGACGGCTACGCCCCCGGGGTCTCCCAGCGGTTCGGCGAGGCGGTCGCCGCCCTCCAGGAGGCCGGCGCCGAGATCGTCGAGATCTCCTGCCCGCACTTCAAGCACGCCCTGGGCGCCTACTACCTGATCCAGCCCGCCGAGGTGTCGAGCAACCTGGCCCGCTACGACGCGATGCGCTACGGACTGCGTCTGGACGACGACGGCAACCACTCCGCAGAGCAGGTGATGACAATCAGCCGCGGCGCCGGGTTCGGCGCCGAGGCCAAGAGGCGGATCATCCTGGGCACCTACGCCCTGTCCAGCGGCTACTACGACGCCTACTACGGCTCGGCCCAGAAGGTCCGCACGCTCATCGCCCGGGACTTCGAGCACGCCTGGGACAGCTGCGACGCCCTCATCTCACCGACCACCCCGACCACCGCCTTCCGGATCGGGGAGCGCACCAACGACCCGCTGGCGATGTACCAGGCGGACCTGTGCACCATCCCGGCGAACCTGGCCGGCCTGGCGGCCGGCTCCTTCCCGGCCGGACTGGCCCCCGAGGACGGCCTGCCGGTCGGCCTACAGGTGATGGCACC
Organism: Acidipropionibacterium jensenii; assembly: GCF_005890135.1. Lineage (NCBI taxonomy): Bacteria > Bacillati > Actinomycetota > Actinomycetes > Propionibacteriales > Propionibacteriaceae > Acidipropionibacterium > Acidipropionibacterium jensenii. The sequence goes on along the minus strand of NZ_CP040635.1, from coordinate 2,650,946 downwards.
GGTGCTGGCCGACGACCGCGTCTACCGGGTCGGAGGGGCACTGGAGAAGCAGATGACGGCGGCCTGGGGAGCACCCGTGCTCGCCCAGATCCCGCCGCTGTCCGGGGCACACGAGACGGAGGGGCTGCGATGAGCGCCTGGACCACTGACGACCTGCTCGACTATGACGAGGCCATCGAGCGCTTCGACCCGGTGCTCGGCCTGGAGGTCCACGTCGAACTGTCGACCGCCTCGAAAATGTTCTGCGGCTGTTCGGCCGACTCGGAGGCCGAGCCGAACACCCACGTCTGCCCGGTGTGTTTGGGGCTGCCCGGCTCGCTGCCGGCGATCAACGCCCACGCGGTGGAGTCGGCGATCCGGATCGGTCTGGCCCTCAACTGCGAGATCGCCCCGTGGTGCCGGATGGCCCGGAAGAACTACTTCTACCCGGACATGACCAAGGACTACCAGATCTCCCAGTACGACGAGCCGATCTGCCACGACGGCCACGTCGACCTCGAGGTCGACGGGAAGACCTACCGGGTGGAGGTCGAGCGGGCCCACATGGAGGAGGACGCCGGGAAGTCGCTGCACGTCGGCGGCACCGACGGCCGCATCCAGGGCGCCGCCTACTCCCTGCTGGACTACAACCGCGCCGGCGTCCCGCTCATCGAGATCGTCACCAAGCCGGTCCGCGGGCTGGGCGCCAAGGCCCCGCACGTGGCGCGGGCCTACATGGCCCACCTGCGCGACATCATGGTCGCCCTGGGCGTCTCGCACGCCCGTCTGGAGAAGGGCAACCTGCGCTGCGACGCCAATGTCTCGCTGATGCCGAAGGGCACCGACGTGCTGGGCACCCGCACCGAGACCAAGAACGTCAACTCGCTGCGCTCGGTGGAGGGGGCCCTCACCTACGAGATCCAGCGTCAGGCGGCCGTTCTGGCCGGCGGCGGGAAGGTCCGCCAGGAGACCCGGATGTGGCAGGAGACCGGGGAGTACACCATCGCCGGGCGGGAGAAGTCCGACGCCGAGGACTACCGCTACTTCCCCGAGCCCGACCTGGTGCCGATCGAGGTCTCCCGCGAGCGGGTCGAGGAACTGCGCGCCACCCTGCCCGAGCTGCCCGCCGCCAAGCGGGCCCGGCTGGGCGCCGAGTGGTCCTTCGACCACCGTGAGATGGACGCCGTCGTCAATGCCGGTGCCCTGGAGCTTCTGGAGCAGACGGTGATCGCCGGCGCCGCCCCCGAGGCGGCCCGCAAGTGGTGGCTCACCGAGCTGTCCCGGCGGGCCAACGAGGCCGGCTGCGAGCTGGCGGAGGTCGGCATGACCCCCGCCCAGGTGGCCGAGGTGCAGAAGATGGTCGACGCCGGGACGCTCACCGACAAGCTCGCCCGCCAGGTCATCGACGGGGTGCTCGCCGGTGAGGGAGAGCCCCAGCAGGTCGTCTCGGCCCGTGGCCTGGCCGTCGTCTCCGACGATGGCGCCCTGGGGGCCGCCGTGGACAAGGCGATCGCGGCCAACCCGGGCATCGCCGAGAAGATCCGCGGCGGCAAGGTCCAGGCGGCCGGGGCGCTCATCGGCCAGGTGATGAAGGCGATGCGCGGCCAGGCCGATGCCAAGAAGGTTCGCGAGATCATCCTGTCGAAGCTGTCCTGAACCACTCCCCGGGCCGTCGGGAGGCGCCGGCGGTCCGGGTGGTGACCCGGCCGGAACCGGCCGAGCCGCTCTGATAGCGTGCTGGCGGCTCGCCGGTTCACGGCCGTCTCCGGTTCAATCCTTCGGGAGCAGGATGTCATCAACGGATCTCCAGAACAGCACTGCCACCGGGTCCGCCCGGCCCGAGGACGAGAGGGTCGGGATCGGCAGGGCGATCCTCTACGGCGCCCAGCACATTCTGGCGATGTACGGCGGGGTGGTCGCCGTTCCCCTGGTGGTGGGCAGTGCCGCCAGACTCGACGCCGCCGAGCTGGGCATGCTGGTGGCCGCGGCGCTGTTCGTCTCCGGCCTGGCGACCCTCCTGCAGTCCCTCGGACTGCCCCACCTGGGCTCCCAGCTGCCGCTGGTCAACGGGACGACGATCGGCGCCGCCTCCACCATGCTGGCCATCATCGCCGCCCACCAGGGCGATCCACACCAGGCGATGAGGGTGATCTTCGGGTCGGTCATCGTCGCCGGCGCGGTCGGCCTGGTGCTGGCCGGGCTGTTCGCGCGGATCCGGCGGTTCTTCCCGCCGGTGGTCACCGGCACCATCATCACCGCGATGGGGGTGTCCCTGCTGCCGGTGGCGGCGGGCTGGTCGATGGGGCCCGATCCCAAGGCCCCCGACCACGGATCCCTGACGAACCTCGGGATCGCCCTGTTCGCCCTGGTCGTGGTGCTCATCTGCAGCCGGATCAGGGCGCTGTCCCAGGTGGCGGTGCTGGTGGGGATCGTGGTCGGCACCCTGTTCGCCTGGCTGCTCGGGCGGGCCGACTTCTCCCAGGTGTCCAAGGGCTCGGTCATCGCCCTGCCCCACCCCTTCTACTTCGGCGCCCCGGTCTTCGAGATCGGCGCCATCCTGTCGATGACCATCGTGATGATCGTCACCCTGATGGAGGTGATGGCCGACCTCTTCGCGGTCGGGGACACCATCGGCACCACCATCGACGACAAGCGGGTCGCCGACGGGCTGCGGGCCGACATGCTGGCCGCCACCGTCGCCCCGGTGTTCAACTCCTTCCCGCCCACCGCCTTCGCCCAGAACGTCGGCCTGGTGGCGGTGACCGGCATCAGGTCCCGGTTCACGGTGGCCGCCGGAGCCGGCCTGCTCATCCTGCTCGGTCTGTTCCCCTGGCTCGGTCGACTCGTCGCGGCGATCCCCTCACCGGTGCTCGGCGGAGTCGGCGTCGTCCTGTTCGGGACGGTGGCCGCCGCCGGGATCAAGATCCTCACCAAGGCCGACTTCGAGAACCCCAACAACCTCATCATCGTCGCCGTGGCGCTGGCGATGGTGCTCTTCCCGATCGGGGCACCCACCATCTACGCCCAGCTGCCCAGCTGGATCTCGATGATCCTGGGATCGGGGATCTCCTCGGCGGCGCTGGCCGCGGTCGTGCTCAACCTGGTCCTCAACGGCCGCGGGGGAGTGGCCCGGTAGCGAGGGGGATCTCCGGTACCCCGCCCGCCTCCTGTCGGCCCGCGCCGGCCCCGCCACACGATCGTCATGAACCCGACACACATCGGGGTGCGACCGGTGGCAACGTGGCGGACTGCCGGGGTGACGGTCTCCCCGACCGTCCCCCCGGCAGACTCCGGGGTGACGCGAGTCATGGGGGAAAGAGTGAGATGACAACCCTTTCGCGACGCAATTTCCTGTTCGCCACGCTGGCCGCCTCGGCGACCGCCGCAGCCGGAACCGTGCTGGGAAGTGAACCGGCGCTGGCCGTCGACCGAGCCGGTGAGTTCACCCGGGCGGCAGCCCGGTACGACGTCCCGGCGGCGGTTCTGGCGACCGTGAGCTACGGCCAGTCCCGCTGGGAGGACCATGCCGGCAGCCCGTCGGCGGGCGGCGGCTACGGCCCGATGCACCTGGTCGACGGGGCCCGGGCCGCCGCGGCCCGGCGGACCGCGGACAAGACCGGCACCGGAGTGATGGACACCCTCGGACAGGCCGCCACGCTGACCGGCTACTCGACCAGCACCCTGCGGACCGACCCGGCGGCCAACATCATGGGAGCCGCCGCCCTCATCGCCAGCGTGCAGAAGAAGCTCGGCCTGGCGCTGGGCACCGACACCGACCCGGCCACCTGGTACTCGGCCATCGCGGCGGCGAGCGGACTGGCCTCCTCCTCGGCCCAGCGGGTCTTCGCCGACGACGCCCTCCAGGATCTGCGCCGCGGGGTGGTGCGCAGCACCGTCGGCGGCACCCTGAGGATGGCTCCGCGCACCATCGGGACACCCACCAGGCAGCGGTCCTGGCTCACCGCCAGGATCAACCAGGCGGCCGCCACCACGGGTGGACGCCCCGACTCCCGGATCGACGGGCCGCGCGGGCTGGGCATCGAGTGGGTCGAGGCCCCCTACGAGCAGTACGGGCCCGGCGACGGCGACTACGGCAACCACGACCTCGCCCATCGACCGGTGACCCCGACCCTCGACCAGATCGTCATCCATGACACCGAGTGCGTCTACGACGAGGCCCTCAAGCTCGTGAAGATGCCCACCTATCTGGCCTGGAACTACACCTTCCGCGCCTCCGACGGGCACGTCGCCCAGCACCTTCAGGCCAACGACATCGGCTGGCACGCCGGCAACTGGTACGTCAACACCCACGCCCTGGGGATCGAGCACGAGGGATTCGGTGCGGTCGGCGACGAGACCTGGTACACCGAGGCGATGTACCGGCGATCCGCCCGGCTGGTCGGCTTCCTGGCGCGCAAGTACCGGATCCGGATGGACCGCGCCCACATCCTCGGCCACGACCAGGTGCCCGGGGTCGACACCGCCCACATCCCGAGCCAGCACTGGGACCCGGGCCCCTTCTGGGACTGGGAGCACTACTTCCAGCTGATGGGCGCCGACCTGCGCCGCGGCACCATCCGTCGTCCGGCACGGCCCGGTGAGGTGGTGCGGATCCTGCCCGGGTTCGACACCAACACCCAGCCCCTCACCGGCAAGGACGGGGACGCCGGGGCCGGATACCCGGCCGGCACCGGAATGAACTTCGTGACCCTCCACACTGCACCCGATGACTCCTCACCGATCTACACCGACGCCGGGCTGCACCAGAACGGCACCGCCGGGTCCTCCTACGTGTCCGACATGGGAGGTCGAGCCGCGGCCGGTTGCGACTACGCGGTGGCCGCCGTCAAGGGGGACTGGACCGCGATCTGGTACCTGGGCGACAAGGTGTGGTTCCGCAATCCCCGACGGCGCCCGACCGCGGCGGTGGTGTGGCTGGGAGCCCGGGTCGTCACCCCGAAACGGGGCCGGACGAGCATCCCGGTCTACGGGGTGGCCTTCCCGGAGGCCTCGGCCTACCCGAACCCCGAGGACGCCAAGGAGCTGGCACCGCTGATCTACACCCTCAAGCCCGGCCAGGCCTATGTTCTCCACGACGCCGACATCCCGGCCGACTACTACAAGGCCTGGACCTACTCGGCCGCCACCCCCGGCGACCATGTCGACATCGTCGGCAAGCTCAAGTACTACATGATCGGGGTGGGTCACCGGATCGGCTACGTGCTGTCCACCGACGTCGACATCAGGAGGGCCTGCCTGTGAGAGCCCAGTACCGGATGACCCAGTACCGGATGACCCAGGACCGATTGACCCGGTACCGGATGCCCAGCTAGCGGCGGGCTCGGGATCGGGGGACTCGGGGGCGGTGGTGGTCAGACCGACAGTTCGGTCGTGCGGAAGGCCTCCACCGCCTCGGGCTCCCCGAGGATCTCCACCCGGGCCGCCCCGGTCCGGCCGAAGCAGTACAGCAGCACCTCCGAGGGCAGCCCGACGAGGGTGACGATCCGATCACCCGGGTGCAGCCAGATCCGGTGCAGGGCCCCGGTCTGATCGCTCAGCTCTGCGCGCACCCCGACCGGCGAGTGCCTGGTGAACAGCCGTCCCATCCGTGACAGGGAGGTGGCCAGATGGGTCTCGGTCTGGTGACCCAGGGTCCGCGGCGTCCATCCCGGCTGAGCGCGCAGCAGGTCCTCGTGGTGGATGAAGAACTCCGCGCCGTTGGCGATCCGGTCGACCCCGGGAATCCGGAAGACCGACAGCCGCGACGGACCGCTGCGAAACCTCTGCACCCGCTCGGCGAACGAGGTGGAGCGCTCCAGCTTCTCCGTGCGGCGGGCCCCGATCTCGTCGAACAGGTCGATCTGTCCGCCCAGCGCCCCGATCGGGTCGTTCTCCCGGATCAGCAGGTGGCACAGCAGGTCATCGGAGAGCCACCCCTGGCACAGGGTCGGTGCGGCCGGCCCCAGCTTGTCCAGATCATCGGCCAGTGCGGCCCGTTCGGTTCTCGCCAGCGACATCGCCGACCCCTTCCCTCGTGTGTGGACTCCATCCTGCCGCATCAGTGCACCCCACCACCTCCGGAGCAGGGTCGAGGCCGTGGTCACCATCCCGCGAGCTCCCGGTGAGCAGCCATAATGTGTTCCATGTCACTGGACCCCTCGATCTCCTCACGCCTCACACACAACGCCGCCGGCCTGGTGCCGGCCGTCGTCCAGGAGGCCGGCAGCCGCGATGTCCTGATGCTCGCCTGGATGGACGACGAGGCGCTGGCCCGCACCCTGGCCACCCGACGGGCCACCTACTGGTCGCGGTCGCGCCAGGAGTACTGGGTCAAGGGGGAGACCTCCGGTCACACCCAGCACGTCCGAGAGGTCCGGCTGGACTGCGACGGCGACACCATCCTGCTGCTCGTCGACCAGACCGGCGGGGCCTGTCACACCGGGGACCACACCTGCTTCGACGCCGACCTGCTGCTGGCCGACACCGCGGAGGATGCCCGGTGAACGACCAGAGTCCCCGCACCGGGTCCACCACCGACCAGACCGCGACCGGGCCCCGCCACGGCCTGGTCGTCGAACCCTCCCTCGACCAGTTCCGCACCCTGGCCGCCGATCCCGACCGCGGCGTCATCTCGGTGCGCGCCCGACTGATCGCCGACGACGTCACCCCGGTCGGCGTCTACCACCAGCTCTGCGCAGACCGCGACCTCACCTTCCTGCTGGAGTCCGCCGACGCCGGGATCTGGTCGCGGTGGTCCTTCATCGGGGTGCGCTGCGAGACCGCGCTGACCACCGCCGACGGCGCCGCCCGCTGGATCGGCACCCCGGTGCAGGGGGCCGGCCGGGAGAAGGATCCGCTGGCCGCCCTCAAGTCGGCGCTGGTGATGCTGCAGTCCCCGCGCGAGCCCGGGATGCCCCCGCTCACCTCCGGGTTCATCGGCTACCTCGGCTATGACGTGGTGCGTCGCCTGGAGCGGATCGGGGACGACACCGTCGACGACCTCAAGCTGCCCGAGCTGTACTTCATGCTGGTCGGGGACATGGCGGTGGTCGACCACAAAACCGGCGAGCTGTGGCTGATCTCCAACCACTACCTGCCGTCCGGGCCCGACCGCCAGGACCCCGCCCGGACCGAGGCCGCCTGGCAGCGTGCCGTCGAGCGCATCGAGCAGATGGCCGACCAGATCCTGGCACCGCACGCCAGCCTCAGCCAGGTCGACCACGGGATGGCCGATGTCACGATCACCCGGCAGCGCACCGGGCAGGAGTTCGCGGCGATGGCCGACCGGGCGATCGAGAAGATCAAGGACGGCGAGATCTTCCAGGTGGTGCCCAGCCAGCGGTTCGACATCCCCACCAGGGCCGACGCCCTGGACATCTACCGGCAGCTGCGCCGCTGCAACCCCAGCCCCTACCTCTACCTGCTCAAGCTCCCGGGGTTCTCGGTGATCGGGTCCTCCCCGGAGGCGCTGGTGACGATGACCGACGGGGTGGCCACCACCCACCCGATTGCCGGCACCCGGCCCCGCGGCGCCACCGACGCCGAGGACCAGAGGCTGGAGCGGGAACTGCTGTCCGACGAGAAGGAACGCTCCGAGCACACCATGCTGGTCGACCTCGGACGCAACGACATCGGACGGGTCTGCCGCCCCGGCACCGTCAACGTCACCCAGTTCATGCACGTCGGGCGGTACTCCCGGGTGATGCATCTGGAGGCGTCGGTGACCGGAGTCCCGCGCGAGGGGGTCGATGCCCTGGACGTCACGCTGTCCTGCTTCCCGGCCGGCACCCTCTCGGGGGCCCCGAAGATCCGCGCGATGCAGATCATCGAGGAGCTGGAGGAGACCCGCCGCGGGGTGTACGGGGGAGTGGTCGGCTACTTCGACCTCAACGGGAACTCCGACTGCGCGATCGCCATCCGCACCGCCGTCCTGATCGACGGGATCGCCCGGATCCAGGCCGGGGCCGGCATCGTGCTGGACTCGATCGGCGCCAATGAGAACCGGGAGTGCGAGAACAAGGCCTCGGCGGTCATCGACGCGGTGCGCAGCGCAGAGGCCCTGGCCGCCCATCGCCAGGACCGGCGGTGAGCCGGTGAGGACCCCGCCCACCCCGTTGCCGTCCGGCCTGCGGGCCGCCCTCACCCTCCTGCCGGCGCTGTGCGCCGCCGTCGTGATCGCCGCATCCCGCCAGACCTGGCGCCGGGTGGGGTCGGTGTCGCTGACCGGCACCGAGGCCTCCGGGGCGCTGGTGGACGGGTTGGGTCTGGTCGGCCTGGCCGCCACCGCGCTGCTGCTGGTGATGGGACCGGTGGGACGTCGCCTGGTCGGGCTGGTCCTGGTGGCGGTCGGCCTGGGCACCGTGCTCGCCGTCCTGGACTCGACTGTCAGCGCCGCCACCTGGGCGGCCCACGGAGTGGCGATCGGCTCGCGGCCGGAGCCGCCTCTGCACGCCGCGGGCCGGGTCGCCCTGGTGGCCGGTGCGGTGATGGCTCTGGGCGGAGCCGCCCTGGCGGTGGCCGCACGGCGCTGGCCCGTCAGCCCCTCGCGGTTCGCCCGGAACCGCCGGACGCCACCGGTCGGCCCGGACGCCGATCCCCGCGACGTGTGGGCCGCGATGGACCGCGGCGAGGACCCCACCCGGGACCAGCCGCCGGAACTCCCGGACCCCCGGTCCGAGGCGGCCCCGCAGTCCCGACCACCCAGCGAGAGCCACTCCTGACACAGGTCCGGCGCGCTACAGTGCCGAACAGGGGACGGCTCACGCCGGAACCCCCGACACAGCCGCTGACAGGCGGCAGCTGCCCGACCGGAACCAGCCGCACAGCAGCCCGATATCCAGGAGGAGCCATGAGCCGCGAGACCGCCCCCGTTCGCGCCCGCCAGGGACGCGTGTACGACGACGGAAAGAGCCCGGCCGCCTGGACCGGCACCGTGATCGCCGCTCTCGGCTTCGTGGTCGCCACCATCGGCGCGATGGCCGGACCGAACTGGCCGGCCTGCATCGTGGGCGGCGCCCTGGTGGTGGTCGCCATGATCGCGGTCGTGGTCCTCAAGGCACTCGGCTATGGCTCCCAGTACTGAGGCTGCCCCGATGCCGACCGAACCGGGGGCCGGTCCCGAGACCGCCACGACCAGGGTCGCCACCGGCCCGCGACAGACCGGAACGGTTCTGGACGGCATCATCGCGGGGGTGGTGACCGATCTGCGCGAGCGTCAGCTGATGGTCAGCGAGGCCAGTCTGCGGGGGGCCATCGAGCTCGTCGCCCCGGCCCTGGACCCGGTTCCCGCGCTGCGGCGTCCCGGGCTCTCGGTGATCTCCGAGGTCAAGCGGTCCAGCCCCTCCAAGGGCTCCCTGGCCCCGATCCCGGACCCGGCCGCCCTGGCCCTGCGCTACCAGGCCGGCGGAGCCGCCGCGATCAGCGTCCTCACCGAGCAGCGCAGGTTCAGCGGAACCCTGGCCGATCTGGACGCGGTGCGCGCCGCGGTCGCCGTCCCGGTGCTGCGCAAGGACTTCATCGTCACCGAGTACCAGGTCCTGGAGGCCCGCGCCCACGGCGCCGACCTCGTGCTGCTCATCGTGGCGGCCCTGGGGGACCAGGAGCTCACCAGCCTCCACCGGCTGGTCACCAGTCTGGGGATGACCGCCCTGGTGGAGGTGCACACTCCCGAGGAGGCCCGACGGGCCGCAGACCTGGGAGCCACTGTGGTCGGGGTCAACGCCCGCAACCTCAAGACCCTCCAGGTCGACACCTCTGTCTTCGGCCAGCTGGTGGGCCTGCTGCCCGCACAGGCGGTCAAGGTCGCCGAGTCGGGCATCCTCACCCTCGACGACGCCCTGGCCGCCCACGCGGCCGGTGCCGACGCCATCCTGGTCGGTGAGGCGCTGGTCCGCTCCGGCGACCCGGCCGCCTTCATCGACTCGATCGGACGCGCCACCGGCGCGACCCCCGGCTCATCGACAGCCGGGGCCTGAACCCGATCCCACCGCCCCCGCCCAGCGGCCCTCGCCGCCGGGCACTCGTCCTACGGAACGCGAGAACATGTCACCTTCCAGCACATCTCCTGCACCCCGAACCCCGGACACCGGGGCACCGGCCCAGGTGCCCGACGCCACCGGCCACTTCGGCAGATTCGGCGGCCGGTTCGTCCCCGAGGCCCTGCAGGCCGCCCTGGACCAGCTCGACCGCACCTTCGAGGAGGCGATGGCCGATCCGGCCTTCGCCACCGCCCTGGACGACCTGCGTCGCAACTACGCCGGACGGCCCAGCCCTCTCACCGAGGCCCACCGGTTCGCCGAGCACTGCCACGGGGCCCGGGTCTTCCTCAAGCGCGAGGACCTCAACCACACCGGTTCGCACAAGATCAACAACGTCCTGGGGCAGGCTCTGCTGGCCCGCCGGATGGGCAAGCACCGTCTGATCGCCGAGACCGGTGCCGGCCAGCACGGCGTCGCCACCGCCACCGTCGCGGCGATGCTCGGGATGAAGTGCCGGGTCTACATGGGCAAGGTCGACACCGACCGGCAGGCCCTCAACGTCGCCCGGATGCAGCTGCTGGGCGCCGAGGTGGTGGCCGTGGAGGCCGGCTCCAAGACCCTCAAGGACGCCATGAACGAGGCCATGAGGGACTGGGTGGCCCATGTCGACGACACCCACTACCTGATCGGCACCGCCTCGGGCCCGGCCCCCTTTCCCAAGGTTGTCAAGCAGTTCCAGCGGGTCATCTCGATCGAGTCCCGCGAGCAGATCGAGATGATCACCGGCTGCCTGCCCGACGCCATCTGCGCCTGCGTCGGTGGCGGCTCCAACGCCATCGGCTCCTTCGCCGAGTACATCGCCGACCCCTCGGTCAAGCTGTTCGGCTTCGAGGCGGGCGGCGAGGGAGTGGCCACCGGCCACCACGCCGCCTCCATCACCGGGGGATCGGTGGGGGTGCTGCACGGCACCCGGACCTACATCCTTCAGGACGAGGACGGCCAGACCGTCGAGTCCCACTCCATCTCGGCCGGCCTGGACTACCCGGGGGTGGGCCCCGAGCACTCCTGGCTGGCCCGCACCGGCCGGGCCCAGTACCTGCCCATCGACGACGACGAGGCGATGGAGGCGCTGCGCATCCTCACCGAGTCCGAGGGGATCATGCCCGCCATCGAGTCGGCCCACGCGGTCGCCGGGGCGATGAAGATCAGCAAGGACCTGGCGGGCAGGAACGGCAATCCGCCGGTCATCATCATCACCATCTCCGGGCGCGGGGACAAGGACGTCGACACGGCGTTGAAGTGGTTCGGCATCGACGGCAGCGTCGACGCCACGACAGGAGGCATGAAGTGAGCAGCAGCGGCGAGGCCTACCGGGTCGCACGAGCCGAGAACCGGGCCGCCCTGGTCGGCTACCTGCCGGTCGGCCATCCCAGCGTCGCCGACTCCCTGAAGGCGATGAAGGCGCTCACCGAGGGGACCACCGGCGTCGGTGTGGACCTCGTCGAGATCGGTCTGCCCTACTCCGACCCGATGATGGACGGCACCGTCATCCAGCACGCCACCACCGCGGCGCTGAGCCGCGGGGTGCACACCCGCGACGCCCTGCGCGCCGCCGAGACGGTCTCGGCCACCGGGACCCACTGCGTCGTGATGACCTACTGGAACCTCATCGAGCACTACGGTGTCGACGCCTTCGCCCGGGATCTCGCCTCCGCCGGCGGATCGGGCCTCATCACCCCCGATCTGACCCCCGACGAGGCCGACCAGTGGTTCGAGGCCTCCGACGCCCACGGCCTGGACCGGATCTTCCTGGTGGCCCCCTCGTCCACCGAGGAGAGGCTCGCCCGGACCGTCCACGCCTGTCGCGGCTGGGTCTACGCCACCAGCGTGATGGGGGTCACCGGCGCCCGCAACCAGACCTCCACCGCCGCCCCCGAGCTGGTCGCCCGGGTCAAGGCCGTCGATCCCGACATCCCGGTCGGGGTCGGGCTGGGGGTCTCCAACGGCGACCAGGCCGCCGAGATCGGATCCTTCGCCGACGGCGTCATCGTGGGTTCGGCCCTGGTGCGCACCCTGGTGGAGGCCGACGAGTCCGGGGAGGGGGCCGACGCCGGCATCGAGCGGATGCGGCTCATCGTCGACGATCTGGTGGCCGGTGTGCGTCGCGCCCGGGTCACCGAGGGAGCACGGTGAGCCCAGCCTCGCTGAGCGGTCCGGCGGCGCTGTCGATCCCCAGTCCCCCCCTCAGCCAGTTCTCCCTGGGTCCGGTGACGATCCACATCTATGCGCTGTGCCTGCTGACCGGCATCGTGGTGGCCTACCTGCTGGGCCGGCGTCGCTACCGCGACCGCGGCGGCACCGATGACGACTTCGAGGCGGTCGCCCTGTGGGCGGTGGTCTTCGGGATCGTCGGCGCCCGGGTCTACCACGTGATCACCGATCACGAGCTCTACTTCGGCCCCGGACGCCAGTGGTACCGCGCCTTCTTCATCTGGCAGGGCGGCCTGGGAATCTGGGGATCCATCACCGGCGGCGCCCTGGCCGTGCTGTGGGTCTGCCACCGCCGCGGACTCACCTTCGGCCCGATGGCCGACTCACTGGCCCCCGCCCTGCTGCTGGCCCAGGGGATCGGCCGGCTGGGCAACTGGTTCAACCAGGAGCTCTTCGGCTCCCCGACCACCCTGCCCTGGGGCCTGCGGATCGATCCGGCGCACCGTCCCGCCGGCTACCTGCAGTACCAGACCTTCCACCCGACCTTCCTCTACGAACTCATCTGGAACGTCCTCGGCGCCCTGGCCCTGCTGTGGATCGACCGGCACTGGCGGCTGGAGCGCGGTAAACTCTTCGCCCTCTACGTCGTCGTCTACACCTTCGGCCGGTTCTGGGTGGAGAGGCTGCGGATCGATCCGGCCAACCACCTCGGTGGCTGGCGCCTCAACTCCTACACCTCGGTGATCGTCTTCACCGCCGGCCTGATCTGGTTCTGTTGGCTGCTGCGCTACCGGCCGGGGGCCGATCCGCGACCGGTGCGGGTGCCGCAGCCCGCGCCACCGGCGGACGATCACGAGGAGTCCGGCGCCTCCGAGTCCCGGTAGTGTCACAGAGTGACCACCGGGGGTCTCAGAGTGCGAACCACTGTTTCATCTGCTGGGCGCTCTGTGGCACTCTGGCCGGTACCTCGCGGAGTGGCGATCTGTAACACGTCCGTAACTGTCCACCTGAATGCTGGAATGTGGACCGCTGGGCCCACACCGCCGGGCGGAGTCTGAAAGGAGACCCGGATGACCTTTGGCCATCTCCCCAAGCAGGGGCTGTACGACCCCTCCTTCGAGCACGACGCCTGTGGTGTCGCATTCGTCGCCACGATGACCGGCGTCGCCAGTCACCAGATCGTCGAGCAGGCCCTCGAGGTGCTGCGCAATCTCGACCACCGCGGTGCCACCGGCGCCGATGCGGCGGCAGGCGACGGTGCCGGGATCCTCCTCCAGGTCCCGGACGCCTTCCTGCGCCGGGTCACCGGACTGCGGCTGCCCGAGCCGGGCTCCTACGCCGTCGGGATGGCCTACATGCCGACCGACGAGGCCCAGCGCGCTCGCTCACGTGCGGTGATCGAGTTGATCGCCGCCGATGAGGGCATCGAGGTGCTCGGCTGGCGCGAGGTGCCGGTGCGTACCGAGACCCTCTCGCCGATCTCGCTGTCGACCATGCCGCACTTCGAGCAGGTCATGGTGCGGGCCCGCGACGGCCGGGTCGGGATGGACCTGGAGAGGCTGGCCTTCGTCCTGCGGCGCCGCGCCCAGCACGAGGCGGGGGTCTACTTCGCATCGCTGTCCGCCCGCACACTGGTCTACAAGGGCATGCTCACCACCAACCAGCTCGCCGAGTTCTTCCCGGAGCTGGGGGACGAGGACCTCACCAGCGCCCTGGCCCTGGTGCACTCGCGGTTCTCCACCAACACCTTCCCCACCTGGGAGCTGGCCCATCCCTTCCGGATGATCGCCCACAACGGCGAGATCAACACGGTGGCCGGCAACCGGAACTGGATGCGCGCCCGGGAGGCCCTGCTCAAGTCGGACCTCATCCCCGGGGAGCTGTCCCGGCTCTACCCGATCTGCACCCCCGGCGGTTCCGACTCGGCCTCTTTCGACGAGGTACTGGAACTGCTCCACCTGGGCGGCCGCTCGCTGCCCCACGCGGTGCTCATGATGATCCCGGAGGCCTGGCAGAAGAGCGAGCACATGGACCCCCGGCTGCGCGACTTCTACGCCTTCCACTCCTTCCTGATGGAGCCCTGGGACGGCCCGGCCTGCGTCACCTTCACCGACGGCAACCAGATCGGTGCGGTGCTGGACCGCAACGGCCTGCGCCCGGCCCGGTACTGGGTGACCTCCGACGGACTGGTCGTCTTCGCCTCCGAGTCCGGGGTCCTGGAGATCCCCACCCACAAGGTGGTGCAGAAGGGCCGGCTGCAGCCCGGACGGATGTTCCTGGTCGACCTGTCCCAGCACCGGGTGGTCGACGACTCCGAGATCAAGGCCACCCTGGCCGAGGGAGCCCCCTACGGCGAGTGGCTCAAGGGGACGATGAATCTCGACGAGATCCCCGACCGGCCGCACATCGTCCACTCCCACTCCTCGGTGACCCGTCGTCAGCAGCTCTTCGGCTACACCAACGAGGACGAGAAGGTCCTCATCGCCCCGATGGCCAACAACGGCGTCGAGGCCCTCGGATCGATGGGCGACGACACCCCGCTGGCCGTCCTGTCGAACCGCTCGAGGATGCTGTGGGACTACTTCTCCCAGCTCTTCGCCCAGGTCACCAACCCGCCTCTCGACTCGATCCGCGAGGAACTGGTCACCTCCCTGACCGGCTCCATCGGACCGGAGGCCAACCTGCTGGATCCCGGCCCCGACTCCTGTCGCCAGCTGGTCATCAACTACCCGATCCTGGACTCCGACCAGCTGGCCAAGATCGTCCACATCAACGCCGACGGCACCCACCCGGGCCATCAGACCCATGTGGTGCGCGGGCTGTTCCAGGTGGAGCAGGGCGGCCAGGGCCTCGCCGACCGGATCGAGGAGATCCGCGACGAGGTCTCGGCCGCGATCGAGGACGGCGCACGGATCATCGTGCTGTCGGACCGGCACGCCACCAAGGAGCTGGCCCCGATCCCGTCCCTGCTGCTCACCTCCGCCGTCCACCACCACCTGGTGCGCCAGAAGACCCGCACCCAGGTGGGGCTGGTGGTGGAGGCCGGTGATGTCCGCGAGGTGCACCACGTCGCCCTGCTGATCGGCTACGGAGCCTCAGCGGTCAACCCGTACCTGTGCTTCGAGACCGCCGAGGACATGGCCCGCCACGAGACCTTCGTGGGAGTCACCCCCGAGACCGCGATCCACAACGTCTACAAGGCGCTTGGCAAGGGCGTGCTCAAGGTGATGAGCAAGATGGGCGTCTCGACCATCTCCTCCTACACCGGTGCCCAGATCTTCGAGGCCACCGGCCTGTCCCAGGACTTCATCGACGAGTACTTCACCGGCACCACCAGCCGGATCGAGGGAATCGGGCTGACCGAGATCGCCGCCGAGATCCAGCGCCGGCACCGCCGCGCCTACCCGGAGACCGGGGTGCGACTGCCGCACCGCACCCTCCCGGTGGGCGGCCACTACCAGTGGCGCCGCGAGGGGGAGGACCACCTGCTCAACCCGGAGACCGTCTTCCGGCTCCAGCAGGCCACCCGCACCGAGGACTACGAGCAGTTCAACCGCTACACCGATCTGGTCAACGAGAAGTCCGCCCATCTGATGACCCTGCGCTCCATGCTGGAGTTCCGCCACGACCGTCCGCCGGTCCCGATCGAGGAGGTCGAGCCGGAGTCGGCGATCGTCAAGCGGTTCGCCACCGGGGCGATGAGCTACGGCTCGATCTCAATGGAGGCCCACCAGACCCTGGCGATCGCCATGAACCGGATCGGCGGCAAGTCGAACACCGGCGAGGGCGGCGAGGATCCCGAGCGACTCCACGACCCGCAGCGCCGCTCGGCGATCAAGCAGGTCGCCTCGGGCCGGTTCGGGGTGACCAGCGACTACCTGGTCAATGCCGACGACCTGCAGATCAAGATGGCCCAGGGCGCCAAGCCCGGCGAGGGCGGTCAGCTGCCCGGTCCGAAGGTCTACCCGTGGATCGCCCGGACCCGTCACTCGACCCCCGGGGTCGGACTGATCTCCCCGCCCCCGCACCACGACATCTACTCGATCGAGGACATCAAGCAGCTCATCCACGACCTCAAGTGCGCCAACCCGCGTGCCCGTGTGCACGTCAAGCTGGTGGCCGAGGCGGGGGTCGGCACGGTGGCCGCCGGAGTCTCCAAGGCCAAGGCCGACGTGGTGCTCATCTCGGGACACGACGGCGGAACCGGAGCCGCCCCGCTCACCTCGATCAAGCACGCCGGAGGTCCCTGGGAGCTCGGCCTGGCCGAGACCCAGCAGACCCTGCTGGTCAACGGGCTGCGCGACCGGATCGTCGTCCAGTGCGACGGCCAGCTCAAGACCGGCCGGGACGTCCTCATCGCGATGCTGCTGGGAGCAGAGGAGTTCGGCTGCGCCACCACCGCCCTGGTGGTGGAGGGCTGCATCATGATGCGCAAGTGCCACTCCGACACCTGCCCGGTCGGGATCGCCACCCAGAACCCCGAGCTGCGCAAGAAGTTCGCCGGCAACCCCGACCACGTGGTGACCTTCTTCATGTTCATGGCCCGTCAGGTCCGTGAACTCCTCGCCGAGCTGGGATTCCGCTCGGTGGAGGAGGCGGTCGGCCACGTCGAGGTGCTCAAGGCCCGCACCGGCATCACCCACTGGAAGGCCCGGGGGCTGGACCTGTCCCCGGTGCTGGCCCAGGTCGAGGTGCCCTACGGCCAGACCCTGCACCACCGCATCAACCAGGACCACGACCTCGAGGACAGCCTCGACGTCACCCTGATCGACCTGGCCGCACCCGCTCTGGAGAACGGCGAGCAGGTGCACGCCCGACTGGCGATCCGCAACGTCGACCGGACGGTCGGCACCATGCTCGGCAACCGGGTCACCCGGGCCACCAACGGCAGGGGACTGCCCGAGGGGACCATAGCCTTCACCTTCGACGGCACCGCCGGCCAGAGCTTCGGCGCCTTCCTGCCGGCCGGGGTCACCCTCAAGCTGGTCGGTGACGCCAACGACTACGTCGCCAAGGGACTGTCCGGGGGCCGGATCATCGTGACCCCGCCCGAGGACGTGGTGTTCCGTCCCGAGGAGCAGATCATCGCCGGCAATGTCATCGGTTACGGTGCCACCAGCGGCCAGATCTTCCTGAGGGGACTGGTCGGCGAGCGGTTCTGCGTGCGCAACTCCGGGGCCGCCGCGGTGGTCGAGGGGGTCGGCGACCACGGCTGCGAGTACATGACCGGGGGAGAGGCCCTCGTGCTGGGACCCACCGGGCGCAACTTCGCCGCCGGGATGTCCGGCGGCGTCGCCTGGGTGCTGCACCTGGACCCGACCCGTCTCAATCCCGAGATGGTCGACGGAATGCCCCTCGAGGACTCCGACCTGGTGAGAATCCGGGAACTGCTCACCGCCCATCTGGAGGCCACCGGGTCGACGGTCGCCGCCGGCCTGCTGGACGCCGATGACGAGACCCTGTCCAAGGACTTCACCAAGGTCGTGCCCCGCGACTACGCCCGCATCCTGCGCGTCGTCGACGAGGCGAAGACCCAGCACCTGGACGAACACGACACCACCGAACTGCTGATGGAGGCTTCCCATGGCTGATCCACGCGGATTCATCAAGTACCCCCGCGAGGTTGCCGAGCGCCGACCGGTCGACGAGCGGCTGGAGGACTGGAAGGAGGTCTACCCGGGCACCCCCGGCCACGCCCTGCTGCCGATCATCACCGACCAGGCCGCCCGGTGCATGGACTGCGGCATCCCCTTCTGCCACTCCGGCTGTCCGCTGGGCAATCTCATTCCTGAGTGGAACGACCTGATCTGGCGCGATGAGTGGCGCGACGCCCTGGAACGGCTGCACGCCACCAACAACTTCCCGGAGTTCACCGGGAGGCTGTGCCCGGCTCCCTGCGAGACGGCCTGCGTGGAGGGGATCAATCGCGATCCGGTCACCATCAAGAACATCGAGGTGGCGATCATCGACAAGGCCTGGGAAGACCGTCGGGTGATCCCCGAGGTGCCCGACTGGCACTCCCTCAAGACCGTCGCGGTGGTGGGATCGGGCCCGGCCGGACTGGCCGCCGCCCAGCAGCTCACCCGGGCCGGTCACACCGTGGTGGTCTACGAGCGCGCCGACGCCATCGGCGGGCTGATGCGCTACGGGATCCCCGAGTTCAAGCTCGAGAAGGCGGTCCTGGACCGCCGGATCAAGCAGATGGACCTGGAGGGCACCGTCTTCAGGACCAACACCGAGATCGGCGTCGACATCACCGGCGAGGAGCTGCGCGAGCGGTTCGACGCCGTCGTGCTGGCGATCGGCTCGACCACCCCGCGCGATCTGGGGGCCCCGGGCCGTGAGCTCGGCGGGATCCACCAGGCGGTGGAGTACCTCACCCAGAACACCAAGGTGGTCCACGGTGCGGTGATCCCCGACCAGGTGGTGGCCACCGGCAAGGACGTCATCGTCATCGGCGGCGGCGACACCTCCAACGACTGCCTGGGCACCGCCCTGCGGCAGGGTGCCCGCTCCGTCACACAGCTGGAGATCATGCCCCATCCGCCGGCCAGCCGTCCCGCCGGTCAGCCGTGGCCGACCTACCCGATGATCTACCGGGTGGCCAGCGCCAATGAGGAGGGCGGCGAGCGGGTGTACTCGACCAACACCCTGGAGTTCCTCGCCGACGAGCAGGGCAATGTGCGCGCGCTCGAGGTGACCGAGGTGCGCCGCGAGGGTCGCAGCTTCGTGCCGGTGCCCGGCACAGAACGGGAGCGGCCCGCCCAGCTGGTGGTCCTCGCGATGGGATTCACCGGGCCTCAGAAGGAGGGCCTGGTCAACGAGCTCGGCCTGGATCTGGACGCCCGCGGCAACATCTCCCGCAGCGACGACTACTCCACCTCGGTCCCCGGCGTCTTCGCCTGCGGTGACGCGGGGCGCGGCCAGTCGCTCATCGTGTGGGCGATCGCCGAGGGCCGCTCGGCGGCCAACGGGGTCGACGCCTTCCTGTCGGGGACGCGGTCCGTGCTGCCCCGCCCGGTCGATCCCTCGACCCGCCAGCTGATGGTGTGACGCCGGTCACTGCGGCCCAGACGGCTGTGGCCCGTCCCCGATCGGGGACGGGCCACAGCTGTCTCAGGGGCCGGTAGGGTCGGGGCCATGGCCAGCAGTTCACACAGTGTTGATGGGCCGGAGCAGGTTGATGGGCCGGAGCAGGCTGCCGGGCCGGATCCGGCCGGCGCGGCTCACGCATCCAGGCTGAGAGCCACCCGACGGGCCGCCCTCATCGGCGCGATCGGGTTCGTGGTCTCCGACCTGGTGATCGTGGCGGTCGGCGAGGCCAATCTGGTCTTCATGATCGCCAGCATCACCAGTGGGCTGTTCTTCCTGGTGCTGCTCTACGCCCTGGTGAGCTGGGGCTACCTGAGATCGGTGGCCCGGGCGGCACGCCTGGACGCCGAGCTGGACGCCCAGGAGATCACTCGACCCGACCCTCGATGACCGGGCCGTCACCGGGACCCCCCGAGGAGGAGTCGCGATGGGATCCTGTCGAGTCCTCGGGGACCACCTCGCCCTCGATGACGGTCGGTGTCGCGGAGGCACCCGCCCGCCCGATCACACCGGTGAGATGGCGCATCCCGACGGCCAGCCCGATGTGGGCGGCGCCGTAGACCATCACCCCCAGGCCGATCAGCCAGCCCAGCGCCGCCACCCCGAAGCCGGGATGGACCAGGCCGATCACACCGAGCACCAGGCAGACCACACCCGCCGCCAGCGGCCACAGCCAGGCCCGCCGGGTGAGCGGCATCAGGGGCACCGCCACCAGGGCCAGGCCGAGCCCCACCAGCGTCACCCAGGCCGCCGTGAGCACGACCAGAACCCGCAGCAGCGGGCCGGGGTGCCACAGCATCAGCAGACCCATCACGATTCCCGCCACCCCGAGCAGCGCCATCAGGCGGGAGCCGGGCAGGCCGCGCATCGCACGGGCATTGACCAGACTGATGACCGAGTCGACGAGCACGTAGATCCCGAGCACCACCACCAGGGTCACCACCGTGGGACCGGGCCACACCAGGGCGACGATGCCCGCCGCGACGGCGAACAACCCCTTGATCATCGGTAGCCACCACAGGGAGCTCAGGGTTCGCGTCAGCGTCGGTGTCGACATGGTTCCAGGATATGGGTCGCACGGACGCACCCAAGACGCTTCGGGCAGGGGCTATCGTGTTGGCGATCCCGACCCGAGAGGCGCATCCGTGGCACGGTCCGACTTCGTTCATCTGCACACCCACACCGAGTACTCGATGCTCGACGGCGCGGCCAGCAACGAGAAGCTCTTCGCCGAGGTGGCCCGACAGGGGATGCCCGCCGTGGCGATGACCGACCACGGCAACATGTTCGGCGCCTACGAGTTCTTCCAGCTCGCCAAGAAGTACGACGGGACCAAGAACCCGCTGGTCAAGCCGATCATCGGGGTGGAGGCCTATGTCGCCCCCAGCAGCCGGTTCTCCAGGGTCCAGGAGTTCTGGGGACGCGGCCGCGGCCAGCTCGGGGATCCGGACTCCGAGGGCGGCAAGGACGTCTCCGGCGGCGGCCGCTACACCCACATGACGATGTGGGCCAGGAACGCCACCGGACTCCACAACCTGTTCAAGACCTCCTCGCTGGCCTCCTACGAGGGCTACTACATGAAGCCGCGGATGGACCGGGAGCTGATCTCCCGCTACGCCGAGGGGGTGATCGGCTCCACCGGCTGCCCCTCAGGAGAGGTCCAGACCCGGCTGCGACTGGGCCAGTTCGAGGAGGCCTGCGAGGCGGCTGGCGCCTACCAGGAGATCTTCGGACCCGAGAACTACTTCTGCGAGCTGATGGACCACGGCGTCCCGATCGAGCGCGAGGTGCGCGCCGACCTGCTGAAGCTGGCCGCCAGGTTGGACATCCCGCTGCTGGCCACCAACGACTCGCACTACGTCACCGAGGACCAGGCCGACGCCCACGACTCCCTGCTGTGCGTCGGGGTGGGTCGCAACAAGGACGACCCCAACCGGTTCCGGTTCAACGGCTCGGGCTACTACATCAAGACCTCCGAGCAGATGAGGCAGCTGTTCCCCGACCATCCCGAGGCCTGCGACAACACCCTGGCGCTCACCGAGATGATCGAGCCCTACGACGAGGTCTTCAGCTACGTCGACCGGATGCCCCAGTTCGACGTCCCGGAGGGGGAGACCCAGGAGTCCTGGCTGCGCAAGAAGCTCAAGAAGGGACTCGCCGAGAAGTTCGGACCCAACCCTCCCCAGGCGGTCCTGGAGAGGGTCGAGACAGAGCTGGCGACCATCGAGCCGCTGGGCTTCTCCTCCTACTTCCTGGTGGTCTCCGACATCTGCGACGCCGCCCGCTCGATGGGGGTCCCGGTGGGGCCGGGCCGAGGTTCGGCGGCCGGCTCGATGGTCGCCTATCTCACCGGGATCATCCAGATCAACCCGCTGGAGCACGACCTGCTGTTCGAGCGGTTCCTCAACCCGGAGCGGGTCAACCCGCCCGACATCGACCTGGACTTCGACGACCGCCAGCGCGACCGGGTGATCGACTACGTCACCCACAAGTACGGCGAGGAGTACACCAGCCAGGTCAACACCTTCGGCAAGATCAAGGCGAAGAACGCCGTCAAGGACGCCAACCGGATTCTCGGCTACCCCTTCGCCCTGGGCGACCGGATCACCAAGGCGATGCCCGCCGATGTGATGGGCAAGGGGGTCCCGCTGTCGGGGATCTTCGATCCCGAGCACCCCCGCTACTCGGAGGGGGCCGAGTTCCGCGCCCTCTACGAGGAGAACGGCGACGTCCACAAGGTGGTCGACACCGCCAAGGGGATCGAGGGGCTGATCCGCGGCACCGGCGTCCACGCCTGCGCCTTCATCCTGTCCAGCGCCAAACTGCTCGACCTGGTCCCGATGCACCGCCGCGACAAGGACGGCACCATCATCGCGGGCTTCGCCTATCCCCAGCTCGAGGAGATGGGGCTCATGAAGATGGACTTCCTGGGCCTGCGCAACCTCGGCATCATGGACCACTGCCTCAAGATCATCCGCGCCAACCGTGGCGAGGAGGTGGACCTGCAGAAGCTCCCGCTGGACGACGCCAACACCTACTCGCTGCTGGCCCGCGGCGACACCCTCGGCGTCTTCCAGCTCGACGGCACCGCGATGCGCTCCCTGCTGCGCCTGATGGGGCCCACCAACTTCGACGACATCATTGCCGTCATCGCGCTGTACCGGCCCGGCCCGATGGGCGCCAACGCGCACATCAACTACGCCGAGCGCAAGAACGGCCGCCAGCCCATCACCCCGATCCATCCCGAGCTGAAGGACGCCCTCGACGAGATCCTGGCACCGACCTACCACCTGATCGTCTATCAGGAGCAGATCATGTCTATCGCCCGCAAGCTGGCGGGCTACACCCTGGGCGGCGCCGACCTGCTGCGCCGGGCGATGGGCAAGAAGAAGAAGTACATCCTGGACGAGAACTTCGTGCCCTTCCAGGCCGGGATGCGCAAGAACGGCTACTCCGACGAGTCGATCCAGGCGCTGTGGGATGTCATGGTGCCCTTCGCCGGGTACGCCTTCAACAAGTCCCACGCCGCCGGCTACGGGCTGGTGTCCTACTGGACGGCCTACCTCAAGGCCAACTACCCGGCCGAGTACGGCGCCGCGCTGCTCACCAGCGTCGGCGACGACAAGGACAAGATGGCCATGTACCTGGCCGACATGAGGGCCCAGCACATCAAGGTGCTGCCCCCCGACGTCAACGCCTCCTCGCTGGCCTTCACCGCCGTCGGCACCGACATCCGTTTCGGGCTCGGCGCCATCCGCAATGTCGGCGAGCACCTGGTCGACTCGATGATCGAGGCCCGCGAGGCGCACGGCCCGGCCCACGACTTCTTCGAGTTCCTCGACAACATGCCCATCGACGTGTGCAACAAGAGGGCCATCGAGTCCCTCATCAAGGCCGGCGCCTTCGACTCGATGGGCCACTCCCGCCGCGGCCTGATGAATGTCTACGAGAAGGCGGTGGACGCCGTCATCGACCTCAAGCGCAACGAGGCCAACGGCCAGGACGACCTGTTCGGGATGGGAGGTGGATCCGAACCCGCCCAGCTGGGGGTCGAGAGGGTGGTGCCCGAGGAGGACTGGGACCGCCGCACCAAACTCGCCTTCGAGCGCGACATGCTCGGGCTCTACGTCTCCGACCACCCGCTGCACGGCCTGGAGTCGGCCCTGGAGGCCGAACGGGACATCCCGATCGCCAATCTGATCGCCCCCGACGGACCCCGCGAGGGCCAGTACGAGATCGCCGGAATGGTCACCCAGATCGTCCGGCGGACCACCAAGAACGGTGACATCTGGGCCTCGCTGACCATCGAGGACCTGGATGCCGCGATCACCGTCGCCTGCTTCCCGAAGGTCTACCAGCGGGTCGAGCCGCTGCTGGGGGTGGACACCATCCTCAAGATCCGCGGCCGGGTGCGCGAACGTGACGACACCGCCGAGATGGCCGCCTCCGACGTGTGGATCCTCGATCTCACCGAGTCCGGGAACGCACCGGTGACCATCTCGCTGAGATCGGGCCGCTGCACCCCGAAGGTGGTGGCGGACCTGAGATCGGTGCTGCGCCGCCATCCCGGCGCCTGCGAGGTGCACCTGCAGCTCCAGGAGCCCAGTCGCCAGACCACCGTCTTCCGGTTGGCGGACGCCCTCAAGGTGACCAGCGACCAACCCCTGATGGCCGACCTCAAGGCCCTGCTCGGGCCCTCCTGCATCCCGGGACGGTGACAGATGTCCACCTCAAGTGAATCCACCCGTCCCGCGACTCCCTCCAGTCCGCCGGCCCCCCAGCGAGCCAGGGCGGTGGCCTCCACCCATCCCCTGGTGGCCCGCGCCGCCGACAACGCCCTGCTGCTGCGCCGGATCGTGCTGCTGCTGGGGGTCAGCGTCGTGCTCGGCGGGCTGTCCGGTCTGGTGTGGAACGCCTCCACCAGGCTGCCGACCTACACCATCGCCTCCGACGGATCGGCCAGCATCACCGAGCGCGGACTGGCCGGGGTGTTCTCCTCCGACGCCGGGTACTGCCTCACCGGGCTGGTCGCCGGCCTCCTGCTGGGCCTGGTGACCTGGTGGTGGTTCGGCCGCCGGGGCGCCCTGGTGGTGCCGCTGGCCGCCGTCTCGGCCCTGCTGGCCTCCCTGGTCTGCTGGTGGATCGGCGTGCTGGTCGGTCCCGACGGGTTCGCGGTGCGGATCTCGGGGGCCAGGGCCGGCGACGTCGTCCCGATCGATCTGGCACTGCGCAGCTGGACGCCCGTGCTGGTGTGGCCCTTCGCCGCCCTGCTGCCGGTGCTGGTGATGTCCCTGCTCGGCTGGGACGCCGCCGAGCGACGGGCCCGGTCCTCACGTCCGGTTGCACCGGCCGAGGTGACCGCACCCAGAGACGGATCGCAGGTCACCGACCGCGATCACTAAGCTGGTGATGTGATTCGCACCGTGGACCTCACCGACACCGACCCAGACGACTACCGGACCATCGTGCCCCGTGCCGATGTGGACGTCGACTCGGCCATGACGGCCGTCGTCGACGTCTGCCATCAGGTGCGCACCCGGGGCGAACAGGCGCTGCGCGAGTTCAGCGCCAAGTTCGACCACGTCGAACCCGAGTCGCTGAGGGTCCCGGTCGACGCCCTGGCCCGAGCCGCCGAGGAGCTCAGCCCCACCCTCCGATCCGCCTTCACCGAGTCCATCCGACGCCGCCGGGAGGTGTGCGAGGAGGCCGAGCTGGAGACCTCCTCGGCCCCGGTGGAACTGGCCCCGGGAGCCGAGGTCAGCCAGCGCATCATCCCGGTCGAGAGGGTCGGCCTCTACGTTCCGGGCGGGTTCGCCCCGCTCGCCTCCAGCGTCATCATGAACGTCGTCCCCGCCCAGGTGGCCGGGGTCTCCTCGATCGCGGTGGCCTCCCCGCCCCAGGCGGAGTTCGGCGGGCTGCCGCACCCCAACATCCTCGCTCTGTGCGAGATCCTCGGCATCGACGAGGTCTACGCAGTGGGCGGCGCCCAGGCGATCGCGATGTTCGCCTACGGGGTGCCGGACCTGTGTCCCCGCGTCGACATGGTCACCGGACCCGGCAATGTCTTCGTGGTGGCCGCCAAGCGCCACCTGCGCGGGGTGGTCGGCATCGACTCGGAGGCCGGTCCCACCGAGATCGCCATCCTGGCAGACCAGACCGCGGACCCGCGCTTCGTGGCCGCCGATCTCATGAGCCAGGCCGAGCACGACCCGCTGGCCGCCGCCGTGCTGGTCACCGACTCGCCGCAGCTGGCCGACAGGGTCCGCGAGGAGCTGGAGCCGATGGTCGCGGCCACCCTGCACACCGACCGGATCCGCACCTCGCTGGGCTCCGAGCAGTCGGCGATCGTGCTGGTCCGAGACATCGACCAGGGTCTGGCGGTCGTCGACGGATACGGGTCCGAGCACCTGGAGATCCAGACCGCCGACGCCGAGAAGGTGGCCGCCCGGGTGCACAACGCCGGGGCGATCTTCGTCGGCCCCTGGTCCCCGGTCTCGCTGGGGGACTACTCGGCCGGCTCCACCCACGTGCTGCCCACCGCCGGCTCGGCGGCCTACTCCTCGGGACTGTCGGTGCGCAGCTTCATGAAGGCGGTCCACGTCATCCACTACGACAAGCAGGGCCTGGACCAGCTCTCGGCCCCCGTGGAGGCCTTCGCGCTCGCCGAGAACCTCCCCGGCCACGCCAACGCCATCACCGTCAGGAGGGGCCGATGAGTTCCGACGCCGTGCCCACCGCCATCGCCCGGGTGAACCCGATCACCCTGGCCGAGCTGCCGTTGCGCCCCGAACTGGTGGGGGAGGAGCCCTACGGCGCCCCCCAGCTGGACGTCCCGGTCTGTCTCAACGTCAACGAGAACCCCTACCCGCCCTCCGAGGCGGTGCGTCGCGACATGGCCCACGAGGTGGCCAGACAGGCCGCCGGGCTCAACCGCTACCCCGACCGCGAGGCGACCGGGCTGCGCACCGATCTGGCCGAGTACATCGGGTTCGGGGTGGGGGCCGACCAGGTCTGGCCGGCCAACGGCTCCAACGAGGTGATGACCCAGATCCTCCAGGCCTTCGGCGGGCCGGGTCGCACCCTGCTGACCTTCACCCCCACCTACTCGATGTATCCCGAGTACGCCCGCAACACCCACACCGACTACGTCACCGTCCCCCGCGACGAGTACTTCGGCCTGGACGCCGAGCGGGTCCTCACCGCGATCCGGGATGTCAGGGCCGATGTGGTCCTCATCACCACCCCCAACAATCCGACCGGCACCGCCACCCCGGTGGCCGTCATCGACGAGGTGTGCGCCGGGACCGACGCCATCGTGGTGGTCGACGAGGCCTACCAGGAGTTCAACGACACCCCCGAGGACTCCGCGATCGCCCTGCTGCCCAAGTACGGCCGACTGATCGTGGTGCGCACCCTGTCGAAGGCCTTCGCGCTGGCCGGCGGCCGGGTCGGCTACGCGGTCGCCGCCCCCGCCGTGATCGACGCGCTGCGGATCGTCCGGCTGCCCTACCACCTGTCGGCGACCACCCAGACCGTCGCCCGGGTGGCTCTGCGGCACGCCCCCGAGATGCTGGCCAGGGTGGACGAGCTGCGCGAGACCCGGGCCGGGATGGAGGAGTGGCTGCGAATGCGCGGCTTCGCCGTGGTGCCCAGCCAGTCCAACTTCCTGCTCTTCGGACGATTCGTCGACCGCCACGCGGTGTGGGCCGAGTTCCTCGAGCACGGCGTCCTGATCCGCGAGGTCG
Source organism: Acidipropionibacterium jensenii (assembly GCF_005890135.1). Lineage (NCBI taxonomy): Bacteria > Bacillati > Actinomycetota > Actinomycetes > Propionibacteriales > Propionibacteriaceae > Acidipropionibacterium > Acidipropionibacterium jensenii. The sequence goes on along the minus strand of NZ_CP040635.1, from coordinate 2,623,942 downwards.
GCCCCGAGGGGTACCTGCGGGTGTGCGCCGGTACCCCCGCCGAGGTCGACGCCTTCCAGCGCGCGGTCCTGGAGATCGCACCCCACGCCGAGATGATGAAGGTCGCCGACTCAGAGGCGATCAGCTCCAAGAAACATGTCCGCACCTCCTCCCAGGGACGGTCCTGATGAGTCGCACAGCACACGTGGTCCGCAACACCTCGGAGTCCCAGGTCGACGTCTCGATCGATCTGGACGGCACCGGTGAGTCGACCATCTCGACCGGGGTGGGGTTCTACGACCACATGCTCACCGCCCTGTCGAAGCACTCCGGGATCGACATGCGGATCCGCACCACCGGGGACCTGGAGATCGACGGCCACCACAGCATCGAGGACACCGCCATCGCGCTGGGTCAGGCGATCGGTGAGGCGCTGGGGGACAAGGCCGGCATCACCCGCTTCGGGGACGCCACCGTCCCCCTGGACGAGGCGCTGGCCCAGTGCGTCGTCGACGTCGCCGGTCGACCCTATGTGGTGTGCAGCGGGGAGCCGGAGTCCCAGGTCACCGTGCGGATCGGCGGATCCGGGGTGGCCTACCAGGGGTCGATGACCTACCACGTGGTGGAGTCCCTGGCCACCAATGCCGGGCTGTGCGTGCACCTGCGACTGCTCGCCGGACGCGACCCGCACCACATCTGCGAGGCCCAGTACAAGGCCCTGGCGCGGGCTCTGCGGATCGCCCTGGCCCCCGACCCCAGGATGGCCGGGCGGATACCCAGCACCAAGGGCACCCTCAACGCCTGAACAAGGCCCAACGCCTGAAACAACGCTCAACGCCTGAACCGTGCCCGGGGCCCCTGTCGGGCCGCCCCACAGATGTCACAGGAGGTAACTCATGACCGCGGTGGTGAGAGTCGGGGTCATCGACCACGGCTCGGGGAACCTGCACTCGGCCTGCCGGGCGCTGTCCCGGGCCGGCGCCGAAGTGGTGCTGTCCTCGGCCGTCGACGAGCTGGAGCGCACCGACGCCCTGGTGCTGCCCGGGGTCGGCGCGCTGGCCTCCTGCATGGCCGGACTGCGGGCGATGGGAGGCGACGAACTGGCGGCCGGCTGGGTCGACGCCGGACGTCACCTGCTGGGCATCTGCGTGGGTCACCAGATGCTCTTCGAGGACGGCGAGGAGCGCGACCAACCGGTCGGATGCCTCGGGCTGCTGCCCGGATCGGTGAGCATGCTGCCCGCCGAGAGACTGCCGCACATGGGATGGAACACCGTCACGCCGTGCCCCGGCAGCCGGCTGTTCGCCGGCATCGAGGACCAGCGGTTCTACTTCGTGCACTCCTACGGGGTGCTGGTCGACTCACCGCACACCGGGATCACCACCTGCCGCCACCAGGACGCCGAGTTCGTGGCGGCCACCGAGCTCGGCCCGATCTGCTCCACCCAGTTCCACCCCGAGAAGTCCGGGGCGGCCGGCGCCCGACTGCTGAGGAACTGGCTGGACCTCCTCGACGAGGACTGAGTCGACCGGCACCGGTCGGGTCCGTGGCGTCCACCGGGCCGCGATGTGTCGCGAACCGGCCCGATCCACTCCCATTGGTAGGGTCGAGACGTGACTGAGGAACTGATTCTGCTTCCAGCTGTCGACGTCCAGGACGGTCAGGCCGTCCAGCTCCAGCAAGGGGTGGCCGGCACCCAGAAGGTCTTCGGGGACCCCCTGGAGGCGGCCCGGAGATGGCAGACCCAGGGAGCCCAGTGGATCCATCTGGTCGATCTGGACGCCGCCTTCGGCCGGGGTTCGAACACCGAACTGATCCGCCGGGTGGTAGGCGAGATGGGGATCAATGTCGAGGTCTCCGGCGGTATCCGCGACCAGGCCAGCCTGGACGCGGCCCTGGCGGCCGGGGCCAGCCGGGTCAACATCGGCACCGCCGCCCTGGAGAACCCGCAGTGGTGCGACGAGGCGGTGGCCCAGTTCGGCGACCGGGTGGCGATCGGCCTGGACGTCCGCGGGGACCGGCTGGCGGCCCGCGGCTGGACCCAGGAGGGCGGTCGGCTGCTCGAGGTGCTGGCCCGCCTGGAGGAGGCCGGCTGCCGCCGTTACGTGGTCACCGACGTCAACAGCGACGGGATGCTCACCGGCCCCAACTACGAACTACTGGGTCAGGTGTGCGCCCGCACCCAGGGCAAGGTGGTCGCCTCCGGCGGGATCTCCACCCTGGAGGACCTGCGTCGGCTGCGCGGACTGGTGCCGATCGGCGTCGAGGGCGCGATCGTCGGCACCGCCCTGTACCTGGGCAATTTCACCCTGCCCGACGCCATGACGGTCTGCCGGGGGCAGTCCGCCCGGGTCTGAGCGACCCTCCAGACCCCGGTGTAAACTAAAGGGTCGTTCGCGCGGGGAGGATTCCGCGCCGGTTTCGGGTGCTGCTCCGCAGCAGTGCCGAAGTCGGGTGCTGCTCCGCAGCAGCGCCGAAGTCATCGAACTGTGCACATCCACTTCAGACATCAGGAGGCGCGTCCATGAGCGGTCACTCCAAGTGGGCCACCACGAAGCACAAGAAGGCGGCCATCGACGCCAAGCGCGGCAAGCTGTTCGCCAAACTGGTCAAGAGCATCGAGGTCTCGGCCCGGGTGGGAGGAGGAGACCCGTCGGGCAACCCGACCCTCTTCGACGCCATCCAGAAGGCGAAGAAGAACTCGGTCCCCAATGACAACATCAACCGCGCCGTCAAGCGCGGATCCGGTGCGGGCTCCGACGCGGTGTCCTACGAGACGATCATGTACGAGGCCTACGGCCCGGCCGGGATCGCGATCCTCATCGAGTGCCTCACCGACAACCGCAACCGCGCCGTCTCCGACGTGCGGGTGGCGGTCACCCGCAACGGCGGCACGATGGCCGACGGCGGGTCGGTCCAGCGGCTCTTCCAGCGCAAGGGGGTCGTCGAGGTCCCCAAGAGCTATGACGTCGAGGAGGGCCGCCGGACGGTGACCAGAACGGTCAGCGAGGACGACCTGCTCGAGGCCACCCTGGAGGCCGAGCCCGAGGACATCGTCGACGACGGCGACTCCTTCGAGATCATCTCCGACCCCAATGTGGTGGTCGAGGTCCGCAAGGCCGTCCAGGCCGCCGGCATCGACTACGACTCCGCCGAGGTCTCCTTCCGCGCCGACTTCGAGCAGCCCGTCGACGTCGACGACGCCCGCAAGCTGTTCAAGATCCTGGACGCCGTCGACGACCTGGACGACGTCCAGAACGTCTTCTCCAATGCCGACGTCACCCCCGAGGTGGCTGCCGCCATCGACGAGGACGAGGACTGACCGGTACGCCGGAGCCCTCGCCGGGTCGTGGGCCCGGGCGCGGGCCGGTGCAGAGGCTCAACCGGGTCACCGCCTCCGACCGCCGGCTGATGCGGGTGATGGGGGTCGATCCCGGCCTGACCCGGTGCGGGGTGGCCCTGGTCGAGGGCGGTTACGGCCGCCAGCTGAGACTGGTGGCCGTCGGCGTCATCCGCACCCCGGCTGACCAGGACACCTCCCGCCGGTTGCTGCACATCCACGACGAGCTGGAGGAGTGGTGCACCACCTACCGCCCCGACCAGGTGGCCATCGAGAGGGTCTTCGCCCAGCACAACAGGTCCACCGTGACCGGCACCGCACAGGCCGCCGGGCTGGCGATGGTGGTGGGGGCCCGGCACGGACTTCCGGTCGCCCTGCACACCCCCAGTGAGGTCAAGGCGGCGATTTCCGGGTCGGGTCGGGCCGACAAGTCCCAGGTGGGGCTGATGGTGGCCCGTGTCCTGCACCTGGACAAGGCCCCCCGACCCGCCGACGCCGCCGACGCGGTGGCCCTGGCGATCTGCCAGATCTGGCGCGGCGGGGCCGACCAGCGTCTGCAGGCCGCGGCCGAGGCCCAGCGGGCCGTCACCGGGCGCAGAGCCCGTTCATGGAAGGATCTGGCACGTTGATCTCGCATCTTCGCGGCACCGTCTCCACCGCCGGCCCCACCTGGGTGGTGCTGGACATCTCGGGGGTGGGCCTGCGGGTGAGCTGCCCGCCGGCCACCGCGGCCGCCGCCCGGACCGGCTCCCAGCTGGCCCTGGAGACCAGCCTGGTGGTCCGGGAGGACTCGATGACCCTGCACGGGTTCGTCTCCGCCGCGGACCGGGACGCCTTCGAACTGGTCCAGACCGCCTCGGGGGTCGGACCGAAACTCGCGATGGCGATGCTGTCGGTCCTGGACGCCGACCAGCTGGCAGCCGCCCTGGCGGGAGAGGACGCCGCCGCACTGTGCCGGGTGCCCGGTATCGGACGCAAGGGCGCCGCAAAGCTCATCCTGGAGCTCAAGGACCGCGCCCCGATGATCTCCTCGGGGGCCGCTGCCGCCGGAGGAGCCCCGGCCGCGGTGCCGGGCGCCGAACCCTGGCGGGAACAGGTGGTCGACGGACTCACCGGTCTGGGCTGGTCGACCCGCGACGCCGAACGGGCCGCCGAGTCGGTGGCCGGGATGCGCACCGAGGATCCCGACGTCTCGATCGGGGTCCTCATGAGGGCGGCCCTCAGAAGCCTCGCCAGCTGAGCCGCCCGGCCGGCCCCAGCACGCCGGGGGAGTGTCGGTGCCGTTGACTATCGTGATCTCTGAGCGGCCCGCTGCGGCCGCCTGAGGAGGAAGAGGGGTAATGGAGAACTCGCCGGTCGATCCCTGGGCCGAGCCACCCGAGAAGGCCGAGGAGGCTGCTCTTCGGCCCGGTGCACTGGCCGATTTCCGCGGCCAGCCACGGGTCTCCAACCAGCTGGGACTGGTGCTGGAGGCCGCCCGGGCACGCCAGACCACCCCCGACCATGTCCTGCTGTCGGGACCCCCCGGGCTGGGCAAGACCACCCTGGCGATGATCATCGCCGCCGAGATGGGTGCTCCGATCCGGATCTCCTCGGGTCCGGCGATCCAGCACGCCGGCGACCTGGCCGCCATCCTCTCCTCGCTGGTTCCCGGCGAGGTGTTCTTCCTCGACGAGATCCACCGGATGTCCAAGCCCACCGAGGAGATGCTCTACCTGGCGATGGAGGACTTCCGGGTCGACGTGGTGGTGGGCAAGGGGCCCGGCGCCACCGCCATCCCGATCGACATCCCGCCCTTCACCCTGGTCGGTGCCACCACCCGGGCGGGTCTGCTGCCCGGCCCGCTGCGCGACCGGTTCGGCTTCACCGCCCAGCTGGAGTTCTACGACCCAGCCGATCTGGAGGACATCATCACCCGCTCGGCCGGCGTCCTGGGGGTGGACCTGGCGGCCGACACCGCGGCCACCATCGCGGGTCGGTCCCGGGGGACGCCGCGGATCGCCAACCGGCTGCTGCGCCGGGTCCGCGACTACGCCGAGGTCAACATCGGGTCGGGACCGGTGAGCCCGGCCAGCGCCGCTGCCGCCCTGGACCTCTACGAGGTCGACCCGCTCGGCCTGGACCGGCTGGACCGGGCCGTGCTGGACGCCGTCTGCGTCAAGTTCGGCGGCGGACCGGTCGGCCTGTCGACCCTGGCGATCAGCGTGGGGGAGGAGCCGCAGACCGTCGAGGAGGTGGCCGAGCCCTTCCTGGTGAGACTGGGCTTCCTGATGCGCACCCCGCGCGGCCGGGTGGCCACCGACCGGGCCTGGACCCATCTGGGTCTGACCCCTCCGGACCGCTCGGACTCCAGTACCTCGGCCAGCGAGGCCGGGCTGTTCTGAGCCGGTTCGGGCCGTCTCCCAGCTGCCCCACAGCGAACGCGGGAGGAATCCGTTGGTCCGGACAGGTACCATGTCCGGGGCAATCGTGATTCAAGAAAAGGACTTTACATGCCACTCCTCGCCGGCCTTGGCGGCCTCATGCCGATGGTCATCATCCTCATCGTCTTCCTGGGGCTGATGAGTTTCACCACGCGTCGAAACATGAAGAAGCAGCAGGCCGCCCGCAAGGACATGGAGAACTCGATGGTGGAGGGAGCCCGGGTGATGCTCACCAGCGGCATCTTCGGCACCCTCACCCACGTCGGTGACAAGCAGGCCATCGTCGAGCTCGCCCCCGGTGCCGAGATCGTCGTCGTCAAGCAGGCCATCAACAAGGTCGTCAGTCCCGCCGACGAGGAGTTCTCCTTCGCCGGTGAGACCGCAGAGCCGGCTCCGGTGGACTCCGCCGCACCGCAGGTCGCCCCCGTCGAGACCGCCCCCGTTGAGTCAGCGGCCGCTGAGTCCGGGGATCCGGTCGCCGCCCAGAGCGCGACCGGCGATCCCACCACCGAGAACAAGCCCTCGGAGTAGTCTTCCGGCCGGGAACTCCCGACCCACCTCTCACGCAGGAGGCGACAGCCAGACGGCTGCGCCTCCTGACCACCGACCAAGGACTCCGATACGTGGCTAGTACTCAGCGCAAGCCCCACCCAGGCAGGACACTCATCATCTTCCTGGTGGTCATCGCCGCGATGTACGGGTTGATGGCCGCCACCCACTCCTGGTCCCCGCGGCTCGGCCTGGACCTCAAGGGTGGCACCACGATCACCCTGACGGCCCGGACCAGCGACGGCAAGGCGCCGTCATCGGCCAATCTCGAGCAGGCCCGCAACATCATTCAGCAGCGGGTCAACTCACTCGGGGTGGGGGAGTCCTCGGTCAAGACCTCCGGCGACCGCAACATCGTCGTCTCGGCGCCCAATGTGAACTCCGACAAGCTGCTGGAGATGGTCGGTCAGACCGCCCAGCTGGGGTTCCGCTTCGTCTACGCCGAGCAGCAGGTGCAGGCGACCCCGTCCGCCAGCGGATCGGCCGGATCCACCGCCCAGGCGCCGGCGCCGAGCGGCCTGCCGACCGCCCCCTCGACGGTGGTTCCCACCGCCACCGGGCTGCCCAGCGCCCCGGCCAGCTCGAAGGCCTCGGCGAAGACCTACTCGCCCACCGACGCCGGTGCCCAGGCCAACCAGGTGAAGGCCGCGCAGGCCTGGCAGCCCACTGAGGCCGATCAGCAGGCCTTCACCGATCACAAGTGCGGCCAGAACGTCACCGCTCAGGACGGTGACGCGCTGGTGACCTGCAACCGCGAGGGGAACATGAAGTTCCTGCTCTCCCCGGTGGCACTGCCCGGAACCCTGGTCACCAAGGCCACCGCCGGCATCCCCGAGGGCAACGTCTCCTACGTCGTGAACCTCACCTTCAACTCGATCGGTGCGACGAGCTTCGGCACCGCGACGACCTACCTGTGCTCCAAGCAGAGCCCGCAGAACCAGTTCGCGGTGGTCCTGGACGGCAAGGTGATCTCCTACCCCCAGCTGGACGGCAACAAGGGCACGTCGTGCCCCATCACCACCGGCCAGGCGGAGATCTCCGGCAGTTTCACCCAGCAGTCCGCCGATGAACTGGCCAGCATCCTCAAGTACGGCGCCCTGCCGCTGTCCTTCACCGCCTCCAGCGTCGACACCGTCTCGCCCACCCTCGGTGGCGAGCAGCTGCGGGTCGGCCTGATCGCCGGCCTCGTCGGCCTGCTGCTGGTGGCCGCCTACTGCATCATCTACTACCGCGGTCTGGGGCTGGTGGTGATCAGCTCCCTGCTGATCGCCGGAGCCTTCACCTACGCGGCCGTCGTGCTGCTCGGGGATTCCATGGGATTCACCCTGTCACTGGCCGGGGTCGCCGGCGCCATCGTGGCGATCGGCATCACCGCCGACTCCTTCATCGTCTACTTCGAACGGATCCGTGACGAGATACGCGAGGGCCGCACCCTGCGCACCTCGCTGAGCACCGGGTGGCGCAAGGCCCGCGGCACCATTGCGATGGCCGACGGCGTCCAGCTGCTGTCGGCGGTCATCCTGTTCATCCTCTCGGTCGACCAGGTCAAGGGGTTCGCCTTCACCCTGGGGCTGACCACCGCGATCGACCTGCTGATCTGCTTCTTCTTCACCCATCCGATCATGCTGGTCCTCGGCCGGACCAAGTTCTGGGGTCGAGGACGACGAGGATCGGGTCTGGAACCCGCGCACATGGGGGTCAGCGAGGCCCAGCTGCTGGGCCGACGCGCTCACCGCCTGGCTTCCACCACTGCCCACCTCGACCAGAAGGAGGCCTGAGATGGCTGAGCGCAAGACCGGCTTCGCCCATGCGCTGTACACCGGCGCGATCTCCTACTCCTTCGTCGGACGGCGCAAGGTCTGGTACATCCTCTCCGCGGTGCTCATCGCGATCTCCGTCCTCGGACTGGCGGTCCGCGGACTCAACCTGGGTATCGACTTCCGCGGCGGCGTGGAGTTCAACGCCCCGGTGGCGGTGAGCGCCGGGACCACCGACACGGTGCGCTCGGCGGTGACCTCCTCGGGGGTCTCCGACCTGGACGGCACCGAGGTCGTCACCGTGGGGTCTGACTACGTCCGGGTGCAGACCCGCCCGCTCAGCCCCTCCGAGACGGTGACGATCCGCGAGGCCCTCGCCCGCGCCACCCACGCCGACTCCGGTGCGGTCACCTACTCCAATGTCGGCGCCCAGTGGGGCCAGCAGATCACCAACAAGGGGCTCCAGGCCCTGGCGGTGTTCCTGGTCCTGGTGATGCTGCTGATCTGGATCTACTTCCGCGAGTGGAAGATGTCGGTCTCGGCGGTGATCGCCATGCTCCACGACATCATCGTGACGGTCGGCGTCTACGCCCTGGTCGGCTTCACCGTCACCCCCTCGACCCTCATCGGGGTGCTCACCATCCTGGGCTACTCGCTGTACGACACGGTGGTGGTCTTCGACAAGGTCCGTGAGAACACCGCCGATCTGAACAGTCGTGACATCACCTACTCCGAGGGAGCCAACCGGGCCGTCAACCAGGTCCTGGTCCGGTCCATCAACACCACGATCATCGGCGTCCTGCCGGTGGCCGCGCTGCTCTTCGCCGGTGCCTTCCTGCTCGGCTCGGGACCCCTGGAGGATCTCGGCCTGGCCCTGTTCGTCGGCATGATCGTCGGCGCCTACTCGTCGATCTTCATCGCCACCCCGATCCTGGCTCAGCTGCGCGAGCGCGAGCCGGAGGTTCACGCACACACCGAGGCGGTGCTGCGGCGCCGCGCCAAGGCCGCCCAGGACGCCCCGAAGGTGAGCGCCCAGACGGTCCGGACCGAGGCGGCCGGCGTCGCCGACCTGCCCGAGTCGGTCCCGGGGGCCGATGCCCCGTCCGGATCCTCGAACCGGTCCCAGAACCCTCGCACCACCCGATCGCAGAGGAAGAAATGACCGCCAGCAACGCCGACCTGATCGCCGGTCTGATCCGTTCCGTTCCCGACTTCCCGAAGCCCGGGGTGGACTTCAAGGACATCACCCCGCTGCTGGGAAGCCCCAACGGCTTCTCGGCGGCGATCGAGGAGCTGGTTCGGGCGGCCCCCGAGGATCTGGACGTGGTGGTCGGCATCGAGGCCCGCGGATTCGTCTTCGCGGCCCCGGTGGCACTGGCCCTGGGGGTCGGCTTCGTGCCGGTCCGCAAGCCGGGCAAGCTGCCCTGCGAGGTCTTCTCGAAGAGCTTCGACCTGGAGTACGGCCGGGAGACCCTCACCATCCACCAGGACGCCATCCCGAGCGGCTCCCGGGTGATGATCGTCGACGACATCCTCGCCACCGGCGGCACCCTGGCCGCCACCGCCGGACTGCTCGGCCAGCTCGGGGTGGAGCTGGCCCAGGTCTCGGTGCTGATGGAACTGGAGGCCCTGGGCGGGCGCCGGGTGCTCCAGGATGCCGGCATCGACCACTTCCACGCCATCGTGAAGGGCTGAACGGGGCCCCGTCATGTCCCAGGAGCAACCGCTCGACCAGACCAGTCGCCAGTTGAGGCGACGGGCCATGGTGAGCATGCCCTTCAAGGCCCACAGCCCCCTGGTGGAGCTGGGACGCCGGGCGCTGCTGGCACTGGTCCTGATGGGGATCAGCACGGTCATCGTCTACGTCGACCGGGGCTCCTACATCGACAACGTCACCCACCAGCCGATCACCTTCATCGACGCCCTGTACTACTCGACGGTCACCGTCACCACCACCGGCTACGGAGACATCACCCCACTCACCCCGTGGGCGCGGCTCATCAGCGCCATCGTCGTCACCCCGCTGAGGATCGGATTCCTGGTCCTGCTGGTCGGGGCCACCCTGGAGGTGCTCGCCAATGAGGGCCGGCGGGGCCTGCGAGACGCCAGTTGGAGAAGGCATATGCGCAATCACACCGTCGTCATCGGCTATGGCACCAAGGGACGCAGCGCCATCGCGACGCTGCTCAACCACGACCTCCCCTCGGACCGGATCGTCGTGATCGACGCCAAGGGGACCGCGGTCGCCGAGGCCAACCGGCACGGACTGGCCGCCTTCGAGGGGGACGCCACCCGCCGCGACCTGCTGCGCCGCGCCGAGGTCGCCAAGGCCCGTGAGGTGATCATCACCCTGCCTCGCGACGACACCGCCATCCTCACCACCCTCACCGTGCGCCAGCTCAACGCCCGCTGCCACATCGTGGTCGCCGGCCGCGAGGAGGAGAACCTGCCCCTGCTGCGCGAGTCCGGGGCCAATGCGGTGGTCACCTCCGCCGACGCGGTGGGACGACTGCTGGGCCTGACCACCGTCAACCCGCACGTCGGCGAGGTGGTCGACGACCTCATCTCCAGCGCCCACGGGATGGAGGTCATCCAGCGGATGGTCAGCGCCAACGAGGTGGGGGCACGCCCCTCCGACATCGTCAACGAGAGGGTCCTTGCGGTGGTCCGCAACGGGACGCTGCGCAACTTCTACGACCCCACCCTCGACAAGTTGAAGGCCGGCGACTCGGTGATCGTGGTTCGCCGTGCGCTGACCCGGCACCGGGCAACTCCTCAGCCACCGCACAGTTGAGAAGGAGGGCACTAGACTGGCGCCCACCCCACGGGCTGCACAAGGAGGTCCATCGTGGCTGAGGAGAGCGTCTACGGGCCCTACGGCACCGGACACGGTGCCCCCGGGCGGGTGCGTCCCCAGCCTGCCGAGGGGACGCCGCAGCCCAGAATGAGGATGCGCGAGAGGATCGTCCGCTGGCGCGCCCCCAAGGCGCCCGCCCAGGCGGTCCTCGATCCCCTCATCTCGACCGTCCTGGCCTCCCACGCCGGCTCCGACATCGCCCTGCTGGAACGGGCCTATGAGACCGCTGACCACTACCACCGCGGCCAGACCCGCAAGTCCGGGGACCCCTACATCACCCACCCGCTGGCGGTGGCGATGATCCTCGCCGAGCTCGGGATGGACGACCAGACGCTGTGCGCGGGCCTGCTCCACGACACCGTCGAGGACACCTCGTACACGATGGAGCAGCTCACCGCCGACTTCGGCGAGGAGGTCGCCCTGCTGGTCGACGGCGTCACCAAGCTCGACAAGGTGCAGTACGGCTCCTCGGCGAAGGCCGAGACGATCCGCAAGATGGTCATCGCGATGAGCCGCGACATCCGGGTGCTGGTGATCAAACTCGCCGACCGGCTGCACAACATGCGGACCATCGGCTTCCTTCGCCCCGACAAGCAGAACCGGATCGCCCGCGAGACCCTGGAGATCTTCGCCCCGCTGGCCCACCGACTCGGCGTCAACGCCATCAAGTGGGAGCTTGAGGACCTGGCCTTCTCCACCACCCAGCCGAAGGTCTACGACGAGATCGTCCACCTGGTCGCCGAGCAGGCCCCGCAGCGGGAGAAGCAGCTCAAGGAGGTCATCGAGATCGTCCGCCAGGACCTGGCCGACGCCGGGATCAGGGCGACCGTCTACGGACGTCCGAAGCACTACTACTCGATCTACCAGAAGATGGTGGTGCGCGGCCGCGACTTCTCCGACATCTACGACCTGGTCGGGCTGCGGATCCTGGTGGACTCCCCCCGCGACTGTTATGCCGCCCTCGGTGTGATGCACGTCCGGTGGAACCCCCTCCCGGGGCGTTTCAAGGACTACATCGCGATGCCGAAGTACAACATGTACCAGTCCCTGCACACCACCGTGCTGGGGCCCGGCGGGCGTCCGGTGGAGCTGCAGATCCGCACCCACGAGATGCACCAGCGCGCCGAGTACGGTGTCGCCGCCCACTGGAAGTACAAGGAGAACCCCAACTCGGTGGGCAAGGGGGTCCAGCCCGACGGGGCCGAGCTGTCCTGGGTGCACAGCCTCAACCAGTGGTCGCGGGAGGAGTCCGACCCCAGCGAGTTCCTCGACTCCCTGAGGTTCGAGATCAACTCCACCGAGGTCTACGTCTTCACCCCCAGGGGAGACGTGATGTCACTGCCCCAGGGAGCCACCCCGGTCGACTTCGCCTACTCGGTGCACACCGAGGTGGGCCACCACTGCATCGGCGCCCGGGTCAACGGGAAGCTGGTGCCCCTGGACACCCAGCTGGCCAACGGCGACATGGTCGATGTGCTGACCTCCCACGCCCCCGACGCCGGGCCGAGCCGCGACTGGCTGAGCTTCGTCACCAGCCCGCGGGCCCGCTCGAAGATCAAGGCCCACTTCACCCGGGAACGCCGCGAGGAGTCCATCGAGGCGGGCAAGGAGTCGATCGCCAAGCAGATCCGGCACAACCGGATGCACATCCAGCAGCTGCTCACCGTGGAGTACCTCACCGCGGTCGCCGATGACCTCAAGGTCGGCGACATCAACTCCCTCTATGCCGCGGTGGGGGAGCACAACATCGGCCCCCAGGCGGTGGTCGAGAGGCTCATCGCACTGGGCGGAGGGGTCGAGGAGACCCGTGCCGAGCAGGAGGAGGACGCCGCCGTCGAGGTGGCTGCGCGTCCGCACCGCCGGCACACCGAGGCCGGTGTGGAGGTGGACGGCCAGCCCGACATGCTGGTGAAGCTGGCCCGCTGCTGCACCCCGCTGCCCGGCGACGCCATCATGGGCTTCGTGACCCGCTCCGACGGGGTCTCGGTGCACCGCACCGACTGCAGCAACGCCAAACACCTGCTCCAGTACCCCGAGCGGATCGTCCCGGTGTCCTGGGCCGGGGAGGCCGACGAGGGGTATGTCGTCACCGTCCAGGTGGAGGGGTTGGACCGCTCCGGTCTGCTCTTCGACACCTCGAAGATCCTCGCCGAGCAGGGGGTCTCGATCCTGTCGGCCAATGTCAGCGCCTCGAAGAACCATCTGGCTCGGCTCAAGCTCACCTTCGAGTCACCCGATCCCACCCATCTCAAGCACCTGGTCGAGTCGATCCGCCGGATCTCCGGTGTCTACGACGTCTTCCGCGTCAAGTCCTGATCGCGGGACCCGTCGCGATCGGGGCCACGTCCTGAGCGAGGGGCGGGCACTCCGGCCGGGTGGGTAGGGTTTGCGACGTGCGTTATCTCTCCACCCGCGGACTGCCCGACGACCCCCGGCCCGGATTCTGGGACATCCTCCTGGAGGGGCTGGCCCCCGACGGGGGCCTCTACCTGCCGCAGAACTACCCGCAGGCCGACGACCAGACCCTCGACCGGTGGCGGCATGTCCTGGCCACCGAGGGCTACCCGGGGCTGGCCCAGGCGGTGCTGTCCCTGTTCATCGACGGGATCGACCCCGCCGACCTGCGTCGGCTGTGCGAGCTGGCCTACGGGCCGGGGGTGTTCTCCAGCCCCGAGGTGGTCCCGGTCTCCGAGCTGGACGGCGGCCTGTGGCTGGCCCACCTGTCGGGAGGCCCGACGGCGGCCTTCAAGGACATCGCCATGCAGCTGCTCGGCCGGCTCTTCGAGTTCGAGCTCGGCCGGCGCGGTCGGGGGCTGACGATCCTGGGCGCCACCAGCGGTGACACCGGTTCGGCCGCCGAGTACGCGATGCGCGGGCTGGCTGGGATCCGGGTCTTCATGCTCACCCCGGCCGGGCGGATGACCCCCTTCCAGCAGGCCCAGATGTTCAGTCTGGACGACCCGTCGATCGTCAACATCGCCGTCGACGGCGTCTTCGACGACTGCCAGGACCTGGTCAAGGAGGTCTCGGCGGACCTGGCGTTCAAGCACCGCTACGAGATCGGCGCGGTGAACTCGATCAACTGGGCCCGGCTGGTCGCCCAGGTGGTGTACTACGTCGCGGCCTGGCTGCGGGTCTCGACCACCGGTGGTCCGGTCTCCTTCGCGGTGCCCACCGGCAACTTCGGCGACATCATGGCCGGCCATGTGGCCCGGATGATGGGCCTGCCGATCGACACCCTGGTGCTGGCCACCAATGAGAACGACGTCCTCGACGAGTTCTTCCACACCGGCGTCTACCGGGTCCGCTCGGCCGCCGAGACGAGGGCCACGTCCTCGCCCAGCATGGACATCTCCAAGGCCTCGAACTTCGAACGGTTCGTCTTCGACCTGCTCGGACGCGACGCCGGAAGGGTCCGCGAGCTGTTCGCCGACAGGCTGGTGGCCGAGGGGATGTTCGACCTGTCGGGGACACCCGAGTTCCAGACCCTCAGGCAGCGGTTCGGTCTGGTCTCGGGATCCTCGCGTCATGCCGACCGGCTGGCCGCGATCGCCGATGTGGACCGTCGTGACGGCGTCCTCATCGACCCGCACACCGCCGATGCGGTGACGGTGGCCCGTCGGCACGTCCAGCCGGGGGTGCCGATGATCGTGCTGGAGACGGCCCTGCCGGTGAAGTTCGCCGCCACCATCGAGGAGGCGGTGGGACGCCGTCCCGAGCGCCCCGCCCGGTTCGACGGGCTGGAGGACCGGCCCCGCCACGTCGTCGAGATGCCCGACGACGTGGCGACCCTCAAGGCGCTGATCGCCGAACGGGTCAGCCGCTGAAGCAGCAGGTCAGGCGGTGAAGTCGTCCAGGGTCTTGCGGGCCTGGTCCAGCCAGCTCTGGTAGGTCTGGACGGACTCGCGGGCCTTGCGGGCGTCGGCGTCCTTGCCGGCCGCCTCGGCCTTCTCGGCGTCGGCGGTGAGCTTGTCGATCTGGGACTGGAGCATCGTGACGGTCTCCTCGGCCCGCTCGCGGGCCTGAGGATCGGTGCGCTTCCACTCGGCCTGCTCGGCGGAGTGGACCTTCTCCTCCAGGTCGCGCACCCGGGCGTCGATCCGGCGGATCGCGTCGCGCGGAACCTTGCCGATCTCGTTGAACCGGTCGAGGAAGGAGCGGAACTGCTCCTTGGCGGCGTTGATGTCGCTGATCGGCAGGATCTGCTTCTCGGCGGCCTCCAGGAGGGTCTCCTTGGCCTCCTGATTGCCCCGGAACTCCTCATCCTGCTGGCTCATTGCGGCGGTCCGGGCGTCGAAGAAGGTGTCCTGGATCTTGCGGAACTTCTTCCACAGCGCGTCATCGACCTCGCGGGGCGCCGGGCCGGCGGCCTTCCAGCGGGCCATCAGGTCGCGGAAGTCCCGCGCGGTGGGCCCCCACTCGGTGGAGGTGGCCAGCGGGGCCGCCTCCTCGATGATGGCCTCCTTGATCTTGCGGGCATCCTCGCGTTTCGCGTTCTGCTCGGCGAACTGGGCCTTGCGACGCCTGGTGTAGGTGGTCCTGGCGCTGGAGAACCGGTGCCACAGCTCGTCGTCGGTGGTCCGGTCGATCCGGGGGAGCTTCTTCCACTCGTCGAGCAGGTTCCGGAACTTCGTGACCCCGCCGCGCCAGTCGGTGCCGGCCGCGATCTGCTCTGCCCGGCCGACCATCTCCTCCTTGGCCTGGCGTGCCTTGGCCTGGGCATCGGCCTTCTCCTCGCGGCGGCTGGCGGCGCGGGCCTCGATGTCGGGGGTCAGCGCGTCCAGCCGTGCGGCCAGCGAGGCCAGGTCGCCCACCGCGTTGGCCTCAAGGATCGATGTGCGCAGCTTCGCGGCGGCCTGGCGGGCGTTCTCGGGGGACAACCGGCCGGACTTCAACCTCGACTCCAGCAATCCCACCTCCGTCTCCAGGGAGTTGTAGCGTCTGACGAAGAACGCGATCGCCTCCTCGCCGGACACATCCGGGACCTGCCCAACGGCCCGCTCCCCATCAGGGGTGCGGACATAGACGGTTCCGTCCTCATCGACTCGACCGAATGACTGCGGACCTGCAACCTGACTCATGAGGGCCATCTTGCCCGATATTGTGGCGGTTGTGCTCATCGTCTCCTTCGTCACCGGCCCCTGGCAGGCCAACTGCTACCTCGTGGCGGCCGGACCCGGAAGCGACTGCGTCGTCGTCGACCCCGGTGTCGGGGCCCTCGAGATGCTTTCCCGGGCGCTGTCGGAGCACCAGCTCCGGCCGGCTGCGGTGGCGGTGACCCACGGTCACATCGACCATGTCGGGTCGGCCCGCGAGATCTGCCGTGACTACCGCATTCCGGTGCTGTGCCCGGTCGACGACCGCAACCTGCTGTCGGACCCGATGGCCGCGCTGATGCCCGAGGCCGCCCCCCTCATCGAGCAGTTCTACGGCACCACCACTCTGGAGGAGCCCGATGAGGTCGTCGATGTGGCTCCCGACTCCCACCACGAGCTGGCCGGTTTCGACCTGCAGTTCCTGCACGCCCCCGGTCACACCCCGGGATGCTCGATGATCCGACTGGTCGACGAGCAGTACGGACCGATCATGATGTCGGGGGACGTCGTCTTCGCCGGATCGGTGGGGCGCACCGACATGCCCGAGGGCGACCCCTCGGTGATGGCCACCAGCCTCGCCCGTGTGGTGGGCGCCCTCGATGACAGGACCCACCTGCTGCCCGGTCACGGACCGGCGACCACGATGGACCAGGAGCGCAGGACCAACCCGTACCTCCAGGGCCTGGGCTGATCCGGCCGCAGTTGCGCCGGCACCCCGGGCCGTGGGCCATCGACGCCATCCACGATCCCGGCTTCTAGACTGACCATCTCAGGTCGTACCGCCCCTACTCATCGTCAACCCGATCTCATCTCCCAGATCAGAAGGAATCCTTCATGCCCCGCCTCAAGCCGTTGTCCGGTTTCCCCGAGTTCTTGCCCCAGGGACAGATGGTGGAGAACCACGTCGTCCGGATTCTTGAGGAGACCTTCGAGCTCCACGGGTTCGCCCCCATCACCACCCGGGCGGTCGAGACGATGGAGTCGCTGACCCGCAAGGGGGAGATCGACAAGGAGGTCTACGTGGTGAGTCGGCTGCAGGCCGATGAGCACGACTCCCATCGCGACAAGGACCAGCTCGGTCTGCACTTCGATCTCACGGTGCCCTTCGCCCGCTATGTGCTGGAGAATGCCGGACACCTGGACTTCCCCTTCCGCCGCTACCAGATCCAGAAGGTGTGGCGGGGTGAGAGGCCCCAGGAGGGCCGCTACCGCGAGTTCAGCCAGGCCGACATCGACATCGTCGGCTCCGAGACGCTGGCCGAGCACCACGACGTCGAGGCCCCCCTGGTGATGCTGGAGGCCCTCGAGAGGCTGCACACCGAGCTGGGATTCCCGCCGGTGCTGATGCACGTCAACAACCGCAAGCTCTCCGAGGGGTTCTACCGGGGGCTGGGTATCGAGGAGCCCGCCGGCGTCCTCCAGCGGGTCGACAAGTACGACAAGATCGGGCCCGAGGCGGTCCACGAGCTGCTCACCGAGGAGCTCGGGCTGAGCGACCACCAGGCCGACAAGTGCGTGGCGCTGGCCGGGATCTGCTCGGCCGACCACTCCTTCATCGACCAGGTGCGCGATCTCGGGGTGTCCAACGAGATGCTGGAGGAAGGGCTGGACTCCCTGAACCGGGTCGTCACCGCAGTGAACAGGGCGGTGCCGGGCCGGATGGTCGCCGACCTCAAGATCGCCCGTGGCCTGGACTACTACACGGGCACCGTCTACGAGACCGAGCTGGTCGGTCACGAGTCGATGGGGTCGGTGTCCTCGGGCGGCCGCTACGACTCCCTGGCCTCCGACGGCAAGCACACCTACCCGGGGGTGGGCATCTCGCTGGGCCTCACCCGCCTGCTGGCGCCGGTGATCTCCAAGGGGCAGCTCACCTCCACCCGGACGGTGCCCAGCGCGGTGCTGGTGGCGGTGAACACCGAGGAGGAGAGGGGCGTCTCCGAGGATGTGGCGCGGTCCCTGCGCGCCCGGGGCATCGCCTGCGAGGTGGCGCCCAGGGCCGACAAGTACGGCAAGCAGATCAAGCACGCCGACCGGCGGGGGATCCCCTTCGTGTGGTTCCCGGGACGACTTGGCCAAGTGGGGTCCGACCAGGTCAAGGACATCCGTTCCGGTGACCAGGTCGACGCCGACTCCGCGGCCTGGCAGCCCCCGGCAGATGACCTGCACCCAGGCGTTGTCGGCCAGTGGTGAGCTGATTTCGCAGTCCGATCCTTCTGCTGGAGAATAGTTCCAGAGATTGTCCGCATTCTGAGATCAACGGGTTTCTGGGAGTCAGAAGTGTCAGTGGTCGTTGGTGTAATTGATCCATGGACACCGAACCACTTGATGACTGGGCAGGAGGAATTGCCGTCCGGTCGGCCAGGAAACGTCTGGCCAATGCGCAGAGAATAGTTCGACGGGCCGAGGTGGAGAAGTTTCGCGCGGTGCTCGAGATGATCGACATGTGGGCCCTTCCCGACAGGCTGGGGGGTCGAACATCCAGCGGCCGAGCGCCGTGTCCCGGTGGGGGCTGCAGGTGCCGGGGAGGTTGGGCAGTTCGTGGCCCTGGAGGTCGCGGCTGCTCTGGGAGTCTCCGAACCGGTGGCATGGCGGTTGGTGCATGATGCTGCGAGCCTGCGTTCCCGCCACCCGGTGATGTGGCAGGCGGTTCAGGATCTGCACCTGGAGGTGTGGCAGGCTCGCAGGATCGTGTCGGCCTGCCGGGAGCTCGGTCTGGACGGTGCTCTGGAGGTGGACCGAAAACTGTCGCACCACTGGGATTCAGGAGTGGGATTCAGCAGGATCGAGAAGAAGGCCCGGGGATACATCGTCACAGCCGACAAGGCCTTGGCCCTCAAGAAGGCCAGGGAGGCCCGGGCCGAGAAGTATGTGAGGATCAGGCACAACGGTGACTCCACATCCATGGTGTTCGCCAGGATCGGCACGAAATCGGCGCTGCACCTGGAGGATTCCCTGGGGCGACTGGCAGATCACCTGATTGCCGAGGGCGCCCAGGATTCTCTGCCATTTCTCAGGGCTGTGGCAATGGAGATGATGGCCACCCCCTATCTTCCCGAGGGCGACGGCGGGGAGGGTTCCGACGACAGCCGCGGTGGTTCACGGACCGGTGTCTTCTCGAGCGCGAGCCCGGCGCCGGTGCTGCCGCTGGCCGATGTGGTGGTGCACATCAGTGCCGAGGACCTCGACCCCACGACGTGGGCCGGCAGGCTCGCGGAGGTGACAACCCGTGGCGGTGATGTGGGGCCGGTGCTGGTGAGCCAGCTGGCCGATCTGCTGGGGCACTTCAGGATCCGGGCGATCCCGGTCATCGATCTCAACCAGGACCTGTCCTTCGACGGCTACCGGATCCCGACCCGGATGAGGATGCAGATGCAGATTCGGGAGGACACCTCGGTGTTCCCCCAACTCGAGTCTCAGATCGTGGACCTGTGATCTGGACCACACCGAGCCGTACCGGCCCGGCGGCCGCGATGGTCCAGCTGCTGGGGGCCAGACGCGAACCTCCAACCTCGGCCCGCTCTCCCGATCCGAGCATCGAGCCAAGACCGCGGGGTCCTGGACTGTCGTCCAGCCTGCCCAGGGCCTCTACCTGTGGACCTCGCCCACCGGTATGCGCTTCGCCGTTGTCAACGGTCACACCCACCGACTCGCGAGCAGAGCAGAAGACCGGCCTGTCGCACCGGAGAAGTGACGGGCCGGGATCACGATCGGCTCGACGTCACGGTGAAGGGCCCGGCGAACATCCACCGGGTCCGCTGTGACTGTGCCCGAGTGTCGACGACGCTTGAAGATGCGGGCAGCGACCACGCGGCAAGCCTCGGTGGCCAGACCAGGTCCTCATCAGGGGCGTTCACAGCAGGAACTGAGCCAGCCTTCATGGCGTGATCCTGGATGGGTGTGGTCGAGTTTGGGTGCGTGTACTGCCCCGAAGTCGACCAGACCTCGCGTCGCGGACGCAGTTCCTTTGCTGGGCACCGGGTTGAGCCGGGCCGTCGACGATCAGTGGTGAGGCGAACAGCCTTCGGGACATGGCTGGATGTTGAGTGTGGCTGGCTCGTGGTGAGTGGTCCTGATCCCGGGAGGGCTACAGGGTGTGGTCGAGTTTGGGTGCGTCTATTGCGCCGAAGTCGACCAGACCTCTGTTATCGGACAGAAGCGGTCCGCTGGGCGACCTCGCGACTCGGTCGACCGGTGCCGATGAGGGGTGACGTCGAGACACGGCCGACACACGGCAGAACCGCGGGCGAGTACCCCAAGGATCAGTGGCGCAGCCGCTCGTGGTCCCGGTGCTGCGGTGAGTCGATCTGGACGGTGGAGTGGGTGACGGGCACCGGGAAGTGCGAGGCCACACAGTCCTCCAGAGCGTGGACGATCAGCACACTTCCCGGCTCGTCGACCTCGGGGGCCACCGTCAGGTGGGCGGTGAGGGAGACATTTCCGGTGGAGATGGTCGTGACGTGGAGGTCGTGGACGTCGTCAACCCCCGGGATCGACAGGATGTGGTCGCGCACCATCGCCAGATCCAGACCCTCGGGAGTCTCCTCCATGAGGATGCGCAACGACCGTCTCAACAACACGACCGCCCGCGGTGCCATCAGCACGGCGATGAACAGGGAGGCCACCGCGTCACCGGTGTGCCAGCCGGTGGTGAGCGCCAGGATCGCCGCGACGATGACGGCCAGTGACCCGAGTGCGTCATTGGCCACCTCCAGGAAGGCCGCGCGCATGTTGAGGGAGTCCCCACGCCCCCCGGCCAGGATGAACAGGGACACGGCATTGGCGACCAGTCCGATGACTCCGATCGCCAGCATCGGCAACGGGTCCAGCGGCGTCGGGGATGCGAGCCGCTGGATCGCCTCCCAGGCGACCATCAGGCAGATGATCACCAGCATTCCGGCCTGGAGCGCGGCCGCGATGATCTCCGATCGCTCCCAGCCCCAGGTGTGCCGGTCGTCGCGGGGCCGGGCCATCAGCACGGTGGCGATCAGAGCCACCACCAACCCTGTGGAGTCCACCGCCATGTGTCCGGCATCGGCCGCCAGGGCCAGAGACCCGGAGATGGACGCACCGACCAGTTCGAGGACCAGGACGACTACGGTCACCGCCAGGGCGGCGGACAACCGCCTCCGCGAGACACCGTGCCCACCATGCTGGTGTCCTCCGTGCCGGTGCTCATCGCGCTGGTGTTCATCGTGTTGATGCCCGGGACGCTGCACCGCCGAGGAGTTCTGCGCCGAGGGATCCGGCAGCCTGTGAGAGCCCGGCACAGACTCCGCCCCCGAGGTTGTCCGGGTGTCCGATGGCCCGTGCGCCCCCGAGATCGTCCAGGGGCCAGACCCCTCCGGGCCAGAGCCCCCGTCCGGGCCAGAGACCCCGTGCGAGTCAGGATTGCGGTGAGACCCACCGGGGGAGTGAGCCAGATGCCCGGCGTCCTCCCCGCAGCTGTGCCGCTCGTGCCGCTCGGTCGGATCGCGGTGCTCAGACATGATGGCGAGAACCCTTCTCGATAAACCCCCATGGGGTATCCAGACAGGGCCCACACTACCCCGGGCCGACCGCGGTGGATCAGACTTCGGCGAGTTCCTGAGGGACTACCGGGGCGGTCGCCGGAGAGGTCGGGATGTCCTCGGCCGGTGCGGCGTTGCGGTCCCTGGCGGTGGCCGCCATGAGCTTGATCCGGTTGAGCTGGTTCACCTGGGAGGCGCCGGGGTCGTAGTCGACCGAGACGATGTTGGCCTGCGGGTACTGACGTCGCAGCTCCCGGAAGATCCCCCGTCCGGTGACGTGGTTCGGCAGGCAGGCGAAGGGCTGGACGCAGGCGATGTTGGGGACATCGCCGCGGATCATGTCGACCATCTCGCCGACCAGGTACCAGCCCTCACCGGCCTGGTTGCCGAGTTCCACGATCTTCTGGGCCTCCGACATCAGGGTGGTGATCGGGGTGGAGACCTCGAACCTCTCGCTACGGGCCAGCTCGGCGTCGATCGGCTTCTGGTACTGCAGCAGCAGGGCGCGGAAGGCCTTCTTGATGTGGCGTCCCCACTTGTCGGTGCCGAAGGTCTTGTAGTTGTAGTCCCCCGAGGACAGGCAGTTGTAGACGAACCACATGAGTCCGGGCAGCACCGCCTCGCAGTCCTCGGCCTCGATGGTCTCCACGATGTGGTTGTTGGCGTCGGGATGGAACTGGACGAGGATCTCGCCGAGCACCCCTACCCGCGGCTTGCGCGCGATGTCGCGCAACTCCAGGGCGTCGAAGTCGGAGACGATGCCGGCGATCAGTCGGCGGTAGGAGGTCTTGCCACCGAGCGTCTGGGAGTGACCGGAGCCGGTGAAGTGCTCCCGGCAGATCGTCGTCCAGTGCTCCATCAGCGCATCGGCCGATCCCGCCACCGCCTCGTAGGGGCGGGTCCTCAGGTGCACCTTCTGCAGCAGGTCGCCCAGCGAGATGGCCTGAACCATCCGGTGCACCAGGGGCCCGGTGAGACTGAACCCGGGGTTCTCCTCGACCCCCTGCAGGCTGGCGGCGATCACCGGGATGGCGCCGAAGCCGGCGTCCTTGAGCCCCTTGCGCAGCAGTGCGATGTAGTTGGTGGCGCGGCACATCCCACCGGTCTGGGTGAGGAAGAGGGTGGTGTGCTCCAGGTCGTAGCGCCCCGATCTCAGCGCCGAGACCAGCTGGCCGATGACGACGATCGCCGGGAAGCAGGCATCGTTGTTGACCAGGGACAGGCCGTACTCGATGTCGGACCTCGGTGCCGTCTCCAGCACCTCGACGCGGTACCCGCAACTGCGCAGCGCCGCCTCGGCCAGGGTGGTCTGGTAGGGGGCCAGCTGGGGCACCAGGATCGTGTGGGTCGCCTTCATCTCCTTGGTGAAGGGCACCCGGTCGTCGCTGAGGTGGCCCGTCGGGGCCGGACGCGGGTGACTCTGCCGGTCCTTGGCGGCGGCGTGCAGGGAGCGCAGCCGGATCCGGGCGGCTCCCAGGTTGGAGACCTCGTCGATCTTCAGGGTGGTGTAGATCCGGTCCCGGGCGGCCATGATCTCGCGCACCTGGTCGGTGGTGATGGCGTCGAGTCCGCATCCGAAGGAGTTGAGCTGGACGATCTCCAGATCCTTGCGGGAGGCCACGAACGCGGCCGCCTGGTAGAGCCGGGAGTGGAACATCCACTGGTCGCGCACCCGCAGCGGGCGCTCCAGCAGGTCGGCCCCCAGATGGGCCACGGAGTCCTCGGTGAGGACCGCCAGTCCCAGCGAGTTGGCCATCTCCGGGATGCCGTGGTGGATCTCGGGGTCGACGTGGTAGGGCCGTCCGGCCAGCACGATGCCGGGCACCTGGTGCTCGCTCATGTAGGCCAGCGCGTCCTCGCCCATCTGCCTGATGTCGGCGTGGAAGGAGGCGTCCTCGGCCAGCCCCTTGTCGATCGCCTCACGGGCCTCCTCGTAGCTCACCCCGTCCTCGGCGAAGACCTCGGCCAGCCGCTCGGCCAGCTTCTCGGGGTCGGCCAGCGAGAGGAAGGGGGAGAGCAGTTCGACGTCCTTGTCGCGCAGGTCCTCCACATTGGCGCGGATCACCTCGGGGTAGGAGGCCACCACCGGGCAGTTGAAGTGATTGTCGGCCCCCTCCACGGAGACCTGCTCGAAGCGGATGCACGGGTCGAAGATCCGCTTGACGCCGCGCTCGATGAGGTCCTCGATGTGGCCGTTGTTGAGCTTGGCCGGGTAGCAGATGTTCTCACTGGCGATCGACTCCATGCCCTTGTCGAAGAGCTCGTGGGAGGACCGCCCCGAGATCATCACCCGGTAGCCCAGGGCCGACAGGGTGGTGAACCAGAACGGGTAGTTCTCGTACATGTTGAGGGCACGCGGCAGGCCCAGATCCCCGCGGAAGGCCTTCTTGGCGGTGAGACGCCGGTAGGAGAAGAGGCGCTTGTACTTGGCCTCGAAGACATTGGGCAGTTCGGACTTGGGACGCCGTCCGGCCGCCTTGTTGTCGACCTCGGCACCCCGGTCGCACCGGTTGCCGGAGACGAACACCCGGCCGTCGGAGAAGGTCGAGATGGTGCGCTGGCAGTGGTTCTGGCACAGCGTGCAGTCGTCGCGGTGGGTTTCCACGGCGAACCCGTCGAGCTCGGCGCGGTCGCGCAGTCCCACCCCGTCGGAGTCCTCCCCGGCGTGGAACCGGGCACGGGCGGTCATCGCCGCGCCGTAGGCCCCCATCAGGCCGGCCTCGTCGGGGCGGACCACCTCGTGGCCGGTGAGCAGCTCGAAGGCGCGCAGCACGGCGTCGTTGAGGAAGGTGCCGCCCTGGACGACCACCCGCTCACCCAGCTGAGCCGGGTCGGTGAGCTTGATCACCTTGTACAGGGCGTTGCGGACCACCGAGTAGGACAGCCCGGCGGCGATGTCGCTGGGGGTGGCCCCCTCCTTCTGCGCCTGCTTGACCGAGGAGTTCATGAACACGGTGCACCGGCTGCCCAGATCCACCGGGTGCTCGGCCAGCAGGCTCATCTGCGCGAAACTGCGGATGTCGGTGTCCATCCCGGCGGCGAAGGTCTGCAGGAAGGATCCGCAGCCCGAGGAGCAGGCCTCGTTGACACTGATCGAGTCGATGCAGTTGTCGAAGACCCGGAGGTACTTCATGTCCTGGCCGCCGATGTCGATGATCGAGGTGACCCCGGGGCACAGGTGCTCGGCGGCCCGGTAGTGGGCCATCGTCTCGACCTCGCCGTCCTCGGCGCCCAGGGCGGCCTTGACCAGTCCCTCCCCGTACCCGGTGGTGCAGGTGCGGGCGATCCGGGCTCCCTCGGGGAGGTTGTCGTAGAGGTCGGCGAGGATCCCGACCGCGGCATTGACCGGGTCTCCCTCGTTGGAGGCGTAGTGGGAGGCGACGATGGTGAGGGAGTCGTCGAGCAGGACCGACTTGATCGTGGTGGACCCGGCGTCGATCCCCAGGAACAGGTCTCCGCGGGCCGATGAGAGCGGTCGGGCGGGCAGCTTGGTGCGGGCATGGCGGGAGTGGAAGGAGTCCAGCTCGGCCTGGTCGTGGAACAGCGGGGGCATCGACTGGCTCACCCCGCTCTGGGTGCGGGCGGTGCGCGCCCGGGTGGCCAGGTGGGACAGGCTCAGCGGTGCGGACTCGGCCTTCAGGGCGGCCCCCATCGCGACGTAGAGCTGGGCCCGCTCCGGGGTGACGAAGTGGTCGACCTTACCGGCCAGGACGTCGCCGAAGGCCTTGCGCAGGCTGGGCATGAAGTGCAGCGGACCGCCCAGGAAGATCACCTGGCCGCGGATCGGACGGCCGCAGGCCAGCCCGGCGATGCACTGGGTGGCGACCGCGCGCATCACCGAGGCGGCCAGGTCCTCGTGACGGGCCCCCTCGTTGATCAGCGGCTGGAGGTCCGACTTGGCGAAGACCCCGCACCGGGAGGCGATCGGGTGGGTGGTGGTGGCGCGGCTGGCCAGGTCGTCGAGTCCGGGCGCGTCGGTGTGCAGGAGGGTGGCCATCTGGTCGATGAAAGCCCCGGTGCCACCTGCGCAGGATCCGTTCATCCGCTGCTCGGGGACCGGCTTGAGGTAGGTGATCTTGGCGTCCTCGCCACCGAGTTCCAGCAGGACGTCGGCATCGGGATTCCAGTGCTGGACGGCGGCGGTCTCGGCCATCACCTCCTGGATGAAGGGGACGTTCAGGGCGTCGGCGGTGCCCAGTCCGGCCGAACCGGTCACCGAGACCCGCACCATCGCCCCGGGCAGCGCCTCGGCGGCGTCGGCCAGCAGGGTCGATATGGCACCGGTGATGTCGGCGTGGTGGCGCCGGTAGTCCTCGAAGACGATCGCCGCCCCGGTGAGGGGATCGCCGTCGAAGACCACGGCCTTGATGGTGGTGGAACCAATGTCCAGGCCCATCCGCAGATCTGCTCTCCCAGCATCCATGAGCACATTTCAACACCATGGAAATTCCGGCCCCACCCCACCCCCCCTCTATTGCCGTCACTGCCGGTTGCCTACGCTGTGCGCCATGACCAGCACCGCACGCAGGACCGGCGACCCGCAACGGGTCCCGTCGCGGCGCGGCCCCCGCGCACAGTCGGGCCAGGCCCGTGCGGCGATCCTGGCGGCCGCCCGCACCCTCTTCGTGGACAACGAGTTCAGCGCCGTCAGCCTGCGCGCCATCGCCCGGAAGGCCGGCGTCGACACCTCCCTGGTGAGCTACTACTTCGGCACCAAGCAGGACCTCTACAACGAGGCGATGGCGCTGCCCAGCGGCCCCCACCTCATCATCGCCAGGGTCTGCGCCGGGTGCGCTCCCGAGGATCTCGGGGAGGCGCTGATCCGCGCCTTCGTGCAGGCCTGGGACGGCCACGTGGGGGAGTTCACCGAGCGGGGCTCGGCAACCCTGCAGGGAGTCGTCCAGGCGATGGTCACCCAGCCCTACGCCTTCGAACTGGTCAACGACCTGTACCAGCACTCCCTCATCGACCCGATCGTCGCCCTGCTGGGGGACCGGTTCGACCCCGAGGAGGCGCAGCTGCGGGCCACCATCGGACTGGCCCGGCTGCTGGGACTGTTCACCACCCGCTACATCGTCGGCCTGGACGCGCTGGCCCAGATCCCCGGCGAGGAGCTGGTGGCCCGCGAGGGTGCCAGCCTCCAGCAGGTGCTCACCGGTCCCTCGCCGACCCGGGACTGAGGACGCCGGACCGCAACCCGGACATCCCCGCCCTGGGGACAACCCCGGTGATCGGGACCCACTGGACCGGTTCTGTGGCTAGAGTGATCCCCAGGCGCAAGGACGCGTTCTGATCACAGCTCCACGGCTCACCGGTCGACACGGTGCGCAAGGCGGATGTGAGCTCCCGGACACGTGCACCGGCAACGGCCGGGGCACGGGGAGCAGCCAGTGCGCGGGCGCCAGCAGGGACACCAGATTCGCTGACAGCAGGGAGTTGGCCATGACGATTGCGATCAAGATCGGTTTCCTCGACGACGATCCGGTGGTCGACGAGAATGGCGGGTTCGCGGGCCGCGGTGCCGGCGGCGCGATCGCCGGACGACTCTTCACGATCTTCCCCGAGGCCGTCCTGGTGGGGCCACAGGACCGTCAGGTCGGTGCCATCACGATGCGCACCCTCCAGCACCTCGATCCCCGTCGCGACCTCATCATCAATCTCGACGTGCTCGACTCGATCGGGCTGTTCCAGAGGCTTCACCGCGGCGGGGCCGAGCCGAGGATCCTCAACATCCAGTGGCTGCCGCCCTCCCACTTCCACCACAAGGTGAACTTCGCTGCGATGGGGCTGTCCTTCGCGCTCTTCCCGACGCTGTGCTCCGGGGAGCGGACCGCCGGTGAGGTGAGCGAGATCGTGCGCCGCTGGACCATTCCGCCGCTGGCCCACCAGGCCAGGATCGGCTGGTTCCACCCCGGCATCCGCGACGACCTGCTGCGGCCCCACACCGACCCCGACGTCCCCGTGGTGCTGTACCCGGCGATCCACCTGGTGGACTCGAAGAAGCCCAAGATCTTCCTCAAGGTGGTGCGCGACGTCGCCAGCAGGATGCCGCTGAAGATGGAGGCCCGACTGGCCCAGCGCGATCTCGCCAGCGTGATGGCGATGAAGATGTCGAACCCCCGATGGGCGAAGGTCTCGCCACTGTTCGGTGAGAAGGAGGAGTACTGGGAGTCCCTCTCCCACGCCACCGCCTTCCTGGCCACCGCCCACGAGGAGGCCTACGGGATGGAGTATCTGGAGGCGCTGCTGGCCGGTGCGGTCGGCATCTTCCCCCACCAGCCGTGGGCCGCCCATCTGGTGCCGGCCTTCTACCCCTACCTGTACGCCACCGAGGACCAGGCGGCCGACATGCTCCAGGAGGTGCTCTCCGACCCGGCCGCCGCCCGCAAGGCCGTCGACGACTCGGCCGGCGGGTCCCTCAAGGACTGGATCCTGGCCAACCACACCCGCGCCGAGGGCAACGAGGCGCTGCGCGCCCAAATCGCCGACTGGTTCCCCGAGGTCGGCTGAGACCGGGGTTCATCGGACAGCGGTCGACCGCAGGGAGCCGTCCGATCACCCTCCGGTCGACCGCCGTGCGCGGAGGGCGTTCTGGATCCGTCGGGGCCCGGAGCGATAGGCTCACGGGGAAGGCCCGCACCGTCTATGCGAGGCCCCGACAATGGAAGGATCACGTTCGTGCTGCGAACCCACGAGGCAGGCACCCTACGAGCCAGCGACATCGGCAAGGAGGTGACCCTGGCCGGCTGGGTAGGCCACCGACGCGACCACGGCGGAGTGGCCTTCATCGATCTGAGAGACGCCTCCGGACTGGCCCAGGTCGTCATCCGTGACGAGATCCTGGCATCCTCGGGAGCCCACGACCTGCGCAACGAGTTCTGCATCCGGGTCACCGGCGTCGTCGAGGCCCGCCCCGACGGCAACGCCAACCCGAATCTGCCCTCCGGGGAGATCGAGGTGGCCATCTCCGAGCTCGAGGTGCTCAACCGCTCGGCCGCGCTGCCCTTCCAGATCGACGAGCACGTCAGCGTCAACGAGGATGCCCGACTGCGGTTCCGCTACCTGGACCTGCGCCGTCCCCGCCAGCACCAGGCCCTGGTGCTGCGCTCCAAGGTGACCCACATCATCCGCGAGGCCCTCGACCGCCACGACTTCTACGACATCGAGACGCCGACCCTCACCCGCTCCACCCCCGAGGGCGCCCGCGACTTCCTGGTGCCGGCCCGGTTGGCGCCGGGCTCCTGGTACGCCCTCCCGCAGAGCCCCCAGCTGTTCAAGCAGCTGCTGATGGTGGCCGGGATGGAGCGCTACTACCAGATCGCGCGGTGCTACCGCGATGAGGACTTCCGCGCCGACCGCCAGCCCGAGTTCACCCAGCTCGACATCGAGATGAGCTTCGTCGACCAGAACGACGTCATCGCCCTGGGCGAGGAGGTGATGGCCGAGTGCTGGAAGCTGATCGGCGTCGACCTGCCCCGGCCTATGCCGCGCATCAGCTGGCACGACGCGATGAACCGCTACGGCTCCGACAAGCCGGACCTGCGGTTCGGCAATGAGATCACCGAGGTCACCGACTTCTTCGCCGGAACTCCCTTCCGGGTCTTCCAGGCGCCCTATGTGGGTGCTGTGGTGATGCCCGGCGGGGCCTCCCTGCCGCGGCGCCAGTTCGACGCCTGGCAGGAGTGGGCGCGGACCCGCGGTGCCAAGGGGCTGGCCTACATCACCGTCCAGGACGACGGCGCGCTGGCCGGCCCGGTGGCCAAGAACATCTCCGCCGACGAGAAGGCCGGGATCGCCGAGAAGGTCGGTGCCAAGCCCGGCGACGCGATCTTCTTCGCGGCCGGCTCCCGGACCGCGTCCCAGGAGCTGCTGGGTGCCGCCCGACTCGAGATCGGCGTGCGCTGCAAGCTCTACGATCCGGCCGACTGGGCGTTCTGCTGGGTGGTCGACGCCCCGATGTTCAAGCCCACCAAGGAGGCCGAGGCCGAGGGCGATGTCGCGGTCGGCGGTGGCGAGTGGACCGCTGTTCACCACGCCTTCACCAGCCCCAAGCCCGAGTGCATGGACACCTTCGACACCGATCCGGGGTCCGCGCTCAGCTACGGCTACGACTTCGTGTGCAACGGCAACGAGGTGGGTGGCGGATCGATCCGTATCCATCGTCGCGACGTCCAGAAGCGGGTCTTCCAGGTGATGGGACTCAGCGCCGAGGAGGCCCAGCAGAAGTTCGGCTTCCTGCTCGACGCCTTCAAGTTCGGCGCCCCGCCGCACGGCGGCATCGCCTTCGGCCTGGACCGCCTGGTGATGCTGCTGGGCGGTTTCGAGTCGATCCGCGATGTCATCGCCTTCCCGAAGACCGGCAACGGGTACGACCCGCTGACCCAGGCTCCGGCGCCGATCACCCCGGCCCAGCGCCGCGAGGCGGGCGTGGACGCCAAGCCGGTCAAGAAGGGCGAGAAGAAGGACGCCGCCGAGAAGGCCGAGGAGGCCGACACCAAGGCGTGAGCCTGACGGGTCCAGCTGCCCGGACGACCTCGGTCGCCCGGGCAGTCCCGTACCCGGGGCCGGAGCGGGAGGAGGAGCGGGGATGGAGATGTCCCAGGAGGACTTCGAGGCGTGCATCGATGACGCCCTGGACCTGATACCGCGCGCTCTGTCGGAGGCCATCGACAATGTCGCCATCCAGGTCGCCGACGAGCCTTCCGAGGACCAGCCGCCCACCCTGCTTGGGTTGTACGAGGGAGTGCCGCTGACCAGTCGCGACTCCCACTGGGGGTTCGTGCCTCCAGATGTCATCACGATCTTCTCCGGACCGTTGACACGGATGTGCGCCAGTCGAGCGCAGCTGGTCGAGCAGATCACGATCACCGTCATCCACGAGGTGGCACACCACTTCGGAATCAGTGACGAGCGTCTTCACGCACTGGGCTGGGGCTGAGCCGGGGGCAGTACTGGGGGATGACGACGTCGAGTCTGACTCGGCCGTGTCCGGGCACAGTGTCGGGCTGGCTCATTAGGGTGGGGGCATGACCATCACCACCGCGATCACCTGGATCGACGTCGAGGGCGTCAACAACATGCGCGACCTGGTGGGCATCCCGGCCAAGGACGGCCGGAAGATCGCCGCCAACCGGCTGCTGCGGTCCGACAATCTGGACCGCCTGACCCCGGCCAGCATCGAGACCCTGGTGCACCAGCACGACCTCACCGATGTCATCGATCTGCGCACCCGCTACGAGCTGTCCCGGATCGGGGCCGGTCCGCTGCGCCAGGACCCGCGGGTCCAGGTCACCACCGGATCGCTGTACCCCGAGGACGACCCGCGGGCCGTCATCCCGCCGTGGCGGGAGACGATGAGCGCCATCACCCCGACCACCCGCAATGAGGCGATGGCCGCGCACTACCTGGAGTACCTGGAGGCCCGGCCCGACACCGTGCTGGCCGGTCTGAGGGTTCTCGGCTCGGCGCGCGGGGCCACCGACATCCACTGCGCCGCCGGCAAGGACCGCACCGGCACCCTGATGGCGGTGGTGCTGACCGCCCTGGGCGTTCCCAGGGAGGCGATCGTCACCGACTACGAGGCGACCAACCAGCGTCTGGACCGGATCATGGCGAGCCTGGGGGAGGCTGGCGCCGCCGGATCGGCCACCCAGGGGGCCTACTCGGGACCGGAGCAGACCACCCCCGCCGAGATCATGACCAATCTGCTCGATCTGGTCGAGCAGCGTCACGGCGGGGTCGCCAACTACCTGGACCGGATCGGCTGGCAGGGTGAGGACCAGGCCCGCCTGGAGTCCCACCTGCTGACCGCCTGACGATGAGCGAGGACCTGTTCGGAAACCCGGTCGGCGGCGGTCCCGCCTCGCCGGCAACAGTAGGCGGCTCCCTGTCGGAGGCCGTCAACCCGTCGGCCCCGCTGGCGGTGCGGATGCGTCCGCGCAGCATCGACGAGATCGTCGGCCAGCAGCACCTGCTGGGGCCCGGCTCGCCGCTGCGACGGCTGGCCGAGGGCAGCGCCGCGATGAGCGTCTTCCTGTGGGGTCCCCCCGGGGTCGGCAAGACGACCATCGCCAGCGTCATCTCCCATGCCTCGGCCCGCCGTTTTGTGGAACTGTCGGCGGTCACCGCCGGGGTCAGGGATGTCCGCCGCGAGCTGGACACCGCCCGGCGCGAACTGGCCGCCGGACGGCCCACCGTGCTGTTCGTCGACGAGGTGCACCGGTTCAACAAGGCCCAGCAGGACGTCCTGCTGCCCGCCGTGGAGAACCGGATCGTCACCCTGGTCGCCGCCACCACCGAGAACCCGTCGTTCTCGGTGATCTCCCCGCTGCTGTCACGATCCCTGCTGCTCACCCTCCGACCGCTGAGCCCCGAGGACATCGCCACCCTCGTCGATCGTGCGCTCACCGATCCGAGGGGGCTTCGGACCCCCGAGGACGGCCACTACCGGCTCACCGATCAGGGTCGGGCCGATCTCCTGCAGATGGCGGGCGGTGACGCCCGACGGGTCCTCACCTACCTCGAGGAGGCGGCCGCCGGAGCCACCGCCTCGGGCACCGACGAGATCACCCCGGAGGTGGTCGCCACCGCGGTGGACCGTGCGGCGGTGCGCTACGACAAGGGCGGGGACCAGCACTACGACGTCATCAGCGCCTTCATCAAGTCGGTCCGGGGATCCGACGTCGACGCCGCCCTGCACTGGCTCGCCCGGATGATCGAGGCGGGGGAGGACGCCCGGTTCATCGCCCGGCGGCTCATCGTGCTGGCCTCCGAGGACATCGGGATGGCCGCCCCCAGCGTCCTGCAGACCTGTGTCGCGGCGGCCCAGGCGGTCCAGCTCATCGGGATGCCCGAGGCCCGGATCAACCTGGCCCAGGCGACCATCGCCGCGGCCACCGCCCCGAAGTCCAATGCCGTCATCACCGCCATCGATGCCGCTCTGGCCGATGTGCGGGCCGGCAGGGGAGGGGAGGTGCCGGCCCATCTGCGCGACGCCCACTACTCGGGCGCCGCCGGCCTGGGGCACGGCGCCGGCTACCGGTACGCCCACGACTTCCCGCACGGGGTGGCCGCCCAGCAGTACCTTCCCGACGATCTGGCCCGCACCCGCTACTACCGGCCCACCGACCACGGCAACGAGGAGACGATCGGCCACCGGTGGGAGCAGATCCGCGCCCTGCTCGGTCGCGATCCCGACTAGAGTGTGGCGGTGTCGTCCACCCCCATCCTGGAGATCACCCCATGACAGTTGGCCAGATCGCGGGGCTCATCGCAGCCCTGGCCGTCGTCGCCCTGGTGGCGCTGCTCGCCGTCCCGCTGCTGAAACTGGGCGGCGTCCTCGACCAGCTTCGCACCGCGGTCCGCGATCTCGACGACTCCACGGTGCCGATCCTCGAGGAGCTCAAGGGGACGGTGACCGTCACCAACGATGAGATCGCCAAGATCGGCGACGTGACGACCGATGTGCACACCGTCTCCGAGCACGTCACCGAGATCTCGTCGCGGACCAATGAGCTGTCGAAGGTGTTCACCGAGACCGTCGGCACCCCGATGGTCAAGGTCGCCGGGCTGGCCCACGGGATCCGCCAGGCCGGTGCCGCCCAGCGCGCCGGACGGCTGGGACGACGGGCCAGGAGGAACTCATGAGCGCCAGGGCGTGGATCCTTGCGGCGGCAGGGGCCGCCCTGGCCGTCTCGGCCGGGACCGTGGCGGTCCGCGCGAGCCGCCTCAAGGAGCTCCCGCCGTCGCGACTGCCCGCCGTCCGGGAGTCGCCGGACATCCGCCTGAGGTACCAGCGACTGACCGAGCAGATCGGCGATCTCGCCTCCCAGGCCGCGGACTTCGTCCGGGTGGTGCGCGCCGAGTCGGCGTCCAAGGAGTCCGAGCTGCGCACCCGGCTGGGCCTGGACGAGCAGCACTGAGACCGGCCGCACACAGGCCGCGGGGCGGAACTGTCCGCCGACCGCGGTAGGCTTGCGCTCCGGTTCCGCTGTGTCGGCGGACGACCGGACCATCGACAAGGACGGGTATGAGAACTGCGGAGATCGGACAGCGATTCCTCGACTTCTTCGAGAGCAAGGGGCACGCCGTCGTGCCGAGCGCCTCGTTGCTGTACAACGACCCGACTCTGCTGTTCGTCAATGCCGGAATGGTGCCCTTCAAGCACTACCTGATGGGGGTGGAGCCCGCCCCCTGGAAGCGCGCCACCAGCATTCAGAAGTGCGTGCGGACCCTCGACATCGAGGAGGTCGGCAAGACCACCCGGCACGGCACCTTCTTCCAGATGCTCGGCAACTTCTCCTTCGGCGACTACTTCAAGAAGGAGGCCATCGCCTTCGCCTGGGAGCTGGTCACCTCCCCGCAGTCCGAGGGCGGATTCGGCTTCGACCCGGCCTCCATCTGGGTGACGGTGCTCGGACCCGGGTTCCACCCCGACTACCCCCAGGGCGACACCGAGGCCCGCCAGACCTGGCTCAAGGTCGGCGTGCCCGCCGATCACATCCAGGGCCGCAGCCTCAACGACAACTACTGGCACATGGGCATCCCCGGCCCCGGCGGCCCCTGCTCGGAGATCTACATCGACCGCGGTCCCGAGTACGGCCGCGACGGCGGCCCCGAGGCCGACGAGGACCGTTACCTGGAGATCTGGAACCTGGTCTTCGAGACCGAGGACCTGTCCAAGGTCCGCGCCAAGGACGACTTCGACATCGCCGGCCCGCTCAAGAGCCTCAACATCGACACCGGCGCCGGCCTGGAGCGGATCGCCCTGCTCCTCCAGGGCGTCGACAACATGTACGAGATCGACCAGGTCTTCCCGGTCATCACCCGGGCCGCGGAACTGTCCGGCCGGCGCTACGGGGCCGACCACGAGGACGACGTGCGGATGCGGGTGGTCGCCGACCACGTCCGCTCGGCGCTGATGCTCATGACGGACGGCGTCACCCCCGGCAACGAGGCGCGCGGCTACGTGCTGCGCAGGCTGCTGCGCCGTGTCGTGCGCGCGATGAAGCTGCTCGGCGTCGACGAGCCGGTGCTGCCCACCCTGCTGCCGGTCTCCCGGGATCTGATGTGCCACACCTTCCCCGACATCCTGGTCCAGTGGGACCGGGTCATCGAGGCCGCCACCGCCGAGGAGGAGACCTTCCGGCGCACCCTGTCGGCCGGCACCACGATGCTCGACACCGCGGTCGCCCAGACCCGCGCCGCCGGCTCGACGACCCTGTCGGGCCAGAAGGCCTTCCAGCTCCACGACACCTACGGCTTCCCGATCGACCTCACCCTGGAGATGGCCGCCGAGCAGGGCCTGAGCGTCGACCGCGAGACCTTCACCACCCTGATGGCCGAGCAGCGCCAGCGTGCCAAGGCCGATGCCCGCGCGAAGAAGGGCCTCACCACCGACACCGAGGCCTACACCCAGCTGCGCAGTCAGGGCGAGACCCCCTTCCTCGGGTACACCGAGCTGTCGGTGCCCACCACCGTCACCGGGATCGTCTCGGACGGCCGGTCGGTGACCAGCGCACCCAGCGGCTCGGTCGTCGAGGTGGTGCTGGCCGAGACCCCGTTCTACGCCGAGATGGGCGGCCAGGACTCCGACACCGGGCTCATCCACGCCTCCGGCTTCGACCTGGAGGTGCTCGACGTCCAGCGTCCGGTTCCCGGCCTGGTGGTCCACAAGGTCCGTCTGGACGGCGACCTGGCGGTCGGAGACGCGGTGGACGCCGAGGTCGACGCCGCCAACCGGTTCGGGGCCTGCCAGGCCCACACCGCCACCCACGTGATCCACGCCGCGCTGCGCGAACTGGTCGGGCCCACCGCCACCCAGGCGGGCTCCTACAACAAGCCCGGCTACCTGCGCTTCGACTTCTCGTCGCGCGAGGCGATGTCGGCCGAGCTGCGCAAGGAGATCGAGGAGCGCTGCAACCAGGCGATCCACGACGACTTCGCCGTCACCGACACCCAGATGCCGCTCGACCAGGCCAAGGCGATGGGTGCGATGGCGATGTTCGGCGAGAAGTACCCGCCGATCGTGCGGATGGTCGAGCTCAACGGCCCGTGGTCGCGTGAGCTGTGCGGCGGCACCCATGTCGCCTCCACCGGACGGATCGGGCTGCTCAACCTGCTGGGGGAGCAGTCGATCGGTTCGGGAACCCGACGGGTCGAGGCCCTGGTGTCGACCGACGCCTTCCACCAGATGGCCGCCGAGCGGACCCTGGTCAACGAACTCACCGGCATCCTCAAGGTCCAGCCCGATCAGCTCACCGACCGGGTCGCCAAGCTCGTCTCCGAACTCAAGGACGCCGACCGCAAACTGGCCGCCGCCCGGGCGCGCGAGGCAATGGGCAAGGCCGAGTCCCTGCTCGCCCAGGTCGCACCGGCCGGGTCCTTCGACCTGGTCGCCGGCCAGCTGCCCGGGATCGGTGGCGCCGACCTGCGCAACGTCGCCTCCGAGCTGCGCTCGCGGCTGGGCGACCGGCCCGGTGTGGTCGCCCTCATCGGCGGTCAGCCCGGCCACCCGGCGATAATCGTCGCCACCACGTCGACGGCCCGCGCCCAGGGGGCGAAGGCCGGAGCGCTGCTGCGCGCCGCGGTCGCCCCGATCTCGGGTCGCGGCGGCGGCAAGGACGACATGGCCCAGGGAGCCGGCACCGACTCGACCGGGGCCGACGCCGCGCTGGGTCTGGTGGCCTCCGAGCTGTCGTCCCTGGGCTGAACGGAGACCCACCGATGAGCCTGTTCGGCACCCGCGTCGCGATCGACTGGGGGAAGGCGCGGATCGGGGTCGCCGCCTGCGACCCGCGCGGCATCCTCGCCTACCCGGTGGAGACCGTGGCGACCAAGGACCGGCCGATCGCCCGACTCGCCCAGATCATCGCCGAGTACGAACCGGTCGAGGTCATCATGGGACTGCCGGTGGCCCTGGACGGCACCGAGCAGATCGCTGCTCGCGACGTCCGGGCGGCCGCCGCCCGACTCGCCAGGGCGATCGCCCCGGTCCCGATCCGGATGGTCGATGAGAGAATGACCACCAGGACCGCGGCCAGGGCCCTTCACGACGCCGGCCGGGACGCCCGCCACCAGCGCTCGGTGATCGACCAGGCGGCCGCGGTGGCCATTCTCGAGCAGGTGTTGGAGCACGCCCGGACCGCGGGCGGGGAAGGAGACGGCTCGTGAGTGGACCGTTCAGAGACGATCCGGAGCAGGATCCCCGCAAGGAGTTCTGGTACCGGTTCCGGTCGGCCTTCGCCGTCGTGCTGTCGCTGGTGGTGCTGGTCGGTGGCGGACTGTTCGTCGCCGACCAGGTGCACGGCGCCTACCTCTCCTACAAGTCCACCGACGACTACCTCGGCGACGGCGACAAGCCCGTCCTGGTCCGCATTCCCGAGGACGCATCGGTGACCGCGGCCGGCGACATCCTGCTCGATGCCGATGTCATCAAGTCCATGAAGGCCTTCCGGGCGGCGGTCCGCGATGCCAGCACCGACCCGACCATCCAGGCCGGCCAGTACAAGCTGTGGACCCACATGAGCGCCGAGAAGGCTCTGGCGATCCTGTCGGACCCGGCCAACATCCAGCACACCCGGGTCACCGTCACCGAGGGTCTGACGATCTCCGAGCAGGCGGCCGTGCTGGCCAAGGGATCCAGTCTGCCGGTCTCCCAGTTCACCAAGGCGATCGCCAACACCGGCAAGCTCGGCCTGCCGGCCTGGGCCAAGGGCAACCCGGAGGGGTTCATGTTCCCCGACACCTACGAGGTGGCCGACAAGCCGACCGCCCTGGGGATCCTCCAGCAGCAGACCCGCCAGTTCACCAAGGTGACGAACACCCTCAACTTCACCGGCCAGGCCGGCACCATCAAGCGCACCCCCTACGAGGCCCTCACGGTCGCCTCCATCCTCGAGAAGGAGGGCAAGACCGCCAAGGACAAGAAGATCATCGCCGGCATCATCTACAACCGGCTGGCCAAGGGGATGCCGCTGCAGTCCGACGCCACGGTGCTGTTCGCCAACAACGCGACCTCCAAGCTCACCACCACCGACGCCCAGCGCAAGAAGCAGTCGCCGTACAACACCTATCTGGTCAAGGGGCTGCCCCCCACCCCGATCAACAATCCCGGTGCCGACTCGATGTCGGCGGCAGTGGCCCCCGCCAAGACCAACGATCTGTACTGGGTGGTGATCGATCCCGAGAAGGGCACCACCGCCTTCGCCGCCACGATCACCGACCACAACAAGAATGTTGCGAAGTTCCAGGCCTGGTGCCAGGCCCACAAGGGGAAGTGCTGACCCGGTGAGCACCCGCTGCGCGGTCGTCGGCCATCCGGTCGCCCACTCGCTGTCCCCGGCGATCCACCGCGCCGCCTACCGGGCGCTGGGTCTGGACTGGAGCTACCAGGCCATCGACATCGCCCCCGGGGGGCTGCCGGAGTTCGTCGCGGGGCTGGACACCAGCTGGCGCGGCCTGTCGGTGACGATGCCCCACAAGGCCGACCTGGTGGGGCTGGGAACCCCTGACGAGACGGTCCGACGGCTCGGCGTGGCCAACACCTGGGTGCGCACCCCGGACGGCCCGGTGGTGGCCAACACCGATGTCGAGGGTCTGGTGCTGGCCTGCCGCAAGCATCGGGTGGACGCCATCGACCGGGTGGCGGTGATCGGCGCCGGGGCCACCGCCCGATCCGCCCTGGCCGGTGCGGCACGACTGGGGGCCGGCCGGGCGACCATCGTCTCGCGCAGCCTGGAACGCTCCGGCCAGACCCTGTCACTGGCCGTCGACCTGGGCATGGAGGTCCAGTGGACGCCGCTGGACGCCACCCTCGCCGACCAGCCGACAGCGGCCGATCTGCTCGTCTCCACCGTCCCGGCCGCTGCCCTGGAGACCCTCGCCGAACCCCTGGTGGCCGGTGTGCGGACCGTCTTCGACGTCGTCTACGACCCCTGGCCCACCCCCTTGGCGCAGGCCGGCCGGGCCCGCGGCTGCGAGGTCATCGACGGACTGGACCTGCTGGCCGGACAGGCCGTCGGGCAGGTCGCCCTGATGACAGGACGGCAGGTGCCGATGGAGGTGCTGTGGGCGGCGGCCCACCAGGAGAACCTGTCGCGCCACCGGTCCTGAGGTGCCCGCCGGCACCGTGACGGGCCGGCCCCGATTCTGAGAAGGTAGACACATGCTGCGTTACATCACCGCCGGGGAGTCCCACGGCGAGGCCCTGATCGCCACCATGGAGGGCATCCCCGCCCATGTGGAGGTCGGTGCCGCCGAGATCTCCGAGGAGCTGCGACGCCGCCGGCTGGGGGTGGGTCGCGGTGCTCGGATGGCCTTCGAGGCCGATGAACTCGCCCTGCTGGCCGGGTTCCGGCACGGCGAGACCCTCGGCTCCCCGATCGCCGTGCGGATCGGCAACACCGAGTGGCCCAAGTGGCGCGAGGTGATGAACCCCGGGAAGGTCGATCCCCAGGTGCTCGTCGGCCAGGCCCGCGGCGAGGCGCTGACCCGTCCGCGTCCCGGCCATGCCGATCTGGCCGGGATGCAGAAGTACGACTTCGCCGAGGCCCGTCCGATCCTGGAGCGCGCCTCGGCCCGGGAGACTGCTGCCCGGGTGACCCTCGGGACGATCGCCAAGGCCTTCCTGCGCCAGGCTCTGGGGGTCGAGATCCTCTCCCACGTCGTCCAGCTCGGACCTGTCGTCGCACCTGCCGGGCTGCGGCCGGGACCCGATGAGCTCGCGCGGATCGACGCCGACCCGGTGCGCTGCGCCGATCCGGAGACCTCCGCGCGGATGATCGAGGCGGTCGAGGAGTGCCGCAGGGACGGCGACACCATGGGCGGGATCGTCGAGGTGCTGGCCTGGGGGCTGCCGGCCGGACTGGGATCCCACACCCAGGGGAACCGGCGGCTGGACTCCCGGCTCGCCGGCGCGCTGATGGGCATCCAGGCGATCAAGGGGGTCGAGCTGGGCGACGGGTTCGCCCTGGCCGGGGTGCGCGGTTCGGCCGCCCACGACGAGATGGAGCCCACCTCTGCCGGGGTCCACCGGCTCACCGACCACTCCGGTGGTACCGAGGGCGGGATCAGCACCGGCGAGCTGCTGCGGGTGCGCGCCGCCATGAAGCCGATCGCCACCGTCCCGCGGGCGCTGCGCACCCTCGACACCGCCACCGGGGAGCCGGCCCGCGCCAACCACCAGCGTTCCGACATCACCGCGGTGCCGGCCGCCGGGGTGGTCGCCGAGGCGATGGTCGCCCTGGTGCTGGCCGAGTGCGCCCTGGAGAAGTTCGGCGGAGACTCGGTGGCCGAGACCCGCCGCAATGCCGATGCCTACCTGGCCCGTCTCGACGAGCGTCATCTCGAGATCGCACCTCATGAGTGAGTCGGGCGGAGACCGCCTCGACCAGACCGGTTCCGGGCCGGCCCCGGTGATTGCGATCATCGGTGCCCCAGGATCGGGCAAGTCGACCGTCGGACCGCTGCTGGCCGCACGGCTGGGCCTCGACTTCGTCGACGTCGACGAGGTGATCAGCCGGGTCGAGGGACGTCCCATCAGCGACATCTTCGCCACCGACGGGGAGCCCTACTTCCGCGAGGTGGAGGCCCGCGAGACCCTCGCGGCGCTGGCCGCCGGGGGAGTGGTCTCGCTCGGTGGGGGCGCCCCCCTCACCCCCAGCATCGGGCAGGCTCTGGACCGGGTTCGCACCGTCTGGCTGGAGGTCAGCGCCCGCACCGCCTCCGGACGGGTCGGGCTCAATGACGCCACCCGTCCCCTGCTGCTGGGCAACGTGCACTCCCGGATGGTGCGCCTGCTGGCCGAGCGGCGTCCGGTCTACGCGGCCCCGGCCGACATCCATGTGGTCACCGACTCGCTGCACCCGGGACAGATCGTCGAACAGATCCTGGTGGAGCTTCAGGGTCTGCCCGAGGCCACCGGAGTCATCGAGACATCAGCCAACGAGACGGGGGAGCAGTCATGAGTGTCGTGGAGGTCAACGGTCCGCAACCCTACGAGGTGCGCATCGGACCCGGGGTGATCCAGGGACTGGAACAGCTGACGGTCGGATCCCGGGTGGCACTGGTCCATCCCGCCTCCGTGGAGTTCCTGGCCGCACCGCTGAGGGAGCGGCTCGGTCAGGTCATCGACATCGAGGTGCCCGACGCCGAGGCCGCCAAGACCGCCACCGTGCTGGCCGGCTGCTGGGACCGTCTGGCCGCCGCCGGGATGACCCGCGGCGACATCGTGGTGGGACTGGGAGGGGGAGCCACGACCGACCTGGCCGGCTTCGTGGCCGCCACCTGGATGCGCGGGGTCACCCTCATCCAGGTGCCCACCACCGTGCTCGGAATGGCTGACGCCGCCGTCGGGGGCAAGACCGGCATCAACATCACAGCCGGCAAGAACCTGGTCGGCGCCTTCCACGAACCCGCCGCCGTGCTGTGCGACACCGATGCCCTGACCCATCTGCCGATCCGCGAGATGCGCTCGGGAATGGCCGAGATCGTCAAGTGCGGATTCATCAACGACCCCCGGATCCTCAGCATCGTCGAGAGGGATCCGGCGGCGGTGCTGGATCCCGCCTCCGACGCCTTCCACGAGGTCCTCACCCGGGCGGTTCAGGTCAAGGCCTCGGTGGTCGCCGCGGACCTCACCG
This sequence comes from Acidipropionibacterium jensenii, assembly GCF_005890135.1. Lineage (NCBI taxonomy): Bacteria > Bacillati > Actinomycetota > Actinomycetes > Propionibacteriales > Propionibacteriaceae > Acidipropionibacterium > Acidipropionibacterium jensenii. Next base: position 2,582,791 of record NZ_CP040635.1, on the reverse strand, counting down.
AGTCCACCTCGCGCGGCACCGATGTGGGCCGCGAAAGGCTGAACTACGGACACACCCTGGCCCACGCCATCGAGGCCCACCAGCACTTCACCTGGCGCCACGGCGAGGCTGATGCGGTCGGCATGATCTTCGCCGCCGAGCTGTCCGCCCGGGAACTCGGACTGGACCGCCAGGTCGTCGATCGGACCCGCGAGATCATGGCCGGGTTGGGGCTGCCCACCACCTTCGAGGGAACCGAGTGGGCGAAGCTGCGGGCCACCATGAACCTGGACAAGAAGACCCGCGGCACGATGCTGCGGTTCGTGGGGCTCAGCGCCCCGGGTCGTGTCGCGATGATCGAGGGTCCCTCCGAGGAGGTGCTCCAGGAGTGCTTCGCCACGCTGGCGCCGATTCCCGAGTGAGCTGAGGCGCTACCGGTCGGGCAGCTCCAGGGAGATCCCGGCGGCACCGGCCAGCAGAGCCCCCAGGATCTCGAGGTGGAGCGGATCGATCGCGGCCCCGCGCAGCTGATCGGCGCCGGACAGCCCCTCGATCGAGCCCCCCGAGATCACCAGTCCGGGTCCCTGGCGCCGGTTCCCGGTGGTGTGCCGGCCCAGGATGCGCACCTGGTCGAAGACCGCCGAGTCCAGCACACAGTCATCGAGGGCGACCTCCTCCAGGCGGGAGTCCGAGAAGTCCGCCCCGGTCAGTCGGCAGCCGGTGAAGCGGACCCGCCGCAGGGTCGCGAACCGGAACCGGGCCATCTCCAGCACGCATCCCGAGAAGTCCACGTCCTCCAGGACGCAGCCCGACAACTCGACGCCGGTCAGTCTGCAGTCGGTCAGTCTGACCCGCCGCCAGCCCGCCTCCGGCCAGCTGCTGCCGGCCAGGTCGCAGGAGGCCAGCTCCAGATCGGCGCACTGAGAGCGCCGCCACACCGATCTGGGCGCCCGGACCGAGCGACCGGACACCGACATCAGGTCGACCCCCTCCAGCTGCGCATCGGTCCAGTCCGCACCGCTGAGGTCGGCGTCCTCGACCAGAGCGTCGGGCTCGGGCACCTGGCCGAGGGCCGCGAGCGCACCGCTCAGCCGAGGAGGAGCCGGCGGGCGGGGACCCGGGCTGCGCTTCGTCGATCCGGACTGCGTCGATCCGGGCGGCGTCGATCTGGTCATGGATCCGACCCTACGGCGCAGGTCTGACAGTCCTGATGGCAGCCAGCAGCCGGCGCAGACCGCTCTGGTGGAGCCCCGGGGTTGCGCTGAGGTAGGATCGGGCAGTCTGGGCCGTTCCTCGGCCCGCGGGTCGACATATGAGTGTTGACATCAGAATCTCGAAAGGCAGCGACCTGTGGTCATCTCCACCAATGACATCAAGAACGGCACCGTGCTGGACCTCGACGGCCAGCTCTGGAACGTCATCTGGTTCCAGCACCACAAGCCGGGCAAGGGCAACACCGTGGTGCGCACCAAGCTGAAGCACGTCCTGTCGGGCAAGGTCGTCGACAAGACCTTCAACTCTGACACCAAGGTGGAGTCGGCCGAGGTGGACCGCCGCGACATGCAGTACCTGTACCAGGACGGCGACAACTACATCTTCATGGACGAGGGCACCTTCGAGCAGCTCCCGATCCCCGCCGAGACCGTCGGGGACGCCAAGGACTTCATGCTGGAGAACCAGACCGCCACCATCGCCCTTCACGAGGGCAATGCCCTCTACATCGATCTTCCGGCCTCGGTCGAGCTGAAGGTCACCTACACCGAGCCCGGCCTGCAGGGCGACCGTTCCACCGGCGGGACGAAGCCGGCCACCCTGGAGACCGGTCGCGAGATCCAGGTGCCGTTGTTCATCAGCGAGGGCGAGACCGTCAAGGTCGACACCCGCAATGGTGACTACCTCGGCCGCATCTCCGACAAGTGAGCCAGCAGTCCGGCGCCGAGACGCCGCAGCAGGCCTCGTCGCACAAGACCGAGTGGATCGGTGAGCTGGAGGTCGAGAAGGTCTCCGGAGACGTCCAGAAGCACGCCGACCTGTCCACCCGGTCGAAGGCGCGCAAGCAGGCCCTCGACATCCTCTTCGAGGCCGACCTGATGTCGACCGACCCGATCGACGTGCTGGCGCTGCGTCCGACCGTCATCGACAACCCGGTGCGCGACTTCGCGGCCGACCTGGTGCGCGGGGTGAGCCAGAACCTGGCGACCCTCAACGCCGCCGTCTCGGCGCGCCTGGCCAGTGGATGGACGCTGGACCGGATGCCCCGGGTCGATCGGATCCTCGCCCAGATCGGGGCCTACGAGATCATCTTCACCGACGTCCCCGATCCCAGCGCGATCGCCGAGGCGGTCGAGCTGGGTGGGGAGTTCTCCACCAATGACTCGGCCTCCTTCCTCAACGGACTGCTCACCGGCATCGCCGAGGGCAACCGGGCGGGCACCCTGGCCGGAGCGCCGACCGACTCCCAGGACGCGGCGGAGGAGGCACCCGGGGAGGCAGAGCTCGATACCGAACCGACCGCCACCGAACCCCCGGAAGGACAGGCAGCGCCGACCGACTGACATCAGTCCCTGCAATTGCCTCTGACCAGCAGCGGGACCGCTGCTGAGGGTCTACTGTGCAAACACGGGCCCGGGCCCGGGGCCAGTGCAGGTTCATCGATGTCAGATTGGAGCAGACGTGTCCATCCCCACCCTCTCTCCGGAACAACTCAGCGCCGCACGCGAGGCGGCCACCCAGGCACGACGTGCCAGGGCCGAACTCAAGGCGCGGGTGCGCAACGGAAGTCTCAGCCTCGGAGAGGCCCTCGACGCGGCCGCACAGGACGACGTGCTGGCCCATGTCAAGGTGGTGGATCTGCTCAAGGCACTGCCCAGGGTGGGCGACAAGCGCGCCGCCGAGATCATGGCGCGACTCGACATCGCGGCGAACCGGCGGATCAGGGGACTGGGACGCCACCAGGCCGCCGGCCTGCGCGCCGAGTTCCCCGGCTGACAGCCCTCCTGCGGCCCACGCTCGCCATGCTCTAGGGTGTCGGCCATGGAGATCGATCCCGACCCGGCACCCGAGATACCTCATGCCAGAGGGCACAGGCGACCGGAGTCGGTGAATGTGGCGGTCGTCTCCGGGCCCACGGCGGTCGGCAAGGGAACCGTGGTGGCCGCACTGCGCCGGGCCCATCCCGAGATCGTCGTCTCCCGTTCGGCCACCACCCGACCACCGCGCCCCGGCGAGCGCGACGGCGTCGAGTACGACTTCGTCACCGACTCCCAGTTCGACCGGCTCATCGCCGACGGCGGACTGCTGGAGTGGGCCGTGGTCCACAACAGCCACCGCTACGGCACTCCCCGCCGTCTGGTCGACGAGGCGGTCGCGGCGGGACGCACCGTGGTGCTGGAGATCGACATGCAGGGGGCCCGCCAGGTGCGCGAGTCCTATCCTCGGGCCGAGCACATCTTCCTCACCCCGCCCTCCTGGGAGGAGCTCAAGCGCCGCCTCATCGGGCGCGGCACCGAGACCCCCGAGCAGCAGGCCAGGCGGTTGCGCACCGCCCGCAAGGAACTGGCGGCCGTCGACGAGTTCGACGCCGTGGTCGTCAACGACACCGTTGACCACGCCGTCGAGTCATTGGTAGACTTACTAGGTCTATGACGTGGTGTGTGTTGTCTCGCACACCGTCAGTACGCACTCCTTCAACACGTGAGGACATTCCTTGAGCGAGACCATCCCCGAGGGCATCGTCAACCCCCCGATCGATCAGCTTCTTGAGCACGTCGACTCCAAGTACCGGCTGGTGCTGTTCGCCGCCAAGCGCGCCCGTCAGATCAACGCCTACTACTCGCAGCTGGCCGAGGGCCTGCTGGAGAACGTCGGTCCCCTCGTCGAGGTCTCCAACCAGGAGAAGCCGCTGTCCATCGCGCTGCGCGAGATTCAGGCCGGGGTCATCGAGGCTCATCAGATGAACCCCGAGGAGGTCGCGGCCGAGGCCGCCGCCGCACAGCAGGCGCCCGCCGTCGAGCTCGACGACCCGTTCGCCGACCTCACCCCTCCGGCCTGATCCGTCGGTGTCCACGGTTGTCCTGGGGGTGGGCGGCGGCATCGCCGCCTACAAGGCCTGCTACCTCGTGCGGCGGTTGGCCGAGGCCGGTCACCGGGTGCACGTCATTCCCACCGAGGCGGCCCTTCAGTTCGTCGGGCGTCCGACCTGGGAGGCCCTGTCGGGCAATCCGGTTCACACCACCGTCTTCGACGATGTCCCCGGCGTCGAGCACGTCCGGCTGGGGGAGCAGGCCGATCTGGTGATCGTGGCCCCGGCCACCGCCGACCTGGTGTCCAGGATCGCCGCCGGAGCGGCCGATGACCTGCTCACCGCCACCGTTCTCGCCACCCGGGCCCCGGTCCTGGTGGCCCCGGCGATGCACACCGCGATGTGGCAGAACCCGGCCACCCGCGACAACGTGGCCACCCTGCGACGCCGCGGAGTCGTCGTCAAGGACCCCGCCGACGGTCGTCTCACCGGGCCCGACTCCGGACCCGGGCGCCTTCCCGAACCCGATGAACTGGCCGAGCTGGCCGCTCTGCTGCTGGCCGATCCCGGGGTCGTCGGCTCCCTGGCCGCCCAGGACCTGACCGGACGCCGGGTCGTCATCTCGGCCGGTGGGACCCGCGAGGCCCTGGACCCGGTGCGATACCTCGGCAACTCCTCCTCGGGGAGGATGGGCACCGCCCTGGCGATGCTGGCCGTCGCCCGTGGGGCCGAGGTGACCCTGGTCAGCGCGCACCTGGAGGTGCCGGTGCCCTCCTGCCTCCATCAGATCCCGGTCTCCAGCACCGAGGACCTGTCCGAGGTGATGGGGACGCTGGCCCCGAGTGCCGATGTCATCGTGATGGCGGTCGCCGCCGCCGACTTCGCCCCGGTATCCAGCGCGCAGGTCAAGATCAAGAAGCACGAGGGATCGGACGCCGTCGGTGCCGGGACCAGGATCGACCTGGTCCAGACCCCCGATGTGCTGGCCGCCCTGGCCGCCTCGAGACGACCCGGCCAGGTCATCGTGGGGTTCGCCGCCGAGACCGCCCCCGATCGCGCCGAGTTGCTGGAGCTGGCCGCGGCGAAGCTGCGCCGCAAGGCCTGTGACCTGCTGGTCGTCAACGATGTGAGCGCCGGGAAGGTCTTCGGTAAGGTCGACACCGACGTCACCGTGGTCCGCCAGCAGGGACCCGGTCGACGCGTCCAGGGCCCCAAGATGATGGCCGCCCAGGCCATCCTCGACGAGGTCCGCTCGCTGCTGGCTCCCGCATCGGGCACCCCGGAACCTGTTCCGGCGTCCTGAGCGGGTACCCGTCCGGCCCCCGTCTCCACGGGGCCACAATGCGCGGCTCTTCGCCGCGCGGTCAGGAAGTACAGATGTCCGTCGACACCCCCAGACCCCTCGGCTCCACCCGACGACTGTTCAGCTCGGAATCGGTCACCGAGGGCCACCCCGACAAGATCGCCGACGCCGTCTCCGACTCGGTGCTCGACGCGATGCTGCGCGAGGACCCGCTGTCCCACGTCGCGGTGGAGACCCTGGTCACCACCGGACAGGTGATGGTCTGCGGGGAGGTCACCACCGAGGCCTATGTCGACATCGCCGACATCGCCCGGACCAAGATCCTGGAGATCGGCTACGACTCCTCCCGCAAGGGGTTCGACGGCGCCTCCTGCGGCGTCTCGGTGGCCATCGACGCGCAGAGCCCCGACATCGCCCAGGGGGTCAACACGGCGTACGAGGCCCGGCACGGCTCGACCGACGCGATCGATGCCCAGGGTGCCGGGGATCAGGGCCTGATGTTCGGCTACGCCTGCACCGAGACCGACTCCCTGATGCCGCTGCCGATCGACATGGCCCATGCGTTGTCCCTCCAGCTCACCGCCGTCCGCAAGAACGGCACCCTGGACTACTTGTGGCCCGACGGCAAGACCCAGGTCACCATCGGCTACGACGCACAGGGCCGTCCGGCCGAGGTGCAGACCATCGTCATCTCCACCCAGCACCGCGACGGGGTGAGCATCGAGTCCACGATCACCCCGGATCTGCGGCGCCATGTCATCGCACCGGTGCTGGAGCGCTACGACCTGTCGACCGCCGGGCTGGAGGTGCTGGTCAACCCGACCGGCAAGTTCGTCATCGGCGGCCCGATGGGAGATGCCGGTCTCACCGGCCGCAAGATCATCGTCGACACCTACGGCGGGATGGCCCGGCACGGCGGTGGCGCCTTCTCCGGCAAGGATCCCTCGAAGGTCGACCGGTCGGCCTGCTACGCGATGCGCTGGGTCGCCAAGAATGTGGTGGCCGCCGGACTGGCCACGCGCTGCGAGTGCCAGGTCGCCTATGCCATCGGCAAGGCCCACCCGGTGAGTCTGCGGGTGGAGACCTTCGGCACCTCCACGGTTCCCGAGGAGGACATCGAGAGGGCGGTCGGCGAGGTCTTCGACCTGCGCCCCGCGGCGATCATCCGCGACCTGGACCTGCGTCACCCGATCTACGCCCAGTTGGTCGCCGGGGGACACTTCGGACGCACCCTTCCCGGGGTCCGGTGGGAGCTCACCGACCGGGTGGACGCCCTGCTCGCGGCGATCGCCTGAGGCCTGCACCCGGAACTGTCGGCGGCCCCGGCTAGCGTGGGCGCCATGATCGAGGGGATGGGCGCGTTCCGGGCGCCGGTGCGCCGCTGGTTCACCGACGTCTTCGCCGCGCCCACCCCCGTCCAGACGCAGACCTGGAAGGCGGTCGCCCGGGGCCAGCACGCCCTGGTGGTGGCCCCCACCGGCTCGGGCAAGACGCTGGCCGCCTTCCTGTGGGCCCTGGACCGGCTCACCGACCCCACCGACCCGACAGGCGAGGACGACACCGCGCCGAAAGGTGCGGGTCGGTCCGGACCCGGCCGCCAGGACCGGGCCCCGGGGGTCCGGGTGCTGTACATCTCCCCGCTGAAGGCCTTGGGCTCCGACATCGAGAAGAACCTGCGCGCCCCCCTCGCCGGGATCCGCAACACCGCCGAGCGACTCGGGGAGATCTGCGCACCGGTGAGGGTGGCGGTGCGCACCGGAGACACCAGCGCCGCCGAGCGGGCCCGGATCGTGCGGCAACCCCCCGACATCCTCATCACCACCCCCGAGACGCTGTATCTCATGCTCACCTCCCGGGCGCGCCGGGTGCTGGCCGGCGTCCGGACCGTCATCGTCGACGAGGTGCACGCCGTGGCGGGGTCCAAGCGGGGCTCCCACCTGGCACTGTCCCTGGAACGCCTCGACGCCCTGGTCGGCCGCGATGTCCAGCGGATCGGCCTGTCGGCGACGGTCCGCCCGCTCGACGAGGTGGCCTCCTTCCTGGCCGGCGACCGACCGGTCACCGTCGTCGCACCGGCGGCCCACAAGCGCTGGGACGTCCACGTGAGAGTTCCGGTCGACGACATGGCCGCACTGCCCGAGACCCCCTCCAGCGACCAGGATCTGCTCACCGATCCGCTGCTGAGCGGTGGCGGGACCGACACCCTCACCACCGACGTCTCGGACTCGGCGCTGCCCACCCAGGCCTCCCTGTGGCCGTGGATCGAGCGCGAGGTCTATGCCGAGGTGCTGGCGGGACGGTCCACCCTGGTCTTCGTCAACGCCCGGCGCACCGCCGAGCGGCTCACCAGCCGGCTCAACGAGCTGTGGGCCGCCGAGCACGACCCGGACTCCCTGGTGGCACCGGGCCGACGGATGCCGGCCGACATCATGGCGCCCTCCGACGAGGTGGGGCGGGCGCCGGCCGTGATCGCCCGGGCCCATCACGGATCGGTGTCCAGACTGGAGCGTCAGCGCACCGAGGAGGATCTGCGGTCCGGTGAGCTGCGATGCGTGGTGGCCACCTCCTCCCTGGAGCTGGGCATCGACATGGGGCTGGTCGACCGGGTCATCCAGATCCAGTCGCCGCCCAGCGTCTCCAGCGCCCTGCAGCGGATCGGGCGGGCCGGCCACGCCGTCGGGGCGGTCTCCCGCGGGTCGGTCTACCCGCGCACCCGGCTCGACCTGGTGCACGCCGCGGTGACCACCGGCCGGATGCTCGAGGGCCGCATCGAGGCTCTCCACATTCCCCGCAACCCTCTCGACGTGCTCGCCCAGCAGACCGTCGCGGCGGCGGTGAGCCGGCCCGACGGCCTGGTGGTGGAGGACTGGTACGACACCGTGCGCCGGTCCCGGCCCTTCGCCCAGCTGCCCGCCGAGGCCCTCGACCGGGTCATCGCGATGCTCACCGGCGGCTACGCCTCGGCCGACCTGGCCGATCTGCGAGCCCGGCTGGTGCTCTCCGACGGCGTCCTGACGGCCCGCCCCGGGGCCCTGCGGCTGGCCTCCACCTCGGGGGGCACGATCCCCGACCGCGGCATGTTCGGGGTCTTCCTGGTCGGCGAGGGGGAGGGCCGGCGGGTCGGCGAGCTGGACGAGGAGATGGTCTACGAGTCCCGGGTCGGCGACGTCTTCACCCTGGGCGCCTCCTCCTGGCGGATCGCCGAGATCACCCGCGACCAGGTGCGCGTCACCCCCGCCCCCGGCCACACCGGCCGGCTGCCCTTCTGGCACGGCGAGGGTGAGGGCCGCCCCGCCGAGCTGGGCCGGGCGATCGGGGCCTTCACCCGGGCGGTCCACGAGGACCCGGACCGGGTCGCCGAGATGGGATACCTCGACGAGCGGGCCCGCTCCAACATCGTGGCCCTGCTGGACGCCCAGGCCGAGGCCACCGGCGTCCTGCCCGACGACCGGCACATCGTGCTGGAACGGTTCCACGACGAACTGGGCGACTGGCGGCTGGTGGTGCACAGCCCCTGGGGCCAGCCGGTCAACGCCGCCTGGGCCCTGGCCATCGGCCAGCGTCTCACCGAGAGGCTGGGGGTCGACACCCAGCCGGTCGCCGGCGATGACGGCATGGTGCTGAGACTGCCCGACACCGACTCCCCACCTGGGGCCGAACTGGTGGTCTTCGAGCCCGAGGAGATCGCCGACATCGTCACCGCCCACATCGGCGACACCGCCCTGTTCGCCGGCAGGTTCCGCGAGTGCGCCTCCCGGGCCCTCCTGCTGCCCCGGCACGACCCCGGACGCCGTGCCCCGCTGTGGCAGCAGAGGCTGCGCGCCGGCCAGCTGCTGGAGGCCGTCCGGGACCAGTCCGACTTCCCGATCGTGGTGGAGACCGCCAGGGAGTGCCTGGCCGATGTCTACGACCTGGCCGCCCTCAAGGCCCTGATGACCGACCTGTCGGCGCACCGGGTGCAGGTCGCCGAGGTGACCACCTCGGCCCCCAGCCCGCTGGCCTCCTCCCTGCTGTTCAACTACACCGGCGCGTTCATGTACAGCGACGACACGCCGCTGGCGGAGCGGCGCGCCGCCGCCCTGTCGCTGGACCCGAGCCTGCTGGCCCAGCTGATGGGGACCCTGGACCTGCGCGACCTGCTGGACCCCGAGGTGATCGAGGAGGTGGTCGCCGAGCTCCAGCACACCCGGCCCGACCGTCGGGCCCGTGACGACGAGGGGCTGGTCGACCTGGTCGCCCGGCTCGGCCCGGTGCCGATGGCCGACCTGGCCGAACGCTGCAGCGCGGACCTGTCGGCCGACCTGCCGGGTGCCGTGGAGAGGCTGGGGGAGCGGGTCGCGGTGGTGCGGATCGCCGGCCGCCCGCAGCTGGCCTCGGGCCAGGACCTGGGACTGCTGCGGGACGGCCTGGGGATTCCGGTGCCCGCCGGCCATCCGGTCACCGGCGTCACCGGACGGGACCCGCTCACCCAGCTGATCTCCCGCTGGGCGCGCTGTCACGGGCCGTTCACCGTCGACCGGCTGGCCGGCTGCCTGGGGGTCGGTGCCGCCACCGCCGAGGGGGTGGTCGACCGGCTGGTCGGGCAGGGCGAGCTGGTCCGTGGCCGGTTCGTCGCCGGCGACCGCGCCCAGTACTGCCACTCCCGGGTGCTGTCGCGGATCCGCGGCCGCGCCCTGGCGCGGGCCCGCCAGGAGATCGAGCCGGTCTCCGCCAGCGCCCTGGCCCGATTCACCCTGGACTGGCACGGTGTCGCGCCGATCGGGGCCAGGCCGTCGCTGAGGGGTGCCGACGGGGTGCTGGAGGTCATCGAGACGATGGCGGGGGTGGCGCTGCCCGCCTCCGCCTGGGAGTCCGCGGTCCTGCCGGTCCGGGTGGCCGACTACTCCCCGGCGATGCTCGACGAGCTCACCTCGGCCGGCGATGTGCTGGTGGTCCCGACACCGACCGCCGGGGCGGCCGACCCCCTCATCCGGCTGGTGGCGGTCGCCGATCTGGGGCTCTGCTCGCCGCAGAGTCTGCCGGAGGCCGATGCCGGGGCGGGCCGCGAGCTGATCGAGGCCATCGGTGAGGGCTCGGTGATGCTGGCGCCGTTGGCCGCCGACCTGGGCCTGGCCGGTGCCCGGCTCCAGGAGCAGGTGTGGCGGCTGGTGAGTCAGGGACTGATCGCCCCCGACGGGTTCGGCCCGGTGCGCGCGCATCTGGCCGGGGGCAGCGTGGCCCACCGCCCCCGGCGCACCTCGACGCGTTCGAGGGCCCGGATGGCCCGGTACTCGTTGCGCTCGGCGAGCTCGGTGCCGGGGCAGGCCGCCGATCTGGCGGGCCGATGGCACCGCTGCCGCCCCGGCGCCGGGACGCCGGCCCAGCGGGCGACCGGACAGGTGGAGCTGATGCTGGAGCGGTACGGCATCCTGGTGCGCACCGCGGTGGCCGATGAGGGCGTCGAGGGCGGCTTCGCCGCGGTCTACCAGGTGCTGCGATCGGCGGAGGAGGCCGGGAAGGTGATCCGCGGCTATCTGGTCGACGGGCTGGGCGGGGCCCAGTTCGCCGCACCGCCGGTGGTCGACCGGCTGCGCCAGTTCGCCGATGGACCCGACACCGCCGGCTGGCCCTCCGGGATCGCCGAACCGTCGGCCGCCGTGCTGGCCGCGGTGGATCCGGCCAACCCCTACGGAGCCGCCCTGGAGTGGCCCGATCAGGAGGGTGCCTCACCCTCGCGGGCGGCCGGCGCCCTGGTGGTGATCGCCGACGGGGTGCTGCTGGCCCACCTGTCGCGGGGCGGGCGGCGTCTCAGCCTGTTCACCGACGGCCTGCCCGAGGGTGTGGACGCCGGCAGGGCTGCCACGATGGTGACCTCGGCCCTGCGCGGCTGGCTGGGGATCTCGGGGGGACGCCCGGTCACGGTGGAGAAGGTCAACGGGCAACCGGTGCACGGCCTGGAACTGGCCGGTGCGATGCGCGCCGCCGGGGCCGGGGTCACCCCCCGAGGACTGCGCCTGGAGGCCGAACCCCCGACGGGCCGGCGGGACGCGACGGCGCGCCGTGCCTGAGGGGGACTCCGTGCACCGTCTGGCCGAGCGCCTCCGGCCGGCAGCGGGCCGACTGGTCACCGGATGCCAGTTGAGGGTGCCCCGGCTGGCGGTGGCCGATCTCACCGGCGCCACCCTCACCGCGGTGCGGGCCCACGGCAAGCACCTGCTGATGACCCTCGCCCCCACCGCACCGGCCGGCCGCATCGCGGGAATGCCGACCGCGGGGGAGTGGATCCTGCACACCCACCTGCGGATGGAGGGCACTTGGCGGGTGCACCCCGCCGGTCAGCGATGGCGCGCCCCCGGACACACCGCCCGGGTGGTGCTCCGGCTGGAGGGCGCCCGGCCCGGCGGCCCGCAGGTCGAGCTGGTCGGCCACGATCTGGGCCTGGTCGAGCTGTGGCCGGCCGACGAGCTCGCCAGCCGGCTGGGATGGCTGGGGCCCGACCCGCTGGACGAGGACTGGGACCGGGCCGGTCGATGGCTGCCGAGCGGACGCGACGAGGCGGTCCGCCGGGCCGGGATGCACCCGGACAGGCCGATCGGCGTCAACCTGATGGACCAGTCGGTGCTGGCCGGGGTGGGCAACGAGTTCCGTGCCGAGGTGTGCTTCCTGACTGGCCTGGACCCGCGACGTCCCACCGGCGACACCGACCTGCCGACGGTCATCGACAGGGCCGCCACACTGATGCAGGCCAACCGGCACAACCGGTACCGCAGCAGCACCGGAGACAACCGCCCCGGTCACCGCTCCTTCGTCTTCGGACGCAACCACCAGCCATGTCTGCGCTGCGGCACCCTGATCCGCAACGGGTGGCTCGGCCCGGCCGACCTGCCCGACCAGGAGCGGGTCATCTGGTGGTGCCCGAGCTGTCAGCGATGAACAAGCCGGTGGTCGGGGTCGCCGCCGAGGGACCGGCTCCGGGCAGGAGGGCAGGATGGGTGCCATGAGGATCGCACTTGCACAGCTGACCAGCGGGAGAGACGTCGCCGCGAACCTGGATCTGGTGCGCGACTGGACACAGCGCGCCGCCGGCCAGGATGCCGAGCTGATCGTCTTCCCGGAGGCCACCATGAGGGCCTTCGGCAACAGTCTCACCGACATCGCCGAGCCCCTCGACGGGCCCTTCGCGACCGGGGTCCAGCAGATCGCCGGCCAGTGCGGCGTCACGATCGCGGTGGGCATGTTCACCCCCGGGGACCGGGGTCACGTCCGCAACACCCTGCTGGTCGCCGGACCGGCGGGCATCGTCTCCAGCTACGACAAGATCCACCTGTTCGACGCCTTCGGATTCGCCGAGTCCGACACCGTCACCGCCGGCACCAGCCCCACCGTGGCCGCTGTCGGCAAGACGACTGTCGGACTGGCGGTCTGCTACGACATCCGCTTCCCCGGGCTGTTCATCCAGCTGGCCGATCTCGGCGCCACCGTCACCATCGTGCCCGCCTCCTGGGGAGCCGGGGTCAGTGCCGCGGAACGGGCCGGGAAGCTCCGCCAGTGGCGGCTGCTGGCCCGCGCCCGGGCACTGGACTCCACCTGCTTCGTGGTGGCGGTCGGCCAGGCCGATCCGGCCTCGGCAGACCGGGACGCGGAGCACGCGCCGTCCAGCGCACCCACCGGAATCGGCCACAGCATGGTGGTGGCGCCCGACGGTCAGATCCTCTGCGAGCTCGCGGACTCCGCCGAGGTGCGCGTCGTCCAGATCGACCCGAAGGAGGTCGACGCCGTGCGCGCCAGCCTGCCGGTGCTGGCCAACCGCGCCAGAACTGTCAGACCCTCCCTCTAGCATCGGAGCATGACCGAGGCGCTGCTGGAACCCACCGAGTGGGTGGCCCACGTCTGCGTGCTGTCCGGGCTGGCCCACCTGGACCGGCCCTTCGACTACCTGGTGACCGAGGAGATGGTCGGCCAGGCCCGCCCCGGGATCCGGGTCAGGGTGCGGCTGGCCGGCCGGTTGCTGGACGGCATCATCCTGGCCGTCGACCACCACCGTCAGCCCGGGGTCACTCTGCAAGCCCTCCAGCGGGTGGTCTCCTCCGAGGTGGTGGTCACCGAGGACCAGCTCGCAATGGCCCGTCGGGTCGCCGACCGGTGGGCCGGCACCCTCGAGGAGGTCATTCGCTGGGCGCTGCCCGCCCGCCATGCCGCCACCGAGAGGGCAGAGCCGCGCCCCTGGCCGGTGCCCCGTCCGGCGCACATCCCCGGTGCCCTGGACGCCCTGGCCGAGGGCACCGCATTCCTCCGGCTGCTGGCCCAGGGGGGCCGCCCGCGGGCCTTCTGGAGGGTCGCCCCGGTCGCCGGGCCGGCCGACCGGGACCGGCTGGGGGACTGGCGGCTGGGCATCACCCAGGCCGTCTCGGCAGCCCTGGAGTCCGGCCGCCAGGCGCTGTGCTGCGTGCCCACCGTCGCCCAGGCCGAGGAACTGGCGGCCTGCCTCACCGAGCCCTTCGGCGCCGGAACGGTCGTCATGCTCCACGCCGACCAGAGTGCCGCCGACCGCTGGCGCAACTACCTGGCGGTGGTCCGCGGTCAGGCCTCCATCGTGGTGGGCATCCGCGGGGCGGTGCTCGCACCGCTGACCCGCCTGGGGGTGATCGTGGTGTGGGACGAGGCCGCCAGTCTCCACGACGAGCCGCGCGCCCCCTACCCGAACACCCGCGATGTGGCGGCCCTGCGCGCCCAGACCGACCGGTGCGCGCTGCTGCTGGCCGGTCACTCCTGCTCACCGCAGACCGCGGGGTGGTTGTCGACCGGCTGGCTGGCGCAGATCCAGACCCCCCGGGAGCAGCTCAGGGCGCTGTGCGCCACCGTCCGGGCTCCGGGGGACTCCGATCTCGGGCTGTCGCGCGACCCACTGGCCAACCGGGTCCGGCTTCCGGACCTGGCGATGCAGACCATCTCTCACGGACTCCTCTCCGGTCCGGTGCTGGTCTCGGTGCCCAGACCCGGGGACCTGGTGCGGCCCTGCTGCGCGAGCTGCCGGGCCCCGATCTCCTGCCCCCGCTGCAACGGCCCGGTACGGGGCCGCAGGCTGGCCGGGGGAGCCACCGAACTGGAGTGCACCTGGTGCGGCCAGCTGCTGGCCGGCTGGGCCTGCTCCAGCTGCGGTGGCACCGTGGTGCGCTCCGGGGTGGTCGGTGCCAGCACCACCGCGGCCGAGTTGGGCCGGGCCTTCCCCTCGGTCCAGGTCATCGACTCCTCGGGGGATCACATCCGAAGCTCGGTCGGGGACACCCCCGCCCTGGTGGTGGCGACCCCGATGGCCGAGCCGCGGGCCGAGTCCGGGTACGCCGCCGCCCTGCTTCTGGACGCAGGCCAGGCGCTCAACCGGCCGGGTCTGGACGCCGTCTGCCAGGCCCTGGAGCACTGGTTCCGGGTGGCCTCCCTGGTCCGCTCCGGGGTGGAGGACGGTCAGCTGGTGATCGTCGGCCCGCCCCAGGACCGGGCGGTCCAGGCGGTGATCCGCAACGACCCGGTCGGCTGGGCCGGCGTCGAGATGGCCGAGCGGGCCGAGGCCGGATTCCCGCCGGCGGCCTTCGCCGCTCTGGTGGACGGCAGCACCGAGGCTGTCGAGGCGGCCGCCGAAAGGCTGCGGAACGCCGTGGCCGAGGCCGATCTGGAGATCGGGATGGCTCCCGGCCAGGTCAACCTGCTGGGTCCGGTCGAGGTCGAGGGGCAGCGTCCCGGTGCCCCCCAGCAACGACTGGTGATCCGCGCCGAGCCGGCCCTGGCGTCCCGCCTGGTCCCGATGCTGCGCCATCTCCGCTCGGCCCACAGCATGCGCGGTGAGGGCGGGCCACTCCGGGTCCGGGTCAACCCGATCGGCCAGCTGTAGCCGCCCCTCACCCCGGGATCGGCACCCCGATAGGGTGGAGAGGTGAGAATCCTGTTCGCCGGTACCCCTGCACTCGCATGCCCCACCCTGGCGGTTCTGGACGACCACCCCGACCATGAGGTGGTGGCCGTGCTGACCCGCCCGGACGCCGCGCAGGGAAGGCACCGCACCCCGCACCCCTCGCCGGTCGCCGAGGAGGCCGCCCGGCGCACCATCCCGGTCCTCAAGGCCCGCACGCTGCGCTCGGGACAGACCCGCGAGGTGATCGAGGCGCTGGACTTCGACATCGCCGTCGTGGTCGCCTTCGGCGCCCTGGTCCCCGAGGAGCTGCTCGAGCGGCCGCGGCACGGCTGGATCAACCTGCACTTCTCGGTGCTGCCCCGCTGGCGCGGCGCCGCCCCGGTCCAGCGCGCCCTGATGGCCGGGGACGCCACCACCGGGGCCACCGTCTTCCGGCTCGTCGAGCAGCTCGACGCCGGCCCGGTCTACAACTCGCGCAGCTACCCGATCGCCGACACCGACACCGCGGGCACCCTGCTACGGCGCCTGGCCAACCAGACCCCGGACCTGGTCACCGCCGCCCTCACCGACATCGCCGAGGGCATCGCACCCACCCCCCAGCCCCTGGCAGGAGTCACCTCGGCCCCCAAGATCACCCCCGACGACGCCAGGCTGGACCCCTCCTGGTCGGCCGTCGACGTCGACCACCTGGTGCGCGGCACCTCACCGGCCCCCGGCGCATGGGGGGAACTGGAGGGAGAACGGTTCAAGGTCCTCCTCACCCGGGTCTGGGACCAGGCCGAGGAGCTGGCGCCCGGTGAGCTGAGCGCCTCCAAGAAGCACCTGCTGATGGGCACCGGCAGGGGCACCGTCGAACTGGTCACCGTCCAGGCCTTCGGCAAGAAGGCGATGGCCGGCGCCGACTGGGCCCGTGGCGCCCAGCTGGCACCGGGCACCGTCCTGGAGTGACCGTGCCCCATCCCCAGCGCCGCCGCTCCTCGCGTCCCGCCGACCCGGCCAGGACGGCAGCCTTCAGAGCCCTGATGGCGGTCGAGTCCGAGGGCGCCTACGCCAATCTGGCTCTCTCCCAGGCCTTGTCGCGTGCCCGTCTGAGCCCGCGCGACGCGGCCTTCGCCACGGTGCTCGTCGACGGGACCGCCCGCGGCCAGGGCACCTGGGACGCCGTCCTGACGGCGGCCTCCGGACATTCCCCCAGCAGTTGGCAGCCGGCGGTGCGGGTCGTGCTGAGGATGGCCTGCCAGCAGATCCTGGCCACCCGGGTGCCCCAGCGCGCCGCCGTCGACACCTCGGTGGTGCTCGCCCGCCACGAGATCGGCGAGCGGGTCACCGGCCTGGTCAACGCGGTGGCCCGCAAGATCGGCCGCCACGACCTGGACGGTTGGACCGAGGAGTTGTCGACCGGCGACGAACTGGCCGACCTGGCCCTGCGGACCTGCCACCCGCGGTGGATCGCCGCCGAGTTCGCCCAGCGTCTGGGCACCGAGGAGGCCGGCCAGGCCCTGGAGGCCGACAATCTGGCCCCGGTGCCCACCCTGGTGGTGCGCCCCGGACTGGCCGAGGTGGGTGAGCTGGTCGACGCCGGCGCCACCGCCTGCCTCTACTCCCCCTACGGGGCGACCCGACCGGGCAACCCCGCCGAGGTGCCCGCGGTCCAGCAGGGTCGGGCCGGGGTCCAGGACGAGGGCAGCCAGCTGGTCGCCCTGGCCTTGGCCCGCACCGCCCAGCTGGCCGGAACCCCGGGACCCTGGCTGGACCTGTGCGCCGGACCCGGCGGCAAGGCCGCCCTGCTGGCCGGACTGGCCGCCGTCGACGGCCGCGCCCTGGTTGCCGCCGAGCTCCACCCGCACCGCGCCCGGATGGTCGCCGAGGCGCTGGCCCCGATCCCGGGGGACCACCAGGTGGTGACCGCCGACGGCCGCCGCCCGCCCTGGCTGCCGGGCAGTTTCGCCGCCGTGATGGCCGATGTGCCCTGCTCGGGGCTGGGATCCCTGCGCCGACGCCCCGAGTCGCGGTGGCGACGCACCTCCTCGGAGATCGACCATCTGCAGACCCTCCAGAAGGAGCTGCTGGCCGCCGCCGTCTGCTCGGCACGACCGGGCGGGGGAGTGGTCGGCTATGTGACCTGTTCCCCCAGCGTCACCGAGACCCTCGACGTGGTCGGCTGGGCCCTGGAGACCCTGGACGTCGAACTGCTCGACGCCCCCGCCGCGCTGCCCGAGGTGACCGGGGCGGCCACCGGGCCGCAGCTGCGGTGCGTCCAGCTGTGGCCGCACCGCCACGGTTGCGACGCGATGTTCTTCGCCCTCCTCCGGCGCCGCTGAGCGCTCCCGATAGGCTGAACCCCATGACTGCCCGCATCACCCCCAGCATTCTCAACGCCGACTTCTCGAGGATGGGTGATGAGGTCCGGGCGATCCCGTCGGCCGACGGGATCCACATCGACGTGATGGACTACCACTTCGTCCCCAACCTCACGATGGGTCTGCCGATGGTGGAGTCCCTGCGCCCGGTCACCGACACCCCCTTCGACATCCACCTGATGATCAGCGATCCCGACACCTGGGCGCCCAGCTATGTGGAGGCCGGCGCCGAGTCGGTGACCTTCCACCTGGAGGCCGCCAAGGCCCCGGTCCGGTTGGCCCGGGAGATCCGTGCGATGGGCGCCCGCGCGGCGGTCGCGCTGAAACCGGCCACCCCCGTCGAGCAGCTCGCCGACATCCTCACCGAGTTCGACCAGATCCTCATCATGACGGTGGAACCCGGCTTCGGCGGCCAGTCCTTCCTGGACGTCGTGCTGCCCAAGATCCGGCGCACCCGTCGGCTCATCGACGCCACCGGCGCCGACATCTGGCTCCAGATCGACGGCGGGGTCTCAGCCGAGACGATCGGTCGGGCCGCCGAGGCCGGCGCCGACACCTTCGTCGCGGGTTCGGCGGTCTACCGCTCGGAGGATCCTGACGCGATGGTGCGCAGACTGCGTCAGATCGCCGAGCGCCACCAGGGCTGAACGGTCCCGCCTCAGGAGCGGTGCCGCAGGTAGTGCTGGAACTCCATCGCCAGCACGTCGCCGGTGACCCCCTCGGGCAGCTCGGCATCGCGCTGGCGCTCCAGCGCGTGGACGTAGTCGCTCAGTGAGTCGTTGTCGGTGACCATCTTGTCGGCGTCGGTGACCCACTTCTGGCGACGCTCGACGAGCTCGTCCTGGGGAACCGTCACCCCGGTGAGCTCCTCGACCCGCACCAGCAGACTCTGGACGGCCGGCGGGCAGGGCGGCTCGTAAGCGTACTCGGGCACATTGGCCCACAGCCCCACGGCATTCATGCCCCGGTCGGCGGCCAGGCTGACCAGCACCCCGGGAATACCGGTCGGTCCGGAGTACTCGAGCCCCTCCAGACCGAGCTGCTCGGCGATCGAGGGGTCCGAGGCCGATCCGGAGACCGGCAGCTGACGGGTGTGGGGGACGTCGGCGACCATCCCGCCGAGCACGACGATCCCCTCGGGATCCAGCTTCATCAGGGTGTCCAGCAGCTCACGGCAGTAGGAGCGCCAGCGCAGGTCGGGCTCCGGTCCGGTGACCACCGCCACCGGGTGACCGTCGGCCTGCCCGCGCCACACGGTGGTCGAGGGCCAGGTGAGCAGTTCGACGCCCTCCATCGCCGCCACCACGGGACGGGTGTCCTGGAAGTTGTAGTAGTCCTCGGAGTCCAGGACCTTCCACTCGGTGGCATCGGTGTGGCGGATGATGCGGGCCGCCGTCTCGGAGGCTGCGCCTCCCGCGTCATTCCACCCTGTGTATCCGACGATCACCCAGGGATGATCACTACTGTGCCGGGCCATGCGGTAAGAGTAGTCCGTTCGGCGGCCGAATCTCCGATTCCGCGATCCCTACCCCTATGGTGGGGCCCATGACTTCGGCTCTTCGCTCCGCGCTGGGATCTCGACTTCTCATCCTGGACGGTGCGATGGGCACCATGTTGCAGGCCGCGGATCTGTCCCTCGACGACTTCGACGGCCTCGAGGGCTGCAACGAGATCCTCAACGTCACCCGGCCCGACGTCATTTCCGAGATCCATGACCGCTACCTGGCCGCCGGCGCCGATCTCATCGAGACCAACACCTTCGGTGCCAACCTGTCGGCGCTGGGGGAGTACGACATCGCCGAGCGGGCCGTCGAGCTCGCCGGGGCGGCCACCCGGCTCGCCCGCCGGGCCGCCGATGCCGCCAGCACCCCCGACCGGCCGCGATTCGTCGTCGGATCGGTGGGCCCGGGCACCAAGCTGCCCACCCTGGGCCACATCGCCTTCGCCGCGATCCGCGACGTCTACCAGCAGACCATCGAGGCGATGATCGACGAGGGGGCCGACGCCGTCCAGATCGAGACCTGCCAGGACCTCCTGCAGGCCAAGGCCGCGGTGATCGGAGCCCACCGGGCCGCCGCCGCCCGCGGCGTCGACCTTCCGGTGATGGTCGACATCACGGTGGAGACCACCGGCACCATGCTGCTGGGATCGGAGACCGGGGCCGCCCTCACCGTCCTGGAGCCCCTCGGCATCGACGCCATCGGGATGAACTGCGCCACCGGTCCCGCCGAGATGGCCGAGCATCTGCGCACCCTGTCGGGGGCCGCCCGGGTCCCGGTGACCTGCATGCCCAACGCCGGTCTTCCCGTCATCACCGGGGAGGGTGCCCGCTACCCGCTGGGCCCCGAAGATCTCACCGAGGCCCTCACCGACTACGCCCAGCGGTTCGGCCTGTCGGTGGTCGGCGGCTGCTGCGGCACCACCCCCGAACACATCGCGATGGTCTCGGCGGCCCTGGCCGGACGCCCGGTGGCGCCTCGTCACCCGGTGCACGTCGACGCCGTCGCCAGCCTGTACTCCGAGGTGCCGCTGTCCCAGGACACCGCCTACCTGGCGATCGGTGAGCGCACCAACGCCAACGGCTCCAAGGCCTTCCGCGAGGCGATGCTGGCGGAGAACTGGGACGAGTGCATCGACATCGCCAAGACCCAGACCCGCGACGGCGCCCACCTGCTGGACCTGTGCGTCGACTACGTCGGCCGCGACGGGACCGCCGACATGGCCACCCTGGCCGCCCGGATGTCGACCGCCGTCACCCTTCCGGTGGTCCTGGACTCCACCGAGCCGCAGGTGCTGCGAACCGGCCTGGAGCACCTGGCGGGACGCTGCATCATCAACTCGGTGAACTTCGAGGACGGCGACGGGCCCGAGTCCCGCTACCAGCGGGTGATGCCCCTGGTCCGCGAGCACGGCGCCGGGGTGGTGGCGCTGACCATCGACGAGGAGGGCCAGGCCCGCACCCGGGAGTGGAAGGTCCGGGTGGCCTCCCGTCTCATCGACGACCTGGTCGGCCGGTGGGGGATGGAGGTCGGCGACATCCTGGTGGACTGCCTCACCTTCCCGATCGCCACCGGCCAGCAGGAGACCCGTCGCGACGGGGTGGAGACCATCGAGGCGATCCGCGAGCTCAAGAGCCGGTACCCGGGGGTGCGCACCACCCTGGGGGTCTCCAACATCTCCTTCGGACTCAACCCGGCCGCCCGCATCGTGCTCAACTCGGTGTTCCTGCACGAGGCGGTGGAGGCCGGCCTGGACTCCGCCATCGTCCACGCCGCCAAGATCCTGCCGATCGACCGGATCCCCGAGGAGCAGCGGGAGGTGGCCCTGGACCTGGTCTGGGACCGCCGCGGCACCGACGCCCCGGCACCGCGCGGGGTGGAGGGCTACGACCCGCTGACCCGCTTCCTGGAACTCTTCGAGGGAGTGACGGCGGCCTCGATGAAGGCCGAGAGGGAGGCCGAGCTGGCCGCCATGCCGCTGCTGGAGCGGCTCAAGCAGCGCATCATCGACGGCAACGCGAAGGGGCTCATCGAGGACCTGGACGAGGCGCTGACCGTCAAGGGGGCCCTGGACATCGTCAACGAGGACCTGCTGGCCGGCATGCAGGTGGTCGGCGAGCTGTTCGGCTCGGGGCGGATGCAGCTGCCCTTCGTGCTGCAGTCGGCCGAGGTGATGAAGACCGCGGTCGCCCACCTGGAGCCGCACATGGAGAAGACCGATGCCGGCGGCAAGGGCACCCTGGTGCTCGCCACCGTCAAGGGGGACGTCCACGACATCGGCAAGAACCTCGTCGACATCATCGTCTCCAACAACGGCTACTCGGTGGTGAACCTGGGCATCAAGCAGCCGGTCCAGGCGATCATCCGGGCCGCCGAGGAGCACCACGCCGACGCCATCGGGATGTCGGGGCTGCTGGTGAAGTCCACCATGGTGATGCGCGACAACCTGCTGGAGCTCAACCGGGAGGGGCTGGCCCGCAACTACCCGGTGATGCTCGGCGGCGCCGCGCTCACCCGGTCCTACGTCGAGCACGACCTCAACGACCTGTTCGAGGGGGAGGTCCGCTACGCCAGGGACGCCTTCGAGGGACTGCGGCTGATGGACTCGGTGATGGCCGTCAAGCACGGCGTGCCCGGTTCCTCGCTGCCCGAGATCCGCGCCCGACGGGTCCCGGCCCGTCCCCGCGCCGGCTCTGCCGGTGGTGCCGAGGCCGCCACCTCCGGTGGGTCCGGGGAGTCGGGCGGGGCCGATCCGGCGCAGCCCGATGTCCGCTCCGATGTCGCCCGGCCCACCCCGGCCGGCGGTGTCGACGTCCCCACCCCGCCCTTCTGGGGGTCGCGGGTCACCAAGGGGATCGCCCTGGACGAGGTCACCCAGTGGCTCGACGAGAGGGCCACCTTCATGGGCCGGTGGGGGCTCAAGGGCAGTCGCACGGACGGCTCCTACGACCGGATGGTCCGTGACATCGGCCGGCCACGGCTGCGGATGCTGCTGGACAGGATCCGCGCCGAGAACCTGGCCCGGTTCGGGGTGGTGCACGGCTACTGGCCGGTGGTCGCCGAAGGCCGCCGACTCATCGTCCTGGACCCGGCCGACACCTCCCGGGAGCTCTCCCGCTTCGAGTTCCCCCGCCAGCACGGCGGACGCCGGCTGTGCCTGGCGGATTTCTTCCGCGACGCCGCCGAGGCCGCCGAGCTGGGCCCCGATGTCATCGCCTTCCAGCTGGTGACGATGGGACAGCAGGTGTCGAGGGCCACCGCCGAGCTCTTCGAGGCCAACTCCTACCGGGAGTACCTGGAACTGCACGGCCTGTCGGTGCAGCTGGCCGAGGCGCTGGCCGAGATGTGGCACCACCGGGTCCGTCAGGAGCTCGGCATCGCCGCCCCCCACGAGGACATCGCCGCGGCCATCGATCACCAGACCTACCGGGGCTGCCGGTACAGTTTCGGCTACGCCGCATGCCCCAATCTTGAGGATCGCGCCAAGCTCGCGGGTCTGCTGGATCCCGGCCGCATCGGCGTCGAGCTGTCGGAGGAGTTCCAGCTGCACCCGGAACAGTCCACCGATGCATTCGTCGTCCATCACCCGGAGGCCAGCTACTTCAATGCCAAATGACACACTGTCCGCCGTCCTGTGGGATCTCGACGGCACCCTGGTCGACACCGAGCCGCGGTGGATGGAGGCCGAGACGGAGATCGTGACGGCTCGTGGCCACCAGTGGAGCGAGGAGCAGGCCAGGAGTCTGGTCTCCGCGCCGATGACCACCGTGTGCGCCGCCCTGAGCGAGGCCGTCGGCGGCGACCCGACCCCCGAGGGTGTCGCCGACCTGCTGGTGGCCACGGTGCGCCGCTACCACCGGGAACGGGAGGTGCCGTGGACACCGGGCGCCTACCCGCTGCTCCAGGAGGTGCGGGCGGCGGGAATCCCGTGCGCCCTGGTGACCGGTTCCCCGCGGACGGTGATGTCGCCCCTGCTGGACCACTTCGAGGACGGTCTGTTCGACGTCGTCATCACCTTCGACGAGATGCCCGAGGGCCGGGCGAAGCCGGCACCGGACCCCTATCTCATGGCGGCCTCTCGGTTGGGTGTGGACCCGGCCGACTGCCTGGTGATCGAGGACTCGGTCTCCGGCGCCAGGGCCGGCAATGAGGCCGGGGCCCGGGTGCTGGCCCTGGACGGCGTCGCCACCGCGCCGCCGGCCCCCAACCGGGTCCGCCGGGCCAACCTGGACGGCGTCCACCTGGCCGATCTGGTGAAGCTGTGGCATCTGGCAGGCCAGCAGGCCGCCCCGATGTCGGCAGGTGGCGGGGGAGTGCTGAGGGCCGGGGAGCGGGTCACCCTCACCGACTCGAAGGGACGGCGCCACTCCATCGTGCTGTCCGAGGGGAGCGTCTTCCACACCACCAAGGGGATGGTCCGCCACGACGATCTGATCGGGGGACCCCAGGGGGTGGTGGTGACCTCCGCCGGGGGGATGGACTTCCTGGCGATGCGGCCCATCCTCAGCGAGTTCACGGTGACGATGCCCCGCGAGGCGGCGATCATTTACCCCAAGGAGTCGGCCCAGATCCTCATGATGGCCGACATCTTCCCGGGCGCCCGGGTGCTGGAGGCGGGGGTGGGTTCCGGCGGTCTCACGATCCCGCTGCTGCGGGCGATCGGCCCGCAGGGCCGGCTCACCTCCTACGAGCGGCGCCCCGAGTTCGCCGAGGTGGCCCGCGGCAATGTCATCACCTTCTACGGGCAGGAGCCCGGATCCTGGCAGCTCACGCTGGCCGATCTGGCCACCGAGATCTCACCGGAACCGGTGGACCGCGCCGTGCTGGACATGCTGGCCCCCTGGGAGTGCGTCCAGGCGGTGGGCGACGTCCTGGTCCCTGGCGGCATCCTGTGCTGCTACGTCGCCACCACTACCCAGATGGGACGGGTGATGGACACCCTGCGGGCCGAGGGGGGCTGGACCGAGCCCTCCGCCACCGAGACGACGATCCGCGACTGGCATGCCGAGGGACTGTCGATCAGGCCCTCCCACGGATCCACCGGGCACACCGGATTCCTGGTGATCGCACGGCGGCTGGCCCCCGGGGTGGTGGCCCCGATGCGCAAGCGCCGTCCGGCCCCGGGGGCCTACGGGCCCGACTACCACGGCCCCAGGCCGCGCAACATCACCGAGCACGACCAGTGGCGGGTGGCCAAGGAGGAGCGCTGAGTCGGCGCCCGATGGCTCAGGAGTGCCGTCTCACCAGTTTGGCGACCAGCCGCCAGCCGATCAGGAAGAGGGCCAGGAAGATCGCGGCGACGATGACGAAGGAGACCGCGACCCCCTGGTGGGTGAAGTGGCGGATCACCATGCCGACCACCAGGGTGGCGGCCCACACGACCACGCCGCCCCTCCAGCGCGCCGCCGACATCCGCAGCACCACGACGGCCGTCCAGCCGACCACCAGGCCGACGAAGAAGGGGACGATGGTCCTCAGCAGTCCGCCGGGGGTGAGGGTCTCGTGGTGGGAGAGCCGGCCGATGATGACGAAGACCGCCACCGAGAGGACGTCCATCACCACGGCCAGGCGCACCTGACCCGTCGCTGTGTCGTTGCTGTGGCTCATCGATGCCTCATCCTGAACGCGCCCTCGCGGTCAGGTAGCCGGACGGCACCCGAGGGCGGGCCCGTCGAGACGATGAGACTACCGGATCGGCCGCCCGGCGTGCCCTCTGGCGCAGGGTGACGCCGGGGACCGACCGGGTTGGCTAGTCTTGGGTCGGCACGCCGCGGCCCGAAGATCGCGACGGCATCCCTGTCACGCGGAGGAGGACCATGATCCAGCCCTGGGGAACGGTGCTCCCAGCCCCCTATCTCGCCGCCGGCAGCGACTCCTTCGCCGAGTTCACCCGTCAGGTGTCCCCGGATCTGCTGCCCCCCAACACGCTGGACACCAGCATGCCGGAGCTGCTGCGACACGGCACCACCATCGTGGCGCTGAAGTACACCTCGGGGGTGGTGGTGGCCGGGGACCGGCGGGCCACCATGGGCACCCTCATCGCCCAGCGCGACATCGAGAAGGTGGTCGGAGCCGACGACACCTCGGTGATCGGGGTGGCCGGGGCCGCCGGACTGGCCATCGAGATGGTGCGACTGTTCCAGACCGAGCTGGAGCACTACGAGAAGATCGAGGGTCGTCCGTTGAGTCTGGACGGCCGGGCCGCCCGACTGTCGATCCTGGTGCGGTCCAACATGGCGATGGCGGTCCAGGGGATCGCCGTCATCCCGGTCTTCGCCGGCTGGGACGTGGTCCGCCACCTCGGTCGGATCTTTTCCTACGACGGCACCGGCGGCCGCTACGAGGAGCACTCCTTCTGCACCACCGGGTCGGGGGGCATCTTCGCCAAGGCGACCCTGAAGAAGTTGCACCGGCTGGACATGGACCGCGACGAGGCCGTCCAGCTGGCGGTGCGGGCGATCTACGACGCCTCCGACGACGACGCCGCCACCGCCGGCCCGGACCTGGCCCGGGGCATCTATCCGGTGGTGATGGTCGCCGACGAGGACGGTGTGACGAAGATCTCCACGGAGAACGTTGCGCTGGTCGCCAAGCGGATCGTCGACGAGGTCACCCAGTCTAACGAGAGCTCCTGACCGGCCGGTCCCGCCGTCTCGTCACCATCGTCCGCCACCGTCACCACGTCTTCGCCATCATCGCGAGAGGAGCAGTCCAATGACCATGCCCGCATACGTCTCACCCGACCAGTGGATGAGCGACAGGGCGGACTATGCCCGGCGCGGGGTGTCTCGCGGCCGGGCGGTGGTGGTGGCCCGCTGCGCCGACGGGATCTGCATGGTGGCCCTCAACTCATCGAGGTCCCTGCGCAAGACCTCCGAGATCCATGACCGGATCGGATTCGCTGCGGTCGGTCGCTACGACGAGTTGGAGCAGCTGCGGGTGGCCGGGATCCGACTGGCCGACATCCGTGCCTACGCCTACGACCGCCTCGACGTCACCGGCCTGGCGCTGGCCACCACCTACGCCCAGGTGATCGGCGCGAACTTCGCGACGCTGTCCCAGAAGCCCTACGAGGTGGAACTGGCGGTCGCCGAACTGGGACTCAGCCGCGCCGAGGACAGGATCTTCAAGATCTCCTGGGACGGCTCGGTCGCTGACGGCAGTGCCCCGACGGTGCTGGGACCGATGGCCCAGGACCGCCGCGACACCCTCAACGAGTTCCTCACCGACTCCACCCCCCTCGACGACGCCGTGCGGTGCGCCGCCGCGGCGCTCACCGCCTCCTCCGAACCGACCCCCGAGCAGCTGGAGGTCTCGATCCTCGATCCACGCACCGGCGGCCGCCGAACCTTCCGCCGGCTCAGCGCCGAGCGGATCCGATCCTTCTGGGGTGCCAGGTGACGCCGCTTCCTCCCGCCGACCCGCGCGACATCGCCAGCCTGGAGCCGGTCCTCATCGTCGGCACCGGGCTGATCGGGGCCTCCATCGGGTGCGCCCTCACCAGCCAGGGGGTGGAGGTCCACCTGTGGGATCTCGACCCGGCCAATGCGATGGTGGCCGCCGGCCGTGGCGCCGGGATGCTCAGTCAGCTGGACCCGGGCGACTACCGGCTCGTCGTCGTCGCCACCCCTCCCGGGGCGGTGGCCGCCACCGTCGCCGAGCGGTTGAGATGGCACCCCTCCGCGGTGGTCACCGACACCGCCTCGGTGAAGTCGGCGGTCCTCAGCGCGCTGCGCGAGACCGAGCTCGACCTGTCCCGCTACGTCGGCTCCCACCCGATGTCGGGGACCCAGTACACCGGCCCGCTGACCGCCGTCCCCGAGCTCTTCGTCGACCGCACCTGGGTGGTGACCCCTCGGCACGAGAACAGCGCCGAGTCGGTGGAGAGGGTCCGCCGGCTGGCCAGACTGTGCGGTGCCCGGACGGTCTCCCTGGACACTCGGGAGCACGACACCGCGGTCGCCGAGGTCTCCCACCTGCCGCAGCTGATGAGCATCCTCACCGCCGCGAACCTCAGGCACGCCCAGCGCTCTCACCTGCCGCTGGCCGGCGGCGGGATCCGAGACGTCACCCGGATCGCTCAGTCCCAGACCGGGATGTGGCGCCAGATCCTCACCGCCAACCGCCCCGCGATCCGCGAGCAGCTCAGCCAGGTCCGCGAGGATCTGGACACCCTCATCGGCGTGCTGGACAACCCCGACGAGCTGGAGTCCTTCCTGGCGATGGGCCGGGCCGGCGCCCGCTCCCTGGGCGGCAAGCACGGCAAGGAGATGTCGGAGACGACCACCGTGGTGGTCGAGATCCCCGACCAGCCCGGAGCCCTGGCGCGGCTGTTCGCCGACATCGACCGCCTGGGGGTCAACATCGAGGACCTCTCGGTGGAGCACGACCAGGTCCGCGACGCCGGGTTCCTGTCCATCGAGGTCGATCCGGCACGAGCCGACGACCTGCGGGCCTGGATGCGCGAGCACCACTGGAGGCTGCGCTCCTGAGCCGCGCCCGAGCCGTCCCGCACCACACCGTTCCTGCTGCCGACCCGATGCCGGTAGCGTGTCAGATCCACCCCGATTGGAGCCCCGCCATGAGCTGCGCCCAGCCCGCCGACCCACCCCAGACCACCGCACCCGCGGACCGGCGGGAGCTGGTCATCGCCGTCGACGGGCCCAGCGGGTCGGGCAAGTCGTCGACCTCGCGGGCCGTCGCGCAGCGGCTGGGACTGGCCTATCTGGACACCGGCTCGATGTACCGGGCGATCACCTGCGCGGTCGTCAACCGCGGACTCGACCCGGCAGCCGACCCGCAGGCCGTCATCGACCTGGTGAGGGGGGCCCACCTGGAGCTGAGCACGGTTCCGGGGACCGAGCGGGTGGTCATCGACGGGGACGACGTCACCGCCCAGATCCGAGAACCCGCCACCAGCGCGCACGTCTCATCGGTGGCGACCATCCAGCCGGTCCGCGATCTGCTCATCGACCGGATGCGCGCCATCGTGGCCGAGTGCGGGCACCGGATCGTGGTGGAGGGCCGCGACATCACGACGGTGGTGTGCCCCGATGCGCAGCTGAGGGTGCTGCTGGTCGCCGATCCGGCCGCCCGGGTGGCCAGGCGCAGCGCCGAGCTCAAGGGGTCGGTCGGGATGGACCAGGTCACCGACCAGGTGATCCGCCGCGACCACGACGACGCGGCGGTGTCCTCCTTCCAGGCCCCGGCTCCCGGGGTGGAGGTCATCGACTCCACCTTCCTGACTCTCCACCAGGTGGTTGATACCGTCATCTCGCTGGTTCCCGGACCGGACCCGGTTCCCACCAAGACCAACACGACCACCAGCACGAAGGAACGTCATGACTGAGACGACAGGACCACACCAGGGCGCCGAGGAGGCGCTGCCCAAGCCGGTGGTGGCGGTGGTGGGCCGGCCCAACGTCGGCAAGTCGACGCTGGTCAACCGGATCCTGGGGCGCCGCGCGGCGGTCGTCCAGGACATTCCCGGGGTGACCCGCGACCGGGTCTCCTACGATGCCGAGTGGACCGGCCACGACTTCGTCCTGGTCGACACCGGGGGCTGGGCCTCCGACGCCAAGGGGATGGCCGCCAGGATCGCCGAGCAGGCCGAACTGGCGATCTCCACGGCCGACGTCGTGCTGCTGGTGGTCGACGCCACCATCGGCACCACCGATGAGGACGAGGCGGTCGTGCGGGTGCTGCGGCGGGCCAACAAGCCGGTGGTGCTGGCGGCCAACAAGGTCGACGACCAGCGCACCGAGGCCAGCGCGGCGACGATGTGGGATCTGGGGCTGGGGGAGCCCTGGCCGGTCTCGGCGATGCACGGTCGCGGATCCGGGGATCTGCTGGACGCCCTGGTCGCGGTGCTCCCGGACCGGGCGCAGATCGCCGAGGAGCCCGGTGGACCCCGACGGGTGGCCATCGTCGGCAAGCCCAATGTCGGCAAGTCCTCCCTGCTGAACCGGATGGCCAGGGCCGACCGGTCGGTGGTCTCCGACGTCTCGGGCACCACCGTCGACCCGGTCGACGAGCTGGTGAGCGTGGGTCGCACCGTCTACCGGTTCATCGACACCGCCGGTCTGCGCAAGCGCGTCAACGAGGCCTCGGGCCACGAGTACTACGCCTCGCTGCGCACCCAGACCGCCATCGAGCGAGCCGAGGTGTGCGTCGTGGTGATCGACGCCGCCGAGACGATCAGCGACCAGGACCTGCGGATCCTGTCGATGGTAGAGGAGGCCGGACGGGCGATGGTGATCGCCTACAACAAGTGGGATCTCACCGACGAGGAGCGACGCCGCTACCTGGAGAGGGAGATCGAGAGGGATGTCCAGGCCTTCACCTGGGCGCCGCGGGTCAACATCTCCGCCCTGTCGGGACGCAACGTCGAGCGTCTCGGATCGGCGATCGAGGCCGCCCTGGAGGGCTGGGAGACGCGGGTGTCCACCGGCAAGCTCAACGCCTTCCTGGGCCGTCTGGCCGCGGCCCATCCGCACCCGGTGCGGGGCGGCAAGCAGCCGCGGATCCTGTTCGGCACCCAGGCCCACAACTGCCCGCCGACCTTCGTGCTGTTCACCTCGGGTCTGATGGACCAAGGCTATGTGCGGTTCATCGAGAGGCGGCTGCGCGAGGACTTCGGATTCGTCGGCACACCGGTGAAGGTGGAGGTCCGGCCCAGGGAGAAGCGCGGCAGAAAGCGCTGAGAACAGGCCTCTTTGCCAATTCCAACTTATACGGCACCGGGGGGCTTGCCGCAAGGCCCCGTCGGGGGCGCACAATTGCCGCTCCCGTCGCAACTGGAAGTGGTGCCGATGCCTCTCACAACCCCCGGAACTCCCCATGACAGCCTCTTCGAGCTGTCGGGGAGGGCCGCCGCCAAGGCGACTCCCGCACTGCTGGGTCCCGACCCGGATCGGCTGGCGGAGGTGGTGGCCCGGGTCCGCTCCCGTCGATCCCAGCTGCACCATGAGATCGAGACGCTGCGCCGGGCACCGGGCGGTCTGGGCCGCGGCGCCCTGGACCGCGACCAGTCGATCCACCGGCTGACCCGCCAGCTGGGGGTGCTGGAGCGGTTCGGGCCCGACATCGTGCTGGGCCGGATGTCCTTCTCCGACGGCCGCGAGCCGGTCTACGTGGGCCGTCTGGGACTGTCCGACGACCACGACCGACGGCTGCTGGTCGACTGGCGGGCACCTGCCGCCGAGCCGTTCTTCGCCGCCACCAGCGCCGATCCGATGGGACTGTCCAGCCGACGCCGCTACCAGTGGGTCGACGGGCGGGTGCGCGACTACTGGGACGAGATCCTGGACGCGGACTCGGCGACCGCCGGCGCCGCCCTGGACGACCAGTCCTCCTTCATCGCCAGTCTCGGATCGGCCCGGACCCCGCAGATGCGCGACGTGCTGGCCACCATCGCAGCCGACCAGGACGCGGTCATCCGCGCCCGGTCCCGTGGCGCACTGGTGGTGGAGGGGGGACCGGGCACCGGCAAGACGGTGGTCGCCCTGCACCGCGCCGCCTACCTGCTCTACGCCGATCCGCGACTGGACGGACGCGCCGGGGCCGTCCTGCTGGTGGGGCCGCACGCCGGGTACCTGAACTACGTGGCGGGGGTGCTGCCGAGCCTGGGGGAGGACGGCGTGCGCGCCGCCACCCTGGCCGAGATGGTGCCCCAGGGCAGGGACGCCGTCCCCGAACCCGATCGGCGGGTCGCGGCGCTGAAGTCCGCCGCCGCGATGGTAGGCGCGGTGGATCCCGCCGTGGGGCTCTACGAGGAGGCTCCGACCGGTCGCACGGTGGTGGAGACGCCGTGGGTCGATCTGGACCTGGACCCCGAGGACTGGGCCGAGGCCTTCGACGCTCCGGCGCCGTCGACCCCGCACAACGAGGCCCGCGACCAGATCTGGGAGGCGCTGGTCGAGATCCTGGTCGACAAGGTCGATCCGCAGCAGGCACCGGTCGAGCTGGTGCGTCGCGCCCTGCTGGACAACGAGGAGCTGCGCCGGCTGTTCTCCAGGACCTGGCCGGTTCTGGACCCGGCCCAGACGGTCGCCGATCTGTGGAGCGTGCCGGCCTATCTGCGCCGCTGCGCCCCCTGGCTCTCGCAGGCCGAGGTGGCCGCCCTGCAGAGGCCCGAGTCGAGACCGTGGACCGATGCCGACCTGCCGCTGCTGGACGCCGCCCGCAGGCGGATCGGCGATCCCGCGGCGGCGGGCCGTCGACGTCGCCGGGAGAAGGTGATGGCCGAGCAGCGTCGCTACATGGACGATGTGGTCGACTACGTGCTGGCCAGCGACGACAACCCCGACAGCTCCCTGTCGATGCTGCGCGGCGAAGACCTCCGCGACGCCTTGATGGATCCCGACGCGGTCGAGGAGCCGGACCGCGACCCGCTGGCCGGGCCCTTCGCCCATGTCATCGTCGATGAGGCCCAGGAACTCACCGACGCCCAGTGGCAGATGCTGATGAGGCGCTGCCCCTCGCTCAGCTTCACCATCGTGGGGGATCGCGCCCAGGCGCGCAGCGGCTTCGAGGGGAGCTGGCGGGACCGGTTGACCGGCCTGGGGTTCAGCGACGTCACCACCCGGACCCTTCGGGTGAACTACCGCACCCCGGCCGAGGTGATGGCCGAGGCGGCCCCGGTGATCCTCGCGCAGGTGCCGGACGCCGTGGTGCCCAGCTCGATCCGCCGGGGCGGGGCGCCGCTGGTCCACGGCAGGATCGAGGACCTCGACGCCGTGCTGGACCGGTGGCTGGCCGATCATCCGGACGGGACGGCATGCGTGATCGCTGCCGAGACCGACGGGGTCAGCGGGGTCCGGGGGGTCGAGCGCCCCAGGGTGCAGGTGCTCAGCCCCACAACGGTCAAAGGTCTGGAGTTCGACCTGGTGGTGATCGTCGAACCGCTGGGCACCGAGCAGGGCCGGGCACTGGCGGTGGACCGCTACGTCTCGATGACCAGGACCACCGGCCAGCTGGTGATCCTGACGCGATGAGGGCGTCCTGCCCTCAAGGGGGCGACCCTCCGGGCGGGGGGTGAGCGTGCCGGGCCGCTTGTCCGACGGTCATGTCTGGGTAGCGTCGTGGGTGTCCGCGCAACGTCTGCACGAGGAGAAGAGGCAATCATGGCCCGACCCACTGTCAGCACCGCACACACCATCTGGAACGGGACCCTGTTCGAGGGTTCCGGCCAGACCAGCCTGGAGACGTCCGGGGTGGCCACCTTCGACGTCAACTGGGGCAAGCGCGCCGAGTCCGGCCAGGGCACCACCAACCCGGAGGAGCTGCTGGCGGCCTCCCTGGCCACCTGCTACACCATGGCGCTGAGCAATGCCCTGGCCCAGGACGGCCACGATCCCGCCACGATCGACACCAGGGCCGGTGTCACCTTCGTCCCGGGCGAGGGGGTCACCCAGATCAACCTCACCGTCACCGGGGAGGTTCCGGGACTGGACGCCGCAGGGTTCAAGGAGAAGGCCGAGTGGGCCAAGGACAACTGCCCGATCTCCATGGCCCTGAGGGCCGTGCCGAAGACCCTGACCATCGGGTGAGGCACCGGATCGTCACCCTGGCGTCATCGTGGGGTGGGAGGCTTGGCGCGTGAGAATTGATCCTCCCGCGCCGGGAGCCCCTCGTCGTCCCCACGGGCCCCGGGATCCCGGGGACGCCTGGGTCGTCACCGACTCCGGGGAGAAGTTCTGGGGCGTCTACGGCGCCGCCGGGCTGCTCGCGGTGGATCCGCAGCGCGGCGTCCTCCTACAGCACCGGGTGGGGTGGAGCCACTTCGGCGGGACCTGGGGCATCCCCGGTGGCGCCCGCCACAAGGGCGAGACGGGCCTCGAGGGTGCCCTGAGGGAGTCCGGTGAGGAGGCCGGGGTGCCCCGGGACGCGGTGCGGCCGAGGTGTCTGAGCGTCCTCGACCGGAAGGTATGGAGCTACCTGACCGTCCTGGCCGACGTGGTGAGACCCTTCGAACCCAGGATCAGCGACGCGGAGAGCCTGGAGCTGCGCTGGGTGCCACTCGACGATGTCGCCGGCTTCGACCTGCACCCCGGGTTCAAGCGCTCCTGGCCGGCGATGAGGCAGTTGCTGCAGATCAGGCCGGTGCTGGTCGTCAACTGCTCGAGCGTGACAGATCCCGGCCTGGTGGACGCCGTGGAGCAGCGCGGGGTCGGCGCCGCACAGCTCGGGCTTCCGGGGACCGCATGGTTCCCGGAGGTGGTGCGCGTCGGCGACCGTCGTGAGGCGGTCGCCAGGGCGCTGAGCCTGGCGGAGACCAGTCCCTATGTGACGATGGTCGGCGACGACGAGGTGTTCACCGGAGAGCTCGTCGGGGCCGGCGCCAGAGTGAGAACAGGTGACTGGCTTGCCGAGATCGTGGCGGAGCGCGAGGCGGGGACCGGCATCTGATGGCCCGCCGGGTTTGTGCCCGCCAGTCGCTATGGGCTAGTGTTCTTTCCCGGGTCACGGAGTGGTCCATCGGGCTGTAGCGCAGTTTGGTAGCGCACTTGACTGGGGGTCAAGGGGTCGCAGGTTCAAATCCTGTCAGCCCGACCGATGGAATGGCTGTAACCGCCATCTGACAAGGGCCGATGCCCCCTCCCGAGTACGACCGGGAGGGGGCATCTTTCACACGATGTCACAGTTTTGACACGGACTCCCAGATGGCTGCACCGTCACGCCGTCTGCCCCTGGCCCCCGTCGGGTACGACTCCGACGGGTGCCACGCGCTGCGCCGACATGAGAGCACCGAGCCGTGAGGCAGCCCTCGCCCGGCCATCGTCGCGGGAGGCGACGTAGGCCGAGTGGAACACCTCGACGGTGTCGCCGAGCAGCGCGGCCGCGTCGACGTCGGGAATCTCGGCATCGGCGGCCAGTGCCGAGGCGAGCGCGTGCCGGGTGTGGTGCATCTTGACGACCGGGAGCCCGGCATCCCGGCTCACCGACCGGAAGCACGCGGAGATCGCCTGAGGTTTGACAGGCACACCTCCGGAGGCGACCACGAGGGCCCCCATGTCGGCGCTGGACGGCAGCACCGGGGCCCCCGACCCGTCGACACCCTCACCGACCGCCAGCCCGGCGGCAGGCCTGCCAGCCGCCAGCCACAAGGCCTTGAGCTGGGAGGTGATCCCCGGGGACAGCGCCTCGACCTCGACCCACCGGCGAGACCTCGCGGACTTGGGGCCGGTCAGCCGGTCGGCGCTGCCATCGGAGAGCACCACCCGGCCGGACACCACCGCGACCCGGCCGCCCTCGAGATCGACCGCCGACCAGCACAGCCCGGCGACCTCGGAGCGTCGCATCGCACAGGACGCAAGCCGAAGGGCCACCGCCAGCGGCAGCGACAGCCGCCCTGCCTGGCGCTCCACGTCGACCTGCTCGATGAACTGGCCGACCTGCCCGAGGGTCCACACCTGATCCGACCGGGGGCCGGCAGCATTGCCCGACGGGGGCCGCCTGATCCCTCGAGCCGGGTTGTTGGGGATCACCCCGTCACGCACCGCCATATCGAGCACGTCTTGCAGCCGGGCTATGGCGCACGCCGTCGCCCTGTTGCTCAAGGCCCGAGGGGTCCGGGTCGCCCTCGCATTGGCGCCGGGGGACAGGCACCACGTGCGGAACTGCTCGATGTCGGACGGCCGGAGGCTGGACACCCGGCGGTCACCACCCCACCGGCGGACCGCCGCCAGCCATCCGACATATCCCTGCAGCGTGACCGGCCGGATGGCCCCCGAGAGCACGTCGCCCTCACGGGCGGCAAGCCACCGGTCCGCCGCCTGATCGAGCGTGAGCCCTGACCGGCGGGTGAACTTCCCGGCGGCCACGGCCACGTGAGTCTCAGCGACCCACGCCCGAGCCTCCTTGAGGGTGGCGAAGGACCGCTTCGCCTGAGTGCGCTTCGCCGCCCCACGCGGCGAGGTCGTCGCCGTGGCGCGGTAGCGCACCGAGCCGTCCTTGAGGGTCACCATCTTGATGGGCTCGCCCGGTCTGGGCTTACTGATCCGAGGCATGATCTGCTCTCCTATCTATCTGCTGGTCGACTACTTGGTGCTGTCCGGCGATGAGCCGCCGGAAGTCTTCTTGCGAGGGGCCCCGGCCCGGTCCTTCTTGATGAGCCCGGCATCCCGGGCCACCCTCGACCACTTGTCGACGGCCCACGGTGTCACCGAGTAGTGGTCGGCGAGGGCCTGGCGCCGGGTGACCCGCTTCCCGCCGGCGGTGATGACTGAGGACGGGGTCCGGTGCCACTGATCGGCGAATGCTGCTGGCGATGGGGGCCCACTGCGCTCCCGGGGACGGTCGGCCTCGACGGCGCGAGTCCGCTCCCCGCGGTGAGTCTCCGCATATCCGCGTGCTGCCTCCCGTAGGAAGCTGATGGGCAGATTCCGGACGATGTCGGGGGTCACCGGCTCACCACCGGTGATGAGAAGCTCGACGATCTGGCCGTCATCGCCGAGGACGACCTCGAAGCATCGTTGACCGACCTCAACGACCGTCACGAGCTCCTGCTCGCCGAGCGTGCTGTAGTTGCCGTCCCGGTCGCGGGAGCGAACCTCACGGGAGAATCCTGAGACCTTGAAGTCTCGGTAGCTGTCATGACTCATGAGTACAAAATATCCTGGTCTGTCTTGTAAATCAAGGGGAACCGTGAAATCCCAACTTCTACTCTCGCCTTTGTAGACGAGGTGGGGTCGTCGCCATCGTGGACGAGATCGGCCACCATGGGCCCACTGAGCTGCGGCATGGTCTGCTCCTATCTATCTGCTGGTCGACTACTTGGTGCTGCCGTCGGGAGTCTGGTGGGGGTCCTCGCCGGGTAGCTCAGTCCGAGCCACGAACTGATGTTTGACGCCGGGGTGCCGGACCGCTGGCCAGTTGAGATCTGGCCGCTCCCGGCGGGCCTTGCGCAGCCACTGCAGAATCGTGGACTTGGACCGGCTGTAGCGCTCTGCCATCGCCTCGATGGGGAGCCCTTCGCGGACGTCCTCCCGCAGCTGCTCGGCATCCGGCCGCGACCTGCTGGCAGGTCTGGCGCTCTGTGGGCTCGACACCACCCGGGCGATCTGGTCGGGGTCGTTGGGGTCGCCGATCCTCACGGCTGCCCGCTGGCGGGCGAGCACGACCGCGGCGGCGTCGGCGAGGGACTGCTCGGGTATGCGGAATGCGCGCGGA
Source organism: Acidipropionibacterium jensenii (assembly GCF_005890135.1). Taxonomy (NCBI): domain Bacteria; kingdom Bacillati; phylum Actinomycetota; class Actinomycetes; order Propionibacteriales; family Propionibacteriaceae; genus Acidipropionibacterium; species Acidipropionibacterium jensenii. Next base: position 2,546,571 of record NZ_CP040635.1, on the reverse strand, counting down.
TCTACCGGTCGGCTGGGATCGAGTGGCACGACCTCGACGGTGCGCAGCCGGGCCGACTGCTCCCGCGGGGAGATGGTCACGAGGTAGGCGGCGTTCATCTCGGCATCCTCGATCCGGGCACCCGGCACCCGGCGGCCGCCCTCGGCAAGGGCGACGAGCTGCCGCAGAAGCCCGGCGGGCACCTCGACCATGTCAGCGTCCCGGACGCCGGCCTTGTCGAGCTCCTCGATGATCTGCGCAGCTTGACCCGGGCGTAGCGGGACCGGCGGGTCGTCGCGCCACTCCTGGCGGAACCAAGAGCTGGCGATCCACCGGTCTGCAGCTGGCGGTGCCATCTGCCCTCCTTCACTTGAACTTCAACGGTGCGCAGAACATTACCACTTCCGCAGCGAGAAAACTACTGCCACAGTGGAGGCATCGACACACACCGAGCCCGCCGAAGTGCGGGAGGAGGAGAGGCACTCATGCCTGAGATTCCAGCCCAGCCCTGCACCATCGACCAGATTCGTGGTCTCGCAGTGATCCCGATCTACGACCTCAACGGTCCAAGCCTGTGCGGCCTGTTCGGGTGCGGCCGGTCCGTCGGCTACGCCTCGATCCGATCTGGCCAGTGGCCGAGCGTGAGGCTCGGACGTCGAAAGGTCGTGCCGGTCCCGTTGCTGCTCGCGCAGTTGGGGGTCACCGACGAGGGACCGGAGGCCGCCTGAGCGATATTCCCCGGCTTGCACGGGGATATCTTGCACCGGGAAGGACATTAAATGCACAACCACGATATTTCCAAACCAAAGATTGACGATATTCCCAGTCGCCATTCCATGCCGCAGTGCGCTAGCATTCATGGGAAAGCAAGATTCGCCGCTGGCAGTAGGGCCGGGCATCTTCGAAAGGATGCCTCTATGCCCAAAACCCGCTTGGACCGTCCGTGGTCGGACGCGCTCAATCGTGCCGAGGCTGCCGAATTCCTGGGCGTGGCGACACGAACCATCACCGACTGGACCCGGAGGGGCCGAATTTCCCCGGTCCGCTATGGCGGCCGCGTGTTCTGGCTTCAGTCCGAGCTTCAGCGGTTCATCGACGACTCACGCCGTGGGGTGAACCCGCGATGACTTTGTGCGAAAAAGTGGCCGCCCCCTCACCAAGGGACGGCCACCACACGTCAAGTCCGACGGCTTCCCCCGGGCACGAGGGTTCGGTTATTGACGGTGTCCACAATAGCGCGGTTGAGCCCTCGCGCACTATCCGGCTGCCGCTGGCCTCGGTCGATTCCTCCGAGGAGGAAATGTCCGCCGACTGGGACAGCGAGGAGCACGAGGACGCCCTCGAGGAGGAGGAGGACTCGGGGGTGTCCGAGGCCTTCATCTTCTGGCAGACCGATCCCGACGACGAGGGCAGCGCCTATTCCCTCGAGGATCTGGTCAGCGCCCTGGCGAGTACCCGGGAGATCGTGTCGACCTTCGGCGACGACTCCGGGGCCTCCGACGAGCTCGCACGACTGGAGCGCATCGCCGAGGAGGGCGAGTACCACGAGGCCGATGAGTCCCTGATGACCGCGGCCGCCCGGAACCGGGCACAAGCCCGCCTCGCTGGTGTCGAGATCAACCCACTACGGCTGTCCGGATTGTCCAATCCGTTCCTAGACGAGGACGGTGACCCGGTGGCCGAGCGATGGCTCATTCCGGGCTTGCAGGCCTGGGGAACATCCGTGTTCGTGGCCGGGGTGCCGAAGGCCGGCAAGTCCTGCATGGTGTCCGACTGGCTGGCCTCGCTGCTGGCACCCGGGCACCGCTTCCTCAAGTACTTCCCAGCCGCTGAGATCGACGTCTGCGAGCGCGAGCGCGGCGCGGTGATGATCAACGCCGAGAACCCGGCGAGGTCCTTCCGCCAGCTGCTCTGGGAGTCCGGCGTCAACGACTCACAGACCGAGGGCGAGGACCTGCGCCCCTGTGACTTGGTGCAGGTGATCGACCTCCTCGAGGAGGTTGGTGGGCCATCGTCGTTCGACCTCACCGACGACTCAGTTCTCAACAGATGGCGGCGGGACCTGATCTTCACCGACGGGACCACCGAGTGGGCACCCTTCGCGCTGGTGGTCGATGGCCTGACCGCGATCCTCGGTGGAGACACGAGCAAGTACGGCCGCTGGTATGCGCGGTTCCGGGAGCTGCTCGCCTTCGTCGGTATCGAGAACTCCTTGGTGGTCGGACATGCAACGCTGTCCGGCTCGCACTCGATGGGCGGTGTCGAGGCGCTGGCCGGGTCCGATGGGAACTGGTTGTTCACGTCGAAGGATGCCGACCGGACCGACGCCCCGAGGTACTTCCGAACCTCCCCACGGGTCGGCAACGGCCAGCCCTTCACCGGACGTGTCGACCTGGACCGTGACGGCCTGCTGAGGATCGCACCCGACACGGTGCGATGGAACGACCCCAGACGACTCTCCTCCAAGACCCTGAGCCCTGTGGTGGACACCGAGGATGCCGATCCGGTGGAGCCGGACGGGGCCGACCTTGAGAAGAGGGTGCTGGAGTTCATCTCCCAAGCCAACAGTCACGGCACCGGACCCACGACCCGGAGCATCCGCGAGGGAGTGGCCGGGCCCAACGCCGACATTGATTCCACCGTCCGCCAGCTGCTCGATGCTGGCAGGTTGACCCGACGCACCCGTAAGGGACGAGGCGGCGGATACGCCTACTGGATCACCTCCGGAGCCTCCGAGGGGGTGGCGGCCGATGTCTGTGATCCACCGTGCCGGAACCGTGCTAACTGTTCCGCGCCTACGTGTGCATCGGTCCCCCATACAGGGGGAACCGAAAGCACACTTCGTTCGGCACAGTTGTCTGTTCAGTGAGTTCAATACCCGGCAAACCGGCTTGAACAGCGGATTCCAGCGGTGCGGTTCACCTGTTGGGGACGACCCGGAACCACCATGTTCCGATGAGAAGTCCGGCAACCGTGCCCGGCACGGTTCCACCCTGACTGTTGGAGTGCTGGGGGCCGGGATGGACTGCGCCCCGCCCCGGCGGCCCTCCCTTCGGTCGGGGTCCCGCCGGGCGAGCACAGTGCATCCCGGCCGGCACCCCCTCGAAGGAGAGACACTGCTGGACTCAGTAGGTGGTGGCTGCCTGCTGGACCATGTGCAGCCGGACGCGCGGGGGAATGTAGCGGCAGCCCGATCCGAACTGGTCGAAGTGCCGTTCGATGGCGCGGCCGCGCTCCCGCTGGTCAGTGATGGCCCGCGCACTGCTGAGGCTCCGGGCCGCCTGGGTGCAGCGGTGGAGTTCTGCCTGCTGGGTTCGGGTGATGGAAGTCCTCGACATGTCGTTCTGCTCCTATCCGGTCCGGATACCCCGCGGGGTATCCCTGATGTCCTCAGCTTAGCCCGGGCTGGCCCTTACCGACGACCCCGAAGCCGCGTCATCCATCACCGATCACAATCCCAAGGAGTCCCCCATGACCACCGACAGCACCGACACCACCATCAGCACCATCGCACCGATCACCGACCTTGAGGAGAAGGTGCTCAGACACGTTTCCGCCAGGAACGACAGCAACCTCCGCGCCACCAAGTCGTCTGTCTACGACATCGGCGGCCGACACGTCGACATCGACAACGCGACCCGGGCACTCCTGAGAGATGGACTCCTCGCCGACGCCGCGGTCAACCCCGGACCGGGCAAGGCCTCCGACCTGATCCTCACCGAGATGGGCCGCCAGATGATCGACCGCCCCAGAACGATGGTGCGAATCCCGGTGGCGTCCACGCGCAAGCCGGTCTGGCAGCACACCGGAGCGCAGCACCGATTCCCCGAACCCCCCTTCGGTGAGACGTTCGCCGCGATCCTCGGCAACCAGCACACCCCAAGGTGGCCGATCCTCACCTGCCCGTGCGGATCGGAGTACACCCACCTGTTCGGGGTCACCGTGAACGGCATGTTCAACCAGCTGGCCACCATCCCGGAAGCCGTCAACGCCGACCCCGACACCCTCAACAACCCCGAGGCGGCACCCATCGCGGAAGCTGACGACGAGGACCGGCCGTGGGCGGCGCTCCACTTCTACTGCGAGGGCTGCACCCGGAGGACCACCGTCTCGTTCAGCAACCACGAGGGGGTGACGCGGGTCATGCCGACCTCGGAGGAGCAGCAGTGCCCGGTGATCCTGCGATGAGTCCTCGACCATCCGATGCCGGGGGGTCACGAGGGTCACCCGATCACCTGTCCGCGAGGGACACCCCCGAAGATCTTCGCCGCCAACCTCTTGAACACCGTTCAATCGTGCGCGCGCGACTTCAGCTTCAACCCAACCCAAGAAGGAGATCCACTCATGCACAAGCCGTCTCGACAGATCCCGCTCCGAGACCCCCATGGTCCGGAGGCCCACGGCGTCGCCAGCGACCGCCAGTCGCGGATGGGCTGGGAGCACGCCCTGGCCACCGCCTGCCCGAAGCACCACGCCAAGCCCGGAGAGCCCTGCTGGAGGTTCCACAACGCCGAGGGGGCCGACCGGAGCGGACTCTGTGGCCAGCGCTGCCACGACGCCGGTCTGATCCCCCCTGCACCCCGCCCGGATCGCCGACGAGGACCTGTCGAGCACCCCGTCGCCGGTCCTGGCGAGCACCGCGATGCGCTCCCCTCGAAGGGCCGCCCGCGCCCCGATCTGGAGCGCCGTCTGGCCGACCTGCACCGGGTGGACCGGTGACCGCCCGGCAGCCCCGATCCGGGGCCCATTTGATCGACGGTCAGAACGAAACCGGCCGTTCGGCCTTGTCCGCGGGCCATCGGGCCGGCGGTGTCACAGAACGTGTCACAGCGAGGGCCCCAGAACGGCCCCTGAGCACCGAGGAGGCCCGATCATGACCGCACCGATCCGCCGAGGATTCATCGGCCCCGGCGCCCCGGCGACCCAGTTCCCCGACCCCCACGACACCGAGGGGATGTCCTCGGAGACGGCCGAGCAGCAGCGACGCCATCGGGAAGCCGCTGGGCTGCTCGGTCGCGCCGAAGGGCTGGCCGAGCGACTCCCCGAACCGAGGACGGCCGAGATCTCGACGAGCTCGACCGCGGGCCCCTCGAAGAAGGCCGAGGCCTCGACCGCCGAGAAGCCAGCCACCCGGTCGGACCCTGGCCCCTCGAAGGCTGCCGCGGCCTCGAGCCCGGCACCCGACGAGGACGTGGTCACGATCCCGCGCGACGAACACCGAGCCCTGCTCAAGGCCGCCGATCTGGTGCTCAAGGACGACGAGCAGCGGCAGCGCCAGCGCGTCGACGACCTGTACCGCGGCCGCCAGAGCTTCGCCCGCACCTACCACAGGAGGACGCGATGAACCCCATCGACACGCCGACATTCGCCCTATTCGACAGAAACCCCTCTGAGAGCCACGAGAAGGGCCCTAGGAGCGCCTCGCACCCCGGGGCCGGTGTAGTTGCACCCCCGACCGCTGACAGGCCCTCAGACGGCCGTACAGCGGCTGCCGATGTCCTGGTGGACGACCGGAGCGGCCATCGGTGGCGAGCCGTCGCCGGATACGAGCCGTACTACGTGATTCGTGATGATGGTCTGCTCCGGAGGCTGGACCGGCCCCGGAGGCACTCGGTCCGCGGCGCGATCTATCGCGGCGGGCTGGTGAGGCCCCGCCTAGCTAACGGCTGCTGGGCCTATCCGCTGAACTCGCCCGAGCAGCTCGATGTCCGCACCCGATCAGTCCGGAAGCTGGTCGCCGAGGCCTTCGGCGACAAGGCCGCCGACCGTGTCGACCCCGTCGCCCTCCGAAACCTAGTCGAAAAACTCGACAGGAAGATCTAGCGCGACACGCCGTCCAAACCGAAGATTTGCAATGTGCTATGCGACGAGAGGATTTATCGAGATGAGCACTGACCATTACGCGCTAAGCGATACCGAGGCGGGGGCTGTCAGATTCGCCCGGCTGCCCGATGACCGGATGGCCTGCTGCTGGTGTGGTGTCGGGCTCGACCCCGGGGCCGAGGAGGTACTCGCGGCCATGGTGCATCGGCCCGGTCTGGCCCCTGCACCGTCCTGGCGAGAACCATTCGGACTCTGCGATGACTGCACCCCGTGGTGGGGGTACTCCCGAGCCCTGGCCAGTCGGGACGACCTCCGCGCCGCCGGCCCTGCTGGTGCCGAACGGCTCGCCGAGCGCATCGCTGCTGTCTGCTGCCTGCTCGACGTCGACCCACCCAGCGCCGGCGCCGACCCCCTCGAGATGAGCGACTGGCTGGCCGCGGTCCGGGACACAGGAACCCCGTCCTGGTCGGCAGCGTGCACCTCACGAGGGGTGACTCAGTCCTGCTGCACCGAGCGGTGGGGATTCATCACCGATGAGGACCGGGCCCGTTATCGCGGCGTGCTGGCCGACGTCCTGGCGGAGCGCATCGCCCGGTCCGCGCCGGCGGTTCCCCTCGAGCCGCCGGAGATCAGGGCCAGCGGGCACGAGCTCGCCAAGCCCGGAGGCTGCCTGATCTGCGGAGTCGACACGGTCACCGTGACCGCCTCCGAGGTCCGCCGTGCCGGCGGCAGGGCACCGGCGGCCCGGCAGGTGTGGGCCCGTCTCGCCGTCGACGGGCCCCACGGCCAGCGGCTCACCGGGCACGTCTGCCCGGCATGTGAGGCCGCCATCGCCGCCAACAATCATGCGGTGGGGGCCACCGCGATAGATGCCGCCCTGGCCGCGCACCTTGGGCTGAACCCTGACCCGGTGCTCGCCGGAGATATCCGCCTGCGGGCGATGCCGTGGTGGGCCACCCACGATGAACCGGCCAGCACCACCCGGTGGGCTCACATCGGCGATGCTGGCCAGCTCGACGGCATCCGGGACCGGCTTGCCCGGGCCGGGCTGCGCCGCCTCGACGATGGCCAGCACGAGGACGACGGCGATCACCGCGGGCCCCGATACATACGCACCGACCCGGAGGAGGAGATCTGAGATGGCCGGACACAAGAACCGCGCGGCCAACCGCGCCGCCTATGAGAAGCGATGCCGCGAGCTGGGGGGACGGCGCCCGGCATCCGGCATCCCGGCCGGCGGGTCGAAGGGCCCCGGCCTGGGCGGCAAGTTCCCCGGCCATCGACCGCCGGTCGGTTGGGACTGGCTCACCCACGGCGCCAGCTCCCCACGTGTCGTCTCGCAGGTCGCCGACCAGCTCCGCGCCGAACTGCTGGAAGTCCGCCCCGATCTGGCCGACGCACAGTACGCCCCGGCGCTGGCGGCCTGGGCAACCGCCGAGGCCCGATGCCAGCTGCTCCGCAACTACTCCGACGATCACGGCCTGCTCGACTCCGACGGCGACCCGCTCAGCTACGTCAAGTTGTCCGAGCAGATGGAGGGGCGGGCGGCCAAGGCCCGCGCCACCCTAGGGCTCGACCCGCGATCCTCGGCAGCTCTGGCCCGCGAGCGGGCCGACGCCACCACCACGATGGTGTCCCTGGCCCAGCTGGCCGACGCCGGACGCGCCGCCCTCGACAGCCGGTCAACCCCACAGCTGGCCGGCCCCCTCGAAGGGGACCGGCCCGCCGGCGTCGCCCGCCTGGACCAGCACCTTGACGCTCCCCTCGATGAGGACCAGTCCGCTGGACGCCCTGGCCCCCTCGATGGTGACCACGACGAGGAGGCCGGGCGATGAGCACCATGTACGAGCGGCCCGAACCGGACGAGCCCATCGTGTTGAAGGTCGCCCGCGACGGCCGCCCCATCTACACCGCCCGGGTGCCCACACCGTCCCGGCATGTCGAGATCCGGTCCTGCCCCTCCCTCGACGAGGCCCGTCAGTTCGTATCCGCCATCCGGGAGGCCGTCGACGCAGGCCAGTTCGACCCGATGCCCGAGATCGACAACACCGAGGAGGTCGACCGATGAGCACCACCGATCCCGCCAAGCTGGACCCGGTAGCCCTGATGTCGTCGTTCGTGCTGGAGGACGGCCGCCGCTGGGGTGAGGCCGCCGAGCCCTGGCAGCTGGACGACGCCCGCGAGGTGCTCGCCCCAACAGGCCCGCGCCGATCCTTCCGACTCGCAGGCCGCGGCATGTCCAAGACGGGAGACACCGCCGCCGAGGTGCTGGCCCTGATGCTCACCGAGGCGCCGGCGCACTCCCGCTCCTACGTGTTCGCCGTCGACGCCGACCAAGCCGCCATCTTCGCCGACTCCGCGGCCGGATGGATCGACCGCACCCCCGGCCTGGCCGGCGCGTTCACCGTCGATGCCCGCACCATCACCGCCCGCGCCTCGGGCGCCACCCTGCGCATCGAGACCTCCGACGGCGCATCGGCGTTCGGGCTTCGCCCCTACATCACGGTCGCCGACGAGCTGCCCATGTGGCCTGCCACCACCAACCATCGCAAACTCTGGTCGGCCATCGCCTCCGGCGTCGCCAAGGTGCCCGGCGCCCGGCTGATCGTCACCGGCACAGGAGGCTCACCGGCCGGTCTGGGCGCCGAGATCTGGAAGCTGGCCTCCGACAACCCCGCCCACTGGCGCACCACCGTAAGGCCCGGCCCGTCACCGTGGTGGACCGCCGACGAGGTCGCCGCCACCCAAGCCTCCCTCACCGCCTCCGAATGGCGGCGCCTGATCCTCTGCGAGTTCGCCGAAGGAGACGACTCCCTCACCGACCCGGCCGCCGTCGCCGCCGCCATCCGCCCCGGCAGCCCGGTGCTCCCCTACAGCCCCGGCCGCCGCTACATCATCACCCTCGACATCGGCACCCGCCGGGACCTCACCGCGGTAGCGGTATCCCACACCGAGCGCACCGACGCCGGACGGGTCGTCGTCGTCGACCGGGTGATGAGCTGGCGGCCCTCGAAACAGTCCGGCGGACGGGTCGATCTGGACGAGGTGCAGCACACCATCGCCCGGCTGGCCCGCGAGTACCACGCACCCGTGCACTTCGACCGGATGCAGGCCGAACAGCTCACCTCGAACCTCACCCGCGCCGGCGTCGTCTGCCACGAATACGTGTTCAGCTCGGCAGGGGCGAACCGGCTCGCCCGGGCCCTGTACATCGCGCTGCGAGACCGGGCCCTGTCCCTGCCCGACGACCCCGAACTTGTCGACGGGTTCAACTCGACCCGCATGATCGAGACCACGCCGGGCACCGTGAAACTCCACAACCCCGCCGGCCACCACGACGACATCCCCACCGTCGTCGGCATGGCCGTCGCCCTGCTCACCGAGCGGCCCGACAGCGGCACCTCAGCCGCGCGGGTCCCCACCACCCGCAACCGGCCCGACCTGGACCGGCGGCCCACCCGCGTGGTCCTGGCGGCCACCCGACACCACCGCGCCGGACCCGACCCGGCCGACGCCCACACCGCGCTGCAAGGCCTGGCCGGACGCCCCGTCGTCCACCACCGCCGCAACCCCTTCGAGAGAGGACACAACCGATGACCCCCGACGAACTGAACCGATTCCTGAACGGCCACGACTCCGGAGCGAAAGGACGCCCAGACGCCCACAACTGGCCAAGGATGCACACCACCCCACCCGTGAGGATGCCCGTCGGCTTCATCACCGACAGAACCCATCGGGCGGCCCCCCAGCGCCGAGCGCTGCTCGACACCCTCGACGAGCTGGCCGCCCAACCGCCCTGCGCCTCCGACCCAGAAGCGTGGACCGGAGACCAGCTCGACGACCAGCAGGTGGAGGCCGCCTGCCACCGCTGCACCACCTGCCCCGTCCTCGACGAGTGCCGCGCCTATGCCGAAACACTGAAACCGTCGTGCGGAATCTGGGCAGGACGGCGCTACGGGAAGAAGGTCCCCTCGAAGGGGAAGAAGGTGCCCTCGAAGAAGGCCGCGTGAAACATCGCGTGATGTTTCACGTGAAACCCCCGTTCACATGTCACAGCGCGTGTCACAGACGGCCGAAAACAAGCCCGAATCAACCACCACACAAACCGAACAAACCCGCATGATTGGCCACTCACACCACCCACCAACCACCTATTAACCTGTCTGGGGGTCAAGGGGTCGCAGGTTCAAATCCTGTCAGCCCGACGATGTGATGTCTCAGGACATCGAGGACAGCCGGACCTACGTTTCCGTAGGTCCGGCTTTCTTGTTGCCCGGTTATGGGCCGGGTGGGTGTCCAGTGGGTTGATCGTTCCTGATCGTGTCGAGGATGAGCTCACGGAGGAGTCCGCCAGTGATGGTGCCGCGATGCGGATGTCAAGGTCCTGGATGTGGACCGTTCCCAGTGCGGTGGACACTCCGCACCGAGTGGCACGGCCTCGCACACAAGTGACGACAGGAGGAGAATTCGTGTCCGACGAGATTCTTCCATCCCTCACACTCTCGATCCTCCTCGCGTGTGCCATTGCGACCATAGTGTTGGTGATCTTCGACGCGGTTCGGCTGCGCGGCAGGAGGACTTGGCGTCCCAGAAGGATCAGTGCGGCAGTCTGTGTGACTCTGTCTGTGGTTACTCTTGCGTTTCTGTACGTCCCAACCCGCGCACCATCGACCGACGCCGAATGCATGTTCGACCCCGCGACGGAAGTGCTGGGCTTCCAAGGCTCCGACGAGGCCGTCCGCGAGGTGCCCGATGAGATTGACCGAACCAGCACTCGAGAGTGCGACACGGCCGCGCGGGAGCACGTCGCCATCTCATCGATAACGCTCGCCGGCAGCCTGATCAGTTACATCGTCGTCCGTAGGCGCGACCACACGGAGTGATGGAAGATTGCACGGTCCGATGATGCTTCAGCATGTTAGCCAGCATCGTCCCTCGGTGTGGTCAAACATGGGTGCGGTTTCGCGCGGGCTCCCGAGACGACTGTTGCTGTCTGAGCGAAGCTCGGTCAGTACGTCCAGCCCCTGTACGTGTTCCGATCGATGAACTCCAGGAGCGACTCACGCTTCAGATAACGCCGGTTGCCCACCTTTACCTGCTCGATGCCGCCTTGGGCGGCCAGCTGGCCCAGTTGGCTATAGCCGATACCGGTCGCTCGAGCCGCGTCGGCCAATGAGATCAGCAATGGTCCCTCGCGGTCGATCCGGAGCGGAGTGACGGTGCGCTTCTCTTCGACGCGAGTGACCTCGATCTCGGTGCCCACCGTCTTGTAGTTTGCGTACATCCGGTACGGATCCTCCTCCATCTGTGCGCGGATCTTCTCGGCGGCAGCCTCCTGGTCCGTGGCCGTGACGTACCTGGTCGCCATTTGCACGCGGGTGATCTTGACCTCGAACTTCATGTCGACCTCCTGCTTGTAGACAACGTCCTTGTTGAGCTTGAGCTTCTTCTGGACTGAGGCAGGCACATTGAAGCGCGGGTCCGCCGCCAGGATCCTGCGGACCACATCGGCATCCAAAGCCCCGCCGTTGGCGCTCACAACCACGCGAGTCTCTCTGCTCGACCGCCCGCGCCGCTTCCCAAGAGTCGTCTCCTTCGGCGCGCCAAGGTCCAGCTCGACGGTGTCGTGCGGCGGCTCTGGGAGGGGATAGCGCCGCAGCCGGAGACACTCAGCGGCCTTCTCGGTCCTCATGCCGGTCGCCCGCAGTCGGCAAACGTAACAGATGCGCTCGACTTCCGGGTCACTGTACAAACACCTTCCGCCACTGGTGCGGAACACTGGATCGATCAGTCCCAGACGTTCGCAGTAGCGCAATGTGTCGATGCTGATACTGGTCTGTCTGGAGACCTCGCTCACCGACCATTCCGGCACCGTCCTGGCGAGCGGCACGTCAAGACGCCGGGCCATCTCCGTCAAGTGGCCAACCGCACTGTCACTCACGTCCACCACCTCGCCATCTCTACTCACAACCGGAGTGTATTTTCTGGAGTGCACTCCAGATCAAGCCGGCTCAGGAGTTCGAGGGGACACGCCGCCCGACTCCGGGCTCTGCTGTTGTGGCACTGGCACCGGGCGAGAATCGTCGAGCTCTCCAAGCAATCAGCACGAGACGTTGGCAACCGGCAGTGCAACTCTCGGTCGATCGCCGCGCGATGGCCTGCCGGCCGGTCGGGCGGTGATCATCCAGCCATAGTTGGGGCACCGGCGCTCAGCGCACTCGAGAAGGTCAGGACGGCCAGTGCCGCGATGATCACAGAGCGTCGGTTCCAGCGGGAGGTCGCACTTACCAGCGGGAAGATCGTGACGACGATCGTTCCGGCCCAGATCGACACGAGCAGGCCTCCCTGTGCATCGCTGAGGCCAGTCCTTCGCTCAGTTGCGGAAGTATCGCGGTGGGCAGCATCTCTGTGGTGACCATCATGAAGGAGACGCCGGCGAGGACGATCAGCGATTTGGACCTGCAGGACGCGGCTGCCGCCGATCATCCAACCTGTCCCCGGACGGTCGCCGAGCTGTTGGCACGAGAGCTGAGCGGTCTTGAGGGCCGCATCCAGTGCCTGAGTCAGAGTCGTGACACGATCCGCGAGTTCCTCATCCGGACAGAGCAAGCGGCGTTGCTCTCGGAGGCTCGCGCGGGTGAGGGTGAGTCCGACGCGGGAACTCCGACCTTGCTCGAGTAGGGCACCGCACCTGCTCGAGAGTCGCGGGCGGCGTTCAGAACGCCACGGTTCCGCTGATGGCGACATGCGTGCGGCCGCCGACCCAGATGCCGCGCTCGTCCATATCAACCATGACTCGGCCCTGCCTGCCCAGAGCTGTGCCCTGCCGGGCGAGGTACGGCGCACAGAGGCGTCCAGCGTCCAGCAGCCACTGCGCCGCCGCCGCGTTGAGGCTTCCGGTGACCGGGTCCTCTCGAAGGGGGCTGTCCCCGTCGGTGAAGAACGCGCGCAGCTCGATCCGTGCCTCCTCGCCCGGGCGGGTAGGTCCGATCACCCCGATGTCCCACCGTCCCGGGTGGTGCGAGGAGTCGGGTTCGAGGGAGAGGACCGTCTCGGCGCTGTCGAGCAGCACGCCGACCCACCCCGGCCCTTTGTCCAGCCATTCGGCATCGACCACTGCGGCAGGGTCCACGCCGAGCACCTCGACCACTGCCTGCAGGAGTTCTGGGGCGACGGGTCCGGAACGCAGACGTGGCGGGGCTGCAAAAGCCAGCACCTCTCCGGTGACGCGGATCGGGACGAGACCAGCTCCGCACTGCTGAACGATCGTCTCGGGCCTGCGCGGAGTGCCGCCGACGTCGAGCCATGCTCGAGCCGTGCCCAGCGTGGGGTGCCCGGCGAAGGGCAGTTCAGTGCTGAGGCTGAAGATGCGAACCCGGTAGTCGGCCCCGGGGTCGGTGGGCGGGAGCACGAAGGTGCACTCGGAGAGATTCGACCAGACTGAGAACGCGCGCAACTGCTCGTCATCTAGTCCCTCAGCGCCCAGCACCACAGCGACAGGGTTTCCTGTGTACGGTCCCTCACCGAAGACGTCGATCTGACGGAAGATGGTGGCCACGTCCAGAGGTTAACAGGGCACTGTGCTGATCCTGATGTCCTTGGCGGAGCAACTCGTGGGGCATTGATCTGGTTGTTGCTGCGGAAACCTGTGCGGATAGAGTTCCAGCTGCGAGGACGAGGTGCGGAGAGCCTTCCTCGGACCGCAATGGGAGCACGCCAATGAGACGACACGCGGCACAGGAAGCAGCAGCGCCGACTTGGGCAGACGCCGCTGATCCGGGCCTCACCCTCACCCCTGAGTTCGTCTCCGGGCTCGAACTGCTCGACAGCGGCAGCAACATGTTTCTCACCGGCAAGGCCGGCACCGGCAAGTCGACGCTGATCCGGCTCTATCTGGAGCACACCGACCGGCGCACGGTCACCGTCGCCCCCACCGGAATCGCGGCGCTCAACGTCGACGGGTACACGATCCACCGGCTGTTCTCGTTCCCGAAGGATGTCAGCGAGCAGGATGTGCGTGGCAGCTCCTACTATCCGGGGCGGTTCGCGAAGACGCTGGGCGAGCTCGAGACACTCATCGTCGACGAGGCCTCCATGGTGCGCGCCGACCTGTTCGACGCCATGGTCGCGGCGCTGGAGCGTTTCGGCCCGCATCCGGGCGAGCCATTCGGTGGTGTGCAGCTGGTCCTGGTGGGCGATCTCTACCAGCTGCCTCCGGTGGTGACCGATGCCGAGGGCGCTTTCATCGACGAGGAGTTCGGAACGCCCTACTTCTTCTCCGGGCATTCCTTCACCCGCGAGGCATTTCCCACGGTCGAGCTCACCACGGTGTTCCGTCAGATCGGCGACGATCAGCTGGTCAGGCTGCTGAACGGGGTGCGCGAGGGTGCGCTGCTTGATGACGCCCGTGCCCAGCTCAACGCCCGGTCCGACCCAGACTTCGAACCCGATCCGGGTGAGTTCTGGCTGACCTTGGCAACCACGAACCGCATCGTGGGTGCGCGCAATCGCAGGATGCTGGAACTGCTGGGTGGCGAGACGAGGACATTCAACGCGACGGTGACCGGTGAGACCGACGGCTTCGAGCATCCTGCCGAGGACGTCCTGAAGCTGGCGGTCGGCGCCCAGGTCATGCTGCTGAACAACGAACCCGCCGGCCGGTGGGTCAACGGCAGCATCGGCCGCATCGAGAGCATTCGGAAGGACCAGTCCGGACCGGTCGTCGAGGTGCGGCTGCGCGACGGCGACCTGGTGGAGGTGCGCCGGCACGTCTGGGACATCACCCGGCCGGTGGTGCACGGCGACCGCCTGGTGCACCAGATCGTCGGCACCTTCGAGCAGCTGCCGATGAAGCTGGCCTGGGCGATCACCATTCACAAGAGCCAGGGCCAGACTCTCGATCACGTGGTCGTCGACCTCACCGGAGGGACATTCGCCAACGGTCAGCTCTATGTTGCGCTCAGCCGGTGCACCAGTCTGGATGGGCTCGTGCTGAAGCGTCCGGTGCTGCCGAAGGACCTGAAGACCGACGTGCGGGTGCGCCGGTTTCTCAATGCCGCATCCGATGCAGATGACGTGCATGGTCGGGGTAGGGCCTATGTCGCGGCCCTGTTCGTCGGCACCGAGGGCGACCGATATCGGCCCCGCCCGGTGGAGATCGCCGTGGCCACCGCAGGCGGCGACGGCGAGGAGGCGACGACCGTCGTCAACCCGACGATGGATCTCTACTCCGCCAAGACCGAGTACGGCATCACCACGCGGGACGTGCAGCTGGCCCCCCTGCTCACCGAGGCCTGGGCGGCACTGTCGCCGCTGCTCGCCGGGCGGACCCCGGTGGGGGTCGACATCGATCGCACTCTCGGGCTGATCGACTCGGAGCTCAAGCGCAACGGCATCGTGCAGAAGATGCCGCTCGGTGCGGAGCTGCCCGCAGATGCCCTCGCGGGTCCTGCTCGCGGCGGCGCGGATGGCTGCGCCGGGGCGACAGCGCTGACACTGGCCCGCCGGATGCGGGACGCGGGGGAGCGTCTGCTGCAGGAGCATCCCGATGCGCTCGCAGCGGCTGGTGTCTCGGCCTTTCCGGTCCCTGCCTGGGGGAGCGGCTATCTGCTCGCCCGCACGACCGGTGCCGGCGGATGCCGGGACGCGACGGGATTCACGGTGGGGGGCAACCTCTCGGCGCAGGACGATCCGGCCCAGGTGCTGGCGGATGCTCTGGCCGGCGCGTGGACGCGCGTCGTCGACCGGGACGCCGAGGTCGTCTCACGACTGCGTGACGCCGAACGCCACTTCGGCGTGCAGATTCTTCCCGACGGGTTCGAGGCGACCGGCCCGTTGGAGGCACGGGCGGTGCTTGTGCCGGGTGCCAGGGTCTGCTTCACCGGCGAGGTGGTCTCGCAACGCTACGGGGCGTTCGATCGTGGTGAGATGCAGCAGCTGGCGCTCGATCGTGGACTTGCCATCTCGGAGAACATGACGAAGACCAAGACCGATGTGCTGGTGGTCGCCCAGCGCGGCACGCAGTCGGGTAAGGCGAAAAAGGCGGCTCAGTGGGGCAAACCGGTGCTTCCGGCAGATGCGTTTCTTGAGTGGGCTCGAGGGCAGTGATGGTGCGGTGGCGGGTGAGGCTCCGGAGGGCCATGTGCACCAGATGGTTCCAGGGTTGGGACTCCATCTCCCAGACGAGGCAGAGGACCGTGTTGGCGTCCTCGGGGTCGGTGTCATCCAGTACAGCGGGAACTCCGGCACCTGGTAGGTCCATCCCCGCGCCCATGCGTGGGTTCTCGCGGTCTCGACTCCTCTCGTGGCGGCTCGCCGTGGAAAGACGAGGTCAGGCCGTGTGGTCCGGGCTGGTGACGACGGTCCTGCCACGCATGCCGCTCGTGCTCAGCGTCGCGAGTGCCGTCGCGGTCCGGTCGAAGGGGAAGGTCGCGCCGACCGTGGTGCGGATCACGCCGGCGTCGACCAGCTCCGCTATCCGGCGCAGCTGGTCTCCCGAGGCGTGCATGAGCAGGAACTCGTAGGAGACGCCGAGTCTTGCGGCCACAGCTCGGGTCCTGTAACTCATAGCCGAGATGGCAAGACGCACCACCGGGTTCAGTCCGGCAGCCCTGGCGAACGCAGGGGTGGGCGGCCCGGAGATCCCGACAGCCACTCCGCCGCGCTTCAGGACCCTGAATGACCTGGTGAGGTTCTCCCCTCCCAGGGAGTCCAGCACGAAGTCGTAGCCGGAGAGCTCGCGCACGAAGTCCTGGCTGCGGTAGTCGACGACCACATCGGCGCCGAGGCCCCGGACGACGTCCGCATTCCTGCCCGACACGGTGGTCGCCACCTCGGCACCGAGGTGCTTGGCGAGCTGGATCGCGATCGCACCCACTCCGCCCGCACCGGCATGGATGAGCACCTTCTTCCCGGCCGTCACACCACCCCTCTCCGTCAGGGCCTGCCACGCGGTGAGCGCGACCAGCGGCAGTGAGGCCGCCTCCACGGTGCTGACGGAGCGCGGAGAGGGGGCGAGGTCGGCCTCATCGACCGCGATCCTTTCAGCGAGGGTGCCGATGTGCAGGTCCCGAGGACGGCCGAAGACCCGGTCCCCGACGCTGAATCCGGTGACCTGCGGGCCGGTGCCGATGACGGTCCCGGCGAGCTCATGACCCAGGATGACCGGCGTCCTGTAGGGCAGGATCGCCTTGAACTCTCCTGCCCGGAGCCGTTCATCGATGTGGTTGAGACCCGCCGCCTCCACCTGGACCAGGACGTCCCGGTCCCCGACCACGGGCTCCGGGACATCGGCCTCGTGGACAGGCTGCCTGTAGCCGTCGAACACAAACGCTCTCATGGTGCTTCTCTCTCCTTGAATCCACTCGCGTGCTCCGGAGCCCGCAAGAAACGGCGGTTCCATCACGAGGGTCGCCCTCCCCGACCCCGGGCGACTCCCGACAAGGGTCGATGAACAGACTGCCCATCAATAACGGGGATCAACTAGTCAAAAACTCAGACAGGCCGGGCTCGTCCCGGCTGGGGGAAGGGACCACCATATGTTCTGCTACCAGTGCGAGCAGGCCGACCGATCCGGCCCGATTCCGGGCCGCCCTGTTCCATGGCCGGTTCGCGCGGGGGGCCTGAGAGGCGGCACCGTCCTCGGCGCCGCGACCTGGCCGTCCCGGTCCAGAACCTTGGGTGTAGCCTCCATCTGCTTCGGTTTCTCCCGATACCGAGGGTATTGAGTCTCGATCACGGCGTCGATGTTGACGGACACGTCGAAGAATGGGTTCTGAGTGGTCATGTCGCTTCCTGAAGCATCCATCACGATCATTGTGGTGCTCGCTCTCCTCCCGATCATCTACTACGGAACCCTGCCGATCCGCGCCTACTCCTACTTCCGGGGAAAGACCTTCCTGGACCGGCGATCAAAAGTGGCGCAGCTGGTGTCCGAGTACAACGACACCGCCAAGTACGTCGTCTCCGTGAGACGCAGACAGACATTCGAGATCGGCGAGACGACGAAAGACACCTACTCCTACCCCACCCGCGACGAGTGCCAGGTGTTCCGGGTGGATCCTCCCCGCGACGGTGCCCTCGGATACGGCATGAAGCAGCTGGTGAACTGTTCGCGCAGCATCGTGGACGGCGTCGCCCACGACCCGGTGAAGTACCTCACGAAGTACAAGTACTCCGGTTTCAGAGCCGACCGGATGGGACTGTTCACGCTCAGCAGGCTGCGCGACGACCTCGGCGTCCTCGAGTATGCGACACATATCCTCGCGCGCGACGAGGAGAAGATCCTGACGTCGATGGGCGTTCCCCGCTACATCATGAAGCACTTCACACCGACCCTCATCGGCAAACTGGGAATCGTCCCGCAGTACTGCGACCTGCCCTATCCCGTCTTCGTCTTCGAGTACCGCAGCCCCGCAGGTCGCAGCCTGGACAGAGCAACGGTCACCCTCAACACGGCCCTGTTGGACAGTCTCATCTCCGAGGTGTCGAGACGGATCCAGACGGGCCGGAGCGCCGCCGAGGAGCGCTCCAGAATGACGCAGAAACTGCGGGACCAGATCAAGCGCCGCGACGACTACACCTGCCAGATCTGCGGAGTCTCCCAGCACACCAGTCCCAACCTTCTTCTCGAGGTGGACCACATCATTCCGGTCTCACGAGGGGGACACTCCGTGCCGGAGAACCTGCAGACGCTGTGCTGGCGATGCAACCGCAGGAAGTCCAACAAGGTGCTCACCGGCGTCCGCTGACCGGGGAGTCCCTGCGCGGCACCCACCCGGGATAGCGTGATCCCGCGCGGCCGGGCAGCCGCCAGGACCGACCCACCAAGGAGCGAGCGTGACAGAGTCCGTGCCGCGGGCACCGAGACGGTGGCGCTGGGCCGCATCCGACGACGGCGAGGCGCGCACCTGGTTCGCGATAGCCAATGACGGGATCATCGCCACCGCGGGCATCCTCGAGGGATTCGCCGGAGCCGGGGCCGGCGACCAGGTGCTCCTGACCGCCGCGGCCACCGCCACCATCGCGGGGATGCTCAGTGTCGGCGGAGCCGAGTGGGCCGAGGCCTCCGCCGAGCGCGACTCGCAGTTGAGAGCCAGCGAGGACGAGCAGCGCGAGATCCAGGACAACCCCGAGGCCGAGGCCCGGGAACTCACCACCTACTACCTGGACAAGGGGCTGACTCCCGAGGTGGCCGAGGAGGTCTCACGCCAGCTGATGGCACGCGATCCACTCAGCGTCCAACTTGAGACCGAGTACGGGATCAGGGAGATCCGCAGCACCGCGTCGACCCTGCGGGCGGGGGTGGGCGCCGGGCTGGTGCACGCGGTCGGCGCCCTCATCCCGCTGCTGATCTCCTTCTTCTTCCCGTCGCGGATGGAATCCCTGGCGATCGTCGCGGCGGTGGTCATCTCCCTGACCATCACCTCCGTCCTCAGCGCCCGCCTGGGCCGGACCCATCTGAGGCGCACCCTTCTCCGATCCCTCGGTGTGGGTCTGGCCACGATGGCCATCAGCTACCTGGTCGGACTCCTGGTGCTGTGACCCCGCGCTGCGGGCCACCGATCGCCCCTGGCGTGAACCAGATGGGAGGTACAATCCGCGAACCGGTGACTCTCAACGACATGAGATCACCCCTTGGGCGCTGTCAGGGCCGCGCACCAGTCCCGGTCGACGAAACTCTCCCGAGATGACCCCGCCAGGGGTACCGATGCGACGACAGGCAATGCGATGAGCGTCTTCAGGTCCACTCGTTTCGATGACAACTCCACGCTGGCAGAGATCCGCGACGATCCCGACACCGGGACCAGGAAGCTCCAGAGGGAGAGCGACCCCAAGGCCGTGGCGGCCGTCCAGAATGCCCTCTACGACCTGCACTGGGCGCAGAGATTCCCCCAGGAGAACCACTACCCGAGCCGCCTCAGGTTCGTCGACGGCGACTTCGGTCCGGTCACCGCGGCATCGGCCCTGGCACTCAAGACCCGCTACAACATCCACTTTCCGCCCGACGATCCGAGGGGCGTCCTGGACGGCTTCGTCGGACCGCGCACCCTGGACCGAATCGACCGCCAGATCTCCCACCGCGACGACATGCGCGTCGTCATCATCTCCAAGGCCGGTGCCCTCCAGGACGCCGACGCACCGGTGAGGCTCTTCGACGAGGGGGAGGAGCCCCCGCCCCTGACCCCATGGCTGGGAACCGGCCCCTACCTGTACTGGTGGACCAACTGGGACGACCCGACCGGCACGGTGACCGGACTGATCGTCGCCGGTGCGGCCGATGACGTCTTCGAGGTGCACGGGCCGATCCTCCAGACCTGGTGGCAGGCGCAGGGGGCCGGCGGGCCCTTCGGACCTGCCACCAGCGATGTCGAGCCCGACGGCTCCGGCGGGTTCCGCAGCACCTTCGTCAACGGGTCGATCAGCGTCGACCCATCCGCAACGGTCACCGTCAAGCTGGGCCCGGTCGCCTACCAGCCTCCCGGCGACGATGCCGTCTTCGCCTGACTATCGGCAGTTCGACGCCTTCGCCGTTCCGGCGAAGGCCTGCCGCGTCCAACCCACCAGGTCGGCCGGGAAGGGGGACCCGGCGGCCAGGATGCCCATGTGGGTGCGCCCCGGATACTCCCGGAAGTAGATCGGCTGGCCGGCCGCGCACCGGTCGGCGACGAACCGGCGCTGCAGGGAGATCGGGATCACCTCGTCCGCGGTTCCCTGGGCGATGAACACCTTGCCCTGGAAGGGGCCCGAGGCCAGGTTCTGCCTGAGTCGGTCGGCCAGCGCGCCCTCTCCCAGGTCGGCGGAGAACACCGGCCGGTCGTGGGAGACGGCCGACAGGCTCAGCACGCTGACCAGGATGTCTGGTGAGCTCGCGCAGCGCCTCGCCGCCTGGTCGACCAGCACCGACGCCGCCGGGTTCTGGTACTGCTCCAGGCTGATGTCGGGATAGATCCGGGTGTAGGAGGCCGCCACATAGGCGGTGACGATGTTCGACAGGCTGGATCCGGAGGCCAGCACCTTGCGTGCGAGGTCGTAGGGGTCGCTGGCGGGGGAGAAGGCCGCGGTCGCGGTGATCGGCACGTCTGGGGCGTAGCGGGCGGCGATCTTGGCGGTCCACAGCGCGGCATGTCCTCCCTGGGAGTGGCCCCAGACCACGGTCCGGCGGGTCAGCGGTGTGAGCTCTCGGGCGGCGCGAACGGCATCCAGGGTGGATCGGGCCTCCGACTGCCCCACAAGGTAGGGATAGCGGCCCTCGGCGCCCTGGCCGGTGTAGTCGGTGGCGACGACCGTCCAGCCGTTGGCGAAGACCTGCTTCATCGCCGGGATCGCGGCCTCGGTGAGGGCGCTTCCGCCCAGGCTGATGGCGCAGTTGCGGGCGATGCCGATCGTCCCGTGCGCGATGGCGACCACCGGGTGGGGCCCGCTGCCCGGCGCCGACGGGATCGCCACGATGCCGCTGGCCACCGCAGGGCTGCCGTCGGCATTGGTGGTGGTGTAGAGAATCCGCCAGGCGGTGACGCCGTCCGGGACGTCGGTGGTGTAGCGCTGGCTGCGGATCAGGACGCCCGGATCGGCAGGCAGGCTCGCCGGAGTCCGGTAGAAGTCGGTGAGTTCCGGTGTGCCGGAGCGCAGTCTGAGGCTGCCGAGGAGGCCGCCGGCTGCCAGGGCCACCACCAGCACCGCGGCGATGACGCGCAGGACCGGTCTGAGAGCCGCTGGGCGCCGCGGGAACCGGGGTCTCTGACCCGGTGCGATGGCCCGCGCCACCAGCGTGATGCCGCCGACCACCGTTCGGACCGCGAAGGCCGCCCCGGCCAGCACCAGGGCGAGATCGGGCCACCAGGCCGCGACCACGCCCAGTGCGATCGCCGAGACGCCGAGCGATCCGGCCAGCACCCGGGCGGTGGGGGAGGAGGATCGATGCAGCGCCGCCCTGGCGCGCACCAGGCCCCAGCAGATCAGCGCGGCGACCAGCACGATGGGCAGAATCGCCATCGTCTGGCGAAGCAGCACCACGACGGCGACGCCGAGGAGGACCGAGGCCACCGAGACCGCAGGACCGATCCAGGCGGGCCGGCTCGCCCTTGCGGCACGGCGATCCGCCGATCCGGCGTCCCGGCGCCGACCGAGAAGATCCAGGACGCCGGTGAGTGCCAGGCTGACCGCCGCCCACAGGCACAGCACGGCTGCGGAGGACAGCGGTCGCGGCACGAGCAGGATCCCGAGCGCCAGCACCACGGCACCGGCCGCTCCCAACAGCCAGCGCGGCGCCAGGTTCACCAGTCGGCCCGGACCATCCCACAAGAGGTTCACCCCGCGAGCCTAGTGATCGCCCCCCGGATCCTGCCTCGGGCCGATCGAACCCCGCACTGGCGCGGTGATCCGTCCAGGTGCGAGATTGTCCCTGCCACTGTTCCCACAGCCAGGAGTCCTCCGATGCAGCGCCCTACATCGTGGAACACCGCCGGGTCGATCGCGGGCGCGGTGCTCGGCCTGGCCGTGGGGGTTTCTCTGGCCATCGGGGCGGTGGTCGGCGGAAGAGCCCTCGGGACTGCGGCGGGAATAGGGCTGGCGGTGGCGGCGTCCCTGGCTGTCACCGTGATTCCCTACGTGGCGGCCAGCAGAACCGACCACGCGGCAGTTCTCGGCCAGTTCCTCCGGCGGTTCATGATCGGCGTCAATGCCGGGATGAACACCGTCCTGGCCGGCGTGGTCCTGACCCCGGTGATCGGTGTGATCCTGGGACTTGTCACCCTGCTCGCCGCCGTCGACGCGATGGCCCTCAGTCCGAGATACCAGCGCGTGCTGGGATGGGCCAGTTGGCTGATGCCGATGTCGTGGGGAGCGACCGCACTCGGTGCCGCGTTCTGCCTGGTGAGCCTCGCGGCGGCGGGTGCAATCCTCCACCGATGGTCCAGAGCCAGGATCCTCAGGATTGTCCTGGACCCGACGGTGGGTGCCCTGGTGATCCACGGCGGCCTCATCCACGGCCCCACCGCATTCGACATGGGCAACATCGTCTTCGTGAACCCGGGCTACATCGACGAGTCCTCGCCGGACACCACCTGTGATGCCGTGGTGGCCCACGAGACCGGCCACACGCTGGCCGTCGCCGCCTTCGGACCGGCCTTCGGGCTGTTCGACCTCATCTACGAGAACCTGCTGGGGGCAGGAGCCCGGGACTACGGGGAGAGGATCGCCGAGAGCCACGCCAATTGTCCCGGGCGGTCCACGGTGCCGATGTGGGGACTGCCCGAGTCCGTCCTGGACTGTTCGCCATCGCTTCGGGCGTAGTTGCCGCCGATGACCGGGACAATGACGAGCCGATGGGGGAGGATGTCGGTTGTGAACACAGACCGCACTGTCGCCCGCCTGATCACCGAGTGCCTCCGACAGGAGGGTGTGGAGGTCGTCTTCGGTATTCCCGGCGAGGAGAACATCCAGCTCGTCCAGGAGATCCACGACGACCCCAGCATCCGGTTCGTGCTGGTCCGCCACGAGCAGGGCGCCTCCTTCATGGCCGACGTCTACGGCCGTCTCACCGGCCGGGCGGGGGTGTGCACCGCCACCCTGGGCCCGGGCGCCATCAACCTGCTGCTGGGGGTTACCGACGCCACCACCGACTCGGTTCCGGTGGTCGCGATCTCGGCCCAGGTGGGTCTCAACCGGATCTACAAGGAGTCCCACCAGATCGTCGATCTGGAGACGATGTTCGCTCCGGTGACCAAGTGGTCGGCGACCATTCAGCGTCCCGAGGCGGTGCCCGAGATGCTTCGCAAGGCCTTCGATCTGGCCCAGGCCGAGCGGCCGGGGGCCACCTATATCGCCGTCCCCCAGGACGTCGAGTCCGAGATCGCCGACGCCTCCCTGGTGCCCCTGGTCTCCCGGCCGACGCACCACGCGCTGCCCGACCCGGCCCAGATCGATGCCGCGATACAGGCCCTCCAGACCGCCCACTCGCCCATCGTCCTCGCCGGGCACGGAGTCGCCCGGTCCCACGCCGAGGTTCCGCTGCGCGAACTGGTCGAGACCCTCAACCTGCCGCTGGCCACCACCTTCCAGGCCAAGGGGGTACTGCCCGACTCCCACCCCAATGCGCTGGGAGTGGTGGGGTTCATGCGCCACGACTACGAGAACTTCGCCTTCGACAAGGCCGACGTCATCCTCGCCGTGGGCTATGAGCTCCAAGAGTTCGCCCCGGCCCGCATCAACCCGACCGGTGACAAGACGATCGTCCACGTCAACTGCTTCGCCCAGGACGAGGACGCCGACTACCAGATCTCGGTGAACATCGAGGCCGACGTCGCCGAGTCCCTCCGTGCTCTCACCGAGGCGGCGCGGGATGCCGGCCTGCGCCCCTTCAACTTCCCGCACGCCCCCATTCGCAGGCTGCTCCACGATGAGTTGCAGCGCGGAGCCGAGGACGACTCCTTCCCCATGAAGCCGCAGCGGGTGGTCCACGAGATCCGCTCGGCACTGGGCGATGAGGACATCGTGCTGGTCGACACCGGGGCCATCAAGATGTGGATGGCTCGGCTCTACCCGACCGAGGATCCGGAGACCTGCGTCATCTCCAACGGCCTGTCGACGATGGCCTGGACACTGCCGGGGGCGCTCGGGGCGGCCCTGGCGGTGCCCGACCGCAAGGTCCTGGCGGCGATGGGCGACGGCGCCTTCCTGATGAACTCCCAGGAGATCGAGACCGCGGTGCGCGAGCAGATCCCGCTGGTGGCCCTGGTGTGGATCGACGACGCCTACGGCCTCATCAAGTGGAAGATGGACATGGAGCTGGGACGCCACGAGGAGGTCGACTTCACCAACCCCGACCTGGTGGCCTATGCGCACTCGTTCGGTGCTCAGGGACACCTCATCACCGCCGCCGACGAGCTCGCGCCCACCCTGCGCGCGGCGCTGGACGACGGCGGGGTGCACGTCATCGCCTGCCCGGTGGACTACAGCGAGAACCTGGCCCTCACCGACCGGCTGGGGGAGCTGACCGTCCAGCTCTGAACGGTCCCGCCGGCACCCGCGGCGGGTCCGCCCGGGTGTCTCCGGATCAGCTGACGTCGCCCTCGTACAACCCGATGTGGTTGCCGTCCGGGTCGGTGATCAGTGCCCACCAGCTCTTCTCGTCGATCGGGCTCCTCGGCGTGACGACGGTGGCTCCCGCGGCGGTGGCCTTCTCCAGCGTCTCGTCGATGGAGTCGACCTCGACGAAGGAGCGCGGCTCGGTGAAGTCCTCGGTGCACGGGGTGAGCGCCCCGCCCGAGATCTTGTTGGGGGCCTGCCACATGGGGTAGGTCTCGAATCCGGGAATCGTGGCGATCTTCCATCCGAACAGGTCGGAGTAGAACGTCGTCGCCCGGGCGAAGTCGGAGACCGGAATCTCGACGTGGGTGATGTCTCCGTGAGCCATCTCAACCTCCAGTGGTTGTGTCAGCGGTTGACGCGAGATTCTGCCCGTCCTGGGGTCACCCCGGCCCGGACCGGGATCATGACAGCTCGGCCAGGACCTCTCTCAGCTGGTCGATCGCCCAGTCGATCTCCTCGGCGGTGATCACCAGCGGGGGAGCCAGACGGATCGTCGAGCCATGGGTCTCCTTGGCCAGCACTCCGCGCTCGGCCAGCAGTTCGCAGACCCGGTGTCCGGTCGCCAGGTCCGGATCGATGTCGACCCCGGCCCACATGCCGCGCACCCGCACCGACTGCACCCCGGCGCCCACCAGCTCCTCGAGACGCCGACCCAGCACCGCTCCCAGCTCGCGCGCCCGCGACTGGTACTCGCCGGTCTCCAACAGGTCGACCACGGCGATGCCGACGGCCGCGGCCAACGGGTTGCCGCCGAAGGTCGAGCCGTGCTCCCCGGGTCTGAGCACCCCGAGCACCGAGGACTCCCCGACCACCGCACTGACCGGGACGATCCCTCCACCCAGCGCCTTGCCGAGCAGGTAGAGGTCCGGACGCACCCCGGCGTTGTCGCACTCGAAGGTGGCGCCGGTGCGTCCCAGCCCCGACTGGATCTCGTCGGCGATGAACAGCACCCCGTGCTCGGTGGTCAGTCGGCGCACCTGGGCCAGGTAGCCCTCCGGAGGCAGGATGACGCCGGCCTCGCCCTGGATCGGTTCGATGAGGACGGCGACCGTCTCGGGGGTGATCGCCGCGGCCAGCGCCTCGGCGTCCCCGTAGGGGACGGTGTCGAAACCGGGGGTGAAGGGTCCGAAACCGTCCCGGGCGCTCGGATCGCTCGAGAATCCGACGATGGTGGTGGTGCGGCCGTGGAAGTTGTTGGCGGCGACGATGATCCTGGCCCGGTCGGTCGGCACCCCCTTGACCCGGTAGCCCCAGGCCCTGGCCACCTTGATCGCCGACTCCACCGCCTCGGCGCCGGTGTTCATCGGGAGCACCATCTGGGTGCCCGCCAGTGTGGCGAGGCGCTCCATGAACTCGCCCAGCCGGTCGTTGTGGAAGGCGCGACTGGTGAGGGTGAGGCGGTCGAGCTGGGCGTGGGCCGCGGCGACCAGTGCGGGGTGGCGGTGACCGAAGTTGAGCGCCGAGTAGGCAGCCAGACAGTCCAGGTACCTGCGGCCCTCGACATCGAGGACCCAGGCTCCCTGTCCCGAGGCGATCACCACCGGCAACGGCTGATAGTTGTGAGCTCCAAAACGCTCGGTCTGCCTGATGCAGGCCGAGGCGGAATCAGTGGCCATGCCCTCAAGGCTACGTGCCACCGGCCCCTGCCGGGCCGGACCCCGGGGACCCGGCCCGGAGCCGGTCAGCCCGCGCGTCGGGAGACCTGGTGCTGCCCGACCAGGAGCATCACGATGGCGACGGCGGTCAGTGCCGCGCCCACGGCGGCCATCGGGACGGCATTGCTCGGTGCGTCGGGGATGAAGAACAGCGGGATCGCCATCAGTGTCGCCAGCAGTCGTGTCACCACGACCAGCCAGGTTCCCCGTCCGAGGCCGCGCCACGACCAGCCGCAGCCGATCAGGGTGCCGACCGCGAACACGATGGTGAGCACGACGACGAGGACCGGCGGGGTCGTCAGCCCGACGACCAGCTTGCCGACGATGTCGAGAGCAGCCAGGGCCAGGGCCAGCACGGTCCCGGAGCGCAGCATGCTGGAGGGGTGAGATGTGGAGACGGTCTGAGCAGTCATGGGAGGGGCTCCTGCCTTGATTGTGTGCCTTCGGCCCCGGATCTGCGAGGCTGACTCCATCCTCCTGAGATCGCGGTGTCGCCGGCACCGGGGCGGCACGGGACCGAGGTCCGTGGCAGCACGGAGATGGACCCGAACGGATCCCGTATTTCAAGACGCAGTATCGCTATTCGATACTTTCGACGGCGAGAACCGCGTCATTGCGTCATTCCTGAGTTCTGCATAGATCATTTCTTCCGGCACCTGTACTGTGCCGGACATGACTGAGCAGCAGGGCTACACGATGGCGGCACCGTCCATCATCCGCGCCTGTTGTCGAATGCGCTGACCCGCACACCGCCGCGCCGTCGGGGCTCCCTGTTGAAGGGTTGAGATCCCTGCTGTTGCACCTTCTTCTCGCTCGATCCCGCTCGGGAGACCAGTCATGTCTGTACCCATTGCGCTGGCCGTGGTGGCCCTTCTGGTGGCTACGTCGGCCCTGCTGGCCGTCATCCTCGCCCGCCACCGCGGAAGGGGCCGCAGGGTGCGCGGTCCTCAGCAGCTTCCCATCCCTGCGGTGGCCGACCGGCTCGGCCAGGTCGCAACCCTCGTGCAGTTCGGCACCGAGATCTGTGCCCCCTGCCGAGCCGCGTCCCGACTCCTCGCGCAGTTCAGTGCCCAGCATCCCGGCGTCCAGCACATCGAACTCGACACGGCCGCCCACCCGGACCTGGCGCGGCGTCTCAACATTCTCAGCGCCCCCACCGTCTTCCTGCTCGACACCTCCGGGCAGATCCGAGTGAGGTTCTCAGGACCTCCCACGACATCCGAACTCACACGTCACCTCGAGGCCGTCACGCACCCCGAAGGAGCCTGAACTGTCCACTGAACCACAGCACACGCCCACTCCCGGAACCGTGACGAGTGCGACGGCCGCGCACCGCAGCCAGATCGACGTGCGGGCCCCACGCTTCGGCGCCGCGATCATGAGCCTCCTGCTCGCCGTGGAGATCGTGCTCGCCCTGATCGGGGCCACCGCGGCCGCGCTCATCCTGCTCGCCGCGATCGTGGCGATCTTCGCCCTGGGGGCCCTGGACTCACCCCTGCACCCCTGGAGCGCCCTGTTCCGCACCATCCGACCACGGCTCGCCCCGACCACCGAGACCGAGGACGCCGCCCTGGCCTTCATCGCGACCTTCCTCAACGCCGCCATCGGTCTGTGCCTCGGCTGCCAGATCCACGGACTTCTGGTGAGGGCCGGAGTCATTCACCGCACGGCAGGAGCCTGAGTGCGATGACGAGCACGACGCAGACATCGACCCCTCAGGACAGCCTGGGTCTGGCAGAGCATCCTCTGCTGGCGGCCATCGGAGGCACTGCGCTGGTGGAACTCACCAGGGTGGGCACCGTGCCCACCGGCATCCGGGTGTTCGCCAAGACCGAGTTCATGAATCCCGGCGGCTCCATCAAGGACCGGGCAGCCGCGGCCATGGTCCTCGACGGCCTGCAGCGAGGTCTGCTGAGGCGACCGGGCAACGGGATCCCTCTCCGAGACGTGCCCACCATCATCGATGCGACCAGCGGCAACACCGGCATCGCGTTCGCGATGATCGGCGCCTCACTGGGCATCCCGGTGACCCTCGTGATGCCGGAGAACACCAGTCCGGAACGCAAACAGACGATGCGCTGCCTGGGTGCGACCGTCATCGACACGGTGCCCGCCGAGGACGGCTCCGATGGAGCCTTCGAACACGTCCGGGAGCTCGTGTCGGCCGAGCCTGACCGGTACTTCTATCCCAACCAGTACGACAACCCCGTCAACGCGCGCGCCCATGAGCTGGGCACCGGGGCGGAGATCTGGCGTCAGACCGGCGGGGCGGTGACCCACTTCGTCGCATCGATGGGGACCTCCGGGACTCTGATGGGGACCTCACGCCGGCTCAAGGCGGAGAACCCGGCGGTGCAGGCGGTCGCCGTCCAGCCGGACTCCCCGCTCCACGGCATCGAGGGCACCAAGCACATGGCCTCCACCATCCGGCCCTCGATCCTCGACGAGTCGCTCATCGACGAGGTGGTCACCGTCACCACGGCCCGCGCCTACGAGGTCACCAGGGCGCTGGCTCTTCGCGAGGGGCTGTTCTGCGGCATCAGTTCCGGCGCGAACGTCGCAGCCGCACTCGACCTCGCCCACCGGGGCGAACCCGGGACCGTGATCGTCACCGTCCTGCCCGACACCGGTTCGCGATACCTCAGCGATCACTTCTGGGAGCCACGATGATCACCATCACAGACGACCTGCTGGCCAGGATCCACGACCAGTGCCGATCCGCCTACCCCGAGGAGGGCTGCGGGGCCCTGCTGGGGAGCTTCCCGCAGGGGGACGGCGCCCGAACGGTCGTCGACATCGTCGCGATCGTCAACTCCCGGGAGGCCGAGGAGCAGTACCACCGGTTCCGGATCGACCCTCTCGACTACCAGCGGACCGATGAGGACGCCGCCCGTCGAGGTCTGGACGTCGTCGGCTTCTACCACTCCCACCCCGATCACCCGGCGGTCCCCTCCGACTACGACCGGGACCACGCCTTCCCCGGGCTCAGCTACATCGTGGTCGCCACCGCGGGAGGCCGGGCCGGTCAGGGCGAGGGGGCCGTCGACGTGCCCCGTTCCACGAGCTGGGAGCTGACTCCCGACCGATCGACCATGACCCAGGAGGCCGAGTTCAGCACCAATATCTGAGCGGGCCCGCCGCCACTCGAGCCGTCCCCGCCCAGCCGCCCCTTCACGTCGGTCACCCACATCGGCGACCGCATCAGTCACCACACAGCAAAGGAGCCATTCCGATGGCCATCGTCTCTATTCCCTCCGTGCTGAAGAGCTACACCGACCGTCAACGCCAGGTCGTCCTCCCGGGGACGACCGTCGCGGAGGTCGTCAAGGAGCTCACCAGCGCCTACCCGGATCTCGCACCTCACATCCTCGACGAGGACGGCACGCTGCGCGACTACGTCAACGTCTTCGTCAACGACTCCGATATCCGACAGCTCGATGGAGAACTGACCGCGGTCGAGGAGGACTCCACCGTCAGGCTGCTGCCGGCCATCGCCGGCGGTGCCCCCGACAGCGGCGAGGGGAGCCGTCGATGACCGCCTCGATCATTCCTCAGGACCGCATCGAGCCGCTCAGCCCCAAGGACTTCGACAGGTACAGCCGAAACATCCTGCTGCCGGAGGTCGGCATCGAGGGCCAGCAGCGGATCCGGGCCGCCAAGGTCCTGGTCGTCGGTGCCGGCGGCCTCGGAGCTCCGGTCGCGCTCTATCTGGCGGCCGCCGGGGTGGGCACCGTCGGTCTGGTCGACAACGACGTCGTCGACGAGTCCAACCTGCAGCGCCAGGTGATCCACGGCATCCGCGACATCGGGCGTCCCAAGACCGCCTCCGCCCGGGACTCGATCCGCGCGATCAACCGAGGGGTGCAGGTCGTCACCCACCAGGAGGCGCTCACCAGCGAGAACGCGCTGAGAATCCTCGAGCCCTATGACGTCGTCGTCGACGGCACCGACAACTTCCCGACCCGCTACCTGCTCAACGATGCGGCGGTCACGGTGGCCGCCGCCGCCCGGGTGACGTCGAACAGCTCCGGGCGCAGCACCGAGACGGTGACGGCCAGCGGGATCGCCAGATACATCGCGAGCAGGCCGATCCCGACCAGGTCCGGGGTACCCAGCACCAGGTAGCTCGCCCAGCACAGCAGCAGGGTGAGGGGCAGACTGAGTCCGGCCAGCAGGACCCACCGGAGTCTGCTGCGCTCGAGCCGCCCGCCGCGCCGGTACCGCACGACGGGGGCGGCGGCGCAGGCCACCAGCAGGGCGAGGAAGCCCAGCAGCAGTCCTGTGCCGATCCCCGTCAACGGTCCCGCGACGCCGGGCCACCGCCACTGCACCGCCACGAGGGCCATGAACAGCGCGACATCCAGGGTGATGGCCCATCCGACCAGTCGCCACCGGGGGCCGGCCAAACGTCCATCGGGGACCAGCAGCAGAATGATGGCGAAGGGCAGGTAGAGCAGCATCCAACTGCCGTCGAAGGGCCCCATCCGGTTCGGGTCGACGGTGTTCGTCGCGACCACGCTGAAACCGGCCAGCGACAACCAGCCGGCCAACCGGTGCTGGGGTTCCCGCCACCACACGAGTGTGGCCAGTCCCAGACAGACCGCCCCGAGCAGACAGGCCACTGCGAACTGCGGCCACGGGCTGGCGATCGATGCCACCGCGACGCCGATGGCCAGGCAGGCTGCCAGGATCCAGGCCGCCCCGACCACGATCATCGGCGACCTGAGCTGCCCGCGATCGAGCCCCGTGACCGGGACCCCCGCCACCGGAGGCGTTCTCATCTCAGCAGAATAGGACGACCCGGTGCCGCCGCCATCCGTGCCAGCACGCAGTCGCGCCGGGGGAGTTCCCAATCAGTGACTTGGCAGTCCCATTCATTGATTTGTCAGGCGGCCGCATCGGGAGAACGATGATGAGGCGCGTTGGGACAACTTGGGAACGGGGATCGTGCAATGGATCTGATGTCGGCGTCGATGGACACCTGGCTCCTGCTGGTGGCGGTGGCGATTCTCATCGGCCTGGACAAGTCATTCCTGCCCGGCGCCGGAGTGCTGGGGATCGGCTTCCTCGCCGCGGTGATCCCGGCCCGTCAGGCCTCCGGTATCACCCTGGCGCTGATCATCGTGGCCGACTGGGCGGCGATCTGGGCCTATCGCAAGGACGTCGACTGGCGGGCTCTGTTGCGGCTTCTGCCCAACATCGTGGTCGGCGTCGTGCTCGGGTCCGGGTTCCTGCTGGTCGCCGACAACGCCGCCACCAAGCGCACCATCGGCGTACTCATCGTGGCCTTCGTCCTCATCAACATCGCGGTGATGGCGCGCAACCGACATCGACGCGCCACTCCCGCTACGGCCCCCACAACTCCAGCTGCCGCCCCCACCACTGCCGATCACACTGCGGATCTCACGGCCGGTGATGACGGCCAGGGAGGACGCGGATCGGCGGGGGAGGGCGCAACCGCCGGGGGGACGACCACCGGTACCGGGACCCGGCGCCGGGTGAGCCCCAAGTCCCTGCTGTTCGGCGTGCTGGCCGGATTCGCCACGATGGTCGCCAACGCCGCGGGCCCCATCACCTCCCTGTACTTCCTGTCCGAGGGGTTCGCGGTGGTCCGATTCCTGGGCACCACCGCGTGGCTGTTTCTCATCCTCAACCTCATCAAGCTGCCCTTCTCACTGAGCCTGGGGATGCTCACCGGCTCCGACCTGCGGCCGGTGGCGATCATGGTCCCGGTGATCGTCGCCACGGTCCTCGTCGGTCGTCAACTGGCCAGGCGGGTCGACCGGAGGGTGTTCACCACCCTCGTCCTGATCCTCAGTGCGGTGGCCGGTGTGATCCTGCTGGTCTGACCCCCCGGGTCTGACAGAGTGTGCGGGTGAGGATTCTGGTCATCGGCGGGGGCGGGCACATCGGATCATTCCTGGTGCCCCGACTCGTCCGCGCCGGCCACCGCGTCACGACCATCACCCGCGGCAGCGGCGCCCGGTACACCGATGGACCCGAGTGGCGCGAGATCACCCGGGTGATCGCCGATGCGGGCCGCTGGGGAATCTCGACCCCACCGTCTGGTCCCGGTTGGCCGCCCCGCCACCGCTGCCGATTCCCGACGGGGGAACCCAGATGCTCCACCACGTCCACGCCGACGACGTGGCCCAGGCCTTCGAGAGGGCGGTGGACAGACGGCCCCGGGTCGTCGGTGCCGACCTCAACATCGTCTCCGGGTCGGCGATGAGCGCACGGGGGTTCGCCACCATCGCGGCCGGCTGGTTCGGGCGCTCGGCCGTGCTGGAGGACGTGAGCTGGCAACAGTTCCGCGACGCGACCAGCGCCGAGGACGCCGAGCTCAGCTGGCGCCACCTCCACCGCAGTCACTACGCCAGCATCGACAAGGCCCGCAGGCTGCTCGGATACGCCCCGCGGTTCGAACCCGAGGACGCCGTCCACCAGGCCCTGAGGTGGCTCCATGACCATCACCGGCTGAGTCTTCCACTGACATGAGGGCCACACCAGAATCCGGCCAGGTCGGTGCAGGCGGGAACCGGTACGCCGTCCTGCTGCGCGGGATCAATGTCGGCGGTCACCGGGGGATCCGGATGGCGGATCTGCGACTGCTGCTGGAGGACCTCGGCTACCGGGACGTGGTGACCTACCTGCAGAGCGGCCAGGCCGCCCTCACCGCCGCAGACCAGGACGAGCGGGCCGTCCAGGAGCGCGTCGCCGCGGCCCTGGCCGAGCGGTTCGGCACACCGGTCGACGTCCTCGTCGCCGGACACGCATATCTGCGCTCTGTCATCGACCAGTGCCCCTTCCCGACCGCCGACATCGAGGGGAAGCAGCTCCACGCGGCCTTCATGAACCGTCGGATCGACCCCGCACCCCTCGACCGGATCGAGAGCGCCGCCTTCGCCCCCGAGCAGTGCGCACTGGGCGACCGGGTGCTCTACCTGTGGCTGCCGGACGGCATCGGTCGCTCCACGCTGGCCCAGGCGGTGCTGCGCAGGACGGTCGTCGGCCGCGACACCGTGGTCACCGTCCGCAACTGGAACACCGTGACCCGGCTCGCACAGCTCACCGCCTGATACTCCAGCAGTCCCGGCGCACGTCGCCGGCCCGTCCGAGGTTCACACCGGGAGTCGGTGATGGATCGCGTACTGGTCGACCAGGACCCGGGCCAGCCGGGCGAGGCGGTCGCGGTCGCGCTGAGGCATGGCCGTCGTCAGCCGGCCGATCTCGACCCGGACCTCCTCGCGCACCTCCCGGACCAGGGACCGACCGGCGGGGGTGAGGGCCACGTGGACCGCGCGCCGGTCACCCGGCACCTCGCGGCGTCTCACCAGTCCTCGCCGGGCGGCCCGGGTCACCAGACCGGAGGTGCTCGACTTCCCCTGCTCCAGGATCGCGGCCAGTTCCTGAACGCCGATGTCGCGGTCCTCCAGGACGGCGAGCATCCGGGTCTGGGTGATCGACAGCTCCTGGGACTCGGCGAGTCGGCCGAGAACCGTCTGCACCGCGAAGGACAGCTGCACGACGGCGTCCACCAGGTCGACGTCCGGCGAGTGTCTCTTCTTGTCACGGGCTTCACTCATGACGCAAGCCTACTTGATTCAATTCGTCCCACGAACTAATACTGGTTCGTGTCACGAACCATCCGGAGGCACCGGAACCCTCCAGAACACCAGGAGTCGCCATGACCGCAAGGATCGCCGTTCTCATCGGCAGCACCCGACCCACCCGGATCTGCGCCGACATCGCCGGCTGGACCCGCGACGTCCTGTCGCAGGACAGTGCGTTGAGCTACCAGCTGCTCGACCTCGCCGAGGTGGATCTGCCCTTCCTCGATGAGCCCCGGATGCCCGCCCTCGGCCACTACCAGCACGAGCACACCCGCGCCTGGAGCCGGACCGTGCGCGTCTTCGACGGGTTCCTCTTCGTGTTCCCGCAGTACAACTGGGGGTATCCAGGGGTGCTCAAGAACGCCATGGACTTCCTGTACGAGGAGTGGAAGGGCCGCCCCGCGACCTTTCTCTGCTACGGCAACCACGGCGGCAGCGCCGCTGCCGAACCCTTCCAACGGGTGCTGCGCGGCCTGCACATGACGGTCCTCGACACCCATGTCGAGGCTGTCATCGGACCCTCCGACATCGACGCCGACTGGCAGCTGATCGACGCCGCGGCCACTCTGGACCCGGTCCGCGGACACCTGGCCGACATCGACTCCCAGTTCCGCGATGCGCTGGGCGGCTCGATGGGTCAGCGGCTGCGGTGACGGTGGATGAGGGTCGCGGCGGCGAGTGCCAGCACCAGGAGCCCCGTCATCCATCCCAGGGCCGACCAGATCGCGTGTCCGACCGGCGCCCCGCTGAACAGGTTGCGGATTGTGTCGACGATCGGGGTGACCGGCTGGTTCTCGGCGAACCATCGGACCGGCCCGGGCATGGTCGCGGTGGGGACGAAGGCGGAGCTGATGAACGGCAGGAAGATCAGCGGGTAGGAGAAGGCGCTCGCCCCGTCCACCGAGTGAGCGGTCATTGCGGGGATGACCGCCAGCCAGGTGAGAGCCAGGGTGAACAGCGCCAGGATCGCGGCGACCGCCAGCCAGGCACCCGGACCCGCCGGGCTGCGGAAGCCCATCAGCAGTGCGACCGCGACCCCCACGACCAGTGACAGCAGGTTCGCGACCAGTGAGGTCAGCACATGGGCCCACAGCATCGCCGAGCGGGCGATCGGCATGGCAGCGAACCGTTCGACGATTCCACTGCGGATGTCGGCGAACAGCCGGAATGCCGTGTAGGCGGTTCCCGAGGCGATCGTGATGAGCAGGATCCCGGGCAGCATGTAGTCGATGTAGGAGCCCGTCCCCTGACCCGTACGGATCGCACCGCCCAGGACGTAGACGAACAGCAGCATCATGGCGACCGGCGTGATCACCGTGGTCATGATGGTGTCGAGACTGCGGGTGACGTGGCGCATGGTCCGCCCGGTGAGGACGACCGTGTCGCCCAGCGCCCCGGTGGTCGTCTCTGCACTCCTTCGTGGTGCGCAGCACAGGATCCGGCAGTGTCCCCGCCGGTGTCGGCGTTGCCGACCAGGGCGAGGAAGATCTCCTCGAGACTGGGCTGCTTGCGGATGTACTCGACCCTCGGTGACGGAAGGAGCCTCGTGAGTTCCTCGAGGGTGCCCTCGACGATGATCCGGCCCCGGTGCAGGATCGCGATCCTGTCGGCCAGTGCCTCGGCCTCCTCCAGGTACTGCGTGGTGAGCAGCACCGTGGTGCCGTGGCGGGCGAGTTGCCTGACCATCTCCCAGACCTGGACCCGAGCCTCCGGATCCAGTCCGGTGGTCGGCTCGTCGAGGAGGATCACCGGCGGATCGCCGACCAGGCTCATCGCGATGTCGAGTCTGCGGCGCATCCCTCCCGAGTAGCTCGACACCCGTCGGCCGGCCGCATCGGCGAGCCCGAACCGCTCGATCAGGGAGTCGGCCACCGCCCGGGGATCGTCGAGGTGGCGCAGTCTGGCGACCAGGAGGAGGTTCTCCCGACCGGTGAGTATCTCGTCGACGGCCACGGACTGGCCGGTGAGGCTGATCGCCCCTCTCACCCCGGTCGGATCCCGGTCGACGTCGACACCGTTGACCCTGACCATCCCGGCGTCGGCCCTCAACAGGGTGCACAGGATTCTGACCACCGTCGTCTTGCCGGCGCCGTTCGACCCGAGCAGGGCGACGATGGCGCCGGGGCCCACCTCGAGGTCGACCCAGCGCAGCACCTCGAGGTCCTTGAAGGACTTCACGAGCCCGCGGACCTGGATCATCGGCGTGGCCATCGCCGCTGCTCCCGCTTCGCCCTGTCGACGGCCTCGTTCAGCAGCCGGCGCTCCCTGTCGACCCAGCGCTTGCCGGTGTAGGCCTGCGCGAAGGTCTCGGCGAACTCCACCGGATCCTGCCCGACGATGTCGCCGATGGCGGTGCCGTCGGCGGCGGCCTCCTCCCACAGGTCGGCGAAGTCGCTCCACATCCGCATCGATCCCTCGACGTCCAGCACCGTCGCCGCGGTGTGGTTGAAGTAGCGCCGCAGGGCAGCCGCGGTCTGGCGGTAGGGCTCGGGAGCGCTCTGATGCGCGCCAGGTAGCTCCGGTACTCCCTCTTCTGGTCGAGTGGTCCGATCACCTTCTCGACCCACCTCTTGACGCTCATCGTCATCCCACCTCTCCATGGAGCCGTTCCAGTCGTTCCGAGAGGAAGCTCCAGGTCCTCCAGAACTCATCGAGGTAGTCATGTCCCTGGGCGCTGAGCGAGTAGACCTTGCGCGGCGGCCCCTTCTGCGAGGGGACCTTCTCGACATCGACGAGGCCGCGCTGCTCGACACGGACGAGCAGTGCGTAGACGGTGCCCTCGGCGATGTCGGTGAATCCCTGCTCTCGCAGCCGCGCGGTGATCTGGTACCCGTAGGCCGGATGGTTGGACAGCATCGCGAGGACAACTCCCTCCAGGATCCCCTTGAGCATCTCGGTCGCCTGTCGGCCCATCGGTCCTCCTGCTACTCAGTGTCAATGACTACTACTAGATAGTAACTCTAAGTACTGGGTGATCAACAGGGCCGACAGCAGAGATCTGGGAGCACCGATCCGATAGCCTGCCGGACGTGAACCCTCAATCCCTGGCCGACGGCGCCGTGCTGCGCCGCGTACACCCCGGCGACGAGCAGGGGGTGCTCGACTGCATCCAGGCCCTGGCCGCCTACGAGCGCGAGCCGGACGCGGTGGAGAACACCGTCGACGCCCTCACCGAGACACTTTTCGGCGATCGGCCGAGTGTCTTCGCCCACGTCGTCGAGTACCGGGGCGAGATCGTCGGGATCGCGGTGTGGTACCTCACCTACTCCACCTGGACCGGCCGCAACGGAATCTGGCTGGAGGATCTCTACGTCCGCGACGAGTTCCGCGGCCGGGGCTTCGGGAAGGCCCTGGTCTCCAGCCTGGCGGCGCTGTGCCTGGAGCGCGGTTACCCGCGGCTGGACTGGACCGTGCTGGACTGGAACGCCCCGTCGATCGCCTTCTACCGCTCGATCGGCGCCGAGCCGATGAGCGGGTGGACCACCCAGCGGGTCACCGGCAGCGCCCTGGCCGCGCTGGCCTGACGGGCAATCAGCTGGGTCTGGGAGCGCCAATCCGCCCGATCAGCGGCTTTTCCTGCTGATCTGACGCCGTCCTGTGGTTAGGCTGGCACCAACTCGACAGCCACCACGACCTGCGGAGGTCCCCATGGCCCCGTCGCACGACTCCCGATCCCCGATGACCCCGCCCGACGCGCTGTGGGTGGGAGGACTGGTCCGCCGGGCCCTGGCCGACCACGGCCTCGCCTCCCATCTGGAGCAGGCCGACGACCTGGCGAGTGCCAGGGTGCTCGACGGCCACGGCACCGAGTGGCCGCTGGCCGCTCTGGTGGGACGGCTGCGCCGCCAGCACATCCGCTCCGAGTGGCCCGACGCGGTCGATGACCACGTCAGACTGCTGCTGGCCGCTGATCGGCACCTCGGGCAGTGGCCCCTGAGCCGCCAGGAGCTGGAGTCCCAACTGCGCTGCCAACTGCGGGCCGAGACCCGCGACCCGGGGGCCGACCTGTCCTACGCCCGCCGATTCGCCCCCGGCATTCTCGAGGTGCTGTCCCTGTCCGGCCCCCGGGGTGTGGTGGTGATGACGTCGGGGATGCTCCAGAGGCAGTCCGTCGATATCGATGACGCCTTCAGCCTGGGGCGGCGGAACACCGACACCGAACCGGTGGGGGAGCGGTTCCAGGTCGAGGGGCCCATCTGGGGGCTGACCGGGGACTCGCCGTTCCTCGCCTCCCGGGTGATGAACATGGCCCTGCTGAGTGCCGAGATCATCGGTCCGGCACCCCGCGGGATCGCATTCGCCATCCCGAACCGGTCGCTGGTGCTGTACACCGTCATGAGCGGGGACAGCTGGCGCCGTCAGGCCACCGATCTCATCCGGGCGTGTGAGACGACCTTCACCGCCGATGACGTCCGCCACCCCGGAGGTCTGCTGAGCAGCGAGATCTTCTACTGGTCCCCGGACAACCGCATCGAATCCCTGGGCGGTCGCCAGGTCGACACGCAGGGCCAGCTCACCCTGCACATCCGCCCGGCCGCCGGATTCATGAGACACATGGGCATCCCGGAGAGGTCCTGACCGGTGGAGGTCGATCTCGCGCAGACGATTGTCACCGCGGTGGGCGAGGTGCCGGTCAGGGTTGTCGGCGCTCATGCCGGTTCTCCGCGCGGTCTGGTGGTGTGGCTGCCTCCGCTGGGCGGCTCCGCAGCAGGATGCGAACAGGCGCTTCGCCGGCTGGCGTGCGCAGGGTTCCTCGCGGTCTCGATCGATCCGCCCCGTCACGGGATGCGGGCCGACCGGCCCTCCGGCGATCTGTTCGCCGAGGTCATGGAGCACTTCAGAGCCACCATGTGGCCGATCCTCGGGGGCACCGTTC
Source organism: Acidipropionibacterium jensenii (assembly GCF_005890135.1). NCBI lineage: Bacteria > Bacillati > Actinomycetota > Actinomycetes > Propionibacteriales > Propionibacteriaceae > Acidipropionibacterium > Acidipropionibacterium jensenii. The sequence continues at coordinate 2,507,536 of NZ_CP040635.1, read as the reverse complement.
TGGACGCGATGGCGGTCCTCGACTGGGCCGTCGAGAGGTTCGGGATCCCTGGTCCGATCCTGGCCGGCGGGATCTCAATGGGCGGGGACGCCGCCCTTGCGCTGGCCGGCGCGGACCGGCGGATCCTCCGGGTCGCCGCGATCGCCGCCACACCGGACTGGACCCGCCCCGCCATGACCCTGATCGGACAGCCGGAGCGGCCCATCGATCAGGGCGAGGGCAGTGTCACCGGGTCCTGGCTGCGCTCCCGGTTGGATCCTCTGCTGCACACCGACCGCTACCGGCGGAGACTGGATCTGCGGCTGGACGTCGGGACCCGCGACAGCCATGTGCCCGGCGAGGCGGCACACCGGTTCGCCTCGGAGTTACGATCCACCGGCCCCGAGGGCCAGGGCCGGCCGGGGCCCCGGATCGACGTCGTGGACCACCAGGGCCTGGATCACTCCGAGATGTGCCATCGCCACCAGATCCTCATCGAGGCGATCGACTGGCTCGTCGGGCGCAGTCCAGACAGGTCGCCGCGGAGGGCCGGGCCGCCAACCGCTCCGGTGAGATCGGACGGCCGCACCTGAGGCACAGACCGTAGCGTCCGTCCTCCACCCTCGCCAGGGCGGCGTCGATCTCGGCGATGGCGGACTCCACCACACCGCGTTGTGCCTCGGCCATCGTCCACTCCGAGGAGAGGGTCGGTCCGTCCGGGTCGTGCTCGTCGTCCGCGGGCTCCTCGGCACGGTCACGACGCAGGTCCTCGACACGACTCTGGACGCTGTCCCACCGGCGCAGCGCCTCCTCCCGGGCCTCCCCCAACCGTTCACGGGCCGCCTGGAGAGCCGAGGGATCGAGTGCGTCATCCATGCTCTCGATGCTAGATCGACCCACCACCAGGAGGGGCGACGGCGGTCCCGGACGATCACCCGGTGGGTTGCGGTTGCAAGTGACACCACATACCGTGTGTGTGAAGGAGATGAACCATGAATGCAGCTACTGGCGTCACACGCACCATCATCGCCACAGATCAGGAGGCCCGTGCAGCCCGCTCGGCAGTTGAGTGCATCAATGCTGCAACAAAGGGCGGGCAACGGCCCGTGTTCAGTGCCCGCATGGACGGCTCCAACGCTGTCGACGTTCCTGTTGAACTCGGCCACCTCATCATGACCATGCTGGATTCGATTGCCGAGGGAGGAAGTCTTACCGTGACAGCAATGCCAGCTGAGCTGACAACGTCTCTGGCGGCCCACCTGCTGGGCGTCTCGCGCACCACCCTCATGAAGCGGATCAATCGGGGGGAGATTCCGGCACGCAAAGTCGGCACCCACCATCGATTGGCCACTGCCGATGTCATGCGAGCACGTGATGAGAAGCGCAGACAGGCTGCCGAGACCTTTAATCGTGTCCGCGAGGCTCAGGACGACGCAGGCATTACTGACTGAGCCTTCCGATAGGATCGGTTTGTGGTCAGAATCAACGGTGAGCTTGTCGTCCTCGTCGATGCAAATGTGTGGGTGTCCAGGAATCTTCGTGACTGGTTCTGCGCCTTGTATGTTCACAGCAGCGCCATGTTCACAGTGGTGTGGACAGAAGACATTCTCGCAGAGACTCTGCACGCCGTCCGCCAGCTCTATCCTGATCTTGAAGGGGAAAAGATCGCACACGTCAGAGAGAGTATTGTCGGAGTTTTCCCGGATGGGCAGATCCGTGACTTCGCAGTGGAAGCGGATCGGCCGATCCAGGATCCCTACGACAAGCATGTCCACGCCGCCGCAGTCGCCGGAGGCGCGGACATCCTGGTGACCAACAACATCAAGGACCTCCGGCCTGCACGACAGGAGGACCAAGATGAGCTTTCCTACGAGGTGCACACGGCCGATGAGTTCTTCATGCTCGTCGCCGACAGCCAGCCCGGGGTTGTGCGCGATGCGATCAGAGACCAGATCAGCTACTTCCTCCGGCGGGGAACTGAACCCAACCTCCCCACAGGGTTGAAGCGGGCCGGAGCTCCAGACTTCGCGGAGCGCGTTCGCACGATGCAACTTGACATGGACTTCTGACCTCAGTGGCTCGTACTCATCAGTACGTCACCGATCCTTTGGAGTTCACTACCAGCTGGATCAGCAACTCAGAATGCATGTGAAACCATCGCCCGGAGCCTGGTGTCGAAATACTGCAGAGGTAAGGCTCACCTGAATCCTCCAGGCAGCTCAGGATCGCCTTCCCTTGCTGGAAAAATCGATTCCACCGCGGGACCATTGAGCCATGACACAGACGATGACGAAAGGCCTGCAGTTCGCCCGGCGCTACCCGCTGGTCATTCTCATCGTGCTCACCGGGGTGCTCGGCGGGACGCTGGTTCTGGCCGGCGCGTCTGTGCCCGCCCGCTGGGTGGTCACGGTGGCCTGCCTCGGCGTCGCCGTGCGTCTGACCGTCGGAATGATCCAGGAACTGCGCAGCGGCACCTACGGCGTCGACCTGCTCGCCATCGTGGCGATCGGCGCCACCGCGTGGGTCGGCCAGTACTGGGCGTGCCTGGTGATCTGCCTCATGGTGGCCGGGGGAGCGGCCCTGGAGGACTACGCCCACGGTCGCGCGGGCCGTTCGCTGTCGGCGCTGCTGGACAATGCCCCCCACGAGGTCGGCAGGATCACCGCCGACGGCCAGGTCGAACGGGTTCCGGTCGACCTGGTGCAGATCGGTGACCGGATCCAGGTCCGCCCCGGGGAGATGGTCGGCGTCGACGGGACGCTGGAGGTCGGCAACGCCACCCTCGACGAGTCCTCGCTGACCGGCGAGTCGATGCCCGTGCTGAGGCGTCCCGGTGAACAGCTGATGGCGGGCAGCGTCAACGGCCCCACCGCCGTGGCGATGCGCGCCACCGCGCTGGCCGCCGACTCCCAGTACCAGCGGATCCTCACCCTGGTCCGCAACGCCCAGTCCTCCCGAGCCCCCTTCGTCAGCCTCGCCGACCGCGTCGCGGTGCCCTTCACCATCGTCTCGCTGGCCATCGCGGGCCTGGCCTGGGCCCTGTCGGGAGATCCGGTGAGATTCGCCCAGGTGCTCGTGGTGGCCACCCCGTGCCCCCTCATCATCGCCGCCCCGGTGGCCTTCATGGCCGGCACCAGCCGTGCCGCCAAGCTCGGAATCATCGTCCGGGACTCGGGCTCTCTCGAACAGCTGGCCAGGGTGCGCACCGCCGCCTTCGACAAGACCGGGACCCTCACCTCCGGCACCCCCGCGGTGACCGCCGTCCACCCGGCCGACGGCATCGCGGCCGATCGGCTGATCGCCCTGGCGGCCTCCGTCGAACAGATGTCGACCCATCCGATCGCAACCTCGCTGACCGCCGACGCGCTGGGCAGGGGACTGTCGCTGGAGTCGGCGACCGGGGCCAGGGAGGTCCCGGCGGCCGGGATCGCCGCCGTGGTGTCGGGACACCAGGTCCTCGTCGGGACCCGATCCTTCGCCTGGGCGGGCCGCACGGCCCCCGAGCCGACGGACCGGGCCGCCGTCACCCGGGTCTTCGTCTCCTGCGACGGGCAGCCCACGGGAGTCATCGAGCTGGCCGATCTGGTGCGCCCCGAGGCGCGAGCCACCCTGGCCGAGCTCCGGCAGCTCAACGTCGGTCGCACCCTGATGCTCACCGGAGACGGTCGCGCCACCGCGGACGCGGTGGCCCGCCAGGTCTGCGTCGACGAGGTCCGGGCCGAGCTCACCCCCGCCGACAAGGTGGAGACCGTGAGATCGCTGGACCGCCGTCCGGTCCTGATGGTCGGCGACGGCACCAACGACGCCCCGGTGCTGGCCGCAGCCGATGTCGGGATCGCGATGGGTGCCAAGGGATCGGCCGCCGCGGTCGAGTCGGCCGACGTCGTGGTGATGGAGGACGACCTGTTCCGGGTCGCCCGTGCGGTCCAGATCGGCCGTCGCACCCTGGCGGTGGCCTGGCAGGCGATCGCCATCGGCATCGGACTGTCGGTGGCACTCATGCTGGTCGGCGCCACCGGCGTCATGCCGGCCGTGCTGGGAGCCGGCCTCCAGGAACTCGTCGATCTCGCCTGCATCCTGTGGGCCCTGCTGTCGGGACGCCCCGGACGCGAGGAGCGCCGCCACCAGACCCTCTCGACCAGGACGCCGGCGCCGGGTAACGTCGGGAAAACCCCAGCCAGGCCGATGGTCGGGGCTGCCGACGGATCGGCGTACCAGGGCCGGTCGGCAGACAGGTCCGTCACGATGTGAGGGAGACTGAAGGACGTTGAGCCACACCACCCCGGAGGCACAGGCCGCCGACCTCAAGCTGGTCGTCTGCGACATGGACGGCACCCTGCTCGACGGTCGCGGTGAGATCCCCCAGGGATTGTGGCCCCTCCTGGAGACCATGCGGCACCGGGGGATCGCATTCACCCCCGCCTCCGGGCGTCAGTACGCGACTCTGGAGTCGATGTTCGGCTCGGCGGCCACCGGTAGCGGCACCGACGACGGCACGAGCGGACCAGAGTCCGACCACGACGCCGGGACCGGTTCCACCGACGGGATGGCCTTCATCGCCGAGAACGGCGCCCAGCTGATGCGCAACGGCGTCCTGCTGGCGGCCTCGGTCATCGACCCCGACTACGTCACCGCCACCCTCGACAGACTCGACCGACTGGTCGCCGAGGGGCAGAACATCGGGGTGGTGCTCTCGGGCACCACCGTGGCCCGCGTCCGGCGTCACGACGACGCCTTCCTGGCCGAGGTGCGCAAGTACTACCACCAGCTGGAGGTCGTCGACGACCTGTCCGGCATCGGCAACGTCATCAAGATGGCCGTCTACGACTTCGGGGACGCCTCCACGGTCGTCCACCCACGACTCCACGAGGCCGCCCAGGGCCACTCCGTCGTGCTGTCGGCCCGCCACTGGGTCGACGTGAGCAATGCCCGGGCCACCAAGGGCCACGCCCTGGCCCAGCTCCAACAGGCCCTCGGGGTGACACCCGCCCAGACCGCGGTCTTCGGCGACTACCTCAACGACCTCGACATGTTCGACCACGCCCAGCTGTCCTTCGCGATGGCCAACGCCCACCCGGACCTGCTGGCCCGCGCCCGTTTCACCGCCCCCTCCAACCTGGAGGGCGGCGTCATCACCACCCTGTCCCACCTGCTCGTCAACCACTGAGGAGATCACAGATGCCTGTGCCCACCGTCACCTCTCACGGCGGTCTCGTACTGCCGGTCATCGGCTTCGGGACCTACAAGCTCAACGGCGCATCCGGCGTCGACACCATCCGAACCGCCGTCGGCAACGGCTACACCCTGCTCGACACCGCCTTCAACTACGAGAACGAGGGAGCCGTCGGCAAGGCCGTCTCCCAGCTGGACCGCGAACCCCTCATCGTCAGCTCGAAGCTGCCGGGTCGCCACCACAAGCACGACGAGGCGCTCTACACGGTGGAGGAGAGCCTCTACCGGCTCGGGCTGGACGCCATCGACCTCTACCTCATCCACTGGCCCAACCCGCGCACCGGGCTCTACGTCGAGGCCTGGCAGGCTCTCATCGAGGCCCGGGAGCGCGGCCTGATCCGTGCCATCGGGGTGTGCAACTTCCTTCCCGAGCACCTGGACAGGCTCCAGCGGGAGACCGGGGTGATGCCCGAGGTCAACCAGATCGAACTGCACCCCTACTTCCCGCAGGCCGACACCCTCGCCTACGACCGCGAGCACGGCATCCTCACCGAGGCGTGGAGCCCGCTGGGTCGCGGCAACGACATCCTGTCGCGTCCGGAGATCGGCGAGATCGCCACCGCTCACCAGATCACCCCAGCCCAGGTCGTGCTGGCCTGGGAGGTGGCCCGCGGCGCCGTGCCGCTGCCGAAGGCGGCCACCCCCAGCCGCCAGATCGAGAATCTGGCGGCCGCCACGGTGAGCCTGTCCGTCGGCGAGATCGACGCGGTCACCGCCCTGGGCCGGCCGGACGGCCGCCTCCAGGATCAGGACCCGGCCGTCTACGAGGAGTTCTGAGGCCGGGGGTCTCAGGCGGGTCCGCGGGCCCCGGTCAGGACTGGCGGGGTGCGTGGAGCAGGCCGATCCGTTCGGCCTGCTCCCTCAGCTCGTCCCGGAAGTCGGGGTGGGCGGCCCGCTCGATGAGCCGGCTGGCCTGCATCGCCTCGTCGCGGAACAACAGCTCCGCGATGCCGTTCTCGGTGATCACCGCACTCGGCTGGGAGTAGGTCGCCGGCCCCGACAGCCGCCCGACGATGGTCGAGGAGTCGGCGTGACGACTGTGCAGGGCCACCAGCGACTGGCCCCCCTTGGATCGCATCGCCCCGGTCTGGAAATCGGTGGATCCGGCGGTTCCCGAGTACACCTTGAGCCCGAACCGCGAGGCATTGACCTGCCCGAACAGATCGACCTCCAGGGCGCTGTGGATGCTCACGAAGCCATTGAGGGCCGAGATGGTCGCAGGGTTGCTGGTCTTCTCGCTGCGCAGCAGCCGGATCCGCGGGTTCTCGTCGGCCCAGGCGTAGAGCTCGAGGCTTCCCAGCAGGGAGGATCCGGTCATCTGCCGGTGGGGGACCAGCGAGCCGGCCTGGTCGAGGGTCATCGCCGCGTCGGAGAGGATCCCCGACCAGATCCGCAGGTTGCGGTGACCCAGCAGTCCGCGGGCGGCGGCGTCGGGGACCTTGCCGATCCCGATCTGGATCGCGTCGCCGTCGTGGACCCGGGAGGCCACCAGATCCCCGATCTGCAGCAGGTCGTCGTCCAGTGGTGCCGGATCGACCGGGATCAGCGGCTCGTCGACCTCCACGGCCAGGTCGATGGCGTCCTCGGGCAGCACGCCGTCGCCCCGGGTGAAGGGCATCTGCGGGTTGATCTGGGCGATCACCGGGATGCCGCGTCTCTTGGCGGCCTCGACCGCCGCGGCCATCAGCTGCACCTCGATCCCCATGCTCACCACCCGGTTGTGCACCGTGGTGGTGTGCAGCACCACCAGGTCGGGCGGGCAGCTGGTCGACAGCAGCATCGGTGCGGTGCTCATCGGCATCGGGAAGTAGTCGACGTCGCGGGCGGCCCGGGATCCCGGTCCCAGGAAGACCGTCTCGTGGCAGACGCCGTCGTGGGCGGGCACACCCAGGGGAGCGTTGACGCAGAACAGTCGCCAGTTGTCCAGGCTCTCATCCAGGCCGTTGAGCAGTGCCAGCGGTGAGGCACCACCTCCGGCCGCCACGATCCGTGGGCAGTCGGGCAGGGCGGCGGTGACCCGCTCCAACTCGTCCATTGTGATGAGTCGCATGGCTTCAACGGTATAGCTCCCCGAGCCGCCCACGCGGCGTTGGGCGCCCATCTGGAACACCGCCGTGACGCTCGGTGGTGGCCCGCGGTGGCACAATCGGCATCGATGCCACGCCAGCCAGCTCTCCGTACCCAACCCGTCGGTCCCGGGGTCGGCCCCGTCCGGACGAGGGTCGCCACGGTCGCCACCCCCGACAATCCCCTCGACCTGGTCGCCGGGGGGCGCCTCGACCACGTCGAGGTCGCCTATCAGACCTATGGCACCCTGTCGCCCCAGCGCGACAACGCCATCTACATCTGTCACGCCCTCACCGGAGACGCCCACGGCGCCGGCCTCGACGAGGACTCCAAGCCGGGCTGGTGGGACAACATCATCGGCCCGGGACGGGCCATCGACACCGACCGGTGGTTCGTGGTGTGCTCCAACCTGCTGGGCGGCTGCTCGGGGACCACCGGTCCCACCTCCATCAACCCCGACACCGGCCAGGTGTGGGGGCTGGACTTCCCCCAGATCGACATGCACGACTTCGTCGAGGTGCACCTGCGGCTCGCCGCCCAGCTGGGCATCAGCCGGTTCCACGCGGTGGTCGGGGGGTCGATGGGCGGCATGCAGGCCCTGGACTGGTCCCTGACCCGGCCCGACACCCTGGACAACGCGGTGATCATCGCGGCCTCCAGTCGACTCACCGCCCAGAACATCGCCTTCTCGGCGGTCGGGCGGGAGGCCATCGTCCGCGACCCGGACTTCGAGGACGGCGCCTACCTCAACGCCGACTCCCGACCGGACACCGGCCTGTCGATCGCCCGGATGCTGGCCCACATCACCTATCTGTCCGAGGACGCCTTCGCCGAGAAGTTCGGCCGGACCCACCAGTTCGGTCAGTCCCGTCGCGGTTTCGGCGTCGACTTCGCGGTGGAGAGCTACCTCGACCACCAGGGCGAGACCTTCCTGTCGCGGTTCGACCCGCTGAGCTACATCTACCTCACCCGGGTGATGGACTACTTCGATCCGTTCGGGCACCCGCAGGCGACCAACCGCGTGGTGGCCGATCCGGTGAACTACCTGGTCGTCTGCTTCGACACCGACTGGCGGTTCTCCCCGTCCCACTCCCGGCGCATCGTCCGGCATCTGGAGGGGGCCGGGCTGCCGGTGACCTTCGCCACCATCGCCTCCTCCTGGGGCCACGACTCCTTCCTCATGAAGCTGGACCCCTACCACGACCTGGTGAGGGCCTTCCTCGAGGTGCCCGCCGAGCGACGCACCGCTCGGGCGTCGGCCAGGGCCCCGCACTTCGACGGACACATCTGCGACCGGGAGGTCTCCCGATGAGCATCTCCTCCTCGACACACTCTTCCTCGGCCACCGGGTCGAGCCGGCGACTGCGTCGCGACCAGCTCATCATCTCCTCGGTGGTGCCCACCGGCTCGCGGGTGCTGGACCTGGGCTGCGGCGACGGCCTGCTGCTGCGCCACCTGATGGATGAGCGGGACTGCCTGGGCACCGGCGTGGACGCCGACACCACCGAACTCATCACCGCCGCCGGGATGGGGGTGCCGGTCCTCGAACTGGACCTGGATGCCGATCTGGGGGAGTTCCACGACGACTCCTACGACGTCGTGGTGCTCTCGCGCACCCTGCAGGCGGTGCCCCGCCCGGGCGAGGTGATCCGTCAGATGGCCCGGATCGGACGCCTCCTCATCGTCTCGATGCCGAACTTCGGGTACTGGCGCAACCGGCTGAGACTGGTGTGCGGACACATGCCGGTCTCCCGCGACCTGCCCTTCCAGTGGCACGACACCCCCAACGTCCGGTACTCCACGGTCATCGACCTGGAGGCCTGGTTCGCCGACGAGGGGCTGGACATCCTCCAGCGGGTCAGCCTGGGGGAGCATGGCCGACCCACCCGGGCGGCCCGGACCGCGCCGAACCTGCTCGCCGGATCCACCATCCACGTGCTGCGATCGAACTGGACACCGGTCCAGCAGTCCTCATGACGTCGGTCCCATCGACCAGCGGCCACGCAACCGCCAGTGGCACGATGTGGGCCATGGAGAGCACCGATCGACAGATCCTGGCCCTGTTGGAGTCCAACGGGCGGATGTCGTGGACCGATCTGGGGCGGGAGACCGGTCTGTCCACCTCGGCCGCTCAGCAACGTGTCCGGCGGCTGGAGGCCAAGGGGATCATCACCGGCTACCACGCCGACATCGATCCGGTCTCGATCGACGCCGGGGTGACCGCCTTCATCCTGATCCGCCCGGTCGACCCGGCCCGTGACGAGCAGATCCCCGCGGCCCTGTGTCAGATGCCCGCGGTGCGCGACTGCCACTCGGTGGCCGGCTCGGCCTCCTACCTCATCCGGGTCCAGGTGGCCTCCCCCCACCACCTCGACCAGCTGCTCAACAGGATCCGCAAGGAGTGTCGCTGCTCCACGGAGACCACCGTGGTGCTGGACACCGTCTTCGAGGCCCGCCCGCTGCTGGCCGGGCAGGCCGACCCGCAGTCCGACGACGCCGAGGGGTCGGATCCGGCGGCGAACCGGCAGTGACCGCGAAACCCCGCACCGCCACGCCCTCGGAGGCTGCCTCCCGGTCGACCCCGGCGCGACCTTCCCGCGCTCGATCCTCCTGGGTCGGCTTCTCATGGACCCGCTCCTCCTGGGTCCGGTCGCTACGGTCGCGATCCTCACGGATCCGTGCGGCCCTCCTCCGGACGTCGTGGCGTCGTGGCCTGTGTGCGCTCCTGGCCGGGGCGGCGACCGGTGCGGGCCAGGCCCCCCTCGGCTGGTGGCCGCTGGTGGTTCCCGGCGTGGCGGCACTGACCCTGCTGGTGGCCGGACGACGCCCTCGCGCCGCCCTGGGGCTGGGATACCTGTACGGTCTGGGCCTGTTCACCACCACGATCGCCTGGGTGCACGTGGTCGCCTGGCCCGCCGCCCCGGTGCTCATCGCCTTCATGGCCTGCTGGTCGGCACTCACCGGCTGGGGGATCCGGATGGTGCAGGACCTGCGGCTGGCACCGCTGTGGGCGGCCTGCGTGTGGTCGGCCGCAGAGATCGGTGCCGCCCACCTGCCGCTCGGCGGGTTCGGCTGGGTCCGGCTCGCCTGGACCGCGGTCGACACGCCCGTCGCCGGCACCCTGCGATGGATCGGTGCGACCGGCGTCAGCCTGCTCATCGCACTGGCCGGCCAGCTCCTCGCCGCCGCCCTGGCACCGGGACGCAGCCGCAGGGGTTCTGCAGGGCGGCGTCCCCGGCTGGTCGCCGCCCTCACCCTGGTGGGGTTGATGGCGGTGGCCTCGGCGGCGGGGGAGTGGACCGTCCACTGGGCCGATCGTCAGGTCGACGCTCTGCCCCGGGGGCCGCGGGTGATGGTCATCCAGGGCGGGGTCGACGGCACCGCCGGCTCCTACGCGATGGGCTACGCCCGGTCGGTCACCGACAACCACCTGTCCCAGACGATCGCCGCCCTGGCCTCCCAGCGGGCCGCCGGCCAGCCAGCGCCCGACATGATTCTGTGGCCCGAGAACAGCACCGACGTCGACCCGGTCAAGGACTACCAGACCCACGCCCTGGTGACCACCGCGGTCACCCTGGCGCAGCGGCCGATCCTGGTCGGGGCGGTCACCGAGGGCCCCGGGCCCGACGAGCGCCAGACCACCGCGATGTGGTGGCCGGTCGGTGCCGAGGGGCCGACCGACGTCTACCACAAGCGCAACCTGGTCCCCTTCGGCGAGTGGGTGCCGTGGCGCTCCACCCTGGTCCGGCTGATACCGGTCCTCGAACATGTCGGACGCCAGTCGGTGGCCGGCACCACCCCGGGGGTCATCGATGCCCGGATCAACGGGCGCACGATCCGGATCGGCGACGTCATCTGCTTCGAACTGGCCTACGACGCCACCGTCCATGACACCGTGCGCAACGGCGCCCAGGTCGTGATGGTCCAGTCCAACAACGCCACCTACACCCACACCGGCCAGCCCTACCAGCAGTGGCAGATCACCCGGGCCCGCGCCATCGAGACCGGCCGACAGATCGTGGTGTCCACCACCTCCTCCCTGTCGGGCCTCATCGAGCCCGGGGGACAGGTCAGCGACCGCACGGCCGAGGCCAGCCACGACTGGCGCAGCTACCAGCTGGCACTCGGCTCGGGGGTCTCGGCCGGGGTGCGACTGTCCCCGGTGATTGGCTGGGGCAGCGTCGCGGTGGCGGCCATCTCGGTACTGGTCGGGGTGGGCCGGCGCGTCGGGCCGGGCCGGGGACGGTCGACCCGCCGTCGTGGCGGAGCGTTAGGCTGAGACTCCGTCCGGCCCGTGAGGTCGGGCATCGTCGGGCGGGCCGCTCAGGCCCGGTCGTTGTGGATGGGCCGGACCTGGCCCGGGAGAGGATCGGAACGTCAATGCCCACCAGCGAGGACGAGGTGACCAACTCGCGGGTCATCGTCATCATTCCCACCTACAACGAGGCCGAGAACATCGAGACGATCACCGGTCGGGTGAGGCGGGCGAACCCCGACGTCGAGGTGCTCGTCGCCGATGACAACTCACCGGACGGCACCGGCCAGATCGCCGATCGCCTGGCCGAGACCGACGATCACATCCACGTCCTGCACCGGCGCGGCAAGGAGGGTCTGGGGGCGGCCTACCTGGCCGGCTTCCGATGGGGGCTGGACGCCGGCTTCGACGTCCTGGTCGAGATGGACGCCGACGGGTCCCACCAGCCCGAGGAGCTGCCTGCCCTGCTGGCCGCCCTGGACCACGCCGATATGGTCAAGGGGTCCCGCTACGTGCCCGGCGGCCGGGTGGTCAACTGGCCGAAGTACCGCGAGCTGATCTCCCGGGGCGGCGGCGTGTGGACCCGGCTGATGCTCGGCATCAAGGTCAAGGACCCGACCGGAGGGTTCAACGCCTTCCGCGCCCACACCCTGCGCACCATCGGAATGGACGACGTCGCCTCGGCCGGCTACTGCTTCCAGCTCGACCTCACCTGGCGGGTGCTCAAGAGCGGGATGACGGTGGCCGAGGTGCCCATCGACTTCGTCGAGCGCGAGTACGGCAACTCCAAGATGAGCCGGGCGATCGTGGTGGAGGCGCTGATCCGCACCACCCTGTGGGGGGTGGACTACCGGACCCGACAGCTCTCCGGAGCTCTGGCCGGGGTGCGCCGACGGCTGACCGGCAGGTCCGGTGAGCACTGACGGCCCGGCGTCGACAGGCGGCCCCGAGAAGCACTGCACCGGCATGCACTGCACCGCCATGCACTGGGCCGTCATGCGTCTTGCACTGCACCACATGGCGGGAGGGCGCCGTCCGTGATGGACGACGCCCTCCCGTGACTCGGTCCGGGACCCGATAACGGGCCGCCGGACTCACTCCTTGCGGATCTCCTCGAGCCTCTCCTTGAGCAGTTCCTCCAACTCGGGGATGGAACGGCGCTCGGTCAGCATGTCCCAGTGGGTGCGCTGGGGCTTCTCCTTCTTCTTCTCGGCTTTCGTCCCGTCGCTTCGGTGTGACTCGGCGCCACATCGCGGGCACTCCCAGACTCCGGGGAGTTCAGCCTCGACCGAGAAGGTGATCTCGAAGTGATGGCCGTTGGGGCAGTCGAAACCGATCTCCTGCCTCTCGGCCATCTCGACGCCTTCCTCGTCCTCGAAACTCTTGGACCCCAGACCCATGCCACGCAGTGCACGATCTGCCATGACTCCTCCTTCCGGACCTCCCGGATCGGTCAGTCTTCGCGACATCCATCATGACAGGCCCGGGCAACCCGTGGCGAGCACTTCGGACGGGCAGGGCCGTCGATGTCCCGGAGGACCCCCATCCCGGGGTCTCAGCCGACCAGTCCCCGTTCGGTCATCACATCGGCCAGATCCTCGATGGCGTCGGTGACGATGCCATCGACACCCATGTCGATGAGCCGGTTCATCTCGGCGCGGTCGTTGATGGTCCAGACGTGGACCGCCCGCCCCCTGGCATGGGCCGCGCGCAGGAAGGCCGGGGTCACCAGCGGTACCTGGAGACCGGCGATCCGGGTGCGGACCGGCATCTGGAAGGCCACTCCGGCCGGCGGGAGCACCCGGCTTACCACCCGGCCGATCGCCGACCAGGCCACCCCGACCGGCCCGACGGCGGTGGCCACCTCGCGACCCATTAGTTGTCGGAAGCGGATCAACCGGTCGGAGCCGAAGGAGCCCACGCACACCCTCCTGGTGGCGTTGTGGCGCCGCAGCACCCCCACCAGCGGCTCGGTCGCCCCCGACTCCTTGATGTCGATGTTGACGAAGGTGTCGGGAAAGGCGTCGAGGACCTCGTCGAGGGTGGGAATCGGCTCGCCCCCGACGGTGGCGCGGCGGACCTGGGACAGCGGCAGCTCGCTGATCAGGCCGGTGGCCTCGGTCACCCGGTCCAGCCGGGAGTCGTGGAAGGCGACGAGCTGCCCGTCACGGGTGGCATGGACGTCGGTCTCGATGTGGGTGTAGCCCAGAGAGACCGCATTCCCGAAGGCCCGCAGGGTGTTCTCGTGGCCGATGTTGTCGGCCAGCAGGGACCCTCCCCGGTGCGCCAGGGCGGTGAATCGCTCCGCGAAGTAGGGATAGTCGCTGGCTCGCACTCCCATATTGTGACTCCCGTGAGCACCGTTCTGTCCATTCAGTCCCATGTGACCGTCGGATCGGTCGGCAACTCGGTGGCGGTCTTCGCCCTCCAGCGTCTGGGCGTGGAGACCTGGGGGCTGCCCACCGTGGTGCTGTCCAATGACAACGCCCGCCCGCACGTCGCCGGGCCGTCGCTGGGCGCCGACCAACTGCGCGCGATCGTCGACGCGATGGAGGCCAACGGGGTGCTCGGTCAGGTCGACGCGCTGCTCAGCGGATATCTCACCGCCGAGACCGCCGAGGTGATCTGGGAGACCGCCGACCGTCTCAGGGAGCTCAACCCGAAGGTGCTGTTCTGCTGCGACCCGGTGATGGGGGACAGCGGCACCGGCTTCTACGTGCCGCCCGAGGTGCGCGATTTCCTGGGCCGACGGGCTCCGGGCCGCGCCGACATCCTCACCCCGAACCTCTTCGAGCTGGAGGCCCTCACCGGGATGCGGCCCTCCTCGGTCCAGCAGGTGGTGGCGGCCGCCCGCACCCTGGTGGCGGCCGGCACCGCGACGGTGCTGGTGACCTCGGTGGCCGCCGCCGACCTGCCGGCCGACCAGGTGCACATGGTCGCGGTCACCGCCGAGAGCGCGGTCCTGGTCTCCACACCGGTCCTGGACGCCCACTTCGACGGGTCCGGGGATCTCACCGCGGCGGTCCTGCTGGCTCATCTGCTGGCGGGGGAGGAGCTGGCCGCCGCGCTGGGCGCCACCGCCGGGTCGGTGCACGCGGTGCTGGCCGAGACGGTGCGGCTGGGACGACAGGAGCTGGCCCTGGTCCAGGCCCAGGACCAGCTCGTCAGCGCCGAGCCGGCGCCGACTCAGTCGTTGAACACCTTGATGTCGGCTCCCAGTGCCCCCAGCCGGGCGGGCAGGTCCTCGTAGCCGCGGTTGATCATGTAGACGTCGCGCAGCTCGGTCTCCCCCTGGGCGGCCAGTGCGGCCAGCAGCAGACACACCGCCGGGCGCAGGGCCGGCGGGCAGATCAGCTCGCGTCCCCGCCAGCGGGTCGGCCCGACCACGATGAGTCGGTGCGGGTCGAGCAGCTGGACGTTCGCACCGAGCTTGCCGAGATCGACCAGGTGGATGGCCCGGTTCTCGTAGCACCAGTCGTGGATGAGGGTCTGCCCCTCGGCCTCGGCGGCGATCACCGCGAAGAAGGGCAGGTTGTCGATGTTGAGTCCGGGGAAGGGCATCGGGGCGATCTTGTCGGCGACGGCCTTCAGATGGCTCGGGCGCACCGTGATGTCGACCAGCCGGGTGTACCCGTTGTTGGACGGGTACTCCTCGCTGAGGGTGAAGTCCAGACCCATCTCGTGGAGGATGGCCAGCTCGATCTCGAGGAACTCGATGGGGCAGCGGGTGATCGACAGCTCGGACTTGGTGACCACCGCGGCGGTGATGAGGCTCATCGCCTCGATCGGGTCCTCGGAGGGGAAGTACTCGACGTCGCAGTTGATGTCGGCCACCCCGCGGATCCTCAGGGTGGTGGAGCCGATCCCCTCGATCTGGACGCCGAGCTTGGTGAGGAAGATGCACAGATCCTGGACCATGTAGTTCGGGCTGGCGTTGCGCAGCACGGTGAGGCTCGGCATCTGCGCGGCGGCCAGCAGCGCATTCTCGGTGACCGTGTCGCCGCGCTCGGTGAGGACGATGTGGCGCTCCTTGAGGGTGCGGTCGTGCACACGGGCCTGGTAGGCCCCCTCGGTGGCCACGACGTCCAGCCCGAAGGCGCGCAGCACCTGGAGGTGGGGTTCCACGGTGCGGGCGCCCAGGTTGCAGCCGCCGGCGTAGGGCAGCTTGAACTCGTCGTAGAAGTGCATCAGCGGGCCCAGGAACATCAGCACGCTGCGGGTGCGCCGGGCGGCCTCGACGTTCATGGCGTCCAGATCGAGCTCGGCGGGCCGGACCAGGGTGAGGTCCTTGCCGTCCTCGGACCAGTCGGCCTTCACACCGATGCTGGCCAGCACCTCGAGGATCCGGTTGACCTCCTCGATGTGGGCCAGGCCGCGCAGCACGGTGTGCCCGCGGTTGATGAGGCTGGCGCACAGCAGGGCGACCGCGGCGTTCTTGGAGGAGCGCACCTCGATACTGCCCGACAGGGTCTTGCCGCCCTGGATCCGGTAGTTCATCGAGGTCCCGGACTTCGGGGTGGAGATCAGCGGCGACTCCAGGGCCTCGGCGATCCGGTTGATGTAGTCGAGGGACAGGTTCTGGTGTCCCGCCTCGACCCGGTGGATGGCGCTCTGGGAGGTCTTGAGGAGATCCGCGAGCTGGGTCTGCGTCAGGCCGCGCTGCTTGCGGGCGTCACGGATGAGCCGTCCCACGGAGGCTGGGCTGAGGGTGTCCACGAGTAGTCCTTTCGCGATGCGATTGCCGGGAATATATCATATTCGAGATCGACAGTCCCCGGTCTCGGTGAGTGTGGCGCTCGGGGGGGGGAGAGCGCCGTTCGACGACGGCTGAAGTCACCGCGCCGCGTTCGGACTGACGACTTCGGAGCGGCCCGTTAGAGTGGCGCCATGACCTCACACTTCGACGTCGTTGTCCTTGGTGCCGGCCCCGGCGGCTATGTGGCAGCGATTCGCGCAGCACAGCTCGGCAAGAAGACCGCCATCATCGAGAAGGAGTACTGGGGCGGGGTGTGTCTCAACGTCGGCTGCATCCCGACCAAGTCCCTGCTTCGCAACGCCGAACTGGCCAACATCGTCACCCGCGAGGCCGACACCTTCGGGATCTCCGGTGAGGTCTCGGTGGACTACAAGAAGGCCTTCTCCCGCTCACGGGCGGTCTCCAAGCGGATGGTCAACGGCATCCACTTCCTCATGAAGAAGAACAAGATCACCGAGTTCAACGGGTGGGGGGAGTTCACCGGCCCCAGGACGGTGGTCGTCAAGGATGACGGCGGTGCGGTGAGCGAGGAGATCACCTTCGACAACTGCATCATCGCCGCCGGCTCTGTTGTCAAGACGCTGCGCGGCACCGAACTGTCCGAGCGGGTGGTCACCTACAAGGAGCAGATCCTCTCCGAGTCCGTCCCGCAGTCGATCGTGATCGCCGGCTCCGGGGCGATCGGCACCGAGTTCGCCTACGTGCTGGCCGCCTACGGCACCAAGGTCACCATCGTCGAGTTCCTCGACCGGATCGTCCCCAATGAGGACAAGGAGATCAGCGCCGAGCTCGCCAAGGCCTACAAGAAGCTCGGGGTGAGTGTTCTCACCTCCACCAAGGTCGACGCCATCGACGACTCGGGGGAGAAGGTCAAGGTCACCGTCTCGCCGGCTGCCGGGGGCCAGGCCCAGGTGCTGGAGACCGATCGGGTGCTCCAGGCCGTCGGCTTCGCCCCGCGCACCGAGGGATTCGGGCTGGATAAGACCGGGGTCACGCTCACCGACCGGGGCGCCATCGCCATCGACGAGTACATGCGCACCAATGTGCCGGGCATCTACGCGATCGGGGACTGCACCGCCAAGCTGATGCTCGCCCACACCGCGGAGGCTCAGGGGGTGGTGGCCGCCGAGACCATCGCGGGGGCCGAGACGATGCCGATCAACTACGACATGATCCCGCGCGCCACCTACTGCCAGCCCCAGATCGGGTCCTTCGGGTACACCGAGGCCCAGGCCAAGGAGAAGGGCTACGACGTCACGGTGAGCAAGTTCCCGTTCGCCGCCAACGGCAAGGCCTGGGGCCTGGGGGATGCCACCGGTTTCGTCAAGATCGTCGCCGACTCCCGGCACGGCGAGCTGCTGGGTGCCAGCCTGATCGGCCCCGACGTCTCCGAGCTGCTCCCGGAGCTGACCCTGGCGCAGCTGTGGGACATCACCGCCGAGGAGATCGGCCGCAACATTCACGCGCACCCGTCCCTGTCGGAGGCCCTCAAGGACGCCGCGGAAGGTATCGGCGGCCACATGATCAACTTCTGATGGTCGACTACTCCACCAGCAGGCCACTGCGCCCCGGACAGGGGCAGGTGGCGATGCTGAGGATCATCACGGCCACGGTGGCGATCGCCCTGGTGGTGATCGTCGGCGCCTCGTGGTTCGTCCTTGACAGACAATTCACAGGAAACCCGGTCCTGGGATGGGGCGCGGCCATCGCGGCGCCGGTCGTCTCTCTGGCTCTGTCGCGGGTGGTGGGGCTCATCAGCCCGGCGGTCAGGACCCCGGCCGACCTGGCAACGGCCTACGGAGCTCAGTTCTTCATGACGATGGCGGCCACCGAGGCGCCGGGAATCCTTCTGTTCGCGCTGGGATTCATCATGGAACTGTCGGCGGCCCAGGTCAGCCTCGGAATGGTGCTCACTGCCGCGGTGGTCTGGATCAGCCTGCGTCCGACCCGTCGCAGGGCCGAGGAGTTCGTCCGTCGCAAGCTGCCCGACGGGACCGACGCGCAGGCCTTCCTCGATCAGTTCTGAGCCCGGACCAGTTGTCCGATAAGCGACATTATGTCATTTCGCCGGGATTCGGCCATCCTCCGGGCCGGCTCGCGACGTCTCGGCATGCGGGCAGCACCGGGCCGGTATTCCAGTCGTAACGTGGCGGGCGTAGGTTCTCGACCCATCATGCGTGGTCCGCGCTGCGTGGTGACACGCAACGGTGCCGGTCTGGAAGCCGTCCCGCGACAAGGGACGGTTACCCGCCAGTCGGGCCGCAGACTCGAACAGTGGAACCGGAGAAGGAAGTCCCGTGAGTATCCTGCGAGTGAAATCGGTGGAACAGTCGATCCGCGACACCGAGGATCCAGAGCACAAGCTCAACAAGAATCTGACCTGGGTCGAACTGACGACCTTCGGAATCGGCGTCGTCATCGGCGCCGGAATCTTCACCATGACCGGCCGTGTCGCCCACTCGATGACGGGCCCGTCGATCATCATCAGCTTCCTGGTGGCCGCGGTGGCCTGCGGGTTGGCTGCCATGTGTTACGCCGAGTTCGCCTCCACCGTCCCGGTGGCCGGATCGGCCTACACCTTCTCCTACGCCTCGATGGGCGAGATCTTCGCCTGGATCATCGGCTGGGACCTCTTCCTGGAACTCTTCCTGGCCTCCTCCGTGGTGGCCCAGGGTTGGAGCGCGTACTGCACCGTGCTGCTCGGAGAGCTGGGCATCCACCTGCCACCCGAGATCGTCTCCGGAGGCCGCGTCGACCTGTTGGCGATGGGCATCATCGTCGTTCTGGGACTGCTGCTGCTCGGCGGCATCAAGGAGTCGATGCGCGTCAACACCGCTCTGGTGGCCCTCAAGCTGTTCGTCGTGCTGTTCGTGATCTTCGCCGGCATCGGCTACGTCCGGGCAGCGAACTTCCACCCCTTCATCCCGGCCAAGGCGCCGACCGAGAGCTCGGCCGCCGGACTCACCCAGCCGCTGCTGCAGTGGTTCACCGGTTCCCAGCCCACCGCCTTCGGCGCCTCGGGAATCGTCGCCGGAGCCGCCCTGGTGTTCTTCGCCTACATCGGCTTCGACGTGGTGGCCACCACCGCCGAGGAGGCCAAGAACCCCAAGCGCGACATCCCGTTGGGCATCCTCGGGTCCCTGGTGATCTGCACCATTCTCTACATCGCCATCTCCCTGGTGCTCATCGGAATGGTGCCCTACACCCAGCTGGATCCCAGCGCCTCCCTGGCCAAGGCCTTCACGATGGTCGGAAAGCCGTGGATGGCCGTCATCATCTCCGCCGGTGCGGTGGCCGGCCTCACCACGGTCGTGCTCACCATGATGGTCGGCGCCACCCGCGTCATCTTCGCGATGTCGCGCGACCACCTGCTGCCCCCGGCGCTGTCCAAGATCTCCCACAGGACCCGGGTCCCCTACGTCATCACCATCGTCGTGATGGTGGCCGACGGCCTGGCCGCGGCCCTGGTGCCCCCGGGCATCCTCGACGAGATGGTCAACATCGGCACTCTGCTGGCCTTCGTGATGGTCTCCATCGGCATCATCGTGCTGCGCAGGAAGCGTCCCGACCTGCCGCGCGCCTTCCGGGTGCCGCTGGTTCCGTTGATCCCGATCCTCTCGGCGCTGATCTGCTTCTACCTGATGCTCAATCTCTCGGTGGAGACCTGGATGCGGTTCCTCATCTGGATGGCCCTCGGACTGGTCATCTACTTCGTGTACTCGAAGAAGCACTCCCGGCTCAACGGCGGGGAGGAGCTGACCCAGGACATCGACACGCAGATGGCCGGGGTCGTCGAGGACAGCACGAAGGACTGATCGACTGCCCGTCCCGAGCATGGTTGTGGCCCCGTCCGTCGGACGGGGCCACAACCATGCTCGGGCCGGTTCGCCCGGGTCGCACTCTGTCGGATCCAGCTCCCCTGCCGAACTCGCCCGACACCGCCTCGGAGGGGCGGCCCCACCACCTTCGAGGCGCTCAGGACGGCGCGGCATCCAGCCCCGGGGCGGATTCCAGGAAGGGAGCAGGGATCACTTCAGACTGTAGAGGTAGGCGAGGATGTAGCTGCGGGTCAGCGAGTCGTCGATCGAGGTGAGGGACGCCGCCTGCCTGATCGCGGCGTCGCGCTGGGCACTGCCCTGCAGTGCCGAGTAGAGCAGCAGCAGGTCCCCGTAGGTCTGGCGGTACCCGCGCGAGCCGAGAGCCTCGGCGAGGTTGACCCGGACCCGTGCCGGATCGGACCCCAGATAGCCCGAGGAGGGGTTCATCGGGATGAGCAGGATGGCCAGGGCCGCGGCCGGCTCGGGTGAGAACCAGGTCGCGTAGTCGCGCTTGCCACCCCAGACCAGCGGGGTGATGCTGTGGTTGAACCCCTTGTAGACCGGATCCTTGGTGTCGAAGTTCGTCCAGTAGGCCAGCGAGGAGGCGCTCTCCAGGGCCTGCATCCAGGTCGCCTCCCCCGCCAGCTGGCTGTCCCCCGCCGCGCGCGCCCAGACACCCAGCCCCACCCAGGCGTTGACGGCCTCGCTGGCCGACTCCTGGTTGTTCCCGTCGGCGAAGGGAGAGGTCCCCGACGCCCAGGAGTGCGACACGTAGGGATCGAAGTTCCGACGCTGTGGGAAGGCGCCGGTGTCGGAGGGAGAGGCGATGTCGGCGGCGAGCAGGGTCATCACCGGACGCAGCTTCTCCACCAGGGACGGGTCGTCGGCGGCCATCACCCCGGCCGCGTACAGGAGGTATCCGTAGTGGAAGTGGTGGTCGTTGAACTGCTCGGAGCCGAAGGAGTGGGTGAGCCCGACAATGCCCTTGTTCGTGCGGTCGTAGTAGAAGCACAGGCTCGTCCTGCCACCGCATCCAGCGGGGTTCGCCCACTGGTTCAACTGGGCGACGATCCGGGTGCGCAGGGCGGTCGCCGAGGAGGTCGCGCCGATCTGCTTGGCGATCGTGTAGAGCTGGGCATCCCGGTAGAGCGCCTTGCCGCCGAAGTAGGTGTCGGCCGGGTAGGGCTTGAAGGCCTGGACGTCGGCATCGACCTGCTTGCGCAGGGTCGCACGACGGGTGTCGTCCAGCCCGGACAGGTCCAACTGGGCGGTCGCCGGTCGGGTCGGGGTCGTCCAACTCATCGCGGTCCCCCGGCACAGCTTCAGGGTTCCCAGGATGCTGCGGTAGCGGCCCAGGTCACAGCTCTGACCGGCGACCAGGCCCGCCTGCTGGTGCGGCAGGGCCACGATCCCGGTCGGTGAGCCGTTCTGGGTGGTGTAGGACAGACGAGTGGTCGCGGTGCTGCCCGACAGCGTGTACGACGACGCGGTGGCCTTCAGCGGGCTGGCGGCGAGGGCTGCCATGGTGGCGGCGTCCCCGCCCTCCGGCATGACGTAGAAGGTGGCGTGACCGCGGTCGGGCACCGTCACGGTGCCTCCCGACACCGAGACCCCCTCCGAACCGGTCAGGCCGTATCGGTCCTCACCGGCCTGGACCGCCCACGGTGAGCCCGACCCGGCGAAGGGCAGGTTCGTGGTGATCTGGCGCTGCCCGGCCGCCGTGAAGGTGATGAAGGGGGATCCCTGGGCGATCGTCACCGTGCCGATCGGCGATCCGCCCTTCCGGCCGGTGAACGTCACCGACATCTCGTCATAGCGGGTCACCTGCCAGGAGTCGGCGCCGGCACCGACCTGGATCGACGGGCGGTAGCCGCCCATGATCGTCTTGTCCGAGCTGGTGATCACCGGCAGTCCGAAGGAGAATCCCGCCCCGGACAGCCCGAAGGACATCGGCAGCGGGAAGACCGGTTGGGCGGTGCCGCCGAAGACCAGGCCGGAGAACCACTTGTTGGTCGGCGGTGTGAGCCCGCTCGCCAGCCGGGCGGGCTTCAGATCTGCCCCCGCCTGGCTGCCGATGCTGCTCACCAGCGGCTTGATCTTGGCCGCGCTCAGGGCGGTGACGCCGTTGGCCGAGCTGGCCGAGGCTCCCGAACCGCTGGAGGAGGGAGACGGTGAGGGGGTGGAGCCGCTGCAGGCGGACAGGGCCATTGCGAATGCCAGAGCCGGTGTGGCGACGCGCATCAGATGTCGTGATGATCTCGTCATCGCAGTCCGATCTTGGTGAGGAAGGTCATCAGGGCGTCGGTCGGACCGGCCAGGATGCCGTCATCGCGAAGACTCACGATCGCGGTCACCGGGCTGCCGAGCCGGGCCATCGCCTGGTACTTGGGGTTGACCAGATCGGGGCACGAGATCGAGATCTTGGTGCTGGTGCGCGACCCGGCGCTGGTGGTCACCTCGATGTCGGTGGTGGTGCCCACCAGCATGGTGTTGTCGGGCAGCATCACCTTGACCGGCGCGCCGACCTCGACGCGCTGGTACTGGGTGGGGTCGAGCTCGAAGACCCCGACGACGCTGCGGTCACCGTCTCCGACCACAGATGCGATCTGGCCACCGGCCGCCAGGTAGCTGCCGACGTGGGCGGTCAGTCCGGAGATGTATCCGTCGATGGCCGCCTTGTAGGTGATGGTGGAGGCCTTGATGTCGACATCGAAGGCGATATTGCTGGTGGGACGGGCGCCCAGGGCGACGGCCTGCTGGAGATCCTGGCTGGCGGTCACCAGGAGGACCTCTCCCTTGTTCACCCGCTTGCCGTTGCTGACCTTAAGCGAGGTGACGACGCCGCTGTAGGCCACTCCGACTGTGGCGACCGGGGCCTGTACCTCCGCCTGACGACTGTCGACCTGCGACTGCCGCTGATTGAACAGCAGGATGAGGGAGCAGCTGATGGCGATCACCACGATGAGACCGATGATGAGTTTGACTCGGTTGATGGCGGTCATGGGGTCTCTCCTCTTCTCGGCAGGCGTGAGGACCTGGGTGCCCGTTTCCCGCGGGCCATGGGTTGCGCGACAGCCGGGGTGTCCGGCCACTCGATGGACGACGGGTCTCCGGTACTGGCGACGGTTCCGATGGAGTCGCGGGCGTCCTCGATCTGCGAGCGGTCGAGGACCGGGACGAGGGTGACGCCGCGACGCGGCGCCGGTTGATCGACGCGGGCGCCGGCGGCGGCCGGCGCCACCGATCGCCCGGCCCGGATCGACTCCTGGACGCCGATCCACAGGAAGGCGATCAGGGCGATGCAGTTGACGGTCAGCCAGACGGTGGCGATGTTGAGGAAGCCCAGCCGGACATCCCGCCAGATCGAGGTCGCCAGGGCGAGGACCACCGCGACGAAGATCAGTACCTGGGGAATCATGTAGTTGAATGCTGCGCCCCGCCTCCTCCGCGTCGCGCCGGTCACCGACCAGGCCTGATCGATACCCACCAGGGCGTTGAAGAGGGCCTTGGCGTAGATCGGGAAGGAGCACACCGACAGCACCATCACCTCCCACCGGAATCGACCCAGCACCACCGAGGCGAGCACGATCTGCATGATGTAGAACCCGCCGTAGAAGAGCAGCCACTGCCACCAGGTGACGGAGAGATTCATCGGGTGCAGGTCGAAGAAGATCTCCAGCAGGGGCACCGTCATCAACAGACCGGGGGTGATACCGAGCAGGTAGAAGGTCGCTGTGACGAAGTACATCAGCCGCTGGCTGGAGGTGAGCCGGTGGCGGGGACTGAACAGGTTGTGGGTGAACAGAATCTCGAAGCCCCCGGTGGCCCAGCGGAGCTGCTGCTTGCTGTAGGCCTCGATGGTCTCGGGGGCATCCCCGATCGCGACGGTGATGGGCGTGTACACCGATCGCCACCCGCTCTCGTGGAGCATCAGCGAGGTCCAGACGTCCTCGGACTTCGACCCGGTGTACATGCCCCCGATCTCCAGGACGGCGGATCGCCTGAACATGACATTGGTACCGACGCAGAATGCCGCGTTGAACTGATTGCGGCCGGTCTGGATGTAGCGGTAGAACATCGTCTGCATGTATCCGGCCCCACGCGACAGGATGTTGTGCATGTTCCCGTAGGTCTGAGGGGTCTGGACGAAGGCCACCCGGTCGTCGACCATGAACGGCAGGGTCTCCTCGATGAGGTTCGGCCGGGGGACGAAGTCGGCGTCGAGGATGATGAAGAACTCGCTCTTGGCCACCGTCAGCGCGTTGTTGACGTTTCCGGCCTTCGCACCGGTGTGGGTGAGCCGACGGATGTAGTGGCACCCCCGTCTGCTGGCGAGGTCGCGCACCTCGTCGGAGTCGCCGTCATCGAGAATGTAGGTGGAGTGGAGACCGCGCACCTCCAGGGCGGCCTGCACCGTGCGCTCGATCACCGGAACGGGCTCCCCGTAGACGGTGATGAGGATGTCGACGTCGGCCTGCCTGCCGGAGAACATGATCGGCCACTGGGAGGGATCCTCGGGCTCGGCGCAGGTCGTCTCGATGATGACGGGGTCGAACATGTACTGGCGGGCGAAATGATAGGAGAAGGGGCGCGCCCCGCGCATGCCTGAGATGATGATCCACATCGCCATCAGCGCGTGGAAGATGAGGACCGTCTCGGCGATGATCACGATGGAGTACGGCAGCACGTCTCCCCTGTTGGAGGGATTCAGCAGAAATCCCGCATAGGCCAGGATCCCGCCCGTCGCGACCAGCGTCACCAGCTGCATCACCGGGGAGTACATGTGGTGATTTCTCTCGCGGTCCGACGCGAGAGCGTCCGCTGTGTCCTCCCCCAACCTCATGTCGAACTCGGTTGTCATCGCATTCCTCTCGTCGGCTCTGGGTCAGACTGTAGTTGCTGAGGACTTGGCGGGGACGGTCGCGCCGCGAGACGCCGCCAATCCGCGTCGTCGCTCGATGTTGACAACGTTAAGCGCGAGCCGTTACGTACCAGTTACGGTCGGCTTCCAGGATGTTGACACCGGACCCGTCCGGTGGTGGCGACCGCCCCCTCACCAGTCGGTGGGCGGTCTCCGGTCGGCCTTGGTGCGCGACCGACGTCTCTTGTCCTCCAGTCGACGTCGCCTGGATCCGCGGGTGGGCCTCGAGCGTCTTCGGGACCGCACCGGGCGGGCGGCCGCACTCAGCATCTCCGCCATGCGCTGCCGGGCGGCCCGTCGGTTGGCCAGCTGCTCGCGGTACTGGGAGGCCGCCACGGTGAGGACGCCGGCCACCAACCGCTTCGACAGACCGGTGAGAATCCTCTGCCGCAACGCCTCGGGAATGTCGGGGCAGCCGGCAACATCCAGGCTCAGCTCCACTCGCGACGATGAGGTGTTGACTCCCTGGCCACCGGGACCCGAGCTGTGCGAGAACCGCTCGGAGAGATGGGACTCCCCCACGCCGAACCCCCCTCGGGGGTCCTGCGCCACCGTGACCCACAGCCCGTCCATACCCGCCAATGTACGGGGTTCATGGTTCCGTCACAGATCCGTCTGGTGGAATATCACTCGTGGACCTGCTGTTTCGGAACCTGTGGCCCGAACGCGTGCTGCACACTGAGGAGGCATCATGAGCGACGAGGACGAGCTGTTCAGCTGGAGCCCCGACGTCGATCCCAGCGCACTGGATGTGTCGACTCTCATCATGACCCTGGGGGCGTTCATCGACGCCGGTCACGCCCAGCACCTGCTGCGCCAGAGCCTGCTGTCGGAGCTGGCTCATCGACCCCTGGGGCAGTTCTCCCTCGACGAGATCCTCGACCATCGCGACTCCCGGCCGCCCATCATCTTCGATGAGAACCACTTCGAGGGGTACGAGACCCCGACGATCACCCTGCACGAGGTGACCGATGAGCTGGAACAGCACTTCCTACTGCTGGACGGTCCGGAACCGGCACTGCGCTGGGAGGGGATGGCCAGAGCCATCGAGCGGATCATCAGGCAGACAGACGTGCGGCTGAGCATCGTCACCCAGTCGATCCCGATGGCCGCCCCGCACACCCGTCCGGTCCAGGTGACCAGGTGGGCGAGCCGGCCCGAGCTCATCCTCGGGGAGGAGTCCCCCTTCGGGAAGATCCAGATGCCGGCCTCCTTCCCCGCGATGCTGTCCCAGCGGCTGGCCGAGCACGACCACGACGTGCTGGGGCTGGCGGCCCACGTGCCGCACTACCTGTCGGATCTCGACTATCCCGATGCGGCACGCGGTCTGCTCGACGCGATCCGCAAGACCACCGGCCTCGCCCTGCCCAGCCACGCCCTGGCGATGGCGGCCGGAGTGGTTCGCGCCCAGATCTCCAACCAGGTGGACAACTCCGAGGAGCTCTCGGCGATGGTCCACAACCTGGAGGAGCAGTACGACAGCCAGAACGGGCAGCGCGAGATCGAGTCGAAGCACGTCGTGCTGCCCAGTGCCGACGACATCGGTGCTGAGGCGGAGGCCTTCCTGCGCGCGATGGACACCGACTCCGACAGCCCTTCCGAGACAGAGGACGCCGAGAGCACAGGGGACGCCGAGAGCACAGGGGACGCCGAGAGCACAGGGGACGCCGGCACCGCCGGGACCACCGGGGGCACCGCCCAGCGGGGCGAGGTAGGGACACCCGAGGACCGTCACGACGACGAGCCCTCCACCGGCGCCGGCCCCTCGGCCGAGGCGTCCGGCCAGGACGAGGGCCCCTACCGCCCCCGCCACGGCGACGACTCCTGGCACAGCTGAGCCCCTCGGATCCGCACCGCCGCGGTCCGGCCGACACGTCCTGAACCTGCCGGCCGGACCGGACGCGGCGGACTAGGCTCGGCCCCATGGATCTCGGCATTGACCTTGGGACCACCCACACAGTGGTCGCGTCCGTGGACCGTGGCAACTACCCCGTGATGTCCTTTCAGGACGAGGACGGGGACTCCCACGACCACATCCCCAGCCTCACGGCCTTGGTGGACGGTCAGATGGTGCACGGTTTCGCTGCGGCCGCCGCCATGGTTGCGGGCCGCCCCGGCATCCGATCGGTCAAGCGCGCTCTGGCCAACCCGGCGGTGACCTTCGCCACCCCGGTGCACATCGGCGACACCGCCGTGCCGATCGGCGAGCTGCTCACCTCCTACCTGCGCCATGTCATCGATCAGATCCACCTCAACGGGGCGGACGGGGAGCTGCGGGTGGTGGTCGGGGTCCCGGCCCATGCCCACACCGGTCAGCGGTTCGTCACCATCGAGGCGTTCAAGGCGGCCGGGTTCACCGTGCTGGGCATGGTCAACGAACCCTCCGCCGCCGGACTCGAGTACTCGCTGCGCCAGTCGCGGACCCTCAACTCCCGGCGGACCCGGGTGATCATCTACGACCTGGGCGGGGGCACCTTCGACGCCTCCCTGGTCGACATGTCGGGCACCAGCGGCGAGGTGATCGACTCCGTGGGCCTCAACGACCTGGGAGGCGACGATTTCGATCGTGTCCTGGCCGATCTGGTGACCCCTCGGATCACCGGCGAGGTGCCCCCTCGAGACAGCCTGCTGGAGGCCTGCCGACTCGCGAAGGAGGGGATCCGCTCTCAGTCTCGCAATGCCCTGGTCGACCTTCCCGACGAGACGGTCCGGATTCCGGTCGCCGAGTTCGAACAGGCCTGCCATCCACTGGTGGACCGCAGCCTGTCGGTGATGGAACCGCTCAGCAAGCTCCTGCAGTCCGATCCCGCCAAGTCCGACGTCGCCGGGATCGACATGGTTGGCGGGTCCACCTCGCTTCCTCTGGTGCCCCGGCTGGTCCGCGAGCTGTTCGGCCGACGGGTCCACCGCTCCCCCAATCCCACCGCCTCCACCGCCATCGGGCTGGCGATCGCCGCCGATCCGACCTCCCCGCACAGCATCCGCGACCGGCTGTCGCGCGGATTCGGCGTCTTCCGGGAGACGAACTGGGGCCAGGAACTGGCCTTCGACGTGCTGGCCGACCAGAACCTGCGGCTCGACTCCCCCACCACCATCACCCGCCGCTACCAGTCCCGTCACAACATCGGGGTCTACCGGTTCGTCGAGTTCTCCCGGACCGACGCCGACGGCACCCCCCGCGGGGACCTGAGTCCCTTCGCCGAGATCGTCGTGCCGTTGGACGAGGGTCTGCAGAGATCCGGGGCCCCGATCGACAAGGCGCAGGTGCACCCGGTGGACCAGGGTCACTGGGTGGAGGAGACCTACACCATCGATTCCTCCGGGATGGTCGGGGCGGCGATCACCGACCTGGACACCGGCTGGAGCGTCTCCACCACGATGGGACGCGACCGCCCGGTCATCCTGCCGCCCAGCGCCCGGCGGGTCCCGGTTCCGCCAGCCGGCTGACAGCGCCGCCGAGGGCGGGCACAGTGGTGTCATGAGTACACCAGTGACATTGACCTTCCTCGGTGCCGCGGGAACAGTCACCGGGTCAAAATTCCTTCTCAGCCGCGCCGGCCAGCACCTGCTGGTCGACGCCGGCATGTTCCAGGGCCTGAAGACCCTGCGACTGCGCAACCGGGCGCCCTTCATGATGGACCCGGCACGGATCGGCGAGGTGCTGGTGACCCACGCCCACGCCGATCACACCGGGTATCTGCCCGCCCTGGTCAAGCTCGGGTTCCGCGGGCCGATCCGCGCCACCCGCCCCACCCTGGAACTGGCCGAGATCGTGCTCCGCGACTCCGCCTACCTCCAGGAGCTGGCCACCACCGACGCCATCAGGGGCCGGTACTCCCGCCACACCAGTCCGACCCCGCTCTACGACTCCTCCGATGTCGAACGCACGCTGCCGCTGTTCAGACCAGTCCCGCTGGGCCAGGACGTCCAGGTCGGACGCGACGCGGTGGCCCGCTGGACGCGGGCCGGCCACATCCTCGGATCGGCCAGCATCAATGTGGCCACCGACGACTCCTCCGTGTTGTTCTCCGGGGACCTGGGTCGGCCCACCCATCCGATCCTGCGACCGCGTCAGACTCCCCCACCGGCGCGCACCGTGGTGATGGAGTCCACCTACGGCGGCCGACTCCACCCCGAGCCGGCCGGCCCCGGTCACGAGGAGATGGCCGAGGCGGTGCGGCGCGCGGTGGCTGCCGGCGGCCAGGTCGTCATTCCCGCCTTTGCGGTGGACCGCACCGAGGGAGTGCTCCACGTGCTGGCCGACATGATGGCCGACGGGCGCATTCCGCAGGTCCCGGTGGTGGTCGACTCGCCGATGGCGCTGCGGGTCCTGGACGTCTACCGGGCCGAGCCCGGCGAACTGCTCCCCGGCGCCGGGATGGAGTGGCTCGACCAGATCCCCGATCTGCGGGAGACGCGCAGCGCCGCCGAGTCCAAGACCCTCAGCGGTCGTCGCGAACCGATGATCATCGTCTCCAGCTCGGGGATGTGCGAGGGCGGCCGGGTCCTGCACCACCTGGCTCGGCTGCTCCCCGACCCGCGCAACGCGGTGGTCCTCACCGGCTACCAGGCGGTCGGGACCCGCGGCAGCGACCTGTCCGAGGGGGCCCGCCGGATCAAACTGTTCGGCCGCTACGTCAAGGTCGGAGCCCGGGTGGTCAGCGACGACGAGTTCTCGGTGCACGCCGACGCCGACGACCTGATCGGCTGGCTGCGCGACCTGGGTCGCGAACCTGAGACGATCTATCTGGTCCACGGCGAGAAGGAGTCCGCCCTGGCGCTGCAGGACCGGATCCACCAGGAACTCGGGTGGACCGCGGTGGTGCCCCGTGCCGACGAGGTGGTCAGGGTGGACTGACTCCCGGTCAGAACCGGAAGTCGACCTGCCGTCCCAGGGTGCCGACCAGCAGCTGACGGTACTGGGGAGAGGTCACCTTCTGGTGGGAGGCCCTCACCTCCGCCACCCGGTCGGCGGCGCCGATCTCGGCGGCGGCGGTCCCGTTGCGCGGATCGTCGATGAACTCCTGGAGATGAGCCAGCGCGGCCTCGGACCGTCTGATGTCCTCGGCCTGCTTGGCATCCAGCCGGGCGGCGTACCAGTCGGAGGCCAGCACGGACTCGCGGGTGAACATCTGGCGCAGCTCTGCCGATCCCAGGGTCAGCCCCTCCGAGGACCTGCCCTCGGCCATGATCTCCAGCAGGGCACGGATCGGCGGCACCGCCATCGCCACCGTCTGGTCGTCGAAGTACGCCCTGGCCACCCTGGCATGGGTGGCGGCGATGGTGCGCACCGAGTCTGCGAAGACCTGCTCGTCCTGGAGTTCGGGACGCAGCATCTCGGGGGTGAAGATCGTGTCGGGATGCAGGAAGATCCGGCCGAAGTACATCGTCATGAACTTCTCGGTCATCCGGTAGCCCAGCCGCGAGGCGAGGATCGTCTCCCCCTGGTACTGGTAGTCCTCCAGCTTCTCCAGGTAGCCGCCGGCGATGAGCGTCCGGGCGTCCCTCTCGGTGGGCGACATCCGGGAGAACAGCTCGGGAATGAGCAGAGAGATGTCGTGGGCCACCTGAACCTTCGGGCCGATGCAGCCGGCCGAGGAGAGCCAGCCGTCGTATCCCGACAGCACGAAGGACAGGAATGACGCATTGAGGTCGAAGACCGCCGGCATCGCGTTGAAGGGCCCCTTGGTGAGGGCTCCCTCGGATCCCGCCCCGGTGGTGGAGGGGCTCTTGCCCGTCATCGAGGAGATGAACTCCATGAACAGCTCGGGCAGTTCCATGTAGTGCAGCGGGTTGTAGGAGCACAGCGCCGGGACGCGCTCCTCGGGCGGGTTGTTGCGCCGTCCCGCGGCCACCACGTCGACCGGCAGGAGAAGGGTTTCGTCGACCGGCCGGCGGTGGTACAGGTGGGAGGCGAGATCGGCGATCCGGGTCTGGCGGGGGTGCGAGATGTCGGGGCGGACCTGCAGGTAGCGCGGGTTCTTCGAGGCCACCCCGTCGATCAGCCGGGGGTTGGCACTGGAGACCACGTACTTGGGGCCGGCAGCGGGATCGGAGTCGGCGAACTCCGAGAGGAACCGGCGCATCGGCGTGGAGAACTGGCTGAAGGCCACCACATCGTCGCGCATCTCGCGGACGTCCTCGCGGGTCAGCGGCTGGTAGTTCGAGATGAACAGTCCGGTGCCGGACATGTCCCGCTCGGTCTGGCGGTCGTAGCCGCGGTGGATCGCATCGTCGGGGCGCTGGAAGAGCAGGGCCTCGCAGTTGGCGACCACCTTGCTCGACAGGTCTTCGGGGCCCACCGTCAGCCCCGCCGGCACCACGGCCGAGGCCGTCATGTCGTCCTCGGTCTGCACCTTGACGTCGGGTGCGTAGTCGTGTCGCAGGGTGAACAGCCGCCATGCCCCGCTCTCGTCGAAACCGACCCTCAGCATGTCGACGCGAATCTTCTCGCCGTCCAGGCGCACCATCGTGCCGTGTCTCCCATTGGTCGGTGAGACCGAGAAGTGGGACGCCCAGTTCGCCCCCCACTCCGGCTTGTAGTAGCGCTTGATGGTGAACACCAGCTCCTTGCGGAACTGCGGTATCGAGGACACCCAGGCGTTGTAGTCGTCGGTGAAGTCACGGGAGACGGTGAGCAGCTTGATGACCGAGCCCACCGACCTCTCGCGGGACAGGATGAGACGGTGGTCGGTCCCGGCCAGGGCGGGGTCGGCGAATCTCATCGAGTAGTCGCGGTGCAGGATCTGGTCGACCGCGGCCATGTCGGCGTCGAAGTCGGGGGTGTAGGCGCTGCCCGGGATGAAGGCGTCGGAGATCGCCTTGGAGATCTCCGACTTGCCGCCGCCGGAGACGGTGCACTGCTTGTGCAGGGTGGTGGAGGCACCGTCGACCAGGATCAGCGCCCACTGGTTGTCGATCTCCGAGTGCTCGATCCGGATCCGGGTCCCGGTGGTGGACAGGTACTCGTGGCCCACCCGCAACCGCAGCTCCTGCTCGACGCCCTCCCCGTCGGTCCACGCGACGGTCCCCTTGAGAAGGGAGAACCGGGCCTGCCCGGGCACGATGACCACGGCATCCAGCTCGTTGTCGCTGGCGTATCCCTCGGGGTGGCGGGTGAACCGGTTCGGATTGGCGGCCACCACCTCCTCGACGCTGGGATCACCGGGCTGGGACTCGGTGGTGTACTCCGCGCCCTCGTTGTAGGCGGTGTAGGCCCGGGCTCCTCCGGAGTGCTCCTCCTCGCTGATCCCGAAGAGGTTGGCGGAGTAGCCGATCTGGGTCTTGACCTCCTTCTTGCAGTAGCCGTAGTAGTTGTCGGCGATGATCGTCACGATCACCCCGGACTCGTCGCGGGCACACAGCTTGAAGGCCTTGCCCTCGTTGTAGCACTCCTCCTCGCTCGACCAGCACATCCCGTCGCGACGCTGGCGCTCGGTGGCCTGGTCGACGTGCGGCAGCCCGAGCTCCTTCTTGGTGAGCAGGCTCAGGTGCGGGGCGAGGATCACGCATCCGGTGTGGCCGGTCCAGGAGGTCGGGGCGAGGGCGGCGTCGTTGGCGGGCAGCAGCGGGTCCCCGGCGTTTCCGAAGATTCCCTCCACGAAGTCGAGGTTCGAGACCAGGCCGCCGGGGGTGAAGAACCTGGTCTCCATCCGACGCTCGGAGACCAGGCCGGGCACCTGTGGCACGACGATGGGTCGCATCAGCAGGGAGACATAGGTGTGCGCCTGGTGCTCCGGGTCCTGAGTGGCGCTGTAGGGCAGCAGGGTGTCGGCATCAGGGGCCTGGAAGGCGCGCTCCAGCATCAGGGCGAAGACTCTGGCGGGGACCGCCTTCTTGTCGTCGGGGACGGCCAGTCCCCCCTCGGCGATGTGGAACACCCCAGCTGTGGTGCGCCGGTCATGGCGCGGGTTGTGCAGCACGCCGTTGGCCACCCGGTAGCTCGACAGCAGCCCGGAGGAGAACTCGTCGGCGTCGACGGGCAGCGAGAAGGTGCGTGCCAGCCCGGCCTCGTCGAGCACCAGGGTGGTCTCGGGCAGCCGGGGGGAGACGTCGTCGACCCCCGCGGTCGCCAGGTAGCGGTTGATGAACCCCTGGATCCGACGGTCGGCCGGGCACAGCGCGTCGGGCAGTTCTCGTCGCAGCTCGCGCTGTCGCGCCAGTACCGGCGCGACGGCCTCGATGTCGGTCGACGCGCCGCCGCTGGGAAGCGGCAGACCGTTGATCGCAAGTCTCAGATTTGCAGCATTGAGCATCCTTGCTTCAGCCATGGCCCCATTCTGTAACAGCTCGCCGCCGAACGGAACATCCACGCGAAATCCACCGGAGAACAGCACTGCGCACCCGTGTGGCAGTGTTGTCCGGGTGGGGTACACCGTTCTGGCCGCCGGGACCGACCTCTGCCACCAGATCGAGGTGCGCAGGTCGGTCTTCCTCACCAGGCTGGTGCGGGTCGACGACGAGGACCGGGCCCGTGGGATCATCGCCGAGCAGCGCCGGGCCCACCATGACGCCCGCCACCACGTCAGCGCCTTCCTGATCGGGCCGGGCCGCGATGTGCAACGGTCCAGCGACGACGGGGAACCAGCCGGCACCGCCGGCATCCCCACCCTCCAGGAACTGATGCAGTACCGCGACGGGCGGTTGTCGGACGTCGTCGCCGTCACCACCCGCTGGTTCGGGGGGATCAAGCTGGGCGCCTCGGGACTGCTGCGCACCTACTCCGAGGCGGTCGGCCGGGCCCTGGACGAGGCCGCACTGACCCGCAGGGTCCGTCAGCAAAGGTTCACCACCACCCTTGCCATGGCCGATGCCGGCCGCGAGGAGGCCGTGCTGCGCGCGGCCGGGATTCCGGTGCTCGACCTGAGTTATCACGCCACGGGGGTCGATCTCACCGTCGGCCGCACCGCCGAGGAGGCAGCGGATCCTCGCCGGGGAGCAGCTGATCTGGGGGCGACGATGTCAGGCCTGCTGGGGCGCCCGGTCCGGTTGAGCCCCGCCGGATCATCCTGGCTGGACCTGTGAGCGGCTCCGGTGACTAGGTTTGGGGCCATGTCCATCTCTCGACGAGCACTACTGGTCTGCGGGGCACTGGCACCCACCCTGTCCGCATGCGCCGGTCGGGCACCGTCCGGGGCCGATCCGGTCACCGGATCGGCCCCGACCTCACGGTCCTCCTCACTGTCCTCAACGACGTCCCGGACGCCGGCCACCACCACGGCACGCCATCCCGGCACGCCCTCGGCCGCCTCTGCCTCAAGCACCCGCACCTCCGCCCGCCAGCCCGTGGCCGGACACTGCCTGATGGTGGGGCTGCCCGCCGGATCCGATCTGGACCGGGTCGCCACACTGGTCACCCGGCACCGGCTGGCGGGGGTCTTCATGCTGGGCCACTGGTCCTCGACCAGCGCGATCCGGGAGGCCACCTCCGCCATTCACCGGGCGGCCCGGGCCGCCGGCCTTCCGCGCGCGATCATCGCCGCGGACCAGGAGGGCGGGCTGGTCCACAACCTCACCTCCCCCGCGTTCACCCCGATGCCCTCGGCCGAGCGCCTCGGCGCCGGGGACCCGGCGGTCTGTCGCAGTCTGGCCAGGACCGCCGGATCGCAGATGCGACGGGCCGGCCTCAATCTCGTGCTGGCGCCGGTGGCTGACGTCGTCGACCCTCGGCTGGGCTCCGCCAATGCACCGATCGGGGCCCTGCACCGGGGGTACGGCACCAACCCCGACACCGTGGCCCGGTTCGTCACCGCGGCGGTCACCGGGTTCCGGCAGGGCGGGGTGGCCACCAGCGTCAAGCACTTCCCGGGTCTGGGAGCGGTGCGGGCCAACACCGATCTGGCGGTGGCCACCGACACCACCGCATCGGTGACATCGCCGGGGCTGAAGAGTTTCCGCGCCGGGATCGTCGCCGGCAGCCAGACCGTGATGGTCTCCTCGGCGGTCTACTCGAGGATCGATCCGGCACGGCCGGCCGTCTTCTCGACCGCCGTCGTGACAGACCTGCTGAGGGGCCGGCTCGGCTTCTCCGGGGTGGTGGTCTCCGACGATCTGGGTGCCGCCAGAGCGGTCGCCCAGGTGCCCGCCGCAGAGCGCGCACGGCGTTTCCTGGACGCCGGTGGGGATCTGGCGCTGTGCGCCGACCCCTCCCTGGTGCCGGCGATGGTCGAGGGACTGCGCGTCGACCGGAGTCCCGCCAGGGTGGCCAGGTCCGCCGCCCGGGTCGAGGCCCTCATCGGCCGACTGGCGGGATAGGGTCGAGAACATGGCCCCGAGCACCTCCACCGGACGGCTGGTCATCATCTACAACCCGCTCAAGGTCGACGACATCGACTCCCTCGAGCACACCGCCGAGGCGCTGTGCGCCGCACGCGGATGGCGCCATCCCGAGTGGATGGCCACCACCGCCGAGGACCACGGTTGCGGCAAGGCCCGTGATGCCGTGGCATCGGGGGTCGATCTGGTGTGCGTGCTCGGCGGCGACGGAACGGTGCGCGAGGTGGCCTCCGCGCTCGCTCGCACCGATGTCGCCCTGGGTGTTCTCGGGTTGGGCACCGGAAACCTGTTGGCGCGCAATCTCGGCCTGCCGCACAACGACTTCACCGCATCCCTGGCCGCCGTGCTCGACGGGTCCGAGCGCCGTGTCGACCTGGGCAGGGTGCGCTTCGACGAGGGTCCAGAGCGGTGCTTCACCGTCATCGTCGGGATGGGGCTCGACGCCGAGGCGCTGGCCGGCACCGAGCCGCGGACCAAGGACCGGATCGGCTGGCCGGCCTACATCCTGGCCGGGCTGTCCGTGCTGGCCCAACGGGGTTTCAGCGTGGAGACCACCGTCGAGGGAAAACGGCCGTTCACCAGCCGCTGCCGGATGGTGCTGGCCTGCAACTGCGGACTACTGCCCGGCGGCATCGAGCTGGTTCCCGAGGCGCAGATCGACGACGGCCATCTGGACCTGATGACCTTCTCCCCCTCGGGGCTGGTCGGTTGGGCGGCCGCCACCCTGTGGGCGGTCACCGCCCGGCGGCGCGGCCACCGGATCATCCGGCACGACCCGAGTCGCACCTGCCTGGTGAGGGCCGACCGTCCGGTGCTCACCGAGATCGACGGGGACCCGGTCGCCAGGGCGACCACCATGCGTGTCCGGGTCGACGTCGGGGCGCTGCTGGTGCGCGCCTGACGGCTTGCTGCGGTCCTCTCAGCCGGCGACCAGCATCCGGGCCAGCTGACGGTCCCGCTCGGCGGCCTCGGCCAGGAACGCCGGGAAGTCCTGGACGGCGTCCCCGTCGGCGGAGTCGGAGAGGATCCGTACGACCGCGAAGGGCACCCCCAGATGGCTCGCCGCCTGGGCCAGGGCCGCTCCCTCCATCTCGACGGCCGCCGCGTCGAAGGTCCGGCGCAGCCACTGCACCCTGGCGGGGTCGGCGATGAACTGGTCCCCGCTGGCGATGGTTCCCCGCACCACCGCGTGACCGATGCCGGGGCCGGTCAGGGCCAGTGCGGCGGCGTGCACCCGATCGCTGAGGACCTCGTCGGGCCTCCAGAACCGGGGTTCTCCGGGCACCTGGCCGATCGGGTCGCCGAAGGCCGTGCCGTCGGCGTCGTGCTGGACGAAGCGGTCGCCGATCACGACATCGCCGATCCCCAGTCCCTCGGTCACCGCGCCGGCGACACCGGTGAAGACGATCGAGGAGGCACCGGCCGAGACCATCGCCGCGGCCGCCAGGGCGGCATTGACCTTGCCGATCCCCGACCGCGCCAGGATCACCGGACGGCCCTCCAGACGGCCGGCGATCATCTCGCAGGGCCCGGGAACCACCCGGGCCCCGACGAGGTCGGAGCGGATCAGACGGACCTCCTCGTCCATCGCGCCCAGCAGCCCGAGAATCTGCTCGGACGGGTTCATCGTCCCCGTCCCGCTCACTGGCCCCGTCGTGCTCACTGAGACTGCCCCGCTCACTGGAAGGGTGTCGGGTCGCCGGCGCCCATCCGGGTGATCTCGGCCTCCCCGGAGCTGAAGTCGACGACCGTGGTGGGCTCGGTGCCGCAGTCTCCGGAGTCCAGCACGGCGTCCAGCTCCTGGCCCAGGGTCTCCTGGATCTGCCAGCCGTCGTCCATCGGCTGCTCGGCATCGGGAAGGATGAGGGTCGAGGAGACGATCGGCTCGCCGAGGGCGTCCAGCAGCGCCAGGCTGGTGACGTGGTCGGGGACCCTCACCCCGACGGTGTGCTTCTTGGGGTGCAGCATCACCTTGGGGACGTCACGGGTGGCTCTCAGGATGAAGGTGTAGCGCCCGGGCACCGCCGCCTTGATGGTGCGGAACACCCAGTTCTCCATCTGCACGTACCGGCCGACCTGGGCGAACTCGCTCATCACCAGGGTGAAGTGGTGCTTCTCGTCGAGATCGCGGATCCGGCGGATCCTCTCCAGAGCGTCCTTGTTGCCGAGTCGGCACCCGAACGCGTATCCCGAGTCCGTCGGGTAGGCGATCAGTCCCCCGTCCCGGAGCAGAGCGACCACCTGGTTGAGGGAGCGGCGCTGGGGGTTGACGGGGTGGACCGGATAGTAGTGGGAGTGGGCCATTGCCACATGCTATCGGTGGAGGGCCCCGGGCGGCCGCCAATCAGGATCTCGCGAAGCTGCCGTACGCTCGCGGGACCTGGCACTTCGTGGCGTCCAAGCGCTCCCTGAGACCCCCGAACCCTGGTGCGACCTACCGGTGCCGACTACCGGGGGACCAGCCGGCAGCTGGCCCGGGCGTGCCCGTGCACCGCGTCGACACCGATCGCCGAGAGCACGATGGTGGCCCGGGTGACGCTGACCCGCACGGTGAGCAGATCGCCCTGTCGGCTCACCGTCGCACTCATCGTCGCCCCCGCCGGGGCGGCTGCGGCCACCTGCCGGGCGCGGGCCGTGCCATCCCCCGCCATCCCGACCAGCTGGGCGGCCGAGGCCTCGTCGCAGCCCGCCCGGGAGGCCTGGGCGGCCAGGGTGTGGGCCTCCCGACGGGCGCGGGCCTGCTGGGCGCCGTCGACCGCCAGTCCCCCGGCCAGGATGAGGCAGGGCATCAGCAGGGCGGCCGCCACCGACATGCTGGCTCCGCGCTCCCGGCAGCGCGTCCCGAGCAGGGCGGTGGTGGTCATGGGGACAAGCTCAGCACGTCCGGGCACCTGTTGGGAAGACTCTGGCCACGGTGGCCTAGGCTGGTGCGCGACATCTCACCCGAAGAAAGGTCTCCACACCATGGCCCAGGTCAAGAAGGTCGCCCTGCTCACGGCGGGCGGCTTCGCCCCCTGCCTCTCCACGGCGGTCGGCGGGCTGGTCAAGCACTACACCGAGGTAGCCCCAGACGTCGAGATCATCGCCTACCGGTACGGATACCAGGGGCTGCTCAAGGGCGACTACCTGACGGTCACCGACGAGGTGCGTGCCAAGGCCGATGTGCTGCACCGCTTCGGCGGCTCGCCGATCGGCAACTCCCGGGTCAAGCTGACCAACAAGGAGGATCTGGTCCGTCGCGGCCTGGTGGCCGAGGGCGAGGATCCTCTCAAGGTGGCCGCCGACCGGCTGGTGGCCGACGGGGTCGACGTCCTGCACACCATCGGCGGCGATGACACCAACACCACCGCGGCCGACCTGGCCGCCTATCTCGCCGAGCACGACTACGGCCTGACCGTCGTCGGACTGCCGAAGACCATCGACAACGACATCATCCCGATCCGCCAGTCGCTGGGCGCCTGGACCGCCGCCGAGCAGGGCGCGAAGTTCGCCGCCAATGTGGTGGCCGAGCACAACTCCGGCTCGCGGATGCTCATCGTCCACGAGGTGATGGGCCGCAACTGCGGATATCTCACCGCAGCCACCGCCGCCAAGTACCGGGAGTGGCTCGACGCCCAGGAGTGGGTCCCCGAGATCGGTCTGTCGCGCGAGGCGTGGGATATCCACGCGGTCTACCTCCCCGAGGCCGAGATCGACCTGGACGCCGAGGCCGAGCGCCTCAACAAGGTGATGGACACCGTCGGCAATGTCACCATCTTCCTGTCCGAGGGGGCCGGCCTGGACGCCATCATCGCCGAGCTGGAGAAGTCCGGCGAGGAGGTCCCGCGCGACCCCTTCGGCCACGTCAAGCTCGACAAGATCAACCCCGGGGCGTGGTTCGGCAAGCAGTTCGCCAAGAGGCTGTCCGCCGAGAAGACGATGGTCCAGAAGTCCGGCTACTTCTCCCGTTCGGCCGCCTCCAACGAGGCCGATCTGGAGCTCATCGGTCGCTGCACCGAGCTGGCCGTGGAGTGCGCCCTGTCGGGACGCTCCGGGGTCATCGGCCAGGACGAGGAGGCCGGCGACGTGCTGACCAACATCGACTTCGACCGGATCAAGGGCGGAAAGCCCTTCGATCTCACCCAGCCCTGGTTCACCTCGATGCTCGACGAGATCGGGCAGGGCGCGCCGAAGCCGCTCCAGCACTGAGGGTTGGCGTCGGAGCCCGGCGGGCACCGACGCCAACGGACCACCAGCTCGTACTACAAGGCACTCGGGCCACCAGCGACTCGGGTCGCTGGTGGCCCGAGTGCTCACATCAGCGCCCGACCCTGCGGGGTCGGGCGCTGCTCTCGTTGGGCTCAGGGTGTCTGGTCCTGGCGGTCACGGTTTCGATGACGCAGCCCGGCCCACACCAGAACCGACCCGAGCAGTGCCACCGCACTCACCGCGACCCCGGCCAGGAAGCCGGTCAGTCCGGCACGCACCCGGCGGCCGTCCTCGGCGACGGTCGCCACCACCTCCTGGCCCTCTCCGCTGCCCTGCTCCTCCTCGTGGGTCGTGTCCGGGCCGGACCCCTCGGCTTCGCGCCGCTGAGCCTCCCGGTCGGCGTGGGCGGCCTGCCAGTGGCCCTCCGCGGTCCAAGCTCCCTCGCGCTCCTCGAGGGGAGCATCGGCGTCATGCCACCGGAACGCCACCGCGGGCTGATCGGCGGTGGCGATCCAGGCCGCCACGAAGAGGATGATCCGGGCCAGCAGGTTGAGCACCAGCATCACCACGACAATCGATCCGAAGGCCTGGACGGCGCGGTTGACGCTGACCGCCCGGACCACGATTCCGGCGCCGGTCTGCACCGCCGCAAGACACACCCCGGCAGCCAGTGAACCGCGCAGGATCGCCGACCAGTTGCGCCGCGATCGCGGCAGGATGCCGTACAGGAAGACGAAGAACAGCGCCCCGGCGAGGGTGGAGACGACCAGCCCGGAGATCGTCACGATGACGGTGTGACCCGGCAGCAGATCCAGGCCCAGACGCCGTCCGAGCGCCCCCGACAGGGCCGAGCCAGCCTGGGCGGTGGCGAAGACCACCAGCAGCACCACCAGGACCGTCATGAAGGACAGCATGTCTCGGGCCTTGGAGGCCAGCGGGTTCTTGTCCTCCTTGACCATGCTGAAGGAGGGCTCCCACTGGGCCAGCACCCCCGAGCGGACATCGCCGATCCATGAGACGCCGGTCCACAGGGTGACCAGAATGGTGGTGGCCAGGGTCCCCCAGGATCCCGTGCTGCGCACCGACGAGTCGATCACCTCGGTGACCTTGTGGGCGCCGCCGGTCGACCCCAGCGACCGGATGACCAGATCCTTGACGGCATCGAAGATGTCAGGACGCAGATGAGTCAGCACCACGCTCAGGGTGGCGAAGGAGAAGGCGACCACGGGGACCGCCGCGAGCACCGTGAAGAAGGTGATGGAGGCGGCGAAGTGATTCCCCAGCCGGCTGGAGTAGCGAGCCTGGGCACGCACCAGGTGGGCAATGGGAGGACGACGAAGCGCCCTGTCCGCGGCACTCCTCAGCGTCTCCCTCATCGGCCGGCTCCCTGGCTCAGGACGTCAGTGTCACGACACCCGGCGGGTGGCCCTTCTGCGCGACAGCTCATCTTCGGCATGATGAGCGGCGCCACCGACCTTCTCGTGCGGAAGTGTCGACAGGCAGCCGTTGACGTCGCGCCAGACTCCCCCCAGCGAGATGGCGAACATGCCCTGGCCGGCGCGCAGCAGATCGATGACCTCCTCGTCACGGGTGCACTCGTAGACCGAGACGCCGTCACTCATCAGGGTCACCGTCGAGAGCTCCTCGACGCCATTGGCGCGCAGGTGATCGAGGGCGATCCGGATCTGCTGGAGAGCCACACCGGCGTCCAGCAGCCGCTTGACGACCTTGAGCAGCAGGATATCGCGGAAGGAGTACAGCCGCTGACTGCCCGACCCCGAGGCGCCACGAATCTCCGGGCGGACCAGACCGGTGCGAGCCCAGTAGTCGAGTTGACGGTAGGTGATCCCAGCAGCGCCGGAGGCCACCGGGCCGCGGAACCCGATGTCATCGGGAAGGGGGAAGAAGTCCCCGTCGAAGAGCGCGCTCTGTGCGCATCTGGGCGAGGAGGCCTGTTGAGCCGCACTCTCGACCATCTCGATCACCCTCTGTCCCTGGGCCGATTCGGTACCGTCCCTGTCCCACAGACGCTACGTGGCCGCCGTCCGAGCGAACCGCTGCCACGCCGTGGGGTCTCAAGGATACCCCAGGAATCTCCTCGAAGAACCCTCTGACAAGGCATTTCAGATGAGATCAGAGGGTCAAGTGACACTCTAGGGTTGCCGGGCTCAGTCCTCGAAGTCGTCCGGGCTGACATGGTCGAGGAACTCCTTGAACCTCTCGACCTCATCCTGGGGGGACTCATCGAGAAGGATGCCGAACTCCTCGAGGACCTCCTCGCGGCAGCCGACGGTGACCCCGAGCCGCACTGCCAGGGCGACCATGTCCGAGGGTCTGGCCTGCACGACATGGCCCGGTCGCAGGCGGATCTCGCCCTCCCACACGCCATCGGTGACACTGGTGATGACCATCTGCGGGCTAGGACAGCCCAGCTCGCCCAG
Organism: Acidipropionibacterium jensenii; assembly: GCF_005890135.1. NCBI lineage: Bacteria > Bacillati > Actinomycetota > Actinomycetes > Propionibacteriales > Propionibacteriaceae > Acidipropionibacterium > Acidipropionibacterium jensenii. Next base: position 2,465,604 of record NZ_CP040635.1, on the reverse strand, counting down.
CACGGTGACGAACAGGTCGTGGGTCAGCGGTCGTGGGGGTTCAACGTCGTCGATGGCCTGGGCGATCGATGCCGCCTCGGAGGCGCCGATCCAGATCGCCAGATGGCGGCGTCCCTCGGACTCCTTGAGCAGCAGGATGGGCGACTGTGAGATCTGGTCCAGCCGGATCCCGACAACCTCCAGTGCGACCACCATAGGGCCAGCCTACCCGCGGTCGATGGCCGACAGAACGACGTCAGTGCTGGAGCAGGTCGTAGACCATCGCCGCATGCGCGTGGAGCACCAGGGAGGTGATCTCCGTGGCGACCTGATTGGCCCGCTGGGGGTGCCGGGCGTGCGGCAGCACCGTCTGCTCGATCATCCCGGCCTCCCGCTCGGCGGCCTGTCTCATCGCCCGGATGTGACGGGTGTCCATCCCGTACTCGCGCAGCCTGCGGGACGCCACACACACCATCAGCGCCTCCTGGCCGTACCAGTCGTGACCGCGCTTGGTGCGCACCAGCTGATGGCGTTCCAGCTCGACCAGGTGTGCCTCGGTGATCCCACTGGCCCTCACCAACTCCCGCCGGTTCATCCTGATCGGCGCCCGGGGCTGGGGAATCACCGGACCTTGGACTCCGGGCTCCTTGTCGGAACCGGCTCCCGGCGGTGCGGGTTGATCGACACTGGGAGGCTCCTCCCCCCGGTCGAGCATCTCGAGATGCTCGCGGATCACCTTCAGGGGCTGGAAGTTGTCGCGCTGGCAGGTGAGGATGTAGCGCAGTCTCTCGACATCGGACTCGGCGTACTTTCGGTACCCGGAGGGTGCGCGCTCGGGACTCAGCAGACCCTCGGTCTCCAGGAATCGGATCTTCGAGATGGAGAGGTCGGCGAAATCCGGCTTGAGGAGCTTCATCACCTGCCCAATGCTCCAGACCGGGCCAGCCATCAGCGCAGTCCGCTCCCGCCGAGGTGGAAGATCATCCGGAACTTGCCGATCTGCACCTCGTCGCCCTCGCGCAGCGGGGCCGATCCATCCACCAGGGTGCGGTTGACGTAGGTGCCGTTGAGGCTGCCCTGGTCCTCCACGTAGATCCGGCCATCCCTGCGGATGAACTTCACGTGGTGCCGCGAAACGGTGATGTCGTCGAGGAAGATGTCGGAGTGGGTGCTGCGACCTGCCGTGGTGACGTCCTGGTCGAGAACGAACTGGGTGCCGACATTGGGCCCGCGCTGGACGACCAGCAGTCCATCCCCCTCGGGAAGGTCCGCGATGGCGGACAGCGCCTCCCCCGACAGCTCCGGGGTGTCGGCGACGACCTCGTCGGTCATCACCGGGATCACCCCGGTGTTGTCCCCTGGAATGCCCGCCGCGGCACCCAGACGAGCTCCGCAGCGAGAGCAGAAGTTGGCGTCATCCGCGTTGTCCTGCCCGCACCTGAGGCACTTGTTCATCTCGCATCCTCACTCCCGGCCCCTTCCGGGGCCTGTTTTCCCACCCGTCCTGCAGCGGGACGTCTGCCTGTTGCAGTCTGTCGGATCCTCACCACTCCCGCCGCATCAGGACGAGTCGGTGAGAGCATCGTATGCGTCGGCGTCGAGCAGGTCGTCCAGCTCGGAGGGCGCTGTGAGCTCGACCGACATCAGCCAACCGTCCCCGTAGGGGTCGGCCGCCAGGGTCTGTGCCGAGTCGGCGACCACCTGGTTGACAGCGACCACCACCCCGCTCACCGGCGTCTCCACGTCGACGGGCTCATCGCCCGTGTCGATCTCGGCCGCGACATCGCCCCGGGCCAGTTGCTCGCCGACCTCGGGCAGCGTCACGTCGAGGATCTCGGCGATTCCCGAGAGGCCCTCGGCGGTCAGACCGACCCGCACCTCGTCGCCGTTGCCCGGGCGTACCCAGATGTGGTCCACGGTGTACTGGAGATCCTCGGGGGCACCGGCCATCGCAGAAACCTCCTGAGCGTGGTGTCATCGGCGCCTGTCGCAGGTCTGCCGCGGCACGGTGTCGGCCGTGCTGTCACCCAGACTAGCCGCCCACGGCCTCAGGTGTCAGCGGACGGGGCTGGCGTGAGTCATCGGCGCCGGGGTGGCGACCGCGGTGATCCTGATCAGGGTGGATGAGGTGATCTGGACGCTGCCCCCGACCTGAGGCGCCTGGACCTGGGAGACCAGACCGCCGCGGAACCTGGCGCCCTCCTCGAGGGAGTGCGGATCGCCGATGGCCTGGATGGTGATGGGTCGGCTGATCGGGGTGCCGGAGGCGATCACGCTGTCGGCACCGGATGCGAACCAGGTGCTCGCGACCACGCGGACCTTCCCGTTGAGGGAGATCGCCTCGGCCCCCGCGTCGCGGAGCTCCTCGACGGCGTCCAGCAGGATGTCGGAGGTCACCTTGGCGCCGGGATCGGCAATCCTGATGGTGATGCCGGGGCCCTGGACCGGCACGGTTCCGGAGAGCACCTGGAGCTGGGAGAGCCGGGTCGCGGCCTGCTTCTGGGCGGCCTGCCGGGAATCGGCCCCCGACTGCAACTGCCGTTGGGTGTCGCGCAGCTCGGCGAGCTCGGAGTCGAGCTGCCGGGAGGAGGTGGACAGCGAGTCGAGCATGGTGACCAGATCGGCCCGCCGCATCGAGGCGAACGGATCCTCGTCGGCCCGAGACCGCACCTGGGTGACCACCGCGAAGGAGCACAGGCACAGGATGATGGCGACAATGAGCTGTCCGGACGCCGGGTGAGCCAGGTCGTGGAGGATTCTGGCGCGGTGCGAGGGCTTCTGCCGGTCGGTGCCGGGGCCGTCCTGCGTCCCGGAACTCGCCCGCGGTGAAGGGCTGTCCTGAGGCGCGCGGATGTCCTGTTGTTCGGGGTTCTGGTGCGGATCAGGCATGCAGCAGGGCCCGTCGGATGGCTGCGACGTTGGTGAAGATCCTGATTCCCAGGACAACCACGACGGCCGTCGACAGCTGGGAGCCGACGCCGATCTGATCCCCGACCCAGACCATCAGCCCCGCGATCAGGACATTCGACAGGAAGGACACCACGAAGACCTTGTCGGAGAAGGTGTGCCCGAGATAGGCGCGGGCGGCACCCACCAGGGCGTCCAGGGCGGCCACGATCATGATCGGCAGGTAGGGCTGAAGGGTCACCGGGAGGGATGGATTGAGCACCAGGCCGAGAATGACTCCGATGATCAGGCCAGCGACCGCAATCATGTCCGTTCCCTTCCTCGATGGGCACCATCCTGCCATGGCGCGCCACCGGCAGCGTCCCGGGGCGGTGTGCCCACCATCAGTGGGCGAATCACCACGGGGTTCACCGCGGGGTGGCGAGGCTGACGGATCCTGCCCCGGCCGGCAGCTTGAGAGTGCTGGCGGTCGTGATCGACCAGCGCACGCCGAAATTGTCGGCGATGTAGGCCATCCACTGCCCCCCGCCGTTCTGGGAGAGCTTCCCGGGGATCACATTGGGGTCGCCGATCGCACTGACCCGGTAGGGCCGGGTGAGCGAGACGTAGTCCACCGTGATGGCCGATCCGGCGGATCGGACCGCGGTGCGGGTGGTGATCCGGTGACCGTTGACCGAGATCGCCTCGGCACCGGCCTGCCACAGCCCGTTGATGAGCTGGCGCAGGTCCTGGTCGCCGACCCGTCCCTCGTCGGAGCCGTCCGGTGAGTCGTCCAGGAGCACCTGGACGCCGGGACCGACCACCGCGACCTGACCTGCCGCCATGCCCGCGGCCGAGATCCGGGCCGCGGCGGTGCCGGCGGCCGACTGGGAGGCTCGCATCGCATCGACCTGGCGCTGCAGTCGACCGACCGCCGCTTGTTGGCTGGCCCGGTGCGCCTGGGCGGACTGGACACGGTTGATGAGGTCGTCGCGTTCGGCCACCGTGGCCGGCCGCGCCACCGTGGTAGCGCGCCAGGCGCCGCCCAGGAGCAGGCCGGCCAGCACGAGCATGGTGAGGGTTCCGATCAGACCCCGTCCGTGCGGCCGTTCCCGGCCATGGCGGTCCTCGGCCGTGAGGTACTCGGGCTCCATCGCCTCCTGACGCACCTGGCGCAGCAGATCCATGCTGGCGTCCGGGCGCGGCGCATGCTCGGGGGTGGGGCTGCTCATGGTCGCCGCCCGACCGGCCCGGATGTCTCGATCGGTCTCGCCACGTGTCCCAGAATAGTGAGCGGAGTCACCGACGGTTGCGCCGCGACGAGATGGCCGCCCGGTACTGGTCCTCGAGCTGGGGACCGACCGACTCCCAGTCGAACTGCCGGGCGCGTCTCAGACCTCGTGCCGCCAGACCGCTGTCCCCACTGCCGAGGGCCTGGTTGATGGCCCGGCTCAGAGCAGCGGCATCGGCGGGAGGAACCAGCCATCCCACCAGTCCGCGATCGTCGGTGAGGACCTCCCGGAACCCGGGCAGATCGCTGGCCACCACTCTCGCCCCGGCGGCCAGGGCCTCCACCAGCACGATCCCGAAGGACTCCCCCCCGCTGTTGGGGGCGACGTAGACATCGCAGGATCCCAGCACCCGGTCGCGATCGGCATCGGACAGCGGGCCCAGGAACCGCAGGCCGTCGGTGTCGCCGGGCACCGCGCCCGGCCCGATGACCACGGCGTCCACATCGGGATGGCTCAGACGCACCCGGTGCACCGCCCTGCGGAAGGCGGAGAAGCCCTTCCGGGGCTCCTCGAAGCGGCCCAGGAAGCACACCCTGGGATGCTCCCCGCCGCGCCAGGGGGCCGGGGCGGTCCACACCGTCGACAGTTCGGCGGTGTCCACCCCGTTGCCGATGATGACCGGGTCCACCCGCCAGGCGCGTCGCGCCGCCTCGGCCGCCGCCTGCGAGACGGCGACCGCCTCGTCGATGCGGGCCAACGAGGAGGGGGCCAGCCTTCGTGCCACCCGCAGCAGTGTCGAGTCGGCGAAACTGGAGTCCTCGAAGCAGCAGTGGAACGTGGCGACCAGCGGCCGGTCTGCGTTCCAGAGGGCCAGCAGCGAGCTGGACGGGGTGAGTGGCTCGTGGAGGTGGATGACGTCGAAGTAGTGGTCGCTCATCCACGACCTCACCCGGACAGCCGATGCCGCCCCGAAGTTCAGGCGGGCGACCGATCCGTTGGCCGGGACGGGCACGCTGCGGCCCGTGCTGGTGAAGCACTCCGGAGGCAGTCCCAGGCTCCGCAGGGTCCGGCGGTCGGGATGACCCGGGCCGAGCAGGGCCACGACATGTCCGCGTCGGCGCAGCCAGCGCGCCAGCCCGAGGACATGGTTCTGGACCCCTCCGGGCCGGGTGAAGGAGTAGGGGCAGACCAGTCCGATGCTGAGCCAGTCGTCGGCCCTTGTCACTGGCCGGTCCCGGCCGAGTCCGGATGCATGGCCCTATTGTCTGGGATCACAGGGCCTGGGATCACAGGGTCTGGGAAGAAGGGTTGGAACATGTGCCAGTCGCACACCTGGTCGCGAATCTGGGCGCTGAACCACTCCGCCAGCCGTTCGGTGAGCTGGCCGACCCGCTGCCTGCTGGTCTCTCCGGCGGCTGGTTCCAGGATCGGTGAGAACTCGATGTGCATCCGGTCAGGGCCCCGGTAGCTGCACGCCGCGCCGATCAGTGCGGCGCCGGTGAGCACCGCCAGGTGGGCGGGCCCGGGGGGCATCGAACCGGGGACCGGGCCGTCGGCGGTCGCCCAGTGAACCGGGGCACCGCCACCCGACAGGTCGCGGTCGGCGACCAGGCAGACCAGCCGGTGGCCAGACAGGTCCTCGACCAGATGGCGCACCGTTCCTGGCTCGCGGTAGCCGAGGACCCGCATTCCCAGACGCTCCCTGGTTCGCACGAACAGCCGGAACTCGGCCTCGGGAAGGTGCTCGGCGACGGTGGTCACCGGCATGCCGCGCCGGGCCACCCAGGCTCCGGCCAGGTCCCAGGATCCCATGTGAGGCAGGGCCACCAGCGCGCCCCGGTCCCGACAGGCCCTGCGCAGCGCCTGCAGCTGGGCCGGATCATGGTCGACCGTGGCATCGATGCGCTCCCCCGACCAGCGGGGCAGCTGCATGGAGGTGACGGTGGTGCGCATCCACGACACGACCGCGCGGCGGGTCTGGGCGGGAGACGGGCGCTGCCCTGTCATGGTCTGCGCATTGCCCCGCCACCGCTGCACCCCGGCAGTGGGGAACCGGGCCAGCACCGACCCGGCGAGTTGGGCCCCGGGACGCCAGACAGAGTCGGGGAGATGGCCGGCCAGGCCCAGCGTGGCGGCCGACAGCCGGCCGCGGCCGGAGTCGGATCGATGGCCAGGGGTCACGAGGTGACCTGTCGGCGCACCGCGGCCATCCGCTGTCCGACCGTCACGGCTCCTGCCAGACTGAGGTAGCACAGCCCGACAGGCAGTGCCCAGGTGAACCAGTGAGGAAGGACGCCGACACTCGCCAGACCGGTGAGCTCGGCCCCCAACAGGGTCACCAGGAGTCGGTCGGAACGGGTGGCCAGACCCATCGACGCCGTCTTTCCCAGGGACTCGGCCTTCGCCCTCACATAGGAGGTCACCTGGCCGAGGATGAGCGCCACCAGTCCGGCCCCGGCCCACAGCCTGGAGTCGCCCGGGCCGGTGTAGTACAGCACCAGTCCGGCGAAGATCGCGCCGTCGGCGAGCCTGTCCAGGGAGGAGTCCAGGAAGGACCCCCACTGGGAGTGCCGACCCATCTGGCGGGCCATGTTCCCGTCCAGGGAGTCGGAGAAGATGAACAGGGCGACCAGCAGGGAGCCCTGCCACAGCATGCCCAGAGGGAAGAAGACCAGGGCCATCGCGATGGCCCCGATGGTTCCCGCCCAGGTGACCATGTCCGGGGTGACGCCAAGGCGGATCAGCAGCGCCCCGATCGGGTGCATGACCTTCTGCCAGCTGGCTCTGAAGTGCTCAAGCATGGGTCTCCCAGGCCTCGGCGAGCAGCGCCCGCCCGTCCCCCAGCAGCTGGGGCACCGCCCGAGTGCCACCGATGATGGGCAGGAAGTTCGTGTCCCCGATCCACCGCGGGACGACGTGCTGGTGCAGGTGGGCGGCCACCCCGGCGCCACCGGGCGCCCCCTGGTTCATCCCCAGGTTGAATCCCTGCGGGTGGGAGGTGGCGGTGAGCACGCGGATCGCCGACTGGCTGAGCTCGGCCATCTCGCGGGTCTCCTCGGCAGTGGCATCCACATACCCTGCGACGTGGCGGTAGGGGCACACCAGCAGGTGTCCGGGCGAGTACGGGTACAGATTCATCACGACATAGCAGAACTCGCCGCGGTGGACGATGAGGGACTCCTCGTCACGGTGCGACGGGGCCCGGCAGAACGGACAATCCTGGCCGGCCCGGGCGCTGGCCGGCTTGTCCTGCCCGCCGATGTAGGCCATCCGGTGGGGTGTCCACAGCCGACGGAAGGGATCGGGCACACCGACCTCGTCGTCGTCGAACTCGATCCGGACCTGGTCGGCGTCGTGGTCTGCCGCCATTCCTCAGGCCTCGGACTGGCCGAGCACCGACTCCGCGTTGGCGGCGGTCGGGTCGTCGTTGCGCCTGGCCCTGGCCCAGCCGTCGATGATGGCGACCGCCCGGTCCATCGGGACCCCGTTGAGCTGCGAGCCGTCGCGGAAGCGGAAGGAGACCGCCCACGCCGCGACGTCCTCGCCGCCGGCGATCACGATGAACGGCGACCGGGTCTGGGTGGCGTTGCGGATCTTCTTGCCGAACCGGTCGGTGGACTTGTCGATCTCCACACGCAGCTCGGCGGCGCGCAGCCGGGCGGCCAGTCCGTCCAGGTAGGAGTCGAACTCCTCGGCGACCGGGACGGCGTGGACCTGGACCGGCGACAACCACACCGGGAAGGCTCCCGCGTAGTGCTCGGTGAGGACTCCGATGAACCGCTCGACGGAGCCGAGCTTGGCGGAGTGGATCATCACCGGACGCCGGCGGCTGCCGTCGGGAGCGGTGTACTCCAGCTTGAACCGCTCCGGCTGGTTGAAGTCGTACTGGACCGTCGACATCTGCCAGGTGCGTCCGATGGCGTCCTTGGCCTGGACCGAGACCTTCGGGCCGTAGAACGCCGCGCCGCCCGGGTCGGGCACCAGGTCCAGTCCGCTGGACTCGCAGACCTCCTGCAGGATCCGGGTGGCCTCGGCCCAGTCCTCGTTCGAGCCGATGAACTTGTCCTGGTTCTTGCCCTCGGCGTCACGGGTCGACAGCTCGAGGTAGAACTCCCCCAGTCCGAAGGCCGAGAGCACCTCGTCGAAGAACCCGAGAAGGTTCTTGATGACCTCGGGAGCCTGCTCGGGGGTGCAGTAGATGTGCGAGTCGTCCTGGGTGAACCCGCGCATCCGGGTCAGCCCCTGGACAACCCCGGACTTCTCGTAGCGGTAGTCGTGGCCCATCTCGAACAGTTTGATCGGCAGATCCCGGTAGGAGCGACCCCGGGACTTGTAGATGAGGTTCTGCATCGGGCAGTTCATCGCCTTGAGGTAGTACTCCTGGCCGGCGCGGGTGATGTTGCCCTGGTCGTCGCGCTCCTCATCGACGTTCATCGGGGGGAACATCGTCTCGGCGTAGTGGGGCAGGTGACCCGAGGTGTGGAAGACGCCGCCCTTGGTGATCTCAGGGGTGTAGACGATGTCGAATCCGCGCTTGAGGTGCTCGGAGATGATGAAGTCCTCGATGATGTGGCGCAGCATCCCTCCCTTGGGGTGGAACACCGCCAGCCCGGGCCCGATCTCCTCGGGGAAGCTGAACAGGTCCAGCTCGGCACCCAGCTTGCGGTGATCGCGGCGGGCCGCCTCGGCCATCTGGGTCTGGTAGGCCACCAGATCGTCCTTGGAGGCCCAGGCGGTGCCGTAGACCCGCTGCAGCTGATCGTTGGCCTGGTCGCCCTTCCAGTAGGCCGCCGAGGACTTCGTGAGCGCGAACCCGTTGCCCAGGTACTTGGTGGAGGGCACATGGGGTCCGCGGCACAGGTCCTTCCAGGCGGTCTCGCCGTCGCGCCGCACGTTGTCGTAGATCGTCAGCTCGGAGCCGCCGACCTCCACCGAGGCGCCCTCGGCCTCGTGGCCGCCCTTGGAGTCGACCAGTTCCAGCTTGTACGGCTGGTCGGCGAGCTCGCGGCGGGCCTCCTCCTCGGTCACCGGACGCCGCACGAACCGCTGGTTCTCCTTGACGATCTTCTTCATCCGCTTCTCGAGATCCTTGAGCAGCTCGGGGGTCACGGGATCGATGTTTCCGAAGTCGTAGTAGAAGCCGTCGGTGATGAAGGGGCCGATCCCCAGGTTGACCTCGGGGAAGACCTGCTGGACGGCCTGGGCCATCACGTGGGTGGCCGAGTGACGGATGATGTTGAGGCCGTCGGGACTGGTGGCCTCCACCGCCTCGACGGTGGCGTCCTGGCTGATCGGGCGCTGAAGGTCCTCGAGCTCGCCGTCGACCCTCATCGCGACGACGGAACGATCAGATCCGAACAGGTCGAGGCCGGTCGTCGTAGTGTCCACCTGTCGCTCCTCGGAATCTCCGGATCGCTGAACGGTGATGGTGAAGGACACGATGACGTTCTCTCTCTCGACGCGCCCGGACAGGGCCGGGTGGAATGTGACATCGGCGGGCCCGCGGGTACCCGCGGCCCGGACCGACCTTGTCTATCATGCCCGAAACCACCAGAAGGATGCTCATTGGGTCATCCCCCGACAGCGGTGACACGGCTGGCATCGGTGCGCACGTCATCCCCGACGATGGGGCCGTCCGGGCAGGTGACCGGTCCTGCGGACCGGTCACCTGCCCGGTTGTGCTGGTCACGACCTACCGGTCAGACCCCTGGGGGGTCATCAACCGCGCCAGGACGTCGGGGCGTGGTCAAGTCCCTGGTAGTGGTGTATCCGTTTCGTGATCTTTCGATACGGGGTCAGGCTGCCAGTTCGGATGGGATGGGGTCTGCTCCTTCCAGGTGCGTCTGGTCCGGGCCGTCGGGGTTGTGAGTGCCTCGTGAGCGTTCCAGGACCTCCAGGCCCAGGTAGCGCCGGCCCTCGGCCCACTCATCGGTCTGCTCGGCCAGCACGGCCCCGACGAGCCGGATGACGGCCTCCCTGTTGGGAAAGATCCCCACGGCATCGGTACGCCGCCGGATCTCCTTGTTCAGCCGCTCCTGAGGATTGTTCGACCAGATCTGGCGCCACACGTCGACCGGGAAACTCGTGAACGCCAACAGATCGGCCCGCGCGGCGTCCAGATGGGCATGGACCTGGGGAAGCTTGGCCTCCACATAGTCCAGCAGCCGGTCGAACTGGGCGTCGACGGCGGCCGCGGAGGGCTGGTCGTAGACCGAGTGGAGCATGGCCTTGACCGCCGGCCACAGGCTCTTGGGGCACACGCTCATCAGATTGGCCGCGTAGTGGGTCCTGCACCGCTGCCAGGCAGCCCCGGGCAGGTTCGCCGCGATCGCCTCCCTCAGCCCGGCATGGGCATCCGAGGTGACCAGCCGCACCCCGGACAGGCCCCGGGCCACCAGATCGGCGAAGAACGTGTTCCAGGCCGGCCCGGTCTCAGCGGTGGCGACCTGGAGGCCCAGGACCTCCCGGTGGCCGTCCGCGTTGACCCCGGTGGCAGTCAGCACGACCGCGTTGATGACCCGTCCGGCCTCCCGGACCTTCATCGTCAGGGCGTCAGCGGCCACGAACGTGAACGGGCCCGCCTCGCCCAGAGGCCTGTGGCGGAAGGCCTCGACCTGGGCGTCGAGGTCGGCGGCCATCCTGGAGACCTGGGACTTCGACAGGGAGTCGATACCCAGGCTCTTGACGAGCTTGTCCATCCGGCGGGTGGAGACCCCGGCCAGGTAGGCGTCGGCGACCACGGTGATCATCGCCGACTCGGCGCGCTTGCGCCGCTCCAGCAGCCACTCGGGGAAGTAGCTGCCCTGGCGGAGCTTGGGGATCGCCACGTCCACCGTGCCGACCCGGGTGTCCAGGTCGCGGTGACGGTAGCCGTTGCGCTGGACGAGGCGGTCGGGGTCGGGGCGGCCGTACTCCGCGCCGGCGACCTGGTCGGCGTCGGCTGACAGGAGCATGTTGATCATCGTCTGCAGCAGTGAGCGCAGCAGGTCCGGGGAGGCCTGGCCCAGGGCTTGGTCCAGGACCCGCGTCGGGTCGACAATATGAGGAGCGGTCATCGTGGTTGTTCCTTTCGAGTGAGAAGTAGAGAGCTTTCTCGAAGGATCACACGGTGACCGCGCTGCCGTCCACCACGAAGTCGCGGAGGCCGACGGGTTGGTCACCAGCGGGTTACACCACCATAAGGGGCACTACTCGGGGCGTAGGCCCAGCCGAGGTACACGGCTCCGTGGGATGGGTTCAGCGTCGGCATCAGCTGCACGGTGCTTCCACCGCCTCTCAACCCTCGATAGGACCGAGAGACCCCGCCACTCACAAAGGTGCCGTTACCGACAGCAATATCGACGTGACCATTGCCCTGATCCGTCGAACTGCGAGAGAACACCAAAGCACCCGCTGGGGCAGTGCCGCCGTGAATCTGATTGGCACCGCGCAGGGCGGAGTAGAAGGAGATCGCATTCGAGTATCCGAGGGCGCTCTTTCCGTAGGCATTGGCGACGAAGGCCCCGCACAGGAAGTCGTACTGCTGAGAGCCGACCTGACTCAGAGCCCAGGACACGGCGCGCTGTTCTCTCGAAGAGGAGGCGGGAGTGCCGGGTTGACCGCACTGAGGGCCGACCTGGCCGGAACTACCGGTCTGAAGATCGACATCGGCGACCCAGTAGCCATCTCTGGTCCGGTACCACAGACTGTCCCAGCCACCAGAGATGTACCTGCTGAAGTATCCCTTCACCGACTGACCTCTGGCCCAGCAGACGAGCCCCAGGGCACTGTACTGCTGATAGGTCCCGGCCTGACCAGTGTTGAGGCCCGGCCCGGCCATCCGCTGGGTGGTCACCATCGGTACCCCCACGGGCCCGGAGGGGCACTCGGAGGTGACGGGGTTCTGTGAGTAGGTCTGGATGTCGACGTCGGCCACCCAGTGTCCGTCGTCGACCAGGTACCACAGACTGTCCCACCCTCCGGGGATCCACCTGCTGAAGTAACCCTTCACAGACTGCCCGTGGGCATAGCAGATGAGGTTCAGATGCCTTCCCGCCGCGTAGGTGCCGACCTGTCGAGAGTTCAGCGTCGCGGCCGACATGCTCTGGGTCGTGGTCATCACGGTGTTGTTGGTGGTGGCGGCCCTGGCCGGGGATGCGCCGACGGCTTGAAAGCCGATCAGTCCGAGGGCGAGGCTCACCAGCATGATCACTGCCGATGACGAACGATGAGAATGCAGTTGTCTCACAATGTCCTCCTGTGGGTTGAGTTCCTGAGGACATCGTGAGCGCCCCCCGAACGCACGTCGATCCCCTCATCGGGGGACAAGTGTTTCTGCTGGACTGGTGGCATTCTTCTTGTGATGCTCTCCCTCCAGTGCGACCGGGGGCGCGGACAACTCAGAGATCCGCATCATGCTCGAAGCACGATTGCCGGAAACGCGATCCCGAACGGTGTTCGGAATGTCAGGCCGCGCAGGAATCCCGGGAGTCCAGGACCTCGTGATGGCCTGAGTCGTCCTCACAGCCCGGAGGTGAAGACCCCGGTGACCACATTGATCGCACTGGCGAGGATGACCAGGGCGAAGAGATAGGACAGCAGGCAGTGCCTCAGGACCACCGCCCAGACCCGCGAGTTCGTCACGGCGGTGTCGGAGACCTGGTAGGTCATCCCCAAGTTGTAGCTGAAGTAGTAGAAGTCGCGGTAGGACGGAGGGTCGTCCTGGTTGAAGTCGATCCCGCCGGACTCGCGGGTGCCGTCCGGTCCTGTCCGGTAGTACTCGTAGGCGTACCGGGCCGCGTACATCGCCGTGCAGACCGAACCACTGCATGAAGACCACGGCCAGGGTCAGCGCGGCCGCTGCGACCCGCTTGCCACCGGGTCTCCGACCCGTCCCAGCAGAAGGGTCGCTGTGACACCGGCCACGATGAGGGCCACGATCACGATCTCCTCGGCCACCGGCCGGAACTCCTCGCGACGGGCATGCTCCCTGGTGCCTGCTGGCCCGATCGGCCACAGCGCCAGCCAGTTCGCCACGGCGAACCAGACCGACTGGGCCGTGAGCCCCACAGCAGCCCCCAGGCCCGCCCCCGAGCCATCCGGTCAGCCCTCCGACGACCAGGCCGGCCACCACGGCCGCCACCATCCGGGACACCGCCCCGTGGGCTCCGACGGGCTCACGGCCCTGTTGCGAGTGCACCACCCGTCTCCTCCTTTGCCCCGGTGGCCCGACACCGCCCCCCGGGGAACGAGTCCGTCTCAGCTGATGATGCCGAACTGGTAGTGCTGGGACTTCAACCAGGCGATGATGCTCGGCATCGCCTCGGCGGTCCGCTCCTTGTTGTCATGGTTGAGCAGCACGACGACCCGCGGGTTCCCGGCCTCGGCGATGGACTTCTTGACCATCGCCAGATAGCCCGGGACCGTTGTCGGCATCTGCGCATCGGCGTCCCCGCTCATGGCGTTCCAGTCGATGGGAACGACACCCCGACGGGCCAGCTCCGCATCGGCCTGACCCAGATGGCTCCACGACATGTGGCCACCCGGGTAGCGGAACCCGGACTCGGCGTATCCCGACCCGAGAATCGCCCTGGCCTGAGCCAGTGCCCAGTCGTAGTCGCAGGCCACGTGGGTGGCCCGCTGGGCGGCGTCGCCCTTGAACAGATACCGGTAGTCGTGGCTGTAGGAGTGCACTCCCAGGCCGTTGCCGTCCCTCAGGGACCGTCGCAGCAGGTCCACGGGGACCCCCTGCATCTGAGGAGTGATCATGAAGAAGGTGGCCGGCACTCCGCCCTTCTCGAGATTCGTCAGCTCCTGCGCCGTGACGGTCTTGTCAGGCCCGTCGTCGAAGGTGAGGAAGACCAGCTTGCGACCCTTGGGGGCGGTGGCCGGCCTGGTCATCCACTGGTGCACCTCGGAGGCAGGATAGGTCCACCGGTCGGCGACTTTGGAGTGGTTGGTACCGCTCTCCAGTTCCGGCAGGTCAGCCACCACCTTGTCGGGTGCCCTGAAGGTCTTCCACTGCGAGGGCGGGGCGGCGCAGGAGGGATCTGTCACCGGTGCTCCGACTCCGTGCGGACCTGTCGTGACCGACGGCGATCCGGTGGCTGAACCGGAGGGACGGGGGGATCCACCGGCCGATGTGCTGGCAGCGGGAGTGGTCGCGGGGGCTGTCGCCGTGGTGCTCGAGGAGCAGCCGGTGAGCGCCAGGGCCGCCACGGTGAGTGCTCCGACCAGCGCCGACAGCTGAGTCCGTGCCCGACCTGGACGGGAGGGGGTGGGGCGAACTGGGTGCGACTGGACCGAGTGCAACCGGACTGGACGTGACATGTGTGCCTTCCTGACCGTCACCTGAACGCAGATGACGACACCACACTATGCCGCTGCTGAGAATCATTCTCTCCTGCCCCGGAGCAGTCCCTCCCCTCCCCCGCCGGGCACAGCGACGGCGACAGTGTTCACCCGATCCCCACGTCGTCACCGGGCAACGGCCGGGTCAGCGCGGGTGGGCCAGATTGGTCCGCAGGCCGGCCATCTGGATGACCCGCTGAATGATCAGATCCCGCTGCTCGGGTCGCCCGACGTAACGGATCACCCTCAGCCCCTGGTCCTGGGCGGCGGACTCGAAGATGAAGTGACCGAACCCGAGCAGTCGCCCGAGGAAGGGCTGCTCGACCGAGATGTCGAGGATCCGGGTCATCGGCATGGTCGCCAGGTGTTGGTTGAACACCCCGTGCACCCGGAACACCCGCATGTTGGTGATGACGAATCGATCCATGTGGACCCGGAACATCCTCACCACCGCCCACACGTCGATCACCAGCCCCAGCAGCAGGAACAACCACCACGCGGCCCCGGTGACAATCATCGCGAGGAAGCACACCACACTGGCGGCCAGTCCGCAGATCGGCAGGACGAGTGTCCACCAGTGTTTGACGACCTCATCGATGATGAACTCGCCCTCGCTGGCGAGCAGGTGGCGGTCCACCTCGGGATCGACGAACCGCCGCAACGTCCTCAGCACCGAAGGCACGGCACCAGGGTCATCGTCCCAGTGCCCTGATGAACCCGAAGATCCCACTGAAGAATCCACGGACCACGTCGGCGGTGCCCTCGGGGTCGGTGAAGATGTAGTAGAGGGCGAAGGCCACCAGGAACACCGCGATGGTCGTCGTCAGGAACTTCTTCACGTTCGTCTCCTCGGCTGAGGATCCCGGCTCTCGGGATCGAGGCATGTCGCCACACGTGCTGACGCACTCTCCCAGACATGCTGACCTACCGACCCGCCCCCGCGCCAGCCGCAACGCCGGGCGTGTCGCACATCCCGCCGTGCGGGCCCCGCACACCCCCTTGTCCCAGCCCGCACCCCGGTGTCGATCTTCACCGGGAGGGTGGAAAGATATGAGATATGGAGAACTTCAACAACGATCCTTTCGCGTGCATCGACCACGTCGGCTACGCCGTCAAGGACATGGACGAGGCCATCAAGTTCCACACCGAGGTGCTGGGCTTCCACGTGCTGCTGCGTGAGAAGAACCCGGGTCACGGCGTCGAGGAGGCGATGATCGCCACCGGTAAGCGCGGCGAGGAGAGCACCGTCGTCCAGCTTCTGGCGCCCCTCGGCGAGGACAGCACCATCGCCAAGTACATCGCCAAGAACAAGAACATGATTCAGCAGGTGTGCTACCGCACCTACGACATCGACAAGACGATCGCCACCCTCAAGGAGCGCGGCGCCCGGTTCATCTCCGATGAGCCCTCGCTCGGCACCGCCGGTTCCCGCGTGGTCTTCCTCCACCCGAAGTGCACCGGTGGAATCCTCGTCGAGATCACCGAGCCCCCGGCCGGTGGCATGCCCTACAAGGACTGAGATCGGCGACGCAGCCATCTGACCGACGGCGGAGGATCCCTCGCGGATCCTCCGCCGTTGTCCGTCTGCACGGACTCCCTGGCCAGGTGTGGTCAATGATGTCCACCCCAGCCCGTCACGGCCGAACCTGCGGTCCACATTGGTAGCGTGGGGTCCGTACAGATGGCATCGGAAGGAGTCCGTGGTGAGCGATCCAGTCACGCCTGGAAGCGAGGATCCCGGCGACGAGGAGACCGGCCTCAATCTCTTCGACGACAGCGCGAGCGCCGCAGGCAGCTTCGCCCACGCGATGTGGGGTTATGACCGCACCAGCGTGGACAACTACGTCCGCGAGATCGAGCAGCAGGTCAGTACCCTCAAGCAGCTCACCCGCCATCTGCGCCATGAGGTCGCCAAGGCCGAGCAGGAGGCCGACAAGTCGGACTTCGCACGCCTGGGGTCTCACGCGACCGGCATCCTCACCGCCGCCGAGACCCAGGCCAAGGATCTGGTGGCCAAGGCCGGCAACGAGGCCGAGCGGATCAAGGAGGAGGGACGCCGGGTCGCCGCCGACCTGCGCTCCGCCGCCCAGACCGAGGCGGACGACATCCGGGTGGCAGGACTGGCCAATCAGCGCGAGCTGCGCGACCAGGCCACCAAGGAGGCCCGGACCTCGGTCGACGAGGCGCGTCAGCAGGCGACCACCATCGTCGCCCAGGCCACCACCCATGTCGAGTCGATCATGAATGACGCCAAGGTCCGTGCCGAGGCCACCCGTCAGAACGCCGAGGCCCAGGCCCGGCAGATGATCGAGGGAGCCCAGAAGGAGGCGGGCGCGCTCACCTCGAAGGCCCGCCAAGACTCCGAGCAGGCCGTCGGTGCCGCCAAGCAGGAGGCCGCGAGCACTCTCGAGAAGGCTCGCCAGGAGGCCGGCAGCACCCTTGAGGCGGCCCGGCAGGAGGCCGGCGCCGCGGTCGAGAAGGCCCGCAAGGAGGCCGCCAGCACGCTCGAGAAGGCCCGCCAGGAGGCCGCTCGACTCACCTCGGCGGCCAATGACCAGGCGACGGCCACCACGACCAAGGCCGACAAGCAGGCCGCCGCGACGCTCGGCAGTGCCCACGAGGAGGCCGAGCGGATCGCCACCGCGACCAGGACGAACCACGATCAGGCGGTTGCCAAGCTCAACGAGCTGCAGGACAAGGGAGCGGCTCACATGCAGGCGGCCACCAAGTCCCTGGAGGAGGCGACCGTCAAGGCGGAGAAGATCCGCGAGGAGACCCTCGCCGAGACCGAGAAGGTGCGTGCCCAGGCGGCTCGCGACGCGGAGAACCGGATCGCGGTCGCCCATCGCCAGGCGGCGATGATGAAGGAGCGTCTCGAGGAGCAGTACGCGTGGCGCAAGGAGCAGCTCGAGCGCGAGGTGGCGGCCCTTCAGCAGCATCGGGAGGCGGTCCTCGCCCAGCTCGGCAATCTGCGCGAACTGGCCGGGGAGGCCGGCAAGGACTTCCCGGGTACCGATCCCTTCGACACCGAGGGCCAGGACGACACCAAGGCCGGGAAGACCTCCGGCACGCCGGCCTCGGACCGATCCGCCAAGGACCAGCCGGGGACCGCGAAGAGCGACGCCGACAAGACGATGATCCGCCCGGCCAAGCAGCAGGCCGGCGAGGACGAGCCCACCACCGTTCTGGAGTAGTCAGCACCGTTCGGGAGTGGTCGCCACCAGTGCGGGGGGCCGGTCAGAACAGCCGGTCCTCCGGGTGGTCCATCCCGCGCAGGGCGTCGTAGTCGACCGTCAGGCAGCTGATCCCGCGGGTCTGGGCCAGCGTCCGGGCCTGCGGTTTGATCTGCTGTGCGGCGAACACTCCGTCGACGTGGTCCCCCAGCAGATGGTCGCGGTTCATCAGGTCGAGATATCGAGTCAGCTGCTCGACGCCGTCGATCTCACCGCGGCGCTTCACCTCGACCGCCACGTAGGTGCCCTCGGCATCACGGCACAGCAGATCGACCGGGCCGATCGGCGTCATGTACTCCCGCCGGACAACCGTCCAGCCCGCGCCGAAGGTCTCCGGGTTCTCGGCGAGCAGTTCCTGCAGGTGCGCCTCGACGCCGTCCTTCTGGAGACCCGGGTCCGCGCCGAGGTCCTCGGTGGCATCCAGATCGACCTCACCGATGAGGATCTGCAGGTGATCCCCGCCGGGTGAGTCCACCTCCCACACCTGGCTGATCCGCGAGTCGACCGAGTCCACGGCGGCGGCCTCGTCGGCGGCCGGTTCGCGCACCGTGAGGGTGCACGGCGGGCTCATCCAGTTCAACGGCTTGTAGGCGCGATCATCGGCATGGACGCTCACCGAGTGGTCGGCCTTGACGATGATGAGTCGTCTGGCCCAGGGCAGATGGGCGGTCAGTCGCCCGGTGTAGTCGACCTGGCACTCCGCTATCACGAGTCGCACGAGAGGCGATACTACTGCCCCCGTCGTCCGCCCCGGCGCTCATCAGAGGTGACCCCTGCCGGCCCCGCTATGATCGCAGGCATGGGCCGTCACAAGAGTCGCAGTAGCAGAAGGCTGCGACAGATCCGGCCCCTGGAGCCCTCCTCGCACGCCCACAGCGAGCAGAAGAGGGACGGCGCGCACGTGGTGCACAATGTCCCAGCCGACCGGGCGGTCAAGACGTACACCTGCCCTGGTTGCCTCCACCCCATCCTCCCGGGGACCCCTCACATCGTCGCCTGGCCCCACGAACCGACCGGTTTCAGCACCGACTCACCGGTCTCCCGACGGCGTCACTGGCACACCGGCTGCTGGAGATCGCGATCATGACACCCACACCCGCCACGACCGAGCTGCATGCCACCACCATCGGGAACGGCGCTGAGACCGTCGTCTGGTGCCATGGGGTCTTCGGCCAGGGAAAGAACTTCACCAGGGTCGCCAAGGACCTGGTCGCCACCGATCGCGACCGGTGGCGCTGCGTCCTGCTGGACCTGCCGAACCACGGTCGTTCCGGATGGACCAGCGAGATCTCCTATCCGCAGATGGCCGCCAGCGTCGCCCGGTCCATCCGCGAGCACTCCCCCGACCGCCCGGTTCACTTACTGGGTCACTCGATGGGCGGCAAGGTCGCGATGCGCACCGCTCTGGACTTCCCCGAGCTGCTCGCCAGTCTCGTCGTGGTGGACATGGCCCCGGTCGTCTCGCCGCTGAACCTGCGATTCGATCCTCTCACCCGAGCCATGGAGGCACTGGATCTCTCCTCGTTGCGGACCCGTACCCAGGCTGAGGCACAGATGTCGGTCGGCGTGCCGGACCCGGTGATCCGCCAGTTCCTGCTGCAGAATCTGCGCCACGACGTCCATGCCCCGGCCGGTCACCAGTGGCACTGGCAGATGAACCTGGACCTGCTCGCCAGCCAGATGGACCAGGTCGCCCAGTGGCCCGACACCCGGGGACGCCACTGGGACGGACCGGTGCTGTGGATCAGCGGTGGGGACTCCCACTACGTCCACCCCGAGCACCAGGCGGCGATGGCCGCCCTGTTCCCACGGGTCCAGCGGGTCCGGGTCAAGAACGCCGGCCACTGGGTGCACGCCGACCAGCCGGAGGTCTTCGTGCAGGTGCTCCACCGCTTCCTCGAGAATGTGTGACCCCTGTCCCTGAGGCTGTCCACCGCGCCCACGGGTCTGCGGGAGGTGACCTCGTAAGCTGGGGCCCATGGTGACTCTCTCTCGTATCTACACCCGTACCGGCGATCACGGCACCACCCGGCTGGTCGACAACTCGGTGGCGGCCAAGACCGATGTCCGCGTCGAGGCCTACGGACTGGTGGACGCCGCCAATGCCGCGATCGGCCTGGCACTGGCTCTGGACCGCGGTTCAGATCCCGAGGTCGGTACCGTCCTGGACAAGCCGGTCCGCGAGGCCCTCGGAATCATCCAGAACGAGCTCTTCGACGTCGGCGCCGACCTGGCCAACCCGCTGGTGGCCAATCCGCAGTGGGAGCCGCTGCGCACCGTGCAGTCCAGTGTGGACCGGCTCGAGCACTGGTGCGATGAGTTCGGGGACGCCCTGCCCACCCTGCGATCCTTCATCCTGCCGGGGGGCAATCCGGTCGGGGCCCAGCTGCACGTCTGCCGGACCGCCGTGCGCACCGCCGAGCGGGCCGCCTGGAGGGCGGTGGAGACCTACGGCACCCAGACCTCCGAGGACCCGAAGGTCACTCCGGGCGGGGTCAACGAGTTGGCGATCACCTATCTCAACCGCCTCTCGGACCTGATGTTCATCCTCTCCCGGGCGGCCAACCGCGCCAGTGACGGGGCCAGCGACGAGGTGCTGTGGGTTCCCGGTGGGGAACGCAACGCCGAGGCCCCCAAGCGCCACCACTGAGCCTCACTGAGGCCCTCCGAAGAGCTGCGCCGCGAGCGTGTCCGGGAACCCCCGAGCCCTGTTGCCGACTCGGGGGTCCGGCACGTCCCCGAACGCAGAAATGCCCCGGTGACGTGACCGGAGCAGCAGTACAGCGGGGGTTCGGGCAGTGAGGGGGGTTCAGGAGTTCAACGGTTCGGCACGAGCGGTTCCGTGACAGTCGGGGCAATGGTTGTCCGGGAGACAGCAGGCGGGCCAACAGCAGTCGGTGGAGGTCACATGCTGCGCGCGGTGAGGTGGTTGGCCTCCCCCGGGGGAGCCGCCTCCAGCCAGCTCATCAGGCCGGTGAGCACACCCTTGTCCACGACGATCTGACATCGGCTCCGCTGACCCGACGCCGCCGTGACCAAGGTGATGACCTCCTGGCTCATCATGAAGGGGATCTGGTCCCCCGGGGTCGGACGGTGGTGCTCGGCCATCTCCAGACTGCTGCGGTGCAGTGCCACGCTGGGAGACAGACAGGGATTGATCGGTCGGTACCACACGAAGTCTCCGGCGCAGTACTGGGCGAGCCCGAGCATCCACTTGCCGGGCCTGGCCTCCGCCGACTCATCGGGACCCAGGGTCCTCAGGCCGCACACGAACACCCCGCGCCGCCTCAGAAGAATCTGGTGGCGGATCAGCAGCCACACCATGGCCATCGCCACGATCGCCACCACGAGCACGGCCGCCATCAGTTCCAGCTGGATGACAGACACCAGCGCCACCTGCAGACTGACGTGAACGGGGCCCATGGCGACACGCTAGACCGAAAAGCCGTGACGTCCAAACGAGAGTCTCGTCCGGACGTCACGGCATGATCGAATCGTCTGGTGGAACTACCACGGTGTCATCTCAGGGCTTCTGCCCCGAGATGTGCTTGGCGGCGAGCAACTGGGCCTGGGCGAGGTGCAACCGGTGGACGTCGTCCTCGGTGTACTCGTCGTTGCGGTCCATCTTGCGCGAGATGACGTCGATCTCGTGCTGGGCGTCCGCGCTGGAGATCTCATCGGACCGGGTGGCGTACTGGGCCAGGATGGAGACCCGCCCGCTGTCGTCGAGGGCCACGTAGCCACCGTCAACGGCGATCACCTCCTGGCGACCGTCGTCGGTGATGATCCGAGCGGCGCAGGGCACCAGGTTCGCGAAGATCGGGGTGTGTCCCGGCAGCAGGCCGATGTCACCCTCGGTGGTGCGAAGGATGATGTTGACCGCATCGCCCTCCCAGATCTGGCGGTCTGCGGCCACCACGTCGACGTGCAACGGCTTGGGAGCCATCAGGCGTCCTTCTTCTGCATCTCGTCCCAGCGCTTCTGCACGTCCTCGATGCTGCCGACGTTGAAGAAGGCCTGCTCGGGGATGTGGTCGACGTCGCCGCGGCAGATCATCTGGAAGGACTCGATGGTCTCCTTGATCGGCACGGTCGATCCGGGCACTCCGGTGAACTTCGCGCCCGTGTAGGTGTTCTGGGAGAGGAACTGCTGGATGCGCCGGGCGCGACCGACGATCACCTTGTCCTCCTCGGAGAGCTCCTCCACGCCCAGAATCGCGATGATGTCCTGGAGTTCCTTGTTGCGCTGCAGGATCTGCTTGACCTGTGTCGCGGTGTCGTAGTGCTCCTGGCCGACGTACTGCGGATCGAGGATCCGGGAGGTCGAGGTGAGCGGGTCGACGGCCGGGTAGAGGCCTCGCGAGGCGATGTCTCTCGACAGCTCGGTGGTGGCGTCCAGGTGGGCGAAGGTGGTGGCCGGTGCCGGGTCGGTGTAGTCGTCGGCGGGCACGTAGATCGCCTGCATCGAGGTGATCGAGTGGCCCTTGGTCGAGGTGATCCGCTCCTGCAGCTGGCCCATCTCATCGGCCAGGTTCGGCTGGTAGCCCACCGCCGAGGGCATCCGGCCCAGCAGGGTGGAGACCTCGGAACCGGCCTGGGTGAACCGGAAGATGTTGTCGATGAAGAGCAGCACGTCCTGATTCTCGACATCGCGGAAGTACTCGGCCATCGTCAGTCCGGTCAGAGCGATCCGCAGACGGGTGCCCGGGGGCTCGTCCATCTGCCCGAAGACCAGTGCGGTGTCCTTGAGGACCCCGGCCTCGTCCATCTCATTGATGAGGTCGTTGCCCTCACGGGTCCGCTCGCCGACGCCGGCGAAGACCGAGGTGCCGCCGAAGTTGTGGGCGATCCGGTAGATCATCTCCTGGATGAGCACCGTCTTTCCCACGCCGGCGCCGCCGAACAGGCCGATCTTTCCGCCCTTGACGTAGGGGGTCAGCAGATCGAGCACCTTGATGCCGGTCTCCAGCATCTCGGTCTCCGGCTCCAGATCGTCGAAGGCGGGCGGATCCCGGTGGATCGGCCAGCGCTCGGAGATCTCCAGGGTTGCCGGATCGGCGTTGAGCACCTCACCGGTGACATTCCACACGTGGCCCTTCGTGACGTCGCCCACCGGAACGCTGATCGGGGCGCCGGTGTCGGTCACCTCGGACCCGCGGCGCATGCCGTCGGTGGGCTTGAGGGAGATGGTCCGCACGGTGTTGTCGCCGATGTGCAGTTCCACCTCCAGGGTGATGGTCTGCTTGTGGTCCATCACCTCGGTCTCGACGTGCAGAGCGTTGAGAATCTCGGGCAGATGCCCGGCCGGGAACTCGACGTCGACGACCGGGCCGATGACCCGGACGACCCGGCCGGTGGCGCCCTGTCGGGTGTCCTCCTGGGTACTGGTCACGGTAGCTGTCATGGCTTCTCTCTTCACTCCTCGGGGGTGGAATCTGTCAGGGCGGCCGAGCCGCCGACGATCTCGGTGATTTCCTGGGTGATGGCGGCCTGGCGGGCCTGGTTGGCCTGACGCGAGAGCGTCTGGATGAGCTGCTCGGCGTTGTCGGTGGCCGACTTCATGGCCCGCTGCCGACTGGCCAGCTCGGAGGCCGCCGACTGGAGCAGGGCGTAGTGGATCCGGTTGGCCACGTAGAGCGGCAGGAGATTGTCCAGCACCGAGGACGCGCTGGGCTCGAACTGGTACTCGTGGAAGATCTCCTCGTGACCCCCGTCACCGCTGTCATCGTCCTCGGGGGCGTCGACCACCTCCAACGGAAGCAGCCGCATCACCCTGGGGGTCTGCACGAGCATCGACCTGAAGTGGGTGTAGACGAGATGGAGCTCGTCCAGTCCCCCCTCCTCGGTCGGGGTGAGGAAGTCGGCGATCAACCGGTCGGCGATCTGACGGGCGTTCTGATAGGTCGGCGCGTCGGAGAATCCGCTCCAGGTCTGTGCCGCCGGCCGGTCGCGGAACTCGTAGTACTGGATCGCCTTGCGACCGCACAGGTAGGTCCGCACCTCCTGGGAGTCGCCCAGGGTGGCGGTCAGCTCCTCGGCAGCCTTGATGGCATTGGACGAGTAGGCCCCCGCCAGTCCGCGATCGGAGGTGATCACGAGCATCCCGGAGCGCACCGGGTTGTCCACCCCCCTGGTCAGCGGGTGGTCCTCGTGGGAGTGCGCGGCCACCGCCGAGACGGCCCGGTTCAGCTCATGGGCGTAGGGGGCGGCCGCACGCACCACTCGCTGGGCCTTCGGCACCCGTGCCGATGCGATGAGCTCCATCGCACGGGTGATCTTCTGGGTCGTCGCGACGGAGTCGCGCCGATCTCGCAGCTGTCTCAGGTTGGAGGCCATCGGTCAGCCCCGCTTGGCCCGGACGATCTTGGCCTGGTCGATCTCGTCGCGATCCATCGGCTCGAACTCCTCATGGCCGGCGAGGTACTTGCCCTCGGAGGTCTTGAAGGACTCCTTGACCTTCTCGATGGCCGCCGCAGCGGTCTTCTGGGAGTCATCGGGGAAGGTCCCGGTCTCCCGGATACCGGTGAGTACCTCGGTGTTGTTGGCCAGGTAGTCCAGCATGTCGTGCTCGAACCTCAGCACGTCGTCGACCGGCACGTTGTCCAGCTTTCCGGTGGTGCCGGCCCACACGCTGATGACCTGGTTCTCGATCGGGTAGGGCGAGAACTGGCCCTGCTTGAGCAGCTCCATGAGGCGCGCGCCACGGTCCAGCTGGGACCGCGAGGTGTCGTCCAGATCGGAGGCGAACATCGCGAAGGCCTGCATGTCGCGGTACTGGGCCAGGTCGATCTTGAGAGTTCCGGAGACGTTCTTCATCGCCTTGATCTGCGCGGCGCCACCGACTCGGGAGACCGAGATGCCGACATCGACGGCCGGACGCTGGTTGGCGTTGAACAGATCGGACTGCAGGAAGATCTGGCCGTCGGTGATGGAGATCACGTTGGTCGGGATGAAGGCCGAGACGTCGTTGGCCTTGGTCTCGATGATCGGCAGACCGGTCATCGATCCCCCGCCCAGCTTGTCGGAGAGCTTGGCGCAGCGCTCCAGCAGACGGGAGTGGAGGTAGAAGACGTCGCCGGGGTAGGCCTCGCGGCCCGGCGGACGACGCAGCAGCAGGGACATCGCCCGGTAGGCCTCGGCCTGCTTGGTGAGGTCGTCGAAGACGATGAGGACGTGCTTGCCCTGGTACATCCAGTGCTGGCCGATGGCCGAGCCGGCGTACGGGGCGATGTACTTGAAGCCGGCCGGGTCGGAGGCCGGGGCGTGCACGATGGTGGTGTACTCCATCGCTCCGGCCTTCTCCAGGGATCCCTTGACCTCGGCGACCGTGGATCCCTTCTGACCGATGGCCACGTAGATGCAGCGCACCTGCTTGGTCGGGTCCCCGGACTCCCAGTTCGCCTTCTGATTGATGATCGTGTCGATCGCGATGGCCGTCTTGCCGGTCTTGCGGTCCCCGATGATGAGCTGTCGCTGCCCACGTCCGATCGGCATCATCGAGTCGATGGCCTTGAGGCCGGTCTGCAGGGGCTCGCGAACCTCCTGGCGGTCCATCACGCCGGCCGCCTGGAGCTCGAGGGCTCGACGTCCCTCGATCCCGCTGATCTCACCGAGGCCGTCGATGGGGTTGCCCATCGCGTCCACGACCCGGCCGAGGTAACCCTCGCCGACCGGAACCGAGAGCACCTCGCCGGTGCCGCGCACCGTGGATCCCTCATCGATCCCCTCGGAGTCCCCGAGCACGACGACGCCGATCTCGCGCTCCTCCAGGTTCAGGGCGATGCCCATCCGGCCGTTCTCGAACTGGAGGAGCTCATTGGCCATCACGGAGGGAAGTCCGGCCACTCGCGCGATGCCGTCCCCGGAGGTGATCACGGATCCGACCTCTTCGCGCTTGGCCGCCTCCGGACTGTAGTTCTGGACGAAGTGGTCCAGCGCGTCGCGGATCTCCTCCGGACGTATCGTCAGTTCCGCCATTGCTTCTCCTTCAGCATTGACTCGGGGGTCCGGCACCAGCCCGACCACGGGTAGAACATTCTTGGTCAGCCCAACGACTGTCGGGCCTGGTCCAGACGGCGCGCCACGGTGCCGTCGATGACCTCATCGGGAAGGTTGATCCTGGCCCCGCCCAGCACCGACGGATCGACCGTCTCGCGCAGGTCGATGTGGTGGCCGGTGATGCGCTCCAGCTGGTTGACCATCTCCTCGCGCTGGGCGGTGCTCAGCGCGCGGGCGGTGGTCACCACCGCGATCGACGCACCGCGCAGGTCCGCCGACAGCTCCAGGTAGCGTGCCAGGACCTGCTCGTAGTGGGCGCGCCCGGTGGTGGGCACCGCCCTGGCGGCCAGTTCCCTGGTCTGGCTGGTCGACCGGTCGGCCAGCAGCGATCTCACCAGTTCGCGGCGATCGGCGACCGGCCTGTCGCGATCCTCCAGGGCGACCGACAGGTCGAGGTCCCCGAGCACCGTCTGGCGGAGCCGGAACAGCTCCTCCTCGACCTGGTCGGCCTCCCCGGCGCTGACAGCTGTCAGCAGCAGGGCCCGCACGGCCTGGCGCTCCAGTCCTCCTGACAGCCCGGCCGAGGAGGGCCAGCGCACTGCCGCCGCGGCCTCGACGACCGTCAACGCCTCGGCGCTCAGCTGGTCCGACAGCAACTGCGAGGCGAGCTTCTGCCTGGCCGGTGCCGGACTGCCGGCATCGCTCAGTGCCCGGCACAGGGTCGGCTGGGCGTTGAGCAGGTCGACGACGGCGAACAGTTCCTCGCTGAGGTGACCGGTCACCGAGACGCCGTCGAGTGCGGCATCGAGGGTGGCCGTGCGCTCTGCGGCGACACCCCAGTCGGCTGGTGCGGAGGTCATGCCCTGTCCACCGCCTGGGAGGACTTGGCCGGCTGCACCGCGAGCTCGGAGAGGAACCGGTCGACCGTCGAGCGAACCCGCTCGTCGTCGTCCAGGGACTCCCCGACGATCCGGCCGGCCAGATTGGTCGCCAGTCCGCCGATCTCGCGTCGCAGCTCGGCGACCGCCTGGTCGCGCTGGGCCTTGATCTGGGCGCTGGCCTGGGCCGAGATGCGATTGGCCTCGGCCTGCGCGTTGGTCCTCATCTCGGCGACGATCTGGGCGCCCTGCGTCTTGGCGTCCTCACGGATCTGGGCGGCCTCGTCGCGGGCACCGGCGAGCTGAGCCTGGTACTGCTCGAGAGCAGCCCGGGCGTCCTGCTGAGCCTTCTCGGCGCGCTCGATGCCACCCTGAATGGTCTCCGAACGCTCGTGGTACATGTCCTCGAAGCGAGGGACGATGAACTTGGCGCAGGCCCAGGTGATGATGAGGACCAGGACGATGCCGAGGATGATCTCGATGGGGTGCTCGGGCATCAGCGGGCCGAGGTTCACCAGCAGAGCCGTCGGCGGCGCAGTCATGACTGTACTCACGAGGGCCGCAGTCACGAGACGATGAACGCCAGCGCGAAGCCGAACAGGGCCAGGGCCTCGACCACGGCGAAGCCGATGAAGGCAGTGGTCATCATGGCGGGCCGGGCCTCAGGCTGACGGGCGGTGCCGTTGATGACGGCGGAGAAGATCATTGCGACGCCGATGCCAGGGCCCAGCGTGGCGATGCCGTACCCGATGGCGTTCAGAGAACCGCCGATAAGCATGGGAACCATGGAGTGTTTCCTTCCGGATTGTGCCCCGCCGGGGGCGTTTCTCATCTACGTCCCCGGACTGGGGACGAAACTCAGTGTGATCTCAGTGCTCGGCCGAGATCGATGTGGAGACGTACTGCGCGGACAGGACGGTGAAGACGTAGGCCTGCAGGAAGCCGACGAACAGTTCCAGTCCGAAGAGGGCGACGCTGAAGATGATCGACACCACCCCCGTGACGTTGTACAGCGGATTGCCGGCATAGGTGAGGAGATATCCCCCACCGACCAGGAAGATCAGGATGATGAGGTGACCGGCGAACATGTTGACGAACAGTCGCAGGGCCAGGGTGACGGGCCGGGTGATGAAGTTCGACAGGATCTCCAACGGAATGATGAGGATCCACAGGGCCACCGGGACATCAGGGGGAAGGATCGAGTTCTTGAAGAACTTCAACGGCCCCTTCGCCTGGATCCCGGCGGCGATGTAGACCACCCAGGAGACCAGCGCCATGCCGTAGACGTACCCGACGTGCGAGAAGGTGGGGAACATGAAGATGAACAGCTCGCCGAACCAGTTGTTCACCAGGATGAAGCTGAACAGGGCCACGAGATAGGGCAGCCACCGGCGGTACCCGGTGCCGATGATGTCGCGGACCAGGGAGTTGCGGATGAAGTTGTAGCAGTACTCCGCGAAGACCTGCCGCTTGCCCGGCACCACCTTCATGGAGTGGCTGAGCCACAGCCACAGGCCGATCACGATCACCGTGGCGATGATCGCCTGCCAGAAGGGCTTGTCCATCCATGAGACGCCGAATGTCCCCGGATACCTGAAGTCGTCGAGACCTGGGGTGTGGTACTCCAGCGGCACGAACAGCCCGTGGCTCACTTCTTCTCCTTCTTCTCGCCGGAGACAGGGACCTCGGACCCGTATCTCTTCACGATGACATAGACACTTGCGGCCAGGCCGAGGATCATCCCGATCGGAAAGATCCAGTTCTGATGAAGCCAGTGACCGATGAGCCAGCCCAGCCCGCCGTACAGGAGTAGGCCTGCCAGAACATAGCTGAGCACGCCCATCGCGTCGTCTGATCCCGAACCGGTGTGTCCCTGGTTCGCGGGTCTGCGCGGCGATGCGTTTCTGTTCATGACGGGAGTCACATTAGCAGTTCGGACCCCTGCTGCGGCTGTTCCAACGGGGTGCGCGACACAGGCCGAGGGCTGAATTCTCATCTGTCCCCCGGATCCCGGTAGATGCGCTGGTGCGGGCGTCGTGCCGCGACCACCACTCCGACGGTCCACGTCACGGCGACCCCGGCAAGGGTGGTCACCACCGGCATCGGGCCGGTCCCCAGGCGGGCGAGCAGGTCACCCGAGATGACGGCGGTGCCGAGGACTCCGAGCACCGCGAGCTGGAGGACGAACAGGATGAGAGCTCCCGCCATCGATCCGCCGTCGACCAGCAGATGGACCGACCTCCCGGTCCACAGGAAGAGCACGGCGAGGGCGGAACCGATGACCGATCCCACCAGGTCGTCGAGGTGACCGGGGCCGAACAGACCCCACAGGCCGACGCCCACCAGTCCGCCGGCAACAGCCCAGACCAGAGCGGTGCGCATCAGGGCGCTCACCTGGCTGGCGGCCAGGTCCCGACGGGGCGGCCGGTGGGACGGGGGCCGGTCCGAGGCGGACCCGACTGCGTCGGACCCGCCGACCTGTGAGCCGGGCCGCTCGGGCTGCTGCGAACCACCGGGACTCTCACGCACGGCCATCTCCATGGTCATCTGTGCCCGTCCCGTCGATCGTGAGTGCCTGTCCACTTCTCGCAGCTGGAAATTACCACAGATGATCGTTCCGGCCGGTCTCCGAAACGGCCGGTGGGGCCGAATCCGCGCGGGTCGGTGAGCTCTCCGCGGTCCTGGTTCTCCTGCGGACGGACCCGGAGTCGGCGACCGGGCCGCTCGCAGATCAGGACTCGGGTTCCCCGCCGAGTCCGATCATCCGGGAGTTGTCGTAGTCCTTGGCGATCACCCGCGCGGGGTTGCCCGCCACCAGACAACGGTCGGGGACGTCCTTCGAGAGCACCGAGCCGGCCGAGATCGCCACCCCGTCACCCACCGTGACGCTTCCGGTGATGACGGCCCCGGGCCCGATCCAGACGTCATCGCCCAGTCTCGGGACTCCCTGGTCCCCGCCGGCCACCCGCTGACCGATGGTGACATTCTGGTGCAGCACGCAGTGGCGTCCGATCACCGCGGGTCCGATGATCACCCCGTGCCGGTGCATCAGCAGCAGTCCGGGTCCGATGCTGGCTCCCGGTGCAATCTCCAGATGATCGATGTGGGTGATGACCCGGTTGACCAACCGGTGCACCGCGAGCGCCGGTACCGCCAGTGGCGAGTGCCGACGTCTGAGGTCGTTGGCCAGCTGACCGAACCGGTACGCCGCGACGCAGTGGAACTCCGAGTTCGTCAGCAGATACTGCAGACGCGTGCGTGCGGAGGGGGCCGACGGCAGCATTGCCGCCATTCCTCGCGCGATGTCCTCCCGTAGTGCGCCCATCGGGGTCACCGCAGGTCAGGATCGCTTGCTGAGCACATAGGAGACGACGCGGTCGATCCCGTCCAGATTCTCCGGGATCGTCTCGTTGTCGGCCACCTGGATTCCGAAGTTCTGCTCCAGGAACTCGATGAGTTCCAGGATTCCGGTGGAGTCGATCACTCCAGTCTCCAGCAATGAGGAGTCATCGGAGGGCAGCCTCTCGGAGTCCCCGAGCAGTAGATCCTCCAGGACGAATCCCCGGACCTTCTCGCGCAGTGTGGCGTCGTCGATCTGCATGGCTGGACCATACCCGGTGAAGGGGTGTCCCGGGCCGATTCCATGTCACCTCTTTGAGGGCCTGCCGGTGAACCATTGCACCCATTAGGCTGTCGCAATGAGATCGACGCACAACGGAGTACTGGAGCACTGAGAAATGTGCGGCATATGTGGCACCTACTCGATGGCACGCCCTCCCTCCCCGGAGCGGGTGGAGACCATGATGGTCGCTCTGCGCCACCGCGGTCCGGACGGCAGCGGGTACTTCGTCGACGACAGGGTCGCCCTGGGACACACCCGACTCGCGATCGTCGACACCGCCCACGGCGTCCAGCCGATGTGCAATGAGGACTCCCAGGTGTGGGTCACCTTCAACGGGGAGATCTTCAACCACGTGGAGCTGAGGGCTCAGCTGACCGACCGCGGCCACAGCTTCCGCACCCGGTGCGACACCGAGGTCATCGTCCATGCCTGGGAGGAGTGGGGTCCACTCGCCTTCGACCGGTTCAACGGGCAGTGGGCGCTGGCCATCTGGGACCGTCGCACCGACGAGCTGATCCTCAGCCGGGACCGCTACGGCGTTCGCCCGCTCTATTACACGTGGCACGGCGGCGAGCTGCGGTTCGCCTCCGAGATGAAGGCGCTGTTCGCCGTCGCAGAGGCTGGCCCGGACCTGGATCCGGTGGGTCTCGACCAGATCCTCACCTTCTGGGCACCGGTGGCTCCGGTCACCCCGTTCAAGGGGGTCAGCCAGCTTCCACCGGGAAGTTGGATGTGTGTCAGCGGGAAGCACTCCTCGACGTCGTCCTACTGGACTCCCGATTTCACCGAACCCGCGACGGGTCGTGGCGGATCGGAGCAGCAGAACGCCCAGGAACTGAGGGAACGGCTCATCGCGGCGGTGCGACTGCGCTTCGAGCGCAGCGATGTGCCGGTCAGCGCCTATCTGTCGGGCGGTATCGACTCCTCGGTGACGGCATCCCTCATCGCCTCCTTCACCGACGTCGAGGTGGACACCTTCTCGCTGCGCTTCGACTCGCCCGAGCACGACGAGGGACACTTCCAGCACCTGCTCACCCGGCGTCTCGGGACAAGGCACCACGAGGTCGAGGTCGGAGAGCGAGACATCGCCGAGATCTTCCCCGAGGTGGTGTGGCACGCCGAGCACCCCCTGCTGCGCACCGCCCCCGCCCCGATGTTCCTGCTGTCGAGGTTGGTGCACCAGAGCGGGTACAAGGTGGTGGTGACCGGAGAGGGAGCCGATGAGGTGCTCGCCGGCTATGACATCTTCCTGGAGGCCAAGGTCCGTCAGACGTGGGCCGCAGACCCCGATCCGGACGCACGTCAGCGCGCCGTGATGCAGCTCTACCCCTGGATGGAGCGGTCCCCGGGCCGGGCACCGGCCTTCGCCGCACAGTTCTTCGGCCAGAATCTGGATCCCCACGACCCGGCGATGTCCCACCGCCCGCGATGGGATACCGCCTCGACGATGAAGTCCATGCTCACTCCCGAGCTGCGCGTGGACTCGACGGTGGCCCACGACCTGGTCGCCGCGATGCCGGCCGACAGCTCCGGGTGGGAGATGCTGGGCCGGGCGCAGTGGCTGGAGATGCGGACCCTGCTGCCCGGCTACATCCTGGCCTCGCAGGGCGACCGGATGCTGATGGCCAACTCCGTCGAGGGACGGTTCCCCTTCCTCGACGTCGAGGTGAGCCGGCTGGCCGCCGCCCTGCCCGCCGAGCAGAAGATCAAGGGACTCGACGAGAAGCACCTGCTCAAGCTGGCATTCCAGGATCTGCTCCCGAAAGAGATCCTGAGTCGCCCCAAGCAGCCCTACCGGGCCCCCGATGCGGCGAGTTTCTTCGCGGGAGGCACACCGGACTGGGTCGGCGACGTCACCTCCTCCGAGGCGCTCTCCCGCAGCGGCGTGTTCCGTCCCGCGATGGTCAGTGCCCTGATGTCGAAGGCGCGCAGGCGTCTGGGCCGGGGCATGAGCAACACCGACAACATGCGCCTGGTGGCCGTCCTGTCGACCCAGCTGCTGCTCGATCAGGCCCGTCGCGCCAGGCGCGATCCGCCCAGTCCCCCGTCGACCCCGCAGTGTTCGATTACCGATCAAGGAGCACATCATGACCGCATTCGGCCCAGCGACCCTCCGCATCGATGAGGCCGCGGAGACCACCCGGATCTCCGAGGGCATCCGCAGCTACCTGCGAAGAGCCCGGCGCAAGGGAACAGTCGTCGCGGTCTCGGGAGGCATCGACTCGAGCGTGGTGGCCGCCCTGTGCGTGCGGGCGCTCGGCCCCGAGCGGGTCCTCGCCCTGCAGCTGCCGGAGTCCGAGTCCTCCGACGAGACGCTGCCGATCAGCTCCGAACTCATCGCATCACTGGGAGTGGACTCCCGCCACGAGGACATCTCCCCGATGCTGGAGGCCTTCGGCTGCTACCGCCGTCGCGATGACGCGATCCGCCGGGTGGTTCCCGAGTACGGTCCGGGATACCGGTCGAAGATCGTGCTGCCGAGTGTGGTCGACTCCGACCGCTACCGGATCTACTCGATCGTGGTGGAGGCCCCGGACGGCAGCCAGGAGACGCACCGGCTGACCACCGACGCCTACCTCGAGATCGTGGCGGCCACCAACTTCAAGCAGCGCACCCGCAAGGTCCTGGAGTACTTCCACGCCGACCGCCTCAACTACGCGGTGGCCGGAACCCCGAACCGACTCGAGTACGACCAGGGGTTCTTCGTCAAGCTCGGTGACGGGGCGGCCGATCTCAAGCCGATCGCCCACCTCTACAAGTCGCAGGTCTACGCCATGGCGGAGTACCTCGGGGTACCCGAGAGCATTCGGACCAGGCCGCCGACCACCGACACCTACTCGATGCCGCAGTCCCAGGAGGAGTTCTACTTCAGCCTCCCGTACAACCTCATGGACCTGTGCCTGTACGGCCACAACAACGACGTCCCGACGTCCGAGATCGCCGCGGCGACCGGTCTCACCGAGGAACAGGTCGGACGTGTGGTCCAAGACATCGAGCAGAAGCGGCGCACCACCGCCTATCTTCACGACAGGCCGGTGCTGCTGGGCGAGGTGCCGGAGGTCTGAGCGACCTCGGCGATGGCGGTCGCGATCAGGATCTGGTCGCGCACCGCCGTTGTGACGCAGATCGACCTGACACCCCAGGCGTCTGCCTCCCTCCTGACCAGCCCGGACAACCGCACCGCCATCGAGGTGCCATCCCCGACGGCCACGATCTCCCGCCACCTCGGGTGGTGCACCGCGCTCGGGCGGAGGGCCTTGAGAACGGCCTCCTTGACGGCGAAGCTCCGCGCCAGGTTCAGTGCCCGGTCACCCGGCTGGTCCAGCTCCTCGGTGTCGAACCAGCGCCTGGCGAGGGCCTGCCCCCACCTGTCGATCAGGCTGCGGAAGCGGAGCAGGTCGACGACATCGACACCCACTCCGCGCAGCGTCACTGAGCCGCGACGACGCTGACGAACTCCGCCGCGGCCGCCCGTGAGCCGACCCCGTTGAGGTGGCCCGGGTCGGCGGCGAGCCTGTTGTTCAGCACGTAGTAGGGCACACCGTCGCGCTTGCGTTCGGCCGGTGCGCTGTCCATGGTGGACTCGACTGCGGCAATGTCGAAGAACCGACCGGTCTGGCTGTACTGCTTGCGCACCAACTGGTTGTAGCGCTCCCGGGCGGCGTTGTCGGCAGGACCCATCTGGTCATCGCGGCCGAGCCAGGACTTCACCTTCTGCTTCCACCCGCGATCAGTGGTCAGCGGGACGGTCGTGTAGATGAAGGTCACGTCGGGATGTGCGGCCTCGAGCTGAGCCATCATCGCGGAGTACTTCTTGAACAGCGCGTCGACATCGGTCTGCGCGGTCACGTCGACGTAGCACAGCTTGAGCATGGCCACATCGACGGCCTTGCCCATCGAACCGTTCATCACCGTCGTGAAATCGGCGAACTTGCCGATCGGATCACCGTTGACCCCCATCGGCGCGTGGGCGAGGTAGCCACCGGTCCTGGCAGGAGCCGTCCGAGACTCCACCACTGTGAGGGTCGGACGGCCCGAGGGGGAGTACGTCGCCTGGAGCCCGTCGATGATGTTCATGCCCACCGACTGGTGCCCGAAGAAGATCTTCCTGTCGCTGAAGGATGCGAGTTCGGTGGCGGTGGGGGTCTTCTTCTCCACCGCGGCCGGCACCGTCGCTGACCTGCCGTGGAGTACCCGCGCCGATGCTGCGGCGACCACGACGAGCGTGACGGCCAGGGCGACGAGGAGAAGTTTTCGTGTCATGGTGTCCCTTCCGGAGACGCATCGGCACTCCCCCAGCCGACACAGAGTTCGCGGACATCTTGTTTTGCGACTTTACCGTTGCTGTTGAGGGGAATCAATGGCACGAGGTGGACCGCCACCGGCACCATGTGCCTGGCCAGCCGAGCCCGGCAGTGCACCAGGATGTCCTGCTCGGTGATGGTCGAGCCGTCCCTGCGGACCGCGACCATCTCCACCCGCTCCCCCGCCGCGTCGTCGGGGACGCCGACCACCGCGACCGAGACCAGGTCGTCGAGCTGAAGAGCGGCCGACTCGATCTCCTGACTGGAGATTCTCACCCCCCAGGACTTGATGAAGTCCTCGCGACGGTCGACCACGTAGATGTATCCCTCACCGTCGACGGTGGCGAGGTCGCCGGTCCGCAACTCGCCGTCGGGCATCCGCCTGGCGGTCTCCTGCGGGTCGTCCAGATAGCCCGGCGAGATGTTGCCTCCGCGCGCCCTGATCTCACCCACCTCGCCGGGCGCCACCTCGGCGCCGTCCTCGCCGACCACCCGGAGACTCACTCCCGGGATTCCCCGACCGATCGATCCCGGTTTGCGGTCGAGATCCTCGGGCGGCAGGTAGGACAGCCGTGCGGTGGCCTCGGTCTGGCCGTACATCAGGAACAGTCGGGCCTGCGGCTGGGCTCTCCTCAACTCATCGACCATCGCAGGTGCCAGTTTCCCGCCGGCCTGTTGCACGAGGCGCAGATCGGGCAGTGGCTGTCGTCCGAAGGTGCTGTTGCGCAGCAGGACGGCGAATGTGGAGGGCACCCCGGCGAGTCCGGTGCAGTGCTCCAACGCCATCCGGTCGACCATCTGCTGGGGGAAGGCAGCGCTGCGCTGCACCACGAGGGTCGCGCCGATCCTCAGGTGGGTGTGCAGCAGGGAGGCGCCGAAGACGTAGCTGAACGGCAGGACCACGAACACCCGCTCCCGACTGGTCAACGGCAGGTATCCCAGGATCGACTCGGTGTTGGCGATCAGGTTGCCGTGGGTGATGCGCACCACCCGCGGCCGACCGGTGGTCCCGGAGGTGAACTCGAGTGTGGCGTCCCGGTCCTCGGAGATCTCGACGACGGAGATCTCCGAGGCGGGCACCGAGGTGCCGTCCCATCCGAGGTCCAGGGTGTGCGGGAGCCGACCCGCCAGCCGGCGCGCCTCGATGGGGCCGAGGAAGGTCGCCCCGACGCCGAGCCACTCCACTCGGGAGAACATCTCCTCGGGCAGCAGGGTGGCGGCGATCGGCACCGCGACCATGCCGGCTGCGAGCACCGCGAGGTAACTGGCCACCCAGCCGAAGCTGTTGACGCCGATCAGCCCGACCCGGCCGCCGGGACCCAGCCCCGACTCGTCGAGGAGTTCGAGCCGGCGCGCGACCTCGCCGCGCAGGTCGGCGTAGCTGTGCGCGCCGTCGGAGTCCACCACAGAAATGTCACCGGCCGCACCGCCGGCGAGCAGATACTCAGCCGTGTTCATGGCTGCATGTTAACGGGCGTTCAGTCCGTGGGATGTCACCTTGCTCGGGTCCCACTGAGGGCGTCATCGACCGCTAATATGTTGAGCACTTTCCGCACCTCCGGTTCGGACCAGCCCTGACGTGAAGTGGTGGACATGCGCGGACATATTCTGTGGGCGTTGATTCTCCCCCCGATTCTGGCGGTCTCACTGGTGGGCTGTTCGCCCGGTGACACCTCGACCGAGGCGACCGAACCGGCCACCGTGGTGGTTCCCGATGTGCCCATGAGGCACGAGAAGTTCGAGTTCCGCTCCGCACAGACCACCCGGTTCGCCCGTCCCGTGGTCCTGCAGAAGGCGCAGAACCGCAACTGGGTGACGATCGGGTCGGCGCGCACCCGAGCCGACGGCTCCTTCAGCTTCGACGTCACGGCGGAGGGGATCATGTCGCTTCGCGCCCTCTCCCCGAAGACCTCTCATCAGGGGAAGAGCTACCCGCAGATCACCACCGAACCGGTCACCGTTCGCGCCGTCGACCAGAATGTCCGCCTCACGACAGCCGTCTCAGGATCGCAGGTCTCCCTCACCGCGATCGGCAGTCCGATCCGCATCGGCCGCCAGGTGACCCTCCAGTACCGCAAGGGCAGCACCTGGGTGAACGCGGAGACCGGCACATTCGACGATCAGGGCCACGCCACCGTCACGATCAAGCAGCCGAAGGCCTCCACCGACTACCGGGCCGTGATGACCGGCTGGCGGGGCGCACCGTCGGTGATCTCAGGCGGGGTGAGCGTCAAGGGCACCGATCCTGGTGCCGACCGCTGCCCGTTCAACATTCTCACGATCGTCGCCCATCAGGATGACGACATCATCTTCATGAATCCCGACCTCCAGAACGATCTCAACGCGGGAGCCTGCGCCACCACCGTCTTCCTGACGGCCGGTGACTCCGGCAACGGCACCCAGTACTGGGAGGACCGTGAGATCGGTCCCGAGATGGCCTATGCCACGATGACCGCGATGGACCCCGGGCCCGAGTGGAACCGGGGATCGGCGACCTTCGCAGGTCACCGGCTGCACGTCTCCCGCAGCCCCGGACAGGGCCGCATCACTCTCTACAGCCTGCGTCTGCCGGACGGGGACCTCGACGGAACGGGCACCGAGACCACCGGGCACCGGTCCCTCAGCAAGCTTCTCGACGGCCGGATCCGCACGATCTCCTCCCTCGACGGATCATCCAGCTACAACCGCGACAGCCTCATCGCCACGGTCCGGGCCATCGTCGAGGCCACCAACCCCCGTACCGTTCGAATCCAGGACGGCCGCTCGGGCCAGGAGGACCACGCAGACCACATGGCGGCCGCCAGGGTCGCGGTCAGCGCGCTGACCGGTTTCCGGGGACCCATCCTCGCCTACCGTGGTTACGGCATCCGCGTCGAACCCGCCAATGTTGCAGGGAAGGCTCTGATCCTCAAGAGGGACGCTCTGGTGAGCTATGCCGACTACGACCCCGCGCTGTGCCCGGACAACACGCCCTGCCCCACCGGCAACGAGGCTGTGTGGATCCAGCGGCAGTACCGGGCGCCAGTGGTCAAGCCCGACGGCTCGATCGCGGTGCCCGCCTCGGCGATCGACCCCGATGCCACCCGGGCCGTCCCCGCGGTGGGTGGCACAGGAGTGCCGCCGCGCGACTCGACACCGGTGAGTCCAGGAGTCAGTCCAGGACGCTACGCAGCACGCCAGCGTGGCCGGCGACCATCGCGCGTTCGGTGAAGGGCTCCTGGACCTGACCGGATCGTCCTCGTCCACGCCCGGGCGCCCGCACCAGGGCGTCGGCGAACAGTCGCCGGTTGGGCTGGTGCAGGCGCCGGCGCACCCTGGCCAGATCGGCCTGGCCGAATCCGGGGCAGGGACCGTCGACGACCTCGCCGACAACACCCTCCCGGCCGACCAGGTCCCTGGCGAAACCGA
Source organism: Acidipropionibacterium jensenii (assembly GCF_005890135.1). NCBI lineage: Bacteria > Bacillati > Actinomycetota > Actinomycetes > Propionibacteriales > Propionibacteriaceae > Acidipropionibacterium > Acidipropionibacterium jensenii. The sequence goes on along the minus strand of NZ_CP040635.1, from coordinate 2,427,736 downwards.
CATCGGAGAGCACCAGCGGCAGACCATGGAGTGCCGCCTCGACCGCACTCAGCGGCCCGCCCTCGGCGAAGGAGTCCAGAGCGTAGACGTCGCCTGCGGCGAGAATCGTCGCCGGGTCGGAGTCACCGAGAAGGTGCACCCGCTCGCCAAGCGCCGATCGTCTCCGGAGCAGATCTGCCCGGCGGTACTCCAACCAGTTGTCGGGTGATCCGGCCACCACCAGCCGCATCCGGGGATCCTTCTCGGCCGCCACCAGGAAGGCGTCCACCAGTCCGGCCGGGTTCTTCTGGTCGCTGTAGCGCTGAAGGGCCACCACCAGGATGTCCTCATCGAGGATCGGAGAGCCGATCGTCTCCCCGAGGACGGTGCGGGCGCCCACCCGGTCGGGGGCGTGGGCGACGCCGTCGGGGGCCACCCCGTTGACCACCACCGAGATCCTCGCCCCCTCCGCCAGCCCGGAGAAGTACCGGGCCACCCCGCTGCTGACCGCGATGCACGCCGGTGCGGACCCTGACAGGGCGGCGAGTGTGGCCCGTGCGCCGGAGTCAAGGTAGGACTCGACGGCGTGGAAGACCGGAATGACGGGCCTCTGCGAAGCGGCGACCGCCGAGACCAGACCGGGGTCGGGCCGGTGCAACTCGATCACATCGGGGTGGCGTCCGGCGATGAGGTCGGCCAGCCCCTCGGTGTCACAGACGGTCACGGTCACCCCGGCAGCCACCAGCTCTGCCCCGACCCGTCCGGACCGGGAGGTGACCACCTCCACCTCGAACCCCTCGCCGGGCAGCCCCAGGGCCAGTGTGGCGACCACCTGCTCGACCCCTCCGCCGTCCAGCTCACCGGCCACCAGCATGCAGCTCGGCCCCCAGGACTGGTGTGGCACCGGATCAGGGGACGGTGCGTCGCGACCGTCCGACGGTGGACCCGGGGGCCGTGGCACGGCGGGCAGATCGTCGGCAGGTCGGGTGAGGGCCAGCACCGACTGCCAGTGTCCGAACCGGAGGCGGGCGGGAAGGGCGTCGGTGAGCGCAGTGAGACCCAGCAGCCCCCGGTAGCCCGCACCGGCCAGTCGGCGTCTCAGCCGATCGTCGGTCATGCCGCCCGCCATTCCTTCGCCCAACCGTCGACGCAGACCTCGTGCCAGACCTCCAGGGACAGCAGGGTCCAGATCCGGATCTCCTCGTCATGACCGCCACCCTCGTGGCGGTCCAGCAGTCGCGACACCGCGTGGCGGTCCAGGACTGACCCGACGAAGGAGCCCGGGCCGGTGAGGCGGTCCCGGGCGGTCTCGCGCAGACCGGTCCGGAACCAGCTGTCCAGGGGAACTCGGAACCCCACCTTCCGCCTGGTGACGATCTCCTCGGGCAGGTAGCGCCGGGCCACCTCCTTGAGCAGCCACTTGGGGACGCCACGACGGACCTTGAGATTGGAGGGGAGTCCGAAGACGAACTCGACCAGGCGATGGTCCAGCAGCGGCGGGCGCAGCTCGAGGGAAGCGGCCATCGTCATCCGGTCGCCTCTCTCCAACAGGTTGTCGGGCAACCAGCTCGCCAGGTCGTAGCGCAGCATCCGGTCGATCTCGTCGGTCCCGTCGGGCAGTTGACGCGCTCGCTCCGGCGCCGGGTCACGCCCGATCAGCTCGCGCCTCTCGGCCGCGGTGAAGGGAGCGAACCAGGTACCCAGCTGGTTGACCTCCGACCCCGCGGTGAGAGCCCGCAGGGCGATCCGGTGACGGCCCATGCTGGCCGGCAGCCGAGCCTCCAGGAACCGTCCCACCGCCTGGCGCGGGCCCGCCGGAACCCATCGGGCCCGCCCGCCCCAGGAGGCGAACCGGTACTTGGGGTAGCCACCGAAGAGCTCGTCGCCACCCTCCCCGCTGAGGACGACCTTGACGTGCTGGCGCGCGGTCTGGGCCAGCCTGAACACGGCGATGTCGGCGGGCTCGGAGATGGGCGCGTCGCGGTGCCAGGTGAGGCTCGGCCACAGCGCGAGGAAGTCCTCGGCACGGACCTCGACCTGGTGGTGACGGGTGCCGACCCGGTCGCTGACCAGTTGCGCCCAGTTGAGCTCGTCCACGCGCGGATCGCCGAATCCGGCCGCGAAGGTGTCGACCGGCGCCGTGCCGCGCAACTCCTTCATCACCGCGACGATGAGGCTGCTGTCGACCCCGCCGCTGAGATAGGAGCCCACCGGCACATCTGCCACCAGGGCCGCCTGGACCGCATCACGAATTCTCCGGTCGGCCTCGTCCACCGTCTTCGCCGGATCGAGGTCCGTGGCACGGACCGAGGGCGGCGCCCAGTACCGGTCCACCCGGAGCTCCCCGGACTCTCCGATCTCGGCGCGATGCCCGGGAGGCAGTTTGGAAACTCCCGCGAAGAGCGTGAACGGGGCGGGCACCGACCGTCCGGCGAGGTACCCGTCGAGACTGTCGGGGTCGACCTCGGGAGGTTCTGCGAGGTAGGCGTGGATCGCCTTGATCTCCGAACCGAAGACGATCCCACGGTGGTCGAGACGGTAGTAGAGGGGAAGCACTCCGAGCCGGTCGCGCACCAGGTGCAGGGTCCTACCGGTGTGGTCATAGGCGGCAATCGAGAACTGACCGCGCAGCCTCTCCACGAACCGGATTCCATGGCGCACCAGTCCGGCGACCAGCACCTCGGTGTCACCCTCGGTGCGGAAGGGGTAGTCCAGGTCCTCTCGCAGCTCCCGGTAGTTGAAGATCTCCCCGTTGAAGACGACGCTCCACGATCTGTCGACGGCGTGCATCGGCTGGTGAGAGGCGGCGAGGTCGATGATGGACAACCGGGTGTGGGTCAGTCCGAGACGGTCCTCGACCCAGGTCGACGACTCGTCGGGGCCGCGGTGGCGCAGCGAGTGGGTCATCCTCTCCAGTCCGGAGGCGGAGGCCGGCCCTCGCCTGGTGAGCACACCACCGATTCCGCACATCAGCGTCCTCCCTCGTCCTGATGACCGGCAGTGTCCAGAAGACCGGCATTGTCCAGGAGGGCCCGGGCCCGACCGGCCCAGGAGTAGGGGATCACGGACTGGGTGCGCGGCTCGGGGTCACCCGGATCGGCCAGCGCCCTCCTCACCTCGTCGATGAACCCGTCCGGCGAGTCCGCCACCCGAACCAGGTGACGCCACCCCTCGACCTCGGGGTACTCGGTGGTCACCACGGGCAGCCCGAGTGCCAGGTACTCCTTGAGCTTGACCGGATTGGCGAATCGGATCCACTCGTTGTCGAGCCACGGCATGATCGCGACATCGAAGCCTCGGCCCAGGGCCGGAATGTCGCGATAGTCGCGTTTGCCGAGCCAGTGGACGTTCGGCAGGCGGGTGAGGGAGTCCATCGAACAGGTGGCATCGCCGATCAGCACCATGCTGGCATCGGGTATCCGGCGCGCCGTCTGCTCTATCAGATCGAGATCCACGACATAGTCGTCGATCCCGCCGAAGAAGCCGATCCGGGGTGACGGAATCTCAAGGATCTGGGGATGAACGGGGCCATCGGCCCTGAAGTGGTCCAGATCCACTCCGTGGTCGAGGAAGAAGGCCCGCTCCCCCACCAGCGAGGAGTCCCGGCGCATCAGTTCGTGGCTCACGTAGAGCACATGGTCACTGTGGGTCAGAAACTTCCGTTCGAGACCGGCGACCCACTGCCCGTCCGCCTCCGGGAAGGCCGACTGCAGGTCCGAACGGTTGAACGCGAGTGTGGATCGGGCCATCCCCGCCACGACCGGCCAGGCGGTGGGAATCGTCGCTCCGATCGCCGGGACTCCCCGGATTCCGGCCAGTCGGGCGGCCACTCTCACCTGAGTCCGGATGAGCCAGGCATTGAACCGGTAGACCGCCCCGCTGCGGCCGTAGGCCGGCAGCATCACCGGGGTGTACACATGGAAGCCGGGCAGATCGGGCACAGGACGCCTGAGGAACCTGGTCATGCTGCGCAGCTTGCGGAGAATCCGTCTGCCGGGTCGGGTACTTGTTCTGGGTCCGGGGGCGCGAAGCCCCAGGCTGTTGACCACCAGCACCGGTCGGCTCCGGGCGACCTGGCGCATCAGCTGGAAGTCGGAGTGGGCCTGATTGTGGTACCACCAGTCCTGGGCCGCGAACCAGATGAATCCCTCACCCTGTCCTCCACCGCGAGGGCGTCGCGCCGGCCGTCTCATCTGCGCTCCAGGATGAACCGGTCGAACTCGTGCTCGTCCTCGAGCGGGACGATGCGGTTGCCCCACTCGTCCCTGCTGCGAGGCGGCAGGTCGGCGTGGAGGGCGCCATTGGGACGCTCGACTCCCAGCAGATAGTCGTAGACGCCGACATAAACCTCAGCCTGTGGCCGCCAGTCGAGGTCCCGGGCAACCCGGGAGCGGGCGGCTCTGGCCATCCTCAGCCTCAGGTCCGGGTCGACGATCAGCCTCTCCACCGCATCGGTGAAGGCGCTCACGTCACCCGAGGGCACCACCAGGATGCTGTCCCCGCCGCTCACCATGCTCTCGGTCAGATCGAAGGAGACCGACGGCAGGGCGAAGGCCATGTACTCCATCGTCTTGTTCATGGTCGACAGGTCGTTGAGAGGAGTCTTGAGATCGGGGCACAGACCGATGTCGGCACGACTCAGATTCTCCGCGACCATCCTGCGGTCCGCCCGACCGGTGAAGGTGACTGAGTCGTCGAGATCGAGCCTGTGGGCCAGCCTTCGCAGACTCTCCAGGGAGTCGCCGAAGCCCATCAGGGTGGCATGGACCCCGGTGTGTCCCCGACGGTGCACCAACTCGTCCATCACGTGGAGCACGATCTCGACGTTGTCCTGGGGCCCCATGATGCCCAGATAGACGAGTTCGACAGCGCCGCTGGGCCGTGGCCGGCTGGGGTAGCTGGGGGCCATCACCCGGGTGTCGGGACCGCTTCGCACCACCGTGACATGGGAGGGCCTCACCCTTCCGCGGGTGATGGCGATCCGCCGGTACGACTCGTTGGTGGAGATGACCCGGTCGGCGGTCCGATGGGTCAGCCGCTCCAGTTGGGACAGGATGCGGTACTCCAGCTTCTGCACCGCCGTGCGGGGATGCCCGAACCGGGAGATGAACAGCTCCGGGTTGAGATCGTGGTGATCGAAGACGAAGCGCACCCCGGCGGGTCTCCAGAGCAGGGCGAGGAGCCAGTAGGTGTCGGGCGGATTGCAGGCCTGGATGACCCGGAAGGGCAGGGCCCTGGCCACCTCGACCGACAGGATGGCGGTGCGCAGCCAGCAGTAGGCGAACTCAGCGGCGAAGCCGAGGGCTCCCCTGGCCTCACGGGGCGGACGGTAGCGGTAGATGCGCACACCGTCGATCGTCTCGCGGGAACTGTCCTCCGGTCCCTTGGGGCAGATGACGCTCACCTGATAGCCATTGGCCCTCAGGGCCCGACACTCGAGCCACACCCTGCGGTCGAATGGCACGGGAAGGTTCTGCACGATGATCAGAACGTGCCGGTCCCGGTCCCGGCCATCTGCTCGCTGACTTCTCCGCACGGCTCCCTCTATCTCTCGACAGGTGAGTGGGCTTGCCATCGCTCGGTGCCGCATGGGTCGTGTCCCGGGCGGCTCCTCAGCTAGACCGAGTCTCTCATGGCCCGGCTCTCGGGGAGCGGAATCGACGGCAACCGCGAGGCCGTCTCCGGGCGGGCGCTCATCCGGTACGAGGCTGCGCACACACCGGCCACCAGGAACAGCAGACCGGCTGACATCGGGAAGGCCAGACCGTCGAAGAATGCGAACAGCACAGCGAGGGTGAGCATCGAGGCCGCCGCTCCTCGCGCCACCACGGCACCGGCGGGGTCAAGGCCCTTCGCCGCGATGACGGCGCTCCATATCGCGGAGACGACGACGGCGGCGAGCGCCGCCGCTCCCGCAATGCCGAGTTCGACCAGGGTGAGAACCCACTGGTTGTCGAAGATGTAGTAGCGCGGCAGGAAGGTGCCGAATCCAGCGCCGAGCAGTGGGGATGCGGCCAGGAAGTCGGGCACCCTGGCCAGCGCGTTGGTGCGCGACAGAGTGCTGGGATCGTCGGAGGCCCCGGTGAACAGCGAGACGACCGTGCTGGCCATTCCCGGAACCGCGACGGCCACCACCACGACGGCGACTCCGGCTGCCACCGTGAGCACCCGGCGGGATTTGCGGGGCATCCCCGGGATCGATGCCAGGATGGCCACCGCCAGTCCCACGATGGCCGAACGCGACACCGAGACCAGGGCGACCAGAGCGGCGAGGGTCGCGGGTATCCACCAGCGCAAGCGCAGTGCCCGATCCCTGCGGAATCCTCCCGAGACCGCGGCGGCAATGGTCAGTGGGAGCATGCCGACCACCACGGCGCCGAACTCCAGCGGGTGGGTCGCTGTGCCGACAGCACGGGCGAACATGCCCCGCGACGAGAAGTCGTCGGCGCCGAACACCAGGCCGGGGATCCCCTCGGCCCAGGACAGCATCGTCCGCCGGGTGGCGAACTGAGCCAGCCCGAAGCAGGCGATCAGGCCGGTGAGCACCACCAACCGCCGCGTCAGGCGCACCACGTCATCGGTGTCGACCAGGCCGTCCACCGCCACCAGGAAGACCCCGCCCCAGGAGGCGGTACGCACCAGGGCCGCGATCGCCGGGCTGATCTGGTCGGCGGGCTGACCTCTGAGCATCGCGTGGGCGAAGCTCACCAGGATCACGAAGGCGAGGGCGCCCATCGCGATCCGCACCACCTGACGGTCCCGACCGGCGGGAGGAACCCCTCCCTCCAGCCGCCACAGCACCCACCATGCCAACAGCACCAGTCCCCAGAGCATCGATGGACGACCGTAGGTTCCCAGGCCGACGATGGTGACGTTGGAGGGGATCACCAGCAGACAGAGCAGGTAGACCGTGAGCATTCCCACGGCGCCGACCCTGCCCGTCCCCGGATCACCCAATGGGCGCCCGCTCTCCACGGTCACCCCTTCGGTCCGGAAGATCGGTGTCCTCGGCGGGATCCACGGGGGAGGCCGCCGACCGGGACAGCGAGGAGCCCTGGTCCGCCTGCGGGCGGACCGCAGTCTGCTCGGGATCGTCGGTCCGGGCGGGGTCCCGGTCACCCAGGGACTGCGCATCGACCCCGTCGGTGTCCTCGGAGCCGTCGGCACCGTCCGAGGCCTCATCGGTCGAGGAGTCCTCCTCGGACTCGGCGCCGTGACCCTTCGACGACTCCTCCCCGGCTGCCGCAGTCGCATCGGGACCGGAGGTCTCGCCCGACTCGTCATCGGCCTGGGCGGACTCCTCGGAGCGTGTTGCCCCGTCGGGCCCGGGACCCTTCTCGGAGTCCGGCGGCCCGTCGAGGGCCGGCTCGTCGGAGGCCGTGTCCTCATCGCTCTGCGCCGCCCGTCGCGCTCGCCGCCGTCGCAGCACGGCGCCGTCGACGAAGGATGCCACCAGCACCGACAGGGCGAGGACCGCGGCCCCCGATGCGCCGGTCATCATGAGGCGCTTCTTCTGCTCGGCGGTACCGCGCTTGTCGACCGAGACGGCCACCACCGAGATGCGTCGCCGCTCCGGAATGTTCTCCTCGGCCTGCAGGGAGTCCAGCAGGCTCGCGGTGCGCTGGTTCATGGCCGACAGCACGGCTGCTGCGTCCCGGTCACTCGTCGACTCCACGGTGATGAGGATCACCGGTCCCGAGGTGGTCTGGTCCCGAGCCACCTGGACAGTGGTCCCGGCACGGCCCTGGACGACCTCCTCGATGACATTCTTCGAGCCCAGACCACGGACGATGATGTCAGCGGCGGGTGCCAGTCCTCCGACGAACAGGTAGGGATTGCTGCCGCTCGGGATCATTCCGGATCCCGGCAGAAGAATCTGGGTCGAGGTGCGCGTGTAGGTGGGCGGCACGGCACTCCAGACTCCCGCTGCCACGGCGATCGCCACCACGAGGCCGACCACCAGGATGTACCAGCGGCGCAGAAGCCCGCGCAAGGTCTGGGTCACGGTCATGCTGCGGACCTTTCATCTCGGGGAGGCCGTCCGGCGAGTCCTCTGTCAACGATCACGGCACCCCATCCGCCGGCCAGCAGAGCGGCCGCCATCAGGGCCACGAAGGCCATCATCTGGGCCGGGCGGCCGACCGTCACCTGCTGGATGCCGCCGGTCAGCGGCATCACGGTCGGGGTGATGTACTTCTGCGGATCCGTGTAGGCCGCGCCCTGGCGTTGTCTGGACACCTCGAAGACCTTCTGGATGGTCTCGCGCTGCGTTCTCTCCACCCACTCCCGGGTCCGACCCACGATCTGAATCTCGATGTCGGCCCTGGAGAACATGGCCGACCACTGCCCCCCGGTGTTCGGGATGGCGACCAGCACCCCCTGCCGAACCCCCACCCCGTAGAGAGGTGCGTCATTGGACGCATACGTCGCCGGTTCCCTGCCGTTGTTGATCTCCCCCGCCACCGATCCCGCAAAGGCGATGACGCTCGCGTCGTCACGACCACTGTCGGGCAGCAGAGCCGCCCGTGCCGGAAGGGTGAAGCTCACCGTGGTTGCCGCACTGTAGCAGCCGCCGTCTCTCATCCAGAGGTATCCGATCGATGAGGCGCACAGCACCGCCACCAGCACGACGTACCACCGACGCACCATCACCCCGGCAACGGTCAGGAAGCTCACGACGCGCCCTTCGTGTCGGCATCATGTTGACGCCATCGTAGCCACCCCGGGTGACGCCCGGACGAGGTCACGGGTGGTTCACCGCGGCACCCTGTGCACGCACGTCACCATCGCCGTGGAGATGGTTGTTCTCCCACCGGGTCCAGCCCTTTCCACCCTGCAGATAGGCCGGGCCCCAACCGGTCCCGCTGAACCGGTTGTTGAGGGCGCGGACATTGCTGTACGGGTAGTTCGCACCGTTCAGCCCCAACTGGTAGCCGCCCCCCTCCAGCAGGTTCCCCTCGACCAGCACATTGCCGATGCGTCCGGAATAGGTCTGGATGAACAGTGCACCGGTGTCGGACCCGGAATCGCAGTCGAAACGGTTGTTGCGCACGACCAGGGTCCGGTCGGCCCTCTTGCTGACGTCGAAGTCACGGACCGTGAAGGCATCGGAGTGGGTGCCGTCCTTGGCCGGGTCGCCCTCGGCCACCAGTCCCGTGACGTAGTTCTGCTCGATCACCGAGTCGAGCTCCGATCCGGCGTTCATGATTCCGATACCGCTGCCGAGGCGATGGATGTAGTTCCGGGCCAGGTCGGCCACACCGATGAAACCGGTCGCCTGGGCCGCGGTTCTCGCATCGAGCAGGGTGCCGTCGATCTCGCTGTCGCGGATGATCACCCTGCCGGCGGCCGGCCGCATCGAGTTGTAGTTCGTCGTGCCCACGATCGGCATCCCCGGTGCGGCCTTGGTGGGACGGATGCAGCTGCGCTCAATGGTGATGCTGCCCGACGACAGGTCCAGACCGGTGCTGATGAGCCGGCCCGAGATCGTCGTCCCGGCGGGCACCGTGCTCGGCCCCCGGTAGGCGGGAAGGCTCGTGCAGTTCAGTCCGAGGCGCCTGAGACCGACATTCGCCTGGGTGATCGCCCAGCCCGAGGTCGGTGCCGCCACGGAGGAGGCGCCGGCCGACGGGGAGACCGCCGACGGTCTCGAACTACCAGATGCCGGGCTCGAACCGGAGGCCGGACCGGGTCCGGAGCCAGTGCAGCCCGATGCCATCAGGCACAGCCCCACCATCAGTGCCGCCCCACCGGCCCAGCGCCGACCACGGAGCGCACCAGCGCAGCCGGTGACATCCACGTGAGCATCTCCCGTGCCAGTCCTGTCAGCGCCCGCCATGACACCTCTCCTTGAGCCTCTCCAGACCGTTCTTTCCCAGCACCATCAGCAGCACCCGCTTGGCAGCTCCGCGGACCATCTCACGACCCTCCCGTGCGGGTCGGGCCACCAGAGCGTCAGCGATGAGTTCTCGTCCGGACGGTGAGGCGACGTCATCCAGGGCTCCCGGGAACAGTCTACGGAAGGCCAGAGGATCGACCAGGCGTCCTCGGATGCGGTTGCTGACATTCCTGCCGTGGACGATCTGCAGCCATCCGGGCGGTCCCTCCAGTGCGGTGGCAGCCATGTGTCGATGCAGCAGAATGTGCCAGTCCCGCCAGGCGGTCATCGGCGCGTCCCACGTCTCGATGACGCTGCAGAACGCGTTGTCGGGATCCCGCCACCGATAGACGCGGCCGTCCACCCTGATGAGGCCGTCTGCCAGGTAGACGGCTCCGCGCAGTCCTCTGGACGCCGCGTCCCGCAGTCGTGCCACGAAGTCGGCGGCGAGGGCATCGTCGTTGTCGAGATTGGCGGTGACGAGCAGCCGTCCGCGGCCACCGGTGACATCGCGGGCGTCGGCGGCCAGGTCCTGCCAACTCACCTCCTCGCTGTAGCGCACGGTGAGGAGCCCCTGCCTCACCAGCGGGTTCAGCCTGTCGAGCAGCCACTGAGGACTCTGCGGATCCAGGTAGACCAGCCACCGGAATCCCTCGTCGGTCTGGGAGCGCACCGACGGCACGGTGTAGCGCTCGAAGAGTTCGATGCGGCTCTGCAGCCAGCCCTCCTGGGCCCTGATGAGACTCTCGGGCCCGCGGGAGGGAAGGTTGAACCGGGTTACCAGCAACAGGTCGATCGCACCCTGCGCGTCACCGGAGGTCGTGTGCGGAAGGTCCTCCCAGCGGCGACGCGAGAGCAGCGCCGAGAGGGCCACTCGGTGATCGGGGTCCCGCCATCTGCGGAGCTCGTGCAGCAGCAGGATCCCTCGAAGTGGCAGGGCGGTGCGCCGATGGTGCTTCTCGGCGTAGCGCACCGCATTGACGATGGTGAGGGCCACCAGTTCGGGGGTCCGGCCCGAGCCGGCCTCGGAGTGGACGACCCGTGCCTCCGGTTCGTACCAGACCTCGCCGCCGCAGTCGCGCAGCCGGCGGAAGAAGTCGGTCTCCTCGGAGTAGAGGAAGAACCGCTCGTCCCACGGGCCCACCCGATCGGCGGTGCGGCGATCCACCAGAAGGGCCGCCCCGGTGGCCCAGTCGATCCGATGCGGTCGTCGGTAGGCCGCCGGCGAACGGACCGTCTCCGACAGGAGGGACGGTCGGGTGGGCCACAGCCTGCCCAGCACCGCGTCTGCGGCCGCGGCGGTCAGACTCGGCTCGCGCCTCAGCGAGTGGGAGAGGTGACCCTCGGCGTCGACGATGGCCGGTACGGCACAGGCGGCTCCCCGACCCAGACGGCCGCGCAGCGCTGCCAGGCAGCCCGGCAGCAGCCTCACGTCGGGGTTCAGGATGAGGACGCTGCGGGCCGCCCCCACCGATCTCATCCCGATGTTGATGCCCGCCGCGTACCCCAGGTTCCCGCCGGACTCGATGACGATGACGTCCCCCAGTCGCCTGAGGCGCTCGACCGTGTCATCGGTGGAGCCGTTGTCGACGGCCACGACCCGCAGCGCGATGTCGGTGGCGTCCCGGCGCAGGGACTCCACCAGACCCTCGATCATCTCGGCGCTGTTGTAGGTCACGACGACGGCCGCGACATCGACCTCACCGTCGGGACCGGAGAACTGCCGCTCCCCCTGCTCCTGGCCGGACGCGAGCGGTCCGACCGGTCTGGCCTCGGCTGTGTCCATTGATCGTCCTCACTGGGAGTCCACTCATCGGTGTGTGAAGTGCCCGGGCGGCCCACGACGCGCCGTCAGTATATCGATCAGCCGGTACGGTGGCGGCAGACCGCGAGGGACCTCGTGCGATCAAACCTGATGCGACTTTGAGAGTTTCTCAGCATTTTGTTACTGTCGTCTCAGTCAACGTCGCGGGCGTCATTCCGTCTGCACGCTGTGGACCACCACCGTCCATCCTGGAGAGGTCCCAAGCCCATGAAGTCCACGTCAACCGCCTCGCACCGGAGGCCGTTACGCGCCTCGGTCGCGATCGTGATGGCCGCGGTTGCGGCAGGAGCGGCCCTCGCCGCCCTTCCGAACCAGGCCAGTGCCGCCCCGTCCACCACCTTCGGTGCATCCGCTCCCAAGGACGTCAGGTCCATCGACGAGGGCATCCCCGTCGAACTGGGGATGCGGTTCACCCCGTCGACCGATGGAACGGTCTCCTCGGTGCGCTTCTACAAGGCCAGCGCCGATGCCTCCGTGACCCCCCGCAGCGTCTCGCTGTGGACCGCCAACGGCGACCGACTGGCCCAGACCCGGGTCTCCCGCACCACCAGCACCGGCTGGATCAGCGTCCGCCTCACCTCTCCGGTGAAGCTCACCGCCGGGAGCGGCTACGTGGTCTCGGCCTTCGCGAAGTCCGGGTCGTACCCGACCACCCGCAACTACTTCTCCCAGGCCAGGACGAGTTCCACCCTGACCATGCCGCGCAATGCCGGGGTCTACACCAACGGCTGGAAGTCCTCCTTCCCGACCAGCACCTACGGGGCGAGCAACTACTGGGTCGACACCGAGTTCACCCCCTCCTCGGGAACCTCCGGCACCCCGGCACCGAGCCCCGCGACCTCGTCGCCGGCCACCAGCGCTCCCGAGCCCAGCACCAGCGCGCCCAAGCCCAGCACCAGCGCCCCGAAGCCGAACACCACTGCTCCCACGCCCAGCACCACCATTCCGAGGCCGAGCAACTCGACGACCACCAACAGCACGGCTGCCAAGGGTCTGATGGGCTGGCAGCTGAACTCCCACAATGTCGGCCTGGCCCCCTTCGGACTGACCTGCTCCAGCCTGCCCGTCTACAAGGGATCCCTGACCCCGGCGGCGGGCACCCGGATCTCCGGGGTGAGGATCGTCGGTCAGCTTGACCTGCGCAACGGCGACATCATCGTCGAACGTTCCTGCATCCAGCCGAGCAGCGGTTCTGCCTCCAACTCGGGCACCGCCGCCATCGTCTCCAACTTCGTCTGCGGGAGGGACTCCTGCCCGGTGATCTCGGACCGCAGCATCATCATCCGCGACTCCGAGATCGACGCCTCCAACGTGCCCGCCTCTCAGATCGCGGCGGCCTGCGCCTTCCGCGGCACCGGAACGCTCCAGCGCAACTACATGCACGGCATGGGCAGCGGGATCTGCTTCTACGGAACCGGCACCAAGCACGACGCGATCGCCGAGCAGAACTACGTGACCGACCTGCGCTCCTACGGCAGCTCCCACAACGAGGCCGCCACCATGCGCGACTTCATGGTCACCGGCGACAACCCGAACCGGGTGGCGCGGTTCACCAACAACCGCCTGAACATCGCCGATGGCAATGTCACCGCCGGACTGTTCATCCAGTCCCTCGGCGACCGGATCGACAACCTGCGCGTCGAGGGCAACCTCATCGAGGGAGGCGGCTACAACCTCTTCCTCAACCAGCCCTCCTCGGAGAACGGCAGCTACCGCAACGTCCGGGCCGTGAACAACCGGTTCAACAGCACCGGCTGGGGCCCCTCCACCGTTCAAGGTGGACCGGGCTGGGCCGAGTGGCGCGACAACTACCGCTACAGCCCCTCGGCCCCCGATGCCAGGGGAGCTGCGGTCAGCGCCAGCTGACCTCGGCTGTTCACCCGAGCCACGCCGGCCGGACCCTCAGGGTCCGGCCGGCGTCGTTCGTCCCCGCACCTGTCAGAGGCTGCGCCTGTTTGCCCCTGTGCGGCGTGCCGGTCGGGCTAGACTCCCCCACACGGTGCTGCGGCAGGCGACGACGAGAGGGCTCGACGATGGGACTGCTTCCTCGAACCGCCGCCGATGACACCTCGGACCCGGGCTCCCCGAGCCTGGGGGCGACCGCGGCCAGGGGAGCTGTCTGGAGCGGCGTCAGCACGGTCATCCTGCGGTTGGGCAGCGTGCTCGTCGGGGTGGTCCTGGCCCGTATCCTCTCCCCCGACCAGTTCGGTCTGTACGCCGTCGCCCTGACCGTCCAGGGGATCCTGATGACCGTGGCGGACCTCGGACTGTCCGCCGAGATCATCCGTTCCGAGGAGCCCGAGCGGGTCGCCCCGACGGTCGCCACCTTCGGACTGATCAGCGGGACGAGCCTGACGGTCGCCACCGTCGCGCTCAGTGGACCACTGGCGACCCTGCTCGGTGACCACCGGGCGGGCAGCGCCATCGCGGTGCTGTCGCTCACGCTGCTGCTGGCAGGCGTCTCGATCGTGCCCTACGGCCTGATGCTTCGCCGGTTCCAGCAGCGCGAGCTGTTCCTCATCAGCCTGGTCGACCTCATCGTCTCCACCGCGGTGACATTCATCCTGATCGCCGCCGGGCTGGGCGTGCTCTCCCTGGCGATCGGTCGGGTGGCCGCCCAGGCGGTCTCCAGCACCCTCCAGTTCATGGCCGCAAGGGTCCGGCCGAGATTCGGTCTGGACCGCACCCGGTGGCGCGCGGTGCTGGCCTTCAGCCTGCCCATCGCCGGCGCCAACCTGTTCACCTGGATCCTGCTCAACGTCGACAATGTCGTCATCGCACGTCTGGCCGGGGCCACCGCCCTCGGCTTCTACGTGCTGGGATTCAACATCGCCAACTGGCCGATGAGCGCACTGTCGCAGATGGTCCGCTCAATCGCGATGCCCTACGTCTCCCGGGTCAAGGACTCCGCCGGGGCGCTGCCGATGCTCACCTCGGTGATCTGGGCGATGGCCCTGCCCGCCGGCGTCACCCTGGCAGCCCTCGCCGACCCTCTGGTCCACGTCATCTACGGGGCGAAGTGGGCCCCCTCGGTGCCGGTTCTCGCCGCCCTGGGCCTCTACGGCTCGCTGAGGGTGATCTTCGACCTGTTCGCCGCCTACCTGTACGCCCTGGGACGCAGCCGCGGAGTGCTGTGGCTCCAGGTGCTCACCATCGTGGTGCTCACCACGGGAATGATCCTCATGACGACCCGGCACGGCATCGTGGGTGCCGCATGGGTCCATGTCGGCGCCTCGGTGATCTTCATCCTGCCCGGCTATCTGGGGATCATCCGCGCCACCGGCGTCCGACTGGGCGCCCTCGCCAGGGCCTGCCTGCGCCCGACCCTCGCCACCGTGCCGGCCTGCCTGGCCGCACTGGCGGCCTGCCACCTCATCAGCGCCCCCGTGATCGCCCTGCTGGTGGGAGGAGCCGGCGCGGTCGCGGTCTATCTGGCGGTGATGGGACGGTGGCTGCTGGCCCGCGTCCGCCAGGTCCGCGGGCCCCAGGCCGGTTAGTCTCCGTAGACCTCCTCCTCGAGGATGCGCACGACATCGGCCTGCGCCCTGGTCCAGCCGACCTGACTCACCGAGGCGGCGATCGCGGCCTCGTCGCCGCTCGGCCGTTCATAGGCCTGGCCGAGTGCCTCGGCCAGGCATGCCGGGTTGGGGGCGGCCCACCTGACATGGTCATTGGTGAGGATCGCCCGGGCGTCGGGCTCGTCGTTGGCGACCGCCACGACGCCGGCTGCCAGCATCTCCTCGGGCACCAGGGAGATGTTGGTGAAGGACATCGCCAGACCGACCCGGCACGAGTTGTACAGCTCGTTCAACTCTACCGGTGTCAGTCGACCGTGCTGGGTTGCGGGGAAGGGCAGGTCGGCCACCGTCTCACCGTAATAGTGGATGTCGGCCTCGGGATGGGCCCGGTGGAACCGTTCCAGGGCCATCCGCGCCAACCAGTACCCCCGCCTCGGCACGTCGGGCTTGGCATAGAGGACGACGCCAGTACGGGGACGCGGGTCCAGCAGTCGGTAGACGGTGGTGTCGCACCCGAACTCGGTGACATCGGGTTCGATGCCGATCTCCGAGCGCAGCAGCCGGGCGACCATCGCTCCCAGGGCGATGCAGCGGAATCCGAACCGGTAGGTGTCCTCGGCCAGCGAGTAGAGAGATCCCCTGGGGTAGAAATAGGGCTCGAAGTCCTGGATGAAGTACAACCGGCGCATCGCCTCGGTCCCCCGGGTGGCCAGCACGTGGGCCGACTCCCAGGAGGAGGCGACGCAGGCGTCGACCCCGCTGATCCCGTCCTCGACACTGCGCACCGTGGCGCGCACGCCGGGCCACCACTGGCGGATCACGGCCTCCTGCTGGGCGAGGTCCCCGCCGTAGCGGTCGTAGAGGAAGAGGGTGCAGTGGTGGCCGGCGCGCTCGGTCGCCTCGACCATCCGCAGCAGGGTGGTGTGCCCTCCCGACCCGGCGGCCGGCGGGGTGGTCACCCATCCCACCTTCATCGGGCGGTCCCGGGACGGCCGCTCGGCGGGCACCTGAAGATCTAGCGCGGTGGGATCTGCGATGTCGGCATTGAGCAGCGGTTCGTCCAGCACAGCCGCCCCCAGCGAACGGTAGGCCGCCCGCACCCCGCGACGGGCCAGACCGATCGGCCCCTCCTGGCGCAGCACCCTGGCGGCTCTGCCGGCCCTGCTCACGAGTTTCCCACCGGCCCCGGAGAGCTCGCGCACGGCGCTCATCCCAGGCTCCCCAGGTCGAACCGGCCCACGGCCAGGAGTGTCGAAGTCATGGCCGTCATTCTTCCCCATGGCCGGTGGGCGGACCGGCGAAACGGGGGAACTCCCGCACCCGCGGAGGCCGCTTGTCGGCCTCTCAGCCCTCGGTTCCCGACCGCCTGGACCCGGCGTGATTGTTGGCCAGGGTCAGCAGGATCGTGACCCCCAGGCCGGCCAGGAAGACCAGCACCGACCACAGGCTGCGGGCCAGCCCCATCGTCACCACGCCGAAGGACAGCACCGCCGACCACAGGTACATCAGCAGCACGGCGCGCACATGGGAGTGGCCACGGGCCAGCAGCCGATGGTGAAGATGCTTCTTGTCGGCGACGAAGAACCAGGTGCCGTGCAGGGTGCGCCGGACATAACCCATCACCAGGTCCAGCAGCGGAAGGCAGAGGATCACCACCGGCAGGATGATCGGCAGCGAGGCCGGGACCAGGCCGCCGTCACGGGCCACCAGTGCACTGGAGTCCACCTGACCGGTCAGCGAGATGGTCGATGAGGCCAGCAGCAGACCGAGCAGCAGGGCTCCCGAGTCACCCATGAACATCCGGGCGGGATGCCAGTTGTGGGGCAGGAAGCCCAGGCACGCGCCCGCGGTCACCGCGGTGATGAGGGAGGCCGTGGTGGCGACCACGAAGTCCTGCTCGTAGGCCAGCAGATAGGTGTACACGAAGAATGCCAAGGAGCCGATCGCCACCACCCCCGACGCCAGTCCGTCCAGCCCGTCGACGAAGTTCACGGCGTTGGCGCACAGCACGATGATGAGCACCGTCACCAGGATCGAGGTGGGTGTCCCCAGGGCGATGATCGAGTTCGGCAGCGGGATCCAGAACAGGCGCACCCCACCGGTCACCACGATCCCGGCCGCCAGGACCTGACCGGCCGCCTTCGCCAGGGCGGGCAGATCGAGGATGTCGTCGACCACCCCGACGGCGCAGATCGTCATCCCGGCGATGCAGATGGTGAACGCGTCGTCGCCGACCAGAGGGTGGCGTCCGAGGAAGGGCAGGTTGTCGGCCAGCAGGCACGACAGGGCCACCCCTCCCAGCATCGCCACCCCGCCGAAGTACGGGATGGGGACGGTGTGCACGTCGCGCGATCGCACCGGCGCGACCGCTCCGACGCGCAGCGCCACCTGCCGGCACAGGCCGGCAAGCAGGTAGGTGGTCAGCCCGGAGACGAGCATGACCAGCAGATACTCGCGCATCTACTCGGTCGAGCCGGTGGGCTGGTCGGTGGTGACCGGGTCGGCGTCCTGGCTCGGCCCGTCGGCGGGTTCCGGGTCGGTCTCCGGTGCCGGGTCCGGCGTCTCGGGCTGGGCGAGGGGGACGACATCGGGTGCGATGAGGTGGATGTCCTCGATGGACAGCGCGCCCTGGCGCAGCACCTTTCCCTCGTCACCGGAGGCGAAGTCGATGATCGTCGAGGCCTCCCCGATGCGCGAGGGGCCACCGTCGAGGTAGAGAGCCACCGAGATGCCGAGCTGGTCGGCGGCGTTCTGAGCGGTCAGCGCCGCGGGTGATCCGGACTTGTTGGCGCTGCTGACCGCCAGCGGCCCGGTGATGCGCAGCAGCTGGCGGGTCGCGTCCTGGTCGGGGACCCGCACCGCGATGGTCCCGTTGGTCTCACCCAGGTCCATCGTGAGGTCCTGCTGGGCATGGAAGATGAGGGTCAACCCGCCCGGCCAGTGGGCGTCGGCCAGCGCCTTCGCCGCATCGGGCACCCGGTCGCACAGCGCCGGCAGCACGGCCGCGTCGCCGATGAGGACCGGCGGGGGCATGTCGCGTCCGCGACCCTTGGCCATCAGCAGCCGCTGGACGGCTATCGGATCCAGTGCGTCAGCGCCGATCCCGTAGACGGTGTCGGTCGGCAGCACGACGCACTCCCCCTCCTTGAGCAGGGCGGCCGCGCGTCGCAGCGCCTCCGGCCGCTGCTGAGGGTCGGTGATGTCGACGATCTCCGGGGTCAGGCCCGGCTCGAGATCCTGCTGGGGCGACTCCGATCCTGTCGGGTCGGGGTCGATGTGTTCGCTCGCATCCATGTCTGTCATCCTTCCACCACTTCGCCCTCATCCCGGCGGACGGCCGTGACGAAGCGCGACCGTCCGGTCAGATCGGCGTGATCGCGGATCCGGTCCCAGTGCCCGTCCGCGGTCAGCAGGGCGGGCAGACTGTGCTGCTGGCTGGGATCGTGCTCCATCACCAGGATCCCGCCGGCCCGAAGCAGCCGAGCGGCTCGCGGAACCAGGTCCCGGACCAGATCCAGCCCGTCCGCCCCGGAGAACAGCGCGGATCCCGGTTCGTTGGCCAGCACCTCGTCCTGAACCTGGTCGGCCAGGGCCTCGGGCAGGTAGGGGGGATTGGTCATCACGACGTCGACCCGGCCGTCCATCCCGGCGGGAACCGTCCGGGCATCTCCGGGGTGCAGCTGGACGTCGGTTCCCGACAGGTTGCGTCTGGCCCATCGCAGGGCCTCGGGCTCGAGCTCCACGGCGTGCACCCGGGCGGTGGGCACCTCGCGCACCAGTGCCGCGGCCATCGCCCCCGAGCCGGTGCACAGATCGACCACCACCGGGCGGATGCCCCGGGCCACCAGGTCTCGACAGGCCTGGACCGCCTCGCCCACCACCAGTTCCGTCTCCGGGCGCGGGATGAGGACCCCGGGCCCGACGGCCAGGCGCACCGACCGGAACCAGGCGCGACCGGTGAGGTACTGGGCGGGACGCCCGGCGGCGCAGGCGTCGATCAGGTCGCGGTACCGCTGCTCCTGATCGGGGCCCGGGTCCGGGCAGAGAATCAGCCTGGCGGGTTCGACATCCAGGGCGTGGCACAGCAGGATCCGTGCCGTCGCGGCCGCAGACTCGTCTCCGGCCCGAGCCAGGCGTTGCGAGCCCTGGCCGAGCAGCCCGGAGAGGCCGGGACGCCGACGGTCCGCGGGGCGGGAGGTCAACGGTTCTCCCGACGCACGGCCGTCATCCGCCGGGAGACCTCATCGGCGTGCAGGGCCGCCTCCAACTCGTCCAGTCGCCCGTTCAGGATCTCGTCGAGGCGATGGGACTTGAAGCCGATCCGGTGGTCGGTGAGTCGGTTCTCCGGGAAGTTGTAGGTGCGGATGCGTGCCGAGCGGTCCACCGAGCGCACCTGTTCGCGACGCATCCGGGTGCTCTCGTCGGCGGCCTCCTCGGCGGCCAGGGCCATCAGGTTGGCCCTCAGCAGGCGCATCGCCTGCTCCTTGTTCTGGAGCTGGCTGCGCTCGTTCTGACAACTCACCACGATCCCGGTGGGGATGTGGGTGAGGCGGACCGCGGAGTCGGTGGTGTTGACCCCCTGGCCGCCGGGGCCCGAGGAGCGGAACACGTCGACCCGGATGTCTACGGGGTCCAGATCGACCTGACCGGCGTCGACATCGGGCATCACCAGCACCCCGACCGCCGAGGTGTGCACCCTGCCCTGGGACTCGGTGACCGGGATCCGCTGCACCCGGTGCACCCCGGCCTCGAACTTGAGGGTGCCGTAGGCCGGTCTGTCGGCGGTGCCCCGGACGGCGACCGTCACGGAGCGGTAGCCCCCCAGATCGGTGAGCTGGGCGTCCAGGATCTCCAGTCGCCACCCGAGGGACTCGCCGTAGTGCTGGTACATCCTCAGCAGATCGGCGGCGAACAGGGCGGACTCCTCACCGCCCTCGCCCGAGTGGATCTCCAGCAGCGCGTCCTCGTCGTCGATCGGGTCGGAGGGGATGAGCAGCTCGGTGAGCTCGGCCCGCCCCCGGGCCAGGTCGGCGGCCAGCCGGTCGTGCTCGGCGGCGAAGCTGTCGTCCTCGGCGGCCAGTTCGGCCGCCGCGGCGGTGTCATCGGCCAGTGCGGAGACGGCGTCGGCGTGGCTGAGCACCCTGCTGAGTCTGGCCCTCTCCCGGGACAGCCGTCGGACCGCCGAGGGGTCGGCGATCACGCTCGGGGTCGACAGGGCGGAGTCGATCTCGCTCCGCCGGGTCCGCATCTGGTCGACGACCTCGTGCTCCGCCAGGACCGCTGGGACGGTCGGGCCGTTCCCCGACTGTGATGACGGGGCCGACTGTGATGACGACAATGCACGCATCTCCTCGATGCCGGTGATGACATGACAGGACGCCGGGCGGTGCGCCCGGCGTCCTCAGTTCCGCACGGCGGACCCGGTCTCCCGAGAACCCGGCTCAGTGCTGTGCCGCGACCTTGCCGTAGCGGCGCTGGAAACGGGCCACCCGGCCACCGGTGTCCAGAATCTTCTGCTTGCCCGTGTAGAAGGGATGGCACGTGGCGCACACATCGGCGCTCAGGGTGCCCGTGGGGGCCGTGCTGCGCGTGGTGAAGGTGTTGCCACAGGTGCACACGACCGTGGTCTGGTGGTACTGGGGGTGGGTATCCTGCTTCATCGAGAAACTCCTTGACTCGTCACGGTGCCGGGTCGCCGAGGAGCAGATCTCCGGGGCGTGAACCGGCAGCGGCGCACCATTGTTCCCCATCGACCCACCCCGATCAAGTCTCGGAAGAGTCCGAGGACGGCTGCCCGGCGGGTCTCCTCCCCGCGGGGAGGAGACCCGCCGGGACTCAGTCGGATCCGGGGGTGGTCTTGGCGATCGTGAACAGGAATTCCGTGTTGGTCTGCGTCTTGCGCAGCTTGGACAGCAGCATCTCCAGGGCCTGGGAACCGTCCAGACCCGAGAGCACTCGACGCAGCTTCCACATGATCGCGGTCTCCTCGCGGGACAGCAGCAGCTCCTCGCGACGGGTACCGGAGGCGTCGACGTCGATAGCGGGGAAGAGCCGCTTGTTGGCGAACTCGCGGCGCAGCCGCAGCTCGGAGTTGCCGGTGCCCTTGAACTCCTCGAAGATCACCTCGTCCATCTTGGAGCCGGTCTCCACCAGGGCGGTGGCCAGAATGGTGAGCGACCCGCCGTCCTCGATGTTGCGGGCGGCGCCGAAGAACCTCTTCGGCGGGTAGAGGGCCGCCGAGTCGACGCCGCCGGACAGGATCCGGCCCGAGGCCGGGGCCGCCAGGTTGTAGGCGCGTCCCAGCCGGGTGATCCCGTCCAGCAGGATGACGACGTCGTGGCCGAGCTCCACCAGCCGCTTGGCGCGCTCGATGGCCAGCTCGGCGAGCTGGGTGTGGTCATCGGCCGGGCGGTCGAAGGTCGAGGCGATGACCTCCCCCGAGACGGTCCGCTGGAAGTCGGTGACCTCCTCGGGACGCTCGTCGACCAGGACGACCATGAGGTGGACCTCGGGGTTGTTCTGGGTGATGGAGTTCGCGATGGACTGCATGATCATCGTCTTGCCGGCCTTCGGCGGGGAGACGATGAGACCGCGCTGACCCTTGCCGATCGGGCTGACCAGGTCGATGATCCGGCCGGTCATGTTCTTCGCGTCGGTCTCCAGCCGCAGCCTCTCCTGAGGGTAGAGAGGGGTGAGCCGGGAGAACTCTGCGCGGCTGCGCATCTGCTCGGGGTCGGCGCCGTTGACGGTGTCGAGACGGACCAGAGGGGCGAACTTCTCGCGCCTCTCCCCCTCTCGCTTGGCGCGCATCGCGCCGGTGATGACGTCTCCCTTGCGCAGCCCCTGCTTGCGCACCAGGTTCATCGCCACATAGGCGTCGCTGGGACCGGGCAGGTAGCCGCTGGTCCGCACGAAGGCGTACTGGTCGCGGATGTCGAGGATTCCGGAGCACGGGACGAGGACGTCGTCCTCGCGGACGCTGAGTTCAGGCTCGTCGCCGCCGCCGTGGTCCCCGCCGCGCTTGCGCCTGTTCTGACGATCGCGCTGGCGGCGCCGACGAGAGCGCCGACCGCCGTTGTAGTCATCCTCGCCCGACGATGTCACAGACGACTCCTGATGCTCGTGCTCGGCGGTGTCCTGGTGGCCGCCCTGATGATGGGACAGGGCGTCCAGGCGGGCCCCCACCTCGTCGCTCACCTGGCTGGTGGACAGCTCCGGACCGTCCTCCTGAGCCGTCCGCTGGGGGTTTGCCCGGCGGCGCCGGGACCGCTCCTCACCACGGTTCTGGCCGTTCTGGGACTGCCGGTCCTGATGACGCTCCGAACGACCCTGCTCGGAGCGGTTCTGCTCAGGACGGTTCTGGTCCCGCGAACGGCGCTGATCGGAACGGGGCCGCTCGGCCCTGCTCTGATCGTCCCTGCTCTGGTCGTCCCTGTTCTGATCGGCCGTGTTCTGGTCGGGGCGGGACTGATCCTCGGAGCGGCGCTGGCCGCCCTCCCGACCACGACGCCGACGCGGTGCCTGCTCGACGCCACTGGCCTGCTCGACGCTGCCGGCCTGGTCGTTCGAGGCCTGGTCGGCGCTCGACGGAGCGCTGCCGGACTCGTGGCCGACGGCGGCCTTCGCGCTGGCGGGGGCGGCGGTGGAGCCGGCGGAGGCCGGGGAGAACCCGCCCTCCCTGATCGCTGCGACCAGGTCGGCCTTGCGCATCGTGCGGGCTCCCTTGATGCCCATCTGGGACCCGATCGCGCGCAGCTCCGGCAGGAGTCTGGCCGACAGGTCGGTGCCCTGGGACGCCCCGGTCGAGGCGGCCCCGTGTGTGGACTGTGTCACGTATTTCCCTTCGAACTGCCCGGACCCGGGATGATCCGCCCGGGAGGCAGGAATGTCTGATGGCCAGGCATCTCACCTCTCGCCCATTCATGGACCGAGAGGGAGGCTGTCTGCCGAGAAGGACCCCGGTGATGGTGGCGGGAGCACACTGTGCTGCGCTGTACTGCTGCAACGTCATGGCTGTCCTGAGCGCCCGGCATCACACCGTGCCGAACAGAACATCCGCGCAGAGAGTCTCGCGCATCATGTTGGGGGGAAACGCGTCGGTGACGCGTTGCCGACCACTATAGCAGTGGTTCCCGGGGTTGCGGGAATGGCGGCTGCTCCTGGCCGGCCCGTTTCTCGGGCGCCAGAAGCCGGGCTCCGCCGGCCAGTTCGAGCTCCAGCACCAGGAAGCCGTCGGCCTCGATCTCGTCGGCTCCCGACAGCATCTCGGAGGTCCCCAGTGCCAGCACCGTCGGGCCCGCCCCTGAGATCACGGCGGGAACACCGGCCCGCCGGAGCCGGTCGATCAGCGCTCCGGACTCGGGCATCAGGGGACGCCGGTAGGGCTGGTGGATCCAGTCCTGGGTGGCGGCCAGCAGGCGATCGGGTGCGCTTGTGAGAGCCGTCACCAGCAGGGTGGAGGCGAGCACCTGGTGGACGGCGTCACTGCGAGGAATCATCTTCGGCAGCACGTGGCGGGCCAGCGCGGTGGGCACGTGCCGGTTGGGCACATAGGCGCGGAACCGGATCGCGGGGTGGACGTCAAGGCCGATGTGGTGCACCTCGCCGTCCTGCAACCAGGCGACCTGGGCACCGCCGAGGATGGCCGGTGCGGCATTGTCGGGATGCCCCTCGATGGCGGTGGCCATGGTGAGGAGGTGGTCGCGGTCCAGCGGCTCGCCGGGACGCGCCAGCCCCCACGCCAGGCACAGGCCCGAGACGATCGCCGAGGCCGAGGAGCCCAGGCCACGGCTCTGGGGGGTGTGATTGCGGGCCGACAGCTCCAGGCCGATGTCGGGATGCGGATGGCCCAGGTCGACCAGTCCCTGACGCAGGGTTGCCACCACGAGGTGGGACTCGTCACGGGGGACGGTGTCGTGGCCCTCCCCCGCCACCTGGATGAGCAGTCCGGGCTGCTCCCGGGTGGTGACCGTCACGTGGTCCCACATGCTCAGGCTGACACCCATGCAGTCGAACCCCGGTCCGAGGTTCGCCGAGGTGGCGGGAACCTGGACGCTGACCCGTTGTCCGGCGCCGATCATCGGCTCACATCCCCTCCACCCGGATGAACCGGGGGTCGCCGTTGACGATGGGCGACTGGCTCAGCTCGGCCAGGCAGGCCTCGAAGTCGGACTCGCGGGTGCGGTGGACCACCATCCGGAGGCTGGCCGACCAGCCGTCCTCCTTGGAGGCCCCCTCCAGAGCGGACTGCTGGACGGTCTGGAGAGAGACCCCGTGCCGGGCGAAGACCGAGGCGACCTGGGAGAGGATGCCCGGTTGGTCGCGCACCTGGATGCTCAGGTGGAAGCGGGTGTGCACGGTGCCGATACCGGCCACCGGGACGTCCCCGAAGATCGACTGGGGCGGACCGGCCACTCCGCGGGTGCGGTTGCGGGCCACCGTGACCAGATCACCCATGATCGCCGAGGCGGTCGGGGATCCACCGGCACCGGGCCCCATGAACATCAGGTGGCCCGCCTCCCGGGCCTCCACGAAGATGGCGTTGTTGGCCCCGCGGATGACTCCCAGCGGATGGTCCTCGGGCACCAGGGCGGGGTGCACCCGCGCCGAGACCCCTTCCGGTTCCATCTCGCAGATCGCCAGCAGTTTGATGACACAGCCCATTCCCCGAGCGGCACGGATGTCCTCGGGGGTGATGTCGGTGATCCCCTCGCGGTACACCTGACTGCCGCGGATCCTGGTGTGGAAGGCCAGCGAGGCGAGGATCGCGGCCTTGGCGGCCGCGTCGAACCCCTCGACATCGGCGGTCGGGTCGGACTCGGCGAAGCCCAGCCGCTGCGCCTCGGCGAGGGCCCGGTCGAACCCGACTCCCTCGGTCGTCATCTTGTCCAGGATGTAGTTCGTGGTGCCGTTGACGATCCCCATCACCCGACGGATCTCGTCACCGACCAGGGACTCCCTCAGCGGTCGCACGATCGGAATGGCTCCGGCCACCGCCGCCTCGTAGTAGACGTCGACGCCGTGGACGTCCGCGGCGGCGTAGATCTCGTGTCCGTGGGCGGCCAGCAGCGCCTTGTTGGCGGTGACCACCGAGGAGCCGTGCTCGATCGCGGACATGATGAGGTGGTAGGCGGGCTCGATTCCGCCGATCACCTCGATGATGATGTCGATGTCGTCGCGGGCGACCAGGGCCTGCGCATCGGCGGTGAACAGATCCTGGGGCAGGCGGGCGCGGGGCCGGTCGGGATGCGCCACGGCGATCCCGGCCAGTTCGACGGGGCGTCCGACGCGGGCGCGGACGTCGTCGGCACCCGACAGGATCATCCTGGCCACCTGCGAGCCGACCACTCCGCAGCCGAGCAGACCGACCCGCAGCGGAGTGCTGGACTCGGTGGTCTGGTCGCCTGCCTGGGTGGACGCGGGGCCCTGATGGGCGCTGGTGGGGGTCATGTGTGCTGGTCCTTCAACTCGAGTCATCGGGTACTGGTGGGTGTCCGACGGGGTGCTGGTGCGCCGCGGTCGCCGCGGCGCCTGCTGTGCTGGTCGGTCACTGCGGGATGGTGCCCACGACCTGGCCCTGGTCCAGACCGACCAGGTCGTCGAGGGTCTCCCGACGCAGCAGCGTCGTCCATTGTGCCTGATCCACGGCCACCACGGGGGGACGCGGCACGTGGTTGTAGTTGCTGGCCATGGACCGCGAGTAGGCGCCCGATGCGGGCACCGCGATGAGGTCTCCGGGGTGGATGTCGGCGGGCAGGTACTCGTCGCGGACCAGGATGTCGCCCCCCTCGCAGTGCTTGCCGACCACCCGGCACAGCGCCCCGACCTCGGCGGAGGTGCGATTGGCCAGGGTGGCGGAGTACTCGGCCCCGTAGAGGGCGGGCCGGATGTTGTCGCTCATCCCGCCGTCCACCGACACGTAGACCCGCTGGGCCCCGCCGTCCAGGTCCACCGGCTTGACGGTGCCCACCTCGTAGACGGCCATCCCGGCCGGTCCGACGATGGCCCGGCCCGGTTCCAGGGAGACATGGGGGGCGGGCATCTGGTGGGCCCTGGCCTCGGTCTCGACGATGTCCCGCAGGTCGGTCGCCAGGTCCTCCGGGGAGGAGGGCGAGTCCTGGGAGGTGTAGGCGATCCCGAAGCCACCGCCGAGATCGAGCTCGGACAGCACGATCCCGGTGGCCTGCTGGAACTGGGAGAGCAGTTTCATGGTGCGCCGGGCCGCGACCTCGAAGCCGCCGGTGTCGAAGATCTGGGAGCCGATGTGCGAGTGGATCCCCAGCAGATCGATGACGGGGCTGGCGTGGCAGCGCACCATGGCCACCATGGCGGCGCCATTGGTGATCGAGAAGCCGAACTTCTGGTCCTCGTGAGCGGTGGCGATGTACTCGTGGGTGTGCGCCTCCACACCGGGGGTGACCCGCACCATCACCCGTGCCCTCACCTCGTGGCGGCGGCACAGCTCCTCGATGCGATCGATCTCGTCGAGGGAGTCGACGATGATCCGCCCCACCCCGGAGCGCAGGGCCATCTCCAGCTCCCGGCGCGACTTGTTGTTGCCGTGCATCCCGATCCGGGCGGGATCGAACCCGCCCTCGAGGGCCACCCGGAGCTCACCCTCGGTGCACACGTCCAGGAAGAGTCCCTCCTCGTGCACCCAGCCCGCGATGGTGCGGGTGAGGAAGGCCTTGCCGGCGTAGTAGACGTCCCACCCGGCGAAGGCGGACCGGAAGGCCCGGGCTCGCTGCCGGAAGTCCTGCTCGTCGATGACGTAGACCGGGGTACCGACCTCGTCGACGAGGGTGCGCACATCGATGCCGCCGATCTCCAGAGCGCCGTCGGGACGCCGTCGCACCGTGGAGCTCCACAGCGCGGGATCGAGTGCGTTGACATCGGTCGGGACGAAGAGCCACTGGGGAGCGGCTGCGGCGACGTCGGCGTGGACCGAGCCGGCCACGTGCATGTGGGTCATGGCACTAGCCTGCCATTCCCGGCGTCGCGCCTGCTCGGGGGTCCATCCCCGGAGACGGTGCGCAGGGGTCAGATTGCCGCCTGCGGCCCGCAGGCGCTAGAGTCTGTTTCTGGCCCGCCGATGTGGGCCCGGCCCCCGTAGCTCAGGGGATAGAGCACCGCCCTCCGGAGGCGGGAGCGCGCGTTCGAATCGCGCCGGGGGCGCAGTACGGAAGAACCTGCCGGTCTGTCGCTGTGCGAGGCTGGGGTCATGACCAATTCAGAGGTTGTGCCACCCGAGGTCACCGAGAAGCTCCGAGCCATCCTCACCGAGGCCGGAGTCAGCGACAACAAGAAGCTCGTGAGACGCCTCCTGGAGACCGGAATAGGTCTGGGAGTCGATCGCACCACTCGCCTCGACCTCAAGATCGCCAGTGCCGCCCTCACCGAGATGCGGGACGCGTTCGCACTGTTCGCCCCTTTCGCCCGGACCCCGAAGGTCACGATCTTCGGATCGGCGCGCGCCAGGCCGGACAGCCCGGCGTACCAGCAGACCAGGCACGTCTCCGCCGCCCTCGCGGAGCGCGGTTGGATGGTCGTCACCGGTGCCGGACCGGGAATCATGCAGGCCGCCGCAGAGGGAGCGGGGTCCCGAAGTTCCTTGGGCGTGTCCATCCGTCTGCCCTTCGAGGAGAAGCCCAACTCCTCGATCGAGGGCAGTCGCAATGTCGCGATGAAGTACTTCTTCACCCGCAAGTTGATGCTGGTCAAGGAGTCGCACGGATTCGTCTACGTGCCCGGCGGGTTCGGAACTCTCGACGAGCTGTTCGAGCTGCTCACCCTCCAGCAGACCGGAAAGGCCGAACCCACTCCCATCGTCCTTCTCGACGAGCCCGGTGGGCGACTGTGGCACGGCCTGCGCGACTTCGCCGAGGGACAGCTGCTGCCCGCCGGGGTGATCTCCCCCGACGACTTCGACCGCGTCCTGCTCACCGACTCGGTGACCGCCGCCGCCGACGAGATCACCGGCTTCTGGCGCAACTACGACTCCCTGCGATGGGCGGACGACCGGCTCGTGCTGCGACTGAGGGCCGAGCCGACCGCCGCCGAGATCGCCGACCTGGACGAGCGGTTCGGCGACCTGCTGACATCCGGCGGATTCCGCTCCCGCGGTCCACTGCACCGCGAGATCAGGGACGACGATCACCTCGGCCTGCCGCGTCTGGTCTGCCGTTTCGACCCCTTCAAGGTCGGCTCGCTGTACCGACTCATCCGCGCCCTCAACAACCTGGACAGCGCACCGGACGCCGCGCGTCCCGAGCAGCTGCACTGATGACGGTCCCGTTGCGCTGACGACGGCCCCGTCGCGTCCCACCGTGCCGGGCCCCGCCCCGAGCTCCTGCGTCTATTCCCGCCCCGAGCGCTGGCACAGTGCCGTCACAGCGGCCGGCCGGTAAGGTCGGGGGTCGTGTCCGACCACCCGGTGAAGCAATCAGTCAACCGTGCCCGCGCCCAGTTCCTGGCCGGATCCGCGGTGACGGCCCTGTGGATCATCACCCGACTGCTGATGCTGCGGGTGTTCACTCTGCCCAACAGCAGCTACATCACCGGCGACGTCAAGTACTACCGGTGGTGGCTGACCTCCAGCCGGATGCCGATCGAACAGGTGATGCGCGAGTACCCGGTGCCGGTCGTGTGGGGGATGAAGGTCCTTGCATGGGCCTCGGACAGCGCCCAGGAGAGCTACTTCATACCCCTCTTCGCCGCCACCATGATCGCCGTGGACGCCGTCATGACGATGTCCCTGTGGCACAGCGGGCACCGTGTCGGCACGGTGTGGTGGATCCTCTTCGTGATGGCGATGGGACCCCTGATGTGGTTCCGCTTCGACATGGTCCCCGCCGTGTGCATCGGACTGGCCGTGCTGTGGTTCCACCGTCACCCGGGCGCCTGCGGGGTGGCCGTGGCGGTCGGCGCGGCCATCAAGCTGTGGCCGGCCCTGCTCATCCTGCCGATGATCGGACGCAGCCGGCTGGCGGTGCGTCGCCTGGTCACCTTCGCCGTCACCGGTGGCGGCCTGGCCCTGGCCTCGCTGCTGCTGACCGGCTGGACGCGCACCGTCTCTCCCCTGAGCTGGCAGTCCGATCGCGGCCTTCAGGTCGAGGCGGTGCCGGCCACCATCCCGATGATCCGGCACGCGCTCTCCCATGGCGCCCAGTACCTGGTGGGGATGTCCCCGTTCAACGCCTATGAGATCAGCGGACCCGGTGTCGACACCTGGGTCGCGGTCTCCTCGGTGCTGATGATGATCGCGGTGGCGGCCGCCGCGATGATCGGATGGCTCACCTGGCGGCGCGGTGGACTCGGCCACCGCCAGGCGATCCTGGCGGCGACGGTCATCATCGGCGCCCTGATCGTGAGCAACAAGACCCTGTCGCCCCAGTACTTCGTGTGGTGGGGGGCACCGGTCGCGGTGATGCTCGACCGCCTGCCCGGCGAGTCGGACCGACCGGGTCGGGCACCGGCACGGCTGGGACCCCTGACCCTGATGATCGCCGGGGCGCTGTTCGTCACCGCCGTGCTCACCCAGTGCATCTACCCGTTGAGCTACGGACAGATCATCTCCCCCGTACCCACCAGCTGGGGAATCCTCCTGCTCACCACCCGCAACGCCATGTCGATCCTCACCCTCGGACTGTGCGTGTGGGCACTGGTCGTCTCGCTGCGGACCGGGGACGGACACCCCCGCAGCTCATCGGCGATCTCGCCCCTGGTGAAACTCCGCCGGGTTGCCGAGACTCGCTAGCATCATGACAAGGACGGCCCCTGCACCGGGGTCACGAGCAATGGCGCTGGACAGGGCGAACTGCACCCCAGTGCCGTGATCGACCACGGAAGAAGGCGCAGAGGTGGCATCAGGTACTGCCGGACACACCAGCTCCCCGACCAGTGCGGAGTTCGGGGCCAATGACTGGCTGATAGACGAGATGCGCGAGCAGTTCCAACGGGACCCCGACTCGGTCGGTCCCGAGTGGGTCACCTTCTTCCAGGCCGAGGAGAGGACGTCGGCCCCCCGCAGCCCCGAGACGCCGCGAGCCCCGGAGTCCGCCGCCCCGGCCCCCCGCGAGGCAGACCCGGTCCCGCAACCGGACCCCACCGCGACGACGACCCCGCCCCAGCCCCGACGCGCTCAGCGGGAGGAACCCTCGGCTCCCCCGGCCGAACCGGCCCCGAGGGCCTCGGCCGCACCCTCCCCCGCCCCGTCAGCCCCGTCTCCCGCCCCGTCAACTCCGGCCGGCGCCCCGCACCGGGCGCCGGTGTCGGCGGACCAGCCGGTCCACGAGCCGCCCGCCGCAGCCCCGGCGGAGCCCCGCACCGAACGGTTGCGCGGCGCCCCGATGCGCACCGCCAAGAACATGGAGACCTCGCTGTCGATGCCGACAGCGACCTCGGTCCGCGACATCCCGATGAAGCTGGTCATCGAGAACCGCCTGATGATCAACCGTTTCCTGAGCCAGAACAAGGGCGGCAAGGTCTCCTTCACCCACATTCTCGGCTTCGCGATGGTCCGGGCCCTCAAGGACGTCCCGGCGATGAACAATGCCTACGCCGAGATCGACGGCAAGCCCCACATCATCGAGAACCCCTCGGTCAATCTCGGGCTGGCGATCGACGTGGTCGGTGCCGACGGCACCCGCAAGCTCGTGGTGCCGGCCATCAGAGCCGCCGAGGCGATGGACTTCAGCCAGTTCTGGGCGGCCTACGAGCAGATCGTCGCGAAAGGCCGCAAGAACACCCTGACCGTCGAGGACTTCAAGGGAGTCACCGCATCCCTCACCAACCCCGGCGGGATCGGCACCAACCACTCGGTGCCCCGTCTGATGCCCGGTCAGGGGATGATCCTGGGGATGGGATCGATCGACTACCCGGCCGGCTGGCAGGGCGGCAGCCCGACCCGGCTCGCCGAGCTCGGCATCTCGAAGGTGACCACCCTCACCTCGACCTACGACCACCGGATCATCCAGGGCGCCCAGTCCGGGGAGTTCCTGCGCCGCATCCACAAGCTGCTGCTGGGGGCCGACCGATTCTACGAGGAGATCTTCGAGTCCCTGCGGATCCCCTACGCGCCCGTCCAGTGGGCCCCCGACCGGATGGCCAGCCGCCCCGACCAGGTGAGCAAACAGGTCCGCGTCATCACCCTCATCGACGCCTGGCGGCAGTTCGGCCACATGTCGGCCGACCTGGACCCTCTCGAGTACAAGCCGCGGTACCACCACGACCTGATGCTCAACAGCCACGGCCTGACCCTGTGGGACCTCGACCGGTCCTTCCCGGTCAACAACTTCGGCGGCATGAAGCGCGCCAACCTCACGCTGCGCGAGATCCTGGAGATCCTGCGCGACTCCTACGCCTCCACGATGGGCATCGAGTACATGCACATCACCGACCACGAGCAGCGACGCTGGTTCCAGGACCGGTTCGAGCGGGTGCACACCCCGCTGTCGCGCGATGTGCACCTGCGGATCCTCGATCAGCTCACCGACGCCGAGGTCTTCGAGACCTTCCTGCAGACCAAGTACGTCGGCCAGAAGCGGTTCAGCCTGGAGGGCGGGGAGTCCGCCATCGTGCTGCTGGCTGCGATCTTCACCCAGGCGGCCGACCAGGGCCTCGACGAGGTGTGCATCGGCATGCCGCACCGCGGCCGGCTCAACGTTCTGGCCAACATCATCGGCAAGTCCTACGGGCAGATCTTCCGGGAGTTCGAGGGCAATGCCGAGCCCTCCAACTCCCAGGGATCGGGCGACGTCAAGTACCACCTCGGCGACGAGGGCCGGTTCACCGCCCCCTCGGGGCACAGCATCAAGGCCTCGGTGGCCGCGAACCCGAGTCACCTGGAGGCGGTCGACCCCGTTCTGGAGGGAATCTGCCGGGCCAAGCTCGACGTTCTGGCGGACTCCTCGCACTTCCCGGTGCTGCCCGTCCTGATGCACGGGGATGCCGCATTCGCCGGCCAGGGGGTGGTCTTCGAGACCCTCCAGATGAGCCAGCTGCGGCCCTACCGGACCGGCGGCACGATCCACGTGGTGGTCAACAACCAGGTGGGGTTCACCACCTCCCCGGCCGAGGGACGCACCTCCCAGTACGCCACCGGGGTGGCCAAGTCGATCGCGGCGCCGGTGATCCACGTCAACGGGGACGACCCGGCGGCCGTGGTGCGCGCCGCGCACATCGCCTTCGCCTACCGTCAGACCTTCCACGGCGACGTCGTCATCGACCTGTTCTGCTACCGGCGACGCGGTCACAACGAGGGCGACGACCCGAGCTTCACCCAGCCGCACATGTACGACCTCATCACCCAGAAGAGGTCGACCCGCAAGGTCTACACCGAGAGCCTGATCGGCCGCGGGGACATCACCCTGGAGGACGCCGACGCGGCGATGACGAGCTTCCGCAGGAAGCTCGAGACCGCCTTCGAGGAGGTTCGCAACGCCACCTCAAAGGCCCAGCCCTACGACTCGGTGCCCGACTACCCGCGCAAGAAGAACAAGGACCGGCCCACCGCCATCAGCGCCGAGATGATGGACCGGGTGGCCACCGCCCAGGAGGTGCTGCCCGCCAGCTTCACCCCGCACCCCAAGATCGCCCCCCAGCTGGCCAGGCGCGCCCGCGCGCTGCGCGGCCAGGGGCCGATCGACTGGGCCTCGGCCGAGATGCTCGCCCTGGGATCGCTGGTGGCCGAGGGGCTGCACGTGCGCCTCACCGGACAGGACTCGCGCCGGGGCACCTTCTCACAGCGGTTCGGCGCGATCGTCGACCGGGCCACCAACAAGCACTACGTGCCGGTGAACCACATCCCTGGAGCCAGGAGCCACCTGGACATCTACGACTCCCCCCTCAACGAGTACGCCTCGCTGGGCTTCGAGTACGGCTACTCGGTGGCCCGGCCCGACTCCCTGGTGCTCTGGGAGGCGCAGTTCGGCGACTTCGCCAATGTCGCCCAGACCATCATCGACGAGTTCATCGCCTCGGCCGGATCCAAGTGGGGGCAGAAGTCGGGGGTGGTCCTGCTCCTGCCGCACGGCTACGAGGGTCAGGGGCCCGACCACTCCTCGGCCCGTCTGGAGAGGTTCCTCTCGCTGTGCAGCGAGGAGGCGATGGCGGTCTGCCAGCCCTCGACGGCAGCCAGCTACTTCCACCTGCTGCGCTACCACGCCTACGTGAATCTGCACCGGCCGGTGGTCATCGCGACCCCGAAGTCGATGCTGCGCAACAAGGCGGCCGCCTCCACCGTGGAGGACTTCACCGAGGGTCACTGGCGTCCGGTGATCAGCGATGAGTCGATCTCCGATCCCTCGGGTGTCCGGCAGGTCATCCTGTGCACCGGGAAGGTGCGCTGGGAGCTGGTTCGGCGTCGCGAGCAGGCCCACCTGACCGAGAAGGTGGCGATCATCTCGATGGAGCGGCTCTACCCGCTGCCGACCCGGCAGCTGGTGGAGGCATTGGCCCCCTACCGCCACGTCGACGATGTCCGATGGGTTCAGGAGGAGCCGGCGAACCAGGGCCCGTGGCCGTTCATGCAGGCCCACCTCCGCGAGGCGGTGTCCTCCCTGGAGCCGGGCCTGCTGGACACCCTCACCGTGGTGGCGAGGCCTCCGTCGGCGGCCTCGTCGGTGGGCCAGCACAGCGTGCACATGGCCGAGGAGGAGGACCTGCTGACCGCTGCCCTGGCACAGCCCTGAGCAGATCAGGTGCAGCCTGAGCAAGATCGTGCACAGCCCTGAGCAGTGGAGTGAATCCCTGCTCAGGGCTGTGCGCATCCCCTTGGTGATCGGTCCACTCGGGTGACCGGCTCGGTCGCTCAGGCGGTCGGTCCGCGGTGGCCGACCGCCAGCATCACGGCCGCCAGCAGGACGACGGCGCCCAGCACCAGGAAGACCAGGAACCATGCCGGTGCACCCGAGCGGACCAGGGTGACCACCACCGCGATGTGGACCAGGGAGCTCGCGATGAGCAGCCCGTCCGCCCACCCGACGCCCCGTGCGGCGGCCCACCCGATGAGGCCGAGGATTCCGGCGTAGACCAGCAGCATCACGCCGACGCCGGCCGAGAACAGGGCGTGGCCGATGATCATCACGGCCACCGCGACGCCGGCGATCACCAGGGCCGAGAGCCAGCTGCCGAGGGCCGCCAGCAGACCCCACCCGGTGGCCGACCGCACCGAGCGGTGGACGGTGTGCCCGCCTGTTGCGCCGGGTTGAGCCACGAGCCGCCTCCTTGTGTCGGGACCTCATCCCTCGGAAAAACCCTTCCCGAACCGGTCCGCCTCGCATATCATAAGGGCGGTGTTTCGCACAGGACAGACAGTCGGGAGCCTGCACGATTGACCGCCGGCCCTGACCAGCTGTCCGCAATACGGGAAAAGGTCTTGCCAATGGCCGATCCTGTTGTCAGACTTTATTGGTCGGACCATAACGCGGTCGTTGACCCCCTGCGGTTCGACCGTCCGGGTTGAGGTCGTGGACCGTCCCGCGGACCACCGGACATCGTGAGTTTCCACCCACCCCAGGTGGGCAGAGAAGGAGTGACATACGCATGGACTGGCGCCACAAGGCTGCCTGCCTCGATGAGGACCCGGAGCTGTTCTTCCCGATCGGTAACACCGGTCCCGCTCTGGCACAGATCGCGGAGGCCAAGAAAGTCTGCGCGCGGTGCGAGGTGCGCACCGAGTGCCTCGCCTGGGCCCTCGAGGCCGGCCAGGATCACGGCGTCTGGGGCGGCATGAGCGAGGACGAGCGTCGAGCCATCAAGCGCCGCCAGTCCCGTTCCCGGGTCCGGCGGGCCTGACGTCGTCGATCAGCCGATCTGCGTTCCCGGCTGATCGACCCTGGCGCTGATGGTGGCCCGGGTACCTCTCCCGTCGGGATTGTTCTCGAGGGTGAAGGTGCCACCGAGGTCCTGGACCAGAGTCGTGACGATCGACAGTCCCAGGGACTTGCGGTGGTCCGAGAGGCTGAATCCTTCCGGAAGCGGTTTTCCGTCATTCCAGATCTCCACGATGAGCAGTCCCGCCCTGCGGTAGGGGTGGACCACCACCTCTCCCGAGGAGGAGGCCAGACTGTGCTCGATCGCGTTCTGGCACAGCTCGGTGGTGGCCAGTGACAGGGCCGTCGCGACATCGGCGCGGACCTTTCCGAAGCTCCCCTCCCGCCGCGCGACCACCCGGCCCGAGGAGGCCGCGACGTCGCCGACCATTCGCAGGATCCGGTCGATGACGTCGTCGAACTCGACGACGTCATCGAAGTTCTGGGACAGGATCTCGTGCACCACCGCGATCGCCGAGACTCTGGCCATCGCCTGCTTGAGGGCGAGTCTGGCGTCGTCATTGGTCATTCGCCGCGACTGCAGCCGCAGCAGGGCCGCCACCGTCTGCAGGTTGTTCTTGACCCGGTGATGGATCTCCCGGATGGTGGCGTCCTTGGTCACCAGCTGCCGGTCCCTGGTGCGCAGCTCGGTGAGGTCGCGCACCAGGATGAGGGTGCCCGCGGGCACCTCGAAGTCGTCAAGCCAGGTGCGCAGTGGCAGCACCCGTGCCCTCAGCGTCGCCTCGGCGTTCTCGATGTCGGTCTCCCGCAGCGAGCGACCCTCCAGGTCCATCCCCACGGTCTGGCCGACGTCGCGCAGATTGGGGCACAGTTCCCGCACCACCGGGATGAGGTACTCCCCGTCCAGATCCCCCGACAGTCCGAGCTTGCGGAAGGCCGACATCGCGTTGGGGCTGGCATAGGTCACCATTCCGGTGGTCGCGACCCTCAGGACGCCGTCTGTCACCCCGGGCGCCAGGGCCCGGTCGTGTCCGGGGAAGAGCGGGAACTGGCCGTGGTGCAGCATCTCCGAGAGGATGCCAGCGATCTCCAGGTAGTTGTCCTCGGTCGACCCGGGGGCCCGCACCCCCATCTGGTTGGTGTGCCTCTCCACCACCGCGATGACCTCGCCGTGGCGGATCACCGGAATGGCCCAGACATCGACCGGGATTCCGGCCGACAGCTTGTTGTTGCTGGTCTCGCACATCTGGCCGCTCATGAACGCCTCGGTGACGAGGTTCTCGTCGTCGTAGGCGATCGACTCCCCCACCACGTCGTCCTCCAGTGCGGTGGGTCCGGTGTCGGGACGGATCTGGGCGGCCGCCCAGTAGATCTGCGGGTTCTCGTCGGGGAGCCAGAGGATGAGGTCGGAAAAGGACATATCGGCGAGGATCTGCCACTCCTCGACGACCTCGCCCAACCACGAGACGTCGTCGGCGTTGAGACGGCTGTGGCTCGCCATGAAACGGTCCATTGAGGGCATGGTCACACTCTATGGCCCGGTTCCCGGTCCGCACTCTCCGGTGCCCCTCACGGCCTCCCGATCGGCCACCGCCGTCCGGGACAGGGCTGCGAGATCCGGGCGTGGCGGCAGGCCATTTGGACGAGGCGGCTCAGTGGGGCAGAATATATGGTCGTTGCCGCGCATCCACGCGGCCCCTCCGTGGGGAGGGTGGACCGAGCTGAGGAGAGCGCCATGGGCAAGACTGGTCGTAAGCGTCGCGCGCGTCGCAAGAAGAACGCCAATCACGGCAAGCGTCCCAACGCCTGATCTGACGCACCATCCGGTGCGCCGTCCCCGGCTCCGTGACCGGGGATGCAACAGGGCTCCCGTCCGAGGACGGGAGCCCTGTTCGCGTCTTTACGCGGTTGTCTGTGCGCGGGATCTGTTCGCGGTGTCTCAGCCCTCGATGTGGAGCCGCACGACCCTCATCCGCAGCGACGAGGAGGCGCGCACCGTGTGGTGGCAGCGTCTCAGTGCCCGGCTGACAGCGGCCTCCAGATCGGCCTCGTCCAGGCAGGACTCGCAGGCGGCGAGGTGACGCCGGAAGGTGTCGGCCTCCTGTTCGTCGAGTTCGCCGTGCAGGAAGGCCTGGAGATGGCCCAGGGCCCAGTCGCACGCCTCCTCGGGACAGTGCGAGGGTTCCGGGAAGAAGGCGTCTTGTGCGCTCATGAGTGCACCTCCTGATCCAGGGTCTCCTGGTCGACCTTGCCGGCCAGCGGGCCGATCCCGTGGGCGCCGGCCACATCGACCAGCTGGGCCCGCAACTGCTTGCGGGCCCGGTTGAGTCGCGACATCACGGTGCCGATCGGGGTTCCCATGATCTGAGCGATCTCCTTGTACGAGAAGCCCTCGACATCGGCCAGCATCACGACCTGACGGAAGTCGTCCGACAGCCCCTCGAGGGCCTTCAGCACCTGGGCGTCGGGCATCGTGTCCAGCGCCTCGACCTCCGCCGACCGCAGCCCGGTCGCCTGGTGTGAGGCCGCGCGGGCGATCTGCCAGTCCTCGACATTCTCGTCGTCGGAGGTCTGGGGACGCCGCTGAGCCTTGCGGTAGGTGTTGATGTAGGTGTTCGTGAGGATCCGGAACAGCCACGCCTTGAGGTTGGTGCCCGGTCTGAACTGCTTGAACGAGGAGAAGGCCTTGGCGTAGGTCTCCTGGACGACGTCCTCCGCGTCAGCCGCATTGCGCGTCATCCGCAGGGCGGCGCCGTAGAGCTGGTCGAGGTAGCCCATCGCATCGCG
Source organism: Acidipropionibacterium jensenii (assembly GCF_005890135.1). Classification (NCBI taxonomy): domain Bacteria; kingdom Bacillati; phylum Actinomycetota; class Actinomycetes; order Propionibacteriales; family Propionibacteriaceae; genus Acidipropionibacterium; species Acidipropionibacterium jensenii. Next base: position 2,389,978 of record NZ_CP040635.1, on the reverse strand, counting down.
CTCGAACCGTTCGGCCCGCTGCGCGTCGGTCTCCTCGGCCAGATCCGGGACTGCCCCGTCATCTGTCGGTGTGTCAGGGATGGTCATCGGCTGCAAGCGTAGTCCACCGGACCCATGACGTCCCGGGGCGACCAGCCCACCGGCCCGACGACCCGGGACCGGAGCGGTGCGCTCGCGGCACAGCATTGCACAAGCCATACAGCACCTAACGCCTGTACCGGCACGGTATTCCCGCCCGGACCGGCCCGTTGGCCGCCCCGACCGGCCCGGACGCCGGGCGGAAACCGACTTCGTTGGCACGATCTGCTTCCGCCGACCGCCCGGAGACGGTAGGAATAGAGGCATGAGCATCATTCGCGGCCTGGGCCGAACCCTGTTCGCAAGCTACTTCATCGTCAACGGGACCAACTCCGCGGTGAAGCCCGACTCCTTCGTGGCCGACGCCGAACCGGTCGCCGACCGCCTCGTCCCGCTGCTCCAGCGGACTCTGCCGCCGTCGGTGAGCGCCCGGATCCCCGAGGACACCAAGTCCCTGGTGCGTCTCAGCGGTGCGGCACAGGCCCTCGGCGGGCTGGCGATGGCCACCGGCCTGCTGCGCCGGGTCGGCGCCGCCACGGTGGCCCTCACGATGGTTCCCCATGTCATCGCCTCGGTTCCCGACAAGACCCTGTCCAAGGAGGAGAGGGCTGCCGGACGTCGCATCCTGCTGCGCAATGTCGCCCTGCTGGGAGCCGCGATGATGGCCTCCCGCGACACCGCCGGACGGCCCAGCCTCGCCTGGCGGGCCGACCAGCGCCGACAGGCCGTCAGCAGTGGCGCCCAGGACCTCCAGGACAAGGCCTCCAAGACCGCCCGCAAGAGCCAGAAGAAGCTGGCGAAGGCCTCCCGCAAGGCCCAGAAGAAGGTCCGAGAGCAGATCGGTGCCTGAGTCCGGCTGGCCCGCGCCGACTGCCCCGGGCCCGGTGGACGCCCAGGTGGTCGTCCCCGGGTCGAAGTCCCAGACCAATCGCGCCCTGCTGCTGGCCGGTCTGGCCGACGGCCCCAGCACCCTCGACGGGGTACTGCGCAGCCGTGACACCACGCTCATGAGGGCCGGTCTGACCGCCCTCGGTGTCGGCTTCCAGGAGCTGGGCCCCGGCCGCCTGAGGATCCTGCCACCCGACCGACTGCACCATGCCGAGAAGCCCGTGGACTGCGGGCTGGCCGGCACCGTGATGCGCTTCCTGCCGGCCGCCGCGGCGACCGCTCCCGGACCCACCCGGTTCATCGGCGACCCGGCGGCCTCGGCACGCCCGGTGGCACCGGTCCTCGAGGGCCTGTCCCAGCTCGGGGTGCGGGTCGAGGGTGACCGGCTGCCGTTCACCGTCGACCCGCCGGCCCGTCTGGGCGGGCCCCGCGCGACCATCGACTCCTCGGGATCCAGCCAGTTCGTCTCCGCCCTGCTGCTGTCGGGGGCCCGCTACCCCCACGGCATCGACCTGCGCCATCGCGGTCCGGCGGTGCCCTCGGCCCCCCACATCGCGATGACCTGCACGATGCTCGCCGAGCGGGGGGTCGAGGTGAGCACCCCCGATCCGGATCACTGGCGGGTCCGCCCCGGCCCGATCGCCGCGATGGATGCCACCGTGGAGCCCGATCTCACCAACGCCGCGGTCTTCCTGGCCGCCGCGATGGTCACCGCCGGCCGCCTGACCATCCCGGGGTGGCCGGAGCGCACCACCCAGCCCGGGGTCGACTTCCTGGACGTCGCCCGGTCGATGGGCGCCCGGGTCGCGCGATCCGGGGACCGGTTGAGCGTCATCGGGGGCGAACAGCTCCACGACGCCGAGGTGGACCTCCACGAGGCCAGCGAACTCACCCCGGTGGTCGCCGCCCTGGCGGCCCTGGCCCACGGCCGGACCCGGATCAGCGGGGTGGCCCACATCCGCGGCCACGAGACCGACCGGCTGGCCGCCCTGGAGGAGCAGCTGTCGGCGGTCGGAGCCGAGGTCCGCCAGACCCCCGACGGCCTGGTCGTGGAGGGTCGGGGCCCCGCCGCCCTGCACGGCGCCCTTCTGCGCTGCCACGACGACCACCGGATGGCCCACGCCGCCGCACTGATCGGCCTGGTGGTCTCCGGCGTCGTGCTGGACGACGTCTCCTGCACCTCCAAGACGATGCCCGACTTCCCGCAGATGTGGTCCGACATGATCGGTCCCCGATGAGCCCCCGCCGGCTGGCCTCCTCGGGGATCGACACCAATGACGAGGACGCCTACGACCGGCCCCGGCGTACCCGGCCGAGGACCAAGAACCGTCCCGACTACTCCACCCTGCCGATGGGCACCGTGCTGGGGATCGACCGGGGCCGCTACCGGGTCATGCTCGACGACCAGGTCCACGGCCACCAGCAGAAGCACCACCCCCATCGCCGGGACCACCAGGGGGCCGCGATCCCTGCCAGTGGTCAGGAGGTCGTCGCCGCCAAGGCCCGGCGGCTGGGTCGGCGCTCGGTGATCGTCGGGGACCGGGTCCGGCTGGACGGCGACACCTCGGGGGCCGAGGGCACCCTGGCGAGGATCGCCGAGACCGAGAAGCGCCGCAATGTGCTGCGCCGGACCGCCGATGACACCGACCCCTACGAGCGTCCGATCGTCGCCAACACCGACCAGATCTTCATCGTCACCGCACTGGCCGACCCGCCGCCGCGCACCGGGATGATCGACCGGATCCTGGTGGCCGCCTACGAGGCGGGCACCGAGCCGGTGCTGTGCCTCACCAAGGCCGATCTGGCGCCCGCCGACGAGCTGGCCGCGATGTACCGGCCGCTCGGGGTTCCGGTGGTCACCAGCTCTCCCGGCTCGGACCTGGCACCGCTGCGCGACCTGCTGACCGATCGGGTCACCGTGCTGGTCGGACACTCCGGGGTGGGCAAGTCGACGCTCATCAATGCCCTGGTGCCCGGAGTCAGCCGGCGCACCGGCGAGGTCAACGAGGTGACCGGGCGGGGTCGGCACACCTCCACCTCGGCACTCGCCCTGCCGCTGCCCGAGGGCGGATGGATCATCGACACCCCCGGGGTGCGGTCATTCGGGCTGTCCCATGTCACCGCCGACGACGTCCTGGCGGCCTTCCCCGACCTGGACCCGTTCACCGCCGACTGCCCGCGCGGCTGCCCGCACACCGCCGGCAGCCCCGAGTGCGGGCTCGACGAGGCGCTGGCGGCCGGCCGGATCTCGGCGGCCAGACTGGACTCCTTCCGCCGTCTGGACGCCGCCCGGACCCAGTGATCAGACCTCTGCGGCCCCGGCCTCTGCGAGCCCGACCTCAGGACTCCGACCCAGGACTCAGTGCCGGTCGAATCCCTCCAGGAAGGCGCAGATCTGGTCGGCCTCCTCGGCACGGTCGGTGAGATAGGGCATGTGGCCGGTCTCGAACCAGGCGTTCTCGATCCGGTCGAAGGCCTGCTGGGGCAGGCGGAGGTGGTCGACCATGTCCTGGGCGGCGAAGTACGGGGTGGCCAGGTCGTAGCGGCCGTACTCGATGCGCAGCCGCAGGCCGGGCTGGGCCCGCATCACCCGCTCCAGCTTGTCGGTGACATTGACCGGCCGGCCCTCGAACTCGTGGTAGTTCCAGTGCTTCCACAGGTCGGAGGAGACCCGGTACTCCGCCTCCGAACGACTGCCGAGCTCATGGCGCAGGTAGTGCTGGGTGGCGGCGGTGAAGGCGCCCAGGGTGGCATCGCCGGAGGGGTCGGCGTCCATCATCTCGTCGGTGCCGCAACGCGACGGGCCGGTGTACCGGCCATCGATCCGGCCGACGGTCCGTCCCTCGGAGCGCAGCAGTTCGGTGCAGAACCGCATGTGCTCGATCCTCAGGTCGCACCGGTCGACGTACTGGGGTGACAGTCCGGCGATCCGGGCCAGCTCCGCCACCACCCGGGAGCGCTCCTCGGCCCCCAGCCGGCGCCCCTTCGCCAGGGCGAGCCGGTAGCGTCCGTCGGCGAACTCCTCGGCCTCGGCCAGCACCTCCGCCAGGGTGCGGCCGGGGTGCCTGCCGTGGTACCAGGCGATCGCCGCGTAGCTGGGCAGGAAGTGGATGCAGGCCTGGTCCCAGCGCAGGTTGTCGAAGTCCTGGGAGCCGAAGTCCAGGACACTGGAGATCAGCACGATGCCGGCCAGGTACATCCCGTGGGCCTCCTGGAGGCGCTCGGCCACGCTCACCGCGCGCACCGTGCCGTAGGACTCCCCCAGCAGGTAGATCGGGCTGGTCCACCGGTCGTTGCGGGTGCACCATACCCGGATCAGTTCGGCGACCTGCTCGACATCGGCCTTCCAGCCGTGCCAGCGGCCCGGCCGGGTTCCGTCGACCACCCGCGAGTAGCCGGTCGACATGGCGTCGATGACGACGATGTCGCTGCCGCGCAGCAGGGTGTGCGGGTTGTCGATGAGCCGGAAGGGTGCGACTGCGGGGGCGCTCGGGGTGCCCGCGTCGACCACCCGGGGACCGACCAGCCCCATGTGCAGCCACATCGACGCCGATCCCGGCCCTCCGTTGAAGACGAAGGTGATGGGACGGGTGGCCGCATCGGCGTCGTCGAGGGTGTAGCCGGTGACACCCATCAGTGCGGTGGGGACGGTGCCCCTGGCCACCCCGTCGGCGATCTCCTCGGTGCCGACCAGGATCCGGCCGGTGACCGCGGTGTAGTGGAGGGTCCCCTCGGGGGTCTCCAGGGTGTGGCGGGTGGTCACCAGCTCGTCGGCCGGGGGCGGGCTCCCTGGGGTCTGCGCGGAGGGGGTGGTCGCCGGGTCGCTGGACAGGTCGGGCATGGGTCAACTCTATTCACTAGCGTGGGGCCATGACCGACTACACCGATGACCTGCGCCTGGCCCATCTGATGGCCGACGACGCCGACTCCATCACGATGGCCCGCTTCCGTGCCGCGGACCTGCACGTCTCCTCCAAGCCCGACCACACCGAGGTGAGCGACGCCGACCTGGCGGTGGAGGACTCGGTGCGCCGCACCCTGGCGAAGAGCCGCTCCCGCGACGCCGTCCACGGCGAAGAGCGCGACGACTCCGGGCAGGGCCCGCGTCGCTGGATCGTCGACCCGATCGACGGCACCGCCAACTATGTGCGCGGGGTCCCGGTGTGGGCCACCCTCATCGGGTTGAGCGTCGAGAACCATGTGGTGGCCTCGGTGGTCTCGGCTCCTGCGCTGAGGCGCCGCTGGTGGGCCGCCGAGGGATCGGGGGCGTGGACCGGGACCTCCCTGCTCAAGGCCCGGCCCATGCACGTCTCGGGGGTCGCCCGGCTGGAGGACGCCTTCCTGTCCTACTCCTCCCTGCACGGCTGGGTGGAGAGCGGTCGGGGTCGCGGTTTCGGCGAGCTGATGCGCACGGTGTGGCGGACCCGCGCCTTCGGCGACTTCTGGTCCTACATGCTGGTGGCCGAGGGGTCGGTCGATCTGGCCTGCGAGCCCGATCTGAACCTCCACGACATGGCGGCCCTGGACGTCATCGTGCGGGAGGCCGGTGGTCGGTTCACCTCCCTGGAGGGGGCCGACGGACCCTGGGGGCCCAATGCGATGGCCAGCAACGGGCTGCTGCACGACGAGGCCCTGGCGATGGTGCGGGCCGACCCGACGGACTGAGTCGTCGCGGGCGGCTCGCCTCGCCCCGGGCGTGCAGGGGCCCCGCCGATCACGGATCGGCGGGGCCCGGTGTCCTGTGTCTGCTTGTGTCGGGCGGGCTCAGAGCACCCGGGCCCTGATGGTGCCCTCCAGGTGCGCCACCTGGGACAGCAGGTCGCGGTCGGTCTCGTCGATGTCGACGACGGCGTAGCCCAGCTCGTCGCGGGTGGCCAGGGCCTGGTAGGTGACATTGCCGCCGTAGTCGGCGACCAGCCGGTTGAGGTGGGCCATCACCCCGGGGATGTTGTGGTGCAGGTGTCCGATCCTGGTCCCGGACCTGGGCGCCGGGGAGATGTCGGGCAGGTTGACGCTCATGCTCGTCGACGCGTTCTCCGTGTAGTCGATGAGCTTGTTGGCGACGTAGCGGCCGATGTCGACCTGGGCCTCCTGGGTCGATCCGCCGACATGGGGGGTGAGGATGACGTTGTCGAGAGTGGTGAGCGGGGAGACGAAGGGCTCGTCGCCGGACCTGGGTTCGCTGGGGAAGACGTCGAGGGCCGCGCCGGCGATGTGTCCGGTCCGCAGGTTCTCGGCCAGCGCGTCGATGTCGACGATACTGCCGCGCGACAGGTTGAGGAAGAGCGACCGGGGCCGCATCATCTCGAACTCGGCGGCGCCGAACATGCCGACATTGTCGGGACGTCCGTCGACGTGGATGCTCACCGTCTCGACGGTCTGGAGCAGTTCCTCCAGGGACTCGCACTTGTGGGCATTGCCCATCGGCAGCTTGTCGGCGACGTCGTAGAACCACACCTGCATGCCGAGCGCCTCGGCGACGACCGACAGCTGCGAGCCGATATTGCCGTAGCCGACGATGCCGAGCTTGCGGCCGCGGATCTCGTGGGAGCCGACCGCGGTCTTGCGCCAGGACCCGTGGTGCATCTGGGTGTTGCGGTCGCCCAGTCGCCGGGCCAGCGCGATGATCTCGGCGATCACCAGTTCGACCACCGACCGGGTGTTCGAGTAGGGGGCGTTGAAGGCCGCCACACCGGCCTCCGCCAGGGCGTCCAGGTCCATCTGGTTCGTGCCGATGCAGAACGCCCCGACGGCTGTCAGCGAACTCCCCCGGGCCTCGATGACACGCTTGGTGACGCCGGTGCGCGATCGGATGCCCAGCAGGTCGACGCCGTCCAGGGCCTCGATCAGCGCGTCCTCCCCGAGAGCCTTGCTGAGCCTCTCCACCTCGTAGCCTTCGGATCGTAGGGTCCTGACGGCCTCGTCGTGGATGTTCTCGAGCAGGAGTGCCTTCATGTCGCCCTAGTCTAGGGAGCCTGAAATGGCCGTCTCACACGATGGAAGCAGCGCCGCCGGGTGGTAATGGGGGCGCCCGGGGGCAGAGTGCACGGCGGCGGGGTGCGCGGCGGCCAGTTCAGGTTCTGATGCGTGGCACCGCCGCCAGCAGTTCCCGGGTCACCCGGTGCTGGGGGTCGGCGTAGACCCGCGCCAGATCGCCTGACTCCACGATCGCGCCGTGCTGCATCACCGCCACCTCGTCGCACAGGTGGCGCACCACGGTGAGGTCGTGGGAGACGAAGACCATCGTGAGGTTGCGGGCACTCACCAACTCTGTGAGGAGGTTGAGCACCTGGGCGCGCACCGAGACGTCCAGCGCCGAGACCGGTTCATCGGCCAGCAGAACGTCGGGACGGGTGACCAGGGCCCGGGCGATCGCGATCCGCTGACGCTGCCCCCCGGAGAACTCGTGGGGGAAGCGCCCCGCGGTGGCAGGGTCGAGACCGACCTCGGTCATCACCTGGACCAGCCGTTGGCGCACCTGCTCCCGCGAACCCGCCGCGCCGCTCAGCACCGGGGAGCGCAGCGGCTCGGTGATGGTGCGTGCCACGCTCATCCGGGGATCCAGGGAGGAACGCGGATCCTGCAGCACCAGGGCGACGTCGGCACGCAGGTCGGCGAGCTGTCCCGGACGCCTGCCCAGGATCGAGCGTCCACGGAACCTCACCTGCCCGGAGTCGGGTCGCTGAAGTCCGGCGAGCACCCTCAGCAGGGTGGACTTGCCCGATCCGGACTCACCCACCAGTCCGATCCGGCGGCCGGTTCGAACCTTGAGACTGAGATCGTCCAGCACCTGGAGGCCGCCGCGGGAGCGTCCCAGATGCAGGCTGAGGTGGCTGGCCTCCAGCTCGGGCACAGGCTCGGGAGCAGTGGAGTCGGCAACTGCGGAGTCGGGAACTGCGGAGTCGCTCATTCGTCCTCCAGGATGATCCGCTGGCCGGGCTCGACCAGATCCAGTTGGGCCGCCCGCAGCAGCCGGCGGGTGTAGGGATGCTCGGGGTGGCTGAGCACCCGGTCGACCGGTCCGCTCTCGACGAGGGACCCGTCGCGCATCACCATGATATCGGCGCACACCTGGGAGACCACGGCCAGGTCGTGGGAGATGAACAGGCAGGCCGCGCCGACGGCGTCCAGCACCTCGTCGAGGATCTTCAGCACGCGCGCCTGGACGGTGACGTCCAGGGCGGTGGTGGGCTCGTCGCAGATCACCAGGTCCGGGCTGTTGACCAGCGCCATCGCCATCAGGGCCCGTTGCCGCTGGCCCCCCGACAGCTGGTGAGGGTAGGACTCGGCGACCCGGTGCGGCTCGGTCAGACCCACCTGCTCGAGCATCTCCACCACGGCCTGTCGCGCCGAGGAGGCCGAGGAGTTGTGGAGCCGGAGCGCCTCGGCGACCTGCCGGCCGACCTTCATGGTGGGGTCCAGGGCGGTCATCGGCTCCTGGAAGACCATCGTCATCTGGTCCCCGCGCAGCCGCGACATCTCGCGGTCGCCCAGGCCCAGCAGCTCGCGGCCCCGCCAGCGGACCGAGCCGCTGACGTGGGCGTTGTCGGGCAGCAGGCCCATCAGGGCCAGGGCGGTGACCGACTTGCCCGACCCCGACTCACCGATCAGACCGAGGCGCTGACCCGGTGCGATGGTGAACCCGATGTCGCGGACCGCCGGCCGGTGGCGTCGTCCGAAGTCGATGCTGAGATGGTCCACGGCCAGCAGTCCCGCCTCCCTCGGGGACGCCGCGGTGGTCCTCCGGTCGACCGGGCTGGTTGTCTCGTCTCCGGCTGTCGTCATCTGAGCTCCCGCAGGCGTGGATCGAGGAAGTCCCTCAGGCCGTCCCCCAGCAGGGTGAACCCCATCACCGCGGCGGCGATCGCCAGTCCGGGCCACAGGGTCTGGACGGGGCTGTTGAACAGGTAGGTCTGGCTGTCGCGCAGCATCCTGCCCCAGGTGGGAACGGTGGCCGGGGTGGCCAGGCCGAGGTAGCTCAGCGCCGCCTCGGCGAGGATCGCCATCCCGTAGGAGACCGAGGCCTGGACCCCGATCAGCGGTGCGATGTTGGGCAGCACATGGCTGCGGGCGATGCCCCAGGAGCTGATCCCCGAGGAGCGGGCGGCCAGCACGTAGTCCTGACTCATCACCTGCCAGGTCGCCGATCGGGTGATCCGTGCGAAGACCGGCACGGTGGACACCCCGATGGCGATCATTCCGGTCAGCGTCGACCCGCCGACCGCCGCGGCCAGAATGATGGCCAGCAGCAGGGCGGGGAAGGCGTAGAGCAGGTCGGAGGCCCGGGAGGCCACCCGTGACCAGGGCCGGTTGAGCATCGCCGAGGCGATTCCCCAGGGCACTCCCAGCCCGGCGGCGATGACCACCGAGACGACGCCGACCAGCAGGCCGATCCGGGCTCCCACCAGCAGTCTGGAGGCGATATCGGCGCCGAACCCGTCGGTGCCCAGCAGGTGGTGCAGGGACGGCCCCTGGAGTCGTTCGGCGGGCACCACCAGGGAGGGGTCGACGGGGGTCCAGAACACCGACACCACGGCCGCGACCAGGATGACGCCGATCAGTACCGATCCGATCACCAGTCCAGCACGTCTCATGACTGCGCCCCCTCCAGGCCCGAGGACACCCGCAACCGCGGGTCGATGAGAATGACCAGGGTGTCCACCAGGAAGGTGATGAGCAGCACCAGCCCCACCAGGATCATCACGACGTCGGCGACCACGGTGAGGTCCCGCAGGGAGACGGCGTCCAGCAGGTAGGAGCCCAGCCCGGGGATGACGAAGACCTGCTCCACGACGATCGCCCCGACCAGCAGGGTCGACAGCTGCAGGCCGACCACCGTCACCAGGCTGATCGAGGCGTTGCGCAGGCCGTGCCGGATCAGTGCGGGCCGCAGCCGCCAGCCGACCGCCCGGGCGGTTCGCAGATGGTCGTCGGCGAGGATGTCGATGAAGGCGCTGCGCACGTACCGGGCCAGCACCGCCGACTGCACGATCGCCAGGGCGCAGACCGGCAGCAGGAGATGGCGGAACCACTGCCAGGGGCTGTCCAGCAGCGGCGTGTAGCCGCCGGCCGGCAACCAGCCGAGGGTGACCGAGAAGAGCAGGATCAGCAGGATCCCGGCCAGGAAGGCGGGGACGCTCATGAGGATCTGGGACGCCACCGAGACGACCAGACCACGCACCCTGCGCCGGTGCACGGCCGCGTAGATCCCGACCGGGATGCAGGCCGCGATCGCCAGCGCCATGGCCCCGACGACCAGCCAGCCGGTCACCGCCAGTCGGGAGACGATCTCGGGGGCGATCGGTTCCCCGGTGATCGCCGAGGCGCCCAGGTTCCCGCTCAGCAGGTGCCCCATCCAGTCCAGGTATCGGGCGGTGAGGGGTCGGTCCAGGCCGAGCTGGTGGCGCAGCGCGGTCGCCGCCGCGGGGTCGGCATTGGTGCCCAGCATCACCTGGGCGACGTCTCCGGGCAGCAGGTTGAGCAGGGCGAAGACGATGACCGAGGCGATCAGCAGGCTGATCAGCAGTTCGACCAGGGGGCGGGCCAGGCGCCGCAGCACAGTCATCGGGACTCCCGGACCGAGGTGAGGTCGAAGCTCAGGCTGGCGGCGTTGTGCTGCAGCCCGGTGACTCCGGCGCGGGTCACGGTGATCTTCGGCATCAGGTAGAGGAAGTCGCTGGCGGCGTCGTCGGCCAGCATGACGGAGGCCTGTCGCATCCTGGCGGTCGACTGGTCGGCGGGGCCGCTGATCGCCTGGCTCACCAACGCGCTGAAGGCGGGGTTGCGGTATCGCCAGTAGTAGGTGGGGCTGGCCCAGTTGACGATGTCGCGGGGCTCGACGTGGGCGATGACGGTCATGTCGTAGTCGGCGCGGGTGTAGACGACGTCGAGCCAGCGGGCCGGGAACTCCAGCTCGTCGGTGACCACCGTGATCCCGATCCGGGCCAGCATCGAGGTGATGACCCGGGTGGAGGCGGTGGCGTAGGGAAGGCTCGGGACCCTCAGTCGAAGGGTGAGGCCGTGGCCGTATCCGGCCTGCTTGAGCAGGGCGCGGGCGCGGGCGGGATCGTAGGGCCAGCGGGTCGACAGGTCGGTGTACCAGGGGTCGGTGGGTGGCACCATCGATCCGATCAGGGTGCCCTGGCCGTTGGAGACGACGTCCATCAGTCCCCGCCGGTCGATGGCCATCAGGATCGCCTGGCGGACCCGCCGGTCCGACAGCGCCCTGGTGGAGTTGTTGAGTCCGAGCACCACCTCGCCGTTGGTGGTGCCGCGCCACACGGTGAACCTGCTGGGGTCGGAGAACCGGGAGAGGGCCTGGGGGGTGGGCAGGTCGGTGACGACGTCGAGATCCCCCGACAGCAGGGCGGCGGTCTGCGAGGTGGGGTCGGAGTAGTAGCTGAACCGGATGCTGCGGACCTGGGGGCGCTCGTGCCAGGCCGTCGGGGAGACCTGGAGGTCGACCTCCTGGCCCGGTGAGAAGCCGGTGACCCGGTAGGGGCCCGAGCCGGCGGGGTGGACCGCGAGGTCTCGGGTGTGGGCCAGGTCGATGACCACCCCGGCGCTGCCCGCCAGGTTGTAGATCAGCAGGTTGTCGCGGTGGGCCAGTCTCAGCACCACCCGCTCCCCCTCGGCGTCGATCGACCGGATGGCCGAGAGCTGGGTCTGGAGCACCGGGCCGGACTTCTTGGAGCGCAGCAGGTTCAGGGAGGCCGCCACCGCGGCGGCGTCCACCCGGGCTCCGGAGGCGAACCGGGCCCGGTCGTCGAGGGTGAAGGTGTAGGTCAGCCCGTCGGGGCTCACCGTCCACTGCCGGGCGAGCAGGGGTCGCAGGGTGCCGGAGTCGTCGACCCTCACCAGGGTCTCGTAGACGTTGTAGAGCAGCACCTGGGGAATCGCCGCCGCGGTGTTGGAGACCAGGTCGAGGGTCGCCGGGGCCGCCGTTGCCCCGATCACCAGGGTGCTCTGCGGCCGCTCGGGGGAGCAGCCCGCCAGACCGGTCAGTGCCAGCGCGGCGGCACCGATCACCGCGACCGCCCGCAACAGTCTTCCCATGGCATCCTCCTTCCCGTTCTGGTGGGCCATGAGCCTACGCATCCCGTGGGCCTTCCACCGACCGAGTCCTCACCCGAGGGACCGCATTCATCGCGCACGGCGGCAATCTTGCGAGACCGGCCGCCGATCTTGGTCGGTTCCCACAATGACTCCGAGGACCGGGCCCGGCAGGGAACGCGTTTCCAGGGACAGGGTCTGCGAGTCCGTCACCGCAGCGCACCACCGAGCAGCGGACCGAGGGGTCCGGCCAGGGCGCGCCAGGCCCACCAGCTGCATGCGGCCACCGGCACCGCCATGACGAGGCACCACAGCGCCGCCGGGACGCCGGTGAGGCGGGCCAGCGCTCCCGGATCCTGGTCGCGATCGCCGTGCACGGCCACCGCCACCAGGTGTCGCCAGGCGCCGACCACCAGCACCGCGCCCAACCACACCACCGCGGCGGCCGACCACCGAGGGGTTCCGCTCCACCACAGCGCGCCGACGGCGGCGGCCAGGGCCACCACCCAGGCCATCGTGAACAGGGAACGCACCCGCACCAGCACGCCGAGGAGGATCAGCAGGACCGCCAGCAGCACCGCACCGGCATGACCGCCGACCGCCGCCTGGATGGCTGCCGCACCCACCAGGGCGGGCATCGGGTAGCCGGCCACCGCGGTGAGCACCACGGCAGGCCCGTGGCGTCGTCCCACGGTGACGGTGTGTCCCGACATGTCGGGGCTGATGACGAATCCCGAGAAGCGGCGCCCGCACAGCAGACCGACCCCGGCGTGGCCCAGCTCGTGGACCAGGGTCACGACCGGCCGGATCACCCGCCAGACCGGTGGCACCAGGACGCTCAGCACGGCCAGCGCCAGGGCGCCGGGCGGCCACCCCGGGACCACCGGCCGGCCGGCGCCGATCGTGGCGCCCAGCCGTACCAGCAGCGCATCGAGCAGACCTCTCCAGTTCACCCGTCCATGATGGCGCGAGCACCTGGCAGGTCCGGACAGGTCGGGTCCGCCGGGCCCACGATTTGCCCTTGTGGTGCCCGGACGGTAGTGTTTCCTCTTGCGACGCGGGGTGGAGCAGCTCGGTAGCTCGCTGGGCTCATAACCCAGAGGTCACAGGTTCAAATCCTGTCCCCGCTACGAGGAAGACAGATATCCCGGTGCCAGAGATGGCACCGGGATATCTGTGTCTCGGCGCAGTGGTGGTCGAACTCGTGGTCCCGGTCGCCCGGCCTCGGCGAGTTTGTGTCGGGCAGGGCCCGCGTGCAACAATGTCGGGGCCGACGCGGGGTGGAGCAGCTCGGTAGCTCGCTGGGCTCATAACCCAGAGGTCACAGGTTCAAATCCTGTCCCCGCTACGAGGAGAACACAGGTCCCGGTGCCAGAGATGGCACCGGGACCTGTGCATGTCCGCCGTTCCGTGGCGCTCTCCCGGGACCCGGAGGCCGGTCCCCGAGGCCGCGAGTCAGCGGCCGGGGCCCAGCGGCCGCAGATCAGCGCTGGAACCTCCCCCACCTCGAGCCGATCTCGTCCCACACCTTCCGGCCCGAACCGATCAGGGTGTCGACCAAGTCCCGGCCGAGACCGGCCGCCCCTCCCACCGAGCGACGAAGAATGTCGTCGGGCGCCCCGTTGAGCACATCGACCAGAACCGGAACCGCCTCGGGCGGCACCACTCCCGCCGACAGGGCGGGCAGATTCCTCAGCGGCAACTCGTCGACGGTGTGCTCCATCATCCGGCGGAACCTCGGGTCGGGCTGGCTGGCCGCCACCCGCCGCATGATCATCGCGTGGATCGCAGCGCCCACCGGATGGCTGCGGGTCTCGCGCAGCACCGAGGTCGCGGTGAACGGACGGGCGGGCGGCTCGGCCGGCACCGGCCTGCCCAGCCGGGCGGCGAAGGCCTCCTCGGATGCCGCCACCAGCGGCGTCCAGGCCTTCTCGGCGGCGTGGTCGACACCTCCGGTGACCCGCAGTTCGCGGACCTCGACGATCTGCTGGCAGGATCGCGCCACCTCGACGCTGAAGGCGCCCGAGGGGACCCGCCAGTCATGGTCATCGACGTCCCAGAAGGCCAGCTCGCGGGCCTCGACGCCCACCTCCACCCGCCGGGTCTGCCCCGCGGTCAGATGGACCTTCGCGAAGCCGGCCAGCCATCGTCTCGGACGGGAGGTGATCCCGGTGCGGTCGGCCAGATACACCTGCACGACGTCGTCGCCGGCCCGGGAACCGACGTTGGCGACCTCGAGGCTCACCGAGAAACCCTCCCCGGCGGTGATGTCGGTGGCGCTCAGCGCCACCTCCCGCCACTCGAAGTGGGTGTAGGACAGCCCGTGCCCGAAGCAGAATGCCGGGGTGATCGACTCGGTGGTGGTGTGCCGGTAGCCGACCGCAGGCCCCTCCCGGTACTGCACCAGATGGCCGGTCCCGGGGAACCATCGGTCGGACGCCACCTCGGACAGATCATGGGGCCAGGTCTCGGCCAACCGGCCGCCCGGGTCGACGTCGCCGACCAGCACATCGGCCAGCGCCGCTCCCCCGGCCTGACCGCCCAGACCTGCCAGCACGACGGCTCCGGCCCGGTCCGCCCAGGGAAGTGAGACCGGAGAGCCGGAGCAGACCACCACCGCGGTGTGCGGGTTGGCGGCCAGCACCGCGCGCACCAGGGCGTCGTGCTGGGCGGGGAGGTCCAGCCCGGTGCGGTCGTATCCCTCCGACTCCATCTCCTCGGGCAGCCCGACGACCACCACTGCGGCGTCGGCGTCACCGGCCCGTTCGGCGGCCTCGGCGACCAGGACCGCGTCGGTGCGATGGTCGTCGGGGTCGTATCCGCGCGCGTAGCTCACCTGGAGGTTCTTGGTCCTCAACCCCTCCAGCAGTCCGGTGACCCTGGTGGGGTTCACCTGGGAGGACCCCGCTCCCTGGAACCGCGGGCGCGCCGCGAAGGCGCCGATCAGCGCGACCCGGGCCCCGGGGGCCAGCGGAAGGACGCCGTCGTTGGCGGCCAGCACGGTTCCGGCGGCCGCGGCCCGGCGGGCCAGACGGTCGTGCTCGACCACCGGCAGCTCGGTCACCGGCGGCGGGCTCACCCGGTCGGCCAGATCGGCGACCCGCTGGGCCGAGGTGGCCACCGCCTCGGCCGACAGGCGTCCCGATCGCACGGCCGAGGCCACCGACCGGTCGAATGCGCCGTGGCTGGAGGGCATCTCCAGGTCCAGGCCGGCCTCCAGGGCGGCGACCCGGTCCCAGACCGCCCCCCAGTCGCTCATCACCAGTCCGTCGAATCCCCACTCTCGGCGAAGGGTGTCGGTCAGCAGGGCCGCGTCGGTGGTCGCCGCGGTGCCGTTGATCTGGTTGTAGGAGGCCATCACGGCGGCCGGCCTGGCCCGCCGCACGACGGTCTCGAAGGCCGCCAGATAGATCTCGTGAAGGGTCCGCTCGTCGACCACGGCGTCCACGCACAACCGCATGGTCTCCTGGTTGTTGACCGCGAAGTGCTTGACGCAGGCGCCGACCCCTCGGCCCTGGATGCCGCCGATGACCGCGGCGGCCAACTCGCCGGCCACCACCGGGTCCTCCGAGAGGTACTCGAAGTTGCGCCCACCGAGGGGATGGCGCTTGATGTTGATCCCCGGCCCCAGGATCACATCGACCCCTCGCACACCGGCCTCCACGGCCAGGGCGCCACCGATCTCCGCCGCCAGATCCCGGTCCCAGCTGGATCCGAGCACCACCGCGGTCGGGAAGCAGGTCGCCGGCAGCGACCCGCCCTCCTGATCGGGCACCCGCAGACCGCCCGGCCCGTCGGACAGTCGCAGCGGCCGCAGTCCGGTCCCGGTGGACGCCTCGGTGTGCCAGTCGTCGGCTCCCGACAGCAGCCGGATCTGGTCGGTGAGGGGCAGGTCATGGACGTCAGCCGATGTCATGGCCCCACCCTATGCGCCGTGCGGTGCCCGGGAGCGGTCCTCAGGGCCGATACCCCGGCGTCCTCACCTCACCTGTCCCAGCGCCCGGGTGACCAGCTGGCGGGCCTTCTCGACCTCCTTCTGGTAGCCGGCCAGGTCGCCGGCCGACAGGGCCTTGTCGGCCGCGGTGAAGGCGGCCTGGGCCTGGCTGAGCAGCTGTCTGGCCTGGGCGGAGGTGGCGGGCGGCGCAGAGCCGCCCGAGGAGCCGGACCCGGAGTCCTGGTTCTCGGCGGTCTGGGCCCCGGCGTCTCCCCCGAAGACCTGGTTGAGCGCCTCCTGGAGGGTGCCGCCGATACCGACATGGGTGCCGAAACGAACCGCCACGAACCGCAGTACCGGATACCCGCCCGAACCGGTCTGCCGCTGGGCGTAGATCGGCTGGACGTACAGCAGCCCGCCGCCGACCGGCAGGGTCAGCAGGTTGCCCAGGGTGGCGCTGGCCGATCCCTTGTTCTGGTAGGGCAGCAGCTTCGCCGAGACATTCGTGTCAGAGTTGATGGCGCTGGCCGTCTGGTTGGGGCCGTCGATCTGGGTGGAGCTGGACATCCGCAGCACGCGGATCTTCCCGTAGTCCGGTTTCGTGGCGTCCGAGCCGACGGCCATGTAGGCGGCCAGGTTCTCCCTCTTGTTGGGCACCATCGCCGCGGTGCTGCGGAAGACCGGGGTGCTCTCCCCCGGCCAGCGAATGGTGAGGTAGTAGGGCGGTTCGGTGCCCTGGTTGCTGCGCACCGGGTCCTCGGGAGCCTCCCACAGGTCATTGCGCTGGTACCAGGTGTCGGGATCGGTGGTGTGGTAGCGACCCAGGATCTGCCGTTGGACCTTGAACAGGTCCTGCGGGTACCGGACGTGCTGGAGAAGGTCCGCCGACATCGCCGTCCGCGGCTTGACCAGACCCGGGTAGACCTTCTGCCAGGTCTTGAGGATCGGGTCGCTCTGGTCCCAGGCGTACAGCTGGACCGTGCCGTCATAGGCGTCGACGACCGCCTTGACGGAGTTCCGGATGTAGTTGACCTGCTCGTCGGGCTGCGCCTGGCGCTGTTGGGAGTTCGAGTCGCTGCTGGCCTGGCGCAGGTCCACCCGCGTGGAGTTCGGGTAGTTCCCGGAGGTGGTGTACCCGTCGACGATCCACACCAGACGTCCGTTGACCAGACTGGGCAGGGCGTCGCTGTCGACCTTGAGCCAGGGCGCGACCCGGGTCACTCGGTCCAACGGGGTGCGGTCGTAGAGGATCCTGGAGTCGGAGTGCACGCGGTCGGAGAGCATCAGGTTGATGTCGGCGAACTTGGTTGCGTACATCGCGCGGACCAGCAGGTTGCCGACCCGCACGCCCCCCTTCCCGTCATAGGTGCTCTTGCTCTCCGAGCCGGTGGCCCCCTGGCCGCCGCCGGGGGTGTCCAGCTCGACGGGACTGGCTCCCGGCCGGGCGCCCACGACCACGTACTGGGTGGACCGCTCGCCGTAGTAGATCCGCGACTGGGTCTCCTTGAGGGCCCCGACGGTGGGGATGTCCCGGGCCAGCCACTGCGGCTCCCCGGAGACCTGCCCCTTGTTCCCGTAGGCGGCCACCAGTCCGTATCCATGGGTGTAGACGGTGTGGACGTTGTTCCAGCTCTTGTCGGTGACACCGGCCAGATCGATCTCGCGGGCGGCCACCACGGCGTCGGTCGTGGTTCCGTCCACCCGGTACCGGTCGACGTCCAGGGTGCCGGGGAAGGAGTAGAAGCCGCGCACCTGCTGGAGCTGCTCGAAGGTGGGTCCGAGCACCGCCGGATCCATCAGCCGGATGGCCGGCAGGGCCTCGGCGTCTGCCTTCAGCTGGCCGGCGCTGGCACTGGTCCTGGCCGAGTAGTCGGAGATCGTGGTGCCGGCCACACCGAAGGCCGCGCGGGTCGCCGCGATGTTGTTGACGATGTAGGGGCGTTCCTTGTCGGGTGCGTCGGGAGAGACCGAGAAGCGCTGCATGAACGCCGGGTAGATGCCCTGGACGATGATCGTGGCGACCAGCATCAGGACGATTCCGACGCCGGGCACACCCCAGTGGCGGAGTTTGGCGTTGACCAAGAACAGCGCCGCGACCAGGAAGCAGATCACCGCCACGATGGCCTTGGCGGTCACCCGGTAGTGGTCCGCGGTGTACCCGATTCCGGTGAACAGCGGGCTCTGCGACACCGCCAGCCCGTAGCGGCTCAGCAGGCTGGACAGCCCGATCAGCACCAGCCCGACGGCCACCAGCACCGACAGGTGGGCCTGGGCCCGGGGACTGAAGAGGTGCTGGTGCTCCCGTCTGGTCCGCGACGTCCCACCAGGAGTGAGGATCGCCGGGGTGAGGATGGTCACCGCACCCCTGGCGAGGTAGACCGCCAGTGCGCCGATCAGGGCGAGCACGACGGCGGTGATGCCCATGTTCACCAGGAAGCGCAGCCAGGGGTAGGTGAACAGGTAGAAGGACACGTCGATCCCGAAGTAGGGGTCCCTGGTCCCGGTCGGGGTGCGATTCCACCAGGCGAGCATGGTGGGGGTCTCGGCGGCCGCCGAGAATCCGGCAAGCAGACCGACGAAGAGCGAGGGCACCAGGATCGCGGTGCGACGGTGGCTCTCCAGGAATCCCTGGTCGGTGCGCCCGCGTGAACCGGTGGTTTTGCGCCGGCCGCCGGGCCGTCCGGTCCCCCCGGAGCCGGAGGGGTGCCCCGGGTCACCGGCCCTCCCGGCGGGTTCGGGCCGCTGCGAGGCCTTCCGGCGCGACATCCGGAAGGCGATCACCATGTTGATGGCGGTGCCACCGCTCACCAGCACCATTCCGGCCACGAAGAGTCCGGCGGCGGCCAGCAGCCGCACCAGATAGACGTCCCGGTAGCCGACCGCGGAGTACCACAGGAGATCGGTGGTGATGGTCGAGGCGATCGACCAGGCGATCAGGAGCCCGACCACCGCAGCCGCCACGATGAGCAGCACTCGCGACCTCCCTCGGGGCGCGGATCCGCCGACGATCCTGGGCATCGGTCGAGTGGTGCTCACTGTGGCTCCATCCCTGAGTGGTCGGGTTGTGCATCATCTGGTCCGGGGAGGTCGTCGGTCCCGGAGTCGTCGAGGGTGCTCAGCAGTGCGGCCTCCAGGGAGGGAACCAGGTTGGCCGCTCCCAACAGCTCGTCGGGATGACCGAGCACCCGGGCGACCGAGAAATGGCTCCCGTCGCGCATCGCCCCGCTGACCACCCTCAGGTCCTGACGGCGGGGATGGCCTGCCACGTACTCGGCGGCCCGGTCGGGGTCCTCGGGGATGGAGGCCTCCTCGTCATCGGGCAGGAAGACGCGTTCGACGCTCACCGCGACGCCCTGGACGGTCGGCGGCCAGGCGATGGCCGACAGTGTCTGCTCCAGGTGGTCGCCGCCGTGGAAGTCCTCCTGCTCGACGCTGGACAGGGAGTCGGGAGATCCCGCCGACAGCTGGCCCACAAGACTGGGCTCGGCGGCCAGCAGATCTGCGGTGGGCACCAGGGCGAACAGCCGGGCCGGCAGCCCCCAGCCCTCCGCGCCGAGGAACCGGTCGATCTCGGTGAGAGCCGCCACCAGCGGGTCGGACCGGTGGTCGGCACTTCTGCCGCAGCGGGCGGTGCTGTTGCAATCGCGCGTGATGTTGGAATCGGCCCTGCTGCCGCAGTCGGCCTCAGTGCCGCAGTCGTCCGTGGTGCCGCCGGCCGCGGTGCGGGCACCGGCCTGGCGGGTGTCGTCGCTCAGCAATGCGGGATCTCCTTGGCGTCGGTGCCCTGGCGCAGCTTCTGCAGGGCCGAGATGGCGTCCTTGAGGGTCGAGACCTTGACCAGCGTCATCCGGGTGGAAACCCCCTGGACGTCGCGGCAGTTGGCGGAGGGCACCAGGAAGATGCGGGCGCCGTCGCGCTGGGCTCCGGCAATCTTCTCCTGGATGCCGCCGATGGCCCCGATGGTGCCGTCGGGAGAGATCTCACCGGTGCCGGCGACGTTGAGGGTGCCGAGCAGATCTGTGCTGGCGATCGTCTGGTAGACCCCCAGCGAGAGCACCAGACCGGCGCTGGGCCCGGTGATGCTGCTGGGCACCCCGAAGGTCACGGTCGGGGCGTAGCGGTAGCCGGTCGACAGGCTGACCCCGATCAGCGGGGTCCGGGGGTCGCTGCGGGAGGCTGAACTGACCACCTGGACGTTCCTGGCGGCGCCGCCGCGCAGCACGGCCATCGCGACCGTGTCTCCCACCCGGTGGCGACGGATCGCCCGCTGGACGTCGGCCACCGACTGGACGGCCGTGCCGTCGACCTTCTGGATCAGATCACCGGGGACGAGGGTGTTGTAGGAGGGCCCGCCCACCGTGACCGCATCGATCATCGGCATCTCGGTGACGGGCTGACCGGCGGCCCTCAGGGCGGCGACCACGGCGTCGCGCTGGGAGGTGTCCATGCTCTGGACCTCGGAGGCCTTGACCTCGTCGGCGGACTGGCCGGCCGGGTATATCGCGTCGCGCTGGATGACATCGCGGTGCGGCAGCCAGTAGGCGACGAGGGCCTCCACAAGGCTGAGACGACCGTCGACGGTCGTCATGGAGACGGTGGTCATCCGCAGCTCGGCCCGGGAGGTGCGGGTCGGCAGTCCCTGAACCTGGATGAGGGGTCGTCCCTGATCGGTGGAGGCCAGCACATTGACCGTGCGACCGGGGGCCCAGCTCACGAAGGGCACCGGGACGAAGGACATCGCGATGATGAGAATCAGGACCACGACCGCGGAGATGAGGGCGGTGGCCCGGTAGCCACCCTGCCCGGGATCCCTGCGGGTCCGCGGGCTGCGACTCCCGGGCCACCGCCAGTCCTCCACGCTGAGGGTGCTGCGCCCAGCGGGAGCGCGATCGGGAGCAGGAGCGGACATGGCCGTCATGCTACCCGCGACCCCCCGATGGACCGACAGTCCGTGTCGGGGGCCGATTGCACCCCAGGGACCACTATGGGTGGTGCCACCGGCTCTCTAGACTGGGTGGACCCCAGGAATCACACCTCAGGAGATGGGCATGAACGACGGTCCGCACGACTCGACCCCCGATTCGGGCCAGCCCGATCCCGACGACATGGCCGAACAGTTCCGCAAGATGATGCAGCAGTTCGGCCTCCCGATGCAGGGAGACCCCGCCGACTTCATGTCCCAGCTGTCCCAGATGCTTCAGGGCATGTCGGTTCCCGGCACGGGCGCCCCGGTCGGCTTCCAGGCCCCCGGCCAGCAACCGGGCCGCGCCGGCGCGCTGGACTGGAACCGGATCAAGGACCTGGCCCGTCATGTCGCCGCCACCAAGGGTCCGGACCCGACCCCGGGCAGAGGCGACCGGGAGGCTCTGCTGGACGCCTCGCGGCTGGCCGAGAACTGGCTGGACCAGGCCTGTGAGTTCGCCCAGGTGGCGGCACAGCCCGAGGCCTGGAGCCGCGCGGAGTGGATCGAGAACACCTTCGGCGCCTGGCAGAAGGTTGTCGAACCGGTGCTGACCTCGTTGACCTCGGCGATGACGAACCTGCTGGTCCCCGACTCCGGGGAGAATCCTCAGGATCCGATGGCGGCCCTGGGCGCGATGATGGGCCCCGTCCTGCGTCAGATGGCGTCGATGCTCTACGGTTCGCAGCTGGCGGAGGGACTCGCCGATCTGGCCGTCACCACCGTCAGCGGCACCGAGATCGGCCTCCAGGTGCTGCCTCAGGCCCAGGTGGTGCTACTGCCGTCCAACATCGCGGCCGCCTGGAACGACCTGGACCTGGACCCACGCGACATCGAGATCTACCTCGTGCTGCGCGAGGCCGCCCGCCAGCGGCTGTTCAATGCCGTGGGATGGCTGGGACCACAGCTGCTGGCCCTGGTGGAGCACTACGCGCGAGGGATCCGGATCGACTCCTCGGCCATCGAGGACGCCGTCGACGTCGACGATCTGTCACAGCTCACCCCGGACAAGATCCAGGAGCTGTCGCGACGCCTTCAGGGCCGGCTCTTCGAGCCGACCCGCACCCCCGAGCAGGAGGGGGTGCTGTCCCGCCTGGAGACCCTGCTGGCGCTGATCGAGGGGTGGGTGGACGAGGTCACCAGTCAGGTGGCCGGGCTGTGGATGCCTCAGCACGCCCAGCTGGAGGAGGCCGTCCGTCGGCGTCGGGCCACCTCCAGTCCCGCCGAGGCCTTCTTCTCCTCCCTACTCGGACTGCAGTTGAGCCCCCGGAGGGTGCGCGACGCCGCGAATCTGTGGGCGGCACTGCGCGACGGCCGCGGCACGGTCGGACGTGACGCCGTGTGGCACCACCCCGATCTGATGCCGACCGCCGCCGATCTGGACGACCCGCTGGGCTATGTCTCCGGGGAGTCGGTCCACAACGGCGACGAGATCACCGCCGACCTGGACGCCGAGCTCGAGGAGTTGCTGCGCGCCGAGGGCGAGGACGACTGAGTTCCAGTCCGCAGCCGCCCGGATCTGACTCGACAGCACACCGGGATCCGACTCGACGGCACGCCGGGTTCCGACTGGACGGCGCATCGCTCCCCCGCCGTGCAGCGAGGGGCCGGCTCCCGGTCAGTCCTCGGCCAGGTCGTCGTCCAGACTGTTCTGGTCGTGGGTCCGCTGAGTGGCCCAGCTCCATCCCAGCAGGAAGCCGTCGGCCTCCTGGGCTCTGGGAAGGCAGCCGGCCAGGGCGCGGAACGCCGGGCCGTGGTTGGCGTGCACCAGGTGGCACAGCTCGTGAATGAGGACGTGGTCGATCACCCAGGGTGGGAACCCGATCATCCGGTCCGACACCCTGATCTGGCCGCTGGCCGGGGTGCACGAGGCCCAGCGGTGCTGCTGATTGCCCACCCAGCGCACGGAGTCGAGCCCGAGGGCGTAGCCGACCCTCGGTTCGATGTACTGCCGGGCAAGTGCTCTGGCCCGGCGTGTCAGGTCGACCGGCCCGGTGCCGTGGTGGTCCCGGTTCTCCCTGGCCAGCAGCTTGCCGACCAGCGCATCGACCTGACGCTGCTCGCTCTGCGGATCCATCTGGTCGGGCACCATCACGAGGATGGCGTCCCCCTCGCGCCTGGCGGCCAGAGTCCGCCGACGACGGGCGCTGCGTCGGATGATCACCCTGGGCGCAACGCCCAGGTCGACCGGTCGGGAGTCCGCAGGGATCCCGGTGGGAAGGTCCGGCCCCTCGGCGAGGCCGGACTCGTCGAAGATGGCGGGCTGGTGAGTCATGACACCATCATGGCGGTGACCACTGACAGTTCTGTGCACGCCGCCAGTTCTGTGCTCGCGGCGTCCGGCTGACCGACAGAGCTCTCGCCCCGGACCCGTGCTGTCCGGGTGTCCGGCGTTGTCGAGATCTCCTGGGTTGTCTGTGCTGTCGGGGTTGTCGGCGCTGTCAGGGATGTCGGCGCTGTCAGGGTTGTAGGTGTTGCCGGGATCGGGTTCGGTGTTGTCACAGGTGTTGCCCGGCCGTTCGATGTGTTGTCCGTTCGGGCCCTGGTGTCTCCCGTTGCCCTCGACCTCTGGCCGCGGCGGGGGCGGTCGGTCAGGATCTGTGCCATGACAGCTCTTCTTCCCCCGGCCCATCCGGACCTGGCCTGTGAGATCGTCCAGGTGCCCCACGGTGTCCGGCTGCTGTGCCCCGACGGCCGATCCTTCCTGCTGCGCGGCACCACCGTCGAGAAGCTGGTGGAGGGCCGCCTTCCCGATGCGATCCTGCAGACCATGGCCACCCTGGGTCTCGTGGTGGACCGAACGCCGATCACCGTGGCGGTGGTGGGTTCCGGCTCCCTGGCCGCCGCCGTCCGCGAGGCGGTGCAGTCGGTCTGCGGGGCACTGGTGGTGGAGTTGGGCGAGGGCACCGGTCGGCGCAGCTCCTCGGGACACTGGTCCATCCTGGCGGACCCGGGATCTCGGCTCAGCCCCGGCCTGACGGTGGTCTGCCCCCAAGACCCGCTGGGTCTGCGGGAGCCGGTGCAACTGTGTCAGGACCGCGGGATTCCGGTGGTGGTGGGCTGGGCAGGTACCTCCGGCGCCTGGTTGGGACCCGTCGCCCTGCCGACCCGACCGGGCTGCCAGGACTGCCTGGACACCGGAATGGCCCGGCGGGACCCGCTGTGGGCCCATACCGCAGCGGCTCTGGCAGGCTCGTCATCGGCGTGGGGGCCGCGCCAGTGGGTGGCCCAACAGATCTCCCGTCTGGTCGACCAGGGATCACGGGGAGCCGACTGGATCACACCCTCCTGGTCGTCCTGGACGAGCGAGCACCATCACACCGCAATCCTCGACCCGCTTCCCGACTGCCCGCGGTGCCGCCCGCACCGACACTCACCGGCCCCACGAGCAGCATGACCGGGACCCCCGACGCCGCCTCAGCTGCGCACCTCGTCGAGAGTGGCGAGCAGCTCGTCGGCGTACCGCTTGATCTTGCTGGGGCCGATCCCCGAGATCTGTCGCAGATCATCGGGTCCCGAGGGCATCTGCTCGGCCACGGCCAGCAGGGTGGCGTCGGTGAGCACCACGAAGGCGGGCACCTTGTCGCGGTGCGCACGGTCCAGCCGCCAGGCGCGAAGCCGGTCCACCACGGCCGGGTCGACGTCGACCTCGCAGGCCATGTGATGACCCAGTTTCCGGTCGGCGGCGGCGGTGAGGGGACCCCCGCAGACCCGGCAGTCCAGCAACTTGACAGTGCGGTGTCTGGCGGGTCGCCCCGAGGTCGACGTCGTGGCGGCGTCCGGGGTGCCCGGAAGCCCCTTGAGGTAGCGCGAGATGCCGTACCGGCCCTTGGCGGTGCTGTTGCGGGCGAAGGTGATGTACAGGTGCCGGCAGGCACGGGTCACCGCGACGTGGAGGAGGCGCCTCTCCTCGGCCAGTTCCTCGGGCCGGGTGGCCATCACGAAGGGCACCATCGCGTCCGAGACGCCGATCAACGCCACCCCGCGCCACTCCAGCCCCTTGGCGGCGTGCATCGTGGAGATCGTAACCCCGTCCACAGCCGGGGCCTGCTGCAGTGCGGCCGCCTGCTGGAAGGCCCGGTCGACATCGGCCAGACGGGCCTCGGAGTCCCCGGTCATCACCGTGCCGGCCAAGTCGTGGAGGGCCTGGAGGGACTCCCACCGCTGCCGCACGCTGCCCTGGCCCTCCGGGGCCTGGGCCGTCCAGCCCAGCCCGGCGAGCACCTCCTCGGCGTCATGGAGTCCCAGGCCGGCCTCCCCCGGCCCCTGCTCGACGCGCCGGGAGACCGCCGCCAGGGTCTGGCGAACCTCGGCACGGTCGTAGAACCTCTCGGCCCCCTTGATGAGGTAAGGGATCCCGGCCTCGGTGAGCGCGGTCTCCAGGGCCGGGGCCTGGGAGTTGACCCGGTGCAGCACGGCCAGATCTGCCCAGCCGATCCCCCTGCCGTGCAGCTCGCTCAGCCAGGCGGCCACCCCGGCGGCCTCCGCAACCTGGTCGGTGAAGGCTGCGAAGCGCGGCTGCGGGCCGTCCTCGGCCTGGGCGACGAGACGCACCCCCTGGTCCTCGCCGATCTGGTCGTTCCCCTTCCCGCCATGGTGCAGCACGGTGTTCGCCAGAGCCACGATCTGCGGGGTGGAGCGGTAGTTGCGCATCAGTTCTATCCGGGTGGCGCCGGGATGCTCGGCGAGGAAACCGGTGAGGTACTCGGCCCTGGCTCCGGCGAAGGCGTGGATGGACTGATGCGGGTCCCCCACCACGCAGACGTCGTCGCGTCCCCCGAACCACAGCTCCAGCAGGGTGTGCTGGATCGGGGAGACGTCCTGGTACTCGTCGACCACGAAGTGGCGGTACTGGTCGTGCACCCGGGCGGCGATCTCGGGATGGTCGGTGAGCAGGCCGACCGCGCACAGCAGGATGTCGTCGAGATCGATCACCCCGGTCTCCCTCTTGACGGCCTCATATCCCGACAGCACCCGGCCCACGACAGCCGCCGAGGCCCCGGCGACGACTCGTCCCTCGGCCCTGGCCAGTGCCGGGTACTGCTCCGTTCCGACGTTGGAGACCTTGGCCCAGGAGACCTCGGCCGACAGGTCGCGCAGCAGGGCGGTGTCCACCCCCAGGCCGACTCTGCGGGAGGCCTCGGCGAGCATCCGGAACCGGGCGTCGGAGACTCGCGGCAACTCGCAGCCGTAGGCGCTCGGCCAGAAGTACCGCACCTGACGCAGTGCGGCCGAGTGGATGGTTCGCGCCTGCACTCCCCGCACTCCCAGGGCTGCGAGCCTGCCCCTCATCGTGCCGGCGGCCCGGGTGGTGAAGGTCACCGCCAGGGTCCGGTGCGGGTCGGCCCGCCCGGTGGCGGCCGCCCAGGCGATCCGGTGGGTGATCGCCCGCGTCTTGCCGGTCCCCGCCCCGGCCACCACGCAGACCGGGGCGCCGAAGGTGGTGGCGACCTGGCGCTGCTCGGGATCCAGGGCGTCGAGTATCCGGTCGGCAGTCTCATCGGGTGTCACGGGGTGAACACTAGGCGCGGCCCACGACGGTTTCCCAGCCCGCCGGGTCTGCGACGGTCCCACCGCCCCCGATCGGCAGTCCCTGCCGGACCCGGACGCAACGGCCCGTCGGGACCGGTCCACCGAGAGCGTGACGATAGGGTCTGGCCAGGACGGGAGGCCAGCAGATGAGCACTCAGCGGAGCGCGACCGTGACGGTCGTCGACTCATGGGAGGGTGCCGTCCGGGAGGTCCTGGACGCCCTGCAGCCGCCCGCCGATCCCGACGTCGACCCCTTCCGGCTCCCTCTGCTGGTGGCTCCGTCGCGGGCCCACGGCCGGGCCATCGCCCAGCAGTTGGCCCTCCGCGACGGGATCGCGGCGGGTATCGGAGGGGTGACGCCGGCTCGGCTACGCACCGATCTGGAGAGCCTGCTGCTGGGTCTGCACACCGCCGACGACCCCTGGCGCGGAGCGGCTCTGGCCCTGCGCATCGCCGGGGTCCTCGACGACGTCGATCAGCCGTGGGCGCTGCCGGTCCGCCAGCACCTGACCGCCCTGGCGACCAGTGGGGTGCCCAGTCCGGCCTGGGATCTTGCCAGGCGCACCGCCGCCGATCTCGAGACGGTGGCGGGGCAGTGGCCCCAGATCCTCACCGGTTGGGCCCGCGGAGAGGATGTCGACGCCGCCGGACGCCCGCTGGACCCGGCCCACACCTGGTGGGCGCCGCTGTGGCGCAGGCTGCTGGACCAGGATCACGACGTCCCGGACCCCGCCCGCCGTCGCGACCTGCTGGCCGACGCCCTGGCCGATCCGTCGACCGTGCTGCCATGGTCGCGCTGCGCCTGGCTGACCGGACCCTCCAGCACCCCGGCCGATCGCGATCTGGCGGTGGACCTGGGACGGCGTCTCGGCTGCCGGGTGATCCATCTGGACACCGCCTGCCGCAGTGTCGGGGTCCAGACACTTCCCACCACCGATGGTGCCTGGGGATCCTTCAACCGCGTCAGGGCAGCCTCCCGCACCGCCTGGCAGCGTCGCCTCGACGGCCAGCCGGCGACAACCGGTCCCCGTCCCGGCACCGGGTCCGGCACCGGAGCGGATTCAGGACCCGATTCAGGACCCGAGGAGGGACCGGGAGCGAGCGCAGGAGCGGGTGGCCCCACCACTCTGCTCGCGGCCCTGGTCGGCGGCTCGACCGGGGAACGACCAGCGCCCGACGGCACCGTGCGCATCCACGACTGCCACGGCCCGGACCGACAGGTCGAGGTGGTTCGCGACGTGCTGTGCGAGGCGATCGCCGAACTGCCCGGCCTGGAGCCGCGGGACATCGTCGTCGTCTGCCCCGATCCCCAGGTCGAGCAGATGCTGGCGGCCCTGGTCTGCCCGGCCGACCCGGCGGCCGAGGGCGCCCATCCGGCGCGCAGCCTGCGCGTTCAGGGTCCCGCCCACCAGACGACCAATCCGGTCGCCGAGGCGGTGGTGCGGGTATTGGGACTGGGATCGGCCAGGGCCGGCGGTTCGGGACTGATCCAACTGTGCGCCATGCCGGCGGTCGCACGGAGGTTCTCCTTCTCCCCCGACGAGCTCGCCGAGATTGCCCGGCTGGTCACCGATGCCGGGATCCGGTGGGGGTTGGACGCCGGGTCGCGGGCCCGCGCCGGGCTGCCGCAGGTCCGGCAGTCGACCTGGCTGGCAGGGGTGGAGCGGATGCTTCTCGGGGCGGCGATGTCATCGACCCCGCCGGGATGGCTGGCCACCGTCACCCCGGTGGAGGGGGTCGGATCGGCCGACATCGACCTGGTCGGGCGGCTCGCCGAGCTCATCTCGCGGGTGCGGCGCGCCGTCCTGGACAGCACGCAGCCCGCCACCGTCGAGCAGTGGACCGGTCGGATCGCCCGGATGGTGGCCGAGCTCACCGCCTCACCAGCCGCCGGAGCCTGGCAGGGACCGGCCACGGTCGGCACCCTGGCACGACTGGCCGCGGGCCCCGAGGTCCGACTGGGCGTCACCGAGGTCATCGCGCTGCTGGAGGATCGGGTCCCGGCGGCCCGACCCCCGATCTGGTTCGACGGCAGCACCCACGTGTGCGGACCGAGGGACCTGGACGGGATCGCCCACCGGGTCGTGATCCTGCTCGACCCCGACGGCGGCGACGAGCCGCCCGACGAGCTGCGCGGGCTGCGCGATCCCGGCGATCCCGAGCGCGACCCCGGCGCCCTGGCCCGCCAGCTGCTGTTCGACGCGGTGGC
Source organism: Acidipropionibacterium jensenii (assembly GCF_005890135.1). Taxonomy (NCBI): domain Bacteria; kingdom Bacillati; phylum Actinomycetota; class Actinomycetes; order Propionibacteriales; family Propionibacteriaceae; genus Acidipropionibacterium; species Acidipropionibacterium jensenii. The sequence continues at coordinate 2,361,325 of NZ_CP040635.1, read as the reverse complement.
CTCCGCCCGGCAGCGTCTGGTCGTGGTGCGGCAGGCCCACGACCCGGTGACCAACGCGCCGGTCCTTCCCGGCCCCTTCTCCGCCACCCTGGACGCCGCCATCGACCGGCTGGGCGTCGATGCGGCCGCCGTTCATCTCGACCACGGTCTGCAACCCTTCTCCCTCACGGAGTTCGACCCTGACCGGCAGCGCCGTAGTTTCGACCCGGCGTGTGCAGCCGGAGCCACCGCCTCGTGCCTGGCCCCCGGCGTCATCACCGCCGAACCGCGCATCGCCCCGCTGCTGCCGGCTCCCGCCTCGGTGGGCACCGGCGTGTGGTCGCCCGCCGATCTCGCCGGTGTGCTGCTCAACCCGGCGAGGGCCCTGCTGCGCGCCCGGCTGGGCACCGACACCCGCAGCTGGCGCGAGGAGCCCGCCGACGAGCTCCCGCTGGACCTGGGGCCGCTGGACAGCTACGGGGTGCGTGCCCGGCTGCTGGCCGATCTGGAACGGGGCGCCAGTCCCGAGGACGCCCGGACCGCCGAGCGGCTGCGCGGTTCCACCCCGCCGGGCCGGATCGGCCTGGATGCGCTGGCCACCGAGCTCGACCGGGCCACCGCGATCCGGGCCACCGCCCAACGCGCCCGCGCGGCGGGCTCCGAGCAGCTGGTCGACGTCGATGTGGAGCTGTCCGGCGGCGATCTTCCTCCGCTGTCATGGCCCCAGGGCGCCCTCACCGAGCCGGATCGCCGGCTGCGGGTCGCCGGTCGGGTCCCGGTCTGGGGCGACGCGGTGGTGCACGCCAGTTCCTCGCGCGCCTCGGCCCGGGACCTGCTGAGGAGCTGGATCGAGCTGTTGTGCGTTGCGGCCGGGCGGCCCGGCCGGTGGCGGGCTGTTCTGGCGTCGAACTCCCAGCCCTGGATCCTGGCGGCGCCCGACCCGCAGCGGGCCGCCGACCTGCTCGCCGGGCTCGCCCGGCTGGCGTGGTGGTCGACCCAGCAGCTGGTGCCCCTGCCGCTGCGCACGATGGCGGTGATCGGTGGCCTGACCCGCGGCCCCCGTGCCGAGTGGGCCACCGAGAGGTCGGGGGTGGGCGTCCAGTGGGCCCGTGAGTTCGACGACGACTGGGCCGTCTTCCTCGACGAGGACGAGCAGAGCCTCCGGGCCACCTGCCTGGCCCGCGGAACGACCGCGGAGGATCTTGGCCGGTGGCTCTTCGAACCCGTCCAGGCCGCCTCCGGTCGCCCTGCCGTCGGCTCTCCCGGGGGGTCTCGATGACGGACATCCCTCAGACGGGCCGACCCTTCGACATCACCGCCGACCTGCCCCACGGCACCACCCTTCTCCAGGCCAGTGCCGGCACCGGGAAGACCTGGGCGATCGCCGCTGTGGTGGCCCGCGCGGTCGCCTCCGGTCAGGTGAGCATGGACCGGGTGCTGCTGGTGACCTTCAACCGGTCGGCGGCGCGACAGCTGAGGTCGCGGGTCCACGCGAGACTGGTCTCGGCCCACCGGCTGCTCACCGGGGGGCGGGACGCCGCAGACGAACTGGACACCGTCCTGGCGTCGCGACCCGACGGCGAGCGCGCCCAGATGGCGGACCGGCTGCGGGCGGGTCTGGACGCCTTCGAGGACGCCACCATCACCACCACCCACGAGTTCGCCTCGAGGATGCTCGACGAGCTGGGGGTGCTGGCCGACCACGACCGGTCCTCACGGCTGCTGGCCGACGCGGGACCTCTCACCGACCAGGTGGCCGCCGACCTGTACCTGAGGGCGAATCTGGACCAGGACAGGCCGCCCTCCCCCGCACCCTCTCTTCGACTGGCCCGACAGGTCGCCGTCCAGTACCGCGAGGTGGAGATCGCAGAACCCTCGGGGACCCCCCGATCCCTGGACCGGACGCGGTGGGCCCGGGCGGTGCGGGCCGAGGTGGACCGGCGCAGCAGGGCTCAGGGCTGGCACACCTTCGACGACCTGATCGCCGACCTGGCCCACGCACTGGCCGATCCGGACCGCGGTCCGGCGGCGGTCCGGACGCTGTCGACGCGCTTCTGCCTGGTGATGGTCGACGAGTTCCAGGACACCGACCCGCTCCAGTGGGCGGCCCTCGACCTGGCTTTCCGGGGCAGGGTCGACCTGTGGCTGATCGGCGACCCCAAGCAGTCCATCTACGCCTTCCGGGGAGCCGACATCCACTCCTACCTGGAGGCCACCGAACGGGTCGACCGGGTGCTGGCGCTGAGGGTCAACAGGCGCGCCGACCAGCCGGTGGTGGCCGGCATCTCGCACCTCTTCGGCCCGGCCCTGCTGGGCGACTCCAGGATCCGCCTGGAACCGGTGGAGGCCTGGCACACCGGCAGCCGGCTGGGATGCCGGGCCACCGATGGACACCGCTACAGCTGGGAGCGACCGGTTCAGCTGCGCTGCATCCGGTCAGAGCGGGGCTCGATGGACGGTGCCACCGCCGACCGGCGGATCGCCGAGGACCTGGCCAACCAGGTGGTGATGATGCTGGAGGGAGGCTCCACCTGGACCGATGACGACGGCCGGGTGCGTCCCCTGAGCGCCCCCGACATCGCCGTTCTGGTGCGCACCCGACGGCGGGGTTCCCAGATCCGGGCGGCGCTGGCCTCGGTCGGCCAGCCGGCCGTCTTCAGCGGGGACGAGTCGGTGTGGAGCAGTGCCGCCACCGCGGACCTGATCGACCTGCTGGACGCTCTGTCGCGACCCGAACCGGCGGTGATGGCACGACTGGCCCTGTCGCCACTGGGTGGGGGTCGTCCCGAGGAGATGGTGCGTCCCGACTCACGGGTCAGGCCCGATCTCGCGGTGTCGATCGGATCGTGGGCCCGGCGCTGGGACCAGCTGGGCCCCTGGGGGCTGGTCGACGAGGCGGTGCGACGACCCGGGGTGATGCCCTCGATGCTCTCCGATCCTCGCGGCGAGCGGTATCTCACCGACCTGCGCCAGGCGGCCCAGTTGTCGGCCACCGAGTCCCGGGACCGGGCGGACGGCTCCCTCGCCGGCCCCGAGGGAGCCGGCCGGCCGGGCCCGGCCGAGCTCGCCGGGTGGCTGCGGGACCAACGGGACTCGGCCTCGGTGGAGTCCCCGCGACGCCTGGAGACCGATCGGCGGGCGGTGACGATCATGACCATTCATCAGGCCAAGGGGCTGGGTTTCCCGGTCGTCCTGCTGCCCGACGCGGCCCGCAGCTGGCCCATGAGGGACAGGGACGAGCCGCTGGTCTGGCATGACGGGGCCCGACGGGTCCTCGACCTGGGAGGCCAGGGCCCCCGCCGGGAGCAGGCGTGGGAGTCGCATCTGGCCGACCAGCGGGCCGAGGACCTGCGCACCCTCTACGTCGGACTCACCCGGGCCCGGTCCGCCCTGCGGCTGTGGTGGGCCCCGGACCGGCGACAGCACCGTGGTTCGCCGCTGCACCGGCTGCTCGCCTTCGACCACCTGTCGGTGCAGACCCCCGGCCCCGGCCAGCAGGACGTCGATCCGGCCCGGCTGAGCTGGCTCGACCCCTCCCTCATCGAGGTGGTCCAGGTGCCTCGCCAGATGCTGCTGACCCGCCATGACCGGGCGGCGGAGTCCGCGGTGGCGGCTCCTCGCAGCCTGGACCGACGGATCGACCGCTCCTGGGGACGCACCTCCTACTCCGGTCTGACGGACGGTCTGCACACCTTCGGTGTCGATCCCCGGGCCAGTGGTGCGGACCGACCGGCAGGCACCGATGAGCCGCAGGAGGCCGAGACCTCGACGCAGACGACCGAGGCCATCGGCGGGCAGGACCCGGGGTCGGGGCTGTGCGCGATGCCCGGCGGAACCGCCTTCGGCACCCTGGTGCACGCCATTCTGGAGCGGGTCCGTCCGGTCGGCGAGGGGCTGTCCGCCGATGTTGCGGACCAGACCTCGGCGGCTCTGGCCCAGACCCCCCTTCCGGGGGTGAGCCCCGAGGATCTCGCCGGGGGCCTGGTCGACGTGATGCGCACCCCGCTGGGCGAGCTCACCTCGGGCCTGAGACTGTGCGACATCGGCGAGGGGAACCGGCTCGCCGAGCTCGGCTTCGAGTTGGCGATGGCGCCCGACTCCCGGCACGCCTCGGTGCTGGCCGACATCGCGGCCGCCCTGAACGACCCCGGTCTGGTGTCCCCCGAGGATCCGCTGGCCGACTACGGACGCGTGCTGGCCGACTCCCCCGCCTCCGACCGGGTGCTGGCCGGATTCCTCACCGGCTCCCTGGACGCCGTGCTGAGACTGCCCGACCAGCGCCATGTCGTCGTCGACTACAAGACGAACCGGGTCCCGCTGCCTCCCGGGGAGTCGCTGGAGCCTCGGCACTACGGCCACGCGACGATGACGCAGATGATGATCGACTCGCACTATCCCCTCCAGGCGATCCTCTACAGCGCCGCGCTGCACCGCTTCCTGGCGGCCCGACTGCCCGGGTACGATCCCGCGCGCCACCTCGGCGGGGTGGGCTATCTGTTCGTCCGGGGAATGACCGGCGACACCCCTGCACCGGCAGCCCCGGTGCTGGGCGGCTCTGTTCAGGGCAGCTCGACCTCGGGCAGCTCGCTCCAGGGCGACTCGGCCCGGGACACCCCCACCGGGGTGTTCAGCTGGTACCCCCGCCCCGAGCTGGTGGTGCGGGTCTCCGAGCTGCTGTGGCGCAGCAGCCCCGATCGCACCGACTCGCCCTCGGCTGCTCAGGAGGGCCGCCATGACTGACCTGGTCTCGATCTCGGCCACCGGCCTTCCAGGCCGGTTCGCCCTGGCCGGCGTCCTCAGCCCGGCCGACATCCACCTGGCGCGACTGCTCTGCCGCGGCTGCGGGGAGTCCGACGAACGGGTCGAGCTGGCAGCCGCACTGACCTGCCGCCAGGTCCGGCTCGGATCGGTGCAGATGGATCCGACCGAGATCGCCGCCCAGATCACACGGCAGATGCTGGACCCTGCCGTGGTGGCCTCGGCCGGCCCCGAGGAACTGGCAGCCATCGAGGTCTTCGGGTCCCTTGACTGGCCCGATCCCACCGACTGGCTGGCACGGCTGGAGGACAGTCCGGCGGTGGCCCACCGCGACTCGCCGGTCAACCGGCGCGGCCTGCGACTGGACTCCGGCCTGGTCTATCTGGAGCGCTACTGGCAGGCCGAGCAGCAGGTGGCGCTGCTCACCGCCCGGCTGGCCGCCGACCGGCCAGAGATCTCCCCCGCCACCGCGCAGGCCGCCCTGGACACCGTCGCCGCCGCCCTGGACGGCGCCGGAATCGTCCTCGACCCCGCCCAGGCCCAGGCTGCGCTGCGGGTCTGCGACCGTCGTCTCAGCGTGCTCGCGGGAGGTCCGGGAACCGGCAAGACCACCGCGGTGTGCGCCGTGCTGGCCGTGCTCAAGGCCGCCGATCCGGGGTTGGGTCCGATCAGTCTGGCCGCCCCCAGCGGGAAGGCCGCCGCCCGGCTGCGCGACGCCGTCGCCGAGGTTGGCGCGCTGCTGCCCCCCGAGGTGGGCCCGGGGCCGCTGGAGGCGACCACCGTGCACGCCCTGCTGGGGTCGATGGGCCCGGGCCGCGGGTTCCGACACGACCGCAACGATCCGCTGCCCTGCTCCCTGGTGGTCATCGACGAGACCTCGATGCTGTCCCTGCCGATGACCGCCAGACTGCTGGAGGCCGTCGGACCCGGAACCCGGGTGCTGCTGGTCGGGGACCCCGGCCAGCTGGTCTCGGTGGACGCCGGCTCGGTGCTGGCCGATGTGGTGGCCTCGGCCCCCCACCTGGGTCCCGATGTGCTTCCGGTGACCACCCTCACCCGCAACCACCGCTCCGGAGGAGCCATCGCCGAGCTGTCCGAGGCGGTCCGCCGGGGCCGCACCGACGAGGTCATCAGGGTGCTGGACGCCGGCGACGAGTCGGTCCGGTTCGTGGCGGAGGACCCCGCCGCGCTGAGCCTGGCCGACCTTCCCGATGTCCACGCCGAGATCACCTCGCTGGCGAGCCGGATGACCCGTCTGGCGGGAGAGCAGGATGACGCCGGGGCCCTGGAGCTGGTCGACGAGCACCGGCTGCTGTGCGCCCATCGGCAGGGCCCCTACGGTGTGAGTCGGTGGTCCGAGGAGATGGCGGCCGCCGAACGGGCCGGCCGGGCCTCGACCGACCCGGGCGAGCGCGCCCGCACCCGGGGCGAGTGGTCGATCGGACAACCGGTGATCGTCAACCAGAACATGCGCCAGCTCGAGGTGAACAACGGCGACTGCGGGGTGGTGGTGGCCGAGCGGCCGGTGCCGATGGTCGCGCTCCCGAGCCCCGGCGGGACGAGTCGGCGCCTGCCCTGCTCCCTGGTGGGTTCGCTGCGACCGCTCGAGGCGCTGACGGTCCACAAGGCCCAGGGCTCCCAGTTCGGCCGGGTGACCGTGGTGCTGCCGCCGCCCGAGTCGCCGCTGCTCACCCGCGAGCTGCTCTACACGGCGATCACCAGGGCCAGACGTCGTCTGGTCCTGGTGGGAACCCGCGAGTCGGTGGTCCGGGCGGTGTCCCAGACCTCGCGGCGCCAGTCCGGTCTCACCCGACGCTGGCGTGAACTCGGCGACCTGCACCAGATCCCCGACACGCCCTGAGCGCAGCCCTGGGTGTCACTCGACGCCCCGGTGTTCGGCCACCGGGCACCAACGGGTTACAGGCTCAACGGAACGCTGAGGTCGGTGCCGGACTCGGGAGACGGGAGCCGGTTGTCCAACCAGCCGTCCACCATCGACCTGGCGATCGACATCGGGGTCGGCAGGATCAGCCCTCCCCCGGCAACCAGGTCCCGCACCTGGTCGCGGGAGTAGAAGCGGGCCTCGTCGAGCTCGTGGTCGCCGTCGCTGATGGTGCCCTCGGCACGAGCCACATAGCCCAGCATGAGGGACCGCGGGAAGGGCCACGGCTGGGAGGAGAGGTAGCGCGCGGCGGTGACCCGCAGCCCGGTCTCCTCGGCGACCTCGCGCACCAGGGCGTGCTCGGCGGCCTCCCCCGCCTCCACGAATCCGGCGAGCACCGAGACCCGTCCGGGCGCCCAGCTCGGCTGTCGTCCCAGGGCGATCCGGTCCTGTCGGTCCACGACCGCCGAGATCACCGCCGGGTCGGTGCGGGGGAAGACCTCCCGACCGCAGGCGGTGCACACCCGGGTGGGACCTCCCGAGGTGAGCCGGGTGGTCCCGTGGCAGGAGGGGCACATCGGCTGGGACTCCGCCCAGTGGAGGAAGGCCAGTCCGGCCCACACGATCTCGCGGGCGACCGGGCCGAGCCGAAGGCTGCGCAGTGGCGCGATCTGCTGGCCGGCGGCGGCCCTCGGGGTGTCGCGGGTGATGAACCACGGTCGGCCCTGCACCACACCGATGAGCAGCTGACGCTGGTCGTCGCGCTCACCGCTGGTCGGCGTCGGGGCCAGTCGGACGGTGTCCTCGGGGGTGGCACCGGGCAGCACCGCCACCTCGTCGTGGGCTCCGACGCTCAGCAGCAGGGCCCCGGGGTCGGCCCACCGGGCGGCATTGGCGAGCGGGTCGTCACGGTCGGCGTGGCACCGGTCGATGAGGGGCTCTCCGATGAAGGGTCTCGAGGCAGAAGTCACCCGGTCGACTCTAGTTCGCACCGGCGGGGACGCGGACATCGTCCGGAAGGGGTTGCGGTGCGGCGGGCGCGGCCCGCAGCACCTGAGGGCGCCGACGGGCCCCGGCATCCTGCCGGGGCCCGTCGGCGCTGTGGGTCGGGGTGGTTCAGATCACCGGACGAACAGCCTTGTAGAAGGGCATCGTCGAGAGCTTGACCTTGGCGACCGGGCGACCGGGCCGCGAGGCGTGGATGACATAGCCCTTGCCGACATAGGTCGCCACATGTCCGCCGCCGTAGAAGCCGACGATGTCGCCGGGCTGCAGGGCGGACTTGGGCACCGACTTGTGGGCGGACAGCTGGGCGTAGCTGGTGCGGGTAATGCTGCGACCGGCCGACTTGTAGGCGGCCATCGTCAGCCCCGAGCAGTCGAAGGCGGAGGGGCCGACCGCTCCGCTGCGGTAGGGCTTGCCCAGCTGGCGGTTGGCGTAGGCGACCACCTTGGCGGCCTTGCCCGCCGTGCTGACCAGCTTCGGCCGTCCGGCGCGCAGCGCCTTGACAGTCTGCTGGTCGAACTTGCCGGTGACCTTGATGGCGCGCTCGCGCTGGTAGCTCTGGAGTCGCGCCCTGGTGGTGGAGTTGAGGGTGCCGGTGAGCGGCTTGATCGGGTAACCAACCTGAACAAGTGCACGCTGAAGGTTAAGAATCGAGGAGGACGTGGGCTTGGCCGGATTGGCCCGGTTGGCCCAGTACTTCGAGCAGCTCACGGTCCCCTTGCTCGGCATGCAGGGCACCGAACGGGCCTGTGCGGCGGGGCTGGAGGTGAGGGCCAACCCCACACCGAGGCTGATTGCGGCGGCGGTAGCAGCGATGCGGTTGCGCAGCATGGTCATGGGTCGAACTCCTGATCGAGGTCCGCACAACAGGGCCATGGCTGACCACAGGTCATCACCGGAAAAGCAGCTGAGTCGCGCGGGCCGCACTGAGGTGCGACAGCGACGACAGTACGTGAATAAGACTTTCTCAGGCAAGTCTCAGCTTGATGTTCGCTCCCAGCTGCTGCACGGATCTCCTGTCAGTCGTCCTGTCGGGTGTCCTGCCGGGCGGGTGCCGACTCGCCGGACAGAACCCTCGCCAGCTCCTCCATCGACAGCAGCGGGTGGGCCTCCACGGTCTGGTTGGCGCCGACGTGGTGGAAGACGGCGCGGACCCGCTGCGGATCGACCCCAGTGGCTCCCGCCCAGGCGAGCCGGTAGACCGACAGCTGGAGCGGGTCGGCACTGTCGGGGGCCGAGGTCTTCCAGTCGACGACCACCTGCTCCCCGGGACGGTCGGGATCGGCCAGCACGGCGTCCAACCGTCCACGGATCACCAGTCCGGCGACGGTGAGGGTGAATGGCTCCTCGATCGCCAGCGGTCGTGCATCGGCCCAGCGACTGGCGAGGAAGGCGCGCTGCAGTCTGGCCAGCACCGGATCGTCGGGGCCTCCCGAGACGCCCGGGTCGAGCGGTGCTCCGCCCTCGTCGAGCAGGGCCAGCGGCTCCTGTCCGCCGGGCTGCAGGTAGTCGGCCAACCACTCGTGGAAGCGGGTGCCGATGTCGGCCCCGCGCAGCACTCGACGCGGCATCGGGCGGCGTATCGAGTCGAGGAAGGTCCGGCGATCGGCATGGAGGGCCACCACCTGGGATGTCGTGAGGCCCAGGGGCAGATCGGGCCGGGACCGGAGCGCGGCCTGCCGTCGGGCTGCGGCCAGCAGGATGGCGGCGTCGCGGCGCCAGCCGGCGACCAGTTGCGCCTCCTGCGGGTCATCGGGAAGACCGGCGGGAGCACCCCGTCCGGCGCCGACCCTGGCCGCCAGGTCGGTGAGTCGGTCGGCGCGGTCGGGGTCGACCGGCTCGGGCCAGTCTGTTCCGGTAGGGCCGCCGGTGGCTGCCGGGGTGTCCTCGTCCTCGGGGGGCCGAACCGCCTCCAGTCCCCAGCCGGCCATCCGGGTCGCCACCGCCTCGGCATAGCGTCCTGCCACTCGTGGTCTGACGGCCGGTGGACGCCAGCGGTGCCAGGACACCACGAGCCGGTCCCGCGCCCGTGTCAGGGCCACGTAGCCGAGTCTGTCCTCGGCTCCTCGCGACTCCTGACCCAGTGCGTCCTTGTAGGCAGCCAGGTCCTCGCGGGCACCGGACTGCGGCTGGGCGACCTGGTCGGCGTCGCCGCGCACCGCCGAGGGCAGCACGGTGGCCCGTGTCACCGGATTGTCGGGGGGAATCGAGGAGGGGAAGACGCCGTCATCGAGGTCGGGCAGCATCACCAGTGGCCACTCCAGGCCCTTGGCACCGTGGACCGTGCTGATCACCACGGCGTCCGAGCTCTCGGGCAGGCTGCGGGCCAGCCCGTCCCCGAACTCCTCCTCGGCCGCCAGCCAGGCGGTGAGACCGGGCAGGGTGAGGTCGGGATCGTCGCGCAGCGCGGAGTGGATCTCCGACCACAGTGCGTCCAGATGCCCCTGCCTGGCACGGGCCCGGGCCGGCTCGTCGGCGGCCAGCTCGTCGGCCAGGCCGGTGACCTGCTGGATCCGCAGCACGAGATCATCGGGTCCGTCGACGGCGTGAGCACTGAGGACCCGGGTCTCGGAGGCCAGTCGCGCCAGCCCCGCGGACAACCGGCCGGACTCCGACAGCCGTCCGGGCTCGGCCACCGCATCGGCCAGCAGCGGCTGGGGCCGGTCGGGACCGATGGCCGCGGGCGAGTCGTCCCCGGGCAGGCCGCGGTCCTCCGCCGCCCGGGTCCTGGCCAGCTCGCCGGCCCGCCTCCCCACGGCGGCGAGATCGTCGGGGGACAGTCCGAGCCGGGGGGCCGCCAGCAGCGCTGACCAGGCCTGGTTGTCCCGCCTGTCGGCCAGCACGCGCAGATGGGCGACGACCATCACGACGTCGGGCAGTTGGAGCAGCCCCGACAGGTTGGCGATCTGGACGGGGATCTGCCGGTTCACCAGGGCGGCGTGCAGGTCGGCGACGTCGCCGTTCCGGCGCACCAGGACGGCGGCCTGCGACCACGAGTCGATCTGGCCGCGCGCCCGCGCCTCGACCAGCTGGTCGGCCACCCAGGCGCACTCCTCGGTCCAGCTGAGATGGCCGTGGCAGACCACCTCGCCGGGCCGGGTGCCGACCGGAGCGACCAGTGCCCCGACTCTTCCTGCGATCTCCCCCGACTCCCTGAGCTCGGCCGAGATGTCATTGGCGCAGTCCAGGATGCGGGTGCCGGAACGACGGTTGGTGAGCAGGCTGAACTCCTGGGCGGGTCGGGTCTGTCCGGTCCGGTCGAGAATCGGGAACTGTCGGGAGAACCCGAGGATGTTGCTGGCGGCGGCGCCCCGCCAGCCGTAGATGGCCTGAAGGGGATCGCCGACCGCGGTGACCGGGTGGCCGAGACCGCTGTCGGGGTCGGGCCCGGTGAACAGGTCGGACAGCAGCTGGGCCTGGGCCGAGGAGGTGTCCTGGTACTCGTCGAGCAGGACCACTCGGAAGCGCCGACGCAGGTCCCGTCCGACCTGGCTCCGACGACCCGCCAGATGGGCCGCCTGGGCCATCCGGTCGGCGTACTCGACCAGCCCTCGCTCCTGCTTGAGGCGCCGGTAGGCCTCGACCATCCCCAGCATCTCCTCGCGCTCGTCGACGGTGTCCATCGCCCGGGCGACGTCTGCGTAGATCTGCCCCCCGCGTCTGGTGGGAGCCTCGGCCAGGGCGGCGCGCCAGGACCGGTCGGCGGAGCGCACCCGATCGACGTCGACCAGGTGGGATCCCATCTGCCCGGACAGCGAGACGATGGCGGTGGCGATCGACATGGGGGTGAGCCGGTCGGCCATCCGCGGGGGATGGTCCAGACCCGTCACCACCTCGAGGGCGAGCTGGTGACACCGGGCCTTGAGAATGAGACGGTCCCCGGTCTCGATCCCGTCCCAGGCCCCGTACTCGTCGACCAGGGAGGCGGCGAACCCGTCATAGGTGGAGACGGTGGCAGACGGGTCCCCGGTCTCCATGATCCCGGCCTTGGCCAGTGCCGTGTCGATCCTGCCGGCGAGCTCGGCGCAGGCCTTCCGGGTGAAGGTGAGTCCCAGCACCTGGTCGGCCGCGACCTGCCCGGAGGCCACCAACCACACCACCCGGGCTGCCATCACGGTGGTCTTGCCGGTTCCCGCCCCGGCGATGACGACGCAGGGGTGCAGGGGCGCCCCGATCACCGCGAGCTGTTCCTCGGAGAAGGGGATGTCGAGCAGCTCGCCGACCTGTCGGGCAGTGGTGATCATCGGTTCTCCTGACGGCCGGTGGCGGAGTGTCCGGTCGGAGCATCGCGGCCGGCGGTGGTCCCGGGGACGACGTCCTCGGGGGGGACCAGGGCGGGGCAGCCGTCGCGCACCGGGCAGAACGAACAGCCCGGGTTGGGCACCGCCGGGAACCGGCCGGACCGCACGATGGTGGCCGCGTCGTTGATGCGGGCATGAATCCAGTCGGTGAGCCGCTCATCGGCCGGGCGGTCCTCCCCCGGCGGCCAGGGCGCGTCGGCCAGGGCGGGCTGACGCACCACCTTGGGCTCGACGCCGCCTCGTCCGGCCCCCCGGCGCAGGTAGACCAGTTCGGCGCCGCCGACCGGCACCGGCGCCGGGTCGGGCAGGCCGGCCACCCCGCCCGCCGTCAGGACCGCCTGGTAGACGCCGACCTGGAGCAGGTGGGAGCGCTGCGACTGGGCCGAACTGCTGGTGCCTGCCTTGAGGTCGACCACCACCAGCCGGCCGGCCTGGTCACGCTCCAGGCGATCGATGCTGCCGCGGAACCGCACCCGAGCGGCCGGCAGGTCGAAGGTGTGTTCGAATCCGACCTCGGTGCCGATCAGGGTGCCGGGCCGTCCGTCGAGCCACCGGTCGAGCCGGTCCAGGGCCTGTTCGGCACCCTGCTCCTCGACCGACGACTGCCATCCGATCTGGAAGTCCAGCCGGGTCCAGCTGTCCCGAAGGCGCTCCACCGCCCGGTCCAGCGACCAGCCCTGAGCCATCGTCTCGGCGGCCACCTGGTGGACCAGTGAGCCCACCGCGGCGCGCGGACCGCGCACCGAGGCGGCCCCGCCGCGCCGGGTGAGGAACCACTGCCGGGGGCAGCTGAGCAGTTCTCCGACATGGGAGGCCGACAGGTTCACGATCACCGGCTCGGGGGTGGCCGGCCCCGGCCCCTCCGCGGGCCCGCGGCCCCAGCCGGACCGCCACCAGCGACCCGGATCGGCCTGGCCGACCCCCTGGGCGGCCAGCTGTGCGAGGACACCCCCGGCATGCTCGCGCACCGCCGGTGAGGAGTCTGGGCTGAGTGCGGCTCGACGCAGCCTCCCGACCAGGTCGGCCATCCTGGTGGCCGGCTGCTCCCCGGTCGCCGGGGGAACTTGTGCCCCCTGGGCCAGGGTCTGCGCGATCTCGGTGAAGAAGGGCGAGGCGGTAATGCCGGCATTGATGTCCGAGACGCAGACCAGCACCAGCAGATCGCTCGCCCGGGAGCAGGCCAGCAACAGCAGTCTTCGCTCTGCGCGAACAGTCTCGGGCCACCCAGGGGATGGGATCAGCCCCTCGGGAGACCACTGGTCGGCCGCCACCAGGGAGCCGGTGTGATTGGGGGCGGGCCAGCTCCCCTCCTCGAGGCCGGTCACCGCCACCACCGTGAACTCGCGACCCTTGGCACGGTGGGCGGTGATGAGGCTCACCCCGGTCCGGTCGTGGTCGGACTCGCGGCTGCGGTCCGCAGGAATCGTCTCCTCGCGCACCGAGCGCACCAGACGCCTGGCACCGGCCGCTCCGGAGAGGGTGGCGGAGCGCTCGGCCAGATCGAACAGGGAGCACATCGCGTCGAGCTCCCGATCGGCGGTGAGATCACCGGCGAGGGCTCGGTCGCGCAGTTCGGCAGCCCATCTCCCGCCTCCCCACAGGGTCCACAACGCCTCGTGGACCTCGCCGCCGGCGGCGAGCCTGCTGGCGGCGGCGGTGATCCGGCGGACCATCTCGGCGGCAGGTCGCACGGCGCGCACCAGACCCGGGGGCGGTGTGTCCGGGCCGATCATCGAGCACGCGGGAGGGTCCGGCGGAGCAGCCGAGTCGCCGCCCCGGGAGTCGGCACCCGGGTCGTTGGGCAGACTTGCGGAGGGCAGAGTTGCGGAGAGCAGAGTTCCGGTGAGCACGGTCCAGTCCCCCGACTCGATCCCGCGAATCCTCGACCAGTCGTCGATCCGGTCGCAGACGGCCTGGTCGAGCCCCGACATCGGCCCCCGCAGCAGTGCCGAGGTGGTCCCGGACCCCGGGGTACGGCCGTCGGCCAGAGTGGCGCAGGCGGTGAGGGCGGCGAGCATCACCTGGACCGAGTGGACACCCGACAGGGTGGTCTCCTCCTTGCTCCGGTGCACCGGCACCCCCTCGGAGGCCAGCACGGCGGCGAGCGCGGCCAGTTCCGACCCGTGCCGGGTGATGACGGCCATCGCGGACCAGTCCACCCCGCCCGCCAGATGGGCCCGGCGCAGTTCCCCGGCCAGCAGTCGCGCGGCTCGGGCGGTCGAGGGCGCCACGATGGTGCGCACCCCGGCCTCGGACACCTGTTCGGGATGCCGGCCCTGATCTGCGGCGACCACGGTGGAGCGGCGACGCAGCAGCGGGGAGGCCGGCACCAGGGGCAGCCGACCCCTGATCTGCTCGACGACGTCATGGACCGTGCCGGCGCAGCGGTGGTCGGTGCCCAGGTGGTGGACCGACACGTCGGGGAACAGACCGAGCAGTTCGGGCAGCCGATCCGGAACCGCGCCGCGGAACTCGAAGGCGGTCTGATCGGGATCCAGCGCGAGCAGAGTCGGTACACCGCTGCCGGCGAGGGAGGCCAGCAGGGCGGCCTGGGAGGGATCGCACTCGCCGAACTCATCGACCACCAGCAATGAGATGGATGCGGTCACCGCCGCCAGCACCTCGGGGCGGGTGAGCAGGATCCTCGCCCGATGGACCGCCTCGGCGTAGTCGAGGGTCTGCTCCAGGTCCAGCACGTCCAGATAGTCCGACAGGAACGGCCCGAGCACCCGCCAGGCCTCCACATCGTCGCGCTCACCCAGCCGGGACAGGTCGCTGGGGTCGCAGCCCTCCTGGCGCAGTGCCGCCGCCAGCACTCTCAGGTCGGAGGCGAACCTGGCGGTGCCGGCGCTGGCCCGCAGGTACTCCGGCCAGCCGGACAGGTCTGTTCCGGCCAGCAGTTCGCGGATCCGGAACTCCTGCTCGGGGGCCGTCAGCAGGGCGAGGGATCGACCCGCGTGGTCGGCAAGGATCCGGGCGGCCAGGGCGTGCACGGTGGTCACCCTGGGGGCCAGATGGGCGCCGCCGACCCGCGACAGCAGGGCATTGCGCAGGTCCTGGGCGGCCGCACGGCTGTGGGTGAGCAGCACCGCCCGGTCCAGCCGGCCGCCCTCCTCGAGATGACCTGCGACCCGCTCCAGGCAGACGGTGGTGCGCCCGGTGCCGGGGCCGCCGAGCACCACTACGGTGCCGTGCCGGTCGGCCAGCGCCTCCGCCTGGTCGGGATCGGCCGTCAGTCGCACCGCCTCATTCACGCTCATGACCCCCATCACACCACCGACCACCGACAGTTCTTGGAGGCCAGATCCGAAGTTCAACCCGACCCGATGAGTACATTGCGGCCAATTTGTGAGAAGGTAGATACGCCGTCTCGCACGACAGGGGTTCCGGAGGACCTGGAACACCTCGACTGTGGCTCATCACTGGCGTCGCCGGGGTTGGGACCGGCATTGGGGATACGAGGTGTATCCCCAAAGCGCTGACAAGGAGTGCACATGGCACAGGGAACCGTGAAGTGGTTCAGCCCTGAGAAGGGTTACGGTTTCATCGCCGTCGACGGGAACGCTTCAGAGGACGTCTTCGTCCACTGGAAGTCCATTCAGACCGACGGGTTCAAGTCCCTGGACGAGGGCCAGCGGGTGGAGTTCGACATCACCGAGGGCCGCAAGGGCCAGCAGGCCGAGAACGTCCGCATCGCCTGATTCAACAAGGCTCGATGAATGATGGCCGTCCCGCACCAGTTCTTGGTGCGGGACGGCTTTCCGTACCAACGAAGGACACCCGATGACCTCACCCGACTCCGGCAGCACTGACAGCCCCGACGCTTCGCCGCAGGCCCAGGGTTCCCCGGACGACCAGAGGTCCCGCACCGATCCGATGGACGAGGCCACCCATCGACTCCGGCCCTCCCGCATCCTCATCTCGCAGGCCGCCGACGCCCTGCCGACCATCGGCGTCGCGTCAGATGTCGGCATGCGGCACCCGACCAATCAGGACTACCTGGCGGTCGACGTCGACAAGGACGCCCGACACGTCGTCATCGTGGTCGCTGACGGCGTCTCCTCCACCGAGGGGGCCGAGCAGGCCGCCGAGGTGGCGGCCACCACGGCCTGCCAGTACCTCACCGCCTGCCTGGCGCAGGGACTTCCGCCCGCCGACGACGCCGTCGTCTCGCTGTTCGGCCATGCGGTGCGGCGCGCGCACCGTGCGGTCCTGGATCATCCAGGGCCCCGGGGAATCGGCGCCTGCACCCTGGTCGCCGCGATCTGCTCCCCCGATCGGGTGCTGGCGGCCAACATTGGCGACACCCGCGCCTACTGGTTCCCCAGCTCCGGCAAGGAGCGCCGGCTGACCGTCGACGACTCCGTCGCCCAGGCCCAGATCGATCTGGGAATGCCGCGCGAGGAGGCCGAGTCGGGAGCCGGAGCCCACGCCATCACCAAGTGGCTCGGCGCTCGCGCCGCCGACCTGGACCCGAGGGTCCACGCCTACTCTCCTCGGATCCCGGGTTGGGTGATGATCTGCAGCGACGGGCTGTGGAATCACGTCCCCGACCCCTCGGACCTGGCGAAGGTGTTCTGGGACTTCGTCGCCAAGGCACCTGCCGGCCCCGATGGGCGTCCCGACCCGAACCGTGTCGCCGATGCGCTGGCGGACTACGCCAACGCGTGCGGCGGCTACGACAATGTCACCATCGCCCTGTGGCGGTTGGACGAGGTGCCGGCGGGGACCACTCCGCCCGATCCCCCGGCCCTCGAGCAGACCGCCCCCGACCAGACCGCCGCCGACCAGACTCAGGTCGGCCAGCCCAGCTAGTAGGTTGGGGGACATGGAGATCAAGATCGGAATCACGGACGTCCCCCGTGAGGTGACCATCGAGTCGGATGACAGCGCCGAGACGATTGAGGCCGGGCTGCGCGAGTCGCTGGCCCAGCCGGACGGACTGTTCAGACTCAACGACGCCAAGGGCCGCGTGGTCCTGGTGCCGACCCGCACCCTGGCCTACCTGGACCTGGGTCAGCCCAACCAGCGGCAGGTCGGTTTCGGACGGGCCTGACACCGTCCGTCCACGTCTGGGAAAAGGGTCCGACCTCTTGGCCGGACCCTTTTCTCATGGCTCCAGACCGAGATCTGCCACCCTGCGGTCGTGGCGGGACAGCACCTCGGCCATCACCTCGTTGATCTCCGAGAGGTCGTCCAGCTCGCCGTCGCCGGCGCCGGTGAGCACCGAGCACAGGTCCTGGTGGACCGCGGCGAGTCGCTGGGCCACGCTGAGCACCTCGCCGACCAGCTTCCTGGCGAAGGCCGAGTCTGACGAGTGGTCCGAGGGCACCGACAGCTCCGCCGTCATCTCCTCGTCCCAGCGCACCCTCACTCCGGTGCCCAGTCCCAGCCAGGGACCGAAGGAGCCGCTGGAGGGCTTCAGCTCAGGGCCCAGCTGGGGCTCGACCAAGGAGATGAAGTCGGCGCACAGCCCCACCATCAGATGATCGCGCAGCAGCACCTGGAGCCAGTTCCGGCTCGGCACGTAGGTCGCGATGCCGCTGATCAGGGGCTCGACCTCGGTGAGCTCGCCGAGCCCGTCGAGGTGGCCGCGTGACTCGTCGAGGATGTCGCAGAACTCCCCGGCACGGTCGGCGAGCAGCAGTCGACGCGCGACATCGGGGGCCAGCGGCATGGCCCCGACCACCGCACTCATGCTGTGCAGCGCCGCGGAGCTCACCACGGCCCAGAATGTTGTCACGGCGGCGGGCGGCGGGGTGCCAGGACCCGCGGTGCTGACATCGGTGTTCACACCGCAAGACTAGGCGCCCGGCGTCGCCGCGCGGGCCCGGACACGCCTCTTGGGCCCCGACAGCCCTGCATCGTGGGGGGGCCGGGCGCCACGGCAGGGTTGTCAGACGTCGCCGAACCAGCGCCGGGCCGGGAGGACGACAACCGAACTGGCGACAAAAGGAGATACAGTGGGCGCTGGTGTGTCGACACTTCTCCGCACCTGGTCCCGTCATGGGCACGCGATCCGCAGATCCTGACTCGGGCCGAAGTCCACGACAGCGGGCCTTGACGGGCCCATTTCACGAAGAGGCCACGATCCTGTCTGCTGATTTCTCCGCCCCCACTAGTTTCGCCGAGCTCGGTGTCCGTGACGACATCTGCCAGGCCCTCTCCGGGGTTGGCATCACCGCCCCCTTCCCGATCCAGGCGATGTGCATCCCGATCGCCGTCCAGGGCACCGATCTCATCGGTCAGGCCCGGACCGGCACCGGAAAGACGCTGGCCTTCGGCGTCACCATCCTGCAGCGCATCACCCTTCCCGGGGACGACGGTTGGGATGAGCTGGTCGGCCAGGGCAAGCCCCAGGCACTGGTGATGTGCCCCACCCGCGAACTCGCCCTCCAGGTCTCCCGCGACATCGCCACGGCCGCCAGCGTGCGTGGCGCCCGAGTTCTCACCGTCTACGGCGGGGTCGGCTACGACCCGCAGATCGACGCCCTCAAGTCCGGTGTCGACGTCGTCGTCGGCACCCCCGGCCGGCTCCTGGATCTGGCCCACCGCAAGGACCTTGACCTGTCGCACGCCCGAATCACCGTCCTCGACGAGGCCGACGAGATGCTCGATCTGGGCTTCCTCCCCGATGTCGAGAGACTTCTGGCGATGACGCCGACGAACCGGCAGTCGATGCTCTTCTCGGCGACCATGCCGGCCGCCATCATGGCTCTGGCCAGGGCCCATCTCAACAAGCCGGTGCACATCAGGGCCGAGGGGGCCGATGCTCAGGCCACCGTTCCCGACACCACCCAGTTCGTCTACCAGGCGCACGCGATGGACAAGATCGAGGTCATCGCGCGGATCCTTCAGGCGCGCGATGTCGAGAAGGTCATGATCTTCTGTCGCACCAGGCGGGCCTGCCAGCGGCTGGCCGATGACCTGGAGGACCGCGGCTTCAAGGCCCGGGCCATCCACGGCGATCTCACCCAGGTCGCCCGCGAGAAGGCCCTCAAGAAGTTCCGCTCCGGGGACGCCACCATCCTGGTGGCCACCGATGTGGCGGCGCGCGGGATCGATGTCACCGGTGTCTCCCACGTCATCAACCACGAGTGCCCCGACGACGAGAAGACCTACGTCCACCGGATCGGCCGCACCGGCCGGGCCGGCGCGAAGGGGATCGCGGTGACCCTGGTCGACTGGGCCGATGTCACCCGCTGGAAGATGATCAACAAGGCTCTCGACCTGGGGATCGACGACCCGGTGGTCACCTTCTCGACCTCCCCGCACCTGTACACCGACCTCGACATCCCCGAGGGCACGGTGGGGTTCCTGCCCGGGTTCGACCCGGCGACCCGCGAGCCCAGGCGACGTGACGACGACCGCCACGGCCACCACAAGTCCCACCACGACGACAGCCGCCGCGACGGCGAGCGCAAGGGCCACGCCAGGAAGTCCGGGGATCGCCCCGAGAAGGCCGCCAAGTCGGATCGACCCAAGCGCAAGCGGACTCGACGCCGCAACGGGGAGGTCGTGGCCTCCGGCGAGGACCTGTCCTCCACCGAGCAGGTGTCGGCGCCCTCGGACGCCGATGCTGGCGAGAGGCCCCGTCGCGAGCGAACCGATGCCGGGCGCAGCGGGCATGACGATGCCCGCGAGGACAGGGCGCAGCGCGACGGGTCCAAGCACGATCGCACCCGGCACGACAAGACCGAGCACGAGAAGACCCCACACGAGAAGTCCCGGCATGACAAGGGCAAGCGGGACAAGGACCACGGCCGGTCCCACGACGAGGTGGCGCGGGACAGCGCTCCTCGGCGAGCCGTCGTCGAGACCGAGGCGGCCGTGGCCAACCCTGCCGGTGACGGGCAGCAGCGCGGAACGAGTGCCGGCCAGCGTCGGCGCCGCAGGACCCGCAGGTCGCAGGCCGACTGAACTGCCCCCGGATTCGCAGATCCCGGTCGCGGGTTCAACGGGCTCTTCCGCCCGGTCCTGAGGGCCGAGCCTGAGGTGTCAGATGCCGGGGGCCGACCGGGAACTCCTTCCCGGTCGGCCCCCGGCATGGCATTCTCTACCCACCGCTGTCTTCGATGCGGTAGCCGCACCCGGCCACCGCATCGATCACCCGCCCGGGTGGGCATCGCTGCGACAGCGACCGGACCGACACCCCGGGGAGGTCTCCCATGCCCGCCACACCACGTCCCCCGACGGAGGGACACGCGTGGGTGTTCTCCTCCCATCTGCGGCACCATGTGCGCCACCTGGCGGCCTCCACCGGGGTGCCGTGGCGGGTCATCGCGCTTCTCGCCGGGGTGCCCAGCGGCACCGTCAGTGCGATCATCGGACCGACCGGCCGGCCACGGGCGCGGATCCGCGAGGTCGACGCCCGGCAGCTTCTCAACCTCACCTCCGAGGCGATCCTCGCCGCCGAGCGGACCACGGTACCGGTGACACCGACCGTGCACCGGATCGAGGCTCTGGAGGGGGCCGGCCACGGCCGCAGCCAGATCGCCCACTACCTCAATGTCAGCCAGGCCGAGCTGGATCTGCTGACCTCCGGACGACTGGTCACCTGCACCCTGATGGTCAGGGTGCGCGCCCAGGCGGCGTGCGAGGCCCACGGGCTGTGGTGGTCGGAGCCCGACTCCACCCGGGGCACCTGAGATCCCCGAGCGCCGTCGTCCGCGGCGACGTCACAACCTCTGCTGCGGCGTCGGAGCTGGATCAGTAGACCATCTTCATGGCGTGACGGACCTCGTCGAGGGTCTGGTCGGCGATCGCTCCGGCCTTCTCGTTGCCCTCGTGAAGCACCTGGCGCAACTGTCCCTCGTCGGCGACCAGCTCGGCCCGCCGTGCCCGGATCGGTGCGAAGTGGTCGTTCAGCGAGCTGGTGAGACGCTTCTTGAGGGTTCCCGATCCGCCATCGCCGATCTCCTCGGCCACCTGCCGCGGGGTGGTGCCCTCGCACAGCGCGGTGAGCAGCACGAGGTTGGACACCTCGGGACGGTTCTGCGGGTCGTAGCTGATGTGACGATCGGCGTCGGTCCTGGCCTTCTTGATCAGCGCCGCTGTCCGGTCGGCCGACATCCCGATCTCGATGGTGTTGCCGCGCGACTTGCTCATCTTGGTGCCGTCCAGGCCCAGCACGTGCGGGGTGGCCGACAGCAGCGCCTCGGGCTCGGGGAAGACGGGGTGTTCGGGATCGACGCGGCCGTAGCGTTCGTCGAATCGCCGGGCGATCACCCGGGCCTGCTCGATGTGGGGCAGCTGGTCCCGTCCGACCGGGACCAGGTTGGCCTTGCAGAACAGGATGTCGGCGGCCTGGTGGACCGGGAAGGTGAGCATCAGGCCCGACATCGGGCGGTCGGAGTTGGCCAGCTCGTCCTTGACCGTGGGGTTGCGGCGCAGCTCGGCCTCGGTGACCAGGGACAGGAAGGGCAGCAGGAGCTGGTTGAGTCCCGGCAGGGCCGAGTGGGTGAAGATGGTGGTCCGCGCGGGGTCGATGCCGATCGCCAGGTAGTCGGCCACCGCCGAGAGGACATTCTCCTGGATGTCGCCGACGCCGTCACGGTCGTAGATCACCTGGTAGTCGGCGATCAGCAGGAAGGACTCGATCCCCATGTTCTGCAGTCGCACCCGGTTGGCCAGGGAGCCGAAGTAGTGCCCGATGTGCAGTTTGCCGGTGGGACGGTCCCCGGTGAGCATCCGCCAGTTCTCCGGGTGCTTCTCGAGGTCGGCCTCGACCTTGTCGCTGCGCTCCTGGGAGCGCGCCAGGGTGGCCTCGTTGGAACCCTCCCCGGACTGCGGGTGGGTGCCGGACTCGGAGGAGATGTCGGTCATGAGTGTCCTTTCAGGCGCCCCCGTCGGCGTGCGCGCGAACGGCCGCCTCAGGGCGGCCGTTGATGGGGGTGAGAGGTTCAGGGCCGCGCGCAGCGGCGCCACCAGCAGCAGCGGGGCGCGGGGGCGGGATCCATGGACGACACTGTACCAAGGCGGCACCCCGGCAGGTACTCCGCTACACGGCGCTGCGCCACAGCAGCCCGCCGCGCATCTGGATGCGGGTGCACAGCTCGCGGTATGCGGTCTCCCGGGTGGTCTCGCAGCCCAGCTCGTGGTCCTTCTTGCCGCTGCCGTGGTAGTCGCTGGACCCGGTCCGGATGAGCCCCAGGCGCCCGCCGAGGTCGAACAGCAGGGAGCGTTGCTCGGGGGTGTGGTCCGGATGGTCCACCTCGATCCCCTCCAGCTGGTGCTCATGGGTCAGAGCCGCGATGGTGTCCGGGGTCAGGACGGCATCGGCCCCCCGGGCCCAGGGGTGGGCCAGCACCGCGGCGCCACCGGCCCCGTGGACCAGGTCGACCGCCCGGGTGAGGTCGCAGGAGTAGCGGCGGACGAATCCGGGTCGGCCCTCGTTCAGCCAGTCGCGGAAGGCCTCGTCGCGATCGGCGACGTATCCCCTGGCGATCATCGCGTCGGCGACATGGGGGCGTCCGATGGTGGAGGCTCCCGAGGCTGCGGTGCGAACGTCCTCGAGGGTGATGCCGATTCCCGCGGCGCGCAGCGCCTCGACCATCCTCAGCAGCCGTCCGGTGCGGGAGTTGCGGAGCAGTTCGAGCTCGGCGAGCAGGTTCGCGTCGTCACGGCGGCACCCGTAACCGAGCAGGTGGATCTCGTGATCCCCGAGCTGGCAGGAGACCTCCAGACCGGGCAGCACCTTGACGCCGAACCGGGGTCCGGCGGCCATCGCCTCGCCCAGCCCGTCGAAGGTGTCGTGGTCGGTCAGTCCGACCACCGCCAGCCCGGCGTAGGCCGCTCTCATCACCAGTCGGGTCGGCGAGTCGGTGCCGTCGGAGACCGTGGAATGTGTGTGCAGATCAATCCGCATGTCCCACCTCCATCACGAGGACGCTGCCACGATGGGCAGGTCAGGATCCCTGGCCGCCACCATGGCTGACCAGTGACCCCAGACTACGCACCACCACCGTCAGCTGCGCCAGTCCGGGGTCGTCGCCGATTCTGTCAACCATCTGCCGGACCTGCAGCTCGGCGTCGCGAAGGTCTCCGGTGGCCCCGGTGGCCAGCGACTGCTCGACCGCCCCGCCGACCGCGTTGAGCAGGTCCTGCCTCAACCCGGCCACCGCCATCGCGTCCCACACCCGGCGCTGCGGCAGACCGGCCAGCAGGTCGGTGAGCCGGTGCAGGCGGATCTGCTCGGCGAGCAGGAAGTAGCTGTGCGAGACGTCGTCCAGATCGACTCCGGTGCGCGCAGAGATGTCGATGGCCGACAGCAGCACCGAGGCCCAGTGGCCCACCGAGACCGCGGCCGCCAGGTCGGTGGGCAGTCCCTGCTCGGTCAGCTCGTGGCGTCGGGCCCCGATCTGCTCTCCGACCACGCCGGGAGCCCGCTCGAGGCCGGACACCAGCCGTGCGGCGCCGGACTCGAACCGGGAGGCGACCGCCGCGGGGCCCTCGGCCAGCGCGGCACTGCCGCGGTGCAGCAGCCAGCGGGTGGTCTCCTCGACCAGATCGCGCAGCACCAGTCTGAGCCGTGTGGTGGTGGCGGCGTCCAGGCCGGCCGCGGTGAGAGCCTCCTCGGCCGCGGCGATCCGGAACACCCGCCGGGCGGCGACCTGGGCGGTGATGATCTCGTCGGGTCCGGCCCCGGTCTCCTGGTGCAGCCTCAGGAAGGCCGACAGTCCCTGGGCGTCGACGAACTCGTTGACCAGCACCATCGTGGTGATCTCGCGGTGCAGCCGGTGAGCGGGCATCGCCCGGGCGAACTGGCGGCGCAGCGGCGTCGGGAAGTAGTCGATGAGGACCTCTCCAAGATGGGGGTCGTCGGGCAGACCGGTCGCCAGCACCTCATCAGCCAGGGCGATCTTCGTCCAGGCGAGCAGGGTGCTCAGCTCGGGGCTGGTCAACCCGTCTCCCGAGGTGATCCGGCGGTCCATCTCGGAACGCGACGGCAGGGTCTCCACGGTGCGGTCCAGGTGGCCGGCGTCCTCCAGCTGCTGCATCCACGCCTCGACCATCCCGACCCGTTCGCGGATGTGCGCCGAGGCGCAGGCCAGGGCGATGTTCTGGGATCTGTTGTGGGCCAGGACGAGGCCGGCGACCTCCTCGGTGAGGGAGGCCAGCAGGGTGTCGCGGTCCTCGCGGTCCAGGCGCCCGGCCGCCACCTCGGCGTCGAGCAGGATCTTGATGTTGACCTCGTGGTCCGAGGTGTCGACTCCGGCGGAGTTGTCGATGAAGTCGGTGTTGATCCGGCCCCCGGCAAGGGAGTACTGGATCCGGGCGGCCTGGGTCCAGCCGAGGTTGCCCCCCTCCCCCACCGCCCTGGCCCGCACCTGTCCGGCGGTGACCCGCACGGCGTCATTGCTGCGGTCGCCGACCTCCAGATCGCTCTGGGTGTCGGCCCTCACATAGGTGCCGACTCCCCCGTTCCACATCAGGTCCACCGGTGCCTGGAGGATCGCGCGAATGAGTCCGTCGGGAGTGAGCGCGGTCACATCGTCCTGCAGTCCGAGGGCCGCTCTCATCTGGTCACTGATCGGGATCGACTTGGCCGACCGTGGCCAGACCCCTCCGCCGGCCGAGATCCTGGCGGGGTCGTAGTCACGCCAGCTGGAGCGGGGCAGCTCGAACAGTCGTCTGCGCTCCAGCCAGGAAGTCTCAGGATCGGGGTCGGGGTCGACGAAGACGTCGCGGTGGTTGAAGGCCGCGACCAGCCGGATGTGGTGGCTCAGGAGCATCCCGTTGCCGAACACGTCCCCGGACATGTCGCCGATTCCCACGCAGCTGAAGTCGTGTGCGGACTCGTCGAGGCCCAGCTCACCGAGATGGCGTCTCACCGACTCCCAGGCACCCCGGGCAGTGATCCCCATCGCCTTGTGGTCGAAGCCGTGGGAGCCTCCCGAGGCGAATGCGTCACCGAGCCAGAAACCGCGCTCCACGGCGATCTGGTTGGCCTGGTCGGAGAAGCTGGCGGTGCCCTTGTCGGCGGCCACCACCAGATAGGGGTCGTCCCCGTCGTGGCGCACCACCCGGTGCGGGGCCACCACCGCTCCGTCGACGATGTTGTCGGTGAGGTCGAGCAGGGCGCCGATGAAGATCCGGTAACAGCGAAGTCCCTCTGCCGCCCAGCCGGCACGGTCGACGGCCGGGTCGGGCAGCCTTCCGGGGTGGAACCCGCCCTTGGCACCGGCAGGCACGATGACCGCGTTCTTGACCATCTGGGCCTTGGCCAGTCCGAGCACCTCGGTACGGAAGTCCTCGGGGCGGTCCGACCAGCGGATCCCGCCGCGGGCCACGGCACCGAATCTCAGGTGGGTGCCCGACACGGTCGGGGAGTTCACGAAGATCTCGCTGCGCGGACGCGGCCGGACGGCGAAGTCCAGCTCCGCCGGGCAGATCTTGAACGCCAGCGCCCTGGTCACCGGCCGGCCGTTGTCGACCGAGTGCACCGGCTGGTAGTAGTTCGTCCTCTTCATCGCGGCCAGCACCGCCCACATCATCCGCAGGATCCGGTCGTGGTCGAGGCTCACCACCTCGTCGAGCTCGGCATCGGCGGCGCCGCGGACCTGTGCCATCGCCGCGAGCCTCTCGGGGCCCGGACCGTCGGTGTCCTCGAAGCGGTCCGGGTCGAAGCGGGTGGCGAAGTAGCTCACCAGCCGGCGCGCCACCGGCGGGTTGGCGATCAGCGCCCGGGCCATGTAGGTCTGCGAGAAGGACACCCGCAGCTGACGCAGGTACCGGGCGACAGCGCGCAGCACCCCGACCTGGCGGGCGCTGAGAGCCGCCGCGGTGACCAGCCCGTTGAAGGTGTCGGGCTCCCCGGTCCCGGTCCAGGAGGCCTCGAAGGCCTCGGTGAAGCGGTGCCTGTCGGCGGCGGTCCAGCCCTCGGCACCCTGCACCGCCAGGCCCAGGTCGAACAGCCAGACCTCGGCCCCGCGCAGCAGGATCCGGTGGGGGTGCTCGTCGATCACCTCGACCCCCAGACTGGTGAGGTGGGGCATCACCTGCGACAGGCTCATCGCCGAGCACCGGTTGAACACCTTGAGGCGAAGGTCGGAGGGGTCCTCCGGGTCATTGGGCCGGTACATCACCAGCGCCAGCTCCCGGTCCTCGGGGGTGGTGTTGAGCAGTTCGAGGTCGAGCAGCCCCTGGCGCGGGGCGAACTCGGCCCGGTAGTCGGCGCCGAACTCGATGCCGCGCCGATCGGTGGGCATCTCCTCCACCAGGTCGCGGAAGTCGTCCTCCCAGTTGCGCACCGCCTGGGCGACAGCCTTCTCCAGGGCCGCGACGTCGACCCTGGGCAGGGGCTGACCGGGGGCCATCGTGGCGGTCACCATCACCCTCACCAGGGCCGGCCCGGCCATCTCCATCTGGGACTCGACCTGTGCGGCGCCGGTCTGACGACGGACGACCTCCTCGGTGATGGACCGGCTGTGGGGCCCGTAGCAGTCGCGCGGGATGAAGGCCATCACGTGGATGAACCGGCCCCACCGGCCGGGGCGCACCAACACCCGGGTGCGTCGTCTCTCCTGCAGGTCGACCACCTGCTCGACGAGCGGGGCGAGCTCGTCGGCGTCGGCCTCGAACAGCTCGTCGCGAGGGTAGCCGGTCAGCACCCGGGTGATCGCCTTGCCGCCGTGGGACTTCATCGGGTATCCGCTCAGCGCCAGGATCCGGGCCGCTTTGGCCCTCAGCACCGGGATCCTGCTCACCGGGTCGGTGTATGCGGTCTCCCCCAGCAGACCGAGGAAGCGGTGCTCCCCGACCAGCCGGCCGTTGGCGTCGCGGATCCGCACCCCGATGTAGTCGCGGTAGTCGTTGCTGCGCACCCGGGCGCGCACCGAGTCCTTGGTGACCACCAGAGTGGCGAGGTCGTCGTCACCGGCCAGGGCGTCGAAGCGGTTGGCCGGCCAGCTCTGCCGGGCGCAGATCCCCAGCGCGGTGCCGGGCACCGGCTCGACGACTCCCTCGGTGATCGAGAACTGCTGGTAGCCGAGCATCAGGAAGTTGTCCTCGGCCAGCCAGTTCAGCAGTTCGACGCTGGAGTCGCGGTCATCGGAGGGGGCGGTCGATGCCCCGACCTGGCCGGCCACCCATGCCATCCGTTCACTCATCGCCGGCCAGTCGTCGGTGGCCCTCACCACCTCGGCCAGGCAGTCGTCGAGTTCTGTGCGCAGCTGCTCGGCGGCCTGCCGAGGAGAGTTCCCCAGGGCCGGCGCCGCCTCGATGTGCACCCAGGACTCGTCCCGCCCCTCCACGGCCCCCTGGGTCGAGACGCCGACCAGCCTGCCCTGCTCGTCGCGCCGCACTCCCAGGACCGGGTGGATCACCTCGCCGATGCTCCACCCCAACCTGTCCAGGGTGACCAGAATGGTGTCGACCAGGAAGGGCCGGTCGGCGGTCACCACCTCGATGATCCCGGCGTGGCGTGGCACCCAGTCGGCGCGCGCCTCGATGCGGATGCGCACCTGGTCGGGGTCCAGCCGGGCAGCCAGAACGAGTTCATTGCGGATCATCCGGGCGAGGTAGTCGGGCGACCGCGAGGCCAGGTCCGAACCGCCCAGATGCTCCAGGAATGCGGGCACCAGTCGTTCGGTGTCCATCTCGAGATCGTCCACCGGTCCACACTCCTTCGTGCTGATGGGTGACTCATCCCACACTAGCGACGATCCTCGCCCTCGGGAATGGAACGCCCGGCGCAGATCGGGTGAGGGTGACGCCGCCGGTCCGGGGTGCCAGACTGGGAACCATGGACATCAACACCAGCGCACAGTTCGCGGCCGACCCGAACACGGTCTGCGCGATGATGACCGATCCCTCGTGGTGGCAGGACGTCTACCGCCGGATCGGTGCCACCACCAGCGATGTGACGGTCACCGACACCGGCCTGAGCCTCGATCTGGCTCTGCCCGCTCCCAGTCAGGTCAAGAAGTTCGTCGGGGAGACGATGGCCGCCCACCAGGACCTCAGCTGGGGTCCGGCGGCCGACGACGGGTCTCGCAAGGGGACCCTCACGATCACCCCGAAGGGTCTCCCCGCCAAGGCCGTCGGCCATGCCGATCTCGCGGTCGGGGGCCCCGGCAGCGTCATCACCTACACCGGTGAGTTCACCGTCTCGATCCCGCTGGTGGGCCGCAAGCTGGAGTCGACGGCGGGCCCCTACATCACCCGCGCCTTCGATGTGCAGCAGGAGGCCGGTAACGACTACCTGAGCGCCCGGTCGGCCCAGTAGGGCGTCCCGGCAGCCTCACATCGGGCAGCCTCATACCGGGCAGTCCCGCACCACGGTGTCCACAACGCAGTGTCACACCGTGGTGTGAGGGTCGCTGGCCTCCTCGGGCAGCTCCTCGGTGATGTCGTGCCAGGACAGCTCGTGGCTGGCCAGCAGGCTCTGCACGGCGACGTCGCTCCAGGCGTCGTCAATGACCATGCCGGCGATCGCCCCGGCGACCGGAGCGCTGACGGCGTCGTCCTCGTCGGCGAACCAGGCTGTGATGGCGGAGGGCTCGAGGCGGGTGACGGTGACTCCCCCGTTGTCGACCTCGCCGTTGGCGGCCAGGACCGAGTCCTGGACCTGGGCGACCAGGACCAGGCGCCTGCCGAAGCGGGCCAGACCCCAGATGGAACCGATCACCATCGCGGCCCGCTCGGCCTCCTCGTCGCCGCCGCTGCTCAGGTCGAGCACCGACCGCAGCTCATCGGTGACGGTGAACCCCTGCAGGTCGGTTCCGCCCTCCTTCAGCAACTGCCGAGCTCCCCGCGCATCGGTGGGCAGGAAGACAAGTCGGTGTGCGTCTCGTACCGGGCTGCTGGAAATCGCCATGGATGAAAACCTCCTGGAACTGTGAACTCATCCACGGTAGCCCGAGCCGGAAAACATCTCGACCCGCGGACCTCAATCGTCCAAGGGTCGAGATGCCCGGGACTTGTCCACAGCCGGGATTGTCCACAGATCGGGTGACGTGCTCTGGTCAACCGAACCGCCATCGGTTGGACTGTGCCCATGACAGCGCTCATCCCCAGCCCAGCACCGCTCGGACACATCCTGGCAGCGGCGGAGGGGGTGCTGCTCGAGCAGGTCGCCGACTGGCTCCCCCGGCCCTCGCCGCCGCGTGACCTGTCGCTGACCGACCAGGACCCGCTGCCGCTCGACGACGACGGGGCTCCGGACCGCGACGACCCCCCGACGATCGACCTGCGCCATCCGGAGAAGCCCGCCGCCCGGGCCTCGGCCGCTGCGGTGGCCGGGGCGATCCTGGAGTGCCTGGCGGGACACCGACCCGCCAGCCATCTGCGCATGCTGTGCACCGACCAGGCGTTGTCCCGGGTCCGCCGATGGCCCCGGCGGACGGGCTGGAGACGGGCGCGAGTCACCGCCGTGCCGGTGGTCAGGCTGGCCCGGGACCAGGTCGACGCCGTCGTGATGATCGCCCTGGCGGACCGCCATCTGGCGATGTCTGTGCGGCTGAGGAGGTACGACGAGAGGTGGCTGGTGGACGACGCCCAGCTCCTGCTCACCGAAGGGGTGAGCGAGGCCCTCCAGGCACCCTGAGTCGCGCCTCGTCTCAGGCGGCGGTTCCGCCGTCCTTGCCGTGGCAGTGCTTGAACTTCTTGCCCGACCCGCAGGGGCACTTCTGATTGCGCCCGACGTTCTGGAAGCCGGCCGGCCGCGAGCCCTCGTCCTGCTCGGAGTCATCGGTCTCATCGGTGTCGCCGGTGAGCTCCTCGTCGGACTCCTCGGGGCCGCTGTAGGCCACCGATGCGCCGCCCAGGGCGGCCCGGCTGCCGGCCGTGGCGCCGGCGCCCACCAGACTGTCGGCGGTGACCGGAGCCCCGTCCTGCCCGGTGATGACCCCGACCTTGGAGGGTGCCGGAGCCTGGATGTCCAGGTTGAACAGGAACCCGACCACCTCCTCCTTGAAGGCGTCCATCATCTGGTTGAACATCTGGCCGCCCTCCCGCTGGTACTCCACCAGCGGGTCGCGCTGGGCCATCGCGCGCAGTCCGATGCCCTCGCGCAGGTAGTCCATCTCGTAGAGGTGCTCGCGCCACTTGCGGTCCAGCACGGTGAGCAGCACCTGACGCTCGAGCTCGCGCATGGTGTCGGCCCCCAACGACTCCTCCCGGGCGTCGTAGGCGCTCTGGGCGTCGGCGACGAAGGCCTCCACCAGCTCGTCCTGGTCCTCGCAGTCGACGAAATCGGTCTTGTCGATGGACACCGGGTAGATGGTGGCCATCTCCTTCCACACGTTGTCGAGGTCCCAGTCCTCGGCATACCCCTCGGTGAGGTTGCGCACCGCGGTCTCCACCACCCGGTCGGTGGTGGCCCGCAGCTCGTGCTCGACGTCGGCGCCCTCCAGCACCTTGCGCCGGTCGGCGTAGATGGCGTGGCGCTGACGGTTCATCACGTCGTCGTACTTCAGGACGTTCTTGCGCATCTCGAAGTTCTGCGCCTCGACCTGCTTCTGGGCGCTCTCGATCTGACGGGAGACCCACTTCGACTCGATCGGGACGTCGTCGGGCATCTTGAGGGTGACCATCGCCCGCTCGATCACCTCGGGCTTGAACAGCCTCATCAGCTCGTCCTGGAGGGAGAGGTAGAAGCGGGACTCGCCGGGATCGCCCTGACGTCCCGACCGTCCTCGAAGCTGGTTGTCGATGCGCCGGGACTCGTGACGCTCCGAACCGATGACGTAGAGCCCACCCAGCTCCATCACGTCCTTGTGCTCGGACTCCGACTGCTTCTCGAACTTCTCGAGGGTGTTCTTCCAGGCGATCCGGTAGGCCTCCTCGTCCTTGACCGGGTCAAGACCCTTGTCGCGCAGGTCGATCTCGGTGAGGAACTCGGGGTTGCCACCGAGCATGATGTCGGTGCCACGGCCGGCCATGTTGGTCGAGACGGTCACCGCTCCCTTGCGCCCGGCCAGGGCGACGATCGCCGCCTCCGACTCGTGGTGCTTGGCGTTGAGGACCTTGTGCGGGACGCCGGCCTTCTTCAGCTTGGCGCTCAGCAGCTCCGACTTCGCCACCGAGGCGGTACCGATGAGGATCGGCTGACCCGCCTCGTGGCGTTCGACGACATCGGCGATGATGGCGTCGAACTTGGCCTCCTCGGTGCGGTAGATGAGATCCTTCTGGTCCTCGCGGATCATCGGCTTGTTGGTCGGGATCGGAATGACGCCCAGGCCGTAGATCTTCTGGAACTCCGATTCCTCGGTCTTGGCGGTGCCCGTCATGCCGGCCAGCTTGTCGTACATCCTGAAGTAGTTCTGCAGGGTGATGGTGGCCAGCGTCTGGTACTCGTCCTTGATCTCGACGTGCTCCTTGGCCTCCAGCGCCTGGTGCAGTCCCTCGTTGTAGCGGCGCCCGGCCAGTGTGCGGCCGGTGTGCTCGTCGACGATCAGCACCTCTCCGCTGGAGATCACGTAGTCCTTGTCCCGGTGGAACAGCTCCTTGGCCTTGATGGCGTTGTTGAGGTAGCCGATCAGCGGGGTGTTCTCGGACTCGTAGAGGTTGTCGATGCCGAGCCTGCGCTCCACCTTCTCGATGCCGGGCCCTAGGACCGAGATGGTGCGCTTCTTCTCGTCGACCTCGTAGTCGCGGTCGCGCACCAGCTTGGTGACGATGCGGGCGAACTCGGGGTACCACTGCTTGTTCTCCTCGGCGGGACCCGAGATGATCAGCGGGGTCCGGGCCTCGTCGATGAGAATCGAGTCGACCTCGTCGACGATCGCGAAGTGGTGGCCCCGCTGGACGCAGTCGTCCAGCGAGTTGGCCATGTTGTCGCGCAGGTAGTCGAACCCGAGCTCGTTGTTGGTGCCGTAGGTGATGTCCGCCTGATAGGCGGCCTTGCGCTCCGTCGGGTTCATCTCGGTGAGGATCGCCGAGGTCTCCAGGCCGAGGAAACGGTGCACCCGCCCCATCTGCTCGGACTGGACTCGCGCGAGATAGTCGTTGACGGTGACGACGTGGACGCCCTTGCCACTCAGGGCGTTGAGGTAGGCGGGCAGTAGGCCGACCAAGGTCTTGCCCTCACCGGTCTTCATCTCGGCGATGTTGCACTCGTGGAGGGTGGCGCCGCCCATGATCTGCACGTCGAACAGGCGCTTGCCCAGCACCCGCTGGCCTCCCTCGCGCACGGTGGCGAAAGCCTCCGGGAGAAGCTTGTCGAGGTCCTCCCCGTTGTCCAGGCGCTGCTTGAGATCGGCGGTCTGGCCCGACAGCTCATCGTCGGACATCTCGGAGTAGTCCTCCTCGATGCTGTTGACCTGGGAGACGATCCGGTTGAGATGCCGGATCACCTTGCCTTCGCCGGCATGCAGCATGCGATCCAGTGGGTTCACAGGGATGGTCCTCCTCCAAGGATGAATCAGTCGCTCGCGCCGCGGACGCTGACGACCTTGCTCGCACCCAGGTGGCAGGTCGCGAGCCGCCCTCCATCCTAAACGCTGGGCCGCCAACAACCCAGCGCAGACTCATCCCGGGCCGGTGGGAATCAGCCCAGGGCCACCGCCAGCTGCCCGGCCAGGTCGCCGACGCCGGCCACCCTGATCCGATCGAGCCGTCGCCAGCTCGCGGCCACCGACAGGTGATCGGCCAGAGCCCGGGCTACCGCCGACCAGCCGGGGAAGTCGGGACTCCGCTCGGCCCCGGGCTCGCGCCAGACGGCGGCCACCTCGAGCTCCCCGATCTGACGGCGGGCCCTCAGATCGACCCGGGCCACGAAGTCCTGGCCGAGCAGGAAGGGCAGGCTGTAGTAGCCGAAGATGCGCTTGTGCTCTGGGACGTAGATCTCGATCCGGTAGTCGAGGTCGAACAGTCTCAAGGCCCGCGGCCGGTGGAAGATCAGCGGATCGAAGGGGGAGACCAGGGTTGCGGCACCGATCCGTCTCGGGACGGTGGCCCCGGCCCGCATCCACCAGCCGGCCTGGCCGTCGACGGTGGGCGGCAGCACCCGTTCAGGGAGTGCGTAGACCTTCTCGAAGGAGGCGGTGCGACCCGCCACGGCCACCCGGCCGCTGCGCCAGGCCCATTCCAGGGCGGTCTTGGTCTGTGACCAGTTCCATCCCCAGCTCTCGGGGTGCATGCCGCGCTCCCCCGCCGAGACCTGCCGGGCGGTGGCCGGGCGGCGGGCCAGCTGTGCGACCACCTCGTCGACCAGATCGGGGCGCTCCTGACTGATTCTCAGCATCTCCCCCCAGGCCTCCTGAACCGCGCTGGCCTGCCGGTGCCGCAGCGCCGGCTCCAGGGTGATGTCGACCAGGCTGGCAACGTGGGCCCAGGTCTCGTGGAGCAGCGGTCTGCGCCCCGTCGACGCGTCCACCAGGAGCGCCGGATCATAGCTGCCGCACCGGGTGAACAGCGGCATCTCGTGGGCGCGGGCGAAGACGTTGACCGAGTCCACCTGGAACAGCGCCAGACGCCGCACCGTCCGGGACAGGGCCGCACGATCGACCCGTGCGGGTGGTGTGCGGCCCAGCCCCTGGGCGGCCAGGGCGAGCCTGGCCGCCTGACGGCGTCTCAGAGCACGCGCGACGTGCTCGGTCAGCGGGCCTTCTCCAGATCGAGATGGATGACGCCGAAGTTGTACCCCTTGCGCCGCCGGTAGACGACGCTGGGGGCCTTGGTCTCGGCGTCGACGTAGAGGAAGAAGTCGTGACCGACCAGCTCCATCTCGTCGAGGGCCTGGGCCAGGGTGAGCGGGGCGCCCGGGAAGACCTTCTCCTTCACGTACAGCGGACCCTCGCCGGTGACCTCGACGTCACCGGCGATCCTTCGGGTGGGGATGATGTCGCGTGCATCATCGGTGATCTCGTCGGCAGGCACATCGAGCACCTGGGAGACCCGCAGGCCGCGACGACTGCGTCGTCGGTCGGCGGCCTTGGCCAGCTGGCTGCGCATCCGCTCGGAGGCCTTGTCGAAGGCGACCATCTTGTCGGCCGCCTGGCCGACCGCGCGCACCACCGGGCCGCGGGAGCGCAGGGTGAGCTCGCAGGTGGTGGCCTGGTCCTTGGCACCCTTGGTGTCCTGCACGGTGAAGACCACCTCCACCCGCTGGACCCGGTCTCTCAGCTTCTCGACATTGGAGATGCGATCCTCGACCTGGCTCCTGATGTCATCACTGATCTTGCAGTGCCGGCCAGAAACGATGACGTCCATATCGACCTCCTGTGGTCTGTGCCGGATGGGCTCCGGCGCATATATACGAATGGCACGATCCCGCGACGGTCCTCAGCCCGGAAGGCTGTGGACCACCGCTTGTCGTGCCATGCAGCAACGCTACCGGATCGGCGAAGCGCATGGGAGCCCAAATGCTCTCCCACGGCCGGGATTTCGCGCTTCAGGCCCAGCGGGACGGGTGCTCGGCGTCGGCCAGCACCAGGCAGGCCAGCACCAGATGTCCGGCGCGGTCCAGCGCCCTGGCCCCCTCGGCGAGGGTGGCACCGGTGGTTCTGATGTCGTCGAGAAGCACCACCGGGGGCTCACCGGGCCCGGCCGGCAGGGCTGTCATCGAGTGGGCCTGGTTGGCCACCCGCTGGTCGTGGTCCAGCTGGATCTGGTCGCGCACCCGGCGGGTTCGGCGCAGCAGCGGTCGCACCGCATCCGGTGGCAGGCCGCAGGAACGCGCGGCCGAGCGCACCAGATCTGCGCAGTGATCTGCTCCCCGGCGCCGTACCGCGGCCCGATCCGAGGGCATCGGGACCAGGCTCACCGGGCCGTCGGCGGCCTCGACGACCGCCCGCAGCCCCACCCCGAGGCTGGATCCGAGGGGGCGGCTCAGCCAGCCGGCGCCTCGGTCCTTGTGCGCGGTGACCAGGTCCGGGAGGGGGTCGCGGTAGGGCAGGCAGGCGACCATCGGCGGCGGGCCGTCGAGGATGACGCGGGGATGGGCCTCAAGGGCCGCCAGGCAGCGCCGACAGATCCCGCTGCCCGGTCGTCGGCATCCGGGGCAGCAGGCCCCCAGCAGCAGGTCGGCCAGCGGGTCGAGCACGCTGTCATGGTACTGACCGGCACGGCAGGCGGGCGGGCCGAGTCCGGTGCTGACTAGATGCAGATGCCCATCCCGGTCACCTGGTCGGCCACCGTCCGCCACCGGTAGCGGTCCTCAAAACGCAGCACCTGACCGCCGTCGGTGAGAGCCAGGACGTTGATCCCGTCCGAGCGCGGCAGGGTGCTCAGGCTCACGATGTTGACCCCGCTGAGGGGTCCCACGGCCATCCCGTCGGAGCCGTCCAGCGCGATCTGGTAGGGGGCGCCGGGCGAGTCGGCGGTGGCCCTGGCGACCACCATGAGTTCGGTCGCCGAGATCCAGCCGACATCGTCGATGAGGGTGAGTCCCGAGTCGTTGCCCTGCAGGTGGTACTCGCGCAGACCGTCGACGACGACCCCCGGGGCCCCGCCGGTGGTCGGTCGGATCCGCAGCATGGCCAGCACCCGGTCCCCGCGGTCCTGGAGCACCACCGCGACCCGGGCGAGGTCCGGGGACACGGAGAACGCCACGACGCGTCGGGTGGCCAGCTCGTCGGCCCGGATCTGGAGTCTGCCGCGGCTGCTGCCGACCGCGATGAACCGCGACGAGTCGCCCTGCACCGAGACCGTCCAGCAGGTCCCGTCGGTGCTCACCTGCGGTCTGAGCAGCCCGGTCCCCGAGGCCAGCTGGCGGGTGACCCGGGCCCCCTCCTGCCAGCTGAGCAGGTTCTGCCGGGAGGAGTCCACCACGGCCCAGAACCCTCCGGAGGGTTCCACCGCGACGCCGACCGGGGACTCGCCGCCCGAGTCGGCGCCGAGCAGCCCGCGCAGCGGGGTGAAGGTGCCTGACTGGTCGGAGACCTGCCCCAGCACCCCCCGCCGCAGCACCTTCATGGTCGGCAGGTCCGAGGAGATCAGCGGGGACATCGAGGTGAACAGTCCGGTGGAGACGGTGTCGTCCTCGGCCGCCCCGGGGATCGCCACCGAGGTGCCGCCCACCGTGAACCGCACCCTGGAGACCTGGGGGTAGGCGGCCAGGGTCCAGCTCACCTGGGCCGCGACCTGGCGGCGCTGGGCGTCGGTGAGGCGGGTCACCTCCGGGCTCAGCGGCACGGTGGATACTCCGGCGTTGTCCACCGCGACGGCGTCGGAGGACAGCTTCGTGCCGGTCGGGAAGACATTGGTGACGGCCCCCGCCAACCAGTCCGAGGGACCGTCGAGAAGATCGGTGACCGCGGTGGTGGGGTTGGAGGTCGCCTGGGGAAGGTGCACCAGCTCGGGGACCAGGAAGGGGCGGGTGAGGCTGGTGAAGTACAGCGCGACCGTGGAGTAGGCCCGGGAGAAGGCGAACAGCGAGAGCACCAGTCCGTCGGGCGGCCGGGAGATCCGCAGCTCGCCGTCGACCCTGGTGATCCCGAAGTCCAGGTCGATGGACTGGCCGGTCACCGGCCGGTAGCGCCCGGCGGCGTCCAGCCGGGCGATGATCGGCGCCTTGAGACCGGCGGTGCTCCCGGTGACGACGGGGGTGTTCGTGGTGGCGTCGTAGATGACGGCTCCCGACTCGGGGTCCCAGCTGCGCGCGGCGGCCTCGGTGAGGTACTCCCGGGCGATCCGGTAGGAGTTCTGGGGACTGGTCATCGACTGCAGGAAGCCGGCCACGATGATCTCCGGGGAGGCCTTGCGCGGTGGCGGCTGGGGGTCGACGTCGATCCCGACCCGTCCCGGCGTGTCGGCGCTGGCCGAGACCTGGGTGACCGGCCCGGTGGTGGGCACCCTGGCGCATCCGGCCAGGGCCGCCAGACCGGCGCCCAGCCCGAGGAACCGGCGTCGGGACAGATCGCGGCCGGTCATGGCCTGCTCCCGGTGATCTGGGGCCGGTCGTCGGCCGGGACGGCCGGCAGCGGCGATCCGGTGAGCGGGTGGTTGGGACGTCGGGGCAGGGTGAGTCGGAACTGGGCACCGCCGCCCGGCCGGCCCCATGCCTCCAGCCAGCCGTGGTGGAGGTGGGCGTCCTCCAGAGAGATGGCCAGCCCCAGGCCGGTCCCGCCGACGCTGCGCACCCGCGACGGGTCGGCGCGCCAGAATCGTGCGAAGACCTTCTCGGCCTGCCACGGCTCGAATCCGATGCCGTGGTCGCGAACCGTCACCGCGACCGCCTGGTCGTCGAGGGCCACGGTGACCTCGACCGGGCTGGACTCGCCGTGCTCCAGGGCGTTGGAGACCAGGTTTCGGATGATCCGGCGGATCCGTCGCGGGTCGACCTCGGCGGTCGCGGGCCCGTCGGTGGAGACCACGACGGGGGTCTGGAGCTTCTCGGCCAGAGGCTGGGCGGCGTTGACCTCGTCGGTGACCAGGTCGGCGACATCGCACAGGTCCAGGGCGAGCACCGCCGCGCCGGCGTCGAACCGCGAGATCTCCAGCAGGTCCGACAGCAGGGACTCGAACCGGTCGAGTTCGTCGTGGAGCAGTTCGGTGGCACGGACCATGTCCGGGTCGGAGTCGTCGCGGGAGTCGATGAGCATGTCGGCGGCCATCCGGACGGTGGTGAGGGGGGTGCGCAGCTCGTGGGAGACGTCGGAGACGAACTGCTGCTGGAGGCTGGACAGGTTCTCCAGCTCGGTGATCTGGCCCTGCAGGGTGGCGGCCATCCCGTTCATCGAGGTGGCCAGCCGGGCGAGGTCGTCGGTGCCGCGGACCCGCATCCGCTCGTCGAGATGTCCGTCGGCCAGCCGCGACGCGGTGATGCTCGCCCGCCGGATCGGCCGGGCGATCTCGCGGGTGGACAGGAAGGTCGCGATCCCCATCGCCAGCATGATGAGTCCACCGAAGGTGATCACGACCCGTTGCACCAGGGCCAGGGTGGCCGCCTCATCGGTCTCGGGGAAGATGAAGTAGATCGGGAAGCCGCGGTTCTCACCGGGGGCCCACAGGGTCGACCCCACCACGATGCCGGGATCTCCCGGTCGGTCCGGGTCGGAGTAGAGGATGGTCGTGGGCTGGGTCCACATCCCCTCACCTCGGGTCACCTGGGCCTGGAGCTCGGGGGGCACAGACTCCACCGAGATCCCCTCCGAGACCAGTCCTGACACCGGCCCCTGGATGATGACGTGGTACTGCCCCGACTGGCGGGCGGCGTCGTCGGCGAGCTGGTTGAGGCGTTCGTAGAGGGAGGCGGTGCGCAGGTCGGTGCTGCGCAGCTGCTGCTGGAGACGGGCCAGGGAGGTGGTCGCCTCGGCGACCGAGGCGCTGCGCTTGGCGTCGAGGATGCCGGCCTCGACCCGGCGGACCAGGAAGTACCCGAAGACGAGCAGGACCACGAGGGTCCCGGTGAGCGCGATGGTGACCATCCGAAGACCGAGGGAGGACCACCACAGGCGCGCCGGGCCACGGAGCAGTCGGGTTCCCCGGCTCCCGTGGACCTTCTCACCGGGCCCGGGGTGCTGGCCGGTCAGTTCTCCTCCCGGTCACCGGAGCCGGCCCGGTAGCCGACCCCACGAACGGTGATGACGATGCTGGGGTGCTCAGGGTCGCGCTCGATCTTGGAGCGCAGCCGCTGGACGTGGACGTTGACCAGTCGGGTGTCGGCGGCGTGACGGTACCCCCACACCTCCTCGAGGAGGGCGTCGCGACTGAACACGTCGTGCGGGCGGCGTGCCAGGGCGACCAGGACGTCGAACTCGAGCGGGGTGAGGGGGATCTCCTGTCCGCCTCGGGTCACCTGGTGGGCGCGCACGTCGATGACCAGATCGCCGATCGATGTCACATCGGACTCGGTGTCGGTCGCCGCCTCCAGGGGTTGTCTCAGGCGGGTCCGGATGCGGGCCACCAGCTCCTTGGACTTGAAGGGCTTGGAGACGTAGTCGTCCGCGCCGGCCTCCAGCCCGGAGACCACGTCCTGGGTGTCGGAGCGGGCGGTGAGCATGATGATCGGGACCCCCGAGACCCGCCGCACCTCCCGGCAGACGTCGATCCCGTTGCGTCCGGGGAGCATCAGGTCCAGCAGGATGAGATCGGGCTTGAACCGGTCGAAGACGTCGAGGGCCCGCGAACCGCTGGCGCACCAGTCGGTGACGAATCGTTCCTTGTGGAGCACGAGCTGGAGCATCTCTGCCAGGGCAGGGTCGTCGTCGACCACGAGTATCCGCTGGCCCGTCGACTCGGCGCTGGGCTGGGTCACGCTTCGGCCTCCTCGTTCTTCACCGACTCTCGACGCCCCCTGTCGGAATCCAGTCACATGGTAGTCCGCAGCTGCACACAGGACAGTCCTGATGGTGCGCGACCGGTGGTTGCGGCCCCCGGTGCCGCCTTGCCCTGATGCCATGTCCTGCCGCCCGGTCCTGAGTCTGGTCCTGAGCCTGGCCGGCCATCCCCGCCTGGACGCGGCCGCCGCTGAGACGACCTCAGTTGACGTGGCCGTCGTGCTCCCTGGGCATGGTCGCCATCATCGCCAGCTCACCGTTCTGGCGGCGCAGCACGCGCCGCCACAGGGTCTGCGGGTCGGAGCCGAAGAGGTCCTCCTCGTGGGCGCGGGCCCGGACCCAGTCCCCCCGGACGATCTCCCCCTCGAGCTGTCCGGGCTCCCATCCGGAGTAGCCGGCGAAAATCCGCAGGTCGGAGTAGGCCCCCTCGACCAGTTCGACGGGGGTGTCCAGATGGAGCAGACCCACCGGCCCGGACACCCGGCGCCAGCCGGGCGGCTCCTCGGAGGGGTGGTGCAGCCGGGCCAGGCAGACCGCACCGTTGGGGGACACCGGTCCCCCCTGGAAGAGGGTCTGGGGAGGCACCGTGAGATGCACCCACTCGGGCAGCACCTCCGCCAGGTCCATCGGTGCGGGGGTGTTGAGGATGACGCCGAGACTGCCCTGCTCGTCGGCGTCCAGCAGGTAGATGACCGA
This sequence comes from Acidipropionibacterium jensenii, assembly GCF_005890135.1. Lineage (NCBI taxonomy): Bacteria > Bacillati > Actinomycetota > Actinomycetes > Propionibacteriales > Propionibacteriaceae > Acidipropionibacterium > Acidipropionibacterium jensenii. Next base: position 2,321,540 of record NZ_CP040635.1, on the reverse strand, counting down.
TCGTGCGAAGATCCCGCTGGTGACGGCCGATGTCGCGATGACGAGTTCCCCGGCGCGTGGGGGATCAGCCAGGATCATGCGTCCATCCTTGCACGATCGGGCAGTGCGCCGGTCAGGATCGTCCCGGCGGCAGGGAGCGGGAGTCGAGGGTGAGCTGCATGAGCGCGAGATCGAGCCAGCTGCCGAACTTCACCCCGACCTGGCGCATCAGCGCAACCCGCTCGAATCCCAGGCTGCGGTGCAGGCGGATCGAGGCGGTGTTGCCGGCCTCGATGGCGGCTACGATGACATGCAGTCCGAGCGAGCGGGCCCGCTCGATGAGGGCCGTAGCAAGAGCTCGTCCGGCTCCCCTGCCGCGGTGCTCGGCGGCGACGTAGATCGAGTCCTCGGCGGTGAGACGGTAGCCCGTGAAGGATGCTCGCCAACCCGACAGGGAGGCGTATCCGAGCACCTGTTCACCGTCGGGTCCCGGCGACACGGCGACCAGCACCGGGTAGCCCGACCGCTGATGGTCCTGCCACCAGGCTCGCCGCTCCTCCTGGGTGACGACCTGGGAGTTCCACACCGCGGTGGTGTTGCGCACCGCCTCGTTGTAGATGACAGTGATCGTCGCAAGATGCTCGGGACCGGCGTCGACGACGCGGATCTCTGCCCCCGACCGGCTCACGGATCGACTCTGGGACGACATGGCACCCACTGTAGGGCGAGTACGGGCCGGCAGAGACACCGGTTGTGGCAGCCGATCAGGAGACCACCGTCCACGCCGTGAGCGCTCGTGCCTGATTCTGCGAGCCGTCGTGGAGATGGCCCTGGAAGTCGGAGTCGCGGAGCCGGGCTCCCCTGATTGACGAGTCGGGCAGCGCGTGGACCGACATGGTTGCCACCATCGGTGCCACGCTCGACCTCCTCACCCCGATGGCCAGGTCCTCGGCGACCTTCTTGAGCGCGTTCCCCGAGATGGGGGCGCAGAGCCGGGCGACAACGGAGTTGCCGTCGAGCCACAGCTGCTGCACGTGTCCCCCGTCGGGCACCGTCACCTTCGCTGCCGCGGCGAGGTCGGGATCGATCTTCTTGGTGCTCTGGTCGCACCAGATCTGGTAGTCCGCGGTGGATCTCCAGTTCTTGGAGGCCGATGACCCCGAGGTCGGGACCCCGGTGGAGGCGGTGGTCGGGACACCGCTGGCATGTGAGGATCCGCCGCACCCGGACAGAGCCGGGGTGAGTACCACCACGGCGGTGAGTGTGGCGACAGCGATCCGATGCATGTGGTCTCCTTCGAGGTGGCGGGCGCTTCCGTTCGCCGCGACGTCGAGATGGTCTCACAGGTGCGTGACAGTCTCCGCACCGGTCCACCTGCGGTGCACACAGCTGCGCGCTGCGACAGGCGGCGGCTCCCACCCGTGGTTCAGCGATCTGGCCTTCTTCCCCGGTCCGCCCGCTGCAGCACGCCTGCTCCGCCTGTGCGGCCTCTCGGGTACCTGGGCCACCCCGATCGTCGGCTGGGCCGGGTTCATCCTCGCCGCGGCGGTGGTCGCCCTGGTGATGCTGGTCCTCACCGGTCGGTCCACGTGGTGGAGCATCTCGGTTCTGACCGGCCGCTACTCACCCTGAGGTCGTCCCGGGGTTCCGCGAGCCCCGGGACGGCGAAGACCCGCCCCCACGTGGGGGCGGGTCTTCTGTGGGTGGAGATGGCGGGAATTGAACCCGCGTCCTTAAAAGGCGAACCAGACATTCTCCGGGCGCAGTCGATGCTGTCGTTCTACTTGGCTCCTACGCTCCCACCGACACGGTGCAGACAAGCCCAGTCACAGTTGAGTCCCGCGCGGTCCCCGTGACCACTACCACGCAGCAAGCCTTCAAATGAGGCCAGATTCCGGATGGAAGGCTACATCCGGGCTGACCCTTCGATCACTGATCAGGCAGCGAGAGCGAAGTCAGTGCGCTTGTTATCGGCACTTATTGGTTCCCAGGGGTCGTTAACGAGATAACCCTGGATTCTCGGCCCGCTTCTCCTGGAACAACCATTCCAAGTCGAAACCAGTCATCCCCTTGTTGAGTTGTCAACCACGGTGCTCGGACCATCGGATCAGCAGACCCGACTGCCTCGCACCGCCACACCCAGCGCAGTCACCCGAAAGGGATCATCCGCAACGTGCATCGTCCAGTGTAGCTCACCGCCCGATGCGCTTGCGCGGCTTCTCCCCCTCCTTGATGATCTGGAAGGGGATCACCCTGGTGATCGGGTTGCGCCACGTCTCCCCCTTGAACCCCTTGATCGCCTGGATGACGGTGAGCGCCAGGTAGGCCATCCAGGCCAGCGACACCACCACCCCGGTGACGTGGAGGACCGGCCCGAGCAGCACCAGGACGATGCACATGTAGATCTGCGCATTGGCCTGGTTGGCGATCTGTCGGTGCGCCCAGGTGCCCTTCTCGGTGACCGCCGAGGCGATCAGCGGCACCAACGGTCCGGTGGCAGCGACCGGGGCCAGGCCGACCATCCCCGCGGTCACCGAACCCACCGGCGTCGCGTCGGTCCTGCGTCGCTGGGCCAGCCCCGCGCTGTGCACCGAGGAGGTCACCGGGACCGTCGCCAGTCCGGACAGCGTCTGGTTGAGCTCCCTGCGGGTCCGCGACGCCAGAGCGTCCTCCATCCGCTTCTCGAACTCGCTGATGGTGATCCGGCCGTCGGCATAGGCCTGGCCGAGATAGTCGAGGACGCGGTCCCGCTGAGCGTCGGTGACCCGCCAGTCCAGGCTCTGGGCATCGGCGCGGGAGCGCTGGAAGGGATTGTCACCGAACGGGCTCGTCATGACATCCATCCTTGCTCACGCCGAGCCCGGAGCCCAGCCCCGCCGTCCCGGACCGATCCCCCAGACTCACCCACCAGGAGAGCAGGTGAGGTCCGGGAGCGGACTCACCCGACGAAGGCCTGCAGCTCGCTGATCTGCCCGCGCGCCTCATCCAGCTGCTCGCGGACCCGCACCGGCGCGGTCCCGCCGCGTCCGGTCCGGGCGCTCACCGAACCCTGGACCGTCATCACCTCGCGCACCTTCGGAGTGAGCAGCGGATCGATGGCCGCCAGCTCCTGGTCGGTGAGATCGGCCAGCTCCTTGCCCTGCTGCTCGCACTCGCGCACGCACGCCCCGCTGAGCTCATGGGCGTGACGGAACGGCACGCCGTTGCGCACCAGCCACTCGGCGATGTCGGTGGCCAGGGAGAACCCCTGGGGGGCCATCTGCGCCATCCGGTCGAGGTTGAACACCGCGGTGTCCATCATCCCGGTCACCGCCGGCAGCAGCAGGTGGAGCTGGTCGATCTGGTCGAAGACCGGCTCCTTGTCCTCCTGGAGGTCGCGGGCGTAAGCCAGCGGAAGCCCCTTGAGGGAGGCCATCAGCCCGGTCAGGTCTCCGATCATCCGGCCCGCCTTGCCCCGGGCCAGCTCGGCGATGTCGGGGTTCTTCTTCTGGGGCATGATCGACGACCCGGTCGAGTAGGAGTCGTCGAGGATGATGTAGCCGAACTCCCGGGTGTTCCAGATGATGACCTCCTCGCACATCCGCGAGAGGTCCACGCCGATCTGGGCGGCGACGAAGGCGAACTCGGCGACGACGTCGCGAGCGGCGGTGCCGTCGATCGAGTTGGGCACCGAGTCGCTGAAGCCGAGGTCGTGGGCCACCTCCTGGGGGTCCAGACCGAGGGTGGATCCGGCCAGTGCGCCGGATCCGTACGGGCTGGAGTCCAGTCGGCGGTCCAGATCGCGCAGCCGGTCGACATCGCGCAGCAGCGGCCAGGTGTGGGCCAGCAGGTGGTGGGCCAGCAGCACCGGCTGGGCGTGCTGCATGTGGGTGCGCCCGGCGATCACGGCGTCGCCCACCTCGTCGGCCCTCGAGACCAGCGCCCTGGCAAGATCCAGGACGTCGGCGGCCAGTGCCCTGGCCTCGTCGCGCAGGTACATCCTCAGCAGGGTGATGATCTGGTCGTTGCGCGACCGGCCGGCCCGGATCCGGCCGCCCAGGTCGGCGCCGGCGCGCTCGATGAGGCCGCGCTCCAGGGCGGTGTGGACGTCCTCGTCCTCGGGGGAGGGCACGAAGGCGCCGGAGGTGACGTCTGCCAGCAACCGGTCCAGGGCGTCCTCCATCGCGGCGAACTGCCGGGCGTCCAGCAGCCCGGCGTGGTGCAGCACCCGGGCGTGGGCCTTGGACCCGGCGATGTCGTAACGGGCCAGTCGCCAGTCGAACTGGGTCGACACCGACAGGGCCGCCAGCGCCTGGGAGGGTCCGCCGGCGAACCGACCTCCCCACAGGGCGAGCGGTCGGGCGGTGCTACTGGGCTGGTCTGAGGAGGTCACGTCGGTCCTTTCGGCTGGTGTCGGCGCCATTATTCACCTGCGGTGAGCTGCTCGGGATCCATCAGCCAGTCCATCAGGCCCTTCTGGGCGTGCAGCCGGTTCTCGGCCTCCCGCCAGACGATCGACGCCGGGCCGTCGATGACCTCGGCGGTCACCTCGTGGTCGCGGTAGGCGGGCAGGCAGTGCATGAACACGGCGTCGTTGCCCTCGGCCATCAGCTCGGAGGTCACCTGGTAGGGCTTGAGGACCCCCTCGGCGGCATGGCCGGCCTCCTCGAACCCCATCGAGGCCCAGGTGTCGGTGATGACGGCGTCAACCCCCTCCACAGCCTTGCGGGGATCGGTGGTCACCAGCACCGAACCGCCGCACTCCTTGGCGATCTCGGTGGCCCGGGCGACGATCTCGGGGCGCGGCGAGTGCGACTCCGGGCAGCCGACCCGGACATCCATCCCGGCCAGTGCCCCACCGATCAGGTACGAGGCGGCCATGTTGTTCGCACCGTCCCCCAGATAGCCGAGGCTGCGCCCGGCCAGCGCGGGGCCCGACTGCGACAGCCCGCCGCGGGTCTCGGCGATGGTCATCAGATCGGCGAGGATCTGGCAGGGGTGGAACTGATCGGTCAGCGCATTGACGACCGGCACCTTGGAGTTGGCGGCCATCTCGTCGAGACGGTCCTGGGCGAAGGTCCGCCACACGATCATCGAGCACATCGAGGAGAGCACCTTCGCGGTGTCGGCGATCGGCTCACCGCGCCCCATCTGAGAGCTGGCGGCGTCGATGACCAGGGGGCTGCCCCCCAGGTCTGCGATCCCGACGGCGAAGGACACCCGGGTGCGGGTGGACGACTTGTCGAAGATGACCGCCACGGTGTGAGGTCCGGCGAAGGGCTTCGAGGAGAACCGGTCAGCCTTGAGCGCCAGTCCGCGGGACAGCACCGCCCTCTGCTCGGCACTGGTGATGTCGTCGTCGCGCAGGAAGTGGCGCATGTCAGTTCTCCTTCTGGGTGGTGGTGGCCGCGTCGAGCAGGCCGGGCAGCGCGCTGATGAAGCTGTCGGCCTCCTGGACGGTGAGGATGTAGGGGGGTGCGAGCCGGATGGTGGAGGGATTGGCCGCGTTGATGATGAACCCGGCCCCCCGGGCCGCGGTGACCACATCGGCGGCGATCGGCGAGGCGAGCTGGACGCCGAGCAGCAGACCGCTGCCGCGCACCTCCACCACCTGCGGGTGGATCCCGGTGATCGAGTCGACGAGGTGCCGGCCGATCGTCCTCACATGGTCCAGCAGGTCGTCGGACTCGATGGTCGAGATGACCGACAGGGCGGCCGCGCAGGCCAGCGGGTTGCCGCCGAAGGTGGTGCCGTGCTGGCCGGGGGTGAGGATCGCGGTGATCTGCGTCCCGAAGGTCACCGTCGCGCCCATCGGGAAACCGCCTCCCAGGGCCTTGGCCAGGGTCATCACGTCGGGGGTGATGCCGGCCGCCTGGTGGGCGAACCACCGACCGGTGCGGCCCATCCCGCACTGCACCTCGTCGACCACCATCAGGGCGTCGTGGCGCCGGGTGAGGGTGCGCACCGACTGGAGGTACTCGAGGCTCAGCGGGACGACGCCCGCCTCCCCCTGGGTGGGTTCGAGGAAGACCCCGGCCACATCGCCCTGGACCAGTTCGGCCTCCAAGGCGTCGGGGTCCTCGGCGGGGATGAAGGTCACCTCGGCGCCCAGCGGTTCGAAGGGCTTGCGGTAGATCTCCTTGTGGGTCAGCGCCAGGGCACCGAGGGTGCGCCCGTGGAAGGCGTGCTCCAGGGCGATCACCCGCCCGCCGCGGTGGTGGGCCTTGACGATCTTGAGGGCGGCCTCGTTGGCCTCCGTCCCGGAGTTGCAGAAGAAGGCGGCGGAGCCCTCGGGTGCCTCGGCCAGCTGAAGCAGCTTCTCGGCCAGGGCCAGCTGGCCGGGGGTGGTGAAGAAGTTGGAGACGTGGGCCAGCGTCGCGGCCTGCTGGGAGACCGCCTTGACCCAGGCCGGGTGGGCGTACCCCAGGGCGTTGACGGCGATCCCGCCGAGCAGGTCCAGGTAGCTGTTCCCGGCGGCGTCGGTGACGTGGCAGCCGTGGCCTGAGACCAGGCACATCTGTGGCGACCCGAAGACTCCCAGCAGGTTGTCGGCGTACCTCCTGCTCCAGGTCTGCGGGAGGTCCTGGTCGTCGAGGGTGGTGGTCTCAGTCATCGGTCACACCTGAGTTGTAGTCGTCGGGCCGGGCCATCGTGCCGACCCCCTTGGTGGTGAAGATCTCCAGCAGCAGGGCGTGCTCGATGCGTCCGTCGACGATCGCCGAGCTGGTCACCCCGCCGTCGATGGCCTCGAGCAGGGCCTGGGCCTTGGGCCTCATGCCCTCCCCCAGCCGCGGGATCATGCGGCGCAGGTCGGAGACCGAGATGTCGGGGATGAGGGTCCGGGGATCGGGCCAGGTCCGGTAGATGCCGGCCACATTGGTGAGCATCACGAGTTTCTCGGCGCGCAGCGCCTGGGCTATCGCGGTGGCGGCCGCGTCCGCGTTGACATTGAGCACCTCGCCGGTCGGGTTGCCCTGGTCGTCGACCTCCGGACTCACCGGGGCGATGACCGGGATCTGGCTGCGGTCGAGCATGTCGTTGATGAGATCGGTGTTGACTGCCGAGATCTCGCCGACCAGGCCCATGTCGACCGGTTCGCCGTCGACCTCGACTCGGCTGCGCCGGGCGGACAGCAGGCCGGCGTCCTCCCCCGACATTCCGACGGCCAGCGGGGCGAAGGTGTTGATCCGGTTGACAAGCTGGCGGCCGACCTGGCCGACCAGCACCATCCTCACGACGTCCATCACCTCGGGGCTGGTCACCCGCAGTCCGTTGCGGAACTCCACGGGGGTGCCCTGGTTGTGCAGCATCGCGTTGATCTGCGGGCCACCGCCGTGCACCACGATGGGGCGGATCCCCACCGATGCCATGAAGACGATGTCATCGGCGAAGGCCTGCTGGAGGGTCGGGTCGACCATCGCGTTGCCGCCGTACTTGACGACGACCGTGCAGCCCTGGAACCTGCGGATCCACGGCAGGGCCTCGACGAGGACCTCGGACTTGCGCTGTGCGGCGCTCTGCGAGGCGTTCAGTGGGACGTCCAGTGAAATGCTCATGATGTGTAGGCGCTGTTCTCTTCGACGTACTCGTGGGTCAGGTCATTGGTCCAGATGTGCCCGGAGGCGTCCCCGGCGGCCAGATCGATGTCGATGTGGACCTCCCGGGGAGTCATGTCGACCAGCTCGCGGTCCTCACCGATCATCCCACCCCGACAGATGGTGACGCCGTTGAGCGACACATTCACCAGGTCGGGGTCGAAGGGGGCGACGGACTCCGGCACACAGCCGACCGCCGAGAGGATTCTCCCCCAGTTCGGGTCGTCGCCGGCGATCGCGGTCTTGACGAGGTTGGACCGCGACACCTCGCGGGCCACCGCGACGGCCGCCTCGGTGGAACTGGCCCCGGTGACCTGGATCAGCACGTCGTGGTGGGCGCCCTCGGCGTCGGCCACCAACTGCCGGGCCAGGTCGCCACTCACCGCGGTGAGCGCCTCGCGGAGTTGCTCGGGGCTCAGGGTGATCCCGGAGGCCCCCGAGGCCATCACGATGACGGTGTCGTTGGTGGACATGCAGGCGTCGGAGTCGACCCTGGAGAAGGTGATGTCGGCGGCCGGCGCCAGCGCCTCCTGGAGCTGCTCGGAGTCGACCACCGCGTCGGTGGTGATGAACACGAGCATGGTGGCCAGCTGGGGGGCCAGCATTCCCGCACCCTTGGCGATACCGCCGAAGCGGACCCCGTGGAACTCCTTCTCGGAGGTCTTGGGGCGGGTGTCGGTGGTCATGATGGCCCGCGAGGTCGCATCGTCGGCGACTCCCCCGACGGCCAGCCCGGCGTGGGCGACACGGATGCCGGGAAGCATCTTGTCCATCTCCAGGCGCTGGCCGATGATGCCGGTCGAGGCGACCAGCACCTCCCCTTGCTGACAGCCCTCCAGTTCGGCGATCAGACCGGCCTCGGTCTTGGTGTCGGCGAGCCCCTCGGAGCCGGTGCAGGCATTGGCGCAGGCCGAGTTGGCGACCAGGGCGTGCACAGCGCCGCCGGCGAGCACCTCCCGGCACCATGCGACGGGGGCGGCGAAGACGCGGTTGCTGGTGAGCACCCCGGCGGCCGACTGGATCAGCCCGTCATTGACGATGAGCGCGAGGTCGGGGTTGCCGTTGTGCCGCAGACCGGCCGAGATGCCGCAGGCGCGGAATCCTCTGGGATAGGTGACTGACATGGTGATTCTCTCCGTGGAACGTGGTGTGCGTGGGGGTGGGATGGCTGTCAGGGGGCCAGCCCGACTCGGGGCAGCCCCTGGGTCTCCGGCAGTCCCAGGGCCAGATTGAGGCACTGGACGACGGCACCGGCGGTGCCCTTGACGAGGTTGTCGATGGCCACCATCACGGTGGACATCCCGGAGGCCGGATCGGCCACCGCCGATATCCGCACCATGTTCGACCCGATCACCGGGTGGGTGGAGGCCATCTGCCCGGCCGGGAGCACGGTGATGAAGGGCTCCTCGGCGTGGGCGTCGTTGAGACAGGCCAGCAGCGCCGCGGTGGGGTCCCCGGGTGCTCCCAGCGAGGACTGCGAGGTGCGACCGGTGCAGACCGCCAGGATCCCGCGGCTCATCGGGACCAGCACCGCTGTGACCGTGAGGCTGGTCTGCCAGGGGGCACCGGCGCGGCGCAGGGACTGGAGGATCTCGGGGATGTGACGGTGGGCCCCTCCGGTGGAGTAGGGCTTGGCACCGCCGTTGACCTCGGCGAAGATCATGTCGGCCTTGGCCTTGCGTCCGGCGCCCGAGGTACCGACCGGCAGGACTGCCGAGAGTCCTTCGGGCTCGATCAGACCTGCGGCCACCACCGGTGCCAGCCCCAGGGCCACCGACGAGGCATTGCAGCCCGGTCCGGCGATGTGCTTGCGTCCGACCAGTTCGTCGCGCTGCTTGTGGCCGCCCTGGTGGGCGGAGTCAGGGGCGAGTGGTAGTTCCGGCAGTCCGTAGGGCCAGGTCCCGGCGTGGTCACCGCCGTACCAGCGCTGCCAGTCCGAGGGGGACTCCAGCCGGAAGTCCGCCCCCGCGTCGACGACCACCAGGTCGGGATTCAGTGCGATGAGTTGTCCGGCCAGTGTCGCCGAGGCACCGTGCGGAAGGCCCAGGACCACCGCGTCGTGGGCGGCGAGCATCTGGGGATCCATCGTGCTGAAGGTCTCGGCAACCCCGGGAGCACCAGCCAGCTGCGGCAGGATCGAGCTCACCGGTTGGCCGGCGCTGCTGTGGGCAGCGAGGGCACCGAGGCGCATATTGGGGTGCCCGAGGATGAGTCGGGCCGCCTCGGAGCCCGCATAACCGGAGGCTCCGGCCACGGCAACACTGAATGGCTTTGCAGTCATACGAATATTTATACATCACACGATGCGGGCCCACAACCTGAGGGAGTCCCGCGATGGGAGTGGCCGGGACCTTTGTGGGGGATGTTCAGGACCCCGCCAGAACAGGATGATCCGGGTCAGCGACGACCGTGCTTGATCCTGGCCGACATGGCGCGCTGCGCCTCGCGCTTGGCATCGCGTTCCCGGATCGCCTGTCGCTTGTCCCAGTCGCGCTTGCCGGTGGCCACCGCGATCTCGACCTTGGCGTAGCCGTCCTTGAAGTACAGCGAGAGCGGGACGATGGTCTTGCCGGAGTCGGCCGACTCCCGCGAGAGCTTGGCGATCTCGCGCCGGGTGAGCAGCAGCTTGCGCTTGCGCATCACCTCGTGGTTTCTCCAAGTACCGAAGGCATACTCCGGGATGTGCAGGTTGTACAACCACACCTCGCCGTGATCGTCGACCTGGGCGAAGGCATCCCCCAATGAGGCCTTGCCGGCCCGCAGCGACTTCACCTCGGTGCCCTGGAGCACCATCCCGGCCTCCCACCGATCACCGATGTTGTAGTCGTGGAGGGCCTTCTTGTTGCGCGCGACGACCTTCTGGCCCTTCTCCCTGGGCATCCTGACCTCCTTCGGCGCCGCTGTCACGGCACCCACTTCCGCACCCCGTGGCGCGGCGGCCCATGATACCCGGTCACCTCCCGGGTCAGGCGGAGCCGAGAGACTGGGTTGAGATCTGCCACCACAGGGCCGACAGCTGCACTATCCAGTCCCCAGGTTTCCAGTGGCAGAACTCACACTCGACCCGAGAACCACAGAAACGAGATCTGCCACCACAGGACCGACAGCTGGATTATCCAGTTGCCGACGCGGTGGTGGCAGATCTCGCACGCACCCCCTCGAGGGGCTACACCTTCAGGTACTTCCTGGTGGCCACGAAGGCCGGTAGCACCGACAGCAGGATCGACACGACAAGGACCGCGCCCATCGCCAGGAGCGCCTGGTGCCACCCGATCCACACGATGGTGGTGATCGAGGCAGCCGCCTTCTTGATGATGATGAAGTACACCCCCAGCGCCAGTGACCCGCTGGCGAGAATGCCACCGATCAGACCCGCCACCAGTGACTCCAGCAGGAAGGGAGTGAGGATGTAGGCGTTCGAGGCGCCCACCAGTCTCATGATGCCGAGCTCCCTCCGTCTGGAGAAGGCCGCCATCCGGATGGTGTTGCCGATCTGCAGGGCGGCGGCCACCAGCAGCAGCACCGACATTCCGAGGGTCCCCCACTTCAGGGCATTGAGCCACAGGAACAGTGGGTCGAGCACCGGGTGCAGATCAAGGACGGCCTGCACCCCTGGTAGTCCCTTGGCCTGTGTCACCACCCCCTCGTACTGCTGGGGATCCTTGAGTTTGACGCGGAAGGAGTCCTGAATGGTGGCCTCGGTGAGGACATCCTTGACCGGCGAGTCCTTGTAGACCCGCTGGTACTCCTGATAGGCCTCGTGCTTGGACTCGTAGTAGACCTTCTCGACCTGGGGATTGGCCTCCAGGGCCTGCCGGATCGCGTCCTTCTGGGCCTGGGTCGCCCCCTGCCCGGAGGTGCACTGGCCGCCATCAACATTGGGCACGCACAGGAAGACCGAGACCTCGATCTTGTCGTACCACTTGCCCTTGACCAGATCGACCTGCTGGGTGGCCAGCAGAGCGGCACCGAACAGGGACAACGACACCCACATCGTCACGATCACGGCGACCGTCATGGTGAGGTTTCGACGGAGGCCGGTCCAGGTCTCTCTCAGGGTGTGACGCATGAATGGTCTTCCTCGGTATCAGTCGGGTCGGAGTATCTGGATGGTGCGCCGACAGTCATCGGCGCCTCGGTCTGAGGGGCATCCGCTCAGGCGGTGCCGTAGACGCCCTCACGCTGGTCCCGGACCACCAGGCCGGAGTCGAGCTCGATGACCCGCCGGCGCATCTGGTCGACGATCGTGGAGTCATGGGTGGCCATGATGACCGTCGTGCCGGTCCGGTTGATCCGGTCCAGCAGTTTCATGATCCCCACGCTGGTGGCGGGGTCGAGGTTTCCGGTCGGCTCGTCGGCGATGAGGATCTTCGGCCGGTTCGCGAAGGCCCGAGCCACCGCGACCCGCTGCTGCTCGCCGCCCGACAGCTCGTCTGGCATCCGCCGGTCCTTGCCCTCCAGCCCGACCAGGTCGAGGATCTCGGGCACGACCTTCTTGATCTCCCGGGTCGGTCTGCCGATCACCTGGAGGGCGAAGGCCACGTTCTCGTAGACGGTCTTGCCCGGCAGCAGCCGGAAGTCCTGGAAGACCGTGCCGATCTGGCGGCGCAGGGCGGGAACCTTCCAGCTGTGCAGGGTGGACAGGTCCTTTCCGGCCACGTAGACGGTGCCCTTGGTCGGCCGGTACTCACGCAGGATGAGCCTGATGAAGGTCGACTTGCCGGAACCGGACTGACCGACCAGGAAGACGAACTCTCCCTTGTCGATGTCGACGTTGACACCTTTGAGAGCCGGCTTGACCTGTCCCTCGTAGACCTTGGTGACATTGTCGAAGGTGATCAACGGACCGTCCTTGGGTTGACGCCGTCGCCGGCGGGTGGAATCGCGATGATGCGGCCCGTCCGGTGGCAGCGACGGAACCGCAAGTTCCTGAGAATTTCTCAGTTCACTGGTACCGAGTCTATGAGAAGACGCTCTGTGAGCAAGTCAGACTCGCCCAAGTATCTGCCCAGAGAGTCTCACTCGTCGGCCTGGCTGCGGCGCCAACGGATGCCGGCGTCGATGAAGTTGTCGATGTCGCCGTCGAAGACGGCGTCGGTGTTGCCCACCTCGTAGTTGGTCCTCAGGTCCTTGACCATCTGGTAGGGGTGCAGCACGTAGGACCGCATCTGGGCGCCCCAGGAGTTGCCCTCCGACTTCAGCGAGTTCATCTCGGCCTCCTGATCGGCGCGAGCCTTCTCCAGCAGCTTGGCCTGCAGGACGCGCATGGCAGCGGCCTTGTTCTGGATCTGGGAGCGCTCGTTCTGGCAGCTCACCACGATGCCGGTGGGCAGGTGGGTCAAGCGGACCGCGGAGTCGGTGGTGTTGACCCCCTGGCCGCCCGGTCCCGAGGCGTGGAAGACGTCGACCCGCAGGTCGGACTCCGGGATGTCGACGTGGTCGGCCTCCTCGACGACAGGCAGCACCTCCACCCCGGCGAAGGAGGTCTGGCGGCGGCCCTGGTTGTCGAAGGGGCTGATCCGGACCAGCCGATGGGTGCCCTGCTCGACCGACAGCGTCCCGTAGGCGAAGGGGGCGTGGACGATGAATGTCGCCGACTTGATGCCGGCCTCCTCGGCGTAGGAGGTGTCGAGCACCTCGACCGGGTACTCGTGGCGCTCGGCCCACCGCAGATACATCCGCAGCAGCATCTCGGCGAAGTCCGCGGCATCGACGCCACCGGCCTCCGAACGGATGGTCATCACGGCCTCGCGCTCGTCATAGGGGCCAGACAGCAGGGTGCGCACCTCCAGCGCGTCGATCTCGGTCTGCAGCGCGCCGAGCTCAGCCTCCGCCTCGGTGGCCGAGTCCTTGTCACCGTCCTCGGCGGCGAACTCCAGAAGCACCTGGACGTCGTCGATCCGGGAGCGCAGGGTGTCGAGACGATCGACCTGGGACTGCAGGGCCGACAGTTTGGAGGTCACCTGCTGGGCGTGCTCCTGGTCGTCCCAGAGGTCCGGTGCGGCGACCTCCTTCTCGAGCTCGACGATCTCCTGCCGTTTCGCGGTGGGGTCGAGCACGGACTCGATGGACGCCAAGGAGTGGTCCAGGGCGTCGGCTGTCTGCTGAAGGTCTACAAGTGCCACGGCGGGCCATCCTACCGTGCCGTTGGCCCGGGTCCTGGGATCCAGTCCCGGTGAGGGCGATGGGTCCAGCGGTGAGGACAGCGATATGGTGTCCTGCGTCTCGGCACCCCGGGGCACATAGCTCAGTTGGTCAGAGCGCCTGCCTTACACGCTGGAGGTCGCCGGTTCGAGCCCGGCTGTGCCCACCGAACACCAGTTGAGACTCGCCGTGCGGTTCCTGTCGCGGCGGCCCGGGGACCCATATGCTGCTTCCAAGATTCAGAGCCGATCGACTGGAGCGACATGACCAATCCCCCGTTGAATCCCGATGACCCGAACGGCCAGCAGCCGCCATCCCCCTACGATCAGTACGCCGGTGCGCAGGATCCCTACTCGCAGAATCCGTACCCGCAGGATCCCTACCAGCAGGGTCCATATCAGCAGAACCCCTACGGGGCGGCGGGACCGGCCGGTGGCAGACCGCGGCCCTCGGTGACCTTCCAGCAGGCCATCGAGTTGTTCTTCAAGAACTACGCGGTGTTCAACGGGAGGGCCTCTCGCTCGGAGTACTGGTGGGTGGCTCTCTTCACCTTCCTGGTCAACGCGGTCCTCAACGGCCTCGCGCGCTCGATCGGCGACTCCGGGTCAATGGCTCTGACGGTGGTGAGCAGTCTGTGGAGCCTGGCGATCCTGGTCCCCTCGCTGGCCATCTGCTGGCGCCGCCTCCACGACACGGGCCGGCCCGGCGGCTGGTTCTTCATCGTCCTGATCCCGATCGTCGGGTGGATCATCCTCATCGTCTTCCTGGCCGGCCCCTCCCGGCAGGACGCGTGGCAGCGCTTCGACAACGGCACGCTGCCCGTCGAGAGTTGAGTCTCTGGTCCTCATCGTGGGCCCCTGCTGGCGTCTTCGCGGGTTCTGATGGGGGCTGAGACCGTTAGCATGGGCCCGTCCGTCTTGCAGTGAAGGAGTGAGTATGTCGAACCAGCCGTGGGGATCCTACGATCCGAACGCCCAGGGCAATGGGCAGCAACCCGCGCAGGATCCGTACCAGAACCCGCAGGATCCCTACCAGAGTCAGCACAGCGCCGACCCGTCCTCCCAACCTGCCTCCAACGCAGATTCCTACGGCCAGCAGGGATACGACACCCAGCAGTACGGCCAGTCCGGGTACGGCCAGCAGGGATACGACCCGCAGCAGGGTCAGCCCGGGTACGGCCAGCAGGGGGCCTACGGCCAGCCCAGCCCCTACGACTCCCAGCAGCAGTACGGCCAACCGCAGAGTTCGCCCTACGGCCAGCCGCCGGCCCCCTATCAGCCGGCCCCCTACGGTCAGAGCGGCTACGGCCAGGACCTCTACGGCCAGAACCCGTACGCCGCGTTCACCGGACCGGGAGCCGGTCGTCCGCGCCCCTCGGTGGACTTCGTGACGGCCATCAAGCTGTTCTTCAAGAACTACGCGGTCTTCAGTGGAAGGGCCTCCCGGTCGGAGTACTGGTGGGTGAGCCTCTTCCTCGGCCTGGTGTACATCGTCTGGGGGATCCTCTTCGGGATCGCCGGCGGGTTCGCCCTGGCGATGTCGAGCACCGATCCCTACGGGACCACCACCTCCAGCACGGCCAGCAACGGACTCGGCGCCGGGTTCATTTTTCTCATGATCCTCGGGATACTGATGTGGCTCGCGGTGATCGTGCCGAGTCTGGCGATCACCTGGCGGCGTTTCCACGACACCGACAAGTCGGGCGCCTTCTACTTCCTCAGCCTCATCCCCTACGTCGGTGGGATCATCGTCATCGTCCTGCTGGCTCTGGCTCCGGTCCCCACCGCCTGGCAGCGCTGGGACAACGGACAGCTGCCCGTTGAGAGCTGAGCCAGCTGAGCCTCACAGGCATGCAGCGGGGCCCCGGACCACTCGGTCCGGGGCCCCGCTGCATCCCCGCTGCGATCGACGGATGGCGCACGGCGACAGCGCCATCGCCACAGCAGACAGTGCGCGGCCGCAGCAGGAAGTGCACAGCCCCAGCAGACAGGGCCTCAGCCCTCGGCCTGGAGATTGGCCAGGACGTCGTCCAGATCGTCGGGCTGCACCAGGACGTCACGCGGCTTGGACCCCTCCGAGGGGCCGACCACCTTGCGGGTCTCCAGGATGTCCATCAGCCGACCGGCCTTCGCGAATCCGACCCGGAGTTTGCGCTGAAGCATCGAGGTCGAGCCGAGCTGCAGTTCGACGACCAGCTTGGCGGCCTCCAGGACCAGCTCCAGATCGTCTCCGATGTCCTCGGCCACCGCCTTC
This sequence comes from Acidipropionibacterium jensenii, assembly GCF_005890135.1. NCBI lineage: Bacteria > Bacillati > Actinomycetota > Actinomycetes > Propionibacteriales > Propionibacteriaceae > Acidipropionibacterium > Acidipropionibacterium jensenii. The sequence goes on along the minus strand of NZ_CP040635.1, from coordinate 2,305,590 downwards.
TCGGCGACCGGAGCGGCGACGTCGTCACGGTAGTGGGCCGCCATCTGCTCCTTGACGTGCTCGACGACGGCGTGAATCTCCTTGTCGGAGACCCAGGAGCCCTGCACACGGACGGGCTTGGAGACCCCCATCGGCAGGAACAGCCCGTCGCCCTGGCCGACCAGCTTCTCCGCACCGGGCTGGTCCAGGATGACCCGGGAGTCGGTCATCGAGGAGGTCGCGAAGGCCAGCCGGGAGGGCACATTGGCCTTGATGAGCCCGGTGACGACGTCTGTAGAGGGCCGCTGGGTGGCCAGCACGAGATGGATCCCGGCGGCACGGGCCAGCTGGGTGATGCGCACGATGGAGTCCTCGACGTCGCGCGGGGCGACCAGCATGAGGTCGGCGAGCTCGTCGACCACCACCAGCAGGTACGGGTAGGGGGCCAGCACCCGCTGGGAGCCCTCGGGCAGCTTCACCTGTCCGGCCCGCACCGCCTTGTTGAAGTCCTTGACATGGCGGAACCCGAAGGCGGCCAGGTCGTCGTACCGCTGGTCCATCTCGCGGACCACCCACTGGAGGGCCTCCGCGGCCTTCTTGGCGCTGGTGATGATCGGCGTCACCAGGTGCGGGATGCCCTCGTACTGGTTGAGCTCGACCCGCTTGGGGTCGACCAGCATCATCCGGACATCCTCGGGGGTGGCGCGCATCATCACCGAGGTGATGAGGGAGTTCACGAAGCTCGACTTGCCCGATCCGGTGGCCCCGGCCACCAGCAGGTGGGGCATCTTGGCGACGTTGGCGATGACATATCCGCCCTCGACGTCCTTGCCGAGTCCCACCACCAGCGGGTTGTGGTCGTTGCGGGCCTTCGGGGAGCGCAGCACGTCCCCCAGCGAGACGACCTCCTTGTCGGTGTTGGGGATCTCGACGCCGATCGCCGACTTGCCCGGGATCGGGGAGAGGATCCGCACATCCGGGGAGGCGACGGCGTAGGCGATGTTGCGGCTCAGGGCGGTGACCTTCTCCACCTTGATGCCGGCCCCCAGTTCCACCTCGTAGCGGGTCACCGTCGGGCCGCGGGAGTACCCGGTGACCTGGGCGTCGATGCCGAACTCGGAGAACACCCCCTGAAGCTTGGCCACCACCGCGTCCGAGGCCTCGGTGCGCGCCTTGGGCACCGATCCGGGCACCAGCAGATCGGCCGGCGGCAGGGTGTAGGAGATGTCTCCGGACAGCTGGAGCTGCTCCCCTCCGGCCGGAATCGGGTCGGCCTCGACGGGGGCGGGGTCGGCGTGTTCATGGACCGTGAATCCCTGGGGCAGGCCGGCGGTGGTCCGCTCGGCGGTGCCATCGGGGTGTGCGGTGCCAGTGGGCTGTGCGGAGCCCGGCCTGCTCGGCTGGGCCGACTGGGCCGGCGTCGCGGAGCTCGCCTCAGGGCTCAGGGAGTCGTAGTCGAAGACCTCGTCGTTCCTGGACGACCGGCTCCGGCGCCTCTTCCTCCGGGGCACGACCTCCTCGACGGCATTGGCCGGATGGGCGGCCATGTCGAGGGTGGGGGTGTCGTCCTCGGACAGCAGCGGGGTCTCGTAGGCCTCGCGGGACTCGATCTCCTCCTGACGACTCTCGATGCGCTGCTGCCTGGCGGTGCGCAACCGGGCCACCGAGTCGAGGAGGGGCCGGCCGACGATGATGACGATGCCCAGCCCGGCCAGCGCGATGAGCAGCGGGACGGCGGCCCAGACCGTCAGCAGGTCCGCGAAGAAGCTCGAGGAGATGAACCCGAGGACGCCGCCGGCGGCCCTCACCCGGTCCATCTGGTCGGGCCGGGGCAGGCCGTCGGAGATGTTGACGACGCCGAGCACCCCGAGGAAGAGCAGTGACCAGCCGATCAGCTGGCGCCCGGTGGGGCCGTTGCGGTCGGGGTGACGGAAGGTGCGCCAGCACATCACCAGACCGAACAGCGGCAGCGCGTAGGACAGCGAACCGAAGATGGTGGAGACGCCGACCCGGATGAGGTGGCCGAAGGCACCAGGCAGCTGGAACCAGAAGGCGATCGTCACCAGCAGGGTGATCAGCAGCAGGAGCAGCCCGGAGCCGTCGCGGCGACGCTCGGGGTCGACGACCCGCCGACCGATCCTGCGCACCGCCCCGCCGACCAGATGGGCGATTCCCGACCAGGTGGCGGCCAGGGCCCGGGCGACGGGGTTCTCACGGCTCGTCGAGGTGCTCGCCCGCCCGGACCGGGGCCTGGAAGTCGTCTTCTTCCTGCTGCCCCCGGAACGCGCGGTCCCGCGACTCGACGACTTCTTGGCCGAGCTGCTGCGGGACCGCGTCGGGGAAGACACACGAGTCGCCATGCCATCGAGGCTAGCAATCAGAGGCGTCGATCCGGTCAGCCCGCGCCGCTCGGGCGCACATTGGCCGGCTACCGGTCGGGGTCCCTCCGCGGTGTCCCGCGGGGATCAGAAGTGGGTCCAGCCGCCGGGGTGCTCCCAGGGCTGACCGTCGACCAGGACGGTGGGCTCGGGGGCGTCCTGGGGATCCAGCACCCGGCCGATGACCTGCCAGTCGTCGGGCACCGTGCCGGGGGCGAAGGTGGCGGCCAGGGCGTGGTCCTCCCCGCCACCGAGCACCCAGAGCATCGGGTCCAGTCCGGTGGCCATCCCGACCGTGACGATCGGCTCGGCGACGTCCAGCCGGGCGGTGTCGATGTCGATGGCGAATCCGGAGGCGTCGGCGATGTGGCCCAGATCGGCGACCAGTCCGTCGGATACGTCGATCATCGCGTGGGCCCCGGCCAGTGCGGCCTGGCGGCCCGCCCCGTAGGCGACCTCGGGGCACCGCTGGGCGTCGACCACCGCCCGGGGGGAGCGGAACCCGCGTCCCAGCACGACCAGTCCGGCAGCCGCCCAGCCCAGCCGGCCGCGGATCGCCACCACGTCCCCGGGGACCGCGCCGTCACGCCGCACCGGGGCCAGACCGGCGGTCTGGCCGATCACGGTGATGGAGATGGTGACGACGGGCCCGCCGGTGGTGTCCCCGCCGACCACGCTCACCCCCGCCAGGGCGGACTCCTCGCGCATCCCGGTCATGCACTCGCGGGCCCAGCTGGCCGGCAGGTCCCCCGGCGCGCTGAGACCGACCACCAGGGCGACCGGAACCGCACCCATCGCCTCGATGTCGGCCACGTTGACCGCCACCGACTTGCGTCCGACGTCCTCGGCCTCCGACCAGCTGCGCCGGAAGTGCACTCCTTCGACCAGGACATCGGTGGAGACCACCGCGGAGCCGTCCACCAGGAAGACGGCGCCGTCGTCCCCGGGGCCCACCGAGATCGCCGGCGAGGAGGGGAGGTCTCTCACCAGTGAGGCGATGAGGGGGAACTCCCCCACCTGCGCGATGGTCGGTCCCGTACTGCTCATGGCGTCTCCTGGGGGTCGTGCGACTGAGTCACCTAACGCTAGCGTGCAGTCATGACCTTGATGTGGACCAGGTGGCCGGTGCGGGCCCGTCCGGTGAGACTGGCCCGCTCGGTGGCGCTGGCCGGATGGGCAGTGCTGGTGGGGTGCGTGGCCCTCGCCGGGTGTTCACCGAGCGGTGTCCGGCCGGTGGCCGAGCCCTCCCCCACCGGATCGGTGGCCGACTCCTGCGCCTCCGTGATGGGCGCCCTGCCGGCCAGGGTGGCCGGCCTGGAACGCTCCGAGACCACCGCCCGCACGGCGTCCTGGGGGGATCCGGCGATCATCCTGCGGTGCGGGGTGGACCGCCCCGAGGGCCTCACCGCGACCTCGAGGTGCGACGAGGTGAACCAGGTGGGCTGGTTCACCGAGGAGTTCACCCAGGCCCGGCGGTTCACCACGATCGGTCGGGTGGGGTATGTCGAGGTGACGGTTCCCCAGGTCCATGCCCCGGCCGCCGATGCCCTGGTGGATCTGGCTCCGGCGGTTCGCGAGATGGCCTCGGTGCGTGCCTGCCAGTAGTCCCTGCCGGGCCCTCAGCGCAGGCCGAGGGGCCTCTCCAGGGCCAGCTCGAGAAGCTCGGTGACCAGCTGGCGGTAGTCCAGGCCGCTGGCCTTCCACATCAGCGGGTAGCCCGAGGTCCGGGTGAATCCGGGCAGGGTGTTGGGCTCGTTGACCAGCACCTCCCCCTCGGGTGTGACGAAGCAGTCGATACGGGCCAGTCCCTCGCAGCCCAGCACCTGGAAGGCCCGCACCGCGGTGCGGCGCACCTTGTCCGAGGTGTCCTGGTCGAGATCGGCGGGGACGGCGACGGTGGCCAGCGAGTCGGCGGTGAGGTACTTGGCGTCGAAGTCGTAGAACCCGTCGGGGTCGTGGACGATGATCTCGCCGGGCAGGGAGGCCCTGGGCGGCTCCCCGTGGTGACCGTCCAGCACCGAGCACTCGATCTCGCGACCGACCAGCCCCTGCTCGACGATGACCTTCGGGTCCCACCGACGGGCGGCCTCGACGGCCTCCACGACGCCGTCGGGGGAGGCGACCCTCGAGATGCCGACCGAGGAGCCGCCTCGGGCCGGCTTGACGAAGAGCGGGTATCGGAGGTTCTGGATCCGGTCCAGGCAGCCCTGGCGGTCGGCCAGCCAGTCGTGCGGAAGGATCTCCTCATAGGGCCCGACCGGGATCCCGGCCTGGGAGAGCACCACCTTGGTGAGGTGCTTGTCCATGCAGTTGGCACTGGCCGCGACACCGCAGCCGACGTAGCGCACCCCGGTCATCTCGAACAGTCCCTGGATGGTGCCGTCCTCGCCGAAGGGTCCGTGCAGCAGGGGGAAGACGACGTCGATCGGCTCGGGAGCGCGGGCGCCGTCGTTGTCGACCAGGAAGCATCCGCCGTCCAGGTGCTTCAGTCCGGTGAGGGGATGTCCCGCGGTGACCTCGGGGAGCTCGCCCTGGTCGGGCAGCGCCCCAATCTCCTCGGTGCTCCACCGGGTCCAGGTGCCGTCGGCGGTGATGCCGATACCGACCGCCTGGAACCGCTCCGGATCCATCGCGGCCAGCACATTGGCGGCGGTGAGACAAGAGATCGAGTGCTCCGAGCTGACTCCTCCGAAGACCAGGGCGACCCGGATCCGGCCACCCTCGCCGGATCCTCCGTCGGGTCGTGCGTCTGCCTGCGGGCCCTTGCCGGGGTCGGCCTCGGTAGTGCTCGCGGCATGGTGGACGGCGTCAGTCATCGGTGTCCTTCCTGTCAGACTCGGATCACCCTACCGGCATCGGCGCAGCGAGTCCTTGGGCACGCGCTGGCCGGTGCGGATGTCGAAACGGCTGTCGGGAGCGGTCTCGCCGCGGGCCAGCTCGACCTGGGAGTCGATGGCCTCCATGATCCTCTCGGTGGCCTCGCGCACCGCCTGCTGGTCGTTGCTGCGCCCCCGGAACTGGGCGAGATCGACCGCCGGGCCGCAGTGCAGGTGCATGGTCCTGCGGGGGAGGACCCTGGGGAAGGTCATGTCCTTGTAGCCCATCACCTCCTGGGGCCCCCACTGGCCGACCGGGATCACCGGCACCCCGGTATCCATCGCCAGCCGTGCCGCTCCGGTGTGGCCGGTCATCGGCCAGTGCAGCGGGTCGGCGGTGATGGTGCCCTCCGGGTAGATGACCAGGGTCATCCCGCGAATCAGCTCGCGGCGGGCGGCCGCCAGGATCTCGGGGCCGGGGGCCTTCCGATCGACCGGGATCTGGTCGGCGTGACGGGCCACGAAGCCCACCACCGGCACGTCGAAGAGCTCCTTCTTGGCCATCCAGTGCGGCCACCGGCCGTTCTCCACCAGGAAGGCGCCCAGCACCACGGGGTCGTAGTTCGAGACGTGGTTGCTGACGATCAGCGCACCCCCGCTGGCCGGGAGGTTCGCCTGACCGTGGTGGTCGAAGCGGGTCAGCAGACGGGCTGCCGGCAGCAGCACCCCGACCCCGGCGATGAAGATCGGCCCCGGCCTGTCGGCGGGGCTGGCCAGCGGCTTCAGACGGGGCACGGTGATCCGGTGCACGAGCTCTCCTGTTCGGACGGCGCCCAGGCCGACCTGCTCAGACTGTGGCGTTCACCGGGATCGTAGTGGGTTTGAAGGACGGCCGGGTGGCCTCGTAGGCGTCGATCTCGTCGGCGTGGCGCAGGGTCGAGGCGATGTCGTCGAGACCCTCGAGCAGCCGGTGCCGGGTGAACTCGTCGACCGTGAACTCCACGACCCGCTCGGGGGTGGTGATCGTGCGGGTCTGCAGGTCCACCGTGAACGGTTCGCCGGCGGCGCTCTCGGCGTCGGCCCACAGCTGCTCGACGACCGACTGGTCGACGGTGGCCACCAGCAGTCCGGACTTGCCGGCGTTGTTGCGGAAGATGTCGCCGAAGCGGGATCCGATGACGACCTTGAAGCCGTAGTTCTGCAGGGCCCAGACGGCGTGCTCGCGGGAGGACCCGGTGCCGAAGTCGGGGCCGGGGATCAGGATCGAGCCGTGCTGCCAGGCGGGCTGGTTGAGCACGAACTCGGGATCCTTGCGCCAGGCGGCGAACAGACCGTCCTCGAAGCCGGTGCGGGTGATCCGCTTGAGGTAGACCGCGGGGATGATCTGGTCGGTGTCGACGTTGCTGCGGCGCAGCGGGACGGGCACCCCGGTGTGAGTGGTGAACTTCTCCATGGTTCAGGCCTCCTTGAGGGCCAGGTCGGCGGGTGCCGACAGATGTCCGGTGATGGCGGTGGCGGCGGCGACCGCCGGGGAGACCAGGTGGGTGCGTCCGCCGCGGCCCTGACGGCCCTCGAAGTTGCGGTTCGAGGTGGAGGCCGAGCGCTCCCCCGGCGACAACTGGTCGGGGTTCATGCCCAGGCACATCGAGCAGCCCGCACCGCGCCACTCGGCGCCGGCGTCCAGGAAGACCTGGTCCAGGCCCTCGTCCATGGCCTGCAGGCGGACCCGTGCGGAACCGGGGACGACGAGCATCCGGGTGCCCTCGGCGACCTTGTGGCCCTTGATGATGCCGGCCGCCAGCCGCAGGTCCTCGATCCGGCCGTTGGTGCACGAACCGAGGAAGACGGTGTCGATCTGGATGTCGCGCATCGGGGTGCCGGGGCGCAGGTCCATGTAGGTCAGGGCCCGCTCGGCGGCGTTGCGCGCCACCTCGTCGGTGAAGGAGTCGGCGGCGGGCACCGCGGAGTCCAGCGGGACGCCCTGTCCCGGGTTGGTGCCCCAGGTGACGAAGGGGGTGATCTTCGACCCGTCGAGGTGGATCTCCCGGTCGAAGACGGCGTCATCGTCGGTGCGCAGGGTGCGCCAGTAGGCGACCGCCTTGTCCCACTCGTCTCCCTGGGGGGCGTGCGGGCGTCCCTTGACGTAGGCGAAGGTGGTCTCGTCGGGTGCGACCATGCCGGCCTTGGCACCCCACTCGATGGACATGTTGCAGACCGTCATCCGGCCTTCCATCGACATCTTCTCGAAGGTCTCGCCGCGGTACTCGACCATGTACCCCTGGCCGCCGCCGGTGCCGACCTCGGAGATGAGGGTCAGGACGAGGTCCTTGGGGGTGACGCCGTCGGGCAGCTCGCCGTCGACGGTGACCGCCATCGTCCTGGGGCGGGCCTGGGGCAGCGTCTGGGTGGCGAGCACGTGCTCGACCTCGGAGGTGCCGATGCCGAATGCCAGCGCGCCGAAGGCGCCGTGAGTGGAGGTGTGGGAGTCCCCGCACACGATCGTCATGCCGGGCTGGGTGAGGCCCAGCTGCGGCCCGATGATGTGGACGACACCCTGCTCGGCGTCGCCCAGGGAGTGGATCGGGACGCCGAAGTCCTTGGCATTGGTGCGCAACGCCTCGACCTGGGCCCGGGAGACCGGGTCGGCGATCGGCAGCTCCGGATGCAGGGTGGGGATGTTGTGGTCCTCGGTGGCCACGGTGAGATCGGGACGACGCACCGGTCGGCCGGCGAGTCGCAGGCCCTCGAAGGCCTGCGGGCTGGTCACCTCGTGCACGAGGTGGAGGTCGATGTAGAGCAGGTCGGGTTCGCCTCCCTCGCCCTTGTGCACGACGTGGGCGTCCCACAGCTTCTCGCTGAGTGTGCGGCCCATCTCACTCCCTTCCGGTTCTCGTCGCTCTGGGTGAGCGACGTCACCAGCCATTGTGGCTGGCCGATCAAGAAGTGAGACGCTAATCTTGCAATATGGACGAATCAAGCGGGGTGGGTGTCCTCGACAAGGCAGCTCTGGTGATGTCGGCACTGGAGACCGGACCGGCGAGTCTGGCGGGTCTGGTGCAGGCCACCGGCCTGGCACGTCCCACCGCTCACCGACTGGCCCGGGCTCTGGAACATCATCGCTTCGTCAGCCGTGACCTGCAGGGGAGGTTCATCCTCGGTCCCCGGCTGGCCGAGCTGGCCGCCGCTGCTGGTGAGGACAGGCTACTCGCCGCCTCCGGTCCGATTCTGGCCAGGTTGCGCGACATCACCGGGGAGTCCGCCCAGCTCTACCGCCGCCAGGGCGAGAGCCGGGTCTGCGTGGCGGCCGCCGAGCGCCCGACCGGACTGCGGGACACCATTCCGGTGGGCAGCGTGCTCTCGATGGATGCCGGTTCGGCGGCTCAGGTGCTGCTGGCCTGGGAGGACTCCGACCGCATCCAGCGCTCCCTGGCCCACTCGGCCTTCTCGGCCGTCACCCTGGCCGCGGTCCGCAAGCGCGGCTGGTCCCAGTCGGTGGGAGAACGCGAGTCGGGGGTCGCCTCCGTCTCCGCCCCGGTGCACTCCCCCTCGGGCAAGGTGATTGCCGCGGTCTCGGTCTCCGGGCCGATCGAGCGTCTCACCCGTCAGCCCGGCCGGATCCACGCCCCCGCCGTGATGGCCGCCGCCGACCGTCTCTCCGAGGTGCTCCGCCGCTCGACCGAGTGAGGGCGTCACCGTGGTGGGACGACCGGCCCGACGTCGGGGTCTGAGCAACAGATCCCGACGAGCGGAATCTTCCTCCAGGAATGCAAAAAGCCCGGACCGTCGAGGTCCGGGCTTTTTCATTGAGTAGCCCCGAGCGGATTCGAACCGCCGTTTCAGCCTTGAGAGGGCCGCGTGCTAGGCCGCTGCACCACGGGGCCATGTTCTCCGAGGAGAACAGGTACATCCTTGGAATCTCCGATTTCGCCTGTCGACGCTTGTCAGCGACAATTCCGCGAGACCATTCAACTCCACCGGGAAATGCTCTTCAGCAATTGCGAGAACTGCCTCGAACAACCCAGCCCGGAGAGCTTATCAGATGAGTCGACGTCACCGCCAACCAACATCCTCGGCTCTCCAGAGCTGGGGTACCAGGACTCGAACCTGGACTAACTGAACCAGAATCAGTCGGGCTGCCTATTACCCCATACCCCATGGCGTCGAGGCCTGTTCGGGCCGGTGACGCAACGACGAGAGACGATATCAGCCCCTTCGAGTACTGCGCAAATCCCCGCCGGTCGGACCCGGGGTGAGGCGGGCCACCCGCATCAGCCGACCGATCCACCAGGCCGCCATCGCGACCCCGACGAAGCCACCGACGTCCCACAGGGCGTCGACGACCCCCATCGAGGTGATCCCTCGCGCCTGGGCGGCCCCGCCGAGGAAGACCGCGTAGCCGAAGGCGAAGAGGTTGTTGACGACGTGGGCGGCTATTCCGGCCTCCAGTCCCCCGGTGAGGATCACCAGCGCCCCGGCCGCCAGCCCGAAGGAGAGCCTGTCGAGGAACAGCCAGAGGTTCTGGGTGCCGTGGAACAGGGCGAAGACCAGAGCCGAGGCGATCACCGCCACCCACCTGTTGGCCCCCAGCGAGCCGAAGCAGTTGAGCAGGTAGCCGCGGAAGAACACCTCCTCGGCCGCCGCCTGGAGGGGGGAGGTGAGCAGGATCGCCAGCAGCCACAGCCACCACAGGTGCGGCACCTGGAAGTCCAGGTGCCCGTAGCCACGGGCCAGGATCTGGGTGAGGTTGAGCACGATGACGGCGACCAGCATCACCCAGACCAGGAAACGAGCGCGCAGTCCCGGTTGCACCGACCACACCCATCGAGGGGCGCGGTGGTGCAGGTAGCGGGCCAGCAGCAGGACGACCGGGATGAGGCAGGCCAGGGCGAGATGGGTGGCGGTGAGCCCCCAGATGGTCTCGAATCCCTGGGCGCGGTGCGCGTAGTCGGAGAAGGACCCGGACCGGCCACCGGCCAGCCATCCGGCCAGCAGCAGCGCCTGGAGCACCAGCGGCACCACTAGGGCGTAGCCGAGCAGTCCACCGGCGATGCCGAAGGCTCCGGCGAGTCGCCCCTCACCGGGCTCCACCAGCACCTGGGAGTAGTCCACCCGGGGCTGAGGGTCACGCACCCGGCCCGACAGCAGTCCGCCAGGGCCTGCCGACTGCGGTCCGCCCTGCCCTGTCCTGTCCTGCCCCGGTCCGTCCTGTCCTGGACGCCTCTGGACCGGTCGCTGGACCGGTCTCCTCTGCGCCGGGGGCTGCTGACCCGGTCGTTGTGGTCCGGGACGCCGCGGAACCGGTCGTCGCGCTGCGGCCATGGGTGCTCAGGCCTCCGCCACGGTGTTGGACAGCGTGCCGATGCCGTCGATCTCGACCTCGACCCGCTGTCCGGGCTCCATCGGGCCGACCCCGGCGGGGGTGCCGGTGAGGATGACGTCTCCGGGCAGCAGGGTGGTGAAGGAGGAGATGTAGCTGATCAGCTCGGGGATCGGCCGGACCATCTCGCGGGTGTTGCCGCGCTGGACGACCTGGCCGTCCAGCCGGGTGGTGATCGGCAGACTCTGGGCCTCGGCGACCGACAGATGGGTCACCATCCACGGGCCCAGCGGGCAGAAGGTGTCCGAGCCCTTGGCCCGGGTCCACTGTCCGTCGCCCTTCTGGACGTCCCGGGCGGTGACGTCGTCGGCCACCGTGAACCCGAAGATGACCTCCTGGGCGCGCTCCACCGGCACGTCCTTGCAGATCCGCCCGATCACCACGGCCAGTTCGCCCTCGTAGTGCAGCTCGTGACAGAAGGAGGGCCGGATGATGGCCTCGTCGTGTCCGATCACCGAGGTGTTGGGCTTGAGGAAGACCAGTGGGTCGGTGGGCACCTCATTGCCCAGTTCTGCGGCGTGCTCGGCATAGTTGCGCCCGATCCCCACCACCTTGCTCCGAGGGATCACCGGGGACAGCAGCCGGACATCCGCCAGGTCGTGGCGGGCTCCGGTGTACTGGACCGGGGCGGCCACCGGATCCCCGGTGATGACGGCGATGGTGTCGGGGTGCTCCCCCTCATCAGCGGCCAGTTCAACAATTCCGAAGGCCGGATCACCACCGGTGGGGACGAATCGGGCAATGCGCATGGCCCCAGAATATCGGTGCTGGAATACTGACCGCCATGACAACTGCCTTCGACGCCGTCGACCTCATCCGCACCAAGAGATCGGGCGATCGCCTGGCACCCGAGCAGATCGACTGGCTGATCGACGCCTACACCCGCGGCACGGTCGCCGACGAGCAGATGTCTGCGATGGCGATGGCGATCTTCTTCCAGGGGCTCGACGACGCCGAACTGTCGCGCTGGACCACCGCGATGATCGAGTCGGGCACCCGGATGCACTTCACGGGACTGTCGCGTCCCACCGTCGACAAGCACTCGACCGGCGGGGTGGGAGACAAGATCACCCTTCCGCTGGCCCCCCTGGTGGCGGCCTGCGGGGCGGCGGTTCCGCAGCTGTCGGGCCGCGGACTCGGCCACACCGGTGGCACTCTCGACAAGATGGAGGCCATCCCCGGCTGGCGGGCGGACCTGTCCAATGACGAGATGATGCACCAGCTGGAGACCGTCGGGGCGGTGATCTGCGCGGCCGGGCCCGGTCTGGCCCCCGCTGACAAGAAGCTCTACGCGCTGCGCGACGTCACCGGGACCGTCGAGTCGATCCCGCTGATCGCCTCCTCGATCATGAGCAAGAAGATCGCCGAGGGCACCTCCGCCCTGGTGCTGGACGTCAAGTCCGGGTCGGGGGCGTTCATGAAGACCGAGGCGGACGCCCGCGAGCTGGCCCGCCGGCTGGTCGGCCTGGGAAGTGCCGCCGGGGTGCACACCAGCGCCCTGCTCACCAGCATGGAGGCCCCCCTGGGCCGCGCGGTCGGCAATGGCATCGAGGTCGCTGAGGCGGTCGAGGTGCTGGCCGGTGGCGGCCCCCACGACGTCGTCGAGCTCACCCTAGCGCTGGCCGAGAAGATGGTGGCCGCCGCCGGGCTGGACGCCGACCCGGCCGAGGAGCTGCGCAGCGGCCGGGCGATGGATGTCTGGCGGCAGATGGTGGCAGCCCAGGGCGGGGATCCGGACGCCGCCCTGCCGGTGGCCCGTCACTCCCAGGACGTGGCCGCCACCTCTGACGGCGTGGTCTCGGGGATCGACGCGATGGCGGTCGGGGTGGCCTCCTGGCGGCTGGGCGCCGGCCGGGCCCGCAAGGAGGACCCGGTGCAGGCGGCAGCGGGCATCCACCTCAACGTCCAGGTCGGCGACCCGGTGGTCGCCGGCCAGCCGCTGGCCACCCTTCTCACCGACACCGCCGATGCGATCCCCAGGGCCGAGGAGGCCCTGGTCGGCGCCTTCACCATCGGCGAGTCGGCTCCCCGGACATCCCTGGTGATCGACTCGCTGTGAGGCGCCCCGACCAGCTCAGGACCGACTGATGAGGGCGTGCCGGTAGGCGTCCGAGAGGGCCTCCCAGCTCGCCTCGATGATGTCGGTGCCGACACCGACGGTCGCGGTGATCTGCTGGTCGATCTCGGTGTCGATGAGCACCCTCACGGTGGCGTCGGTACCGTGGCCGTCGTCGAGGATCCGCACCCGGTAGTCGGTGAGGTGGCAGGCGGCGATCTGCGGGAAGTGGTCGATGAGTGCCCCGCGCAGAGCCTGGTCCAGGGCGTGGACCGGGCCGTTGCCGGTGGCCTCCACGGTGGTCGCCGCCGATCCCCCACAGGACTCCACCCCCGGTGACCCGGCCGTGGGGTGCAGGGAGACCACGGCCGTCGTGATGACCTCGCCGTCCCCGGTCTGGTGGGAGCTGGCCTGCCAGAACAGCACCTCGAAGGCCGAGCTGGGCATTCCGAGATGGTCGCGCAGCAGCAGCTCAAAGCTGCCGTCGGCGGCCTCGTAGGAGTAGCCGTCCACCTCCCGGCGCTTGACCAGGTCGACCAGTTCGCCGGCCTGGTCGCGGGTGAGACCGTCGAAGCCGAGTTCGCTGGCCTTGAGCAGCACATTCGCCCGCCCCGACATTCCCGAGACCAGCATCCGCATGTCATTGCCGACCACGGCGGGGTCGATGTGCTGGTACAGATCGGGGTCGACCCGGATCGCCGAGGCGTGCAGCCCGGCCTTGTGGGCGAAACTCGACCGGCCGGCATAGGGCTGCCTGGCCTGTGGCAGCTGATTGGCGATCTCACCGATGGCGTGGGCGACCCCCGACAGGTGCGCCAACTGGCCCTCGGGCAGCACCCGCAGGTGGTACTTGGTCTCGAGGTTGCCGATCAGGGTGACCAGATCGGCATTGCCGGTGCGCTCCCCGTAGCCGTTGATGGTGCCCTGAACCTGGCTGGCACCGGCCTCCACGGCGGCCAGCGAGTTGGCCACCGCGCACCCGGTGTCGTTGTGGCAGTGGATCCCCAGGGGCACCCCCAGCTCGGCGGTGGCCCCGACGATCTCGGAGATCATCGAGGGCAGCATTCCGCCGTTGGTGTCGCACAGCACCGCCGTGGAGGCGCCGGCCTCGGCTGCGGTGCGCACCACCTCGAGGGCGTAGTCGGGGTCGTACCGGAATCCGTCGAAGAAGTGCTCGCAGTCGACCATCACCTCGCGGCCCTGACCCACCAGGTGGGTCACCGTGTCGGCGATCATCGCCAGGTTCTCGGCCGCGGTGGTGCGAAGCGCCTTCTCGACGTGTCGCGAGTCGGCCTTGGCGACCAGGCACACCACGGGGGTGTCGGCGTCCCTCAGGGCCGCGACGAGCTGGTCGTCGGCGGCCCGGGAGCCGGGCCTGCGGGTGGATCCGAAGGCGACCAGCCGAGAGCCGTGCAGCTCCGGCTCGGTGCGGGCGCGCTGGAAGAAGGCGGTGTCGGCGGGGTTGGCGCCGGGCCAGCCGCCCTCGATCAGCCCGACCCCCAGACCGTCCAGAAGGGCTGCGATCCGCAGCTTGTCCTCGACGCTGAACCGCAGCCCCTCCTGCTGGGCCCCGTCTCGCAGCGTGGTGTCGAACAGTGTGATGCTCGACGGGACGGTGATCCGGGACTCAGTCATCTCAGTCCTCAGCAGACGCGGCGGAGCCAGCCGTGGATGTCCTCCACGCGGCCGTACTGGATGTCGAGAAGGCGGTTGCGGATGGCCATCGTGACCTCGCCGGCCTGCTCCTTGACGGTCGTCTCGCCGGACTCGTCGACCAGCGACCCGATCGGGGTGACGACGGCGGCGGTACCGCAGGCGAAGACCTCCGGGAACTCGCCGGAGCGGATCCCGTCGAGGAGCTCGTCGACGCCCAGACGGCGCTCGACCGGGGTGAGCCCCAGGTCGGGGGCCATTCCCAGGATGGACCGACGGGTGACGCCGGGCAGGATCGTGCCGGTGAGCACGGGGGTGACGATCTCCTTGTCCTTGGTGACCGCGAAGATGTTCATGCCACCGAGCTCCTCCGCCCAGGCGTGCTCCACCGCGTCGGCGAAGAGCACCTGCGAGCAGCCCTTGGCATAGGCCTCCTCCTGGGCCAGCAGGGAGGCGGCGTAGTTGCCACCGCACTTGGCCGCACCGGTACCACCGGGGGCTGTCCGGGAGTTGTGACGCTCGAGCCAGATCCGCACCGCCGAGACGCCGCCGGAGAAGTAGGGTCCGACCGGGGAGCAGATCACGGAGTAGAGCACCCGCTTGGCGGGGGCCACCCCGAGGAAGTCCTCATAGGCGATCATGAAGGGACGCAGGTAGAGGCTCTTCTCACCGTTCTTGCCGGCATCGGGGACCCAGCGGGCCTCGGTCTCAGCGATCTGCAGACAGCTGGTGACGAAGTCCTCCTCCGGCAGCACCGGGAGGGCGAGACGTCGTGCGGAGTTGGCGAACCGCTCGGCATTGCAGTCGGGGCGGAACAGCCACACCGAGCCATCGGCGTGGCGGTAGGCCTTCAGGCCCTCGAAGATCTCCTGGGCGTAGTGGAGCACCGCGCTGGCCGGGTTGACGTCCAGCGGGCCGTAAGGGGCGACGGCGTCGTCGTGCCATCCGCCGTCGGCGGTCCAGATCGCCTCGGCCATGTGGTCGGTGAAGGCCACGCCGAACTTGGGATCGGCGTGCAGGGCCGCGATCGCGTCGTCGGGGGACCAGGTGAGATCATCGGGTGCAGCAAAGCTCAGACTCATGGCCGTCACGCTACACCGGACGCGATCACGATTGTTCACGGACTGACATACGGATGTCACATTCTGGACGGTTCGATACCGTGGGGCCATGACGAATGACTCTTCCGCTGCCCAGTCCGCCGGCACTGCGCCCACCCTCGCCGTCATCGGCGGCGACGGGATCGGTCCGGAGGTCACCGCCGAGGCCCTCAAGGTGCTGCGCGCCACGATCGGGGCCGATGCCTTCAGCACCCGCGAGTACTCCCTGGGCGCCGACCACTGGAAGGCCACCGGAGAGGTCCTCGACGACGACACCCTGGCCGAGATCGCCACCGCCGACGCGATCGTCCTCGGAGCAGTCGGGGCCGCCCCGGGATCGACCGAGGTGCCCTCCGGCCTGCTGGAGCGCGGACTGCTGCTCAAGCTGAGGTTCTCCCTGGACCAGGGCGTCAACCTGCGCCCCTCGGTGTGGTACCCGGGCACCCCCACCCCGCTGTCCGAGGAGGTCACCGGGGCCGGCCCGATCGACTTCGTGGTCTGCCGGGAGGGCACCGAGGGTCTCTACTGCGGCAACGGCGGGGTGGTGCGGGCCGGCACCCCCCAGGAGATCGCCACCGAGGTGAGCCTCAACACCGCCTTCGGGGTGGAGCGGGTGGTCCGCGACGCCTTCACCCGCGCCCAGGCCCGGCGAGGACACCTCACCCTGGTCCACAAGCACAACGTCCTGGTCAACGCCGGCTCGCTGTGGCGCCGGGTGGTCGACGAGGTCGGCGCCGACTTCCCCGATGTCGAGCACGACTACATGCACGTCGACGCCGTCACCATCGCCCTGGTGCGCGAGCCCCAGCGGTTCGACGTCATCGTCACCGACAACCTTTTCGGCGACATCATCACCGACCTGGCCGGGGCGGTCACCGGTGGGATCGGCCTGGCGCCGAGCGCCAATATCAACACCAGCGGGAAGTTCCCCTCGATGTTCGAGCCGGTGCACGGCTCGGCCCCCGACATCGCCGGTACCGGCAAGGCCGATCCGACGGCGGCCATCTCCTCGATGGCTCTGCTCCTCGACCACTTGGGACGCCCCGCCGACGCCGACCGGATCCGCACCGCGGTGGGCACCGACATCGCCTCCCGGCTGAGCGGACCGACGCGCACCACCAGCCAGATCGGCGATGCCATCGCGGCCCTGGTCTGAGCTCCCCGACACCCGGCGGCGGCCGTCGACGAGGTCTCGTCGGCGGCCGCCGCTGTCCCCGGACCGGGCGCGACGCCCCGCGGGAGGGTGCGTCGGAAGTGGCACAATGCCGGGGTGATACCCGTTCCTGAGACTCCCGACCTGGTCGCCGCCGCCCTGCACAACGCCCTGGAGCTCGGCTATGTCACCACCACCCGCAACGAGACCGGCCGGCTGCTGGCCACCCTGGCCGGGTCCATGCGCGGCCCGATCGGCGAGTGCGAGGCCGGCTGCGGAGCGGGAGCCGCCTGGCTGCGGCTGGGCGCCCGGGCACGGACCCATGTCGTCACCGTCGACGACGACGAGGACCGCTGCCGACGGGTGAGAGGGATCCTGGAGGGCCTGGACGTCGAGGTGATCCACGGCGGCTGGCCAGACCTCATGGAGCGCGGACCCTTCGGGCTGCTGTCGATGCCGATCCGGATCGCCCGGGCCACCCCGATCCCCGACATCGTCCACGCGGTCCGCCGGGGCGGGATCATCCTCATCGACGACATGCCCCCGAGCTTCGGCTTCCCGCCGCGCACCATCGACGGCGGCGTGGACCACACCCGGCTGGCCTGGCGCACCGAGCCGTCGGTGAACTGCACCGAGATCCAGCTGGCCGAGGACATGGCGGCAATCATCGCCTGCCGGTTGCGCTGAGAGCACGGCAGGGGCCCGCCATCAGGCGGGCCCCTGCCGGGACCTCATTGAGCGCAGGAGGAGACTCAGCGAGCGGCGGTGCCCTCGGTGTAGTCGGCGTCCTGGTTCTCCAGCCAGGAGAACATCTTGCGCAGCTCCTTGCCGGTGGCCTCGATCGGGTGGCTGGCCTCGGCGGCGCGCATCTTCTTGAACTCCGGGGCGCCGGCGTCCTGATCGGCGATGAACCGCTTGGCGAAGGCGCCGGACTGGATGTCGTCCAGGACCGCCTTCATGTTCTCCTTGACGTGTCCGTCGATGACCCGCGGGCCGGAGACGTAGTCGCCGTACTCGGCGGTGTCGGAGATCGACCAGCGCTGCTTGGAGATGCCTCCCTCGATGATGAGGTCGACGATCATCTTCATCTCGTGACAGACCTCGAAGTAGGCCATCTCGGGCTGGTAGCCGGCCTCCACCAGGACCTCGAACCCGGTCTCGATGAGGTGCGACAGGCCGCCGCACAGGACGTTCTGCTCACCGAACAGGTCGGTCTCGGTCTCCTCGCGGAAGCTGGTCTCGATGCCGCCGGCGCGCAGCCCGCCGAGGGCCTTCGCGTAGGACTTGGTGAGCTCCCAGGCGTGTCCGGTGGCGTCCTTCTCGACACACACCAGCACCGGGACGCCACGGCCGTCCTCGTACTCGCGACGGACGATGTGACCGGGGCCCTTGGGGGCGACCATGCACACGTCGACATCGGCCGGGGCCTTGATGTAGCCGAAGTGGATGTTGAAACCGTGGGCGAAGAACAGCGCGTCACCGGACTTGAGGTGGGGGGCGATCTGCTCGGCGTAGAGCTGACGCTGGTTCTGGTCGGGGGCCAGCACCATGATGACGTCGGCCTCCTCGCAGGCCTCCTCGATGCCGACCACGCGCAGGCCCTGGGCCTCGGCCTTGGCGATCGACTTGGATCCGGGACGCAGGCCGACCCGGACGTCGACGCCGGAGTCGCGCAGGTTGAGCGCGTGGGCGTGACCCTGGGAGCCGTACCCGATGATCGCCACCTGACGGTTCTGGATGATCGACAGATCAGCGTCGTCGTCGTAGTAGATCTTTGCCATGGAATCTCTCCTTGTTGATGGGAAAATGGAAGTCTGTTGAACGGCCGGGCGGGACGCCTCAGGAGCCGTTTCGGGAGCCGCGGGCCGCCAGTGCGACCGCTCCCCGGTTGAGCGCCACCCGACCGGACTGGACCAGTTCGATGATGCCGAAGGGTTCCAGCATCTTGACCAGGGCGTCCAGCTTCTCACGGCTGCCGGTGGCCTCGACGGTGATCGACTCCGGCGAGACGTCGACGGCCTTGCCGCGGAACAGGGCGACGGTGTCGATCACCTGGGAGCGGGTCTCCAGGGTGGAGCGCACCTTGACCAGGATCAGCTCGCGGGCCACCGCGGTGCCCTCCAGCTCGATGATCTTGTGGACCTCGATGAGCTTGTTGAGCTGCTTGACGATCTGCTCGAGGGTGTTGGGCGAGTCGACGTCGACACCGATGGTCATCCGCGACTGGTCGGGATCATTGGTCGGCGAGACGGTCAGCGACTCGATGTTGTAGCCGCGGCGGGCGAACAGCCCCGCCACCCGGGTGAGGACACCGGGACGGTTGACGACCAGCACGGACAGGATGTGTGTGGCGTTCATGGCGTTCAGTCCTTCTGCTCGCTGGTGGCCGTCACCGCAGAGCCCGGGGCGGAGAGCTCCTCCTCCTCGGCGTACTCGCCCCAGTCGGGTGCCAGCCCCTGGGCGATCTTGATCTCGTCATTGCTGGTCCCGGCCGCGACCATCGGCCAGACCATGGCGTCCTTGTGGACGACGAACTCGACCACCACCGGTCGGTCGGTGATCGCATTGGCCTGCTCGATGACCTCGTCGACCTTGTCCTTGTCGGTGACCCGGAAGGCCACACAGCCCAGCGCCTCCGCCAGTTTGACGAAGTCGGGCAGGGTGTCGGAGTGCAGATCGGTCTGGGAGTACCGCTGGTCGTAGAAGAGGTTCTGCCACTGGCGGACCATCCCCAGCACGTTGTTGTTGATGATGGCGATCTTCACCGGGATGCCGTTGAGGGCGCAGGTCACCAGCTCCTGGTTGGTCATCTGGAAGCAGCCGTCGCCGTCGATCCCCCACACGGTGGAGTCGGGCCGACCGACCTGGGCGCCCATCGCGGCGGGCACGCAGTAGCCCATCGTGCCGGCTCCCCCGGAGGTGAGCCAGGTGTGCGGTCTGGTGTGGGGCAGGAAGTGGGAGGCCCACATCTGGTGCTGTCCGACGCCGGTGACGAAGACCGAGTCGTCGGGAGCCAGCTCGCCGATCCGCGAGATCACCCACTGCGGCGACATCTTGCCGGCCGGGGGCTCCTCCCAGGAGGGGGCGTAGACCTGCTTCATGGCGTCCAGCTGGGAGTTCCAGGCGGAGATGTCGGGCATCGACTTGTCGGACAGCGATTCGACGAGTCTGGCCAGGGTCTGGCGGGCGTCGCCGACGATCGGCACGTCGGCGTGCCTGTTCTTGCCGATCTCGGCGGGGTCGACGTCGGCGTGGATGATCTTGGCCAGCGGGGCGAAGGTGTCCAGCCGTCCGGTGACCCGGTCGTCGAAGCGGGTGCCCACCGCGATGATGAGATCGGCGCGCTGCAGGGCGCCGACCGCCGCCACCGATCCGTGCATGCCGGGCATCCCGAGGGCTCGCGGGTGAGAGTCGGGGAAGACGTCGCGGGCCATCAGGGTGGTGGTGACCGGGATGTCGGTCAGCTCGACCAGCCTCATCAGCTCATGGGCGGCGTTGGCCCTGGCCACTCCCCCGCCGATGTAGAGCACCGGGCGGGTGGCCTCGCGGATGAGGGTGGCCGCCTCCTTGATCTGGCGGGAGTGCGGACGCACCGTCGGCTTGTAGCCGGGCAGGTCGTACTGCTTGGGCCAGACGAACTCGGCCGTCTCCTGCTGGGCGTTCTTGGCGATGTCGACGAGCACCGGTCCGGGCCGGCCGGTGGAGGCGATGTGGTGGGCCTCGGCCAGCGCCAGCGGGATCTTGGCGGCCTCGGTGACCAGGAAGTTGTGCTTGGTGATCGGCATCGTGATGCCGCGGATGTCGGCCTCCTGGAAGCCGTCGGTGCCGATCAGCGAGCTGCCCACCTGGCCGGTGATGGCCATCATCGGCACCGAGTCCAGGTAGGCGTCGTAGAGGGCGGTGACCAGGTTGGTGGCTCCGGGACCCGAGGTGGCCATGCAGACCCCGACCCGTCCGGTGGCCACCGCGTACCCCTCGGCCGCGTGGCCGGCCCCCTGCTCGTGGCGCACCAGGATGTGGCGCACCCTGGAGGAGTCCATCAGCGGGTCGTAGGTCGGCATGATGGCGCCGCCGGGAAGCCCGAAGACCACGTCGACACCGAGCTTCTCGAGGCTGGCGACGATCATCTGCGCGCCGGTCATCAGTCTCGGTTGCCGGGGATTGTCAGCCATCGCTGATCCTCCATTCCCTCCGTGTCGGAGATGCCTGTGTCGAACATGTCTGTGCTCCCGCGGGAGTCGGTCCCGCGTGATGTTCACAGTCCGCTGCTGTCGTGGCCCGTTGTGCGCGCCCCGACGTCGGTCCCCCGGCAAGAAAAAACCCTCGCTGCCGACTGGCATACGAGGGAGCGTCCTGACCGAGGCCAAGACGCTAACTAAGAACAATAAGACCGTTCACGAGGAGAAGATTTCCTTATTCGGGACGCTATGTCAAAACTTTGGGACAGTCGTCTCATATTCTGGACGACTGGGGCGCTGCTCAGGTGCGGGACCGGCACGGCCCGGCTGCGGTTCAGCCCTGGATCTGGGCGAGCACCTCGGCCGGATCGCGCAACGGACGTCGGGACCTCATGGCATCGAATCCGGGCTCGGCCTCGTACCGCGGGATGAGGTGGACGTGCAGGTGGAAGACCGACTGGCCGGCCACCTCCCCGACATTGGAGACGATGTTGATCCCCTGGGCGCCGAGCCGGTCGACCAGCAGTTGGGAGACCTTCGTCACCAGGGGTGTGATGCGGGCCAGCTCGCCGTCGTTGCTGAGCAGGTCACGGACATGACGGCGGGGCACCACCAGGGTGTGTCCGTCCTGGAAGGGGGCGACGTCGAGGAAGGCGATGCCGGTCTGGTCGTCGGCCACCCTGCGGGAGGGGATGTCACCGGCGATGATCGAGCAGAAGAGGCAGTCCATGGCCCATGCCTACCATGACCGGGCTCCCGACGCCGACGAACTCGCGGCACCCGGGCCGACCGGAACCTGCGGTCGGGTCCTCGAGGGGCTCAGCGCACCTCGAACCCGGCTGCCCGCAGGCCGTCCTTGACGGCCGCGATGGTGAGGGTGCGGTAGTGGAAGACCGAGGCCGCCAGCACGGCGTCCGCCCCGGCCCGGGCGGCCGCCACGAAGTGCTCGACGGCGCCGGCCCCGCCCGAGGCGATCAGGGGGACGTCGATCTCGGCGCGGACCGCCTCGATCATCTCGATGTCGAAACCGTCGGTGGTGCCGTCGGCGTCCATCGAGTTGAGCAGCACCTCGCCGGCCCCCCGGTCGACTGCCTCCTTGCACCAGGCGATGGCGTCCAGGCCTGCCGAGCGGGTGCCCCCGAAGGTGGTGACCCCGAATCCGGAGGGCTGACCGGGCTCCCGGCGGGCGTCCAGGGACAGCACCATCACCTGGTTGCCGAACCGGTCGGCGATCTCGCCGATCACCTCGGGCCGGGCGATCGCCCCGGTGTTGATGCCGACCTTGTCGGCCCCGCAGCGCAGCAGGGAGTCGACGTCGGCGACCGAGCGCACTCCCCCGCCGACGGTCAGCGGGATGAAGACCGTCTGGGCGCACCTGGTGACCATCTCGCGGGTGGTGGCACGGCCCTCGGTGGAGGCGGAGATGTCGAGGAAGGTGAGTTCATCGGCCCCCAGCTCGCCATAGGCCTGGGCCAGCTCGACCGGATCCCCGGCGTCCCGCAGCCCGGTGAAGTTGACTCCCTTGACGACCCGTCCGTCCTTGACATCCAGACACGGGATGACTCTCAGCGCAACACCCATGAGGCGAGCCTATCCATCATCGGCGCCGCTCAGTCGTCCTCCCCGGACATCGAGACGACTCCGCGCTGGACGGCGTTGAGCACCCGTCGGCAGCCGCGGGCCAGCTCCTGGTCCACCCCGGCGGCGGCGATCTGGCCGGCCAGGTCGGCCACCTGGCGGGCCTGGCGGACGAAGTCGCCGGCACTCATCCCATCGCCCAGCACCACCTCCAGGCCGGCACCGGCAGTCCAGGCGTAGATCTCCTCGGCGAACCCGACGTCCAGGTCGCGGGGCCTCTCCAGCCGGTGGTCGCGCTCCAACCGACCCACCCTGGCCCGCACCGACCTCAGCCGGGTGACGGCCTGTTCGCAGGTGTGGTCGGGCAGCCAGGAGGGTCGGCGGCGGTCCGCCGGCCGCGACTCGAAGACCAGGGTGGACAGCACCGCGGCCAACTGGGGGGTGTCCAGGCCCGACAGCACCCCCTCGCGCACCGCCTCGGCGGTGACCAGGTCCAGCTCGGAGTAGATCCGGGCGAGCATCCGGCCCTGCTCGGTGACCTCGGCACCCCCCTCGGTGAGGTAGCCCAGGGCCTCCAGGACCAGGCAGATCCGGTCGAACCGGGCGGCGATGGAACCGGACCGGCGGGCATCGCGCTGGACGGCCTGATCGGTGCTGCGGCGCAGTGCCATCCCCCGCTCGGCGAACCGGGCGTGGGTCTCCCGGTCCGGGCAGGAGTGGCAGGGGTGGCTGCGGATCCGGGAGCGCAGGTCGGCGATCTGGTCGGCCAGCTCGGCATCCACGGTCGCCCTGGCGGGCCTCTCGGGGAGCTCGGGCAGCTGGGCGACGGCGTCGTCGAGGCTTCGTCCCAGGATCTTGCGGGCGGCGGCGTCGCGGGGATGGAAGTGGGCCGGGATCCGCACCCCGGCATAGCGGCGGACCGGCGAGTCGATGTCGCCGTCCCCGAGTCGCAGCACACTGCGACCCTCGACCATGGCCAGCGGATGGGGTCGGGAGCCCCGGTCCCGATGGCCTCCCCGGGTGCCGGGATCCACGATCACCGCCCAGCCCCGGTGGGGTCCCGAGGGCACCGCGATGATGTCTCCGGGGTCCAGCGCCGACAGCGAGTCGGCGACCTCGGCGTCGCGGGCTCCGCGCCTCAGCCGGGCCTGCTCGGCCTCCAGCTGGGAGACCCTCTCGCGCATCCCGGCGTACTCGGTGAAGTCTCCGCGATCGCAGTGAGCGGCCGCCAGGTACTCCGCGATGGCCTCCTCGTCCTTCCTGCGGTGGGAGGCGGTGGAGCCTCCCAGGCGTCTGTCGGTCTGGAACTGGGCGAAGCTGTGCTCCAGCAGTCGTGCCGCCCGCTGCCGGCCCATCGAGGCCACCAGGTTGACCGCCATGTTGTAGGTCGGGGCGAATGCCGAGCGCAGCGGGTAGGTGCGCCGGGAGGCCAGCCCGGCGACCGCCCGGGGGTCCATCCCGGGCTGCCAGCAGACCACCGCGTGGCCCTGGACGTCGATGCCGCGGCGTCCGGCGCGACCGGTGAGCTGGGTGTACTCCCCCGGTGTGATGTCGGCGTGGGTCTGCCCGTTGTACTTGACGAGCCTCTCGATGACGACCGTGCGGGCGGGCATGTTGATGCCCAGGGCCAGGGTCTCGGTGGCCACCACGACCTTGAGCAGGCCGGTAACGAATCCCTCCTCGACGATCGCCTTGGTGACCGGCAGCAGTCCGGCGTGGTGGGCGGCGATGCCGCGGCAGAAGGCGGCCAGGAATCGGTCCCAGCCCAGTGCGGCGCGCTCCTCGGGGCTCAGCCCGGCGCCGTGGCGCTCGGCGATCTCGCACAGCCGGTCGGCCTCGGCCCCGTTGGTGAGCACCACGTCGGAGTTCATCAGCTGGCTCACCGCGGCGTCGCAGCCGGTGCGGGAGAACACGAAGATGATGGCGGGCAGCAGCCCGGCCTGACGCAGTGAGCGGACCACCTGGGAGCGGCTGGGGCTGTTGCGCGGGCCCCGGTGCTCGGGGCCGTTGCGGTCCTGCCTGCTGGTGGCGCCGCCGAACCGGCCCGAGCCGTAGCTGACGCTCCTGCGCCCCTTGCCGTTGCGTCCGCGGGGACGCCGCGAGTCGTCGCGCTGGAAACGGGCCTCCTCCCGGGCGATCCGGACCAGCTCGGGGTTGACGTCGCCGGGCTGGTCGGGTGCGAACAGGTCGATGATCCGCCGGCTCACCGCGACGTGCTGGGTGAGGGGCACCGGCCGGGTCTCGGAGACGACGATCCTGATGTCGCCGCGCACCTCGGCGAGCCACTCGCCGAACTCCTCGGCGTTGGACACGGTGGCCGACAGGCAGACCAGCCGGACCGACTCGGCCAGGCCGAGGATCACCTCCTCCCAGACCGGCCCGCGGAACCGGTCGGCCAGGTAGTGCACCTCGTCCATCACCACCCAGCCGAGTCCCTCCAGGGTGCGCGAGGAGGCGTAGATCATGTTGCGCAGCACCTCGGTGGTCATCACCACGATCGGGGCCTCGGAGTTCACCGAGAGGTCGCCGGTGAGCAGTCCCACCTGGTCGGCGCCGTAGCGGTCCACCAGGTCGTGGAACTTCTGGTTGGACAGGGCCTTGATGGGGGTGGTGTAGAAGCACTTGCGGCCGGTCTCCAGGGCCAGGAAGGTGGCGTACTCCCCCACCACCGTCTTGCCCGAGCCGGTGGGGGCCGCCACCAGCACCCCGGCCTCGTCGTCCAGATACTCGCACGCCCTGCGCTGGAAGTCGTCGAGGGGAAAGTCGTAGCCGGCCGCGAAGCGGGTGAGGGCGGAGTCCATGGACCCCAACCTAGTTCAGTCGGCCCGTCGCCGACCCGGGGCCGGGCCGGACCCGGACCCGGACCCTTGCCCGGCTGCTCCGGTTCAGCGCGCCCCGAGCAGGTGCAGAGCCCGTGGCCGGCAGGAGACGGTCAGTGGCAGGTCCCCGAACTCCTCGCCGTCGGCCATCGCGAACAGCCCCTCGCCGTCGATCCGGACGGTGCGGGCGCGCAGCGTCTCGACGAATGGCAGCCGCGCGAAGGCCCCGGTGTAGACGGTGGCCAGGGCGGCCAGCAGGACCTTGCGGCTCACCGGACGGATGATGGTGATGTCGAGCATCCCGTCGTGCACATCGGCTCGCGGACAGATCCTCATCCCGCCGCCGATCCAGCCCGCGTTGCCGACCGCCACCAGCATCGCGTCGAGGTCTCTGTGCTGCCCGTCCAGCGTGATGGAGTAGTGCAGCGGGGAGAATCTGGCGAGTTCCGCCAGCGCACCCCAGGCGTAGGACAGCGGGCCGAGCCGCAGCCGGGCGGAGTTGGTGCGACGGTTGACGCGCGCGTCGTAGCCGGTCGACAGCACCGATCCGAGCCATCGGCGGTCGGTGCGCCCCACTCCGCCGGGGTGGCGGAGGGATCCACTGGCCACCGCCAGGTCGATCTCGCCGACCCGCCAGGAGCTGATGGCGTCAACGGCCTCCCCCATCCGGCGCGGCAGCCTGACCCCGCGGCAGAAGTCATTGCCGGTTCCGGCAGGCACCAGGCCGAGGCGGACCGGGGTGCCGGCGGCGGCGTTGAGGCCCAGATGGGCCATGCCGTCCCCTCCCATCGTCACCAGGCTGTGCGGTCCGCGGTCGGGCTCGGCCAGCGCCTGGTCGACCACCTCGCGCATCACGGCGTCGGCGTGGGCCAGGGAGTCGGTGAGGACGGTGCGGACCGCGGTGCCCGGCAACTGGGCACTGAGACGTCCGGCGACCGGGGCGGCGAGTCGGCGGGCGGTGCCGGCACCGGCGGCGGGATTGACGACCAGGGTGAGGATGCCGGAGGGCTCGACCACGGCCTCCGGCCGGGCCGGGGGGTGGTTCAATCGACGTCGATCTTGAACTCGTCGGAGTCGATGCCCATGTCGTCGACCCTGGTCTTCCTGTCATGGGCCCGGCAGATCATCTCGGCGACCAGGTACATCACGGTCAGCGGCAGCGCCAGGGCGCACATCGAGATGGGGTCACCGGCAGGGTTGGCGAAGGCCCCCAGCACGAAGAACCCGAAGATCGCCCACTTGCGGGCACCGGCCAGCTGGGTGGCCTTGAGCACGCCGACCATATTGAGGATGACCAGCACCACGGGCAGCAGGAAGCTGGCCCCGAAGAGCAGCACGAGCCGCAGTTCGAGGGCGAGGAAGGCGTTCATGTCGAGCAGGTTGGTGATGCCCATCCCGTTCGGGGTGAAGTTCAGCATCATCGAGATGCCCTTGGGCATCACCCAGTACCCCAGGGCAGCACCCATCAGGAACAGCGGGATAGAGGAGGCGAGGAACCGGATCGCCCACCGCTTCTCCCTGGCGACCAGCCCGGGGACGATGAAGGCCCACAGCTGGTAGAGCCAGATGGGGCAGGCCGCGATGAGGCCGACCACCATCGCGATCCTCAGGTTGAGCACGAAGGGGGCGGTGACGCCGGTGTTGACGACCTGCAGATGGGCCGAGGGGTTCTTGGCGAGGATGGAGGCGCTGGCCTGGTGGTAGGGCCACATCACGACCTCGACCAGGGGCCGGTAGAAGACGAAGGCCACCGAGCTGGTGATCACGATTGCGACCAGGGAGACCACCACCCGGTAGCGCAGCTCCTTGAGGTGATCGATGAGCGACATGGTGCCGCCCTCGCCGCCCTTGGGCGCGCGCAGCCACGACAGCCGCCCGGTCTTCTGCTGCTCGGGCGCCTGCGCGACGTCCTTGCCGGTGTCGACGCTCATCTCCACCTGTCCGTCCCCGACCCGGGGGTCACTCCGACTTGGCCTCGGTGTCGGTGGTGGTCGGCTTCGTCCCGGCAGTCGGATCGGCGGTGTCGGCGGTCCCGGAGTTCGCGTCCTTGTCCGCCTGGTTGAGACCCTTGGTCTCCTCCTTGAACTCGCGGATCGCGCGGCCGGCGCCCTTGCCGACGCCGGCGATCCGGGACCCGCCGAACAGCACGAGGGCCACGATGACCAGAATGAGGATTCCCATCTCGGTGGGAATGAGCATGAGCTGCAGGGCCATGGCCGACAACCTTTCAGAACCGACGCGACCGGCCGTCTGCGAGACCTTTCCCGCAGTCCGGAGTCGCCGCTCAGGCTACCACGCCGTATCGTGGCCGCCCGGGTGCGAGACGGCGCCATCCAGCGGGTCGAGGTCGACCTTCTCGAGGATCTGGGCGGCCTCCTCGAGACGGCCCAGGAGCCTCTCCAGCTCCGCCGCCAGAGCTGTCACCTTGTGCCACAGCCACCACAGTCCCCAGACGGTGAGGGCCAGTCCTCCGACCAGCGCGGCCATGAGCACCCACAGCCACAGCATGGTCACCGGTCCTCCTTCTCCGACGCCGCGATGTCAGGCTCGGTCAGGCCGTTGGCCCGCGCCGCCGCGCTCAGCGCCCGAGCCGCCGGCCAGGCCGCCTCGGGGGGTGTGACATCCAGCACCTCGGGGCCCAGCGAGATCAGCAGGTCGGCCAACCAACCGCGGGATGCGATGGCGAAGGTGATCTGCCAGCCCTCGGGGACCTTCTCCACCCGGCGGGCGGGGTGGTACTCGGCCACCCATCGCGCCGACGGTGCCACCGTGAGGGTGACCTCGTCGCGGGCCGGGACGTCGCTGAACCAGCTCACCTCGGCCGGCGGAAGACCGTGGCCGACCGACTCGCCGAGGTGTTCGGCACGCTCGACCCGGTCCAGCCGCCAGGTCCGCCAGGCGCCGCGCTCCAGCGACCACCCCAGCAGATAGCTGTGGCCCTCGCGAACCTCAATGCGGACCGGGTCGACCACCGGGCTGGTGGTCCTGTCGTCCTCCTGGCGACGGTGCACCAGACGGACCCGCCAGCCCTCGGCCACAGCGTGGGCGAACCACTCGCGGCGGTGGTCGGTGCCGGCCCCGGCACTGGCCTGGACCGGGTCGGGGCCGATCTGGGGCACCACGGTCCGCAGGGTCGCGATGGCCGACTCCACGGCGGGCCGCACCGAGGGGTCTGCGAGATCGGCGACCACCTGGAGGGCGGCCAGCAGGGACCAGGCCTCGTCGGGGGTCAGCCTCATCGGGCGGGGCAGGATGTCGGCATTGCCGATCGTGACGGTGCCCTCGGCGTCCACGGCGTCCATGTCGATGTCGATGAGGTCGTCGGGCAGTCCGCCGGGCAGGCCGCACATCCACAGGGTCTTGAGATCGGCGACGATGCGGGCCGGGCGCACCCCGAAGACCTCGGCGACCCGTGTCAGCGGAACCCCGGGATGGGCGCGCAGGTAGGGCACCAGGGACAGCAGCCTGGTGACCTCGGTCTGGGAGTGCGTCATCGCGGCACCTCCGGGGAGTGGCTCCAGGGCCTGACCGCGATCTGCTCGAGCCGGTCGGCCATCGCCCGGCGCACCTGCGGGGGTCCCAGCAGGATCGCCCTGCCGCCGGCCTGGAGCAGGGAGGTCACCATCTGGTCCATCCCCGCGACGGTCAGCGTCTCCACGACGAAGTCGCCGGGGATCTGCACCCGGTCAGGAAGGGACTCGGGAGGCTGTGCCGCCTCGGCCCGTCCGGGTAGCCGCACCGTCCGGTCGTGGGCCACCAGAGCGGTGACGGGACTGGCGGGAGGGGGCTCCAGACGCTGAAGGTGCTGCTGGACGACCTCGGGGCCGGGTCTGAGGACCGAGCCCGCGGGACCGTCCTCGGCCACCTTCGAGCTGATCCTGGAGAGTCGGAAGACGCGGGGGTCCTGCCGGTCGCGGTCGAAGCCGAGCAGGTACCAGTGGCCGCGGCGCAGCACCATCCGCCAGGGTTCGACGTGGCGCACGGCGGTCTCGCGGTAGTCGAAGCGCACCGGGGTGCCCGACAGGGTGGCCCGCCACAACTCGGGGAAGCCGGTCTGGTCGGGGCCCGAGGTCACCTGGGTGGAGACCCCGGCCTCGATGTCGGGCTCGACCCCCGCGGCCCGCAGCTTGGTGAGGGCCGAGGCCGAGGACTCGTCGAGCACCTGGTCGCGCCACACCCGGGCGGCCATCCCCAGGGCGTCAGCCTCGGCCTGGCTGAACTGCACCGGCGGCAGCTCGAAGTCTGATCGGGGGATGCGGTAGCCGACCTCGTTGCCGAAGTAGCTGTCGATGGTGACGGCGCGGACATCGATGCCCTGGTTGCGCAACTCGTCCTTGTCGCGCTCGAAGGTGCGCTCGAAGCTCTGGTCGGACTTGCCCCGGTAGTCCTCGATGGCCTCGCGCAGCTCGGCCCGGGTGAGTGGGCGATCGGTGACCAGCAGTGCGATGACGAGGTTCACCAACCGTTCCGACCGCCGTGACGACATGAGCACCTCCCGAAGGTTGCCGCGGCCCCACAGCCTATCGCCCCCGGTCGCCCATCACTGCCGGTCGCCCATCACCCCCGGTCACTCCGTCTTGCCGCCGGGCCGGTCGTGCGGGGCGCCCCTACAGTGACGATCATGGACAGCGCACACCTCCCCGGGCACGGCCGGTTCGCCCCCTCGCCGACCTCGGCCCTCCATCTGGGCAATCTGCGCACCGCACTGGTCGCCTGGTTGCTGGCCCGGCGCAGCGGCCGTGGATTCGTGGTGCGCGTCGAGGACCTTGACCAGGTGAGGGTGGCGGCCGCCGGTGACATCGCCGACCAGCAGCTGCGCGATCTAGAGGCGCTGGGGCTGGACTGGGACGGACCGGTGGTCCGCCAGTCCGCCCGCCTGGAGATCTACGCAGAGATGGCCCGCCGGCTGCCGAGCTACCCGTGCTTCTGCACCCGCCGGGAGATCGCCGCGGCCTCCCGGGCGCCCGACGGGAACCCGCGTTCCGGGGAGGGCGACTGGCTGCCCTATCCGGGGACCTGCCGGGGGCTGTCCCGGAGTCGACGCGCCGAGTTTGCCGGCCGCCGTCCGCCGGCCCTGCGGCTGGCGGCGCCGGTGCACCACTGGACGGTTCATGATCTGGCCCGCGGCACCCAGTCGGGTCGGGTCGATGACGTCGTGCTGCGCCGCAATGACGGGACCTGGGCCTACAACCTGGCGGTGGTGGTCGACGACGGGCTCCAGGGGGTCGACCAGGTGGTGAGGGCACGGGATCTGTGGCCCTCGGCCCCCCGCCAGGCGATGATCGCGGACCTGCTGGGCCTGCCGGCCCCCGGCTACGCCCACACCGGACTGGTCACCGGTCCGGGAGGCAAGCGCCTGGCCAAGGCCAGGGGTGCCGCGGGGATGGCCGAGCTGGCGGCCGGCGGGCTGTCCGCCGCGCGCGTCAGGGCCGTGCTGTGCCGGTCACTGGGTCTGCCCGAGGTGGACAGGCTGACCGACCTGCTGGCCGGGGATCCCGGGATCGACGCGGCTCTGCGTCCGCCCCGGGGTGCCGCCGCGGACTCGGCCGAACCCGGGCCCCTGGAGGCCGGCCCTCTGGCCGGGCCCCGGGGCTGGTGGTCCGATGTGGCACTGGATGCCCCTGCGGAGGGGACCTCAGGTCAGCCGGCCGGTTCGACTCAGGAGGCGGGCTCGGCGAACAGGATGTCGACGACGTAGACGAGGGTCTCGCCCTTGTCGATCGCCGGGGTGGCATTGCCGTTCGGGTAGGCCTGGGCCGGCGGGACGATGAGCATCACCCGGGAGCCGACGGTCTGGCCCGCCAGCCCCTTCTTCCAGCCCTCGATGACCCCGGACATCTGACCGGTCACCGCACTGCCGGAGTAGCCGTCCTCGATGAGGCTTCCGGTGGACCAGGCCCAGGTGCGGTACTTGACCTGGATGACGTCGGAGGCGCTGACCTTGGCCCCGTCGCCCTTGATGAGGGGCTGGGTGACCAGCGAGGTCGGCTTGGTGGCCTTCCCGATGGTGACGGTGGGGATGTTGTTCTTCACGGTGACGGTCGGCAGCCCGGCGGGCGGGGTGACCGCGGTGCCGGTGGCCGTCTCGAAGGAGGTGTCGAGAATGTCGACGACGAAGATCAGCGAGTCGCCCTTGGCGATCCCGACCTGGGGGTTGCCGCCCTGGGAGTCATAGGCGTCGGAGCCGGGCATCATCACGAGCACCCGGTCGCCGACCTTGTGGCCCTTCAGGCCCTTCTGGAAGCCGGGCACGACCTGGCTCAGCGGGAAGCTGGTGGGCTTGCCGCGGGAGAAGCTGGAGTCGAAGGACTTGCCGGTGCGGGCGTTGACGCCCTCGTAGTTGATCCGCACGGTCGCGTCGTCGGAGACCGTGCGACCGGATCCGGCGGTGAGCACCTTCGAGGTGGTCGCGGCGATCTTGAGGGGCCACTTCGCGGTGACGGTCGGCTTCTTGCCCGCCGCCCCCGTGACGGTGATCGCATCGAGGCTGGTGATCGTGGTGGCCGGCTTCGTCGGGGTGGCGGAGACCGACGGGCTGGG
Source organism: Acidipropionibacterium jensenii (assembly GCF_005890135.1). NCBI lineage: Bacteria > Bacillati > Actinomycetota > Actinomycetes > Propionibacteriales > Propionibacteriaceae > Acidipropionibacterium > Acidipropionibacterium jensenii. The sequence goes on along the minus strand of NZ_CP040635.1, from coordinate 2,273,963 downwards.
CGTGGCCGAGGCGGAGGGGGAGACGGCCGCCGAACTCGCCGACGGTGTCGGCGTCGCCTTGCTGGAGGAACTGTCGGAGCTGCAGGCCGTCAGGCCCAGGGCCGCCACGCACAGCAGGGCGGTCAGCCCTGCGGCCGTGGTCCGGCGGGAACGGAAGGCACGAGAGATCACCCGGTGCACGTTACCCGAGGCGACGGCCCGCCGCACCCGGGGCAGACCCTGCTCGGCGGTCGACGAACCAGTTCACAGGCGGTTGCGAACGCCTGGACGCCGTTCTCACAGATCGACGAGATCGAACAGCTTGCCCAGCTCCTCGCGACTCAGCGGACGCATGTCGCCGACTCCGAGACGGCCCACCCGCACCGGGCCGATGGCGGTCCGGGAGAGTCGGCGCACGGGGTGGGCCACCGAGTCCATCATGCGCCGGACGATGCGGTTGCGCCCCTCGTGGAGGCTGATCTCGACCAGGGACTTCATCTCGGAGGCCTGCACCAGTCGCACCGAGTCGGGGTGCACCGGGCCGTCCTCCAGGGTCAGCCCCTTGGTGAGCCGCCTGATGACCTTGTCGTCGACGAATCCCTCGACCTCGGCGAGATAACTCTTGAGCACCTTGTAGGAGGGGTGGGTCATCCGGTGGGCGAACTCGCCGTCATTGGTGAGGAGGATGAGCCCCTCGGTCTCGGTGTCCAGACGTCCGACGTGGAAGAGTCGCTCGTGGTTCGGGACCCCCTCCAGATCTGCCAGGCAGGCCCGCCCGTCCGGGTCGTCCATCGTGGAAACCACTCCGCGCGGCTTGTTGAGCACGTAGTAGAGGTGGCGTCGGGCGGTGGGGATCCGGGACCCGTCGACGCGGATCTCGTCGTGCTCGGGATCGACTCGGCGGCCCTGGACGATGACGATCTCGCCATTGACCTCGACCCGGCCCTCATCGATCATCTCCTCGGCGGCTCGCCGGGAGGCGACGCCGGCCTGGGCGAGGACCTTCTGGAGCCGGACTCCCTGTTTCTCGTCGGTCATGGGTTCTCCTGTTCGTGTGTGGGTGGCTCAGCGACTGAGCCGGGCCACCAGGGCCGATGACTCGGCGCTGGTGTCCAGATCGGCGAGCGCGATGGCGATCGCCTCCCGGACGATGCGACCCCGGTCTGCGCTGATGCCGTGAGCCTTGAGGGCCACCCGGGCGGTCTCAAGGGCGATGAGCTCGCCGGTGCTGACGTAGACGGTGATCTTCTCGTCGTGGCGGACCCTGCCGGTCACCGACCGGGATCTGCCGGCCCTTCGTGCGGAATCTGCTGATTGTGCGCTACCGGCGGGTTGTGCGGTACCGCCGGGTTGCGCAGCGGCTCTCCGCGCAGTGGCACTGCTCCCGGCGCTGCGGTGTGCGGAGTCGTCGGGATCCTGCTCCCGGATCGGCTCGGGATCCTGGTCGTGGGGCCGGTCAGCGGACCTGTGGCGGGGGGTCCGGACCGGTGTGGTGGGGCGGAAGAGTTCATCGGCTCCCGGAAGGCTCACCCGACGTGGCAACGGTGCAGCACCTCCTTGGCGAGGTCGCGGTAGGCCTTGGCCCCCGGCGAGGAGGAGGCGTAGGTGGTGATGGGCTCCCCGGCGACGGTGGTCTCGGGGAACTTCACGGTGCGCTTGATGACGGTGTGGAAGACGACCTCGCCGAAGGCCTGGACGACCCTCTCCATCACCTCGCGGGCGTGCAGGGTGCGGGGATCGAACATGGTTCCCAGGATGCCAAGGATCTTGAGATCGGGATTGAGCCGGTCCTGCACCTTCTCGATCGTGTCGGTGAGCAGGGCGACGCCGCGCAGCGCGAAGAACTCGCACTCCAGCGGCATGATGACGTAGTCGGAGGCGGTCAGGGCGTTGATGGTGAGCAACCCCAGGGAGGGAGCGCAGTCGATGAGGATGACGTCGTACTCGCCACGGACCTTGTCGATGACTCTCTTGAGTGTCTGCTCGCGTGCCACCTCGGAGACCAGCTGGACCTCGGCCGCCGACAGGTCGATGTTGGCGGGGAGCAGATCCATCCCGTTGATGACGGTCTCCTGGATGACGTCCTCGACGCGATCCCGGTTCGACAGCAGCAGGTTGTAGATGCTGATCTCGAGGTTGTGCGGGTTGATCCCCAGCCCCACCGACAGGGACCCCTGGGGGTCGAAGTCGACCAGCAGCACCTTCCGGCCGTACTCGGCCAGAGCGGCACCGAGGTTGATGGTGGTGGTCGTCTTGCCGACCCCGCCCTTCTGGTTGCACATCGAGATCACCAAGGCGTGCTTGGGCCCGTCGGGCACCGGATGCGGCTCGGGAATGTCTGGGATCGGTCGACCAGTCGGTCCGATGTCGTGCTCAGCGGCCTCGGCGGCCTCCTTGCCGGGAGCCGGTACGTGGAAGATCTCCTCCTGATCCGTCGCCTCGGCCACCTGGGACCCTTCCTCTCGCCTCGTGTCGGACCCGGGTTGCACCGGGCTGGCTCAACACTAGTCGGTGGTGCCCACGGGTGTCGTGGGGCCGTCCCTCTCGTCACTGCTGAGCGCGCGGGGGTGACTGGACCGGTAGACCTCGCGCAGATGCTCGACGGTGACCAGCGTGTAGATCTGGGTGGTGGTGACCGAGGCGTGTCCCAGCAGCTCCTGGACCACCCGGACGTCGGCTCCGCCGTCGAGCAGGTGGGTGGCGAAGGAGTGCCGCAGGCTGTGCGGCGACAGGTGCTCGGTGATCCCGGCGCGCTGCCCGGCACGCTGGATCACCGCCCAGGCGCTCTGCCGCGACAGCCGGCCCCCGCGCTGGTTGAGCAGCAGGGCCGGGGTGGCCGGGGCACTGCCGGACCCGTGCGAGGCGGCCCACCCCGGTCGGCCGCGCACCAGCCACCCGCGGACCGCGTCGGCGGCGTAGCTGCCCAGCGGCACGACGCGCTCCCTGCCCCCCTTGCCGAACAGTCGCAGTCCCTGCTGCGGGTCGGACAGCACCGGGGTGAGGTCATCGACGTCCAGGGAGCAGACTTCCGAGACCCTGGCCCCGGTGCCGTAGAGCAGCTCGAGCAGGGCGCGGTCGCGCAGCCCCTCGACGGTGGTGGTGTCGCACGAGTCCAGCAGCGCCTCCACCGACTCGATGCTCAGGGCCTTGGGCAGACGGCGGGGGCGGGCTCCCGGGGAGACCTCGTGGGCGACGTCGAGGCCGACCCGTCCCTCGGCCAGGGCGAAGGCGTGCAGGTTGCGCACCGCGACCACCGCGCGACTCACCGAGGCCGGCGCCAGATCCCGGCGCGCGAGGTCCCGGGAGAACTCCGAGACGTCGACTGCGCTCACCTGGGCCAGATCCGTCAGTCCGCGGCCGGCCAGGAAGTGGCGGTACCGGTCCAGGTCGCGGCGGTAGGCGGCCACCGTGTTGTCGGACAGCCCTCTCTCCACCGCCAGGTGGGACAGGTAGTCGACGACCAGGTCATCGACCGAGGCGTCGCTCAACCCTGCTCCGCGGCGCCGTTCGACTCGGGAGGCATCCCGGACAGCCCGCCGGGACGCTCCCGGACCGGCCAGGGGGCGTCGGCCGGGCGCAGCCGGTCGATCACGCCGCGGTCGCGGGCCGTGACCAGGGCCGTCACTCCGGTGACCAGGGTGGGCGACTGGCAGTTGCCGGCGAAGACGGCGTCGACCAGGTCGTCGAGGGGCTCCCAGTCGTGGCTCATGGTGGCCTCCTCCCCCTCCAGCACGAACCCGTCGGGGCGGGGGGCCGGACGCAGGCCGCGGGCCAGGAAGATCCGCAGGGACTCCTGGGATCCTCCCGGCGAGGTGAAGATGTCGACCAGGATCCGCCAGTCCGAGGCGGCCAGCTGGGCCTCCTCGGCGAGTTCCCGCTGGGCGGCGTGCAGGTAGTTCTCCCCCGCGACGTCCAGCAGACCGGCGGGCGGCTCGACGAGGATCATCTCGACGGGCTGGCGGTACTGACGCACCACGGCGACCCGGTCCTGGTCGTCCAGGGCGATGATGCCGACCGCTCCGGGGTGGGTGATGTACTGGCGGGCGACCTGCTCACCGGTGGGTGTGGTGATGGTGTCGTTGACGAAGTCGCAGACCCTGCCGGTGGCGAGAACCTCGTGGGAGTCGACCCGCCAGGTCTCGTCGTGGTCCCAGCGCGGGGCGCTCACTTCGCGTCCTCGCCCTCGGCGCCCTGCCCGGCCACCGGAGCGTCGGTCCCCTCGGGCAGCGGCACCGAGCGGTCCTCCCCGTGGTGGTGGGCGATCGCGGCGGCGATCAGGCCGCGGAACAGCGGGTGGGCGTGGGTCGGGCGAGACTTGAGCTCGGGGTGGGCCTGGGTCGCCACGAAGTAGGGGTGCAGGCCGCGGTCCAGTTCGATGAACTCGACGAGGCTGCCGTCGGGGGAGGTGCCGCTGATGTGCAGTCCGACGGCCTCCAGGCGGTCGCGGTAGGCGTTGTTGACCTCGTAGCGGTGACGGTGCCGCTCGGAGACGGCGGTGGTGCCGTAGAGCGTGGCGACCAGGCTGTCCTTGGACAGTTTGGCCGGGTAGGCGCCGAGCCTCATGGTGCCGCCCAGATCGGCATTGCCGGAGACGATGTCGACCTGTTCGGCCATCGTGGCGATGACCGGGTTCTTGCTGTCCGGCTCGAACTCGCTGGAGGCGGCGTCCTCGATCCCGGCCAGGTCCCGGGCGACCTCGATGACGGCGCACTGCAGGCCCAGGCACAGCCCCAGGAAGGGTAGCCCGGTCTCGCGGGCGTGCCGGATCGCGCCGACCTTGCCCTCCACACCGCGGATCCCGAACCCGCCGGGAACGCAGATCGCGTCGACCCCGGCCAGGGCCTTGCGGGCTCCCTCGGGGGTGGCGCAGGTGTCGGAGGCGACCCACTTGACGTTGACCTTGACGCGGTTGGCGTAGCCGCCGGCGTGCAGCGCCTCGGTCACCGACAGGTAGGCGTCGGGCAGGTCGATGTACTTGCCGACCAGGGCGACGGTGAGCTCCTCGGTGGGGTGCTGGACGCGGTTGAGCAGGTCGTTCCAGGTGGTCCAGTCGACGTCACGGAAGAACATCGACAGCCGCTGGACGACATAGGCGTCCAGTCCCTCGCGGTGCAGCACCTTGGGGATGAGGTAGATCGAGGAGGCGTCGGGGCATGAGACGACGGCCTGCTCCTCGACATCGCACATCAGCGCGATCTTGGACTTGATGCCCTTGGCCAGCGGGCGCTCGGACCGGCAGACGACGGCGTCGGGCTGGATGCCGACCTCGCGCAGGGCGGCCACCGAGTGCTGGGTGGGCTTGGTCTTCATCTCCTTGGCCGGCCGGATGTAGGGCACCAGGGCGACGTGCAGGAAGAAGACGTTCTCCCGGCCGATCTCGTGGCGGACCTGGCGGGCGGCCTCCAGGAAGGGCAGCGACTCGATGTCACCGACGGTGCCGCCGATCTCGTGGATGACGACATCGGGATCGCCGGCCTCCATCGCGAGCATCTGGGCCTTGATCTCATTGGTGATGTGCGGGATGACCTGGACGGTGTCGCCCAGGAAGTCGCCGCGACGCTCCTTGGCGATCACCGTGGAGTAGACCTTGCCGGTGGTCACATTGGCCTCGCCGGACAGGTTTTCGTTGAGGAACCGCTCGTAGTGGCCGATGTCCAGATCGGTCTCGGCGCCATCCTCGGTGACGAACACCTCGCCGTGCTGGAACGGGTTCATGGTGCCTGGATCCACATTCAGGTAGGGATCCAGCTTCTGCATCGTGACCTTGAGGCCACGCGACTTCAGCAGGGAGCCGAGGGAGGACGCCGTGAGCCCCTTCCCGAGCGATGAGACGACTCCCCCGGTGACGAAAACATGTTTGGTGCAGTGACTGTCGGTGCTCACGGGGTTCCAGCCTATCTGGTGAGAAGGATCTCCTCCACCGCGGATCGGTGATAGACGTCCGGCGGTGTGGGAGAGGGGGTCTGCGGCGGGTGTCGGGTGGTCTCCCGGACACTCCGGGGATCAGTCGGAGTCGTCTCCTCGATGCTGGGCGGCCAGGCCGATCAGTTCCCGGGCGTGTTCGACGGCCAGCTCGGAGTCGGCCATCCCGGTCATCATCCGCGCCAGCTCGCTGAGTCGGTCGGGTCCGCTCACCTGGTGGACACCGGATCGGGTGATCCGACCGTCGGAGGCCTTCGTGACGACCAGTTGGCGGTCGGCGAAGGCGGCGACCTGGGGAAGGTGAGTCACCACGATCACCTGGTGGCGGTCCGCCAGCTGAGCCAGCCGGCGTCCGATCTCGATGCCGACCGCACCTCCCACCCCGGCGTCGACCTCGTCGAAGACGAAGGTCTGAGCCGTCTCGGTGGCGGCCAGCACGACCTCCAGGGCGAGCCGCACCCGCGACAGTTCGCCTCCGGAGGCCGCTCTGGCCAGAGGCGCCGGTGCGGCACCGGGGTTGGCGGCCAGCATGATGGTCACCTGGTCGATGCCCCGGGGGCCCATCGGGGCGTCCGACAGCCGGAACTCCAGGCTGGCCCTGGGCATCGCCAGGGCGGCGAACTCGGGGGCGACGTCGTGGGCCAGTCGCGCGGCAGTCGTCGACCGCAGTGCGGAGATCGTGGCGGCGCTGGTCTCCAGCCGGCCGGTCAGCTGGGCCAGCTGCTCCTCCAGGGCACTCAGGTCCGCTCCCCCGCCGTCCAGCTGTGCGAGCTCCCGGCGATCGGCGGTGGTCTCGGACAGCAGCCTCTCCAGGGTGGTCGCACGGGTTCTCACCAGCGCCTGGATCGCCGCCAGACGCCCGTTGACCTGCTCGATCCGGGCGGGATCGGCCGAGGCCCGGTCTGCCTGGGAGGCCACCTCGGAGGCCAGTTCGGCCAGGTCGTAGCCGAGCCCGCGGGCGGTCCGGGCCAGGGTCGCGCAGGACTCGTCCAGATCGGCGAGGGAGTCCAGCTCACGCCGGGCCTGGTCCAGCAGGGAGACCGCTCCGGGGTCCATCCCCGACTCGGTCTCGGTGCCGTTGAGGCTCCGGTCGGCGCGCGCCAGGGCGGCGCGGGTGTCCTGGCCCCGCTGGAGCCTCCTCATCTCCTCGATGAGCTCCCGGTCCTCGCCGGGCTGCGGGTCGACGGCGTCCACCTCGGCGATCCTGCGACGCAGCACCTCGATCTGAAGGGAGCGGTCGTGTTCCCCGGTGCTCAGCCTGGTCAGGTGCTCGGCGACCTCGCGGTGCCGGCGCCACAGGTCGCGGTGGGCCTCGAGGAGGTCGGCCATCCGGGAGCCCGCGGCCCGGTCCAGGACGTCGAGCTGGTGGTCTGGTGAGGTGAGTCTGATCTGGTCGGACTGGCCGTGGATGGTGAGGGTCGAGGCTGTCAGCCGGCCCAGCTGGCCGGCCGTCACCTGGGCCCCGCCGACCGAGGACCGGGAGCGGTGGGAGGCCAGCACCTGGCGACTGCAGATCACCTCGCCGTCCTCGGTCTCGCCGCCGAGTTCGGCGACCGTCCGAGCGATCGGGGGGTCGACGCCGAGAGTGGCCTCCACGACGGCCCTGCGGGCCCCCCGTCTCACCAGTCCCGGATCGGCGCGCTGACCCAGCAGGAGGCCCAGGCCGCTGACCACCATGGTCTTGCCGGCGCCGGTCTCACCGGTGACGGCGGTGAGGCCCGGGGAGAACTCCACCTCGGCCTCGTCGATCACCCCGAGGTCGCGGATCAGGAAATGGCCGATCATGCGCCGGTGTCGCCCTCGCTCTGGCGCCACCCCTCGACGGGCAGCGCGAACTTCTTGACCAGTCGCGAGGTGAAGGGCTGCTCGGCCAGCCGGGCGATCCTCAACCGTTGCGGGTGGCGGGTGACGGTGATCCGTCGTCCCGGCATGAGGTCGAAGCTCCGACGGCCGTCGCACCACAGCACCCCGGAGTCGGACCCGTCCGGCTGGAGGTCCAGGTCGACACGGGCCTCGGGGCTGAGCACCATGGGGCGGGCGAACAGTGCGTGGGCGCACAGCGGAAGCATCAGCATGGCGTCCAGGTCGGGCCACATCACCGGTCCGCCGGCCGAGAAGGCGTAGGCGGTGGAGCCGGTGGGGGTGGCGACCAGCACCCCGTCGCAGCTCCAGCGCTGGACGGGTAGTTCGTCGATCGAGGCCAGCACGTCGAGCATCCTGCGGCGGGCGGCCTTCTCCAGGCTGAGCTCGTTGACCGCGAAGGAGCGCCACAGCTGGTCGCCGTGGTGGTCCAGCACCCGCACGTCGAGCACCAGGCGGTCCTCGACGGTGTAGTCGCGGGCGCAGACCTTGCGGACCAGGGTGCTCATGTCGGAGCGCTCCAGCTCGGCGAGGAAGCCCACATGGCCCAGGTTGACCCCGAGCATCGGCACCTGGTGCGGCAGGGACCACTCGGCGGCACGGAGGATCGTGCCGTCCCCGCCGAAGACGACGACCGCCTCGATGTCGTGACTGCGCTGGGACAGGTTGACCAGATCGACCCCGGGCAGCCGTGCACCGAGCTGGGCGTGCTGCTCGTCGATGACCAGGCAGACGATTCCGCGCTCATCCATCGCCCGGATGAACTCGGCGGCGGCGTCGAAGGCCTCCTGGCGGTAGGCGTGGGAGAGGACCACCACCGCACGCGACCGGTCGGACACGCGGACCGTGCCCACAGGGGAAGTGCTCTTCTGGGACGTCACGGACCCAGACTAGCTTTCCCACTGCGACATCCGGCCGATGCCGGCCGGACCGGGCCCTCTCGCCTCAGAGCGGCCGAACCGCCGTGGTCACCGCACACCCGCCCTGATCTGCGGTTCGTCGCCGAGGCCGCGGGCGCGCAGCGCGTCGCCGACCTCCAGGGCGTGACCCACGATCCCGACGATCACCGGGACCACGAATCGCCACGAGGAGCGTTCCATCCCGCGGGCCCGCGCGGAGTCGCGCACCGACAGGAAGGATCCCAGCAGGTAGGGGACGGTGGCCCACATCAGGGTCACCGCCAGGGCCACCTTCTCGGGGCTGACGCCCAGCGGCCGCAGGATCCTCGCGAAGCCGGCGATGGCGTCCATCAGGGTGTCGGTGGAGGTGGTGCAGGTCAGCATCCTGGCCATGTAGAGACAGGCCATCAGGGAGGCGACGTAGACCACCCCGCGCTGCCAGGTGTTGAAGACGACGTGATAGCCGAGGATCAGCCCGTTCATGATCCACAGTGCGGTGCCGATCCGCAGGGCCAGGCGCCGGGGAAGCCGTGCCACCACCAGGACGATGACCACCGCCACCGCCAGACAGACCAGGGAGAACCACCAGATCCGCAGGATGAAGGGGAGCACCCCGACCACCACGAGCATCAGGTACTTGGCCCAGACCGGCATCCGGTGCGCCGGGGTGTGGCCCGGAACGTAGACGCCGAGGTAGCGCTCGACGTCCCCCTGGCCGTTCACGGCCGTGCTCCGTCGCCGGCCGGCGCCATCGTCATCCGTTCCCGGTAGCGCTGGATGACCGGGCCCGGTGCACCGTCGTCGACGATGCGTCCGTTCTCGACGGCCAGCACCCGGTCCATCGTCGAGGCCAGGTCCAGATCGTGGGTGGAGCACAGGATCTGCTGGTCCAGTGCGTCGAAGGCGCGCCTGAGCTGCTCGCGGTTGCGCAGATCCAGCAGGGTGGTGGGCTCGTCGGCGATGATGATGGTGGGTTCGACGGCCAGCACGCTGGCCAGGGCGACCAGCTGCCGCTCTCCCCCGGACAGGTCGTGGACGCTGCGGGTGGCGATGTCGGACAGCCCGCGGTCGGCGAGCAGCTCCAGGGCCAGACGGTGACGGTCGGCGCGCCGCCTCACCCTGGGGCGCAGACTGAGCTCGACGTCGGCCAACGGTGTCGACATCACGAGTTGGGAGCGAGGGTCGGTGAAGATGTAGCCGGCCTGTCGTCGGGCCCTGCGCGGGTCTCGCACCGGGTCGACGCCGTCGGCCAGCACGACCCCGGTGGTGGGTGCCACCAGGCCGTTGACCATTCGCAGCAGGGTCGACTTGCCGGCGCCGTTGGGACCGATGACGGCGACTCGGCGCTCGGGCAGGCTGAGGTTGACGTCGGCGAGGATGGTCACCTGGCGGTGCTCCCCGGCGATGTCGTACTCGTCGACGACCAGGCCGACCTCCCTGAACTCAATCACCGGCAGCTGCTCGCAAGCCCCGTCGGGGAGCCGGCATCAACCGCGGGAAGGCCGTGAAGACGGCGACCGCGATGATCACCACCAGCACCGCCTTGACCAGGTCGACGGCCATGAACAGGCCGTTGGCCGCCACCGCGACCCGCAGGGACATGCCGGCGTTGATCATCATCCCGGCAACCCCGAAGGCGTAGATGACGACCATGTCGACCAGAGCGACCAGGTACAGCAGGATCGGCAGCACACTGCGCCGCGGCCGGGACCGCAGCACCGCGGTGGCCAGCGCACCGGCCACAAAGGCGCCGAAGAAGTATCCGAGGAGGAATCCGCCCGAGGCTCCGAGCAGCACTCCGGGTCCGCTCGTCTGGCCGGCGAAGACCGGCAGACCGAGCAGGCCGACCACCAGGTAGAGGCCGACGGCCGCGCCTCCCCGCAGCGACCCGAGGATCATCGGGGCCGCCATCACGGCGATCATCTGCAGGGCGAAGGGCACCGCACCGATCGCGAACAGTGGCGGGATGATCGCCAGCACGGCGATGAGGGCCGCGAAGACCGCGATCAGGGCGATGTCGGTGGCCTCGAATCCTCGCTTCGCCGGTGCGGTGCGAGCCGGTTCGGGAGTCCTCGGGATGCCGCCCGACCCCTGGCCCGGCACCGCGGGCCCACCGGCCGATCCGTTGTGCAGATAGTCGGTGCCCGACGCACGCGTCGAGTCGGTTGCCGATGGGTCGGCCATGATGCCCTCCTGATGGCACGGGTGGACCCAGTCGTGGGGACCGGGTCGGCAGACATCATAGCCGACCGCCCTGAACAGTGTTCAGTGGACCAGGTCGAGGACCGCCAGTCCGTCGTGGGATCCGGTCCCACGGCCGGACCAGACCAGGGCCAGAACCGCCGCCAGGCAGTCGAGCTGGGCGTCCAGCTCGGACCCGACCGGACCGTCGACCTGTACGAGGCCGTCCACCACTGCGGCGCTGCCGTTCCGGCACGCTGCGCGATCACCGTCGATGACCGCCTCGCGCGGTGGATCCAGCAGCCCCGAGACGTCCTTGGCGATGTGCTCGGGACGCGACTGGGGGTCGGCGTCGAGCAGATCGTGCTTGCCGTGGGCTCCGGAGAACACGAACATCGAGCCCATCGAGGCGCGGTTGGCCCCGAGCATGTCGGTGTCCAGCCGGTCGCCGACAAATACCGGGTGGGTGCAGCCCAGACGGGCGACCGTGGCATCCAGCAGGGGGCGGTGCGGCTTGCCGGCGATCACCGGCTCGACATCGACGGTGGCACCGACCGCTGCGAGTTGGACCCCGACGCCGGGGACGATGCCCCGGTCGGTGGGTCTGGTCATGTCCGGATTGGCCCCGTACCAGGCGGCTCCGTGCTGAACGGCCAGGCCGGCTTCGACGAGCAGGGACCAGGGCATCTGCGGGTGATAGCCCTGGATCACCGCCACCGGGTTCTCGTCGGCGGTCCACACCGGTTCCAGGCCTCGTGCGCGCGCCTCGTCGGCCAGCGCCTCGGTGCCGGCGATCAGGACGCGTGCTCCGCGGGGAAGCCGGGACGCCGCCAGGTCGGTGATCGCCTCCCCGGAGGAGACGATGTCGTTGCGGGTGACGTCCATGCCCATGCCCCGCAGCACATCGGCGACCACGGTGGTGCTGCGCGCGGCGTTGTTGGTCACGAAACCGACCTTCACCCCGCGGGCGAGCAGCTTCTCGACGGTCGGAGGGGCGGCCGGGACCGGGTGGGGACCCACGTAGATCACCCCGTCCAGGTCGAACAGGGCCGCGTCGTAGTGGTCGATCAACGGCTGATCGACGGGATCCTGCTGTGCCATTCGGGGGTTGACGTCGTCACTCATTCGTTGCTGCTCGTCTCGTCGTCGGACTTCTCGGAGTCGGGCTTCTCAGCGTCGGGCTTCTCGATGTCCGGCTTCTCGATGTCCGGCTTCTCAGCGTCGGGCTTCTCGACGTCGGGGCTCTGGCTGCTGCCGTCACTCGGGTGGTCCGACGGGCTCTGCTCATCGGGGTCCGGAGCGGCCTTGCGGCCGGTCTCCAGTTCCTCGAGCCGGTCGGCTGCGTCCAGCAGTCCAGACGCGTCGAGGGCATCGCTGGAGGCGAAGAAGGTCTTCGCCCCGTGCTTGTCGCCGGTGTTGAGCAGCAGATCGGCGTAGGCGTAGTGCAGCCGCGCCTTGGCCTCATCGGAGCCCTGCATCGTGGTGACGGCCGCGTGGAGGAGGCGTTTGGCCTCGGCCACCTGGCCCATGTCCTCGCGTGCACCGGCCTTCACCAGCACCAGCTCGACGCGCTGGGAGGAACTCAGCCGGTCATCATCCTCGGCCTGTCGAATGAGCTTGAGAGCGTTCTGCGGACGACCGAGTGCTCGTTCGCAGTCGGCCATCACCGGGATGAGGTTGTCATTGCCCGTCATCCGTCGCAGCGCACGGTAGTCGTTGAGGGCGGAGGCGTACTCCCCCGCCGCATAGGCCGTCTCGGCAGCGACCTCGCGCAGCACGGGCAGCCTCGCGGCACGCCTCAGCGCGGCCTGGGCATGACGGTGCGCCAACTGCGGATCATCGCCCAGCAGCTCCGCGGCAGCCACCACGTGACCCTCGATGATGTGAGCAACATCGGAGGGAACGCTTCGCAGCTCGGCCTTCACCGAGGGCGGCAGAGAGTCCTCGTCGAAGTCCAGCGGTGCCAGCGGCTCATCGGCGTAGCGTCCGCGTCCCCGAGTCTCGCTGCCGGCATCGTCCCTGGATGCTCCTCGATCGTCGTGACGCCTGGGCCCACGATCTCCCCAGGACCCGTGGGACTGGTGTCCGCCACGATCGGACCGACGCTCGTCACGTCCACCGCGCGAGTACCCGCCACGGCGTCCGCCGTCACGACTCGAGTCGTCGCCGCCCTCACCGCGATCCCAGTCACGTCGGCCGCGACCCTCCGAGCCCCGCGACTCGCGACGATCATCGTCTCGGCCCCGGTAGCCACCGCGGTCTCGATCCCGATCTCCGTGCCAGCGCGATCCGCCGCCCTCGCGATCGTCGTCGCGACGCCGGGACCCACGGTGATCATCGTCACGACCACGGAACCCACGGTGATCATCATCACGACGTCGGGAGTTGCGCCGGTCGTCGTCCCGACCACCGGATCCACGATGATCGCGGTCGTTCTCACTGTGCCAACGCGACCCGCTGCTGTCTCGATCATTGTCGCGACGCGAACCGTGCCAGTCACCGCCACCGGAGCGACCGCCGCCGGAGCGGTAACCCCCGCCTCGTGATGAGGAGGATCTGCCGTAGCCGCCGGAGCGCCCCGCTCCTCCGCGACGTCCGTCACCGGAGAAGCCACGGCCCGAACGTCCGCCGCCATTTGTGGAATCTGCCATGGGGACATTCTCCCGCAGCAGCACGGTCCGCACCAATACTGAAAGTCCTTGCCCCACCTCCGATGAGCGCGCAGCTGTGCCACTGGCGGGCCCCGACGCTCCCCACCCGCCGGTCGCGGACGCCGACGCTGATGGGATCGCCCTGGGTACCGGTCGGCGCACCGGCCACCTGGAGCGTTTCCAGCAGGCTCGACAATGAGCATTTCTCGGGCGGCAGCGCCGAGCCGGCCCCGGGCTGTCTCCCGTCTGTGCCCGGTCGATCCAGGGGTGTTGCCGTCGGTGTCTGGGTGTGGGTGTGGTTCGGGGCCCGGACCGGGTCCCCGTCATGTCGATCACCTCGACATGGGGAACACGGTCCGGGCCCCGAACTCTTTTTTTAAGGGGTTTGTGCGGCAGCGTCCTACTCTCCCACCCACTGGCGTGGGCAGTACCATCGGCGTGTGGAGGCTTAACTTCCGGGTTCGGAATGGGACCGGGTGTTTCCCTCCAGCCATGGCCACCGGCACAAAAACTGTGGATATGACTCCCACACAACCCGTCAGCCCATTGAATGGGTTGGAGTGTGTGGGCGTGTTTGTTTCGGATCCAGCCACCATCCCGCACCCCCGCAGGGGGTGTGTGGTGGGCCAGAGCCGCACAGTGGATACGAGCAGTCACAGAAGATGAAGTGTGTGTAGCAAGCCCTCGGCCTATTAGTACCGGTCAGCTCCGCACCTTGCAGTGCGTCCACGTCCGGCCTATCAACCCGATGGTCTCTCGGGGGCCTTACCAGATTCATCTGTGGGAACCCTCATCTTGAAGTGTGCTTCCCGCTTAGATGCTTTCAGCGGTTATCACATCCCGACGTAGCCAACCAGCCATGCTCCTGGCGGAACAACTGGCACACCAGAGGTCAGTCCGTCTCGGTCCTCTCGTACTAGAGACAGCTCTTCTCAAGATTCCTGTGCGCGCAGCGGATAGGGACCGAACTGTCTCACGACGTTCTAAACCCAGCTCGCGTGCCGCTTTAATGGGCGAACAGCCCAACCCTTGGGACCGACTCCAGCCCCAGGATGCGACGAGCCGACATCGAGGTGCCAAACCATGCCGTCGCTGTGAGCGCTCGGGCAAGATCAGCCTGTTATCCCCGGGGTACCTTTTATCCGTTGAGTGACGGCACTCCCACGAGCCACCGTCAGATCACTAGTCCCGACTTTCGTCCCTGCTCGACATGCCTGTCTCACAGTCAAGCCCCCTTGTGCACTTGCACTCAACACCTGATTACCAACCAGGCTGAGGGAACCTTTGGGCGCCTCCGTTACCTTTTAGGAGGCGACCGCCCCAGTCAAACTACCCATCAGGCACTGTCCCTGGACCGGATCACGGTCCGAGGTGAGATAACCAGAACGACCAGAGTGGTATTTCAACAATGACTCCGCAACCACTGGCGTGGCTGCCTCACAGTCTCCCACCTATCCTACACAAGTCGCACCGATCACCAATACCAAACTATAGTAAAGGTCCCGGGGTCTTTCCGTCCTGCTGCGCGTAACGAGCATCTTTACTCGTAATGCAATTTCGCCGAGTTCATGGTGGAGACAGTAGGGAAATCGTTACTCCATTCGTGCAGGTCGGAACTTACCCGACAAGGAATTTCGCTACCTTAGGATGGTTATAGTTACCACCGCCGTTTACTGGGGCTTAAGTTCACCGCTTCAAACCCGAAGGTTCTGACAGTTCCCCTTAACCTTCCAGCACCGGGCAGGAGTCAGTCCGTATACATCGTCTTACAACTTCGCACGGACCTGTGTTTTTAGTAAACAGTCGTTTCCCCCTGGTCTCTGCGACCCTCACCGCTACCAGTCGCAAGGACTGTCACAGTTGGGGCCCCCCTTATCCCGAAGTTACGGGGGCATTTTGCCGAGTTCCTTCACCATGATTCTCTCGATCGCCTCGGTATACTCTACCAATCCACCAGTGTCGGTTTAGGGTACGGGCGGTCCAACACCTCGCTCACGAAGCTTTTCTCGGCAGTACAGGATCACTCACTCACCCACAAGCGTGGGCTCGCCATCATGCCTCGACCACATGCCCGACGGATTTACCTGCCGGACGGTCCACACATTTAGCCCCAGACAACCATCGCTGGGGTTGAGCTACCTCACTGCGTCCCTCCGCAGCTTGCCTACTACATGATCGGTTCACACACTCATCACCAGCCCCACACCTCAAAGAGGCGCAAGACCAGGACTCGCACGCTTAGCATCACACACCTCGGCACGGACGGTGTTGCACCGGTACCAGAATATCAACTGGTCGTCCATCGACTACGCCTGTCGGCCTCGCCTTAGGTCCCGACTCACCCAGGGCAGATTAGCTTGACCCTGGAACCCTTGGATATTCGGCGGACGGGTTTCTCACCCGTCATTCGCTACTCATGCCTGCATTCTCACTCGCGCCAGTTCCACGACAGGTCACCCCACCGCTTCACCACTGACACGACGCTCCCCTACCCAGCCAGCCACAAGGACTGACTGCCACAGCTTCGGCGGACGGCTTGAGCCCCGCTACATTGTCGGCGCGGAATCACTTGACCAGTGAGCTATTACGCACTCTTTCAAGGATGGCTGCTTCCAAGCCAACCTCCTGGTTGTCACCGCAACTCCACATCCTTTTCCACTTAGCCGCCCCTTAGGGGCCTTAGCTGATGATCTGGGCTGTTTCCCTCTCGACGACGAAGCTTATCCCCCGCCGTCTCACTGCTGCGCTCAACATACCGGCATTCGGAGTTTGGCTGATTTCGGTAAGCTGATAGGCCCCCTAGACCATCCAGTGCTCTACCTCCGGCACGCACCACGCAACGCTGCACCTATATGCATTTCGGGGAGAACCAGCTATCACGGTGTTTGATTGGCCTTTCACCCCTATCCACAGCTCATCCCCTCCATTTTCAACTGAAGTGGGTGCGGACCTCCACGACGTCTTACCGTCGCTTCATCCTGGCCATGGATAGATCACACCGCTTCGGGTCCAGAGCACGCGACTGTCGCCCTTATCGGACTCGCTTTCGCTACGACTACCCCACACGGGTTAACCTCGCCACGCACCACTGACTCGCAGGCTCATTCTTCAAAAGGCACGCCGTCACCCGAACACAAGTGTTCAGGCTCCGACGGATTGTATGCGGCCGGTTTCAGGTACTCTTTCACTCCCCTCCCGGGGTACTTTTCACCATTCCCTCACGGTACTATCCGCTATCGGTCACCAAGGAGTATTCAGGCTTGACGGGTGGTCCCGCCAGATTCACGCGAAATTTCACGAGTTCCGCGCTACTTGGGGTCACTCCCACCAGCGGTGCACTCACGTCTACGGGACTCTCACCCACTCCGGTCCGTCTTCCCAGACGATTCGACTTCACACACCATTTCTTACTGGTCGACCCGACGGCAGTCAGATCAAGAAGGCCCCACAACCCCGCGCATGCAACGCCTGCCGGCTTGAACACACACACGGTTTGGCCTCATCCGCTTTCGCTCGCCACTACTCACGGAATCACTATTGTTTTCTCTTCCTACGGGTACTGAGATGTTTCACTTCCCCGCGTTCCCTCCCACACCCCTATACATTCAGGGCAGGGTCACCGGACATGACTCCGGCAATTCAAGGTTTCCCCATTCGGACATCCCCGGATCACAGTTCGTTCACCAACTCCCCGGGGCTTATCGCAGGTCACAACGTCCTTCATCGGCTCTTGGTGCCAAGGCATCCACCGACCGCACTAAGTAGCTTGCAATACACACAAAACAAGAATCTACAAAGATGCTCATATCCACTGTACAGTTCTCAACCACCACACGAGACACCCACCACAAGCCCCACAACAGGACCCGCAGCAGCGGCATTCGCCAGGACACCACAAGGTGATACCCCAGAACCCCAACAGTGCGCCCCCACCCACCCGACACCCCCACACAGGAGGACACCAGACCAGGCAGAAAAATACATCCAGTCAACATTCCACAGAAGCAGGCCACACACCCCACACAGGAGGCGCCCGACCCAATGGACCATGCCAGACCGCCACAACGACGACCCACACAGTCACAGCTCCTTAGAAAGGAGGTGATCCAGCCGCACCTTCCGGTACGGCTACCTTGTTACGACTTAGTCCTAATTACCAGTCCCACCTTCGACGGCTCCCCCCCAAAAGGTTGGGCCACCGGCTTCGGGTGTTACCGACTTTCATGACTTGACGGGCGGTGTGTACAAGCCCCGGGAACGTATTCACCGCAGCGTTGCTGATCTGCGATTACTAGCGACTCCGACTTCATGGGGTCGAGTTGCAGACCCCAATCCGAACTGAGACTGGCTTTTTGAGATTCGCTCCACCTCACAGTGTCGCAACTCTTTGTACCAGCCATTGTAGCATGCGTGAAGCCCTGGACATAAGGGGCATGATGACTTGACGTCATCCCCACCTTCCTCCGAGTTGACCCCGGCGGTCTCCACTGAGTCCCCAACCGAATTGCTGGCAACAGTGGACGAGGGTTGCGCTCGTTGCGGGACTTAACCCAACATCTCACGACACGAGCTGACGACAGCCATGCACCACCTGTGAATCGGCCCACAAGGGGGGCGGCCATCTCTGACCGTTACCAATCCATGTCAAACCCAGGTAAGGTTCTTCGCGTTGCATCGAATTAATCCGCATGCTCCGCCGCTTGTGCGGGGCCCCGTCAATTCCTTTGAGTTTTAGCCTTGCGGCCGTACTCCCCAGGCGGGGTACTTAATGCGTTAGCTACGGCACGGAATCCGTGGAATGGACCCCACACCTAGTACCCACCGTTTACAGCGTGGACTACCAGGGTATCTAAGCCTGTTTGCTCCCCACGCTTTCGCTCCTCAGCGTCAGGAAAGGTCCAGAGAACCGCCTTCGCCACTGGTGTTCCTCCTGATATCTGCGCATTCCACCGCTCCACCAGGAATTCCATTCTCCCCTACCTTCCTCAAGTCAACCCGTATCGAAAGCACGCCCAGGGTTAAGCCCCAAGTTTTCACTTCCGACGTGATCAACCACCTACGAGCTCTTTACGCCCAATAAATCCGGACAACGCTCGCACCCTACGTATCACCGCGGCTGCTGGCACGTAGTTAGCCGGTGCTTCTTCTCCAGGTACCGTCACACCCCGAAAGGCACTTCGTCCCTGGTGAAAGCGGTTTACAACCCGAAGGCCGTCATCCCGCACGCGGCGTTGCTGCATCAGGCTTGCGCCCATTGTGCAATATTCCCCACTGCTGCCTCCCGTAGGAGTCTGGGCCGTATCTCAGTCCCAATGTGGCCGGTCACCCTCTCAGGCCGGCTACCCGTCGACGCCTTGGTGAGCCACAACCTCACCAACAAGCTGATAGGACGCGAGTCCATCCACCACCGCCAGAACTTTCCAACCCCCACCATGCGATGAGAGCTCATATCCGGTATTAGCACCAGTTTCCTAGCGTTATCCCGAAGTGATGGGCAGGTTACTCACGTGTTACTCACCCGTTCGCCACTCGTGTACCCCCGAAAGGGCCTTACCGTTCGACTTGCATGTGTTAAGCACGCCGCCAGCGTTCGTCCTGAGCCAGGATCAAACTCTCCAATGAAAAAATATCACCACCGCACCCCGCCAACCCCAAAGGCCGGCGGACCACAGTACAGGCGACACCATCAAAGAATCCAAAACACTGACCCCGACAAACCAACTGACAAAAAATCAGATGATCAATCGAAATCAATCAAAGGAATCAATAAATCCGACACACGACACAAGTTGTGCATCAACAAAACATCTTTATTGACTAAACATATGACACACTGTTGAGTTCTCAAACATCACACACGACCCGCACCACCACATCACATGGCCGCTTGGGGCTCTCACAACACTACCGGAAACAAACCCGCCAGTCAAACCAGCCGATCCACACACTTCCCAGCACCAATCAATCCCGAAAACACCCCAAAAAAGCATCCCCGGAACAACCGGAATCAATCACACCGTCCCTCGCAGGACGACCCGATCAACACTACCGAAACAACACCAGCCAGTCAAACCGACCAACCCGCACACATCCCGGCACTGATTCATCCCGAAAACACCCCGAAAGAAGCATTCCCGAAACCATCAGGTCAATCACACCGCCCCTCACGAGGCGACCCGACCAACACTACCCGAAACAACAACCCGGCACAAATCCCGAACCATCATCCCAACAACCCGAAACCACCCACCACCCGACACCCACAACAGGCACCAGACAGCCGAACAGCCACGAACCATCAACCGGACAGCCCGGAGAACATTACCCCACACCCACCCACCACGCAACACAGGCCCGGTGTGGCTGTCCCCACCGGCCAGCGCTCCAGCGCACACAGCCACCCGCGGGCTCTTCAGAGCTCCCTGGAGGACGGTCTCCGGCCGCACTTCGCGACGTCTCGATCCCGACCTGTCACCGGGGCGGGTCCGCCCCGAAGAGGTCCCATCGCTCCGACGCCTTGTGCTCAGCGAGCCACCGACATCCACCCGTAGCCGCCGTCGTCAAGCTTCACCAGGCGTCTACCCGCCGACAACTGTGCAATGAGGTCGGGTCCGATCACCATGGGGACCGGACCGGCCACATCGATCAGCAGCACCTGGGCGCCTGCCTCGTCGACGGTTGCCGCCAGATCGTCCAGGTGCCCCGGTACCGGGCGCGCCCTGGCGTCCCACTCCCCCATGGCATCGGCCCCGGTGAAACACAGCAGGGCGGTCGTCCCGTCCGGGTGCGTGAGGACCACCGCGCCCAACTCGTTGACCTCGGGCGCCATCTCATGGGTCTGGTCACCTGCGGACCCAGCGCTCGGGTGGGACGGCTGCGGTGCGGCGGGAGTCGGCGACAGACGATCCTGCGGTGCCATCACCGGCATCAGCAGACGAGCCGTGCACAGCGACACCACGGCGTCCAGGTAGTCGCTCCTCGACCGGCGCGCCGCGGCGACGAGTCGGCGAACCTCGGGATCGGGATCGCCCCGATCTCCTTCGACGGGCTTCAGGAGATTGCGCACGGCCCGCACGCTACCGTGCGTGTGGGAGAGTTGACGGCATGAGTGAGGCCACCATCACCGTCATCGTCTCCGTCGTCCTGATCGTGCTCCCGCTCGCCTGGGCGGTACTGATGTGGGTCAGACGCCACTCCGTGCGATCTGTACTTCGCGGGATCGGTGCGGCTCTCGTGCCGGCCGGTCTGTGGGTTCTCGGACTGATGAGCCTTGTCGCGGGATGGCTTCGACAGTCGGTGGACTGGGTGCGATCCACCCATATGGACACCACCCGATGGGTGGGGGTCGGTGGCGCTGCCCTGGGCATCGTCATCTGGCTGGGCGCCGGCTACCTGGAGCCGGTCACCCGGCAACAGGCCAAGCAGCGTCGCATCGAGAACTCGGCGGGGCAGCCGAAGAAGGCGGGCGGCAGCACGCAGCCCTCCATCCCCACCAGCAGGACCACGCCGACCAAGCCGGCGGACAAGAAGAGCCGGAAAGGGCCCGGCAACCCCGACAAGGCGGGATTCACCGATGAGGACCGTGAGCTCATGAACCTGTTGAAGGACCGCGGCATCGACTGACGCCACGGCCCTTCATGTCACATCGGGTGGTGACCTACGGATATCCGCGGGTCACCACCCGATGTGCTTCACGCTGTTGGATGCGGCAGGCCACTCCACCATCAGATGCAGCGGCCACTCCACCGTCAGATGCGGCGGCCACTCCACCCGCTAGATGCGGCAGGCCGCAATGTCCGTGCTGAGGATGGCCCTGGCCCCGGCGTCCCAGAGCTGGTCCATCAGCCCCTGCACCTGGGTCTTGGGCACCATCGCTCGCACCGCGTACCAGCCCTGACGCGACAACGGGGAGACCGTCGGTGACTCCAGACCGGGGGTGAGGCTGGATGCCTGCTCCAGCGCAGCCTCGGGCACGTCGTAGTCGAGCATCACGTAGTTCCGGGCGACCCGGACCCCCTCGATCCGCTTCATGAAGTGGTCGAAGGCCGGTCCCCCGTCGAACCCGTGGCGCCGGATGAGCACCCCCTCCGACTCGAGGATGACGTCCCCGAAGACGGCCAGTCCGGCCTTGCGCAGGGTGGTCCCGGTCTCCACGACGTCGGCGATCGCATCGGCGACCCCCAGCCCGATGGAGGACTCCACCGCGCCGTCAAGATGAACGAGACGGGCAGAGACTCCGCGCTCGTCGAGGTACCGCTTCAGCAACCCCGGGTAGGAGGTGGCGATCCGACGACCGTCCAACTCGTCGACGGTCCTGAGGCCATCGCGACCGGCGAACCGGAACCGCGAGCGTCCGAATCCGAGACCCTTGACCTCCACCGCCTCGGCACCGGAGTCCAGCAGGAGATCACGACCGGTGATCCCCAGGTCGAGTGTCCCCTCCCCCACGTAGATGGCGATGTCGCGGGGACGAAGGTAGAAGAACTCCACCCCGTTCTCCTCGTCGAACAGCCTGAGGTCCTTGCGGTCGGTCCGCTGCCGGTAGCCGGCCTCCAGCAGGAGGGAGGCGGCGGCCTCGGACAGTGCTCCCTTGTTGGGAACGGCGATGCGCAGCTGCGCTTCCTGATCGTGCACGTCGGTCCTGTCAGGCTCAGAGGTACTTGTAGACATCGTCGAGGCTGATCCCCAGCTTGATCATCATCACCTGGAGGTGGTAAAGCTCCTGGCTGATCTCCTCGGCGGTGCGGTCATTGCCCTCGTACTCAGCGGCGATCCACACCTCGGAGGCCTCCTCGACGACCTTCTTGCCGATCGCATGGACCCCGCGATCCAGCTCGTCGACGGTCTTCGACCCCTCGGGGCGATTGGCCGCCTTCTCGGACAGCTCGGCAAAGAGTTCTTCGAATGTCTTGCTCACCCGGCCAACCCTAGCCGAGGGGCGCCTCCCGCTCCGTCCCTGACCATCCAGCGGCCAGCGGCATCGGTGGGACCTAGGTCGCAGCACCCGCACCGCTGCGATCACTGCGGGGATTCGCGATGTCCGACCCCGGACGTCGGGATCACCCGACGGCGTCGCCCTCGTCGTCGCTGACGACCCGAGGATGCTCGCTGCGCCACCAGGTGAGGAAGCCGTACAGGCAGAACAGCCCGTAGAAGCTGTACATCAGGGCACTGGGGTAGTAGTGCGCCGACAGCAGCAGGGGGACGCCGACCAGGTCGACCGCGATCCACACGAACCAGAACTCGTTCCAGCCGCGGGCCATGCCGTAGGTGGCCAGGATCGAACCGGTGAGGATCCAGGCGTCGGAGGCCGGCCCCCAGGAGCCCAGCGCCTCCAGCGCCAGGTAGAAGACCACGAGCATGACGACGGCCGCGGCTCCCGCGACAGCCCGTTCCCGCGGGGTCGCCCAGCGCGGTCTGACGGCTTCCCGGGAGTCGCTGTGGTGGCGTCGGTAGCGGCCCCAGGCCACCCATCCGTAGACCGAGGTGATGATGAAGAAGACCTGGCGACCGGCCTGGCCCCACAGGTCCAGGTCCTGCGGGGTGTGGAAGACGCCGCCCAGGAAGACCGTGAACAGCAGGGCGTTGCCCAGAATCCCGATCGGCCAGGCCCACACCCGTCGCCGGGCCCCGCCCAGGGCCGAGGCCAGACCGAACAGATTCCCGACGATCTCGCGCCACAGGATCGGCCTGCCCAGCCCGACGTCCCACTGGGCGTTGAGGAACCTCAGAATGACCTCACCCATTGATGCCGCCTCCGCTCTGCCCGCACCCGTACTGGACCAACGGCCCCAGATTCTGCCAGAGCCGTGGGCACTGACCCGCCGACCAGGCCCGGGCCACCGCCCTCGACCGTCGGACTGGGGCCGTGCCCGGGCGCCCGGGAGGAGAGCAGATCACAGGAACAGCGGGCGGCGGTAGCCGTTGGAACGGGGGCAGATGTGACCGCCCGGGTTGATCGGCTGACCGCAGAACGGGCAGGACGGGCGTCCGGCCTTCAGCAGGAACCGGCAGCGGGCCACGAACTGTCGGGCCTGGTCCGGGGTGAGTCGCACCTCCAGGGAGTTGGGGGCGTCCTCGGGGCTGGCGTAGAGCAGAAGCTGGGGATCCGCGCTCATCATCTCGTCGCCACTGACTGCGAAGAACTCCACGACGAGCCGGTTGGCGGGGTTGTCCCACGAGATAGCGATCGCCCCGATGGTGAACTCCTCCTCCAGGGGGGCGTCCAGGGGGTCGGTGTCATCGGGCTCCTCGACGGCGTCCGGAATGCTCACGATGCCGGCTGCGAGCCTGCTCAGGTCGTTGAGGATCCGGTCGAGGTGGCCCGACAGCAGATCCACCTGCTCCCGGTCGCAGCGCACCGTCGTGAGGCGGTTGGCCTGGCGGACCTGCATGTAGAAGACCCGGTCCCCCGGCCATCCGACCGTCCCGCACACGAAACGGTCAGGATCCTGGTAGTGGTGGGTGACTCGGGCCATGGGGCCACTGTAGGGGCTCAGGGACGGGTCGAGGTGGACCCCACGATCGGTCCATCGGCACCACTAGGCTTGGCGCGCACCGGCGCGTCGGCCCGAGGGAGAACACAGATGCTGTCGAGAACAGTGGGCGCCAGCGGCCTCAAGGTCTCGCGTATGGGGCTTGGCACGCTGACCTGGGGCGGGCAGACCGACGTCCAGGATGCCCGCACCATGCTGCTGCGCTTCGTCGAGGCCGGCGGCAGTCTGATCGACACCGCTCCGGCCTATGCCTCGGGTCTGGCCGAGAAGATCATCGGTCGGGCGATCCATCTCGACCTGAACCGCGACGACCTGGTGATCGCCACCAAGGCCGGGTTCACCGTCGAGGGGCCCGACCGCATCGTCGACACCTCGCGGTCGGCGATGCTGCGGGATCTGGAGGGGTCTCTGCGACGACTGCGCACCGACCACGTCGATCTGTGGCAGGTCCACGCCTGGGGCGACGCGCCCCTCGAGGAGACCTGCGAGGCCTTGGACCATGCCGTGCGCAGCGGGATGGCCCGCTATGTCGGGGTGAGCAACTTCGTGGGATGGCAGTCGGCGACCGCGGCCACCTGGCAGCGCGCAGAGCACTCCCGGATGCCGATCGTCAGCAACCAGGTGGAGTACTCCTTGCTGGCCCGCCGCGCCGAGATCGAGGTGGTGCCGGCGGCGCGTCACCACCGGATGGGGGTGCTGGCCTGGTCCGCGCTGGGTCGTGGAGTCCTCGCCGGCAGGTACCGCACCGGCACCCCGCGGGACTCGCGGGGGGCCAACGACAAGCTCTCCTGGTTCGTCGAGCCGTATCTCACGACGAAGTCGCGGGCCGTCGCCGAGGCTGTCGCCAAGGCCGCCGACGGTCTGGGCATCACCCCGGCCCAGGTGGCGCTGTCCTGGGTGCGCGACGCCCCTCAGGTGGCCTCGGCGCTGGTCGGCCCGCGCACTCCCGCCCAGCTCACCGAGTTGCTGGCCGCCGACGAGCACGAGCTGCCCGACGAGATCACCGCCGCTCTCGACGACATCACGGGCGGGCCGAACCTGCTCCGGTGAGAGCACCTGTCACCGACAGGGTTCGTCGTCGGGGACCTCTCAGTCGCGATCCTCGGGAGGGGTCCACTCGGTGTGGGCAGCGCCGCGGTAGAGCTGACGGGGCCGGTCGATCCGGCCCCTGGGGTCGTCGTGGACCTCTTTCCACTGGGCGATCCATCCGGCGGTCCGCCCGATCGAGAACATCACCGTGAACATGTTCAGCGGGATGTTGAGGGCGCGCAGCACGATTCCCGAGTAGAAGTCGACGTTCGGGAACAGCCTGCGCTCGACGAAGTAGTCGTCGGCCAGCACCACCTGCTCCAGTTCGCGGGCGATGTCGAGCAGCGGGTCGGTGCGGTTGAGGGTGTCCAGCAGCTGGTCGCAGGCGCGGCGCAGAATCTTGGCCCGCGGGTCCCAGTTGCGGTAGATGCGGTGGCCGAAGCCGGGGATGCGCTGCCTCTCGTCCTTGACCTTGGCGACGTACTGGCGCGGCGTCAGGCCGGACTCGTGGATCCTTTCCAGGCCCTTCACCGCATTGGCGTTGGCTCCGCCGTGACGCGGACCCCACAGGGCGCAGACCCCCGCCGCGCAGGAGGTGAACAGGTTCGCCCCCGAGGAGCCGACCATCCTCACGGTCGACGTCGAGCAGTTCTGCCCGTGGTCGGCGTGCAGCACCAGGAAGAGGTTGAGCGCCTCGGCGACCACCGGATCGGCCTCGAAGGGCTCGTAGGGCAGCGAGAACATCATGTGGAGGAAGTTCTCCACGTACCGCAGGTCGAAGCGCGGGTAGATGGCCGGCTCGCCGATCGAGGCCTTGTAGGAGGCCGCCGCGATGGTGCGCACCTTGGACAGCAGCTTGGCCGCGGACTCGATGAAGGACTCGTCATCGGTGATCCTGGGCCTGTCGTGGGTGCTCATCGCATTGATCATCGAGGACATGATCGCCATCGGGTGCCCATTGGGCGGGAAGGCGTTGAAGTGCAGGTCCATCGACCGGTGCAGGGCCGAGTACTTGGTGAGCAGGGCGCCGAATCGTTCGATCTCGGCGGTGGTCGGCAGCTTTCCGAAGATCAGCAGCCAGGCCGTCTCGGTGAACGAGATGTGCTCGGTGGCGAAGGTCTCGATGGGGATGCCCCGGTAGGTGAGCACCCCGTTCTCACCGTCGATCGATGAGATCGCCGAGCTGCAGGACGCCGTGTTGGCGAAGGACGGGTCGAAGGTCGTCACCCCGCCGGTTGCGGCCCGTAGCCCTGAGATGTCGATCGACCTCGCGCCGGTGGTCCCGGTGAGCACCGGGAGCGTGTACTCCTTGCCATCGAGGGTCAGGGTGCAGGTCTGGCCTGTGTTCTGATTCATCATCATGCCTCCTCGAGAATGTGATCAACGACCCTGGCCCCGAATGCCAAGGAGTCCAGCGGTACCCTCTCGTCCACCCCGTGGTACAGCGAGATGAAGTCGAAGTCCTCCGGGAGTTTCAGGGGCGTGCATCCGTAGCATCGGATGGTGCGGCCGTCCGGGAGCCGGGCGAAGCCCTTCGCATCGGTCCCCGCACTGTTGAGGAAGGGAAGCACCATCGCACCCGGGTCCTCGGCATCGATGGCCGACCTGATGGCATCGACCACCGGGCCGTCGAACGGTGCCTCGACCGAGGGCCGGTAGGCGATCGTCTCGAAGGTGATTCCGGGTCCGGCGAGGTCCTTGATCTGGGCGATCATCTCCTCGTCGTGGCCTGGCACGAACCGCGCATCCAGCTCCGCGCTGGCGGCGGTCGGGATCACGTTGACCTTGTATCCCGCCGACAGCACGGTGGGGGTCACCATCTGGCTGGATGCGGCGCCGACCATTCTCGACAGCGGTCCCAGACCGGCCAGCGATCCTTCGAGGTCGTCGTGGTCGACGTCGACCCCCCATAGCCGCGAGTAGGAGTCCAGGAAGGCCTCCTGGACCGGATGATGAAGATCGGGCCAGCGGTGGGCGACGATCCGGTCGACAGCGGCGCAGATCCGCGCCACGGCGTTGTCCGGGTTGCGCATCGAACCATGCCCTGCCAGCCCGGTGGCGGTCATCCGGAACCACCACAGTCCCTTCTCGGCGGCCTGGACGACGTAGCCGCGACGACCCTGGGGAGTGGTGACGGAGAATCCGCCGATCTCGCTGATGGCCTCGGTGACGCCGTCGAAGACCTCGGGGTGGTGCGGGCCGAGCCAGCTAGAACCCAGAGTGCCGGAGGCCTCCTCATCGGCGAAGAGGATGAATCTCACCGGCCTGGAGGGGACCTCGCCGCGACGGTGCCGGGCCCGCATGGCCGACAGCACCATGGCGAGAAACCCCTTCATGTCGATGGCGCCGCGTCCCCACAGGCAGTCGTCGCGGATCTCTCCGGAGAACGGGGGCACCGTCCAGTCGCTCGCATCGGCGGGCACGACGTCGCTGTGACCGTGCAGCATCAGGACCGGTCGGGACATGTCGGTGCCCTCGGGAGCCCAGTCGGCGACCAAGGTGGTGCGGCCCGGCTCGGGCTCGTAGGTCCGGCAGGTCGCCCCGATCTCGGTGAGGAGACCCGCCACCAGACCCGCCATCTCGGCCTCGCCACGGGCTCTTCCGGGACCGAAATTCGTCGAGTCGACCCGGAGAAGATCCTGACAGATCGTCACCACCTCGGTCTCGGGTGCGGTGCCGACGACCGAGGTCGTCGAGGTGTCTGGATCCATACCGGGATTCTGCCACCGGCTCCCGGCAACCGGACATCCCGGCCACTGTGAGACACAGATTTGCGGACTCCGGAGAGATCGGGATAAGCTTCCATAGCTGTCGACGCAGGGCGCACTGCCCGAGTCGGCGATCTGTCCGGGTGGCGGAATTGGTAGACGCGCTAGCTTGAGGTGCTAGTGGCCGCTTTAGGCTGTGGAGGTTCAAGTCCTCTCTCGGACACGAGAATAAATGGCTCGTGACTAGGTGTTACACCTAGTCACGAGCCATTTGTCATGTTCGGGAGAACCGCAGGAAGGGGCATGGGAGGGCATCTGAGGGGTTTGCTATCGCACGTAGATCGCACGACTTGACCGATTTCAACCATATGGGTGCGAGCGGTCGCAACGAGCAGCAGCACCAGATGAGTCGCGCATCGGCAAGGAGTGCGCCCAGGGGTGGCTGACCACCGAGCGCCACCTCATCTTCTTGGGGCCTCGGGTCTCCGCGTGACAGTGCCAGCGCAGGTCGTGTCAGTGGTCCGGTCTGGCGGCGATCCCCGTGATGGCCGAGTCCCCCGACCTGTCGTAGGCCTTGTCGAGGGGCCGGGGTCGCCATCTCCTGCAGAAGTCTGCCGGTGTCCAGGGAGTAGATCCGCAGTTCACCCCTGCTGTCCTCGCCTCCCCTGTCGAGGGCATAGATCCTCTCGTTGGCGTAGGTGACCTTGCTCTGCTGCCCGCGCAGCTTCGTGTCAATGGACTGCTTGCCGTCTCTCGCCTGACTTGATGCAGTTTTTCGGGGTTCGGTCGGGTGTGTTGGTCTGGCTACGGGTTTCGTGTTCGATCGTGGCTGTTTTGGGGCACTAAGACGGTCCTGGGGACCCGTATTGTGGGGGTCATGACCTATGTCCGGACGGTCCGCACGGGTTCGGGTGCGGTGGCGGTCCAGATCGCTGAGAAGCGACGGGGCAGGCGCATCATCGTGGAGCATGTGGGCTCGGCTCACAGTGACGAGGAACTGGCGGTACTCAGGACCACTGCCCGGGCCAGGATCGAGCAGTTGAGCGGCCAGGAGCCCTTGGACCTGGGCGTGGAGATCCCGGTTGCGGTCGAGGAGTCGTTCACCGAGCCCGTGGTCCAGGACAGGTTGACCGGTGAGGACTCTGGACGCCATGAGAGTTCAGCGCTTGCCAGGCCTGCGCAGGTCGTCTCGACGGCCTCGGACCTGTTGTGGTCTGTGCTGGACAGGGCCTATCGCCGCCTGGGATTCGACGCGGTTGCCGATCAGGTGTTCGAGCAGGTCGTTGTGGCCCGGATCGTCGAACCCACCTCGAAACTGGCTGTCGGGCGGGTCCTGACCGGTTTGGGTCAGGACCCGCCGCATCACACCACGATCTACCGGCACCTGGCTCGTGCCCAGGACCGCGACTACCGTGCCGTGATCACCGATGCCTGCCACCGGTACTCGGCCGGTGGCGGGGAGGTGACTCTGGTGCTCTATGACGTGACCACCCTGTACTTCGAGGCTGAGAACGAGGACAGTCTGCGCAAGGTCGGCTATTCGAAGGAACGCCGGGTTGATCCCCAGATCGTGGTCGGGCTCCTCGTGGACCGCTGGGGCTTTCCCCTCCAGATTGGCTGTTTTCCCGGCAACAAGGCCGAGACCACGACCCTGATCCCGATTGTTGAGGCCTACCGGTCGGCCCACGAGATCGCCGACATGGTGGTGGTCGCAGACGCCGGCATGCTGTCGGCCTCCAATCTGGAGGCCCTGGACGGTGCAGGTCTGCGGTTCATCGTGGGATCCCGGTCGGTAAAGGCCCCCAGCGACCTGGCCGGCCATTTCCACTGGAACGGCACGGCCTTCGATGACGGGCAGATCATCGACACGATCACACCCCGCACCCCGAGGAGGAAGACCTGCCACCCTCGCAGCAGACGGGCCGAGCCGGTCTGGGATCCAGCCGGGTCCACCGATAGCTGGCGGGCGGTCTGGCAGTACTCCCGCAAACGGGCCGTGCGGGACTCGGCCACATTGACGGCTCAGGAGAACCGCGCCAAAGCCGTGGTCGACGGTGACAGACCGGCCCGCAAGCCACGGTTCGTCAGCGCATCGGCGAACGGCTTGTCCTTGGATCACAAGGCGATCGACCGGGCCCGCCAACTGGTCGGGTTGAAGGGATACGTGACCAATATTCCAGTATCGGTGATGACTCCGGTCCAGGTGATCGGGGCCTACCACGACCTCTGGCACGTCGAGGACTCCTTCCGCATGGCCAAGTCCGACCTGCGGGCCCGGCCCATCTTCCACCGGCTCTCTGACTCCATCGAGGCCCACCTGACCACGGCATTCGCCGCCCTGGCCGTCTCGCGTTACCTACGACAGGTCACCGGCCTGTCGGTCAAACGGATCGTCCATACCCTCGCCCCACTACGCTCAGCGACCCTGGAGATCAACGGCTCGCTTCACACCATCAAGCCCCAGACCACACCCGAGGCCCGCGCCATCATCAACGCGATCGAGTCCGATGCGGGGCACTAAGCCAATGCAACAAGTCAGGTCTAAAGAGTAAGAACGCCGTGCTGGATAAGCTGTCCCATTCGGCTCCGGGCACGACGGTGACGGATGTTACGAACAATCCCGAGACGTTCAAGAATCTGACCGCTAATGAACTTTCAGGTCAGAGCGTGGACAATCTTCAAAAGGGCGTGGTATCAGGTGGCATCACAGAAAATCACGCCAGGGCAATGTTCAGTAACAAGAATACATGGAACAATATGGGGGAGAACAAGCAGAAGGTGTTGACGGAGCACTTTCAGCTAGAGTCGCAGTCTGGACAGAGAGAGGGTCAACCCACCCCACAAGCTGCACCGCAGGTTCCACCTGACGTCCAAGATCCGGAACCGGGACGGTTTGACGTTCGCCATCAGAATCCAGACGTTGATTCAACCCATGACGCAGGGCCGACAAATTAGGTATAATGAAGACACAATTAGGTATCGATAGAGACGACAGGAGGTAGCATGACAACTCGAACGAAGCGAGAATCCCCATCAATAAGGCCGGCTGTCCAGTGGGCGGCACCCATCAAGTCTCGGCATCACTCCATGAGGTGGCGCATAGTGTTCGTGCTCGTTGTGTGCTATATCCTGATCATAGTTGTCGGTTTGGGGGAGTATCTCTTTGGCTTGGTGATCGCATTAGCGGCGACGGCGCTTCTTCTGAGCTACCGGCAGAAGGATGAAGTCGTTCATGATGCCGAGCTACGAGACGGCATCATACACATCAGAGACCGCTCATACGATCTAAAGGACTACAAGGCCTTTCAACGCGGCCCCGTCTCAGGCATTGACATGATCATGCTGGTTCCGCGCAAGTGGCATGCCCTTCACTACGATTACGTGAATCTGTCTGAAGCCGAAGCCGAGAACAAAGACCTAGTTAAGGCACTGAAAACATACGGGCTGGAGAAACGGGAGTATAGGGATGATTTGACGGACAAGCTGGTCCGGATGATGGGCATATAGGGACACGACGGATTATTGCCGGTTATATGGCGCAATGGACTTCGTCAGGATGCTGAGATCACACGCATCCATTGTGGGATAGATCGAGGATCGTTTTCGCAACTTGGTTCGATTGGAGATCTTCTCCAGCTGCGGCGGGCTCATATACTTGAAGTAACGCGACCAACGGGCGAGTGTGTCTCAATAAGCTTGGTTGAGCCACTCGAGCAGCGGTTGGCGTGAGACTCGTCCTGTGCCACCAGATGCTTCAGAGCAACTCGATCTGTCCCCAGTTTGGGGGACACATCAAGTTCCTCTTGGCATTCGCTGATCTTTAGATATATGGTCTTCTATACACGCGCCCGATTGGTGTGATCGCGTACACATGGTGCATACTCGAAAAGTTAGGCAAGTATCTCAATCATGTCGCATGAACAGTATTCGAATCAGTTTCATCCCAGTTCAGATCCAATCTGTCGCCGAAGTTTATTTGGTTTAATGGCGGGCATTGGTGCCGCAGTGGCCGTAGCAGGATGTGGTAGCAAGGTGAACGCTGCCGAAAAACCTAGTACAACGGTATCTTCGGCACCAAAGACTCCAGAGGCAACAGCAACACCAGACGCGGCTAGTTCGGGTGTGGAAACGGCCTCATCTGAAAAATATAAGGACGTCCACACGATCAGCGATGTGCGCGAAAAGAAAATTAACATCCGAACATTAGCTACAGAAGACTATGACAAATACGATGAGATCTTCAATAACGCTGCAAAAGAAATGGCACGGCCCGACTATGATACTTTTGACAAAAAGAAACAGGCAAGAATAGCTCTTGACTATACAGATGCTGCTATTGTAAACATAGAGGAGTTGATCGCTGATAACGAGAACAAGGAAGAGGCCGAAAAGCTTCTGAATGAGATAGACTGGACGGTTGCGTCACCCGACATGGCTCAGGGTAATCTTGGTGAGAAGTATACTTCTACAAAAGAGAAGAGCATAACGACCTGGCGTGAACTTGCGATTCGTCTTCGGGTCATGAATGCGGTAGCAATAAACGCGATAGGGTCTGATGATAGCGAAACAACTTCTGATCCAATCATCTATAAGCGACTACAAAGATTCTTCGGGTACTATAAATACGACCCAACGTTTAAGATTGGCGCGGAAGAGCAGACACCTCAGCTTGATGTCAATACTCCACCAAATGGATTTACTTCGGCATCAGATGCCCAGTGTCTCATCGCAGCCAATCTCGCCGCTAGCGACTGGAAAGGTAAGACAAAACCAAGCACAGATGTCATATCGGTCATCTTTACAACAACGCCGACAGACGATGGGAGAAACATGCCAGTGTACACAATGCAAACACTTGGTAATAACCCAGATCAAGGATACCCCAATAGTGCCACGCAACAGTCTTAGGGTATTGAAGTGGTTGATTCGTCCTGCCTTTGCTTGGTACTTTAAAGAAAGTATGTCGGTGGACTAATTACTTCCTTCTTTATTGAAGTTTGACCCTGTTGAAGATGGTTGGCTCTTCAGGTGATATTCAGCTGCCAAAGTCTATACAGAAAGAATCTGTTATTGACCTATGGTTATAGGGTCAGCGCTGCCGACTGTCGGGCAACAAGTATTGAATACCCATCATCAAGAGATGTTCATGGATTGGATGCGCATGAGACTGAAAGGATAGTCGGTACCGTTGGTGCTGTGACGTGACGGGATCGCGGCGTCTGGCCGAGGTCTCGGGCTGGCCTCACAACTGTCGTCTTCCTGATTTTGAGCCTGGTGGCGGTGTCGCGGCTAGAGTGGCAGTCGAAGTAGTACTCGACGATGCGTAGCTTCTGCGCCGTCGTTAGACGTTGGAACATCTTGTGCCTCTTCGTTGTCGATATGAGTGCCTCCTGGATGGATCGCGCAGCTTGTAGCCACCAGGGTCGGTTCTGTTCCGTCGAGGCAGGCCGTAAAGTGGCTCTTCACGATTGAGGGATGCTCCTATATCTGTCAAGCGGCGTGTTGGTGATGGGTGAGGTAGTCACGGTAGGTGGTGATGGTCTGTCGGTTCGAGGAGTGTCCGCGTTCGATGGTGGAGAGCGTGGAGATGGAGCATTTGAGGGCGTCGGCGGCCTGGGCGAGGGTGAGGTCGGCGGCTTCGCGCAGGGGACGGAGCTCGGTGGTGTCCAGGGGCTGGGGTGGGTTCGTGATCAGGTGGTAGACCTCGCGGGCTATGGCGCGCTTGAGGCATCTGATGATCTCCTTGGTGGTCCTGCCCTCGGCGCGACGGCGGGCGGCGTAGGCGCGGGTACGGGAATCGGAGTGCAGCCGGACAACGGCGATGTGGTAGAGCGCACTGTTCGCCCGCCGGTTGCCACCCCGGTTGAGGCGGTGCCGGATGGTCTTTCCCGAGGATGCCGGAACGGGAGCTGCCCCACACATCATCGCGAACGCACCCTCACCCTTGATGCGTTCGGGGTTGTCGCCGGCCGCGATGAGAAGTTGGGCGGCGCAGATCACACCGATGCCCTTGGCCTGGAGAAGTGCCGGGTTGGCCTCGGCCACGAGCCGTCGCAGCGTGCGGTCGTGTCCTGCGATTTCGGCGTCCAGCATGCCGATGCGCCTGGCGAGGGTCCGCAGTGTGGCCCGGGTGAGCCCGGTGAGCCGGTCGTCCGATTCGTGGCCACGGGTACGGGCCAGCATGTTGATCAGCGCACTGCCGGACAGATCTCGGAACTGGGATCGGAGGGTGTCCGGGGCCGACACGAGCAGGTCTCTGATCTGCAGTGTGGTATCGGTGCCGGCCTTGATGGCGCTGGAGCGGGCGACCACGGTCACGCGTATGGCCTCGACGAGACCGTCGCCGTTCTTCGGCGTCGAGCAACCGGTCCCGGACAACGCCGTCCGGGCCGCCGCGTAGGCGTCGATCTGATCGGTCTTGCCCCGCATGCGGCGAACCTGCCGGCTCGGGCGGAGCACCTCGACGACCTCGATGCCCGCCGCGATCAGATGCCGGGCCAGGCCTGCCCCGTAGGAGTTCGTGCCCTCCACCCCGACCCTTGCGAGAGGCCCGTGAGCGGTGATGAACGCGGTCAGCGCCCGGTAGCCGGCCGGGGTCGCGGGGAACGGTGCGGCCTCGAGCTGTTGGCCGGTCGACGTGATCACGGCTGCGTAGTGCGTGTCCTTGTGGGTGTCCACTCCGGCGATGACCGGCGTGTCCCTCCCGACCGTATCGTTGCGGACCATATCTAGTCGCTCCTCCGATCGTGGTTCATGATGGAGGCGCCGGCCGGGACGGTCGGGCAACACGTTGACGAAACCGGGTCGAAAACGGGGTCGTGCTCCTATCAGGCCATGACCGCCCGACCAGCGCCTCTCGCGGGTTCCGATGGGCAGACAAATCCCTTGCAGGGCAGGATCAGCAGACCGGCCAGTGTAGACATCGAGTCATGCCCACCGGAACTACTTCGAGTATCAACGTGTAGTTGGGGTCTGAATCCTCCGGCCTCGAGGAGACTGCGGGCAATGTAGTTCGTCAGGTTCCGGAAGCCCAAGGCTGAGCCGCGCAGGTGTTCCAGTCGGCCATTGAGGGCTTCTGTCGGGCCGTTGGAGGTGTGGGGGCGCTCGAAGTAGGCCAGGACGTCTGTGGCGCGCCGCTTGAGGGTGCGCCCCAGGGTGATGATCTCAGCGAGGGCGGCGGGAACGCCGCGGCTGATGACCTCGATGACGTGGGCCAGCTGGGCTCGCCCGGCCTTGGGGTCGGGATCGCGGTAGGCGGCCACGATCTTCTGGTAGATGCCCCAGGTGGCTTCCACCCCGACGTGAGCGTCCTGGGCGAAGACGCCCTCCAGGCGGGTGCGTTGCTTGTCTGTGAGGAGATCCATCCCGGTGTGCAGGGTCTTGCGCACCCCGTACAGGGGGTCCCCGGACCGGCCTCGATGTCCGGTGGTGTCTTGCTGGACGCGCTGGCGGAAGTGGTCCAGGGCATCGCCGGCGAGCTGGACGACGTGGAAGGGATCCATGACCTCCACCGCGTCGGGGAGTTCTTCCTTCGCTGCGGTCTTGAACCCGGTGAAGCCGTCCATGGCGACCACCTCAATCCGGTCGCGCCACGCAGGGTCTTGCTGGCTGAGCCACTCCTTGAAGGCCTTCTTGGAGCGGCCCTCCACCATGTCCAACAACCTGGCAGGACCCCTTCCCTCGCGCAGCGGGGTGAGGTCGATGATCACGGTGACGAACTTGTCGCCCCTGCGCGTGTGCCGCCACACGTGCTCGTCCACCCCGATCGTGGTCACACCCTCGAAGCGATGCTCATCGTTGATGAGGACCCTGCGTCCCTCCTCCAGGACGGAGGTGTTGGCGCAGTCCCAGGACACGCCCAGACCCTCAGCGACCCGGGCGACGGTGAGGTGTTGGACGACGATGCCTTCCAGGGCCCAACGCAGTCCGCCCCGGGACAGTTTCGAGCGCGGCTGGGCCGCCCCAGTGGTGTCCTGCCTCCACACACGCCCATACCCCGAACAGCGGTAGCGACGCACTCGCACCACCAGTGTCACCGGTCTCCAGCCCGAGGGCTCGTGGGCGAGGCGACGGACCACGGTGTCGCGGGGGATCCCTTCGCACCCACACTCGCGACACCACCGGTCATCGTCCACCACCCGGCAGGCCACCTCGCAGCGATCCGGGAGGACTCTCTGGCCCACCACCACGAGGCCGAGGTCATCCAGGCGGGCGAACGTGGTCAGATCGGGGGCAGCAAAGGTAGCGTGGGACACGTCGGGGTCTTTCAGATGGGCAGCGTAGGAACTCCCATCATCGGAAGACCCCGACCCTCACACCCACCCCGACACGCCAGCCAGACTCAACCCCCCGCTACACGTTGATACTCGAAGTAGTTCCGGTGGGCATGACTCGATGTCTACACTGGCCGGTCTGCTGATCCTGCCCTGCAAGGGATTTGTCTGCCCATCGGAACCCGCGAGAGGCGCTGGTCGGGC
The DNA here is from genome assembly GCF_005890135.1 of Acidipropionibacterium jensenii. Lineage (NCBI taxonomy): Bacteria > Bacillati > Actinomycetota > Actinomycetes > Propionibacteriales > Propionibacteriaceae > Acidipropionibacterium > Acidipropionibacterium jensenii. The sequence continues at coordinate 2,237,761 of NZ_CP040635.1, read as the reverse complement.
GGTCATGGCCTGATAGGAGCACGACCCCGTTTTCGACCCGGTTTCGTCAACGTGTTGCCCGACCGTCCCGGCCGGCGCCTCCATCATGAACCACGATCGGAGGAGCGACTAGATATGGTCCGCAACGATACGGTCGGGAGGGACACGCCGGTCATCGCCGGAGTGGACACCCACAAGGACACGCACTACGCAGCCGTGATCACGTCGACCGGCCAACAGCTCGAGGCCGCACCGTTCCCCGCGACCCCGGCCGGCTACCGGGCGCTGACCGCGTTCATCACCGCTCACGGGCCTCTCGCAAGGGTCGGGGTGGAGGGCACGAACTCCTACGGGGCAGGCCTGGCCCGGCATCTGATCGCGGCGGGCATCGAGGTCGTCGAGGTGCTCCGCCCGAGCCGGCAGGTTCGCCGCATGCGGGGCAAGACCGATCAGATCGACGCCTACGCGGCGGCCCGGACGGCGTTGTCCGGGACCGGTTGCTCGACGCCGAAGAACGGCGACGGTCTCGTCGAGGCCATACGCGTGACCGTGGTCGCCCGCTCCAGCGCCATCAAGGCCGGCACCGATACCACACTGCAGATCAGAGACCTGCTCGTGTCGGCCCCGGACACCCTCCGATCCCAGTTCCGAGATCTGTCCGGCAGTGCGCTGATCAACATGCTGGCCCGTACCCGTGGCCACGAATCGGACGACCGGCTCACCGGGCTCACCCGGGCCACACTGCGGACCCTCGCCAGGCGCATCGGCATGCTGGACGCCGAAATCGCAGGACACGACCGCACGCTGCGACGGCTCGTGGCCGAGGCCAACCCGGCACTTCTCCAGGCCAAGGGCATCGGTGTGATCTGCGCCGCCCAACTTCTCATCGCGGCCGGCGACAACCCCGAACGCATCAAGGGTGAGGGTGCGTTCGCGATGATGTGTGGGGCAGCTCCCGTTCCGGCATCCTCGGGAAAGACCATCCGGCACCGCCTCAACCGGGGTGGCAACCGGCGGGCGAACAGTGCGCTCTACCACATCGCCGTTGTCCGGCTGCACTCCGATTCCCGTACCCGCGCCTACGCCGCCCGCCGTCGCGCCGAGGGCAGGACCACCAAGGAGATCATCAGATGCCTCAAGCGCGCCATAGCCAGCGAGGTCTACCACCTGATCACGAACCCACCCCAGCCCCTGGACACCACCGAGCTCCGTCCCCTGCGCGAAGCCGCCGACCTCACCCTCGCCCAGGCCGCCGACGCCCTCAAATGCTCCATCTCCACGCTCTCCACCATCGAACGCGGACACTCCTCGAACCGACAGACCATCACCACCTACCGTGACTACCTCACCCATCACCAACACGCCGCTTGACAGATATAGGAGCATCCCTCGTTCGTGAAGAGCCACTTATCCGTAGGCTGTCGGGGCTCCCCAGACCACCCCCGCGCGGCGCGGCGCGGCGCGGAGAGTGCGCTCAGCTCCTCGCGACTGCGCCACCAGGTAGACGACGGTCGGCACGCAGAAGAGGACGAACTCCGCCATCGCCTCGGTCTATGGGGCCGGCTCCGGACCAGTGCACTACTCGTGCAGCTTCTCCTTGAGGTCCGGCGGCAGCAGCAGCCCCCGGCAGATCAGCTTGTGGGCCACCACCACGGTCACCGCCTGTCCGGCCAGGATCCCCATCAGCACCAGCAACTGCGCGGCGCCAGCCTGAACCGCCGACCCGCCTCCCAGCAGCACGCCGACGAAGGCGCCGGGCAGGGTCACCAGGCCGACGGTCCGGGTGCTGTCGACGCTGGGGATCACCGCCTCGGCCACGCTGCCCTGGGTCACCATGCGGATCGCGTCGGCGCGCGGCAGGCCCAGTGACAGGGCCGCCTCGAAGGTGCCGATGTCCTCCCGCAGCGCGGGGAACAGACGCCGCCCGGCCAGGGTGTGGCCGTTCATCATGTTGCCGATGATGATCCCGGCGATCGGGATGAGTGCCGCGGCATTGAACGGCGACGCCCCGGAGCAGAACACGATCACCAGCACCGGCACGATCCCCGAGGCCACCGCGACCGCCGTCCACGGCCAGGCCCTGCCCACCCCGGTGCGCCCGGCAGTCGTCCCCACGGCCACCGCGAACATCAGCAGGGTGAATCCGACGGCCGCCCACAGATGCTGCAGCGCGTAGACGAGGATCAGGGAGACCACGGCCAGCTGGATCATGGCACGCACCGAGGCGACGGCCGAGGCCCGCCCGATCCCGAGCCTCCCGACGCGGGAGATCACCATCGTCAGCGCCACAAGCGCCAGGAAGGCGACGAGGAACTGCCAGCTTGGGTTGATGGTCATGAGATCTCTCCAGGCCCGGATCGGAGCTCGTCCTCGTCCTGGCCGGCACGGCGGTCCGGACGCGCATGGCTCACCAGGGTGGTGGCGCGGAACATCAGGTATCCGGCCGCCGCGCCGTAGACGATACCGGCGGCGACATCGCTGGGGTAGTGCACTCCCAGGTACAGCCGTGACGCCGCCACCCCCGCCGCGAGTACGCACCCCACCGCCCCGATCCACACCCGCCACCCGCGCCGGGTGCACATCACGACCACGACGACGAGCGCCGTCGTGAATGTCGCATGGCCACTGGGAAAACTGGGATCCTGCTCCGGGCCGCCCACATGGTGGCGCAGCAGCGTCCAGGCCGGCCGGTGGCGTCCCACCAGCAGCTTCACCAGGTAGCTCGTGCCCCAGGTCAGCGCCAGCGCGATCCCCGCGCACAGCCCGTCGATCAGGTGTCGACGCCGCCAGGCCACCCCGGCGGCGAGCAGCACGACCACCGCGATCGCCCGGGGCGATTCGAAGGCCCAGCTCAGCGCCCACGCGACGCCGTCGAGGGCCGGGGTGTGATGGACGTCGATCCAGATCAGGATCCCCGTCTCGGCGGTGGAGCTGCGCACCGCGAAACCGGTCGCGATCACCGCCGCCACCAGCATGAGGCAGACCACCGAGGCCGGTCGCAGCACGCTCCGGCCCAGCCGGCCAAGCCCTTCACGGCGATCGAGCTGGTCGGCGCGTCCAGGATTGCGGGGGGCCGGGGTGCTCCCGGGCGCGGAGGCGGGACTGCCCCCCGACGCGGTGGGTCCGGATTCCTGGACGGTGAGTTCGTCGTGCATCCCTCGAGCATGCCGTCCACGGCACTCAGAAACCTCTCAGAAGCGCGTCCCGGGATCCGACACGGCCCCCGCCGCCGACCTCTCTTAGAGGTTTCTGAGTCCCCGGCAGGCAGGCTCAACCTGCACACGTCACGACAGGAGGAGCACCGGTGAACTGGTGGCAGGCCGTCGTTCTCGGCATCGTCGAGGGCATCACAGAATTTCTCCCGGTCTCGAGCACCGGGCACCTGCGGATCGTGGAGCACCTCATGGGCTTCCAGACGCAGGGGGCCGGGATGACTGCCTTCACCGCGATCATCCAGGTGGGCGCCATCATCGCCGCCATCATCTTCTTCTGGCGAGACATCGTCCGCATCGTCGTCGCCTGGGTCTCCGGCGTCTTCCACTCCGATGCCCGCACGAACCCCGACTACATTCTCGGCTGGGGAGTCATCATCGGCTCGATCCCGGTCGCGGTCGTCGGCCTGGCCTTCAAGAGCGCCATCGAGGGGCCGTTGGCATCCATCCGGGTGGTCGCCGGGGCGCTGGTGCTCTGGAGCCTCGTGATGCTGCTGGCCGACCGGCGCAAGAATCTCCGCCGCTCCATGCACGACGTCACCCTCGTCGACGCCGTCGTCATCGGCCTCTTCCAGGCCCTCTCCCCGCTCTTCCCCGGCGTCTCCCGCTCCGGCGCGACGATCTCGGCCGGCCTGTTCCGCGGCTTCAACCGGCCAGACGCCACCCGGCTGTCCTTCTTCATGGGGATCCCCGCTCTGGTGGCGGCCGGCGCCTACGAGGCCCTCGGTTCGGCCGGCGACATCACCGCCTCCAGCCGCATCCTGCTGTCCGGCGGGTCCGGCGTCATCGGCTGGGGCCCGACGGTGATCGCTACGATCGTGTCACTGGTGGTGGCCTACTTCTCGATCGCCTGGCTGCTGAAGTTCGTCTCCTCGAACAAGTTCACCGGATTCATCTGGTACCGGGTGATCGTCGGGGCGCTGCTGCTGGTGCTGGCGGCCACCGGAATGATGTCCGTCTGAGGCGGAGCATCGGAGGGCAGCGATCGTGACGACCGGCCATTTGGAACGACCCGACCGGAACGACCGGCCCGACCGAAACGACCGGCCCGACAGAACCGGGAGGGCCGGGCGATGACGTCGGGACGCCCACGTCTGCTGCTCATCGAGGACGACCCGAACCTGTCGGCCATCATGGCCTCCTACCTGCGCGGATACGAGGTGATCGTCGCCGCCGATGGCGGCTCCGGTCTGACGTCGGCACTGGAGAGCCCGGTCGACGTCATGGTGGTCGACCGGATGCTTCCCGTCATGGAGGGCACCGAGGTGGTGCGACGGCTCCGCCGGGCCCGGGTGAAGACCCCCATCCTCATGCTCACCGCCCTGGGAACCGTCGCCGACAAGGTCGAGGGCCTCGATTCGGGGGCCAACGACTATCTCGTCAAGCCCTTCGACTTCGACGAGCTGGAGGCTCGCCTGCGCGCCCTGCTGCGCAGCTACGACGATGACGCCGGGGGCCTGGAGGTCGGCGACTGGGACTTCCGCCCGGCCGACCGCATCATCAACTCCCCCTACATCGGCCCCATCGTCCTGACCCCCAGAGAATCAGACCTGCTGGAACTGCTGGCCCGCCACCCGGACCGCACCTACAGCCGCGACGACATCCTGGCTGCGGTGTTCTCCCCGACAGACAGCCCCGGAACCGTCGACACCTACGTCCATTACCTGCGGCAGAAGACCGAGCAGACGGTGATCCTCACCATTCGCCGCAAGGGCTACCGGCTGGGGACGCTGTGAGCGCGCCGAAGAGCCCCGACGAGCTGCGGGTGCGCCGGACCTCGACGCGGATGACCCGCCAGATCGGCCTGGCGACCGTCGCGGTGTCCCTGCTGTTCGTCGCGGCGGTCGTCGTCATGGTGATCCTGCAGTCGCGCCCCGCCGAGCTCAACGAGCCCGCCCGGCCCGGCGAGGTGAGGATCCATCTCAGCGCGGCCAAGACCGTCGGCCTGTCGATCGGCGTCGCGGTCGCGGCCGTCGTCTACGCGCTGGTGATCGGCCGGGTGGTGTCGCGGCGGGCGGTGCGCCCCCTGGCGGACGCCCTGGAGCTCCAGCGCCGATTCGTCGCCGACGCCTCCCACGAGCTGCGGACGCCGTTGACCGTCCTGGACGCCCGGGTCCAGATGCTGCAGCGCGAGCTGGCCGAGGGCCAGCCGGCCGGGGAGACGGCGTCGGCCCTGCGCCAGGACACTGGGCGGCTCATCGGCATCGTCAACGACCTCCTGGCGGTCTCCGGCGACGATTCGGGGGAGGGGGCCCGCGGGCCGGGCCCGGTCGCCGACGCCTCACAGATCGTGACGTCCAGCGCCGAGTCGATGCGGGTGCTCGCCGAGCAGCGGGGGGTGTCCCTGGTGATCGACGTGGAGCCGGACCTGGAGGTGCGGATGCCGCCGGCCGGGCTGGGGCGCTGCGTCACCGCGCTGGTCGACAATGCGATCAATCACGGCTCGGGTGATCACAGTTCAGGCGATCACGGTTCGGCGCGCGGACGGGTGGAGGTCCAGCTGGCCCGCGACGACGGCCGGGCGGTGATGACCGTGTCCGACGACGGGCCCGGCATCCGCGGCGTCGCCCCCGACCGGGTCTTCGACCGGTTCGCCCACACCGAGCCCGTTGACCAGCCGGGCGCCCGTCAGAGCTTAGGCATCGGCCTGGCACTGGTCCAGGAGCTCGCGACGCGCAGTGGAGGTGGCGTCAAGGTGGCCTCCACCGGCCCCGACGGCACGGTGATGGAGCTCACGGTGCCACTGGCTCAGTGACCCGGCACAGCCGCTGGTAGCAGCCCTCGAAGGCGTCGAGGGTGCGGTCCAGGCCGTGGTCCTCGACGATCCGCAGGCTCCGGGCCCCCATCTCGGCCCGCAGCGGGGCGTCGCGCCTGACTTGATGCAGTTTTTCGGGGTTCGGTCGGGTGTGTTGGTCTGGCTACGGGTTTCGTGTTCGATCGTGGCTGTTTTGGGGCACTAAGACGGTCCTGGGGACCCGTATTGTGGGGGTCATGACCTATGTCCGGACGGTCCGCACGGGTTCGGGTGCGGTGGCGGTCCAGATCGCTGAGAAGCGACGGGGCAGGCGCATCATCGTGGAGCATGTGGGCTCGGCTCACAGTGACGAGGAACTGGCGGTACTCAGGACCACTGCCCGGGCCAGGATCGAGCAGTTGAGCGGCCAGGAGCCCTTGGACCTGGGCGTGGAGATCCCGGTTGCGGTCGAGGAGTCGTTCACCGAGCCCGTGGTCCAGGACAGGTTGACCGGTGAGGACTCTGGACGCCATGAGAGTTCAGCGCTTGCCAGGCCTGCGCAGGTCGTCTCGACGGCCTCGGACCTGTTGTGGTCTGTGCTGGACAGGGCCTATCGCCGCCTGGGATTCGACGCGGTTGCCGATCAGGTGTTCGAGCAGGTCGTTGTGGCCCGGATCGTCGAACCCACCTCGAAACTGGCTGTCGGGCGGGTCCTGACCGGTTTGGGTCAGGACCCGCGCCATCACACCACGATCTACCGGCACCTGGCTCGTGCCCAGGACCGCGACTACCGTGCCGTGATCACCGATGCCTGCCACCGGTACTCGGCCGGTGGCGGGGAGGTGACTCTGGTGCTCTATGACGTGACCACCCTGTACTTCGAGGCTGCCAACGAGGACAGTCTGCGCAAGGTCGGCTATTCGAAGGAACGCCGGGTTGATCCCCAGATCGTGGTCGGGCTCCTCGTGGACCGCTGGGGCTTTCCCCTCCAGATTGGCTGTTTTCCCGGCAACAAGGCCGAGACCACGACCCTGATCCCGATTGTTGAGGCCTACCGGTCGGCCCACGAGATCGCCGACATGGTGGTGGTCGCAGACGCCGGCATGCTGTCGGCCTCCAATCTGGAGGCCCTGGACGGTGCAGGTCTGCGGTTCATCGTGGGATCCCGGTCGGTAAAGGCCCCCAGCGACCTGGCCGGCCATTTCCACTGGAACGGCACGGCCTTCGATGACGGGCAGATCATCGACACGATCACACCCCGCACCCCGAGGAGGAAGACCTGCCACCCTCGCAGCAGACGGGCCGAGCCGGTCTGGGATCCAGCCGGGTCCACCGATAGCTGGCGGGCGGTCTGGCAGTACTCCCGCAAACGGGCCGTGCGGGACTCGGCCACATTGACGGCTCAGGAGAACCGCGCCAAAGCCGTGGTCGACGGTGACAGACCGGCCCGCAAGCCACGGTTCGTCAGCGCATCGGCGAACGGCTTGTCCTTGGATCACAAGGCGATCGACCGGGCCCGCCAACTGGTCGGGTTGAAGGGATACGTGACCAATATTCCAGTATCGGTGATGACTCCGGTCCAGGTGATCGGGGCCTACCACGACCTCTGGCACGTCGAGGACTCCTTCCGCATGGCCAAGTCCGACCTGCGGGCCCGGCCCATCTTCCACCGGCTCTCTGACTCCATCGAGGCCCACCTGACCACGGCATTCGCCGCCCTGGCCGTCTCGCGTTACCTACGACAGGTCACCGGCCTGTCGGTCAAACGGATCGTCCATACCCTCGCCCCACTACGCTCAGCGACCCTGGAGATCAACGGCTCGCTTCACACCATCAAGCCCCAGACCACACCCGAGGCCCGCGCCATCATCAACGCGATCGAGTCCGATGCGGGGCACTAAGCCAATGCAACAAGTCAGGTGACAGTGCCAGCGCAGGTCGTGTCAGTGGTCCGGTCTGGCGGCGATCCCCGTGATGGCCGAGTCCCCCGACCTGTCGTAGGCCTTGTCGAGGGGCCGGGGTCGCCATCTCCTGCAGAAGTCTGCCGGTGTCCAGGGAGTAGATCCGCAGTTCACCCCTGCTGTCCTCGCCTCCCCTGTCGAGGGCATAGATCCTCTCGTTGGCGTAGGTGACCTTGCTCTGCTGCCCGCGCAGCTTCGTGTCAATGGACTGCTTGCCGTCTCTCGGACACGCCCAAACACTTGGTTTCAGGCCACCTGACGTGATTCCCGGTACTCCACCTCAATCTCATTAGGGGTCCGAATACCCCAACGACGAGTGAAGACGTTTCTGATTATACCTGAGCTCGATCCACCGCACAATGAGGTTTTCTCACCAGACCTGACCGTGGATCATCGGCGTTGATGCTGTGGCAAGGGGTGATGGTCGACTCGGGTGGGTGCATGCGGGTCGGGTGGTGCAGGATCGGTTTCTGCCAAGAGACCGTCCCTGTAACAGAACCGAGCCCGCATGCTGTCCTATCGTGCCACCCTTGACCGTCCCACCACCATCGTTCGCCGCATCTCCGCGTGGCTGTCGGCCCACCGACGCCGACATGACCGCCGCCCCTGGCAACGCGCCGCCACCTGCTGGACCCAAGCGATCCTGCTCTGCCGCTGGATGTGTGATGCGACGCCCATCCACCGCTTGGCCCGTGACCATGGCCTGTCCCAAGCCACCTGCTACCGCTACCTCCACGAGGCATTGGACGTGGTCGCCGACCACGCACCCGACCTCCACGAGGTCCTCGACGAACAACATGCCCACGGCGCGGCGTTCGTCTGCCTCGACGGCACCCTGATCGCCACCACCGCCGTCCACACCCCTGCCGGACAAGGGAAAACCACCGATGCGTGGTACTCGGGAAAACACCACCGCCACGGCGGAAACGTCCAAGTCCTCACCGACAGCTCCGGTTTCCCGATCTGGACCTCGCCGGTATCCCCGGGCTCGACCCACGACCTCACCGCCGCCCGCCAACACGTCCTGCCAGCCCTCTACCCAGCCGCCGCACAAGGCCTGAAAACGTTGACCGACAAGGGCTACCAAGGCGCCGGCATCGGCATCTGCCACCCGATCAAGGGCCACGGCCTGGCCCCCGACACCAACACCCGCAACCGGCTCATCACCCAACTCCGCGCCCCAGCCGAACGAGCCAATGCCATCATCAAACACTTCAAGGCCCTCCAGAAAGTCACCCTCGACCCCTGGCGCATCACCCAGATCGTCCGCTCAGCCCTCGTGATCGCTACTCACGTGCGAGGAGCCTGGTGAGAAAACCTCAATATCCCGGACCGCCTCATCCTTGGTCCGATAGATTACCCGGTGCACCCTCTCGTTCTTCAATGTCGCATTGAACGACTCCGCCCACGCATTATCCCAGCACAGTCCCGTCCTTCCCACTGACAGTCTGATATCGTAGGACTCGAGCAGCTCGGTGAATTCCTTCGACATGTACTGCGACCCATGATCCGAATGGAAAATGGTCGCCCCTCTCACATACTCGCAATTCCTGACGGCCATGTCGATGGCCTTGCAGATCAATCCGGTCCTCATGTGATCATCGATCGCGTAACCCACGGCCCTCTTCGTGCAGCAGTCCAGTACCGTCGCCAGATAGCAGAATCCTTCCAGGGTGCGAATGTAGGTGATGTCACCGACCCATTTGTATCCCGGCTGCGCCGCGGTGAAGTCTCGTTCCACCAGGTCTGGGCGCCCGTCGGCGTCGTCGGCCGGGATCGTGGTGCGGACCCTCAGGCGGGGCTGGGCGGCCACCAGCCCCTCGGCCCGCATGATGGAGCGGACCGTGTCCGGGTGCACCGCCTCACCGGCCCGGGCGAGCTCGGCGGCGATCCGCCGGTAGCCGTAGGTACCGTCCGAGTCAGCAAAATAGAAACGAATCTTGGAAGCGAGGTCACGGCGTCGACGTGCGGTCGCAGAAATGGGCCTGGCTCGCCAGTCATAATATCTGGAGGGGGACACGGTGAGGCATCGGCACATGAGCCGAACGGGGTAGTTGCCTTCTTGCGAGAAGATGTACGTGTAGCGGACAGCTACTGTGATTCCTTCGCGAAGAAGGCTGCCGATTTTTTTAGGAACTCGTTCTCCATCCGGGCCTCACGGAGATCCTTCCTCAACCGTTCGAGTTCGGCCGACTCGGCACTGGTGAGGTTCTCGGTTTCCGGGTCCGGATTCTTCTTGCGATACTCCTTGACCCATACACCGACAGTCTGAGCGACAAGATTGTATGATTCTGCTACGGCTTTGATGGTGCGATGCTTGTCCACGACGTCAAGAACGACCTGGTCCTTGAACTCGGGACTGTACTTCGATCCTGACATGATGTGATCCTACCCGATTCTCGAAACTATGACTTTCCTCAGAAGTCCGGGAAGCTTCACTCAGCCCTGATCCACCGTGGGGTATGGCGGTGTGGGCGTGGCGTAGAACGAGAATGCCCTCTTGAGCAGGGAGGATGTCGATTGCGACGTCCACACCCAGCCACTCAAGAGGAGCACCTCGTAAGTGAAAGCCTCTCACACCATCCGGCCTGTCTTCGATGATCCGAATCTGGTGTCGGCCGCGGGCCTGGTCCCGGCGCTGGGACTGGCCGAATCTGCAGGCCTGTACGACCTGCTCGACACGTTGACGGTGGGTTCGCCTCACGCCACGGCGAAGGTGGCGTGTGTGGTCGGCGGGATGCTCGCCGGTGCCGACTCGATCGATGACATGGACCTGCTGCGCCACGGCGGGATGGGGCGGTTGTTCGGCGGGGTGCGGGCACCCTCGACGCTGGGCACGTTCCTGCGCTCGTTCACCCACGGACACGTGCAGCAGCTCGACAAGGTTAACGCGGGACTGTTGGCCGGGCTTGCCGCGCGGGTCCCCGATCTGCTCGCCGGCGCGGACTGCCAGGGGTTCGCGACCATCGATGTCGACGACACCATCGGTGAGGTCCACGGCCACGCCAAACAGGGCGCCGCGTTCGGCTACTCCGGGGTCCGTGGCCTGAACCTCCAGCTGGCCACGATCAGCACCCCGCTGGCGGCACCGGTGATCGCCCGCGCGCGACTCCGACGTGGGAACACCGCCTCGGCCACCGGTGCTGGACGTCTGCTGGCCCAGGCCCTTACCACCGCCCGGGCGGCAGGTGTTCGGGGCCAGATCATGTGCCGGGCGGACTCGGCCTACTACGGGTGGGCGTTCGTCGGCACCGCGATCCGTCACCAGGCCTGGTACTCGGTTACTGCCCGCATGACTGCCAGCGTGGTCAAGGCGATCACCACCATCGCCGAGGACGCCTGGATCCCGATCAAGTACCCCAACGCCGTCTTCGATGAGGACGAACAGCGCTGGGTCTCCGACGCCGAGGTCGCCGAGATCGCGTTCACCGCGTTCACCGGTCGCCGCAAGAGCGAGCGGGTCGCCTGCCGGCTCATCGTGCGCCGCGTGAAGCGACTGCAGCCCCTGGCATCTGACGGCAGTGAGCAGAAGGAGCTGTTCGCCAGCTACCGGCATCACGCGTTCATCACCAACAGCACCCTGAGCTTGGTCGAGGCCGACGAGCGCCACCGTGACCACGCGATCATCGAGCAGGTCATCGCCGAGCTCAAGGAAGGACCACTCGCGCACCTGCCCAGCGGGAAGTACGCGGCCAACGCCGCCTGGGTCGCCCACGCGGCCATCGCGTTCAACATCGCCCGAGCCAGCGCCGTGGCCACCAATCAGCACCGTGCACGGTGGGCCACCCTGCGGACCCGGATCATCAACGTCCCGGCCCGGATCGCCACCACCGGACGACGCCTCGTGATGCACCTGCCAACCCACTGGCCATGGACGGCGAACTGGGAGTCGCTGTGGGCGACCGCGACCGGGCCACCGACTCCGGCCACCACCTGACCACCCAGCCGGAACCGGCGCGACCGAGGACCCCACAGTGGAAGAGCCGGAACAGACCGGCGAGTCAGCCACGCCCACACCACAACCCGCCCACGACCACACCGGAATCACCGATCACGAATCAACGCCGGTGGATCAGGGCTCAGTCCACACGATCGACAAGGCCGTGCCCCAGGACTTGGACCTGCACCTGGTCCTGGACAACTACGCCACTCACAAGACTGCCAAGGTCCACACGTGGCTGCTGCGCCATCCGCGGTTCCATCTGCACTTCACCCCGACCTACTCGTCGTGGCTGAACCTGGTCGAGCGCTGGTTCGCCGAACTGACCTGCAGGAAGCTGCGGGGCTCGGCCCACCAGTCAGTCACCGAGCTGAAAGCCGATATCCAAGCCTGGATCAACCAGTGGAACGCCGACCCGAAGCCCTTCATCTGGACCAAGACTGCCGACGCGATCCTCGAGACCCTGGCCTCCTACTGCACCATCCTCAACCACACCAACGACCAGCCAGAAACTTCCGACTCAGGACACTAGCGCAGGAGCTCACCCCTCCCTTCGGCACCTCGAACCCCTACCCCCATCTGATCACCTGCCCGGCTCGATGAGGAGCCGGCCACGGCATTGTCACGAGAAATGCACCATTGTGGCGTTATACGTACCGTGAAATGGAAAGCCTACCTGCCGGAATCCGGAGCCACCGGTACACACAAATCACCGTCAGCGGAATTGCCGGGACCGATGGTGATCTCGTAAGGCCAGCATCAGCCGATCATCCGGGGAGAGTCCCGCCGGTAGCCTTCAGGTGGGGCCAGACCACCATCTGCGCGCCCCGGCAGGTCAGGAGACGACATGGAGCACACAGATACTCCGAATCCGCAGCCGGAGCAGACCACGCGCCGCCGTCTCAGTCGTCGTGGATGGCGACGGCTCCTGTGGTGGACCGGACTGGCGATCCTCGCCGGGGTGTGGGGCATTGCCGAGATCGTTCAGGGTTTCGGTTCGCCGTTCTGGATGATCGGGCCATTCATCACATCAGCGGCACGCCTCATCGTGGCCGGCACACTGGTCGGCGTAGGGGTGTGGCTCACATGCCTCTGCCTGTGGGCCTTCGGGCCCCACATCCGCCCGCTCGGGCTGGCACGCAGAATCTGGAGAGTCGTCTGTATCGTGACAGTTGTTGTGACGGCAAGTGTTCTCCTGATACTCGACGGAGCCATGACTCTTCTGGAGGTCGACGACGCGAGACAGAAGATCCACGTTTTGTCCCCGGCCAGCCCCGGTAGATGTCACGTGATGCTGTGGCGCACTCCCGACTCCGGTTACGGACAGAGCACCTGGGTGTATCTGAAGACACCGGGATCGGTGACACTGCGACAACTTCCCGGCGTTGTGCAGATCAATCCTGATGCTCCTGAGGAGAACTCCCGGTTGACTCTCACATGGTCCGGCAATCAAGGACACCTGCAGGCGCAGGAGCACACCCCTCCCTTCAGCACCTCGAATCCCTACCCCCATCTGATCACCTGCCCGGCTCGATGAGGAGCCGGGCAGGTGATCAGGCCGGAGTACGACCATCAGCGGTGCGGGCTTGCCAGGGTCGCAGCATAGGCACGGGCACAGACATCAGCCTGCGCAGCTGTGGGCAGGCGGCTCCTGACCCCTGATCTTGGACACGCTGATTCCAGCACGACGCTGGGGAAGTGAGAATCCAAGGTACGGCTAGGAAGAACTACACGGATGAGTTCCGTCAGCGGGCGGTGGACTTGTACGAGTCCACGCCTGGCGCGACGTTGAAGGCGATCGCCTCCGACCTCGGGATCTCCCGGGGTGCGCTGCGGGAATGGGTCGAGAAGCGCGGCTCCGGGACGACGACCGCCGGCACGTCGTCGATGCCCGCGACGGTTCGGGCGGAGTCGCAGGCGGCGAAGGTCGTCCGGTTGGAGGCCGAGAACGCGAGGCTGGAAGCGGAGAAGCTCAAGCTCGAGACGGAGCGGGACATCCTCCGTCAGGCCGCGAAGTATTTCGCGGGGGAGACGAACTGGTGAACCGCTTCCAGTTTGTCGAGGACCACAAGGACGCCTTCGGCGTGAAGCGGTTGTGTGAGGTCGCCGAGGTCGCGAGATCGTCGTTCCACGCATGGCTGGACTCTGCCCCGCGGCGGGTCGAGAGGGCCGCCGAGGACGCTGCCCTCGCGGCGCGGATCCGGGTGCTGCAGGACCCCGCGCAGGGCGGTGACCGCGCCTACGGGGCACCGCGCATCACCGCGGACCTCAACGATGGCGTTCCCGCCGCCGAGCGGGTCAATCACAAGCGCGTCGCCCGGGTGATGCGGCAACACCAACTCGCGGGGATCCGGTTGCGCCGACGCGTGAAGACCACGATCCCGGACCAGTCCGGACGCCGCTTCCCCGACCTCATCGGGCGAGACTTCAGCATCGGGGAACCGAACCGCCGGTATGTCGGCGATATCACCTACCTCCCGATCGCGGACGGCTCGAACCTCTACCCCGCGACCTGCATCGATCTCGGCTCCCGCAAGCTCGCTGGTTGGCAGATTGCCGATCACATGCGCACCGAGCTCGTCGAGGATGCCCTGCGCGCCGCGGCCCGTGACCGCGGGTCGCTGGCCGGCGCGATCTTTCACAGCGACCACGGCAGCGTCTACGCCTCGAAGGCCTACGCAGCTCTCTGCGAGGCCCTGCAGGTGACCCAGTCCATGGGTGCCGTGGGCACGAGTGCCGACAACTCGCTGGCGGAGAGCGTCAATGCCGCGCTCAAGCGGGAGCTCCTCGAAGGTGCTGCGGCGTTCCCGGACCAGGCCACCGCCCACCGGGCCGTGTTCCGGTGGGCGAGCCGCTACAACACCCGCCGACGCCACTCCGCGATTGGTTACATCACCCCGAACAACTACGAGAAAGCCCACGAAACCGCGACATCAGCTACCCTCGCGGAAGCGGCATAACCGAACCGACACCGTGTCCACGATCGCGGGTCAAGGCCCGGCTGTCTGCCTTCGCGGCTTTCAGCAGAGAGTATTTGGTCACTGGGAACGTGCCGAAGCATCCTGTCGTGAGTCCCACGAACGCCGTGGACAAGTTGCTCGCCGAGCTGTTGAATCGTTTGGCATAGAACCGGGTGATGCGAGCGTTGCCGTCCTACTGATAGAGACTGCGCATGGACGTCGACAGGTCCAGGCCCGACGTGTTGGTCGTCAGCGCAGATTTGGAATCTCAGGAATTCTCCAGACTCTGGCCCGTGCGGATCCACTGGCCGAGATGGTTCCCGATCCAGTCCTGCATGGCCACGGACTCTGCCGCAACGGTCAGGTCTGTGTCGTCAATCCTCCCGGCCGGCGGGTCCACATGGGTCACCGCGGCCTGACGATCGAGCTCGGCGAGATGGTCCTTCACGTCGAACAGGCTCAGCGTCGTCTGTGGCCAGTACACCGTCATCCCCAGGGTCTCGGCCCGCGTCTCATACCTTCTGCGGTACTCATCGGCGGGATGGGTGGCCGAGATCATGAGCGTGACCGGGTCCTGCGCGCGACAGCACAGCAGACCACTGCGGTACGAGTCGAGGTCCTGATAGACGTCCTGGACGAGCCGTGTCACCTCAGTGGCCCGCCAGGCCGCCAGTTCCTCGGGCACCGCACTGCCCTCGAGCAGGCGGGTGGCGAAGTCGAGGGACACCCCCAGCTCCAGGGCCACCTCGTTGGCACTCGTTCCCTGCTCCGTCAGCTCGACTCGCAGCAGGTCCAGCGTCGCGACAAGGGACTCCTCTGCGGCCTGAAGGGTTGTCGCAGCTGATGTGAACAGCCTGGCTCGTAGGGTCATGAGGAGACGCTACCTCTCATCCGACGACCGTCACTCCCGGGACGCCTCCAGGGCGTCGAGGACGCCGGCCAGATCCAGATGCGGGGACTGGTCCACCCCGGTCGTGGTGAACCGGCCAGCTCGGATGGCGGTGAGCAACCCGGCCGCCTCCAGGCGTCCTCCCAGAGCGTCGTGACCTTTCACCGTCGCAGAGTCTCCCCGCCAGAACCGCTCCAGGGCACCCCGGACGGCCTTGCGGTCCGCATAGCGATCGGTCTTGACCTTCGACCGGTAGCCGTTCGCATCGATCAGGACCGCACCCTCGTCGTGTCCGGCCCGAATGGTCCTGACCATCTCATCGAACCCGTCGGGCCCGGGTATGACGGCCATCACGTGATCGGCGGCGCACTCCAGCCCGAAACGCCGCCCGATCCCGGTGCTCAGCTGGTCGCGGGTGGCGAACCTCTCGTCGTTGCCGATCGCGTCCAGCAGCACCAGCCTGTCGGGCCCCGACTCAGTGATCGGGTGAGGGTCGTCGTGACGCAGCACCTCGAAGACCGCTGTGGCATCGGCACGCTCCAGCATCTCGCGCAACTGCTCGGCCCCGTCGTCTCCCACCCCCGCCACGAGCATCCGTTCGGCCACCCTCGCATAGGGGGTGAGACCCGATTTGGAGAACACCATCAGCCGGCCTCTGATCGAGGCGACCAGCGCGAGGTAGCCGTTGTACTTCCGCACCGCCCGGACCGGGTACCTCGTCACCTCCGCATCGACCCACTGGTCCCGGTCCCGGCCCGGCGTCTCCCCCACATGGAAGAACTTCTCGTAACCCCGTGCAACGACCTTTCCGGTCTCACGGTCGATGAACAGTCCCCGGGCATGCACCGAGACCTCGTCCCAGGCCCCCTCGGCGAACGCTCTGCGGGTGAAATTGGCCGCCACGATGCCCGGCAGTCCCTCGACTCCCCTCACCCGGACATTCGGGGAGGCCTCCATCCGCTCCAGCAGGCTTGCCGATCCCGTCGACTCGCGGTGACTCCGTGGTGGCCCGGAGAGCCTCTCGGCCCGAGCCGAGTCCACCTGGTCGTCGTAGTGGGACAGTCTCGCTGCGGCACCGATCGACCGGTCCAGCACTGCCAGGCTCAGCTGTCCTCCGGTGGAGACTCCGGACTCCAGGCACACCACCGGCCCGTCCTCGGCGGTTCGCACGGCGTCGACCGGAGCTGAGTCGAGGATCCCGTTGCGGTGTCCGTGGAGCTGTCGTCCGGCCAGTTCGATGTGCTCGACGTCGTAGCTCGACCTGCCTCGATAGGTGTGGTTTCGATCTCCCAGTCCCCAGATGCACTCGGCGTCGCTGACATGGAGCAGGCCGGTGTCGGTCAGGGTGGAGACCGTGGTGCGTCCGACGCCGCCATGGGTCACCAGCCAGGGAGTCTCATCGGCGCCGTCGAGGAACACCGCCGGGACCGTGGCATTGACGAAGGCGGTCTGCCGATCGGCGGTGACACCGGCCTCCAGCAGCGCGTCGCGAGTCTCCCTGGTGTCGACCAGACGCCGCGAGCCGGTGTGGTTGTTGACCGCCCGCAGGTTCGCCTCGTGGTTGCCTGTCACAACGGTGCACCTGTTCTCGGCGATCAGTCGACTGACGATCTGCCAGACGCCCACCGGGTCGGGGCCGCGGTCGAAGAGGTCGCCGACGAAGACCCAGTGCGTGGCGGGCGTGTCGTGGTCGGCCAGCGCCTGGCGCAGGGGTGCCTCACACGAGTGGACATCTCCGACGACCACCACACGCGAGCTGGTGACCTTCGGCACGGCGGCGATCTGCCCGATCCGTTCGGCGATCTGGGCGGAGGATCCCGAGATCACCTCGAGTCCGCGGGCGAATTGCCTCTTGGTGCCGGCCTGCCACATCCTCTCCAGAGACTGGTCGTCAAGACGCTCGACACCCCGTGCGCGATTGCGGGCTCTCAGCTCCTCGAGACCGATGTCGCCCTGCACGTCGATGAGGTGGCAGGCGTAGCCGAACCGGTGGGCGCGTTTGATCAGCTCGTTCTGGCTGCTGATGGTCAGCGAGGTCGCGTCGAAGAATACGGTGACCCCGGCTCCCATCCGGGCCTCCAGCGCGTTGTAGGTGGCCTTCACCACCAGTGCGTCGACGTCCGGGGGTACCCGCAGCGTCTGCGACTCTGCGGGCGCCACAGTCTCGGTGCCTGGCTCGAAGCACGGCATCACCGGGCAGAAGATGCGGCGCATCTGGTCGAAGCCGACACCCAGATCGGTGACGCCGAGGTCGCTCAGCAGCCGGGTCTTACCGACACCAGGAGCGCCGCGGAGGATGAAGAGTGCACGCATGAGGATGTCCTTCGGTGGAGAGTCGTGCGAGAAAGAGTGTGAGTACAGCGCACATGTCAGCGCGATGCGCGCGTCGTACCGGCGCACACGTCAGCGCGGATCCACTGCGATTGCTGGGACCCGGAGATCGAGCTCGGATAGATGGTCTGTCACCTCGAGCAAGCCGGGCACGGCAAAGGGCCAGGACTTCGCCATCCCCAGGGACTCCTCGACGGCCTGGAGGGGCTGCGCAGCCGATGTCAGCAACCTGGATCGTGGGGTCATGGGACAACGCTACCGCTCGGACCGGTGATGATTCTCGGGATCGCCGGCAGGAACCGAGCGTCGGGCGCGGGAGACGCAGGCTCATGACGGAGGTGCGGTCGGGGACGTCTTGGCAGGATGCGGTGCCGTTTTCGCACAGCCCGGTTCGACCCCGGCCGGGCGGATCACCAGCGCACGGACATCGTCTCGCTGGTCTGGATCATCTCCTGCCTGGCCCTTCCCAATGACCCCTGAACCCGACTGTTCTGCCTGGCTGTGGGACTGATTCGCCTGGTGGCCGGCCCCACCTTCGCCTCGGAGGTGCCCCTGAGATCCGGATCGGTCAGCACTGAACAGGTGGGGCGCCCCACAATGTGCTTCCCGGAATTCCCGGATCGTCAATCATGCAGTCCGCCCATCGGCCTTGAGTGACAACATGGGCGGAGCAGTTTTGATCCCTCAGGCGATGTACTTCATCTCGACGAAGCAACAATCCCCCTGGTCGATCACCAACAATGGGGCACGACATGAGATCTGAGCCTCTCCTGCACCTTGACTTCTCGCTGGTTGAATGACGCGACACCCAGACGGATCCCCATGCCCGGATACCCCCGCTGAATCCAGTCCAGGTTGCTTCTCATGAAGCTGCGCCACAGACCATGACCTGTAGGGTAAAGACGCAGTCCGAGCCCAGCCCCCACATAGTCTCCTCTTTGACGGCTGCGCCGGAGAGGAAGCTGATCAACTCGTCATCCCGCCGCACTTGGAGGACACGCTCGAGCCAGACGGTAATTCGCTATCAATTCCGCGAACTGCCGTCCTTCCTCTCCTTTCTTCTTGTCCGACGCCCCCACACGACCCCGAGCCCCACGGACGCAGCCAGTAGGACCGCCAGCACTCGCACAAACAGTTCCTGATGATTGTTCGAGAGCAGGTCGATCCCCCAGAACATGAGAAGAGACAGGGTGGTCGTCACCAGGAACGCAAGTACATCACCACGTGAATACTTCATTTGCACAGAGAACCCCCAACAGGGTCCAGCAAGACGCTCTTGAAAGTCATAGTCAGGACGCTACCGCTCGGACCGGTGACAATTCTCGGGATCGCGGGCAGGAACTGGGCGTCGGGCGCGGAAGACGCGCGCTCATCGCGGTCGGGGGTGCGGTGCGGGGGCGACCCGACAGCAGCAGGTGCCGTTACGATGGCGGTGTCGACGAGAATCCTCGGGGTGATGGCCATGACCGTCCTGGACCGCCTGCTCCACCCCGGCATCGAGCGCGCGCGTCGACTCATGGAGATCGACGACGCCCGGGCCGCCTCGACTCCCGACGACCCCGATCCCGATCTGAGGCGGCTCGCGTCGCGGCCCGCACACCACGGCTCGGCCCTGGCCGGATGGATCGCCAGTCCCCCGCACATCGTCTCGCTGGTCTGGACCATCACCTGCCTGGTCACCCCCCGGACCCGACTGATCTGCCTGACCGTGGGACTGATCTGCCTGGTGGCCGGCCCCTACCTCACCCTGGCAGTACTCCTGAGATCCGGATCGGTCAGCGACGAACAGGTGGTGCGCCGCACCGAACGCCACCGGCTCTACATCCTCATCCTCGCCTGGATCGGCGCCGGAGCCCTCTGCGCCGCCGCCGTGCCGCTGCTGGCCTGGGCTCGGGTCGACGAGGGCCGCCACACCCGGCTCCAGGTCCTGCTCGGCACCGCCCTGGGCGCCCTCGGCGGAGCCAGCTACCTCCTCTACAACATCGACTGAGGCACGTCGCCCTCACCGCGGTGGCGGACCGCCCTGCAGCCTGACCGACCAGGTGCCGTTGTCGTGACGTTGCGCCCGTCCGGCGTCCTCGAGCGCATCCAGACCGACGAGGCAGTCCTGGATGCTCTGTCCGGCCTCCAGCGCGATCTCGTCGGCCCCGACCGCGCCGTGAGCCGGGAGCGCCTCGTAGACGTCGCGCAGTTCGGGTGCCAGCGCGTCCAGCGGCCGGGAGGGCCCCGGCTCCCAGGGCAGGTCGGGTTGGATCGGTCCCAGGTCCCGCCGGATGTCGTCGGCGTCGCGCACCAGGATGGCGCGAGCGTCGCGGATCCACAGGTTCGGTCCCGCCGACCGGCTGGACGACACCGGACCGGGCACCGCCATCACCGGTCTCAGCAGTTTCTCGGCCCAGTTGGCCGTACTCAGGGCACCGGAACGCCGTGATGCCTCCACCACCACCACGCCCATCGAGACTGCGGCGATGAGCCGGTTGCGCGCCAGGAAGCCGGGCCGGGTGGGGTGGGCTCCCGGTGGTCGCTCGGAGACCATCAGTCCCTCGGCGAGAATCTGCTCCAGCACCCCGACATTGCCGCGCGGGTAGAGCTGATCCAGCCCGCCGGCCTGCACGCAGACCGTCACCCCGCTGGCCGCCAGGGCACCCCGGTGGGCCGCGACGTCGATTCCGTAGGCCCCTCCCGAGATCACCGTCCAGGGGTCCGGCTGGCCGACTCTCCTGCGGGCCAGGTCGTGAGCCAGGTCCATGGCGACGTCCTGGCCGTATCCGGTGGCCGCCCGGGACCCGACGATTCCCACCGCCCGGTCGGTGACCAGGGCGAGATCCAGCGGGCCACGCAACCACAGCCCGGCGGGAGCCCCTGCCATTCCCTCGTGGGTGGGCCCGCCGGCCAGATCGTCCAGACGCGCCGGCCACTGCCGATCCCCGGGGATGATGAATCGGATGCCCAGCGTCTGGGCCCGTTCGACCAGCTGCTGGAGCTGCAGCGTCCTGGCTCGAGCCTGCCAGGAGGGGTACTGCTGGCCGTCGCGGACCCGGTGCCACAGTTCGACGCCGGTCCACCGCTGCAGGCCCTCGGCCAGGGCCGGACTTGCCGGCTCGCTCACCGCGCTCAGGGCGGCTCTGGCCACCCTCTCCTGTGTCCACTCCCCACTGGTCATCATGTCTCCGCTCGTCTCAGCGCCATGGCGGCGCGTAGCTGGCTGGCGCCGATCCGGTCCGTGCCGGCCAGGTCGGCCAACGTCCATGCGATTCTGAGCACCTTGTCGACCCCGCGGGCGCTCAGCCGGCCCCGGGCGAGGGCCTCCTCCAGGACCTCGGCGTCCGAGGGGGCCGGCAGGCTGCGCCTCAGGTAGGAGCCGGGGATGTCGGCATTGGTGCGCCACGGCGTCTCCGCCAGCCGTGCCGCGGCACGCTGCCTGGCATCGGCCACCCGGGCGGCGACCGTGCTGCTGGACTCGGCGGCGGGCATGATCCGCGACCCGAGCAGAGCGGCGCTGGTGAGCGGCCGCATCCGCTGGTGCACGTCGACCCGGTCGAGGATCGGTCCGGACAGTCGCGCGGCGTAGCGCATCACCGCCTGTGGTGTGCAGGTGCACCGCCCAGAGGGATCGTCGGCCATCCCGCAGGGACAGGGGTTCAGTGCCGTCACGAGCTGGAAGCGGGCCGGGTAGCGGGTCTGCGCCTGGGATCGTCCTATCGTGACTGTTCCGGTCTCCAGGGGACCGCGCAGGGCATCGAGGACGCGGGGTGGGAACTCCGGCGCCTCGTCTAGGAAGAGCACCCCGCGGTGGGCCAGGGAGATCGCCCCGGGACGGGCGATCCTGGGGCCGCCGCCGACCATCGCGGCCATCGACACGTTGTGGTGAGGTGCCGACAGCGGCGGCCGGGTGATCAGTCCCCCGGCGGGGTTGGTGCCCGCCAAGGAGTGCAGGGCGGTCACCTCCAGGGCCTCCTGCTCGATCAGGGCCGGCAGGATGGTCGGCAGTCTGGCCGCGATCATCGACTTTCCGCAGCCCGGCGCCCCGCGCAGCAGGAGGTGGTGGCGACCTGCCGCGGCGACCTCCAGGGCGAATCGGGCCTCCTGCTGGCCAATCACCTCATCGAGATCCCCACCGCCGTCCTCGATCTCCTCGGTCGGGTGCTCAGACTGCGCTGGTGGCATCAGCAGTGGGCATCCGTTGAGCACCGCGACCAGGTCCTTCAGACCGGTCACCGGCCAGATGGTCAGCCCCTTCACCAGCGCCGCCTCGCGGTACTGGGAGGCGGGCACCACGGCGCGCTCGAACCCGGCAGAGCGTGCCGCGAGCAGGGCGGGCAGGACGCCGCGCACCGCCCTCACCCGGCTGTCCAGGCCGAGCTCGCCCATCAGCACGGTCGACCCGAGCAGCGTCCTGTGCACGACGCCGACGCTGGCCAGGGTGGCGGCGGCGATCGCCAGATCGAAGTGGGTCCCGGCCTTGGGCAGGGATGCGGGGGTGAGGTTGATGGTGAGCAGCTGGCTGGGCCAGCCGAGCCCTGCCGCCGCCACGGAGGCGCGGCACCGGTCGCGGGCTTCGTAGAGGGCGGTGTCGGGAAGGCCGACCAGCACGGTGCGCGGCAGGCCCCCGCCGGTGGCCGCCTCGACCTCCACCATGGCCCCCTCCATGCCGACCAGGGCGACCGACCATGCGCTCGCCCCGGTCATGAGATCCCCCGCACGTGAGTGATGACCGGGGGCCGCCCGCCGATCCGCTGGACGCCGATGGCGTCCAGCCTGATCCGGGGGATCCAGCGCGGACTGGCGCTGAGCCAGGCCAGCGCCAGGCTGCGCAGCTTGCGGACCTTGGCCACCGTGATGGATTCCAGCGGATCCCCGAAGCTGGTTCCGGAACGGCACTTGACCTCGACCAGGACGAGGGTCTCGGTGGCCGGGGTGGGGCCCGGTTCCAGTGCGACGATGTCGATCTCGCCGATCTCGCACGCCCAGTTGCGGGCCATCACGTGCCATCCCAGGCAGCGCAGGTGATCGACGGCGACGTCCTCCCCCCAGGCTCCGAGCCGGGCTCGTGGGTCGTTGCGTCCCCGCAGGGCGGCCCCCCGTGGCGTGGTGACGAGCTGTGCGCCGGCGGGCGGGGACAGGGACCAGGGGGCAGTGGCGTCCAGGGGTGCCGGAGCGGGGTCCGGCGGTGGTTCAGGGGTCATCGTGACCACCTCCTCACCGTCACGTATGGCGGTGGGAGGGCGGATCGGTCAGTTGTCCACAGACCAGTTCCTGTGAGTCTGAACCCGCGGGACTGTCCACAGGTCGGCGTGGACCCGTGGCCTTCCGGCGGAGCCGAGGGCTACTTCTCGGGGACCTCGAGCTCGGAGTGGACGATCTCCTCGATGGAGACGTCCCGGAAGGTCAGGATCTTGGCGGTCTTGACGAATCGTGAGGGTCGGTACATGTCCCACACCCAGGCATCGGCCATCGAGACCTCGTAGTACACGTCATTTCCCTCGGTGCGCACCTTGAGGTCGACAGCGTTGCACAGGTAGAAACGGCGTTCGGTCTCCACCGCGTAGGTGAAGATTCCGACCACGTCCTTGTACTCCCGGTAGAGCTCAAGCTCGACCCGGCTCTCGTACTCGTCAAGATCGTCGGCACTCATGATGCATGCACTTTAGCCGCTCGGACCACATTGGCGTATGTCAGCCGGTGCTGGGGGCTGGGGCCGAGCTCCTCGAGGCGCTGCTGGTGGGCCCGGGTGGCGTATCCCTTGTGGACCGCGAAGCCGTACCCGGGTATCTCGGCGTCCATCGCCACCATGATCCGGTCCCGCACCACCTTGGCCACCACCGACGCCGCCGAGACGCAGGCGCACACGTCGTCCCCCTTCCACATTCCCAGACAGGGGACGCCGAGGCCGTCCACCGGGAAGCCGTCGCTGATGACGTATCCGGGGCGCACGGACAGTCGTGCCACCGCCCGTCTCAGGCCCTGGATGTCGGCCTCCTGGATGCCCAGTCGGTCGCACTCGGCGGCCGGCACCGCCACCCATGCGCTGGCCCGGGCATGGGTCATGATCTGCCGGTAGCACTTCTCGCGGGCCCGCGGGGTGAGCTTCTTCGAGTCGGCCAGGCCGGGGATCTGTCCACCTCGGCCGTCGGCCAGGATCACCGCGGCGGCCACCATCGGTCCCGCGCAGGCTCCGCGCCCGGCCTCGTCGCAGCCGGCGACCGGGCCCAGTCCGACCCGTCGCAGCAGCCTTTCGGGACCCAGCGGTCCCGGCCCCACCATCCTCATGGTCGGGGGCAGGACTCGCCCAGGCAGATGGCGGCGCGCGCCGGCGCCCTGGAGGAGCGGTCCTCGATGCCGTCGAAGGCTGCGGGGGTGCGCAGCACGCGTATTCGCGACAGCGGGACGACGACCGCCTTGGCAGGTCCGACGACGTCGCCGATCGGCACGAATGCCGAGGCCCCGGTGTACTCGTCGCCGACATCGCTGAGATGGAACCGGGAGTCGCCCGAGGCGTCGCGGTGGTCTCCCATCACGAAGATCCGGTCCTTCGGCACGGTCACCGTGAACGCGATGGACGAGGAGGCCACCGTCTGGCCGTTCTGCTGGCGGTACAGATAGTCGGACTCGTCGAGGGCCTTACCGTTGACGCTCATCCGGCCCTGAGGGGTGCAGCAGGAGACGGTGTCCCCGGGCATCCCGATGACTCTCTTGATGAGGTAGTTGGAGCTGGTGTTGGGCAGCAGCCCGATGAACTCGAGGACCTGGCCGGGGACCGACCGTTTCGCCGGATCCCCGCCGAGCCAGTGCTCGGAGTCCCTGAAGACGACGATGTCGCCCCGTTTGAAGTCGGTGACCTTGAGGGCCTCGACGCGGTCGCCGATCTCCAGGGTCTGTTCCATCGACCCAGACGGAATGACGAACATCTGGCCGACGAAGGCCCGCATCCCGGCGGAGATGATGAGTGCCCCCACCACGATGAGCACCAGCTCGGTGAGTCCTCCGCGCAACCGACGCCATCCGGAGACGGAGCTCTGCGAGCCCTCGGGTTGACTTTTCCTCGCCACGGTCGTCCTTGCCGGCGTCCTCCGTGTCGCGGGTCCATCCCGATGCGCGACGCCATCGGCATTCTAGTCATCGCCGACATGGCGCACAGCGGTCCGGTGCTCGTCGGTCACAGGCCTCCCGGCGGGTCGATCCTCACCTCTCGACAGCCTGCTGCCACAACAGAAGGACCCCCGCCGTGGCGGGGGTCCTTCCGGAGCGAGTGTGCGGGGTCAGCTCACCGGTTGGCGTGCTTGTCCTTGATCTTGGCGGCCTTGCCGCGCAGACCGCGCAGGTAGTACAGCTTGGCGCGGCGCACCCGGCCCTCGCGCTCGACCTCGATGTGGTCGATGATCGGGGAGTGCAGCGGGAAGGTCCGCTCGACACCGGTTCCGAAGCTCAGCTTGCGGACCGTGAAAGCCTCCTGGATGCCGCCGCCGGTGCGCGAGATGCACACGCCGGTGAACAGCTGCACACGGGAACGGCTGCCCTCGACGACCTTGACGTACACCCGGATGGTGTCGCCGGTGCGGAAGTCGGGGATGTCGTCGCGCATGGCGGCCTTGTCGATCTCCTGGATGATGTTGCTCATGAGATGTCCTCGCCGGTGCCACAGGTCACCTGGTGCTCGAAGTATGGTGTGAGGCCCATCGCACCGGACGGTCCCCCCGTGGCAGGAGCCGGCGCCCACAGGCACAGTCCACAATTATGACATGCTCGGCCTCGCGGCGCCATTCGTGTCGTCGGAGCCTTCGGTGGTTCGGATACCGGCTGGGTCATCACGGACTCGCAGAACCACCGGCACGGCGTGAGGCCGCACCTTCTCCTCCAAGAAGTGGAGGCAGACTGCCGCGGTCACGGCGAACCCCATCGCGACATCCCTGAAGACGAACCAGCTGTGAATCTGGGAGTGGCTCCTCATACTCTCCAGGTATCCGGGAACATACAGCACGGGAATGAGTAGGACGAGCATCCCCACCAGACTGTGACGGTCACGCAGGAGCAGCCACGCGATGATGACCAGGGCGAGCACGATCACCATTGTCAGCACGTACTGCGAGAGCGGGTAGGACAGCCACATGCGGAAATTCGTCATGGTGGTCGCTCCGGGTTCCAGATTCACCGCGTAGTGGCGGCCAGTAGATGACACGTCGCCATCGAGACGGAACTTCGCCGTGTTCCTCACGTTGCTGACTGTCGTCCTCCCGCCGTTGTAGGGCATCGCCTCGATCCATCTCGCCACCCAGGTGCCCACGAAACCGACCAGCCATCCAAGAGTCGATGACGCCAGAAAGACCAGCGTGGTGCGTATCCGACGGCTCCCCGTCCAGCCCACCAGACCCGCCATCGCGACAGTCA
Organism: Acidipropionibacterium jensenii; assembly: GCF_005890135.1. Taxonomy (NCBI): domain Bacteria; kingdom Bacillati; phylum Actinomycetota; class Actinomycetes; order Propionibacteriales; family Propionibacteriaceae; genus Acidipropionibacterium; species Acidipropionibacterium jensenii. The sequence goes on along the minus strand of NZ_CP040635.1, from coordinate 2,211,370 downwards.
GGGCACAGGATGCCGGAGGGTTCGTCAACAGATCCATGAATGCGAACAGGCCGCCCGAGACCACCGCGAGGTAGCCCACGGTCTGCCACTTGCGGCCGAACTGCAGCATCATCGCTCCGGTGGCCAGAATGGTCGCCTGGGCCAGCGCGTGGGTGAACTGCGAGGTCAGCGCCAACAGATCGGTGGTGCCCAGATAGACGCCGATCAGCCCGATCGCCGCCCACAGACCGGCGCGTTTCGCCAGCATGACGGCGAGGTAGAACACCGCGGCCACCAGGCACAACAGCGACACCACCCGAGCCATGTAGACCCCGCCCAGTGCCAGCGCAGGCCTGGAGACCACTGAGAAGCCGGACCAGTAGCGGATATAGGGGCTCGCGCCACCGGTGAGCTCGTTCGGGTGCCTCTTGAAGTGCCCCATCATCACCGCGACCTGAGGTCCCCCGGTGCACCGCGGAACCATGGAGACCCGCTTCCACAGCGGCATCTGCGAGTGCGCCGGAAGAACGCCGATGCAGTATCCGATGGTCTCGGTGTAGGTGTCGGTCCGGTTGCCCAGCCCGTTCGGCTGATAGCTGGCCGAGTTGAGCCCGCTCCGGGACTGGGCGACGACCTGGTTGATGATCCGCCCGTTGGGAATCGCGAACCCGATAGCCAGCAGCACTGTGCACCCGACGATGGTCGCGAGAAGCGTCGCCAACACTTTGAGGATGTATCGCCAGACCACTCGCCACCAAACGGCAGTCTTGTTGTGTGTCACGAAGCGCCCTCCCTCGAGGTCCTGAATCCACCCACGGGATTCACAAGCGATCAATGTACGATCCGCATCCTGCCCGACACGGCAGATGGGCCGGTCCCGAGGAACCGGCCCATCCTGGCGACACAACCTGGGACTCACCCCTGCGCAGAGCCCCCGCCACGGGGGTTGCGAGGGGGTCGTCCCCCACTCACCAGCCGAATGGCCAGCGAGGCGGGACTCACCCCTGCGCAGAGCCCCCGCCACGGGGGTTGCGAGGGGGTCGTCCCCCTGCCTCGATCAGCTCAATCTTCCTTGCCGTCGTGCTTGAACAGCGAGGCGATGAGGTCACGGTTGAGCTGGCTGATCGACTCCAACGGAATGCCCTTGGGGCAGACCGCGGCGCACTCGCCGATGTTGGTGCAGCCGCCGAATCCCTCGGCGTCCTGCTCGGCCACCATAGACTTCACGCGCAGCACCCGCTCCGGCTGGCCCTGCGGGAGCATCGCCAGGTGGGTGATCTTCGCCGAGGTGAACAGCATCGCTGAACCATTCGGGCAGGCCGCCACGCAGGCGCCGCAACCGATGCAGGTGGCGGCGTCGAAGGCGCGGTCCGCGCGCTTCTTGTTGATCTGGACGGCGTGCGCGTCGGGGGCTGCACCGGTGTTGACCGAGATGTAGCCGCCGGCCTCGATGACGCGGTCCAGGGCGGAGCGGTCCACGACCAGGTCGCGCAGCACCGGGAAGGCCGCGGCCTTCCAGGGCTCGATGGTGATGGTCGAGCCGTCGGCGAAGGAGCGCATGTGCAGCTGGCAGGTCGTGGTGCGGACCGGCTGGGCCACACCCTGGCCGCCGTGGGGCACGCCGTTGATGACGACGCCGCACTGGCCGCAGATGCCCTCGCGGCAGTCGGAGTCGAAAGCTACCGGGTCCTCGCCCTTCTCGGTGAGCTGCTCATTGAGCTGGTCGAGCATCTCCAGGAAGGACATGTCTCCCGAGACCCCGTCGAGGGTGTACTCGACCAGACGTCCGTGGTCGTCAGCATTGCGCTGACGCCAGATACGCAGATTGATTTTCACTTGTAGCTCCTCTGCTTGACCTGGATCGAGTTGTAGATCAGCGGTTCCTTGTGCAGGACGGGCTTGTGACCCTCACCGGTCCACTCCCAGGCGGCGACGTACTGATAGGTGTCGTCGTGACGCAGCGCCTCGCCCTCCTCGGTCTGGGACTCGGCACGGAAGTGCCCGCCACAGGACTCGCGACGGTGCAGGGCGTCGATGCACATCAGCTCACCGAGCTCCAGGAAGTCGGCGAGACGACCGGCGCGTTCGAGGGTCTGGTTGAGCTCCTCGTTGACGCCGGTGACCTTGACGTTGGTCCAGAACTCGTTGCGCAGGTTGCGGATGAGACCGATGGCCTTGACCAGGCCGGCCTCATTGCGCTCCATGCCGCAGTACTCCCACATGATGTGGCCGAGTTCCTTGTGGATCGAGTCCACCGTGCGGGTGCCGTTGATCGACAGCAGCTTGTTGACACGGCTCTCGACGCCCTGACGGGCGGCCACCACGGCCGGGTGCTTCAGATCCACCTTGGGGAACTTCGGGGAGTCCGCCAGGTAGTCGGTGATGGTGTTCGGCAGCACGAAGTAGCCGTCGGCCAGACCCTGCATCAGGGCCGAGGCGCCCAGCCGGTTCGCACCGTGGTCGGAGAAGTTGGCCTCTCCGCACACGAACAGCCCGGGGATGGACGACTCCAGGTCGTAGTCGACCCACAGTCCGCCCATCGTGTAGTGCACCGCGGGGTAGATCCGCATCGGAACCTCGTAGGGGTTCTCATCGGTGATCCGCTGGTACATGTCGAACAGGTTGCCGTACTTCTTCTCGACGGCGTCCTTGCCCAGTCGGCCGATGGCCTCGGCGAAGTCGAGGTAGACGCCGCGGGAGCGCATGTGCTCCGTGCCGTCGTGATCGATCTCCTTGACCTTCGGTCCGACACCGAGACCCTCGTCGCAGCGGTACTTGGCCTGCCGGGACGCGATGTCACGGGGAACCAGGTTGCCGAAGGAGGGGTAGATCCGCTCCAGGTAGTAGTCGCGGTCCGCCTCGGGGATCTGGCGGGGGTCCTTCTCGCAGTCCTCGGCCTTCTTGGGCACCCAGATGCGACCGTCGTTTCGCAGCGACTCCGACATCAGGGTGAGCTTGGACTGGTTGTCGCCGTGCACCGGGATGCAGGTGGGGTGGATCTGCGTGAAGCAGGGGTTGCCGAAGAAGGCGCCCTTGCGGTGCGCCCGCCAGGTGGCGGTGACATTGCAGCCCATGGCGTTGGTCGACAGGAAGAACACGTTGCCGTATCCGCCGGTGGCCAGAACGACGACGTCCGCCAGCCACTCCTCGATCTTGCCGGTGATCATGTCGCGGGTGACGATGCCGCGTGCGCGGCCGTCGGCGACGATCAGCTCGACCATCTCGTGGCGGGTGTGCATGTGCACGGTGCCGGCGTTGACCTGACGCTCGAGAGCCTGGTAGGCGCCGATCAGCAGCTGCTGACCCGTTTGCCCACGGGCGTAGAAGGTGCGCTGCACCTGCACGCCGCCGAAGGACCGGTTGTCGAGCAGTCCGCCGTACTCGCGGGCGAACGGAACACCCTGGGCGACGCACTGGTCGATGATGTTCGCGCTCACCGCGGCGAGGCGGTAGACGTTGGTCTCACGGGCGCGGTAGTCACCGCCCTTGACGGTGTCGTAGAACAGCCGGTAGACGGAGTCGCCGTCGTACTTGTAGTTCTTGGCGGCGTTGATGCCGCCCTGTGCTGCGATCGAGTGGGCGCGACGCGGGGAGTCCTGGTAGCAGAAGTTCTCCACGCGGTAGCCGGCCTCGCCGAGGGTGGCTGCCGCAGCGCCGCCGGCGAGCCCCGTCCCGACGATGATGACGGTCATCTTGCGGCGGTTGGCCGGGTTCACCAGACGCGAGGTGAACTGGCGGTCGGGCCACATCTTCTCGATCGGAAGGCTGACATTGGCCTTCTTGTCCTGAATGTCTTCACCGACCTGCCAGTACTGGCCTGCCAGTTCGGCATTGGTCTCTTTGGCTGAAGTGGACATCAGTTGGCCCCCCCGACGATGTTGAAGAAGATGAGGAACGGAGGCACCAGGAAGCCGACGAAGATGACGGCTCCGACGGCCCACGAGCACAGCCGCAGGACCTTGCGGGTCAGGCCCGAGACGTTGGCTCCGAGGGTTGCGAAGGCGCTCCAGAATCCGTGGCTGACGTGGGCGCAGATCGCCGCCATCGCAATCACGTAGATGACGATGAAGACCCAGTTGCCGAAGGCCGTGAAGACCATCCCGGCGCGCCCGTCAGGACCGTCGTGGGGATTGCCGAAGGCTGCCGGAGCGATCGTGAACTGCAGCAGGTGCATGATCACGAACAGCACGATGATGATGCCGCTCCAGATCATGGTCCGGGCCGCGTACGAGTTGTTCGGCGACAGGGACTTCTTGATCGAGTAGCGTCCTCGACCGCCGCTTCCCTTGACGTTCTGCTTGGTCACCCGGGAGGCGGACCAGATGTGCAGGATGATGCACAGCAGCAGGACGCACCGGAACATCCACAGGAAGGTGTCTCCGGGCAGGATCGGGTTGAGGATGGTGCGCAGGAATCCCGCGTAGTGGTTGAAGTCCTCGACGCTCATGAGGATCTTAAGGTTGCCGAACATGTGAAAGAGCAGGAACAGGACCAGGATCAGGCCGGTGACGGCCATAAGGGCCTTCGCCGCGACGCTTGATCGCACCGCTCTCTGATGAGTACTAAGTGTTGTAGTCGCCACGGCGACACCATAGCCAACCCACTACGTCACTGTGTAGTGGACCCCCCGATTGGGCTCAGATGAGATCGGGCCGACGGTTGCGGGTGAGCTCCACCGACTGGTCGTGGCGCCACTGGGCGATCCGACCGTGGTGTCCGCTCATCAGCACCTCGGGCACATCCAGGCCGCGCCAGGAGATCGGCCTGGTGTACACCGGGTACTCCAGCAGGCCGTCCTGACCGGGCGCGTAGGACTCCTCGGTGAGGGACTCCGGGTTGCCGATCACCCCGGGAACCAGCCTGGCGACGGCCTCGGTGACCGCCAGCGCGGCGACCTCTCCCCCGTTGAGCACGTAGTCGCCCAGACTGAGCTCGTGGAGGGTCCAGCGACTCCCGATGTAGTCCAGCACCCGATGATCGATGCCCTCGTAGCGGCCGCAGCAGAACACGATCCTGCGCACCCGCGACAGGTCCTCGGCGTCGCTCTGGCGGAACGGGTAGCCGGACGGCGTGGGGACAACCACGTGGACCTCCGGGTCGGGATCGGGGCCCAGCAGCTCGTCGAGGGCCTCCCCCCAGGGATCGGGCTTCATCACCATTCCCGCTCCCCCTCCGCAGGGGGTGTCGTCGACCGTGCGGTGCCGGTCATGGGTCCAGTCCCGCAGGTCCCAGGAGTGCACCTCGACGATCCCGTGCTCCACGGCCCGTCCGAGCAGGGACAGGTGCAGCACCTGGAAGTAGTCGGGGAAGATGGACAGGTAGTCGAGCCTCAGCGCAGCACTCATGTCTCAGCGCGCCTCCTCGGCGTCGGCGTCGACCAGCCCGCCGACATCGGCCAGGGTGAGGGTCCCGGCATCCAGATCGACCGTCGGCACCAGGGCGCTCACGAAGGGCACCAGCCTCTCCTGACCGTCGACGTCGATCGCCAGCAGATCCTGGGCGGGAAGATGGATGACATCGCTGACCCGGCCGATCCGGTGCTGCTGCCAGTCCAGGACCGCCAGCCCGCGCAGCTGCCGGTCGTAGTACTCCTCCTCGCCGGTCGGCCTCTCCTCGGCCGCCACATCGGCGACCAGGATCTTGCCCTGAAGGGCCTCGGCCCCGGTACGGGTATCGATCTCACGGAAGCGCACCTGGAAGGCGGCCGACTGGCTGCGGGTCTGCTGAACGTGCAGTTCGCGCCCGCTGCCCTCGACCCGCAGGGTCGCCCCCTGGGCGAACCGAGTCTGGGGCTCATCGGTGCGCAGCGAGACGGCCACCTCACCGTGCAGACCGTGGGCCCTGCCGATCCGTCCCACCACCACCTCGACCGACCCGCTGTGCGACGACTCGCTCATCTCTTCTCCTTCGACTCCCCGACTGGGGGCTGAACGTGACGAACGGCCGTGACCCTTCTCGGGTCACGGCCGCCGACAGCTCCGGTGTGCTCAGCGATGACGTCCGCCGCGACGGTCGACATCGACGAAGTCGACGCGGACCTGCTCGCCTCCAGCGAGGGCATCCACGACCGTCCTCAGCGCCGATGCGGTACGGCCCTGGCGGCCGATCACCTTGCCGATGTCGGACGGGTTGACGCGCACCTCGAGCATCGGCCCGCGGCGCAACTGCTTCTCACGGACCCGCACGTCATCGGGGTGGGAGACGATGCCGGAGACCAAGTGCTCAAGAGCGTCGGTCAGCATGTCAGTCCTCGGCCTTCTCCGCCGGGGCCTCCTCGGCGTCGGCCTTCTTGGTGATGGCCTCGCGAGGAGCCTCGTCGGCCTCGGCGAGGGCGGCGTCGAAGACCTCGTCCTTGTTGGGGCGGGCCGGCTGCGGGGTGACCCCGGACTGGCTTCCGTCACCGGTGAAGGTCTGCCAGTCGCCGGTCCGCTTGAGCAGGGCGACGACGGCCACGCTGGGCTGGGCGCCGACGCCGAGCCAGTACTGGACGCGCTCTGAGTCGATCGAGATGATCGACGGGTCGCTCTTGGGGTGGTACTGGCCGATCTCCTCGATGGCACGTCCGTCGCGCTTGGTCCGCGAGTCCATGACGACAACGCGGTAGTGCGGGGTGCGGATCTTGCCGAGACGCTTCAGACGAATCTTGGTAGACACGTGTGTGGATTCTCCTAATGGGATCACCCGGACCGTCGGCCCGGGAAGACGGGTGGGGACACTGCCGGTGTGGGGACACGGCAATGACTCCGAGGAACCGCCCGGACGGTGTGAGAGGGTACCGACCGGGCAGAAGCTCCCGTCATTCTGCCACAACTGGCCGGTCCGACGGAAACTCGACGGGAGGTCAGGCCTGCTCAGGCCGGTCGAGCAGCACCCGGCCGCGCAGCACGATGTGCCGGGGCCGCTCCAGGGTGCTCAGGTCCTGCCTCGGATCGGCGTCCAGGACCAGCAGGTCGGCCGAGTCGCCGAGATCGAGGCCAGGGCCGCCGAGCCACTGCCGGGCCCGCCAGGAGGCCGCCCCGAGGGCGAACTCGGCGCCGCCGATCTCGGCGAGCATCCTCACCTCCCGGCTCGCCAGGCCGTGCGGGACGGTGCCTCCCGCATCGGTGCCGGCGAACACCGGGACCCCGGCGTCCACCGCCTTGCCGACGGTCTCGGCGACGTGGGCGTGCAGATGGCGCATGTGGGCCGCGTAGACCGGGAACTTGCCGTCGGCCGAGGCCGCGATGGCGGGGAAGTTCTCGATGTTGACCAGGGTGGGCACCAGGGCCACCCCGCGCACCGCCATCTGGGAGATCGTCTCGTCGGTCAGTCCGGTGCCGTGCTCGATCCCGTCGATGCCGGCCGCCACCAGCTGCGCCGGGGCCTCCTCGGAGAAGCAGTGGGCGGTGACCCGGGCACCGATCTGGTGGGCCCTCTCGATGGCCGCCCGGGCGACGTCCTGGGGCCACAGCGGGGCCAGGTCGCCGACCTCGCGGTCGATCCAGTCGCCGACGAGTTTGACCCAGCCGTCGCCGGCCCGGGCCTGCCGGTCCACCTCGGCGACCAGTTCGTCCGGGTCGACCTCGGCGGCGTAGTTGCGGATGTAGCGCCTGGGGCGGGCGATGTGGCGCCCGGCCCGGATGATCCGGGGAAGGTCCTCGCGCTCGTCGATCCAGTGGGTGTCGACCGGTGATCCGGCGTCGCGGATCAGCAGGGTGCCGGCTCTCGACTCGGTGATCGCCTGGCTCTCCGCCTCCTGGTGACTCACCGCGCCCTTGGCATTCAGCCCGATGTGATTGTGGGCGTCGACCAGGCCGGGCATCACCCAGCAGTCCCGGGCGAGGGTCCGGGCTCCGGGCAGCGGGCCCTCGACGAGCACTCCGTCGTGGATCCACAGGTCGCGCTGGTCACCGGCGGGCAGCACCACTGCGCGGATCCGCAGGTCCTCGGCCGGGGCCAGGCGGGCCATCGCGGCGGGATCGATGTGGGTGTGGGTGGATCCGTCGTGGGTGTGGGTGTGGAACAGCGGCGCGCCGTCCTGTGGCCCTGTCATCTCAGCGCGGGCCCTTGTTCTTCTGGTTGAACATCTGCTCCATGCCGGGCGGCATCCGGAAGTCGGCCATCGCCTTGCTGAGGTCCTCCTGGGAGGTGGGCAGCCCGGCCGCCGGGGTGCCGAACGGATTGCCGGTCTCGGCGGGCTTCTGGGAGGTGCCGGCCTTCTCCTGGGCGGCCCTCTTGGCAGGATTGCCGGAGGCCCCCTTGCGGCGCTTCTGCTGCTTCTTGCGCTGCTGCTTGGCGCCGTGCTTGGCCATCGACCCGACCATCCCGCCGCCCATCCCCTGGCTCATCTGGGTCATCATCTTGCGGGCGTCGACGAATCGGTTGACCAGGTTGTTGACGTCTCTCACCTCGACTCCCGACCCCTTGGCGATCCGGGAGCGGCGGGAGCCGTTGAGGATCCCGACGTCGGCCCTCTCGGCGGGGGTCATGGACAGGATGATGGCCTCGATCCGGTCGACCTCGCGCTCGTCGATGTCGGAGATCTGGTTCTTCATCTGGCCGACCCCGGGGAGCATCCCCATGATCTTGGACATCGGCCCCATCTGGCGCATCTGCCGCATCAGGCCGAGGAAGTCGTCGAGGCCGAACTGGCCCTTGCCGGCCAGCAGCTTCTCCGCCGCCGCCTGGGACTGCTCCTTGTCGAAGGCCTTCTCGGCCTGCTCGATGAGGGTGAGCATGTCGCCCATGTCGAGGATCCGGGAGGCCATCCGGTCGGGGTGGAAGACGTCGAAGTCCTTGAGGCCCTCGCCGGAGGAGGCGAACATGATCGGCCGCCCGACCACCCGGGCGATCGACAGTGCAGCGCCGCCCCGGGCGTCGCCGTCGAGCTTGGTGAGCACCACCCCGTCGAAGCCGACGCCCTCCTGGAAGGCCACCGCGGTGTTGACGGCGTCCTGGCCGATCATCGCGTCGACGACGAAGAGGGTCTCGGCGGGGCTGGTGGCGGCCTTGATGTCGGCCGCCTGCTGCATGAGTTCGGCATCGACGCCGAGTCGTCCGGCGGTGTCGATGATGACGACGTCGTAGAGCTTGCGGCGGGCCTCCTCCACCGACTCGCGGGCCACCGCGACCGGGTCGCCGACGCCGTTGCCGGGCTGGGGTGCGAAGACCTTGACGCCGGCGCGTTCGCCGACCACCTGCAACTGGGTGACGGCGTTGGGACGCTGCAGGTCGCAGGCCGCCAGCATCGGGGAGTGACCCTCGTCCTTGAACCAGCGGGCCAGCTTGCCGGCCAGGGTGGTCTTTCCGGCTCCCTGGAGGCCGGCGAGCATGATGACGGTCGGGGGGTTCTTCGCGAACCGCACGGTGCGGGTGTCCCCGCCGAGGATGCCGACCAGTTCCTCGTTGACGATCTTGACGATCTGCTGGGTCGGGTTGAGGGCCTTGGACAACTCCTCGCCGCGGCAGCGCTGCTTGACGGCGGCGACGAACTCCTTGACGACGCCGAGGTTGACGTCGGCCTCCAGCAGGGCGATGCGGATCTGACGCGCGGTGGCGTCGATGTCGGCGTCGGTCAGTCGGCCCTTGCCGCGCAGGCCCTTGAAGGTCGCTGCGAGTCGATCCTGGAGTGTGTCGAACACGGGTGAGTTCCTTCGGTGGACTTGTGCTGGCAGTCAACGACCACAGTACCGCCGATGGACCCCGCGACTCACAGTCCGTACTGTCCCAACCACCGCATCGACTCCGAGATGAAGGGGGTGTAGGTGCTGGTGTGGTGACCTCCCTCGGCGGTGAGGATGAAGGCGAACTGGTCCATCGTATGGGCGTGGTTCCAGAAGTCCTGGCCGTCGGCCCAGACCTGTCCGTAGGACATCGCCGGGTTGGCGGCGTCCCCCCAGGTGGACTTGTCCGCCCGGCTCATCACCGACAGGAAGCGGACCTCACTGGGCACATTCCTCGCCTTGACCCGCATGATCGGCGAGTTCTCGTCACGGGTCTGCTGGGTGACCTGGGAGAGCTGGGGCTGCCCGTAGACCGGGTGGTAGTACGGCGCCAGGCCGAATCCGGCGCGGAACTCGGTGTGGTACTTGATGGTGAAGTTGGCGGCGCAGTAGCCGCCGGTGCTGTAGCCGGCCACGAACTTCGAGGCGGCCGTGCGGCCCACCCGGTAGTGCTTCTGGATCCTGGTGATGGCGGTGCGCATGATCCAGCTCTGCTGGTTGATCCCGCCGACATCGGTGCACTCGGTGTCCTGCCCGGTGCGGATCTCCCCGGGCAGGAAGACGATGACGAAGGGATTGGCCTGGTAGTTCTTGATGAGGTTGAGGGCGGGGCCGACCAGCGGGATCGAGATGTTGTCGCGGTCCCCGGAGTCCCCCTCTCCGCCGATCCAGTAGAGGACCGGGAACCGGGTGTGGGTCTGGGAGCGCTCGAAGTAATGCGGGGGCAGCCAGACCGGGACATGGGCGTTGCGCGGGTCGGTGCCGGGCATCATGATGCCGGCCATCAGGCCGTCGGGTTGCGGGTTGTTCTTGGAGATCGCGATCCGCTTGACCTGCGGGCTGTGGATGTCGACCAGGTCGTGGCGCGGGGCGGCCGGCGCCTCGCCGATCAGTTCTCCCCAGCTGGTGTAGAAGCCGTAGGTGTTGTTGATCGGCAGGAAGACCGCGACCAGGGCGATGAGCTGGCAGCAGAACACCAGCAGTGCGCGGCCGATCCCCCGCCCGATTCTGCGCAGCCGACCGCCGGTGGCCCGCCACCCCCACCACAGACCGATCAGGATGGGGACCAGCACCGCCAGGCCCATCATCGCCCAGGCCAGCTGCGGACTCATGATGCCGACCAGCAGCAGCGGTGTCCGAGTGGTCACGATGCCTCCTCCTCACGGTGCGCCCCGGCCCACAGCGCCAGCAGCAGGAAGGGAAGTCCGACATGGCCTGCCGCCGCGTAGCGGAAATCGGTCAGGGGTGCCGCGATCAGCAGCGTCAGGACCATCCCGATCAACGGCAGGAAGGCCAGCGAGCCGCGTGGACGTCTGGCCAGCAGTGCCGAGCACATCGCCAGGATCGCCGCCCAGATGACCAGCGGCATCCGATAGGTCAGGCCGGTCACCGGGTTCGTGGACACCGTTCGGGCGACGTCCAGCAGCTGTCCAGCGCCCAGCCTTCCCCCGCTGACCGTCGCGAGCCGGTCGCGGTCATCGATGACGATGCTGCCCGAACCCCGCTTGGTGCCCGGGTCGACCCTCAGGAAGACCGATCCGGGATCGAGATACCGGCCCGCCAGGGCATACCACGACAGCGCATAACCGGTGCGGTTGGCCGGCATCGCCTGCGCCCAGGTCCTGATGAACTCGCGACGGTGGTGGTTGAGCCAGCGGTTGTTGAACCCGCGCGGATCGAACTTGATGTTGTCAGACAGGGTCGGGTTGTAGTCCTGGCGCATCCGCTCCAGAGGCATCAGATGGGCCAGCGTCCGCTGCTGGGCGGCCGTCAGGTGTCCGTACCGGTTCGCCCAGGCCAGTTGCTGAAGCGGCAGCCCGGCCGCCTCCACGAAATCGCTGGGCACCATGCCAGCCTTCTTGTAGCCGGGCCCCTGTAGGGCGAACACCAGCGCCATCACGATCGCCGAGCTGATCGGCACCGCCCACCACCGCCACCCGTGGCGCCGTGGCGCAACCAGGCGTGGGATGAGGAACAGGCAGACCCCCGCCACCATGAAGGCGACGATGTAGGTCCCGTTGTTGCGGGTGAAGGACAGGCCCACCAGGCCTGTCAGGAATCCCGCCAGCGGCCATGGCCGCGTCAGCCAGGTCCAGCCGCGCAGCCCTGCCTCGGCGAGCAGCACCGTCATCAGGGTCATCACCAGTGCGAACAGGGTGTCCTTCTGCATGGTGATCGACCACATCGCCACCGACGGGTCGAGGGCCAACCAGGCCAGCGCCAGGATGGCGGGCACAGGCCCTGCGCGATAGCGCAGCCAGACCACGCAGATCGCCAGCCCGAAGGCCAGCAGGAGGGCCTGCAGCACGGAGAACACCGCGGTGCCGGCGGTGAAGCTGCCGCCGATCCTGATGCACATCCCGACCAGCAGTGAGAAGGCGATCGGGTGGTGATTGTTGAGCGGTTGCATGCCGGTGCCGATCCGGATCGACGACCAGGAGTCGCGCACCACGATGCCGGGCCAGAAGGCCAGCAGGTAGGGGGCCCAGGCTGCCAGCATCAGCACTGCAGAGATCGCCCACCAGGCGGCCTTTCGGCCTGCGGTGAGCTTCTGGGAACGCACCCGGCGGGGATGGGCGAGGACCTCCAGAAGGACGCATATCACCGGCACCGCGATCAGCCAGTCGACCGCGAACTCGACCCAGGGCGAGATCCGGGTGTGCCGGTAGGGCGGATGCAGAGCAGGATCGAAGCGACCCCCGAGCACCCTCATGATGGCCAGCACCGCTCCGAGCAGGATCGCCACCAGCCACAGCCCGGGCCGGCGGATCGTGGCGCTCAGCCGCACCGCGGAGGCCAGCACCAGCCATCCGATCGCCATCGCGATCCACTGGCCCGCCGACGGGAGGCCGGTGTGGCCGGTGAACCACCACCCGGCTGTCAGCACCGCCGAGCACACCAGACTGATCAGCACACCCGCCGGGCCGCCGGCCATCCCCCTGACTCCCTCGGCCGACTGCCACCGATCCGTCCACTCAGACATCACTCCACCTCATCCATCCGACCCACCTCAGGTCGTCGCGATCAGGACGACGCCGACCAGGATCGCCGTGACCCCGCCGATCCTCCACCGATCGAGGCTCTCGCCCAGGAACAAACGGGCCAGCAGCAGAGTCCACAGGTAGGTCAGTGCGGTCATCGGCAGCACCACCGAGAGATCCATGTGGCGCAGCACCCAGATGTTGATGACAGCGGCGCACAGATAGCCCGCAGCACCGGCCCACAGATGCCAGTTGCGGATCAGCCGCGCCGGGCGCAGATCCCCCGATGCGAGCTTGAGCATCCAGCTCGACAGCGCACCGATCAGGGTCATGGTGAGCATCCCCGCCCACAGCAGCAGTGTCACCGCGCGCTCCTGGCGACCATCGCGACGCCTGCCACTACCGCGGCCACCCCGATGACTCGTCCGGCCGTGATCTGCTCCCCCAGCCATGTCCAGCCGGCCAGCAGGCTGAGCACATAGGACAACCCCAGGATCGGTTGCAGCACCGACAGCTCGCCGAATCGGTAGGCGATCAGCATCAGCAGCGCGCCGACCCCGTAGCAGCCGAAGCCGATGACGATCTCAGCCGCCCTCCCGGTGGCGGCCAGCTTCCACATCAGTTGGCCGGTACAGGTGAACAGTGAGGACACCACCATCAAGATGATGCCGATCGGCGCAGTGGCCGCCCCGGAGGCCTGCCTGCCGATCCGCTCGCTCTCAGCCACTGCGATGTTGCCCCGCGCCCTGGGACCGTTCCACGCGCTGCGCCGGATCCGGGCCGGTGCGCTCGCGCAACTGCGGGTCCAGCTGGGACCGATTGGCCGCCAGCAACCTCTCGATGTGGTCGTGGTAGTTCGTCATCACCTCGTACAGCTGGCGGCTCTTGGCCACCTCGACGTCGAGGATGAGCGCCACCGCCCAGCACAGCACGGCCGCCATGCCCAGCGCGACCGAGACGATCAGGGTGGGGAACCGGGGTACCTCGCCGGACCGCAGATACTCCAGGAACACCGGGAGGAAGGTCACCGCACAGGCGATTGCGAAGAGGGCACCGAGCCATCCGAAGAAAGCCAGTGGATGGTAGTTCTTGAACAGCCGGAAGATGGTGCGCAGCACCTTCCAGCCGTCGGAGTAGGTGTCGAGCTTGGAGGCCGACCCCTCGGGACGGTCGCGGTAGTCGATCGGTACCTCGCGCACCTTGAGGTTCTTGTCGACCGCGTGGATCGACATCTCCGTCTCGATCTCGAATCCTCGCGACAGGACCGGGAACCCCTTGACGAATGTGCGGGAGAAGGCCCGGTACCCGGTCATGATGTCTGTGATGTCGCATCGGAACAGGTGGTTGATGAGACTACGGACAACGGTGTTGCCCATCTCATGGAAGGGCCGCTTGTTCTGGGTCGCGTAGGTCGTCGACAGGCGGTCGCCGATCGCCATGTCGGCCCTGCCCGTGAGCACCAGCTCGACCAGCTGGGGGGCGTACTCGGCGGGATAGGTGTCGTCCCCGTCGATCATCACGTAGCAGTCGGCATCGATGTCGCGGAACATCGAGTGAATGACATTGCCCTTGCCCTGGCGCCACTCGTGACGCAGGTGCACGCGGTCGTCACTGGCCTCCAGGTCTGCCACGATCTCGGCGGTGCGGTCGGTCGAGTTGTTGTCGTAGACGTAGACCTGTGCCGTCGGCAGGGCCGCCCGGTAGTCCCGGACAACCTTCGCCACGGTGGCCTGCTCGTTGTAACAGGGAATCAGCACGGCGACCCGGGCCGAGTCCAGGTGCACCGGCTCCACGTCGGGATGGCCGAAGGTCCCGTTCTCCGGCAGATTCGCGGTCATCGGACCTACTCCCCCATCAGTCCGGAGACGAACTGCTCGGTGTCGAAGGGGGCCAGGTCGTCGGGTCCCTCGCCGAGCCCGATGAGCTTGACAGGAACGCCCAGCTCGCGCTGCACCTGGACGACGATCCCGCCCTTGGCCGAACCGTCCAGCTTGCTCAGCACGATCCCGGTGACGTCGACCACCTCGGCGAAGATCCTCGCCTGGGTGAGCCCGTTCTGGCCGGTCGTCGCGTCGAGCACCAGAAGCACCTCGGAGACCGGGGCGAGCTTCTCGATGACGCGCTTGACCTTGCCCAGCTCGTCCATCAGCCCGGACTTGGTGTGGAGGCGACCGGCGGTGTCGATGAGGACGACATCGGCGCCCTCATCGATTCCCGCCTGAACGGCCTCGTAGGCCACCGAGGCCGGATCGGCGCCCTCGTCCTTGCGGACGGTGCGCACCCCCACGCGGTCCCCCCAGGTCTCCAGCTGCTCGCTGGCGGCCGCACGGAAGGTGTCGGCCGCACCCAGCAGCACGGAGTGTCCCTCGGCGACCAGGACCCGGGCGAGTTTGCCGCAGGTGGTGGTTTTGCCGGTTCCGTTGACGCCGACCATCAGGACGACGGCCGGCTTGCCCTCGGGATGGTCGAGGTTGAGCCGGCGATCCATCGCCGGGTCGACCAGGCCGACCAGTTCGCGGTGGAGCACAGCGCGGGCCTGGTCGGGATCGGCGACGCCGTCCAGAGCCAGTTCGCCACGAAGCTTCTCGACCAGCTCGGTGGTCGGTCCGACCCCCAGGTCGGAGGTGATGAGGGCGGTCTCGAAGTCGTCCCAGGTGTCTTCATCGATATGGTCCGCGCTCAGTAGCTGGGCGAGTCCGCGGGCCAGAGCGTTGTTGCTGCCGGCCAGTCGCCGGCGCAGCCGGGCCATCCGCGAGGCCGGCGCCTCGGGAGCCTCCAGCTCGACGGGAGCCTCGGCAGCGGGTGCGGTGGGCTGAGACGTGGTGTCCTCGGCAGCCGGGGCCCCGCCGGTCGGTGCGGGGCTGGTCGGCGTCTCGGTGGGCGTCGCCTGCTCCGCCGGCTCACCGGGTCGGGGGGCCTCCACCTCGTGGGGGGCCTTGCCCCCCTTGAGGACCCGGTAGCGGTTGACGAGGGCGACACTCACCCCGACGACGATTGCGAGCACCAGGACGCCGAACAGCGTCCACACGAAGATCATGGAAGATGGCACGGGATGATCCTACCGGCCTGCCCCGGCGTGGCCGGGGCCCGGTGTACGCACGGTCGCACCGTGCGGATCCGAACCTGTCGGGTCAGTGCGTGCGGGGATCGGTCGACTGCGGGCGGCCGGTGCGCACCGGGACCTTCACCAGCTGCAGGATGTCGGCGGCGTGCTCGTCACCGTTGAGGATTCGGCCGGTCCGCGCCGCGACCGCCGTCAGCCCGCTTCCGGTGACCGGTGTGCGCGGCTCCCTCAGCCCGGCCCACACGACCGCGGCGACTCCCGCGGCGACCAGAAGAATGACCACCATCGAGATGATGAATGTGAACGCCACCAGTACTGCCTCTCACTGCCGGTGTGCCGACCCACTGCCCGCACACCGGTTCAAGAGTGCATGTCGCAATGGTCCGACCACAACCAGGACACCCCTTCCCAGACTCAGTTAAGGGGATCCTTAGCTCGTCTTCACATTCGAGGCGGCGCGGCCGGCGCGGGAGCCGGACGACTCCTCCTCGCGGTGGCGGATGGTGCGGAAGGTCCACAGCTTGTTGACCACGAAGTTGATCGGCGTCGTGATGGCGATCGTGATGATCTGCGACCAGTACTCCCTCGAGTGCAGACCCGCCTCCTCGTGGAAGAAGGACGCCGACAGGAAGACCGGCGAGGTGGGGTTGGTGAGGGCGATCTTGATGAACATCCCGACGAAGGCAGCCACCGTCCCGACCGAGAAGAACGGCCAGAACTCGGCCCACCAGCTGCGGCGCCGGTCCCTCTTGAAGGTCCAGGAGCGGTTGAGCTGGAAGTTGGCGATGTTGGAGACGATGAAGGCCACGATCCACACCAGGCTGGTGAACCGGAAGTTCCAGGGAGTGCCGAACAGGTTGAACAGGATCTGCTGGGAGTTCCTGGTGCCTCCGTTGGCCTTGTTCATCACCAGGGCGACCAGCATGTTGACCAGCACCCCGGAGCCGCCGACCAGGCCGAACTTGATGAACTCTGCCAGGTGACGGCGGTGGTCACCGGGAGTTGAACGGGTCATGGTCACCTCGGCGATCCTAGTGGGGCGGGTGGACGCGGAACCCCTCTGGGCCATCGCTGACAGTGCGGGCACAGATGGGAGGAGCGGTTCATGAAGGCCATCCGGGTGATCGGGGTGCCGCATCTACGGCAGGGCTGTCCGGCTCTGCCGTAGACGTCGAGCCTGCGACTGAAGTAGCCCGACTCGCCGTTGACCCGCACGTACAGGGAGTCGAAGGAGGTGCCCCCGGCGACCAGGGCCTCCGCCATCACCTGGCGTGCGGTCTCGTACAGTGCGCCGGCCTCTGCGGCCCGCAGTCGGCCGGTCGGCGTCTCAGGGTGGCGTCGCGCCCGCCAGAGGGTCTCGTCGGCATAGATGTTGCCGATCCCCGAGACCAGGGTCTGGTCGAGCAGGGACCTCTTGAGGGTGCTGCGCCGGGCCCGCAGAAGTGCCCCCGCGCGTCGGGGGTCGAAGCCGTCTGAGAACGGGTCGGGCCCGATGTGGGCGATCTCGGCGGGCAGATCCGCCCCGGCAGGGCTGATCTGCAGGCCTCCGAAGAGCCGTTGATCGAGGAAGCGCAGCTGGGCGCCGTCGTCCAGGTCCGCCATGACGCGGGTGTGACGCTCCAGCGGAGCGCCGGCGTCGTCGACCCGGAACTGACCGCTCATACCCAGATGACACAGCAGGGCATCGTCGACGGTCGACCGATCAGTCCCCCGCAGGGGGAACCAGAGATACTTGCCGCGCCGGCGCGGTTCCAGCAGGGTGCACCCACTCAACGATGCGATGAAGGCCTCGGGGCCGCCCCGCTGACGCCTCACCGCCCGATCGTCGAGCACCGTGACGCCGACCACCTGTCGGCCGGACACCAGGGCGGCCAGACCGCGCCTGATCGTCTCGACCTCGGGAAGTTCAGGCATCCGGTACCGGGATGTGGTGCTCGGCGACCAGCTCGTCGATGGCCAGCCTCGCGGCGCCGAGCTCGGCCTCCTTCTTGTTGTGGCCGACATACCCGCCGCGCTCGCGGCCGCCGACGACGGCCCGAGCGAGGTAGCGGCGGTCGTGGTCGGGCCCCGAGCCCTCGATCCGGTACTGCGGGGAGTCCAGGTGCAGTTCGGCGCACATCTCCTGCAGGGCGGTCTTCCAGTCGGTGCCCGCCCCGGAGCGGACCGCCTCGTCGATGCGCGGATCGAACAGGTGGTGGACCAGTCGCACCCCCTCGGCCAGCCCCGCCGACAGGGTCACCGCGCCCAGCAGGGCCTCGGTGGTGTCGGCGAGCAGGTGCGTCTTGTCGTGTCCGCCGGTGAGTTCCTCGCCCCGTCCGAGCAGCACCCGCGGGCCGATCTGCAGGCTCCGGGCGACACCCCCGAGGGAGACGGTGCTCACCACCGCGGCGCGCAGCTTGGCCATCCGCCCCTCTGCGAAGGCCGGGTAGGCGTTGTAGAGGTACTCGGTGACACCGACCTCCAGGACGGCGTCACCGAGGAACTCGAGTCTCTCGTTGGTCGGTATCCCGCCGTTCTCGAAGGCGTAGGAGCGATGCGTGAGGGCAAGCTGAAGGAGCTGAGGATCGATCTCGATTCCCAGCTCCTCGAGCAGTGTCAGGAAGGGCCAGCTCGCATCCTCTGCGGGACCCCTCCGGCCTGCCTGCGCGCCCTGCTCCTGGTCGGAGCAGTCGGTCATCAGGCCTCGGTGACCTGACGCCGGTCACCGCGCGGACCGTACTCGCCGCACGACGGGCACGCGGTGTGGGGCAGATGCTTCTGTCCACAGGCCGGGTTGGCGCAGGTGACCAGGGTGGGGGCGGACGTCTTCCACTGCGAACGACGGCTCCGGGTGTTGCTGCGGGACATCTTCCGCTTCGGGACTGCCACGATAATCTCCTCATCCTGCGACGCCGCCTCTGCGGTGTCGTCCTTCATGTGTGTGCCGTCTTGATGACCGGTCAGATCCATCGCCCGTCGGGGCCATGAACCGTCAAGCCTGGGACCGGTCCGAGTCGGGATCGGCCAGAACCGCTCCGAGATCCTTCAACCCCGACCATCGGGGATCGATTCTCTCCCCGTGGTCGTGATCCGGGTGCGTGTTGAGGTTGGCCCCGCACTCGGGGCACAATCCCGCGCAGTCCCAGCGACAGAGCGGGCTGAACTTCAGGTTCAGCACCACTGCCTCGCGCAGGACGGGCTCGAGATCGATCTCCTCCTCGTCGCTCACCCGGTTGGCATCCTCCTCGGGCTCATGTCCCGGGTAGTAGTACAGCTCCTGGAGGTCGAAGGAGGACTTCTCCTCAATCGGTTCCAGGCACCGTGAACACTCCCCGGTCAGTGTGACCTCGGCGGTTCCGGTCACGAGAATCCCCTCGATCACCGACTCCAGACGCAGGTCCAGGTCGACGGGAGAGTCCTCGGGAACGCCGATCATGTCCAAGCCGAGGTCCTGAGGTGCCCGGGCGTCGCGCTGGACCTGCATCATCTGACCCGCACGTCGACGCAGGTCGTGAGTCTCGAAGATGAGATCGCGAGAGGCGCCACTGCGGCGATGGTTGGTGTTCATCGCAGCATTCCCTTCAACCGATGGACCATGACGAGGTCATGACCGACCGCTTACTCTACAACGGTTCAATCGCCGGGCAAAACCTCAATCGGCCTCCACCGACCCGGCGACGACGGGCAGGCCCTCGAGGCGTGGGGATCTCAGCCCCCGAACCGCTCCTTCAGCGCGGCGGCCACCGCCGGGGGGACGAAGTCCGAGACGTCGCCGCCGTTGCTGGCCGCCGACCGGATGATCGTGGAGCTGATCGTCCCGAACTCCCGGCCGGCCGGCAGCAGCACCGTCTCGATCCCGCTCATCGCCTTGTTGACGTGGGCCATCTGCAGCTCGTAGTCGAAGTCCCCGCCGAATCGCAGGCCCCGGACGATGGCCTCGGCGCCCTGGGCGGTGCAGAAGTCGACGAGCAGTCCCTCCACGGGGGCGACCTCCACGCCCGGGACGTGGGCGACGGCGTCCCGCACGAAGGCGACCCTCTCGTCCATCGAGAAGATGCCGTTCTTCGCCGAGTTGACCGCGACCCCGACCACCACGACGTCGAAGAGCCTGACAGCGCGGGTGATGATGTCGACGTGTCCACGGGTGATGGGGTCGAAGGATCCCGAGATGACGGCCTTCACGAGTGCTCCCTGGTGGGTTGTGCGAGGTGGACGACGGTCTCACCGTAGCGGTTGGTCCAGCTGTCCAGACCCTCGGGCATCACCGGCGCCCGGCCCCTGGCCGACCTCTCCACCGCGATCAGGCCGTCGGGGGCCAGGAAGGCTCCGACCGCCTCGGCGATCATCGCGTCGAGCTGGTCAGCGTCGGCCGCGTAGGGCGGGTCGAACCAGATGACGTCGAAGGGGTCTGCCTGGAGCCCGCCGGCCAGATACCGTTCGGCGCCGGCGGCCACCGCGGTGAGACGCTCGGCCAAACCGCAGGTCCTCGCGTTGGTCCGGATGAGGGCCGCGGTCCGGGGGTTCTTCTCCACCGCGACCACCCGGTTGGCGCCGCGGCTGGCGGCCTCCAGCCCCACCGCCCCGGATCCGGCGAACAGGTCGAGCACGGACTGGCCCTCCAGCTGGGTGTCGGCGGGCTGGTCGGAGGTGCCGTTCCAGGCCGCCAGGCTCGAGAAGAAGGCCTCGCGGACGCGGTCGGAGGTCGGTCGGGTGGAGTCCCCGTCGGGGGTGCGCAGCCGGCGCCCACCGGCTCGTCCCGCGATGATCCTGGTCACCGGTTCAGGGTATCGAAGTCGCCGCGCGATACCCTCGCGAGCAGATCTCGCCCCCGCGCCCGCCGAGGGTCGGCCGCGCTCGCCCGGTGATCTGCCTGGTGCCTGCGCCAGTCCCACCGGGCTGGTAGAAATAGTCCATGAGCAATGAGGAGAGCCCGATGTCCGTTGTCGAGGAGGACTCCTGCTGGGGTTACCTCGACACCGCCCTGGTCGGCCGGCTGGCCACCAGCATCGATGACCAGCCCCAGATCTTCCCGGTCAACTATGTCGTTGACGGGCTGTCGATTGTCTTCCGCACCGCCCCGGGCAGCAAGCTCGACGAGATCGTCCGCAACAGCGCGGTGGCCTTCGAGGCCGACGGCTGGTCGGAGGACGGCGGGTGGAGTGTGGTGCTGCGTGGACGCGCAGAGCTCATCACCGATCCCGACGAGCTGGCGCTGTGCGAGAAGATGCCGCTGCGGCCGTGGGTGCCCACGGTCAAGAAGAACTGGGTGCGCATCCAGCCCGGCCAGATCAGCGGGCGGACCTTCGCCTTCGGCCCCGAGCCGACCGACAAGTAGTCGGGCAGTATCCGGCCGGCAGCGCATGCTGACGGCGTGATGGACGGGGCTGCGTCCCGGGGCCGCGGAAGGCGGGTGCGGCGGGGGCGCAGCGCTCCCGTCAGCCCTGCTCCATGAGGTCGCCCTCGGCGATCCGCTCGGTCGAGGCGACCAGGTCGCGCAGTCGGGGGTCGTCGGGATCCTTGTCGATCCAGCGCTCCGCAAGGGTGCGGGCGGCGCTGACGATCTCGGCGTGGTCCAGGACCTTGAGCAGCCTCAGCGGGCTGCGGCGTCCGGCCTGGGAGGAGCCCAGGACGTTGCCCTCACGGCGCTGGGCCAGATCCAGCTCGGCCAGCTCGAATCCGTCGCGGGTCGCCGCCACGGCGTCGATCCGGGCGCGGGTGTCGGTTCCGGGTTCGGCGCCGGTGACCAGCAGGCACAGCCCGGGCAGCGTGCCGCGTCCGATTCGACCGCGCAGCTGGTGGAGCTGGGAGACGCCGAACCGGTCGGCGTCCATGATGACCATCATGGTGGCGTTGGGGACGTCGACGCCGACCTCGACCACGGTGGTGGAGACCAGCACCTGGCAGGCTCCCCGGGCGAACCGGTCCATCACCTGCTGTTTGTCGGCAGGGTCCATCCGGGAGTGAAGGGCCTCGACGTGCAGGCCCCTCAGCGGTCCGCCGGACAGTGCCGGGGCGAGCTCCTCGACGGTGGCGGAGGGGGGCCGATGGTCCTCGGCCGGGCCTGCCCCGTCGGGCCTCTCGTCGGGTTCGTGGGCGTCGATGCGCGGGCAGACGACGAACACCTGGTGCCCCTTCTCGACCTCCTCGCGGGCCCGCTGCCAGGCCCGGTCCAGCCAGCCGCGGTGCTGCTGCACGTCGACCACGGTGGTCTGGACGTCGGCCCGTCCGGCGGGCAGCTCGCGCAGGCTGGAGACCTCCAGGTCGCCGAAGACCGTCATCGCCACGGTGCGGGGAATGGGGGTGGCGGTGAGCACCAGTTCATGGGGGTGACGCCGGGAGGAGGAGGTCAGCACTCCGCGCTGCTCCACCCCGAAGCGGTGCTGCTCGTCGACGACCACCAGCCCCAGATCGGCGTACTCGACGGTGCCGGTGAGCAGGGCGTGGGTCCCGATGACGATTCCGGCCGACCCATCGGCGATCCGGGACAGCGCATCGCGGCGCTGGGCGGCGTTCATCGAGCCGGTGAGCAGGGCGACGCCGGTGGCGTTCTCGGGTGCCCCCAGCACCCGACCGGCCCCGAGATCTCCCAGCAGCCCGGTGATCGTGGCGTGGTGCTGCTGGGCGAGCACCTCGGTGGGTGCCAGCAGGACGGCCTGGTGGCCGGCGTCGACGACCTGGAGCATCGCCCGCAGCGCGACGAGGGTCTTGCCCGATCCGACCTCCCCCTGGAGCAGCCGCTGCATCGGGGCGGTGCCGGCCAGCTCACCGGAGATCCGCTGTCCGACCTCCTGCTGACCGGCGGTGAGGGTGAAGGGCATCACGGCGTCGAAGGCCGCCAGGATCCCGTCGGGTCGCGGCGGGCAGGCCGGGGCCTCCCGGCCGGCGGCCGTCCGGCGTCTGGAGGCCATCGTCGCCTGGGTGGCGATGGCCTCCTCCCAGATGAGGCGTTCGGCGGCCTGCTCGGCGCTGTTCAGGTCGTGGGGGTGATGGACCTCCTCGAAGGCGTCCCAGATCCGGGGCAGGTCGGCCTCCTCGCGCAGCCAGTCGGGCAGGGTGTCCTGCTGCCGGCCCACCTGGGCCAGCACCAGGGTCGCGCACTCGGCGATCGTCCAGGTGGGCAGTTTCGCGGTGGCCGGGTAGAGGCCGACCAGGCCGTGGCGCATCACCTGGGTGGCCATCGTCTTCTTGTCGGCCTTGCCGACGATCCGGCCGTTCGCGTCGAACATCACGAAGTCGGGATGGGTGATCTGGGGCCGGTCCCGGAAGGTGCCGACCTTGCCCACGAAGATCCCGTGGGTGCTGGCGGTGAACTGCTTCTGCCAGTACTTGACCAGCCAGTCCTTGCCGAAGAAGGTGATCGGCAGGGTGGCCCTGCCGTCGGTCAGGCCGACCTCCAGCCGCTGGCGGTGGCCGGGGCCGGCGATGTCGTGCACCTCCACGGATGCCACATCGGCGACCAGGGCGACCTCGGAGCCGGGCACCAGCTGCGACAGATCGGTGGTCTCGGTGCCGGTGAGGTACCGCCTGGGCACGTGGGAGAGCAGTTCGCCGACCGTGGAGATGTGCAGGGCGGTGAAGGCCTTGGCGGTCCTGGTGCCCAGCACCTCCGCCAGCGGGCGGTGCAGTTCCTGCTGGGCTCCGGTCAACCACGGTGAGACGACGTCATCCACTCTGGCGAGGCTACCGGAGTGCACCGACAGGTCTGTGCACCGGAACGCAGAAGGGCCGACCCTCCGCATGGAGGGTCGGCCCTTTCCTGGCCTGCGGGCAGACGCCCGCGCGGTCTCAGCGCTCGACGCGCCCGGCCTTGAGGCAGGACGTGCACACGTTCATCCGCTTGTGGGTGCCGTTCACGACGGCACGAACGCGCTGGATATTGGGATTCCACCGCCGGTTGGTCCGCTTCTTCGACCAGGGGACGTTGTGTCCGAAACCGGGGCGCTTGGCACAGATGTCACACACAGCAGCCACTGGGAGTTCTCCTGTTCAACAGCCGGCGCCATGCGCGCCGACACACTCGTAATTCTGCAAGGGGGTTCCAGGCAGGAACCTGTTCAGACTACATGCCCTGATCCGACGACTCCAAATCGCCGGCCAGCAGTCAGACCGCGATGACGACCGGAACGATCATCGGACGGCGACGGTAGGTCTTGGAGACCCATCGGCCGATGGTGCGACGCACCACCTGCTGGAGACGGTGGGGGTCATCGACGCCGTCGTTCATCGCCTTCTCGAGCTCGCTGACGATCTGCTTGCGGATCTTGTCGTAGGACTCCTCGCCCTCGGCGAATCCGCGGGCCTGGATGGCGGGTCCCGAGATGACCGAGGACTCGCGGGTGTTGACCCCGGCGACCACCGAGATGAACCCCTCCTCGCCGAGCAGCTTGCGGTCGGTGAGGGAGTCCTCGGTGACCTCGCCGACACCGGCGCCGTCGACGAAGATGTAGGAGGCGTCGACCTTGCCGACCAGGTGCGGGACGCCGTCGTCCAGATCGACCACCCCGCCGTCCTCGGTGACGATGACGTTCTCCTCGGCCACCCCGGTGGACCTGGCCAGGGCGGCGTTGGCGATCAGGTGACGGATCTCGCCGTGGATCGGCATCACGGCGCGGGGCCGGACGATGTTGTAGGCGAACAGCAACTCGCCGGCGGCGGCGTGACCCGAGACGTGGACCAGGGCGTTGCCCTTGTGGACCACCACGGCGCCCAGCCGGGTGAGGCCGTTGATGACCCGGTAGACGGCGTTCTCGTTGCCGGGGATCAGCGAGGAGGCCAGCAGGACGGTGTCCCCCTCGCCGACCGAGATGTCACGGTGCTCGCGGTTGGCGATCCGGGCCAGCGCCGACAGCGGCTCCCCCTGGGAACCGGTGGAGACGATGACCACCTGGGAGTCGGAGTACTTGTCCAGCTCGCGCAGTTCGATGAGCGTGTTGCCGGGCACGTGGAGGTAGCCAAGATCGCGGGCCACCGACATGTTGCGGATCATCGACCGACCGACGAAACACACCTTGCGGTGATGCTTGACGGCCATGTTGAGGACCTGCTGGACACGGTGCACGTGGGAGGAGAAGCAGGCCACGATGAGCTTCTTCTGGGCCTTCTCGAAGACCCTCTCGATGGCCGGCTCGATCTCGGTCTCGGACTTGATGAAGCCCGGCACCTCGGCATTGGTGGAGTCGACCATGAACAGGTCGACGCCCTCCTCGCCGAGCCGGCCGAACCCGCGCAGGTCGGTGATCCGGTGGTCCAGGGGGAGCTGGTCCATCTTGAAGTCACCGGTGTTGAGCACGGTGCCGGCGTCGGTGCGCACGCACACCGCCAGGGCGTCGGGGATCGAGTGGTTGACGGCCAGGAACTCCAGGTCGAACTGCTCGCCGATCTCGGCGGTGTCCCCCTCGCGCACCACGTGGAGCTGGTAGCCCTTGATGCGGTGCTCCTTGAGCTTGGCCTCCAGCAGGGCCAGGGTCAGCCGGGAGCCGTACACCGGGATGTCGGGCCGACGCTTGAGCAGGTAGGGCACCGCGCCGATGTGGTCCTCGTGACCATGGGTCAGCGCGAGGGCCTGGATCATGTCCAGCTTGTCGTCGAGGTAGTCGAGGCCCGGGAGCAGGAGATCGACGCCAGGCTGGTCGTCCTCGGGAAAGAGCACTCCACAGTCGATGAGGAGCATCTCGCCGTTGATCTCGTAGCAGGACATGTTGCGTCCCACATCTCCCAGACCGCCGAGCGGGATGACCCGCAGCACGTCAGGTTTGAGGGCAGGGGGGTTCTTCAGTCCATTCTTCGCCACAACGACCAGCCTATCTGTTGACGCCGGTAGATGCAGTTCCGCCGCTCCCGGGACGGGTCGGCACCGCGGGAACCAGCCCCGGCACGGGCTGCTTCGGGCGAACCTCCGCGCAGCCCCTCGGATCGTCCGGCGGCGTCTCCACATAGGGTGTGAGCATGTCCGGGACCACCGCAGGAACCCCTTCCGTCAGGCTCGCCCTGCCCGCCGAGGCCGGCGCCATCGCCGCTCTGCAGCGCCGGGTCTGGCAGGCCGACCCGGATCTGCACGGGCTGCTGGAGTCGATGAGCGTCGAGGAGATGACGCAGACCTGGTGGCGCGCGATCGCCACTCCACCGCTCGCCGAGCTGAGGGTCCTGGTCGCCCTGGATCCCGGGGAGGAGGGGCCCCGGGTGCGCGCCTTCGCCACCATCGGCCCCAGCGAGGACCAGGACGCCGAGCCCACCGATGCGCTGGTCGCCGAGTTCGTCGTCGATCTGGACCATCGGGGCCGGGGGCACGGGTCGCGACTGCTCAATGCCGTCGTCGACACCCTGCGGGCCGACCGGTTCACCCGGGCCACCTGGTGGTTGCGCACCACCGACGACACCCTGCGCGCCTTCCTCAGCGCAGCCGGCTGGCAGGCCGACGGCGCCCACCGCCAGACCGGCACCGAGGACGGCACGGTGCAGATCAGGGAGGTCCGCCTGCACACCTGGATCGGTGAGTAGCAGATCTCCCTGATCTGAGTACCGCCCCCGGAGCGGCTGTCGTCGGTTCAGCGACGTGGGATGTTGCGCATGTTCGAGGTGGCCATCGACATGATCTCGCCGGCTCCGCGGTTGAGCACCACCTTGCTCATGGCGGTTGCGAAACCGATGAGCATCTCACCCTTGATCTCGGGGGGAAGGGACAGCGCGTTCGGGTCGGTGAGGAACTCCACCAGGGCCGGACCGTCGGCGTCCAGGGCGTCGGTCAGGGCCCGCCGGACATCCTTGGGGTCGTCGACCCGCTCGGCGTGGAATCCCATCGCGGCGGCCACCCCGGCGTAGTTGACGTCGTGGACATCGGTGCCGAAGTCGGGCAGACCGTTGACCAGCTGCTCGAGCTTGACCATGCCCAGGGTGGAGTTGTTGAACACGATGACCTTGATCGGCAGGTTGTGCATCCGCGCGGTCACCAGCTCACCGAGGAGCATCGACAGTCCGCCGTCGCCGGAGACCGAGATGACCTGGCGGCCGGGATGGGAGGCCTGGGCCCCCAGGGCCATCGGCAGGGCGTCGGCCATCGAGCCGTGCAGGAAGGAGCCGATCAGCCGGCGGGTGCCCAGCGGGTCGATGTAGCGGGCGGTCCACACATTGCACATGCCGGTGTCGGCGGTGAAGATGGCGTCCTTGGCCGCAACCTCGTTGAGGGTGTGGGCGACGAACTCCGGGTGGATCGGCTTGAGGTGCTCGACATTGCGGGTGTACGAGCCGACCGGTGCCTTCATGATCTTGGCGTGACGCTTGATCGTGGCCTTGAGGAACTTGTCGTCGTGCTGCTTCACCAGCGGGGTGAGGGCCTCGGCGAGGGCCTTGACATCGGCCTGGACCGGGAAGGAGACGTCGGTGCGGCGTCCCAGCTTCTCCGCGTGGGTGTCCACCTGGACGGTGAGGGTGTCGGGCAGGAACTGGTTGTACGGGAAGTCGGTGCCCAGCAGCAGCAGGACGTCGGCGTCGTTCATCCCCTCGGCGGCCGCGCCGTAGCCCAGCAGGCCGGTCATGCCGACATCGAAGGGGTTGTCGTACTGGATGAAGTCCTTGCCGCGCAGGCTGTGGCCGATCGGGGCCTGGAGCTTGTCGGCCAGCGCGATGACCTCGTCGTGGGCTCCCTCGACGCCGGCGCCGGCGAAGATCGCCACCTTGCGGGAGTCGTTGAGCAGGGTGACCAGCTGCTTGACGTCCTCGGGGTTGGGGGCGAGCACCGGGCGACGGCTCGGCACGTAGACCGGGGTGGGGGCGGTGGCCTTCTGGTCGGAGATGTCACCGGGCAGGGTGATCACCGAGACGCTCTGCATGGCCACCGCGTGGCGGATCGCCGAGTTCACGACCCGGGGCGCCTGATCGGGGCTGGAGACCATCTCGCAGTAGGAGGAGCACTCCACGAAGAGACGGTCGGGGTGGGTCTCCTGGAAGTAGCTGGAGCCGATCTGGACGCTGGGGATGTGCGAGGCCAGGGCCAGCACCGGCGCCTGGGAGCGGTAGGCGTCGTAGAGGCCGTTGATGAGGTGGAGGTTGCCCGGCCCGCAGGATCCGGCGCAGACGGCCAGTTCACCGGTCAACTGGGCCTCGGCGGCGGCGGCGAAGGCGGCGGCCTCCTCGTGGCGCACGTGCACCCAGTCGATCCCGCCCTTGGCGGACCCGCCGGACTTGCGCACGGCGTCGACGATCGGGTTGAGGGAGTCCCCCACGATCCCGTAGATGCGCCGCACCCCCGCGTCCACTAGTTGCTGGACGAGTTGCTCGGCGACATTCATGGGTGACCTCCGGATCGGGGACAAAGAGAACAAAGACAGTGGTCAGGCTGCCTGACCATGGGTACCCTAACTCCGCACCGGAGGAGGGTCTTCGCGACTTCGCGATGGGCTGACATCGGGACCGACGGATCAGCTCGCGAGCAGATCCTTCAACTCGACCTGGCTGCCGGCCATCGAGACCTTCGCCCCCCGGGAGTCCACGGTCAGGGACTGGTACCTCATCGAGCCCAGATCGGGCAGCACCATCTTCTTCGAGATGGACGACATCGCCGGGCCCAGCAGCGAGGCGGGAATGGTGATCCCGTCCACGCTGGCCTTGGGATCGCTGAAGGTGACGGTGCGATCGGCGGGGTTGATGCCCGGGACCGCCGAGACCTGGACGTCGACCTGCGCCCCGAGGACGTCGACCTTCCGCACCACCTGGACCCGCGAGTTCCCGGCCGAGGTGATGGTGGCGCCGCTGAGTTGGGAGAGCTGCGCCCAGTCGAGGCGTGCACTGGCCTCGGCCTGGTCGATGATGCCCCGGTCGAGATGGCGGGCGTTGCGGACTCCGCTGGCGTGAACCGCCACATCGCGGAAGGTCACCCTGCGGTCCTGCCGGGTGACGGTGGCGACGGGGATCGACAGGTCCACCGAGGACAGCCGGTCGGTGGCCAGCACCGCGAGGAAGGGCCAGCCGCCGATGGTGACGTCGACGTCCTCCTGGCGGGTGTCGAGCTGGGTGGCGATCTGCTGGGCGACATGCTGCTCGGTGCGCTGCCGGGCGACGGCGTCGGCCAGCACGGCGGCCACGATCAGCAGGACGACCAGCAGCACGGTGGCCAGTCTGCGGATCACCCTGCGTGCTCCCCCGCCCGATCCCGAGGCGCCGGCCGGGTCCCTGCGTCCCCGGGACCGGGTGGGGACGCCGTCGGGATCGACGAGGGTCCGCGGGTCGGTGGGGTCAAGCGGGTCGGGCGAGCCGAGCGGGTCCGGGAGGACCCGGGTCGGCTCGTCCATCCCGGGCCGGCGGTACGGATCGGCACCGGGACCCTCGGGCTGACTGGTCATCGGGTCCTCACTGGAGCCCGAGGAGACCCTCGATGCCCACGGTCAGACCGGGCCGCGAACCGATCGACCGCACCCCGGCGAGCACCCCGGCCATGAAGGAGGCCCGGTCGAAGGAGTCGTGCTTGATGGTGAGGGTCTCACCCAGGGAGCCGAGCATCACCTGCTGATGGGCGACCAGGCCGGGCAGTCGGACGCTGTGGACATGGATGCCGTCGACGGTGGCCCCGCGGGCGCCGGCCATCTCCTGGGTGGTGGCGTCCGGCACGGCGGGCAGACCCGCCGCACTGCGCGCAGCGGCGATCTTCTCCGCGGTGGCGACGGCGGTTCCGGAAGGGGCATCGGCCTTGTGTGCGTGGTGCAGCTCGATGATCTCGACCGACTCGAAGAAGCGGGCGGCCTGCTCGGCGAAGTGCATCATGAGCACCGCGCCGATGCCGAAGTTCGGGGCCACCAGGCAGCCGGTGGTGGGGTGGTCGGCCAGCTGGGCGCGCAGCGCGTCGTACTTCTCGGCGGTGAACCCGGAGGTGCCGACCACGGTGTCGATGTCGTGGTCGATGGCCCAGGCCAGGTTGTCCATCACGGCGTCCGGTTGGGTGAAGTCGACGATGACGTCGGCGCCCTCGAGGGCGGAGCGGTCCTGGCCGGGGCCGATCCCGCCGACCAGTTCGAGGTCCTCGGCGGCCTCGACCACCCGGCACACCTCACTGCCCATCCGACCCTTCGCGCCGAACACACCGACCTTGATCATCCTTCGTCCTTCCGTGGGGGCAACTCGGCTCCCACCCTACAGACGACACGGTGGATCGAGAGACTCCCTCGCCCGGCCCGGCTCGCCACCGGCGCGGCCCGCCTGCAAGGAGTCCCCGGGATCAGCCGGCGAGCCAGTCGAGAGCCGCCAGGACGCGCTGGTTGTCGTGGGCGGCGGACTCGATGCCGAGCTTGGCGAAGATGGAGCGCAGGTGGGCGTCGACGGTGCGCCGGGAGATCACCAGGGCGTCGGCGATCCCGGCGTTGCTGCGGCCCGAGGCCACCAGCCGCAGCACCTGCGCCTCGCGATCGGTGAGTCGGCCGACCCGTCCTCGACCGCGACTGAGGTAGTCGTCGACGACCGTCTGGTCGAAGACCGTGCCACCGGCGGCGACCGTCTCGAGCTGGTCGAGGAAGACCTCGGTGTCGAGCACCCGGTCCTTGAGGAGGTAGCCGAAGGACCGCGGGGCCCCATCCCTCATCTGGTCCACCAGCTCCTGGTCGACGACCTGGGAGAGCATCATCACCGCCAGCTGCGGCCAGGCCCGCCGCAGGGTGCTCACGGCTCGCACCCCCTCGTGGGTGTAGCTCGGCGGCATCCGGATGTCGGCCATCACCAGGTCGGGACGGTTCAGGTTGACCTGGCTGATGAGCGCCCGGGCGTCACCGACCTGGGCGAACACCAGGTGGCCGGCACTCTCCAGCAGCCGTGCGAGTCCGTCCCGCAGCAGCACCTGGTCCTCGGCAATGACTACCCGCATGGCAGGCTCGCCTCCACCACCGTGCCGCGCGGTCGCGCCTCGCGGACCACCAGCAGGCCGCCGAAGGCCGCCACCCGCTCGGTGATGCCGCGCAGTCCGGTTCCCAGCCGGAGATCCGCCCCGCCCACCCCTTCGTCGGTGACGATGACGGTCAGGACACTGCCGGTCTCCTCGACGGCGATCTCGATGTGGTCGGCGCCGGCGTGCTTCACCGCATTGGCGATCGCCTCGCTGGCGACGAAGAAGGCGGTCTCCTCAACCTCCGCGGAGTGTCTGCGCTCGGGCAGCCGGGTCTGGGTGACGACGTCGAGGGGCCGGACGAGGTGCGCCAGGGCCGCCCCCAGCCCATCGGTCACCAGCACCGGGGGCGCACCGCCCTCGGCCAGGGCGCGCACCTGGCTGACGGCGTCCCTCAGCCCCACCACGGTCTCCTCGACGAGCAGCCGGGCGCCGGGCGCCTCCAGACCCCGGCCCGACAGTTGGAGGTTCAGCGCGATGCCGAGAAGGTGGGCCTGGACACCGTCGTGCAGGTCGCGGCTGATCCTGCTGCGCTCCGCGGCGGCCGCCCGGTCCGCCCGGGCCGCCTCCTGCTCGACAACGCCTCCATCACGGCCGGGTCCAGCAGACTGCCCCAGTCGCCCACCCGGGCGATCCGACCCGACAGCTCCGGCCGCGAACAGATCACCAGTGCGTCCCCGCCGGCCCTGCCGAGGGGCACGGCGTCGGCGGGCGGGGAGATCGGGTTGCCGTCCGCGTCGACCCAGGTGTCGTCGGCGCGCACCGCCAGGCTCAGCGACGGGTCCCCGGTCACCTTGCGCAGCACCTGTTGGAGGGCCATCCGGCGGTGGCCGGAGACCTCCCCCAGGCCGGCCAGCTCCGTCTCGATCTCCGCCCTGGGGTCGATCAGCCGCCCGGCCCAGTGGTGGAGGCGCACCGACACCAGGCCGACCGCCCCGGTGAGGAGCACCCCGACCAGCATGGCGACCGGGGCCCTCACGAACGCCGATGCCACCAGCACCCCGCCGGCTGCGAGGATGAGGGTGACGACGGCCAGCACCCCGGCGAGCATCCACAGGATCGCCGACCGGCGCATCAGCCAGGTCGGTCGCTGCCGGGTGGCCCCCCAGGTGAGGCCGGCGATGGCGACGGCGCAGCCGGTCAGACCGAGCATCAGCACCGGCACCACCGAGGCCATCCCGCACACGATGGCCCGCCGTCTCATGTCGGCGGCGGTGTTCCTGACCAGCGGCCAGGTCGCCGCGATCGGCAGCACGAATCCGGACATCCGGACGACAGAGGCCAGCACGATCAGGACCCGGACACCGGTGATGTCGACGACCGTGGTCACCGCGGTCACCAGGAGAATCGCCGCGATCCAGCCCCGGTGACTCCTGGCGGTGACCACGGAGACGGCCAGCACCGGAGTCACACTGACCATGGTCAGTGGGATCAGGTGGCCCGCGAATGCGGCGCCCGCCACCAGCGGACCGCCCCGTGAGGCGGCCGACATCGCCAGCAGGCAGGGGTAGCCCAGCAGGGTCAGGCCGAGGATCGCCATGGTGGCACGCAGCCCGGCCGAGCTCTGGCCCCCGGCCAGCAGCAGAATTCCCGCTCCCGACAGGGCCATCACCGCCAGGACCGGAACGGGAAGGACGAACCCCAGGTCGCTGTCGGCTGGCCAGGGCAGCGCGATCGCCCAGATGGCGGCGGGAGTCACCACCGCCGCGACGCACCAGATGGCAGTCCGCCATGACCTGTTCGACATGCTCAATGGTCTCCCGAGCGGGGTCGAGAGGAAATAGGTCAGATCGCCGATGTGTGACGCCCGGGCCCGATCGTAGGGTCGAGCCACCTCAAGCCCACGGAGGAGGAGCCATGACATCCCTGTCAGCACCCCGGACGGTGGCACCCACCGGCACTGCCACCTCCGGAACCGGTCCGAGAACGGCCGCGCTGGCCGCCGTCCTCATCGTCTCTGCCGCTCTGCCCTTCATCTTCCTGCCCATGGAGCAGAGTTGGGGCCACCTGGCCTTCCACCTGGTGGGAGCCCCCGTCTGCGTCGTAGCCATCATCCTGCTGGCCGGGATCCGGCGCATCTCCACATCGAAGGCGGTTCGCGTCCTCACCTGGATCCCCACGGTGACCTTCGCCGGATGGTGCATCGGCCATCTGGGCGAGATGGCGGTGGTCCTCAGCCACGGCGGCGCGCACGCCGACGAGCACGTCTTCGAGCACCCGGTCCACTCCTTCTTCGCCACCACCGCGATCCCGTCGTGGCTCGGGTCCGTGGTCACCACCCTGGTGCTGCTCGTCACCATCGGGATCCTCGCCCTGGTCCGGGCGCGGGTCCGGGCGTGGGCCCGGCGCTGACCGTCGATCCGTGAGGTCCTGGGAGGGGCACGCAGCGGCCCCCGGGTCCGGAAGATCTTCCGGACCCGGGGGCCGCTGTGAACTGTGCTCGGGGAGGTCCTCCCCGGTGCGCTCAGTGCTGAGGGACGACGTCCCCGGTGCACTCAGTGCTGAGGGACGACGTCCCCCAGTGAGTCAGTCCTCGTCATCCTTGTCGTCGGAGGCCAGGATCAGGGACAGCTTGCCGCGGTCGTCGATCTCGGCGATCTCGACCTGGATTGTCTGTCCCACGCTGAGGACGTCCTCGACCGCCTCGACGCGCTTGCCGTCGTTGAGGTCGCGCATCTTGGAGATGTGCAGCAGTCCGTCCTTGCCGGGCAGCAGGGAGACGAAGGCGCCGAAGCTCGTGGTCTTCACCACGGTGCCCAGGAACCGCTCCCCCACCTCGGGCATCTGCGGGTTGGCGATGGCATTGACCAGGTCGCGGGCGGCCTCGGCAGATGCGCCGTCGGCGGCACCGATGAAGATCGTGCCGTCGTCCTGCACCGAGATGTTGGCCCCGGTGTCCTCCTGCATCTGGTTGATCATCTTGCCCTTCGGCCCGATGACCTCGCCGATCTTGTCGACCGGAATGTGCACGGTGAGGATGCGCGGCGCGGTCGGAGCCATCTCGTCGGGCTCGTCGATGGCGTCGTTCATCACCTCGAGGATCGCGGTGCGAGCCTCCTTGGCCTGGGTCAGCGCGGCAGCCAGCACATCGGCGGGGATGCCGTCGAGCTTGGTGTCGAGCTGCAGGGCGGTGACGAACTCGCTGGTGCCGGCGACCTTGAAGTCCATGTCGCCCAGGGCGTCCTCGGCTCCCAGGATGTCGGTGAGGGCCAGGTACTTGGTCGAGCCGTCGTCATTGGGCTCGCTCATCAGGCCCATGGCGATGCCTGCCACCGAGGCGCGCAGCGGCACACCGGCGTTGAGCAGGGCCATCGTCGAGGCGCACACCGAACCCATCGAGGTGGACCCGTTCGAGCCGATCGCCTCGGAGACCTGGCGGATGGCGTAGGGGAACTCGTCACGATCCGGCAGCACCGGGATGAGGGCGCGCTCGGCAAGGTTGCCGTGGCCGACCTCGCGGCGCTTCGGGGAGCCGACCCGGCCGGTCTCACCGGTGGAGTAGGGCGGCATGTTGTAGTTGTGCATGTAGCGCCGGGTCTTGTCCGGGGACAAGGTGTCCAGCTTCTGCTCCATGTCGAGCATGTTGAGGGTGGTGACTCCCAGGATCTGGGTCTCACCGCGCTGGAACAGGGCCGAGCCGTGCACCCGGGGGATGATGCCGACCTCGGCCGACAGGGTCCGGATGTCGCGGGGACCGCGACCGTCGATGCGGACTCCCTCGTCGAGCACGCGCTTGCGCACGATCTTCTTCATCATGGCCTTGAAGGCGCCGGACACCTCGGCCTCACGGCCGGGGAACTGGGCGGCCAGGTCGGCCTTGATGCGGCTCTTGAGGTCGGACTCGGCGTCCTGACGCTCCAGCTTCGCGGCGATCTGCTCGATCCGCGAGAGCTCGTCGTGGCCCTTGGCCTCGACGGCGTCGTAGACGTCCTGCTCGTAGTCCTTGAAGACCGGGAAGTCGTACGTCTCCTTGGGCAGCTTGGCGGCCAGCGCCACCTGGGCGTCGCACAGCACCTTGATGAAGGGCTTGGCGGCCTCCAGACCGGTGGCGACGACCTCCTCGGTGGGGGCGGTGCGTCCGGAGCGGACCAGGTTCCAGGTGGCGGGGGTCGACTCGGCCTCCACCATCATGATGGCGACGTCGCCGTCGGCCAGCACGCGGCCGGCGACCACCATGTCGAAGGTCGACTCCTTGCGCTGCTCGACGTCGGGGAAGCACACCCACTGGTCGTCGATGAGGGCCATCCGGACTCCGCCGATGGGCCCGGAGAAGGGCAGCCCGGCGAGCTGGGTGGACATCGAGGCCGCGTTGATGGCGACGACGTCGTAGTAGACGGACGGGTTGAGGGCCAGCACGGTCACCACGACCTGGACCTCGTTGCGCAGACCCTTGACGAAGGTCGGACGCAGCGGGCGGTCGATCAGCCGGCAGGCCAGGATGGCGTTCTCCGAGGGGCGGCCCTCGCGGCGGAAGAAGGAGCCGGGGATCCGCCCGGCGGCGTACATGCGCTCCTCGACATCGACCGTCAGCGGGAAGAAGTCGATGGAGTCGCGGGGGGTCTTGGCGGCGGTTGTGGTGGACAGCAGCATGGTGTCGCCGTCCAGATAGACGGCCGACGAGCCGTCCGCCTGCTGGGCCAGCAGGCCCGCCTCGAACCGGACGACATGCTTGCCGAACGATCCGTTGTCGATGACTGCCTCGGTGAATTCGAGACCGGGTCCCTCCATATGGGGATTCCTTTCATGTGAGGCCGCCGCCTCCGAGGACGCTCTTCTGCGCCTCCGGCACTCGCGCCGGTCTTCGATCGAAGCCATCGGGGGAGTTCTCACCCGCTGGCCACTACCGAGGACCGAGACGTGCACTCCGGACCAGGCGGCGGTCTGCTTCTCTAGATATTCGCAATAGTTGCCCTTCGATCCTATGTCAGGGCACCTTGTTTTCCCGAAATCTCGCTGTGAGCAGGGATGACCCGGCAATTCCCCGGGGTTGGGACCGGCTCAGTCCCTGGGCCGCAGCACCGGGGAGGCGGCGGGGACGAGGACCCGCACGGCCGCCGCGACGATCACCGGGACGCCGAGGACCAGCGCCGCCAAGTAGCCCCACGGGACTCCCCAGGACCCGGCGGGTCCCTGCGCCCACATGGCCAGGGCGATCGGCCCGACTCCGACCAGGGCTCCTGCCACCCCGCCGATCCCCACCGTGACCAGGGACTGCACGGCGGTGATGCGTTTGAGGTCGCGTCGGGAGGCGCCCACCGCGGCCACGCTCTGGCGGGCCGTCCTGGAGTCCGACAGGGACAGCGCCAGGACGACCACCGCGACGGCCACCAGCAGCACGGCGGCGACCAGCGTCCCCCACCGGAGCACCGCGCGGTAGCTGTGCACGGGTCCCGACTCGTACTCGAAGGCCTGCTGGACGGTGGTCCGGCGGGCGATGGCGGCATTGATCCGGTCGACCTGGGAGGAGGTGGGTGCCACCGGCAGACGCAGCCAGGTGTCCCCCGGCCCGAGTGGCAGCTTCTCCGGTGGCATGCCGGCCAGCCGGGCGGCCATCGCCCTGGTGGTGAGAGCCGGGACCCGGTTCCCGCCGACGGTCGCGGCGGCGGTGGACACCGGAACCCTCCTGTCGATGGGGTCCTCCCCCTGTCTCCGGGTGATCTCCGCGGTGGCACGGCCGCCGGTGGCCAGGGCCGGATTGAGGATGACGACACCGCGGTCCATCGCCCTGAGCACCTCCGGGGTGGCCCGATGACCGGTCAGCAGGTGGTAGAGGGATCCGTCATCGACCACCACCTCGGCCCGCAGGGTGTAGCTGCGGTGACCGTTGGGATCCTGGATGATGCCCTGGTCCGGGGAGACCCGGGTGGCGGTCGTGCTGACGACCGAGACCATCGCGGAGCACCAGGTCAGTCCGGAATCGGAGAGGTCGGTGTCACAGGTCCTCAGCTGCTGGGACCGGACCCGTTGCGGGACCGGGCCCAGCTCTGCCTCGACGGCGGCAATCTGGTCGGCTGCCCTCTCGGCGGTCAGGGGCTTGCCCTGGGCGTCGGTCGATGCCAGCACCGCCGTGCCGGGGGGAAGCTGCGGCAGGTATCTGCGGGTCTCGGCGATGTCCTGCGACCCGGCCACTGTCAGGATGCTGGCCATCAGTGCCATCACCGCCATCGAGGCGGCCACGCAGGCCGCACCGCGTCCCCTGTTGCGGGCCAGGTCGCGCAGCGCGAAGCGCACCCCGAGGGGGCCGCCCCTGCCGCGGGCGGCCCGATCGACGCACCAGGACAGACTGGCCACCATTCCGATGAAGATCACCACCTGGCCGACGATCACGGGGATGAACAGCGTCTGGGTGTGCTCCTGGGCATCCGTCGCCGAGGAGCCGAGATGGAATATCACCGCCGCGGCCACCACGAGGACGACTCCGCTCAGCACCAGTCCCAGACCGAGTCTGGGGAGACGGGCGGGACCTGACGGCGTCTCGGCATGGCGCACCCCGGCCAGGACGTCCTGCCTGGCCACCGCGCGAGCCGGCACCCAGGCCGCGACCAGGGCCGAGACCACGCCGACCACCAGCGCCGCGGCGGTGATTCCCACCGGGATCTGGGCGGACGGCGGGTAGTAGGGGTTGTGGGCGCCGATCCAGGCGAGGTAGCCGTTCCCACCGGCGAGCCCCAGGCCGGCCCCCAGCACCGATCCGACCACGCCGAGGACCAGACCCTGCCGTGTGACGAGGTGCTGCATGACTCGACGGTCGGCACCGGTGGCCCCGAGAAGGGCCAGGGTGCGGCGCTGCTGGCGGGCCCCGATGGCGAAGGCGGCGCCGGCCACAGTGGCCGTCACCAGAGCCGCCAGCACCCCCACCGACAGAGCCAGCATGGTGGCCGTCGCGCCGTCGCCGGCCGGTCCATCCGACTGGAGGTCGAGGTAGGCCTGCCGGTCCATCACTGCCAACCCGTGGGCATTGAGGAGATCGGCCTGGGCGCGGCTGACGGGGGCACCGGTTCCGAACCAGCTGAGTTCGCCGGTGGCGACCAGGGGGTGCCCGGGGCCGACCCACACCGATGGTCCGGACAGCGGTTCGACCCGGGTGAGACCGGTTACCCGGTAGTTTGCCGTGCCGATCTGCATGGTGTGGCCGACCGTCCAGCCGTACCGCTCGGCGGTGTCCCTGCCGACCCAGACCTCGCCGGGTCCGGGCATCGTGGTGGCGCCGGCGGGAAGCCTCACCTTGGCGGTGCGCAACCGGATCTGATCGGCGCCGACGACGGTCACCGCGACGTCCAGTCCCTGCCAGTCCGCTGTGACATGGGCGGTCCGGACCGGGATCACGGGGTGCCCGGGCAGCAGCGGGCTGGTCGACGTCGTGCTCGCCGTCGAGTCTCCGATCGAGCGCAGAGCCTGCTGCTGACGGGAGAGGTTGCTCGCCGAGACGGTGTCGACCGAACCGGCGCCGCAGGCCGTGTCGGCGAGACTCTCCTGGGTGCACCGACCGCTCCAGCCGGCCATCGGCTCGATGATGAGATCGGCGTCGCCGAAGGCGCTCAGGGCATGGTCCTGGGGACCCGGGACCTCGTAGCGCTGCAGCACACCAAGGCCGCAGAGCATTGCCACCGGCAGGGCGATCAGCACCGCGATGAGGGCCGCCCGGGCCTTGTGGCGGGCCATCTCACGTCCTGCCAGCCGGGCGATGAGGCGACCCGAGGGCCGGCCCCGGCCACCCCTTCGGACCCGGTCGCCGGGTGTCTGCGGTGCGCCCGGGTCACCGGCGGGGACCGGTCGGGTCGGCCGGCCGCCGTGCGGCGGGACGTGGCGGTGCATCACCAGTTCCCCCGTCGGGGGCCGTCGGCCAGCAGCGCCATCGGGTCGCCGACTACCGACGACTCGTCGACCAGGGTGCCGTCGCGCAGGAAGACCACCCGGTCTGCCCAGGCGGCGTGACGGGCCTCGTGGGTGACCAGCACCACCGCCACGCCGTCATCGGCGAGCTGGCGGATCAGGGCCATCACCTCGTCACCGGTGGCCGAGTCGAGGGCTCCGGTGGGCTCGTCGGCCAGCAGCAGACGGCGATCACCCACGATCGCCCGGCCGATCGCGACGCGCTGCTGCTGGCCGCCGGACATCTCCTCGATGAAGCGGTCCCCCAGGGCCGACAGACCGATCCTCTCCAGAGCCTCGCAGGCCGCGGCCCGGGCCGCCCTGGCGCCCACCCCGTCCAGTTCCAGGGGGAGGGCGACGTTCTCCAGGGCGGTCAGCGTGGAGACCAGGTTGAAGTCCTGGAAGACGAAGCCGAGCTGACGGCGTCGCACCCGTGCCAGGTCGTCGCGGGACATCCCGCTGAGCGGCTGACCGCAGACCGACACGGTGCCCTCGGTGGGCTGGTCGAGTCCGCCGGCCAGGCCGAGCAGGGTCGACTTGCCAGATCCCGAGGGGCCCATCACGGAGACGAAGTGGCCGGTCTGGACGTCGAGGGTGACGTCGCGCAGGGCATGGACGGCCTGCTCGCCGCAGCCGTAGACCCGGCTGACATGGTCCAGTCCCAGAACGGTGCGCGAGGCGGGGACGGCGGGGGCGTCGATGGCGCGTCCGGGGGCACTCATCGCGGGCTCCTGGCCGAGGATGCCGAGCGGGTCTCGGGGGTGGGCCCGGCCGCCCGGCGGTCCGGTGACGCAGAGCCCGGCGGGGTGTGCCGGCCGGTACTCTCCCGGCTCGTGTTGCGGGAGGCCCGCAGAACCGCGGACTCGCAGTTGTCCAGCCACCTGATCTGGGCCTCGGCGGCGAAGACGAAGCTGTCCAGCACGAGCTGTCCGGCCAGGTCGTCCTCGTCGACTCCGCGCCGGGCGCGCCGATGGTCCTGCAGCAGGTGCATGGTCTCGCGTCGCTGGATCTGGATCATCGCCTCGACGTCGAGACCCGGCGTGGTCGCCGCGAAGGCGATCTTGATCGCCAGCTCGTCGCGTTGCGGGGAGGCCGCCACCGGGGTGGTGAACCACGACCTCACACGCTCGCGGCCGAGGCCGGTGATGGAGTAGGCGACGCGGCCCTCGGCGTCCTCGTCCCTCCGCAGTACCAGCTGATCGCGCTCCAGCCGGTCCAGGGTGGTGTACACCTGTCCGACGTTGAGTGGCCAGGTGGAGTTGGTCCTCCGGTCGAACTCCGACTTCAGCTCGTACCCGTGACGCGGCCTCTCGGCGAGCATCGCCAGTATCGCGAACTTGATGGACATCGTTGTGCCTCCCTGAGCCGATCCCCGACGGTGCACCCCAGATGTGGCATGCACTCCCGCCCACCGATAAATACTCGGTATGCGTCACTCTGACATACTGAGTATGTCCTGGTCAAGATCAGGATTCCCGGAGCCCGGGGTCATACGGGCCAGAGTCCGAACAGACGACATCGGGGCCGCTCCCCGATGGGAGCGGCCCCGATGGACTCAGGTCGTGGAGTTACAGCCTCACCGGCGCAGGCCGAGGCGCGCGATCAGCTCGCGGTAGTGCTCGATGTCACTCTTGGCGACGTAGTTGAGCAGACGGCGACGCTGGCCGACCATGAGCATCAGGCCACGACGAGAGTGGTGATCACCCTTGTGGACCTTGAGGTGCTCGGTGAGGTCGGCGATCCGAGCGCTCAGCAGCGCGATCTGGACATCGGGGGAACCGGTGTCACCGGGATGGGTTGCGTAATCCTCGACGATCTTCTTCTTCTCTGCAGCATCCATGTGGTGCTCCTCCCTGTCCGTTGCGCGGCGCCTCCGGTGCCCCTACTGGCTGGAAGCTCTTACAAGGCCGCGGCCGATCTGACGGCAACTTGTGAAGGATATCAGGGACTGCCCCGGCTCGACGAATCCCGTTCCAGGGCCGGACGGACGGCTACTCGCCGTCGGCCAGATCGAGCACCCGGCGAGTGGCCTCGACGTCAGTGCTCATCTGGGCGATGAGCGGATCGATGCCGGAGAACTTCACCTGACCGCGCAGCCGGTCGACGAATTCGACGGTGATGTCGACTCCGTACAGGTCCAGGTCGGTGCGATCCAGGACATAGGTCTCGACCCGCTGCTCGACCCCGTCGAAGGTGGGGTTGCTGCCCACCGAGATCGCGGCGGGCAGGTGCCGGCCGGCCTCCGGCCCGGTGGCCGGGACGAGCCATCCGGCGTAGACCCCGTCGGCGGGAACGGCGTAGGCGGCCGTCAGCACGAGGTTGGCGGTGGGGAACCCGAGCTCGCGGCCGCGCTGGTCCCCCATCACCACCACACCCTGGACCTCGAAATTGCGGCCCAGGTGCCGGGCGGCCTGGCGGACCTTCCCCTCGGCGACGGCGGCGCGGATCAGGGTGGAGGAGGTGGAGCTGCCCTCCACGTGCACCAGATCCAGGGAGTTGACGTCGAACCGTCCGGCGCCGATCTGGGCGAGGGTCTGGGGGGTGCCGGCGGCACGGTGGCCGAAGCGGAAGTTCCGCCCCACCACGACATGGCGCGGATTGAGCGGGTTGAGCACCCTCTCCACGAAGAGTTCGGGACTCCACCCGGCAAGTTCCCGGGTGAACCGCACCACTCTCACCTGGCTGGCACCGGCCTGCTCCAGAAGCTCGATGCGCCGCTCCAGGGAGCACAGCAGCAGGGGCTCACGGCCAGGGGTGAGAACCGAGACGGGGTGCGGCCAGAAGGTCACCACCACCAGCGGAAGATCGGGATCCAGCGCCCGGGCCCTCTCCAGAACGGCTCGATGCCCTCGATGGACGCCGTCGAAGTTGCCGATGACGACCGTCGACTGGACAGGGTTCGGGGCAGGGTTGCGCATCGGTGACACGGGGGGATTCTAGGCTCCCGGGAGCTGAGGGCCCGAATCAGACGAGTACCGCGAGGGCGCGCGACCACCCGGGACGCTCCGGATCGGGCCGGTAGAGGGCCAGCAGATCACCCGAGCCGCCGGAGATCATCGCCGTCGGATCGGCCGGCACCACCATCTCCAACCGGCGCCCGACCCTGAGGTCCGCCTCCTGCGCGGCATCGAGCTCGACCACCGGGAAACTGAGCCGGGCGGCCTGCGCCATCGTCATCATCTCCGACCGGGGCGCCTCATCGGACAGGTCGACCGCGACATCCGGCAGCCGGTAGGGGCCGATCCGGGTGCGACGCAGGGCCGTGAGATGGCCACCGACCCCCAGCGCCGCCCCGAGATCGCGGGCCAGGGCCCGCACATAGGTGCCGGTGGAGCAGCTGACCTCGGCATCCAGATCGACGACAGTGCCCTCCTGCCCGACAGTGCGCCGCAGCGCCGTGCACTCGAACCGCGAGACGGTGACCGGCCGTGCCGCCAGCTCGACCTGCTCCCCGGCGCGCACCCGGGCGTAGGACCGTCTGCCGTTGACCTTGATCGCGCTGACCGCCGTCGGCACCTGCATGATGTCGCCGCGCAGTGGGCCCATCGCCGCCTCGATCTGCTCATCGGTCAGCGCGGAGGCGTCGGCGGTCGAGACAATCTCGCCCTCAGCGTCATCGGTGAGCGTGGCGACCCCGAGACGGATGGTCGCCGTGTAGTCCTTGTCGTGGAGGGCGAGATGACCCAGCAGCCGGGTGGCCCGGCCGACTCCCACCACCAGCACTCCGGTGGCCATCGGGTCGAGGGTGCCGGCATGGCCGACCTTCCGGGTGCCCATCAATCGGCGCACCCTGCCCACCACCTGGTGGGAGGTCCATCCCGAGGGCTTGTCGATGATCAGCAGACCGGAGTCCATGGCGACCTCTCTGCCGGACTCGCGGTCCCGGCTGTCACTGCTCAGTCCCGCTCGTCGGCCTCATCGGGCTCGTCGGGATCCTCCTCGTCACGGCGCCGGTAGGGGTCGGGTTCGCCGGCATGGGCGGCGCCGGTGGCCAGTTTGGCCACCTCGGCGTCGGAGGCCGCGGCACGGGCCAGCAGATTCTCGATCGACTTGGCGGTCTCGAAACTGGCGTCGCGGACGAAGGTGAGGGTCGGCGCGTAGCGCAGCCCCAGTCGCTTGCCCACCGTGGCGCGCAGCAGTCCCTTGGCAGACTCGAGTGCGGCCGCGGTGGCGTCCTGCTCCTGGTCGGTGCCCAGCACCGTGTAGAACAGGGTGGCGTCGCGGGAGTCCCCGGTGAGACGGACCTCGGTGATCGTGACGAATCCCAGCCGGGGGTCCTTGATCCTGCGTTCCAGCATGCCGGCGACGACCACCTTGATCTGGTCCGCCAGCTTGGCCACACGTGGATTGGTCATAGCGCTCTCCTCGCTCCTCCATGCGCACGGTTCCCGAGCATCCCTCGGATCGGCGCTCCCGACAGCAGATGTCCCGACCGCTCGGGCATCGGCGCTCCAGACTACCCCGGTTTCCCGGGAGCCGGCCCTCCACGCGGCTCGCCGAGGCGGCCGCCACGGGCCACCTCAGCAGGTCCACAAGACCATGGAACAAGACCGCGAGAACCGAGACCGCCCCGTCCTCCGATCGGAGGACGGGGCGGTCTGGTGGTTCAGCCGGCGATCACTCGCGCGGCTTCTCGACCATCTCGTAGCACTGCAGTTCGTCGCCGATGCGGACGTCGGAGTAGTTCGTGAGTGTGAGGCCACACTCGAACCCCTCGCGCACCTCGGTGACCGAGTCCTTCTCCCTCTGCAGGGTGTTGATCTCGGTCTCGGTGACCACCACTCCGTCGCGGACCAGACGGGTCTTGGCGTGCCGACGGATGGTTCCGTTGGTGACCATGCAACCCGCGATGGTGCCGACCTTGGAGGAGCGGAAGATCTGACGGATCTCCGCGCTGCCCAGAGCCTTCTCCTCGTAGATCGGCTTGAGCATCCCCTTCAGTGCCGCCTCGATGTCGTCGATCGCGTCGTAGATCACCGAGTAGTAGCGGATGTCGACGTTCTCCTCGTCGGCCATCTTGGCGGCGTGCGCGGTCGGGCGCACGTTGAAGCCGAGGATGACCGCGTTGGAGGCCGATGCCAGGTCGACGTTGGTCTCGGTGATGGCACCGACACCGCGGTCGATGACCCGCAGATCCACCTCGTCGCCGACGTCGATCTTGGCCAGGGCATCCTCCATGGCCTCCACCGAACCGGCGCCGTCGCCCTTGAGGATGAGCAGCAGTTCCTGCGTCTCGCCCTTCTCCAGCTGATCGAACAGCTCGTCGAGGGTCTTGCGCCGCGACGACTTCGCCTGGCGGGCGGCGCGCATCCGCGCCTCTCGCTTGGAGGCGATCTGCCGGGCCATCCGGTCGTCCTCGACAACCAGGAAGTTGTCTCCTGCACCGGGCACGGAGGTGAGTCCGAGCACCTGAACCGGATCCGAGGGCAGCGCCTTCTCGACGGTCTCGCCCTTGTCGTTGATGAGGGCACGGACACGGCCGTAGGCCGAACCGGCCACGATCGAGTCGCCGATGTTGAGCGTTCCGCGCTGGATGAGGGCGGTGGCCACGGGGCCACGACCCTTGTCCAGGTGAGCCTCGATGGCCACACCCTGGGCGGGCATGTCCGGGTTGGCGCGCAGATCCAGGGCGGCGTCGGCGGTCAGGATGATCGCCTCGAGCAGCTTGTCCAGGCCCTCGCCGGTCTTGGCGGAGACGTTGACGAACATCGTGTCGCCGCCGTACTCCTCGGTCACCAGCCCGTACTCGGTGAGCTGACCGCGCACCTTCTCGGGATCGGCTCCCGGCTTGTCGATCTTGTTGACCGCCACCACGATCGGCACCCCGGCCGCCTTGGCGTGGTTCAACGCCTCGACGGTCTGAGGCATCACGCCGTCATCGGCCGCAACGACCAGCACCGCGATATCGGTGGACTGGGCGCCACGGGCACGCATGGCGGTGAAGGCCTCGTGACCGGGGGTGTCGATGAAGGTGATCTTGCGATCATGTCCGTCGACATCGGTCTCGACCTGGTAGGCGCCGATCGCCTGGGTGATGCCACCGGCCTCGCCCTCCACCACATGGGAGTGGCGCAGGGTGTCCAGCAGCTTGGTCTTGCCGTGATCGACATGGCCCATCACGGTGACGACCGGGGGACGCGGAGCAAGATCGTCCTCGTCTCCCTCGTTCTCGCCGAACTCCAGGTCGAAGGACTCCAGCAGCTCGCGGTCCTCGTCCTCCGGGGACACGACCTGGATCTTGTAGTCCAGCTCGGTACCCAGGATCTCCAGGGTCTCGTCGGAGACCGACTGGGTGGCGGTGACCATCTCACCGAGGTTGAACAACACCTGCACCAGCTGCGCCGGCTCGACATTGATCTTCTCGGCCAGATCGGTCAGCGAGGCACCACGGCGAAGCCGCAGGGTCTGCCCATTGCCCTTGTGGACGCGCACGCCGCCGACCAGCGGCGCCTGCATCTCGT
This sequence comes from Acidipropionibacterium jensenii, assembly GCF_005890135.1. Lineage (NCBI taxonomy): Bacteria > Bacillati > Actinomycetota > Actinomycetes > Propionibacteriales > Propionibacteriaceae > Acidipropionibacterium > Acidipropionibacterium jensenii. Next base: position 2,166,473 of record NZ_CP040635.1, on the reverse strand, counting down.
CGAACTCTTGCCTGCGCTGCTTACGCGACTTGCGTCCCCGACGACCGCCGGACCCGCCGCGCCCGAAGGCTCCCTGGGTGCCACGACCGCCACGGCCACCACGGCCGCCGCCGACCGGTCCGCGAGGACCGCCGCCGAAACCGGGACCGCCGCCGAAACCGCCACGACCCTGGCCGCCACGGCCACCGCCGCGGCCACCACGACCACCTCGACCGCCACCGGAGGTGTGGCCGATCTGGTTCGACTGGTGCTTGGGCATCATCGCGGGATTCGGATGCGGGATTCCCGAGGTGCCGCCCGGACGGGGCATCCGCTCGCCACCGGGACGCGAGGCGCCCTCATGACGCTGGCCGGGACGGCCACCGCCCTGCTCGGAGCGACGTCGATTCTGACCCATCCCCTGGCTGGACGCGAAGGGGTTGTTGCCCGGGCGGGGCCCGGAACTGCGACGGGCACCGGGCTTGGGGCCCGGACGACCAGAGGTGGGAAGACCGCCGGTGCCACCGGCTCGCGAACCACCGGGACGCGGTCCCGGATGCGGGTGCGGAGCACCCTTGAGCGGCGCGGTGCGCGGGGTCGGATGAGTTCCCGAGGAAGGGGTCCTGCGACCGGAACCGGGACGCGGCGCCTCCGAACCGGAGTGCGCACCCCCCTGACCGTGATGGCCGGCCTCGTTGGCGGAGGGCCGCCCCTGGGAGGTGCCGCCGTGGGCGGCCTCACCCTGGTGACTCTGCGGGTGCGGACCGGGCTTGATGAGGCCGGGACGCGGGGTGACGCTGGTGCGCGCCGCAGACGAACCGCCGGGAGCGGTGTTGAACCCGCCGCGCGGTGTGGGGTGCGGGACCGGATGGGGCCCCACGTGGTGCTTCTCGGCAGAACCGTGCGACTCGCCACCGGCGTCCTTGTCGGACGTACCGTGCTCGTCATGCCCCTGCTCGGCGACATGCTTGCGCCCGGGGCCGGGCTTGACGCCGGAGCGGGGGCGAGGGGTCTGCTTGGTCTCACCGGCGTCGCCGCCGTGTGAGCCGTTCTTGAACTGGTCGCGCACGCGTCGCACGACCGGCGCCTCAATCGTTGAGGAAGCAGACCGGACGAACTCTCCCATATCGCCCAGCTTCCCCAGAAGCTGTTTACTTGTCAGTCCGAGCTCTTTCGCGAGCTCATAGACACGGACCTTGGCCACTACTCTCCTTCGGACCCGGCCGTGTTGGCTCGGGCCAACTAGATGGTGCGATTGCTCATTGATGCGTACTCATCGAGTCGTCATGAGCGTCTGCTCACTTTCTTGTCAGTCCTTCCCCGTCAGGGGCAGGGCATAGTTCGGTGAGGTCGCCGGCGGTTTCCGGCAGACGCGCGTGGTCGAGTGTACCGAAAACCCAAGCGGGGGCCAATTCCCACCCGGGACGGCCCCCGCTCCGGCTGAGGCCGCCGTCGGCCCGCACCCGGAGCGCCCCGGTGTCGCGCGCCGGCCTACGGCCGGTACTCAGTCGCCGGCCGCCCAGGGGCGGTCCGGGGCCTCAACCCTCAGTCTGCGGCGGAATGACCGCGCGAAGCCTCCCCGGGTCGCGGCCTGCCAGCACCGCCGGTCCGGGTGCAGATGGGCACCCCGGCCCGGGGCTGCGGAGGTCGGGTCCAGGCGGACCAGCCACCCGGTGCCGGCGTCTCCGCTGAGAACGAACCTCACCATCGTCTCCGGGTCGCCGGTGAGCCGGCACCCCACGCAGGTGCGCTGCGTCGGGCGGCCCCCCGACCGACTCACTGCTGGGCGGGGACGGTGGTGGCCGGTCCGGCGGTGTCGACGGGATTGTCCGGCACGATGTCGATCCGCCAGCCCGTCAGCCGGTTGGCCAGCCGGGCGTTCTGACCCTCCCTCCCGATCGCCAGGGAGAGCTGGTAGTCGGGCACCACGACGCGGGTGGCGCGGGTGGCCGGGTCGACCACCGTGACGCTCTTGACCTTGGCCGGGGACAGCGCGGCCCCGACGAAGGTGGCCGGATCCTCCGACCAGTCGATGATGTCGATCTTCTCGTCGTCCAGTTCGTGCATCACCGCGCGGACCCGCTGGCCCATCGGCCCGATGCACGCCCCCTTGGCCGAGACATCGGGATTGTGCGAGGTGACCGCGATCTTCGAACGGTGGCCGGCCTCCCGGGCCAGGGCCTTGATCTCGACGACCCCCTGCTCGATCTCGGGGACCTCCAGGGCGAAGAGCTTGCGCACCAGGTTCGGGTGAGTCCGGGAGACGACCACCTGGGGGCCGCGCAGCTCCTTGCGGACCGCGACCACGTAGACCCGCAGGCGGCGCCCGTGGGTGTACTTCTCGCCGGGCACCTGCTCGGCGGGCGGCATGATCGCCTCGATGGCGCCCAGGTCGACGTGCACCGTGCGGGTGTCGCGGAAGGACTGCTGGACGACGCCGGTGACGACGTCCCCCTCGACGGCCTGGAACTGTCCGTACTTCTGCTCGTCCTCGGCCTCGCGCAGACGCTGGAAGATCACCTGCCGGGCGGTGGACGCCGCCACCCTGCCGAAGTCGGAGGGGGTGCCGTCGTACCAGCCGACGATCTCCTCCTCCTCGTTGCGCTCGGGGACCATCACCGCGACGTTGCCGGTCTTGCGGTCGAGCTCGACACGGGCGTCCTTGACGGGGTGCTCGGTCTTCGCGTAGGCGTTGAGCAGGGCGTCCTCGAGAGTCTCGACGAGATAGTCGAGCGGGATCTCCTTCTCGCGTTCGATCATGCGCAACGCGGCCAGATCGATGTCCATCTCAGTTCTCCTCAGCATTCTCTGACTTGCGGTTGAGCTCGACCTGGACGACAGCGCGCCGGATCTGGTCGAGCGGGATCTCACGACTGACGGTGAGTGGCTTGTGCGGCTTGGAGCCGGGGGCCGGCACCTCGAGTGTGACAGTGGTCCCGGTGGCGGCGGTGATCCGTCCGGTGATCTTCTCGGGCCTGGCGCCCTCGGCCGCGTCGAGGGTGACCGCCAGCAGCCGGCCGATGTTGCGGCGGTAGTGCCTGGGCAGGGTCAGCGGGGTCCCGACCCCCCGGGAGGTGACCTCCAGGGTGTACGGAGCCTCCCCCGGCACCTCGGAGGCGTCGAGCGCCTTCGACAGGGCCGAGGTGGCCTCTCCGATGTCGTCGAGGCCGGGTCCGTGTCCGTCGGCACCGTCCCCGTCGACGGTCACCCGGACCAGACGGCGTCTCCCGGCGGCGACGACATCCAGCTTGTCCAGCTCCATCCCGAACTGTGCGAGCAACGGCTCGATGAGCTCACTGAGCTGATTCGCGTTCATCCCTGGCCTCGTCCTGTTGTCCCTGCTGTTGTGGGGGCCAGTCTACGAGACGACCGATACCCTTGTGCCCATGAGTTCGGCCACCCCCAGCAGACGCACCGTGATGATGGCGACTCTCGGGCTGGCTGCGGCCTCCCTGTCGGGCTGCTACCGGGTCTCGCCGCTGGTCGGCAGCGGTGAGGACCGACGCGCCTCGGCCACATCGCCGCCGGTGACCGCCGAACGGCGCTCCGCGGTGTCCACCGAGGCGACCCTGGCGCAGCTGGCCCGGGCCGCCGGACTGGCCGGGATCGCCGCCGTGCACACCGGCCACGCCACCGTGCTGGCCCAGGTCGACCCACTGGCCGGACGCAGCGCCGACACCACCCCGGTCATCCCGGTGACCCCCTCGAGCCCCGCCTCCCCCTCGACCGTGTCGCCGCTGCTGCAGCTGACAACGGCCGAGCGTGTCGCCGGCCGAGACTATCTGGAGATCGCAGGCCGGTCCGATGACCCGTCCTGGACGCTCATCTGGGCGAGCCTGACCGTCTTCGCCAACTCGGTCAGGTTCACCGGCCCGGCACCCGAACTCGGTGACGCCTACCCGGTGACGGTCCCCTCCGAACCGCTGACAGCGGCGCGGCAGGTGCTGCTGAGCCGACTCAACGCCCTGTCCACCGGACTGGAGTGGGGAGTCGGCAGGCTCTCCTCGACCGATCCGCTGCACGCCACGGGTGTGGACCGGCTGAGACGCGTCGAGTATCAGAAGGCCTCCCTGCGCGCCTCCCTGCGGGCCGCCTCGGCCTCCCCCACCCCCCTTCAGCCGGGTTACCCGATGCCCGCCACCCCCTCGGACGCTGCCTCCACCCGGACCCTGTGGAGCGGCCTGGAGCGCGGCGCGCTGGCCGGCTGGGGACGGGTGACGGCCGCCGCCGACGGCGCCGACCGACGGGCAGCGATGCTCGCGATGTCCCAGTCGATGGTCTTCCTCTCCTACTACGGGGTGCCGCAGCCGGGCTGGCCGGGCTGGGTCTGAGCAGACCCTCAGCGGAACTGGGCGACGGTGTCCCAGGCCAGCTTCACCGCAAGTCCCGCCACCGTCACCAGGAAGACCTTGCGGACGAAACGGCTGCCGTGGCGGACCGCCATCCGGGCTCCGATCCAGCCACCGGTGAGATTGGCCACGGCCATCACCAGACCGACCCGCCACCAGATGACGCCGTGGATCCAGAACACCGCGATGGCCGCCGCGTTGGTGGTGAGATTCGCCAGTTTCGCCAGCGCGCTGGCCTCCAGGAAGCCGTACCCGATCAGTGAGACCAGGGCGATCACGAAGAAGGTTCCGGTCCCCGGCCCGACCGCCCCGTCGTAGCAGCCGATCAGCAGGCCGATGAGGAGAAGTCTCAGGTGGAGGGCCCGGCCCTGGTGGCGGACCCGGTTCTCCACCCCCAGGGCGGGACGGCGCAGGGTGAACACCCCCACCCCCACCAGCACCACCAGGACGATCGGGGTGAACCACTGGCGGGGCAGGAACTGCACCAGGCGGGCTCCACCGGCAGAACCCGCGCAGGCCCCGGCCATGATGGCCAGGGCCTGTTGCCAGTGCACCCGCACCGAGCGCAGGTAGGCGGTCGCGGCGGTCAGCGTGCCGGCGAAGGAGGAGACCTTGTTGGTCCCGGCGATGGTGGCCACCGGGGTGTCGGCGGGCAGCCCCAGCAGCAGGCTGGGAAGCTGGATCAGCCCTCCCCCGCCCACCACGGCGTCCACCCAGCCGGCGACCAGGGCCGCCACCACCAGCAGGGCCAGGATCTCCAGAGGGACGGTCACGACCTCAGCCGCGCACCTCGGTGAGCACCTCGGCGACGGCGTCGGCCACCGGCACCTCGCGGGCCGCACCGGAGCGGCGGTCGCGGATCTCCACGACGCCGTTCTTCAGTCCGCGTCCGACCACCACGGAGGTCGGCATGCCGAGCACCTCGGAGTCGGCGAACTTGACCCCCGGGGAGGCCTTGCGGTCGTCCAGCAGGACGTCGAGCCCGGCCTCCTCGAGTTCGCGGGCGATTCGGGTGGCCTCGTCGAGGATCTCGGACCCTTTGCCGGTGGCCAGCACGTGGACATCGTAGGGGGCCAGTTCGCGCGGCCATGCCAGACCGCGGTCGTCGCAGGTGTACTCGGCGACGGCGCCCACCGCACGGGAGACCCCGATGCCGTAGGAGCCCATCGTCACGGTGACCAGCTTGCCGTTGTGGTCGAGGACCTTCAGTCCCAGGGCGTCGGCGTACTTGCGGCCGAGCTGGAAGATGTGGCCCATCTCGATGCCGCGGGTGAGGGTGAGCGGACCGGAGCCGTCGGGGGCGGGATCCCCCTCCCGGACCTCGGCGACATCGATCGTGCCGTCCGGGGTGAAGTCGCGGCCGGCCACCAGGTTGAACACGTGGTGCCCGTCCTGGTCGGCGCCGGTGATCCAGCTGGTGCCGGTGACGACCCTCGGGTCGACCAGGTAGCGCACCTTCGAGGAGTTCTTCTCGCCCAGCGCCCGGGGCCCGATGTACCCCTTGACCAGGGTCGGGTTGGCGGCGAAGTCCTCCTCGCCGAAGGGCTCGGCGACCGAGGGCTCCAGGGCGGCGGCCAGCCGGTTCTCGTCGACATCGCGGTCTCCGGGCAGGCCGATCGCCAGGGGGGCGCGGGTGCCGTCGGGGTCGGTGACCATGAAGACGACGTTCTTGAGGGTGTCGGCACCGGTCCACGGCCGGTCGGCGCGGGGCTTCACCTCGTTGGCCATCGCGACCAGGGTGTCGATGGTCGGCACGTCGGGGGTGTCGACGACCTCGGGGGCCGGCACCTGGGAGTAGTCGACCGGGTCGGGGGCCAGGACGGTGACCGCCTCGACATTGGCGGCGTATCCGCCCGGGGAGCGCACGAAGGTGTCCTCGCCGTTCTCGGAGACGGCCAGGAACTCCTCGGAGCGCGACCCTCCCATCGGCCCCGACATCGCCTTGACGATGGCGTAGTCGAATCCCAGCCGGTCGAAGATCCTGATGTAGGCCTCGCGGTGCCGGTTGTAGGCGACGTCCAGTCCGGCGTCGTCGACGTCGAAGGAGTAGGAGTCCTTCATCACGAACTCGCGGCCGCGCAGGATCCCGGCGCGCGGACGGGCCTCGTCGCGGTACTTGTTCTGGATCTGGTAGAGGACCAGCGGAAGGTCCTTGTAGGAGGAGTAGAGGTCCTTGACCAGGAGGGTGAACATCTCCTCGTGGGTCGGCCCCAGCAGCATCTCGACATTCTTGCGGTCGGTCAGCCGGAACAGGTTGTCGCCGTACTCGACCCAGCGGTTGGTCTGCTTGTAGGGGTCGGCAGGCAGCAGCCCCGGGAAGAGGACCTCCTGGGCGCCCATCGCGTCCATCTCCTCGCGGACGACTCCCTCGACCTTGCGCAGCACCTTCAGGCCCAGCGGCAGCCAGGTGTAGATGCCGGGGGCGGCCCGCCGGATGTACCCGGCGCGGACCAGCCAGCGATGGCTGGGGACCTCGGCATCGGCCGGGTCCTCCCGAAGGGTTCGGACGAACAGCTGTGACATGCGCGTCAACACGTGGTGACCTTTCTGTGCGTGCTGAGCCCTCCGCCGCCCATCGGCGTGACCAGGCACGATCCGGGCAGATCCTACCGAAGAACCGCCCGAGGGGGTTCACCGCGCAGGCTGGTGCGACGGCCGGGCGGGATCAGGCGAGCTTCCTGATGATGACGGCGGCCTCATAGGTGGTGGTGACCCCCGGTCCGCTGAAGACTCCCTTGAAGGGGGCGACGTCGGCGTACTCGCGTCCGATCCCGACCCGGGCGTGGCTCTCCCCGGAGTCGATCATGTTGGTGGGGTCGAATCCGGTCCAGGCGCCGTCCCACCACTGGACCCAGGCGTGGGTCTGGCCGTCGACGGGTTCCCCGAGACCTGCGTCGGTGGTCGGCAGCATGTACCCCGAGACGTAACGGGTCGGGACGCCGAGGCTGCGCATGCAGCCGATCACCAGGTGGGCGATGTCCTGACAGACCCCGGAGCGGGCCTCCCAGGCCTGTTGGGCGGTGGTGTCGACCCGGGTGGAGCCGGGCACGTAGTGCACCTCGTCGTGGATCATCTCGGAGACGGCATGGCCCAGCTGGTTGACGGTCATGGAGTCATGGAGCAGCTCCCGGGTGCGCTCCCGCAGCTCGTCACCGGGATCGGTGACCGCCGAGGTGACGACGTACTCGTACCAGCGGTCGTGCCCGGCGACGACCTCGGGAAGGGTCATCCCCGAGTCGACGTGTGGAAGCTTGACGATGTCCAGGGTGGTGTCCGCATTGACCGTGAGGCGGTCGTGGGGCTCGTGCAGCTCGAAGGAGGTCACCTGGGTGCCCCAGTAGTCGACGTAGGAGAACTGCCAGGGGTGGGGCAGGATGCTGATCGAGGTGCTCCTGATCAGCTGGGAGTCGGAGTACAGCGGGGTCATCCGGACCTCGTCGAAGCTCTGGATCACCGGCCCGTCGTAGTGGACATCGGTGCGGTGCTGGATACGCAGTGTGGAGGTCATGGCTCATCCCTCGTGCCACTGGGACGCGTCGGCCCCCTGGAAGTAGTGGGCCGACAGGGCATCGGTGGCTCTGTGGCAGGTGCGGCTCAGCCCTGCCATCTGGTCGGGAAGTCCGACCAGCAGGGCCTCGTCGGAGCGGTACTCGATCTCGGCGCGGACCCGGCCCAGCAGTCGCTGGGCGTCGGACTGGAATCCGGTCCGCCTCCCGACGTCCAGGCGCTCCAGGCAGGCGTCGGCCTCTGCCAGGCAGTGCACCACCGATCGGGGGCACAACCGATCGCGCAGCAGGAAGTCGATGATCGCCCCCCGGCTGCGGTCCCCACCGCGACTGATGAGGAAGGCGTGGTCGGCCCCGCAGGCCCGCAGGGTCGCGATCTGGCTCTCGGTCTCGGTGACCGGGGCCACCGAGATGAGTCTGGCGGTCACATCGATCCTCTCGATGGAGCGGCCGAGATGGTGAAACTCCCACCCCTCGTCGTGGCTCATCGTCGAGTAGATGATCCCCGAGATGGCGTAGCAGTGGTCCAGGACGGTGCGCAGCGCCAGCTGCTGGTAGGTGCTCCGGAGCTGGCCCTGGGCGACCGCCCGCCAGGCCCGGTTGATCTCCTCCCAGGTGCCCAGGGAGAGCACCTCGCGGGCCCTCCGGGCGGCCTGCCGGCAGCTGGAGAGGGCCGAGACGATCGAGATCGTCGAGTCCGGGTCGTGGCCGAGCACCCGCCACACCTCCGAGGGGCCGGCCTGCTCGGACTGCTCGGCGCCGAGGCTGGCCAGCAGGGCGCGGGAGTCGGTGCTGCGCTGGCGCCCGGTCTCCTCGGCGGTGATCTCGAGGTGGACCTGGAGGATCCGGGCGACATCCTCGGCTCTCTCCAGGTAGCGCCCGATCCAGAACATCGACTCCGCCATCCGACTCAGCATGGCTTCACCACCTCATCTGCGGACTCGTCGTGACCGCCACGGACCTGGCGGGTCTGTTGCTGCTGGCCCTGCTGGGCCTCCCAGACCGACCGGTCGGGCTTCTCCATCGGCTCGGTGCCGACCAGGGGAGACATCGGCACCTCGGGGGAGACGGTCTGGAGCTGGATCGCCGGCACGCTGTCGTGCTCGGCGGCGCCGCGGTCGGCGAGCACCCAGGTGTCCTTGGAGCCGCCTCCCTGGGAGGAGTTGACGATGAACTGCCCCTCCCTCAGGGCGACCCGGGTCAGGCCCCCGGGAAGGACCCAGATGGCATCCCCGTCGTTGATGGCGAAGGGGCGCAGGTCGACCCGCCGGGGCTGCAGCCGGTCGCCGACGAAGGTCGGTACGGTGGACAGCTGGATGAGCGGCTGGGCGATCCAGCCGCGCGGGTCGCAGCGCAGTTTGACCCGGGCGGCGTCCAGCTCCTCGCGGGTGCACTCGGGGCCCATGATGATTCCCTTGCCGCCGGACCCGTCGACGGGCTTGACCACCAGCTCGTCGAGCCGGTCCAGGACCTCCTCCAGGGCGCCGGGCTCCTCCAGCCGCCAGGAGTCCACATTGGGCAGCACCGGCTCCTCCCCGCAGTAGTAGCGGATGAGGTCGGGCAGGTAGGTGTAGATGAGCTTGTCGTCGGCGACGCCGTTGCCGATCCCGTTGGCGATCGTGACCGTCCCGTTGGCCATCGCCGAGACCAGGCCGGCGGCCCCCAGCACCGTGTCGCCGCGGAAGTGCACGGGGTCGAGGAACTCGTCGTCGACCCGTCGGTAGATGACGTCGACCCGGTTGAGGCCCTGGGTGGTGCGCACGTAGACGCGGCCCTGCTGACAGACCAGGTCGGGGCCCTCGACCAGCGGGACGCCCATCGTGCGGGCCAGCAGGGAGTGCTCGTAGTAGGCGGAGTTGTACATCCCGGGGGTGAGGACGACGACATTGGGCTCGCTCACCCCGGCCGGAGCGGCCGCCTCCAGGGCGGCGCGCAGTCGGGAGGGGTAGATGTCGACGGGCTCGACGTCGTACTGGCGCATCACATCGGGCATCGCCCCGGCCATCGCGGCACGGTTGGTGAGGACGTAGGAGACCCCCGAGGGGATCCGGACGTTGTCCTCGAGCACCCTCATGGTGCCCTCCCCGTCACGGATCAGGTCGATGCCGGCGACATGGATGCGGACCCCGTTGGCCGGGGTGATGCCGGCCACCTCGCGGGCGAAGTTCGGAGAGGTGACGATGAGCCGTCGCGGCACCACGCCGTCGTCGAAGACCTTGCCGGTGCCGTAGATGTCACCGAGGAAGCGTTCCAGGGCGTAGACCCGCTGGGCGACGCCGGTGCTGATGGTGCTCCACTCGGGGGCCGTGATGATCCGCGGCATGATGTCGAGGGGGAAGGGCTTCTCGGTGCCGCCCAGGTCGAAGGTGACGCCGGAGTCGACATATCGGGAGGCCAGATAGGCGGCCCGGGAGCGCACCTCGTCGACCCCGAGCCGGTCGAACTCGCTCGCCAACCTCTCGCACGGAGGTCGGACCGCGTCCGCTCCGAGCAACTCGTCGTGGATCGACGGCGAGATGGGATATCCGTCCAGCAACGACTCCATGCCGGGCATGCTGCCCTCACCGTGTTACGGGTCGTCGCGACCCCATTACAACGATGTTTCAGTACAAGACCGTGGCCATCTCGCCGACCTGCGTGAAACCCACCCGTCGGTACATCTTCAGCGCGGGGGTGTTGAAGTCGTTGACGTACAGCGAGACCGTCGGATAGCGCCTCCGGCACAGCTCCACGACCCCCGCCATCGCCGCGGCCGCGGAGCCGTGGTGACGCCAGGCGGGATCCATCCAGACTCCCTGGATCTGGCAGACGTCGCGCCAGGCCACCCCGATGTCGGACTTGAACCGCACCACCCCGTCGTCGACGATCCCGAAGCAGTTGTGCAGATCCACCAGAGCGGACATGTGACGCCGGTAGCCGTTGCTGGAGTCCAACGGGGTGACGCCGACCTCCTCGGTGTACATCGCCACCGCGGCCTCGAAGTAGGAGTTGAAGTGGCGCCCGGTCACCAGCGTCACCCGCGGGTCCGCCGCAACCACGGGGTGAGGGCCCATCACCATCAGCGGCTGGTGCGCCCTGATCTCCCGGGCCTGGGCCCACGGCCGACCCCATCGGCGGGCCAGTTCGGTGTGCAGGGCGATCACCAGGTCGGCGCGTCCCATGATGGAGGTGGCATGGCGCCAGGGACCCACATGGGCGGCCAGCCGCCCCAGTACCCCGGGCTCGGTGCACACCGGCACCAGATTGGCTCCGGCGTGCAGCACGCCGACCAGCCGCTCACCGGACCAGGCGCCGAAGACGTAGCAGCCGAGCCGGTGGCGCTCCAGACCGAACTGTCCGAATCTCGACAGCAGGAAGACATTGCCGACCGGGTCCGTCGACAACAGCTCCATGACGTCGGCCAGGTCGGCGTCGTCGAGGGTGCGAACCCGGGTGGCCACCTCAGGAGACCGAGACCACAGGGTCACCGGTGTCACTCATCTCTGCTGCCATTCGGTTGGCCTCATCGACCAGGGTGGCCACGATCTCGTGCTCGGGAACTGTGCGGATCACCTCGCCGTGCATGAAGATCTTGCCCTTGCCGTTGCCGGCGGCCACTCCCAGGTCGGCCTCCCGACCCTCCCCCAGTCCGTTGACCACGCATCCCATCACCGCCACCCGGAGCGGGGCGGTGATCCCCTCCAGGGCGTCGGTCACCTCGTTGGCCAGGGTGAGGACGTCGACCTGGCAGCGTCCGCAGGAGGGACAGGAGACGATCTCCAGCCCTCGCGGCCGCAGGTTGAGCGACTCCAGGATCTTGATGCCGACCTTGACCTCCTCGACCGGGTCGGCCGACAGCGAGACGCGAATGGTGTCGCCGATCCCCTCGGAGAGCAGGTGCCCGAAGGCCACCGCCGACTTGATGGTGCCCTGGAAGGCCGGTCCGGCCTCGGTGACTCCCAGGTGGAGGGGGTAGTCGCACTGCTCGGAGAGCTGCTCGTACGCCCTGATCATCACGACCGGGTCGTGGTGCTTCACCGAGATCTTGAAGTCGTGGAAGCCGACCTGCTCGAACAGGCTGGCCTCCCACAGCGCCGACTCGACGAGCGCCTCGGCGGTGGGGGCGCCGTACCTGGCCAGCAGCCGGGGGTCCAGGGATCCGGCGTTGACGCCGATCCGCAGGCTCACCTGGTGCTCAGCGGCACTCGCGCAGATGGCGGCGATCTGGTCGTCGAACTTGCGGATGTTGCCGGGGTTGACGCGCACCGCACCGCAGCCGGCCTCGATGGCTGCGAAGACGTACTTCGGCTGGAAGTGGATGTCGGCGATCACCGGGATCTGGGACTGCCGGGCGATCACGGGCAGAGCCTCGGCGTCCTTGTCGGTCGGGCAGGCCACCCGCACGATGTCGCAGCCGGCGGCGGTGAGGGCGGCGATCTGCTGGAGGGTGGCGCCGATGTCATGGGTCTTGGTGGTGGTCATGGACTGCACGGAGATCGGGGCGTCACCGCCGACCAGGACATCTCCCACCCGGATCTGCCGGGTCCTGCGGCGGGGCGCGAGGGTGGGGGCCGGTGGAGTGGGCATTCCCAGGTTCACGGTCATCGCGGTGTTGCTCCTGTGTCGACGCTATCCATCTACCAGTATCTGTCAGCCAGATCCACCAGCCAGTGTGTCACTGCCCGGCGAAGGCCGCCCGCGGCTCAGAGGATCTTCACCGGGGAGACGATGTCGGCGATGATGAGTACCGCCCCCATCACCACCATGACGGCCCCGATCGCCCAGGCCACCGGGATCATCATCGCGGTGTCGACGGGTCCGGGATCTCCCTTGCCGCGCATCCTCCAGACGACCCGCTTGCAGGCCTCGTAGAGAGCCCCGGCGATGTGACCGCCGTCCATCGGCAGCAGCGGGACGACGTTGAGCCAGAACAGGAAAAGGTTGAGCGAGCCGAGCAGACTGCCGCCCATCGCCAGCTTGTCGCCGGTGCTCAGCCGCGTGTCGCCGGCCACATCGCCGGCGACACGAGAGGCGCCGACGATGCTCATCGGGCTCGACAGGCTGCGGGCCTGCCCGGTGACCATGTCGACGCCGACATTCCAGGTGAGCACCGGCAGGCGCACCAGGGCGTAGAGGGACTGCTTGGACATCGTCCACATCTGGGCGACGGTGTCGGCGGGCCCGGAGTGGATGATCTCGGTGGCCGGCGCGAATCCCAGGAAGCCGGCCTCCACGGTGCTCCCCGGGTCCAGCCGGTTGACCACCTGGTTGAGCACGGTGCGGGTGGCGGGCAGCCTCACGGTGGACCCGGCGCGCTCCACCACCACGGCGGCGGCACCGTCCCGGTTGGCCCGGATCAGCTCGGAGAGCTGGGACCAGGAGCCGATCGCGGTGCCGTTGAAGGAGACGATGCGGTCCCCGGCGCGCAGCCCGATGGCATGGGCGGGGGTCTCGGCGTCGCCCAGCTGGCAGGTTGATGCCGAGCGCGATGCGGGGATCATGCACTCGGAGACAGTGGCGACGGTGGTGGTCTCCCCGGTGCGCCCGTAGATCCCGAAGACCGCCCAGAAGATGAGGAAGGCCAGCAGCAGGTTGGTGAGGATGCCTCCGCTCATCACGATCAGCCGCTGCCAGATCGGCTTCTGGGAGAACAGCCGTCCGTTGTCGGCGGGGGTCCAGTCGTCACGCTCGGCCTCGTGGGCCTCGTCGGCCAGCCGGGTGAGCCAGTTGGGGTGACGCCGCGTCACCTGCGGGGGGAACATCCCGACGAGTTTGACGTAGCCGCCCGCCGGTATCCATCTGAGGCCGTACTCGGTCTCGCCGCGACGCCGCGACCAGATCCTCGGCCCGAAGCCGGCGAAGAACTCTGTGACCTTGATCCCGAAGATCTTGGCGGGGATGAAGTGACCGGCCTCGTGCAGGCAGACCGACACAATGATGAGTGCGAAGAACAGCAGCGCACCCAGGATCTCCAGCAGGACAGTCACGGGGCCCAGTGTGGCACGTCGGCTCAGTCATCCGGCCCCGGCCGCCCTCCGCGGGGCCACGGGAGCCGGCCGTCGTGCGATGGCGGGTTCCCCGTCGTGGTTTGCGGCGATTTGCCCGGCACGGGACAATACGACCAATGTCGAAGACTGCACCTCAATCCGCACGTTCTCTTCTGCCCCGATGGACGACAGGGGCGCCGGCTGTGGGTCTGGTCACCCTCGCACTGACCTGGCACCGGGACCTCCCGGTCGTCATCTCGGTGGTGGTGGCCATCATTCTCGCCGCATCGGTGCTGTCGGCCGTCGAACACGCCGAGGTGGTCGCAGCCCGGGTGGGTGAACCCTTCGGCTCGCTCATCCTCGCCGTCGCGGTCACGGTGATCGAGGTGGGCCTCATCATCATGCTGATGACCTCCTCCTCCGGATCAGAGACCCAGAGTCTGGCCCGGGACACGGTGTTCTCGGCCGTGATGATCACCTGCAACGGCATCCTCGGGCTGTCCATCCTGGCCGGCACCGGCAGGCGCAAGGGGGAGAGCGGACGGATCAACGAGGAGGGTTCGGCCGCCGCGCTGGCGACCGTGGTCGTGCTGGCCGCGCTCACCCTGGTGGTGCCCCGGTTCACCACCTCCGCCAACGGGGCCTTCCTCACCGGCAGCCAGCTCGCCTTCGAGGCGGTCGCGTCGATCGTGGTGTACGTCACCTTCGTGATGACCCAGTCGGTCCAGCACCGCGACTTCTTCCTGCCGCTCAACCGCAAGGGCAACATCATCACGGCCTCGGCCCATGCCGATCCGCCGCCCACCAAGGTGGCCATGATGAGCGTCGGGCTGCTGGTGTGCGCGCTCATCGCGGTGGTCGGGCTGGCCAAGGTGGAGTCCCCCGCCATCGAGGCCGGGGTGGCCGCGGCCAACCTGCCGCAGACCTTCGTCGGGGTGATCATCGCCCTGCTGGTGCTGGCCCCCGAGACCATCGCCGCGTACAACGCGGGAAAGCGCGGACACCTCCAGGTGGGGATCAACCTGGCCTTCGGCTCGGCGATCGCCAGCATCGGACTCACCGTGCCCACCCTGGCGGCTCTCAGCCCGCTGCTGGACGTGCAGCTCGAGCTGGGCCTGGGGAACCTTCAGATCGTGCTGCTCATCACCACGATGGCGGTGGGCATGCTGACGGTCTCCGGCCAGCGGGTCACCCGCCTCCACGGTGCCCTGCACCTGGTCGTGCTGGCAGCCTTCCTCTTCATGTCGATCGTTCCCTGACCGATCGCCACGCCGGTCGCCCCGGCCACGAGACCGGACGCCGGTCCCCCGGCCCGAGACCGGGACCGGGTGTCCGATCGAGCACCCGTACCGAGGACTGGCCCCTCAGGCGCCCATCCCCTCGGCGCGGCCCCTGGCCGCCAGCTGTCCGCACGCCCCGTCGATCTCCGACCCGCGGGTGTCGCGGACGGTCACCGGGATCTTCCAGCGTTCCAGGGTGGTGACGAAGGCGTCCTGGTCCTCGGGCCGTGACGCCGTCCACCGGGAGCCGGGGGTGGGGTTGAGCGGGATGAGGTTCACGTGGGCCCAGGTCCAGTCGCCACGACGACGGATCTGACGTGCCAGGGCGGCGGCCCGGTCCGCCTGGTCGTTGATGTCGCGCATCAGGGCGTACTCGATGGAGACCCGCCGCCCGGTGCGGTGGGCGTACTCCCAGGCGGCGTCCAGCAGCTCGTCGACCTTCCACCGCCGGTTGGCGGGGATGAGCTCGTCGCGCAGCTCGTCGTCGGGGGCGTGCAGGGAGACCGCCAGGGTGGCCGGGATGCCCTCCTCGGTGAAGGCCTTGATCCTGGGCACCAGACCGACCGTTGACACCGTGATGCCACGGGCGCTCATGCCGATGCCGTTGGGCGCCGGGGCGATGAAGGTGCGCACCGCTGCCATCACGGACCGGTAGTTGGCCATCGGCTCGCCCATCCCCATGAAGACGATGTTGGAGACCCGCTCGGCCCCCGGCACCTGTCCCGAGGCGAGCAGCTGGTCGGCGGCCAGCACCTGGGCGACGATCTCGGCGGTCGACATGTTGCGCTGGATACCGCCCTGGCCGGTGGCGCAGAACGGACAGGCCATCCCGCACCCGGCCTGGGAGGAGATGCACAGGGTGGTGCGCGCCGAGGAGTGCCGGGTGGCCCGGTAGTGCATCAGCACCGACTCGACCAGGGACCCGCCGTGCAGTCGCCACAGGGTCTTGACGGTGGTGCCGTTGTCGCAGGACTGCCGGGACACCTCGGTGAGGAGCTCGGGGAACCAGGTCTCGGCGATCGGTGTGCGGGCCGCCTTCGGCAGATCCGTCCACTGCTGGGGATCCAGTTCGTGTCGGACGAAGACGTGGTCGGAGATCTGGCGGGCGCGGAAGCCCGGAAGACCCATCTCCTTGACCGCCTCGACGCGTTCGTCGACAGACAGGTCGATCCAGTGGCGGGGCGGCTTTGTGCGACTCGGGCTGCGCAGCACCACCGGCATCTCCGTGCCGGGTTCCGCCAGCGGGGTGATCGGCAGCACCAGTCCCGATGGGGACACGGCTGGACGCGGCTCGGTGGACATCACACACTCCTCGATGGACAGTCAGCGGCGCTCTGCGTCCGTGGCCCTCCCCGGTCCACCTGCAGGCGCACGGGCCCTACAGGCACAGGGAGAGCACAGCCCACGCGAACGGGGCGGACAGCAGCATGGAGTCGAGCCGATCCATCACACCGCCGTGGCCGGGAAGGAAGTGGGACATGTCCTTCAACCCGGCGTCGCGCTTGATCATCGACTCGACAAGATCTCCGCAGGTAGCGGCTACCGAGAGTACTCCGCCCAGGAGCACACCGACCCAGGCCGGCGCTCCCAGACCCCACACCGCGCAGCCGGCACCGACCAGCATCGCGGTCACGACCGACCCGGCCATTCCCTCCCAGCTCTTCTTCGGGCTGATTCTGGGGGCCATCGGGTGCCGGCCGAGGAGGACGCCGACGGTGTATCCGCCGGTGTCCGAGGCGATCACGCAGAGCATCCAGGCGATGATCCGCCGGTCCCCGAGGGTGTCGGCCATCATCAGCGGGATGAAGCATCCCATCAGCGGCAGGTAGGCGATGGTGAACAGGCTGGCGGCGGCGTCGGCCACGAACCCCTTCGGCCCGCCCGGCAGCCGCCACAGCATGGAGACCGCCGAGGTGAGTCCCAGACCGGCGACCAGCAGGGTGTTGGCGCCGATCGGCAGGTCGTAGGCGGCGGCCGCGAAGGCGCCGAGCAGCATCAGGACCGTGCCCACCACGATCGGGACCACCGCCGAGTGCATCCCGAGCCGGCCCATCGCCCGGTGCAGTTCCACCGCCCCGATGCTCAGCGCCAGGGCCACGAAGATGACGAATCCCCAGTGCCACCACAGCACGGTGCCGACCACGATGACGACCAGGACGACCCCGGTCACGATCGCAGCGGGCAGATCTCGCCCGGCCCTGGGAGTCCGCTCGTGGGCGGGAGCGGACTGGGGTGTCGGTGGTGTGGTCACGGTCGGTGGGGAGGAGTGCTCAGACCTCGAGCAGCTCGGACTCCTTGGCCTTGAGCAGGGCGTCGATCTGGTCGACGTGCTTCTTGGTCACCTGGTCCAGCTCCTTCTCGGAACGGGTCAGCTGGTCCTCGGTGATCTCCTTGTCCTTCTCCTGCTTCTTCAGCACGTCGTTGGAGGAGCGTCGGATGCTGCGCACCGCGATGCGTCCCTCCTCGGCCTTCGCCTTGGCCAGCTTGATGTACTCCTTGCGGCGGTCCTCGGTGAGGGCCGGCAGCACGCAGCGCACGATGTTGCCGTCGCTGGACGGGTTGACGCCCAGGTCAGAGTCGCGCACGGCCTTCTCGACCTCGTTCACCGAGCTCTTGTCGTAGGGGGCGATGAGCACGGTGCGGGCCTCGGGAACCTGGAAGGTGGCCAGCTGCTGGAGGGGGGTCATGGCGCCGTAGTAGTCCACCATGATGTGGTTGAACATCGCAGGGTTCGCACGACCGGTGCGGATCGCCGCGAACTCCTCACGTGCGTGGTCGACGGCGGTGGCCATCTTGGCGCCGGCGTCCTTGATGATGTCTGAACTCACTGCTGATCCTTCGTGCTTGATGTCTGGTAGAGGTGCGGTCGGGTGGCTCAACGGTGAACGGTGGTGCCAATCGGCTCCCCGGCAATGACCTTGGCGATATTTCCGCGCTTCTCGAGGTTGAAGAAGATCATCGTGAGATCGTTGTCGCGGGCCATCGCCACCGCGGTGGCATCGGCCACCTTGAGATCGCGGGCCAGGAACTCATCGTAGGTCAACTCGTCGAACTTCTTGGCCTCCGGGTGGGTCTGCGGGTCGCAGTCGTAGACCCCGTCGGTGCCCTGCTTGCCCATCAGGAGGGCGTCGGCGCCGATCTCCAGGGCGCGCTGGGCGGCAACCGTGTCGGTGGAGAAGTAGGGCATCCCCGACCCGGCACCGAAGATCACCACCCGTCCCTTCTCGAGATGGCGCTCGGCCTTGCGCGGGATGTAGGGCTCGGCGACCTGGCCCATCGCGATGGCGGTCTGGACCCGGGTGGCCACCCCCTCCTTCTCGCAGAAGTCCTGGAGGGCCAGGCAGTTCATCACGGTTCCGAGCATGCCCATGTAGTCCGCGCGGTCGCGGTCCATTCCGCGCTGCTGGAGCTCGGCGCCGCGGAAGAAGTTTCCTCCCCCGACCACGATCGCCACCTGGACCCCGGCGTTGACGACATCGGCGATCTCGCGGGCCTTGGCTGCCACGACGTCGGGATCGACGCCGATCCCGCCTCCTCCGAAGACCTCTCCGGAGAGCTTGAGCAGAACACGGTGGTACGGAGTGGGCATCGTCTCTCCTGGATCGGGGCTGTTGCGTCGCCTCAGCTTACCGACTCTGCCGGGTTCGGCGCTCCCGGACCCGGATGCGGCAGGGGCCCCGCCTGATGGCGGGGCCCCTGCCGGGTGCCGGGTTCGAGCGGCCCGGGGGTCCGGACCGTCTGCGGGGAGGTCAGTCCCCGGCGGAGAACCGCACGAACCGGGTGACCGTGACTCCGGCCTCCTTGAGGATCTTCTCCACGGTCTTCTTGTCGTCGGAGACGGCAGCCTGCTCGAGCAGGCAGTTCTCCTTGAAGAAGCCGTTCAGGCGACCATCGATGATCCGGTCGAGGATCTTCTCGGGCTTGCCCTCCTCGACGGCGATCTCGCGGGCGACGGTGCGCTCGTGGTCGACGATCTCGGCGGGAACCTGCTCGCGCGACAGCCAGCGGGGGCTCATCGCGGCGATCTGGAGGCAGATGCCGTGGATCGCGGCGGCGTCGTCACCCTTGTACTCGACCATCACGCCGACCTGCGGGGGCAGGTCCTGGGAGCGACGGTGCAGGTAGACCTCGACGGTGCCGTCGAAGTACGCGGCGTCGGCCAGCTCGATCTTCTCGCCGATCTTGGCGGCCAGCGCCCCCAGGGTCTGGGCGACCGTGGTCCCGTCGGGCAGGGCGGCCGCACCGGCGGCGTCCTTCCCGTCGGCCTTGGCGTCCTCGACGGCCTGGGCGATCTGGTCGGCGGTGGCCATGAACTCGGCGTTCTTGGCCACGAAGTCGGTCTCGGAGCCGATGTGGACCAGGGCGTGCCCGGCCGCGGCTACCAGGCCGTTGCTGGCCTCACGGTCGGAGCGCTTGGCGGCCTTGGCAGCTCCGGCGACGCGCAGCAGGTCGACAGCCTTGTCGAAGTCTCCCTCGGCCTCGGTCAGCGCCTTCTTCGCGTCCATCATTCCGGCGCCGGTGGCGTCGCGGAGCTTCTTGACATCAGCAGCTTTGATTGCCATCTGTGATTGATTCCTGTCGTGGTGTGGGTTGACGGCTCAGTTGTTCTCCGCGGGGGCCTCGGCAACCGGGGCGGCGGGCTTGGCCGGAGCGGCCGGCTTGGCGGCAGCAGCAGCCTCGACCTCGGCGGTGAGCTGCTCGGCCTGGGCGTCGCTCTTCTCGGCGGTCTCGGCGTCCTCGACCTTGGCCTGCTCGGCAGGCTTCTCGGCGCCCTTGTCAGCCGGCTTGTCGGAACCCTCGAGGAGCTCGCGCTCCCAGTCGGGCATCGGCTCGGCCTCGGAACCCTTCTCGGCGGACTCGTTGCCCTTGGAGCGCTGCACCAGGCCCTCGGCGACGGCGTCGGCGATGATCCGGGTGAGCAGGGAGACGGAGCGAATGGCGTCGTCGTTGCCCGGAATGGCGTAGTCGACCTCGTCGGGGTCGCAGTTGGTGTCGAGGATGGCGACCACCGGGATGTGCAGCTTGCGCGCCTCATCGACGGCCAGGTGCTCCTTCTTGGTGTCGACGATCCAGACGGCCTGCGGGGTCTTGGGCATGTCGCGGATGCCGCCCAGGTCCTTGGCCAGCTTGTCCTTCTCACGAGAGAGCATCAGCAGCTCCTTCTTCGTGCGTCCGGAGCCGGCCACGGTCTCCAGATCCATCGCCTCGAGCTCCTTGAGCCGGGCGATCCGCTTGGAGATGGTCTGGAAGTTGGTGAGCATGCCACCGAGCCAGCGCTGGTTGACGAAGGGCATGTCGACGCGGGCGGCCTGCTCGGCGATGGCCTCCTGGGCCTGCTTCTTGGTGCCCACGAAAAGAACCTGGCCACCATTGGCGACGGTCTTCTTGATGAAGGCGTAGGCCTTGTCGATGTAGCTCAGCGACTGGTGGAGGTCGATGATGTAGATGCCGTTGCGCTCGGTGAAGATGAAGCGCTTCATCTTCGGGTTCCAACGACGAGTCTGGTGTCCGAAGTGGACGCCGCTCTCGAGAAGCTGGCGGGTGGTGACGACGGCCATGGGGCTCGTCCTTTCATCAGGGCGCGCCACAGCGCGCCGGCGGTTGTTCGGTGACGTGGTGCGCCACCGCCTGATGCGTCGCCGGGAGCTGCCCGTCGGGACGGGACCGTTGTTCCGGCCTCCCACAGGGGAGTCGAACGCATGCGAAGTCAGTCCGGGACAGCCCGGACTGCGGGCCAAGTGTATGCCGCGGGCACGGTGGGCGCCACTTCGATCCGGGGCCCGACGGGTCTGGGGGTGGTGGTTCCGCGAGTTGTCCCCAGAGCCGGAGTCCCGGCGACTCGCAGCGACGAGTTGTCCACAGATTCTGCCCGGTGCGGCAGATCCGGGCCCGCGCCACGAGACGTTCAGTATGAGACACCCCTTCACCACCTCGGCTCGACGCACGGCGCTCACCCTCGGTTCGGCGCTGCTGGCGGTCCCACTGACCATGCTGCTCACCTCGACCACCGCGGCCCGGGCGCTGGCCGATGTCGCGATGTCGCCCGTCTCCTCGGCGGGTGCCGCACCGCGTCCCGGAGCTCCTCCAGCCGACTCACCACCGGTCGACGGCGAGGTGCTGCACGGCTTTGATCCTCCGGCCCGGGACTGGCTGCCCGGCCACCGAGGGGTTGATATCGCCGCACCGGTCGGCGCCCCGGTGACAGCGGTGCGAGCGGGGGTGGTGACGGTGGCCGGCATGGTGGCGGGCCGCCCGGTCGTGGTGGTGCAGATGGCAGACGGCCGCCGCATCAGCCACCTGCCGGTCAGCCCCTCGGTGCGGGTCGGCCAACCGGTCGTGGTCGGCCAGATCATCGGGACCCTGGCCGAGTTCAGGCACTGCTCCCGGCCGTGCCTGCACTGGGGGCTGATCAACGGCAGGAGCTACCAGGATCCGATGTCTCTGCTGGGTTCCGGTGATCCCGGCGCGACGGTGCGCCTGTACCCCGAGGGTCACCGGCCCCGTCGGCCTCCCCCGCCGCCCCGGTCGGTCCCCGATCAGGGGATCGGCATGCCGCTGGCCACCGGAGCCGGTCAGCCAGGCTCCTTCCTCAGGCCCGTCCCGGGCCCGGTCTCCTCGGTCTTCGGGATGCGTCACCACCCCGTCCGGGGAGTGTGGAAGCTCCACGACGGGGTGGATCTCGCCTCCCCCTGCGGCACCCCGATCCGTGCCGCGGCCACCGGACGGGTGTCCTACTCCGGGTACCACCCGGCCTGGGGGTACCGGGTGGTCGTCGACCACGGGACGGTGTCGGGATCGCGTCTGGCGACCACCTACAACCATCTGTCGGGTCCGGGCACCGCGGCCGGAGCGGTGGTGCTGCGCGGCCAGCCCATCGGCCGGGTGGGCAGCACCGGCTTCTCGACCGGCTGCCACCTCCACCTGGGGATGGAGCGCAACGGGACCCCGGTCGACCCGCTGCCGCACCTGTCGCGTTGAGCGACCCGCTCAGGCCCTCGGATGGGCCTGGTTGAAGGCGCGTCTGAGCCGCTCGGTCGAGACGTGGGTGTAGATCTGCGTGGTCGCCAGGGACTCGTGGCCGAGGATCTCCTGGACGGTGCGCAGGTCCGCTCCCCCCTCCAGCAGGTGGGTCGCCATCGCGTGACGCAGCCCGTGAGGGCCCAGATCGGGGGAACCGGGTTCGGACCGCAGATGCTGGTGCACCATCCGGCGCACCACCCGGGGATCGATCCTGGCTCCGCGGGCGCCCAGGAAGAGGGCCTGGCCGGAGGACGCCGTCTGCCACTCGGACCGCCTGGACAGCCAGCCGTCGATCGCCCGCCAGCCGGGATCGCCGAGCGGGACGGTGCGCTCCTTCGACCCCTTGCCGAGCACCCGGAGGGTGTCGCGTGCCCGGTCCAGGGAGCTCAGGTCCAGTCCGCACAACTCCCCCACCCGGATGCCGGACCCGTAGAGCACCTCGAGAATCGCCGCATCCCTGGCCCCCTGCGGTGAGTCGTCGGTGCTCGCCGATGCCACCGCGTCGTCGAGGAGGCGTCGCGCCTGGTCGACGCCCAGGGTGCGAGGCAGCCGGCGGGGAACCTTGGCCGCCTTGAGCCGGGCGGCCGGATCGACACCGATCAGCCCCTCGGCGCAGGCCCAGCGGAAGAACACTCTGGCACTGGCCCAGTGCCGCTGAAGGGTCGCCGGTGCCTCTGCGGCACCGCGACCGTCGGCCAGCCAGGACCGCAGGGCCGAGACGTCGATCTCCGCCAGCCGGGTCACGCCGTTGTCGGCGGCGTGGTCGAACAGAGACTCCAGGTCGGTGCGGTAGGCGGTGACGGTGCGCGGGGAGCGGCGCAGATCCGCTCTGAGGTGGACGCAGAAGTCCTCCAGCGGGACGGTCAGCGCGGCGGGGAGTGTCATCGCCTCCACTGTGGCCCGCGGCTCGAGCGGCCCGCCGGTGGACACGCTGGAGGTCGTAGTCTTCGGCCATGACCATGCTGCGCACCCCCGTCCTGGCCAGCGGCTACAGCACTGCGGCCGGGCCCGGCGGACTCTCCAGCTGGGAGGTCGAGGCCCCGTGCGACGACCACGGCCTGCCAGATCCCCGTGCCGAGCTCACTGCCACCGCCACCGGCCAGGTGGCCCTCGGCGACGCCTCCTGGATCGTGCCGCTGGGCAGCATGCTGGCGGTGATCGGGGAGCGCGACTCCCGGCTGTGGCTGGTGCGGTCGGGCGACCTGTCGGTCGCCGCCGAGCTGGATCTGGGCGGAGGGCTCCCATGCCACGCCGCGGCCGACCCGACCGGACGTCTCCTGGCGGTGGCCCACTACGGCTCCGGGGAGGTCAGTGTCATCGAGCTCGACTCCTGGCGGTCCGGTCCCCGGCAGGTGGCGCGCCTGCAGTTCACCGGTCATGGGCCGGTCGCCTCCCGCCAGGAGGCTCCGCACGCCCACCAGGTGACCTGGTTGGACCGTGGGCACCTGGCCGTCACCGATCTCGGCACCGACCAGATCCGGATCCTCAAGTACGGTCCCGCCGGGCTGGAGCAGATCGGCAGCATCGAGACTCCGGCCGGATTCGGACCGCGTCACCTGGTCCTCACCACCGCGGGGCGCCTCCAGGTCCTCACGGTCTGCGGGGAGCTGTCGGGCAGCCTGCTCACCTGGGCCCGCCGCGCCGGGGACGACGTCTGGGCCAAGGACTGGCATCCCCACGAACCCGTGGCGGCCTCCCTGCGCGGCCGTTCCCAGCCGTCGGGCCTGGTGGCCCGCTCCGACGGCACCCTGCTGGTCGCCAACCGGCTGGTCGGCACCGTCTCGGTGATCACCGGGGCGCACGCCCTCACGACCTGGTCGGGGCAGCTGGGGGTGGCCGAGGAGTTCGACTGCGGCGGCATCGCACCGCGCGATCTCACCCTCGACGGTGACCGCGTCTGGGTGGCCCAGCAGGACGCCGGAACGGTCTCCTGCTTCACCCGAGGGCCCCAGGGCTGGCGGCAGCGGCTGTCCCTCGATCTTCCCGAGGCCACCCACGTCCTGGTCGGCGTCACTGTCTAGAAAATGTGTGGAGAGGGGCACTGGTGGCAGAATCGGGCGGGCGAATCGGAACAGCCTGAGGAGTTTTCATGCGCGAGCACACCCCGACCGACGATCCCAGGTGGGCAGAACTGTTCACCGGCGGGACACTGCGACGGGTGACCCGGTGGAGCGAACCGGTGCTGCACGCCAGCACCCAGCCGGTCACCGACTTCGACGATGACCTCCACGAGCTGATCCGCGACATGTTCGTCACCAACGCGGCCGCCGACGGCGTCGGCCTGGCCGCCACCCAGGTCGGGCTGAGTCTGTCCCTGTTCATCTACAACTGCCCCGACGACGACGGGGTGGTCCACAAGGGCGCGATCTGCAACCCGCAGGTCACCCTGCCCACCGGCCGTGACCGCAATCTCGTCTCGGTCGACGAGGGCTGCCTGTCCTGGCCGGGCGGGTTCCAGCCGCTGGCCCGCCCCGATCTGGCGACCTGCACCGGTCAGGACCCCTGGGGCACCCCGCTGTCGGTCACCGGAACCGGCTACTTCGCCCGGTGTCTCCAGCACGAGACCGACCACTGCAACGGGATCGTCTTCGGCGACCGGCTCTCCAAGCGCTCCCGGCGCAAGCTCGACGAGCAGCACGAGAACCTCGACCACCTCTTCCCCGAGGACTGGCCGGTCCACCCCAAGGGCTGAGGCCCCGGTCCTCTCGGGCCGGATCCCTCCGGGAGCACGTCTGCTGCTAGTGCACGGGGCCGAGTGCGTAGCAGGCCACCGCGGCGGCCGCCGCCACATTGAGGGAGTCGACGCCGTGGTGCATCGGGATGCGCACCACGACATCGGCCTGGTTCACCCAGTGGGAGGACAGCCCGGCCCCCTCGGTCCCCATCAGCAGGGCCACCTTGCGGGGCCGGGAGCGCAGCTGTGCGGCGAACTCGTCGAGACTCACCGAGTCATCGCTGAGCGCCATCGCGGCGATCGTGAAACCGTGCTCCTTGAGATGGCCCAGGCCCTGACGCCAGTCCGACAGGCGGGCCCAGGGAAGCGCGAAGACCGTCCCCATCGACGTCTTGATGGCCCTGCGGTACAGCGGATCGGCGGCCCTGGGGGCCAGCAGGACGCCGTCCCAGCCCAGTCCGGCGGCGCACCGGATGATCGCCCCCACATTGGTGTGGTCGACGATGTCCTCGCAGACCACCAGACGGTCGGCCGACATCAGATCGGCCTCCGACCAGCGGGTCACCCGCTCCATCGACGCCAGCGCTCCCCGGTGGACGTGGAACCCGGTGACCTTCTCGGCCAGTTCCTCGGTCACGACGTAGACCGGCACGTCGACGTCGTCCAGAAGATCCCGCAGCCCGTCGATCCACCGCGGCGCCAGCAGGTAGGAGCGCGGACGGTAGCCCGCCTCGGCGGCACGCCGGATGATCTTGGCCCCCTCGGCGATGAACAGTCCCTCGGCGGCCTCCAGACTCCGGCGGAGGTTGACGTCGCGCAGACTCACGTAGTCGGCGAGCCGGGGGTCCTGGGAGTCGTCAATCGTCACGAATCGAGCCACCCCGACAGCCTAGATGCTCGGTGTCATGACGTCGGTGACCCGCAGCGACTGCCGGTGGTGCGGCCCTGACCCGATGCAGCCGGGGGCGGCAGGCAGGGAATGGCCTCGAGCAGGCGCGCGGTGGCGGGATGCTGGGGAGCGTCGAGCACTTCGTTGAGCAGCCCCTGCTCGACGATGCGGCCGTCCTCCATCACGAGGATCCGATCGGCGACCTGCCGGGCCAGTCCCAGGTCATGGGTGATGAACAGCATCGCGAATCCACGCTCCTCCTGGTAACTGCGCAGGAGTTCCGTGGCCTCCTCCTGACCGGCGACACCGATGCCGGACATCACCTCGTCGGCGATGAGCAGTCGGGGGTCGGGCAGCAGGGCGCGGGCCAGCGCGGCACGCTGAAGCTGGCCTCCGGAGAGCTCGTGCGGGTACCGGTCGAGATGCTCCGGCGACAGGCCCATCCGTTCGAACAGCTCGATCACAGTCTGCCGAGGATCGGAGCTCCGACGGAAACGCCGAGCCGCCGGCAGTAGCGAGCGTGACAGCCTCAGGCGCGAGGAGAACGCCTGGTACGGGTTCTGTGTGATGAGCTGCAGGGCGGGTCTCAACGTGCGGATCAGCCGAGGAGGGGCACTCGCCAGGTCGATCCCCTCGGCCGAGACGACCGATCCACTGGTCGGACGCAGAAGCCCGACTCCCACCTTGCCCAGCGTCGACTTGCCGGAACCCGACTCCCCGACAACTGCGATGGACTCTGTCTCGTCGATGGTGAACGTGACCCCGGACAGGGCGTCAACGCGGCGTGAGTGGTTCGCGTACACGACCCCGACGTCGTGGTAGCTCAGGACGGGCATGTCGGCCTCACCTTTCTGGTCTGGGCCAGCAGCGTGCGGGTGAGATCGGTGGCGGGGGCGGTGAGAACCTGGTCGACCGGACCGTGTTCGATGATCCGACCGTTCTCCATCACGATGACGTGCTCGCAGAGTCTCCACACGAGGGCGAGGTCGTGGGAGACGAACAGCAGGTCGCGCTGCTGTTGCGTGCAGATCTGGTCGATGAGGTCGATGCACTCCTTCTGGTGGGGCATGTCCAGGGCGGTGGTGGGCTCATCGGCCACCACGAGTGGCTGATCTCCGCACAGGTTCAGGGCCAGTGACACCCGTTGCCTCATGCCACCGGAGAGTTCATGCGGGTAGGAGTGCAGAATTCGATCGATGTCGGGCAGACCGACCCGGCCGAGCCATTCGCGGGACAGGCCTGCGGTGACCGGGCCGCGGGTGCGGCGTTGGACCGCCAGTACGTGGCGGAACTGGGTGCCGATGCGCTGGTACGGGTTGAGCGAGCCGATCGAGTCCTGGCGGAGGACAGCGATGTGGCGGGCCACGAACTGGCGGCGCCGGGACGGTGCGATGGCGTCGAGAGGCGTGCCGTTGACCCGGATTCCGCCGTCGAGTCGGCTTCCCGCGGGTTGGGAGGCCGTCAGACAACGGAGGAGCATGCTCTTACCGGCCCCGGAGGGACCGATGACTCCCCACCGCTGACCGGTGCTGATGCTGAAGTCAACATCTGCCAGGATCTTGGCCGGGTGGCGGCCGCCCGTCCGCAAACCCAGTCCGTTCGCTGCCAGGATCTCGGTCATCTCTTCCTCCCCGGGGCGTCGCACACCATGTGGATCGCCCCGGCCAGGATCGCGATCGCTAGACTGGGGGCGAGCAGCAGCGTGGGATGACCGGTCTGACTTCGGTACTGGTAGAGCATCGTCCCCCAGTCCGGAACTGTGGCGTCCACTCCCAGGCCGAGAAAAGCAAGTCCGGCGAAGGACAGGATGGCACCGGCCGCGGTCGATCCCAGGTAGTGCAGAAGTGGCGAGGAGATCTCGGGAAGGATCTGGCGGGCCAGGATCACCGGTCGCGGAGTGCCCAGCAGGACCTCAGCGCGAACATGGTCGCGATCGCGCACCACCCGGGTGAGCGACCTGGTCTGAAGAGCGTAGGTGCCGGCGCCGTACAGTCCCAGCACGACTCCTGCAGACACAGGACTCAGTCCGACGACCGATGTGACGATGAGCGCAACCACGAGGCTCGGCACGACCAGTACCAGGTCGGTCACCGATGAGATGGCGGAGTCCGTTGTGCGTCCGAGGAAGCCGGCGGCCAGGCCGGCCGGAACGCCGAGCAGCACGGAGATCGCGCATGTGACGATCACCACGGTGCAGGTGCGCCAGAATCCGGCCGCCAGCAGTGCCCAGACGTCCCGGCCCAGGTCGTCTGTCCCCAACAGATGGGTCCGGCTCGGATTCTGGAGAATCGCGGTGAGGTCGACACTGGTCGGATCCTGATGAGGCAGTGCGAAGACCACGACCAGGACAACCAGGACCGCAGCGGCACTCGCGCCGCGCACCTTGCCACTCATCGGGCTCTCGGATCCAGCGCGGACAGCACGATTTGGAGCAGTCCTCGGGCGATCAGCATCCAGATGACCATGATCATGAGGTAGCCCTGAACCATCGAGTAGTCACGGTCGGCGATGCTGGAGATCAGCAGATAGCTCATTCCGGGCACGGCGAAGACGTACTCGACGACCGCCGCGCCTCCCAGCACACTGGCCATCCGGGAGATCATGGCCGACACCAGTCCGTAGACGCTCGGGCGCCATCCGTCGGTCCAGGCCAGCCGGGTGAAGCTGACGCCGCGCTCCAGACCCGCTTGGATGAAGGGTTCGACCCGGAGCTGGTCAACATGGGCCGCGACCACCCGGGAGAGTGGCCCGGCCACGAGGAAGGCCATCACCAGCGTCGGTGCGACGAGTATCCCGGGACCACTCAGTCGGTAGAAACTCACCCATCCCCACTTCACCCCGACGAGGTTGATGACGATGACGCAGGCCATGGAACCGGGCACGGCCTGCTCGATGATCGTGAGCGCCCTGGAGAAGACGTCGAAGACGCCTCCCCAGGTGCTGGCGGTGACACCCAGCACGTAGGCTGCCACGGCGCCGAGGAGCAGACTTCCCAGTCCGATCGTCATGGAGGCGGGTACCCGGGAGAGCAGTTCAGGGGCCACAGCCTCTCCGGAGACCAGGGAGACTCCCCAGTTTCCCGTGACGAAGCCACCGGCCCAGTGCCCGTACTGGTGGAGCCATGAGCCGTCCAGGCCCCACTGATGACGCAGTGCCTCGACGGCCTCCCGGGTGACGGGAAGGCCCTGGTGCTGGAGGTACGCCTCCATCGGCGTCTGGGGCAGCAGACGGGTCAGTGCGAAGACCAGCACACTGGCGGCGATGAGCAGAGCCACCTGTCGCAGCAGGGTGCGGACCATGCCGCGCACCAGGAATGGTTGCGGCCCGCGGTGGCCGGCCGCGGGCCGGTCCCCGTTCATCTCAGGCCGAAATCGGCATCAACGATGTAGTAGTCCCCGCCGTAGGGCTGGTAGGCGGAGACCCTCTGAGAGAGGGCGACATACCACTGCGGATCGACCAGGTAGAACAGCGCCTCGTCCTCGTGGAGCTGGTGCTGGATCTGCACGGCCTTGGCGTCACGGGCGGCGCCGGGAGTCATCGCGTCCAGCTGATCGAGCAGCGCGTCGGTGGACTTCGACGAGTATCCGGTGAGGTTGTTGGCCCCGCCGGAGCGGAAGAACTGGTTGAGGAAGAATGACGGGTCCCCGGTCGGCGCCGTGTGCTGGGCGTAGACCGCCAAGTCATAACCACCCTTGTTCATCGTCGCCACGATGTCATCGGCGACAGATGTCGTCGATGTGATACCCAGCTGCTTGAGCTGGGAGACCATGATCTGCATGATGACCGACAGATCGGGCCGTGACGCATATGTCACCAGACGCAGGGTGAGCTTCTTGCCGTCCTTGGTGCGAATCCCGTCGGGCCCCTTCCTCCATCCTGCCTTGTCGAGCAGTGCGGCCGCCTCGGTCGGCGTTGGCCCGGAGCTTCTCGGTCCCTGCGAAGCTGTAGTAGTGGGCGAAGGCCCCTGTCGCAACGCGTCCGCCGCGCAGAGCGGTGACGTAGGCGTTGCGGTTCAGCCCCAGGTCGACGGCCTTGCGGACGGTGGGGTCAACCAGCATCCCGGACTTGAGGTTCGGACGGCCGAAGTACTGGTATCCCGCGTCGAGGGTCTTGACGGTGACTCCCGCGGTCGACTTGAGCTGCTCGGCGACGGTCGGGGTGACGGTGAAGGCCATGTCGATGCTCCTGGTCTGCATCGCCAGCTTCATCGCGTCGGCGTCCTTGAACGCCTTGAGGGTCACATTCTGGCGCCTGCCGGCGTTGGGGTACGAGGGGTTCGGCGCGAGGTTGATCTGCGTTCCGGACTGCATCGACGTGATTCGGTAAGGACCGGTGTACAGGTAGTTCCCCTTGGAGTCGGTCTTGAAGACGACATTGCTCCACTCCCCCAGGATTGCCGGGAGAACCCTTGTGATGCGCGTAGTGTGCGCGGTGAGAGTGCTGGAACCGGCGGTGAAGGTGATCCTGCCTGCAGACGCGTTGGACAGCGGGTTCTTCTGCTGGATCTGGTTGAGGCTCCAGGCCAGTGCCTTCGCATCGACGGCGGATCCGTCGGAGAACCTGGCACCGGGCTTGACCGCCATCGTCCAGTCGAGATTCCCGGTCTGCTTCACATCCTTGACGAAGCGGGACGTCTGATTCCCCTTGGCGTCAAGCATGAACACGTACTCCGCGACGCCGTGAGAAGTGAGGTCCCAGGCATCCTTGAAGGGATTGCTGCTGTCGGCGACACTCGTCTGACCGACGACCAGGGAGGCCGTCGGCCCCGAGGACGAGGCCGTCGAGGAGGATGCGGTCGATCCGCATCCGGTGATCAGCCCATCGAGACCGTGACCAGGCATGCGAGCAGGGCTCTGCTGCGAGTGCCGTGCAACAAACGGGATGACATGAGAGGTGCGCTCCTATCTCGGCACGATCCTCCGATGCCAGTGCGGCAGCTCGGCCGACCGGTCACAGCCAGAAGTCGTGCGCTTCCGATACAACATGTGACGCGCTCGAGAGGGTCTGGCTCGGCTCTTCAGCCTCACAGTGGCGCGACCGCCCCAGGATTTCACTGGATTCCTCCGCACGAACGCAGCGTCACGCTAACACCCGCGCCCCCGAGCGATGACCGCGGGGGTCCCGGGGAGTCCCAGACCGAACCGGATGACCGGACCCCGCACTGTCGGACGCCGTTTGGTCCCGGGCACCGCTCCTGCGGGACCGCCCGGGAACCGGGCCCGCGAGAATAGGGTGTCGGGGTGACCCCGACGTCCGGCAGACACCATCAGATCAACTGGTTCCTGGTGGGCATCGTCGCCTCCGCCCTCATCGCCAGTGTCCTGCCGGCCCGCGGGGCGGGAGTCCCGGTGGTCGACGGACTGGTCAACGTGCTGGTCTTCTGGCTCTTCCTGCTCTACGGCGCCCGCCTGCAACCCAGCGAGACGCTGGCCGGGCTCACCCACTGGCGACTGCACCTGACGATCCTGGGGTGCACCTTCATCGTCTTCCCGCTGATCGGCATCCTCCTGCAGCTCCTGGTGCCGTGGGCCATCTCGCCGCTGCTCTACCTGGGGCTGCTGTGGGTGTGTCTGGTCCCCTCGACGGTCCAGTCCTCGATCAACTTCACCTCGATCGCCCACGGCAACGTCCCCGGGGCCATCGTCTCGGCGACCACCTCCAACCTGCTGGGGACCTTCATCACCCCGGTGCTGGCATTCCTGCTGGTCTCCTCGCACTCCGGGGTCACCATCTCCGCCTCGTCGATTCTCGACGTCGCCCTGCAGATCCTGCTGCCCTTCGTCCTCGGGCAGCTCTCACGCCCGCTGACCGCCCGCTTCGTCACCGAGCACCGCAAGCCCCTCAAGTTCGTCGACAACGGCGTCATCCTCGTGGTGGTCTACTCCGCCTTCTCCTCGGGGATGCGCGAGCACATCTGGTCGATCACCAGCGGCCCGCAGCTGGCCGTGACGGTCCTCATCTGCCTGGTCCTGCTGGCGGTGATGCTGTGGCTCACCTGGGCGCTGAGCGGATGGCTGCACTTCCCCCGGGCCGACCGGGTGGCGATCCAGTTCTGCGGGACCAAGAAGTCGCTGGCCACCGGCCTGCCGATGGCCACCGTGCTGTTCACCGGCCAGCCGGTCGGACTCATCGTGCTGCCGCTGATGATCTTCCACATGGCCCAGCTCATCGCCTGCGGCTGGATCGCCGAACGCTACCGACAGCAGTGGGACGCGCAGCACCCCGGGGGCTGAGCCCCCGGGGTACATCTGAACGCGCTGTGACGAGTGCTCCTGCGAGCGGTCCGGGGCGACCCCGATCCCGCCCGCGACCTCAGCCCTGGTCGCCGCCACGAGGGTTGAAGGGCTGCTGGGGAGGCTGACCCTGGTCCGGCTGCGGGCCCTGGGGGGCCTGGGGGGCCTGCGGGCGCTGGGGAGGCGGGGTCGGCTGGCTCTGCGGGGTGCCCCAGCCGGTCTGGTAGAGACCACCCATCGGCCCCTGGGCCTGCTGATCGGCCGGCGTGTGGCCGCCCTTGGACGATCCGGGCAGCGCGGTCGAGGGTCCACGACCGACCGACGGCGCGGTCTTGGGCCCGGTGCTCAGGCCGGGGTTCTCCAGCTTCGCGGCCTCCTCGATGGCCTGCTGGACGGTGGCGTCGGACTGCGCCCGCTCGTCCTCCTTCTGCTGGGCGATCTCCGCCATCACGTCGACCTTCTTCGGCTGGTCGAAGGAGGAGGGGTCGGCGGTCTGGTAGGTCGGCTTGCGGTTGTCGCCGTCACCGACCATCTGACCGAGTCCGCGCAGGGCGTCGTTCAGCTCGCTCGGGACGATCCACACCTTGTTGGCGTCCCCACGCGCCAGGGTGGGCAGCATCTGCATGTACTGGTAGGCCAGCAGCCCCTGATCGGGCTGACCGGCGTGGATCGCGTTGAACACGGTGGTGATGGCCTGGGCCTCGCCCTCCGACCTCAGCATCTGGGCCTGACGGTCAGCCTGGGCGCGCAGCACCTGAGCCTCCCGGTCGCCCTGGGCCCTCAGGATCGCCGACTCCCGGTCGCCGCCGGCGGCCAGGATCTGGGACTGACGCTGGCCCTCGGCCAGCAGGATCGCGGCCCGCTTGTCGCGTTCGGCGCGAGCCCCCTTCTCCATCGCGTCACGGATGGTGGGCGGCGGCTCGATGGCCCTCAGCTCGACACGGTTGACCTTGATGCCCCACTTGCCGGTGGCCTCGTCGAGGACCGACCGCAGCTTCTGGTTGATCTCCTCGCGCGAGGTGAGCGCGGCCTCCATGTCCATCCCGCCGATGATGTTGCGCAGGGTGGTCATGGTGAGCTGCTCGATGGCGGTCCGGTAGGACTGCGCCTCGTAGGCGGCACGCTCGGGATCGACGATCTGGAAGTAGATCACCGAGTCGATGTTGACCATCAGGTTGTCCTCGGTGATGACACCCTGGGGCGGGAAGGGCTGGACCTGCTCTCGCATGTCCAGGTTGTACTGGACCTTGTCGATGACGGGGACCACGAGATGCGGTCCCGGATTGAGACGCCGGTGGAACTTCCCCAGACGCTCCACCAGTCCGATCTTCTGCTGGTGAATGATCTTCACCGACGATCCAAGGGCAACCACCACCAGAACGATGATGATGATCGCGACGATGAACTCGGTCATCAGGCCTCCTCAGCGAGTGCGACAGTCATTTCCTCCATCCTGCCATCCGCTGCGCCGCCATCCGGTGCCGCGCGCCGGACGGGCCTCAGGTTCGGGCCCCTCCCGACCATCCGAGGCCCTGACTGGCCGGGTAGACGATGAGGGTGGTGGCATCGACCTGGTAGACCTCGATCGACTCGCCGGCGTCGATCGTGACGCCGGGGCTCATCGTGCGGGCCTCCCAGATCTCCCCGTGGACCTTGACCTCCCCGGTCTCCGAGGTGACCTGCCGGGTGGCGGTGCCCTCCGAACCCACCAACTGGTCCAGCAGGGACCGGTAACCCGGGGCGTCCCTCACCCGCTTGAGCAGGGTGGGCCGCAGCACGGCGAGCATCACGCCGCCCACCGCGACGGCGACCAGCACCTGGATCAGCCAGGCACCGGGCAGGAAGACGGCGGTGACACCACCGGCCAGGGCCCCGGAGGCCAGCATCAGCAGGGTGAAGTCGAGGGTGAGCATCTCGGCGCAGGCGAGCACCGCCGAGGCTCCCAGCCAGCCCACCCAGCCGTGCTCGGCGACCCACCTCCAGAACTCTGCCATCGGGGCCTCACTCTCTCGCTGCCACGGCGCTCCAGCGACCGTTGCTGGTGGTGACCTCCAAGGGTAGCCCGAAGGCCTCGGAGAGGATCTCGGACGTCAGCACCTGGTCGACCGGACCGCTGGCCGCCACCCTGCCGCCGTCCAGCACCAGGGCGTGGGTGATACCGGCCGGAATCTCCTCCAGATGGTGGGTGACCAGCACGGTGGCCGGGGCACTCGGATCGGCGCAGATCTGCGACATCACGGCGACCAGCTGTTCGCGGCCGGCCAGGTCCAGGCCGGCGGCCGGTTCGTCCATCAGCAGCAGCTCCGGGTCGGTCATCAGCGCCCGGGCGATCTCCACCCGCTTGCGCTCCCCCTCGCTGAGGGTCCCGTAGGTGCGCTCGGCCATTCCGGCCAGCCCCATCTGGGCGATGAGCTCGTCGGCGCGGGCCAGGTCCATCGGGTCGTAGGACTCCCGCCAGCGCCCGATCACCGCCCAGGCGGCCGAGACGACGATGTTGCGCACCGTCTCGGAGGCCGGGATCCGGTGGGCCAGAGCCGAGGAGCAGACCCCGATCCGTGGTCTCAGCTCGAAGACGTCGACGGCCCCGATGATCTCGTCGAGGATCTCCACCAGCCCGGTGGTGGGGTGCAGCTGGGCGCCCAGAATCTGCAGGATCGTGGTCTTCCCGGCGCCGTTCGGTCCGACCAGCACCCAGCGCTGACCCTCGTCGACCTCCCAGTCGACATCCTCGAGGATCTGGGTGGTCCCGCGCCGCACACCGACCCCGGCCAACTGCACCACTGCATTCATGGGCACGAACCTACCAACGATCGCGAGGGGCCGAGCCGCTACCGCCGTGCGGCGATGTCCTCATCGGCGCGACGACGCGCCCACTGCTCGGCGCCGGCCAGGCTGTCGAGGGTGAGCTCGGCGGGCGGCTGGTGGGCCTCCACGACCCGCTGGATCGTCTCGACAATCCCCGGGAAGGACAGCCGACCGGCGTGGAAGGCCTCCACGGCCTGTTCGTTGGCCGCGTTGTAGACCGCCGGGTAGGTTCCCCCGGCCCGTCCCACCTGTCGGGCCAGGGCCACCGCGGGGAAGGTCTGCTCGTCGAGGGGTTCGAAGGTCCAGCTGGTGACCTGGTGCCAGTCGAGCGGCCGGCCGACCCCGG
Organism: Acidipropionibacterium jensenii; assembly: GCF_005890135.1. Lineage (NCBI taxonomy): Bacteria > Bacillati > Actinomycetota > Actinomycetes > Propionibacteriales > Propionibacteriaceae > Acidipropionibacterium > Acidipropionibacterium jensenii. Next base: position 2,131,426 of record NZ_CP040635.1, on the reverse strand, counting down.
GGACGCGATCGGGCCAGCCCAGGCCCAGCGAGATTGGCAGCCGCATGTCGGGCGGGGAGGCCTGGGCGATCGTCGACCCGTCGACGAACTCGACCATCGAGTGGACGACCGACTGGGGGTGGACGACCACCTCGATGTTGTCGTAGTCGACGTCGAAGAGCAGGTGGGCCTCGATGACCTCCAGCCCCTTGTTGACCATGGTTGCGGAGTTGGTGGTGACGACCCGGCCCATCCGCCAGGTCGGGTGGGCCAGCGCCTGGGCGGGGGTGACCTCCTCCAGCTCGGAGTGGGTCCAGCCGCGGAACGGGCCGCCGGAGGCCGTCACCACCAACCTCGCGACCTCGGTGGGAGCGCCGGCGCGCAGGGCCTGGGCGATGGCCGAGTGCTCGGAGTCGACGGGGACCAGCTGGCCGGGGGCCGCCGCCCTCCTCACCAGTTCCCCGCCCACGATGAGTGACTCCTTGTTGGCCAGCGCCAGGCACCTGCCAGCCTTCAGGGTGGCCAGGGTCGGGCCGAGCCCGACCGACCCGGTGATGCCGTTGAGGACGACGTCGGCCTCGACATCGGCAACCAGTTGACAGGACTCCTCGGCGCCCAGTGCCAGATGCTCGACGCCGAACTCCCGTGCCTGGTCGGCGAGCATCTCCCGGTTGCTGCCTGCCGACAGGCCCACCACCTGGAACCGTTGAGGATTGGCCCTCACCACATCGAGAGCCTGGGTGCCGATGGATCCGGTGGAACCGAGAAGGATCACGCGTCGCATGCCCACAGACTGTCACATGCACACGGGCCATGGTCCGCCCCGCCCCGTATCCTTCCTGAGGTGCGTGAGACCTGTCTGCAGCTGACATCCCTGCTCAACGACCTGTGCGCAGGCCGGATCAGCGCGCCGATGGCCGAGGACCGACTCGGACCGATGCACCAGGTCCACGACCCCGACGGCCTGCTGCAGCTGTCCGAGCAGGATCCGCTGGCCTCGGTGCCGGTCCGCCGGGCCCTCACCCGGATCGCCCACTGGCCCGGGGCCGGGTCCGCCCTGTGGGCGATGGTGCTCACCGCTCCCGGTCGGCTGGCCGGACTGCGCGGGCCCGCCGAGCTCAACGCCGACGTGCTGGAGGCGGGGACCGCGGTGATCTGCCACACCTCGGGACCGGCGGGCATTCCGGCCGGGCTGTGCTGGATCCCCCAGCCGGTCGGCCCGGCCATTCAGTGGCGAATAGTGCAGGGCCGACCGCCGATTCCCCCGGCCACCCCTGCCGAGGCGGGCCAGCAGCTGCGTCAGGTGATGGCCGAGGTCTCCGGGGAGCTGGGCCGCCTCGACATCGTCACCGGCAGTCGTCCCGAGTCGGTCCCGCCGAGGTTGGGCCGGGGGCACCGGCACTCCGACCAGGTGCTGCTGGACCTGGCATGGACCGCCCTGGAGGCCAGTGAGTCGGGTCTGGAGTCCTCACCGATGCTCACCTCCCAAGGCTCCCAGGTCCGCGAGTCCGCTCTTCGCAGGCTGCGCGCCGCCGCTCAGGACGCCGTCACCGCCGCCACCGCCTGGCCCCGGGGCGATCGGGCGCCGGGCCGTCGAGAGTGACCGACCGAGCACAGAGCCACGGCCCACCGAGCACATCTCATGGCCGCTTGAACACAGTGCGGTGACCGGACGAGCAGCCCTGCCCGACCACCTGATCAGCGTCTCGCGCTCAGATCGACGAACACCGTCGACGGCGCCGGACACGGGCCACGAGGAGGACTCGCGCAGGAAGGACCGCGCCGGACCCGAGCCTCGCGGCTGTCCGTATGGTTGGCCCATCATGAGTGGTGTCCAACCAAGGCGAGGAGCTTCATGACACAGCACCCGAGGTCATCCCAGTCCAGCCGCGTGGAGGTCGACCTGCTCGGGGAGGTGCAGATCGACGACGCCCACTACTGGGGCATCAACACCGCCCGCGCCCTCGAGAACTTCCCGATCACCAGCAAGAAGATCGGCAACTACCCTCAGTTCGTCGACGCCCTGGCCGTCATCAAGCAGGCCGCCGCCACCGTCAACTCCGCACAGGGGCTGGTCCCCGCCCGCGCCGCCGAGGCGATCATCGCCGGCTGCCAGCGGATCCGCGCCCGTGAGTTCGACGACCAGTTCGTGGTGGGCACCATCCAGGGTGGGGCCGGCACCTCCACCAACATGAACGCCAACGAGGTGGTCGCCAACGTCGCCCTCGAGGAGCTCGGTCTGGCCAAGGGCCGCTACGACGTCGTGGACCCCCACAACCACGTCAACTGCTGCCAGTCCACCAATGACGTCTACCCCTCGGCCATCAAGATCGCCCTGCTCCTGATGCTCGACGACCTCTCCGGTGCGCTCAGGCACGCCGGCGACGCCTTCGCCGCCAAGGCCGAGGAGTTCTCCGACGTCCTCAAGCTCGGACGCACCCAGCTCCAGGACGCCGTCCCGATGACCCTGGGCCAGGAGTTCGGCACCTATGCCGTGATGCTGCGCAATGACGAGTCGATCCTGGCGGCCGCCCGGAAACTGCTCACCCAGCTCAACATCGGCGGCACCGCCATCGGCACCGGCATCAACACCCCGGCCGCCTACGCCCCCGCCATGATCACCGAGCTCAACAGGCTGACCGGCCTCGAGCTGTCGGCCTCCCCCGATCTGGTCGAGGCCACTCAGGACGTCGGCGGTTTCGTGCAGCTGTCCGGGGTGCTCAAGCGGATCGCGGTGAAGATCTCGAAGATCTGCAACGACCTGCGGCTGCTGTCCTCGGGTCCGCGGGCCGGGCTCGGGGAGATCAACCTGCCGGCGGTCCAGGCCGGATCCAGCATCATGCCCGGCAAGGTGAACCCGGTCATCCCCGAGATGGTCAACCAGGTTGCCTTCGAGATCGTCGGCCATGACGTCACCATCTCGATGGCCGCCGAGGCCGGCCAGCTGCAGCTCAACGCCTTCGAGCCGATCATCGCCCACCTGCTGTTCGAGGAGATCCGCCACCTCCAGCGGGCCATGGTGGTCTTCACCGACCGCTGCATCACCGGCATCACCGCCAATGAGGAGACTCTGCGCGAGGAGGTCTGGAGGTCGGTCTCCATCGTCACCGCGCTGTCGCCGGCGCTCGGCTACCGCACCGCCACCCGGGTCGCTCAGCAGGCTCTGGCGGAGGGCCGCACGGTCGGCGAGATCATCCTGGAGGAGCACCTCCTCGACAAGGACGCACTCGCCTCGGCGCTGGCCCCCGAGCACCTCATCCACCCCTGGATGCCGACGAACTGATCCCGCGAGCCCGGCGGGGCGCCCCACAACCCCGCGGAGCGCCCCAGTACACAGCGACGGTCCGGCACTGCACAGTGCCGGACCGTCGCGTCCTCCCAGCGGAGGGTCGGATCAGGCGCCGGTGGAGTGCAGTCCTCCGTCGGCGTGCACCATCTCACCGGTGGTGGCCGGGAACCAGTCGGACAGCAGGGCCACCACGGCCTTGGCGGCCGCCGTGGCGTCCTTGGTGTCCCATCCCAGCGGGGCTCGGTCCCCCCACAGGTCGTTGAAGGCGTCGGCCCCGGGGATGGAGGTCTTGGCCATGGTGTCCAGCGGTCCGGCCGAGACGAGGTTGCAGCGCACCCCGTCCTTGCCCAGGTAGCGGGCCAGGTAGCGGTTGGCCGACTCCAGACCGGCCTTGGCCACTCCCATCCAGTCGTAGAAGGGCCATGACACGGTCGCGTCGAAGGTGAGCCCGACCACCGCGGCGGTCGTGCCGAACAGCGGCTGGACGGCCTTGGCCAGGGAGACGTAGGAGTAGGTCGAGGTGTGCAGGGCGACGTCGACGTCGTGCCACTCGGTGTTGAGGAACTCCCCGCCCAGGGCGGTCTTCGGGTTGGCGAAGGCGATCGCGTGGACGACGCCGTCGAGCTTCTCGACCCCCAGTGCGCGCAGGGTCTCCGGGAGGGCGGTGAGCTGCTCCTCGTCGGTGGCGTCCAGCTCGATCACCTCAGGTACCGGATCCAGCTTGCGGACCGCCCGGTGGGTGACCCGGATCGCGCGGGGGATGTTGGAGACGATGACCCGGGCGCCCTCGTCCTGTGCGATCTGCGCCACCTTGAAGGCGATCGAGGTGTGCATCGTCACCCCGGTGACCAGGATGGTCTTTCCTTCGAGAAGTCCCATTGTTGTAACCCTTTCGTTGACGTTTCAGAGGCAGCCGGAGGCGGAGCTCAGTGGCCCATGCCCAGACCGCCGTCGACCGGGATGACGGCGCCGGTGATGTAGGAGGTGGCATCGGAGGTGAGGAAGCGCACGGCGTTGACGACGTCGTCGACCTCCCCGAGCCGCCGGGCCGGGATCCGTGCCCGGTAGTCGGCGATGACCTTGTCCGGGAGCACCGCCGTCATGTCGGTGGAGATGAACCCGGGAGCGACGACATTGCAGGTGACCCCGCGGGCCCCGAGCTCCCGGGAGACGCTGCGCGCGATCCCGATCAGGCCCGCCTTGGAGGCCGCGTAGTTGACCTGGCCGGCCGATCCCAGCAGTCCCACCACCGAGGACATCACCACGATCCGGCCGAACCGGGCACGGGTCATGGCGCGGGCGGCGCGACGGATCACCCGGTAAGCCCCGGTGAGGTTGGTGTCGAGGACCGAGGTGAAGTCCTCCTCGCTCATCCGGGCCAGCAGGGTGTCGCGGGTGATTCCGGCATTGGCGACCAGCACCTCGACCGGACCCAGCTCCTTCTCCACCGTGGTGAAGGCGGCGTCGACCGAGTCGGCGTCGGTGACATCGCAGACCACCGGGAGGACTCCCTCGGGTGCGGTGCCGCTGCGACTGGTGGCCGCCACCCGGTAGCCGTCGGCGGCCAGTGCCTGGGCGATCGCCGCGCCGATACCTCGCGACCCTCCGGTGACGAGCGCGACGCGCCCCTGGTCAGGATCCTCAACAGTCATGGCACGAACCTAGCGCCGCACGGGAGCTTCAGGCACGACGGCCCCTGCCGGCGGGTGCCCGATGCGCTGGCAGCACAACCCGGAAAGCAGGTGTCTGTGAGGTCTCCACAGGCCCGACGGCGCGCCTACCCTGAAGGGGTGCCCACTCTTGTGCCATCCGAGTCGTCGCACCGCAGCGACACCGGCCACCCCGGCCGGAGGTCGCACTCGCGCCGCCACGGCGGTCATCTCATCACCGGCGCCCGGCCCTCGGCCTCCGAGGATCTGGAGTCGCGTCAGCGCCGCTACCTCATCTCGATGGCGATCAGGACGGTCTGCTTCATCGGTCTGGTGGTCGCCCCGAACCCGTGGCGATGGCTCTTCATCCCCGGGGCGGCCCTGCTGCCGGCCATCGCGGTGATCCTGGGCAATGTCGACGACCGTCGCACCAGTACCGTCGAGGCCTCCGAGCGTTCGCAGGCCCAGCACCAGCTCGGTTCGGCGGTGACCATCCCGGGACAACTGGCCGAGGACGACCAGGACCCGGCGGGAAGCCCCCGGGACCGGACCGACCGCAGCGACTAGGCTCGGCCGGGTGAAGAGGCTGTGGCTGCGATGGATCGGACTGGCGCTGTTCGTCGTGATCCTGGCCGGGGTGATGGTGCGCCTGGGCGAGTGGCAGCTCCACCGGCTCTCGGGCCGGCGCGAGGCCAATGCGATCGTCCGCGCCCACGAGGGCCAACCGGTCGTCGACTGGGCCCAGGTCTTCACCCCCGGCAAGGTCATCGGCGCCGACGACCAGTGGACCCGGGTCACCGTCACCGGAAGCTATGACGCCGCCCACCAGTTGCAGATCCGCTACCGGAAGTCCGGGGACCAGCAGGGCAGTGAGGTCATCACCCCGTTGCGCGCCGCGGACGGTCGGACCGTGCTCGTCGACCGCGGATTCATCCCGCGAGCCGGGGACGGCACCGATCCCGACATCGCCGACATCCCGGCACCTCCGGGCGGCACCGTCACGGTGATCGGCTATGTGCGCGGCAACGAGAACGGCAAGGACAGTGCCGTCGTCCCGGTCGACGGCCGCGCCAGACTCATCAACTCACAGGCGATCGGCCGCGCCCAGGGCGGCGACTACGTCGACGGGTACATCATGCTGGCCAGTTCGATGCCTCCGCAGTCGGCGCGGATCACCCCGCTGCCGCTGCCCCAGCTCGACGAGGGTCCGCACCTGTCCTACGCGATCCAGTGGTTCTGCTTCACCGCGATCGCGGTGGGCGGGCTGTTCGTCCTGATCCGCGGTGACATCCGCGACCGCCGCACGCGCCGGGAGCGCTCGGCCCGCAGGGCTCACAGGCCGGCCCCGGTCGGAAAGCCAGCCACCCGCAACGGCGTCCCGATCGGTAAGCCAGCCACCCGCAACGGCGTCCCGATCGACTCCGCGACCGGGGTGCCCGGCACCGGTTCCTCGAGCACCGGCCCCTCCTCGGACGATCCCTCGTGACCGGCGGCCTGGCCCAGGTCGTCGACTGGCTCATCTGCCCCACCTGTCGACGCCGGACGGGCGCCGAGGAGGGCCTGGAACTGACCGAGCGAACCCTGCGCTGTCGTCACGGTCACAGCCTGGACGTCGCCCGTCAGGGTCACGTCACGATGATCCCGGCGCGCCCCGGCATCAATGCCGACACCACCGAGATGGTCGCTGCCCGCCAGCGCGTCCTGGACTCCGGCATCTTCGACCCGGTGGACGCCGTGATGGCGCGACAACTGGCCTCATCGCAGCGGATCCTCGAGGCCGGGGCCGGCACCGGACATCATCTGGGGAAGGTGCTGGACGCCGTCGGGTCGGCCCACGGACTGGCCTCCGATGTCTCGGTGGCCGCCGTCCGCCGGGCGGCCCGGGCCCATCCGCGGATGGCGGCTGTCGTCGCCGACACCTGGCGCGGCCTGCCGCTGCGCAGCGGATCGGTGGACGCCGTGATGTGCGTCTTCGCTCCTCGCAACCGCCAGGAGTTCCACCGGGTGCTGTCTGCCGGGGGTCTGCTGGTCGTCGTGACCCCGCTCAGCACCCATCTAGCCGAGCTGCGCGAGGCCACCGGGATGATCGGGATCCAGCCCGACAAGAGGCACCAGATGATGGAGGGGCTGGTGGAGTCCTTCACACCCTTCGCCCATCAGACGGTCAGCAATGTCGTGACCCTGGATCCGCGGCTCGCCGCCGATGCGGTGGGGATGGGACCCAGCGCCCATCACGCCACCCACGTCGATCTGAGCGAACCGATCGCGGTGACGGTGGCGGTCGAGGTGACCACCTTCCGGCGTCGCGGCGGGGACTGACCATCTTCCTGCGCCGAGACCCGCACTGACCGACTCAGTGGCCGGTGTGGGCGTCCAGCTGCTCGCGGATCCGTTCCAGCCGGTCGGCGGCCTTCTCCGACTTCAGGCGGCGGTTGGCCACCTTCTTCTTCGCGGCCCTGCGCTGCTTCTTGGAGCTGTTGGCCTTGGTGAGCTTCGCCCGCGCCCGCAGCGCCTTGGACAGCCGGTTCGTGGCCCGTCGCGCCTTGGCCTCGGCCTTCGCCAGCTGCTCCTCGGTCACCATCTCGGCTGCCTCATCGGGCTCCCGTGGCTGCTCCGGCGCATCCCGGGAATCATCCGTCGGTGCCTCGCTCTCACGTTCGGCGCGGGTCATCGGGGAGCTGGGGTCGGCTCCGCCACGGGCCCGGAACTCCACCCCGGCCTCGGCGAGAAGACGCTGCACCAGTCCGTAGGACCTGCCGAACTCCACCGCCAGGGACCGGATCGAGGCCCCCTCGTCATAGCGCTGGGCGAGCACCTCGGCCATCGCACGCCTCTGGTCCCCGGTGAGTCTGGGCTGGCGTGCTGGCATGGCTGTCCTCCGCGGTCGTGGTGATGACGCGCTCATGGTACCGGCACCTGCACCGCCGGGCCGGCCGCTCAGGCCAGCGTGATGAGGTCCTGGTAGTCGGGCCCCCACAGATCCTCGGTCCCCTCGGGCAGGATCAGCACCCGGTCGGGCTGGAGGGCCTGGACGGCGCCCTCGTCGTGGGTGACCAGCACGATCGCCCCACCGAAGTGGGCGATCGCGTCGAGCACCTGTGCGCGGCTGGCCGGGTCCAGGTTGTTGGTGGGCTCGTCAAGCAGCAGCACATTGGCCGAGGAGACGACCAGCATGGCCAGGGCCAGACGGGTCTTCTCGCCTCCCGAGAGCACCCCGGCGGGCTTGTCGACGTCGTCGCCGGTGAACAGGAAGGATCCCAGGATCTTGCGGATGTCGGTGTCTGTCATGTCCCCGGCGGTGCGCGCCATGTTGTCCAGCACCGTCCGGTCCATCTCGATGAGGTCGTGCTCCTGGGCGAAGTAGCCAATCTTCAGCCCGTGACCCGGAACGACCTCGCCGGTGTCTGGGGTCTCCACCCCGGCCAGGATCCTCAGCAGGGTGGTCTTGCCGGCGCCGTTGAGGCCCAGCACCACCACCTGGGAGCCGCGGTCCACCGCCAGGTCCACCCCGGTGAACACCTCCAGGGACCCGTAGGTCTTGGTGAGGTTGTGGGCGGTCAACGGCGTCTTGCCGCAGGGGGCCGGGCTGGGGAAGCGGATGGCCGCCACCTTGTCGGCGGCCCTCTCCCCCTCGACCCCGGCCAGCAGCCGCTCGGCCCGTCGGGCCATGTTCTGGGCGGCGACCGCCTTGGTGGCCTTGGCGTGCAGCTTGTCGGCCTGGGCCATCAGTGCCGAGGCCTTCCGCTCGGCGTTGACCCGCTCCTTGTGGCGGCGCTTCTCGTCGGCGGCGCGCTGGATGAGGTAGCGCCTCCAGTTCATCGAGTAGACGTCGAGGGTGGCCCGGTTGGCGTCCAGGTGGAAGACCTTGTTGACGGTCTCCCCGACCAGCTCAGTGTTGTGGGAGATCATCAGGACCCCGCCCTGATAGCCCTGCAGGAAGCCGCGCAGCCAATTGATCGAGTCGGCGTCCAGGTGGTTGGTCGGTTCGTCCAGGAGCAGGGTGTCGGCGCCGGAGAACAGGATCCGCGCCAGCTCGACGCGGCGTCGCTGGCCGCCGGAGAGGTTGCCCAGGGGCTGACTGAGGACGCGGTCCGGAAGTGCCAGGTTGGCCGAGATGCGGGCCGCCTCGGCCTCGGCCCCGTAGCCGCCGGCGGCCATCAGTCGGGCCTCGGCCTTGGCGTACTTGTCCATCGCACGCTGGCGGACGGCGTCATCGGGGGAGGACATCGCGTCCTCGAGGCTCTGCATCTTGTCGAGGATGTGGGCCAGACCGCGGGCCGACAGGATCCTCTCGCTGGCCAGCTGGGTGAGGTCGGGATCGCGCGGATCCTGAGGGAGGTAGCCGAGCTGACCGGTCCGGGAGACGGTGCCGGCGCTGGGCTGGGTCTGCCCGGCGAGGATCTTCGTGAGGGTGGTCTTTCCGGCGCCGTTGCGGCCCACCAGTCCGATCTTGTCCCCGGGTGCGACCTGGAAACTCACCGGGTTGAGCAACAACCGGGCCCCGATACGGACCTCCACATCCTTGACCTGCAGCACCGGACCATCCTGCCCTCACCCGCCCCGGTGGCCAAATGCGTGCACATCTTGTCAGCTCAGCGCGTGAGCCTCATCGGCACGTGCGGGATGCCGGCCTCCATGAAGGGCTCTCCGTCCAGGACGAATCCGAGGCCCGCGTACCAGCCCTGGAGGTGGGCCTGGGCGTGCAGGACGACGGGACGCCCGGCGGACTCCGCGACGGCTCGCCGGACCAGTGCCGCGGCCAGACCCCGACCCCGGTGGCCGGCCGCGGTGGCGAGTCGGCCGAGGACGGTGACCCCGTCCTCGTCGAAGGCGCGCAGGGTGGCGACCGGCTCGTCGTCGACCTCCACCCAGCCGATCCGGGAGGAGGGATCGAGCTCGCGGCCGTCCAGATCGTCGTCGGTGCAGTGCTGCTCCCCGTTGAAGACCTCGCTGCGCAGCCACAGCAGGCGGTAGAGCACCACCGGATCGATCTCGTCGAGGGACGCCCAGTGAACCTGGGGAGTGGCGGTGGGCGGAGTGTGGACCATGGAGGGAGTATCCCCCGGCGCGCCCCGACGGGCCAGCGTCGCCACGATGGGCAACAATGGACGACATGGCAGCACCACGGCGAGCAGCACCGGAGAACGAGGAGGAGATCGCCGCCGACCTGAAGGCATGGCGGCGGTACTCCATCTGGGTCATCATCGGGATGGTCGTCGCCGTCATCGGCATCGGCATCTTCGGCTATCTCGCCTGGTGGAGCCTGTGCGACTCGTCCCTGGAGGGGTGTCGTCCCGGCGAGGCCGCCACCTACTGGGGATCGGCGGTGGCCGCCGCGGCCCTCGGGTCGATCATCGGCATCCTCGCCCAGATCTGGCTGCGCCGCACCTGGCGGCTTGTCCTGATGTTCGGTCTTCCGGCGCTGGTGGCGGTGCTCGCGGTGGTCTTCTGGTTCGTCGTCTAGCAGGGCCAAGTAGCTCCCCCCTCCGATGAGGGCACGGTGCTCGCCAAGCTCGCCCAGAACGACGACCTGTCAAGGACGGCGACCAGTCGAGGACGCCGACCCTTGCCGCGCAGCTTGACGAGGACCGATCGCGTTTCAGGGGCTCATTCCCCTTTTCCTGATGGCACACGACAGATACGCTTTCCTGCATGGAAAACGACTTCAGCCATGGCGGCGATCAGCCTGAAAACCCTGAAGCCGCGTCGTCCCGCGAGACTCTCAGGCAGCTTCAGGATGACGGATCACGACTTGCCGCCCGAGTCGTGACACCGTGGTGGTACCACCCCGCGCTGGGGGCGATCGTCGCCGCCTTCGTCGGTTCGCAGGTGCTTCCCGGCTCAACTGCGATCTGGATCGTCGCGGTCGGAATCATGCTGCTGCCGGTGCTCACGATCACCTACAACCGCCGCTACGGGGTCTCAACGACCCAACCCGCTGGTTCTCGCGGCAAGCGCCTGCTTCTGACACTCCTCGCGATCCTGATCCTGGCGATGGTGAGCAGTCTCGCGATCAAGTTTCTTGCGTTCTCGCCATGGTGGGGGCTCATCCCTGCCGTCTCTGCACTCCTCGCGACAGTCGTGCTCGGGCGCCGCTACGATGACGCGCTGCGTGACGAACTGGGCGGGAGGACCGGACGAGCCTGATGACGTCAGATGCACAACCCGCTTTCAACGATGTGATCCACTCGCCGGTGCGGCTACGGATATGTGGCCTGCTCCGACGTATGTCGGAGATCGAGTTCTCCGTCGTTCGCGACACCTTGGGGTTGCACGATGCGAGTCTGTCGAAGAACCTCAAGGTGCTCGCCCAGGCGGGACTGATCACCCTCCGCAAGGAAGCCTCGCGCGCCCGGAGCGACTCGCGTCGTCTTACCTGGGTCAGTCTCACCGGCGCGGGGAGAGCCGCCCTTGAGGGACACCTGGCGGCCATCGCGATGATTGCCGGTGAGTAGACGACCTCGGGAGAGAAGCCGGATCGCACACTGTTGATGCGTAGTCTGGTCTCGCCTGCTGACCGACCCGGAGGAACGATGGACTTCAAGAATGACGCTCAGATCGACTCGGACTCCATCGACAACAGCGCCGGTGGACCGGGACGCGGTGGCGGCGGAGGAGGACGGATCGTCCTGGGTGGTGGGGCCGGGATCGTGGTGCTCATCCTCGCCCTGGTCTTCGGCGTCAATCCCGGCGACATCTTGGGCACCGACTCCGGAACCGGCACCGAGACGTCGCAGAGCACCGCCGTCTCGACTTCCAGCTGTCGGACCGGGGCCGACGCCAACCGGGACCCGAACTGCCGCTGGGCGGCCTACGCCACCAGCGTCAACCAGTACTGGGGGACCCAGATCGACGGGTACACCAAGGCTCGGATCAAGCCCTTCAGCGGCCAGATCTCGACGGCCTGCGGGACGGCGGACTCCCAGACCGGCCCCTTCTACTGCTCCGGCGACAAACTGGTCTACCTGGACACCGGCTTCCTCTCGCAGCTGTTCACCGAGTTGGGCACCAAGTCCAGCACCGCGGCCGAGGCCTATGTCATCGCCCACGAGTACGGCCACCACGCCCAGGATCTGCTCGGCACCCTGGCCAAGGCCCACGCATCGGGCAACCAGACCGGTGCCCGCTCCCCCTCGGTGCGCCTCGAGCTGCAGGCCGACTGCTACGCCGGAGCCTACCTCAAGTGGGCCTCCGACAACCCCGACGACCTCATCGAGAATGTCACCTCCGCCGACATCGCCAAGATCGTCGACGCCGCCAAGGCGGTCGGCGACGACCACATCCAGGAGCAGTCCTCCGGTCGGGTGAACCAGGACGCCTGGACCCATGGGTCCTCGAAGATGCGGGTCTACTGGACCCAGCGCGGGTTCAACGCCAGCAGCCTGGCCTCCTGCGACACCTTCTCGACCAACAACCTGGACGGCTGATCCGGCCCCCGAGCGAGCGGTGACCCGCCGCACGGATGGCGGCGGTCGCCATCGACGACGGCATCCACACCGGTCACGGCAGTCCTTGCGGTCACGGCAGGATGAGGGCGGGCCCCCACAGATGTGGGGGCCCGCCCTCGTCAGAACCGGATCAGATGTCGCGGATCAGACGTTGAAGCCGATGGCCTGGAGCTGTGCCCGGCCGTCCTCGGTGATCCTCTCAAGACCCCACGGCGGCAGCCACACCCAGTTGATCGCCACGCTGTTGACGATCCCCTCGAGGACCGTCTGGGTGTCGTACTCCAGGCGATCGGTGAGCGGACAGGTGGGACTGGTCAGCGTCATGTCGATGGTGACATTGGCCTCGTCGTCGATCTGGACCCCGTAGACCAGGCCCAGATCCACCACATTGACCATGAGTTCGGGATCGATGACATCCTTCATCGCCTCGATGATGTCGTCGGCGGTCGGAAGCGAGCGGGTCACCTCCCCGGACTGCTCCCCCGGCTGCGGAGTCGCAGGCTCCTGGTCCGGAAGGGTGTCGCGCACCAGGTCGGAGGGCCTGGCCTCCTGGGTGGTCTCCTCGCTCATGCCTTCTCTCCCCTCGCCGGTGCTCCTGCGCACACGGCAGTACTGCTGTTCTGCGTCGACACCGCTGTGTCGCTGTTCTGCGTCGACACCGCTGTGTCGCTGTTCTGCTGAGCCTCCATCATGGCTTCCTCCAGAGCCGACCAGCCGAGCATCGCGCACTTGACGCGAGCCATCAGCTTGGCGACCCCCTCGAAGGCCACGGCGTCGTCGTAGCGATCCGGGTCGAGGGTCTCCTCGCCGTGGGACCGCATCATCGCCTGGAAGCCGCGGTACAGCTTCTGGGCGTGGTCGACCGTGCCGCCGATCACCAGATCGGTCATCACCGAGGTGGAAGCCTGGGAGATGGAGCAGCCCACCGCGTCGTAGGAGACGTCGGTGATGACGTCTCCGTCCAGGTGCAGTCGGAGCATCAGCTCGTCGCCGCAGGACGGGTTCACCTGGGTCACCTCGGCGGCGTAGCCGTCGCGCAGCCCCGAGTGGTGCTTCTCGCGGTAGTGATCGAGGATGATCTGCTGGTACATGTCCTCGACGTTCATGAATCACTCCTTCCAGCCCCGGCGCCGGTCAGGGTCCGACCGGTGAAGAAATCGCGGGCGTACTCCACAGCGTCAACGAGGGCGTCGATCTCCCCGCGGGTGGTGTAGAGGTAGGCCGATGCCCGCAGCGAGGCCTGGATCCCCAGTCTCTCGTGCAGCGGTCGGGCGCAGTGGTGACCACCGCGCACCGCCACCCCGTGGGAGTCCATCAGGCTCATCGCGTCGTGGGGGTGGACCCCCTCGATCGTGAACGAGATGGTCCCGGTGCGATCGACGGCCTCGGTGGGACCCAGGATACGCAGCCCCTTCAACCCGGTCAGCCCCGCCAGGGCGTAGTCGGCGATGTCGCGCTCGTGGGCGGCGATGGCCGCCATCCCCACCCCGTCGAGGTAGTCGGCGGCCTTCGCCAGCCCGACTATCTGGGCGATCGGCGGGGTGCCGGCCTCGAACCGGTGCGGCGGCTCGGCGTAGGTCGAGTGGTCCATCCGGACGATCTCGATCATCTCCCCGCCGCCCAGGAAGGGGGGCAGGTCGGCGAGCAGGTCGTAGTGGCCCCACAGGATCCCGATACCGGTAGGGCCGACCATCTTGTGACCGGTGAAGGCCACCAGATCAGCGCCCAGGGTCGAGACGTCGACGGGCATCTGGGGCACCGCCTGGGAGGCGTCGACCACCATCACCGCACCGACCGCATGGGCCTGGGCGGCGATCGCGGTTACCGGGTTGACGGTGCCGAGCACGTTGGAGGCCAGGGCGATCGAGACCACCTTGGTGTGCTCATTGATGAGTCCCTCGCGCTCGGCCTTCTCGAGGTCCAGACGGCCCTGGTCGGTGATGTCGAACCAGCGCAGGGTGGCGCCGGTGCGCTGGCAGGCCAGCTGCCAGGGCACCAGGTTCGAGTGGTGCTCCATCACAGAGACCACCACCTCGTCGCCGGGCTTCAGTCGCGATCCCAGGGTGTAGGCGCACAGGTTGAGTCCCTCGGAGGCGTTCGACAGGGCGATGACCTCCTCGGGCCGCTCGGCTCCGATGAACCGGGCGATCCGCTCGCGTCCCCCCTCGTAGGCCTGGGTGGCCTCCAGCCCCAGCTTGTGCATCGCCCGGGCCACATTGGCGTTGTGGTGGGCGTAGTGGTCGGCCACCGCATCGATCACGACCTGCGGCTTCTGGGAGGTGTTGGCCGAGTCCAGGTAGGCCAACGGGTAGTCCCCCACCCTGGTGGTCAGGATGGGGAAGTCCGCCCGAACGGCCTCCACGTCGTAGTCGGTGGCCCCACTCATCAGGCGTTCGCCTTCGCGGCCTCGACGTACTTCTCGTAGCCCTCGGCCTCCAGCTGCTCACCCAGCTCCGGACCGCCGGTGGCGGCCACCCGGCCGTCCACGAAGACGTGGACCTGGGTGGCGTGGATGTACCGCAGGATGCGGGTGTAGTGGGTGATGAGCATGACCCCGCGGGTCTTGTCCTCCAGGTAGTGGTTGACGCCGGTGGAGACCACCTTGAGGGCGTCGATGTCCAGGCCGGAGTCGGTCTCGTCGAGGACCGCGAACTTCGGGTGGAGCAGCTCCAGCTGGGCCATCTCGTGACGCTTCTTCTCGCCACCGGAGAAGCCCTCGTTGACCGAGCGGTCGGCGAAGTCGTCGTCGAGGTCCTGGCGCTCCAGGGCGGCGTCGACCTCCTTGATCCAGGTGCGCAGCTTGGGGGCCTTGCCGTCCACGGCGGTCCGGGCCGCGCGCAGGAAGTTGGCCACCGAGACTCCGGGGATCTCGACCGGGTACTGCATGGCCAGGAAGAGGCCGGCGCGGGCGCGCTGGTCGACGGTCATCGCCAGCAGGTCCTCCCCGTCGAGGGTGACGGTGCCGCTGGTGACGGTGTACTTGGGGTGGCCCGCGAGGGTGTAGGCGAGGGTGGACTTGCCCGAGCCGTTGGGGCCCATGATGGCGTGCACCTCGCCGGAGTTGATGGTGAGGTTGACCCCCTTGAGGATGTTCTTGGGACCGGTCTCGGTCTCGACGTCGACGTGCAGGTCGGTGATCTTAAGAGTTGCCATGGGTGTGTCAGGACTCCTTGTAGGGAATGGGATGGGCGACGTCGACGAGGACGTCGTCGCCGTCGATGGTCACGGGAAATACGGGAATCGGCTCGGTGGCCGGCAGGCTGAGCGGTGCGCCGGTGCGCAGGTCGAACATGGAGCCGTGCATGTAGCACTCGAGGGCGCAGTCCTCGACCTCTCCATCGACCATCGGCACCTCGGCGTGGCTGCACAGGGCCCCGATCGCGAAGGTCTGGCCCTCGGTGCGCACCAGGACGATGTCGGTGCCCTCGACGTCGTCGAACTCGGCCGGCGTGTCGTCGGCCAGCTGGTCGACGGTCGTCACCTTCACCGCTGCCATCTCAGCCCTCCGAGGACTGGTCGGCGGCGGTCTGGGTGGAGGCTCCGAGGCTCTCGAGAAGCTCCTCCTCGATGCGGTCCATCAGCTCGTTGCTGATCTCCTCGACGCCGATCCTGCGGACGATGTCGGTGAAGAAGCCGTGCACCACCAGACGCCGTGCCTCCTCCTCCTCGATCCCTCGGGACTGGAGGTAGAACAGCTGCTCGGCGTCGAACCGGCCGGTGGAGGCCGAGTGCCCGGCGCCGACGATGTTGCCGGTCTGGATCTCCAGGTTCGGCACCGCGTCGGCCCGGCAGCCCTCGGTGAGCACCAGGTTCTTGTTGGACTCGTAGGTGTCGATGCCGGTGGCGACCGGACGGATCAGCACGTCGCCGACCCACACGGTGTGGGCCCCGGCGCCCTGCAGACAGCCGCGGAAGTCCACCCGCGACTTGGTGCGCGGGGCGTTGTGGTCGACGAACAGCCGGTGCTCGATGTGCTGGCTGGCATCGGCGAAGTAGACGCCGAGCTGCGAGAGGTCGGCTCCCGGCCCCTGGTAGGAGGCCGTCTGCGAGATCCGCACGGCCTTCCCGCCGAAGGTCGCCTGGGCGGTGCGCACCGTGGTGTCGCGGCCCAGCTCGAAGGCGATCTGGGCGGCGTGGACGGCGTCGTCGTCCCACTCGTGGACGAAGACAATGGTGGCCTCGGCGCCGTCGCCGATCCGGAAGGTCCAGTTCTCGCCGAGGTTCGCCGATCCCTTGTACCGCACCACGAGGGTGACGTGTGCGAACCGGCCGATCTCCACGACGAGGTTCTGGTAGACCGACTCGCCCGAACCGGTGCCGGTGAGGTTGATGTCGATCGGGTCGTCGTACTGGGCGTCGGCCGGGATCTCGATCCGCCTCGAGGGGTTGACGGAGTTGGTGGCCGCCACCGCCGAGAGGCGGTCCTGGGGGGTCTCGGCCAGACCGCGCAGGTCGTCGGGGGCCAGGTCGGTGACGGTGACCTGCTCGGGTGCCTTGATGTCCCACTCGAGGCTGGCCCGGGTCGGACCCTCGGCCAGGATCGGGGCGAACTCACGGACGGGGGTGAACCGCCAGATCTCCTCGCGCCCGGTGGGCATCGGATGGTCGGCGAGCTGCCAGGAGGGGCGCGGGTGCAGATGGGACTCGACGTCCCCCTCGATCGTCACATTGTGACCCTTCTGGGGGGTCTGGACGGGTGCGGTCAACGCTGTGCTCTCTTTCGTGTGGATTGCGGGTGATGTGGTGGTCGACCGGGTCAGCCGACCGCACCCTCCATCTGGATCTCGATGAGCCGGTTGAGCTCCAGGGCGTACTCCATCGGGAGCTCCTTGGCGATCGGCTCGATGAACCCGCGGACGATCATGCCCATCGCCTCCTCCTCGGTGAGTCCCCGCTGCATGAGGTAGAACAGCTGGTCCTCGCTCACCTTGGAGACGGTGGCCTCGTGAGCCATCGACACCTCGTCGGTGCGGACGTCGTTGTAGGGGTAGGTGTCCGACCGCGAGATGTCGTCGACCAGCAGCGCGTCGCAGCGCACCGAGGAGGCCGAGTGGTGGGCGTTCTTGCCCACCGCGACCAGGCCTCGGTAGGCCGACCGGCCGCCTCCCTGGGAGATCGACTTCGAGACGATCGTCGAGGAGGTGTAGGGGGCGTTGTGGACCATCTTGGCGCCGGTGTCCTGGTGCTGACCCTCGGCGGCGAAGGCCACCGAGAGGGCCTCGCCCTTGGCGTGCTCGCCCATCAGGTAGCAGGCCGGGTACTTCATGTTGGACTTGGAGCCGATGTTGCCGTCGATCCACTCCATCGTCCCGCCCTCCTCGACGTAGGCGCGCTGGGTGACGAGGTTGTACACGTTGTTCGACCAGTTCTGGATGGTCGTGTAGCGACAGCGGGCGTTCTTCTTGACGATGATCTCGACGACCGCGGCGTGCAGCGAGTCCGACTTGTAGATCGGGGCGGTGCAGCCCTCGACGTAGTGCACGTAGGCACCCTCGTCGACGATGATCAGGGTCCTCTCGAACTGACCGAGGTTCTCGGTGTTCATCCGGAAGTAGGCCTGCAGCGGGATGGTGCAGTGCACTCCCTTGGGGACGTAGATGAAGGATCCGCCCGACCACACCGCGGTGTTGAGGGCGGCGAACTTGTTGTCGCCGACCGGGACGGTGGAGGCGAAGTACTCCTTGAACAGCTCGGGGCACTCCTTGAGGGCGGTGTCGGTGTCCAGGAAGATCACTCCCTGCTTGCCGAGCTCCTCGTTGATCTTGTGGTAGACCACCTCGGACTCGTACTGGGCGGCCACCCCGGCCACCAGCCGGTCCTTCTCGGCCTCGGGGATGCCCAGCCGGTCGTAGGTGTTCTTGATGTCGGCGGGCAGGTCCTCCCAGGACTTGGCCTGCTTCTCCTGGGCCCGGACGAAGTACTTGATCTGGTCGAAGTCGATGCTGTCGAGGTTGACGCCCCAGGTCGGCATCGGCTTCTTCTCGAACTGGCGCAGGGCCTTGAGGCGCAGCTTGAGCATCCACTCGGGCTCGTGCTTCATCGCCGAGATGCCGCGCACCACCTCCTCCGACAGGCCGCGCTGGGAGGCCGCCGCGTAGGCGTCGGAGTCGTGCCATCCGTACTTGTAGCCGGACAGTGCCGCCAGGTGCTCGTCCTGGGTGGCACCGGTGCCCGGCAGGGCGGTGGTTGTGTCGACCTGAGTCATATCTGGGCCTTTCAGTCAGTCGAAGCCGTGGGAAGAAGTTGAGAACTGGGGGTGATGCGCGAGGCGGCGCACCGGCGGGATGGGCCGATCAGCCCGACACCGGTGGGCCGATGCGTTTTCGGGTGATCTCCACGTCGACCGGGACGTGGGTGGTGCACACCCCGTCGCCGTGGGCGATGGTGGCCAGCCGCTGGACGTTGGAGCCGAGCAGCTCGGAGAACAGTCGGGTCTCGACCTCGCAGAGCTCGGGGAAGACCTTGGCGACCTCGGCCACCGGGCAGTTGTGTTGGCAGATCTGGCGTCCGGCGACGGCCGGCTCCAGGGAGGCCACGTAGCCGTCGGCGGACAGGCTCTCGGCCAGCGTCTGGGCCGGGTCCTGATCGGGTCGGGCGGCGCGCAGCTCCCGGTACTTCGCCTCGATGTCGTCGACCCTGGCCTGGGCGACGGCGGCCAGGGCGTCGGGACCGGCGGCCGCGGCGAGTTGCTTGAGGGCCGCGATCGCCAGCTCGTCATAGGCGGTGTAGTAGTCGGCTCGACCGGAGTCGGTGAGGAAGAAGACCCGCGAGGGACGCCCCCGGCCCCGGGAGCCGAAGACCCGCTGTTCGCGACTGGCGATCTGGCCGCTTTCGCCCAGGGCGGACAAATGCCTCCGGACAGCCGCCGGGGTCAGGCCCAGACGATCGGCCAGCTGGGCAGCGGTGGAGGGTCCGTGGTGGAGGATCGAGGACATGACGCGGTCGCGCGTGGTGCCGTCTGCGGGCTCTTCGAAGCGAGCCTCGGCCGCGGCGCGGCCCTCGCCGTGCCCACGGGAGGTGTCACTCGAATTTTTCACAACTCCATTGTTTCCAAATGTTGCGCCGATGCAAGTAAGGCGACCCTTCCTTGAGACGGGCATCCACCGAAGTGGCGGGCCCATGGACAACGATGAAGGATTTTGCAAGAATCAGGCCTGGTTGCAAGAGCTTCCACATCCAGTGGTGGAGGAGCCTCCGCACCGCGCGCTCGACGATGGCCGTCGAACGCATCAGCGAAAGGTACTGACTACCCATGACCGACATCGCGCGTCGCTCACTGCTGCTCTCGGGACTGGGGCTGGGAGCCCTTGGCGTGCTCTCCGCCTGCGGCGGATCGGACTCCAGCAGCTCGTCCACCCCCGCCGCCTCGGGATCCGCCGGGGCCGGAACCATCACCATCTGGGTCGATTCCGACCGGGCGCCCGTCCTCAAGAGCGTCGCCGCCCAGTTCAAGAAGGACGTCGGCGTCACCGTGAACCTGGTGGTCAAGGACAACTCCAAGATCGTCCCGGACTTCATCACCCAGGTGCCCACCGGCAAGGGGCCCGACGCCATCATCTGCGCCCACGACCGCCTCGGCACCCTGGTCAAGAACGGCGTCGTCTCCCCCCTCGAGCTCGGCGACACCACCGACCAGTACCAGGACATCGCCATCAAGGCCTTCACCTATCAGGACAAGATCTACGGCGTCCCCTACTCCACCGAGAACCTGGCCCTGATCCGCAACACCAAGCTCGCCCCCTCCGCGGTCACCAGCTGGGACGCCATGATCGCCGCCGGCCGCAAGTCCGGGGCGAAGTACCCCGTCCTGGTCGGCATGGACTCGGTGCAGGCCGCCAGCCCCTACAACCTGTATCCCTTCCAGGCCTCCTTCAACGCTCCCGTGTTCAAGATCGGCGCCGACGGCGCCTATGACGGGACGACGCTGGGCATGGGGGACGCCGCGGGAGCCTCCTTCGCCACCTGGCTGGCCGCCCAGCAGAAGGCCAGGACGCTCAACATCAACATCTCCAACGACATCGCCAAGACCTCCTTCCTGTCCGGGCAGAGCCCCTTCTTCATCTCCGGCCCCTGGAACCTGGCCGACATCAAGGCCAAGAAGATCCCCTACGCCATCGAGCCCATCCCGGCCGCCGGCTCCCAGGCCGCCACCCCCTTCGTCGGCGTCCAGGGATTCGCGATGAGCTCCAAGTCGAAGAACACCGTCGCCACCCAGAAGTTCATCGTCGAGTACGCCGGCAATGCCGACATCCAGTACAAGCTCTTCGAGGCCGGGCAGCGCCCGCCGGCCAACAAGGAGGCCTTCGAGAAGGCGAAGTCGGACAAGGACGTCGCCGCCTACGGAGCCGTCGGCGCCAAGGGCGTCCCGATGCCGGCCGTGCCGGCCATGGACTCGGTGTGGACCGACTGGGGCAATGCCGAGGCCGCCATCCTGTCGGGCAAGTCCGCCGATCCGGCGGCCGCCTGGCAGAAGATGGTCACCGGCCTGCAGGCCAAGATCAAGTGACCCACTGATCACCTCCCCCGGGGCCCGGCGCACCGGGCCCCGGGGGAGACCTCGGCTCTCACAATCGCAGCTCTCACAGACGACAGGCTGGAAATGACGAAGGAAGAGTTCACGCCCCCCGCGCAACGGGAGGAGCGCGTCCACCGGGCACAGGTCAGGTTCTCGGGCGGGGCATGGTCCTGGGTGATCAAGATCGTGCTGCTGGGGGGCTTCGACGCCCTCATGGTGCTGGGCCTGCTGGCCGCCGTGGCCAAGGCGTCCTGGGTGATCGTGGCCGTCATCGCGATCGGCACTCTGGCAGTCAACCTCATCTACCTGCCGCCCAACCGGGAGCTGCCCGGCAAATACCTGGCGCCGGGCGTCGCCTTCATGCTCATCTTCTCGGTGAGCGTGATGCTGTACACGGTCTACGTCGGGTTCACCAACTACGGCGACGGCCACAACGGCTCCAAGGCCGACGCCGTCCTGGCCATCCAGCAGAACAACCAGGCCCGGGTGCCGGACTCGGCCACCTACAAGGCGGCCGTCGCCACGAAGAACGGCGGCGGGGACGATCTGTGGCTCATCGTCGTGGACCCGAAGACCGGGCAGGCCCGCGCCGGGAACAACGAGACCCCGCTTCAGGACGCCTCCGGCGTCACCACCTCCTCGCTGGGCGCCATCACCGGGGCCGACGGCTACACGGTGCTGGACTTCGCGGCCGTCTCGGCCCGCTCCTCGGAGGTCTCGAAACTCGCGGTGCCGCTCAGCGACAAGGGTGCCGACGGGTTCCTGCACATCACCACCGGATCCCAGGCCTACGTCTACCGGTCCACGATGACCTACGACGAGAAGGCCGACACCTTCACCGACACCAAGGGCACCGTGTACCGCGACTCCGGCCAGGGATCCTTCGTCTCCTCCGAGGGCAGGACCATCCAGCCCGGCTGGAAGGTCAACGTCGGGTTCTCCAACTTCACCGCGGCGATCACGAACTCCCAGGTGCGCGGGCCCTTCCTCAAGGTCCTGGTGTGGACCTTCGTCTTCGCCATCGGGTCGGTGGTCAGCTGCTTCGCCCTGGGCCTGATCCTCGCCCTCATCTTCAACGACTCCCGGCTGCGGGGCAGGCGCTGGTTCCGGCTCGTGATGATCCTGCCCTACGCCTTCCCCGCCACCATGATGACGATGGTGTGGTCGGGCCTGTTCAACCAGGACTTCGGGTTCATCAACCAGGTGCTGCTCGGCGGGCTGCAGGTCCCCTGGCTCAACGACGGCACCTGGGCCAAGGTGGCGATCCTGGTGGTCAACCTGTGGCTCGGATTCCCCTACCAGTTCCTGGTCGCGACCGGGGCCCTCCAGTCCCTCCCCGACGACGTCAACGAGGCCGCCGAGGTGGACGGCGCGTCGGGGTGGAGCGCCTTCTGGTACATCAAGTTCCCGCTGCTGATGGTCTCCCTGGCCCCACTGCTCATCAGCACCTTCGCGTTCAACTTCAACAACTTCAATCTCATCTACATGCTGACCCGGGGAGGGCCCCGGTTCACCGACACGAGTCTGGACGTCGGCTCCACCGACATCCTCATCTCGATGGTCTACAAGGTCGCCTTCGGCGACCAGGGCCGCCAGTACGGCCTCGGATCGGCCTTCGCGATCCTCATCTTCATCATCGTGGGAGTCATCTCCTGGATAGGCTTCCGCCAGACCCGGGCGCTGGAGGACATCAACTGACATGAGTACCGCAGCACTGAACCCGCCCAAGGGCGCGCCCCGACAGTCACGATCCCGCGGCCCCCGCGGCCGAGGGCTCTGGTGGCGCTACGTCGTCGCCGTGGTGGCGTGCGTCTTCGCCGTCTTCCCGATCCTCTACGTCCTCTCGGCATCGCTGAACCCGTCGGGCACCATGACCGGCTCCAACTCGCTGTTCACCACCTTCTCGGGGTCCAACTACGTCAAGCTGTTCACCGACTCCGAGCGCCCCTACGGCCGCTGGTACCTCAACACCACCCTGCTGGCGGTCGGCGTGTCCCTGCTGACGGTGCTGTTCTCGGCGCTGGCCGCCTACGCCTTCTCGCGGCTGCGGTTCGTGGGCCGACGCGGCGGCCTGCTCAGCCTCATGCTGATCCAGATGTTCCCGCAGATGCTGGCCGTGACCGCCATCTTCCTGCTGCTGTCGAACCTGGGGGATGTGGTGCCGGTGCTCGGCATCGGATCCCTGCTGGCGCTTGCGGCGGTCTATCTCGGCGGCGCCCTGGGGGCGAACACCTACCTCATGTACGGATTCTTCAACTCCGTACCGCGGGCCCTGGACGAGGCGGCGCAGATCGACGGGGCCGGCCACGCCCGGACCTTCTTCACCATCATCCTGCCGCTGGTGATCCCCACCCTGGCGGTGGTGGGGCTGCTGAGCTTCATCAACACCTTCAACGAGTACGTCGTGGCCTCGGTGGTGGTCGGCAACGACCCCGCCACCCAGACCCTGGCCCTGGGCCTGTACCAGTACGTCTCCGAGCAGACCAACTCCAACTGGCCGGTCTTCGCCGCCGGCACCGTGCTGGCCTGTCTGCCCCCTCTCATCGTGTTCTTCTGGCTGCAGAAGTACCTGGTCTCCGGCCTCACCTCGGGCTCGGTGAAGTGACATGGAGGGCCCCACACTGGCCGACATCGCCGAGCAGGCGGGGGTGAGTCAGGCCACCGTTTCCAGGGTGCTCAACGACAAACCCGGCGTCTCCGAGGCCACCCGCCAGGCCGTGCTCACCGCCCTGGACGTGCTCGGCTACGTGCGCCCCGCCCATCTGCGGCCGATCACGACCGGGATGATCGGGCTCATCGTGCCCGAACTGGTCAACCCGATCTTCGCGGCCTACGCCCAGGCCGTGGAGACCGACACCGCCAGGGCCGGATTCGCCACCCTGGTCTGCACCCAGGCACCCGGCGGCATGCGCGAGGACCAGTACTTCGAGGTGCTCCGCTCCCGCCAGGCCGCCGGGATCATCATCGTGTCGGGATCCCACGCCGACACCACCGCCGACCTGTCCACCTACCGCACCCTCATCGACGTCGGTCTGCCGATCGTCCTGGTCAACGGCTTCGCCCCCGGCCTGGAGGCCCCCTTCATCTCCGACGACGACGCCTCGGCGATGGACCAGGCCATCGATCACCTGGCCACCCTGGGCCACCGGCGGATCGGACTGGCCCTGGGGCCGGCGCGCTACGTACCGGTCCGGCGCAAGGAGGCCGGCTTCCGGGCCGCGATGATCCGGCGCTTCGGGACCGACGAGGGGATCCGCGTTGCCTACTCCATCTATTCCGCCACCGGGGGCGGCCAGGCCGCCGCAGACCTGCTGGGCGAGGGGGTCACCGCGATCATCTGCGCCTCCGACATCATGGCTATGGGCGCGATCCGCTCAATCCGCGCCCACGGGCTGTCAGTCCCCGATGACGTCTCGGTGATCGGATGCGACGACTCCCCGGTCTCGCGCTACTGGGATCCCGGCGTCACCTCCGTGCGACAGAACGTCGACCTCATCGCCTCGATGGCGGTGTCGACCCTCGTCGGACAGATCCACGGAGAGTCCGCCCAGACCGGGGAGCGTCTCGTGAGACCGGATCTGGTGATCCGCTCGACCACCGGGCCGGCCCGCTCCTGAGCGCGGCTCCGCTCACCGCGCTGCGCGTGTCGACATCAAAATTGTGATCTTGCGCACATCCGAGCCTTCTGGCGGTGACAACGCCATTCAGTCGTCATAGCGTGACCCTCACGGGTCTCGGATCCCACGACGACGTGCCGGTCACCACGACGGTGTTCCGGGAGGCCCCTGAACGAGAGTGCTCGAGGAAGAGAACAAATCGTGAATGTCAGGCAAGACACGACAGGCGTCCCCATCGGGACGCGCCCGTCGGCCCGCCGCCGCATCGCCACCGCCGCCTTCGGCGGCCTGGTGCTGCTCGGCCTGGCCGGCTGTGGAGCCGACGCCGGTGGTGCCGGCGGCCATGAGGTCGGCGGCGAGGCCAATATCAAGCTGCCGCCCCTCGATGAGATGGTCGGCGGGGTCTCCGGCACGACCCTGCTGTGGGTGGGCCTGGTGGTCTGCCTGCTCGGCCTGGGGTTCGGGCTGCTGAGCTACTCCAAGCTCCACAAGCTGCCGGTCCATCGGTCCATGAGGGAGGTCTCGGAGACCATCTACGCGACCTGCAAGACCTACCTGGCCCAGCAGGCGAAATTCCTGATGGTGCTGTGGGTCTTCATCGCCGCGGTGATCCTGGCCTACTTCCTGTTCCTCCAGCACATGGGAGCCACCGTCCTGGTCATTCTGCTGTTCAGCCTGATCGGCATGGCCGGCTCCTTCGGGGTCGCCTGGTACGGCATCCGGGTCAACACCTTCGCCAACTCCCGGACCGCCCACGCCTCGCTGCGCGGCAGGCCCTACGAGTGCTTCGACATCCCAATGCGCTCCGGCATGAGCGTCGGCATGGTGCTCATCTCGGTCGAGCTGTTCATGATGCTGTTCATCATGCTGATCCTGCCCGGCGACGTCGCCGGCCCCTGCTTCATCGGCTTCGCGATCGGCGAGTCCCTGGGCGCCGCCTGCCTGAGGATCGCCGGCGGCATCTTCACCAAGATCGCCGACGTCGGAGCCGACCTCATGAAGATCGCCTTCCACATCAAGGAGGACGACGCCCGCAACCCCGGCGTCATCGCCGACTGCACCGGCGACAACGCCGGCGACTCGGTGGGCCCCTCGGCCGACGGCTTCGAGACCTACGGCGTCACCGGCGTCGCCCTCATCACCTTCCTCACCCTGGCCGTGCCGGACCCCTCCGAGCAGGTCAAGCTGCTGGTGTGGATCTTCGTGGTGCGCGTCGTGATGCTCATCGCCTCCTTCGTCTCCTACCTCATCAACACCGCCGTCACCAAGGCCCGCTTCGGCAACGCCAAGGCCTTCGACTTCGAGAAGCCGCTCAGCTCGCTGGTGTGGATCACCTCGGTGATGTCGATCGTGCTCACCGTGGTCACCACCTGGTGGATGCTCGGCTCGATGGCCGACGGGCTGTGGTGGAAGCTGTCGATCATCGTGTCCTTCGGCACCCTGGCCGGGGCCCTCATCCCCGAACTGGTGAAGTCCTTCACCTCGACCAAGTCCCGCCACGTCCGCGAGGTCGTCACCAGCGCCAAGGAGGGCGGCGCCTCCCTCGACATCCTGTCGGGGCTGGTGGCCGGCAACTTCTCCGCCTTCTGGCTCGGCACTGTGATCGTCGCCCTGATGGGCGGGTCCTTCCTGGTCGCCAGCACCGGGCTGGGAGACATGGGCGCCATGTCGGAGGTCAAGTGGGCGGTCTTCGCCTTCGGTCTGGTGGCCTTCGGGTTCCTGGGGATGGGTGCGGTGACGATCGCCGTGGACTCCTACGGCCCGGTCACCGACAACGCCCAGAGCGTCTACGAGCTGTCCACCATCGAGGAGATCGACGGGATCGACGAGGAGATCGAGCGCGACTTCGGCTTCACCCCGAAGTGGGACGTCGCCAAGCACTTCCTGGAGGAGCAGGACGGTGCCGGCAACACCTTCAAGGCCACCGCCAAGCCGGTCCTCATCGGGACCGCGGTGGTCGGCGCCACCACGATGATCTTCTCGATCATCATGGCTCTGACCGACGGTCTGGCGGCAACCTCGGAGGTCACCAAGCTCGGACTGACCCACGCCCCCTTCCTGCTCGGCCTGATCACCGGCGGGGCGATCATCTACTGGTTCTCGGGAGCCTCGATGCAGGCCGTGACCACCGGTGCCTACCGGGCGGTGGAGTTCATCAAGGACAACATCAAGCTCGACTCCGACGCCACCCGGGCCTCGATCGAGGACTCCAAGAAGGTCGTGCGGATCTGCACCGAGTACGCCCAGAAGGGGATGCTCAACATCTTCCTGGGAGTGTTCTTCTTCGCCCTGGCCTTCGCCTTCCTGGACCCTTACTTCTTCGTCGGGTACCTCATCTCGATCGCAATCTTCGGGCTCTACCAGGCGATCTTCATGGCCAACGCCGGAGGAGCCTGGGACAACGCCAAGAAGATCGTCGAGGTCGACCTGGACGCCAGCGGCACCCCGCTGCACGACGCCTCGGTGGTCGGCGACACGGTGGGCGACCCCTTCAAGGACACCTCCTCGGTGGCCCTGAACCCGGTGATCAAGTTCACCACCCTGTTCGGGCTGCTGGCCGTGGAGCTGGCCGTCTCGATCGGTGCCGGACTGCTCACCCACCTGTTGGCCGCGGCCTTCTTTGTCACTGCGGCGGTCTTCGTCTACCGGTCCTTCTACGGAATGCGGATCCACTCCGCGGACGGTCCCGGGGACGACGAGTGGCGCCTCGATCTGCCGAGCGGGGACGGCTTCGGGGCCCTGGCGCAGGCTCCGGTCTCCCCGGCCTCCCCGGAGTCGCCGCAGACCCCCTCCTCACCGGCCTCACCCGAGTCGGTGCACCGGGTCGCTCCGCAGATCGACCACGCCGGCTGACCACGGTCCGAGTACCGCTCAGAGACTGGGCCCTGGTCCGCCGCCGTGGCGGACCAGGGCCCTTGAGCACGCCGTACACTGTCGCTCGTGCCGGAACCCGAACCCCTCGTCATCGACGACCTTCACGTCTCTTTCGGCCCCGTTGTCGCTCTCGACGGTCTCACCCTCACCGCCCACCGGGCGGAGGTCACCGCGATCCTTGGACCCAACGGGGCCGGTAAGACGACCATGATGAGATGCTGCACCTCGCTGATCCACCCGGACTCGGGACAGGTCAGCGTACTGGGTCACGAACCAGGCTCACCGCAGGCCGCCGAGGCCACCGGGCTGATGCCCCAGAGCGCCGGCGCCTGGGTGAACATCAAGGCAGGTGAGCTGCTGCGCTACATGGCCGGGATGTACTCCGACCCGATCAGCCCCGACCAGCTCATCGAAGCGCTGGGGATCACTCCCTTCGCCCGCACCACCTACCGACGGCTGTCGGGGGGCCAGCAGCAGAGCGTCAACCTCGCCGCCGCGATCATCGGACGGCCCCGACTGGTCTTCCTCGACGAGCCCACCGCCGGGATGGACCCGCACGCCCGGCACCACACCTGGGATGTCATCGAGGAGTTGCGCCGCGACGAGGTCTCGGTGGTGCTCACCACCCATGCGATGGATGAGGCCGCCCGGCTGGCCGACCACGTCTGGATCGTCGACCGGGGAAAGGTCGCGATCCACGGCAGCGTCGCCGAGCTCACCGCCCAGCAGAGCCTGGAGGACGTCTTCCTGACCCACACCAGTGACCGGGCCGAGGGAGCGCAGTGGTCCTTCCCCCACCCGAGTGATCCGTCCGGGCCCGACGCCCCGACCAACCCTGCCGCCCCGAACGACCCTGCTGCCCCGAACGACCCTGCCAGGAGGCACTGAGGTGAGTGCACTCGATCTTCACCCGGCACCGCACGCCGCGACGCCGGCCGCCAGAATCCGCAACCACGGCCTCACCGAGGCGCGTCTGGTGATGCGCAACGGCGAGCAGCTGGTGCTCGCCCTGGTGGTCCCGGTGGCCATCCTGTTCGCCGGCCGCTACGTCGGCGACCGGGTCGGCCTGCCGCTGTCCATGCTCGCCCCCTCGGTGCTGGCGCTGGCCATCTGGTCGACCTGCTTCACCTCCCAGGCGATCCAGACCGGCTTCGAACGCCGCTACGGAGTTCTCGAGAGGCTGGCCGCGACCCCCCTGGGACGGGGCGGGCTGCTGGTCGGCAAGGCCTTGGCCTACTCCCTCATCTCCGCCCTCCAGGTGGTGATCCTGGTGGTGGTGGCCGTGGTGTTGGGCTGGTCCCCGGTCGGCTCCGCGCTGGCCTGGCTGCCGATGCTCGTCTCGGTGCTGCTGGGGATGTCGGCCTTCTCGCTGCTCGCGCTGTCACTGGCCGGGTCGCTGAGGGCCGAGGCCACCCTGGCCCTGGCGAACCTGATCTACCTGCTCGGCGTGGCCGGCGGGGTGATGTGGCCGCTGCGCGACTACCCGTCGGCACTGCGTCCGGTGGTCGCCCTGCTGCCGACCACCGCCCTGGGCGAGTCCCTGCGGGCCTGGGGCGAGGGGGTCACCCAGTGGTGGCCGCTGCTCTCCCTGGCGGTGTGGACCGCCGTCCTCGGGTTCGTCGCGCACAAGGTGTTCCGATGGGTCTCCTGAACTCCGTCTCGGCGACCCGCAGGGCACTGTCGGGCTGGGCGATGGCCACCCTGGTCGTCAACATGGTGCTCATCGTCTCGGGAGCCGTGGTGCGGCTCACCGGGTCCGGGCTGGGCTGCCCCACCTGGCCGCACTGCACCGCCGGGTCCTTCGTCCCCCACCAGTCGATGGGCGCCCACGGCGTCATCGAGTTCGGCAACCGGCTGCTCACCTTCGTGCTGCTCATCACCTCGGCGATGACGGTGGTCGCCGCCACCCGCACCCGGGCCGCCGGCAATGTCCGCTCCCTGTCCTGGGTGGCCCTGGTCGGCATCCCGCTGCAGGCGGTGGTCGGCGGGCTGAGCGTACTCAGCGGGCTCAACCCCTTCGTCGTCGCCCTGCACCTGCTGCTGTCGGTCGCCATCATCCTGGTCGTCGTGAAGCTGGTCTGGGTGGTCTCCCACCACGACACCGTCGAGGTGGACGGCTTGGCGATGGCGCTGGTGAGAGCCGTCGTCGCGGCCACCGTGGTGGTGATGTGGCTGGGCACCATCGTCACCGGATCGGGCCCCAACGCCGGGGACGCCGGGGCCCGGCGGACCGGATTCGACCTGGAGACCGTCGCCCGGCTGCACGGCATCTCGGTGTGGGTGCTGGTGATCCTCACGGTGGCCTGCCTGCTGCTGGGAATCGCCCATCGCGCGGCCCCGATGCGCCGCTGGGCGCTCATCCTGCTGATCGTGGAGATCTGCCAGGGTGCGATCGGCTACGCCCAGTACTTCGCCCACCTCAACCCCTGGCTGGTGATCTGGCACATGGTGGGAGTCTCGGCCTGCGCGATGGCGGCCGGCGCACTGTGGTCCAGCGTCCGACCTTTTCAGGCCCCCGACCTCACCCCGCGCTGACTGAGGGGACGCCGGCAGCGCTGAAGGCCCGTCCCACCTCACCAGGCGCCCCTTCCTCCGCCAAGCGCCTCTTCTAGTTGGCGCCTGGTGGGAGAAGGGGCGCGTCGTCGTCCCACACTGCACCGAGCGGCGCCCTCACAGCCCGTCGAGGACCTGCCCATCTCCCGGACGCCACCGTCATCGCGCTCGGCGCCCGACTGGCCAGAAGACGGTTGAGCCGTGCTGCGGCCGCTCTGGGGTTGCGCAGGTCGGCTCTGCAGAACCGGATGATCTCCAGACCCTGGTCGCGGATGTTGGCCTCGCGATCCTTCTCCGCGTCGACCACCGCGGACACCGTCTGTCCCGGCCTCAGAAGACGCCCGTACTTCTCGACCCCGTCGTACTCGCCGACCACCCCATACCTGCGCCAGCCGTAGTCGCAACGCGCCACCAGGAAGCCTCGCGCATCGAGGATCTCGACCTGGAGTTCCGGCTCAGGGCAGCCCTGCATCTGCAGCTGAGCCCTCATCAGCGACTCCCCCGGACTCTCGGACAGCCCGTCGGCGAATGCCGCCACCGCCCTGGCCGTGGCATTTCCGCGACGCCGGGCACCGCGTCGCACGAGCTCCTGCAGCCGCTCGGGCTCCCCGGACCGGCGAAGTACCGCGTCGGCGACCATCACCCCAGTGACGAAACCGAACTCCCTGGCCATGTCGACGGCGGTACGTTCCGGACCGGTGACCAGCAGGCCGTCCACCTCCGTCACCTCGTCCCACTCCATCGGCCCGTCCCGGACAACGAGCTGCCGGCGTCGGTGGGAACTGCTTCCGGCAGGCCGATTGAGCCACACTCGATCAGAACCCATGACGGTCATCGGCAGACCGAGCAGGGCTGTGGCCGAAGTATGGGTGAGTACCCCCTGCGCACCGGACAGCACCGGCATCGTCGCCGCGATGAGTTCCAACTGACGGCGTCGGGCATCCCGCTCGGGAGCTCCCTCCACCACGACACCGCGGCGCACGGAGCTGAAGGTGCCGTCTCTCCTCAGCCTTGCGATCTCACTGGGGCCGATGCCCTGGAGCGCAAGATCGGACACCTTCAGGACCCGCCTGGTCTGCTCGGTCATGGGACCAAGCCAGCCATGAGAAGTCCGCCGACGCCAGGGGCAGTTCCGATCCTGTGGACAACCCACTCGGCGAGAGTCCGGCCCCCTGTGGACAACCTCGCGACCCGGTCCCGAGCCGCTGTGGATCATCCTGCAGACCCGACCGCACTCCGTCGGCTACCCCCTGACGGCTCCTCGGTGGTACGTCACCACTCATTCCTGCGACGAAGCGCCTCTTCCTTCACCACGCGCCAGCTGGAAGAGGCGCCTGGCGAAGAAAGAGGCGCTCGGTGCCGGTTGAGGCCAGCAGCCGGCCCAAGACGCCAGCAGGTCCAAGACACAGCAGGTTCAGCACACCAGCAGGTTCAGGGCAGCAGCGGGTCGATCGCCACGGCCAGGAAGACCAGCGACAGGTAGGTGTTCGACCAGTGGAACAGCCTCATCGGCTTGAGCTGGGCGTCCCTCAGTCCGGCCCGGGCACGGCGCAGCAGTTGCACCGCCTCCGCGATGAAGACCGCCCCGGCCACGAGGCACACCGCCGGGTAGAGCCAGTTCATCGGGGCCACCGGCCACAGCACCAGAGAGGTCGCCACCGTGACCACGGTGTAGACGAGGATCTGGACGCAGACCGGAACGGCGTCACGGACGACCGGGAGCATCGGCACCCCGCCGGCCGCGTAGTCCTCCCGGTACCGCAGTCCCAGCGCCCAGGTGTGCGGCGGGGTCCAGAAGAAGACCAGCGCGAAGAGCACCAGCGGCTCCCAGCTCACCCGGCCGGTCACCGCCGTCCAGCCGATCAGCGGGGGGAAGCAGCCGGCGATCCCGCCCCAGATGGTGTTCTGCCAGGTGCGCCTCTTGAGCACCAGGGAGTACACGAGGACGTAGAACAGGTTCGCCCCCACGGCCAGACCGGCCGACAGCCAGTTCGCGCCCAGCCCCAGCAGCAGGGTGCCGACCAGGCCGAGCAGCACCCCGAAGACCACCGCGTTGCGCGGCGCCACGACATGGCGGGGCATCGGGCGGCGACGGGTCCGGCGCATCTTCTGGTCGATGTCGGCGTCGATCACGCAGTTGAAGGTGTTGGCGCTGCCGGCCTCCAGGAAGCCGCCGATCAGGGTGACCAGGGCCAGCCGCCAGTCGGGCACCCCGCGCGAGGCCAGGAACATCACCGGCAGGGTCGCGACCAGCAGCAGCTCGATGACCCGGGGCTTGGTGAGGGCCAGGTAGGCGTCGAAGCGGGCGCGGGCGGTGCTGCGCTGCGCGCGGGACCGCGCCGATCGGCCCTCGCGGCGGTCGGCGGACAGCGACTCAGCTGCTCTCAACGTTCTCGACGTGTTGTGGGTCACGGTGTCCTTCGCAATGCTGGGCCCGCCTCGAGACCGGTTCCCGGGAGGGGACCTGCTCCTGGCGCTGAGGCCGAGTGTAGGCAACTGTCGTCCGCACCGGCCAACCATCGTGGTCGGCTATCGCGGACGGCGAAGCAGCGACCATCGGCCTGCTACTAGCCTATTGGCAGTGCCCCCGGCGTCCCTGGCGACGCGATCACGGCGGCACCTCATCTGACCGGAAGGACATTGCGTGAGCACCCTCGAGACAGCCACCGAGAGGACTCGTCGACGTGGCGGCAACCCGCTTCGCGACCCGCTCGACCGCCGCCTGCCCAGGGTCGCCGGGCCGTGCGTACTGGTGCTCTTCGGCGTCACCGGTGATCTGTCGCGCAAGAAGCTGATGCCCGCGGTCTACGACCTGGCCAACCGCGGGCTGCTGCCGCCCGGCTTCGGGCTGGTCGGCTTCGCCCGCCGTGACTGGGAGGACGAGGACTTCGCCCAGGTGGTCCACGACGCCGTCGCCGAGCACTCCCGGACCCCCTTCCGCGAGGAGGTCTGGCAGCAGCTGCTGGAGGGCATCCGGTTCGTGCGCGGCGAGTTCGACGACGACAACGCCTTCGCCCGGCTGGCCGACACCATCCGCGACCTCGACGAGGAGCGCGGCACCGGCGGCAACCACGCCTTCTACCTGTCGATCCCGCCGAAGTCCTTCGAGAAGGTCATCGGCCAGCTCAAGAACCACGGCATGGCCACCCAGGACCACAGCCACTGGAACCGGGTGGTCATCGAGAAGCCCTTCGGCCACGACCTGGCCAGCGCCCGTGAGCTGGACGCCCTGCTGTCGGGGACCTTCTCCCCCGACGCGGTCTTTCGGATCGACCATTATCTGGGCAAGGAGACCGTCCAGAACGTCATGGCGCTGCGCTTCGCCAACCAGATCTACGAGCCGATCTGGAACCGCAACTACGTCTCCCATGTCCAGATCACGATGGCCGAGGACATCGGCATCGCCGGGAGGGCCGGGTACTACGACGGGATCGGCGCGGCGCGCGACGTCATCCAGAACCACCTCCTCCAGCTGCTGGCGCTGACCGCCATGGAGGAGCCCACCAATTTCGAGGCCGAGCAGCTGCGCACCGAGAAGAAAAAGGTGCTGGCTGCGGTCACCCTGCCCGAGGACCTGGATGCCCACACCGTGCGCGGCCAGTACCAGGCCGGCTGGCAGGGAGGCACCTGGGTGCCGGGGTATCTCGACGAGGACGGCGTCGACCCGCACTCCACCACCGAGACCTATGCGGCGATCCGGGTCGGCGTCGACAACCGCCGGTGGGCCGGTGTGCCGTTCTACCTGAGGACCGCCAAGCGGATGCCCCGACGGGTCACCGAGGTCGCCCTGAACTTCCGGCGGGCCCCCCACCTGCCCTTCCACGACACCCAGTCGCTGGGCTCCAACGCCCTGGTGCTGCGGATCCAGCCGAACGAGGGGGTCACCCTGAGATTCGGCGCCAAGGTGCCCGGCACCCACAACTCGGTGCGCGACGTCACGATGGACTTCGGCTACGGCAGCTCCTTCACCGAGTCCAGCCCAGAGGCCTACGAACGGCTCATCCTCGACGTCCTGCTCGGCGACCCGCCGCTGTTCCCCCAGCACGAGGAGGTCGAGCTGGCCTGGCGGATCCTCGACCCGATCCTGAACCACTGGGCGGACTCCCCCATCCCGCCGCACGGATACGCATCGGGCACCTGGGGACCTCTTGCCGGCAAGCAGATGCTGGCCCGCGACGGATTCGAGTGGCGCCGGCCCTGAGCCCGCCAGACAGGACATCGACATGATCGTCACCCTTCACGACACCACCGCGGCCGACATCAACGCCGCGCTCATCGAGAACCATCGCGAGATGGGCGGCACCGCCCTGGTGCACACCCTCATCACGATCTGCGACTCCGACCACTACGAGACCGCCCTGCAGGACGCCGTCGACGCGGCCCGCGAGCATCCGGCCCGGGTCCTGATGGTCGTCCACACCAAGGGTCGCGGCAACACCCTGGACGCCGAGATCCAGACCGCCGAGGCCACCCCCGGAGACGTCATCGTGCTGCGGGTCTGCGGCAAGATCGCCGAGCACGCCGACTCGGTGGTGCTCCCACTGCTGCTGCCCGACTCCCCGGTGATCGCCTGGTGGCCCTTCAACGCCCCCCGGGATCTGGCCGCCGACTCGATCGGCCGGCTGGCCACCCGACGGATCTCCGACTCCGGAACGGCCAAGGACTCGCGCAGGGCGCTGGAGCTGCGCGCCCAGCACCTCAGCCCCGGGGACTCCGACCTGTGCTGGGCCCGGATCACCTCTTGGCGCGCGCTGGCCGCCGCAGCCCTGGACCAGCACCCCAGCCAGGTGCACTCGATCCGCGTCGAGGCCGACCCGACCAACGGCCCGACCTCCCTGCTGACCGCCTGGCTGGCCCTCAAACTGGGGGTTCCGGTCCAGCGCGACGACGTCAAGGGGCCCGGTGGGATCATCGCCCTGGCGCTGAGCACCGCCGCCGGCGACATCGAGATCCGCCGCACCGACCGGCGTTCGGCGGTCTACCGGATACCCGGCGAGCCCGCCCGAGGGGTCGCCCTGGACCGCCGCAGCATCGCCGAGGTGATGGCCGAGGAGTTGCGCCGGCTGGATCCCGACCCGGTCCAGGCCGAGGTGATGGCGGCTCTGCACCGAGGGGTCGGCCAGCCCGGAACGTCCACCGAGTCCGGGACGAAGAAGACCACAGAGTCCGGGACGAGGAACACCACCGGGACCACCTCGACCGCACCGAAGAGTCCCGCCGGCAAGAGCAACCCCGCCAGCAAGAGCAACCCCACCGGCAAGAGCAACCCCACCGGCAAGAGCAAGGAGAAGGCACGATGAACGCCCCCCGAGTGATGCGCTACCAGTCGGCCGACGATCTGGCCGAGGGGGTCGCCCACCGGCTGGCGCACAACATCGTGCTGCTCCAGGCCGAGCGGCCCCGCGTCGACCTGTGCCTCACCGGCGGCCGGATCGCCAACCAGATCTACGCCAGCCTGTCCAATGCCAGCGAGTGCGGACGGGTGGACCCCGAGAAGCTCCACGTCTGGTGGGGGGACGACCGGTTCGTGCCGGCCGGCGATCCCGACCGCAACTCCCTCCAGAGCCTGCTCCAGCTGCAGAAGGCCTTCCACCTCGACCCGGCCAACACCCATGTGATGCCGGCCGCCGACGGCCGGGCCGATCCCGACGAGGCCGCCTACTCCTACGCCGAGGAGGTCGGCGACACCGCCTTCGACATCTGCCTGCTCGGGATGGGGCCCGACGGCCACGTGGCCTCGCTGTTCCCCGGGCATCCGGCCTTCGTCCCCGACACCAGCCAGATCGCGGTCGGCGTCACCGACGCCCCCAAGCCGCCGCCCGAGCGGATCTCGCTCACCCTGCCGGTGATCAACCGGTCGCGCAACGTGTGGTTCCTGGTGAGCGGGGCGGAGAAGGCCGACGCCGTCGCCCAGGTCTTCGCCGGCGACGAGTCGCTGCCGGCCACCCTGGTGCACGGCACCGAGGAGACCTGCTGGATGACCGATCCCGAGGCCGCCGCCGGACTGCCCCGCTACAACTGCGCGCTGTGATCGCTGGGTACCATGGCGGCGGCGTCATCGCATGCCACACCGATAGCTGAGGGAGACCATGAGTCAGTCGAAGTCGTCACGTCGTGAGGCGCTGCGCGCCCAGCAGGAGGCCGAGGTCCGGGCCGCCAAGCGCAAGAAGGTGCTGAGCATCGTCGCCGGAGTGGTGGTCATCGTGGTCGCCGCGGTGGCGGTCTTCGTCGGTGTCGACCGGCACCGCAGTGCCCAGCAGGCCCAGTCGGCGGTCACCGGCTCCCAGGTGGTCCCGCCCAACGCCGACCCGAAGACCGGGATCTACACCGTCAACGCCGACGCCGCCAAGAGCGGGGTGCCGACCCTGACGATCTACGAGGACTACCAGTGCCCCAACTGCAAGAACGCCGAGAACGCCTTCGGCCCGTCGATCCGCCAGCTGGCCTCATCGGGTGACATCAAACTGCAGTACTGGACGCTGACCTTCCTGGACGGCTCGCAGGGGGACAACTCCTACCGGGCCGCGGTGGCGGCCGCCTCGGCCGCCATGGTCGGCAAGCTGGAGAGCTATCACAAGACGATCTACGACAACCAGCCCGAGGAGGGAGTCGGGTTCACCGACGACCAGCTGCGCAACACATTTGCCAAGGACGCCGGGATCACCGGCTCCGACCTCACGAAGTTCCAGAAGTACTACGACACCAGGGCCACCTCCGACTTCGTCAAGAACGCCGCCGCCAAGGGTCTGGCGGAGGGGTCGAGGCTGGACAACCAGTTCGGCACTCCGTTCTTCACCGTCAACGGCAAGCCGTACACCGGCTGGCAGTCCATCACCAACCCGACCCCCGCCGCCCTGCTGACCTCCATCAAGTCCGCTGCCTGATCCGCCTGGCGGGCACGGACCCCGTCCGCTCCTCTGCTGCCCGGCGCGGTGCACCCGGGCCCTGCTCGACCGGTCCGGTCGGCAGGGCCCAGCTCCATTCCCCGGCCCGGTCCGCAGGCCGTTTCGCGTCACATCTCGGGCACTCATAGAATGATGTGACATGACGTCTGAAGACCATCGACCCAGCACCGACGAGTCCACCGTGGCCCGCGGCGTCGTCCCCGACAAACCGGCTCTGGAGGGCCTGGAGGCCAAGTGGGGGAAGGTCTGGGAGGACGAGCAGCTCTACGCCTTCAGCGCGTCGCAGGTCGACTCCCGCGAGCAGGTCTTCTCCATCGACACCCCGCCGCCCACCGTGTCGGGCCATCTGCACCCCGGACACGTGTTCTCCTACACCCACACCGATCTGGTGGCCCGCTACCAGCGGATGCGCGGCAAGAAAGTCTTCTACCCGATGGGCTGGGACGACAACGGCCTGCCCACCGAACGCCGCGTCCAGAACTTCTACGGGGTGCGCTGCGACCCGACGCTGCCCTACGACCCCGACTTCCGGCCGCCGGCCAAGCCCGACCCGAAGCACCAGATCTCGATCAGCCGGCGCAACTTCGTCGCGCTGTGCGTGGAACTCACCCGGGTCGACGAGAAGACCTTCCAGGACCTGTGGCGCTCGGTCGGCCTGTCGGTGGACTGGAACCAGCTGTACAGCACGATCTCCCCGGAGGCCCAGCGGATCGCCCAGCTGGCCTTCATGCGCAACCTGGCCCGCGGCGAGGCCTACATGAAGGACGCCCCCACGCTGTGGGACGTCACCTTCCAGACCGCCGTCGCCCAGGCCGAGCTGGAGGCCCGGGACTACCCCGGCTCCTACCACC
Organism: Acidipropionibacterium jensenii; assembly: GCF_005890135.1. Classification (NCBI taxonomy): domain Bacteria; kingdom Bacillati; phylum Actinomycetota; class Actinomycetes; order Propionibacteriales; family Propionibacteriaceae; genus Acidipropionibacterium; species Acidipropionibacterium jensenii. The sequence continues at coordinate 2,093,746 of NZ_CP040635.1, read as the reverse complement.
GGCTGGACTTCCACCGCACCGACGGGTCGGGCGACGTCGCCATCGAGACCACCCGCCCCGAGCTGCTGGCGGCCTGCTGCGCACTCATCGCGCACCCCGATGACGAGCGCTACCAGCACCTCTTCGGCACCACCGTCACCACCCCGCTGTACGGGGTGGAGATCCCGGTGCTGGCCCACCCGGCAGCCGAGATGGACAAGGGCGCCGGAATCGCGATGTGCTGCACCTTCGGCGACCTCACCGACGTCACCTGGTGGCGCGAGCTGCAGCTGCCGACCCGCACCGTGATCGGCCGCGACGGACGGCTGCTCTCCGAGACCCCCGACTGGATCGTCAACCGGGAGGCCTACTCCCCGATCGCCGGCAAGACGGTCTTCACCGCCCGCAAGCTGGTCGTCGAGGCCCTCCAGGCCTCCGGCGAGATGGAGGGCGACCCGACCCCCACCGAGCGCAAGGCGAACTTCTACGAGAAGGGCGACAAGCCGCTGGAGATCATCGGCACCCGGCAGTGGTACATCACCAACGGCGGGCGCGACCAGAAACTGCGCGAGGAGCTGCTGGAGCGGGGCAGGGAACTGGCCTGGGTGCCCGAGCACATGCGCTACCGCTACGAGAACTGGGTGGAGGGGCTCAACGGCGACTGGCTGATCTCCCGCCAGCGGTTCTTCGGCGTCCCCTTCCCCGTCTGGTACCCGCTGGACGCCGACGGGCGGCCCGACTACGACCACCCGATCACCCCCTCTGAGGAGCAGCTGCCGATCGACCCGGCCTCCCAGGCCCCCGAGGGATTCCAGGAGTCCCAGCGCGGGGTGCCCGGCGGTTTCGTCGCCGACCCCGATGTGATGGACACCTGGGCCACCTCCTCCCTCACCCCCCAGATCGTCACCGGCTGGGAGCGCGACGCCGACCTGTTCGCCAAGACCTTCCCGATGGACTTCGCCCCCGAGGCCCACGACATCATCCGCACCTGGGTGTTCTCGCGGATCGTGCGGGCCCACCTGGAGAACCACGTGCTGCCGTGGAAGCGGGCGGCGATCTCCGGATTCGTCACCGACCCGGACCGCAAGAAGATGAGCAAGTCCAAGGGCAACACGGTGGTGCCGACCGAGATCATCGACTCCTTCGGCGCCGATGCGGTGCGCTGGCGGGCCGCGATGGCCCGGCCGGGGATGGACTCCCCCTTCGACAAGGCCCAGATGAAGGTCGGTCGCCGACTGGCGATGAAGATCCTCAACGCCTCCAAGTTCGTGCTGGGCTTCGGTGAGGGCGGCGGCATCGCCGACGTCACCGAGCCGGTCGACCTGGCGATGCTCTCCCAGCTGCACGAGGTGATCGTGGCGGCCACCGCGGCCTTCGAGGAGTTCAACTACACCGCGGCCCTGGAGGCCTCCGAGCAGTTCTTCTGGGCCTTCTGCGATGACTACCTGGAGCTGGTCAAGGAGCGCGCCTACGATTCCGACGGGACCGATGTCCCCGGTGCCACCAGCGCCCGCACGGCGCTGCGTCTGGCCCTGGACGTGATGCTGCGGCTGTTCGCCCCCTTCCTGCCCTTCGTCACCGAGGAGGTGTGGAGCTGGTGGCAGTCCGGTTCGGTGCACACCACCATGTGGCCGCTGCCCGAGGAGCTGCCCAAGGCCGGCGACACCGAGCTGATGACCGACGTCTCAGCCGCCCTGGTGGAGCTGCGCGGGGTGAAGTCGACCCACAAGAAGCCGATGCGCACCCCGATCCTGGCCGCCACCATCACCGCCCCTGCCTCGGTGATCGACCACCTCAAGCAGGCCGAGCAGGATCTGAAGAACGTCTCGAAGACCACCGGCGAGATGACCCTGGTCGAGGAATCCGGGGAGCTGACCGTCGAGGCCACCCTCGGAGAGCCGCCCGCCAAGCACAGGTGATCAGGAACTGATCTGCGCGATCAGCGCATCGAGTCGGCCGGGGCCGTCCACCAGAATGGTGGGCGGCCCCGCCGGGTCCAAGGCCCAGTCGCGCATGGTGGCGCGCTTGTCGGCGAAGGTCTGGAAGTGCCAGACGATGATGGACTCGCCGCCGAGGGTCTGGCGCAGGGTCTCCCGGTTGCCGTTGCAGACCGGGGTGCGGTCCCGTAGACGCCCGGCGGTGCGGCGCAGCAGCCGGCCCAGCGACAGCCAGCGCGGATAGTCCAGCCCGACGACGATGTCGGCACGTTCCAGCACGATGTCGCGAAAGGAGCTGTAGCTGGCGTCCAGGACCCAGCCGGGCTCCGCGGTGATCTCGGCGGCAATCGCGCGCATCTGATCGGGTTCACGGTTGGTCCACACCGCCTCGGAGGCCGGCAGGAAGCCGATCTCCTCGTCGGCCAGATGGACCGGAAGGCCCAGTGCGCGGCCGATCCGGGCGGCAGCGGTCGACTTCCCCGAACCGGTGACCCCCTGGATGAGGACCCGTCGGGCGGACCTGAGATCTGCGGCGGTGGCGTGAGACATGCCCGCCATCCTCCCACCCCGGCCCGCCAGCACCGCTACCGAGCGCGGAGCTCACCATCGGTGCTGCTCCAGGCTGACGACCGGGGGCGCGATCCATGTCGCCTACGGCAGGAGGTCCGGCTGGCCGAACGGCCAGACCGGATGCCCCTCGAGTACGTCGTGACCGCCCACCGGCCAGAGCCCCGGCCCGCCCGGCAGTAGCGGGCGGGCAGTCGGGGGGAGGGCCGGGCGGGCAGCCGCGGTCCCGGTCAGCCGAAGACGGCGGGCGGGAACTGCGGGGGCACCGCGGCCGGGTGCTCGGCCAGCTGGCGCAGGCACTCGGTGATGGCCACGTCGAGCTGGATGTCCTGGTCGGACTCCCAGTCCTCGGGGCTCTGGGTCACCACGATGTCGGGGTCGACGCCGTGGTTCTCCACCCCCCAGCCGTAGCCGGCGAACCAGCTCGGGTAGCGCGGTTGGGTGACCGCGGTGCCGTCGACCAGGTCGAACCGTCCGTCGATGCCGATCACCCCGCCCCAGGACCTCTCCCCGATGATCTTCGCGTATCCCATCGCCTGGGTGACCGCGGAGACGATGTCCCCGTCGGATCCGGCCCACTGGTTGGTGACCAGCATGACCGGTCCGCGGACCGCGTTCTGCGGGTAGGTCGTCGGCTCGCTGTGGTAGCGGCCGTAGTCCCAGCCGACCACCCTGCGGGCCAGCTTCTCGACGACCAGCTGGGAGGTGTGTCCGCCGCGGTTGAACCGCACATCGGCGACCACCCCCTCGTGAGCGGTGGCGTCGGCGATCTGGCGGTAGAGCTCGGCCCATCCGTCGGCGACCATGTCGGGGACGTGCAGGTAGCCCAGCCGACCCCCGGAGCGCTCCTCGACGTAGCGCCGCCGCGAGGCCACCCAGTCGTGGTAGCGCAGTACCGACTCGTCGGCCATCGGGACCACGGCGACCCGCCTGTCAGCGCCGTCGTGGGGGCGCACGGTCAGTTCCACGGTGCGCCCGGCCGAACCCTCCAGCCGCTCCCCGATCGGGGTGCGGGAGGTGACCGGCTGCCCGTCGACGGCGGTGATGACGTCGCCGTCGCGCACCGCCACCCCGGCGGCCCGCAGCGGCGACCAGGCTCGCGGGTCAGAGGTCTCCCCGGGCACCACCCGGCGGATGGTCGACCCCTCGTCGGTGGAGGTCGCCAGGTCGGCTCCCAGGCGACCGGCACGGCTGGAGGCGTCCCCGTCCAGCCCCGAGGGGATGACATAGGAGTGGGAGGTGTTGAGCTCGGCGACCACCTCCTGGAGGACGTCGTAGAGGTCGTCGGCGCTCGCCAGCCGGTTCAGGGTGGGCCGGTAGGCCGCCAGGGCCCCCTGCCAGTCGGTGCCGTTCATGTCGGGGCGCCAGTAGTGGCTGGCCATCAGCCGGCCGTTCTCCTCGAACATCTGACGCCACTCGGCCCGCGGAGACACCTGCCGGCGCAGCCGGGTCAGGTCGACGACCACCTTGGCCGGGTCGTCGCCGTCGACCTTGTGATCGGCGGGGATGACGGTGACCTCGTCCTTGTGGCGCACCACCAGCCGCTGGCCGTCACCGGAGGCCGAGAAGGTGTCGACGGCCTCGCAGATCTCCTCCAGGCGCCGGGTGGTGAGGTTGTACACCCACAGAGAGTCCGTCGGCTGCTCGCCGCTCACCCCGGCCCGCGAGGTGCCGATCTGGCCGCCGCGGTCGGCGTCCTGGATCCAGGCGAGGCCGTCCTTGACCGCGGTGAGGCCGTGGTAGGCGCCCGAGGCGACCGGGAAGGCGATCATCCTCTCCTCGAACCCCTCGGCGTCCAGACGGCAGGAGATCTCCTCCTTGTCCCTGCCCTCGACGGACCCCTCGCCGGTGCCCTGCGCAGCCCCCTGCTGGGATCCGCCGCGGGCCGGGTCCTGGACCTCGCTGATCCGCCAGCCCTCGGGGCTGGGGCCGAAGGGAGAGGGCTCGTCGGCGCGCAGCGGCACCAGCCAGGGCCGGATGGTGTGACCGAAGGTGAGGTCGAAGGTCTGGCCGTCGTAGTCGGGGTCGAAGGTGCGCGCCGACAGGAAGACGAGGTACTTCCCGTCGGCGGTGAACACCGGCTCGGAGTCGTCATAGGACCCCCGGGTCAGTGCGACCGGTTGCACACCGGGGTCGGAACCCTCGGCCCGGGTGTCGACGCAGATCAGCTGGCCCTTCATCTCCGGGTCGGCGGCCACCGCCGAGCGCCACGCCAGGTAGCGGCCGTCGGGGGACCAGGCCAGCCCGGTGGCCTCGCCGTAGCGGGAGGTGGCGAGCTCGCGCACCGCCCCGGTGGCGATCTCGACCAGCAGGACCCGGCCGTCGTGGCTCACCACCGCGGCCCGCTCCCCTGCCGGGTCCGGTGCCAGGTCGAGCACCCGGCCGAGCTCGCCCTGGGCGATTCGCACCGGGGTGCCGGTGCCATCGAGGGATGCCGTCTCCAGACAGTCCTCCCCTGCCACGTCACTGGCCCAGATTCCTGCGCCGGTGGCGCCCAGACAGCGCGGCTCGCGGATCCGCACCCCGTCCTGGGCCGACAGCGCACGGGCCGGTCCGCTGCGGTGGGTGAGGTAGTAGGCGGCGCCCCGCCACTCGAGCAGGGAGCCGTCCCCACCCTGGTCGCTGACCACCCAGCCCAACCGGTCGCTGGGTTCGATCCAGAACGGCCGGGGATCCCCGATGCCCAGCTCGACCGGGATCTCGACAGGGTCGGCGGCCAGCCCGGCCATCGCGTAGATCCGCCCGCGGCAGTGGAAGACGATGGTGCTGCCGTCGGTGCGGGGGTCGCGGACGTAGCCCTGGGACAGGTCCTGATGGGTGTGCAGCCGCAGGTCGGCGCCCTGACCGTCGACCGACCACAGCTGGGCCTGACGGCCCGGATTGGCGGTCTCCTGGCCGGCCGGGTCGAGCTCGGCGCCCATGTCGGAGCTGAAGATGAGACGTCCGTCGATCCATCCGACCGAGTACCGGCCGGCGGCCGCGTAGACCCCGTCGTGGTCGTCATTGCCGTCGCGCAGCACCCGGAGGAACCGCTCGGCCCCGGCCGGACGCAGCCAGATCTGGCCGGCGGTGCCGCCTCGGTAGCGCTTCCAGCGCGAGCAGTCCCCGGAGTTCGGGCTCACCACGGCCACCGCCCCGTGCGGATCGACGGCCAGATCCATCCCCGGCCCGTAGCCGCAGGGCTCCACATCGCCATCCATCCCGACCGTGTACAACCAGCCCAGTCCGGCGTCATTGCGCTGATAGGGGGAGGAGATCACCACGTGCTCGTCGTCGGCCCAGCCGACCACGACCGTCTTGACCGATCCCAGCCAGGTGAGACGGCGTCGGTTCCCGGTGGCCAGGTCGAGGACGTAGACCTCGGGACGCTGGGCCGCGGTGGAACTCCAGGCGATCCTGCTGCCATCCGGGGAGAACCGCGGATTCCTGGCCGGGGCGTGATCGGTGGTGAGCCGGGTCGCCCGGCCACCGGTGATCGGGGCGAGCCACAGGTCGTCATCGGCGACCAGGACCACGCGGTCCTGGTGAACATCGGGGTAGCGCAGGTATCCAGAGGGCATGAGGAACAGGTTATCCCTGCCCTCTGACACTCTCCCCGTCTCGCTCCACCGTCAGCGGTTCTCAGCCGATCAGCCGATCGCTGGACGCCTCAGCCGCCCTCAGGCGGTGAGCTTGCCGCGGCTCTGACTGATCTTGACCCGGGACTCCAGCCGACACTGCTCGGACCCCTCGACGGCACCGGCGGTGACGACGACGCGGGCGACGTCCTCCCGGGAGGGCACCTCGAACATCGCCTCCATCAGGGTCTCCTCGATGATCGAGCGCAGCCCGCGGGCACCGGTCTTGCGCTCCAGGGCCTTGGCGGCGATCGCCTCCAGGGAGTCCTCGGTGAACTCCAGCTGGACGCCGTCCAGTTCGAAGAGCTTCTCGAACTGGCGGGTGAGGGCGTTGCGCGGCTCGGTGAGGATGCGCACCAGGGAGTCGCGGTCCAGCGAGTGGACCGTGGTGATCATCGGCAGCCGGCCGATGAACTCGGGGATCAGGCCGAACTTGTGGAGGTCCTCGGGGGTCACCTGGGCGAGGATGTCGGAGGTGTCGATCCGCTGGGCGGTCGGATCGGTGTTGAACCCGAGGGGCCGGGTGCCGACCCGCTTGGTGATGATGTCCTCCAGGCCGGCGAAGGCGCCGCCGACGATGAACAGGATGTTGGTGGTGTCGATCTGCAGGAAGTCCTGGTGGGGATGCTTGCGGCCGCCCTGTGGCGGGACCGCCGCCACGGTGCCCTCCAGAATCTTCAGCAGGGCCTGCTGCACTCCCTCACCGGAGACGTCGCGGGTGATCGACGGGTTCTCCGACTTGCGGGCCACCTTGTCGATCTCGTCGATGTAGATGATTCCGGTCTCGGCCTTCTTGACGTCGAAGTCGGCGGCCTGGATGAGTTTGAGCAGGATGTTCTCGACATCCTCGCCGACATAGCCGGCCTCGGTGAGGGCGGTGGCGTCGGCCATCGCGAAGGGGACGTTGAGGCGTCGGGCCAGGGTCTGGGCGAGATAGGTCTTGCCGCAGCCGGTGGGTCCCAGGACCAGGATGTTGGACTTGCCGAGCTCAATCCCGTCGTCCTCGGCGCGTCGGGCGTGGGGGGTCTCCTGGGAGACCTGGATCCGCTTGTAGTGGTTGTAGACAGCCACCGACAGGGTCTTCTTCGCCTCGTCCTGACCGATCACGTAGGAGTCGAGGAAGTCGCGGATCTCGCGGGGGTGGGGAAGCTCGTCGATCGGGCCGAGTTCGCTGGACTCGGTGAACTCCTCCTCGATGATCTCGTTGCACAGGTCGATGCACTCGTCGCAGATGTACACCCCCGGGCCCGCAATGAGTTTCTTGACCTGCTTCTGGCTCTTTCCGCAGAACGAGCACTTGAACAGATCGCTGCTCTCGCCGATCCGTGCCATGAGCTTCTCCTCCTTCCCCTGGGCCCGTCGTTCAGGCCTGTCGTGTCCCGATGGGGCCGATACCTCCGACCCGGTCCGGGCCGATCTCCCGGGGGCCTGTGGGGCCCCTATCGTGTTGCGATGTGGGCTGTTGTTTCAACCTAGCCCGCCGGGGGTCCCGAGATCCTCAGGACCCCCGCGAGCCGTGCCCCCGAGGGGGCGGGATCCTCACACCGAGGTGAGGATGTCGTCGATGAGGCCGTACTCCTTGGCTCCCTCGGCGGTGAGGTACTTGTCACGGTCGACATCCTGGGAGACCTGCTCCTCGGTCTGGCCGGTGGCCTCCGAGAGCATCTTCTCCATCAGCCTGCGGATCCGCTGGATCTCGTTGGCCTGGATCTCGATGTCGGAGGACTGACCGTAGCTCGACTGGCCCATCGCGGGCTGGTGGATGAGGATCGTCGAGTTCGGCAGGGCCAACCGCTTGCCCTTGGTGCCGGCGGCGAGCAGGACCGCCGCCGCCGAGGCCGCCATTCCCAGGCAGATCGTCTGGATGTCGGGGCGCACGTAGTTCATCGTGTCGTAGATGGCGCTCATCGCGGAGAAGGAGCCGCCGGGCGAGTTGATGTACATGCTGATCTGGCGGTCCGGGTCCATCGACTGCAGGCACAGCAGCTGGGCCATCACGGCATTGGCGATGTCGTCGGTGACCGGGGTGCCGAGGAAGATGATCCGGTCCTCGAAGAGCTTGGTGTAGGGGTCGACCCGCCGCACCCCGTAGGAGGTGCGCTCCTCCCACTGGGGGATGTAGTAGTCCATCGAGGGTGCGGGCTGGCTGCTCGTCGACGAGGGCATCGTCGAGGGCATCACGGGTGAGACCGGGGAGACGCCGGCGCCGGCCAGCGCGTGGGCGGCCTGCTGGGCGTTGAATCCGGCCATCGTGGAAAGATCCATCGGAAACCTCACTTGGTGGGAGCGTCGTGCGGGATCTGCGAGGCGTTCTCGTAGACGTGGTCGATGAAGCCGTACTCGAGGGACTCCTCGGCGGTGAACCAGTGGTCCCGGTCGGAGTCGGCCTCGATCTTCTCGACCGGCTGGCCGGTGTGCTCGGCGATGATGCGCGCCATCTCCTTCTTGATGTCGACCAGGAACCTCGCGTGGATGGCGACCTCGGTGGCGGTGCCACCGATCCCTCCCAGCGGCTGGTGCATCAGGATCTTGGAGTGCGGCAGGGCATATCGCTTGCCCTTGGCGCCGGCGGTGAGCAGGAACTGCCCCATCGAGGCGGCCATCCCCATGGCCACCGTCGCGACGTCGTTGGAGATCCACTGCATGGTGTCGTAGATCGCCATTCCCGCGGTGATCGATCCGCCCGGGGAGTTGATGTAGAGGTAGATGTCGGCCTCGGGGTCCTCGGCGTTCAGGAGGAGCATCTGGGCGCACAACGCGTTGGCGTTCTCGTCCTTGACCTCCGAACCCAGGAAGATGATGCGGTTGCGCAGCAGGGACTGGTAGACGTTGTCGGTCATTCCGCCGCCGAGGGACTCCCCGGCCATCCGAGGTGCGCCCGCCATGATGGGTGCATTGGTGTCGTTCACGTCTACGAACCTACCGTGTGCCACCGACACTTCACGGCCCCCCGTGCGGGTTTCGCGCACGGCGGGGCCGTCGGGACGCCCGGACCGGGGCTCAGTCGGGGGCGGACTGGCCCGAGGAGGACTCGAGCTCGTCGCCGCGCGGGGAGATCAGCGCATTGACCCAACGGGACTCGGGATCGGGATCGATGAGCATCGCCTTGACCAGCAGGGAGCAGGGAAGCGCGATGAGGGTGCCCAGGGCGCCGAACACCCATCCCCACAGCAGCAGGGAGAGGAAGGACAGGGTGGGCGTCAGCCCCACCGCGTCCCCGGCGAAGGTCGGCTGAATGATCGACTGGACGACGAAGTTGAGCACCGAGTAGGCGGCGACGACGATCACCGCGCTCACCCAGCCCTTGTCGAACAGGGCCAGCATCGCCGGGGGGATCACGCCGATCACGAAGCCGATGTTGGGCACGTAGTTGGTGAGGAAGCTGAACAGCGCCCAGACCGCGGCCAGCGGAACACCGATCGCCGCCAGCACACCCCAGTCGAGCAGCGCCACGATGAGGCCGAAGACGGTGGTGACCAGCCAGTACCGCCGGATTCCGGAGGCGAAGGCGATCAGCGAGGCGACGATGCCCGGCTTCTGCCGGCCGGCGGCCTCCAGCCTCTCGCCGAACCGGGAGGTGTCCATCACCATGAAGATCATCCCGGTGATGATCACCACGATCATGGTGAGCACCGAGGTGGTGTCCGACAGCAGCGAGGTGGCGACCCCGACCACCTGCTGGGGATCGATCCGTCGCACCTTCTCCAGGATGAACTCCTCGTCCCAGCCGATTCTGGTGAGCAGTTCGATGGCGTTGCGGTACAGCGACTCCATCTGCGGGACGTACTTCTGCATCTGGGTGATGGTGGCGGCCACCGACCATGCGATACCGGCAAGGAAGCCGCCCAGGACCAGGACGACGACCAGGCCGGTGATGATCGCGGAGATCCCCCTGGGCCAGTGGTGGCGGACCAGGAAGGAGTGGATCGGGTAGGCGGTGATCATGAGGTTCAGCGCCAGGAACATCGGGGCGATGACGCCGGCCAGATCGTGGAGCAGACTGAAGGCCAGCCAGGCGGCCCCGATGGTGAGCACCGCCACGGTGAATCTGGGCAGGGTTCCGTGTTCCTGCGGGACGCCGGGGTGCGGCTCGGCCCCGTGGTCCTGGCTGGCCGACACCGGCTCGCCGCCGACACCCCGATCGGCGGTGCCCTGATCGGCGGCAACACTCTGATCGGCGGTGCCCTGATCGGCGACGTTGACCGGCTGCTGCGGAATCGGCGGCGGGGTCACCGCGGTGACCGCCTGGACCTTGGAGATCTGTCGGCGGACCGCCCGCTGGATCCGGACCAGTCGGCCGGAGGACGGCTCCTCCGATCGTGTCGGGGACTCCTCGGTCCCCTCACCGTCCGGGCTGGATGATCGTCGCGTCATGAACTACCCCTCCCTGGAGACGCCGAACCGGCACCGCACGACGTCTCATCGCGGGTGCCGGTTCGGATCACCGTACCGTCGAGCGGCCGTGCTGGCACGATCCTGCCAGATCGGCAGCCCGTTGCCCGCACGGGACTCGGGTCAGATCATCACTTCTTGGCGGAAGCCTTGGACTTGGCCTTGGCCTTGGGCTCGTCGGACTTGGGCTCGTCGGCCTTGGCCTTGGGCTCGTCGGACTTGGGCTCGTCTGCCTTGGCCTTGGCCTTCGGCTCATCAACCTTCGCCTCGTCGGCCTTCGCCTCGTCGGCCTTCGCCTCGTCGGCCTCGTCGGCGGGCTCATCGGCCTTGTCGGCGGGCGCGGCGGCCTCGTCATCGGCCGGAGCGTCGGAGATCGAACCGTCGGGCTGGATGCGGTCCAGCTCCAGGACAGTGCCGGAGGCGTCCTTGACGGTGGCCTGCTTGACCATCGAGGCCAGCGCCTTGCCGCGTCGGATCTCCTCCATCCACTCAGCCAGATGGTTGTGCTCCATCATGTGCTGGGCCTCCTGCTGCGGCGTCGAGCCGTTCTGCTGGGCCTTGCGGACGATGAGCTCGGACAGCTCGTTCTGCTCGACGCCGATCTCGTCGTCGTCGGCCATCTTGTCGAGCACGATCTGGGCCTTGAGGGCGTCCAGCGAGCGCTTCTCGATCTCCGCCCAGAAGGCGTCCTCGTCCTCGGCCTCCTCCTCGGAGTCCTCGAGGTACTGCTCGACGGTCAGTCCGGCCTGGGCGAGCTGCTGGCTCACCTGGTTGCGGCGGGCCTCCAGCTCGGAGTCGACCAGGGCCTGCGGCAGCTCGATGTCGATCTTGGAGATGACGGCCTCGAGGACCTTGTCGCGGGCATCGGCGGACTGGTCCAGACGGGCCATCCCCTCCAGCGAGTTGCGCATGTCCTGGCGCATCTCGTCGACGGTGTCGAACTGGCTGACCAGCTGGGCGAAGTCGTCGTCGACCTCCGGCAGCTTCTGCTCGGAGACCTTGGTGACGGTGGCCTCGATCTCGGCCTCCTCGTCGCGGTGGGCGCCGCCCAGCAGCTTGGAGGTGAAGGTCGCCGACTCGCCGGCCTTCAGGCCGGTGACGGCCTCGTCGAGACCCTCGAGCATGCCGCCCGAACCGATCTTGTAGGTGATGTCATCGGCGGTGGCGTCCTCGAGGACCTCACCGTTCTGGGAACCCTTGAGGTTGAGCACCACGACGTCGCCGTCAGCAGCCGGGCGCTCGACCTCGGTGTTGGTGGCGAAGCGCTGACGCAGGGTCTCGATGCGCTCGTCGACGTCCTCGTCGGGGACGTCGAGGTCGGGCACCTCGACCTCGATGGTCGAGACATCGGGCAGGTCGAAGTCGGGACGGATGTCCACCTCGGCGGTGAACTCGACGTCGACGTCCTTGCCGTGGTCCTCGAGCTTGGTGACCTCGATGTCGGGCTGGCCGAGAGGAACGATCTTGTTGTCGTTGACGGCGCTGCTGTAGGCGGTCGGCAGGGCGTCGTTGATGGCCTCCTGGAGGACCGCGCCGCGTCCGAACCGCTGGTCGATGACGGGGGCCGGCACCTTGCCCTTCCGGAAGCCGGGGACGTTCACCTGGCCGGCGATGTCCTTGTAGGCCTTGTCGAGGCTGGGCTTCAGCTCTTCGAAAGGAATCTCGACAGTGAGCTTCACGCGATTGTTGGTGAGCTGCTCGAGGGTGCTGGGCACGAAGTTCTCCTGATGGTCCGGGGTAACACAGTCTCCGCCCGTCACGGCGGGGACACACGCCGTGCAATTGTACCGAGCGCAGATGGGGTCCACCAATGCTGGAAAACCCACGGCGGCATGTGGAGCGGATGACGAGAATCGAACTCGCGTAGCCAGTTTGGAAGACTGGGGCTCTACCATTGAGCTACATCCGCACGTCCCTGACGGAACTCGGGTAATGCTACATGGAACCGGCCGTCGCGTCATATCCGCCGGATCTCGCCGACGATGAGGCCGTACCGTCCGTCGGGGCGACGGGACTCGAACCCGCGATCTCCTGCTCCCAAAGCAGGCGCGCTAGCCACTACGCTACGCCCCGATCCCACCGCCTCGGCGGCAGAACGACGGCCAGTGTAGTGGACCCGACGCCGTCCGGCATCCCGACTCCCGGCTGTCGTGCGCGAGTCTCACCCGCGGTCGTCTGCGCGGGTGGCCCGAGGACCGCCTCGCAGCGGTCCTGCGGCAATGGTCCCCGGGCCGCCCTGCGGCACCGGAACCAGAGCCGTCCCGAGGAATCGGGCCCGGCTGGGCCAGGACGGACGGCGGCGCAGACTCAGGACAGCTCCCGGATCGCCCCGGCGATCGCCCCGGGTTCGTCGAGCATGATGAGATGACGCGAGCCGTGGACGACCCGCAGCTCGGCCCCCAGCAGTCGGGCGAGCCTGTCCTGACGGTCGACCTCCTGCTCGGCGTGGGAGTGTTCTGCCGACAGCAGGATCGTGGCGGTGCCGGGCCAGGGGTGATGCGCCCGGACCTCCATCAGCTCCCAGGCCTGGCGGGGGTAGGCCAGCAGTTCGGCGGTGGACATCGCCAGGGAGTCCGGGTCGGCGAAGACCTCCCTGAGTCGGTGGGTCCGCAGGTATCCGCGCAGCCGTCCGGCCGACCAGCTGGTCTGCAGCAGGGTGCCGGTGGCCATCGTGAGCTCCCCCAGTCCCGACAGGCCGCTTCGGGCGGCCAGCCGGACGGTGTGGGCCAGGCGGCTGCCCTGAGGACCGGGACGACGCGCGTGCCACTCGACCGAGGGGTCGACCAGCACCAGGCCGGCCACCAGGTCGGGGTGCTCACGGATCATTGCCTCGGCGTGGAAGGCGGCCATCGAGTGGGCGACCAGGATCACCGGCGGGCCGATCCGGCGGGCCAGCGCGGTCGCCGTCTGCGCCTCCTCGGCCAGGCTCGGGAGCCGTCCGGGCCAGCGCGTGCCGCCCATCCCGGGTCGGTCGTATGAGACCACCAGACGGTCGGGAAGATCCTCGACGACCGGACGCCACAGCTCGCTGGACTGCGCCGCTCCCGACATCAGCAGGGCGGCCGGGCCCCGGCCGTGACGGATCCTCAGCCGGACCTGTCGCGGCCCCGCCGATGTCGGCGTCTCGACGATCTCATCGGTCACCGCGACCCGTCCCCTCCCGCCGTGCCGGGCGCACCAGCGGGAAGGCGATGGTCTCCCGGATCGAGGTGTCGGTGAGCATCATCACCAACCGGTCCAGGCCCATCCCCATCCCTCCCGAGGGGGGCATCGCGAACTCCAGGGCCTGGAGGAAGTCCTCGTCCAGCTCCATCGCCTCAGGGTCCCCGCCGGCGGCGCGCAGGGACTGGTCGGTGAACCGCTTGCGCTGGATCACCGGGTCGACGAGCTCGGTGTAGGCGGTCGCCACCTCATCCCCCAGGACGATGAGGTCCCACTTCTCGGCGAGCCGCGGGTCGTCGCGGTGCTGTCGGGTCAGCGGCGAGACGTCGGTCGGGAAGTCGCAGAAGAAGGTCGGCGCGACCGTGACGTGCTCGGACAGGTGCTCATGGAGCTCCAGGACCACGTCTCCGCGCTCCCACTTCGGGGAGACGGCGATCCCCAGCCGGTCGGCGTGACGGATCAGCTCCTCCTTGGAGGTGTCGGCGGTGATCTCCTCGCCCAGGGCCGCGGAGATCCCCTCGTTGACCGTCACCACCCGCCACTCCTCGGCCAGGTCGATCTCGTGCTCGACGCCGGAGCGGTCGCGACCCCGGATCGACGTGCCGCCGGTGGCCCGCCGGGCCGCGGTGAGGATCATCTCGCGGGTGAGATGGCGCATCTGCACGTAGTCGCCGTAGGCCTGGTAGGCCTCCAGCATCGTGAACTCCGGGTTGTGGGTGGCGTCGGCCCCCTCGTTGCGGAAGTTGCGACCGATCTCGAAGACCCGGCCGGCACCGCCCACCATCAGCCTCTTGAGGAACAGCTCCGGCGCGATCCGCAGGTACAGATCCAGGTCGTAGGCGTTGATGTGGGTGCGGAAGGGCCGGGCATTGGCCCCGCCGTGGATGGTCTGGAGGATCGGCGTCTCGACCTCCAGGTAGTCGTGGCCCAGCAGGGTCTCGCGCACCGCCCGGATGGTCTCGGAGCGGGCCCTCAACTGGTCGCGGGCCGACCTGTTGATGATGAGGTCCAGGTAGCGCCGACGGACCCGGGCCTCCGGGTCGCTCATCCCGGAGCGGCGGTCCGGCAGCGGCCGCAGTGCCTTGGCGGCCAACCGCCAGGAGGTCAGCAGCAGGGAACGGGTGCCGTTGCGGGTCGGTCCGACGGTGCCCTCGGCCAGCAGATGGTCGCCCAGCGAGATCTGGGAGCGGAACAGGGCCATCGACCCGGCTCCCAGCGCCGAGACCTCCAGGACGACCTGGGCCGATCCGGACCAGTCGGCCACCTCGGCGAAGATCACCCCGCCGTGGTCGCGCACCGCCAGCACCCGTCCGACGACGGAGATGGACTCCCCCATCGCCACCGTCTCCACGTCGTGCGGCCGGTGGTCGGGGTGGATATCGGGCGGGTAGGCCTGTCCCCCCTCGTCGAGGATGTGCTGTCGGGTGGCCATCCTGGCCCGCATCTGCTCGGGCACCGGCCGGGTCGGGAGCAGGGAGGGTTTCGACTGCTCGGCGAGGAAGGCGGCGATCTCGGGACGGGACTCGGCGGTGTAGATCGGCTGGACCGGAAGCGGCAGCGGACGCATCCATCGCGGCAGGTCCAGCTGCCCCTCGGCCTGTCCCAGGGCGACACCGACCTGCCCCAGATCGGCGGCGTCGGCGTATCCCAGGTAGCGCGCCTGCCACTGCGGGCTGTACTTGACGTTGGACCGGTAGAGCTGCTCGATCTGGAACCAGCGGGAGGCGGCCGCGATGAGTCGCCGGTTGAGTCTCTGCAGGAGGGTGGCCCCGACCCGCGAACCCTCCTCGATGGCCTCGCGGAAGACCGCGAAGTTCAGTGAGACGTGGTGCAGACCCATCTCCCGGCCCGCCGACATCAGCCCGGCCACCATGAGCTCGGTGACCCCGTTGTCGGCCCTCGGGTCTCGGCGCATCACGTCCAGGGAGAGCCCGTCCTCCCCCCACGGCACGAAGGACAGCAGTCCGGCGGTGCCCTGGTCGTCGGGATAGCGGGCCTCCACCATCACGCAGCGTCCGTCCAGGACGTCGCCCAGGCGAGACAGGGCCATCGAGAACCCGCGCTCGTCGCCGTCGACGCGCCACCGGTCGGCGAGGGTGATGAGCTCTTCCAGCTCGGCCGGGGCGATGTCCTCGTGGCGGCGGACCCGCACCGAGTAGCCGGCCTTGTGCAACCGGTCGACGGTGCCGCGGACGGCCTTCAGCTCGTGGTCGTCCAGGTGGAAGGTCGACGGCGAGATGATCGCCTCGTCGCCGATCCTCATCACTCTCAGGCCGGCCCGCTCCCATGCGGTGGCGCCGGCCTCCGAGGTCCCCAGCACGGCCGGTGTCCAGCCGAAGGTGTGGGCGGTGCGCAGGAAGGAGTCGATCGCCGCGGGCCACTGGGAGGCGGGTCCGATCGGGTCCCCGGCGGCCAGCATCACCCCCGAGACGGTGCGGTAGGCGATGGCGGCCCGCCGGTTGGCCGAGAAGGACACCGACTTGTCGCGACGCAGGGCGAAGTAGCCCAGCGAGTCCGCAGGATTGGCGGCCAGCAGGCGACGCACCTCCAGCTCCTCGGCCAGGGTCATCACCGCGACCTCCCGCTGGGAGCGCAGCAGCACGATGAGGGCGGCGACCAGGGTACCGGCGATGAGCAGTCCGATGATGTCGCCCACCCAGGCGGGGGCCAACGGGCCGGTGTCGGCGCGGTGGCCCTCCAGCATCCGGGCGATGAGGTGCCACAGCCGGCTGCGGGGGCGTCCCGATCCGCCGGAGGCCCACACCAGCAGCCATCCGATGAGGGCGGTGGCGGCCAGTCCCGAGACCAGCACCACGATGGCCCGGCGCAGATTGGCCCGGGCGGTGCGGGCACCGAACTGGGAGTGGTTCTCCACCAGGACCAGCAGGATCCAGCCGACGCTCACGACGTTGAACAGGTAGGAGGCGATCCCCATGTCCTCGAACGGGTCGGTGGGGTCTCCCTGAACCACCTCGACGATGAGGACGACGAAGAAGAACACCGACACGAGCCACATCAACCCGAACATCACCAGGCAACCCAGCCAGGCGATGCGCTTACGGCGGTTCAGGGAGTAGGCCAGCACCATCAGCAGGACGACCAGCCCCCAGCTGCCCAGGTCGGTCGGGAAGACCAGCACCGAGAACAGCGAGCTCAGGCCCTGGACCCACCAGGTCTGGGCGAACAACAACCTCAGGGCGGTCAGGACCGCTCCCACGAGCATGAGTCGCGGAACGACCACGGCGGCGCCGCGTCTGGATCGGGTTTCTGCGATGGTCACGCTCACACTGTGCCACCCGGGGTGCAGCCTTCGCGCGCACCACACCGATCGGCGCCACTCCGGAACGCGCCCGCAACCTCGGCAACAGAGGTGTTCTCCCCAGCCCCCCGGTCGCTCCCTGCCCGCTCCCTGCGCGCTCACCAGAGCAGCAGGGCCAGCGTCTCGTCTCTCAGCTCCGGGTCGAGCAGCAGCCGACGGGCGGTCCGTTGCCGCAGCCGGGTGACGTCGACACCCCAGTCGGGGCCGATCTGCCACCACTGCGGCCAGAAGGAGCAGATGGCCGAGGCCCAGGCCGACTGGATCGGGTCCACCGGGCCGGTCCGGCCCATCAGGGGGCGGGGGCCGGGGACGGGCAGCGCCGACCCGAGCCACCACAGCGCGGCCAGGGCGTCTGCGTCCGGGCCGTCGTCGACGCCCGGTCCAGGGTTCGGTCCTGGGCTCGGTACGGGGCCCGGTCGCAGCAGCACCGACCGTTCGGCGCGCACCAGCGGGTCGTCGGCCCTGCCGCTGCGGGGTGCCGGGACCTGCCAGTCGTGGAGGAGGGCCCGCGACCGGGCCAGCGCGTGGCCGATGAGAGTGCCGGGGGCCTCCGCGGGCAGGCTCGCCAGGCCCTCCATCGCAGACTCCCAGATGTCGGCGTCGCCGATCTGGGCAGCCACCGTGATCGCGGAGACAACGGTGAAGAAGTCGGCGCCCGGGCGCGCCAGCCGGTTCTCCAGGGACTCGGCGACCGCGGCGACGACGTCCTCGCCGCGGACCGCCCCGACCGGGGTGGCCTGGAGCAGGATCCACAACTGCGCCCCGGTGACCAGCCGGGGATCCATTCCCTCGAGGATCTCCTCGGCGCGCCGGCGGGCGTGGTCGCGGGCCATCATCGCCCAGCCGACCATCAGCCGCGTGGTGCCGCGGGCCTGGCGCACCTGCACCTCGTGCATGACGTCGTGGTCGAGGCCGTGGTCGACGTCGTGCCCGAGACCGTGCACGACGTCGTGATCTGTTGTCGGGGAGTCGGTGCCGGGACTCAGCCACTGGTCGCTCGGTGCGCCGTCCAGGAGCAGTCCGGCGTCGGGGGTGTCCAGCCAGATCTCCTGGTCGACGGCGGGATCGACCAGCAGTTCGTCGGGCAGCCAGGACGGCAGTCTGGCTGCCGCCGAGGCGACGTCGTCGACCGGCGTGGCCCGCCACAGGGCGGTGCGGGTGCGTCCCGGCTCCAGGGTCAGCGACTCCCCCAGCGGGCGGATCCCCTCGACGTCCAGGCTGGAGTCCCCGACGATCTGGCGCCAGACGATCCGTCGCCCAGCCGGGTCCTGCGGGTCCCGGTCGGTGAGGGCGAGGCCCTCGGCGCCGGCGGTCCACACCTGGACCGGACTGTCGGTTCCGAACCGCCAGACCGGCCCCGGCACCTCGACCGACGTCATGGCCTCGGACGGCGGAGCCACCGCGATGCGGATGTCCCAGCTCTCGTCGATGCTCTGACGGATCCTCATCCGCGCCCCGCTGGGGTGAATCGCGCTCACCTCGATCTCGGTGCCCGGCCGGTCGGCCTCCCTCACCCGCCAGGGGGAGGGTGCGCTGACCAGGACCTCCCCGGGTGGGGAGCAGCCGGTCACCCGGGGCCAGGAGTCGGCGTCGACCCCGAGGTCGAGAGTCCAGCCCTGCCAGTCCACTGACCGGGAGTCGGAACCTGACGCCGGGGTCATCGGTGCCTCCGCTGGCAGCGCGGGCACCAGAACAGGTGGCGTCCGGCCAGATTGGTCCGGCGCACGGTGGTTCCGCAGACCAGGCAGGGCTGTCCGTCCCGGCGGTAGACGTAGACCTCGCCGCCGTGCCGGTCGAGGCGAGGGGGCCGCCCCATCGCCTCCGGGGTGTGCTCGGGCCGGACGGTGTCGATGCGACCGGTGGCCACCCCGCGGCGCATCAGGACCACCAGGTCCTCCCAGATGGCCTGCCAGGTCGCGTGCGCCAGTCTGTTCCCGGGGGTCATCGGGTCGATCCGGTGGCGGAAGAGCACCTCGGCCCGGTAGATGTTGCCCACCCCGGCGGTGATCGACTGGTCCATCAGCAGCACCCCGATCGCCCGGGTGCTGCGGTGGATGGCCCGCCAGGCTTTCTCCGGATCGGCATCGGGGCGGATCGGGTCGGAGCCGACGGTGGACAGGACGGCCTCCCACTCCTCGTCGCTGAGCAGTCGGCACCACTGCGGTCCTCGCAGATCGGCAGAGCTCACGGCGTCCTCGATGCGCAGTCTCACCTGGCCGTGCACCGGGGTGATCGGCCCCACCGTGAACCTGCCGATGAGTCCGAGGTGGATGTGGACCAGGTGGGCTCCCTCGGCGGCGAAGTCGATGAGCAGGTGCTTGCCCCAGGCCTGTGCCCCGCGCAGCCGGCTGCCGTTGAGATGGGCGGCCTCCACCGCGAAGCGGCCCTGGGGGGAGGTGACGGTCACCTCCTCGCCCGCGAAGGCGTCCTCGATGGCGCCTGCAAGACGGTGGATGACGTGCCCCTCTGGCAACTCGGCCTCCCGGACGTGGTGGAATGGAGCAATGAGCAGGTCCGGCAGGCCGACCACGAACGGGCGGCGATCCGGCCCGGTCGTCGACCGGGTCCGTGCGCTGCGCGCCCGCGAGCTGCTGGGCCGTCAACACCGTACGCCGCCCTCGGAGACGGTGCCGATGCCCGCGAATGGCCGCGAGTGGCCGTTCATCCTCGATTCGCTGAGGAGACGGGCACGGGGCGAGGACCACAGGGCCGAGGGCCGGGGTGCCGGCCGGGCCGGTAGCAGGGATGCCGGCCACGGTGCCGACGGGGACGCGACCCGGACCGACGGACGGGACGACGCCCCCACGAAGTGATCAGCCGGGATCGGCCTGGATCAGCTGAGGGCTCCGGCCGACTCCCAGTGGGCCAGCTTCTCGATCCGGCGCTGGTGGCGCTCGACCCCGGAGAACGGGGTGGTGAGGAAGACCTTCACCCACTCCCAGGCGTCCTCGACCGACTGCATCCGGCCACCCAGGGAGATCACATTGGCGTCATTGTGCTCACGGGCGAGCTGGGCCATCTCGGCGTTGTAGACCAGCGCCGCGCGGATCCCGGCCACCTTGTTCGCCGCGATCTGCTCGCCGTTGCCCGAACCCCCGCACACGATCCCCAGCGAGCCCGGCTCGGCGACCACCGCCTGGGCGCAGGGGATGCAGAAGTCGGGGTAGTCGTCCTCAGCGTCATAGCTGGTGGCCCCGTGGTCGACGACCTGGTAGCCGGCAGCGCGGAGCTCCTTGACCAGGTACTCCTTCAGCTCGAAGGCGGCGTGATCGGTGGCGACATGGACATGGCTGGGATGGAAGGTCATGGGCTCATCCTTTCATCGCCCGATCGGCCGTTGACGTGGGGCTCCGATACGGTGAGGGCATGTCCGAGGATCGACGCAGGCCCGATGTCAGCCAACCGCGAGAACTGCCAGACCCCTACCGGTTGGCGCGGGTGGTCACCGACGGGACGGTCTCCCAGGGAATCGTCGCGCAGTGCCGGGCGGTCAATCTGGGCTTCCACATGCCCTGGCCGGACGACGACTTCCTGAACCACTTCGCCCAGCACGTCGCCGGGGAGCGCCTCTGGGCGGTCCAGGGCCCCGAGGACGACCCGGAGCTGCCGGGTCTGCCGGTCGCCACCCTGGCCAGCTACGACCAGACCATCAACACCGGCCACGGTCACCTCGAGCCGGCCGACTTCATCACCGATGTGACGGTCCGTCCGACCCATCGGCGTCGAGGCCTGCTCCGCGGTCTCATCAGCCACGATCTGGCGGCGGCCAGACGGGCCGGCCTGTCGATGGCTGCTCTCACCGCGACCGAGGGGGCCATCTACGGCCGTTTCGGGTTCGGGGTGTCCACCCAGAACCAGCGCATCGAGGTGACCAGCGGGGGCCGGTTCGTGCTGTCCCACCGCCCCGAGGGCTCGGTGGAGATGGTGGCTCCCGGAAAGATCGACGAGCTGCGTCTGGAACTGTTCCGGCGCTTCCACGCCTCCCGCCGCGGCTCCCACGGCCGCCTCGACTGGTGGGTCGAGTTCGCCTCCGGACGCTGGTCCTACGAGAGGCAGAAGCCCGACCGGAGGGTCCGTTCGGCGATCCACCGGGATTCCCAGGGCCGCCCCGACGGGGTGGTGTCCTACCAGGTCACCGAGGACTTCGGGAGCACCCTGGAGGTGCACGACCTCATCGCTGTCACCGCCGACGCCGAACTGGGCCTGTGGGAGTTCCTGGCCTCCATCGACCTGGTGACCAAGATCACCGCCGGAAACACGAATCCAGACACCCCCCTTCCGTGGGCCGTCCGGGACCCGCGGCTGGTGCGCTTCACCGGACGGTCGGACCTCACCTGGGTGCGCATCCTCGACGTCGTGAAAGCGCTGTCGGTGCGCGGCTGGGACCACACCGGCTCGGTGGTGCTGCGTGTCACCGATCCGCTGGAGTGGTGCACCGGCAGCTACCGGATCGAGGTGAGCGACCCGGAGCGGCCCGCCGTGGTCACCCGGGTGGCCGACGACGCGGCGGGGACCGAGGGGCATGCCACCATCGGGATCACCGCCCTGGGATCGCTGTACTTCGGCGCCGTGCGGGCCCAGTCCCTGGCCGGGGCGGGTCACCTGCGCGGCACCGCCGAGCAGATCCAGACGATCGGACGGATGTTCGCCACCGACGACCTCCCGTTCAGCATCACCGAGTTCTGAGACACCAAGCTTCACGGCACCGACTCCCGCGACACCGAGTTCTGAGACAAGGAGACCACCATGGCCTGGATCGATCCCGGACTGACTCTCACAGGGCGGATCGTGCGGCTGGAGCCGCTCTCGATGGACCATCTCGACGCGCTGCGGGAGGCCACCCGCGACGGCGATCTGGGAGATCGCCTGTGGTGGACCTCGACACCGAACCCGGAGCGGATGGCCGAGGACATCGCCGGCAAGCTAGCGGCCCGTGACGCCGGCACGATGGTGCCCTTCGTCTGCGTGCGGCTGGCCGATGAGCAGGTCGTCGGGGTGACCACCTACTACGACCTGGAGCCCTCGGTGCCGCGTCTGGAGATCGGCTACACCTGGACCCGCGCCTCATGCCAGGGCACCGGCACCAATCCCGACTCCAAGCGGCTGCTGATCGCCCATGCGATGGAGGAGCTCGGCTGCCAGCGCGTCGGGCTGCGCACCAAGTGGACCA
Source organism: Acidipropionibacterium jensenii (assembly GCF_005890135.1). Taxonomy (NCBI): domain Bacteria; kingdom Bacillati; phylum Actinomycetota; class Actinomycetes; order Propionibacteriales; family Propionibacteriaceae; genus Acidipropionibacterium; species Acidipropionibacterium jensenii. Next base: position 2,071,603 of record NZ_CP040635.1, on the reverse strand, counting down.
ACCAGCAGTCGCGGGCCGCGATCGAGAGACTCGGGTTCCGCCGCGACGGGGTGCTGCGCGGCTACGCCCGCCACGCCAACGGGGTCCTGGACGACTCCGTCGTCTACTCCCTGCTGTCCCACGAGTGGCCGGCGGTGCGGCGGCGTCTGGAGGACCGGGTGGCGCGTCACCTGAGCTGATCGGTCCCGGCGGCCGGGCTATGCGGCCCGGACGATCACGACCGGGGCCGCCTCCCGCACCGCGCGCCAGGATCCTCGTGGCGGTCGGCCGGTGCTCACCGGGACTCGGCCGCCAAGGGGTGTGTCGGCCTCAGCCGACCGTCGGCACCCCCTGGGGTCCGTGGTCCAGGAGATGGCGGAATCCCGCCTCGTCGAGGATCGGGCGGCCCAGTTCCCGCGCCCTGGTCTCCTTGGACCCGGCGTTGGCCCCCACCACGACGTAGTCGGTCTTCCTGGAGACCGATCCGGCGGCCTTCCCGCCGCGCGACAGGATGGCCTCCTTGGCCTCGTCCCGGCTGAATCCCTCCAGGCTGCCGGTGACCACCACGGTGAGCCCCTCCAGGGTGGCCGCCGGCCCCCCGGAGGTGTCATCGGCCATCCGCACTCCGGCGGCGGCCCAGCGCTCGACGATCTCCTGGTGCCAGTCGACCCCGAACCAGTCGATCACCGACTCGGCGATCACGGGTCCGACCCCGTCGGTCTGGGCCAGTTCCTCCTGACTGGCGGCGCGGATCGCCGCCAGGGAGCCGAACCGGGTGGCCAGGGCGCGGGCCGCCGTCGGCCCGACGTGGCGGATGGACAGCGCCACCAGGACCCGCCACAGCGGCTGGTTGCGGGCCTTGGCCAGCTCGTCGAACATCTTGCGGGTGTTGGCCGCCGGGGCCGAGGGCCGGGTCCTGGTGGCCCGGGTCCAGAAGTAGGGTTCCCGGACCCACGGCCCGGGAGAGCCCTTCACCTTGCGCTGGCGCCACACCTGGACGTCGGCGAGGTCGTCGGGTTGCAGGTCGAACAGTCCGGCCTCGCTGGTGAGCACCGGGGTCTGGGGTTCGGGCATCTCCCCGGTCACCAGAGAGGGGTCGGGCCGGGCGTTCTCAGGATCAGTGAGGGCGATCGCGGCCTCCCATCCCAGGGCCTCGATGTCGAGTCCGGAGCGGGAGGCCAGCGCGAAGACGCGCTCGCGCAGCTGGGAGGGGCAGCCTCTGGTGTTGGGGCAGCGCAGGTCCTTGTCCCCCTCCTTCTCGTAGCCGAGGGTGGCTCCGCAGGAGGGGCAGACGGTCGGCATCTGGAACTCCCGCTCGGTGCCGTCGCGCAGCTCGACGACCGGCCCGAGGATCTCGGGAATGACGTCTCCGGCCTTCCTCAGCACGACCGTGTCGCCGATCAGGACACCCTTGCGCTTCACCTCGAAGGCGTTGTGCAGGGTCGCCATCTCGACCGTGGAGCCCGCCACCGCGACCGGCTCCATCACCCCGTAGGGGGTGACCCGGCCGGTCCGGCCGACGTTGACGCGGATGTCCAGCAGCTTGGTGTTGACCTCCTCGGGCGAGTACTTGAAGGCGATCGCCCAGCGGGGGGCCCGGGAGGTGGCACCCAGCGCCCGCTGCACCTCGACGTCGTCCATCTTGACGACGATCCCGTCGATCTGGTGGGCGGCCTCGTCGCGGTGCTCCCCCCAGTACTGGACGAAGTCCATCACCTGGCCGGGGGTGTCGACCAGCTTGTAGTAGGGCGAGACCGGCAGTCCCCACTCGGCGAGCTTGCGGTAGGCGTGGCCCTGGCTGGGGAAGTCGTGGCCGTCCACCCGTCCCAGTCCGTGGCAGATCATCGACAGCGGCCGTCCGGCGGTGACCCGGGGGTCCTTCTGGCGCAGCGACCCGGCCGCCGCGTTGCGGGGGTTGGCGAACGGCGGCTTGCCCACCTCGACCAGATGGGCGTTGAGATCGGCGAAGTCCTCCACCGGGAAGAAGACCTCCCCGCGCACCTCCAGCAGGGCGGGGATGTCGTCGCCGGTGAGTCGCTGCGGGATGGCCCGAATGGTGCGCACATTGCCGGTGACGTCCTCGCCGACCCGTCCGTCGCCGCGGGTGGCACCGCTGTCGAGCCGGCCGTTGCGGTAGACCAGATCCAGGGCGAGGCCGTCGATCTTGAGTTCGCACAGCAGCTGGGAGTGCTCACCGGGGACCTGCTGGGAGGCTGTCGCCCCGGCCCGGGCGATCCACTCGGCGAGCTCGTCCAGGGTGAAGACGTTGTCCAGGCTGAGCAGCCGCTCGATGTGCTGCACCGGGGCGAAGTCGGTGACCTTCTGCGGCGCGCCGACGCGCTGGGTGGGCGAGTCCGGGGTGCGCAGCTGGGGGTTGTGCTCCTCCAATGACTGGAGGTCGCGCATCAGGTGGTCGTACCGGGCATCGGAGATGGTCGGCGCATCGGCACCGTAGTAGGCCTCCTGGGCGGCCAGGATCTGGTCGACCAGCTCCTTCCAGGTGTGCCGCAGCGTCGACTCGGAGGTGCTGGCCTCCACCGGGTTCTCCTCATTCACCATGGATCCATCCTTGCGCACCGAGATTCCCCCTCGCTCAGTCGAAGATCGGCCCCACCGTCCGGGTCCGCTTCAGCTCGAAGAATCCCGGGTAGGAGACCATCTTGAGGAAGCCGTCGAAGAGTTCACCGGCCTGCTCCGCCTTGGGAGCCGGGGAGATCACCGGGCCGAACAGCGCCATCCCGTTGACGTGCAGGACGGGGGTGCCGACGTCCTGGCCGACCGGGTCCATCCCCTCGTGGTGGGAGGCCCTCATCGCCTCGTCGAACTCCTCGGTGGTGGCGCGCTCGGCGATACCGGTGTCGTAGCCGCACTCCTGGAGTGCGGCGGCCACGGTGTCGCGGTCGTGCGGGGCCCTGCCCAGGTGGTAGCGGGTGCCCAGTGCGGTGTAGAAGGGGCGCACCGCCTCCTGACCGTAGCTGGTGGCCACAGCGGTGGCGGCCCGGGCGCCGATCCAGGCCCGGTCCATCTCCCGCCGGTAGTCCTCGGGCAGGTCCCGCCCCTCGTTGAGCACCGCCAGGCTCATCACGTGGAAGACGGTGTGGACGTCGCGGACCTTCTCCACCTCGAGCATCCATCGCGAGGTCATCCAGGCCCACGGGCATGCCGGGTCGAACCAGAAGTCAACAGTTGTCGTCATGGCCCCAGTCAACCGCGAGGATGCCCGTCAGGAGGGCCCGAATCGGCCTGTGGAGCGACATTTCGCCGCGCGCGCAGCTCCATGGTGTGTATCGGCGCCGTTGAGTATCGGCACCCGGGGCAAGTCGATAGAGTCTGCCCTGACAGCCACCCGACGTGGCAGCGGGCGTGTCACAAACACCTTCCGAGGAGCACCAGCATGAACCCGGTGAACATCAGCAGAGACGAAGCGCGGACTCGTTCGGGCATCGTCAGGACGCTCGGTTACCGGGTGGTCGTGGACCTGTCGGGTCGCGACCCGCAGGGCAACCCGCTGGCCGATCCGACCGGCACCTTCGTCTCCTCCTCGACGATCCACTTCACCAGCACCGGGGAGCCCACCCACGCCGACCTGATCGCCGACGGGGTCTATGCCGCCGAGCTGGACGGCGTCCCGCTGGACCCGGCGGCCCATCATGACCACCGCTACCCGATCGAGGCCCCGGCCGGGGAGCACCAGCTCACCATCGTGGCGCTGTGCCGCTACTCCCACTCCGGGGAGGGTCTGCACCGGTTCGTCGATCCCGCCGACGGCAAGGTCTACCTGTACAGCCAGTTCGAGATCGCCGACGCCCGCCGGGTCTACGCCAACTTCGAGCAGCCCGACCAGAAGGGCACCTTCCAGCTCCAGGTGCTCGCCCCGACGGGCTGGACGGTGATCTCCAACTCGGCGGAGGTGACCGTCGCCCAGGGACCCTATGACGACATCTCCACCTGGCAGTTCGGCCCGACCCCGCGCATCTCGACCTACCTCACCGCCCTGGTGGCCGGCGACTACCACGTCGACGAGGGCACCGTGCGCACCCGCGAGGGCGGCGACATCCAGGCCAACATCCTGTGCCGCCAGTCGATGAAGGAGTTCCTGGACGCCGATCGGATCCGCACCACCACCCAGCGCGGTTTCGAGGTCTACGAGGCCGAGTTCGGCCATCCCTACCCGTTCAGCAAGTACGACCAGTCCTTCGTCCCCGAGTTCAACGCCGGCGCGATGGAGAATGCCGGCTGCGTCACCCACCGCGACGACTACCTGTTCCGCTCCAAGGTGACCGCGGCGGCCTACGACTCGCGCGACAACACGATCCTCCACGAGCTGGCCCACATGTGGTTCGGCGACCTGGTGACGATGACCTGGTGGGACGACCTGTGGCTCAACGAGTCCTTCGCCGAGTGGGCCTCCCACCACTGCCAGGAGAAGATCGTGGCCCGCTACGGCGGAGTCAACCCCTGGGTGTCCTTCGCCAACCAGCGCAAGACCTGGGGGTACGCCCAGGATCAGCTGCCCACCACCCACCCGATCGCCGCCGACATGGTCGACCTGGCCACCGTGGAGCAGAACTTCGACGGGATCACCTACGCCAAGGGGGCCTCGACCCTCAAGCAGCTGGTCGCCTTCGTCGGGGAGGACGCCTTCCTGGCCGGGGTGCGGGCCTACCTCAACGCCAACGCCTTCGGCAACAGCCAGCTGTCCGATCTGCTGGACCAGCTCCAGCGCTCCAGCGGCCGCGACCTGTCGAGCTTCACCGAGACCTGGCTGCGCACCCCCGGGGTCAACACGGTGCGCCCGGACTTCGATCTGGACGAGAACGGGGCCTTCACCCGGTTCGACATCGTCCAGTCCGCCTCGGCGCAGTTCCCGACCCTGCGGACCCACCGGCTGGGGATCGGCATCTACTCGCTCACCGACGAGGGGCTGGTGCGCACCGACGGGCTGGACGTCGACATCTTTGGGGAGCGGACGCCGATCGCCGCCCTGGTGGGTCACTCCCGCGGCGATCTCATCCTGCTCAACGACGCCGACCTCACCTACGCGAAGGTCCGGCTGGATCCGGCCAGCCTGGCCACCCTCACCGCCCACATCGGCCAGTTGGTCGATCCGCTGGCCCGGGCGCTGTGCTGGGGAGCGGCCTGGGACATGTGCCGCGACGCCGAGCTGAGGGCCCAGGACTACGTCACCCTGGTGTCCAACGGGCTGGCCTCCGAGCAGGACCTCACCGCCGTCTCCTCGCTGATCCGCCAGGCCACCGCCGCCACTCTCAACTACACCGACCCCTCGCTGCGCGAGGAGGTCCGGACCGGTCTGATCAGCACCCTTGCCACCCTGCTGCGCGACGCCGAGCCCGGGTCGGACCACCAGCTGGCCCTCACCAACGGGCTGACCGGGGCGATCGGCAGCCAGGGGGTGCCGCTGCTGGCGGGCTGGCTCAACGGCGAGGAGGTGCCCGAGGGTCTGGACGTCGATCAGGACCTCCGGTGGCGGATCGTCTCGACGCTGGCCCGGCTGGGAGCCGCCGACGAGTCCTTCATCGCCGCCGAGCAGGAGCGGGACAAGACCAGTTCCGGGGCCGAGCAGGCCGCCGGCGCCCGGGCCGCGGTGCCGACCGCCCAGGCCAAGGAGACCGCATGGAAGCGGGCGACCGATGAGGCGGGGGTGCCCAACGAGACCTACCGGTCGATCGTCAGCCACTTCAACAATCCCGACCAGGAGGAGGTGCTGAAGCCGTACGCGGCGAAGTATCTCCAGCTGTGCGAGGTGATCAACGCCGAGCAGGGTCAGTGGCGCGAGGCCGGCCATGCCCAGGTGCAGAACGCCCTGCAGTGGCTGTTCCCCGGTGAGGTGGCCGATCGCGCCTGGCTCGACGAGCTGAGCGGCTGGATGTCCTCGCGGACGCTGTCCAGCACGGTGCGCCGGGTGCTTCTGGAGCAGGCCGACGGCACCGAGCGGGCGCTGCGCTGCCAGGCCTTCAGCCTGAAGTGACCTGAAGTGGGCGGTCGAGACTGAGGGGGTACCCGCCCGTTGGCGTTGCCGACCGGACGGGACACCCGACCGGTCAGGACTGGATCTGGCGGCTGCTGCCCGACTCGCCGGCAGCGACCTGGTCGGCGGCGACCCGGTCGGCCTCGGCCACCTCATCGGCCGGTGCGGCATCACGGCGGGCGGGATCGGCGGGCTCTGCCAGACCGGCGGCCTGCTCGGAGGCGTGGCGCTGACGCAGCCACCCCGGCGTCTTGCCGATCACCGCGAAGAGGGCGGCCACCAGCAGCGGTCCGATGAAGCACAGCACGATGAAGTGGATCGGGCTGAAGGTGTACGGCGGCCATCCCGGCATCACCTTCAGGGGCACCAGGACATTCATCAACACCAGGGCTGAGCTCATGGCCGCCAGACTAGACCAGCGCGGCCACCGACGGCACTGGTCGACGAACTCCGGGATGTCGGAATCCTCCTGCCGCGAACAGGGTGGCAGGACCGGATTCGGGCCGGGCTGACACAATGAGACCGACCGATCAACAGGAGGAATTGATGTCGCAGACCAGTACTCAGGCCGCCCAGGCGGACGTCGGGGTCATCGGAATGGCGGTGATGGGGTCCAATCTTGCGCGCAACATGGCCCACAAGGGATTCAAGGTCGCCCTGTACAACCGCACCGACGCCCGCACCGACAAGGTCATCGCCGAGCACGGGTCCGAGGGCACCTTCCTCCCCTTCCACCAGCTGGCCGACTTCGTCGCCTCCCTGTCGCGGCCCCGCCGCGTGGTGATGATGGTCAAGGCGGGCGGGCCGACCGACGCGGTGATCGACGAGATCGTGCCGCTGCTGGAACCCGGCGACATCCTGGTCGACGGCGGCAACTCCTTCTTCAAGGACACCCGGCGGCGCGAGGCTGCACTGCGCGAGACCGGGATCCACTACGTGGGAACCGGGATCTCCGGCGGGGAGGTGGGCGCCCTGGAGGGGCCGTCCATCATGCCGGGCGGCTCGAAGGAGTCCTATCGTGCCATCGGCCCGGTCCTGGAGAAGATCTCGGCCCATGTCGACGGGGAGCCCTGCTGCGCCTGGATGGGCACCGACGGCGCCGGTCACTTCGTGAAGATGGTCCACAACGGCATCGAGTACGCCGACATGCAGTTCATCGGCGAGGCCCACGCCCTGCTGCGCGGGGTCGGCCTGTCCAACGCCGAGGCCGCCGAGGTCTTCGCCAGCTGGAACACCGGCGACCTCGACTCCTATCTCATCGAGATCACCTCACGGGTGCTGGCCACCCGGGATCCTCGTGGCTCCTCCCGCGATCTCATCGACGTCATCGTCGACGAGGCCGGGATGAAGGGCACCGGCACCTGGACGGTGCAGTCGGCCCTGGACCTGGGGGTCGACGTCTCCACCATCGGGGAGGCGGTCTTCTCCCGCGCGGTCTCCAGCTCCCCGAAGCTGCGCGCCGCCGGCCAGCAGGCCCTCACCGGACCCGACGGGAGGATCTCGGTCGACGACCGGCAGGGATTCCTCGACGATGTCCGTGCGGCTCTGTGGAGCTCGAAGGTGGTCGCCTACTCCCAGGGGCTCGACGAGATCCGCACCGCCGCCCAGGAGTACGGCTGGCAGGTCGACATGGCCAAGGTGGCCTCGATCTGGCGCGACGGGTGCATCATCCGGGCGCGTCTGCTCCAGCGGATCCATGACGAGTACGCCGCCAACGACCTCACCACCCTGCTGGAGGCCCCCTCGGTCAAGGCCGAGCTCGCCTCCTCCCAGGCCTCCTGGCGTCGGGTGGTCGCCCGGGCCGCCGAGGCCGGGGTGCCGGTGCCCGGGTTCTCCGCGGCGCTGAGCTACTACGACCAGGTCCGCGCGCCACGGCTCAACGCGGCTCTCACCCAGGGCCTGCGCGATCTGTTCGGCGCCCACACCTACCGTCGCGTCGACGACCAGGGTTCCTGGCACCTGCAGTGGAGCGGGGACGGCTCCGAGGTCAGCGCCTGAGCACTGTGGGTCCACCCGCGGCGGCTCGAGGTCGCCGCGGGTGGAAGAGTGGGGGCCATGAATGCCCTTGTGGAACGCCTCGCCGCAAACATCTCGGCGGCACGAAAGACCCGCCGCTGGAGCCAGCAGCGGCTCTGCGACGAGCTGGCCGTCCGCGGTGCCACCATCACCCCGGACCAGCTCGAGCTGCTCGAGAGGGGCGAACGGGAGCCCCGGATCACCGAGGTCTCCGCGATCGCCGAGACCTTCAACACCTCGGTCGAGGCGCTGATGACCGATCCCGACGACTTCGAGCAGGCGCTGGTGTGGACCGCGCTGCGCACCACCTACCGCGACACCCGCCGACGTCTGATGCAGGACTCCTCCGAGTACGAGCGGGCGGCCGAGGCGCTGTGCGACTACATGGACGGGGACGACCGGATCCCGCAGATGGAGCGCGAGGAGCTGGGCCGTCAGCTCGCCCAGTCGTGTGCTGCGGTCGCCCTGGACGGATACAACGACCGCAATCCGTGGCGCAAGCGGTGGGACATTCCGGTGGCCGAGGACGATCCCGTCGCCCGGATGTGATCCCGGTTCCGAAGCGCCCCGGGGGCGATGGAGCCCCTAGGTCAGCACCGACACGATCTTCAGAGGGCTCGGTTTGCCTCAGCCGATGAGGTGAGCCCTCAGCACCGCCCTGGTGTCCTGGTCGATCGGCACGGCGGAACCGGTGGCCGGGTCAACGCAGACCAGCACGGTGGCGGCCGACACGGCGGTGCCCTCATCGGTGGGGATGGACGCCGCCAGAGTGAGCGAGGTCCGTCCCAGCCGGGTCAGGGCGGTGTGGACGGCACAGCTCCCGATGGCGGGGTGCACCTGGTGCCGGTAGGCGATGTCCTGGCGTGCGACCACCCAGTTGCGGCTGCCGGCCCGGCGCATCCCCGGCGTCCAGCCGGTGGTGACCTGGATCCTGGCCTCCTGCAGGTATCCGGCCAGAGCCACATTGTTGACATGGCCGTAGCGGTCCACATCCGACCAGCGCACCGGGATGGCGGTGATCTCCGCCCCGCCGCTGAGATCTGACAGCGGCAGTTCCCCCCACACCGTCGCCGGGCCGCTCATCGCCTCGAAAGTGGCGTGCTCGGCGCGGTCCAGGCGTCGGGGCCGGCCGGTATGGAAGTCGAAGGGGCACATCCAGCCCCGGGACCGGGCAACGTCGACCCCGTGGTGGCGGGCCCGGTACTCGAGGAAGACCCGCGCGATCCCCAGGTTGGAGCACCAGACATCGACGTCGAGGGGCCTCCCGTCGACCGTGAACGGGGAGATGAACTCGACATCCTGGGTCACCACGATGATTCCGGTGCCGAAGAGCTTCTCCACCGGGGTGCCGATCAGCGCCAGAGAACGGGCCTCCTGGACCAGATCCGCGATCGCGACATTGTTGACGTGGCCTTGGAAGTCCATGTCGGACCACCGCATCGGGATCTGCACCCGCACCGCCGAGGCCGGGCTCCCCTCCTCACTCACCGCTCGGGATCCTCCCGGGAGGCCGTCTGCTCATCGGCGTACAGCTCCTCGATCTCCTTCTTGTAGCGCTTGCGGACCTGGTCGCGGCGCACCTTCTGGCTCTCGGTGACCAGCCCTTTCTGGCCGTCCAGCTCGTGGTCGAGGATCGCGAACCGCTTGACCGTCTCCCACCGGTCCAGTCGTGAGTTCGCGACCTCGACGAAGCGCTGGATGGATCGGCGGATCTCGGGCAGCTGGGTGAGCTTCTCGTAGGAGTCGCCGGCGTGGCCGTGGTTCTCCGCCCACTTGAACAGCGCCTCGCGGTCCAGGGTGAGCAGAGCCACCGCGAACTTGTGCCCCTCCCCCAGCACCACGGCCTGAGACAGGTAGGGGCAGTTGGCCATCAGGGTGGTCTCGACCTTCTGGGGGGCGATGTACTTACCCCCGGAGGTCTTGATGAGATCGCGCTTGCGCTCGGTGACGACCAGGTAGTTCAGCTCGTCGAAGTGGCCGATGTCGCCGGTGTGGTACCAGCCGTCGGTGAAGGTCTCGGCGGTCTTCTCGGGCAGCTCGTGGTAGCCGCGGGCCACGATCGGGCCGCGCACCAGTACCTCCCCGTCCTCGGCGATCCTGGCCTCGCAGCCGGGGCAGACCGGTCCGACGGTGCCGAACCGGGGCCCGAAGCGACCCTTCTTGGGGACGTTGAAGAAGGCGATGGCGCTGGTCTCGGTGGCGCCGTAGCCCTCCACGACCGGGATCCCGGCGGCGAAGAACCAGCGCTGGACCTGGGGGGAGAGTTTCGCCCCGCCGCAGATCATCATCCGCAGCCGGCCGCCCATCGCCTGCTTCAGTGTGGAGAAGACGAGCTTCTCGGCGAGCAGCTGCTGACCGGACAGCCAGACCGGCAGTGGCCGGTCCTCCAGACGGTAGGGGGCGGTGCGCTCGCCGACCCGGAAGGCCCATGACGAGATGGTGCGAGCCATCCCCCGCGAGGTGATGACCTTGGCGCGGACCTTCTCGAAGATCCGCGGCACCCCGCACATGAAGGTGGGGTGCACCTCGCCCATCCCGGTGACGATCCGCTCCACCCGGCCGTCGACCGCCGAGCTGAAGCCGATGGTCATCTGCACCGCGATGAGGCACTTTCCGAAGACGTGGGCCAGCGGCAGCCACAAGTACTGCAGGTCTCCGGGCTCCAACGGGTCCCAGGACTCCATCGCCACACCCATGTAGGTCCACGACTGGTGGGTCAGCTCGACCCCCTTGGGCTTACCGGTAGTGCCCGAGGTGTAGATGAGGGTGGCCAGGTGGTCGGGGGCGGTGGCGTCGATGACCCGCTGGACGGCTCCGGGATCGGCCTGCCGGGCGGCGTGTCCGCGGGCCGACAGGTCGGCCAGGGAGATCACCCGGGTGTCCTCGGCGACCAGCCGTCGGTCGGAACCGGGAGCGCCCTGGATGAGCCGGTCGTCGTCGACCAGGATGATGTGGGTGACCAGCTCGTCGAGGGCGGAGCTGTGCTCCACCTTGGCGGCCTGGGCGCTGTTCTGGGCGACGTAGATCCGCGACTCGGAGCTGGTGAGGATGTACTCGACGTCCTCGGGCTGGGAGTTCCCGTAGACGGTCGTGGTGGCCCCGCCCGCGCAGCCGATGCCCAGATCGGTGAGGATCCACCAGACGGAGGTGTCGGCGCAGATCGCCACCCGCTGCTCGGGTCCCAGTCCCAGGTCAAGCAGCCCGGCGGCGATGTCGTGGGCCCGGTCCTGGACCTCGCGCCAGGTCAACGGCGTCCACTTCTCGGGACCACCGGCGTTGCTCTCCGGGTACAGGAAGGCGGTGGCGTCGGGGGTCTGATCCACCCGGCGGCGCAGCATGTCCCCGAGGTTGCGGGCGCTGCGGGACAACAGCTCGTCTCGAATCGCCAGCGTGTCGGTCGTCATTTCTGGAATCCTCCTGCGGCTGGACGTGGCGGGCTGGGGTGGCCTCAGCCCTCGGGAACCTCATCGCCCTTGTACAAGGACTCCCACAGGTCACGATAGCGGTTGGCGACCACGTCACGCCGTACCTTGAGGCTGGTGGTGACCAGCCCCTCCTCGTCGTCGAGGTTGTGGTCGAGGATGGCGAACTTCTTGACGGTCTCCCACCGGTCCAGGTGGGCATTGGCGCGGTCGACATATCCCTGGATGGTCGATCTCACCTCGGGCTGACGGGTCAGCTCGGCGTAGGACATCTGGGGGTGGCCGTGCCGGCGTCCCCAGACCGCCAGCTTCTCGGGATCCAGGGTGAGCAGGGCCACCGCGTACTTGTGGCCCTCCCCCAGGGCGACGGCCTGGGCGAGGTAGGGGCAGTTGGCCATCAGCGCCGCCTCGACCTTCTGGGGTGCGACGTACTTGCCCCCGGAGGTCTTGAACAGATCGCGCTTGCGGTCGGTGATGTGCAGACTGCCGGTCTCGTCGAACTCGCCGATGTCGCCGGTGTGGAACCAGCCGTCGACGAAGGACTCCGCGGTCCTGTCGGGAAGGTTGTGGTAGCCGCGGGCCACGATCGGGCCGCGCACCAGCACCTCCCCGTCCTCGGCGATCCTGGCCTCGCAGCCGGGGCAGACCGGCCCGACGGTGCCGAACCGGATGGTGGAGGGCTCGGAGAAGAAGGCCACCGCGCACAACTCGGTGGCGCCGTAGCCCTCCACGATCGGGATGCCGGCCGAGTAGAACCACTCCTGGACCTGCGGGGAGAGTTTCGCCCCTCCCGAGATCATGAACCGGACCCCACCGAGCTTGCGCTTGAGGGTGGCGAAGACCAGCGCGTCGGCGATCCGGTAGCGGGCCGCCAGGGCGAGCGGCATCCGGCTCCCCGACAGCCGGTAGGGCCGCGAGTCGCGCCCGACGGCGAAGGCCCAGTGGGAGATCCGGGTGGTCAGACGCCCCTGGGGGGCGGCGGTCATCACGCCGGCGCGGATCTTCTCGAAGATCCGCGGCACCCCGCACATCACGGTGGGGCGGACCTCGCCGATGCTGCGGACCAGTCGGGGGATCCGCCCCTCGACGGCCTGGGCGACGCCGATCTGGATGCAGATGGCCAGCAGGCACTTGCCGAAGGCGTGCGACAGGGGCAGCCACAGCAGGTGGAGGTCGTCGGGGCCGATGAAGTCCTTGTACTCCCAGGCCGCACCCATGTAGGTCCACGAGCCGTGCTCGATCTCGACCCCCTTGGGGGTGCCGGTGGTCCCGGAGGTGTAGATGAGGGTGGCCAGATCGATGGGCCTGATGGAGTCGATCATCCGCCGGACCAGCTGCGGGTCGTCGGCCAGCAGACGGCGTCCGGAGGCGATCAGCTCGGCCATCGTCAGCACCCTGGGGTCGAGGGTGTGGACGTCGGCACCGGTGCGCTCGTCGGTCCCCGCGAAGGTGACGATCTGCTGGATCTGGTCGGCGAGCTCGGTCCGGGAGACGATCTTGTCGACCTGAGCGGCGGTGTCGACGAAGACGATCCGGGAGTCGGAGTCGGTGAGGATGTACGCGGTCTCCTCGGGACTGGTGTTGGGGTAGACGGTGGTGGTCGCACCGCCGGCGCAGGAGATCCCCATGTCGGCGATGATCCACTCGGTGCGGGTGCCCGACATGATGGCGACCCGCTGCTCGCGCCCCAGACCGAGCCCCAGCAGGCCGGCGGCCACGTCGTGGGCCTGCCTGCGGAACTGGGCGAAGGTGATCGGGGTCCAAATGTTGACCTGGTCGTCGGCACCGTGCGGCACCAGCAGGGCCACCCGGTCGGGATGGGCGTCGGCCTGCCGGTCGAGCAGGGCCCCGAAGTTGGGTGCCGATCGGTCGATCAGATCCTGTTCGAGACTCACTGGTCCCCTGCCCTTCATGGATGCCGGCGCCCTTCACAGATGCTGGCGCGCTTCGCAGATGCTGAGTCCTCGCCTTTCGGGAACTCTGGCGCTGCGGCGTCCCGGGCCGGCTCGGCGGTGCGCGATATCAGATCATGATCGACTCTAGGCAAGGCCCTGATGGGCAGATCCCACAACGATCCGGGGCGCGGTGTTGGACAGACCCGCCAACTCCTCACCGGGAGCGGATGGTCTGAGGTCCCCCCTCATACCGTCCCATCCCGCTTCATCTCGTTCCGCCAGATGGACGGGAACGCTCGATCGTCCAGGGACGTTGCCAGGTCACTACGATGCAGCCATGCCCGAAGACAACGTTGCCCGGCAGGCACCCGCACCTGCACACCCGGGCACCACCCGCTGGCTCGACGAGGAGCAGCAGAGGGTCTGGCGGGACTGGCTCAAGGCGAGTGCGACCGTGGACCGCGTCCTCGACGCCAACCTGCGCGCCCAGGGCTTGGGGCTGGGCGAGTACGAGGTCCTGATCCACCTGTCGGAGGCCCCCGACCGCAGCCTGCGGATGGGCGCCCTGGCCAAGCTGGTGAGGGCCTCACGGTCCCGGATGACCCACACCGTGGCCCGGCTGGAGAACCTCGGGATGGTCGAGCGACGGCCCGCCAGTCACGACCGTCGTGGGGTGATGACCCACCTCACTGACGCCGGCCACGCCCGCCTGGTGGAGGTCGCCCCGCTCCATGTGCGGGCGGTCCGAAGAGTCTTCATCGACGCCATCGATCCGGCCGACCTGTCCGCGGTGGGCAGGGCCCTGCGCGCCGTCCTGGGGGCCGTGGGAAACTGAGGCACATGTCCGCTCCCAGCATGATTGTCGACAGTGAACTTCTCGGGGACTTCGTCTCCACACTCGGCCGGCTCGATTCCGGGGCCCCCGACTGTCTGGACAGCTCGACCCTGGCTCGTGCGCTGTACTCCAGCGACGCCTCCATCTACCGGGTCGTCCCCACCGCTGTCGCACGGCCCCGCAGCGTCGAGGAGGTGATCGCCCTGGTGCGGGCGGCCGCCGAGGTGGGCCTTCCGGTGACCACCCGCGGCGCGGGCACCAGCTGCGCGGGCAACGCCATCGGTGAGGGCCTGGTGATCGACCTGGCCCGTCATCTCCACACGATCCATCAGCTCGACCCCGAGGCCCGCACCGCGGTGGTGGACCCCGGCGTCATCCAGGCCTCCCTGCAGGACGCCGGCCGTCCGCACGGGCTGCGATTCGGGCCCGACCCGTCCACCTCGACCCGCTGCACGATCGGCGGGATGATCGGCAACAATGCCTGCGGCCCGCGGGCACTGGGATACGGCCGAACCTGCGACAACGTCGTGACGGTCGACCTGCTGACCGCCGCCGGGGACGTCCTCACGGTGCGCGCCGGGGAGTCCGCCGATCCGCGTCTGACCCGGCTCAGGGAGCTGGCGGAGGCGAACCTGGGGGTCATCCGCACCGAGTTCGGCCGGTTCTCCCGGCAGGTCTCCGGCTACCAGATGGAGCATCTGGCCCCCGAGAACGGCTTCAACCTGCCGGCCTTCATCTGCGGCACCGAGGGGACCCTGGGGATCGTCACCCGGGCCACCGTCAGGATGGTCGCCGACCCGCCCTACGGCGTCACCGTCGCGCTGGGATATCCCACCATGCCCGAGGCGGCCGACGCCGTCACCGCCCTGCTGCCCTTCAAGCCGGTGGCCTGCGAGGGGATGGACCGTCGGATCGTCGACGTCGTGGCCCGCGCCAAGGGGGCCTCGGCGGTGCCGGACCTTCCCCGCGGGGACGGCTGGATGTTCCTGGACCTGCGCGGCGACGACCCGGCCGAGGTGACTGCCCGCGCCCAGCAGATGACTGCCGCCTCCGGGGCACTGGACGCCCGGGTGGTCTCCGATCCCGTCGAGGCCGCCGCCCTGTGGCAGATCCGCTCCGACGGCGCCGGACTGGCCGGGGTCAGCCTGGAGAAGCTGGCCTGGGCCGGCTGGGAGGACGCCGCGGTGCCGCCCTCCGATCTGGGCGCCTATCTGCGCGACTTCGAGGAACTGCTCACCGCCCACGGACTGCACGGCATGCCCTACGGCCACTTCGGCGAGGGATGCGTGCACTGCCGCATCGACTACCCGCTGGACGCCGACGACGGTCCGGCGCAGTACCGCTCCTTCGTGGAGGACGCCGCCGCCCTGGTGGCCCGCCACGGCGGATCGGCCTCCGGAGAGCACGGCGACGGGCGGGCCCGCTCGGCCCTGCTGCCGGCGATGTACTCCCCCGAGGCAATCTCCCTGTTCGGTCAGGTGAAGGGGATCCTGGATCCCGACAACCTGCTCAACCCCGGCGTGCTCGTCGATCCGCGGCCGGTGGAGGCCGACATCCGGGTCTTCGCCGCCCGCAACTCGCCGCTGACTCTCGGCCACCCCCAGTTCGCCCACGACGTCCACCAGTGCACCGGGGTCGGCAAGTGCATCGCCGAGAACTCCCAGCACGGCGGCGTGATGTGCCCCTCCTACCAGGCCAGCCACAACGAGAAGGACTCCACCCGGGGCCGCGCCAAGGTCCTCCAGGAGATGGTCAACGGCACCCTGGTCAACGGCTGGGACTCCCCCGAGGTGGCCCAGGCGCTGGACCTGTGCCTGGCCTGCAAGGGCTGTGCCCGCGACTGCCCGACCGGCATCGACATGGCCAGCTACCGCTCGCGGGTGTTCTTCGAGAAGTACCGCGGCCACCTGCGTCCCCGCTCCCACTACGTGATGGGCTGGCTGCCCCGCTGGGAGCGGCTCATCTCTGCAGTTCCCGGGATGGCGACGGTGACCAACACCGCGTTGAAGATCACCGGCATCAAGCATCTGGGCCGCTGGGTGGCCGGGGTGGACCAGCGCCGTCCGCTGCCGACCTTCCGACCCGGCGGGCCGGCCCGCAAGGGGCTGAGCGCCGAGCACTCCACCACGGCGGCCGACGCGGTGCGGGCCGGACGGTCCTCGACCGCCAAGCACGGCCGGGTCGTCATCTGGGTGGACTCCTTCTCCGACATGCTCGGCGACTGCGACCTGTCGGCCGTGGTCGCGGTGCTGGCCGACGCCGGCTACCAGCCCGAGGTGCTCACCGATGACGTGTGCTGCGGACTGACCTGGATCACCACCGGTCAGCTCGACGGCGCCGCCAAGAAGCTGCGCAAGGCGCTCGACGTGCTGGCCCCGCTGGCCGAGGCCGGTATCCCGATCGTGGGTCTTGAGCCCTCCTGCACCACGGTGTGGCGTGCCGACGCCCAGGAGCTGGTGGGCGATGATCCGCGCACCGCGGTGGTCGGCAAGGACATCCACACCATGGCGGAGATGCTGGAGGCCGCCGGGTGGCAGCCGCCGAGCCTGGCCGGGCACACCATCGTCGCCCAGCCGCACTGCCACCACGCCTCGATCCTGGGCTTCGGCCCGGACCGGCGACTGCTGGAGGCCTCCGGTGCCACCGTGACCACGGTCGGCGGGTGCTGCGGCTACGCCGGCAACTTCGGGGTGGAGATCGGCCACTACGAGACCTCGGTGGCGGTGGCCGAGCACGACCTGCTGCCCGCCATCGAGAAGGCCGGCCCGGGGGCGATCGTCGTCTCCGATGGCTTCTCCTGCCGCCGTCAGACCTCCGACCTGGCCGGACGTCGCGCCCTCACCCTTGCGGAGCTGTTCGCCTCTCACCTTCAGCACCACTGAGCCTGACGGGCGGGGTGGTTCGGGACGGTGCAGAACGGGGCTGTGTGGGACAGGACCGTGCAGAACCGGACCGTGCGGGGCGGGACCGTGCGGGGCGGGAGCGGGCGGGTCTGAGGTCCCAGAAGCACTGAGTATCCAGGCCTGGGATCGCCGCCCACCTGCAGCCCATTGGACGCCCCACCCGGCACCCGCTCCACCGCCTTGCACCCAGTTCGCCGGACCGGCTGACAGCCTGAGCCCGGGGAGGCGCTGAGTCTTCCCGGTCCCGTTCGCCACGAGACTCGCTCGAATCCCAGGACCTGCTCAAGTCCCACGGCCCACTCAAGGCCCGGGCCCCACTCAACCCCCCGCGATCTGCTCGCCCCGCCCGACACAACCCCCAGGGACCGCTGAGTTCCAGGACCCGCTGAGCGCCAAGACCCGTGACCCTGTGGCTCCCGCCATCAGCGACTACAGCAGGGCAGCCTGGTGCTGGTGCTTGTTGGGGTCACGCGGCCGATCGGCGGCGCCACTTTGGATCTCGCCACCCATGCGGACGGAGTCCTCCCCCTGATCCGAGCTGCCCGGTCTGGCGAGGCGAGTGCGGTAATTCCGCATGCGCTCGGGTTCGATGACGCGGGGTCGTCCAGTGGTCGGGTCGAAGACGATCCTGGGCTGGTCTCGGTCGCGGTGCGGGTCGGGTTCGACAACGGCGTGGTGGTGGCGGCACACCAGCACCAGATTGTCCAGTGCGGTGGCCCCACCGTCCCAGAAGGGACACACATGGTGTGCCTGGCACAGATGGCCTGGAACGGTGCAGCCGGGGTAGATGCATCCTCCGTCTCGGTGCTCCAGCGCCCGACGGATCCCTGGGGTGACCAGACGCTCGGAGCGTCCCACATCCATGGTCTGAGAATCTGAACCGAGCACGACGGGCAGGATCTGCGCATCGCAGCACAAGCGACGCAGAGTTCCGGCATCGACGGGTACCTCACCCTCGAAGGTGCCCGCGTCGATCATGCCCTGCAGGGCGTCACGCAGGTACTGGTAGCCGATGGTGACCACGATGCGGGGCGGCTGTCCCCCGGCCGAGGGGACGAGGTCCTTTCCGGCCAGCAGATGGGCGGCATCAACCAGGGCGTCTGCCATCCGCTGGGCGGTGGTGCGGGCGCCGCGCGCATCAGTCTCCCGGCGCAGCGCCAGGTACTGCCTGCTGGAGATGACCCCTTGATTGCGCTGGGCGCGCAGTGCCTCCCGTTCGGCGCGCTCGGCCTGCCGGCCCTTCTCTGTGAAAGCCTGAAGGGTGCCGATGAGGGTTCGACCCTCCAGCTCGGGCAGCTTGCCGGAGAACCAGATGGAGCCGTTCCCGTCCTCACCCCAGCAGAACCGTCGTTCGGCCACCGCGTGCTTGCGTCTGGCGGCGGTCCGCCCGGCCCGGTCGCGAGGCGAGGGAGCCAGCCGAGGTGCGGCGGTCTCGAGGATCGAGGCGGTCTTGCGCGACAACTGGCCCGGCGCTGTCGAGCGCGCCGCATCGATGAACTGACCGGCCGCGGCATCTTCCTCGTCGCGCGTCATCTCACCTACCGGCAGTGTGCGCATCTGCTGGCCGATGGCCACCGCATGTTCGGGCGTGATCGTTCCTGCCAGTGCAGCATCACGAACCTGGGAGTTCGCGGTGATCGCTGCGGCACGATGAACCTCGCCAAGCCCCTCACTGGCGGAACGACCCTCCTCCCTGGCCAGGAAGTCCGAGAGCATCAGACCGGTCGCGCGGTCGACGGCACATGCCTTGGACACCACATCAGTGACGACCCGTGCCGAGACGTCAAGTCGTCGGGAAAGGGTCCTCAGGCAGGTCATGGCCCGAACCTTCTCAGTATCGGACATGTGGCTGACCGCGGCGTGATCCAGGCCATCGAGGGCCTCTGAGATCACCCGGGTCGCCGCCCAGAAGTCCGATACCTGTTCCATGGATCAATGGTATGTTCACGGCGTCCATCACACAAGAGTCGGGAGGATATTTCCTGCCTCTTTTTTTGGAGTTCCACATTGTCATGCACACACTCCGACGGCGCCTTCATGATTACCGCTCCAACCATACTTGACACCTAACTAATTAACTCTACCCGGCAGCACTGACAGTTTTTTGTTGGGACTTCGAGTAGTGACACATCGGCAAACCGACAAAAGGCTACCAAGAAGGTGCGACAGTTTCCGGACACCAGAACCGCACGACAGCATCCGGACGCCGGGCCGTCTGCACATGCAGGTCCGCGGGACGCTCATGAGCACCCGGACGAGCCGGCACGACCACAACCGCCAGCGCCGCACAGGCGCACCCCTACACTTCAGCACCCTCACCGACGCACAGCCCAACACGTAGCGCGCTGGAGATGACCGAGTGGCGATCTGTCGGGGACCCCTGGTGCAGCAGACGCAGGTGTGGCGCCTCCGGACAGCACGGCGACGAGAGCGGGACCCGTCCCCGCCCGGCCTCGGCAACCACTGTCCCCTCACGGGTTGCCGTGCCGTGGCCCATGACGAGCATGGCCAGATGACGGGCGTGGCCACATGAGATGGTCGCCGCGGTCAGGAGCACAGAACCAATCCCACCTGGGCCGTTGAGTCGCGAAGGAGAGCCGACGAGACGGCGGGGAGCAGACCGAGAGAGGACTGCCTGTCGATCTGACCCGCGAGGGAAGTCACGTCTCATAGGAGGTGTTCTTTGGTCAGGCGGTCAAGGCAGGGGGATCGGGAACATACCACCGCCCAGCCGAGCCCCGGGAACTACCGGCCACACCGCGGACGGTATGGCGGGATGGTCAGCTTGGACGGGTCGATCGTTGGTCGATTCAGGGGGCCTGATGATATACCGAAACACCGTGAATCCAGCTCGATATCGAATCCGTCACTCGCGCGACCGATCATGCGAGAAGACCGAGAGCATATTCCTTCCGATCACAATCTGACACTGAACGCGGAAACACACACAAGTGCGAGAACTATTCACGTCCCAGCCGACGCAGATCAAGGCCGACCACGTTCGACTGATGCAACGCACTCCACCAGGGATAACCGGCGCCATCCGCCTCCAACACCGCCTTTTCTACACCACGAGCATGCGCTCAAGGCGAGAGCGATTTCCCATCAATCACGCCGGCACTCACCAGAGCCGGAAACCGACTCCCCCAGACACCTCTTGTCACGCGTCTCGTGGAGTCGAACGTCGCGCGCTCATTGACGGCAATGTCTCACGCGTTCGGAACCAGGTCAAGTCCCTGGTAGTGGTGTATCCGTTTCGTGATCTTTCGATACGGGGTCAGGCTGCCAGTTCGGGTGGGATGGGGTCTGCTCCTTCCAGGTGCGTCTGGTCCGGGCCGTCGGGGTTGTGAGTGCCTCGTGAGCGTTCCAGGACCTCCAGGCCCAGGTAGCGCCGGCCCTCGGCCCACTCATCGGTCTGCTCGGCCAGCACGGCCCCGACGAGCCGGATGACGGCCTCCCTGTTGGGAAAGATCCCCACGGCATCGGTACGCCGCCGGATCTCCTTGTTCAGCCGCTCCTGAGGATTGTTCGACCAGATCTGGCGCCACACGTCGACCGGGAAACTCGTGAACGCCAACAGATCGGCCCGCGCGGCGTCCAGATGGGCATGGACCTGGGGAAGCTTGGCCTCCACATAGTCCAGCAGCCGGTCGAACTGGGCGTCGACGGCGGCCGCGGAGGGCTGGTCGTAGACCGAGTGGAGCATGGCCTTGACCGCCGGCCACAGGCTCTTGGGGCACACGCTCATCAGATTGGCCGCGTAGTGGGTCCTGCACCGCTGCCAGGCAGCCCCGGGCAGGTTCGCCGCGATCGCCTCCCTCAGCCCGGCATGGGCATCCGAGGTGACCAGCCGCACCCCGGACAGGCCCCGGGCCACCAGATCGGCGAAGAACGTGTTCCAGGCCGGCCCGGTCTCAGCGGTGGCGACCTGGAGGCCCAGGACCTCCCGGTGGCCGTCCGCGTTGACCCCGGTGGCAGTCAGCACGACCGCGTTGATGACCCGTCCGGCCTCCCGGACCTTCATCGTCAGGGCGTCAGCGGCCACGAACGTGAACGGGCCCGCCTCGCCCAGAGGCCTGTGGCGGAAGGCCTCGACCTGGGCGTCGAGGTCGGCGGCCATCCTGGAGACCTGGGACTTCGACAGGGAGTCGATACCCAGGCTCTTGACGAGCTTGTCCATCCGGCGGGTGGAGACCCCGGCCAGGTAGGCGTCGGCGACCACGGTGATCATCGCCGACTCGGCGCGCTTGCGCCGCTCCAGCAGCCACTCGGGGAAGTAGCTGCCCTGGCGGAGCTTGGGGATCGCCACGTCCACCGTGCCGACCCGGGTGTCCAGGTCGCGGTGACGGTAGCCGTTGCGCTGGACGAGGCGGTCGGGGTCGGGGCGGCCGTACTCCGCGCCGGCGACCTGGTCGGCGTCGGCTGACAGGAGCATGTTGATCATCGTCTGCAGCAGTGAGCGCAGCAGGTCCGGGGAGGCCTGGCCCAGGGCTTGGTCCAGGACCCGCGTCGGGTCGACAATATGAGGAGCGGTCATCGTGGTTGTTCCTTTCGAGTGAGAAGTAGAGAGCTTTCTCGAAGGATCACACGGTGACCGCGCTGCCGTCCACCACGAAGTCGCGGAGGCCGACGGGTTGGTCACCAGCGGGTTACACCACCATAAGGGGCACTACTCGGAACCAGCAGAGTGCGGTCAGGGCCCTGGGACGAGAATCCACCAGGGTTCGCGGTGACCCGACCCTGCCCGACACAGGTACTCGCAGCCCGACCCTGCCCGACGTGGGTACCCGCGGCCCGACCCTGCCCGACGAGAGCTCCCGCAGCCCGACCCCGCCCGAGACGGGCATTCACGTCCCAACCCATGCCCGACACAGGTACTCGCGTCCCGGGACTCCGGTTGCCAGACACTCCGGTGGCAACGGTGAGGCACAACCAGCGCTACCAGCACCAGCCACCACCACTACTCCGCGTCTGAGCGGCTCACCGCCGGCAGCACCTGGACGATGTGCCTCTCGCTGCGATCTCCGTGCCGGGCCACGATGCTCACTCGCTCCGGCTCATTCCAGGTGACCACCAGTGAGTCAGCCCCAGCCTCATCGCGAACCACGGCGGCAATCTGTTCTGCGGCCCGATCCCCCAGTTCTGGAGCGCTCTCGGAGGTTTCCGCCAGGACGTTCACCGATGTTCCACCGGCCCGCAGCGCTGCAATGGCCCGGTTCAGCTCGGGGTGCTGCAACCGGGGCGATCGGAGACGATCTCGGATCTCTCCCCCGACAACCGCGATCTCACCGCGCAACTCCTTGTCGAGAGGAGCACCGTCGCGAAGCAGTGCGAGGACATGCCCGGTCTTCGCGCGCACGAGGGCCAGCTCCCTGCCGATACGTCTGGCAGCCTCACGCTCGGCCCTGGTCTGTCGTACGTGTTCGGCCGCCTCGGATCGGTGTGTGCGTTCCTGCATCACGACGCGGCGCAGTCCGAACAGCCAGGTCACCGCCAGGAAGTACACAACACACGGGGCCGTCAGCACGGTCAGGAGCCACGAGACGGGCATTGAGTACCACAGGGCCCAGACGATGAATATGGCGCTGTGCAGTGCCGCGCCAATGACGGCGTGCACGAGATCTCCCCGCACGAAGAGCAGCGCGAGCAGCGTCGCACCGAACTGGAGCTGCCAGATCGAGGCTCGATCCGGAGGCACCGAGAGCGCGAGAACCATCGCGGTCAACACGAGTGCGGTGACCACGGTCGCGAGCACACCGCTGAGTGGCAGGTCCTCCCTTCGCGTCAGCACCACCGCTGCGACAAGGCACAACAAGCACGCCACTGGGAGTGTGACGTACTGGGGATTGAACTGCCCGTCGACGAGCGCCTTCACCGCCCCCATCAGCCAGGCGAAGACGAGCGCCCAGCGGGCGGCAGGAGTGGCGAGCCCGCCGGCACCAGTACCCCTGGCGGTCACTGTGTGGTCCACGACAGCCTCACCTCTGTGCCATGGCCGAGCGAGGACAGGACCTCCGCATGCCCACCGATCTCGCGAACTCGGGCGAAGATGCTCTCTCGAACCCCCAAGCGCTCGGGCGGAATGGAGTTCACGTCGAAGCCGGTGCCGTCGTCACTCACCGAGATGTCGACCGACTGCTCGAGGATCGTCATGCGCACCGACAGGTGGTTTCCCTCAGAGTGCCGGAGTGCGTTTCGCACCGCCTCGGCCGCCGCGTCGCCCAGAGTCTCGACAGCGCCTGTATCGATCGGCATGTGGTCGGCCTCCAGGTGGACCACCGCCGTCGGCGCGAGGCGAGCGATCCGAGCGCGCAGCCGCTCCCCCGCCTCCGTCGAATCGACTGGATCGACAGCGCGCGCGTCCTCGGCCGCCGAGGGCCGTTCGACGGCCAGCGCCCGAATGGTGGCGGCCGCCTCGGCCCGCAACTCGGGCGGGGGTGTACCGCTGAACAGTTGTGCCGCGGTGAGCACCGAGAGCACCTCGTCATGGACGAAGCGAGAGAACCGTGCCCGCTGCCGGGTCTCGGCCGCGCTCAGTGCTCTCCTGTCTGCCGCCATACGCGCCTCCGTCTCGACCTCGAAGAGCGATGACAGACGATGTCGCACGCCGATGAGCAGCACGACGAACAAGACATTGCTGAGTCGTACGGGAGTGTTCGAGAGCACGAGCTGCGAGACCCCTCCGGTGAAGAGCCACGACGACAACGGCACGCTCAGCGAGAAGACGATCGAGACAGCGACGGCGGCAACCCGCCTCAGTTGCAGCACCAGCAGACACACGGTGGTCGACTCGAGTGTCCACACCCAGGGCATCACGTCGGACGGATTGCCGCGGATGGCGGCGAAGGAGAGCACCTGCAGCAGAAACTGAAAACTGGGGATCGCGGCCCACAGTCGACGCAGCCACCACATCGGCAACCGCTGCCCCAGTCCCGCCAGCAGCAGCCACAGCGCAATGAGACCCCACGCTCCGACAGTCCACCAGATGGCGAAGCGGTTCCGCTGCATCAGGGCGTCGGGCAACCACCACACGCTGAGCAGCAGGGCGGAGACTGCGATGAGTGAGCCAGCCCAGCGATCCGCGCGTCGCATGTGGGTGGAGGAGAGCTCCGTCACCTATCGCTCCGCCTCAATGAGACCGTCCTCGACAGCGCGTCTGAACAGATCGACCTTCGTGACAGCCACGCGGTCGACGGCGGCGTACTTGGCGCGAATGCGCTTGACGTGGTCGATCACGGTGGTCCGCGAGACGAAGAGCTCCTCGGCCACTCGTTCGGCAGTCTCTCCCGAGGCGTACAGGGCCAGAACCTCGGACTCGCGATCACTGAGGTGCGCGCTGATGAAGGCGTGATCCGCGAGGATCGCGGTGGCCCAGTCAGGCGTCGGCACCGGATCCCCCTGAAGCACCCCACGGACCGTCTGCACGATCATTTCGGGGGACTCGGACTTGCGGATCATGCCCGCAGCTCCGGCTCGGGCAGCCTCGCGAACAAGCTGTGGTTGATCGCCGCTGGTGAAGGCGAGGGTGGTCACTCCGAGAGCGGTCAGCCGACGCACGTTGTCAGCCGGTGTCGATCCGTCGACGAGCACGAGGTCGAGCAGGACCAGATCCAAGGTCGCTCCACACTGCAGAAGGGCGTCGATCGTCGCCCCTCCGGCCGCCACATGCATATCCGGCTGCTCGTTGAGGATGGCTGTCACACCCAGAATCACCGCTGGATGATCGTCGACAACCCCTATCCGTGCCTTCATCAGCGACCCCTTCAGGAGACCCCAGGACTCTACGACAAGGCTATCCTCCGCACGCCCCGGACGGGCCGCATTGCAACCCTCACAACTGGGGGATCTGATGCCGATGGGTCCATTGGCGCGGGATGTGGCCAGGGCTGTCTGCAATGGACGCTGACAGGCGCGTCGACTGATACCGCGGGCGGTCCACGATCCACACGGTTTTGGTGGGACGAAGTGTTACGTGATCCCCACCGTAAGTTCACTTCTCTGATAGCCAAACATGCGTGAGTTAAGCACACCAAACAGGCTCGAATCCCGAATTCCCCCACAAATGAGGGTGCGTGTCGGTCGTGTTCACCAACCCCCCTCGATAAACTCCTGATCGCAGGCACACACGAGTGCGACCGCGATACCGGGGAAACGGAGAGGCGGCGCGATGTCGGAGGACAGAGAGGCGGGGGACTCCCCCGAGGAGACCCGGTCGGTGGACAAACTGTCGGTGGCCGCGTTGACCGCATTGGTCGTGGGTTCGATGGTGGGCGCCGGAGTGTTCTCACTTCCCGGCAGATTTGCCCGGGAAACCGGAGTTGCCGGCGCGCTCATCGCATGGGTCATCGCCGGTGTGGGCATGCTCATGCTGGCATTCGTCTTCCAGATGCTCGCCATCCGGGAGCCGAAGCTCGACTCCGGCGTCTTCGCGTACGCGAAGGCAGGCTTTGGCGAGTACCTCGGTTTCTTCTCGGGCTTCGGCTACTGGGCGAGCGCCTGCGCGGGAAACACCTTCTACTGGGTCTTCATCATGTCGACCCTCTCCGGGCTCGGCGTACGCGGACTCGGAGGCGGGGACACCGTCCTCGCCGTGGCAGTCTCCTCGGTCGGCCTGTGGGGATTCTTCCTGCTCATCCGCAAGGGCGTGCAGAACGCGACGTTCATCAACACGATCATCACCATCGCGAAGATCGTGCCCATCGTCATTTTCGTGCTGCTGTGCATCTTCGTGTTCAAACTCCATGTCTTCCTGCAGAACTGGGCCGGGGCCGACTACGCGGGCTCACTCGGCGAGCAGATTCGCGGGACGATGCTGGTCACCGTCTTCGTGTTCCTCGGCGTCGAGGGAGCGAGCGTCTACTCCCGCCACGCCAGGAGCCGCGAGGACGTCGGCAGGGCGACCGTGCTCGGCTTCCTGTCCGTGTTCGCGGTCTTCGCGTCGGTGACGATCGTGTCCTACGGGATCATGCCGATGGCCGACATCGCCGCACTGCCCCAGCCGTCGATGGCCGGTGTGCTCGAGCACGCCGTGGGCCCATGGGGTCGCTGGTTCGTCAGTATCGGGCTCATCGTCTCAGTGCTCGGCGCATATCTCGCGTGGTCGCTCATGGCGGCCGAGGTGCTGAGCGTCATGGCCGAGAGCCAGGACATGCCCCGGTTCCTTGCCCGAACGAATCGCAATGGCGTGCCCGAGAATGCGGTGCTCCTGAGCTCGCTGCTCGTCCAGCTGCTCCTTGTCATCCTGCTGTTCGCCAGCAATGCCCTGGACCTGGCCCTCGACCTCACCAGCGCCCTAACACTCATACCGTTCTTCCTCGCGGCTCTGTTCGCACTGAAGCTGGTACTCTCCCGAAACGGCGGCACCGAGAAGAACACCGGGAAGAACACACTGGTTCCGCGCGACATAATGCTGGCGATCCTGGCCTGCCTGTACACGGCCTTCCTGATATTTGCGGCTGGCCTGCAGTTCCTTCTCCTCTCATTTGTCATATACGCTCCCGCTTCTATTCTTTTCGTGATGACCCGACGTGAACAGGGACGCACCTTGTTCACCGCCCGGGAGTTTGTCATCCTCATGGTATCGCTGATAGGCGCAGCCGCTGGAATAGTTGCCCTCGCGACCGGTTTCATCCAGCTCTGAGATCACTCAACAATCCACCAGAAAGGGAACAGACAATGTCTGAGACGAATACGCCAGGGGTATACTCCGAGGTCGGCGTGCTGCGCAAGGTTCTGGTGTGCGAACCGCGTCTGGCTCATCGCCGACTGACCCCTTCCAACTGCGATGAGCTGCTCTTCGACGATGTGATGTGGGTGGAGAATGCGCAGAAAGATCATCACGAGTTCACCGACAGTCTGCGCTCCCACGGAGTGGCGGTCGTCGAGCTGCACAGCCTGCTCGCCGACACCCTGCGGGACCCCTCCGCGCGAGCGTGGCTGCTCGACAGGAAGATCGTGCCGAACGAGGTTGGCCTCGGTCTGATCGAGGGCACTCGGGCCTACCTCGACTCCCTTGATGAGGCCCAGCTGGCCGAGTTCCTGATCGGCGGTCTGTCGACCGCGGATCTACCGGCCGACTACCGCACGGACTACCTGAGCCTCGCCCGGGAGTCGACCGGCGTCAACGAGTACCTCATGCCGCCGCTCCCGAACACCCTCTACACCCGCGACACGACCTGCTGGATCTATGGCGGCGTCACCCTGAATCCTCTCTACTGGCCCGCCCGGCACGATGAGACGCTGCTGATGCAGGCCATCTACCGCTTCCACCCGGACTTCCGCGACTCGACCGTGTGGTGGGGCGACGCCGAGCGCGACTGGGGCCAGGCGACCCTCGAGGGTGGCGACGTGATGCCGGTCGGCAACGGAGTGGTGCTGATCGGGATGAGCGAACGGTCCTCCCGCCAGGCGATCACCCAGCTCGCCACCGAGCTGTTCGCACAGGGCGCTGCCGATCATGTGATCGTCGCCGGGATGCCCAAGCTCCGGTCCGCGATGCACCTCGACACCGTGTTCACCTTCGTCGACCGCGACGTCGTCACACTGTTCCCCCGGATCATGGACGCCGTCCACACCTTCTCGCTGCGCCCCTCGGACCAGGCCCCAGGTGCAGAGGTGATCGACCACGGATCGCGGCCCTTCGTCGATGTCGTCGCCGGAGCACTCGGACTTCCCGCTCTGCACGTGGTGGAGACCGCCGGCAACAACTACGAGTCCGAGCGCCAGCAGTGGGACAGCGGCAACAACGCCGTGGCTCTGAGCCCGGGAGTGGTCTACACCTACGATCGCAACACCCTCACGAATGAGCAGCTTCGCAAGGCCGGCATCGAGGTCATCCCCATCGTCGGCGCGGAGCTCGGCCGCGGCCGTGGCGGCGGGCACTGCATGACGTGCCCGATCCTGCGCGATCCCGTCGAGTTCTGACCGATGCCCGCCCTGGTACGCAGCGAGAATTGAGGCGCCAGCCATGAAGGGCTCACAGCCGGCAGAAGCACAGCCGAAGGCGCGGCAGAAGCGGGATCCGTCGATCGCCGACTCGCTGACACCACTGATCGCGATGGTGCTCCTCATCGCGTCCTCCCTCCTGATCTTCGGCCTGGACGCCCTCGACGGACCGATCCAGGTGGCCCTCGTCGCCTCCTGTCTGGTGGCTGCGGCCGTTGCCCTGAAGAATGGACATCCCTGGGGCGAGGTGCAGGCCGCGGGCCAGTCGGCGATGGCGTCGATCACCTCGGCGGTGTTCATCCTGCTGTCAGTGGGCGCCCTGATCGGAACCTGGAATCTCTCAGGCACGATCCCCACCCTCGTCTCCTACGGGCTCCATGTGCTCAGACCGGAGTGGTTCTATCCG
This sequence comes from Acidipropionibacterium jensenii, assembly GCF_005890135.1. Lineage (NCBI taxonomy): Bacteria > Bacillati > Actinomycetota > Actinomycetes > Propionibacteriales > Propionibacteriaceae > Acidipropionibacterium > Acidipropionibacterium jensenii. The sequence continues at coordinate 2,043,214 of NZ_CP040635.1, read as the reverse complement.
GCGACTGCCCTGATCTGCGGCATCATCGCGATGTCGATCGGTAGCTCGTGGACCACTGTCGGCACGATCGGCGTCGGACTCGTCGGCATCGGCAGCATGCTGGGAGTCTCCCCCGGGATCGCGGCCGGCGCGGTGGTCAGCGGCGCCTATCTCGGCGACAAGCTCTCCCCGCTGTCGGAGACGACGATTCTCACCGCCCAGCTGGTGAAGGCCGACGTGATGCGGCACATCAAGGCTCAGGCCTGGACCTCGATCCCCGCCTTCGGCATTGCAGTGGTGCTCTTTCTCGTCATCGGACTCTTCACCAGCGGTTCGGCCCAGCCGCCGGCACCGACCTCCATCGAGCTGGAGAAACTCGACCAGGTGTTCCTCATCACCCCGTGGAACCTGTTGCCGTTGGTGCTGCTCGTGGTGCTCTCCGTGCGCAAGGTCTCCGCCTCCATCTCGCTGTTCCTGGCAGCTGTGTTCGCGGGCATCAGCGGTGCGATCCTGCAGCCCAGAGTGTTCTCCGGCTTTGTCGGCGCGGACCACCTCACTCCACTGGGAGCGATTCGGGCGACCTGGCTGGCGATGTCGAGCGGGTTCTCGGCCCACACGGGTATCGCCGACATCGACCGCCTTCTCTCCCGGGGCGGCATGGACTCCATGCTGCTCACACTGTGGCTGATCATCGGGGCGGTGACCTTCGGAGCACTCCTCGACGAGCTGGGACTGATCCGACGACTCACCGATCCGCTGCTCGCGCGGGCGAAGAGTCGCGGAGGTCTCTACGTCGCCGTGTTCGGCTCGGCGTTCGGCCTGAACATCGTGGCAGGTGACCAGTACATCGCGCTCGTGCTGCCGGCCCGCACCTATCGCGCCGAGTTCGCCAAGCGCGGGCTCGCCCCCACGAACCTCTCCCGGTTGTGCGCCGACTCCGGCACAGTCACCTCGCCGCTTGTGCCGTGGAACTCCTGCGGTGCCTTCATGAGTTCCGCTCTCGGTGTGTCGACACTGCTGTATCTGCCGTTCGCATTCTTCAACATCCTCAGCCCGCTGCTCAGCCTCCTGTACGGGTTCACTGGATTCAAGATCGAGAGAACGAGCGAGACCGACCTGGTGACTGAGTCAGATGGCGCCCCGGACCCATCTGAGACCTCGCCGGAGGACGACCACCACTGAGCCCCCCGACCTGCGTCACAGGAGCCGGACACGGACACGGCCATCGCCTCAAGGCCCGACAGCCGGTCCCGGACCGCACGCACTCACCGGGAGAGAGCGCGTGCGGTCCGACGGCGCTGCCATGAAGATGCGGCCATCGTCCACACGGACTCGGCCATGCACCCGGCGGCCAGCACGGAGGCGGCGAACCGCGACGGGATGTCACCGGCCAGCAGGGCGGTCACCGTGGTGGCCACCGTCGCGCCGGCCAGCGCCCATCCGCTCGCCGGCGGCACCTTCTCGGCGATCGCCGACCACACCACGGCGCTGCAGCAGGCCACCGCCAGAACGACGAGCACGATGATCACGTGACCTCCCGGACTGATGTCCTGGACGCTAGATGCCCACTGTTACGAACGATTGACGTCCGATCGACCGGTCGCCGGCCGCGGACGAGCCTTCCGTGACGGAAGCGCCCCGAGGAGGCCCCGCCCGAAGGGGCCCCGAGAGGCCCCCGACGCCCCGAGAGGCTCCCCAGGAGGGATCCGACGCCGAGCGAGTCACTCCCCTCGGGTGAGCCTGCGGTGCTTGGAGGCGTGCGGGCGAGCGGCCTCCACGCCGAGGCGGTCAACCTTGTTCGCCTCGTAGTCGGCGTAGTTGCCCTCGAACCAGAACCATCGGGGCGCGCCGTCCTCGTCCTCGCCCTCCCAGGCCAGGATGTGAGTGGCGATCCGGTCCAGGAACCACCGGTCGTGGGAGGTGATCACGGCACAGCCGGGGAACTCCAGCAGGGCGTCCTCCAGGCTGGACAGGGTCTCGACGTCCAGGTCGTTGGTGGGCTCGTCGAGAAGCAGGACGTTGCCGCCCTGCTTGAGGGTGAGCGCCAGGTTCAGGCGGTTGCGCTCACCGCCCGACAGCACCCCGGCGAGCTTCTGCTGATCGGGCCCCTTGAACCCGAAGCTGGCGACATACGCACGCGAGGGCTCCTCGAAGTTGCCGACCTTGATGTAGTCCAGTCCGTCGGAGACGACCTCCCAGAGGTTCTTGTCGGGGTCGATCCCGGCACGGTTCTGGTCGACGTAGGAGAAACTGACCGTCTCCCCCACCCGCAACGTGCCGGAGTCGGGCTGCTCCTGGCCGACGATCATCTTGAACAGAGTCGTCTTGCCGACGCCGTTGGGCCCGATCACACCGACGATGCCGGCGCGGGGAAGGTCGAAGGTGAGGTCCTTGTAGAGGACGTGGTCCTCGAAGGCCTTGGTGAGCTTGGTGACCTGAAGGACGGTGTTGCCCAGTCGGGGGCCGGCCGGGATGTTGATCTCGGCGGTGTCGATCTTGCGGTTGCGCTCCGCCTCGGCGGCCAGCTCCTCGTACCGGGCCAGCCGGGCCCGGTTCTTGGCCTGGCGGGCCTTGGGCGAGGAACGCGCCCACTCGAGCTCGCGCTCCAGGATCTTGGCCCGCTTGGCGTCCTTCTTGCCCTCGATCTGGAGGCGCTGGCGCTTGGTGTCGAGGTAGGTGGAGTAGTTGCCCTCGTAGGGGTGCAGCTTGCCGCGGTCCACCTCGCAGATCCACTGGGCGACGTTGTCGAGGAAGTACCGGTCGTGGGTGACGGCCAGCACGGCGCCGGCGTAGCTGTGGAGGTGGCCCTCCAGCCAGTTGACCGACTCGGCGTCCAAGTGGTTGGTGGGCTCGTCGAGAAGCAGCAGGTCGGGGGCCTGGAGCAGCAGCTTGCACAGCGCGACCCGGCGTCGCTCACCACCGGACAGCACCGAGACGGGGGTGTCGGGCGGGGGGCACTGCAGGGCGTCCATCGCCTGGGACAGCTGGGCGTCGATGTCCCATGCGTTGGAGGAGTCCAGCTCGGTCTGCAGCTCCCCCATCTCGGCCATCAGGGCGTCGAAGTCGGCGTCCGGATCGGCCATCGCCGCCGAGACCTCCTCGAACCGCTGGAGCTTGGCCTTGATCTCGCCGACTCCCTCCTCGACGTTCTCCAAGACGGTCTTGTCCTCGGTGAGCGGGGGCTCCTGGAGCAGGATCCCCACGGTGGCCCCCTTGGCGAGGGTGGCGTCGCCGTTGTTGGGCTTCTCGATGCCGGCCATCAGCTTGAGCATGGTGGACTTGCCGGCGCCGTTGGGGCCGACCACCCCGATCTTGGCGCCGGGATAGAAGGACAGCGTGACGTCGTCGAGAATGACGTTGTCGCCGATCGCCTTCCGGACGTTGTGCATGGTGTAGATGAACTCAGCCATCGGCGCTCCTCGGGGTTGGCGTGTCTTCGGCGTCGTGATGACGCAAGGTCTGTGTGGGGTGGCCGGGCCGGCACGGGGCGGCCGCGGTCACGACCGGGAACAGGGATCGTGTGGCCCCACGCCGCACAGGGCGGGTCGGAGGGCCGCACGCCAGTATGCCAGTCGCCTCCGACCGCGACCACCGCGCGAGGCCGCCGCACCGCTGGTCCCACCGCTATCCGACCGGGATCTCACCGGTGTGGCGGTCGGCCGAGGCGATCTCCCCGTCCATCTCGATGGCATCGAGATCCGTCTGGTCGCCCTCGGTCCCGTCGTCCTCGGCTCCGGCGGGGTCGCTGCCGTCGACGCCTGTGGAATGAGCCCCAGAACCGTCAGGGTCCCGGTCGGCGAACCCCCCGGAGCGGTCGGTGAGCAGCTCGGTGGTCGCATCGACAACCGCACCGGGCTCCATGATGGGAGCCTCCTCGGGCCTGGGCGTCGGGCGGACGAACATGCTGGTCCCCCGCTGCAGGTCGTGACCGACCGAGGAGGCGAGAATGACCAGCTGTTCACGGCGCACGCCGTCCTCGGTGACCCAGGCCTGGGTCCGCAGCCGTCCGACGACCACGACGGGGTCGCCCTTGCTGAGACTCTGCCGGCAGTTCTCGGCGAGCCGGCCGTTGACACGCACCGACATCCAGGTGGTCTCGCCGTCCGACCACTGCCCCTCCCGGAGGTACCGGGGGGTCTGGGCGATGCGGAATCGGCCGCCGCACCAGCCGTCCTTCCTGATGAAATCGACCTCGGTGCCGAGGTTTCCGGTGATTGACACGTTCGCGTCCATGTGAGTTCCTTTCCTCTCACCGACACGTGTCGTGGCGCAGGCCTCGATCTGCCGCCTCCGGACAGATCTGTGGACAACTTCTCCCACCCCGCCTCGGTCCCGACCCTCCTGTGGAGAACCGGTCAGGGACGCGGCGGGACCCAGGAGACCGCCGGGCGCGAACCGGGTCCGGGCGGGGCGAAGGCCGGCATCCGACCGGCCCTGCCGCGACGCCACGGCCACCAACCGGGCAGGTGCGGGGCGACCGGTCGGGCCCCCTTGGACTCGGTGATGGCCACCGGCCTCAGGTCGCGGAGTCGATCCACCAGGGCGACCTCACGGTCCTGGGTGGCATCGGCGGTGCCGCGGGTGACGGCGTCCCGCAGGTAGGCCAGCTCGGTGGCGGTGCGCAGGAATGCCAGTGTCGCCCACCAGGTGGCGAACCCGTGGGAGGTGGCGACCACAGTGATCCACCAGCGCCTGGCGAGGCTGCCGACCACGGTCGGGTCGCGCGGTTCCAGCCATCCCATCACGACGTAGTCGGCCAGCCGGTTGCGCACCATGGAACCCTCGCGCAGCAGCCGGACGATGAGGAAGATCACCAGCGAGGCGACGATCCCCAGGGCAACGAACCAGTAGACCTTGAGGTCCTTGCTCGGCACCACCGAGGAGATCCCGTTGAAGGCCATGTGGCCGATCACGGCTCCGAGGAAACCGGTGACCGGGGCGAGGATCCGCACCAGCCGACTGCGTGAACGCAGGCCGATCGCCAGGCCGATCCCGGCCATCGAGGTGAACAGCGGGTGACCGAAGGAGGTGAGGACGCCGCGCAGCAGGACGAGCTGCCGGACGGCCTGGGTGGGGTCGCCGGCCTGGACGGTGATGCGGGCGTAGTTGTCGGCGCGGGCGTAGTAGATGATGTTCTCCACGAAGGCGAAGCCGATCGCCGACAGGCCCGCCAGGCTCACCGTCTGGAGCATCGAGGTGAGGCGGTTGCGCATGAAGGCGGCGAACAGGAAGAGCACCGTCACCTTGCAGGTCTCCTCGACGAAGGGCGCCGAGTAGATCGCCGGACCCGCCCCGCCGCTCGGGTCGTAGCCGCCCTGGACCGACAGCATGCCGGCCATCCAGGTGTTGACGACCAGGGAGATGGAGGTGGCGACCGCCGCACCCCAGGCGAAGGCGGTGAACCACATCGCCATGTGCTGGGTGCGGAAGCGGTCCAGCCAGATGAACACCAGGGACCAGACGGCGGCGGTGGGCCAGGCGTAGTGGGCGGCCAGTGTGAACGACCGCACGGTGATGCCCGGGATCACCCCCGTGCGGCCGTCGCGCTCGACCTCGACGTCGGCGTGCAGCTGGAGGTACTGGGCGTACAGCAGCCCGACCGACAGGAGAATCATCGCCAGCACGATCCAGGTCCAGGGGTTGCGCAGCAGGCGCATCCACCAGGGACGTCGGATGGTGGCGGACTCGGGCATGCCCGCCACTGTACCGGCGGGTCGGCAACAGGAGGCAGACCGCTCGCCCGGGAGCGATCGGCGATCGACGTTCGGCCCCGGGGGTACCGGCCTATCAGCCGCCCAGGCACGGGGAGGGTGAGGATGTGGCGGCCCGGGTGGGAATCGAACCCACGCGCGACAGATTAGAAGGCTGCTGCTCTATCCGCTGAGCTACCGGGCCAGCGCGGCAAGTCTAGAGGATGACGCCGTCGGGGCGACATGCCGCGTCGACGTAGGCTGGTTGCCCGTGAACAACATGCTGGTGTGGATCGACTGCGAGATGACCGGGCTCGACCTGGCCCATGACGGGCTCATCGAGGTGGCCGCCCTGGTCACCGACGGTGACCTCAACGTGATGGGTGAGGGGGTCGACGTCATCATCCGCCCCAGGCCGGAGTGGTTGGAGCACATGAACGACTTCGTGCGCGGCATGCACACCCATTCGGGACTGCTCGACGAGCTGGACTCCGGGATGTCGATGGAGGAGGCCCAGAAGCAGGTCCTCGACTACATCAAGGAGTGGGTGCCCGAGGCCGGCAAGGCCCCGCTGGCCGGCAACTCCATCGGGACCGACCGGTCCTTCCTGGCCAAGGACATGCCCGAGCTCGAGGGGTACACCCACTACCGCAATGTCGATGTCTCCTCCATCAAGGAGCTGGCGAAGCGCTGGTACCCGGCCGCCTACCGGAACTCCCCGACCAAGCAGGGCAACCACCGCGCGCTGGCCGACATCGAGGAGTCGATCGAGGAGTTGATGTACTGGCGCGCGGCGCTCATGGTGCCGGCCCCGGGGCCGGACGCCGCCACTGCCAGGACCATCGCCGCCAGGTGCCAGGGGGCTCTCACCGGAGCCGGTCGCACCGCCGACTGACCTGGCACCGTGCGCGTCCCGGTGGACCCGCACGGATTTGCCAAGGATCTCGGGGGTTCGATATTCTCTCCGAGTTGCCCGGAGCTTGTCGGGCAGATGGTGGATATAGCTCAGTCGGTAGAGCACCTGGTTGTGGTCCAGGGGGTCGCGGGTTCAAGTCCCGTTATCCACCCCAGATGGGTCAGGTTTGAACTTTCGACCAAGGGTCCACGCTTGGTCTCAGATTCTCACCTGGCCCTCTTTCTCTGCCTGCGGCGGCCCAGCTCGGTGCGTCGACATGCAGCTCCCGAGAGGCTCCGCCCGTCGTACCGGTTACGTCAACCGACGCGTGCCTCGTTGTCCTTGTCGACGCATATCGTCTTCAACAGCGCCTGGTTCATGAGTTGGACTGCTCGGTGTCCCTCGGGCACGTCCGAGATGCACCGAGCAGTCCACTGGAACGCCGGTGCCGGGCCAGTGTGACTGCGACGAGGACGGCGGCGACGAGGAAGACGAGGCTCGCACCGGTGACGGCGCGTTGAAAGCCGGGCAGGAAGCCGCTGCTCCCGGTGGCGAAGGTGCCGAGAGTGGCGACGCCGATCACGGTGCCGGTCTGTCGGGCGGTGTTGATGACGCCGCTTGCGGTACCGGCGAGTTCGGCGGGTGCTGTTGCGACGGCCGCCGCCGTGGCAGCGGGCATGGCGAATGCCATGCCGAGTCCTCCGGCGAAGGACAGGGCCGCGATGATCGGATATGCGGTCGCGCCAGAGACGAAGGCAAGTCCACCGAATCCCACCGCACCGACCAGAAGGCCGATCAGCATGACCGGGAACGGTCCGAACCTGGCTGAGGCGCGCCCGCCGAGCGGGGAGCCGACAACGGCACTACAGGCTTGCGGTGCGAGCGCGAGTCCGGCCAGCCACGGTTCGTAGCCGAGGTATCGCTGGAAGAAGAGCGAGAGCACGAAGAGCTGCCCGAAGAAGCTGACATTGAGCGCGAATCCCACCACGCTGGCGACGGAGAAGCGGCCACTGTGGAACAGACTCAGGGGCAGCATCGGGGCGGGCACCCGATGCTCGACCAGCACGAAGCCCGCCAGCACCAGCACCCCGAGTGCCAGGCCGAAGACCGGGGCGAGCATCCAGCCGTGCTCACCGGCGGCGATCACCGCCCAGGTGATGACGGCCAGGCCCGGCACCGACAGCGCCAGACCGGGCAGGTCGAGCCCCCTACGCGCATTGCCCGGCCGCGCGGCGATGTCGTGCAGGGCAGCCCAGCAGGCGAGCACGACGACCGGGATGTTCACCCAGAACACGACGCGCCACCCGATGACGGAGACCAGGAAGCCGCCGATCACCGGTCCGACGGCGGCAGCCACCCCGCCTCAGAGCCCGATGGCGCGTGCGCGCCTGCCGGGTTCGGGGAACAGCTGCGCCAGCAGGGCGAGCGAGCCGGGAATGATCGCCGCCGCACCGACTCCCTGCAGTGCGCGGGCGATGACCAGCAGCAGCGTCGTCGGGGCGAGCGCACAGCAGATCGACATCAGCCCGAGCCAGCCGAGCCCGAACACGTACACGGTTCTGGTGTCGAGCCGATCGCAGGCAGCACCAGCTGTCAGCAGCAACGCAGCGAGCACCAGCGTGTACGCGTCGACGATCCATTGCAGCCCCGACACGCTCGCGCCGAGATCGCTACCGATGTCCGGCAGGACGACGTTGACGATGGTCGTGTCGAGCATGACGATGAAGAAGCCCGCCAGTACACCGCCAGTCGCTGCTGCGCGCCGCTTCTCGACTACCGCCACGATTGTCCTCCCGTTCGCTGCCCGTCTCCTCGATCCTGGTCTGCCGAGAGTTCGGTGGGAGTCGAACCTTCTCCCCGCTCATACTGGAGGGGTGAGTGGTCGCAGCTTTCCCGAGGCAGTGCCGGACATCGCGGCGTCCGCCGCCGCGTTGGCCGATCCGTCGCGCGCCGCGATGTGCGCGGCGCTGATGGACGGGCGTGCCTGGACCCTTGGCGAACTCGCCACCTACTGCGGCATCGCCCGATCCACCGCCAGCGAGCACGCCACTCTCCTGGTCGCTCGCGGCCTGGTCACCGAGGTCCGGCAAGGCCGGCACCGCTATCTCCACCTCGCCGGGGAACGCGTCGCGCGAGCAATCGAGGACCTGGGCGTCATCGCGAGAGACACGGTGCCCACTCCGCCGAGCCTGCGCGCCACGACCGCACACGAACGACTCCTGGCTGGACGCACCTGCTACCGACACCTCGCAGGCAGGCTGGGTACCGGCCTGACCACTCAGATGCAGGAGCGTCGCCTCCTTGACAGCGCCTGGCAGCCGACCGACGCGGGCCGTGCCCTCCTCGCCGAGTGGGGAGTCCCCGAGGCCGAGGCGACCCGGGCACGAACATGCATGGACTCCACGGAGCGCCACTACCATCTCGCCGGTCCCGCCGGGAACGCCCTGTGTCGCACTTTCTTCGCCCAGGGCTGGATCGAGCGCATCGGCACCACCCGCGCCGTGCGACTCACCCCGACCGGTACCAACGCCCTCGCACAAGCGAACATCACGATCGCCAGTTGAAGCCCTGACACGCTCCGAGAAGAGACTCGCCTCGACTTGGTTCAGGGCGTCGGCGGGACGGCCGAGATCGCCCCTCGCAGCAGTATCCTGACCCCTTCGAGAGACCAGGAACCGACCTCCGACGAGGGAGGATGCCGGTTCCTGGTGTCCCAGTACATCGACGCCGTGGACGTGTGCCGGGTTCGGTGACGCCGACGGAAATCTGCGGGAGGAACCATGCAACCATCGGGTGCGGGCGGGTTCAACGTCGCCGCCGAGGCCTACGACAACTTCATGGGCAGGTACTCCACTCCGCTGGCGACCCAGTTCGTCTCCTTCGTCGGGGTCGGGTCAACCGACCAGGTGCTCGACGTCGGTTGCGGACCCGGCGCTCTGACGGCCGAACTGGTCCGCCTGGTGGGTGCCGCCAACGTCGTCGCGTGCGATCCCTCGCGGCCGTTCGCCGCCGCGTGCGCCAGGCGGAACCCCGGCGTCGACGTACGTACCGGTGCCGCTGAGCACCTGCCGTTCGACGACGGCTCGGTCGACGCAGCCCTGTCAGAACTCGTGCTGCACTTCGTCGGCGACCCCCCGGCGGCAGCTGCCGAACAGGCGCGGGTCCTGCGCGCCGGCGGCATCTCGGCCGCCGCCGTGTGGGATTTCGACGAGTTGTGGGCCGGGTTCGACCAGGGCATCGGGCCGGCGGGCAGCTACCTGAAGGCCCTGAGCGCCCCCTCTCAGCAGGCGGTGCGGGCGGCGCTGTTCGATCGGGTCGGACCCGGTCCGTTCACGATGACAGCTCTGGCCAGAGCGGCGAAGGGGCACCCCCCTCGGTAGGCTCACCGCATGAGGACCGACCCGAAGACCCTCGCACGAGTCCATGCCATGACCTTCTCATCGGTCTATCCGCTGCTGCTCAACAAGGTGGTGCGCAAGGGGCGCACCGAGTCCGAACTGCACGAGGTGATCAGCTGGCTCACCGGCTACGACGATGCCCAGATCGACAGGCTCGCCTCCGACCAGATGACCTACCAGGAGTTCTTCGCCGGCGCCGACCTCAATGCGAATGCCTCGCTCATCACCGGAACAGTCTGCGGGGTCCGGGTCGAGGAGATCGAGGATCCGGTGATGCAGCAGGTCCGCTACCTGGACAAGCTCGTCGATGAGCTCGCCAGGGGCAGGAAGATGGAGAAAATCCTGCGACAGGCCGGCGCCCCCTCCGCAACCCGGCCCGGCAGTCAGTGAATCTCGGTGCCGAACAGCATCCCCAGCAGGTAGGTGGCGGCAGCTGCCCCGTACCCGATGGCGAGCTGGCGCAGCGCCCGCTTCACCGGTGACGCGCCAGACAGCAGCCCGACGACCGCACCGGTGCCGAGCAGGCTGATACCGACCAGCCCGGCGGCGGTGAACACTGCCGGCATCCCTGACACCCCGAAGAGGTACGGGAAGATCGGGATGATCGCGCCCGAGGCGAAGAAGCAGAAACTCGACAGTGCGGCTCCCATTCCGGTGCCGATCTCCTCGTGGCTGACGTCCTCGGGCTGATCGAGGATGATGCTGGAGTCGGCCGTGCGCTCCTCCAGCACGAGATGGGCCCGAGCCCTGGCCTGCTCCTCGCTCATGCCATGAGCGCGGTAGAGCAGCTCCAGCTCGTTGTTGCCGACGGCAAGGATCGGAATGATCTTGAGCACCGCAGGATTAGGCCGCGACGCCTCCAGGAGTTCGCGCTGGGAGTGCACCGAGACGTACTCACCGGCACCCATCGACAGTGCTCCGGCCAGTAACCCGGCGGCACCGGTGAGCAGGATCACATGCGTGGAGACGCCGCTGGCACCGACCCCCAGGATGAGCGAGAGATTGCTCACCAACCCGTCATTGGCCCCGAAGACGGCCGCCCGGAAGGATCCCGAGAGTCTCTTGCGTCCGCGTTCGGCCAGCCCGCGGACGATCTCCTCATGCAGCTGCTCGTCGGCAGCCATCTTCGGGGTCGCATCGGGATCTTTGGAGTACGGGGAGCGCGCCTCGGCCCGCTGCATCAGTGCCAGCACGAAGACCGAACCGAACCATTTCGCCAACAGCCCCAGGACCTGGGTGCGCAGGGCCGGGCGAAGGGGGCGCCCGACCTCATCGCCGAGCAGGTCGAGCCAGTGCTGCTCGTGGCGCTTCTCGGCGTCTGCCAGGGCCATTAGGATCTCGCGTTCCTCGCCCTGGCGACGCCGCCCCAGGGACCGGTACATCGCGGCCTCGGCGCGCTCGTCCGCGAGATAGCGGCGCCATCTGTGCTTCGAGCGTGCGAGGGCGTGTGAGTGCGACTGGGTAACGGCCCGAGGCATGGCATTCCTTCGGTCATCACTGCCCCGGGGCCAACACAGGGTCCTGAGCGGTGAGCGGTCGAAGGTCTCGCCCGCCCGCATGCCGCAGGTGATGCACCGGGCAGGCTCACAGGCCTGCCATTGTGTCGACGCATCGCTCGACCTGGGTCTGCGCCGCTCGGCAGCGCCAGCTCAGGGATCGGGAGCTACTCCCCTTCGTCGGCCTATCCTGCCACAGCGATCCTCACATCCACAGCGAGTGCTGCGACCTGATCCGGGTCGAGCGGAGGCCTCCAACATTCCCGCGGACGCCCCACAGATCGATCAGCGGCGATCGATCCGGTAGAGCTCGGCGGGTTTTCCTCTGGTGCCGCGGCGAACCCGCCCGGTCCCGCGAAGACCCGGCAGCATGGTGCGCCTGAAGGTGTCGGGGACCAGCCTCTCCCCCAGCACCTGCTCGTGCAGCAGGCGCAGGTCGCGGATCGTCACACCCTCCTCGCTGGGCTCCAGCAGCCGCCAGGGATCGGGGAGACGTCGGTACCCGTCGCGCAGGACCGCCGCGGCATGGGCGATGATCGCGGTGTGGTCATAGGCCAGCGGGGGGCACTCGTCCACCGGCACCAGATCGCTGCGATCGGTGAGCGGGATGAGATCGGCCCGCACCGCGTCCAGATGGGCCACCGACAGCACCCAGCCGCGACTGTCGCGGTCCGGATCGTCGAAGACCTTCAACTGGTGCGGGGCCAGCCCCTCCACCTGGGCCTTGTCGCGAAGGGCCCGCAGGGACGCGTCCGCCAGCGTCTCGCCGGGATGGAGAAAGGTCCCCGGCAGGCCCTCGCAGCCGTCGGGGCCGCGCACCAGCAGCACGCACAGCCGGCCGTCCTCGACGGTGAGGACCGCGGTGTCGACGGCCACCGAGGGACGCGGATAGTCCGCCAGGGTGCGACCGGACTCGTCACAGTACGCACCCTGGCGGTCGCGATCCTGCGGCTTCTTCATGAGGCCAGATTAGGCGACTGTTGCGCAAACTTCCATCCCGGGGTTACAGTCTCCTCACGAGTTAGGCGAATCTTGCGCTAAAGGAGCAGCTCATGAACTGGACAGAGATCCTCGGTTTCGTCTCCGGGGCGGTGTGCGTGTGGTTGGCCGTGCGCCAGAACATCTGGAACTTCCCCGTCGGCATGGCCAACAACGTCTTCTTCTTCATCCTGTTCATCGGCTCGGGCCTGTACGCCGACGCCTGGCTCCAGGTGCTCTACCTGGTCCTCGGGGGGCTGGGTTGGTACTGGTGGCTGCGCGGCGGGCAGGATCGCAGCCACCTGGTGGTTCGTCGCACCCCGGCCTGGGCCTGGCCCGCGATCGGGGTCGCGGTGGCCGGAGGCGCCTGGGCGATCTGGGCACTGCTGTCGGTCCACACCGACTCGACCGTGCCGTGGGGAGACGCCACCACCACCGCCCTGTCGCTGGGCGCGCAGGTGATGTTGAACCGCAAGTGGATCGGCAACTGGCTGCTGTGGATCTGCGCCGACGCCATCTACATCGGCCTCTACGCCTACAAGGGGCTCTATCTCACCGCCGGTCTCTACGGACTGTTCCTGGCGATGTGCTTCGTCGGGGTGGCGCAGTGGCGGGCCACCCTGCGCGAGGAGAGTGCAACTGCCCGCACCGAGCGCGAGAAGGTGGCGGCATGACCTCCTTCCGTCACGGCCTGGTGCTCGGCAAGTTCTATCCCTTCCACGCCGGCCACGAACACCTCATCTGCGCCGCCGCGGCCCGCTGCGAGCAGGTCACCGTCCAGGTGCTGGGGTCCTCCCGGGAGTCGGTCCCCCTCCAGGTCCGCCGCGACTGGGTGGCCGAGAGGTTCCCGATGCTCGACGTCGTGGCCGCGATGGACGAGGCCGATGTCGACTTCGACTCGCCGGCCGCCTGGGATCAGCACATGGGGGTCATCGAGTCGCTGCTGAAGACGCCGGTCGACGCGGTGTTCACCTCCGATGACTACGGGGCCGAACTGGCCCGGCGGCTGGATGCCCGGTGGGTCCGGGTCGATCCCGGTCGGGCCTCGCTGCCGACCTCGGGAACCGCGGTGCGCGCCGACCCCGCCGGCTGCTGGTGGGCGCTGTCACCAGCGGTCCGCCAGTGGTTCTGCCGCCGAGTGGTGGTCCTGGGGGCCGAGTCGACCGGCAGCACCACCCTGGCCCGAGCACTGGCCGGGTACTACCGGACCAGGTGGGTGCCCGAGTACGGCAGGACGTGGTCGCAGATCCGCCCCGGCGGCCTGGAGGCACCCTGGCACACCGCCGAGTTCGATCTCATCGCCGCCGAGCACCGGCGCCAGGAGCGCGATGCCATGGCCACCGCGCCGATCCCGCTGGTCATCAGCGACACCGACGTGCGGGCCACCTCGATCTGGCACGAGCGCTACCTGGGCGTCAGCTCCCCCTCGGTGACCGAGCTGGCCAGCCGATGGAAGCCGGACCTGTACCTGCTCACCGGCGACGAGATCCCCTTCGTCCAGGACGGCATGCGCGACGGGGAGCACCTGCGCCACGACATGCAGCAGCGGTTCCGCGATGTGCTGGCCGGCCAGGAGACCCCCTGGACAGAGGTGCGCGGATCCCTCCGGGACAGGGTGCGCGCGTCGATCGAGCTGATCGACGCCGTGATGGCCGAGGGCTGGCGGCTGGCGGATCCGCTCGGCTGAGATCGATGGAGTCCCGAGCGGGGCAGATCTGCAAGACTTCGCCCATGCAACGCTCCGTCTCCGCCCACCTGTCCATCGACGTCACCGAGCCCGCCACCCTGGTGCTGGAGATCGCCGTCGCCCAGGACTACCTGGATGCCGGCGCCGCCACCGAGACGCTGACCGTCAACGGCGGGGCCGGCGACCTCGCCCCCAACGAGATCCTCGTCCAGCACGGCACCAGGGTGCACGTCATCGAGGCACCCGTCGGCCCGCTGACCATCGACTACACCGCCACGATCACCGGACGCATCCCACCCGCCCCGGTGACCCGGTGGGACACCCTGAGATACCTCCGCCCCTCGCGGTACTGCGAGTCCGACGTCCTGGCACCGACCGCTCTGGCGCAGTTCAAGGACGTGCCCCACCAGGACCTGCTGGCCGCCGTCAGCTCCTGGGTCGGCACCCGGCTCAGCTACGTCCCCGGCTCCTCCCAGCCCACCGACGGAGCCACCGCGACCCTGCTGTCGCGCCAGGGAGTCTGCCGCGACTACGCCCACCTGGTGGTCGCACTGTTGCGCGCCCTCGACGTCCCGGCACGCGTGGTCGGGGTGTACGCGCCGGGGATCGACCCGATGGACTTCCACGCCGTGGCGGAGGCCTGCATCGACGGCGGCTGGCACGTGGTCGACGCCACCGCTCTCGGACCCCGGCAGTCCTTCGTGAGAATGGCGACCGGCGACGACGCCGCCGACATCGCCTTCCTCTCGATCCATCACGGCCGGGCCACCGTCACCGACCAGCAGGTGAGGGCCACCGTCGACGAGCTTCCTCTCGACGACGTCACCCGGCTCACCGCCATCGGCTGATCCGCACGGCCCGGAGGCCGGCCACCGGGCCCGATCACTCCTGAGGTTGTGCGCCGGTCTCCGGGAACAGCTTCCGCACACCGCCGCGCGCCAGCATCAGCACCACGATGAGGAGAGTCACCGGGACGAACCCTCCCAGTGAGGCCGCGTCCCCGAAGGCCCAGTCCACCAGCTCGAGCACCACGAACTTGCTGCCCGGCAGGACCAGGATCAGCGCCAGGACGTTGAGCACCCGGATCCATCTCTCGCGACCGTTCCGGATCCGCCCGACGATCCGCCGCTTCACGAGCAGGACGACCTCCAGGACGGCCTTGAGCAGCACCGCGGTGAGCAGGGCGATCAGGAATGACTCCGAGAGGACCGCGGGGAACAGCTGGATGAACACTCCCAGCACGACGAGGTAGACGAACACGTCCACGAGGTCGGTGGGTCGAATCCGCATGCCGGGAGTGTAGTGAGCCGGGGTGCTACCGCTCACCGACCCGGCACCACGGCGCGGGCCGGGATGACGGGGATCTCCAGGGTCGAGGGCCGGTCGGGCGTCCAGCTGATGACGGCGATTCCACCGCGGCTCGGCTCGTAGCGGGTGGGGAAGTGCCCGAACAGCGGGTTGCGCGGCTGCGGGTAGCGGCCGCACACCAGCAGACGCAGGCTCTCCCCGGCGTGGAACAGGGTCGCCGAGGGAGTCAGGGCGATGACCACCTCCATCTCCTCGCCATCGCGCACCGGCACCAGCCTGTCAAAGGCGTGCTCGGGCTGATGGGCGGTGCTCAGCCTCTCGTCGATCTCCCGTACCGCCAGTCGGAGGCGTCCCTGGGCGATGTGGTCGCGCCCGTAGCCGTAGGACCCCTCGAACGGCACGGGGCGGCCCTGGGCCCACTTCTCGACGGCGACGAACAGCCGAGGATCCCTCGCCCCCCGAGTCGCCACCTGCAACCGCAGGGTCATCGGGCCGCTGAGTTCGGTGTCCTGGTCGAACCGGTGGTCGAACCTCGCCGCGTTTCGCCTCAGGTCGAACGCCGTCCGACCGGTTCCGGGCTGGGTCTGGCGCAGGGTGCCGTCGCCGGCGAGGTGGAGCCGCCGCCACTCGGTCCGGGCGAGCGGCCACTCCTGCTCGTCGCGCACCTCGACGATGTGATCGCCCCGGTCCCGGATCTCCAGCCGGAGCGGCGGCGGCTCGGCGACGTCCTCCCCGCGCAGATACCGGTTGAGGAACGCCAGCTGGCAGGACCTCGCCTGCTGGGAGTAGAACGTCGCCCACTTGGGGCCGCGGTGGGCATAGGCGTGACGATGCCGGGAGCCGGCCTGCTGGAAGGCCCGCATCGATCCGGCACTGTGCAGGTTGGCGTCGGAGAAACTCGTGCACACCAGGATCGGCACCCGGATCCGCGCCAGGTCGGGGGTGATCGCCCGCCACCACTGGTCGCGCAGTGGGTGACGGCGTCGTTCGGCGGCGACACCCCCCTCGAGTCTGGCCACCCGGGAGCTGAGGAACAGCCAGACGCGGGCGAAACCGTTCTCCACGACCCCGCCGGGGGTGAAGAAGTCGCGGTAGGCGTCGGTGAACCCCTCCCAGGGGCAGATTGCCCGCAGAGCGGGCGGACCCAGCGCCGCGACCTTGTACTGGGAGATCGCCAGGTAGGACACCCCCAGCATCCCGACCCTCCCGTTCGACCACGGCCTGGCCGCCGCCCACTCGATCACCTGGGCGATGTCATCGGCCTCCTGGTCGGAGAAGAGCCGTCCGCTGCCCTCGGAGCGCCCTCCCCCGCGCACGTCCAGGTTGATCACCGCGAATCCCTGCTGCGCCCACCAGACAGGATCGGGGGCCTCCCAGCTGGTCTGGTCCGAGATCTTCAGCGGCGCCGGCTGATTCATGATGCGGAACTGCGGGTTGAGCGACCATCGTCCGCGCCGTCTTCTGGGGACGGCGTCCTTCCCGTAGGGGTGCGCCGACACGATCACCGGGAGCGGGTCGCTGCGCCCCGCCGGGCGGAACAGGTTCAGTCGCAGGGTGACGCCGTCGCGCAGCCGCACCTCCACGTCCTGGTCCTTGCGCACATCGGCGGACATCTCGTACACCGAGACCGGAGGGTGCAGGAGGGCCCGGACCCTCCTCAGGGCGTAGCCGGCACGTCCGCTGCGTCTCCAGGGCTTGTCCAGCGAGTTCGACGTCATCGTCCTGCTCCCATCGCGCCGCACGACTGTGGTTGGCGTCCATTGTGACCGGGGACCGGGGCACCGGATCAGCGTGCGGAGTGTCCTGGAACCTCGGCTCGTATCGTTGCCTGCCTGATCCACCCCCCTGCCTGATCCACCCGCCTGCCTGATCCACCCGCCTGGAGGACTCCCATGAGACCGCTCCGATACTCGATCAACACCACCCTCGACGGCTGCTGCCACCACGAGGCGGGTCTGCCGCCCGATGAGGAGTCGATGGGCTACTGGACGGCGCAGATGCAGCGGGCCGATGCCCTGCTCTTCGGGCGGGTGACCTACCAGATGATGGAGCAGGCCTGGCGTCGGCCGGCCTCCGGCCAGTGGCCCGACTGGATGGACGAGTGGGAGATTCCGTTCGCCGAGGCGATCGACCAGACGAGGAAGTACGTCGTCTCGAGCACCCTGAACACAGTCGACTGGAATGCCGAGCTGGTGGTGGGCGATCTGGAGCAGGCGGTCTGCCGACTCAAGCAGGGATCAGGGACGGAGATCTCGGTGGGCGGTGTCACGCTGCCCCTGGCGCTGGCCGACCTGGGGCTCATCGACGAGTACGAGTTCGTCGTCCAGCCGGTCCTGGCCGGTCACGGCCCGACCCTGCTCGCCGGTCTGCGCCACCGCATCGAGCTCGAACTGGTCGACCGCACAGAGTTTCGCTCGGGAGCAGTCGCGCTGAAGTATCGGCCAGCACAGCCGGCCAGGTGAGACGAGGGTCAGATGGCGTCGATGAGCGCTCGGGTGTGCAGCTCGACGACGTCGAGGAGGGGCACCTCGACGTCCATGCCGGTGAACAGCAGGGGCAGTTCGGTGCATCCCAGGATGATGGCCTCGACGCCGTCCTTGCGGTGCATCTCGTCGGCAATTCCGAGGAACTCCTGCCTGGTGGAGTCCTTCACTCTGCCGAGTTCCAGTTCGCTCTCGATCCGGTGATGGACCAGGCGAAGGGTCGCCTCCTCGGGGACGACCACGTCGATGCCGGCCGCCGCGAAAGCGTCGCCGAAGAAGTGCTCGCGCATCGTGAACTCGGTGCCGAGCAGTCCGATCCGGGTGTACCCCGCCGCCACCGCGGCGTCGCAGGTGGCCGAGATGGCGCTCACCAGCGGCACCGGGGATGCGGCCTGAAGGTCGGGGAACACCACGTGCGGGGTGATGCCGGTCAAGGAGGCGACCTCGACATGGGCGGCCGCCAGGTTCTCGATGGAGGCCAGCAGGTATCCGGTGAGGTCGTCGAATCGAGGGTGCTCGAACATGTCGAAGACCTCGAAGGGGCTCAGGCTGTCGATGGTGATCTTCGGGATGACCCGGGACCCCTCGCGCTCACCGATCCCCTCGATGATGCGCCGGTAGTACAGCACCGTGGATTCGGGGCCGGTGCCACCGACGAGACCGAGTTTCTTCATCGCACATCCTCATGAGGCGAGCTGGATCATTGCTGCGGGTCGGCGTCCCCACCACCGTCCCGCGGTGTCGCTCATGCTAAGTGGCTCCTCACCGACCGGGCAATGCGTCCACCGTGCGTCCCCGCCGCGTCCGGTCGGCGCTGGCGCGAATCCAGCGTGACAGGACAGCTCAGCGTGGCAGGACAGGTTGGCGCAGGATCGTCCTCAGCTTCTCCGGCGCCACCCTGCGGGGGTCGCTGAGGTAGATCTCGTGATGGCGCCCGGTCATCTGCAGGCCGTGCTCGGGAATGAAGACGTCGTGCATCCGCTCCAGCACCGGACCCTCGTCGTCGAAGGATCCGAGGTGCAGGGTCTGGACGCACAGGCCCTCCGAGAGGGTCTGGAGGCGTACCTCACGCAGACCCTCGAGCCGTTCCCCGGCTGCCTTGTCGGCGGTTCTGGCGACCGCCTCGTCGACCATCCCGGACCCGATCCAGTCGGGCACCATCAGCATCATCGTCCACTGCCAGCGGCTCTTGTCGGGCACCCCGGTGAAGGAGTTCATGTCGTCGGCCCACCACAGCCCCTCCAGCGGTGGCACCACGTAGTCGCGTCCGAGCTCGCGTCTGCTCGCGAACTTCAGCGCGTAGGCCACCGGGTAAAGGGCCACCAGCGCCCGGGCGTAGGCCGGAGCGGTGTTGGGGTCGCCCCGGCCATCGATCATCAGGTAGCGCTGGTCCGCCAGCTCCACCAGGGCGAAGGTCCCCCTGGGCGCCCGGTATCCGGCCATCGTCTTCTTGACGTCGATCTTGGGGTGGACGGCATCCTCGCTCATCGGTCCGGACCGGATCTACTTCTTGAACAGGTCCCAGACGCTGAACGTCGTGCGCCGGTAGACGGCATTCCTCGCCGCCCGCTTCGGATCCTTGATCCAGCCCATCCCCTTCTTCCCGTAGCCGGGAATGATGGCCCGTTTGACCGCCCGGGTGGCTCGACCCGTGGTCCGTGCCCTCAACGACTTGGTGAGTGAGAGGGTACGCATACCGATCTTCATCGTTGATCACCTCTTCCGTTTCGAAGCCTAGCGGCGAGGGGTCACAGGTCTCCCCACCGATCCCCGCCCGCCGGGCTCGAGGCTGAGCCCGCGCCGTCCTACACTCCCTCGAACCCGGCCGACGGCCGGCCCGTCGATGGAGACCCCATGCCCCGCTATCTGCTGTCCGTCCACCACAGCGCCGATGTCTACAACGGCACGAGGAAGTACCTGGCCTACGACTCGGAGGAGGAGATGAACCAGGCCTTCGCAGACACCGGGGCCTTCAACGACCGGCTGGCGGCCAGCGGCGCACTGGTCTTCGTCGGGGGCCTCGAGCCTCCCGAGACCGCCCGGACGGTGGACGGGCGGGCCGGCGGCACCAGGGTGGCCGAGGGTCCCTTCGCGCCGTCCAACGAGTACATCGGCGGGTTCTGGGTGGTGGAGACCCCCGACATCCAGACCGCGGTGGACCTGGCGGCACAGGCCTCGAAGGCCTGCCGCTCCGCCGTGGAGGTGCGGCCCTTCGCCGGCCAGTGAGTCCGCTCAGAACCGGTTGACGTCGACCACGACGCGGCCGCGCACCGTGCCGTCCAGCAGCCGGCTGGAGGCCTCGATGGCCTCGTCCAGACCGATCTGGTGGGCGATCTCGCCCAGTGTGGCGAGATCCAGATCGGTGCCGAGCCGTCGCCAGGCCTCCATCCGCTCCTGCCGGGGACACATCACACTGTCGATTCCGGCAAGGGTCACTCCCCGCAGGATGAAGGGTGCGACGGTGGCGGGCAGATCCATGCCCCCCGCCAGACCGCAGGCCGCCACGATCCCCCGGCGTCGGGTGCCGGCGCACAGGTTCGCCAGCGTGTGGCTGCCAACCACGTCGACCGCCGCCGCCCAGCGCTCCTTGGCCAGCGGTTTCCCTGGGCCGGCGAACTCGGCGCGGTCCAGGATCTCCGAGGCCCCCAGCGCGGTGACGTAGTCGCTCTCCCGGGGACGCCCGGTGATCGCGACCACCCGGTAGCCCAGGCTGGACAGCAGGGCGATCGCCACCCCGCCCACCCCTCCCGAGGCGCCGGTGACCGCGATATCACCGTCCCCGGGAGTCACCCCGTGCCGCTGGATCGCCATCACGCACAGCATGGCGGTGTAACCGGCGGTCCCGATGGCCATCGCCTGCTCCGGGGTGAACCGGGCGGGAAGAGGCACCAGCCAGTCTCCGTCGACCCGCGCCCTCTGGGCCAGCCCTCCCCAGTGCCGCTCTCCCATCCCCCAGCCGTTGACCAGCACCCGGTCCCCGGTCCGGTAGTCGGGATGGGTGCTGTCCTCCACCACCCCGGCCAGATCGGCACCGGGAATCATCGGGAAGACCCGTGCGATCTTCCCCCTCCCTGTGATGGCCAGGGCGTCCTTGTAGTTCAGACCCGAGAAGTCGATCCGCACCGTGACATCGCCCGCGGGCAGCCGCTGCTCGTCGATGTCCTGAAGGCTCGTGCGATATCCGGCCTCGTCGTTCTCGATGAGCAGGCCCTTGAACATGGTGTCTCTCTCCTCGTTGCAGAGTCCGGCATCCCTCACCGGACGCCGTCTGTGCTCCGAACAGCTCCGAACAGCTCCGAACGGCGCGGACGGCGTCGGGGGCCGGAGCCGACTCTCACACTACCGAGGCCGCACCATCTGCCAACGACCTGGAGTGGTGAGGGCCCCGGGGTCAGCGGGCCGAACCGACCAGGTCCGCGAGGCGGTCCACATCCGAGGGACGCAATCCGATTCGCGGCTCCGGGGATTGGGCGTGGACGAACCCGGTCCGATCGGCCCAGGCCCGGGCGTCGTCCTGAATCGCCAGGTCGTCGTCGAACCAGATCGCCATCGACGGCCGGGTGGTGCGCACGTGCCGCCTGATGCTGGCGAACTTCTGCCACTGACCGGCCGAACTCATCCCCACAGCCGGCAGCCAGGTCCACTCGCGGGCGTCCCGCAGTCCGACATGGGCCCCGAACCAGCCGGCCTGCGA
Organism: Acidipropionibacterium jensenii; assembly: GCF_005890135.1. Lineage (NCBI taxonomy): Bacteria > Bacillati > Actinomycetota > Actinomycetes > Propionibacteriales > Propionibacteriaceae > Acidipropionibacterium > Acidipropionibacterium jensenii. The sequence goes on along the minus strand of NZ_CP040635.1, from coordinate 2,021,606 downwards.
CTCCCAGGTGGTGAGCCAGTAGGGAGTCACCTCGGGATCCTCCAGAACCGTGTTGAGCCGCTCGATCATGTCGGGAGAGTAGGTGACCATCATCGACTGGCTCCGGTAGGACCCCCACAGGTCCTGGTCGTCGGGAGAGTCCGGTCGCGGATCGCGGCCGTAGAGATTGAGCACCCCGTCGATGTCGAAGTAGATGTTGATTGCCTGCCCGGCCCTCCTTCTGCCCAGCACCATGGTCGCCTCCTCGCTTCCGGTGCCGATCCTTGCCCACCCATTGTCGCCCATCCCCGCCCCGACGTCCCCTGCCCCTCCCGGAGGGGATCGGATCGGCCCAGCGGGGACTCTCCGGCCCGTCTGGAGGCCGCCGGCACCAGGCATTGTTTGGAGTATCAAACAATTTTTCTTTAGATAACGAAAAGTATGATACTGATATCCGGAAAGGTAGTTCCGGGGAGGACGGCCCATGATCGGCAGAACAGGATCGGCACCAGTCTTGGAGAAGCCACGACGGATCATCCGACCGTCCGATGACATCTCACTGGGAGAGATCAACGCATCGGTGCCGGTACCCCCGGCCGGGGCAGGGTTCGCCAAGACCCTGGCCAGTTATCTCGGACCCGGCGCCCTGGTCGCCGTCGGCTACATGGATCCCGGCAACTGGGTGACGTCGATCGGCGGCGGAGCCCAGTACGGCTACGTCCTGCTGTCAGTGGTCCTGCTGTCCAGCCTGGTCGCGATGCTGCTGCAGTGCATGTCGGCGAAACTGGGCGTCGTCACCGGAATGGACCTGGCCCAGGCGACCCGCGCCCACACCGGGCGCAAACTCGGCTTCGCGCTGTGGATCGTCACCGAGCTGGCGATCATGGCCACCGACATCGCCGAGGTGATCGGCGCCGCGATCGCCCTCCACCTGCTCTTCGGAATCCCGCTGACGATCGGCGTCATCGTCACCGTCCTCGACGTCTTCCTGCTGCTTCTGCTGCTGAAGGTGGGGATGCGCAAGATCGAGGCCCTGGTGGTGGTCCTCATCGCGACCATCATGGTGATCTTCGTCTACCAGGTGATCCTCGCCCGTCCCGACATCCCGCAGATCCTCACCGGCTTCCTCCCCTCCCCCTCGCTGACCCACAGCGGTCAGCTCACCATGGCGCTGGGCATCGTGGGAGCCACCGTGATGCCGCACAACCTGTACCTCCACTCCGCGATCGTCCAGTCGCGCAGCTACGATCGGACCTCGCTGGAGTCCAAGCGACAGGCGGTTCGCTTCACCACCATCGACTCCAACCTGCAGCTGTCGGTCGCCTTCGTCATCAACACCCTGCTGCTCCTGCTCGGCGCGGCGATGTTCTACGGCAGGGGATCCGACCTGGGCACCCTCGGCTCGGTCTTCGACGCCCTCAAGGACTCCAAGATCGCCGGAGCAGTCGCCAGCCCGGTGCTCAGCATCCTCTTCGCGGTCGCCCTGCTGGCCTCGGGCCAGAACTCCACGATCACCGGCACCCTCACCGGGCAGGTGGTGATGGAGGGATTCATCAAGATGCGCATCCCGCTGTGGCTGCGCCGGGTCGTCACCCGTGTGATCGCCATCATCCCGGTCGTGATCTGCACCATCATCTTCGGCGGCGAGGAGGCGGCGCTGGACAACCTGCTGGTGTACTCCCAGGTCTTCCTGTGCATCGCCCTGCCGATCTCGATGGTCCCGCTGGTCTGGTTCACCTCGTCGAAGAAGATCATGGGCGAGTTCGCCAACCGCAAGTGGGCCGTCATCCTCGGCTGGCTGGCGACCGCGGTGCTCACCGTCCTCAACATCCAGCTCATCTGGCAGACCCTGTCGGGCCTGTTCTGAGGTTCCGCGGCAGTCCCTCCGGGCCGGCCCGGCTGAGACTTGTGCGGGTCGACTGAGGCTGTGCAGGCCGGCCGAGACTGTGCGGGTCGACTGAAGACTGTCCGGACACGACCTGCGGGGCGGTCAGCACAGGTCGGGCCGCGGATCAGCCGCGCCCCCGGGGGCCGTCGATCGGATCGGTGAGAACCTCCTCGGCGGCCGGCTCCCCCAGCACCACCGGCGCTCCCCCGTCGATCCGGATCCGGACGTCGCGGGTGAAGGGCGGCGGCACGAGAATCTCCACCCGGGTTCCCGGCCCCAGTCCCAGGACCGAGAAGTACCTCAGCAGTTCGGCGTCGTCACTGCGGATCCGACTCACCACCGCGGTCGCCCCCGGCTCCAGTTTCACGATCGAGGTGCCCCGCGACAGGGCCGGGAGCCGGCCCGAGGAGTCGGGGATCGGGTCCCCGTGAGGATCCCGGGAGGGGTGCCCGAGCTTCTCGTCGATGCGCTCGATGAGCTTGTCGGAGGCCACATGCTCCAGGACGTCCGCCTCCTCGTGGACCTCATCCCAGGTGTAGTCGAGGCTGCTCACCAGGAAGGTCTCCAGGAGACGATGGCGGCGCACCACCTGGACCGCGATCTGCTCACCGGCGGGGGTGAGCGCCACCGCACCGTAGCGGTGGTGCTCGACGAAGCCGTCCTCGGCCATCCGGCGCACCGCGTCGGAGACCGTGGAGGTGTGCAGTCCGGCATGTTGGGCCAGCAACGAGTTGGTGACCCGGAGCCCCTGCTCCATCTCCAGACCCCACAGCACCTTCAGCAACTGCTCCCGGGCGGGGGTGACCGCCCCGGCCGGAGGTGTGCCGGGGCCCTCGGAGGAGTCCGGATCCCGGGGACGGGGGTGGGAAGGCTGAGTCGTCACGTCCTCGACGGTATCCGCCCCGTCACCGGTCCACCACACGAGAAGTGCCGTCCCGCCGACATTCCCAGCATGTGGACCCCGGTCGACCTCACCGCGCCCAGAGCGAACACTGGCCCCATGTGTGGAGCAACAGGGCATGGACGCCCGGGGTACGGACGATCGACAAACAGCGCGGACCGTCGGTCCTCGGGAGTGGTGATCGGTCAGTGAGCAGCCCCCAGACCACCACCCACAACGCGGACGCCGGACAGTCAGGATCACCCGAGCGGGACAGCTCCCACCCGGACCACCTGCGCCGCAACCTGTCCAACCGCCACATCCAGCTCATCGCCATCGGCGGTGCCATCGGGACCGGCCTGTTCATGGGATCGGGCAAGACGATCCACACCGCCGGTCCCAGCATCGTGGTGGCCTACCTGGTCATCGGCATCATGTTGTTCTTCGTGATGCGGGCGATGGGCGAGGTGCTGCTGTTCAACCTCAGGTACAAGAGCTTCCAGGACTTCGCGGCCGACCTGCTCGGCCCCTGGGCCGGGTTCTTCCTCGGCTGGACCTACTGGCTGTGCTGGATCGCCACCGGGATGGCCGACCTCATCGGGGTCACCAGCTACTGGGACTACTGGGTCCACTCCAAGGGCGCGGCCGTCGCCCTGGCGGTGGGCACCCTGCTCCTCCTGCTGGGTCTGAATCTGCTCACCGTCAAACTCTTCGGGGAGCTGGAGTTCTGGTTCGCCATCATCAAGGTGATCGCCATCTCGGTGCTCATCGTCGCCGCCATCGTGCTCGTGGTGATCCACTACCAGTCGCCGGCCGGCCACCGTGCGGCCGTCTCCAACCTGTGGACCCACGGCGGGTTCATGCCTGCGGGCTGGACCGGACTGTTCGCCGGATTCCAGATCGCCGTCTTCGCCTTTGTCGGCATCGAGCTGGTGGGTACCACCGCCGCCGAGACCAAGGATCCGGTCAAGACCCTGCCCAGGGCCATCAACGCGGTCCCGATCCGGGTTCTGCTGTTCTACGTGCTGGCTCTGCTGGGAATCATGTCGGTGACGCCCTGGGACCAGGTGCACGCCGACTCCTCCCCCTTCGTCCAGATGTTCGGACTGATCGGCTTCGGGGCGGCCGCCACCGTGATGAACTTCGTCGTGCTCACCTCGGCGGCCTCCGGAGCCAACTCGGGCATCTACTCCAACTCGCGGATGCTCTTCGGGCTGGCCCACAAGGGCATGGCCCCGGCGCGGTTCGGCCGGCTGAGCCGGTCCGGGGTGCCCACCTGGGGTCTGATCTTCACCGTCGTCCTGGTGGGCTGCTCGGTGCTGCTGACTCTCTCCCAGTCGATCATGGAGGCCTTCACCCTGGTGACGACGGTGGCCTCGGTGCTGTTCATCTTCGTGTGGAGCATGATCCTCATCAGCTACCTGCGCTACCGGAAGCTCCATCCCCAGGCGCACCGGACGTCGGTCTACCCGATGCCCGGAGGACGGGTGATGTGCTGGGTGGTGCTGGCCTTCTTCGCCTTCGTGCTGGTGCTTCTCACCCAGCAGCCCGACACCCTCGAGGCCCTCGAGATGACGCCGTTGTGGTTCATCCTCCTGGGGGTGTGCTGGCTGGTGGTGCGCCGCCGCACCCGGGTCGACGACTCCGGCACCGAGGCGGTGCCCCCGCAGCGCTGACCCGCTCCCGAACCGGCGTCGGCCGGGCACGGCACCCGGGACTGCGTCCCGGAGCCGGGCCCCGGTTCAGTCGAGCACCGGCTCAGTCGGTGGGCCAGACCAGTTCGGAGAGATCCGCGCGCTGGCGGCCCGCCGGCTCCAGGCCGGCGGCGGGCCGGCCGATCGCCGTCATGGTGAACGCCGTCCACGGCGCCGTGATGCCGAACTCCTGGCTCAGCCCCCGGTGGTCGAAGCTGATGAACTGTCGGGCGTGCACACCCAGCGCCTCGGCCTGCAGGCACATGTCGGCCACCGCGTTGCCCAGGTCGTAGTGGGCGACCTCCAGGTGGTCCTCCCCGGACCGGCAGATGTTGACCACCAGGGCGCTGGCGTCCAGGGCCCAGTCGGAGTGGCCGACGACGAACCGGTCGACACGCGCCCGCACCGGATCGCCGCGCAGACCCATGATGAACCGCCAGGGCTGGAGATTCATCGCCGAGGGCGCCCAGCGCGCGGCCTCCAGCAGCAGGTCGGCCTCCTGCGAGGAGAGGGTGTGGTCCGGGTCGTAGCCGCGCGGGCTCCAACGGTTGCGCAGCAGCGGTGTGATGTCGGTCATGGCCGTCCAATATATGAACCCTCTGCGGACCACTCCCCACCGCCCCCGGCGCTCACCTCACCCGTGCTCGTCCATCTGCTCGCCGTGCTCGTCCTCGTGCCCGCCGTGCATGGACCGGGTGGCCCTCAGATCCTCGCTGAGCATCACGATGATCCCGCTGGGACCCCTCAGATAGGTCAGCCGGTAGAGGTCCCGATAGGTCGCCACTCCCCGCAGCGGGTGGCAGCCATGACGGGCGGCGATCTCCACAGACCGGTCGATATCGTCGACCAGGAGTGCGACGCGGTGCATGCCGATCTCCTGAGGACGGGTCGGCTGGGTCTCGATCGCCTCCGGATGGATGTACTCGAACAGTTCGATGCGACCCTGGCCGTCCGGTGTCTGGAGCATCGCGATCCTGGCGTGATTGCCATCCAGTCCGACGGCGGTGTCGGCCCACTCGCCGCTGACCGTGTCCCGGCCAAGCACCGACAGGCCCAGGTCGGTGAAGAACGCGACAGCCTCATCGATGTCGCGCACGGCGATGCCGACGTTCTCCAGTCTGGTGGTCATGGCGCGCACGGTATCAGCGCTCGCGTCACAGTCTGTGAGATTGCTCACAGCTAGGCTGTCCGCCATGTCTGCTGACGCCCACGACCTCATCCGGATCCAGGGGGCCCGCGAGAACAACCTGCGCGACCTCACCCTGGACATCCCCAAACGTCGGCTCACAGTGTTCACCGGGGTCTCCGGGTCGGGCAAGAGCTCACTGGTCTTCGACACCATCGCCGCCGAGTCGCAGCGCCTCATCAACGAGACCTACACCGCCTTCCTCCAGGGGATGATGCCCAGCCAGTCGCGCCCAGAGGTCGACCGGCTCCAGGGACTCACCACCGCCATCACCGTCGACCAGAGCCGGCTGGGCGCCAACCCTCGCTCCACCGTCGGCACCGTCACCGACGTCGACGCCATGCTGCGGGTGCTGTTCAGCCGCCTCGCCGAGCCTCACATCGGCGGCCCCAAGGCCTTCTCCTTCAACGTCGCCTCGGTCAGCGGGGCCGGCGCCCTCACCGTCCAGACCGGCGACCGGAAGGGACTCAAGCAGCGCAAGGAGTTCCACGTCACCGGCGGCATGTGCCCGCGCTGCGAGGGCCGCGGATCGGTCTCCGACATCGATCTCAGCCAGCTCTACGACGACTCCCGATCGTTGGACCAGGGAGCCCTCACCATTCCCGGATACAAGCCCGGGAGCTGGAATGTGCGGTTCTTCACCGAGTCCGGATTTCTCGACCCGGACAAGCCCATCGCCGACTACAGCCGGCGCGAGCTCAACGACTTCCTCTACAAGGAGCCCACCAAGGTCAAGTTCCAGGGGATCAACATGACCTACGAGGGTCTGATCCCCCGGATTCGACGGTCCATGCTGGCCAAGTCCCCCGAGGCCATGCAGCCCCACATCCGGGCCTTCGTCGACCGGGCGGTGGCCTTCGCGCGCTGTCCCGAGTGCCAGGGCACCCGGCTGTCGGAGGGGGCGCGCAGCGCCACCATCGGCGGCCGGTCGATCGCCGACCTGTCCGCCATCCAGGTCAGCGACCTGGCCGAGTGGGTGCGCTGCCTGGACGAACCCTCCGCCGCCCCGCTGCTGGACTCCCTGGCCGAGGCCCTCGACGCCTTCTCCGCCATCGGTCTGGACTACCTGTCGCTCAACCGGCCCTCGGGCACCCTGTCGGGCGGTGAGGCCCAGCGGGTCAAGATGATCCGCCACCTCGGATCGGCCCTCACCGACGTCACCTACGTCTTCGACGAACCCACCGCCGGCCTCCACCCGGCCGACATCGACCGGCTCAACGGCCTGCTCACCCAGTTGCGCGACAAGTCGAACACGGTGCTGGTGGTCGAGCACAAGCCCGAGACCATCGCCATCGCCGACCACATCGTCGACCTCGGCCCGGGAGCCGGGCCCGAGGGCGGCACGATCTGCTACCAGGGGGACGTCGAGGGCCTGCGCACCTGCGGCACCCTCACCGGTCGCCACCTGTCCACCCCCGTCGCCCTCAAGGAGTCGGTGCGCACGGCCACCGGGACCATCCCCGTCCGCCATGCGAACCTGCACAACCTGCGCGACGTCTCGGTGGACATCCCGCTCGGGGTGCTGTGCGCGGTGACCGGGGTCGCCGGGTCCGGGAAGAGCTCCCTGATCGGCGGCTGCCTGCCGACCGGTGCCGGGGCGATCACCATCGACCAGACCCCCATCAAGGGATCGCGGCGCAGCAACCCCGCCACCTACACCGGCCTCCTCGACCCGATCCGCAAGGCCTTCGCCACCGCCAACGGCGTCAAACCCGCACTGTTCAGCTCCAACTCGCAGGGAGCCTGCCCGACCTGCAACGGCAACGGCGTCGTCTACACCGAGTTCGGTTTCATGCAGACCACCTCCGCCGTCTGCGAGGACTGCGGCGGCAAGCGCTACCAGCCGGGCGTCCTGGAGTACCGACTGGCCGGACGCGACATCAGCCAGGTCCTCGACATGACCGTCGAACAGGCCCACGAGTTCTTCAGCTCCCCGGACTCCACCGTCCGCCAGGCCGACCGGATCCTGTCGAGGATGAGGGACGTCGGACTGAACTACCTCACCATCGGCCAGCCGCTGAGCACCCTGTCGGGAGGGGAGCTGCAACGGCTCAAACTGGCCATCCAGATGGCCCAGGACGGCGGCCTGTACGTCCTCGACGAACCGACCAGCGGACTGCACCCGGCCGATATCGACATCCTGCTGAGACTGCTCGACCAGCTGGTAGACGCCGGCCGCTCGGTGATCGTCATCGAGCACCACCTCACCGTCATCGCCCATGCGGACTGGGTGATCGACCTGGGGCCCGGGGCGGGCCACAACGGCGGGCTCATCGACTTCACCGGGACTCCGCGCGAGCTGGCCGCCGGCGACACCGTCACCGGGCAATACCTGGCCCGCCGGCTCGGCTGATCCTCGGCGCTCACGGGGCCCGGATGTCCGGGATATGACCCCCGCGTCTCATCGCCGAACCGGCCGAGGATAGCCTTTTGACCTTGGGCCGATCACGACTGGTCGGCCTCAGGACGGGAGGACGAGCGAATGTCGCTGCTGGTCAGAAAAGGGTTGCACCAGGTCGAGGAGGATCTCGGCGACCCGGAACGCAGCCTCAAACGTGAACTCGGGGCGATGGACATCGCCGTGATGGGTGTCGCGGTCGCGGTGGGCGCCGGGATCTTCTCGGTCGGAGCCCAGGCCGCCGCCCTCTACGCCGGCCCCTCGGTGATCATCTCCTTCGTGGTGGCCGCCCTCATCTGCGGCCTCGCCGTGATGAACTACGCCGAGTTCGCCTCATCGGTGCCGGTCTCCGGCTCCGCCTACACCTTCTCCTACCTGTCGCTGGGAGAGCTGCTCGCCTGGGTGATCGGCTGGGACCTCATCCTTGAGATGCTGATGGCCGCCTCGGTCATCTCGAAGTACTGGGGCATCTACCTGTCCAACGTCTTCGAGTTCCTCCACATCAACATCGCCACCGAGTTCACCATCGGCTCGGTCGCCGTCTCCTGGCCGCCGGCGGTGATCGTCGCCTTCTTCACCGTCCTGCTGGTGCTGGGCACCAAACTCACCTCTCGCGTCAACGGGATCCTCACCGCCATCAAGATCGGCGTGACCCTGTTCATCATCGTGGCCGGCGCCTTCTACGTGAAGGCCTCCAACTTCACCCCCTTCTTCCCGCCCTCCGAGCCCATCAGCAACGGATCGGCCACCGGGGTGCTGGGCCAGAGCCTGTTCTCCTTCCTCTCCGGAGCCGAACCCACCCGCTACGGCGCCTACGGGCTGATGGGTGCCGCCGCTCTGGTCTTCTTCGCCTTCATCGGCTTCGACATCGTCGCCACCACCGCCGAGGAGGCCAAGGACCCGCAGAAGACCCTGCCGCGCGGCATCTTCGGCGGACTGGCGCTGGTCTCGGCGCTCTACATCGCGGTGACCATCGTCGTCACCGGGATGGTCTCCTACAAGAAGATGGCCACCCAGAAAGACGTCTCCCTGGCCACCGCATTCAAGCTCGTGGGGGCCGACTGGGTCGGCACCTTCATCACCATCGGAATCCTCATCGGGTTGACCACCGTCATCATGGTGCTGCTGCTGGGACTCACCCGCGTCGTGTTCTCGATGAGCCGCGACGGTCTGCTGCCGCGCCGGGTCTCGCGCACCTCCGACCGCGGCACCCCCGCCCTGCTGCAGATCATCTGCGGCATCGTGGTCGCGGTCGTCGCCGCCCTGGCCGATGTCGACCAGCTCTCCGAGATGATCAACATCGGCACCCTGAGCGCCTTCGTCCTGGTGAGCTTCTCCATCCCGGTGCAGCGCAAGCGGTTCCCCGACCTCAAGCGGGGTTTCACCGTCCCCTTCTCCCCCGTGCTGCCGATCATCTCCGGGGTGCTGTGCCTGTGGCTGATGTCCAATCTGGCCGTGGAGACCTGGTTGCGATTCGTCGTGTGGCTGCTGCTCGGCTTCGTCATCTACTTCGGCTACTCCTACCTGCACTCCCGGGTGCGGCTGGAGGGTCACCAGGAGAATGTGCTCTCCCAGTTCGGTGAGGGAATGCTCGCCGGCAATGCCGCCGCCCCCGACGACACCGGTTCGATCGTGGTCCCCGCGACTCCGGACATGACGATGCTCAACGACGACGCCGAGCCGATCCGCCACCACCGGGTGGCCCTGGTCCTCACCGCTCTGGCGGCCATCGCGGTGCTCGCCGAGGTGGTCCTCACGGTGACCGGCGCGGTGGACGTCACGACGATGTCGACCGGCCTGGTGTGGCTGTGGATGCTGACCCCGGTGCCCGGCATCGTCGTCTCCCACCTGGCGCTGTCGAGGGCCGAGGCCACCGAGCAGTCCTGGGACACCGTCCCCCGCGAGAAGCTGCCCACCTGGGCCACGCTGGGGGCGGCGATCCGCCAGCCCCTCACCCTGCTGTCGATCGGCTACGGACTCACCACGGTGGCCATGGTGGTCGCCATCGTCCATCTGGTCGAGGTGCTCTGAACCCCTGGGCCATGTGACCTCGGGGCTGTCTGAACTCGGGGCTGATAGCGTCACCGCCTGTCAGCGCCGTCATCGGGAGCCTCGAGGAGACCACACATGTCCCACAGCTTCACCCCCTACATCAGCTTCCCCGGGAATGCCGACGCGGCCTTCCACCACTACCAGGAGGTCTTCGGCGGAGAGCTGGAGATCGGCCACTACGGCGACTTCCCCACCGACGGGTTCCCCTTCACCCCTCCCGCCGACGCCGTCTCCCACGCCCAGCTCCACGGCGGCCTGGTGACCCTCGCCGGCGGCGATGCCATCGCCGAGGACGGCCAGCCCCTGGCCCCGCTGGAGTCGCAGGTCTACTCCTTCCTCATCGGCCTGGACACCGTGCCAGAGGCCGAGCGACTCATCGCGACGCTGACCGCCGCCGGCGCCACTGTCACGATGCCCTTCGCGGTGGCCCCTTGGGGAGACCACTACGGTCAGGTCACCGATCGTTTCGGGGTGCTGTGGGCCCTGGTGGTGCCCGGCGCCCACTGAGCCCGATCCACCACTCGGGGTGCCGAGTGACGGGGCGGATGGCCCGCCATGTACAAGGCGGTGGTGCAGCTCAGCGCGTGGTAGGAGTCGGCCATGCCGACCTGAACTGCAGGTCCGGCTCGGCAGGCCGATCGCGACCTCGTCGCAGGTCGCGGTAGGCGTCCAGTCTGCCGGCCAGATGTTCCCAGCGGGCGGCCACTGGGGTCGGCGATGACCGTGAATCTGATACGCAACGTCCTTGCCCTGGCACGTGTCGGCACAGAACACGGGCCCAGTAAGCATCTGGACTGAGTGAAGCTTCCCGGACTTCTGAGGAAAGTCATAGTTTCGAAAATCGGGTAGGATCACATCATGTCAGGATCGAAGTACAGTCCGGAGTTCAAGAACCAGGTCGTTCTTGAAGTCGTGGACAAGCATCGCACCATCAAAGCCGTAGCAGAATCATACAATCTTGTCGCTCAGACTGTCGGTGTATGGGTCAAGGAGTATCGCAAGAAGAATCCGGACCCGGAAACCGAGAACCTCACCAGTGCCGAGTCGGCCGAACTCGAACGGTTGAGGAAGGATCTCCGTGAGGCCCGGATGGAGAACGAGTTCCTAAAAAAAGCGGCAGCCTTCTTCGCGAAGGAATCACAGTAGCTGTCCGCTACACGTACATCTTCTCGCAAGAAGGCAACTACCCCGTTCGGCTCATGTGCCGATGCCTCACCGTGTCTCCCTCGGGATATTATGACTGGCGAGCCAGGCCCATTTCTGCGACCGCACGTCGACGCCGTGACCTCGCTTCCAAGATTCGTTTCTATTTTGCTGACTCGGACGGTACCTACGGCTACCGGCGGATCGCAGCCGAGCTCGCCCGGGCCGGTGAGGCGGTGCACCCGGACACGGTCCGCTCCATCATGCGGGCCGAGGGGCTGGTGGCCGCACAGCCCCGCCTGGCGGTCCGCACCACGATCCCGGCCGACGACGCCGACGGGCGCCCAGACCTGGTGGAACGAGACTTCACCGCGGCGCAGCCGGGATACAAATGGGTCGGTGACATCACCTATATTCGCACCCTGGAAGGATTCTGCTATCTGGCGACGGTACTGGACTGCTGCACGAAGAGGGCCGTGGGTTACGCGATCGATGATCACATGAGGACCGGATTGATCTGCAGGGCCATCGACATGGCCGTCAGGAATTGTGAGTATGTGAGAGGGGCGACCATTTTCCATTCGGATCATGGGTCGCAGTACATGTCGAAGGAATTCACCGAGCTGCTCGAGTCCTATGATATCAGACTGTCCGTGGGGAGGACGGGACTGTGCTGGGATAATGCGTGGGCGGAGTCGTTCAATGCGACGTTGAAGAACGAGAGGGTGCACCGGGTGATCTATCGGACCAGAGATGATGCGGTCCGGGATATTGTGCGGTGGATCGAGCTCAGGTACAATCAGAAACGTCTTCACTCGTCGTTGGGGTATCGGACCCCTAATGAGATTGAGGCGGAGTACAGGGAATCACGTCAGGTGGCCTGAAACCAAGTGTTTGGGCGTGTCCGAGAAACGGCAAGCAGTCCACACATCTGGAGGCACACCCGGCGCGGTGACACGTACGTCACGGTGATCATCGATCTCACCCCGGTCCGTGACGGCACCGGCCCTGCGCGGCTGTTCGATATGGTCGAGGGCCGCTCCAAGCAGGTGTTCAAGACCTGGCTGGCCGATCGCGACCAGGCGTGGCGTGACGGTGTGGAGGTGGTGTCGATGGACGGGTTCACGGGCTTCAAGACCGCCGCCGAGGAACTGCCGACCGCGACCGAGGTGATGGATCCCTTCCACGTCACGCGGCTGGCCGGCGATGCCCTTGCTGAGTGTCGGCGCCGGGTCCAGCAGGCCATCGGCGGACACCGCGGCCGCAAGAGCGATCCGCTGTACGCCGCACGCAGGACGCTGTGCACCGTCGCTGACCTGCTCACCGAGAAACAGACCAACCGGCTCACCGCGCTCTTCAACGACGACGCCCACGTCGAGGTCGAGGCCATCTGGGGCATCTACCAGACGATGATCGCCGCCTACCGTCACCCTGACCGCCGACATGGCCGGGAGCTGATGGCCAGCCTGATCGAGTCGGTCAGCACCGGCGTGCCGAAGGCACTCGCCGAGGTCATCACGCTCGGCCGGACACTGACCAAGCGGGCCACCGACGTGCTGGCCCACTTCGACCGGCCCGGCACATCCAACGGGCCCACCCAGGCCATCAACGGCCGACTCGAACACCTACGCGGCTCAGCCCTGGACTTCCGGAACCTGACCAACTATGTCGCGAGATCCCTACTCGAGGCCGGCGGCTTCAGACCCCGACTACACCCCGGATCCTGAAGAGCCAGTTTGCTAAGCATCCTTCGCCACCATGACCTGTGGCCTCCTAGGACGACGTTGTGACCGTGATCACGGTCGATCTGACCACGGTCACTGCACTGCTCAGGAAAAGTCACGTCGACTACGGGAATCGCGTCGTTAACGGGCTCCTCGGATCTGCGGTGAGGGTGAGCGGGACACGCCGATGAATGGGTGGTCGGTGAGCTGAGCGGTCGAGGTCCTCTGGATCAGGAGTGACCACACGTCTGTACCGACGAGGACCTCGACCGGTGTCTTGAGCCTACGAGTTGTGCCGCGCCCTGCCACCATGGCGGCTACTGCATCGATTGTGACCTGTTGGTCGGCCTGCCGATCACGACCGAGTGGTCCGGCCCCTCAGCGGAAGTTTCGGGAGGAGACCACCACCGCCATCTGCAACCGCTCCAGGCGGTCGGCGTAGAGGTTCATCACCCCCTCGTCGCCGCGCTCCAGGATCCCCCTGATCACCATCCCCGAGCAGGTCAAGGCGACCTGCCGGTACCGCTTCCACGCCCCGGCGGTCACGATGACGTTGAGCAGACCGGTCTCGTCCTCGAGATTGATGAAGGTGATCCCGCCGGCGGTGGCCGGGCGCTGCCGATGGGTGACCACCCCTGCCACCTCGATCCGGCGGCCCGCCTCGACCCGGTCCAAGGTGTCGATCGGCAGCACTCCGCGCTCGGCCATCGCCGCGCGCAGATGGCGCATCGGATGATCCTCGGCGCTGATCCCGGTGGCCCGAAGATCGTGACCCAGTAGTTCCACCGGGGTCGGTTCGGGCAGCAGCGGGGGCTGGCTGCACACCTCGATGTCCAGCTGGCCCGGTGCCACCCCGGCCAGCTGGCCCGACTGCCACAGCGCCCCTCGCCGCGACCCGACCAGACGGTCGAAGGCCCCGGCCAGGGACAGCGCCTCCACCTGGTCGGGCTCCAGCCCCACCCGACGGACCAGATCGGCGAGACTGGTGAAGGGCTCGCGCTCCCGTTCTGCGACGATCTGCTCGGTGACCTCCACCGGGATCGCCGAGACGTCGGCCAGTCCCAGCCGCACCGCCAGTCCCCCGTCCCGGCGGTGGGAGGCGCAGTCGTCGGGGGAGGCGGCGTCGAACTCGCCGATCTGCTCCTGGGTGTGGTCCAGCAGGCAGTCGGACCGACCCCGGCCGGGATTCTCGTGGTTCTCGGAAACCTCGGGGTTCTCGCGTCCGTCGCGACGTGCCGGTTCCAGCCCGGCGTGCACCCCCGAGGCCAGCAGATCGGGGCCGAGCACCCTGACGCCATGCCTGCGGGCGTCGGCCACCAGGGTGGCCGACGAGTAGAACCCCATCGGCTGGGAGCGCAGCAGCCCGGCCAGGTAGGCCGCCGGGTAGTGCAGCTTCAACCACGAGGAGGCATAGACCAGCACCGCGAAACTCAGCGAGTGGGACTCCGCGAAACCGAAGTTGGCGAAGGACTCGATCCGGTTGTAGATCTCCTGTGCGACGTCGTCGGAGATGCCATTAGCCGCCATCCCGGCGAACAGCTTGGCGCGCAGCGAGTCGATCTTCTCGACCCCGCGTTTGGAGCCCATCGCGCGGCGCAGCAGGTCGGCGTCGGCGGCGGTGCAGTTGCCCACCGTGGTGGCCATCTGCATGAGCTGCTCCTGGAACAGCGGGATCCCCAGGGTGCGTCTCAGCACCGGCTCCAGCATCGGGTGCGGGTAGCTCACCGGGTCCACCCCGGTGCGCCGCCGGATGTAGGGGTGCACCGCACCTCCCTGGATCGGGCCGGGCCGAATCAGTCCGATCTCCACCGCCAGGTCGTAGAAGCAGCGCGGCTTGAGCCGTGGCAGGGTGCCGATCTGGGCGCGGCTCTCCACCTGGAAGACGCCGATGGTGTCGGCCCGGCACAGCATGTCGTAGACCCCCGGTTCATTGCGCGGGATCGACTGCATCGTCCAGCGCTCCCCGCAGTGCTCGGCAGCCAGGTCGAAGGTGTGCTGGAGGGCGGCGAGCATTCCCAGTCCGAGCAGGTCGAACTTCACCAGCCCCATCCACGCGCAGTCCTCCTTGTCCCACTGCAGCACGGTGCGGTTCGCCATCCGGGCCGGCTCGATCGGGCACACCTCGCCCACCGAGTGCCGGGTGAGCACCATTCCGGCCGAGTGGATCCCCAGATGACGGGGGAATCCGAGCACCTGTCCGGCCAGATCCCGGACCCGCTCGGGGATCCTGTCAGCCCCCTCCTGGTCCTCGCCGATCCGCGATCCCCAGCGCTCCACCTGCCGTGACCAGGCATCCTGCTGACCCTGGGAGTAACCCAGCACCTTGGCCATGTCGCGGATCGCGTTCTTGGGCCGGTAGCTGATGACATTGGCCACCTGGGCGGCGTAGTGGCGGCCGTACCTGCCGTAGACGTACTGGATCACCGACTCGCGGCGCCGGGCGTCGAAGTCGACGTCGATGTCGGGCTCCTCCTCCCGCAGCGCCGAGAGGAACCGCTCGAAGGGAAGCCGGTAGAAGACCGGGTCGACGACGGTGATCCCCAGCACGTAGCAGACCGCCGAGGCCGCCGCCGAGCCGCGCCCCTGGCACAGGATGTCGTGGTGACGGGCGAACTCGACGATGTCGTGGACGATGAGGAAGTAGCCGGCGAAGTCCTTGGACTCGATGACCTCCAGCTCCTCGTCGAGACGCCGTCGGGCGACCGGGTCGTCACCGTAGAACCGTGCGCAGCCGAGATCGGCCAGATGGCGCAGCCAGCTCATCGGGGTGTGGCCCTGCGGCACCTTCTGCTCGGGCATCTCGGGGCGGCTGGCGCGCAGCGAGAACCGGGTCTGCTCGGCGATCTCCACGCTGCGCTCCACGGCACCGGGGTAGCGGGCGAACAGCCGGGCCATCTCGGAGCCGGAGCGCATCCGGGCGACCGGGCCGGCCGGCAGCCAGCCGTCCATCTCGTCGAGGGTGCGTCGGGCGCGCACCGCCGCCAGGGCGCAGGACAGCTCGAACTGTCCGGGATCGGCGTAGTGGACGTCATTGGTCGCCACCACCGGCAGCTCGCGGGCGGCGGCCAGCGCGGCCAGCGCATCATTGTCGTGGGAGTCGCAGGGACGCCGGTGGTCGGTGAGCTCCACGACGACGTTGCGGTGGCCGAACAGCCGGACCAGCCGGTCCAGTTCCCTCCCGGCCAGATCGGGGCCGCCGCGGGCCAGGCCCTGCCGCACCGCCCCCTTGCGACACCCGCTGAGGATGATCCAGTGGCCGTCGGCCTGATCGGCCAGCCGGTCCAGGTCGTAGACGGGCCGGCCCTTCTCGGCATCCTCGTCGAGATAGGCCTCGGTCATCGCCCCCGACAGCCGGCGGTATCCCTCGGTCCCCCGGGCCAGGACCAGAAGATGGCTGCCCACCGGGTCGGCCACCCCGTTCTGGGGGGCCGGCAGACCGATCGACAGTTCCGAGCCGATACTGGTGGCCAGCCCGCAGGCCTCGGCCGCCTCGGCCATCCGGACCACCCCGTAGACCCCGTCGTGGTCGGTCAGTGCCAGTCCGGACAGGCCGAGCTCGACCGCCCTGCGGACCAGATCCTCGGGGCTGGAGGCACCGTCCAGGAAGCTGTAGTAGGAGTGGCAGTGCAGCTCGGCGTAGGGCACCACCGGACCCTCGGGAGGTGTCGCCCTGCCGGAGAAGGGTGCCCGCCGCCTGCCGATGGGGGCGTCCTCCGGGCCGCCGCGCATCCGGTCCGTGCCGTGGCCCTCCGTCTCAGGGGCCTTGCCGCGGATCCGTCGCTCCATCTCCGACCAGGAGATAGGCGGGTTGTCATAGGGCATGGCGCACCCCGCTCGCAGCGCACTCAGTCATAGCGGGCCTCCAGCCACCATGTCGAGGAGGCCGCGACCAGCACCCAGGCCTCCTGGTCCTCGGTGACGAACTGGTATCGGTCGAGGGACACCGCCCGATCGGTCCACCAGTGCTCCCGCACCGGCCAGGGCCCGGCCCAGGCGATCACCCTGACCCGGCGTCCGCCCGGGACGATGAGCCAACCCGGTTCGGCGTCCAGACCGCCCGGAGGATCCTCACCGGCCGATCCCCCGGCATCCTCGAGCGGGTGCACCGACTGTCCGCCGAGAGTCTGGACGCGCACCGGCCGCGGCTCGGAGTAGATGACACCGGGGGCCGGCCCGGTCAGACGTCCCGGCCAGGGCTGATCCCCGCCGGTCCGGGCACCGTCGGGCACCGAGCCGAACGGGGTCAGACGACGTCTCTCGGTGAGCAGCCGTCCCCCGGCGACACTGGGCACCAGCACCGCACGCGGCCCGAGCCGGGCCTGCA
Source organism: Acidipropionibacterium jensenii (assembly GCF_005890135.1). Taxonomy (NCBI): domain Bacteria; kingdom Bacillati; phylum Actinomycetota; class Actinomycetes; order Propionibacteriales; family Propionibacteriaceae; genus Acidipropionibacterium; species Acidipropionibacterium jensenii. Next base: position 2,004,338 of record NZ_CP040635.1, on the reverse strand, counting down.
ACCGGGTGAGGATCTGGACCAGGTGCTCGGCCGGCCGGGCACCGAACAACCCCTCGGCGTGATCGGCCAGGGGCCGGCAGGTGGGGATCAGCTGCACCGCCTGGACGCCGGTGGAGTACTCGCAGACCACCTCCTCGGCGGTGTCGGCCCGCGGCCGGTCCAGCTCGGCCAACTGCCACCGGACCCGGCAGACCAGGTCGTCGGAGCCGAACTGCCAGGGATGCCGCCAGGTGCGTTCGCACACCCCCGCGGTGGAACGGATCAGGATCCGCACCGTGTCGCAGATCAGTCCACGGCTCCCGATCTCGCCGATCAGCCTCTCGAGGGTCGGCCGCACCGCCTGCTCCAGCTGCTCGACGGAGGCCACCGGATCCTCGAAGGCGATCTCGACGGTGTCGTCATGGTCGCTGCGATGCGGGACCAGCGGGCGGGGATCCTGACCCAGGGCGTACTGGTGGGCGAGCCTGCCGGCCCTCCCGAACCGGGTGGCCGCCTGCTCGCGGCTGAGGGTGGTGACCAGGCCCATCGTGCGCAGCCCCAGGGTGCGCAGCGAGACGACCAGATCCATGCCGCCGTCGGTGCAGCAGTCATCCATCGACCCGACCAGGGCACCGACCTCCAGATCGGCCAGGAACTCCCGGGACCGGCCCGCCGGCACGATCCTGATCGGGTCGGACTCCCCGATCGGTACCGGCTGCCCGGTCGGGGTCCGGGTTCCCCGGTGGACCGCGGCGACACCCAGGGCCGCCTGCTCTGCGGCGAACATGCCATCGGCCACCCCCACCGTGGCATCCGACCACCCCTCCTGCCCGAGCACCTGCCACAGCCGCTCGGCGGCGGCCCGCTCCCCGCCGTAGAAGCGGGCCGGGCCACCGACCGGGACCACCGCCGTGCCGGGGCGCAGCACGTGGACCGCCGGGGCGACCTGCTCCTCGATCCGGGCCACCACCGGTGCGAAGCCCTCCTCCTCCACCCGCGGGTCGTGGACGACGACCCGGGCCCGGGGACAGCGCAGCTGGGCGGCGCGCACCCGAAGGCCGGGCAGGACCCCGTCCTCGGCGGCCCGTCGGCAGCAGGTGAGCACCCTGCCCTTCTCAGCGACGATCAGCGGGTCGCTGTGCTCGGTGTGCATCTGGACGGCCCTGATCGGCCAGTCCGGCACCCGGACCAGCATCACTCGCGGGGACTGCGCGTCACTGCTCACCGGCCCGCTCCTCCCGAGTCGTCGGAGGACTCCCCGGCTGCCGTGACACCCTCGGCACCCCGGATCAGGGTGACCGTGCGATGACTGTGATGGCGGGTCACGGTGATCTCCAGACGCTGGGACTCCAGGGCCCCGTACCCCCGTCCGAGTCCCTGCCAGCCGAGAGTCCGCACATCGATCCGGGCATGGGCGTGGGGCCATCGGCCGAGCACCACCAGGCTGGAGCCCCGTGACCGCAGCCGGGCGACCAGCCGCTGGGCGGCCGCCGGGGCGATCGACGCCGGAGCCGCCGCGAGGACGACGTCCAACCCTTCGATGAGGGTGGCGACGGTCTCCAACCACGACCCGGGATCGGGGACGAGCACCATCCGCGACAGCTCGACCCCCCACTCGCGGGCGGCCTCCACCCCCAGCTCGGGCAACCCGACCACCGCGCACCAGCCCTCGACCAGCAGTCCCAGGCCGACCTGGGCCGACCCGTTGAGGGAGTAGATCTCCGGCATCAGACCGCTGGGCAGCACCGGGCGCAGCCCCGGATGAACCGCTCGGCCCGGACGCACCGACAGATCGTCGGCCGACCATCCGCCGTGCCCGGAACCGGCTCCCCGACCGACGCCGCGACTCACCGGCAGGCGCGCCAGGGCGGCGGCCATCGCCTCACCCGACCCTGACCGGTTCTCGCTGCTCATGGTCTCCACGGTGCCAGCGACCACTGACAGTTTTTCTGAGGCCGGGGGGCAACCCCCTGGCAACCCCCGACAGGCCGGGGGCAACTCCCTGCCAACTCCCACCACCGCGACGGCCCGGTTTTCCGGAAGCTGCCATGATGGGGCCATGAGCAGAGAGTCCCGATCCCCCCGGCAGCCGCGCCGACGTCCCTCCCCCCGGTTGCGGACGGCACTGCTGGCAGGACGAGTAGCGGCTCTGGCCTCACGGATGGCCGGACGCGGATCGGGAGCCTCGATCCGGGGGAAGGTCACCACCAAGCTGGATCCGAGGGCCTTCGCCGAACTCATCGCCTCCCGCCGGATCGCCGCGGTCACCGGCACCAACGGCAAGACCACCACCACCCACTTCCTGGCCGCCGCGGTGCGCGCCGGACTGGACGACGACGGCACCGAGGTCGTCACCAATGCCGACGGGGCGAACCTCCACCACGGCATCGTCTCGGCTCTCGGCGAGGCCCCCCAGGCCCCCGTCGCGATCCTGGAGACCGACGAGCGGGTGGTCACCGACACCGTCCGACTGGGACATCCCGAGATCCTGGTGCTGCTCAACTTCAGCCGCGACCAGCTGGACCGCAACCACGAACTGACCTTCCTGGGACGCGACTGGCGGGCCGCCCTGGCCGCCGCCGGCCCCGACGGACCGATGGTCATCGCGAACTCCTCCGACCCGCTCATCGTCTGGGTCTGCCAGCGCGCCCGCGCCGTGGTCTGGGTGGACACCAAACCGCGCTGGACGGCCGACTCCACACTGTGCCCCAACTGCGGCGGAGTCCTCATCCACGAGGCCACCAGCTGGCACTGTCCCGACTGTCCGCTGCGTCAGCCCGAGGCCGACTGGTGGGTGGACGGCGAGGAGGCCGTCTCCCGCAAGGGCGACCGGCACCACCTGGATCTCCAGGTCCCCGGACACTTCAACCTCACCAACGCCACCTGCGCCCTGGCCGCCGCCGTCGAGATGGGCATCTCCCCCGACGACGCCCTCGCCGGGATGCACACCGTCGCCTCACCCGCCGGCCGCTACGCCACCACCGTGATCTCCGGCACCGAGGTGCGCCTGCTGCTGTCGAAGAACCCCGCGGGCTGGACCGAGTCCCTGCCGCTGACCAGTTCCGACCCCCTGGTGCTGGCCATCGACGCGGTCGCCGCCGACGGCAAGGACGTCTCCTGGCTGTGGGACGTCGACTACGAGCAGCTGGTCGGGAGAACGGTGATCTGCACCGGACCTCGCGCCCTCGACCTGGCCGTGCGGCTCAGCTACGCCGGCGTCGAGCATGTCGTCATCGAGGACCTCGCCGAGGCCCTCGAGTCCCCGCTGCTGGCCGGCCACTGGGACAAGGACCATCCCATCGACGTGCTGTCCACCTACACCCCGTTCCAGAAACTGCGTCGACTTGGGGGGCTGGCATGAGCGCCGCACCTGTGAAGATCGTCCTGCTGTACCAGTCCCTGCTGGGGATCTACGGCGACCACGGCAATGCCGTCATCCTCACCAGAAGACTCCAGTGGCGCGGGATCGACGCCGAGCTGGTCCCCGTGGAGCCCGGCGACCCGGTGCCCACCGACGGCGCGGTCTACCTGATGGGCGGCGGGGAGGACATCGCCCAGACCACCGCCGTCCACGAGCTGAAGACCGACCGCGGTCTGTTCACCGCCCTGGACAACGGCGCCGTGCTCTTCGCGGTGTGCGCCGGCTACCAGATCTGCGGCAAGAGCTTCACCATCGGCGCCCGGGACGAGATCATTGACGGACTGGGACTGCTCGACATCGAGACCCGCCGGGGCCCCGAGCGGGCCGTCGGAGAGTCCCTGTCGCACTGGACCAGGCCCGACGGGACCAGCTCCCTCATCACCGGGTTCGAGAACCACGGCGGCTGGACCCAGCTGGGCTCCGGCGCCACCCCGCTGACCTCCATGGAGGTCGGCTGGGGCAACGGCGACGGACAGACCGATGGTGCGGTGCAGGGACGGGTGTACGGCATCTACCCGCACGGGCCGGTGCTCTCCCGCAATCCCGACCTGGCCGATCATCTCCTGGAGACGGCCCTGGGCCGCCCCCTGGAACCCCTCGACATGCCCGAGATCGAGGCCCTGCGGGCCCGCCGGATCGAGGCGGTCCGGGAGGGCCGACCGTGACCGTCAGCACCACCGTCAGGGTGGCCGCGCCAGCCCGATTTGGGATGTCTGCCGGTCTGCGGTAATGTTCTCTCTCGCCGGCGCTGCTAGCTCAATTGGCAGAGCAGCTGACTCTTAATCAGCGGGTTCAGGGTTCGAGTCCCTGGCGGCGCACCAGGCCGAAGGACCTCTTCTTCATTGAAGAGGTCCTTTTCTCCACTTTGAGCACGACGCTGGTCCCGAGGGATGTCCTGTGAAACCCTTCCTGCTGATCGCCACCCGCCCCGAGGACGCCGCCGCCCGCGGTGAGTACCGGGCGATGCTGCGCTACTGCGGACTGACTCCCCGAGACGTCGTCTACTCCCAGCTCGACCGCTCCCCGCTGCCCCGGGTCGATCTCGACGAGCTGTCGGGGGTGATCGTCGGCGGCAGCCCCTACAGCACCTCGGACCCCACCGAGGAGAAGTCCCCCGACCAGGTGCGCGCCGAGAGCGAGCTGTCCGGTCTGCTCGACCGGGTGGTGGCCCGCGACTTCCCCTTCTTCGGCGCCTGCTACGGGGTCGGGACCCTCGGCGTCCACCAGGGCGGACTCATCGACCACACCTACCCCGAGCCGGTCAGCGCGGTCACCGTCAGCCTCACCGAGGACGGCCGGAGCGACCCGCTGGTGCGGCTGGCCGGCGTCCCCGACCGGTTCGACGCCTTCGTCGGCCACAAGGAGTCGGTGCACCGGCTCCCGGCCGGTGCGGTGCTGCTGGCCACCGGCACCGCCGCCCCGGTGCAGATGTTCCGCATCCGCAAGAACCTCTACGCCACCCAGTTCCATCCCGAGCTGGACGTCGAGGGGATCACCGAGCGGATCCGGATCTACCGCGACAAGGGATACTTCGACCCCGAGGAGATGGAACCCCTCATCGAGCGGGTCGCCCTCGCCGAGGTGGAGGACTCCCACCGCCTGCTGAGCGCCTTCGTCACCCGCTACGCGCGCTGAACCCGCCACCCGCCGGTCCGACTCTCACTTGAGCGAGCCCGCCGCCAACCCGCCCACGATCCGGCGCTGGAAGATCAGCACCACGATGAGCAGGGGCACCGTGACGATGACGCCGGCGGCCATGATCGTGCCGTAGGGGGTGTCATAGCCCGAGACCCCGGTGAACTTCGAGATCGCCACATTCGCGGTCATGTGCACATTGTCATTGACCATCGTCAGGGCGATGAGGAACTCATTCCAGGCCGCGATGAAGGTGATGATCGCCGTGGTGAACACGCCGGGCGCCGCCAGCGGCAGGATCACCCGGCGGAAGGCCTGGCTGCGGGTGGCGCCGTCGACCATCGCCGACTCCTCCAGCTCGTGGGGCAGCTGCCGGAAGTAGGCGTTGAGGGTCCACACCGCCAGCGGCAGGGCGAAGCTGATCGACGGCAGGATCATCGCCTGGTAGGTGTTGATCCAGTTGACCGGGAAGAACGCATACCCCCCGGTGAACAGCCGCAGCAGCGGGACGATGAGGGTGACGACCGGGAACATCGAGGTCGAGATGATCGCGAACAGCACCAGCGGCTTGCCGCGAAACCGCAGCCGGGCCATCGCATAGGCCGCCACCGTACCGACCACCAGCACCAGGGCGGTGGTGAGGCCGGCCACGATCAGCGAGTTGACCAGCGCCCGGCCGAAGTGGTTGCGGCCTTGGAAGACCGCCGTGAAGTTGTCCAGGCTCACCGGGTCGGGGATGAAGGAGGTGTCCAGACCCATCGAGGGCAGCCGCAGTGCCGAGACGATCATCCAGTAGAAGGGCGCCAGGCAGTAGACGACGATCATCACGATCCCGATCCAGGTGAGCACTCTGCCGGCCACCCGGGAGGGACGCCGCCGGCGTCGCCGCACCTCCTCCAGCTGATCGTCGGCGACAGCCCTGGAGGTGTCCTGCGTCTCGCCACTCATGACCTGCCCCCTGCCGTCGCGGCCCCGGCGGGATCCGACGCCGGGGCGTCGCCCTTCCCGCCCTTCCTGCTGCGATTCCTCCCGCTCTCCTGGGACCCCATGATGTCGGCCCCCAGCACCCGCACGAAGACCAGCACGATGAGGCAGATGTAGGCGAACAGGTACAGCGAGTAGGCCGCCGCCTCCCCGTAGCGGGACTGACCCGCCTGGTACCACGACAGCATCGACAGGGTCTTGCCGGAGTCCAGCATGCCCAGCAGGCCGTAGGGGAGGTCGAACATCCTCATGGCGTCCAGGGTGCGGAACAACACCGCCACGATGAGCACCGGTTTGACCAGCGGCAGGGTGATCCTCCAGAAGGACTGCCAGGCGCTCGCCCCATCCACCTTGGCGGCCTCGTAGACCTGCGTGTCGATGGTCTGCAGGCCCGCCAGGGTGAGCAGCCCGATGTAGGGGGCGGTCTTCCAGATGTCGGCGATGAGGACCGCGGCCTTGGCCTGCCAGCCCTCCGTGGTCCACAGGATCTGGTTGCCGATCAGCTTGTTGGCCACCCCGTCGGCGTTGAAGATCAGTTTCCACATCAGCGCCGAGACGATCGTCGGGATCGCCCAGGGCACCAGGATGCCGGCCCGCACCCACCCCAGCCCGCGCATCCCGCGGACCATGATGAGGGCCATCAGCACCCCCAGCACCGTCTCGACGAGCACCCCGACGACGGTGAAGAAGGAGGTATTCCAGAAGGCGTTCCAGAACTGGGCCGAGGCATCCGGGTCCGAGAAGACAGCCGTGTAGTTGCCCAGCGCGACGAAGACGTCGCCCTTCTCCACCAGACCGGTCTGCGGGTTGATACCGGAGCCACCGCGGAACAGGGACTGCCACAGCGACAGCACCAGCGGGAAACCGACCACCAGGGCGAGCACCAGGAAGGTGGGGAGGAGGAGCAGATAGGCGAACCGCTCCTCCTTCCTCTCCTCGCCAGATCGTGCCCGGCGGCTCATTTGGCCAGGGCCTCGAGCTTCGTCTGCAGATCCTTCAGGGCCGCGTCGACACCTGTCCTGCCGCTGAGCGCCGGGTAGACGGCATTCTGGATGGCCAGCGTCACGTCGCCGTAGTTGTGCACCTGGGGTCGGGTTCCGGCACTGTCGAGGGCCTTCTTCAGCTCCTCGGTGTACGGGTAGGCCTTGATGACCTCGGCATCGGAGTACAGCGAGGTGACCACCGGTGCCTGGCTGGTGGCCAGCGCCCACACCTTCTGGACCTTCTCACTGGCCATGTACTTGGCGAACTCCAAGGCCGTCGCCTTGTTCTTGGCGTAGGCAGAGATGCCCAGCACGAGGCCGCCCAGAACGGTCATGCCCGGGTTGCTGCCGATGCCGGGAACCGGTGCGACGGCGAACTTGCCGGCCACCTTCGAGGAACCGTCGGTGGCGGCGGCCTTGGAGTACACGTAGGGCCAGTTCTGCAGGAACATCAGCTTGCCGTCCTGGAAGGCCTGACGCGACTCCTCCTCCTTGTAGGTGAGGGCCTCCTTGGGGATGAACCCCTTCGAGAATCCGTTGACCAGGGCCCCCAGACCGGCCTTCGCCTGGGCGGAGTCGACCGTCGGCTTGCCGTTCTCGTCGAAGACCTTGCCACCGGCCGACAGCACCGCCGAGGTGAAGTTGACCGTCAACCCCTCGTACTTAGTCAGCTGACCGGCATAGGCCGACATCCCCTTGGCCGCCGGGCTCGACCTCACCTTGTCCCAGGCCGCCCACATCTGGTCCCAGCTGGTCGGCACGCCGACCCCGGCGGCGTCCAGCAGGTCCTTGCGGTAGAACAGCAGCTGGCCGTTGGTCGCGAACGGAACGCCGTAGAGCTTCTTGAAATAGGTTGCCGAGTCGACGCTGGACTTCAGCAGTCCCGAGGTGTCGGTGTCGGCCGGCAGCGCCGCCACCCACTGCTGGGCCGCGAACTCCGCCACCCAGATCGGGTCCATCCCGACCACCGAGTAGGAGTCCGACTTCACCTGGAAGTTCTGGATCATCGCCGCGCGCTGGTCGTCGGCCGACTCCGGAAGTTCGGTCAGTGTGACCTTCTCGTCGGGATGGGTCTTGTTCCAGTCACCGAGGATCTCCTGGAGTTTTCCCGAGGTGTCCTTGCCGGTGGCATAGGTGATGGGTCCCTTCCCGGTGAAGGCGGGGCCCGAGGAGGCCCCGGCCGAGGAACCCGTGCCGGAATCGGAGTTGGACCCGCATGCGCTCAGCACAGCCAGTGAACCAAGACCCCCGAGCCCGGCCAGAAAATTGCGACGTGAAACTGGCATCACTCATTCTCCCTTGAATGTGACGGTGCACGTCATCACCACGTGCCCCCGCCGTGTGGTGCCCCTCATGCTAGCAGCGCGGTCCGGTCAACTCAGGGAGAATTCTCAGGCTGTTCGGCCTGGGCGGTCTCACAGGTACATGCCGACCTCGCTGTCGGAATCCTGCTGGGCGGTGGACACCGCGTGGATCTCCTCCTCGCGCAGCAGGGTGTAGCTGGATCCCTCGAGTTCGACCTCGGGCCGATCGGTGGGGTCGAAGAGCACCCGGTCCCCCAGCACCACCTGGCGCACCGCCGGGCCCAGCGCGACGACCCGGCCCCAGCTCAACCGGTGGCCCATCGTCACGGTGGCGGGAATGACGATTCCCGATCCACTGCGCCGCTCGGCGTCCTCCCCCTTCGTGGAGACCAGCACCCGGTCGCCGAGCATCCGGATGGGCAGGTCGACGGCAGTGTCGCCGCCCTCCGTGTGCTCGCTCACCGCTGCACGATCACTTCGCGATGGTCTTGGCCAGCTTCTTCGCCTGCTTCTTGGCGGTCTTCGCCGCCTTGGCATCGGTCTTGCGCTGCTTCTTCGCCTGCTTCTTGGCGTCCTTGGCCGCGGTGACCTGGGCCTTCTCGAACTTCTTGCGGGCCGTTGATCCGGTCACCTTGCCGACCACCGCACGCAGCAGCACCAGCCCGGTGACCGCCCCCGCGGAGGCGCCGCCGACCAGCTTGAGCCGATCGGTGCGCCAGCCGTCCTCGTCCTTGACCTGGGAGATCAGCTTCTCCCGGACGCTGGTGTACTCCTTCTGGACGAACTCCTTGGCGTCCTCGACGACCCGGTTCTTGACCGCAGCGGGGTGGAACTGCTCGGTGAGGCCCTCCACCGTGGCCGACATCTTGGCCCGTGCAGCGGCGATGTCCCGCCTGATCTGATCGGCGGAACGAGTGTCCTTCGCCTTGCCCTGCTGTCGGTTGTCAGCCATTTGGCCCTCCCTGAGACGCGACCACCTGAAAATCGGCCGGCGCTGGGCCGACCGTGGTTCCTGAATCGTCTCGACGACGTCCGACGTGTCAACGTCGGCCCGCGCGCCAAGCCGTGGCGACAGCCTATATCGTGAGCGCATGAGCATTCGCCTCGCCCCCGGATCGATCGCCCCCGATTTCACTCTCCCGGATGCCTCCGGCCATCCGGTGACCCTCTCCAAGCTCACCGGACAGCGGGTCATCGTGTACTTCTACCCGGCCGCGATGACACCCGGGTGCACCACTCAGGCGGTTGACTTCACCACCCACCACGACGCGATCTCGGCCGCCGGGTACACCGTGCTGGGGATCTCCCCGGACTCGGTGGACCGGCTGCGGAAGTTCACCGAGAAGGAGTCGCTGACCCTCACCCTGCTCTCCGACGCCGACACGAAGGTGATGCGGGCCTACGGGACCTACGGTCTGAAGAACGTCTACGGCAAGGAGATCGAGGGAGTGATCCGGTCCACCTTCGTGGTGGACGTCCAGGACGACGGCCGACCGATCGTCAGCCTCGCCCAGTACAACGTGCGGGCCAAGGGCCACGTGGAGAAGCTGTGTCGCGAACTCAAGATCTGATCCCGGGCTGAGCCCCCGGCGCCCCCGCGGGCGCCCCGGCCGGAGTGGTGGAACTGGCAGACACGCAGGATTTAGGTTCCTGTGCCTTGTGGCGTGAGGGTTCGAGTCCCTTCTCCGGCACCATTCATGATTCCCCTCTGACAAGCGCAAACAGCCTTGCCAGAGGGTAATTTGCGTATCTTGTCGGTATGTGCAGGTAGGCTGAAATCAGCCCAGAAATGGGCAGTTATGGCACGTATCTGGCACGGAGGACACCATGGCGAGACGCGGATTCGGCAGCATCCGGCACCTGCCATCGGGCAAGTGGCAGGCCCGCTACATCGGCCCGGACACCATCGAGCACAAGGCCGACCGGACGTTCGCGATGCAGGGCCACGCCGAGTCATGGCTCGCCGACGAGGAGATGCTCATCTCCATGTGCACCTGGACTCCGCCCGAGACGCGGGCCCGTAGGAAGTCCGTGCCCACGTTCGCCGCCTACGCCGGCACGATCATGGCGCGCAGGAAGAACCGTTCAAGCCGGCCACTGCGGCCCCTGACCGCCCAGGACTACGAGAAGCTCCTCCGCCTGCACATCAATCCTGCGATCGGCCATATCCGCATTGACCAGTTCGCGCCGGCCGACATCGCCGGATGGTACGACGGCTGCTGTCCGGGACGGAAGACGAGCCGCGGGAAGTGCTACGACCTGGTGCGCTCGATCTTCAACGACGCAGTGGATGACGGGTGGATCGATCGGAACCCGTGCAGGCTGAAGGGTGCGGGCAAGCCTCGCCGATCCAAGGATGTGGACGCGCTCCCCGTCGACGTGCTCCTCACCTACCTGGATGCCGTACCGGAGCACTACCGGGCTGCGCTGTCCCTGGCGGCCACGTGCGCCCTGAGGTCCGGGGAGCTGCGAGGCCTGCGGCGCCGTGACGTGGACCTGAAGGGCGGGACGCTGCATGTCCGCCAGCAGGTCATCAAGCCGACGGTGGATCATCACCTGGTGTACCGGTTCGCCGATCTGAAGAGTGACGCCGGCCGGCGGGATATCACCGTGCCCAAGTTCCTGGTGCCGACGCTGGCGGCGTGGATCGCCTCGCAACCGGTGGCCGGCCGGGACGCCCTGGTGTTCCCCGCCCGTGACGGCCACTCGCCGATGAACGACAGCACGCTGAACCGCAACCACAAGAAGGCGGCCGCCGCTATCGGCCGGCCGAACCTGACCATTCACGATCTGCGACGTACGGCCGCGACTCTGGCCGCCGAGGACGGGGCAACCCTCGAGGAGCTCAAGAGGCTGTTGGGCCACACGACCGCCGACGTTGCGATGCTGTATCAGGTGCCGTCCGCGCGGCGTGACCGGGACCGTGCCGCCCGCCTGGACAAGACGATCACCGAGGCGAGGCGGAAGATCCCGGGCGACTAGTCGCCATCCTTCGGAGAGGCCCCGCCGATCAGTCGGTCTACCTCCTCGGCGCTGAGCCGAGTGGTCCACACCTTCGCTGTGGGATCTGGCGCGACATTGATGGGGTCGTCCTGGAGATGGCCCCGATCCTTAGAGAGGCGGACCCAGTGAGAGGCTGTGCGGTTCGGGATCGAGAACATCGCTTGGATGTTCTTGATGGTGGGGATCTGGAGCACCTGGCAGAACTCATGAGCAATGGCGACGAGTTCTAGCACTTCCGCCGTGGGCCTGAGCCTGCCGCCGGCTTCCTTCACCTGGTCCTGTATGTGCTTGATCGTTTCGGTGAAATTGCCGAACTTGGAGCTGACCATTCCCGCGATGACCTGGATGGCCGCCTCTCGTACCCGCTCCCGAACGGGGAACTCCCGGAGGGCGGCGCTGGTCAGCTCCGGTTCTCCCTCGCGGGCACTGAAGGTCAGCTCCCGTAGCTGGTACCCCTTCCCCGTCATGGCATGCATGCTCAAGACCGCCTTGAAGCGGGGATCCTCGGGGTAGGACTCCATCTCGGCGATAGCCGGCCCCTCGAGGTGCGGGCTGATCTGGACCCGGGATCCCACGATGTATCCAGACCGTCCACCGATCAGCAGATCCCCGGTGTGCTCCTCTGGCTGACCCTCCATGCCCCCACCTTGCCCGGTGCTGGCCACAATCTGCAATAGCGCCCCTATGACATCACCTCGCAAGACGTGCTAGTCTCCTCACAACAAGCGTGAGCGCGTCAGAGCCACGCAAGACCGAGGAGGAAGCACATGCCAACGACGAAGATCAAGCCCGCCAAGGGGGCCGGCTCAATCCCCGAGCAGGCAGAGCGATGGGGAGTGTCCACTGACTGGGTCAGGAAGCAGATAGCCTCCGGAGCCCTGAAGATCTACCGCCGCGGGAAGATCATCCGAATCAAGGACGGCGACATGGACGCCCTGTTCACCACGTACGGCGGCGACCGATGAACGCGATCCCCACCGCCAGCAACAGCGGCTTGCTGGTCTACCTGGCCGTTGCCCTGGTGCTGGTCGCCATGGCCGCTGTCAGCCGGCCCCGCCGCGGTGTCGCCCTCGACACTCCCGGCCCCTACAAGTTCAACTCCGACGCGCCTATCCGCCAAGACCGTCGCGCCGGAGCCAACCCAACCCCCAACAAGGAGAAGGACATGACCAAGACTACCGAACCTCGCCTCTACTGCCTGGAGGTGGCCTACCCGGCCGCCGCGCTGATCACTGACGGGGCGCTTGACCCCGACTGGGTGCCCGACACGTTCACCCCGACCGAGCAGGTGCCGGCCTTCTACTGGCCGAAGACGGACCGGATCTACAAGTCACGATCCGCGGCGAGAGACCGGGCCGCACTGCTCCGCCGATATGGCTGCACCGTCACCATCCTGGAATGCACCCCGGCGTGGGAGAACATCCCGACCGCGAACGCCCGCCGGCGCCGCGAGCGCACCGCGGCCACGATCCGCCACAGCATCGACAGCGTGTTCACCGACCGCGACCAGCTCGGGGAGGCCCAGGCATGAAGTGGAACGGTAAGGGCAAGACGATTGAGTACCTGCCCAACGATGTGATGGCGAGGATAAAGGCCCAGCGTCCCCGGTGGGCCGGCCGACTCCGGGCCTTCTACCAGAAGAACCCGAACGACCCCACGGCCTCAATGCACTGGATCCGAGAGTTCCCCATCACGTCGGGGCACAAGGACACTGAGGTTGACCTGGTGCGCTGGGGGGACTTCACCTGTGACGGGGCCGTCACCGAAGACTCCTTCGAGACCATCGAGCTGGTGGGCGTGGACGGCGGGACGTGCTTCTTCACCCGGGCCGAGCTTCCCGCGCTGATCGCCGCGCTCCAAGAGATCGCGGCCGACCTTGACGCCGACCACCTGCCCGAGCACTCCGACGAGGAGGCCCGCCATGTCTGACCGTGTCCTCACCGAGGCCGAGCATCAGCTGATCTGCAACGTCCTCGACAACGAGGTGCACCGACTCCAAGCCCTGGAGGCCGACGGGCTGCAACCGTCCACGCCGTCCGCCCAGCTCGAACGACTCACCGACATGGTGTTCGCCGCCGACTCGATCATCCTGGAGGCCCACCATGGCTGACGGTCTGAACCTGTACGGCGTCGTCTCCCCGGAGAACTGGACTGTCGCCGTGATCGACGGGCAGCCCGAGGAGATCGTCAACCTGGCCGGCATGGCCCAGATGGTCCGCTCCGCACCGATCGGCCAGCGCCGTGCCCTGCGCCGCCTCCGCCGCCTCCTGGACGACGACCACTACAGCCGGCTCCTGGCGGAACTGGAGCGCACCAAGTGACCGGCAACAGCAGCATCAGCCCCCGCCAGCATCGCGCTGGCGGGGGCTCCGCCCGGGCCGCTGAGGCCCGGCCAGTCCACCCCCGGCACTCGAGTGCCGGACACACGTTCCCCGCTGCCCTGGTGGCCGGCGGCAAGCCGGGAGGCTCGAAGTGAAAGACCTGTACTTTCCGATCTCTACGGGGACCTGGCGCGACCCGGAGATGAAGGCGCTGAGCCGGTCAGCTCAAGGACTGTTCTGGTACCTGTGCTCAATCCCGAGCAGGTCCGCGTGCGGCGTGGTTCTGATGAACACCCGGCAGTGGCTTCGCTCGGCGGCCGACTACTCGCAGGCCGACCTTGACGCCGACCTGGACGAGCTCACCGAGCACGGGTTCATCGTCGTGGACGACGACACGGGAGAGGTGCTGATCCCGTCGTGGATCGACCGAGACGGTACCTGGAAGAGGTCCAACAACATGCGGGCTGCCGCCCGTGCTGCGGCCCAGATCGAATCCAAGCAACTGCGCCTGGCCATGGCTGAGTCGTTGCGGGAGATCGACACCTCGCAGGTGAAGCACGACCGTGTGGGCGATCGCGACAAGAAGACCGAGCAGCAGCGCGTCGAGGAGATCTTGGCCGAGCTGTACGCCGAGCTCAACCCTGACGGTGACCTTCAGATCTACGACCTTCCGAAGGGGGTCCCGAACCCCCTTCAGGACCCCGTCTCGGACTACTCAGGAACTAGTTCCCCAACTACTCCCGGTACTAGTTCAGGGGCTACTCCGGAAGTAGTCCAGAACTCAGTCGGGGACTCAGTCCCGAACTCAGTCGGGGACTCAGTCCCGAACTCACCTGGTAGTGGTGCGCGCCCGCGCACGCGCACCACTTCCACTTCCACTACCACTTCCACTACCACTTCCACTTCCTCTTCCCGCGCGCGTAGCGCGTCTGCTTGTAACTCACCTCAGTCCGCGCGCGCGAGGAACACCACCTCCGCTGACGCTCCGGCCACCACCGACGAACCCGGCCAGCTCTTCGCCAACAACACCGTGGACATCACCACCGGAGAAGTCCTGACCGGCACACCCGACCCACAAGCCACCGACCCGTGGGAGGCAGCTGCCATCGAGCAGCACACCAGCCAGCCAGCCCACTACGGCCAGACCCCACCCGCCTTCGCCCGAGCCCAGGCCAAGACACACCGCCGACCCAAGACAACCGAGACCGACGAACAGGAAGAGACCCGCATCCTCCACATCATCCAGCGATGCGACTACCCCGAGCTCACCAAGGCATGCGCGAAGTACGGCGAGGTCATCAACCGAAGCGAACAGCTCCGCGCCGCGGTCGAGTCGAGGATGAAGGAACTACGCCCCACCGACCAGCAGCCCAACGACCAGCCCCAGGGCAACGCATCATGAGGCGCCGACGCTGCAACCAGTGCGGCAAGCCGACTGCACCCCGCATCAACCGCTGCCCCGACTGCGGAGGCGAGATCCGCGTCACCATCACCGAACCCGGACACGGACTCATCGACTACGTGATCCGGCAACCGAGACCAGCGAACGAATCGTCAACCGATCGTCAACGATCCGTTCAACGAATCGTTCGACGATGACCGCCGCCCGTTTTTTTGAGCAGCAGGCCCCCTCAGACACCGCCGATGCCCATCCATGTTCTCTCTCTTCGGATTGGAACTCTTGGGGAGGGGTCCGGTCGTGGCTGACGATCAGCCGGTGAAGCCGCGGAGGGGCCGTCCTTCGACCACCGCGGCCACGGTGGAGGAGGTCGAGTGGCTGTTGTCGTTCGGGGAGTCCTTGGCGGGGGTCTGTTCGGCGTTGCGGCTGTCTGAGCACGGGCTGTATGTGGCGTTGCAGCGTGGTGGCCGGCTGGACTTGTGGCGGCGGTTGAGGCCGGTTGACCATCTCGATGGGGAGGCGGACCCGTGGCTTCGGTGATGCTGTTCGGGGTGCCGATCGATGCCCAGGAGCTCGCCGACGTGATGGATTCCGAGATGGTGCGGCGGCGGTTGAGTGGGCGGGGCCGGGAGACCGGCCGGCTGGATCTGATCGCCCGTCGGGCCCGGGAGTTCGCCGTTTTCGGCGAATCTGATCCTGGCCGCTGGTCTGGGGGTGCCTGGGTGACGTTGACTGAGTGGGCAGGCAATTGCGGGGTGCCTGTGCGGACGGCCCGGGACTGGGCTTCCGCGCAGAAGATCCGGGCCCGACGGTCGGGCCGGACATGGCTCGTGGTGGCGGACGAGATCCCGCCGACGAGGAAGGAACACTGATGGGTGAGACGGCGGAGTTGGGGGCAGCCGAGCAGCTGTTCACCGCGGTGCGGGACCTGGCCGCGAGTGTGGGTGAGGAGGGAATCTCCCGGGCGGAGCGTGTGACCCGATCCCGGCGGGCCGCTGAGGCGCTGAGGGATGTTCCCCAGGTGGTGGCTGGTCTGGACCCGTACGCGGATGGGGAGCACTCCCGGGTGCTTGACCTGGTGCTGTCGGCTGAGGGGCCGCTGGTGCATGGCATCGACGGCGGCGTGGATCACGTCGGCTCGAACATGCCGCGGGCGTTCGGCGGTGAGGCTGCTGTCCGTGCTGCCGGTGGCAGGCTTCGGGTGTCCTCCCAGCTGGCTGATGTGAGGGCCCAGGCGCGTGCCGCCGGGCTGGGCGTGGCCTCGGTGGGTGAGGTGTTCGTCACCCCGCCTGCCGTCGAGCTGCCGGGCCTGTCGGCGTGGCTGGACGGGTACGCGCAGCCGGTGACCGCCTCGTCGGCTGCGAAGCTGATGACGCCGCTTCGGTGGGACGTGTTCCCGGCCGGGGTGGTCAACCCGGGCAGTGCGAATCCGGCCGATGCTGGAACCGACCTCTCGCAGCTGGAGGGCGACGAGAAGCGGTACACGCTGGCCGGCTGGTCGACGAGCCGGTCCGCCCAGGTGGCCGACTGGGGTGTGGCCGCGATGGTCGAGCTCGACCGTCTGGGTGTGGCTGTCGCGAGTGTGGCCCTGGAGGCCGAGTTGGTTCGTCAGCTGGCCGATGGTGCGCCGGCTGCCGCCGACCTGGAGGCTGCGGAGGTCGCCTGCGGGGCGGCGTGGCCGTCGGGTGCCGACCTGGTGCTGTGTCATGCGGCCGACCGGCCGAAGATCGTGCGCGCCTATGCGGCCGCCCAGCTGGGGCCGGCCGATCGTCCCCTGGTGCTGGCCACCGGCGGGGTCCGGGAGCCGGGAACCGCCTACGTGGTCGCGTCGGGCGGGGTGTGGCTGGAGGCGAGCCCGGTCGAGGCGTTCTCCCAGGTCGATCCGAAGGTGTTGGGTACCCAGCTCGGGTGGCTGCGGTACGGGCAGGTGACCCGTCGGGCCGACGGGGTCGTTCAGACAGTGGAGGTGGCGTGATGAGCAATCATCGTTGGGATGATGTGGTGCCGCGGCCGGCTGTGCGGCTGCGGGTGGCCCCGGGCAGGCCCCGGTGGGCGGATCTGCTGGCTCCGGTGGTGCCGGCGTCCCGGAAGGTTCCCGGGGCCGGGAAGCGTGCCGCGGTCCGGCTGGGGCCGGCGGCCCCGGTCGTGGACCTGGATCCGGGGCTGGTGGGGCGGGCGATGAGCCTGCCGGCCGATCGTCGGAACATGCTTCGTGCTGAGATCCAGCGTCGGGCGTCGGGTGGTGCGCAGAATCGGCGCATGCCCGACTCGGACAGTTGGATCGGCTTGTTCCTCCTGGAGCAGGAGAAGCGATGAGCGGCCCTGACAGCCCGGTGGGTGGCCGGGAGGACGCCGAGGCGGTGGGAGGCGCTCAGATCGACGCTGGCGAGCCCTCGGAGGCACTGGAGCCCGGCTCGTTCGAGTACTACCGGGCCGAGCACCCCGAGGCCGGGCCGCGGCTGTGGCGGTTCCTCGCCGACGCGTACCGGGACAATGGCGGTCGTTCGGAGATGAGCCTGGACGAGGTGCAGGCCGCCTCCCCTGGCGCCCAGGTCAACCGGGCCCGCCGGCTCATCGCCGCCGAGCTGGGCCGGACGTTCCAGTTCGAGGAACGATGAACAACTGAATCCTCCGGTGGGGGGTCCGGCCTGACGGCTAACCCTTTCGAGACCCCCTGACCGGTTCCGCGCCGCGGAGTGGACGGCGCAGCGGAGTGCCCCCGTCCTGGTGCTGGAGCGGGGGCACTCCCACGCCCGCGGGATACCCGACCGTCTTCATAACGGAGACGGAGGCCCACGGTGGCAAGAGTCCACCCGTAGTGCGGACGGGCTGCACCTGTGCCATGGAGGTGCAGCCGCTTCCGTCATGGAAGGAACTCAGCCCCGGTCGTAACGACCGGGGCTGTTCCACGAGAAACGGCCGATGTTTCACACGGGCCCACCGGGTTCTTCGGCGATCACCGAAGAACCCGGGGAGCTGCACTGCTGTAACGGCAGTGCAGGCCGAGGGGGACTCCGTCTTGCGGAGCCCCCGGCGGCGCTGCGTTCGTGTTACGACAACGGAGGCCCAACCACGGTCGTAACGGCAGTGGTTGGCCGACCAGCTGCGCTGCCATTACGGCAGTGGAGGGCAACTGTTCGGTTCATCCGAACGGCTGCCCAGGGGCGGGCAGCCTGTGCTCGGTCTCGGTCTCGTCCGGGCTGACAGGAGAGGCAGGTGTCCAGTCGCTGGACACCTCGGCCTCACGCCTATCCACGGAAACCTGAGCCTTGCTGACTCCGACGATGGGCGCGATGGCCCTGGTGGACATCCCCGCCGCCGGGAAGCTTTTCCCGGAGCCGGGAAGTTCTTCGGTGATCGCCGAATAACCGTCTGTGCCGGGTGGCATCCTGGTGGTGCAGCCACATGGCTGCTCTGGCAGGGGTGTTCCGACCCTCTTCCCGTGGCCCTCGTCGCTTGGAAACCGGCGGGGGCCACACCTACGTCTTGGGGCCGGTTCGAGGCGTCTTGTTCTGGCACATATCTGGCACGGTGGTCGGAATTCCCATTGTTTCACCTTGTGGAATGGATCTACGGGAAGGGTTCGAGTCCCTTCTCCGGCACCTGCGACAATCCCCCTCCGACAAGGATGTTTATCCTTGTCGGAGGGGGATTGTCTCATCCTGTCGGGATGTGTGGCTGGGCTGAGATCGGGCCGCCTCGACTGCGTCGGGTCAGTCAGGTGTCGTCGGGTCGACGCCGGGATCCTCGTCGACCGTGGTCACCCGGTGGTCCAGCGTCCAGGCCAGTGGCAGCGGGTCGGCCCGGCTGATCTGGGGATCGTCGGCCGCCATCGAACGGACCCGGCCGATGCTGGACCCCCGGCACTCGAAGCGCACCGTCACCACGTCGTGGCCCGACCCCCACACCCAGCCGCGACCCCAGCGGGTGTGCTCCACATCGGCGCCGGGACGCCAGTGGTGCATCCCCTCGTCCATCGACCGTCGCCTGCCGAAGGGACCGGCGGCCAGTCCTCCCAACGGTCCCTCGACCGTCGGCAGCCGGTCGACGTCCTCCACCAGTGTTCCGTGGTCGTCGACCGCGAAGAGCTCCTCCTGGGCGGAGGTGGTGAAGTTCGCCACCCCCACCCCGAGCAGCCGGACCCCCTCCCTCAGGTCCAGTGATCCGAGCAGGTGCCGGGCCATCCGTCGGACCCGCTCGGCGGAGTCGGTGGCCCCGGTCATCGTCACCGACCGCGACCAGATGCTGAAGTCCGACATCTTGGCCTTGAGGGTCACCGTGCGGGCGAACCGCCCCGAGTGCTGCAGCCGGGCGCAGACCAGCGCGGCGTCCCGGTCGACCACCCGCTCGCACTCGGCCCGGTCGGTGAGGTCGTGCTCGAAGGTGTCCTCCACCGAGATGGACTTCGCCTCCCGTGAGGAGATCACCGGGCGGTCGTCGCGGGCCAGGGCCAGATCGGCCAGACCGGCCCCCCAGGCCTGACCCAGTTCCCGGACCAGCTCCTCCCGGGAGGCCTGCCGGATGTCGGCGACCTTCTTCATTCCCAGTCGGTCCAGCCGGGCCGCCGCCACCGGCCCCACCCCGGGTATCGCGCGGACCGGCAGCGGGGCGATGACGTCGGCCTCGGTGCCGGGTTCGACCAGCACGACATGGTCCTGGTGCCCCCGGCCGGGCTTGGCCATCTCGGAGGCGACCTTGGCCATGAACTTGCTTGAGCCGATCCCGACCGAGCAGGTGAGGCCCTCGGTCCGCCCGGCCACCTGGTGGCGCAGGGTGGCGGCCAGTCTGCGCACCGCTGCGACATCCCCGGTGTCGATGTCGGCGAACTCCAGGTCGACGAAGGCCTCGTCCAGGCTCAGCGGCTCCACCAGTGGGGAGACCTCGTGGAGCAGCCCCATCACCACTCGGCTGGACTCCCGGTAGGCCTCGAAGCGGCCCGACAGGAAGGCGGCCTGAGGGGCCAGGTGGCGGGCCTGGGCGCTCGGCATCGCCGAGTGCACCCCGAAGGCGCGCGCCTCGTAGGAGGCGGTCGAGACGACGCCGCGGCCGCTGGTTCCCCCGACGATGACCGCCTTGCCCCTCAACGACGGCTTGTCGCGCTGCTCCACCGAGGCGAAGAAGGCGTCCATGTCCAGGTGCAGGACCGACGCCCGGGAGCGCATCGCTCAGTCCTCGCCGGCGGCCCGGACCGGCAGGTACTGCACGAAGTCGAATCCCTCGTGCCGCTGGCGGGAGACCTCCCGCCAGCTGTCGGGGGTGATCTGCGGGAACCGCGCCGCACCGCCGGGTCGGCGGTGCACCTCGGTGATGTCCAGGCCGGTGCACAGGCCGAGGGCGTCGGCGTAGATCTGCGCCCCACCGGCGATGTAGCAGATCTGTTCACCGGCCTGTCGGGCCATCTCCACGGCCCGGGGCACCGAGTGGGCGACGTCGACCCCCTGCGCCGACCAGGACCGGTCCCGGGTGCACACGATGTGCCGGCGCCCGGGAAGCCTGCCGATCTGCTCGAAGGTCCGTCGGCCGAAGACCAGGGTGTGGCCCATCGTCACCCTCTTGAACCGTCGGAAGTCCTCGGGGATGTGCCACAGCATGTCCTCCCCCGAGCCGATCGACCCGTCGTCGGCCACCGCGGCGATGGCGATCACCTGCATCGGCGTGTGCGCGTTCATCGTTCAGACCGCGATCGGGGCCTTGATGGCCGGGTAGGGGTCGTATCCCTCGATGCTGATGTCGGACAGCTCCACCGCGTCGATGGATGAGATGTCGGGACTGAGCACCAGCCGGGGCAGCGCCCTGGGGGTCCTGCCCAGCTGCTCGTGGACCTGGTCGAGATGGTTGAGGTAGAGGTGGGCGTCGCCGAGGGTGTGGACGAACTCCAGGGGTCGCAGCCCGGTGAGCCGGGCGACCAGGTGGGTCAGCAGGGCGTAGGAGGCGATGTTGAAGGGCACCCCCAGGAAGGTGTCACCGCTGCGCTGGTAGAGCTGACAGGACAGCCAGGCAGGCCTCCCGGAGTCGTCGCCGGTCACGTAGAACTGGAACATCGTGTGGCAGGGCGGCAGTGCCATCTCGTCGACCTCGGCCGGGTTCCAGGCGCTGACGATGTGACGCCGCGACCAGGGGTCGGTGCGGATCTGCTCGATGACCCGGGCGATCTGGTCGATGCTGCCCCCGTGAAGATCGGGCCAGGACCGCCACTGGTGGCCGTAGATCGGCCCCAGCTCGCCCTTCTCGTCGGCCCACTCGTCCCAGATGTGGATGTTGTTGTCGTGGAGCCAGGAGACATTGGTGTCCCCCCGCAGGAACCACAGCAGCTCCCCGAAGACCGCCCGGGTGTAGATCCTCTTGGTGGTGACCAGTGGGAATCCCTGGCGCAGGTCGAAGCGCATCTGGTGTCCGAAGACGCTCAGCGTCCCGGTGCCGGTGCGGTCCTGGCGGCGGGACCCCTCGGTGAGGATCCGGCGCAGCAGGTCGAGGTACTGCTGCATCTCAGCTCTCCTTGGCGTGCAGGTGGGCGATGACCGCCGGCACGATGGCGCGCACCGCCCTGCCGCGGTGACTGATGGCGTCCTTGGCCGCCGGGCTCAGCTCGGCGCTGGTGAGGGATCCCTGCTGCTCGTCGGGAACGAACATCGGGTCGTAGCCGAAACCGTTGGTGCCGCGGGCCTGGTGGATCACCCGGCCCTCCATGGTCGCGGTCTCGGTGAGTTCGGTGCCGTCCGGGTCGACGAAGGCCATCGCGCAGACGAACCGGGCGGTGCTGCGCTCGGCCGGCAGATCGAAGGTCTGGTCCAGCAGCAGCTGGAGGTTCCCGGCGTCGGTGGCCTCGGGCCCCGACCAGCGGGCCGACCGGATGCCGGGCATCCTGTTGAGGGCGTCGACCTCGATCCCCGAGTCGTCGGCCAGAGCCGGCAGTCCGGTGCGCTCGGCGGCGGCCCGGGCCTTGATGAGGGCATTCTCGACGAAACTGGCGCCGGTCTCGGCGGGCGGCGGGTAGCGGAGCACCTCATCGACGGAGACCACCTCGACGTCGGAGCCGGCGGCCTGGAAGGTCCGCGACAGCTCGACGAGTTTGGCCCGGTTGTGGGAGGCCAGCACGACGCGGCTCACAGCTCCACCTTCAGGGCCTCCTGCTGGGCGGCCTTGAGCTCGGCGCAGCCCTTGGTCCCCAGGTCGAGCAGCTGGCCGAGCAGGTACCGGTTGAACGGGGCCCCCTCGGCGGTGCCCTGGATCTCCACGAAATCGCCGTCCCCCGACATCACGATGTTCATGTCGGTGTCGGCCCGGGAGTCCTCCTCATAGGCCAGGTCGAGCATCGGGACCCCGCCCACCAGGCCGGCGCTGATCGCCTGCACCGATCCGGTCAGCGGCTCCCCGGCCAGGGATCCGCGCTCGCGCAGCCAGGCGATGGCGTCCCACAGGGCCACGTAGCCGCCGGTGATCGAGGCCGTGCGGGTCCCGCCGTCGGCCTGCAGGACGTCGCAGTCCAGCACGATGGTGTTCTCGCCGAGGGCCTTGTAGTCGACGACGGCCCGCAGGGAGCGGCCGACCAGCCGGGAGATCTCGTGGGTGCGGCCACCGATCTTGCCCTTGCGGGACTCTCGCGGGCTGCGGTCGTTGGTGGCCCGCGGAAGCATCTCGTACTCCGCGGTGACCCAGCCGAGCCCCGACCCCTTGCGCCAGCGCGGGACCCCCTCGGTGACCGAGGCGTTGCACAGCACGGTGGTGCGTCCGAAGGTCACCAGCACCGAGCCCTCGGCCTGGGAGAGCCAGGAACGCTTGATGGAGACCGGACGCATCTGGTCCAGGTCACGGCCGTCGACACGGGTCTTGGATGAAGAATCAGTCACGCCGCCAAGGGTAGCGGTCACCGCCGACACTTCTGGCGGCCGAGATCCTGGGGCCGACCGCGCTCCGGTCAACGGGGTGCCGGCGACGGACGATCCTCAGGAGACCGGCTCGTCGGCGGAGCGCACGAAGGCCCGGTCGCCCAGCAGGGCCGGCGTCTCGTCCATCCCCACTCGGTGCACGTCGCGGACGAATCCCTGCATCAGCCGGCGTCCCAGCCGTTCGAACTTCTCGGCGTTTCCGGTGGTGAGGAAGTAGCGGCTCGGCTCCCTCGGGGCGGTGTGCAGGATGCCGCGCCGGGTGAGGACCGCGTAGGAGGCCCGGGCGCACTCCTCGGAGGAGGACACCAGGGTCACCTCGTCGCCCAGGGTCATACTGATCAGACCGGCCAGCAGCGGGTAGTGGGTGCACCCCAGGATCACGGTGTCGCAGCCGGCCTCCCGGATCGGCGCCAGGTACTGGCGCGCCACCGCCTCCAGCTCGGGGCCGCCGGTGATCCCCCGCTCGACGAACTCGACGAACCGGGGGCAGGGGGAGGTGGTCAGGCGGACCCCCGGCACCGCGGCCAGGGCATCCTCGTAGGACCGCGATCGGGCGGTCGCCTCGGTGCAGATCACCCCGATCCGACCGTTGCGGGTGACCAGCGAGGCGCGCCGGGCGGCGGGCATGATGACGTCGATGACCGGCACGTCGTAGCGCTCCCGGGCATCGCGCAGCACCGCCGAGGAGGCGGTGTTGCAGGCGATCACCAAGGCCTTGACACCGTGCGTGTTGAGCCGGTCGAGGCACTGCAGGGCGTAGTGGCGGACCTGGGCGATGTGCTTCTCGCCGTAGGGCGCCCGGGCCGTGTCGCCGAGATAGATGATGTCCTCGTTGGGCATCAGGTCCACGGCGGCCCGGGCCACCGTCAGCCCACCGAAACCGGAGTCGAAGACCCCGATCGGTGAGTCGACGGTGTTCTCGTCAGGTCCGGCCGGATCATCGCTCACGGTGTGCCAGCCTACGACGGAGCGTTCACCGGCGCAGACTCAGCTGCACCAGGACGGGCCCCCGCCGGGCCTGGGAGGGTCCGGCCGCACCGCACCCGGGGGTGCCGTCGGTGTGCGCCGAGGCGCAGGAGGCGCATCCCCCTCCGGGGCATCCCATCGACAGTTCGCGGGCCTCGATCCGCCCCATCCGGATCAGATGGGCGACGCTGGTGCGCACGATGGTGCCCGGCAGCCCGGTCCTCTCGGCGATCTCGTCGAGGCTGACGGCGCCGGCCCGGAAGGCGGCCAGCACCTGGCTGAGCGGGCGGACGGGCCTGGCGGGAGCGGTTGTCCCCGCCTCGGAGGACGCTGCCGTCCTGCCGCCTGTCGTCTCGTCGGGAAGGGTCCCGGTGCCGGCATCCCTCACCACAGCAGACTGCCGATCTGGAAGATCGCGACCGCGCCGATGTAGGCCACCGCGAGCTGCATCGCCAGACCGAAGAGCGTCCAACCGATGCCGATCTCACGTTTCTGGACGGCCAGGGTCGCCACGCAGGGGGTGTAGGAGAGCATGAAGAACAGGAAGGCCCAGACCGCGGGATAGGTGTGTCCTCCCGAACTCTGCTCGAAGGACTCCACCACCTTGGCCTGCAGCGGGGTCTCGTTGCCGGTCTCCTCGGGATCGTCGACCGCATAGGTCTGGGCCCACGAGGACAGCACGGCCTCCTTGGCGACGAACCCGACGACCAGCGCCGAGGAGGTCTGCCAGGATCCGAATCCGGCGGGCTCGAAGACCGGCGCGACGGCGGAGGCCCCGACCCCGAAGGCCGAGTCCTCGGGGGCGGCCTCGCCGAACCCCGCCCCTCCGACGACCGGGATCGACTGCAGCAGCCAGACCGCGGCCACCGCGACCACGATGATGCCGGAGGCGGTGCGCAGGAATCCCTTGAGGCGCACCCAGGTGACGCTGGCGGTGAGCCGGGCGGTGGGCACCTGGTAGGGGGGCAGATCGAGCACCAGCGGCTCGGAACCCATCGTGCGCCACAGGGTCTTGCGCAGCGCCATCCCGATGAGGACCACCAGAACGATCGAGACGAGGTACATGATAAAGCACACCGTGCCGGCCATCTTCGGGAAGAAGGTGCTGGCGAGCATCACGTAGACGGTGAGCCGGGCGGTGCAGGAGGTGAACGGGACCAGCAGCGAGGTGAGGATCCGCTGGCGGGCCTGGGGCAGCGCACGGGTGGCCGAGATGGCCGGCACATTGCAGCCGAAGCCGACGATGAGCGGGATGAAGGCCCGGCCGGGCAGTCCGATCCGGCGCATCATCCGGTCGGTGACCACGGCCGCGCGGGCCATGTACCCGGAGTCCTCCAGGATCGCCAGCAGGATGAACATCAGCGCCATCAGCGGGGCGA
Organism: Acidipropionibacterium jensenii; assembly: GCF_005890135.1. Taxonomy (NCBI): domain Bacteria; kingdom Bacillati; phylum Actinomycetota; class Actinomycetes; order Propionibacteriales; family Propionibacteriaceae; genus Acidipropionibacterium; species Acidipropionibacterium jensenii. The sequence goes on along the minus strand of NZ_CP040635.1, from coordinate 1,979,078 downwards.
AGGTGAGCACGGTGCCGACGCCGGCGATCAGGCCGTCGACCAGCAGTCCGTTGACCCAGGTGTCGCCGAGCCCGATGGCCGCCAGTCCGGCGTGGGTCCACTCGGAGACCGGCCCGGAGAAGAAGGAGTCCAGCCAGTCCTGGAAGGGTGCCGCCACGGTGGTCGTCACCTCGAAGACGATCCACATCACGGCGGCGAAGATGATCGGTCCGAAGACCTTGTGGGTGACCCACCGGTCGATCTTGTCCGAGGTGGTCTTGCGGTTCTCCCCGGAGACCGTGGTGCCTCCGGCGACGGCGTCCTCGATGAAGGCGAAGCGCTCGTCCTCGCGGGCCAGGTCGGCGTCCTCATCGGCGGCCGCCGCGTCGGCCGTGCCGGTGCCGGCGGTGTCCGCGGTGTCCGTGGGGGTCGCGGGCAGCGCGTCGGGACCGACACTCAGCTCGGCCGGGTCCAGGGCGATCTCGCGGGGGCAGGGGGGCAGGTCGTCCAGCTGGTTGCGGACCGCCATCGCCAGGGTCTGCTGGCCGCGGCGCCGCCGCGGGTCCAGAGAGACCACCGGGACGCCGAGCTTGTCCGACAGCGCCCAGGTGTCGATCTCGATGCCGTACTGGCGGGCGACGTCGACCATCGTGAGGGCCACCACGACACGCAGCGGGCGCTCCCTCAGCTGGGCGACGAGGTAGAGGCTGCGCGACAGGTGGGCGGCGTCTGCGACGACCACCACGAGGTCGGGGGCCTCGGCGGGCGGGCAGTCGACCAGCAGGGCCCGGGTGAGGGCCTCGTCGGGGCTCATCGGGTCGATGCTGTAGGCGCCGGGCAGGTCGATGAGGGTGATGTCGCGGTCGTGGTCGGCCATGTGGTCGCAGTGGCACTGCCCCTCCGGGCAGCTGCAGTCCTGGTCGGACGGGGCGCCCGGGGTGTGGTGGGTGTGCCACACGCCGCGGGACACCGACACCGTGGTGCCGGGCCAGTTGCCCATGCTCACCCGCGCTCCGGTGAGCAGGTTGAACAGGGTGGACTTGCCGACATTGGGGGCTCCGGCCAGGGCGACGACCGGTGCCCCGGTGGCCGACTCGTCGGGACCCTCGGAGCAGCACGCCTTGGCCGACATCACCGGTCGGTGCTTGTGGCCCGACAGCTCCCGCATCGCGTCCTCGGCAACCTTGGGGCTCATGCGGCATCCCTCGCGTCGGTGGTGTAGAGGCTGGCGAGCATGCTGTGGTCCAGCGCGATCCGGGCCCCGGCCACCGAGACGATCCCGCCGCGACCGGCGGTGCGTGTCATCAGGGTCACCTGGGCGCCCCGGCGCAGTCCCAGGGCGGCCAGCCGACGGGCCATCTCGGGGCGGGCGCCGGTGGCCTGCAGGACACGAGGCACGCCGGTCAGGCAGCTGGAAAGGGGTTCGCCGCGCAGGGACTGGCGGAGGCCATCGGCATCGCCGTTGAGCCGACGGCTCGGGTTCTCACTCATGCGGATGAGTGTAGGTGAGGATAGGCGACCCTAACCAACCGGGGGTCGGTATTGGTCGAACCGAACCCGGACAAGGGCTGTTGGGGCGGCTCTCAGTCCTGCCCCCAGGACACCTCGATGAGGATCTCGATGAGCACCCCGAGCCACTCGTAGGCGGGATGGACGATGTCGGAGGGGTCCTGCTCGGCGGTCCGCTCGGCCTGGTCGGCGGTGATCTCATCGACGATCCCCAGGCGGCTGGCCAGCACCAGTCGCAGGGCGTTGGCGACTCGCAGCCACTGATCGATCTGGGACTCCTGGACGATCAGCGGGCCCTCGTCCAGGGCATCCAGGGCCCGGCGCAGGAAGGCGATGTCGTCCAGCCGCTCGCGTCGCTGGCCCGCCAGGGTGAACCGGCGGAACTCCGCGCTGGCCAGTGCGTCGTCGGGGTAGGCGTCGGGGAACAGCCTGCGCAGCGCCGGGTCCTCGTGGTCCCGGTCGATCACCGTCGGGCTGAGATCGGACTCCCAGAAGTCGAAGCAGTCGTCGTCGGCGTCGCCGTCCTCCGGCCCGTCGAGATCCTCGGTCCGGTCGGCCTCACCGTCGGAGTCGACCTCGTCGTCGGGGTCGACCAGCGGCTGGTAGACGTCCAGCAGGATCCCCAGCAGCCAGGTCTCCTCCGGTTCGAGTTCCAGGGACCACGGCGGCTGCCCCGTCGACATCTTCACCGACCGACCCTCCCGAGGGTGGCCCACAGGCCGTAGGAGTGCATGCCGCTGACCGCCGTCTCCATCTCCTCGCGGGACCCGGTGGCCACCACCGCGCTGCCCTCGTTGTGCACCTGGATCATCAGCTCGTGGGCCTTGGGACGCGGATAGCCGAAGTAGGTCGCGAAGACCCGTGAGACGTAGCTCATCAGGTTGATCGGGTCGTCCCAGACCACCGTGGTCCACTCGGGCTCGTGCTGCTCGAGTCGTTGCGCGGTCGGCTCGCCGGCCGGCAGGGAGCACCGCGGTCCGACCAGCACCTCGGCCACCTGCGGACCGTCAACGGCTTGGGACATGCCCCCATTCTGCCTCCCCTCTCCAGCCCGCCAACCTGTTCCCGATGCCGTCGGCCCCATAGAGTTGCCCCATGTCGACAGCACTGCTCACCGATCACTACGAGCTGACCATGGTCGAGGCGGCCATGCGGGCCGGCACCGCCTTCCGCCCCTGCGTCTTCGAGCTGTTCCCCCGTCGGCTTCCCGAGGGCCGGCGCTACGGGGTGGTCGCCGGGGTCGGACGGATGCTGGACGCCGTCGCCGACTTCCACTTCGAGCCCGAGGAGATCGACTTCCTGGTCGGCCACCAGGTGGTGAGCGAGCAGATGGCGCAGTGGCTGTCGGGGTACCAGTTCACCGGCTCGATCCACGGTTACCCCGAGGGGGAGCTGTACTTCCCCGGATCCCCGCTGGTCACCGTGGAGAGCAGCTTCGCCGAGGCCTGTCTGCTGGAGACCCTGCTGCTGAGCATCTACAACCACGACTCGGCGGTCGCCTCGGCGGCCTCCCGGATGGTGCTGATGGCCGAGGGCCGCTCGATCATCGAGATGGGCTCGCGGCGCACCCATGAGGAGGCCGCGGTGGCCGCGGCCCGGGCCTGCTGGATCGCCGGCTTCGGTCCCACCTCGAACCTGGCCGCCGGGATGCGCTACGGAGTGCCCACCTCCGGCACCGCGGCCCATTCCTTCACCCTGCTCAACGACTCCGAGCGGGACGCCTTCCGCGCCCAGCTCGACACCTTCGGGGACCAGACCACCCTGCTCGTCGACACCTACGACATCGAGCAGGCGGTGCGCACCGGGGTCGAGCTCACCGGGGGCCGGCTCGGGGCGGTGCGGATCGACTCCGGGGACCTGGCCATCGTCGCCCGTCAGGTCCGCGACCTGCTCGACGACCTGGGCGCCACCGAGACCCGGATCATCGTCACCAGCGACCTCGACGAGTGGCAGATCGCCGCGCTGCGCGGATCCCCGGTCGACGGCTTCGGGGTGGGGACCTCGGTGGTCACCGGCTCGGGGGCCCCGACCTGCAGCTTCGTCTACAAACTGGTCGCCCGGGCCACCAGCGACGATCCGGCGGCCCCGATGGTCCCGGTGGCCAAGAAGTCCTCCCACAAGTCGACCGTCGGAGGCCGCAAGTTCGCCGTGCGCCGGATCGGCCCCGACGGCGTGGCGACCGCGGAGGTGGTCGGTATCGACCGTCCGCCGGCCCACCAGCCGGGAGACCAGGAGCTCATCGTCCCGCTCATCACCGACGGCGTCACGGTCGGCGCCGAGCCCCTGCAGGCCGCCCGGGACCGGCACCGCGCCAGGCTGGAGGAGCTGCCGATGTCGGGGCGGCGGATCTCCCGCGGGGAGCAGGCGATCCCCACCATCATGGGCAGGTCCGGCACCGACGGCCCGGTCACCATCATCGGCGAGGGACTCTGACTCGGCCTCTCCCAGACCTCCCCGGGGGCATCAGAACCGCTGTTTCTGCGGGTCTGACGGCGGTGTGAAGCTTGACTGCGAGCCCAGATCGGTTAGTGTCCTAGTTCAGAGAACGTGCCAGGCGAAACCGGCCCCGCTGACCGATGACGACGGCACCCTCGTGCGGGACGGCCAAACTGGTCGTGCCAGCCCCTGTAGTCAGATACAAGGAGACCCCATGACCAAGTCCGAGCTCATCAAGGCCATCGCCAAGGAGGCCTCGCTCACCGAGACCCAGGCCAACGAAGCTGTCAAGGCGCTCACCGACGTCATCACCACCGCCCTGGTGAACGGCGAGAAGGTTCAGCTTCCCGGTCTGCTCACCGCCGAGTCGGTCGAGCGTCCGGCGCGCAACGGGCGCAACCCGCGCACCGGCGAGTCGATGACCATCCCGGCCCACAAGGCCGTCAAGATCTCGGCATCGAGCACCCTCAAGAAGGCCGTCTCGGAGTGACTGCGCCACGTCGATCCCTCTGATCGACGTCGCCACTGCGACCTGATCAACGTCGCCACGGCGACCGCGCCAGGCGCACAGCGGGGGCCCGGATCCGATCGGATCCGGGCCCCCGCTGTGCGCCCCCTCACGAGGCGGTGCCGGGCTCAGCCGTCGTTGAGCACGCCGGCGAACTCGGCCGCCAGCTCGCTGGTGTAGACCTCCTCCAGCCACATCGGACGCCCGTCGGGACCGCTGAGCGGCACCCTCCAGTTCGGGTACTGGTCGGTGGTCCCCGGCATGTTCTGGGTCCGCCGGTCCCCCACCGCGTCGGTCAGAGCGACGTTGAGGACTCTGGAGGGGGTCTGCCTCAGCATCCGGTGCATCGCCACCACGATCTCCTCGTCGCTGGGATTCTCGACGGTCAGCGCACCGCAGTCGCGCAGCGCCTGGACCCACAGGGCGCGTTCCCGGGCGGCGTTGGCGCGCTCCTGCTCCACCGGCTCGGTGAGCAGTCCCAGCTCGTTGCGGGCATCGACGTGCTCGCCGGCCAGGTAGCTCACGGTCGGCGGAAGATCGTGGGTGGTGACCGAGGACAGCGCGTACTCGCGCCAGGCCTGCGGGGGCAGCGGCCGCCCGGAACCGTCCATCTCGAACCACATCACCGAGGTGCCCAGGATCCCGCGGTCGCGCAGGTAGTCGCGCACCCCGGGCTCCACGGTCCCCAGGTCCTCACCGACCACCAGGGCTCCGGCACGCAGCGCCTCCAGGGCCAGGATTCCGACCATCGCGTCGTGGTCGTAGCGCACATAGGTGCCATTGCGCGGCCCCAGCCCGGCGGGCACCCACCACAGTCGGAACAGCCCCAGGATGTGGTCGATCCGGACCCCTCCGGCGTGCCGCAGAGCGGTGGAGACCATCTCGCGGAAGGGCTGGTAGGACATCTCGGCCAGCGCGTCGGGGCGCATCGGCGGCTGTCCCCAGTCCTGTCCGGACTGGTTGAACTGGTCCGGCGGGGCCCCCACACCGATCCCCTCCGCATAGAGGCTCGGCAGCATCCAGGTGTCGGCACCGTGGCCGTTCACCCCGACCGCCAGATCGCAGATCAGCCCGAGCCGCATCCCGGAGTCGCGACCGGCCCGATCGGCCGCCGAGAGCTGCTGGTCGGCCACCCACTGCAACCACTCGTAGAACTCCACCCGCTCGGGGTTCTCCCGGGCGAAGGCGGCCACCGCCGGGCTGTCGGGGTGCTGGAGATCCTCGGGCCAGCGCTTCCAGTCCGAGCCGTGCCGCTCCGAGAGGGCGCACCAGACGGCGTAGTCGTCCAGACGACGGCCGCGAGTCCGGCGGAAGGCCTGGAAGGCCATCATTCGCGCCGGCTCCATCCCGAGGGCGTGGATCTCCTCGAGGACCGACCTCTTGGCCGTCCAGGAGTCATCCCGGTCGATCCGGTCGATCGCGTGCGGATTCTCGCAGACCCGCTGGCGGTCCCGCTGGGCCAGTTCCCGGGCGTCCTCGTCCAGATCCTGGTACTCGGGAACCAGCTCCGGCCGGATGTAGACCGGGTTGACGAACAGCCGGCTGGTGGGCAGGTAGGGGGAGGGCTCCATCGGCGCCACCACCTCGGCGGCGTGCAGCGGGTTGATGAGCAGGTAGTCAGCCCCCTGGGTGGCCGACCAGACCGCCAGGTCCGCCAGGTCGGTGAGGTCGCCGACCCCCCAGGAGCCGTGGGAGCGGACCGAGTAGAGCTGGGTGGAGTATCCCCAGGATCGGGTCGAGCCCATCCGGGTGGGCAGCCCAAGCCATCCGGGGGTGACGATGAGGCTGGCGGTGGACCGTCGGTCGGGGGTGATCGCGACGACCGTGTGGTAGCCCAGTGGCAGATCGGCGGGGATCCCGAAGGTGGCCTCCCCGACCCACCCGTCGTCCAGCAGCCGGTCGGGGTTCCAGTTGTCGACCTGCCAGCAGTCGCGACGGGTGCCGTCCTCCAGCTCGATGTGCACCGCGACCGACTGCCCGGCCGGCAGGTGGATGTCGACACGGCCCTCCTGGCCCTCCCGCAGCACGGTGCAGGGGGTGATGGTGCGCCGCCACGGGCGGTCGCGGACCTCCCTGAGGGCCCGGTCGGGGGCGCTGACGTCGACACCCAGGGCGGTCAGCACCGCCCGGATGGTCTCCTCGGAGACGGTGGTCTGCCGACCCTTCCAGTCCTGGAAGCTCCGGGCAACACCGAAGTGGTCGGCCAGGGCGAGGAGGGCGGGATCGGACAGAGACATGTCAGGGGGCCTTTCAGAGGATCTGGGAACAGGGAGTGGGGGCCGGTGACCTCAGCGACGCACCGGACGGATCACCTGGGTGCCGCCGGCGAGGTCGTGGAGGGTCTGGCGTCGCCGCTGGAACAGGGGCATCAGGTAGCTGAGCACGGTGAGCATCCCGAGGTAGATGTTGACCACCTCGACGATCCCCCAGGTGAGGGCCCTCACTGCCGCCCGCCACCAGATCAGACGGCTGTGCTCCCGGCCCTTGCCGACCTCCACCACCCGCAGACCGGCGATGAGCTGGCCCAGCGATGCCGAGCAGGCGACGAGCATCACGAACTGGTAGATCGCCTGGCCGAAGATCGCATAGATCATCAGGGTGTACAGCGGACCGGTGAGGCCCGCTGTGACCATCAGATTCGGGTCCTTCTGAAGGGCGGACAGCAGCTGGGCCGGGGTCGTGTACTCGGCCGTGACCTTCACCAGAGCGGTCATGTAGGCCTGCCACTGGTCGCGCAGCAGGATCGAGACGATCGTCCAGATGACGGCCTGGTCGATGAGACTGGCCAGCACCCGCCACCACCATCCGGCCAGCGGGACGCCATCGGAGGTCGTGCTGTCCAGGCGTCCGGGACCCGACGCCGCACCCGAGCGGTAGGCGTCGTAGGGATTGCGCTGAGCAGGGCCCCGGGAGGCGGAGTGGTACTCATCGGGGTCGTACCCACTGGGACTCTGGGGGCTCGACTGGGAGTCCCCGGCCGAGCGGCGCTGCACGACGCGGCGTCGCGGCTGCTCATCGGGATGACGTCGCCGGATCGGCTCCAGGGACTCGGGAAGCGCACCGGAGTGCGATCTCCTCGGCGCCTCGGGGGCGGACCGCAGATTGCGGGTCCACCGGTTCCCGTCCCAGTACCGTTCCTTCCTGCTGCCCGCCGGATCGGGGTACCACCCCATCGGAGGCAGTTGCCTGGCCTGTCCCTCGACCATCTGTCGAGTCTCCTCACGGTCCGGCTGTTCACTGCTCACCCGTCAACTATCCCACGCCACGGCAACGCGGACCCATCCGAACCACGCCCGCGAGACCCTCCGCGGCCCTGTGGGACCCGGGCTTCGCCAACAGCCGATCGCCTCGGGGCGCGAATCCCGGCGAGCCTACAATCCAGGCATGAGTACGCAGTCTGCACCCGGGTCCGAGACCGTCCTCGATGAACGGACCCAACCCGCATTCGAGGACGGCGACGCCGAGCGGTTCTCGCATTATGTTCCCAAGGCGAAACTCACCGACGCGATGGTCAACGGCACCCCGGTGGTCGCCCTGTGCGGGAAGGTGTGGGTGCCGACCCGCAATCCCGAGCGGTTCCCGGTCTGCCCCGAGTGCAAGGAGATCTGGGAGTCCCTCAATCCAGGCAAGCCGGGCAAGTGAGCTGAACCTGCGCCGCTCCGCGCGAGTTCGCGACGGGATCACCCGCCGGCCGGTGGGTGATCCCGTCGCTCCGCCCTGCAGCGGGACTCAGCTGCGGGGATCGAGGCCGGCGTCGGGTCCGCCGGTGATGGCGCTCTGCACCGCTCCACGGTTGATCTGAGGAGGTTCGGGCAGGTCCTCCTGGGGATGTTCCATCAGCGCTGTGATGTGCTCGAGGGCGTAGTCGTAGCCGGAGGCACCGAGACCGATGATGGTGCCGGTGACATAGGCCGAGACGACGCTGTGGTGCCGGAACTCCTCGCGGGTCGCGATATTCGACAGGTGCACCTCGATGGCGGGCGCCTCGAGCTGGGCGACGGCGTCGGCGATCGCGATCGAGTAGTGGCTCCAGGCGGCCGGGTTGATGACCACCGGGATGCGGTTGTCGGCGGCCTCGTGGAGCCAGTCGATCATCTGGGCCTCGGCGTCGGTCTGGCGGACATCGACCCTCAGGCCGAGATCATGGCCGACGGCGACCAGGTGTTCGCGCAGCGCCGCATGGGTGAGGGTCCCGTATATCTGAGGCTCGCGGCGACCCAGCCGGCCCAGGTTGGGACCGTTGAGCACCAGGACATGAGTGGCCATGATCAGTTCTCCTTCGTACCTCGAGGCGCACCGGGGCGGGATTCGACCCCTCGCAGAATGTCAGGTTCCAGGTAGAGCGGCCCGACGGTGGGGACCGCGGCACGCACCCTCGCCTCGGCGGCGTCGATGATCCGCGCCACCTCGCTGGCCGAGTCCCCCGGCGCGACCGCGATCTTGGCCGCCAGAAGAACCGTCTCGGGCCCCAGGTGAACGGTGCGCATGTGGATGACCCGCTCGACGCCGTCGGTGCCGGTCAGCGCGGTCCCGATCGCCTCTCGGTCAGCAGGACTGGCCGACTCCCCCTCCAGCAGGGAGATCATCTCCCGGCCCAGGATCACCGCGACCACCACCAGCAGCAGGCCGATGCACCCGGAGCCGAGGGCGTCGAAGATGTCGTTGCCGGTGATCAGGGTGAGCCCGATGCCGAGCAGGGCGAAGACCAGGCCGAGCACGGCCGCGGAGTCCTCCAGCATCACCACCGGCAGCTCGGGAGCCTTGGACTGGCGGATGAACTGGATCACCGACAGGTGAGCGCGCGCCCGGTGGGTCTCCCTCAGCGCGGTGCGCAGGCTCAGCAACTCGGCGACCAGTGCGACGAGCACCACCACGAGGGGGATCCACCACCATCTGGAGGCGGCCAGCTCGTCGTGCTCCCCGGCACGCACCGCGACGATCTTCTGGTAGCACTCGTAGAGGGCGAACAGCCCACCGAGGCTGAACAGCACGATGGCGACGATGAAGGCGGCCAGGTAGCGGGCCCGCCCATGACCGAAGGGGTGGTTCTCATCGGGTTCCCGCCGGGAGGCCCGGCCCCCGAGGATCAGCAGCACCTGGTTGCCTGTGTCGGCGGTGGAGTGGATCGCCTCGGCGAGCATCGAGGAGGCGCCGGTGAGGGCCCAGGCCACGAACTTCGTCGCGGCGATTCCCAGGTTCGCCGCCGCGGCGGCGAGGATCGCCCTCCTGCTGCCCTCCTCCGCGCTCATCGGGCGCCGGCCCTGCTGTCGAGAACCAGCCGGTCGAGCCCCAGGGCCAGGTAGGCCGCGGAGAACCGGCCCTGCAGCAGCAGGGTGACGTAGCGGTCGACCGGGCCGGCCTCCTCCATTCCCAGCGGCAGCCCGATCCTGCGTGCGGAGACGTCGTGCTGGCGGCAGGCGGCCTCCAGCCGCGCTCTGCCCTCGGCGTCGCCGGCCTCGCCGTCGTCCATCACGACCAGCACCGGTCGGGTGGGCAGACCGTCGATCTCCGGGTCGGCGAACGGGTCGCGCACCGGGGTGCCGGTGATCACCGGCATCAGGGCGTCGGCGTCGGCGGACAGGGCGGCCCTGCCGCTGGCCCGGCGCAGCGCCTCGGCGCACCGTCTGGCCGATCGCGCGGCCAGTACCGACCCTCCCCACAGCAGCGGGTCGGCGTCGGCCAGGGCGCAGGCCATCTCCTTGGCAGGATTGGTGGCCAGGTCGTGGTGGGGGGAGGCCGCCTCGGCGACCAGGTCAGCGGCCCGGGCGACCTGTTCCGGGTCGACGTGCGGGCCGATCCCGATCTGGCCGAGCAGGGCCAGCACCACCACCGCCGCCGACATCGGGTCGCCGCTGAGCACCGGAAGCCGCACCGCCGAGCGGTGACCGGCGGCCCGCCAGGCCGAGGACCCGTCGCGGCCGGCGAGCAGGATCCCCGCACCGCGCCGTTCGGCCTCGGCCACCGACTCCAGGCAGGACTGGGCGGGGGCGGCACCCAGCAGGTCGGTCTCGGTGTCCAGGGCGACCACGAGATCCAGCGGCCCCACCCAGGCGGGCAGCCGATCGAAGGGCCAGGCGACCATCGGAACCGGACAGACCGGTTCGAGCACCGAGCGGACCAGTCTGGCCTCAGGGCCGACCACCAGCACCCCGCGGGGTCGCTCCAGATCGGTGGCGGCCAGCCGGGCGGAGGCGTCCAGCTCGGTCGCGTCGGAGCGGATCCGTGCGCCTGTGCTGGCCAGGTAGCGCAGTGCGGCCTCGGCCGGACCGGGCAGTGCGGAGGTCTCGAGCCGGGAGTCCTCGAAGGCGCCGCTCACCGGTCGGCCTCGCCCTGATCGGCATCGGTGCCGGTGCTGTCAGACCCGGTGCTGTCAGACCCCGCGCGGTCAGACCCGGTGCTGCCGGTCGACGGGGCGGGGTCCGGCACCTCATCGGCGGGACGCCGGGCGGCGTCGATCCTCAGGTCGGGAACCCCGTCGTGGACCGGGAAGGCCAGGCCGCAGTCGGGGCTGGAGCAGACCAGCTCCCCCAGGTCGTAGTCGAGGGCGAACTTGGAGTGACACTGCGGACAGGCGGCAATCTCGAGGAAGGCCGCTGACAGGTCGAGAGCCTCAGGTGTGGCGGGAAGATCGGACATGCCGGGCGCAACTCCTCACGATCGCAGGACCTGCGGGTCGTGGCCGACCCGGGGCCGCACCGTCTGCTGGAGCGGTGCGGCAACAGGTCCCGCATGGATGCAGAACCAATAGGGATATCGGGTCCCCAGCCTAGTGCCCCCGGTGACCGGCGTGGCGAGGTCGCGGCTCCGGCTGCGCCGAGGAGTCGACGATGACGCTGAGGTGGCCGCGCTGGGCGACCACCCGCACGGAGTCCGGATCGGGGTCGACGGGGCTGTCGGGGATCACCTCGTCATCGAGCATGCCGGCCTCGCGCACCGCTCGGGCCAGCGCCATCAGGTCGTCGTCGGCGGTGATCGCCGGGGCGTCATCGACCCCGGGCAGTCGGATGACCTCCCAGCCGCGGGGGGCCGACATCACCCCGTAGTGCTCCCGGCACAGGTCATAGGAGCCCGGCTCGTGCGCCGGGCCGAGAGGCCCCAGGACGACGGTGGACTCGGCGTAGACGTAGGTCAACGTCGCCACTGCTGGCCGCGAGCAGCCAGACCGCGAACACTCTCTCACCCGCCGGAGACTACGCCGCGGTGCTCACCGGTACCACTACCGTGGGGTGCATGTCGTCTCGTCGTGATCGTCATGGCCGGGGAATGCGCGGACCTCTGGTCGTGCCCGCCGCCCTCGGCGGGGTGGTGCCCTCGCCACGTCCGACCCGCTCGGAGTTCTTCGCGGAGGCCGTCGGGTCGGCCCTGGCGCGGATCTCACAGACCTGCCCGGCGGCCCTGGACCGGCTGGTGGTGGGTGTCGAGGATGTTCCCGAGAGGCAGTCCTTCATCGAGGATCACGTGCCACTCACCTCGGCCCAGGACGGCGACGAGCACCATCCGGCCAAGGTGGTGCTGTTCCGACGTCCGCTGGAGATGAGGGCGGCCACTCCTCAGGGCCTGGTGATCCTGGTGCACCGCACCCTGGTCGAGCAGCTCAGCGCGCTCACCGGGCTGCCGGTCGACGTCATCGACCCGGGGGCCGAGTTCGACTGACCGGGCAGCCGGTCACCGCGCGGCCGGCCGCGCGGTGACCGGCACCGCGGTCCGGAGGCCGGTCAGGACAGTTGGGCGTCGACCGAGATCCGGGTGGCCCGGGTGTTCCCGCTCACCACCGACAGCGGCACCGATGACAGTCCGGTGGCGGAGTACCAGACCCCTCCGATGACGGCGTGGTCGGCGTTCACGAGCAGATGGCCCGCATCCGTGCCCAGTCCGCGCGTCCAGGTGGTGCCGGCGGCCAGGGATGCGCTGAACCTCACCGTCTGGCCCTTGACCGTCCGGTAGCTGCCGCTGATCCGGGTGACCTGGTCGGTGGGGTTCGACAGGGAGACGGTCCCCCCGCGTGGAGCAGCGGTCTGCAGGCTGGTCGCGGCCGCAGCCGGCGTCGCCATCGCGACATCCTTGCCCCGGGTCGCCATCAGCTGGGCGCTCACCGGGGTGCTGGCGCTCACCGACAGACCGACGGCCTCACCGGCCAGCGCCTTGCTGAGGTCCACCGCGATCGTGCTGTTCGGCTCGACCTCGATGTCATCGGCCCCCTCGGGTGTGAAGGACCCGCCGGCGGCCAGCGCACTGACCTTCACGGTGGCTCTGCCAGATCCCGGGTTGGACACCAGGAGCTCGGAGGCGGTGGCGCCCGCGGGCACCGCGGGGATGGACAGGTTCTGTGCGGGCGAACTCATCGCGACGGTCTCCGCACCGACGGCCCCACGGCTTCTGGCAACCGCGACGATCCGGCCGGTGTCGCTGGTCACGGTCGCGGAGACCGGCGAGTTGCCGGGGGCCCACACCGACAGCGGCAGCACCTTGCTGGCGCCGGCGGCGATGCTGATCCCACGGGACCCGGTGGCGTCGATGGCCCCCTTGGCCCCACTCAGGGAGACGTCGACAGTGGTGTCCTCGGACTCGGAGTTGGTCACCATGAGGTCGGAGATGCTCGGGTCGGCGACGATCACGGTGCCGCCGGTGGAGGCGGTGACGCAACTGGTCCAGGCGCTGGTGGCGCCCGCCCCCGACCCCACCAGACTCATCGTGGTGGCGGTGGGACGTCCCTGGCCGCTCACCGATCGCACCAGCCGGGCGCCGGTGCCGATCGCCCCGGACATCGGCACCCGGACCTGCTGGGGGGCGCCGCCGAGATCGGAGACGTGCAACTGCGCGCTGGTGGATCCCACCGCCATCTGGGCGGTCTGCTGGGAGGGGGGACAGACCAGGGTCTGTCCGGGCATCACGGTGGTGGCCCGACCCCGGTCGAGCTGCTGGGCCGGGATGAGGGAGACTCCTGTCCCCACGACCAGGGCCAGCGCGGCGAATCCCACCGCGCAGATGATCCCGCCCCTCACGGCGGTGCGCCGCGAGTGCTGACGGTGACCCGCCGAGGAATCCCCCAGCGTCTGCGCGGCACGATCCTGATGATCCGCCGCCGGGGCCGCGCCCTCGGCCCGGTCTCCGTGACGGGGGACGGCCCTGCGGGCGTCAGTGCCGTCCTGGTCGACCTCCTGGGAGTTCTGCGGGTCGTCGTCGGCGCGGCGTGCTCTACGCGGCTCCATCAGTCCACCTCCAGGGATCGGCGCGGCGCCGGGGCCCGGCGCGAGGCATTCGGTCCGGCGATGATGAGCAGGATCAGGACCGCACCCATCTCGATGGCGGCGGCCCAGCCCTGGGTGGGCATCCGCCAGTCGAGCTGACCGGCCGCCCCGCCCAGCGCGTAGCTCTGGCCATATCCGCCGGAGGGCCGTCCGGACTGCTGGAGCAGGGTGCCGCCGACTCTCACCTGCCACCGGTCGTCCCGTGGTTCGAGGATCACCACGGACCGCCCCGAACCGCCGGCCGGCACGGTCTCGGCGACCGGGCTGAGGGTCCGGCCGGTGACCAGCCGTGCTCTCGACGGACTCCCGTTGACGGACCACACGGTACTGGTGGAGTCGGCGGTGGCGGAGGTGAGTCCGGAGGCATTGCTCACCTGGGAGACGACGTCGTCACCGGCTCCCCGCATCCAGACATGCCCGATTCCCAGGGCGGTGAGCTGGCTCGCCAGGTCCTCACTGACATCGCCCGCCGAGATCGACTGGGCGAGCTGGGTGGCGGCCCCCCGGATGGCGGGATCGGTCGAGATCGCGGCATGCTCCCCGGATCCCCACCGGGGGCTGCGCGAGTCGACCAGGTTCCAGGTGGTCCGGCCATCCTGGACCAGGATCATCAGGGTCCGGGTGCGCCGCGGGGAGTCCTCCACCGCGGTGACATAGGCCGGCAGTTTCGTCGAGACACGGTGCAGGGGCTGTCCGGCGCCGGCGATGATCCACCAGGCCACATTGCCGACCATGCCGACGATGAGCACAACGGGCAGTATCTTCCGGCTCCATCGCGCCATGAGCTGGCCGAGGCTGGGCGAGTCCCCCAGTTCATCGTCGGTCTGCTCGGCCTGGGCCTTGACGACCGCCCCCTGCCAGGCCATCGCGATGAGAACCATCAGGCATCCCAGACCCAGCAGCTGCCAGCTCTCGACGTCGGGATGGACCTGGCTCCCCCACAGTCGCACGAGCCGGCGGGCACTGGTCCCGGCGACCAGGAAGCACACCAGGCCGGCGATCGCCACCGCGACAACCAGCACCCTGCTGCGGTGCGGGGCGCCTCCTCTGGGCGGGTGGCGGAACAGCCAGGTGAGCGCCCACAGCACCGCGAGCCACAGCGGGAGGGTGCCCACCAGCAGCAGCCACAGGGGGGCCGCGCCGTCACTGACGCCTCCTCCCACCAGGACCAGGAGTCCGCCCGTGGTGCTTCCGACGCCGGTGAGCAGCGGGTCGGCGCCGGTGAGCAGCCGGGTCGGTGAACTCCAGACCCGCACCAGCCACGGACCGAGGACCACGACCGGCCCCAGCGCCGCCAGCAGGGCCGGGCGCCACAGCCTCCGGTCGCGACAACACGCCCCCACCAGGCCGACGACCGCCAGCGCCCAGATCGACGGGGTGAAGGAGGCCGCCACAGCGGTCCAGAAGGCCAGTGCCCCGGCGGTGCGCCAGGGATCCGGACTGTGTCCGCCGGCCCCCCACAGGTCTTCGAGATCGATCGTCTCCGGGGACAGCAGCCGCCACATGTGCAGGGCGAGCTGCGGGATCACCACACCCATCGCCAGACCGGTGATCGACCCGCGCGCGATGCTGCCGGTGAGCACCGGCAGCATCGCCCAGGTGACCGACAGCAGGACGGCCGGGACGCCGAGACCCATGATCCGCCGGTTCACCCGGTGGGCCGACATCGCGGCCAGCAGGGGACTCAGGATGAGTGCGGCCCGCGCGAAGATCTCGGGCTGTCCGAAGGCGATCGTCGACCCCAGAGCGGAGATGCTCAGCCAGACGGCGTTGCCGCCGGGCTCCCCAGGAGTGGCACCCAGCCATGCCGCCCAGGCACCGCGCAGCCCGTCGGGGGCCGGCCCCAGCCAGCTGGAGACGACATCGCCGGAACCGAACAGGCCCCGTCCCGCCACCAGCCCGACCAGCAGCATGCCGACAAGCATGGTGCCGTAGGGATTGATCACGGTGTGGTGCTCGCGGGCCTCCGACTCGTCGCCGGTGAGCTCATCGATCGAGGTGCCCAGATCGGCGTCCCGGTCGGGGTGCAGCCGGTCGCTCACGTTGCCGGCGAACTGGTCGGCGATCCGGGCCCAGACCCTGCGCCGGGTGGGCAGCAGCCGCCTGGTGCTGGAGATCTGGTCGGGGTCGCAGGTCTGCCGGAAGGCGCGCACCCGCTCGGCCATCTCGCGATTCTCGGCGCCTGTGCGCCACAGCCTGAACCCGGCCCTCAACTCGTCGAGAGCACGGCCCGGGGCCTTGCCCAGAAGCAGGATGAGAGCCCGGCCGATGCACTCCAGGAACAGCGCCAGGGCGGTCCTGCCCGGGTGGGCGGAGCGAGCGGTGACCATCCTCATCCCGGCCAGCAGGTCGGTGAGATCGGGACGGCGGGCCAGGGTCGAGTCGCGCTCCCAGCCGCGACCTGCCTGGCGGTGGTGCAGGGCGCAGCTGGGTGCGGTGCGCACCACCAGTCCCGCCTCGTTGGCCCGCCAGCCCAGATCGACCCCGTCACGGAACAGGGGCAGCGCCGGATCGAACCCGCCGACCCGTCGCCAGGCCGCCACGGACAGGAACATGCCGGCAGTCGATCCGCCGAGCACCGTCACCGGATCGGACTGGTGCTGGTTGATGTCTCCCTTGTCGATGACGGGCAGCACCCGCGACCCGGTCGAGGTGAGGGTCTGGCCCTGCTCATCGATGACGTCGGGATAGTTCCGTCGGGCCGGGCGCAGCAGGGTCGGGTAGCAGACGTCGGCCTGCGGTGGGCGGGAGACCTCCACCAGCATCTGGTGCAGGCTCTCGGGGCTCACCATCAGGTCGTCGTGCAGGATCCACAGATGGGTGATGTCGT
The DNA here is from genome assembly GCF_005890135.1 of Acidipropionibacterium jensenii. NCBI lineage: Bacteria > Bacillati > Actinomycetota > Actinomycetes > Propionibacteriales > Propionibacteriaceae > Acidipropionibacterium > Acidipropionibacterium jensenii. The sequence continues at coordinate 1,962,568 of NZ_CP040635.1, read as the reverse complement.
CGGGAAGTGAGGCCACCGCCCGGGACACCGCCTGTCCCGGGGGCTCGGTCGCCGGAGCCTCGAGCACCTCCTCGAGGAACCCGTCGTGCTGGGCGGCAGCCAGCAGTGCGGCCGACCCGTCGACCGAACCCATGTCCACCGCGACGGTGACTCCGGGTCGGTCCTGAAGAGCAGCAAGACCACTGAGCGTGGCGGGCAGCCACTCCTCGGCCTGATGGACCAGAAGGATCGCGGCGACCTGGTCGGGCGAGATGTCGGTGGGCGGCTTCGGGGCGGGCCGGTGGGCCCACTCCCAGTCCTCCTCGAGCACTGGCACCGAGGGGACGACTGGGATGGTCCAGTCGGTCAATCCCTCGTCGGTGCGGGGCGGCTCGCCCCCGGCCGGCACCGGGGTGGTGCCCGCGGTCTCTCCGGTCTGTTCACTCACGATGACAACCCATCCTTGCCCTTCGATGTCCGCGGTGCGGACTGACGGCGGCATCCGGTCCCCGGACATTGAGTGGGGAGTCTAGTCGGCGATCGTGTACCTGGGGCTCTCGACGCGGTTTACGGTCATGACGGATCGTCACGCACTGCGCTTGATCCGGCGCCTCTCCATCTCGGACAGACCGCCCCAGATGCCGAACCGCTCGTCATTGCGCAGAGCGTATTCCAGGCACTCGGCCTGCACCTCGCAGTGCTCGCAGATCCGCTTGGCCTCGCGGGTCGATCCACCCTTCTCGGGGAAGAAGGCCTCCGGATCGGTCTGGGCGCACAGCCCGCGTTCCTGCCACGACTCGGTCCCGTCGCCAACTCCGGACAACGGCGGAAAAAGCTCCCCCATACGAACTCCTCGGGCTCTGGTGGCAAGTGGTTTCACACACCTGGTCGGTCATCTCGGCAGTTCCACCGCGACAGCTCCGGCCTGCGCAATCCATAAGTTACACGGGTGTCGTTCGTGACGCGACCCGTTGTCGTCATTTATCCTGACCCACCCCGTCGGGCCGACCCCGCCCCTCGTCGGGGGCCGGCGAGCCCAGCACGGACCGGTCCTCGTCATGGCGGCGCGACATCATCAGCAGGACGACCGCAACGGCCGCCTTGACCACCACGACGAGAAGGTCACCGACCAGGCCCAGGATGATCCCGATCACCCCGCCCGGAGCACCGATCAGGGACAGCACCGCCAGCACAAGATCGGCAGAACCGGAGACCGCGACCACCGCCCCGACCGCGAGACACACCTGACGACAGTGCCGGGTGGCGGGATTCACCAGCCGACAGGCGACCACTGCCGCCACTGCCAGGGCCATCGAGCCGATCCCCAGCGAGTTCCCGGACAGTCGCCGGGAGGTCTCGAACAGGCCGCCGTGCTCGTGCAGCACCGACCAGAGGAACTCGACGACGAAGATCAGGACGGACACCGCGCAGACCGCCACCATCGCCCAGGCGAAGGGCTCGCGAGCCCTCCTGCCGAACTCCAGGACACTCCTGAAGGTGCTCTCCGGATGGGCTCCGGGATCGCCCGACTGCGAGCTCACGCGAACTCGCCACCCTGTTCGGCGGCCACCTTGGCGACCAGCTCCTTGACCTTCTGCGAGTCGGCCAGGGGCACCACCAGGGTGGCCCGATCGGTGGCGATCACCGCCATCCGGTGAAGTCCGGCAACTGCCAGCACGGAGTCCGGACGCTGATTCATCAGCAGATTGCCGTCGGAGTCCAGGCAGATGGTCATCCCGGTGTGCCGGTTGCCCTCCTGATCGGGGGGAAGGTGCGGGGCCAGGCTCTGGTAGGAGCCCACGTCGTACCACTGGACGTCCAGCGGCACCGCCACCACGTGGGCGTCCGCCTCGCCTCGCGAGACCGGCTCCATCACCGAGAAGTCCACCGAGATCTTCTCCAGCCTGGGGTAGATCTGCGCGAGTCTGGAGGGTTCGGCGACCAGCTGGTCGACTCCGGAACGGACCGCCGGACGGAGCTGGCCGAGGACGTCCAGCAGGGTCTGGGCGCGCCAGACGAACATTCCGGAGTTCCACCAGTAGTTCCCCGAGTCCAGGTACCGGCGGGCGGTCTCGGCGTCGGGCTTCTCGGTGAACTCGACGACCTCGCAGGCCGGCGGGTCGTCGGCGATCTGCTGGCCACGCCTCAGGTAGCCGAAACCGGTGTTGGCCTCGGTGGGCACCACGCCGAAGGTCACCAGGGCGCGCGCATCGCCCTCGGCGATCCGGAAGGCCCCGTCGAGGGCGGCGCGGAAGTCGGGCACCGGCCGGATGATGTGGTCGGCGGTGACGGTGGCCAGAGTGGCCTGCGGATCCCTGGCGGCGATGATCCCGGCGGGCCAGGCGACAGCGGCCAGGGAGTCACGACCGACCGGTTCGCCGAGGATGTTCTCCGCGGGGAGCTCGGGCAGCTGGGTCGCCACCACATCGGCGTAGTCCGCACCGGTGCAGACCACGATGTTCTCGTCGGGGACCAGACCGCGCACCCGTTCGTAGGACATCCGCAACAGGCTGAGTCCGTCGATGAGTTCCAGAAGCTGTTTGGGTTCACCCTGGTGCGACAGGGGCCACAGGCGAGTGCCCGAGCCCCCGGCGATGATGAGGACGTGACGCATGGCCTCAGCCTAGCGGGGCGGACGGCTCCGGGACTGCTCTCCGAGGGACGAGACGAGATCACGAGACGATCCCGCCCGCCACCCCCCACACATCGCCCTTGGCACGCGCTGCGAGAGGCCACGACGAGACCGCGGGCACGCGTCCGCGGCACAATGCCAGCATGGTTCAGCTCTCCCGCACCCCCTCCTCCACCCCGGGCCCTCGTCCCGCCGCCGGCGACCCGGTGTCCACCCTCGCCCAACGGATCGGTGAGTCGGGAGCCGGGCCCCTGGTGACCTGGTACCGGGGGCCGGACCGGGTGGAGCTGTCCACCCGCACCGTCGGCACCTGGGTCGCCAAGACCGTTCATCTGATGTCAGAGGAGGGGGTGGGCCGGGGAGACCTGGTCCACCTGCAGGTCCTCTCCTCGCACCCGCTGCACTGGGTGAGCTGCTGCTGGCTGCTGGCCACCTGGTGGTCGGGGGCCACCCCCAGCGTGCTGCCGACCGACTCGTCGAGGGCGGCCCTGGCGGTGGCCGGCCCCGATGCCACCGGCTGCGACCCACGAGTGCCGCTGGTCCAGTGCTCGCTGGAGCCGCTCGCCGGACCGTGCCAGGATCCGGTGCCCGGGGCGATCGACTACTGCGAGGCCCTGGCGATGCCCGATGAGATGCCCGGTGCCACACCCGCCCCGCTGGCGCAGACCTGGCTGGCCGACGTCGACCCGATGAATGGTCGGAGCCTGGCAGGCGTGCCGCCGGTCGCCGGTCCGCTGCTGGTGGCCACCGGCGATCCGGGAGCGACCCCGGCCCACCTCGCCGTGCTGCTGGCCGGGTGTCTCCGGGGCGGTGGGTCGCTGGTGCTGGTGGAGTCGACCGGGTCGGGCACCACGATCGAGCAGATCGCCCGTCAGGAGAGGGCCAGCCGGGACGGGCTCACTCGATGAGGGGAGGCTGCCCGGCGTCGCCGGTGTCACGGTGTCGGCGCGGCAGCCCGACCAGGAACCCGGCACCCCAGCTGAAGTGCATCACCGCGAGCACCAGGGGCAGCCGCCGGCGCACCTGACGGGGCATCGGGCGTCGCATCGCCACGCTGCCGACAGTGATCGCCGCCGCATAGCCCAGCGGCAGCCCCCAGCCCGCAAGCATCCACTGGCCGCCCGGTCTGCGGGAGTCCGCGCCGGGGAGGATCCCGGCAAGTGCGCGCACCGCACCAGCGATCCCCAGGGCGGCACCGATCACCGAGGCCGACACCGTCAGCGGGGCCGCCAGGTACCGCAGGCTCACCGAGTCGCGGTGCCGGCGCATCACCTCGCGGCGCCACTGCCCGGTGCGGAAGAACTGGCGGGCCAGCGCCCCGACCGTCGACCGCGGCCGGTAGGTGACCCTGAGGCGCGGGCTGAACCAGACCTGACGGCCCGCCTGACGCAACCGATAGTTGAGCTCCCAGTCCTGGGCGCGGTCGAAGGTGACGTCGAAGCCGTCGACGGCGAGCAGATCGGACTTGCGGAACACCCCGAGGAAGACGGTGTCGGCCGGTCCCTCCGGGGAGTCGCCAAGGTGGAAGGAGGAGGATCCCAGGCCCAGTCTGGAGGTGTAGGCCACCGCGACGGCCTGCTCGAAGGCGGTGCGGCCGCGGGCATCCATCACGCCACCGACATTGGCGGCGCCGGTGCGCTCCAGCAGCTCGACGGCGGTGGCGATGTACTCCGGTGCCAGCTCGCCGTGGGCGTCGACCCGCACGATGATGTCGTGCCGGGCGGCGGCCACCCCGATGTTGAGGGCCCGGGGAGTCGTCGCCCACGGGTTCGGAACCACCCGCACGCGGGGGTCGCGGGCGGCCAGATCCTCGGCGATCTGCTGACTGGCGTCGTGACCCGGCGCCACCACCAGGATCACCTCCATCTCACCGGGATAGCCCTGGGCCAGAATCCCGTCGACCGAGGAGGCGAGGTACTTCTCCTCATCCCTGACCGGCATGACGACGCTGACCGGTGGAGCCGGATATGTGGACGAGGACATGGTGGCCATTGTGCCAGCACCGATCCGTCGCTCGCTCCCAGCGCTGCACGCCTCGGCCCCCGGGTCCGCCTCGCGAGCCGGTCGGGACGGGGTGTCGGGACGCCGGTGCGCACCCCGCGGCTCCCGGGAGAACTACCGTGGGCACATGGCCGACCGACGAGACGAGCAATCCCGCCAGGATGACGTGGACTGGCTCTACGGCAATGACTCCACCAGCAGTGCCCGTGGCGGGACCCCGCGCGGCGCCTCACCGGGTGAGCGGCGGGACCGCGGACCGGGTCGGTCCGGCCCGGCTGGAACTCACGGGGAGCGCGAGGATCATGTCGACCCGAGCGGCCATCCGCTGCACCCCTTCAGCTACTCCTACGACTCCTCGTCGAGCCGACCGTCCTCGTCCGGAAGGTCCCGGTCGAGAAGGGGTGCCCGCACAGACTCGCGTCGGCACCGCGATCCGGGTGGAACTCGTCCCCGGGCCGCGGCAGGTCGTCGACGACATCGCCCGCTCCGGATCCTCCGCAACCTTCTGGTGGTGTGGATCATCTGGCTGCTGGTGGTTCCGATCATCGCCCTGGTCCGGTCCAACACGGTTGACGCCACCCCCGAGGGGGATCGCCCGGACAGCCAGCCCGGCACCGCGACCCTGCTGGTCGGCACCGACCAACGGGACAACCTCAGCTCCTCCGAGCAGAAGAAGCTGGGCACCGGGACCGAGGTGGGCACCCGCACCGACACGATGCTCATCCTCTACACCCCGCCCCGCGGCAGGTCGGTGCTCATCTCGCTGCCCCGCGACTCCTTCGTGCCGATCCCGGGCCATGGCCGCAACAAGCTCAACGCCGCCTACTCGATCGGCGGCCCGAAACTGCTGATGGCGACCGTCGAGGGGGCCACCGGGCTGCGGATGGACGGCTACATGGAGATCGGTTTCGCCGGGTTCGTCGACATGGTCGACGCGGTCGGCGGGGTCAGGGTGTGCCTCCAGCGGCCGATGGTCGACAAGGACTCCCACACGAACCTGCCGGCCGGCTGCCAGACCCTCCACGGCATCGAGGCACTCGGATATGTCCGGATGCGCAAGGCAGACCCGCTGGGAGATCTCGGCCGGGTCAAGCGCCAGCAGCAGATCACCGCGGCGGTCGCCAAGAAGGTCATCAGCCCCTGGACGGCCATCAACCCGGTGCGCTACTGGCGGGTCAACATGGCGGTCGCCGAGTCCTTCCGGCGAAGCTCGGACACCTCGCTGTGGACCACCGTCAGGACCGCCACAGGTCTGATGGGGGCCGCCGGCAGCAACGGGATCAAGATCACCGTGCCGGTCGCCAGCACCGACGCCACCACCGCGGCCGGATCCTCGGTGCTGTGGGACAGGCCCAAGGCCCTGGCGCTGTTCGAGGCGCTGGCCCGTGGAGACACCTCGGTGGCCGAGCAGTACGCCTGACCGACCGGCGCCGACCGGTCGACACTGAGACTGTCAGCATTTGCCCGGTCGACACTGACCCTGTCGGCTCTGACCGTGCAGACCCGGTCAGCTCTGGCCGTGCAGCCTGACCCGCTCCCCCTTGGCCTGCGCGCTGGCCCTCAGATCCTCCTGGAAGGCCAGCATCTTCTCGGTGAGTGCGGGATCTCCGGCGGCCAGGATCCGCACCGCCAGCAGGCCGGCGTTCCTGGCATTGCCGATTCCCACCGTCGCCACCGGCACTCCGCCCGGCATCTGGACGATCGACAGGAGGGAGTCCATCCCCTCCAGGTGGGCCAACGGCACGGGGACGCCGATCACCGGCAGCGGGGTGAGAGCCGCCAGCATCCCCGGCAGGTGAGCCGCTCCGCCGGCTCCGGCGATGATCACCCTGATGCCCCGTTCGTGGGCGGCCCGCCCGAACTCCACCATCTGCTCGGGCATCCGGTGGGCCGACACCACATCGGCCTCGAAGAGCACCCCGAAGTCCTTGAGCACGGCCGCGGCAGGTTCCATCGTCGGCCAGTCGGAGTCGGACCCCATCACGATGGACACCCGTGGCGAGACGACCTCCTCCTCGGCCACCCGTCGGGCCTTGGTGCGCGGTTCGGACTTGGTCCGCCGCGGCGTCCTCCTGGACTCGGGCTGCTTCCTGGACTTGGGCTGCTTCCTGGACTCGGGCTGCTTTCTCGACTCAGACATTGCGATCTCCCATGAGGTATCCGGCGGCATGGCGGGCCCGGCGCTGCACATCCTCGACGTCGGTGCCCAGGCAGGTCACGTGACCCACCTTGCGTCCCGGCCGCACCTGCTTGCCGTACAGCTCGACGTGCAGACTGCGGTCCCGGGCGAAACAGTGCTGAAGAGCACCGGTCAGATCCATCTCCGAACCCCCCAGGACATTCTCCATCACCACCACCGGTGCGGTCACCGACGGATCACCCAGCGGGAGATCCAGGACCGCCCGGATGTGGTTGGCGAACTGGCTGGTCCGGGCCCCGTGGATGGACCAGTGCCCGGTGTTGTGGGGTCGCATCGCGAGCTCATTGATGACCACCGACCCGTCGGCCCGCTCCATCAGTTCGACGGCCAGCACCCCGACCACCCCCAGCCGCCCGGCGATCCCCATCGCCATCTGCTGGATCTCGGCCTGCCGCTCGTCGCTCATCCGCGGTGCCGGGGTGGTCGTCTCCACGCAGATGCCGTCGCGCTGCACCGTCTCGCTGACCGGGTAGGCCACCCCCTGACCCGATGGGGAGCGCACCACGATCGCCGACAGCTCGCGGGTGAAGTCGACGAACTCCTCCGCAAGGATCTCGATGGGCTGCTGGCCGTCGGCCAGGCCGCCCATCGCCTCGAAGGGCTCGTCGACCTCCTCGGGGCCCTCGACCTTCCACACTCCCTTGCCGTCATACCCGCCGCGGGAGGTCTTGGCGATCACCGGCCATCCGTGGGCGTCACCGAAGGCGATCAGGTCCGCCGGGGTGTCGCACACCTGCCAGAGTGGGCAGGGCGCCCCGTCGGCGGCCGCGCGTGCCCTCATCACCGCCTTGTCCTGGGCGTGCACCAGCGCCTCGGAGCCGGGCCGGACCGCGACCCCCGCCTCCTCCATCTCCCGCAGGTACTCGGTCGGGACGTGCTCATGGTCGAAGGTGACGACGTCGCACCCCTTGGCGAAGTCCAGCACCGCGTCATGGTCCAGGTGCGAGCCGATGGTGACGTCTCTCATGACCTGGGCGGCGGACTCATCGGGGGAGGTGGCCAGCAACCGGGTGTGGACCCCCAGGGAGATCGCGGCCTGGTGCATCATCCGGGCGAGCTGACCCCCGCCGATGATGCCGACCGTGTACTGCCCCTCAGGCCGGCTGCTGCGTGCGCTGCCGGGCAGGGATGAGATCGAGGAGTCCTGCACGGACTCGTGGTGGTCAGAGTCTGAGGATGCGCTCACCCTCGTCATCCTAGAGTCTGGCGGGTAGTGCCCCGGCCCGGTGAACACCGGCCACCAGACGTCGGTAGATCCACGCGCCGGCAGATCCACGCGTTGGGAGGTCCGATCCCCATCACCTCGGGCGACGCACTGGGCAGATGGCCCGCACTGGAGTCATGGCCCACACTGGAGTCATGGTTCTGTCACGAAAGCTGCTCAGCGACCAGGAGCAGGTACTGCTTCACATGCGCACCCATGTCAAGGCTCTCATCGCCCCGACCGTCCTGCTGATCATCGTGGTCGCGGCGGCCGGGCTCGGACTGGGCCTCATGCCGTCGCAGTGGACGCCCTGGGGCTCCTGGGCCGTGGTCGGGCTGGCGGTGGTGCTGGTGGTCCTGGGCACCGTGCGCCCGTGGCTGAACTGGCTCACCACCACCTACACCGTCACCGACCGCCGCATCATCACCCGACGCGGGATCCTCCAGCGCAGCGGCCACGACATCCCTCTGCACCGGATCAACGACGTGTCCTACGAGCGGGGACTGGTCGACCGGATGCTCGGGTGCGGCACCCTGGTGCTGTCCACCGCCGCCGAGGACCCGGTCACCCTGCCCGATGTGCCCCATGTCGAGCAGGTCCACGTCCAGGTCGCCGACGCGCTGTTCGCGTCCCACAGGCCCGACCCACGCTCGCCCTCCACCCCGCAGGACTACGACCGCTGAACCGGCAGGGAGCTCACCGGACCGACGGTCACTCAGAGCAGGGTGACGTCCAGCTGGTCACGCAGCACCCCGGCCGCGGTCGGCGAGTTGCTGCTGGTGAAGCGGCTCACCTGGGCCCCCTCGCGCTCGCACACCGCCCCGGCGAACTCGCCGTCGATGAAGTGCACCGCGGCGCCGTCGTCGACCGCGTAACCGTCCGGCAGCACCCCCGAGGCGATCGCCTGGGCGTAGGCCGGGGGCCGGTCCGGCTCCCCGTCGAAGTGCGGACAGAAGGAACCCGGCAGCAGACCCAGACCGCCCCGCCAGGCGCGCAGGTCGCCGAAGGCATCTGTCAACGATCCGGTGAACCAGCAGGCGGCCCCGGCCGACACCCCGCCCAGCACCAGATCGGAGTCCCGGACGACCATTCGCTTGATGACGTGGTCGACCCCGTGGGCCCGCCACAGGGCCACCAGATTCGCCGTCGACCCGCCACCCGAGAGCACCACATCGGCCTGACTGAGCCGGTCCACCGACTCCGCGGCCCCCTGCCACAGGGTGAGCACCATCGTCCGGACCCCGAGAGCAGAGTAGGCCGCCAGGAATCGGTTGATGTAGGCCGGGTCGTCGGCCGCCGCCGTGGGCGCGAAGCACACCAGCGGTGAGGACTTGCCCGACAGATCCAACAGGTGACGGTCGAGAGCAGTCGGGGCGCCGCGGTTCGACATCGAGAAGCCGCCGCCGCCCATGGCGAGGATGTGGGTGGTCATGGGGTCAGTCTAGGGTTCCCCACCGGCCTGAGGTGCTCGACATCGGCGGCCGAGAAGGCACACCGCCCCTCGGCGGTGGCGACCACGATCGAGCCATCCATCTCGATGTCTGCACCGACCCCCTCGATGCGGGTCGGTCCACCCCCGACCTTCGCCGGGTCGAAGGTCAGTCGCACCGGCCTGCCGATGGTGTCGCAGCGGTCGCGATAGATGCCGCGCACGGTTCCGGTCGCCAGCCACACCCCGATGAGATGGTCCAGGGCCTCCACGACGGCGGCGGCCAGCCGCTCCCGGTCGTGGGCCAGCCCGCACAGCGCCAAGGAGGTGGCGGTGGGCACCGGCAGTTCGCTGCGGTCCATCGATGTGTTGATCCCGATGCCGATCACGGCATGGGAGCCGACGGGGCCCTCGACCCGCTCCGACAGGATCCCGCACAGCTTCCCGCCGTGCTCCCGGTGCTGGTCCAGCAGGATGTCATTGGGCCATTTCAGGGTGACGCGGTCGCGCCCGGCCCCCGTGGTCGCCTCGACGGCCTCGGTGACGGCCAGTCCGGCGACCATCGACAGCCACCCCCAGTCCTGGGGATCGCGGGAGGCCGGCACCAGGGCCGACATCAGCAGAGCGGTGCCGGCCGGCGCCTGCCAGGGCCGGGAGAACCGCCCGTGACCGCCGTCCTGGTGATCGGCCACCAGGATCCGGAATCCGGTCTGTCCGCTGCGCACCATCCGGCTCAGGTGAGCATTGGTCGAGTCGGTGTTCGCCACCACCGTGATACCGCCGGATCCCGGACGGGTGAACCGGGTGTCGCGGTCGGTGAGCTCGGTGATCCTGGCGGCGTCGATGGGCGAGGTGACTGGCACGGTTGGCAAGCCTAGCCGCACCGGGCGGCCGTGACCGCGAGTCCGGACCCCTCGAGCGCCTCGGCCCCGATCCACCGTCGCCTGCCGTGCTCCCCACCGGCGCGCCGATGTGATGTCCGTCACACAACCGGTGCCACCGACAGGCTCCACAACCGGATAGTCTCGCCGGTATGGACATCGACATCCACACCACGGCCGGGAAGATCGCCGACCTGGGTCGTCGCATCGACGAGGCCGTCAACGCGGCCTCCCCCGCAGCCGTCGAGAAGCAGCACGCCGCCGGCAAGATGACCGCCCGGGAGCGGGTGCTGGCACTGCTGGACGAGGATTCCTTCTCCGAGCTCGACGAGTTCGCCCGGCATCGCTCGCACAACTTCGGCATGGACAACCGTCGGCCCTACACCGACGGCGTCATCACCGGGGTGGGCGCCATCCACGGCCGGCCGGTCTGCGTCTTCAGCCAGGACGTCACCATCTTCGGCGGTTCCCTGGGCAAGGTCTACGGCGAGAAGATCTGCAAGATCATCGACTTCGCCGTCAAGACCGGTTGCCCTCTCATCGGCATCAACGAGGGCGGTGGCGCCCGGATCCAGGAGGGGGTCTCCTCCCTGGCGATGTACGGGGAGATCTTCCGGCGCAACACCCGGGCCTCCGGCGTGATCCCCCAGATCTCGGTGATCATGGGGGCGGCCGCCGGCGGGCACGTCTACTCACCGGCCCTCACCGATTTCATCGTGATGGTCGACCAGACCTCCCAGATGTTCATCACCGGTCCGGCAGTGGTGAGCGAGGTCACCGGCGAGGACGTCTCCCTGGAGGAGCTCGGTGGCGCCCGCACCCATTCGGCCGTCTCGGGAAACTCCCACTACCTGGCGGCCGACGAGGCCGACGCCCTGGAGTACGTCCGCGACCTCATCAGCTATCTGCCGCAGAACAACCTGGAGGACCCGCCGGTCTACGACGACGGTGAGGTCGACCTCACCATCACCGACCACGACCGCGAGCTCGACACCCTCATCCCGGACTCCCCCAACCAGCCCTATGACATGCATGAGGTGATCAACACCGTCCTCGACGAGGACACCTTCATGGAGGTCCACGAGCTGTTCGCCCCGAATGTGCTGTGCGGATTCGGCCGGATCGAGGGGCGGGCGATCGGGGTGGTCGCCAATCAGCCCCTGGTGAACGCCGGCACCCTCGACATCGACGCCTCCGAGAAGGCGGCCCGGTTCGTGCGGACCTGCGACTCCTTCAACATCCCGGTGCTGACCTTCGTCGACACCCCGGGATTCCTGCCCGGGGTCCAGCAGGAGCACCGCGGGATCATCCGCCACGGCGCGAAGCTCATCTACGCCTACGGCGAGGCCACCGTTCCGCTGCTGACCGTCATCACCCGCAAGGCCTACGGCGGCGCCTACATCGTGATGGGGTCCAAGACCCTGGGCGCCGACGTCAACCTCGCCTGGCCCACCGCCCAGATCGCGGTGATGGGGGCTGACGGCGCGGTGAGCATCCTGCACCGCAAGGATCTCGCCCGGGCCGAGGATCCCCAGGCGCTGCGCAAGGAACTGGTCGACGAGTACGAGACCTCGATGTCGAACCCCTATGTGGCCGCCGAGTCCGGCTACATCGACCAGGTGATCCACCCCCACGAGACCCGCGAGACGGTGATCCGCACGCTGCGGCTGCTGCGCTCCAAGCGCGAGGCACTGCCTCCCAAGAAGCACGGGAACATCCCGCTGTGAGCACCGACCAGACGCTGGCGGGCCGGCCCGAGGCCCCCCAGATCCAGCTCACCAAGGGCAGTCTGAGCGACGAGGAGCTCGGGGCTCTGATCGCGGTGCTCACCGCGGCCACCCGCCCCGCACCGGATCCCTATGTTCCCGAGGACCGCCCGGCGGCCTTCGGCTGGCGGTCCTACTGGCGTCCGATCCGCGAACCTTTCATGCCCGGCCACGCCGCCTGGCAGGGCTCTCTGCGACGGTACTGATGGGCGTCCGGTACCGCTTCGTGCTGGCCTCCAAGTCGCCGGCCAGGCTGGCCAGCCTGCGCTCGGCCGGGATCGAGCCGGAGGTCATCGTCTCGGGGGCCGATGAGACCCAGCATCCCGGCGAGCCGGCTCCCGACCTCACCGCGCGGCTGGCCGAGCTCAAGGCGGACAGCGTCATCGAGACCCTGGCGGTCGACGGCCCCACGATCGTGGTGGCCTGCGACTCGGTGCTGGATCTGGACGGCCGGGTGCTGGGCAAACCGGGCACCGCCGATGCGGTGATGCACTGGTGGTACGGGATGCGGGGACGCAGCGGGGTGCTGGTCACCGGACATCATGTCTGCGTCCTGGACGAGGCCGGACGCCGGGCCGCCACCCGGGTGGGACAGACCGTCGTCACCTTCGCCGATCTGACCGACGACGAGATCCGCAGCTATGCCGAGACCGGCGAACCCCAGCGGGTCGCCGGGGCCTTCACCCTGGACGGTTACGGCGGTGCCTTCGTCACCCGCATCCAGGGGGATCCGCACAATGTCACCGGTATCTCGCTGCCCCTGGTGCGCCAGATGCTGCTCGACATGGACGTCGCCTGGGAGAGCCTGTGGGTCCGGTGAGACCGGTCTGCTGAGGCCGGGAGACCGGTGGCCACCCGTCCGGGAAGCCATCCGTCAGGGACGGCGCAGGGTGAGCCCGGCGAGGTCCTGGGAGACGGTGTAGGCCCCGCTCCAGCCGTGCCCGCTGAAGGTCAGCGACTGCTGTCGGTCGGCGGTGATGGTGAATCCCGCACCGGGCAGGCGGTCGCGCAGGAAGCGGTAGGTCTGCGAACCCTGGGAGACGTCGATCACCAGGGTCACGTTGTTGGGGTTGTCCACCGTGTAGCTGATCATCAGGTCGGCCGGCAGCGGCAGCTGCTCGGGGCCATTGCGGATCGCGAAGTCGCGCAGTGTGGAGGCCTCCGGGTCCGCCGAGGAGGGCATCGCCACGGACCCGGAGGGACCGCCCGGCGCACTGGTGCCGGCCCTGGCCGACGTATCGGGGGCTGATGCCGCCGGGGCGCCCGCACCGGGCGACAGCGTCGCACCCGTGCCGGCTGATGGAGAGGTCGCGGACCCCGTCCGCCCACCGCACCCGGTCACGGTCAGCACAGCCAGCAGAGCCGCCGCGGCGGCCGCCGCGACCGGGCCTCGAGAGACACTCACCCGGTCACTGTAACCACGCAGGTCAGCCCACCGGGTCGCGCAGCACCGGGCAGGACATGCACCGGGGGCCTCCGCGGCCCGACCCCAGTTCGGATCCGGGAATGGTGAGCACCTCGATGCCGGCGCTCTCCAGATGGGCGTTGGTGCGGGTGTTGCGGTCGTATCCGATCACCAGCCGGCGGTCCAGGGCGAGGGTGTTGTTGCCGTCGTCCCACTGCTCCCGTTCGGCGGTCACCGGGTCGAGGGCGGTGTCGATGACCCTCAGTCGGTCGATGTCCATCGCCTCGGCGGCGGCCTCGACGAAGGGACGCGGGCTGCCGACCCGGATGTCGTCGCCGTCCAGGGTGATCTCCAGGGCGGTCAGACTGTCGGCGACCGGCGGGTACATCACCACCGCGTCGGTGTCGACCATGGTGCAGATGGTGTCCAGGTGCATGGTGGCCCGCTGCTGGTCGATCGGCACCGCCAGCACCACCCGCGCCTCGCCGAGTTCGAAGGCCATCCGGGCGAGACGCTGGGCGCCGGCCGGGGAGGTCCGCTGTCCGACGCCGACGGCCATCACACCGGCGGCCAGGTGGAGGACGTCGCCGCCCTCCAGATTCTCCTGGCGCCAGCCGTAGCAGGGTGTGTGGGCGGCGAACCGGGGGTGGTGGTCGTAGATCAGCTCGGTGAGCTGGGTCTCGCGCCGACGGGCCGGCATGGTCAGCGAGGTGACGGCCGGGTGGCGTCCCACCCACACGCTGGAGTCGCGGGTGAACAGCAGGTTCGGCAGCGGCGCGATGACGAACTCCTCGGGCGCCAGCAGGGCGGTCACCAGGCTGCGCGGGGCGGCCGGTTCCAGGTCCGACAGCTCACCGTTGGACAGGCCGGCCATCAGCACCTCGGCCAGTCCCTCGCTGGACAGCTCGGCCATCCGGATTCTGAGGTACCCGCGCACCGAGTCGTCCAGGCGGAGGCTGGACAGGGCGTCGTGGATCGCCCGGGAGCGCGCCGTGGGGTCGTCGAGGACCTCCTCCAGCAGGTCGCGCAGCAGTAGCACCTCGACCCCGTGGTCGACCAGCACCTGGACGAAGTAGTCGTGGTCGCGCTGGGCCTGGTCGACCCAGGGAAGCCCGTCGAAGAGCAGCGCGTCGCTGTTGCGCGGAGTGAGACGCCGCAGCTCGTTGCCGGGCCGGTGGAGGATCACCGTGCGCAGTCGACCGACCTCCGAGTGCACCTCACAGGGCCTGATGTCCATGGGGCGACGATATACGCGTGGTCGGCGACCGCGGGGTGCTCATAGAGTGGCGTCATGGCTGACAGCACTCTCAGACATGTCCTGGTCACCGGAGGGTCTCGCGGGATCGGCCGGGCGATCGCCCGCGACCTGGGGCGCGACCACCACGTCCTGGTCGGGGGCACCCGGGCGCAGACCGTCGATCCGGTGGTCGCCGAACTGCCCTCGGCCGAGCCCTTCATCTGCGATCTGGCCGACGAGTATGCCACCGCACGGGCCGCCTCGGCGATCACCCGACTCGACGCGCTGGTCAACTGCGCGGCGGTCGGCGTCCAGGGTCCCGGCGCCATCGGCGAGGCCGGGCGGGAGCAGTGGCGACGGGTCCTGGAGATCGACGTGGTGGCCGTCGCCGATCTCACCCGACTGCTGCTGCCCCTGCTGCGCTCCTCCCACGGCGACATCGTGATGATCAACTCCGGATCGGGATTCAACCGACCCGGACCGGGAGGGGGGATCTACGCGGCGGCCAAGTATGCGTTGAGGGCCCTCACCCACGCCCTGCGCGAGGAGGAGCGGGGCGTGGTGAGGGTGACCTCGATCCATCCGGGCCGGGTCGACACCGACATGCAGGTCGCCCTGCAGGCCGGCAGCGGCAGACCCTATGTGGCCTCGGAGCACCTGCGTCCGGAGTCGGTGGCCGCCACGGTGAGAACCGCCCTGGAGGCCTCCGACGAGGCGATGATCGAGGAGTTGTCGATCCGGCCGGTGTTCCGGCGCTGACCGGTCCGGCCCACTCGGCCCTCGGTAGCCCTGCTCAGCCCTGGTAGTACCCCTGGTAGGCGCAGTCGAAGGGGGCATTGCCGTGCATCCGGTGCTCGATCGCCGAGACGACGACCTTCTTGGCGGTGCGGCTGGCCTCCAGCGGGGTGGCCCCCTTGGCGAGCTCGGCGGTGATGGCCGCGGCCAGGGTGCAGCCGGCGCCGGAGACGCGCTCCTTGCCGACCGCGGGCACCTCGAGGACCTCGAGGGTGTCGCCGTCGTAGAACACGTCGAGGGCGGTGCCGGTGTTCAGCAGGGTGCCGGCCTTGGCCAGCACCGCGGGCACTCCCTGGGCGTGGATCCGCTTGGCGGCGTCGATGAGGGCGTCGACCGAGGTGATCTCGTCGACCCCGGCCAGGATCTGGGTCTCGAACAGGTTCGGTGTGGTCATGGTGGCCAGCGGCAGCAGCTTCTCGCGCAGCGCATTGTCGGTGTCCAGGGCGGCGCCGGCCTCCTGGCCCTTGCAGATGAGGACCGGGTCGAGCACCACCTTGTCGAACTGGTACTTCTTGAGTGCGGCCTCGACCGCCTCGATGGTGGCCGGGGTGCCGAGCATCCCGATCTTCACCGCGTCGATCCTGCCGTGGACGCCGACCGCTGCCTCGATCTGGTCGGAGATGACCTGGGGATCGATCGGCACGAACCGGTGGCCCCAGCCGTTGGCCGGGTCGAAGGAGACGATGCAGGTCAGCGCCGTGCAGCCGAACACGCCGAGCTGGTGAAAGGTCTTGAGGTCGGTCTGGGCCCCGGCTCCGCCGGAGGCCTCGGATCCCGCGATGGTCAGTGCAATCTTCGTCACCCCTCCATCATCCACCCGCCGGACGCCGGGACCCGCCGCCGCCCATGGGCGAGACGGACCGCGGACAGGACCCGCAGATCATCAGCACCCAGTCCGGCCACACGCAGCACGAGGCCGCACAGGGACGCGACCGGCCAGTCAGTGGGGATCGTGCTCGATCACCACGTCCGGCCCCCCGGCCAGAGCCACCTCGATCCTGCGGGCGTGCCGCGGCTTGAGTGGCGGCAGAGCGTCCAGCGGGAAGAAGCGGGCGTCGGTGGACTCGTCGTCGCCGACCCGGGGCTCCCCGGCCACCCACCGGCACAGGAAGTCGTGGTCGAGGTAGTTGCACCGGTCCCGGTTCGGGTACTCGATCGTCCCGGAGACGGCCATCCGGGTGAGCCGGACCACCTCGATCTGGACGCACGCCTCCTCGGCTGCCTCCCTCACCACGGTCTGGGAGGGCAGCTCGCCGGGTTCGACGATCCCGCAGATGGGGGTCCAGGAGCTGTCGTCGGAGCGCCTCACCAGAAGCACCTCGGCGGGTCGGCCCGCCACCTGACGCACCACGGTGGCGGTGGCCCCCGACAACCACAGGTCCCGGTGACCGATCTGCTCTCTCAACTGAAGAATGAACTCAGGTGTGGGCACGCCGTCGAGGTTAGCCCTCCGAGCCGCCCGCAGCAGGCCGTCCGGCAGGTCATGGGGCCGGGCCCGATGAGTCTCCGGAGCGTGAGCTGTGCCACATTCGGGGCGATCTGCCCCTAGACTCCACAGAGACCGTCCCATAGGGACTGTGACGAATGGAGGAATCGTGGGGCAGACCATCCACCGGGTGCTCATCGCCAACCGCGGAGAGATCGCGGTACGCGTCATCCGAGCGGCAGCCGATGCAGGGATCACCAGTGTCGCCGTGTACGCCGACTCCGACGCCGACGGGCTGTTCGTCAAGCTCGCCGACGAGGCCTATGCCCTTAACGGGACCACCCCCGCGCAGACCTACCTGGACATCGACAAACTGCTCGACGTCGCCAGACGGGCCGAGGTCGACGCCGTCCACCCCGGCTACGGCTTCCTGTCGGAGAATGCCGACTTCGCCCAGGCCGTCATCGACGCCGGGCTGATCTGGATCGGGCCGCCGCCGTCGGCGATCCGGTCGCTGGGCGACAAGGTGCAGGCCCGCCACATCGCCAACAAGGTCGGTGCCCCCCTGGTGCCCGGCACCGCCGACCCGGTCTCGGGAGCCGAGGAGGTCGTCGAGTTCGCCAGGACCCACGGTCTTCCGATCGCCATCAAGGCCGCCTTCGGAGGCGGCGGTCGCGGCCTGAAGGTGGCCCGGACGATGGACGAGGTCGCCGATCTCTACGAGTCTGCGGTCCGCGAGGCGGTCACCGCCTTCGGCCGCGGCGAGTGCTTCGTCGAGCGCTACCTCGACAAGCCGCGACACGTCGAGACCCAGTGCCTGGCCGACCAGTACGGCACCGTCCAGATCATCTCGACCCGTGACTGCTCCCTGCAGCGCCGCCACCAGAAGCTGGTCGAGGAGGCCCCCGCCCCGTTCCTCTCCCAGGAGCAGCTCGACCGGCTCTACTCGGCGTCGAAGGCCATCCTCAAGGACGCCGGTTACACCGGCGCCGGGACCTGCGAGTTCCTGGTCGGACAGGACGGCACCATCAGCTTCCTGGAGGTCAACACCCGTCTCCAGGTCGAGCACCCGGTCTCCGAGGAGGTCTCCGGCACCGACCTGGTCCGCCTGATGTTCCACGTCGCCGAGGGCGGCCGTCTGGAGGACCACGACCCGGAGCTGCGCGGCCACTCCTTCGAGTTCCGCATCAATGCCGAGGACCCGGGCCGTGGATTCATGCCCGCTCCCGGCACGCTCACCGCATGGGTTCCGCCGTCGGGTCCCGGCGTGCGGGTGGACGAGGGGTACCACACCGGCATGTCGGTCCCGGGCGCCTTCGACTCGCTGATCGGCAAGCTGGTGGTCACCGGATCCAGCCGCGAACAGGCCCTGGAGCGCGCCCGGCGCGCCCTCGACGAGATGCGGATCGAGGGCATGCCCACCGTCATCCCGTTCGACCGGGTCGTCGTGCGGGACCCGGCGTTCACCGCCGAGGACGGGCACTTCGGCGTCTTCACCGACTGGATCGAGACCGAGTTCGACAACGAGATCGACGCCTACACCGGCGATCTGGGCAACCCGGAGGAGACCGAGCCGCCGCAGACCGTGGTGGTGGAGGTCAACGGCAAGCGCGTGGAGGTCCGACTGCCGGCCTCGCTGCAGGCCTCCCGTCCGGCCCAGGGAGCCCGGTCCAAGAAGCCCACCAGACGGTCCCGCGGGGGTCACCGTCCGGCTCAGCCGAGCGGCAACGCGCTGGCGTCGCCGATGCAGGGCACCATCGTCAAGGTCGAGGTCGTGGAGGGGGAGCAGGTCAGCGAGGGAGATCTGGTCGTCGTCCTGGAGGCCATGAAGATGGAGCAGCCGCTCACCGCCCACCGCTCCGGGATCATCCGCAACCTCATCGCCGAGCCCGGCAGCACGGTGGCCTCCGGAGAGGTGGTCTGCGAGATCGTCGACCCGCAGTGATCCCTGGCGGACCCGTCCGCTGTGGGCTACCCCGCCTTGAGCCCCGGCTGCCGGAACGGCATGCTGGGGGTCATGGGAAATCTTCTGCTGTTCATCGTCTTCCTGGTGGGAATGATCGCCACCATGGCTGCGATGACGCGCGCGCAGCGGCAGGCGCGCGAGGTGGAGGCGAAACGGACCAAGGCCATCGAGGCGCGGGTCAACCAGATGCGCGCCGACACCGAGACCGACGTCACCAATTTCGGCGAGAGCCTTCGCGAGCTGGACATCGAGATGGGCTCGGAGGATCTGTCCTCCGAGGCCCGCAAGGACTGGACCAGGGCTCTGGACTGCTATGACCGGGCGAAGACCCTGATGGCCTCAGACCCGGGCACCGGCAACATCACCCTGGTCACCGAGGCCCTGGAGGAGGGTCAGCACGCGGTGGCCTGCGTCAAGGCGCGACAGCACGGCGATCCGGTCCCCGAGATGCGTCCGCCGTGCTTCTTCGATCCCTCCCACGGTCCTTCGACCGCTGAGGTGATGTGGGCCCCCGAGGGCGGAGTCGCCCGCAAGGTGCCGGCCTGCGCGGCCGACGCCGATCGGATCCAGCAGGGTCGTTCGCCGTGGATCCGCACCGTGCCGATGGCAGGTCACCAGGTGCCCTACTGGGAGGCCGGCGAGGACTACGCCCCCTGGGTGCGCGGCTACTACCAGCGCTACGAGCACAGCCCGGCGGTCTCCGGGCTGGCCGTCGGCGGGCTCGGACTGATCGGTCTGGGTCTGTTCTCGGCCATGTTCGACGACGGCCCGATGGGCCCGGGGCCCCGCTGACCCCTCCCCCGTCATTCGGGCCCACCCCTCCCAGCACCTTCCCCTCTGCACCTTCTGCTCTGCACCTTCTCCTCAGTGGCCGCCGACGCATCCGCCCGCCGGAGAATCGCCGCCCCCGCCCTGTCTCGAGGACGCTCTAGAGTGGCCCTCATGACCTCAGCCGCTGAACCCACCACTCCGAGCTCCCTGGCCGCACAGGCTGCCGACACCATCCGGGCCGCTCTGGGCATCGACGGCGCCGACATCGGCCTGGTGCTGGGATCGGGATGGGCCGCCGGATCCGACCACCTCGGCCAGGAGATCGGCCGGATGCCGCTGTCCTCGATCCCCGGATTCCTCGCACCGGTGGTGGCCGGCCACGGCGGGGACCTCATCGCCACCCGGACCGCCTCCGGGAAGATCGCGATCGTGCTCACCGGCCGCACCCACTTCTACGAGGGCCACGGCGTCGAGCCCGTCGTGCACGGGGTGCGCACCGTCGCGGCCCTCGGCGCCTCGACCATGATCCTCACCAACGGCTGCGGCGGGATCCGCCGGGAGTGGACCCCCGGCACCGTGGTGGCGATCAGCGACCACATCAACCTCACCGGAGCCACCCCGCTGCGCGGGGCGACCTTCATCGACATGACCTCGGTGTGGACGCCGCGGCTCATCGAGCTGGTGCAGCGCATCGACCCGACCATCGCCACCGGCGTCTACGCGCAGTTCCACGGACCCCAGTACGAGACCCCCGCCGAGGTGCGGATGGCCTCGGCCATCGGCGCCGACCTGGTGGGGATGTCCACCGCCCTGGAGGCCATCGCCGCCCGGGAGGCGGGCCTGGACCTGCTGGGTCTGTCGCTGGTGACCAACCTCGCCGCCGGGGTCTCCCCCGAGCCCCTGGACCACCAGGAGGTGGTGGCCGCCGGACGGGCTGCCGCGCCGCGGCTGGCGGACCTGCTCGCCGCCCTGGTGGCCCAGCTGTGACCATCCCGGCGCACTCCCCCGCACCCGACCTCAAGGAGTCTCCTGTGACCAGCCTGTCCCTCCAGCGCCGCGCCGAGGTGGACGCCTGGATCGCCCAGGATCCCGATCCCGCCACCCGCTCCCAGCTCACCGAGCTGCGCGACCGCGCGCTGTCGGGGGACCGGGCGGCGACCGAGCAGATCGAGGCCGCCTTCGCGGGTCCGCTGGCCTTCGGGACGGCCGGCCTGAGGGCCGCCCTCGGGCCGGGTCCGGCCCGGATGAACCGGGTGGTCGTCCAGCGCGCGGCCGCCGGGTTCGCGGCATGGCTGCGCGCGCACGGCCACCACGAGGGGCCGGTGATGATCGGCTTCGACGCCCGGCACAACTCCGACGTCTTCGCCCGTGACACCGCCGAGATCATGGCCGGGGCCGGATTCCACGCCCTGCTGGCCGATGCCCCGATCCCGACCCCGGTCACCGCCTTCGGGATCGGCCACTACCACGCGATCGCCGCGGTGATGGTGACCGCATCCCACAACCCGCCCGCCGACAACGGCTACAAGGTCTATCTGGGCGACGGCTCCCAGATCGTGCCTCCGACCGACTCCGAGATCTCCGAGCAGATCTCCCGGATCTCCGCCTCCCCGGTCGATGAGATCCCCCGGGGCGATGACATCGAGATGGTCGGCGACGCCCTGATCGACGCCTATGTGGCCCGTGCCGCATCCCTGATCAGCGACCAGACGCCGCGCCGGTTGAGCTGGGTGTACACGGCGATGCACGGGGTGGGCACCCGGGTGGTGGACCGGCTCATCGGAGCCGCCCACCTGCCCGCCTTCGCCGGTGTCGTCGAACAGCTCGACCCCGACCCCGACTTCCCCACCGTCGCCTTTCCCAACCCCGAGGAGCCCGGCGCCCTCGATCTGTCGATCGCACTGGCCCGCCGGGAGCACGCCGACCTGGTGATCGCCAACGATCCCGACGCCGACCGCTGTGCTGTCGCGGCCGTCATCGACGGGGACTGGCGGATGCTCACCGGCGACGAGCTGGGCACCCTGATCGGCGCCCACCTGCTGGGGCAGGGCGTCGAGGGGGTCTACGCCAACTCGGTGGTCTCCTCGACCTGCCTGGCGAGGATGGCCCGCGCCGCCGGCCAGCCGCACGCCACCACCCTCACCGGATTCAAGTGGATCGGCCGGGTGCCGGGACTGGTCTACGGCTACGAGGAGGCCATCGGCTACTGTTGCGACCCCTCGAAGGTCCCCGACAAGGACGGCATCACCGCCCTGGCAGTGATCTGGCAGCTCGCCGCGCAGCTGCGCCGCGACGGCCTCACGGTCGGCCAGCGACTCGACCAGATCTGGTGCCAGTTCGGTCTGCACCGCACCAGCCAGCTGGCTGTCCGGGTCCAGGACCGCTCACTGATCACCGCGGCGATGGACCGCCTCCGGCAGTCCCCGCCGCACGAGCTGCTGGGTGAGCCCGTGACGGTCCGCGACCTCGACGATCCCGACGCCGACACCGGCCTGCCCCGGCAGAACGCCATCGAGCTCACCGGCGCGCACACCCACGTGGTGGCGCGTCCCTCCGGCACCGAGCCGAAGCTCAAGGTCTACCTCGAGGTCCGGCTGGACGCCGCAACCACGACCGCCGACCTGGCCGCCGCCAAGGACAGACTGGACGCCGACATGGTGCGACTGCGCGCCCAGGCCAGCGAGAGCCTGGGGCTGTCCGACTGAGTCTGCGGCCGACAGCTGGTCCGCCGAGGCGCTGGGGCGGCGGACCAGCTGTCGGTATGGTGGGCGCATGGCACACACTGACGATCCCCTTGTCCCTGGCCCATCACGACCTCGACACGGGCATCGTCTGCTGGCGGCGCTGGCCTGCCTGGTGATGGTGCTGCTGTCCTCGGTGGCCGTTCAGGGCACCACCGTGGCCCGCGCCGACGATGACGACACCCCGCGCAGCTGGTCGATCCCCGAGTACAACCTCGACGCGAATGTGAACCGTGACGGCGACGCCCAGGTCACCCTCGACATGGCCTTCGACTTCGACAACGACAAGGGCCACGGCCCCTACCTCACCTTCGTCAAGAAGCAGCGCCTCACCGACGACCCGGACCACTGGCGGATGATCGACTACTCCAAGTTCGCGGTGACCAGCCCCTCGGGGGCCAACGCCAATGTGGAGGTGAACGACTCCAGCTCGGCGGTCCAGCTCAAGATCGGACGCAAGGGCAGCACCTACACCGGGATCCAGCGCTACCGGGTGACCTTCACGGTGCACGGACTGATCGCCCCGAAGAGCGCCAGCAGCGGGCTGGACGAGTTCAACTGGCGGGTCTTCGACAACTTCGACGTGCCGATCGACCAGGCGAACGTCAAGATCACCGGACCTGCCGCCGTACAGCGAACCGCCTGCTTCCAGGAGACCCCGTGCACCTCCTCCAAGCAGGGCAGCACCGCCACCTTCCAGGGCCGTGACTTCGCCAAGCGCGATCCCTTCCAGGTGGTCGCCGGCTTCCCGGCCGGAACCTTCAGCGAGAAGGCGGTCGCCCGCGAGACCAAGCGCTACCACGCCGGCAACACCTTCGGACTGGACCCGGCCACCGCCGTCGGCACCGTACTCACCGCCCTGCTGGCCGGCTGGGTCGCGGTGCGCAGCCGCCTCAAGGGCCGCGACCGCGAGTTCGCCGGGGTCGCCCCCGGCATCATCCCGCCCAACGGCGAGGGCCCGGTCCAGGTGCGACGCAAGGATCCCGAGGTGGCGGTGGCCTTCCAGCCGCCGCGCGACGTCTCGCCGGCAGAGGCCGGAACCCTGCTCGACGGGTCGGCCGACACCGAGGACGTCACGGCCGCGATGCTGGACCTGGCGGTCCGCGGGCACCTCACCATCTCCCCGATGGGGGCCGACCGCAAGGGACGCACCAAGGACTGGAGCTTCACCCAGACCCCGCAGAGCGGCGACACGCTGCGCAGCTGGGAGCGCACCTACCTGGACATGTTCTTCGACGGCTCACGGAACGTCACCACCGCCCAGCTGCGCGACCAGCACGACAACAACACCCTCAGCGTGGCGACCGGCAACCTCAACACCGCGGTGAAGACCTACGGCTGGTACGACACCGACCCGATGACCCTGCGGATGAAGTCCCTGGGTGCCGGTCTGGGCATCGCCCTCCTCGGCGTCGTGATCGCCGTCGCGGGCGCCTTCGTGGGCTGGGGTCTGCTGGGCGTCCCGGTGCTGCTCATCGGCATCGTGATGGGCGTCGCGGGGATGATGAGGTCGCCCGGGCGCACCGCGAAGGGCACCGCGGTGCTCGATCAGATCAAGGGCTTCAGGCTGTACCTGACCACCGCCGAGGCCGACCAGATCAAGTTCGAGGAGGGCATCGACGTGTTCTCCCGCTACCTTCCCTGGGCGACCGTCTTCGGGGTGGCCGACCGGTGGGTGAAGATCTTCCAGGATCTGGAGGCGCGCGGCATCTACCACGGCAACTACGGCTGGTACGGCGGCGACTCGATGGCCTTCAACGCCGGCTTCGCCTACGGATTCAGCTCCTCACTCAACGACATGAATGCCGCGATGGCCTCCTCGATGGAGGCGGCCGGCACCTCGTCGACGAGCTCCTCGGGAGGCGGGTTCTCCGGAGGCGGCGGGTTCGGCGGCGGTGGTGGCGGCGGCTGGTGATCCACCCCGCGCGGCCCGGCCGGCACAGTCGGCGCGGGCCATGCGGGGCATTCAGGACATTCGGTGCGGCACGCCGGGAACGCGAGGGCGGGCCACCACAGCGGCCTCACCGGAGGCGTGACGCCGAACCGCTAGAATGACCGGCCGTGGCATCGTGCACCATCGTCCTGCTGGCCGGTCCGTCCGGATCGGGCAAGTCCCGTCTGGCCAGGTTGACCGCGGTCCCGCAGGTCAGGCTGGACGACTTCTACCGCAACGGAGACGACCCCGACCTGCCCCGGGTGCACGGCATGGTCGACTGGGACGACGTCGACTCCTGGGACATGGCAGCAGCGGTGGCCGCCCTCAGCCGGCTGGTGGCCTCCGGTCGCGCGGTCACCCCGCACTACGTCATCTCGGAGAACCGGACCAGGGGCAGCCAGGAGATCTGCACCGCGGGGTCCCCGGCGGTCCTGGCCGAGGGGATCTTCGCCACCGACCTGCTCGCCCCCTGCCGGGCCGCCGGCCTGGCGGTGCTGCCGATCTGGCTGGACCGGCCCCGCGATCTCAACTTCGCCCGCCGTCTGGGTCGCGACCTGCGTCAGCACCGCAAGCAGCCCTCGATCCTGCTCCGGCGGGGACTGGCGCTACGCCAGGATGAGCGGGAGCTGCGCGGTCGCGCCGTGGCGAGGGGATTCCAGCCGATGCGGATGGCGCTGGCCCGCCGCGAGATCGCGGCGCTGGCCCCCGACACCCAGATCTGGGCAGCACCCAGTCTGAGCAACACCCGGATCTGAGGCCGGGGACCGAGGGACCTCAGTCGGTGCTGATCGGCGCCCACTCGGGGCCGGTCTCGGCCAGCTTCGGGTCGATCTTGTGGACGATCGGCGAGGGCTTGGACAGCGGACGCCCCACCGCGATCGGCTCGGAGGCCCAGTGCGCCTTCTCGGCGGCGTAGTCGCCCTGCAGCACCGGGTAGCTGCGACCGTTCTCCGCCACCTCGACCATCTCGGGCATGGCGGCCCAGATGCCCTCCCCGCCCAGGGCCTGGTAGACCTGCTGGCTGGCGTGCGGCAGGAAGGGGGTGAGCAGGGTGTTGCAGTCGCTGACCACCTGGAGGGCGACGTGCAGCACGGTGTCGCGGCGGGCCGGGTCGTCCTTGAGCTTCCAGGGCTCCTGGGCGCTGATGTACGCGTTGGCGAGCCCGACGATCCTCATCGCCTCGGTGATCGCCGCCTTGAACTTGGCGTGGCCGAGCAGCTCCCCCACCGTCTCGAAGGCGCCCCGGGAGGCCTCCAGCAGCTCGGTGTCGTCGTCAGTGAGCTCGCCGGCGGCCGGGATCTGCCCGCAGTTCTTGAAGGCCATCGAGACCGACCGGTTGACCAGGTTGCCCCACTCGTTGGCCAGTTCGAAGTTCACCCGGCGGACGAACTCGTCCCAGGTGAAGTCGGTGTCCTGGTTCTCCGGACCGGCGACCGCGATGAAGTAGCGCAGCGCGTCAGGGCCGAACTCGCGCAGGAAGTCACCGACGAAGATCGTCGCGCCGCGCGAGTTGGAGACCTTCGAGCCGCTCATGGTGAGGAACTCGCTGGAGACGATCTCTGTGGGCAGGTCGAGGTGGCCGAGCTCCTGGGACTGCTCCCCGCCCTTGTCCCCCTCGCCGTCGACGCCGAGCAGGATGCCGGGCCAGATCACCGAGTGGAAGACGATGTTGTCCTTGCCCATGAAGTAGTAGGACTGCTCCTGCCCACCGGTCCAGAAGTCCTTCCAAGCCTCCGGATGACCGCTGCGCCGGGCCCACTCGATGGACGCCGACAGGTATCCGATCACGGCGTCGAACCAGACGTAGATGCTCTTCATCGGGTTGTCCTGCCAGCCCTCCACCGGCACCGGGACGCCCCAGTCGAGATCACGGGTGATGGGTCGGGGACGCAACTCGTCGAGCAGGTTGTGCGAGAACTTCAGGACATTGGGCCGCCAGTCGGTGCGGGTGTCGATCCACTCGGTCAGCGAGGTCGCCAGGGCCGGCAGATCCAGGAAGAAGTGCTCGGTCTCGCGGAACTCGGGGACCGCCCCGGTGGTCTTGGAGTGCGGATTGACCAGGTCGGTGGCGTCCAGCTGCCGTCCGCAGTGGTCGCACTGGTCGCCGCGGGCGTCGTCATAGCCGCAGAACGGGCAGGTGCCCTCGATGTAGCGGTCGGGCAGGGTGCGCCCGGTGCCAGCCTCGAAGGCGGCCAGCTCGGAGTGCTTGACGAGGTAGCCGTTGCTGTGCAGGGTCCGGAAGATCTCCTGGACGACATGGGCGTGGTTGTCGGTCATCGTCTCGGTGTACAGGTCGTAGGACAGCCCCAGCCCCTGCAGATCCTTGGCGATGATGCGGTGGTACTTCTCGGCGCACTGCTGGGCGGTCAGACCCTCCTGGTCCGCCTTCACCGAGATGGCGGTGCCATGGCAGTCGGATCCCGAGACCATCAGCACCCGGTGTCCTGACATGCGCATGAACCGGGCGAAGACGTCTGAGGGAACTCCGAAGCCGGAGACATGGCCGATGTGTCGGGGCCCATTGGCGTAGGGCCACGCGACGGCGGCAAGAATGTTGGCACACATGGGCCCCAGCTTATCGGTCCGGCGCGGGGGCACCGATCAGCGGACCGGGGTCCCCTGGTGGAACCGCATCTGCCAGCCGTGAGCGCCACCGCGCTGCCAAATGGAGGCGCGCAGCACCACCCGCGAACCGCCCCTCTCCCGCCAGCGCAGCAGCACGGTGTCGGGACCCAGGTGCATCAGCCCCAGCACCTCGAACTTCGGCCGGACCTCCAGGGGTTTGAGGCTGGCCAGCATCCGCCCGCGGGTCCACAGCCGGCCGCTGGCGGCGTGCTCGACGAAGTCCGGAGCCATCAACTCCGCCATCCTGGCCGGGTCCGTGCGGATCTCATCGGAGAGGGTGAGCCGCTCCAGCCGGGTCAGCTCGACCAGCAGCTCCTGGTCGGGGGTCAGCGGGGTCTCCGGCAGCGCGAACAGGCCCTCCTGGTCGCTGCGCTGCCCCTGATCGGCGGGCCTCGAGCCGTCCCCGGTGCCTTCGTCGCGGTTCTGGCCCGGGTCGGGCTCCTCGGCGACCGGTCCGTGGCCGGTCATGCCCGGCCCGGCGTCGACCGGGGTGCCGTCGCGGTAGGCGGTCGCGGCCGCCCTGGCCCGGTGGTCGGCGGCCTCGTTCATCCGGTGGCCGGCATGTCCCTTGACCCACTCGAAGGTGACATCGCGGCCGGCCAGCGCCTCGTCGAGCTGTTCGAGCAGGTCCCGGTTGAGGACCGGCTTGCCGTCGCGCTTCTTCCAGCCGCGCTTCTTCCAGCCCGGGATCCACCGGGTGCAGCAGTTGATGGCGTACTGCGAGTCGCACAGCACGGTGAGTGGCTCCTCGGCGTCGGCGACGGCGGTGGAGCGCAGCAGATCGAGGACGGCCATCAACTCTCCCATGTTGTTGGTTCCGCGCGGCCAACCGCCGGCCGCCCAGTGATCGTCGTCGATGTACCAGGCCCAGCCGGCCGGGCCGGGGTTGTCCAGGGAGGAGCCGTCAGCGGCTGCTGTGATCATTCGGGAGTCCCCTCGCGGTGTCCGGTCTCCTCGGCGGCACGTCGGGCGTCGAGGTTGGTGATGTCGAAGGCCTGGGGCAGGACCTGGCTCATCGGGAGCACGCCGAGCGGGGTGTCGACCAGAAGTCCGGCCCCGCCGTGCTCCCAGAGCAGCTGCCGGCAGCGCCCGCAGGCCATGATCGCCGCACCGGAGGAGTCGACGCAGCAGAACGCCACCAACCTCCCGCCACCGCCGGCGACAAGGCTGCTGATCAGCCCGCACTCGGCGCACAGGGTGACGCCGTAGGCGGCGTTCTCGACATTGCAGCCGACCACCAGCCGGCCGTCGTCCACCAGCCCGGCGGCCCCGACTCGGTAGTGGGAGTAGGGGGCGTAGCCGTGCTCGCAGGCGGCCCGCGCCGCCCGGTGCAGCCGCTGCCAGTCGATTCCCTCGCTCATCATCCTCCGCTCTCCCGCCTCGCCGGTGCGGCGATCGGTCACTCCTTGATGAAGGGATCGCCGTCAGCGGCCGGGGCCCGCACCTTACCGACCAGCCCGGCCACCGCGACAATCGTGGCCAGGTAGGGCAGCAGCAGCAGGAACTGGCTGGGCATCGGCGTCCCCAACGGTCCCAGCTCGGTCGACAGCTGGGTGAGGAAGGCGAAGAACAGCGCCATCAGGGCGGCCAGACCCGGCCGCCAGCGGCCCATGATGAGGGCGGCCAGGGCGATGAAGCCGTTGCCGACGGTGATGTCCTTGGAGAAGGAGCCGACGGTGCCGATCGTGAAGTAGGCACCGCCCAGTCCGGCCAGCACGCCGCCGGCCAGAACGGCCGCCCAGCGGATCCCGGCGACCGAGATTCCGACGGTGTCGGCGGCCTGGGGGTGCTCGCCGACCGAACGCACCCGCAGTCCCCAGCGGGTATGCCACAGCAGCAGGTAGACCAGCGGGATGCAGCACACCGCGACGTAGACGAGGATCGTCTGGTCGAACAGCACCGAGCCGACGAAGGGGATCTTCGACAGCCCTGGGATGGCGATCTGGCCCATGATCGGAGCGGTGTTGTACTTCTCGGTGTCCTGGCCCATCAGCTGGTTGTAGAGGAAGCCGGTGAGGCCGGAGGCGAACAGGTTCACCACGACCCCCATCACCACCTGGTCGACCAGGTACTTCACGGTGAACACCGCGAGCAGGGCCGCCATCGCAACGCCGGCGATCACCGCCGCGATGATGGCCGCGGTGATCGACTGGGTCATCGAGCCGACCAGCGCCGAGGCGAAGGCCGCGGTGAGCATCTGGCCCTCGATGGCGACGTTGACGACCCCGGATCGTTCGCACATCACCCCGCACAGGGCGCCCAGGATGAGCGGGGTGGCCAGGGCGATGGTGCCCTGGAGCTGGCTGGCGACCTGGAAGGGCAGCTCATGGCCGGCCGCCGCCCAGGTGAGGAAACCGACCACGATGGCCACCCCGGCGACCACCGCCGAGGTCCGGGAGATGGCCCGGTGGGAGCGGCCCAGGAAGAACCCGGCCGCGGCCAGTGCGCACAGCAGTCCCGAGACCAGCACGACGGGGACGCCGGAAACCCCCAGGGTGCCCAGCTTGTGGGTCGACAGGGCATCGGCGAAGGAGAAGTGGGCCCGGCCGGTCGTCATGGTGGTCAACCACAGCAGGACGACGGCCATCAGACCGATCAGGACCGAGGTGGACAGCCGGTGGGTGCGCGCCTCCCGGGACTCGATGTGGACCAGTGAGATCTCATCGGCGGCACCGTCCCCGGAACCGTCCGGGACAGGGGGTGCGGCCACCCCGGCGCGCACCGGGTCGGACTCGGCGGGGCGAGGCAGGCGGATCTTGTCGGGGCTCATGCCAGTGCTCCCGTCTTCGGGTCGGACCCGGGCTTGGTGCTGCGTTCCCGTCGTCGGTCATGAGCGGTCTTGAGGAAGGGCAGGATCGTCTTGACCAGCATCGGCGCGGCCACGAACATCACGATGACGGCCTGGATGACGCTCACCAGGTCCAGCGGGGTCTGGGCCAGGGCCTGCATCCGCAGGCCGCCCTGGCTCATCGCCCCCCAGAACAGACCGGCCAGCACCACGCCGAGCGGCCTGGACCGGCCCAGCAGGGCGACCGTGATGGAGTCGAAGCCGATCGATCCGACCAGTCCGATGGACAGCTGGGTGGGGGTCGCTCCCGAGATCGGACCCAGGGCCACCTCCACGCCGGCGAATCCGGCCAGCGCACCGGAGATGATCATCGTCACGGCGATGATCCGGTCGACCTTCATGCC
This sequence comes from Acidipropionibacterium jensenii, assembly GCF_005890135.1. Lineage (NCBI taxonomy): Bacteria > Bacillati > Actinomycetota > Actinomycetes > Propionibacteriales > Propionibacteriaceae > Acidipropionibacterium > Acidipropionibacterium jensenii. The sequence continues at coordinate 1,932,382 of NZ_CP040635.1, read as the reverse complement.
GGCGGTCGCCGAGGCGTTCGGGTTGGCCCCGACGGCCTTGATGTGGAATCCGAGCCTGGTGCGGTCCAGCAGCCACCAGGTGGCCACCGCCAGCAGCAGGGCCAGGAAGAAGCCCAGGTGGAGCTGGGACCCGGCCAGTCTCGGGAAGGTGGCCGCCCAGTCCACCGGCGGGGCGATCGGATCGGTGCGCCCGGGCATCTGGAAGGCGCTGGTGGTGAGCAGCCAGGCCAGCAGGCCGGAGGCGACGTAGTTGAGCATGATGGTGACGATGACCTCATTTGCTCCCGCCTTGGCGCGCAGGACGCCGGCGATGCCGCCCCAGACGGCGCCGCCGAGCAGTCCGGCGATCATCGCCAGGACAAGATGGGGAACCAGCGGGAGGCTGTGGAAGTTGAATCCCACCCACGCCGCGAGGGTGGCCCCGGCGATCGCCTGGCCCTGACCGCCGATGTTGAACAGGCCGGCCTTGAAGGCGAGGCCGATCGCCAGGCCTCCGCAGATCAGCGGGGCCGCCTGGGCGGTGGTGGCGGTGATCGCCGTCCAGGACCCGAAGGCTCCCTGGAACAGCGCCACGTAGGCGCCCGAGACCTTCGCCCAGGAGCTGGTGATGGCGTCGGGGCGGCTGAGGACGTAGGACCACTGCTTGGAGATGTCCGGGTCGGCGACCACCATCACCACCGCGGAGACGATGAAGGCCATCACGAAGGCCGCCACCGTCACCCACAGCTCATTCCACGGGAACCCGCTGCGCGCCCGGCTCTCCTGGGCGGCGACGATCTCGTGGCTGGTGACCGGGGCGTCGGTGGGGACCTCGTCCACCACGGACTGGTCCAGCGGGGCGACCTCCTCGGGGGCCGCGTTCTCAGACCCCTCGGGTCCGGGGTTCGGCGTCTCACTCGTGCTCATCGATGACCTTCTCAACGTGATCGTGCCCGTCAGCATCCTGCCGGGAGGAGGTGGCGCCGTCGAGCGCCTCCTGGTAGCTTGCGCCGGCCATCATGAGGCCGAGGACGTCGCGCGGGGTGCCCGCGGGCACCACCCCGACCACCCTGCCGCGGTACATCACGGCGATCCGGTCGGCCAGCGCCTCGATCTCGTCGAGCTCGGTGGAGACGATGAGCACCGCGGTGCCCTTGTCCCGCTCGGAGACCAGGCGGCTGTGCAGGAACTCGATGGCGCCGACGTCGACGCCGCGGGTCGGCTGGGATGCCACCAACACGCTGAGGTCACGGGACAGCTCGCGGGCCAGCACCACCTTCTGCTGGTTGCCTCCCGACAGGGAGCGCACTGGGAGATTCACCGAGGGGGTCCGGATGTCGAACTCCTCGACCCGGGCGACCGCGTTGTCGTGGATCTGTCCGAGTCTGAGGTTCCCGGCCCGGGCGAAGTCCTCGACATGGTTGAGGACCAGGTTCTGGGCCACCGTGTACTCGCCGACGAAGCCGTCGCGCTGGCGGTCCTCGGGGACGAATCCGAGGCCGGCCCGAATGGTTTGTCCGGGGTCCATCTGGGCGGTGGCCACCCCGTCGATGCGGATCTGCCCGGTGGTGGGACGCACGGTGCCCAGCAGGGCCTGGGCCAGCTCGGTCTGGCCATTGCCCTGGACGCCGGCGATGCACAGGATCTCTCCCCCGGCCACCGACAGCGAGACGTCGTCGACCATCACCGCCCCGGTGTCGTCGGCCACCGTGAGGTGGTCGATCTCCAGTCTGGTGTCCCCGGGGTGCGCCGGCTCCTTGTCGACGACCAGGTTGACGGCCCGTCCGACCATCATCTCGGCAAGCTCCCCCTCGGAGTTCTGGGGTTGGGCCTGGCCGACCACCCGACCGCGACGGATGACGGTGATGTCATCGGCGATCGCACGGACCTCGTGAAGCTTGTGGGTGATGAAGACGATCGCCCGGCCCTCGTCGCGCAGGGTTCTCATGACCTCCATCAGCTCCTCGATCTCCTGAGGGGTGAGGACGGCGGTCGGCTCGTCGAAGATGAGGAACCGGGCGTCATTGGCCAGCGACTTGAGAATCTCCACGCGCTGCTGGACGCCGACCGGCAGGTTCTCCACCACCGCATCGGGGGCGACGTCCAGGTGGTAGCGGCTCGACAGGTCGCGGACGGTGGCGCGGGCCCGGCGCATGTCGAGCACCCCGGCGCGGGAGGGCTCCCGGCCCAGGATGATGTTCTCGGCGACCGTGAACACGTCGACCAGCATGAAGTGCTGGTGAACCATCCCGATACCGGCCGCCATGGCCTGCTTCGGGTTGTCGAAGTGCTTCTCGACGCCGTCGATGTAGATCGACCCCTCGTCGGACTCCAGGAGTCCGTAGAGGATGTTCATCAGGGTCGACTTGCCCGCCCCGTTCTCCCCCAGCAGGCAGTGGATCCGCCCCGGGACGACGTCGAGGTCGATCTGGTCGTTGGCGGTCAGTCCGCCGAACCGCTTGGAGACTCCGCGCAGGCTGAGCCCCTTGGCCACCGGTGGGGCCGTCGTCGAGTCCTGGGTTGTGACATCTGCCACGGGGAGATCCTTCCACGCTCAGTCGGACCGGCCCCTGACCCGGGAACCGGAGGCGCCATCAGATCACCGGCCGGCCCCGCCTCGTCGACGGGGCCGGCCGGTGATCTGCGGGCTAGTTGCGGTACCTGGTCACTTCTTGGGCTGGGCCGTCGAGGTGATCTTGATCGCGCCCGAGCCGATGTCGGACTTGATCTTGGTCAGATCCGCCTTGAGATCGGCCGGGATCTTGGAGTCGAAGGTGTGGAAGGGAGACAGTCCGGTGCCGCCGTCGGCCAGCGAGCCGACATAGGGTGTGCCGGAGAAGGATCCGTCCTTGGCCGCCTTGATGGCGTCGTAGACCGCCACGTCCATGCCCTTGTACACCGAGGTGATGATGCTGGAGCAGTAGTTCGGCTGGGTGTTGCAGCCGTCGGCGTCGACCCAGATCGCGTTGGCCTTGCCGCCCGAGGACTTCACCACCTGGAGAGCACCGTTACCGGCATTGCCGGCCACCGGCAGGACGATGTCGGCGCCCTGGTTGATGAGGGTCTGGGCGGTCGTCTTGCCACCGGCGACGTTCTGGAAGGGGTTGGGCTGGGGGACGAACAGGCCGTCCTGCTTCTTGGCGTCCCAGCCGAGCACCTGGACCGACTTCTTCTTCTGGGTGTTGTAGTAGTCGACACCCTGGGCGTAGCCGTCCATGAAGATCGTCACGGTGGGGATCTTCATGCCGCCGAAGGTTCCGACCTTGCCGGTCTTGGTGAGGGCGGCCGCGAGGTAGCCGGCCATGAAGGAGGACTCGGCGGTGTTGAAGATCAGCGGCTTGAGGTTCGAGGGAGCGCCCTCGGGCTGGGAGTCGACGATCGCGAAGTCGATGTTGGGGTTGGCCTTGGCGGCAGCCACGGTCGCCTTCTCGAGCAGGAAGCCGACCGAGACGATGATGGTGCACTTGGCGTCGACCATCGACTGGATGTTGACGGCGTAGTCCTTGTCGTCCTTGGACTCCACCTTGGCGGTGTTGATCTTCAGATCGGTGGCGGCCTTCTCGAGGCCGGCCAGAGAGGTCTGGTTGAAGGACTTGTCGGTGAACCCGGCGGAGTCGGAGACGATGCATGCCTTGAAGTCGCCGGAGGCAGGCTTCCCGGAGGCCGACGCGGCCGGGGATGCGCTGCTGCTGGACTGGTCGGGTGCCTGGGCACACGCCGACAGGGTCAGGGCCATGGCCGAGAACACGGCCGAGGCTGCGAGGGCTTTCTTCTTCACGGACTGCCTCCTGGAGCAGGACGAAGATCATGGAGCGGTCGCGTTGACGTCACCGACGCGAGGCGGTCAAAACTGTAGACCACCTGCCGTGTCGACGGTGGCCCAACAGCGGTCGCAGCGGGCAAGCGTGACCATATCGTCACAATCTGATCCGGAGCCGGGTCGGCCGGTCGCTCCGGAGCCGGGGACGGCTGGTTCCCGGGCGGGGTCGGCTGACCCCCGGCCGGGCGAGGGTCGGCTCCGTGCCGAGGTACCCGCGACCCTCAGACGACCTGGCGGACCAGGGCCTCGGCGGCGTCCAGGATCATCACGGTCTCGTGCTCCCAGTGCGGCTCCTGGCTCCGGTAGGGGCCGGTGGCCAGCGAGATGATCACCGCCGCGGCGCGCAGTCTCAGCTCGGTGGGGTCCACCCGTTCGTCGAAGACGGGCACCCAGGTGCGGATGAGGTGGTGCACCCGGCTGGCCTGCTGGGCGTCCATCCGCTGGATGGTCGACAGGTGGGCGACCATGCAGGCCAGGTCGTCGGCCCGCCGGCCGGGGCCGATGGTGTCGACGTCGAGGATCCCGCAGACCCTTCCGTCGGCGACATGGACCTGGCCCTCATGGAAATCCCCGTGGGTGGCCTCCTCGCCACGGGGGATGGCGGACAGTCCCTGACCGATGGTCTGCGACATCCAGGCCAGCCGGCCGGCCTGGGAGGGCATCGCCGCCGAGACCATCTGGACGTAGTGGTTGACCGCCTCGCTCCACGGCGGGCGACGCTCCAGTGCCGCGACCGAGATCGGCATGGTGTCCAGGACGCCGATGAGATTCGCGGCGGCGCACGGTTCCACGGGGTCGAAGACCGCCCGGGCCAGTGGCCGGCCGGGCAGTTCGGCCAGGATGAGCAGGTTGTCGTCGGTGGTCCCGGCGATCTCCGGGGCCGGGACGCCGGCGTCCAGCAGGATCCGGTGCCGGTGGAGGACGTCGGCGAACAGGGTTCCCCGCAGCACCTTGACGTAGAAGGTGCGGCGCGGGTCGGTGACGTCGACACGCACCACCGCCCGGCGTCGCGGCCGGTAGCCGATCATCCGCAGACTCACCTGCCCCGGGCTCACCGGCCGTCCCACCAGCCCCAGGCTGGTGATGAGCTCGGCCATCCGGTCGGGATAGGCGGCGCGGGCCAGGCCGGGCAGGTCCGGGTCGTTCGGGTAGAGCCAGACCGCGACCTCACGGTCCCCGTCGGCGAAGATCTCGGCATTGCCGTCACTGGTGGCCGGTCCGGAGCTGCGAGCGCTGACCCCCAGCAGTTCGGACCGGGTGCCGTAGGACCAGGTGACGGTGGCCAGGTAGGTCGCGGTGGTGGACAGGCCGGGGTTGGCGTCGACGTGGTCCAGCCGCCAGGAGTCCAGGTGCCCGCCGGCATGGTCGACGGCGGCCCGCAGGAGACTCTCCACGGCAGGGGTGGTGAGCAGCGTCGAGCCGTCCGGGTCGGGTCCCGGGACAAGATGGCCAGTCATGGGTCTCACCTCCCCGTCGGATCGGGCCCGGTTCCTTCTCCTTCTATTCTGCCCGCCGTCGCCGTCTCCGAGGGGCTGTGGGCGACAGTGCGTGCGGACGCAGTGCCTCCCTCGGCAGGAGGTGTCGTGACTCGAGTCGTGGCATGAGTCTCCGTGACCGGGGCTGCCGTGACCGGGGTTGCCGGCTCTGCGGCCGGCTCGTCGAGGTGACGCATGTCCAGCCATGCCGCACGCCGGCCGTCCACCCCGGTGACCGTCATCTCGATATTGGCCGCCGTGTCGGTCGGGGCGGGCTGCTCGGAGGTCTGCGGAGCATCGACCTCGGTAAGGTGGACGCGGATCTTGGCGCCCTTGACCGGCACCTTCCCGTACCGTGACATGAAGTAGCCGGCCACCGTGTCGTAGGGCCCCTCGGGCAGCACCAGGCCGGTCCGGTCGGCGAAGGCCTCCAGCGTCATCAGGCCGTCGATGTCGCGCATCCTCACGTGCATGGCGTCGGAGGGGGCCACCGTGTCGTACTCGTCGGTGATCTCACCGACGAGTTCCTCGACGAGATCCTCCAGGGTGACGATTCCCGCGGTGCCGCCGTACTCGTCGAGAACCACCGCCAGATGGGAGCGACCACGGCGCATCGCCGAGAGCGCCTTGAGGGCCTTGACCGAGTCCGGCAGCGAGCGCACCGGGCGGACCAGCTGGATCACCTTGGAGTGACGCTGTGCCGGATCCAGCGCGAGAAGGTCTCGGACGTGGACGAAACCGGCGATCCGGTCCACCGATCCGTCGGTGACCGGGTAGCGCGAGTGGGACCCCTCCCTCACCAGGCTGGCCGCCTGGGCCGCAGACATGTCCCCGGCCAGGAACTCGACCTCGGTGCGCGGCACCATCACCTCGCGCAGGGAGCGCTCCCCGGCGTGGAACACCTCGTCGAGGATGCGTCTCTCCTCGGGACCCAGGGAGGCCGAGGAGACCACCATCGAGCGCAGCTCCTCCTCGGTGATCTCCTCGCGATCCGCACTCGGATCACCGCCCAGCACCCGCACCAGGGCATCGGTGGAGACCCCCAGGAACCAGATGATCGGCCGGAAGACCTTCGAGATGGCGTTGGTCAGCGGTCCCAGCACCAGCGAGAACCCCTCGGCCCGCTGCATCGCCAGCCTCTTCGCGGTGAGCTCGCCCAGCACGATCGACACATAGGAGATGACGATCGTGGTGAGGATCAGGGAGAGCGTGGAGGCCACCGCGGCCGGGACCCCCCAGCGCACGAAGACCGGGTCGAGGTGCCGGGCGAGGGTGGCTCCGCCGAAGGCCGAGGCGAGGAATCCCGACAGGGTGACGCCGATCTGGACCGAGGAGAGGAACCGGTTCGGGTCGGCGACCAGATCGGCGATGGCCCGGCCACGGGTCCCCCGGGTGGCGGCGAGCTGTTGAACCTGTGACTGGCGCAGGGTGACCAGGGCCATCTCGGCGGCGGAGAACACCCCGCCGACGATCACGAAGACCAGGACCAGGATGACATTGCTGACGATCTCAGACATCCGCCCGTCCCCTCAGAACCGTGCCCACGGCAGTCTCGTCGAGGGCCCCGGATGCGACCCCGCCACACTCAGTCCGGCAGCGCCGGGACACCGCGAGTCCCTCGCTCGTCCCGGGGCAGGAGGTCCCGCGAGGGTGCACTCCACGGCTCGGCGGAGCCCACCGCCCCGCTCCCCCGCCGTCCGAGGTGTCCCGCTGACCGCTGCCTGATCGTCCCACGGCCCCAAGACTATGGACGACCGACGAGTCCGACCAAGGTCGGCGCCCTCCGGGGTGGTGCGCTCCCCCGGACCGGCGAAGTGCGCCACCCCGGAGGCCGGGGTGCCCGGGGTCTCGGATCAGTCGGCCTGGTCTCCGCTCAGGGTGCGGTTGAGGACGCCGTCGACGACGGCGTTGAAGGTCTCGCTGGGCCGCATCGCGGCCCGCGCGCGGTCGTCATCCATCCGGTAGTAGCCGCCCAGATCCACCGGATGGCCCTGGACCGCCAGGAGCTCGGCGAGGATCGAGTCGGTGTGGTTGTCCAGGGACTCGGCGGTGCGCCCGAAGCGGCCGGCGAGCCGGGCGTCGTCGAGCTGGGTGGCCAGCGCCTGGGCCCAGTACAGGGCCAGGTAGAACTGCGACCCGCGGTTGTCGATCTGGCCCAGCCGCCGGGCCGGGGAGCGGTCGTTCTCGAGATAGGCGCCGATCGCGGTGTCCAGGGTCTTGGCCAGGACCGCCGCCCGGGTGCCCTCGGTGGTCCGCCCGATGTGGTCGAGGCAGGCCTGCAGGGCACAGAACTCGCCCAGCGAGTCCCAGCGCAGGTAGTCCTCGGCGATGAACTGGGCGACGTGCTTGGGGGCCGAGCCGCCGGCCCCGGTCTCGAAGAGGCCGCCACCGGCCAGCAGCGGGACGATCGACAGCATCTTCGCGCTGGTGCCGATCTCCAGGATCGGGAACAGATCGGTGAGGTAGTCGCGCAGCACATTGCCGGTCACCGAGATGGTGTCCTCGCCGCGCCGGACCCGTTCCAGGGTGTACTTCATGGCGTCGGCCGGGGGCAGGATCCGGATCTCCAGGCCGGTGGTGTCGTGCTCGGGCAGGTAGGCCTTCACCTTCTCGATGACCAGCCTGTCGTGGGCCCGGTCGCCGTCCAGCCAGAACACCGCGGGAGCCCCGGTGATGCGCGCCCGGTCGACGGCCAGTCGCACCCAGTCGCGCACCGGGATGTCGCGGACCCGGCTCATCCGCCAGATGTCTCCGGCGGCCACCGGCTGGCTGACCCGCACCTCGTCACCGGAGCGGACCTCCACCCGGCCGGGTCGATCGAGGATGAAGGTGGTGGCGTGGGAGCCGTACTCCTCGGCCTTCTGGGCCATCAGGCCGACATTGGGGACGTCTCCCATGGTGGCGGGGTCCAGGGCGCCGTTGGCCCGGCAGTCGTCCATGATCGCGGCGTAGATGGTGGCGTAGCTGCGGTCGGGGATGACCGCGAGGGTCTGCTGCTGCTCGCCGCGCGCGTTCCACATGCAGCCGGAGTCGCGGACCACGGTGGGCATCGAGGCGTCGATGATGACGTTGTTGCCGGCGTGCAGGTTGCTGATGCCCTTGTCGGAGTCGACCATGGCGAGCGCCGGACGGGCCGCGAAGGCTGCGTCGATGGCCTGGCGGACCGCCTCGGCGCGGTCCTGCGGGAGGGTGTCGACCTTGGCGAGAAGATCGGCCAGACCGAGATCGGGGTTGACCCCGACGGTGGCCAGGTCCTCTCCGAAGCGGTCGAAGACGTCGGCCAGGAAGGTCCGCACCGCGTGGCCGAACAGCACCGGGTCGGAGACCTTCATCATGGTGGCCTTGAGATGGACCGACCACAGCAAGTCCTCCTCCTTGGCCTGCTGGAGGGTCTTCTCGTAGAACTCGTCGAGGGCGGCCACCGACAGGTAGGTGGCGTCGACGATCTCCCCGTCGAGGACCTCCAGGCCGTCGGCCAGCACGGTCCGGGTGCCGTCGTCGCCGACGTGGACGATGCTCAGCGTCTCCCCGCCGGAGACGAAGGAGGTCTCGTGGCCGTAGAAGTCGTCATCGGCCATGTGTGCGACACGGGCCCTGTTGTCGGGGGTCCAGGGCCCCAGGCGGTGCGGGTGGGCCTTGGCGTAGGCCTTCACGGCGGCCGGCGCCCGGCGGTCGGAGTTGCCCTGGCGCAGCACCGGGTTGACGGCCGATCCCAGCACACTCGCGTACCGGGCGGCGATCTGACGCGAGGCGTCGTCGGGATGCTCGGGCAGATCGGGGATGTCGAACCCCTGGGACTGCAGCTCGGCGATGGCGGCCTTGAGCTGGGGAACGGATGCCGAGATGTTGGGCAGTTTGATGATGCACGCGGTGGGGTCGGCGGTGAGGGCGCCGAGTTCGGCCAGGTGGTCGGGAACCTGCTGATCGGCGTCGAGTCGCTCGGGGAACTGGGCGAGGATCCGGGAGGCCAGCGAGATGTCGCTGGTGGTGACCTCGACACCGGAGTCGTGGAGGAATCCCTGCACGATCGGCAGCAGCGAGTAGGACGCCAGCGCCGGCGCCTCGTCGATCCTGGTCCAGACAATGGTGGCCATAGGTGATGCTCCTTGCAGTCGTGGGTCGGTCGAGGGCCGATCAGACTCCGCGTCGACGGTCGTCGTGGCGGCTCGGACGGGATGCGGTCTCCACCACCGGCCCAGCGACACCAGCGGTCCGTCCCGGGCCTCAGGCTACCCGTGCGACGCCGCCCGGCGGGGAGTCGTCGTCCATCAGCTGGGATCGGGCACTCTTGTCGGACCGCCGCCAGACGATACGGTGTGGGCCGTGACCAACCCCCTCCCCCTCACCCGTCGCAGCGATGACGAACTCGTCGTGACCTGGCAGTGCCCCGACCGGCCCGGCATCGTCCATGCCGTCACCGGAGCCTGTGTCAGCGCCGGCGGCAATCTCACCGAGCTCCAGCAGTTCTCCAGCACCGACACGGGTCGCTTCTTCATGCGCCTGCAGGTTCGCGACATGACCTCGGCCGAGTATCTCACCGCGGCCCTGCGCGGCATCGCACCGGCCTTCGACGCCACGGTCAGCGTGGACCACCTGGGCCGACCGCTGCGCACCCTGGTGCTGGCCTCCAAAGCGCCCCACTGCCTGTCCCATCTGCTGTTCAACCGGCAGGCCGGCCGGCTTCCCCTGGACGTCGTGGCGGTGATGGCCAATCACCCGGACCTGGCAGACCTGGCCGCCTTCTACGGCGTGGACTTCGAGCACCGCCAGATCACCAGGGAGACCAAGGCCGAGTTCGAGAAGGAGGTCCTGGACACCGTGCGGGACCGCCGTGTCGAACTGGTCGTGCTGGCCCGCTACATGCAGATCCTGTCCCCCGAGCTGTGCGAGGCGCTGGCCGGCCGGTGCATCAACATCCACCACTCCTTCCTGCCCGGGTTCAAGGGGGCCAGTCCCTACCGTCAGGCCCACGAGCGCGGGGTCAAGCTGATCGGCGCCACCGCCCACTTCGTCACCGACAATCTCGACGAGGGCCCGATCATCGAGCAGAACGTCCAGCGCGTGGACCACTCGCAGACCGTCGCGCAGCTCACCGCGATCGGTCAGGACACCGAGTCGACGACTCTGGCGGAGGCGGTGCGGCTGTTCTGCGAGCACCGGACCTTCGTGGACGGTCGGCGCACGGTGATCTTCCGGTAGCAGGGATCTTCCGGTAGCAGGGATCTCAGACAGCGGGGATCTCCGGCAGCAGGGGTCCTCGGGCCGGCATCTCCGGTGCGGTGAGGGGCCGGCACGAAGGCTCGGTGACCGGCCGCGGACAGCGCCCGCGCGGGCCCCGGCAAGGGCGGCCGTCCGACCCTGCGGTGAGCCGAGGGGCCGCCGCCGGGTGGCATTCGTGCCACTACTAGAGTGAGTCTCACATCGTGTCACAGAGGACTTATAGGAGACTTTCGATGAGCACTGCTCCCGTCAAGATCGCCGTCACCGGCGCTGCCGGCCAGATCTGTTACAGCCTGTTGTTCCGCATCGCCAGCGGCTCACTGCTGGGTTCCACGCCGATCGAGCTGCGTCTGCTCGAGATCACCCCGGCGCTGAAGGCCTTGGAGGGCGTCGTCATGGAGCTTGACGACTGCGCATTCCCGAACCTGGTCAATGTTGAGATCGGCGATGACCCCAAGAAGGTCTTCGACGGCGTCAACGCCGCCTTCCTGGTCGGCGCCATGCCCCGCAAGGCCGGCATGGAGCGTTCCGACCTGCTGAGCAAGAACGGCGCGATCTTCACCGCTCAGGGCAAGGCCCTCAACGAGGTCGCCGCCGACGACGTCAAGGTCCTGGTGACCGGCAACCCGGCCAACACCAACGCGCTGATCGCCTGCACCAACGCCACCGACATCCCGAACGACCACTTCGCCGCTCTGACCCGCCTCGACCACAACCGCGCCAAGACGCAGCTGGCCAAGAAGGTCGGCGCCAGCGTCGCCGATGTCAAGCACATGACCATCTGGGGCAACCACTCCTCCACCCAGTACCCCGACGTCTTCCACGCCGAGGTCGCAGGCAAGAGCGCTGCCGACCTGGTGGACGAGGCCTGGGTCGAGAACGACTTCATCCCGACCGTCGCCAAGCGCGGCGCGGCCATCATCGCTGCTCGCGGTTCCTCCTCGGCGGCCTCGGCCGCCAACGCCACCGTCGAGTGCATGCACGACTGGCTGGGCACCACCGCCAAGGGCGACTGGGTCTCGATGGCCGTTCCCTCTGACGGCTCCTACGGGGTTCCCGAGGGAGTCATCTCCTCCTTCCCCGTCACCGTCACCGACGGCAAGGTCGAGATCGTCCAGGGCCTCGACATCGACGCCTTCTCGCGCGCCAAGATCGATGCCTCGATCGCCGAGCTCGAGGACGAGCGCAAGGCCGTCACCGAGCTGGGTCTCATCTGAGTCCCACCTCTCCTGACCTCTCGGGGAGCCGACCTCGGTCGGCTCCCCGAGTTGCGTCCGGAGGTCTCCGCACTGAATCGCGGACGCAGCGTTTTGCGCCCGGCATGTCCCGGAGACCGGCCCCGACAGCCCCCGGGGACAGCCCGATCAGGACGGCTGGGAGTGGGGCACCACCATCACCAGGACGGCCACCGCCACCGCCGATGTCAGCAGGATGAGGCAGTCGACCCACTTGGCGCGCACCACGAGCTGACCGGCCCACCGGGCCGGGAGGAACAGCCTCATCAGGCCCGCCGCCAGCACCGACAGGGCGAAGACCATCGCCCCCTTGCGCCAGTGGCCGGTGTAGATGACGGCCGAACAGACCACCACCCCGGCCAGGCAGGTCAGCAGGGCCCAGGGCGAGGAGGTCTGGGGGTCCCGCGCCACCTGCGGCCTGACGGTCACGAGCCCGCCGGCCTCTGCGCGGCGAGCTGCTCGGCCCGGTCCACGACATTGGACAGCAGCATCGCGCGGGTCATCGGGCCGACCCCGCCGGGGTTCGGGGAGACCCAGGCGGCCTTCTCCCAGACATCGGCGGCGAAGTCGCCCAGGATCTTGCCCTCGGGGGACCGCGAGACGCCGACATCGACGAGCACCGCCCCCTCCCGGATCATCGAGGCGTCGATGAGGCCGGGAACCCCGGCCGCACCCACCACGATGTCGGCGGAGCGGGTGTGGCTGGCGAGGTCCCGGGTCCCGGTGTGGCACAGGGTGACGGTGCAGTTCTCGGTGCGGCGGGTCAGCAGCAGGCCCAGCGGGCGGCCGACCGTCGTCCCGCGGCCGACCACGCAGACCTCCTTGCCGGGCAGCTCGATGCCGTGTCGGCTGAGCAGCTCGACGATGCCGCGCGGGGTGCAGGGCAGCGGGGCGGGCTGGTTGAGCACCAGGTAGCCCAGCGAGACCGGCGCCAGACCGTCGGCGTCCTTCAATGGGTCGATGAGACCGAGGGCCCAGTTCTGGTCGATGTGGCGCGGCAGCGGCAGCTGGACGATGTAGCCGGTGCAGGCCGGATCCTCGTTGAGCCGGTGGATGTGCTCCTCAAGGGATTCGGCGGTGACATCTGCCGGCAGGTCGACGCGGATGGACTCGATCCCCACCTGGGCGCAGTCGCGGTGCTTGCCGCGGACGTACTGGTGGGAGGCCGGGTCATCACCGACGAGGACCGTTCCCAGGCCCGGGACGATCCCGTGCGCCCGCAACGCCGTCACCCTCTCGGCCAGCTCGGCCTTGATCTGAGCGGCGGTCGCCTTGCCGTCGAGCCTCTGTGCAGTCATCGCTCTCCTCGCCCATCGGATTGTCTGCAGGTCCGGGTCGGGACACCGACCGGGCCATCACCGGGTCCCATCCTGTCATGCCGGCGTCCCGGTGGCCCGCCACCCGTGCCGCATCCGGCCCGCCGCTCTGCTCCCACACCTGCGAAACCTCCGGGGCACCCGGGGGAGGATCTATCATCGGCTGCGCGAGGTGTGCCTCCTCCCCGCCGCGGAGAGGATCCAATGGTGCCAGTCGCGACATCTCCCGAAATGCACAGCGCGAGGGCTCGCGCCGTCACCACGGCCGCGTTGGCGGGCGGACTGCTGCTGGTGGAGCTGCTGACGGGAGTTCAGACCTACCTGTCGCAGACCGTGATGCCCCTGATGGCGGCCGACCTGAGTGCCCGCTCGCTCTACGGAGTGGTCACGGCCACCGGAGCGGTGGCGAGCTTCGCGGGCCTGCCACTGGGAGTGGGCCTGGCGGGCCGGTTCAAGATCCCGAAACTGCTGATGGCCTTCACCGTGCTCATCTGCGCCGGGGCGACACTGTGCGCAGTCGCTCCGAGCATCTGGTGGTTCCTGGCAGGCACCGCCATCCGCGGATTCGCGGCCGGTTGCATCGCCACGGTGTCGATGGGTGCGGTCGTCACCGGGCTTGAGGGACGGGTGCGCCAGATCACCCTGGCCGCGATGTCTGCCATGTGGGTCATCTCGGCGCTGTTCGGCCCGGCCTATGCCGCCTGGATCTCCCATGCCCTGAGCTGGCGATGGGCCATGGTGGTGTACCTGCCGGTGCTGCTCGCCGCCCGCGCGATCGTGGCGCGCCACCTCCCCGACCGCGAACCCTCCCGGGACAGCCGGATCAGTTGGTCGAACGCCGTCCTGCTGGCGGTGGCGATGGCCTGCATCGCCGCCCCGATCGACTCGCGGTGGCTGCGTGTCGTGCTGCTGGCCGTCGGCGTCGCGCTGCTCTCGGTGGCGACCCACCGGGTGCTGCCGGACGGGACCTTCCGGATGAGATCGCGACGGCAGGCGGTGATCGCCTTCATGTTCGGGCTGTGCGGGCTCTACTTCGCCGCCGACTCGGTGGTCGCGATCGTCGCCCATGACGTGTTCGGCGGCGGTGCCCGCGACATCGGGATCGTGCTCATGGCCGGAGGCCTCGGATGGGCTCTGATCGGCCTGTTCTGCGGCTGGAGACCGGCCTCCGACATCGCCGCCTATCGACGCCGCGCAGGTCTGGGAGTGGCGGTTCTCTCCCTGGGTGTCGTGGTGATGGCCTGTGCCTCCACCCGATGGCTCGGCATCGGCCCGATCGCGATTCTCGCGGTGGGATGGACCCTGGCAGGCATCGGAATGGGCCTCTGCTACGTCGACACCCTCAATGTGCTCTTCACGCCGCCAGAAGAGCCTGACGGGTTGACCGACCTGGACGTCAGCAATGCCGCTGTGATGGCCGAGTCGATCTCCGGCACCCTCACCATGACTGCGGCGACCACCTTCCTGGCCACCGGCATCGGCGGCGCAGCGACCACGGGTGCACGATCGATCCTCCTGTTCGGCGTCATCGCCGCAGCGGTGACGGTCCTGGTCATCCCTCTGTTAAGAATCCGCGCGGATGAATCGGTCCAGCCGTGAGGCCGGGGAACAGGCAGAACCCTCAGCTGGTTGTCCGGCCCAGGATCTCCAGGACGGTGGCCACCTGGTCCGCGTCCATCACGACAGGCAGGCAGACCAGGTCGTCGGGCCACTCGCTGCCGCCTACCGGGGCAAGGTGGGCGGGCCGGTCCCAGTGGATGGGTCCGTCGAGCCCCTGACCGTGGAGCTCCTCGGCGATCCGGTCGGCTGCCTGTCGACCCGCCGCCCTCACCACCAGGGGGCACACCGCCCGGGGATTGACCACCTCCACCGCAGTTCCCGCATGCTGTACGGCGAGCCCCGCCATCACCGCTTCCCGGCCGGCCCTCATCTGCTCCACCAGAGCCGGCGCGTCGAACTCGCGGAGTCGGTCCAGCGCCTGTCGGTCCGGGGGCACCGGGGTCCAGGCGCTGTCGGCGAGGTCCTCGACCTCCTCGAAGGTGCTCACCCGAGGGTCGGCCAGGTAGCGCATCCGGGCCGCGGTGAGATCCTCATCCGCCGGCGTGCGCCCCGCTAGCCGATGATCGGGGCCGGTGATCCAGGCCACCTCGGCCAGTGGCAGCAGTTTCCGGGAGCTGACGATCTCCACACTCCCAGCGGGAGCGTCGCAACCCGGTGATGCGTCCGGTGATGCGTGGGGACAGTGGTCCTCGAGGAAGGAGTGGGTCCGGTCGACCACCAGGGCGCCGGTCCGCGCCACCCGGGCGAGCACGCCTGCCAACTGCGGGCCAGCATGCAGCCCGAGGGTCTGGCAGTGCAGCACCACCGGGTGCTCCCCCGCCTCACGACAGTCCCGGAGGCTGTGCGACAGGGCCGCAGCATCCATCAACAGGTCCGGGCCCACCGGGATGCGCCGGACCGACATCCCCTCCAGCTCCCACGGGGTCACCATCGTCTGGCAGCAGTACCAGGGCACCAGGACGGTGCGCCTCCCGGCGTCGCGGGCGCCCCGGGCCGCCAGGGCGAGTGCCTGGCGGCCCAGCGCGACCGGCGTCGCCCCGGCGGGAATCAGCACAGCGGGTCCCGGGACGCACTGTGCCGATACTCGCCGGGGCGACGGGAGTACCGCGGGTATGGGTACCGCGGGTGGGGGTACTGCGGGTGAGAGGACGTGGGCCGCACCTCAGTGGAAGAAGTGCCGGGTCCCGGTGAAGTACAGCGAGACCCCGGCTGCGGCACAGGCGTCGACCGTCTCCTGGTCGCGGATCGACCCGCCGGGCTCGACGATGGCCTTGACGCCGCCGTCGATGAGGACCTGGGGTCCGTCGCCGAAGGGGAAGAACGCGTCGGAGGCCGCCACCGAACCGGCAGCCCTGTCAGCGGCCCGCTCGACGGCGAGCTTGCAGGAGTCCACCCGGTTGACCTGACCCATCCCGACACCGACCGAGGCTCCGTCGTGGGCCAGCAGAATCGCATTTGACTTCACGGAGCGGCAGGCCTTCCAGGCGAACAGCAGATCGGCCAGATCCTCCTTCGAGACCGCCTCGCCGGCGGCCAGGGTCCAGTGCGCCGGATCGTCACCGGGGGCCTGGAAGAGGTCGCGCTCCATCATCAGCAGGCCGCCGTCGATCTCGCGCAGCTCATGGCCCGACAGGTCTGGGGCCGCGGCCACCAGCAGCCGGATGTTCTTCTTGCGCGACAGGATCTCCACCGCACCGTCGTCGTATCCGGGAGCCACCACCACCTCGGTGAAGATGTCCTTGACCTGCTCGGCCATCTCGACGCTGACCGGGCGGTTGGTGGCGATGACGCCGCCGAAGGCGCTCAACGGGTCGCAGGCGTGGGCGCGGCGGTGGGCGTCGGCGATGTCGGCCCCGATCGCGATGCCGCACGGGTTGGAGTGTTTGATGATCGCCACGCAGGGGTCGTCGAAGTCGAAGGCGGCCCGGCGGGCCGAGTTGGTGTCGACGTAGTTGTTGTAGCTCATGGCCTTGCCGTGGAGCTGCTCGGCGCCGGCCAGTCCGGGCCCCTGGGGGGTGAGGTAGACCGCCGCGGCCTGGTGGGAGTTCTCGCCGTAGCGCAGCTTCTCCTTGAGCTTGCCGGTGGTTCCGACGAAGGTCGGGACGCCGTCGACGGCGACGCCGTCCTGGCCGCCGAACCAGCCGGCCACCGCGACATCGTAGGCGGCGGTGTGGGCGAAGGCCTTCGCGGCCAGGACCCGTCGCTCGGCCTCGGTGTAGCCTCCGGCGGCCAGCGCCTCCTCGAGGCCCTGGTACTGGCCCGGAGAGGTGAGGACCGCCACGGAGGCGTGGTTCTTGGCGGCGGCGCGCACCATCGAGGGCCCGCCGATGTCGATCTTCTCGATGCAGTCGTCGAACCCGGCGCCGCTGGCCACCGTCTCGCTGAACGGGTAGAGGTTGCACACCACCAGGTCGAAGGGCTCGACGCCGAGCTCGGCGAGCTGGGCGCGGTGGGACTCCAGGCGGCGATCGGCGAGGATCCCGGCATGGACCTTCGGGTGGAGGGTCTTGACGCGACCGTCGAGGCACTCGGGGAAACCGGTGAGCTCGCTGACCTCGGTGACCTTCAGGCCGGCGGCGGCCAGGGCCTTGGCGGTCGACCCGGTGGACACCACGGAGACGCCGGCTCGGCCGAGGGCTGCGGCCAGGCCGTCGAGGCCCGACTTGTCGTAGACGGAGACGAGGGCACGACGGATGGGTTGGCGATCGGTCACAGGGAGTCCCTTCAGATGTGGTTGATGTCGGCGCGGCGACCCGACCGGTCAGTCGGGAGTGCTGGGTTCGGTGGATGTCAGTGTGGTGGCGAGGTCGGCGACCACCTCGACGAGCATCTGGCGCTCCTGCACCTTGATCCTCTCGTGCAGGGTCTCCACGGTGTCGTCGGGCGCGACCTCCACGGCCCGCTGGGCCAGGATCCGTCCGGTGTCGACCCCGGCGTCGACCATGAAGACGGTGGCGCCGGTGATCCGTACCCCGTAGGCCAGCGCGTCGCGGGGACCGTGGACGCCGGGGAAGGAGGGCAGCAGGGCGGGGTGGGAGTTGATGACGCGACCGCCGAAACGGGCCAGGAAGGCGGGCCCGAGGAGTTTCATGAATCCGGCGCAGACCACCAGGTCGGGCTGGAAACCGGCGACATCGGCGGTGATCCGACGGTCCCACTCGGACCGGTCGGCGCCCTTGGTCAGCGGTTCGACAAAGGTTGCAATACCGGCCCGGTCGGCCCTGGCAAGACCCTCGATGCCGGCCCGGTCCGAGCCCACCGCGACGATCTGGACGGGCAGCTCGCCGGCGTCGTGGGCATCGATGAGAGCTTGGAGCAGGGTCCCGGAACCGGAGACGAGGACAACCACGCGAAGGGCCACGAGCACACTGTATC
Organism: Acidipropionibacterium jensenii; assembly: GCF_005890135.1. Classification (NCBI taxonomy): domain Bacteria; kingdom Bacillati; phylum Actinomycetota; class Actinomycetes; order Propionibacteriales; family Propionibacteriaceae; genus Acidipropionibacterium; species Acidipropionibacterium jensenii. Next base: position 1,914,402 of record NZ_CP040635.1, on the reverse strand, counting down.
CGCCCGCCCCGGGCACCCGGTCCCGCCGTGAGACGCCACCGCGGCCGACGCGAGTCACCTGGGTGACTCCGGTCCGCGGCTCGGCCCTCGACGCGCTCGTCGGTTCCCCCGTCATGCCGGGTTCGCCCCCGCACCACCGGCGGACCGCCTCAGCAGGCGGCCGCCCGCAGCGCGAGCACCGTCGCGAGGGCGGCCTCGGCGGCCTCGCGACCCTTGTTCTCGATGGATCCCTCGATGCCGCAGCGGGCCAGCGCCTGGGCCTCGTCGTCGCAGGTGAGCACCCCGAAGCCGACCGGCGTCCCGGTGCTCACCGCCACCTGGGTGAGGCCGTTGGTGGCCGCGTTGCACACGTAGTCGAAGTGGGGGGTGCCGCCCCGGATGACGACGCCGAGGGCGACCAGCAGGTCGAACTGCCCGGCCAGCCGGGAACAGGCCACCGGAAGTTCGAAGGAGCCGGGAACCCGCACCACCGTGGGGTGGTCGATGCCGGCCCCGGACAGCCCTGCCAGGGCTCCGGCGACCAGACCGTCCATCACGACCTGGTGCCACCGGGATGCGACGATCGCGGCCCTCAGGCCGGTGCCGTTCAGTGTCCCCAGGTCGGGGCTGGCCTGTCCTGCTGCGCCATTGGTGGTGCTCATGCGATGTGCTCCTGGTTCTGGTCGGTGTGGTCTGCGGAATCGGTCCCGATGGTGTCGGTGGCCGACGAGGTCGTGTCGTCGCGACCCTGGACCCCGGCAGTTCCGGGAATGATGCTTCCGGGGGTCTGGCTCTCGGACTCGGCGACCCGGGCGTCCTCGGGGATGGCCAGGCTGTGGCCCATCCGGTCGCGCTTGGTGATGAGGTAGCGCAGGTCCTCGGGATGGGCCGGCACCTCCAGGGGAACCTGCTCGACACGGCAGCCGGCCCGGCGCAGCGAGTCGGTCTTGGCCGGGTTGTTCGTCATGAGCCGCACACTCGACAGGCCCATGTCGGCCAGGATGGCCGAGGCCGCCCCGTACTCCCGGGCGTCGATCGGCAGGCCGAGGGCGGTCTGGGCGTCGACGGTGTCCAGGCCGTTGTCCTGGGCGTGGTAGGCGGCGATCTTGTTGAACAGGCCGACCCCGCGACCCTCCTGGCCGCGCAGCAGGATCACTGCCCCGCCGTGCCGACTGACCTTCTCCATCGCCGAGTGGAGCTGCTCACCGCAGTCGCATCGCAACGATCCCAGGGCGTCTCCGGTGAGGCACTCCGAGTGCACCCGCACCCAGCTCGGCCCGCCGTCGTCGGCCTGCACGCCGCGGGCCGGCACCATCAGCAGGTGCTCGGCGCCGGTGGCGTGGTCGGCGTAGCAGGTGAGGGTGAAGACCCCGGACTCGGTGGGCAGGGTGGCGGGCTGGCCGGCGCTCACCCTGGAGGGGGGAACGGCCGGCAGCCGGTCGTCATGGTCCTGGCGCCAGTGCGCCAGCTCGTCGATGGTGATGACGCACAGGTTCGCGCGCTGCCCGACCTCGAGCACCTGGGGGGTGCGCAGGCAGCGGCCTTCGTCGTCGACCAGTTCTCCGATCACCCCGACCGGGTCCAGGCCCGCCAGCCGGGTGAGGTCCACCGCGGCCTCGGTGTGACCCCGACGCTCCAGGACGCCGCCCGGGCGGGCGCGCAGGGGCAGGATGTGGCCGGGCCGCACGAAGGAGCCCGGGGTCGACGCGGGATCGGCCAGCACCCGGCAGGTGTGGGCCCTCTCGCCGGCCCCGATGCCCGTGGTGGTGCCCTCGGACGCGTCCACCGAGACGGTGTAGCGGGTGCGCAGCGGATCCTGGTTCTCGGGCCACATCAGCGGCAGCCCCATGCGGTCGGCGCGCTCCTCGGTCATCGGGGCGCACAGGTAGCCCGAGGTGTGTCGGATCATCCAGCCGACCCAGTGGGCGTCGGCCCGGGAGGCGGCCATGATGGCGTCCCCCTCGTTCTCGCGGTTCTCGTCGTCCAGGACGAGGACCGGGCGTCCCGCCCGCAGCTCGTCGAGGGCTTGGTCGATGGTGGCGAATCCGGTCATCGGAGCTCTCCCTGGGTGGTGGTCGGCTGGCTGGTGGTTGGCTGGGTGGTGGTTGGCTGGGTGGTGGTCGTCGTGGCGGCGGATGCGGTCCGGGTGACGTCGGGGCGGTTCGACTGCGAGGGGTCCGGTGCCTCCCGGCCGGCGAGCAGGGACTCCACGTACTTGGCGATGACGTCGGCCTCCAGGTTGACCTCCTCGCCCACCGGCAGGGTTCCCAGCACGGTGGTGGCGAGGGTGGTGGGGATCAGGCCGATCTCGAACCATCCGGGTCCGGTGGCGCTGACGGTCAACGACGTCCCGTCGACCGCGATGGACCCCTTCTCGACGATGTAGCGCTGGAGGTTCTGCGGGGCCGAGATGCGCACCACCTCCCAGCGGTCCCCGGGCCTGCGCTGGAGGATCCGGCCGGTGCCGTCGACATGTCCCTGGACGATGTGGCCGCTCATCCGGCCGCCGGCCGGCAGGGCTCTCTCCAGGTTGACCCGGGCTCCGGGGGCCAGACGCCCCAGCCCGCTGCGGGCCAGGGTCTCGGCCATCACGTCGACGCTGAACAGGTCGCCGTCGACGGCTGTCACCGTCAGGCAGACCCCGTCGACCGCGATGGACGACCCGAGGGTGGCATCCGAGGTCACCAACGGACCGCGAATGGTCATCACGGCCGAGTCGGCGCCGTGTCGCAGCTCGGCGACCTCGCCGAGCTCCTCGATGATTCCGGTGAACATTGCTGAACTCCTGTCCCGGCAGTCCCGTCCTCGGGGCTGCCTGGTGCTGATATCTGTCACGGTCTGGATTGATTCGACGTGGATTGACCCGGTGTGGATCGACTCGGTGCAGGTGGCACCGGTGCGGGGGGCTCCCGCGGGATCGGGTGGGCCCGGATCTCGATATCGGGGCCGATCATCGACACCTCGTCGATGACCAGACGATGGGCCTCGTCGATCGTGGAGACCCCGGCGTCGGCCAGGGCGGCGGGTCCCGATCCGAGGAGTGTCGGGGCGATGTGGGCGATCACCTCGTCGATCAGCCCGGCCCGACAGAAGGCTCCGGCCAGCCGAGGACCGCCCTCCAGCCAGACCCGGTGCACTCCTCGACGCTGCAGCTCGGCCAGGACGAACTGCGGGTCGTGACTGGTGATCTGGACCATCGGCGCCGAGTCGTCGAGGAGGTGGCTTCCCGGCGGCAGTGGGCGTCGTCCCACCACCACCCGCAGCGGCTGGTGGGCCACCGCGACCCCTCTGACGGTCAGTCTCGGGTCGTCGGCCAGGGCGGTGCCGGTGCCCACCATCACGGCTGCGCACCGGGAGCGCTCCAGATGCACCCGGGCCCGCGCCTGATCGGAGGTGATCCAGCGGCTGGTGCCGTCCTGGGCGGCCGAGCGACCGTCCAGGGTGGCGGCGTACTTCCACACCACCCGGGGTCGGCCGTGGACCATCGAGAAGGTCCAGTCGGGGTTGAGGGCCCGCGCCTGATCGGTGAGGACCTCCCCGACCACCTCGATCCCGGCCTCCGCCAGGGTCTGGGCGCCGCCGGCCGCCACCGGGTTGGGATCGGACTGGCCGATCACCACTCGCTGGACGCCGGCGGCGATCAGCCCGCGGCTGCACGGCCCGGTCCGACCGGTGTGGTTGCAGGGTTCCAGGGTGACCACCGCCGTGCACCCGGCAGTGAGCCGGTCCCGGCCGGCGGTCACTCCGGCGTCACGAAGAGCCTGGATCTCGGCGTGCGGTGTCCCCGCCCCGTGGTGCCAGCCCTGCCCGAGCACGGCCCCGTCGGGACCGAGCAGGACGCAGCCGACCCGGGGATTGGGGTCGACGGCGGGACCGTTGGCGGCCAGCTCGATGGCTCGACGCATGGCGTCGTCCCACCGGTGACCGGTCCCGACATGATGACTCTCGACCATCGACAACCCTTCGTTCGCGTCCTCACGAACGCCGGGGTCGCCGGGGACCCGGCCGACGCCGGTCATCGACCGGCAGGGCACGACGCGGTGTGCGGAGTCGGGCGGCGTTCAGGACGCCACCGCTCCGGACAGGCACCGAGGAGTCCCGGCGGCATCGCCGTCATGGGTCCCCGGCGCGTCGCCGCGCAGGTCCCACGTGCTTCCTCCCATCCGGACTCTCACCGTCGGTACCGGATTTTCACCGGTTCAGCCGTTCCTCCAGGTGGACCTGGATGAGCGGTTCGCGGACTGTCACCGCCGGTTCGGACTTTCACCGACCCCGGAGCACGTGTGCACAGCAAGTATGCCTCCTCGGCCCAGAACCCCCCACATCGGGAGTCCGGGGACGCCGGCTACCGACCGTCGCGGGTCGGCTCCTGCCCCTCGTCGCGGGACTTTCCGCCATCGGTACCGACGGCCTCACGGCGGGAAGCGGTAGCACGGCGTGAGGAGCGCACCAGGTGTCTGGTGTCCTCGCCGGCCTCCCGATCCTCGTCGGTGGGCCCGGACGGCGAGTCGCCTGACCGTGCCTCCCGCCAGCGCAGCACCGCCACCGCGGCCCCTGCCAGCAGTCCGCCACCTCCGAGCAGGACGAGGGCCATCCCCAGCACCTGGGGCATCTGGGGTCCGATCGCCGACAGCCGCCCGGCACCGATCCCGCCGGCCGACAGGACTCCGAGCAGGGCGACCACCAGGGCGGCGACGACCCCGGAGCCCGCTCCCCGGGCGAGGATCTGCCGGGGATCGGTGAGCCGGCGGTCCCGCAGGGCCACGACGGCCCCGGCGGCCCCCGCCAGGGCGGGCACCGCCAGCCACAACCAGCTCGCGGCACCGGGGTCGCCGGCCGCGGGAAGAGCGCCGAGGGCCGGGATCGCGGGGACGATGCCCAGATGCACTCCGAAGGGGCTCACCGATGACCCCAGTCCCAGGGTGAAGCCGGGGCCCAGGGTCCAGGCCGACCACCATCCGATGAGGTTCGGCAGCCAACTGAGTTGCAGAAGAATGAGAACGATTCCACCCCAGACTCCCGCCCCGAGGGACTCGTGGAGGGCCACCACCCGGGAACCGTTGGCGATCAGGTTCACCGCCAGCGCCGCCGACCCGCCCGCCACCACCACTGCGGAGCCGATCATCGCGCCCGCCCAAGTGTTGCGGATTCCACCGGGTACCATCCCGGCGGCCCGCACGCGTGCCCCGCGCAGCGCACCCGCCAGGCCGGGCCCGGTGCCGAGGACCAGGCCGCCGACCAGGACCCGCAGCCACGACGACGGGCCCGAGACCCCGGCCGCGGATGCCGCAAACACCACGGCGACCAGGTGCACGGTGGCGTGCAGGGCGGCGACCTGGCCCGCCTGCCGCAGGGCCACCGGCCGGTCGGCGCGGCGCCGGGCGTCCGACATCACCCGGGCCGAGTACCGGCTGGTCTGCATCCCGACCACCACCAGCAGCAGGGTGAGACTCAGCGGCACCAGGCTCACCCTCAGGCCCAGCGCGCTCAGCGGGACGCCATGGGCCAGCAGCCACAGTCCGGTCGACCCGCGCACCAGGTCCCCGAAACTCCCCTTCGGCAGAGCCAGCCACTCGGGGATGATGAGCCCGGTGAGCAGGACCCACACCGAGGCGAGTCCCACCAGACATGCCAGGGCGCAGACCACCGGCCAGGGCCAGCGCGGCCCGTTGTCATGGCGTCGACGGCTGGCCGAGGACTCCACGGTGAGATCGATGCGGCCGTCACCGGATCCCGTCCGGCTCCCACCCGGGCGACTCCCACTCGCCCGCTTCCCACTCAGTCGACCCCCACGGTGACCGTGGTGTGCTGGCGGCACGGCTGTCTCCTTCCATCAGAGTCGGTCCAGACCCTTCCAGGTCATCGGGCGGATGCCACGACCGGTTCGCACGGCGCTGCCCCGGCCCAGACGGTAAGCTCGCCTGAGCAGACGCGGCTGTGAGCCGATATCCACCAGAACCGATACCGCCGGTCGCTGTGTCACATAGTCAAGTCCTGGAGGCATTCGAGTGAGCGAGGAACCCACGCGTCGGCCGCGGCGCGGGATACCCGACGACTCCATTCAGCCGGGAGCCGAGACCGCCGACGGTTCCGCGCTGCGCACCGCAGCGGCCGAGCACCACCCAGACGATACCCCGGCTCCCGCCGGGCAGGGATGGTCGCGAAGCTCCGGCGAGTCCGCCGATGGCCCCGCTCCCCGGCGCGGACTGATCCCCGACGATGACCCGGCGACCGACACGCCGGAGCAGGACACGGAACCGGAGTCCTCCGAGGACGGCAAGAGTTCGACCGCCGATCCCGACGCCGCCTTCCGGCCGCCGGCCGGGAAGATCCCCAGGGCCAGGAGTCACCGGACCGGGAACCGCAGGACCGCGACCCCGGCCGCGGATCGACCCCACCGCGCCGCCGAGGAGCCCGGATCGGCCTCCCCCGATGAGCTCGTCGTGGACCGCTCACCGCTGCGCCGCCCCTGGGTGTGGGCTGTGATCGCCGTGCTGGTGGTGGCGATCGTCGTGGTGGCCGTCTCCCGGCTGAACCATCAGTCGCCGATCACCGGCGCCTCGGTCACCCCGACCCCCTCCTCGGTGACCCCTCTGCCGCAGGACTCTCTGATGAGTGCCGCCGAGGTCTCCCGACTCGACACCAAGGCGAGCTGGAAGGTCGACGACACCTTGTCGACCATTCCCGCCGACTCCACCCAGACCATCTCCTGCATCGTGCGGGACGCGGACCAGCCGACTCCTCAGTCCTCATGGCAGCGCTCCTTCACCGCCTCCACCAAGACCGCTACCGCCGCCCTGCACCGGGTTGACGGGTACGCCGATGAGGCCACCGCCAAGTCGGTCTACACCCAGCAGGCGGCCTCCCTGGCAGCCTGCGACTCGGTCCCCTCACTCATCGTCTCGGCGAGTTCGGTGAAGGGCCTGGGCGACGAGGCGACGTCCCTGACAGTCGCCTTCCAGGGAACCACCATCCAGTACCGCACCATCGTGCTGACCCGCATCGGCCGCGAGATCCAGGCGATCGACGCCTCCGACAACCACACCCCGATCGACGCAACAGCGGCGGCCTCGGCGATCACCGCTGCTGCCTCCCGGGGCTGCCGGCTGGCCGGTGGAACCTGTCCCGGCAAGGTGACGGTCTCCGCATCGGTCCCGCCGACATCGGACCTGCCAGGCTGGCTCATCACCTCCGACCTGCCGCGTCTGACCCCTGATCAGGGCGAGTGGCAGGCCGCCGCCCCGGCCGGCGTGTCCAGCAAGGGCACCCAGTGCGAGGGCGTCACCCTCGCCAGTGCCTCCGGCCCGCGGGAGCGCCAGCAGCGGACCTACCTGCTCTACAAGGACTCCTCGGCACCTCAGGGATTCGGTGTCGACTCGCTGCGATTCGGCTTCGGCGACGCAGCGGGAGCCGCGGCCTTCGCCAAGAAGATCGGCGACAGCATCGCAAGCTGCTCCAAGAGCCTCACCACCGCGAAGGTGAGCGACGCGAAGTCCTTCACCGGGGTCGGCGAGAAGGGCGCCAAGATCTCCGGTCGGTCCTTCCTGGTGACCCAGGACGCGGGATCTGGGAACAAGGCCGTCTTCCAGGTCTCGGTGAGCACGGTCGGCTCCTCGGTGACCTATCTGCTGGCCAATGTCACCACCAGTTACCGGTTCACCGACGACGCCTGGTCGCAGCTGGCGGTCCGGGCCGCCGAGCGGGCCACCCAGGCTCGCTGACTGACAACCCCTCCCCCGCCCCTGCGCCGATGAGACTGATGGCGCCGAGGGCGTACTGAAGGACACGGCCCCCCGCACCTGTGGTGCGGGGGGTCGTGTCCCCTGGTCCCTCGTGGGGACCCGGGTGACCGGTGTCTCAGTGGGTCAGTGCGGCGACCGCCTCGTGGGCCAGCTTGGCGGTCTCCGAGGGGGTCTTGCCGACCTTCACCCCGGCGGCCTCCAGAGCCGCCTTCTTGGCGGCCGCGGTGCCCGATGAGCCCGAGATGATCGCCCCGGCATGGCCCATGGTCTTGCCCTCGGGGGCGGTGAAACCGGCCACGTATCCGATCACCGGCTTGGTGATGTGCTCACGGATGTAGTCGGCCGCCCGCTCCTCGGCGTCCCCGCCGATCTCGCCGATCATCACGATGACGTCGGTCTCCGGGTCGTCCTGGAAGGCCTGGAGGGCGTCGATGTGGGTGGTGCCGACCACCGGGTCGCCGCCGATTCCCAGGGCGGTGGAGATTCCCAGGTCGCGCACCTCGAACATCAGCTGGTAGGTCAGGGTGCCGGACTTGGAGACCAGGCCGACCCGCCCCGGGCCGGTGATGTCGGCCGGGGTGATGCCGGCGTTCGACAGTCCTGGGCTGATGATTCCGGGGCAGTTCGGCCCGATGATGCGGGTCTTCCCGGAGCGGCGGGCGGCCGCCACGAACTGGGTCTCGTCCTTGGCGGGGACTCCCTCGGTGATGCACACCACCAGCGGGATCTCGGCGTCGACGGCCTCCAGCACCGCGGCGGCGGTGAACCGGGCGGGCACGAAGACCACGGTGACATTGGCCCCGGTGGCCTCGATAGCCTCCTTGACGGTGCCGAAGACCGGTACCGTGACGCCCCCGTCGAAGGTGACGTCCTGGCCGGCCTTGCGGGGGTTGACGCCCCCGACGATGGCCGATCCGGAGGCCAGCATCCGCTGGGTGTGCTTCATGCCCTCCGATCCGGTCATGCCCTGGACGATGATCCGGGAGTTCTTGTCGAGAATGATGGACATGTCTCATACCTCCTGGGATGCGAGCTCGGCGGCCCTGCTGGCGGCCTCGTCCATGGTGGCGACCATGGTCACGAGCGGATGGTTGAAGTCGTTGAGGATGGCCCGGCCCTGGTCGACGGCGTTGCCGTCGAGCCTCACGACCAGAGGCTTGCTGGCCTTGTCGCCGAGGGTCTGCAGGGCTGCCTTGATCCCATTGGCGACCTCGTCGCAGGCGGTGATCCCGCCGAAGATGTTGACGAAGACCGACCGCACCTGGGGATCGGACATGATGAGGTCCAGGCCATTGGCCATCACCTCGGCGGAGGCGCCGCCCCCGATGTCCAGGAAGTTGGCGGGCCTGGGGGATCCGGGGTAGTTCTCACCGGCGTAGGCGACCACGTCCAGGGTGCTCATCACCAGGCCTGCGCCGTTTCCGATGACCCCGACGCTGCCATCGAGCTTGACGTAGTTGAGGCCCAGTTCACCGGCCCGCAGCTCCAGCGGGTCGGTGGCCGCCCGGTCGACCAGGTCGGCGTGCTCGGGGTGGCGGAAGGCAGCGTTGCCGTCCAGGGTGACCTTCCCGTCCAGGGCGATGATCCGGCCGTCGCCGGTCCTCACCATCGGGTTGACCTCCACCAGGGTGGCGTCCTCGGCGGAGTAGACCTCCCACAGTGTGAGGATCACCGGGACGATGGCGTCGTGGCTGTCGGCGGGGAACCCGGCGGCCTCCAGGATCTCGACGGCCTTGGCCCGGTCGATCCCGTCGATCGGGTCGACCGGCACCTTGGCCAGCGCCTCCGGGCGCTCCCTGGCGAGGGTCTCGATGTCCATCCCGCCCTCGCGGGAGCACATCGCCAGGTACTGGCGCTCGCCGCGGTCGAGAAGGATCGAGAAGTAGTACTCCTCGACGATCTCGGCTCCCTCGGCGATCATCACCTTGCCGACGGTGTGTCCCTTGATGTCCATCCCGAGGATGGCCTCGGCGCACTCCCCTGCCTGCTGCGGGGACTTGGCGATCTTGACGCCGCCCGCCTTGCCGCGGCCGCCCACCTTCACCTGGGCCTTGACGGCGACGACGGGTGTTCCCAGCTCGGCGGCCGCGTCCACGGCCTGTTGCCGGGTCTCGGCGACGATGCCCCGGAGCACGGGTACACCGTGCTTCTCGAACAGGTCGCGGGCTTGGTACTCATACAGATCCACAATCTCTCCACTCTGCGAGGTGGTCGACCACCGGGGTCTGGCCGGCTGGTGTCCCGGGCATCTCCGCTCGAGCCAGGAGGATCGAGCTGATCGGTGCCCAGCGCCGCCACAGTATCAACCCCCGACGGTTGACGTCGTGCTCCGTCGCCAAGCAGTACCGCAGCCCCGAATTGGAGTCATTCCTGAGAGATGCTAATGTTTTCTCAGCATTCCACCGGAGCCCTGCATCATCCTCCAGAAGGACCGCAGATCCGCGTTCGACTGGGACTTGGTCCCACGTACTAGGAGTTCAGTGAGCACACTCAGGCACCGTCGTGGCGGGTTCGCACCGCTGGAGTTCCTCCGCCGTTCGGCCGTGGTCGATCCCCCGGAGGCCCACGACGAGGAGCTGGACGCCGAGGGCTTCGACCCCGATCAGCCCGCCGAGCGGGCCTTCGCCGACCATCGTCGCCGGTCCCCGCTGCGCGCCGGGATCGCGGTGGCCGTGGTGGCCGCCCTGGGAACCGTCACCGCCGGTGCGGTGATGCTGACCAGCGCCTCGAACTCCTCGGCGACGAACCTCCACTCACTGACGGTCGACCCCAACCGGTCCGATGTCACCCGGGCGGTCCCCCAGTCCGACAACCAGCTCAACGGCGCCGGCTCGGCCGGCATCGGCTCGCGCACCAACAACGCCGGACGCGGCTCCTCGGTCTCTCGCAGCAATGTGCGCTCCGAGATCGACAAGGCGATGAGCCAGTCGGCGGCCAACCAGCGCAGCACCGATCTGGACAGCACCACCGACGGCATCCAGAACCAGGCGGTGACCGCCTCCGAGACGGTCCGCGCCAAGGAGCTGGACGCCTCCATCGTCGCCGTGAAGAAGCAGGCCAAGAAGATCGCCGCCGAGAAGAAGGCCGCCGAGCAGAAGCTGGTCAAGGCTGCCGCGGCCAGCGGGGTCAAGATCACCGCCGGCACCACCTCGGCGATCACCAATGACGGCGGCGCCTCCCTGCCGATCAACCCGGGCTCCTACACCCTGGGCTCCTACTGGGGCGAGACCGGCGTGTGGGCTCGCTGGCACACCGGTGAGGACTTCGTGGCCGCCTGCGGCACCCCGCTGCACGCGGTCGCCGCGGGAGTGGTCGGCGAGTCGACCGGCGGTTCCTGGGCCGGCAACCACGTCGTCATCCACCTGGCCAACGGCGGGTCGGTGCTCTACGCGCACATGACGAGCAAGTCCGTCTCCGTCGGCCAGACCGTCAAGCCCGGCCAGTTGATCGGCTACTCCGGCGAGACTGGTCGAGCCTTCGGCTGCCACCTGCACTTCGAGTACTACCCGGCGGGCACCACCCCCGGTGACGTCTACAGCACCACCGATCCGCTGGTCTTCCTGCGGTCGATCGGCCTGAAGCCCTGACCCCCGACCCGTGGTTCTCGCCCCCGCGAGGACCACGGCTGACATCGAGCCCCCGGTACTGAGTCTGCCCGCCAGGATTCTTCAGGGTCAGGGGGCTCGGTGCGCCCTGGCGATTCAAGGCTCCCTGGGCGCCGGGTTTCCTGGCGACTCAGGGGCTCCTGAGGCCTCAGAGCTTCTCGAGCGGGGCGAACTTCAGCGCCAGGCGCTTGGTGCCCACCGATCCGAAGTCGACGTCGGCGGTGGCGCTGCCCCCCGATCCCTTCGTCGACAGCACGGTGCCCAGCCCGAACTGGGTGTGCAGCACCTTGTCCCCGGGCTGCAGGGAGATCGGGGCGGGCCTGGAGGCCGGCCGTCCGGCTCCCGACCCGAAGACCGGACCGCCCTCGGTCAGGGTGGACCGGGCGTTGCGGCTGCCGCTCTGCGAGGTGGAGGCCCAGCCGGGGGAGGCGTCGGCCACCCGCTCCCAGGTCACCAGGCGCTCGGGGATCTCGTCGATGAACCGGCTGGCGGGGTTGTACTGGGGCTGCCCCCAGGTGGTGCGCACCACGGCCCGCGACAGCAGGAGGCGCTTGCGGGCCCGGGTGAGCCCCACATAGGCCAGCCGGCGCTCCTCGGCGAGCTCCTTGGGATCGGCCAGGCTGCGGGCGTGGGGGAAGACGCCGTCCTCGAAGCCGGTCACGAAGACGGTGTCGAACTCCAGCCCCTTGGCGGTGTGCAGGGTCATCAGGGTGACCACCCCGTCCCCCTCCTCGGGGATGGCGTCGGAGTCGGCGACCAGGGCGATCTGCTCCAGGAAGGCGGGCAGCGAGTCGTCGACCTCGGCCAGCTCGTCCTGGTCCTCATCCGACTGATCCTCCTCCCGTCCGTCCAGGTCGATGGTGTGGACCCGGGCGACGAACTCCTGGGCCACCGACAGCAGCTCCACCAGGTTCTCCAGGCGGGTCTGGTCCTGGGGATCCTTGGAGTTCTCCAGCTCGGCCACATAGCCCGACTTCTTGAGAATCGAGTCGAGGATCTCGTCGGCCCTGGCCCCCTCGGCGACCATCTTCCGGTGGTCGGCCATCAACTCGGCGAAGGATGCGATCTGGTGGACCGAACGGCTGGCCATCGAGGTGATCTCACCGGCCCGGTCGATCGCCTCGGAGAAGGGGATCCGTCGCGCGGTGGCGAAGAGCTCAAGGGAGGCCTCGGCGCGTGCGCCGATACCGCGCTTGGGCACGTTGAGGATCCGCCGGACCGAGACGTCGTCGGCGGGGTTGGCGATGGCACGCAGGTAGGCGACGGCGTCGCGCACCTCCCGGCGCTCGTAGAAGCGCACCCCGCCGACCACCCGGTAGGGCAGGCCGGTGCGGATGAAGACATCCTCGAAGGGCCGCGACTGGGCATTGGTGCGGTAGAAGACCGCGACCTCGCCGTAGGTCGTCAGCCCGGCGTCGACCATCTCGTCGATCTTGCGGCCTACCCAGGCGGCCTCGTCGTGCTCGGTGTCGGCGACATAGCCGATGATCTTCTCGCCGTTGCCGGCATCGGTCCACAGGTTCTTCGCCGGCCGGTTGGGATTGACCTTGATGAGGCTGTTGGCGGCGCTGAGGATGGTCTGGGTGGAGCGGTAGTTCTGCTCCAGAAGAATGGTCCGTGCCCCGGGGAAGTCCTTGTCGAAGTCGAGGATGTTGCGGATGGTGGCGCCGCGGAAGGCGTAGATCGACTGGTCGGAGTCCCCCACCACCATCAGCTCCGGCGGATCGACCGTTCTGGTCGCCTCCGGGTCCTCCTGCCGGACACCCTCCTGCCGGTCATCGGGGCCGCCGGTCACCGGGTCGGTCCCGCACAGCGCGCGGATGAACTGGTACTGGGCGGTGTTGGTGTCCTGGTACTCGTCGACCAGGACATGGCGGAACCGGCGCCGGTACTGCTCGCGTAGGTCGGGGAACTGCCTCAGCAGGGTGACCGTCACCATGATGAGGTCGTCGAAGTCCAGCGCATTGGCCGAGCGCAGCCGCCGCTGGTACTCGGCGTAGAGATCGGCGAAGAGCCGGTCGTTTCCGCTGGTGGCGGAGGCGGCCGCTGCCGCCGGGTCGATCAGCTCGTTCTTCTGGTCGGAGATCCAGTTCATCACCGTGCGGGGCTGGAACTTCTTGGGGTCCAGCTTGGAGTCGCGGGTCACCAGGGTGATGAGCCGCTTGGCGTCGGTGTCGTCGTAGATGGAGAAGGTGCGCGACATCCCGATCCGGTCGATGTCGGAGCGCAGCATCCGCACCGCCGCCGAGTGGAAGGTCGAGACCCACATCGGCCGGGCCCGCCGACCGACCAGCTCCACCACCCTGGCCTTCATCTCGGCGGCCGCCTTGTTGGTGAAGGTGATCGCCAGGATCGATCCGGGGTGGACGCCGCGCACCTGGACCAGGTGGGCGATCCGGCGGGTGAGCACCCGCGTCTTGCCCGACCCGGCTCCCGCCACCACCAGGACCGGCGAGCCGGCGTGCAGCACGGCCTCGCGCTGCGGCGGGTTGAGGTCCGCCAGCAGCTCATCCTCGGTGGCCGGGCGCGGCTCGGGCCGGAATCCCGGCTCGGTCCCGGACGGCGTCCGGTTGTGCGACTGGGCACCGGAGGACCCCGCCCCGGCCGGCAGCCGGCGGGACGACTCGGCCCCATAGCGGGCAGTGGTCGGCGGCTGCGCGGAGGCGAAGAAGGAGAACAGATCTGGGGTGGCGTCACTCATGGCGGTGCCAAGACTACGGCCAGCCCGGCACAGCAGCCGAGCGACCGGCCCGCGACCGGAACGGTCGACCACCGTTCGTCGCCCCCGCGGCCTCCCGATGAGTTGACTGGCCGCCGATCTCCGCATAAGGTCATGTCCGAGTTCTGAGACATGGTGTCACTTACTGACCTCTTCTGTGCATCTGCGAAGCAGGTCTGACACCATAGGACCTCCGCGGCGCGAGTACGTGTCGCAGTAGGTGCCACACGGCACATGAGAGCAGGAGACACGACATGGCGACCGCCACCACACATCTCGTTCGCGCCGACCGGCGTGCGGCGATGATGATGTGCTGCGCTGCGGACGCGTGTTGCCGAATGTCCGGCACCTGCTGACTCGACCGATCCCGAGTCACCCAGCAGGATCTCCAACGGTGGAGTCTGCCTTCCTCCCGCATGCCCATGGCCGCGCCAGGACCAGCTTCTCCGCCGACCGATCAGACCCCGATCGGGGTTATCCCCACTCATTCGCTGTCCCAGGAGAACCATCATGAGCACCCCCCAGAATCCCGCAGGCTCCACACCGGAGGAGCCTCAGGCCCTTCCCGACAAGCCCGAGGGAGGCGGCCGCAAGGGTCTGATCATCACCGCGGTCGTCGTCGTGATCGCCCTGATCGCCGGAGCGATCGTGTGGGCCACCCAGCGCAACTCCGGATCCCAGGCCGCCGGCTCGGACGCCACGGCCAGCTCCACGGTCCGGATCGGCACCACCGAGGCCGGCGCCACCTTCTGGCCCATCTTCATCAAGAAGGCCGCCGCCCAGGGCATCACCATCAAGAAGGTCGACTTCAGCGACTACAACCAGCCGAACCGCGCCCTCTCCCAGGGCCAGATCGACCTCAACTTCTTCCAGCACGTCTTCTTCCTGGCCAACTACAACGCCGAGAACAACGACAACCTGATCCCACTGGCCCCGACCTACATCGTCCCGCTGGCGATCTACTCC
Source organism: Acidipropionibacterium jensenii (assembly GCF_005890135.1). Lineage (NCBI taxonomy): Bacteria > Bacillati > Actinomycetota > Actinomycetes > Propionibacteriales > Propionibacteriaceae > Acidipropionibacterium > Acidipropionibacterium jensenii. Next base: position 1,899,391 of record NZ_CP040635.1, on the reverse strand, counting down.
AAGAAGCACACCAAGCTCAGCCAGGTCCCGGCCGGCGGAAAGATCGCCATCCCCAATGACGACACCAACCAGGGTCGTGCCCTGCTGCTGCTGCAGAAGGCCGGACTGCTGAGCCTGCGCAACGGCGGCTCCCCGCTGTCCACCCCGGCCGACATCATCTCCAACAAGTCGAAGATCACGGTCACCGCGGTCGACGCCTCCCAGACCGTCACCGCCCTGCCGAGCGTGGACGCCTCGGTGATCAACAACGGATTCGCCCGGGACGCCAAGCTCGACCCCAAGTCGGCCCTCTTCCAGGATGATCCCGCCAGCCCCGAGTCCGCCCCCTACATCAACATCTTCGCGGCCCGCGCCAAGGACAAGAACAACGCCACCTACCTCAAGGTGACCCAGATCTGGCACGACCCCGAGGTGCTCAAGGCCGTTCTCGCCGAGTCCGACAACACCGCAAAGATCGTCAAGGGGACCTCCCAGGCCGATCTGCAGTCCTCTCTGGACAAGCTCCAGACCGAGCTCAAGAACAAGTGACCTCCTCCGTCGTGGTGGGCCGCGCTGCGGCCCACCACGACGGTTCAGCCGACCACAGGAGGACCCGAATGGGCGACCCGATCATCCACATCGATCACGTGTCCAAGACCTTTCAGACCCGTTCCGGACCCGTACAGGCCCTCGACGACGTCAGTCTGGACTTCGAGGGAGGCGCAATCTCGGCGGTGATCGGACAGTCCGGCGCCGGCAAGTCGACCCTGGTGAGACTCATCAACGGCCTGGAGCAACCCACCTCCGGCACCGTGGTGGTGAAGGGCACCGACATCTCCCGGTTCACCGAGCGGCAGCTGAGGCCGCTGCGCACCGACATCGGGATGATCTTCCAGCAGTTCAACCTGCTCAACTCCCGCACCATCTACGACAATGTGGCCTACCCGCTGAAACTGGCCCGATGGTCCAAGGCCGACGAGCGGGCCCGGGTCACCGAGCTGCTGTCCTTCGTCGGGCTCACCGACCGGGCGTGGACCCATCCGGACCAGTTGTCGGGAGGCCAGAAGCAGCGCGTCGGGATTGCCCGGGCGCTGGCCACCCGGCCGACCATCCTGCTGGCCGACGAGTCCACCTCCGCCCTGGACCCGGAGACGACCGCCGGGGTGCTCGCCCTGCTGCAGCGCATCAATGCCGAACTGGGCGTCACCGTGATCGTCATCACCCACGAGATGGAGGTGGTGCGATCCATCGCCGACCAGGTCAGCGTCCTGGAGGGCGGCCACCTCATCGAGACCGGTTCGACCCGCGAGATCTTCGCGCGACCGAAGTCGGAGACCACCCAGCGGTTCCTGTCGACGATCATCGGCCAGCACCCCGGACCCGATGAGCTCGAGCGGCTGCGTCGGGAGAATCCCGGGGCCACTCTGGTCGATGTCCCCAGCGTCGAGGCGAGTGCTTTCGGCAACGCCCTGGCCGAACTGGGCAGGCTGGGCAGGGTCAGTTTCAAGATCGTGCACGGCGGAGTCATCGAGGTCCGCGGCGGCGCCCTGGGCAACTACACGGTGGCCCTGAGCGGCCCTCCCGAGGACGTCGCCAAGGCCGCACACCAGCTGAACGTCATCGCCGGCGATGCCGTCGATGACGGGTCCACACGGACCGTCACGAGCGGGGAGGACAACTGATGGACTGGGAGACACTCAAGCCCGTCTACCTGGACGCGATCTGGCAGACCCTCTTCATGGCGGTGATCACCCTCATCGTCGGTGGAATCCTGGGCCTGGTACTCGGGATCTTCCTGTTCGCGACCCGCCGCGGCGGCCTGCTCGCCAACCGGACCGCGAACCTCATCCTCAACATCATCGTCAACATCGTCCGACCGATCCCGTTCATCATCTTCATGACCGCGATCGGCCCGCTGACCCTCAAGGTGATCGGCAGCACCATCGGGGTCCAGGCCGCGACCTTCCCGTTGTGCATCGCCGCCACCTTCGCGATGTCGCGGATCGTCGAGCAGAACCTCGTCACCGTCGATCCCGGCGTCATCGAGGCGGCCCGGGCGATGGGCGCCGGACCCTGGCGGATCCTCTTCGACGTGGTGGCCCGCGAGGCCCTCGGGCCGCTGATCCTCGGCTACACCTACGTCCTCATCGCGATCGTCGACATGACGGCCATCGCCGGTGCCATCGGCGGCGGCGGGCTGGGACAGTTCGCCATCCAGTACGGCTACCAGCGGTTCAACTGGACGGTCACCTTCATCGCGGTGATCACCATCATCGTCATCGTCCAGGCGGCCCAGTTCGCCGGCAACGCACTGGCCCGCAAGGCCATGCGGAGGTAGCTGGGGGGACGCCGGCGACAGCCGCTAGGCTGGCGGGCATGGCCTTGTCACCGCGTCATCCAGGGCGCCTCCGGAGAGTTGCGCACTGGATGTCGGGAGGTCTGCTCGCCGCCCAGCTGGCTGCGGCCGGTGCCCTGGTCACCTTCACCGCCATCAAACGGCGCTCGCGTCGGCCCTACCGGTTCCCCACCGCCCCGGCCGAGCCGGTCAGCGCCGGGCGGGACCAGGTCAGCGTCTTCACCTTCGGACGCGACCTCTACTCCCAGATGCTCGCCGACATCGCCGCGGCCACCTCCACCATCCACTTCGAGACCTTCATCTGGAAGTCCGACGAGGTGGGACGCCAGTTCCGCCAGGCTCTGGTCGACGCCGCGGCGCGCGGCGTGAAGGTCTACGCGATCTGGGACGAGTTCGCCAACCTCGTCGTTGACCCGCGCTTCTTCCACGGACTGACCGGGGTCCACGTGAGACCCCATCCGCTGCTCACCCCGGGGCTGCCGAGTGTGCGGAATCTGGGACGCGACCACCGCAAGCTGCTCATCGTGGACTCCAGGATCGGCTACGTCGGCGGCTACAACATCGGCAAGACCTATGCCGACCGGTGGCGCGACACCCACGCCCGGATCGTGGGCCCCGCGGTGGCCGACCTGGAGAACGCCTTCGTCGACAAGTGGAATCTGCGTCCCTACGCCTCCCTGCCCTCGCGGCGTCGACCCGAGCGGCTCAGCGGTCCGATCTCCCGGTCCTGGGACACCACCATCGAGGTGCGCCGCAATGTGCCGCGGATGGCGATGTACCCGATCCGCAACATGTACCTCGAGGCGATCGACCGCGCCTCCAAGCGGATCTGGATGACCCAGGCCTACTTCATCCCCGACGACGACATGATGGCCGCGCTGCGGAGCGCCTGCGCACGAGGGGTGGACGTCCGGATCATCATCCCCGCCGAGTCGAATCACGTGGTCGCCGACTGGCTGAGCCGGGGCTACTACGAGCGGCTGTTGAGCTGCGGGGTGCACCTGCTGCTGTACCAGGGGGCGATGGTCCATGCCAAGACCTGCACCATCGACGGCGCCTGGACGACGATCGGCACCGCCAACATCGACCGGCTCTCGCTGCAGGGGAACTACGAGATCAACATCTCGGTGGTCGGTGCTCAGGTGGCCCGCGCGATGGAGGAGATCTTCGAGATCGACTCGCGCAACTGCACCGAGATGGATCTGGACCGGTGGCGACGCCGGTCGGTGTTCGCGAAGTTCACCGAGATGCTGCTGGCCCCTTGGCGGCCGCTGTTCTGAGGGTCGGGTCCGGGGTACCCCCGTTCGACCCCCAGAAGGATCTCCTGCCCTTTCAATCCTGCCAGATCCTCATAGCATGGGCCCATGGGATTTCTTGGGTGGATCATGTTGGGACTGATTGCCGGTGCGATCGCCAAGGCGATCATGCCGGGGAGACAAGGTGGCGGATGGCTGTCCACCATCCTGCTCGGCGTGGTGGGCGCGATCCTCGGCGGTTGGATCGGCAGCACTGTCTTCCACGTCGGCATCTACCAGTTCTGGAGTCTGCGCAGCTGGCTGCTGGCGGTGCTGGGCTCCCTCATCGTGCTGTTCATCTGGGGGCTGGCCCGCGGTCGACGCGCCTGATCCCTCAGCCGTTCGTCAGGAACCCCCGCCGGAGCGATCCGGCGGGGGTTCCTGACGTCCTGGGGCGCCCGGGCGCCCCCCAGGGGTCAGATCAACCGACGGTCGGTGGCCCACCGGGTCAGCTCGTGGCGGTTGGACAGCTGGAGCTTGCGCAGCACATTCGAGACGTGGGTCTCCACCGTCTTGACCGAGATGAACAACTCCCGGGCCACCTCCTTGTAGGCGTAGCCGCGGGCGATCAGCCGCATCACCTCGCGCTCCCGGGGCGACAGCCGGTCCAGATCCTCGTCGATACTGGCCACCTCGATGGAACCGGAGAAGGCGTCCAGGACGAAACCGGCCAGCCGCGGGGAGAACACCGCGTCACCGGTGGAGACCCGGTCGATCGCGTCGAGCAGCTCCTCCGAGGAGATCGACTTGGTGACATAGCCCCGCGCCCCGGCCCGGATCACCGAGATGACGTCCTCGGCCGCATCGGAGACCGACAGCGCGAGGAACCGGGTGGCCGAGGACTCCAGACCGCCGGCCTCGCACCGGCGGATCACCTCGGTGCCGCCGCCACCGGGCAGGTGCACGTCGAGCAGCACCACCTGGGGGCGGCCGGTCATCACCGCCTGCACCGACGAGTCGACGTCCCAGCCCTCCCCCACCACCCGGACCCGGTCTCGGTGCTGCTCCATCTCGGAGCGAACCCCGACCCGGAACATCTCGTGGTCATCCACCAGCACGATGGTCACCGGGTCGTGCTCCCCGGACATCTCGTAGCTCATCTCATCCTCGTCGGTCTCGTCGCCGTCATTCAGTCGTTCGTGGGTCTGCCGGAGGAGTCCGCCCCGCCTGTCTCGGGAGCCATCTGAAGTCGTATCTCGGTTCCCTCGCCGAGCGCGCTGCGCACCGTGGCGGTGCCGCCGTGACGCTCCATCCGACCGATGATCGATCGCCGCACTCCCATCCTGTCATCGGCGATGTCATCGGGGTCGAAGCCGGTACCGCGGTCCCGGACGAAGACCTCCACCTGGTCGGGCTCCACCTCGGCGTAGACGTCCACCCTGGGGGCTCCGGAGTGCTTGGCGGCATTCATCACGGCCTCGGCCGCCGCCTGGGACAGCGCCCGCAGGCCGTCGTCCATCACGACGTCTCCCACGCAGACCAGTTCCACGGGAGTGCCGCGCTCGCTCTCGATCCGGGCGCACTCGGCCGACAGCACCGCCCTGAAGGAGGCCTGCGCCTCGCTGCCGTCGGATCGGGCCCCCGAACCACGACCGGGGTCGGCTGCGGTCGCCGTCGCCCCGCCGTAGAGCCACTCGCGCAGCTCCCTCTCCTGACGCCGTGCGAGGGTGGCCACCGCCCTGGGGTCGTCGGCCTGACGCTGGATCAGCGCGAGGGTCTGGAGCACCGAGTCGTGCAGGTGGGCGGCCATGTCGGCGCGGGCATCGGCCACCACCCGCTCCCGGTCGGCTCTGCGCAGTCGCACCTGCCAGGAGCGGGCCCACGGGGCGACCACCAGGGAGACCCCGCCGAGCACCAGCAGGGCCATCAGGGCGAGAGTGGGCAGCTGGTCGACACCGATCTGGGAGGCCGCCACCAGGGAGACCGCGGTGCCCACCAGGGCCAGACCGACGCCGACCCGCACCGCGGCGAGCCTGCCGCGGCGTCCCATCAGCGCCTGCCGCCAGGGTTTCTCGGCACCCGTGTGGTCGGCCGAGGCCGAGTCGTCGGCCTGGCGCCACACCATCGCCACTCCCCCGGCGGCCAGCGCCAGCGGCCAGAACCAGCGACTGGACACTCCGAAGCCGATGACCTGGAGGGCCCACACCAGACCGACTCCCACCAGCACCAGGGCGCCGGTGAGATCGCTGGGGCTGCGGACCGCCAGGGGTGCGCGGGTCCGCAGGCCGAGGCGATCGGCCGAGACCAGCCCCGGGCTGGACGCCGACTCCTCGGCCCTGGGCATGAGAATCCACAGCGCCCCGTAGATCAGGACGCCGACCAGGTCGAAGGCGGCCAGGGCCACGAACCCGAGGCGCACGATCCACACCGGGATCCCGAGATGGTCGGCCAGACCAGCGGCGACCCCGACGATCCACCCCTGGTCGGGGCGCCGGCAGGCCGTGCGAAGGGGCCCGTCGGCGTCCTCCGGATCGGGAGCCCCGGCCCCCCGGGCCCTCACCTCACCGGGTGCGCTCTCGTGCCTGGTGGAGTCGCCCCTCGCGGAGTCGCCCCTCGTGGAGTCGCTGCGTGCGAGCTCGGTGGGGACCGGCACCCGATCCGGGCGCATCGATCCCCTGTCCTGCTCAGCCATGCCTCCCACACTGACACCCCAACCGTCCCGGATCCACCTCCGCACCGTGGAATGGGTGCTGGATCAGGGTGCGAGACGGTGTTGCCGACGCTCCGATCGATGCAGCATGGAGGGCATGACTTCCCGGACCGCTCCACCGACGACTGGCCGCTCCGGGTCTGACTCCCTCGACATCGGGGCGCAGACCCGGATCTGGCAGCAGGTGCAGCGGTCCGACCAGCGGGTGGCCGGCGGGGTGTGCCGGGGCCTGGCCCGGCACTGGGACGTCGATCCCCTGCTCATCCGCGTGCTGGCGGCGCTGCTGGCACTCAGCGCCGGGATCGGAGTGGTGCTCTACGCAGCCGCCTGGGTGCTCATGCCGACCACACAGGGCCGCTCGATCGCCGACCAGCGCACCCCCCGGCTGACTCGCCTCAAGGGCTGGCAGATGACCGTCCTGCTCATCGCGGTGTGGGCCCTCGCGATGCCGGTTCTGGGCCACCTCACCCCGTTCGGAGTGGGACCGGCGGTCGTCCTGGCGATCGGCTACTGGCTGGTGTGCAGGGCCCGCCGGAGGGCTGCAGTCGCATCCCCCGCCTCCCCGACGCCGCTCATCCCCGACGCCGATGACGCCGAGGGCCGCCAGACCCTGGCCCATCAGCCCGAGGACCAGACCCAGGGGCAGATCGGCACCGGCCCCCTGGCCACCTTCGACCCCTACCGCCCCACCGTCGAGACCCCTGCGAGACCAGATCGGTTCCGCCGCAGCTGGTTGCTGCTGCTGGCGATGGTGGTGCTGTCGGGGATCGCGATGGCCGTCGGCATCCACTCCCCGGTCCCCCACCCGCTGATCCTCGGCCTGGCTCTGGCGGTGGCCGTGATGGCCGGTTTCCAGGTGCTCGGAGTCTGGACCCGCCGGCCCCATCTTGGGGTGACTCTCGGCCTTGCCGCCACCCTCGCCCTCACCGGGACGGTGGCCGTCTCCCAAGCCGGGCTGCCCTCCCGGGTGGCCTCCGGAACGGCCGCCTCGATGGTCTGGACCGACGCTGCGGACCTGCCGGCCGACGGCGTCACCGTGGTGGCCGCCGAGAGCACCATCGACGCCTCCGACCTGACCCTGTCGCGGGACCGCACCACCACCGTGGCGGTGGTCGGGTCCGACATGACGATCGTCATGCCGCGCCAGACCACACTCAACCTGCTCACCGAGACCACCGGAGGAACCGTCTCCCGACCCGACGGGACGGAGCTGCTCAGCGGGGGCTCCGACTACTGGACCGGCCCCCGGGAACCGGGAGCGGCCACCTGGACGCTGAACCTGAGGGTGATCGGGGCGAATGTGAAGGTCGTGACCTCATGACCGCACGTCGATCCAACTCCCGGTCCCCCTCACGGCTGGACCGCCTCGACATCGGCGCCCTCATCTGGGGGCTGCTGCTGACCATCGTCTCAGGGCTGGGAGTCGCACTGGCCCTGGACGTCCATCTCATCTGGCGCGACCTGACGAGGATGGGCCCGCTCGTCCTCATCTGCCTGGGAACTCTCGGAATCGTACTGACACTCATCACGAAAGGACACCGATCATGACCAAGCTCACCCGTCCCAAGGAGGGTCGTCTTCTCGGCGGCGTCTGCGCCGGGATCGCCCGCAACATCGACGTCGACGTCACCCTGGTGAGGATCGTCGCCGCGGCTCTGATCCTCTTCGCCGGAGCCGGCCCACTGATCTACCTGGTCGCCTGGGCCATCATCCCCAATGAGGAGGACGGCTCGAGTTTCGCCTCCGAGGCTGCCGAGCAGGCGCGCACCTCGTGGCAGAGCCGCAAGAGCCACCGTCCCCAGCGCACCGAGGAGCAGTCCTCGGAGACCTTCGACCCCTACTCGGAGCACTGATCCCAGACTGATCCGGTCGATCCGCGGCAATGGCCCGCGGAACGGATCAGCGTCACAGGACACGGCAGGCGGGCCCCGGAATGATTCCGGGGCCCGCCTGCCGTGTCTCTCCGGGGTGTGCCGGAGGGATCACTCCCACTCGATGGTGGCCGGCGGCTTGCTGGTGATGTCCAGCGCCACCCGGTTGATCTGGGGCAGCGCGTTGGTGATCCGGGTCGAGATCTTCTCCAGGACGTCGAAGGGCACCCGGGCCCAGTCGGCGGTCATGGCGTCCTCACTGGTCACCGGGCGCAGCATGATCGGCGACCCGTAGGTCCGCCCGTCACCCTGAACGCCCACCGAGTGGACATTGGCCAGCAGCACCACCGGGCACTGCCAGATCTTGCGGTTGAGACCCGCCGCGCGAATCTCCTCGCGGACGATCGCATCGGCCTCGCGCAGCAGTTCCAGCCGCTCACCGGTGACCTCGCCGATGATTCGGATCGCCAGGCCGGGGCCGGGGAAGGGCTGACGCCAGACCATCTCGTCGGGAAGGTTGAGCTCGCTGCCGACCGCCCGGACCTCATCCTTGAACAGTGCGCGCAACGGCTCGACCAGGGTGAACTTCAGGTCCTTGGGAAGCCCGCCGACATTGTGGTGGCTCTTGATGTTGGCGGCGCCGTCACCCCCACCGGACTCCACGACGTCGGGGTAGAGGGTGCCCTGGACCAGGAAGTCGATCGGCTGGCCGTCGTTGAGGCCGCGGGCGACGTCCTCGAAGGCGCGGATGAACTCGCGTCCGATGATCTTGCGCTTGGTCTCGGGATCGCTGACCCCCTCCAGGGCCCCGAGGAATCGCTGGGACTCGTCGGTGACCACCAGATCGGCGCCGGTGGCCTCGACGAAGTCCTTCTTGACCTGCTCGGCCTCGCCCTTGCGCAGCAGACCGTGGTCGACGAAGACGCAGGTGAGCTGGTCGCCGACGGCGCGCTGGACGAGGGCGGCGGCGACCGCCGAGTCGACTCCGCCGGACAGCCCGCAGATGACCCGGCGATCGCCGACCTCCGCGCGGATCCGGCTGATCTGGTCGCTGACGATGCTGGAGGCCGTCCAGTCCGGCCGGCAGCCGGCGACGTCGAACAGGAAGTGCTCCATCACCGCCTGCCCGGACTCGGAGTGGGCCACCTCCGGATGCCACTGGACCCCGACGAGCTGACGCTCGACGTCCTCGAAGGCGGCCACCGGTGCTCCGGCGGTGCGGGCCAGGGTGGTGAACCCCTCGGGTGCCCTCTCGACGGAGTCGCCGTGACTCATCCACACGCTGATGGTGTGCGGGATGTGGGAGAGGAGATGACCCGGCGAGGTGATGCACAGGCTGGTGCGGCCGTACTCGCTGGCCCCGGTGCGGGCCACCGTCCCACCGAGGGCCTCGGCCATCGCCTGGAACCCGTAGCAGATGCCCATCACCGGGACACCCGCCGAGAACAGCGCAGGATCGACCTGCGGTGCACCGTCGGCATAGACCGACTTGGGGCCCCCGGACAGGATGATGGCGGCCGGATCCTTCGCGAGCATGTCCTCGACGGACATCGTGTGCGGGACGATCTCGGAGTAGACCGACGCCTCTCGCACTCGGCGGGCAATCAGCTGGGCGTACTGAGCGCCGTAGTCAACGACCAGGACGACGTCATGGAGTTGTTCCATGGCTGGCAAGTCTAGGGCCAGCGGCGAGGATGATCGACTCGGCGCCGCTATTGCCGGTTCCGGGCGACGTACGGGACCGGTCGCGCTATTGTCTCGGTCACGGAGCGCATGCTCTGCGAGTCATCCCGACACGATGAGGTGGATCAATGGCAGCCCGATCGTTGCGCGAGCATCTTCAGATGATCCGTGAGCGAATGTCTGAGGATCTCGACGCCGCGATGCGCGAGGATCCAGCGGCCACCTCCCGGTTCCTGGTCGCGATCTCCTACCAGGGGGTTCACGCCATCTGGTCCCACCGGATCGCCCACTACCTGTGGACCCGCTGGCCCGTGCTGCGACCGGTCGCCCGGCTGCTGTCCCAGGCCTCGCGCCACCACACTGGCATCGAGATCCATCCCGGCGCCACCATCGGCCGTCGGTTCTTCATCGACCACGGCATGGGGGTGGTGATCGGCGAGACGGCGATCGTCGGCGACGACGTACTGATGTACCACCAGGTGACCCTGGGAGGTCGGGCACGCGGCCGTTTCAAGCGCCACCCCACGGTGGGCGACCGGGTGCTGATCGGCGCCGGAGCCAAGGTCATCGGCGACATCACGATCGGCGACGACGCCAAGATCGGCGCCAACGCCCTGGTGGTCAAGGACGTCAAGCCCGGGGCGGTCATCGTCGGGGTCCCCAGCGTGGTGCACTCCGGGGATGTCATCGCCTGACGGTGTGCGCCCCGGCGCTGTGCCGGGACGACGCCGACCGGCGGCCCCGATCGATCATCGGGGACCGCGGCGCCAGGGCCAGGATTCTGGAGTTCTCCGCGGGAGCTGAGGCGTCAGGACCTCGGCGGGTCGCTGCGCTGCTGCGCCTCCACGATGTCCTCGTGGTGGCGGACCACCTCGGCGACGATGAAGTTGATGAACTTCTCGGCGAACTCCGGATCCAGGTGGGAGACCACGGCAAGACGGCGCAGCCGGATGATCTGCTCCTTCTCCCGGGCCGGATCGGCCGGCGGCAGCCCCACCGTCGCCTTGAGCACCCCGACCCGCTGGGTGATCTTGAACCGCTCGGCCAGCAGGTGGATCAGTGCGGCATCCATGTTGTCGATACTGTCTCGCAGCTCAGCGAGTTCCGGTGGCACGTCACTCATGGCTTCAGCGTAGGCCAGATCCCCCGGACGGCCACGCCCATGTCATTCCCGCACCCTGCCGACTCCTGCGGGCGGCCCCGCACCGCACCGCACCGGTGTCCCACGCCCCCGGCTCCCTCCCCAGGTCTCTCCCCGCCCTCTCCCCGAGTCCGCCTGCGGCGGGCCCGGGCGGGGCCCGAGGGCTGCTCAGCGGGCGGCGTACTCGTCGAGTCGGCCCAGCAGCTCGGCCTTGCGGGATTCTTCCAGCCAGCTGATCTCCAGGGAGTTGCGGGCCAGCTGGACCAGGTCCTCGCGGCTGAGGTCCATCTCCTCGGACAACGCGAGGAAGTTGTCGACGAGGTAGCCGCCGAAGTAGGCGGGGTCGTCGGAGGCCAGGCTGACCTTCACGCCGTCGCGGAGCAGGTCCACGATCTCCCGGCCCTTCATCATGGGCTCCGAGCTGGTGGGGGTCGAGTTAAGGGTGACGAAGGAGTTGGAGATCGGGCAGCAGGTGAGGCCGATGCCCCGGCGCCGCACCTCATCGACCAGCTGCGGGTCCTCGACGATATTGGTCCCGTGGTCGATCCGGGAGACCCCGATCTGGTGCACCACGGTGCCGATGTGACCGATCGAGTCCGCCTGGTCGATGTCGCAGTGCATGGTGAGCCGGTAGCCGGCCTCGCGGGCCCGGGCGAAGACCTCGGCGAACTTCTCGGGCGGGTTGTCGCGCTCGTCGGAGTCCAGCCCGACGCCGACGATCCGGTCGCGGTAGGGCAGCGAGGCCTCCAGCGTCTCCATCGCCGACTCCGCGCTGAGATCGCGCAGGAAGCACATGATGAGGGAGGCGTCCACACCCAGATCGGGGGCCTCCTGGACGGCCGACCACAGGCCGTCGATGACGGTGGAGAAGGCGACTCCCCGATCGGTGTGGGCCTGCGGGTCGAAGAACATCTCCGCGTGGACGACGCCGTCGGCGGCGGCCCTCCTCAGGTAGCCGATCGCCAGGTCGTGGAAGTCCTGCTCGGTGACCAGCACCTGCATGGCCGGGTAGTAGACGGCCAGGAAGCTCGTGAGGTCGGTGAAGGTGTAGCTGGCCCGGATCTCGTCGATCTGCGTCTGCCCGATGTCGACGGCGTTGCGCCGGGCGAGCTCGAGCTTGAGCTCGGGCTCCAGGGTGCCCTCCAGGTGAAGATGCAGTTCGGCCTTCGGCAGGCCCGTGATGAACTCGCGGTCAGTAGACATCGGGTGCTCGCTTCCGTCACGGATGACTTGAGAGGAGGGCTGGGACAGGTGGATCGCAGCAGATGGCCCGCGGCGGGTACCGGACGCTCGGCCCGGGCCGTGCCGGACAACCGGAGGTGCCGCCTGGGAGGAGGTCGGCCCGGCTGCGGCCACGGGCCCACTCTAGAGCGACCGGATCGGCGGGCACAGGCGTGCGCACCGGGGAAGTGCGTAGGGTGCATTCCAGCCGGCACCACCGGCTTCTGGCACCATCCGCCGATAGACGGCGCCCCGTCGACAGAGAGGCTCCCCATGTACGGAGCAATGATTCACGGCGAGCACGACGTGCGGTTCGAGGAGCGTCCCGACCCCGTCATCGAGGAGCCGACGGATGCCGTGGTGCGCACCGTGGCGACCTGCGTGTGCGGATCCGACCTGTGGCGCTACCGCGGGATCGCGCCGGTGGACTCCCCCACACCGATCGGCCACGAGTACGTCGGGGTCGTCGAGGAGATCGGCTCGCAGGTGACCGGGGTGCGACCGGGCGACCTGGTGGTCGGCGGGTTCACCACCAGCGACAACACCTGTCCGGTCTGCCGCAAGGGGATGCAGTCCGCCTGCCTGCACGCCGCCGACTACGACGGCTGCCAGGCCCAGTACATCCGGGTGATGAATGCCTCCGGCACCCTGGTGACCATCCCCGACACCCCCGACACCGCCCTGATGCCGAGCCTGCTGGCCCTCTCCGATGTGATGTGCACCGGCTGGCACGCCGCGGTCAGCGCCGGGGTGGAGCCAGGGTGCACGGCCGTGGTGGTCGGGGACGGGGCGGTCGGCCTGTGCGCGGTCCTGGCCGCCCAACAGCTCGGCGCCGAGAAGGTCATCGCGATGTCGCGGCACGCCGATCGGCAGGCCATCGCCCGCCAGTTCGGGGCCACCCACATCATCCCCGAGCGGGGTGACGAGGGGGTCGCCCGGGTGAGGGACCTCACCGACGGGATCGGCGCCGACGCCGTCCTGGAGTGCGTGGGCACCGCCGACTCGGTGGACCAGGCGCTGCGCAGCGTCCGCCCCGGAGGCCAGGTCGGCTGGGTCGGCGTCCCCCATGTCGAGGGTCTTCCGCTGGGGAGGATGTTCCGGCGCAATACCGGGCTGCGCGGCGGCATCGCACCGGTGCGGGCCTATCTCGACGACCTGCTCGCCCGGGTGATGGATGGCCGGATCGACCCCGGCCGGGTGTTCACCCTCACCCTGCCGCTGTCCCAGGTCGCCGAGGGGTACGCCGCGATGGACGAGCGCCGGACCGTCAAGACGATGCTCATCCCCTGAACCCCGATCTCCCTGAACCCATCATCTGAGCCCATCCTCTGAACCCATCTCCCTGGGTCTGGCCCCCCGGGCAGGGAGCCCGGGGCCCCGGGGACGACGCGGCTCCCCGGACCGGGGTCCGGGGAGCCGCGACCGGTTCGGGATCAGTTGTGCAGGATCAGCTCGATCCGCTGGAAGGACTTCACGTCGGAGTAGCCGGTGGTGGCCATCGCCTGGCGCAGTCCACCGACCAGGTTCATGGTGCCGTCGGGCACCCGGGAGGGCCCGTTGACAACCTCGGCGAGGGTGCCCACCGGGTCGAACCGGACCCGCTCGCCGCGCGGCAGGGTGCCGTGCCAGGCCTCGGCCCCCCAGTGCCACCCCTTCCCGGGGGCCTCCTTGGCGCGGGCCAGCGGCGAGCCGACCATCACGGCGTCCGCCCCGCAGGCGATCGCCTTGGCGATGTCTCCGGACCGGCCCACCGCGCCGTCGGCGATGACATGGACGTACCGTCCGCCGGACTCGTCCATGTAGTCGCGGCGCGCCTCGGCGACGTCGGCGATGGCCGAGGCCATCGGCACCTCGATGCCCAGCACCTGACGGGTGGTGTGGGCGGCCCCGCCGCCGAATCCCACCAGCACGCCGGCGGCGCCGGTGCGCATCAGGTGAAGGGCGGTCTGATAGGTGGCGCAGCCGCCGACGATCACCGGAACGTCCAGGTCGTAGATGAACCTGCGCAGGTCCAGCACGTCGTCGCGGTCGGAGACGTGCTCGGCCGACACCGTGGTGCCGCGGATGACGAAGAAATCGACCCCGGCCTTCTCCACGACCCCGGAGAACTGAGAGGCGTTTTTGGGCGACAGCGAGCCGGCCACCGGCACATCGGCCGCGCGGATCTGGTTCATCCGCTCGGTGATGAGCTCCTCCTTGATCGGCTCGGCGTAGATCTCCTGCATCCGACGGGTGGCGGTGACCTGGTCCTCGATCTGGTCGAGCTCCTCGATCAGTGCGCTCGGATCCTCGTAACGGGTCCACAGGCCCTCGAGGTTGAGCACTCCCAGACCGCCGAGCTGTCCGAACTCGATGGCGGTCTGCGGGCTCATCACCGAGTCCATCGGCGCGGCCATGATCGGGAAGTCGAAGGTGAGGGCGTCGATCTTCCAGTCGAGGTTCACCTTCTCGGTACCACGGGTGCGCCGCGAGGGCACGATCGCGATGTCGTCGAGCCCGTAGGCCCTGGTCGCACGCTTGCTGCGTCCGATGTCGTACATGGTTCCTTCCTGTCGGCGCAGACTGCGCCGGAGTTGCCGGACGGCCGCCCGGGATGTCCGTGCGGCCGGTGGATCAGCGTCCCGAGTAGTTCGGCGCCTCGACGGTCATCTGGATGTCGTGGGGGTGGGACTCGCGCAGTCCCGCGGAGGTGATCCGCACGAAGTGACCCCGCGAGTGCAGCTCGTCGATGGTGTGCGCCCCGGTGTAGAACATCGCCTGACGCAGCCCTCCGACCAGCTGGTAGGCGACCGCGCCGAGCGGACCGCGGTAGGACACCTGGCCCTCGATGCCCTCCGGGACGATCTTGTCGTTGGAGGTGACGTCGCCCTGGAAGTAGCGGTCCTTGGAGTAGGACAGCTTCTCCCCGCGGGCCGACATGGCCCCCAGCGACCCCATCCCGCGGTAGCTCTTGAACTGCTTGCCGTTGATGAAGACCAGCTCCCCGGGGGACTCCTCGCAGCCCGCCAGCAGGGAGCCCAGCATCACCGAGGAGGCCCCTGCGACGATCGCCTTGGCGATGTCCCCGGAGTACTGCAGCCCACCGTCGCCGATCACCGGCACCCCGTACTCGCGGGCGGCCCGACTGGCGTCGAGGATCGCGGTGACCTGCGGGACGCCGACCCCGGCCACCACCCGGGTGGTGCAGATCGAACCGGGTCCGATGCCCACCTTGACGCCGTCGGCGCCGGCCTCGCACAGCGCCTTGGCGGCCTTGTAGGTGGCGATGTTGCCGCCGACGATGTCGACCCCGGCGGCGGCCTTCTCGTGCTTGAGCCGGTGGATCATGTCCAGCACGCCCTGGGTGTGGCCGTGGGCGGTGTCGACGACGATGAGGTCGACCCCCTCCTCGACCAGGGCCATCGCCCGGTCCCAGGAACTGCCGAAAAACCCGATCGCCGCGCCCACCCGGAGCCTGCCCTGGGGATCCTTGGTGGCGTGCGGGTACTGATCGGCCTTCACGAAGTCCTTGAGGGTGAACAGCCCCTTGAGCCGGCCGTCGGAGTCGACCAGCGGCAGCTTCTCGATCTTGTGGGCGGCCAGCAGCTTCAGCGCGTCGGAGGGGTGGGTGCCGACCGGGGCGGTGACCAGCGGGGTGCGGGTCATCACCTCGCTGATCGGGCGGAGCGGGTTCTCCTCGAAGCGCATGTCGCGGTTGGTGATGATGCCGACCAGGTGCCGGGTCTCGTCGACCACCGGGACGCCGGAGATCCGGTAGGTGTGGCACAGCGTCTCGGCGTCGGCCAGGGTGGCCTCGGCGCCGATTGTGATGGGCTCGTCGACCATCCCGGCCTCCGAGCGCTTCACCTGGTCGACCATCACCGCCTGCTGGTCGATCGGGGCGTTGCGGTGCAGAATCCCCAGGCCGCCCTCGCGGGCCATCGCGACCGCCATCCGGGTCTCGGTGACGGTGTCCATCGCGGCGCTGATGAGGGGCATCGCCAGCCGGATCGAGCGCGACACCTGGGTGGCGGTGTCGACCTCGGAGGGGATGACGTTGCTCTCCACCGGTTGCAGCAGCACATCGTCGAATGTCAACGCCAGTGGCGCGATCTCATCAAGGGTGGGAGTGCGTTCGGGATCGTTGGGACCGACGGCGTCGCTCATGGGCAGCCTTTCACCAGGGTGGTCGACATCCTAGTCCGAGCCGGCCGGGGGCCGACGGGCCGCTCACATGCCCGTCACGGAGGGTCCGGCCGCACCGGACGGCCCGGTCGCGGTGCCGCTGCGCGCCGTCCCGGGAGTGGACCCGCGCAGCTGGTGGGCGACCAGGTTCAGGCGGGACCGGACCGGGGTCCACCACCGGCAGGCCGCCGCCGCCAGGGCGGCCACCGGCAGGGCCAGGAAGGGGGAGGAGAACCACTGCAGGAAGCACAGGCCCGAGCCGATCAGTCCGGCGGCGGTCAGCGCGGCCAGCCAGCGGCGGCGCAGCGGGATCAGGGCCACCAGGACCAGCGGCGGAATGAGGTACCAGGGCTGGAGCCCGGCCCCGCACAGCGCGAAGGCGGTCATCACCGCGGCCTGCAGGACGATCGGCCGGCCGAGCGGTCCGGACCCGCCCCGACGCCCCGGCACCGGACCCCACCGGAACCAGCACCACACGATCGCCACCGCGGTGAGCACCAGGCTGACGGCGGTGGCGATCGGCACCATCGCGGCGATCGGCACCCCGCCCCAGCCGATCATCTGGACCAGCAGCGCGATCGGGGAGTCACTGGTCACCGAGGCGGGACTGCCGGCGGTGGAGTTCAGCCAGCCCAGCCCCAGCCCGCCGATCGAGGAGATCGCCGCGAAGGCGGCCACCGCCGGCACCGCACCCACCAGAATGCGCCCGGCCAGCGGACCCCAGCCGTCCCTCGCGCCGTCCTTGACGGCCTGCCGGTGCACCAGAGCGACCAGCCCGATGCCTGCCAGCACCCCGGGCTGCTTGAGGGTCCCGGCGAGGCCGACCAGCACTCCCCCGACGACCAGCCCGAGCCAGGGTCGGGAGGCCCGGGCCAGAGCCAGGCCGGCCCACAGGGCGCACAGCGCCACCGCCAGTTCCAGACCGTCGTTGTGCATGCCGCCGACGATGTTGAGCAGCACGAAGGGGTTGGCCACGGTGAGCCACAGGGCCGACTGTGGGTCGGCCCCCAGGGACCGGGCCAGCCCGATGACGGCCGCGGCGAGGAGCACCATCGCCAGCATCGCCGGGATCCGCATCGCGACCGCCGCCCAGTACGTGTGGTCGCGGGCCAGCGCCGTCATCGCCGCCTGGATCCACAGCGAGCCCGGCGGGTAGACCGCGGTGGTGCCGCTCCAGTGGTCGTCCACACGCGCGGCGAGCTGTCCGGCCTGGGACTGGGCGACCAGGTACGGATTGTGTCCGTGCCGCAGCAGCCAGCCCTGGGCGGCGTAGGCCCAGCCGTCCAGACTGAGCACCGGGCGGGTGGGCAGCAGCGGCACCGACCAGACCGCCGCCGACAGCAGTCGGTGGGAGCGCAGCACCGCCGAGCGCAACCATGCTGCCAGCAGCAGCACCAGGCCGAGCAGACCGGCCAGCCAGGGGCCGATCTCCATTCCGGCCGGATCGGCGGGATGGCCCGGCGCGGCATCGGTCCACGCCCACCAGGAGATCAGTGCCGACCCGAGCAGGCCGACGACCAGCACCTCGCCGAGCCGCAGTCGGCGTGAGGTAACGGTCATCGGGGTCCTCTCGGTCACGGTGGCACCACCATATCCGGGTCCTGCCCGGACGCAGTTCGGCCCCGGCACCCTGGGGTGCCGGGGCCGAACGTGCGCCTGAGGCGCTCAGCTCATGCGCTCTGTCGAGCGGGGACTGAGATCACTTCTTGTCGTCCTCGTCCTCCGGCTTGTCCACCACGAGGGTCTCGGTGGTGAGCAGCAGGGAGGCGATCGATGCGGCATTGGCCAGCGCGGAGCGGGTGACCTTCACCGGGTCGATGACGCCGTCGGAGACCAGATCGACGTACTCGCCGGTCTTGCCGTTGTAGCCGTGTCCGGGCTCCATCTCGGAGACCTTCGAGACGATGACGTATCCGGGCTCTCCGCCGTTCTCGGCGATCCAGCGCAGGGGCTCGCGGACGGCCTTCTCGACGATCTTGACGCCGACCAGCTCGTCGCCGGTCAGGTCCAGTCCGTCGGACAGCACCCGGGCGGCGTGGATGAGGGAGGAGCCGCCACCGGCGACAATCCCCTCCTCGATCGCTGCGCGGGTGGCCGAGACGGCGTCCTCGATGCGGTGCTTCTTCTCGTTGAGCTCCACCTCGGTGGCGGCACCCACGCGGATGACGCACACCCCGCCGGCCAGCTTCGCGATCCGCTCCTGGAGCTTCTCGCGATCCCAGTCGGAGTCGGAGGCGTCGTACTCGGCGCGCAACTGAGCCACGCGACCGGCGACATCCTCCTTGGCGCCGGCACCGTCGACGATGGTCGTGTTGTCCTTGGACACCACGATCTTCTTGGCGCGGCCCAGAACCTCGAGGCCGACCTGGTCGAGCTTGAGCCCGACCTCGGGGGCGATGACCTGGCCACCGGTGAGGGTGGCGATGTCCTGGAGCATGGCCTTGCGGCGGTCGCCGAAGGCTGGGGCCTTGACGGCAACCGAGTTGAAGGTGCCACGGATCTTGTTGACGACCAAGGTGGACAGCGCCTCCCCGTCGACGTCCTCGGCCACGATGAACAGCGTGCCCTTGGCGGCGATGACCTTCTCCAGCAGCGGCAGGAGGTCGTTCATCGACGAGATCTTGCCGGAGTTGATGAGGATGTAGGGATCCTCGAGGACGGCCTCCATGCGATCGGAGTCGGTCACCATGTACGGGGACAGGTAGCCCTTGTCGAACTGCATGCCCTCGGTGAACTCGAGCTCGGTGCCGAAGGTCTGGGACTCGTCGACGGTGATGACACCGTCCTTGCCGACCTTGTCGAAGGCCTCGGCGATGAGCTTGCCGATCTCCTGGTCACGGCTGGAGATGGTGGCGACATTGGCCATGTCGTCGGTGGTCTCCACGGCCCGCGAGATCGACTTGAGCTCGGCGGTGACGGCCTCCACGGCCTTGTCGATGCCGCGCTTGAGACCCACCGGGTTGGAACCCGAGGCCACTGCGCGCAGGCCCTCGTGGACCAGCGCCTGGGCCAGCACGGTCGCGGTGGTGGTGCCATCACCGGCGACGTCGTTGGTCTTGGTGGCGACCTCCTTGGCGAGCTGTGCGCCGAGGTTCTCGTACGGATCGGCGAGGTCGACCTCCTTGGCGACGGTGACGCCGTCGTTGGTGATGGTCGGTGCACCCCACTGCTTGTCAAGGACCACGTAGCGGCCCTTGGGGCCGAGGGTCACCTTGACGGTGTCGGCGAGGGTGTCGACGCCGCGCTCAAGAGAGCGACGGGCCTCCTCGTCAAACTGAAGCTGCTTGGCTGCCATGTACTCAGTGCCTCACTTCTCGACAACAGCAAGAATGTCACGAGCGTTGAGGAGCAGGTACTCCTCGCCGTCGTACTTGACCTCGGTGCCGCCGTACTTGGAGAAGATGACGATGTCATTCTCCTTGACGTCCATCGGCACCCGGGTGCCCTTGTCATCTACCCGACCGGGACCGGCGGCGACGACACGGCCCTCCTGCGGCTTCTCCTTGGCAGTGTCCGGAATAACCAGTCCGGAAGCAGTGGTCTGCTCGGCCTCGAGAGGCTGGACGAGGACACGGTCCTCGAGCGGCTTGATCGTGGTTGCCACGTCAATACCCCTTTCATGATGAAGACGAATCGTTGAATGCCACTCACCAGGGGTTGCGAGCCCCGAGCTGTGAACCGGGCCGTCGACGTCGCGGGAGTCATCGGTCCGCTGGCACACCCCCTTGGGGAGTGCCAACAAGAAAAATACACCGGCGTTAGCACTCCTTCAACCCGAGTGCCAGACGACGGGGGCCGGGGCGCTGTCGTGGCGAGGTGGTTCGCCGTGTCTGGTGACGCGGCGCCCCGGCACCGGCAGAATGCAGCCATGATGATCACCCTGGCCGGATCCTTCGAGATCAGCCTGCCCGCCGAACGAGGCATCGTCCATCTCACCGCCGGCGCCGAGGGCAGCGACCGACAGGCCGTCGCCCAGCAGGCGACCGACATCACCGAGGCGCTGCGCCGCCAGCTCGTCCAGCTCCGTGACTCAGGAGTGGCGACCTGGTACTCGGTGGATGCGCAGACCACCGCGTCGTGGCGCCCGCACCACAACGACGGGACCGTGCTGCCGCTGCACCACCGGGCCAGTACGCCGGTCGCGGTGAAGTTCAGCGACTTCGCGGCACTGTCGGACAGCTGCGCCCGGTGGGCCGAGACCGCCGGACTGTCGATCGACCGGGTGGACTGGGCGCTGACCACCGCGACCCGCGACCGGGTCCGCGACGAGGTGCTCACCGGGGCCCTGCACGATGCGGTTCACCGCGCCGAGGTGCTCGCATCCGCCGCCGGACAGGCGGATCCACAGGTCATCGCGATCGCCGATCCCGGCCTCCTGGACCGCGTCTCGGCGGGATCCGACCAGCCGGGCCCGGTCGCTGCCCTGGCCCTTCGGGGAGCCGCCGGAGGCGGCTCGGTTGAGCTGTCCCCCGCCGACATCACCGTGTCCTCGACGGTACACGTCCGGTTCCAGGTCTGAGCCGCCCACTCCGGAGCGCCTCGACCCGGTGACCGGGAAGGTTCGACGCGATTGCCGGGCCCCGGTCCATCACCCTCTCGGCCACTGGGCCGTGGTGCGACGCGGTGGCCGGGGATCAGCCGGTGATCCGCTCGGCCACCAGTGCGCGGGCTCCGTGCCCCGTCGGGGTGAGGATGAGGGTTGCCGCGCCCCGACCGGAGGGACGCAGTCGTCGTCGCAGCGCGGCCGGGTCGACGTCGACGCCGCGCTTCTTGATCTCCAGCCTGCCCACCCGGTGCTGACGCACCCAGGTCCTCAGGGCCCGCTCCTGGAGCGGGAGTTCCTCGATCACTCTGAAACAGGTGAGCCAGGGGGAGGGCGTCGGCGTCGCGGCCAGCAGATAGGCCACCCCGGGAGCGGGCAGGTGCACCGGCCGACCACCGGCGGCGGCGCGCATCGCCCTGGCGCGGATCACCGCCGGATGCGGCTCGGCGAGGAACTCGCCGACGGGCCCGGTGCCGAGCTCGGTCTCCCCGCCGGGCAGGGCGATCGCCGGTTCGGGAGTCTCCCCCACCAGAATCGCGGTGTGGCCGGGCCGCGTCCGCCCGGGCGCTGCCGGACCGGCCCACAGGGTGGCCTCCACCAGATCGTGACGGTGCCCCACCCAGGTGACCGCGACGGCCTCGGGAAGGATCTCCCTGGGCACCCCCGGACCCAGCTTGACGACGGTGGAGACCCCCCGCCCCACCGCGGTCATGTCCATCACGAAGTCCCAGGCGGGTCGGATGTCCTCGACCCGCCAGCTGCGCCCCCGTCCGGTCCGCCTCGCCGGGTCGAGAAGGATCGCGGTGTCCGGGCCGGCGCCGGCCAGCAGATCGGCGGCCAGCTCCTCGGCGTCCCCCTCGAGGACCCTCGCCCCGGGAAGGTTGTGGCGGGCGAGCACCGCCAGGGCGGGGTCGATCTCCACGGCAGTCACCTCGAGGCCCAGATCCAGGCAGGCCCTGGCATCGGCCCCGCAGGCGCAGCCCAGATCGATCACCCGGCGGACTCCGGCGTCGGCCAGCTGCCCGGCCCGCCACCGGGAGACCGGTCCACGGGTGGCCTGCTCCAGCCCGTCGCGGGTCCACAGCATCGAGTCGGCGTCCTGGCCGATCTTGGCCAGTGCAGTGGGCCTCAGCGATGCCTGGTCCAGGGCTGCGGCCGCCAGCTCGGGAGGCATCCATGAGCGGAGCCGTTCGGCCGCCGACAGGGCATCGGGGTCGCGTTCGGCCCGGGCCGCGGCCAGCGCCTCGGCCCCCTCCGCAGACACCAGTCGACGCGCCACCGCAGGATCCATGGTCCTCAATCTACGGGCGGGGTCACAGCAACGAGTAGCTCCACCCGGTCGGTCGCCCGTCGTGGTAGGGGATGCAGCCGTGGAACTGGTTGACCTGCGGGTCGAAGACCAGTGGCAGGAAGTACCGGTCCCCCTCCCACATCGGCAGCTCGGACAGCTGGTCGATCCGCTGCCAGCTCAACGGCCCCTCGGCGTTGGCGTCTGGGATCTGGCCGTGCCAGGAGTCGATGACGAAGACCAGACCGAAGTGGTCCGAGCCGTCCTTGCCGAAGCCTGGCCAGGAGACCGTGCCGCGCAGCCTCATGGCGTCGACCTCGATGGACGCCTCCTCGCGCAGTTCCCGGCGCATCCCGGCGGCGACGTCCTCCCCGGGCTCGACCTTGCCGCCCAGCCCGTTGTACTTGCCGAGCTGGTCGTCGTAGGAACGGGCGACCCGGTGCACCATTAGCACCCGTTGCCCGTCGGGGTGGAGCACGAATCCGAGGGTGGTCAGCACCGGAGTCATCATGGTCCCCAGTCTGCCCCCGGGGTCGAGGGTGGCTGGTGCGGGCAGCGATGCGGGCGGCGTCCGGGACAGGGCCGTGAGCTCAAGGGGCCGGGTGCAGGTTGGACGCGCTGGGAGGGTGCCTACTCTGGGATCAAGGGATTCGAGTCCTGCGCGACACACCGCACACCGCGTGGTTCGCACACCGCGTCCTCCCCGCACACAGTCGGATACGCACGGTGTCGGACAGGCACGGTGTCGACCGCGCTGCCACCGGCACAGGTGGTCGCCCGCGCGAGCAGCACCGACCGCGTCACCGCCGACGTCCGCCGCAGACCCGACCCGCACGAGGAGGACCGATGAGTCGAGCACTGTGGACCGACCGACCAGGACCTGTCACCCGCCCGCCCGCGGTGGCCGGGATGTTCTACCCCGCCGATCCCGGGGAGCTGGCAGCCTGGATCGACGGCGCCCTGAACCGGGCCGCGGCGATGCCGGTGCCCGAGGGGGTCGACCCCGGTCGGGTCCGGGCACTGGTCGTCCCGCACGCCGGGTACGTCTACTCGGGGCAGACGGCCGCCCGCGGATACGACCTGCTGAGACGACGTGAACCGGACCGCCGGCCCCGTCGGGTCGCGGTCCTGGGGCCGACCCACCGGGTGGGGATCCGCGGCCTGGCACTGCCCCGGGCAGACTTCATGGCGACGCCGCTGGGCAGCTGCCCGATCGATCCAGCGGGTCTGGAGGAGTTGGCGCAGGTGCGGATCAACGCGGCCACCCACGCAGAGGAACACTCGATCGAGGTGCAGGTGCCCTTCATCCAGCGGATCCTGGGCGATCTGCCGATCGTCCCGCTGGCCGTCGGGCAGGCCGAACCGCAGGAGGTGGCCGAGGTGATCGAGTCCCTGGTAGCCGATCCGCAGACACTCATCGTCATCAGTTCCGACCTGTCCCACTATCACCCCCACGACGTCGCCAGACGGCTCGACGACCAGACGATCGCCCGGGTGCTCGCCGGCGACGACTCCATCGAGCCCGACCGGGCCTGCGGCTGCCGCCCCCTGGACGGTCTGCTCCACGCCGCGCCCGGACTGGGCTGGAGCGCCCACCTGCTGGCGGCGTGCACCTCCGGCGACACCGCCGGGGACCGGTCGCGGGTGGTCGGTTACGCCTCCTTCGCCTTCACCGAGGAGGACCGATGAACACCCCCGTCGCGGGAGCCTCCGAGAACTCCTCCGGTCTGCCCGACGACGCCGGAGGCTGGCTGCTGCCGGCGGCCCGAGCCGCCATCGCGGCACACCTCGGCGAGCCGGTCGAGACTCCGGAGACACCGGCCTGGGCCCGTCGGCCGGCGGCCTGCTTCGTCACCCTCACCACCGGCGGCAGCAGTCACCCCGCTCTGCGCGGATGCATCGGGACGCTGGCGGCATGGCGACCACTGGCCGAGGATGTCTGTGCCAATGCGGTGGCCGCGGCCACCCACGACCCCCGATTCCCAGCTGTCACCAGCGCGGAGCTTGCGGGGCTGCGCGTCGAGGTCTCGGTGCTCTCGGCAAGCGCCCCGATCCGGTTCGCCAGCCAGCATCAGCTGGTCTCCAGGCTGCGGCCGGGAATCGACGGCCTGATCCTGGAGTGGGACGGCTATCGCGGCACCTTCCTCCCACAGGTCTGGGACCAGATACCGGACCCCACCGAATTCCTGAACCGACTCAAGCAGAAGGCGGGTCTGGCCCCCTCGTGGTGGTCCCGGGACGCCACCGTGAGGCGGTACACCGTCACCGCCTGGCAGGAGGAACCATGACCATCCCATCGACCTCCCGGTCTCCCGCCGCCGGCGCCGACCGGCCGGACGCGCCCGCCCCGCTGGGCGGCGACCCGGCGCACTGGTGGCACACCACCGAGGACGGCAGGGTGGAGTGCGAGCTGTGTCCGCGGCACTGCCGGTTGCGGGAGGGGCAGCGCGGATTCTGCTTCGTGAGGGTGAGGCACGACGACCGGCTGGTGCTGGACACCTACGGGCGGTCCTCCGGATTCTGCCTCGACCCGGTGGAGAAGAAGCCTCTGGCCCACTTCCACCCGGGCACCTCGGTGCTGTCGTTCGGGACGGCCGGGTGCAACCTGGCCTGCAAGTTCTGTCAGAACTGGGAGATCTCAACGTCGCGCCAGTGGGACACCCTGGCTGCCGAGGCCTCTCCCCGAACCATCGCCGAGACCGCCCGGGACCTGGCGGCGACCAGCGTGGCCTTCACCTACAACGACCCGGTGATCTTCGCCGAGTACGCCATCGACACCGCCTGGGCGTGCCGCCAGGCAGGGGTTCAGCCGATCGCGGTGACGGCCGGCTACATCTCTGAAGAGGCCCGGCCGGCCTTCTTCGCACCGATGGCGGCGGCCAACATCGACCTCAAGGGATTCACCGAGCAGTTCTACCGCCGGGTGACCGGTGCACGACTGGAGACCGTTCTGGACACTCTGCGCTATGTGGTCCACGAGACCGATGTGTGGACCGAGATCACCACCCTGGTGATCCCGGGGTTCAACGACTCCGACGAGGAGCTGACCCGGCTCTCGCAGTGGGTGGCCGGGGAGCTGGGCCCCGATGTGCCTCTCCACTTCTCGGCCTTCCATCCCGACAACAGGATGCGCGATGTGGCCCGCACCCCGGTCTCGACCCTGCGCAGAGCACGAGAGCTGGCGCGGGCGGCCGGGCTGCACCACGTGTACGTCGGCAATGTCCACGACACCGATGGGGACACCACCTGGTGCCCGGGTTGCGGGACCGCCCTCATCGTGCGCGACTGGTACCAGATCCTGTCCTACCGGCTGGGCCCGGACGGCCGTTGCCCCGACTGCGGAACTCCGATCCCGGGGCGCTGGGAGGAGAGCCCCGGGGACTTCGGCAGGCAGCGGATCCCTGTCCGGATCTGAGCTCCCGCCCCCTCCTTCGAGGGGGTTCGGGGCCCTGTCCTCCAGAGGACCGACCCCCAGGAACCTCCCCAGAGGACCGACCGACATCCAGGAACCTCCCCAGAGGACCACACTCACCCAATCTGCTCCGGGTGGCCTCCTTCTCGTCCGTCGCCATGGCCTGGTTCTCACGCGTCGTCGACAGCTTCCTTCTCGGCTGTCATGTGTGCGTCAGACTTGGGAGTTGCCAACCTGTCCCCGCCATCCGTTGATCCAGGTGCTCGGAAGTCCCACTTCACTGGGGCCGAGTCTGCTGGGAGCGCCCGCCGCGATGAGATCTGCCACAGAGGAGCCACCACGCGGATAATCCACATGCCGACCCAATTTCTGGCAGAACTCGTTCAGGGGGCCGCCCGGGGCTGGTATGAGATCTGCCACCACGGAGCCAGCAGCTGGACTATCCAGTCGCCGACCCTGTGGTGGCAGATCTCATCAGTACCCGGCGCGCCAGGCATCCGTACCCGGACCCGGGGCCGGCGGGATCAGGCCAGGGCATCCCACTCGGGCAGCACGATCGGCTCGGTCTGCCACTGCTGCCGGATCTCCTCGCTGACCCGCTCCGGGGCGACCACGACCTGGAAGACGTACTCGTCGAACCAGGAGTCGTTCATCGTGAAGAACCCCTTCTTGCCGACCTCATCTCCCCAGGAGTTCTCGACCCGCCAGCGCCGAGGCTCCCCATCGACCAGATCCACCCCGACCAGGGTCATCGCGTGGGTCGGCCCGGTCTCACGGCCGCGCATCCGATCGGCCTTGGTCATCGACATGTCGATCCCGTAGAGGCCGTTGTAGTCGTGGAGGTTGGCATCCCAGATGCCACCGGTCCGGTCGAACTGCTGCTTCACGTCACAGGTGAACCAGACCGGCTCACCGTCGCGGATGGCGGCGATGGCTGCCTCTTTGAGGTCCTTGATGTCCGCGGTGACGTGGGCGTAGGGGGTTCCCCCCTCCATCAGCGGGGTGTGGTCGATGACGTACTTGCGACCGACCGGGTTCTCCGTGCGGGGGTCGTGTCCGACCGTGAGGTACCCGTCCAGCGACTCGGGTGCGTACCTGGCCGCGAACTCCAACGGCGTCAGTCGACCCTCGGAGTGGAACTTCTTGTCCTTGTCCCGGTACTGCCAGGTGAAACTGGTGGGCGGGGTACCGAGGTGGATCGCCAGCACCCGGTAGACATCGGCGAGCGCCTGGCGGTGCTCCTGCTGAATGCGCTCGGCGCGCTCCCGGCCGTCGGAGTCGGTGATCTCGACCCGGATCCGCAGCACGGCGCGGCGCAGCACCTGAGCCAGCGCCCGGTTGAGCTGGTCGGTGTTGCCGGCCGACTCGGTGTCGGGCATCGCCCAGACCGGCACCAGACCGTACTTGCGCACCAGGTCCAGGAACTGCGGCCAGTACCCGCCGTCGCCGGAGACATCCTCCAGGATGTCCCGAACCTCCTCCTCGGCAGGGTCGTGATCAGCGGTGGCGATCGCCCGCACCAGGGTGTGGTTGGCCTTCTCCAGCTTGTCGTGGAAGGCGATGAAGTTCTGCGAGAACTCGAAGTTCTCGAGGTTGAGGTCCTTGATCATCCTGGCCCGCAGCACGTTGAGACCGGCGAACTCCCAGCACCGTCCCGAGTGCTTCTGATTGGTGACCGTCCAGGCGTCCAGTCGCTCGCACACCGAGTCATCGGTCTGGTTGACGATCCGCCGGTCGAGGCTGACGGTGTCGGCACCGGTACCGGTCACGGCATTCTGGACAATCCGGGCAGTCGGGTCGTCGTCGAAACTCTGCCCGCACTCGGCGGCGAAGGACGGTTCGAGGATTGAGGTCATCGATGCATCTCCAGGCGGTTGCTCGCCCGTGACCCACTCACAGGCGCTTCCTCACTGTGCCACGCCCGCGCACGGATCGACAGCGGGACCCCCGCGACATCTGCGACCCGCAGCCGGACGGATCAGATGAACTGGTCGGCGAAGGCGGTCGCATAGCTGTAGTTGAGCCCCACGACATCGCGGTCGTCGGTCATCGTCACTCTCACCGCGGCCGCGTTGCGGAAGAACAGGCACTCCAGGGAGGTCTGGGACTGGATGTAGCAGACCGCGTCCCGGTAGTAGTACATCGACCGGTTGGACGGGAACAACGGGCTGGCGTCCCGGACCCCCTCGCGCGCCGCGACCGTCACGGTGCGGCTGGCCTGGGTGCCGACGCCGCGGTACGTGAGACTCACCGAGGCGTCGTCGCCGCGCCGGGTGACCTGAGTGGCTCTGGAGTCCAGGATCAGCAGGTTCACCACCGGGCTGAACGACGAGGTCCGCTTGATCCGGCCGGATCCGGAGGTGATGCCGGAGGGCCGCTGGCCGATGGTGGGGCCCGGCTCGGGGGTCGCACCGGTCCGGCCGGAGGGGCCGGTGCGCGGACCGCGGCCGTCGGTGGGGTCGTTGGCCACCGTGTCATCGCCGCCCGGATCGGACTCCCCGGGGTCGCTCTGGGTGGGGTCCGCCCCGGTCGGGAAGACGTCGGAGGGGTCGGTTCCCGGAGTCTGCGAACGGGATGAGGCCGAGGTGCTCGGGGAGGCGGCGGGACCGGCGGCGGGCCGGTCACGGTAGGCATTGAAGAGCAGGGCTCCGCCCACCACGACCAGGACCAGCACCGCGGCGATGATCCCGAAGACCAGTGGAAGCCGGGATCTCCTCGACCCGCCCGAGGATGGCGGCTGGTGGGGCGGCCCGTACCCTCCTGGAGGTCCGTACTGGCCGGGTTGGCCAGGCTGGACGTACTGGCCAGACTGAGCGGGCTGGCCGTACTGGCCCGGTTGTCCGTAGGGGGCGTAGTCGCCAGGCTGACCCGACTGAGCGGAGGTGCCGGACGGGTACTGGCCGGGATACCCGGACGACCCCTGTCCGTACTGGCCCGGCTGTCCGGAGGTGCCGTGTCCGTACTGGGACGGCGTCGGGTGGGAACCGGGCTGCTGGAAGGAGGGACGGTCGGGCGGTGGCCCCGACTGATCCCGCGGACCGTTGGCCGGCCACCAGTTCCGGCCCGACCCGTCGGGACGACCCGGATTCTCGGTCATGGTGGCTCCATCGTCTCGCAGCGCAAGGACTCGTTCGGCGATTCTTTCAGGGTAGGGGTCAGCGCCGAAAGCCCAGTAAAGGACCAGCGGGTCGCGCCGGCCTCCTCAACTGCATTCATCCCGGACTTCAAATCCCTCGGACTGCAAACCCCTCGGACAGCATCCCTCCGGACGGCATCCTCCCCGGCTCCGGCCCCCGCCGGGCCTCAGACCAGAACCCTGGTGACCGGCAGTCCGGAGTCGGCGCTGATGTCCATCGCCGAGGGCCTCAGCCCGGCCTTGACGACCTGGACGCCGAGAGCGGCGATCATCGCCCCGTTGTCGGTGCACAGCCCGGGTCGGGGACGCCGCAGCTCCACCCCGGCGTCGGCCATCCGTTCGGCGAGGAGTGTGCGCAGCCGACTGTTGGCCGCCACTCCACCGCCGATGAGGAAGTGCTTCAACCCGTAGTGGCCGCACAGATCGACGGCCTTGGCGGTGAGCACATCGGCGACCGCCTCCTGGAAACTGGCGGCGACGTCGTTGATCGGCACCTCTCGGCCGGCCTGCTGCTCGGTCTCGACCCACCGCGACACCGAGGTCTTGAGCCCGGAGAAGGAGTAGTCGAAGCGGTGCTTGGCCATGTCGTGGCGGGCGGTGAGGCCGCGCGGGAAGTGGATGGCGGTGGGGTCGCCCTCGGCGGCGGCCCGATCGATCACCGGGCCACCGGGGTAGGGCAGGCCGAGCAGCCGTGCCACCTTGTCGTAGGCCTCGCCCGCGGCGTCGTCGATGGTGGACCCGACCTCGGTGATACCGTCGGCGATCGAGGTGACCGACAGCAGGGAGGTGTGGCCCCCTGAGACCAGCAGCGCCCCGCAGGGCATCGGCAGGTCGCCGTGCTCGAGCAGGTCGACGGCGACATGGCCGGCCAGGTGGTTGACGCCGTAGAGGGGCTTGTTGAGCCAGCCGGCCAGGGCCTTGGCCGCCGACAGGCCGACCACCAGGGCTCCCATCAGTCCGGGGCCGGCGGTCACCGCGATGCCGTCGACCTGGCTCAGGTCGATGTCGGCCTTGGCGACCGCCGCCTCCAGCACCGGGACGACGGCCTCCAGGTGGGCTCTGGAGGCCACCTCGGGAACCACGCCTCCGAAGCGGATGTGCTGCTCCATCGAGGAGGCGACCTCGTTGGCGAGCAGGTCGTTGCCGCGCACGATGCCGATGCCGGTCTCGTCGCAGGACGACTCGATGCCCAGGATGAGCGGTTCAGACATGTCTCTCCTCGTTGCTGCCAGCGGTGCTGGTGGTGTCGTCGGCGCAGGACTCCAGTGATGCCGACATCACCAGGGCGTCCTCGCCGGTTCCGTAGTAGTGGTTGCGACGCGCGATCTGGTCGAATCCGTGGGACCGGTAGAGAGCCAGGGCCGCGAGATTGTCGGGGCGGACCTCCAGCAGGATCTGGCGTGCGCCGCGGCGGGCGGCCCAGCCCATGCCGTGCCTCAGCAGCCGGCCGGCCATCCCGGCTCCCCGGGCGGCGGGGACCACCATGATGCGGTCCAGGTCGCAGGAGTCGATGACGTGGCTGAAGTCGGCGACCGCACGGGGACCCGTGCGATCCTCCTCGATGAGCACCAGACGCCCGGTCGTGGGGGTAGCCGCCTCCTGCCGGGCCGAATCGGTGCCGACTGCCCCCGAATCGGTGCCGGACGGCCCCGAGACGGTGCCGGAAGCCTCCGGATCGGTGTCAACTGCCACCCGGTGATGGACCCGGTCATTGCTCTGGAGCTCGGAGCGCCAGGCGGCGCGGCTCCAGGCCTGCCGGTCCCCGGCCTCCCTGGTCCCGAAGCAGGCGCGCTCGACGGCCATCACCTGGTCCAGGTCCTCGGGACCAGCCTGTCGCAGGGTCATTCAGCGTGCCTGACGGTTCTTCATCGCGGCGGGCAGCCTCAGCCGGGTGGGGGTGAGGGTGGCCTTGCGGGTGGTGGGGACGACGGCGTCGGGGTCGCGCAGGTAGAGGGGCTCGATGCCGACATCGGGCAGCTTGGTCCAGTGGGCGGCCAGCACACCGGCGTCCAGGACCTCGGGAGCCCCGGCAGCGGCCTCGAGTCCGCGGGCGGCGCATCCCGGTCCGCCCACCGGGACGCCGGCAGGCAGAGTGTCGGGGGCGCCGACCTCGGGACCCTCCAGACGGGCGCCCTGTCCGTCGTAGCGGGCCCAGTAGAGCTCGTGGCGTCGGGCGTCGGTGGCGACCACGAAGCCGTCGGCCGGGGCCGAACCGAACTCGACCCACTGGAGGGCCAGGACGTCGAGGGAGCAGACCGGGTGGGGCTGGGTACCGCCCAGGTGGGCCAGTACACGGCCGGTGACGATACCGACCCGCAGGCCGGTGTAGGGGCCGGGGCCCACCCCGACCGCGATCTGGTCGATCTGGCCGACGGCGATTCCGGCCTGCCCGCAGGCCTGCTCGACCAGCGGCATGAGCTGCTCGGCGTGGGCGCGCGGGTTGTCGTCGCGCAGGCTGATCACCTGGTCGCCGCGGGCCAGGCCGACGCACACCGCCGTGGAGGTGTCCACCGCCAGGGTCCAGCCGGATCCGGCCCGGTCGGTGCCGAGATCTGATTCGGCCTGAGATGCAGTCATCACTGTGCTTCCTCGCTGCGGGCCGGCGTGTCGGGGCCCTGGTGGTCCGGGGCGTCCGCGGGCCGGGCGGCCTGGCGCAGGACGCCGAGGTCGACCCCCTGCCAGCGCGGGCCCACGGGTTGGATGTAGAGGATCCGGGTGTCATCGGCGGGGTCCCCGGAACGCTCGATGTCGATCTCCAGGTAGGAACCCTCGAGCTCCTCGGCGATCCCAGCCCCCCACTCGACGACGGTGACCGACTCGTCCATCGTCTCGTCGAGATCCAGATCGACCAGCTCGGCCAGGGATCCCAGCCGGTAGGCGTCGACGTGGACCAGGCCCGGCCGTCCCTCGGTTCCGGCGTGGCGTCGGACCAGGACGAAGGTCGGTGAGATCACCGGCCCCTGGACGCCGAGTCCGGCGCCGATTCCCTGGGTGAGGGTGGTCTTGCCGGCGCCCAGATCACCGGAGGTGAGAATCAGGTCGCCGGCGTGAAGAATCTGCGCCAGCGCGACGCCGAGGGAACGCATCTCCTCGGTGGTGGCGGCCTCCAGCCGGATCGGCAGGGTGCGCACCAGGTCGGCCCCGTCGGCGCGGTAGCCGTGCTCCAGCAGGTCGGCGCGCAGTGCGGCGCGGTCCATCGGGTGGTCGCTCCAGCTCTTGACCCGCAGATCGTGCGAGCCGAGATCGGTGGCCAGCTGGGCGGCCCCCTCGAGGAGGTCGCGCTCGACGTCGAGGCGCTGCGCACCGGGTGCCACCAGGATGGCGTGCACCGCGGCGCGACCGCCCTCATCGACCAGGCGCAGCAGCCCGACGGGCCGGCCGCCGGCCTCGGCAAGGACACAGAGGTCCTCGTCGAGCCAGCGGGCCACCTGGTCGGTGAGCTGCTGCTCGCCCAGTGCCTGCGCCAGCGCGGGGGCGTCGGAGGGGTCCCCGACCCGCAACTGTCGTGACTCGGTCTCAGTGGTCTCCACGATCTGCCAGCCTAACCCTTCAGGTCACGGCCCTGCAGGCCGTTGACTCCTCGAGGTAGCGGTCTCACCAGGTCTCGGAGCCGGAGCGCCCGTAGCGACGCTCGCGGTCGTCGCGCGACGCGTTGCGGTCGCGACGCGGTCCACGACGGTCGTCGTAAGAGCCGCGTCCACCGCGGTCCCCACGGCCACCGCGGTCACGGCCACCACGGCCACCGCCGTAGGAGTCCTTGCGACGTCCCTTGCGGGAGTGCTGCTGGCGAGGAGCCACCAGCGCGTCGAAGGCCTCCTGGGCGATCGGCTCGCCGCTGACCGGCTGGCAGTCGGCGATCTCGGCGAGATTCTCCCCACCGAGCCTCACCTCGGCCTCCACCGGCTTGACGCCGGCGCCGCGGAACAGCCGCGACATCGCCCTGCGCTGGTGCGGCAGCACCATCGAGAGGACGACGCCCTTGTGGCCGGCCCGGGCGGTCCGCCCGGAGCGGTGCAGGTAGTCCTTGGAGTTCATCGGCGGGTCGACCTGGAGGACCAGGGTGACGTCGTCGACGTCGATCCCGCGGGCCGCCACGTCGGTGGCCACCAGGACCGGCAGGGAGCCGTCCTTGAAGGCCTTGAGCACCCGGGCCCGGGCGCCCTGGGTGAGTCCGCCGTGCAGCGCACCGGCCATCACGCCGGCGTCGCGCATCTGCTCGGCCATCCGGGATGCGCCGCGCTGGGTGCGGGCGAAGACGATGGTGTGGCCGGGCCGGTTGGCGATCTCGCACATCACCGAGACCTTCTCATGGGGCTTGACCTGGAGGCTGTAGTGGACGGCCGTCGAGACCGCCCCCTTCTCCGGGTCGATCTCGTGGGTCACGGGGTCGTGCAGGTAGCGCTTGACGAGCTTGCCGACCGCCTCATCGAGGGTGGCCGAGAACAGCAGGTGCTGGGCCTCGCCGGGAACCGCGTCCAGGATGGCCGAGACGGCCGGCATGAAGCCGAGATCGGCCATGTGGTCGGCCTCGTCCAGGACGACGACCTCGACACCGGACAGATCGGCGTCACCGGTCTCCAGCAGGTCGACCAGCCGGCCGGGGGTGGCGACGACGAGGTCGACCCCCTTGCGGAAGGCGCGGGTCTGCGGGCCGTAGCCCATGCCACCGGCGATCAGGATGGTCGACATGTTCATCGCGGAGGCCAGCGGGGACAGCACGTCGGCGATCTGCATGGCCAGCTCGCGGGTGGGCGAGAGGATGAGGGCGCGCGGCCGCTTGTCGGGACGCTCGGCGGCGGCCAGGCGGGTCAGCACCGGCACCCCGAAGGCCAGGGTCTTGCCCGAGCCGGTGGAGGCCCGGCCCAGCAGGTCGCGCCCGGCGATGGCGTCGGGGATGGCGGCGATCTGGATCCGGAACGGGGCGTCGATGCCGGTGGCCTTGAGGGCGGCGACGATCCGGTCCGGGACGCCGAGGGCGGAGAAGCCGCCCTCGTGGTCGATGGTGGAGGTGTCCAGATCGGTCAGCTCGGCGGCCGACCACTCCATCTGGTCCTCATTGCCGGCAGCGGACTGGTCGGCGCCGTCGTGGTCGCGGAACCCGCCGCGGTCCTTGCTGAAGCCGCGGTCCTTGTTGTAGCCGTGCTCCTTGAAACCGTGGTCGCGCGATCCGTGGTCATCGAAGCTCCGCTTGAAGCCGTGCTCCTGGGAGCCGTGGTCCCCGCGGTAGCCGCCGCGACGCTCGTCACGGTCGCCGTACCGGTCGTGGCCGCGGTCGCCGTAGTCGCGACGTCCTCCGTCGCGGAAGTCGCGTCCGCCGGACCGGCGGTCATCGCCGTCCCGGTTCCACGAGTCACGGCCCGAGGACCTGGAGCCACGACGGTCGTAGGAGCGGTCGCCGCCACGGTCGTCGTCGTTCCAACCGCCACGACGGTCCTTGTTGAATCCGCCCTTGCGGTAACCGCCCTTGGAGAACCCGTCCCGGCCGTAACGGTCAGTGTGGAAGCCGCCCTTGCGATATCCCTCGGAACCGCGACGATCCCTGTCGTAGGGACGACCACCGCGGCGATCCTCGGAGCCGCGACCGTTGTCGTCACGGTCCCAGGAGTCCTCGCGTCGGGAGTCGTAGCGCCGCGACCCGCCGCGACGGTCGAAGGAACGGCCGCCGGACCGGCCGTCGCGGTCATAGCGGCCACCGCTGCGACCCTGACGGTCATCGCGGTCTGCGAACCGGGACTCGCGGTGATCGGGCTGGTCATCGGAGCGCGGGGACCAGGACTGGAAGGTGCGACCCTCACGGTCGGTGTGGCCGCCCTCGTGGGACTTCCCGTAGGACTTGCCCGAGTTGTACGACTTCCCGCCGCGGGTGTGCGGCTTGTGCCCCTTGGCGGCGCGCTCGGCCGATGTCCAGCGCTTCTTGGGGGTGCCGTCGGCCTTGTAGGACTTCGGCTTGCGATTCTGTGAACTCACGTGTGTCACCTCATGACGCGGCACAGCGCAGGGCGACGAGCCCGGCAGCAGTGCGATTCGATAACGTCGACCCGAGATCCCGCGATGGCACGGACTCATATGGAGATCCCTGTGGATCTCCATCGCGAAGAGCTGCCAGTAATTGGGAGAGTCGCGGACGATCTGTGTCGTCCGCCCAGGCCCCGGGTTCGGGACGCATCGAGCAACTGAACGCATCATGGGCTCGTCGTGCGCAGCGCCCGCATCGGTGTGCGGACGACACGGCGAGCCGTGGTCAACTCGCCCAAATATACGGCACCGGGCACTTTGGACCAAATCCCGCGCACCCCGACCCGCACTGTTCACCGATGTCGCCCCGGGCGGCCACCGCCAGTACTCGATTCGCCACCGAGGGCCCATTACCATCCAGGGTGTGCGGGTAGCGATCATCAGTGAGTCGTTCCTCCCCCAGGTCAATGGGGTGACGAACTCCATTCTGCGTGTCCTGGAGTACCTGCGCGCCCACGGCCACCAGGCGGTGGTGCTGGCACCGGGCGACCCCGCGGTGGCCCCCAAGGAGTACGCCGGGTTCCCCGTCCTCACCCTGTCATCGGTGACCTGGCCGGGGTACCAGGACGTCCGGGTCTCGACCACCCCGCAGTGGACCCTGGAGCGCTACCTCAACGAGTTCTCCCCCGACGTCGTCCACCTGGCCAGCCCCTTCATGATCGGCTACAAGGGGGCGCTGGCCGCGGCCACCCTGGGCATCCCGGCGATCGCGATCTACCAGACCGACATCCCCAGCTACGCGGCCCGGTACGGGATCGGGCACCTCGAGTTCTACGGCTGGTACCGGGTCCGCCAGATCCACTCCCTGATGGTCGCCACCTACGCCCCCTCGACCTACTCCCGTGACCAGCTCGTCGCCCACGGCGTGCCGCGGGTCGGCATCTGGGGCCGAGGGGTGGACAAGGTGAGGTTCAACCCGGCGAAACGGTCCCGGGCGCTGCACGACCAGTGGGCCCCCCGGGGGGAGACGGTGATCGGCTACATGGGCCGGCTCGCCTCCGAGAAGCGGGTCGAGGACATGATCCATCTGGTCGGCATCCCGGGCACCAGGATCGTCATCGTCGGGCACGGCCCGCAGCGCGAGTCCCTGGAGAAGGAGATGCCCGACGCCGTCTTCTGCGGCGGGCTCTACGGCGAGGACCTGCCCCGTGCGCTGGCCTCGATGGACGTCTTCTGCTCCACCGGCGAGCTGGAGACCTTCTGCCAGGCGGTCCAGGAGGCCAAGGCCAGCGGTCTGCCGGTGGTGAGCCCGCGCCGCGGCGGCCCGATCGATCTCATCGACCCCTCGCGGACCGGCTGGCTGTACGAGCCGGGGAACATGACCGAGTTCCGGGAGCGGGTGACCGATCTGGTCGGCGACCCCTTCAAGCGGGAGGCGATGGGGCGCGCCGCCCGGGCCTCGATCGAGGACCGCACCTGGGACCACCTGTGCGCCGAGCTGATGGACCACTACCGCGAGGCGATCCGGCTGGGCAGCCTCGCCGCCGCGCGCAGCGACGACCGAAGCAACGCCTGATCCTGCCCGTAGCGGCTGATCCGCCCGCGCCGGATCAGGCCGAGAAGCTCCGCTCCACCGCCCCGACGGGCCCCGGTGCGCCCAGCCGGCCGATCACCTCGGGGAACCGGTCGGCGAGCTGATCGGGGGACCACGGCCCGGGACTGAGGATCGCGGCCAGGGCCTGCAGCCCGGCACCGGCCAGACCGGCATCCCTGGCCGACAGCCCGGCGGCCAGCAGGGTGCCGCAGATCCCGGCAAGGGTGTCCCCCGAACCGGCCTGGGCGGTCCATGCCGGTCCGGGCAGGGCAGCGCTGATCTGCTGATCGGGGGTGGCCACCCACTGGATCGCACCCTTGAGCAGGACGGTCGCCCCGAACATCCGGGCCCCCGCCAGACAGGAACCACGCCGGTCGGCCTCCACCTCGGCCCTGTCGATCCCGAGCATCCTCGCCAACTCGCCGGCGTGCGGGGTGAGCAGACATCCCTCCGGGATCCGACGCGGCAGCACGGCCAGGGCGTCGGCGTCCACCACGACCGGGACGCCGTCGGCCAGCCGCCGGTCCAGCCGCGCGGCATTGCCGGCGTCGTCCCCCCATCCCGACCCGACCACCCAGGCCTGGACCCGTCCGGCCGCGCACACCACGCTGGGCGTCCGGTCCATCACGTGCTGTCGGACGGCGTCGGGGCCGACGCAGCGCACCATTCCGGCTCCGGAGCGCAGTGCCCCCAGCACGCCGAGGACCCCGGCCCCCGGGTACTGCGCCGACCCGGTGTCGCACCCGACGACCCCCCGCGAGTACTTGTCATTGGCCGGACCCGGAACCGGCCACAGGTCGGCGAGGTCGGTCACCGAGGTGATCTGGTCGGCGTCGGGGACGGTGACGCCGATGTCGGCGAGGATCACCCGTCCGCAGCAGGCGGCCGCCGGCCGGGCCAGATGGCACCACTTCCGGGATGCGAAGGTGACGGTGGTGCGGGCGTGCACGCAGCGCACCACCTCTCCCGAGTCGGCGGACAGGCCCGAGGGCAGATCGACCGCCAGCACCGGGGTGTCGGCCCCGGCCAGGGCCTCGTCCAGCCGGGCCAGGCAGTCCGGTATCGAGGGCCGCCCCCCGATCCCCAGGACCGCGTCGATGGCCAGGTCGTAGTGCCGGTCCAGGGCATCGACGGGGCTCACCTCCCCGCATCCGGCCTCCTGGGCGGCGGCCGCCCCCGCCTCGTGGAGGGATCCGAGGACCGGGCAGACGTCGACCACCCAGCCGTCGCGGCACAGCTCGGCGGCCGCGAAGAGGCCGTCGGCGCCGTTGTTGCCCGTCCCCGCCATCACCAGCACCCGCTGCTGGGCGATCCACTCGGCGGACTCCTCGAGGGGCTCGTCCCCCAGCAGCATCGTGACCGCGGTGGTCGCCACGGCGTGGGCGGCCACCGCCATC
Organism: Acidipropionibacterium jensenii; assembly: GCF_005890135.1. Taxonomy (NCBI): domain Bacteria; kingdom Bacillati; phylum Actinomycetota; class Actinomycetes; order Propionibacteriales; family Propionibacteriaceae; genus Acidipropionibacterium; species Acidipropionibacterium jensenii. The sequence goes on along the minus strand of NZ_CP040635.1, from coordinate 1,861,706 downwards.
AGGTCGGCTCCCGGATGGGCGTCGAAAAAGGCGCGTTCGGCGGTTCGCATCTGTTCGGCGGTGCACACGGTGGTCATCGGGCTTCCTCTCCGGGGCGGGCTCCCCCAGCCTAATTTCCCGGCCCCGTTCCGCGGTCTCTCCGGCCCACTCGGGCGCGCCGGAGGCCCGTGTGTCCCCGCGTCGGGGGACCGCGGGTGGCAATCGGAGCCAAAGGGTTCCCAGGACCACGGATCTGGGTTAATCTTGATCCGTAATTTTCTTCTATGGAAGAGAATTGCGGATCCGGGGCAACGCGGTCCCGGTTCCTCACCTTCTGACCCGCATGTCGCCAGCCGACCCGGGCCACCGGAACGCCCCCAAGGATCAGCAATGACCGATGCACTCATCCACCTCCGCGCGGCGGGGGTATCCCTTCTCCTGAGCACCCCGGCCGACCAGGCCGTGGGCATCGTCCACTGGGGCACCGATCTGGGCCCGCTCACCGCGGATGGCGCGGCGGCAGTGGCCACCAGCGTCGTCGAGCCGCTCGGCGGCAATGCCGTGGACGTGCCGATCCACCGTGCCCTGCTCCCCCAGCTGGCCGACGGCTGGCTGGGACGTCCGGGCATCGAGGGATCCCGCCCCGACGGATCGGACTTCACCCCCCGCTTCCGCACCACCGGGATGAGCCTCGACGACTCCGCGGTGAGCGGCTTCCACGAGGCCGGGGCGGCCACCGTCGTGGCCCTCGCCGAGGACACCGAGGCCGGGCTGCGCACCGAGACGACCATCGAGATGACCGCCCAGGGGCTGGTGCGGATCGCCACCACCCTCACCAACACCGGCTCCGAGGCATTTGTCCTGGAAGGCCTTCAGCACTGCCTGCCGATCCCCGTCGACGCCGACGAGATGCTGGACTTCGCGGGTCACTGGGGCCTGGAGAGATTCCCCCAACGCACCCCGATCGGCACCGGCACCCACCTGCGGGAGAACCGCCGTGGCCGCACCGGATCCGACTCCGCCTATGTCATGCAGGCCGGCACCCCCGGATTCTCCTTCCAGCAGGGAGAGGTCTGGGCCGCCCACCTGGCCTGGTCCGGCAACCACCGCCACTACGTGGAACGGCAGGCCAACGGGTTCGGCGTGATCGGCGCCGGGGAACTGCTGCTGCCCGGTGAGGCCCGCATCGCCCCCGGCGAGTCCTACACCAGCCCCGACCTCTACGCGAACCACGCGCACGGCCTGGACGGCATCGCCCACCGGTTCCACCACTTCGTCCGCGAGGACCTGCATCCGCTGTCGACCGACCGACCGGTCACCATCAACGTCTGGGAGGCCGTCGAGTTCGACCACCGGATCGGCAAGCTCCTGGAGCTGGCCGAGATCGCCGCCTCGATCGGCGTCGAGCGGTACGTCCTGGACGACGGCTGGTTCGGCTCCCGGCGCGACGACACCTCGGGACTCGGGGACTGGACGGTCTCCCCCGACGCCTGGCCCCAGGGCCTCGACCCGCTGGTCGACCGGGTGCGCTCCCTGGGGATGCAGTTCGGTCTGTGGTTCGAGCCCGAGATGATCAACGAGGACTCCGACCTGGCCCGCGCCCATCCCGACTGGATCATGGCCCCCGGCAAGCGGATGCCGCTCACCTGGCGCAACCAGCAGGTGCTCAACCTGTCGATCCCCGAGGCCTGGGAGCACACCCTCGAGGCCATCTCCAAGGTCATCGCGGAGTACCACCTCGACTACATCAAGTGGGACCACAACCGCGACCTCATCGAGTCCGCCACCCGGGCCAACGGCGCCGCCGCCACCCATGCCCAGACCCTCGCCGTCTACCGGATGTTCGACGTCCTCAATGAGCGGTTCCCCGATGTGGAGATCGAGTCCTGCTCCTCGGGCGGCGGCCGGGTGGACCTGGGGGTCATCAAGCGCTGCTCGCGGATCTGGGTCTCGGACTGCATCGACTCCCTGGAGCGCCAGACGATGATGCGCTGGACGGCCCAGCTGCTCCCCCTGGAGTTCCTCGGCAGCCACATCGCCTCCAGCCCCTCCCAGACCACCGGACGTCGTCACAGCCTCGGCTTCCGCGCGGCCACCGCCGTGTTCGGCCACCTGGGCATCGAGTGGGACATCACCGAGACCACCGAGGAGGAGCGCCGCGAGCTGGCCGGCTGGATCGACTTCTACAAGAAGCACCGGGACCTGCTGTTCAGCGGAGACCTGACCAGCGTCGACCGCGCCGAGGACAGCCTGCAGATCTGCGGTGTGGTCGCCAAAGACCGCTCCGAGGCGCTGTTCAGCATCGTCTCGATGCGCCGCTCCCCACTCTCCCCGCGGGGCATGGTGCGACTGTCCGGACTGGACGCCGACCGGACCTACCGGGTCGTCCCGGTGATCATCGGGGAGGAGCCCGGCGGACTGATCCGGCCCCCGTGGTTCGGCGACCAGGACCGCGGGATCGAGCTGCCCGGTTCGGCCCTGATGGCGTCGGGTCTGCACAGCCCCTGCCTGTACCCCGAGCAGGCCGTCGTACTCCAGCTCACCGCGATCGACTGATCGTCACCTGCTGGCATCCCATCCATCCACGACAGAAAGAGCAATGATGTCGACAACGGCTTCAAAGGTGCGGCCGGGTCACAGACCGCACCTCACATCCACGTCCGACCTGCCGCTGGCGCTGGTGTTCATCGCGCCCGCCGCGGTCGGACTGATCGTCTTCCTCATCCGTCCGCTCATCATGGGCATCTACTACAGCTTCACCAACTTCAACGTCCTCACCCCGCCACACTGGGCCGGCCTGAAGAACTACGCGGAGCTGTTCGCCGATGACCGGTTCTGGAACTCCCTGAGCGTCACCGTCGAGTACGTCATCATCAACATCGGGGCCCAGACCATCCTGGCCGTGCTCATCGCGGCCCTGATGCACCGGCTCACGAAGTCCACCTGGGTGCGCTCCTTCGTGCTGACCCCCTACCTGGTCTCCAATGTCGTCACCGCCCTGGTGTTCCTGTGGATGCTCGACACCCAGCTCGGCATCGTCAACCACGTCATCACCTCACTGGGTGGAAGTGCGGTCGGATTCTGGACCACCGAGTCTACCGTGATCCCCACCGTCGCCCTGGTCAACGTGTGGCGGAACATGGGATACACCGCCCTGCTGATCTTCGCCGGTCTCCAGGGCATCCCGGAGAACCTCTACGAGGCGGGCCGCACCGATGGGGCCACCGAGTCTCAGATGTTTTTCCGGATCACCCTGCCGCTGCTGCGGCCGATCCTGGCTCTGGTGCTCATCATGACGATCATCGGCTCCTTCCAGGTCTTCGACACGGTGGCGGTGGCCACCTCCGGAGGTCCCGCGGACGCCTCGAACGTGCTGCAGATGTACATCTACCAGAAGGCCTTCGGGGAGTTCGACTTCGGCTACGCCTCCGCGCTGTCGGTGGCCCTCATGATCATTCTCGTCATCATCACCGCCATCCAGTACAAGGTCACTCGCGCCGGCGAGACCGACCTGGACTGAGGAGATCACCATGGCTACCGTCTCTCTGACCGGCGCTGCGAGCGCCACCACCGCCCCCATCACCCAGAAGGTCCATCACAAGCGGACCGTGACCCCCGGCAAGGTGGTCGGCTGGGTGTTCATGGTGATCATCCTGTTCATCACCCTGTTCCCCTTCTACTGGATCCTGCGCACCGCCCTGTCCAGCAATGCCCTGCTGGCCACCCGCCCCGGCTTCTTCGGGCCGGTGGGCACCAATATGGGCGGCTTCGCCCGCGTCTTCGGCGCCCAGGACGTCGCCACCGCCGTCTCCCAGGGAGGGTCGGGTGCCAGCATCAACTTCTGGCGCTACCTGATCAACTCCCTGATCGTGGCGACGGTCATCACCCTGGTCCAGACGCTGAGCTGCGCGATGGCCTCCTACGCCTTCGCACGGCTGCGCTGGAAGGGTCGCAACCTCGTCTTCAGCATCTTCCTGGCGGCGATGATGATCCCGAGCATCTTCACCTTCCTGCCGAACTTCATCCTGATGAAGCAGCTCCACCTCATCGACACCCTGCTGGGCATCATGCTCCCCACCATGCTGATCTCCCCCTTCGCGGTGTTCTTCCTGCGGCAGTTCTTCATGAACATCTCCCGCGAGGTGGAGGAGGCCGCCCTCATCGACGGCGCCTCCAAGACCGTGGTGTTCTGGAAGCTCATCCTGCCGATGGCCAGCGCACCGATGTTCACCCTGGGGCTGCTACCTACATCACCGCCTGGAACGACTACTTCTGGCCGTTGATGGTCTCCTACACGGACTCCTCGAGGGTGCTCAACGTCGCCCTGGGCGTGTTCCGTGCCCAGTCCCCCCAGTCGGGCGTCGACTGGTCGGGTCTGATGGCGGCGACCCTGGTGTCGGCCCTGCCGATGCTCATCCTGTTCGCCTGCTTCGCCAAGCGAATCGTCAACTCCATCGGTTTCACCGGGATCAAGTGAGGTTGCCATGTCTCTGAGAAGACCATCGATCCGACGCGCTCTCACCGCGACCCTGGCCGCCTGCATGATCGGAGTCACCGGCTGCTCCTCCCAGGCGGGCGGCAAGACCTCCATCGACTACTGGCTGTGGGACGCCAACCAGCTGCCGAGCTACGCCAAGTGCATCGCCAAGTTCGAGGACAAGAACCCCGACATCAATGTCCGGATCAACCAGCTCGGATGGAGCGACTACTGGACCAAGCTCACCGCCAGCTTCGTCGCCGACTCCGCCCCCGACGTCTTCACCAACCACCTCGGGCGCTACCCCGAGCTGGTGAAGCTCGGCGTCCTGCAGCCCCTCGACGAGCTGCCGGAGCTCAAGTCGATCAAGGACACCGACTACGAGCCGGGGCTGGCGAAGCTGTGGACGGGTTCGGACGGACACCGCTACGGCGTCCCGAAGGACTACGACACCGTCTCGATCATGTACGACAAGACCAAGCTGCAGGCGGCCGGGATCACCGACGCCGAGCTCGCCAGTGCCACCTGGAACCCCACTGACGGTGGCTCCTTCGAGAAGATCCTCGCCAAGCTCACCGTCGACAAGAACGGCAAGCGCGGCGACCAGAAGGGGTTTGACAAGACCAACGTCAAACAGTACGGGCTGGGTGTCGACAAGAACTTCGACTACACCGGCCAGACGAACTGGTCCCCCTTCGCTCTGTCGACCGGCTGGTACTACACCAACAAGCCGACCTGGGGAACGGAGTTCAACTACGACAACCAGCAGTTCCAGAACTCCCTGGGCTGGTACGTGGGACTGTCCAAGAAGGGCTACATGCCCAGGTACGGACAGTTCGGCCAGAGCGTGACGACAGACCAGCAGTTGGCCTCCGGGCAGGTGGCGCTGTCACTCAACGGCTCCTGGATGCTGCGCATCTACGCCAACCTCACGACCGTCAAGCTCGGCATCTCGCCGCTGCCCAGCGGCCCCGTTGGGCACCCGGTCTCGCTGTACAACGGCCTGGGCGACTCGATCTCGAAGTTCTCCAAGCACAAGACGGAGGCCGCGAAACTGGTCGCCTTCCTGGGCTCGGACGACTGCCAGAACATCGTCGGGACCGACGCGGTGGTGTTCCCGGCCCGACCCGCCGGCACCGCAAAGGCCATCGAGACCTACCGGCAGAAGGGCCTGGACGTCACCCCCTTCACCGACCGGGTGAAGAAGGGTCAGACGGCCCTGTACCCACTCGTGTACCACGGTTCGGAGATCTCCTCGCTGATGCAGCCGACCCTGGACTCGGTGTGGATCGGCAGCACGCCGGTCTCCGCCCTCACCGGGGTGAACACGAAGGTCAACGCGATCCTGGCCGGGAAGTAGCGTCTCGGCATGGAAGCACGCCCCACAAGCACGGCCCCGGAGGACACTCCTGCGGGGCCGGTGCTGGGAGACCACCGGCCCCGCAGATCCCGTAGCACCTGTGTGCAGCGGATCTGCTGCGGCACCGAGAGCTCGGCTGCCCTCAGACCCGCAGCAGTTCCTCCACCGCGATGACCGCGGCTCCTCGGGCCCAGTCGCCCAGCTCCCAGTCGGCGATGTGGATCGGGATGGTGCGCTGCAGGGGGGCGACCAGGCCCGCCATCCGGGCCGCTAGGTGATCGGTCACCGGGGTGAGCAGGGGGCTGAGCTCCCCTCCCAGCAGAATCAGCTGCGGGTCGGTGAAACTCACCAGGGAGGCCAACAGCGGCACCAGTCGGGCGACCACCCAGTCGGCCACCTCCAGGGCCTGAGGGTCCCCCGACTCGGCCGACCGGATCAAGGCGTCCAGATCGGCGGGCAGATCGCGGGCCGCGCACTGCTCGAGGATCGCCAGAGTGTTGAGAAGCCTGCCCCCCGGCTGGAGACGGCCGTCCTCGTCCAGGGTCGTCATCCACTGGCTCAGCCCGGCCTCGCCGGTGGCCCCGGTCACCGCATGACCGTGGTCGACAATGCACGCCCCGACCCCCTCCCCCAGTGTGACCATGATGAAGGATCCGACATGACGGCCTACCCCGATGCGTCGCTCCATCTCGACCAAGCTGCGAAGGTCGTTCTCGACGTGCACCGGGATGCCGAGCTCCCGCTCTATGTCGGCAACCAGATCCTGGCCCGGGGTGGCCTCCAGAGCCGATGAGAGGACCAAGGTCCGGCGGTCGCGGGCGATCGTCCCACCGACACCCAGCCCCAGACCGACGACCGGCCGGTCGGCGTCCAGACGCCGCGCCATCTCCAGGCAGCCGGTGGCAATCCACTGAGCGGTGGTCGCCGGGATCCGGGTCTCGCCACGGGCGAGCACATCGCCCATCAGATTCGCCCGGCAGCCCAGCACCCAGCCTGGAACCACCTTGCAGCCGATGACATTGAGCTCGTCGGCCCGCGCGGAGACCGGCTGGAGGGGCCTTCCCACCGTCCCCGAGACGACGGCCGGCCCGATCTCGGCCAGCCCCTCGGTGGTCAGGGTGCGCACCGCCTTGGTCACCGAACTGGTGGTCACCCCCAGTCGGTCGGCCAGCCTGGTGCGCGCGGTCGGACCGTCGGTGAGCAGAACGTCGAGCACCCGCCGGGCGACGTTCCCCTGGGTCCCGAGAACTCGGTGCCAGGGAGAGTCCGGGGAGCGTGGATCGATGAACATGGGTCTGCGGTCAGCGCCCCTCGCACACCACGAGGGCGACGGCCAGACCTGCGTCGTGGCTGAGCGACAGGTGCACCGCCGCGATGCCACGCTCACGAGCCACCTCGGCGACCCGGCCGCGCAGCGCGAAGGAGGGTGCACCGGTCTGGCCAACCGTCACCTCGGCATCGGCCCAGCTGAGTCCCCGCGGCCCACCGAGAGCCTTGTGGAGGGCCTCCTTGGCGGCGAAACGAGCGGCCTGGGACTGCGCCGGACGGCCGGCCTCCTGGGCGCTCAGGACGCGTCGGGCCAGCCCGGGATGACGAGCCAGGGCAGCCTGCCACCTGGACACCTCGCAGACGTCCACCCCGATGCCGAGAATCACGGTTCCAAATCTACGCGGTCAGTGGGAGGGACTCTGTCACCCGGGCGGGGCAGGTGGACCAGGGCGGGGCTGAACCGGGAAAGGAACGCAACAAGGGCCGGAGAGCACCGGGGGCAGGGCAGGATGCTCCGTCCTGCCCCCGGCCCGGGGTCACTCCACGGTGACGGACTTCGCCAGGTTGCGGGGCTGGTCGACATCGTGGCCCTTGGCGGTGGCCAGCTCGCAGGCGAAGGCTTGGAGCGGCACGGCGGCCACCAACGGCTGGAGCAGGGTCGAGCACCTCGGCAGGGTGAAGAGGGTGTCGGCGAAGGCCTCGACGGCGGTGTCCCCCTCCTCGGCCAGCACGATGGTGCGGGCACCGCGCGCCCTGATCTCCTCGATGTTGGAGACCACCTTGTCGTGCAGCTGGTCGCGGCCCTGCGGGGGCACCACGACGAAGACCGGGGTGCCCTCCTCGATGACGGCGATCGCCCCGTGCTTGAGCTCGCCGGCGGCGAATCCCTCGGCATGCAGGTAGGCGATCTCCTTGAGCTTCAGCGCCCCCTCGAGGGCCACCGGGTAGCCGACGTGGCGGCCGAGGAAGAACACCGCGTCCTCGTCCTTGGCCATCTCGCGAGCCAGCTCGTAGACCGGCTCGATTCCGTCCAGCACCTTCTGGATCTTGTCGGGCATGGTTTCCAACTCGTCGAGCAGGGACCGGATCTCGTCGCCGTACTTCATCCCCCGCACCTGGGCCAGGTAGAGGCCCAGCAGGTAGCAGGCGACCACCTGGGTGAGGAATCCCTTGGTGGAGGCCACCCCGATCTCCGGGCCGGCGTGGGTGTAGATGGCCGCGTCGGACTCGCGGGGAATGGTGGCGCCGTTGGTGTTGCAGATCGCGATGACCCGGGCGCCCTGCTCGCGGGCGTGCCGGATGGCCATCAGGGTGTCGGCGGTCTCACCGGACTGGGAGATGGTGATGACCAGGGTCATCGGGTCGATGATCGGGTCGCGGTAGCGGAACTCGCTGGCCAGCTCCACCTCGCAGGCCACCCTGGTCCAGTGCTCGATGGCGTACTTGGCGACCATCCCGGCGTAGAAGGCCGAACCGCAGGCCACGATGACGATCTTGTTGATCCTGCGCAGCTCCTCCGGGGAGATCCGCACCTCGTCCAGCACGAGGTCGCCGCGGTCGGTCCACCGGCCCAGCAGGGTGTCGGCGACGGCCTTGGGCTGCTCGAAGATCTCCTTGCGCATGAACCAGTCGTAGCCCTGCTTCTCGGCTGCCGAGAGGTCCCAGTCGACGTGGTAGGGGCGCCCCTCGGAGGGGTTGCCGTCGAAATCGGTGATGGTGACCGAGTCGGAGGTGATGGTGACGACCTGGTCCTGACCGAGCTCGAGGGCGTCGCGGGTGTGCTCGATGAAGGCCGCGACGTCGGAGGCGAGGAAGTTCTCCCCCTTGCCCAGGCCGACCACCAGCGGAGAGTTGCGGCGGGCGGCGACGACCACGTCGGGCTCCCCGGCGTTGACCGCGACCAGGGTGAACGCACCGGTCAGCCGGGAGGCGACGTGCTGCATCGCCACGGCGAGGCTGGCACCCGCGGCGACCTCCTGGCCCAGCAGGTGGGCCGCAACCTCGGTGTCGGTGTCGGAGGTGAAGGTCACACCCTCGGCGATCAGTTCGGCGCGCAGGCTGGCGAAGTTCTCGATGATGCCGTTGTGGACGACGGCGACCCTGCCGTCGGAGGAGACGTGGGGGTGAGCATTGGCGTCGGTGGGTGCACCGTGGGTGGCCCACCGGGTGTGCCCGATGCCCTGGGTGGAGGGGGGCAGGGGATGGGCCTCGAGGTCAGCGCAGAGATTGGCCAACTTGCCCGACTTCTTGTCCCAGTAGAGTGTGTTGTCGGCGACCACCGCAAGGCCCGCGGAGTCGTAGCCGCGGTACTCAAGCCGTGTGAGCCCCTCAATGATGATGTCGCGAGCCTGTCTGGGGCCGCAATAACCTACAATTCCGCACATGGCAAGAAACGTACAGCAGAGCTGAGCGTTCTGGCCAGCCGGGACACACCGAACGGTCACATCGACACCGACCGCACTCGACGCTACCCGGATCGGGGCGGCCGGTTCCATCAACTATCGTCCTGTGATGTGAGAACTGCGTCTCAGACCCCGAGTCACGAGCACTCGGACAGGTACACCCACGGCTACGAGCGGCCGGTGCTGGCCGCCCATGCCACCCGCACCGCACAGACCTCGGCCGGGTACCTGTTGCCGCACCTGCGCCCCGGAATGAGTCTGCTCGACGTCGGCTGCGGCCCGGCATCCATCACCCTGGATCTGGCGCAGAGACTGCGCCCGGGCAGAGTCCTCGGGGTGGACACCTCCGCTCAGGCCCTGGCCGCCGCCCGGGCCGAGGCGGCGCGCCGCGGGGACTCGACCACCTCCTTCGAGCAGGCCGACGCCTACTCGCTGCCCTGCGCCGACGGGTCCTTCGACGTCGTGCACGCCCACCAGGTGCTCCAGCACCTGGCCGACCCGGTGGCGGCCCTGCGCGAGATGGCGCGAGTGGCCGGCTCACTGGTGGCGGTACGCGACGTGGAGTACCGGACCATGAGCTTCTTCCCGGATCTGCCGGGGCTCCAGATGTGGCTGGACGCCTACCGCCAGATCGCCCGGGCCAATGATGCCGAGCCCGACGCCGGGCGGTACCTCAAGGCCTGGGCGCACGCCGCCGGGCTGGCCGATACGACCGTCACGGTCTCCGCGTGGTGCTACGCCGATCCGGACTCGGTGCACTGGTGGTCGCACTCCCAGGCCGAGCGGGTGCACGGCCAGGCCTTCACCAGCGAGGCCATCGAGGCCGGCCGGAGCGCCGCCGAGGTCGAGGAGATGGTCCAGGCCTGGATCGACTGGGGAGACAGCCCGGACGCCTACTTCACCATGACGCACACCGAGCTGCTCGCCAGGGTCTGATCCCGCGCCGCCTCGCCGGACCGGCCGTCGTCACTGCGACTGCGCGGCCGCCCCGGTGCACAGCCGGGGCCGGATTGGGTATCGTCTCGGTGTCACTGCACGAGTCGCACCGGCGGGGACGATCGGGACGACGCAGCGCATTCGGCCGCGCCCTGTCCTCCTCACCGCGGCCGGATCGACGACACACCCGAGGTACCCATGGATCTCACCCCGACACCGCCCGTCGACGACGACAACACCGAGGTCGGCCCCTTCATCGAACTCAGCCGCCGGGCCTTCGCCGACCTGGCGCAGCGGACCGACATCCACATCGATGACGAGACACTGGTCGACATCCGCGGCCTCGGGGACCCCACCAGCCAGCGCGACGTGGTGGAGGTCTACCGGCCCCTCACCCAGTTGATCCACCTGTACTGCATGCACACCGGTGCCCTCTTCGAGGCCTCCAACGCCTTCCTGAGACTGGACCACCACGAGATGACGCGCACCCCCTTCGTCATCGGGATCGCCGGCAGCCCGGCGGTCGGCAAGTCCACCGTCGCCAGACTGCTCAAGGAGCTGCTGGCCCGCTCCCCGCGCCGGCCCAAGGTCGATCTCATCACCACCGACGGATTCCTGTACCCCAACGAGAAGCTCACCGAGCTGGGACTGTTCGACCGCAAGGGGTTCCCGGAGTCCTACGACCGCAAGGCGCTGCTCAAGTTCGTGGTGGACGTGAAGTCGGGGATGCCCGAGGTGCGCGCCCCGATGTACTCCCACATCAACTACGACATCCTCCCCCACGAGCAGATCGTCGTCCGTCACCCCGACATCCTCATCGTCGAGGGTCTCAACGTGCTCCAGCCGCCGCGGTCGCGCACCAACGGCACGATGGGCCTGGCACTGAGCGACTTCTTCGACTTCTCGATCTATGTCGACGCCGACGAGTCCGACATCATCGACTGGTACACCAGCCGCTTCCTGGCGCTGCGCGAGACGGCCTTCACCGATCCCCAGTCCTACTTCACGGCATTCGCCGATCTCAGCGACCAGCAGGCCGTCCAGGTGGCCCTGGAGATCTGGAAGAAGGTCAACAGCCCGAACCTGCGACACAATGTGCTGCCGACCCGCGGCAGGGCCACCGTGATCCTGCGCAAGGGCCGCGACCACGAGGTGCGCAGCGTCTGGATCCGCAAGGTCTGAGGCCCCGGGAGCCTCAGAACGGGAGGACGGTCGGCGCCAGCACCGGGACCTCGGGCAGTCTGTGCGTGACCGTCGCCCTCGCCCGGTCGTCGACCGGCCCGACCAGCAGATGACGGTGGTCGGGAGCGGCCACCAGAATCTGCCCGGTCGTCCCCGGTGCGAACCGGGTGGCGAGCTCGGCGGGCAGCAGCGCCCAGGAGGCGGTCAACCAGGAGGGGGAGGACACCTCCACGACGCCATCGGCGATCTGCGCGACCTCGGCGGGAGTCGCCGCCAGATCGGCGGTCAGGTTCGCCCGTCCGGCCGCGAAGGCGGCATCCAGGTCGACGACCTGAGAGAGGGCCGCGTCATTGAGCAGGTCCAGTGACTCCTCGCCGTCCCAGGCCAGGGCCACCACGACGTCGGTTTTCCCGGCCCCTCCCTCATCGGCCATGCCGGACCCTGTGCGGCCGCCGTCGGGGACCACCGAGGACAGTGCCCGGGCGCGGCGGAAGGAGCGGCCCATCCGTTCCCGGTCGGGCAGCAGCCGCCACACGACGTGCCGGCCGATCGTGGCGTCCGACAGCTGGCGTGCGCCGTCGGCCAGCGCGCGAACCATCCGCTTGACGACCTCGTCGACCAGGAAGGGCCAGCTCCGCGGGTCCTGATCGGCGCACTCGCGAGCCACCGGCTCCAGGGTGAACTCCCCCAGCGTGGACTCGACCCGCGCGCCGTCCACGGTCGCGCTGATCCCGAGAGCCTGAAGGGACTGCCGGGCCAGTGCGCGGATCCGGTCGGCGGAGGCGGCGTCCAGCTCGGGAAGGTCGGGGTCGGGACGCCGGCGTCTGAACAGGGCCATCAGACGACCCTGTCAGACCGCGTGAGCCTGAAGACGGCCCCCCGAACGGGAGGCCGCACGCGGAGTCACCGCCCGCAGAGTCACCGCCCGCAGAGTCACTTGGCGAGCCGCTGCTTCACGGTCGCCGCCAGAGACTTGCAGATCTTGTCGGCCTGCTCCTGGGTGGCGGCCTCGACCATCACGCGGACCAGCGGCTCGGTGCCCGAGGGGCGCAGCACCACGCGACCGGTCTCACCGAGCTCGTGGTTGGCGTCGGAGACGGCGCGGCTCACCTCCGGATCCATCCCGGCGCGCAGCTTGTCGACCCCGCTGACGTTGATGAGGGCCTGCGGCAGCCGGGTCATCGCGCTGGCCAGTTCCTTGAGGGACTTGCCGGTGCGGGCCACCCTGGCGGCCAGGTGCAGGCCGGTGAGGACGCCGTCACCGGTGGTGGCGAACTCGCTCATGATGACGTGACCGGACTGCTCCCCGCCCAGCGAGAACCCGTTGGCGTTCATCGACTCCAGCACGTACCGGTCCCCGACCTTGGTGCGGTCGACGTGGATGTCGTGCTCCTTCATCGCCAGGGTGAGGCCCAGGTTGCTCATGATCGTGGCGACCACGGTGTTGGAGGCCAGCCGGTGGTCCTCCTGGAGCCCCAGGGCCAGGATCGCCAGGATGTGGTCCCCGTCGATCAGGTTGCCCTCGTTGTCGACCGCCAGGCAGCGGTCGGCGTCACCGTCGAATGCCAGACCCAGATCGGCGCCGACCTCGACCACCTTGGCCTGCAGCTTCTCCGGGTGGGTCGAGCCGCAGCCGTCATTGATGTTGATGCCGTCGGGAGAGGCATGGATCGCGGTGACCTCGGCGCCCTGGGCGGCGAAGGCGGTCGGGCCGGTCTTGTAGGAGGCGCCGTTGGCGCAGTCCAGCACGATCTTCAGCCCTGCCAGGGTGTTGTCCTGACGGAGGCTGGACACCAGGTGGTTGATGTAGGTGTTCACCGCATCGCCCGAGTAGCGGATCCGCCCCACCTGCTCGCCGATCGGACGGCTCCAGGGCTCCTTCATCCGGGCCTCGATGGCGTCCTCCAGCTCATCGGCGAGCTTGACGCCGCCGCGCTGGAAGAACTTGATGCCGTTGTCGGGCATCGGGTTGTGGGAGGCCGACAGCATCACGCCGAGATCGGTGCGGAACTCGCCGACCAGATAGGCCGCGGCCGGGGTGGGGATGACGCCCACCCGCATCACGTCGACGCCCGCGCTGGCCAGACCGGCGCACACCGCGGCCTCGAGAAACTCTCCCGAGGCACGGGGGTCGCGGGCCACCAGCGCAGTGGGCTGGCGGTGCCCGAAGGCGCCCGCCTCCCCCAGCACATGGGCCGCCGCCACAGACAGGTCGAGGGCCAACTCGGCGGTGAGGTCCTTGTTCGCCACACCGCGCACACCATCAGTTCCGAAAAGTCTTGCCACGGGAGAACACTCTATGTCATGAGCACCGGAAATGAGCGTTCCGGTGACATCCGACACCCCGCGGGATCCGCCCGGACCGCTGCCGGGCGGGTCCGACAACGGGCGATGACGCCACTGGGGCGGCCTCCCGAGGGAGACCGCCCCAGTGATCTGGAGCAGCAGGGCCGCCGACCCCGGCCGAGCCGGGTCGACGTCTGCTGTCCTGCCGGATCAGCGCTTGCTGTACTGAGGAGCCTTGCGGGCCTTCTTGAGGCCGGCCTTCTTACGCTCCTTGATTCGGGCGTCGCGGGTCAGCATGCCGGCCTTCTTGAGGGCGGCACGGGAGGCCTCGGCGTCCACGGCGTTGAGCGCGCGGGCGATCCCCAGGCGCAGCGCGCCGGCCTGGCCGGTCACCCCGCCACCGGTGATCCGCACGACGACGTCGTAGGAGCCCTCGACACCGGCGGTGGTGAAGGGGTCGGTGACGATCTGCTGGTGCACCTTGTTGGGGAAGTACTCCTCAAGGGTGCGGCCGTTGATCTTCCACTGGCCCGACCCCGGGAAGATCCGGACGCGGGCGATGGCCTCCTTGCGGCGGCCGGTGGCCTGTCCGGGGGCGACGACGGCGGGGCGGACGGCCTCGCCGGCGGCGACGGCCGGATTGGAGTCGGTACGGAAGGCGATCTCGCGGTCGCCCTCGGTGAACGGAGTGACCTCGGACTCGAGGTTCTCTTCGTGATGTGCGGTTTCAGTCACTGTCAGAATCCTTGGCTAACGATCACTGGGCGATCTGGGCGATCTTGGTGATCTTGTACGGCTGCGGCTTCTGCGCAGCATGAGGGTGCTCCGGTCCTGCGTAGACCTTGAGCTTGTTCATCTGCTGACGCGAGAGCTTGTTCTTCGGCATCATTCCCCACACGGCGCGCTCGACGGCGCGACGCGGGTTGGTGGCAAGCAGCTCGCCGATGGTGGTGGTGCGCAGGCCACCCGGGCGACCGGAGTGGTCGTGACGCAGCTCGGTGGTCGCCTTCTTGCCGGTGATGGCGATCTTGGACGCGTTGACCACGACGACGAAGTCGCCGGTGTCGATGTGGGGGGCGTACTGCGGCTTGTGCTTTCCGCGCAGCAGGGTCGCGGTGGTGGTCGCCAGACGACCCAGGACGATGTCCTCGGCGTCAATGACGTACCAGTTCCGCGTGACCTCGCCGGCCTTGGGGCTGTAGGTGGTCACAGGTACCTTCTCGACTCAGTCCCCCGAACAGCTCGGGGGATCTCAAACTCGCTACCCACGCCCGGATGGCGCAGGCATCTTGTGCAAAAGTGACTCCCGGGCCTGGCTTCCTCGACGGCGTCGGACGTGGACGCCGGAGATCCGGCCACCGCATCGCGACATCGACGTGTCGGACAGCGAAGGAGCCGCGGCGGCTCACTTCCGTTTGCTCGAGGGCAACAAAGGCACCATACACCGGGCCCGCCCCCGATGACCAACCGGACATGGAGGGTCCGGGGCCCGACGGGTTACCATCGGCGACCGTGACCGATCAGCCCACACCCTCCCACCGACCGGGACCCGCCGATGCGACGCCCGGCCCTGCGGCCGACCGTTCGGCCGGCGCCCACCGCAGCGGCGACCGGTTCCGTCGCGGGGTGGTCTCCTTCGTGCGCCGCTCCCCCCGGATGAACACCTCCCAGGAGCACGCGATGGCCCGGCTCTCCGACCGCTACCTGGTCGAGGTGCCCCACGACACCACGACCACCTCGGTGGCACCCGGATCCCATCTCGACCTGACGACGATCTTCGGACGCCGGGCACCGTTGACGGTGGAGATCGGCTCGGGATCGGGGGATGTGCTGGCGGCGGTCGCCCACTCCCATCCCGACCGCGACTTCATCGGTTTCGAGGTCTACCTGCCGTCGGTGGCCTCATCTCTCACCAACCTCGAGCGGGCCGGGGCCGACAACGTCCGGATCATCGTCGCCGATGCCGCCGCCGGCCTCGAGCATCTCATCGGTCCTTCTGAACTGGACGAGTTGTGGACCTTCTTCGCCGATCCCTGGCACAAGAAGCGCCACCACAAGCGCCGGATCGTCAATCCCGACATGGCCCGGCTCGCCGCCTCCCGGCTGCGCCCGGGAGCGGTCTGGAGACTGGCCACCGACTGGGACGACTACGCCTGGTGGATGCTCGACGTGCTGGCCGCCGAGCCGGGGCTGGAACCGGTCGACGCCGGCCTCGACGGATTCTCCCCCCGGTGGTCCGAGCGTCCGATCACCCGCTACGAGCGCAAGGGCAGGACCGCCGGCCGGGCGGTTCGCGATCTCACCTGGCGCAGCCTCGGCGCCTCGGCGCAGGACTCCCGGCAGACTCCCGGGGAAGCCGTGCACCGATGACCGGTCCCCACACCCGCGGCCGGACCCGCCGGTGGCGCCTGGACCTCGGCTATGACGGGACCGACTTCTCCGGGTGGGCCCGCCAGCCCGACCGGCGCACCGTCCAGGGAGAGCTGGAGAGCTGGCTCCCCCGGGTGCTGAGGAGCCCCGACCCGATCCCGCTCACCGTGGCGGGACGCACCGACGCCGGGGTCCATGCCCGCGGGCAGGTCGCCCACATCGACCTGCCGGCCGACCTCGATCCGAGGCCCGACCTGGTGCGCCGACTCTCCCGGGTGCTGGATCCCGACATTGTGGTGCACCGGGTCACCCCGGTGCCCGACTCCTTCGACGCCCGCTTCTCGGCCCTGTGGCGCCGCTACGTCTACCGGCTGTGGGACGCCGACTCCGATCCCGACCCGCTGGCCCGCCGGCAGGTGGTCGCGGTCCGTGAGCACCTGGACCTCGACCGTCTCAACACCGCCGGCAGCTCCCTGCTGGGGCTGCGCGACTTCGCCCCCTTCTGCAAGCGCCGCGAGGGCGCCACCACGATCCGCACCCTCACCGACTGCCGGGCCCGACGTCTCGACGACGACTGCGCGACGATCTGCCTGACGGTCCGCGCCGACGCCTTCTGCCACTCGATGGTCCGCTCCCTGGTCGGGGCGCTCACCGCGGTGGCCTCCGGGCGAAGGGATCAGGACTGGCTCGACGAGGTCGCCGCTGCCACCGGCCGGGCCTCCAGCGTCCTCGTGATGCCCGCCGCCGGCCTCACCCTCGAGGAGGTCGGCTACCCGCCGGCCGATCAGCTCGCGGCCCGCGCCCGCCAGGCCAGGGCGGTGCGGGTCGCCCCTCCCGAGCGCTCTGGCAGCATGGATCCCGCCGGACCCCACCCCGACCCCCGGGGCACCGGCGACTGCGGTTGCGACCAGGAGGGCTGATGAGCCACTACTTCGAGACGCCGACCGGCCCGGTCTCCACCCGCCGCATCACCGTGCGGATCTGGGGCCGCGAGCACACCTTCACCACCGCCGGCGGGGTGTTCTCCGGGTCGCGGCTGGACCTGGGCACCTCGGTGCTGTTCCGCTCGGTCCCTGCACCCTCCGGCCCGGGGACATTCCTTGACCTGGGCTGCGGCTACGGCCCGATCAGCTGCGCCCTGGCGCTGGCCTGCCCCGACTCGCGGGTCGTCGGGGTCGACGTCAACGATCTGGCCGTCGACCTCACCGCCCGCAACGCCCTGGATCTGGGGGTGGCCGATCGGGTCCGGGCCTGTCGTCCCGAGCAGGTTCCCGCCGACCTCCGGTTCGACGAGATCTGGTCGAACCCACCGATCCGGGTCGGCAAGGAGATCCTCCACGAGATGCTCCTGCACTGGCTGGACCGGCTCGGCCCGGACGGCGTCGCCCATCTGGTGGTGGGCAGGAACCTGGGGGCGGACTCACTGGCCCGATGGCTGGAGGCCAACCACTGGCAGGTCGCCAGGGTCGCCTCGGCCAAGGGCTACCGGGTCCTCGACGTCACCCGCTGAGCCGAACCTCCCACCCGAGCTGGATCCGGGGCGCAGCGACGAGCCCGTCGACAGATTCCCCTCGGGCGCACCGCGGCGGGCCCGGAAGCCTTGAGAGGACCCGGGGCCGACATCGACACTTCCGCCGGGGCCGGTCACAGGCCTAGGATGCTGCTCGTTCCCGAGGGAGGAATCCGGTGCGAATCCGGAGCTGACCCGCAACCGTGACGCCCAGTCGGGCGGAGCCGGAGTGTCCCCCGTCGGCCACCGCGTGACAGGCGTCGACAGACGTCATCATCGCCGCGGCCGTGGAACAAGACCCGTCGGGGCCCCGCCGCAGATCGGACATCCGGTCGACGGTCCGGTCACCGAGTTCCGTCGAGGTCGCGGATGGGTCCGTGAGGTGCCCGGACCCTGCGTCCACGACACGAGACGGACCGTTCCCGGCCCATCACGAAAGGCATCTCGTGACATATTCCCGTACCGTCCGGACCCCTCAGGGACACCGGACCGGTCATCGTCTGCTCGCCGCCCTGGTGGCGCTGCTCGCCGGTCTGGGGGTCCTGGGGATCGCCCCGGCCGCCCTCGCCGCCCCCGTTCCGCAGGGTTCGCCGGCCCGGGCGCTGCCCGCCGCCACCCCTCAGGACTGCCTGTCCGCCGGGAAGGTGTGGGTCTACGTCACCTACTCCGACGGCTCGGTGCTGGCCAACCGGTGCGTCTCCGAGCACGCCACCGGTGAGACCGCGCTCAAGGCCGCCGGGGTGGCGGTCAACAAGGACTCCAAGGGGCTCATCTGCGCGCTGAACGAGCACCCCAGCCCCTGCCCCACCAGCTTCAACGGTCAGTACTGGAACTACTACTCCTCCACCGACGGCAAGAAGTTCAGCTACTACCAGACCGCCGCGAACGCCTCCAAGCCGAAGCCGGGGTCCATCGAGGCCTGGTGCTACAACAAGAAGACCGAGAAGTCCTGCACCCCGCCCACCCTGTCGCTGACCGCTGATGTGCCCGAGGCCTCCGCCGCCGGCACCCCGGCCGCCGCGAACAGCGCCGCCGCCAGCCCCGCACCGGCCTCCTCGTCGAGCGCCAGGACCGGAACCGTGTGGGAGATCGTGGCCGTCGTCGCGATCATCGTCATCGGTGCGGTCGCCTTCGTCGTGGTCCGTCGCCGCAGGCACTGACCCGGTGGCACGTCTGCTGGAACGCCCGGTCGACGCCGTCGTGGGACCCGACGACGGCGTCTCCGACGCGTCCCCGGGCGTCCCGACACATCCGTGGGCGTGGTGGGCCTGGGCGCTGGGCACCGGGGCGGCGGTCAGCATCACCACCAACCCGCTGCTGGTCACCCTGCTGGTGGCCGCCCTGGTTCTGGTGGTGGCCGCCCGACGCACCGACGACCCGTGGGCCCGTTCCGCCCGGGTGTACATCACCCTGGGCCTCGGCGTCATCGCCATCCGGATGGTCTTCCAGATCCTGCTGGGATCCGACTCCACCGGGACGGTGCTGTTCACCCTGCCCCGCCTCCCGCTGCCGACCTGGGCCGCCGGGGTGTCGGTGGGCGGGCCGGTGACCGCCGAGGGGCTGGTCGGCACCGGCTACGACGCCCTGCGGCTGGCCGTGATGCTGGGCTGCTTCGGCGCCGCGAACACCCTGGCCAATCCCCGTCGGACCCTCAAGTCGGTGCCCGCCGCCCTGCACGACATGTCGGTGGCGGTGGTCATTGCACTGTCGGTGTTCCCCCAGCTCATCGCATCGGTGGCCCGGATCCGGCGCGCCCGGCGGCTGCGCGGAGACACCACCGGACGTCGCCACGCGCTGCGCACCATCGCGGTGCCGGTACTGGAGGACGCCGTCGAGGGATCGATGAGCCTGGCCCGGGCGATGGAGTCGCGCGGCTTCGGCCGCACCCGCGACAACCGCCGGGTGCCCCCCGGCACCACAGCGCTGCTCATCGTCTCGATGGGACTGCTCACCGTCGGCTGTTTCCTGGTGCTGTCCAACCCGCAGTGGACCGTCCTGCCCCGGCTCGACGGCCAGGGGGTCGGCGCCCTGCTGGTGCTGGCCGGGATCGCCGGTGGAGTCGCCGGACTGCGGTCGGCCGGACGCCGGCTGCGGGTCACCCGGTACCGACCCGACCGGTGGACCCGACGATCGGTGGCCGTCGCCGCCTGCGGACCGCTGGCGGCCGGGATGGTGGCCCTGCTGGGACGCCTCTCCCCGCTGGCGCTCAACCCGCCGACCAGCCCGCTGGCCTGGCCGCAACTTGATCCGCTGATGCTGCTGGCGGCCGTGATCGTCGCCTCGCCGATCCTGCTCAGTCAGGCTCCGGCACCCACCCACACTCCCCCGGAGGATCTGCCGTGACCTGCGCCATCCGTCTCGACGACGTCTCGGTGACCCTGCCGGACGCCGCCGGCCCCGTTCTGGACCACCTCGACCTCACCGTCGAGGAGGGTGATCTGGCGCTGGTGGTGGGTCGGACCGGCACGGGCAAGTCGACCCTGCTGGGGACCCTCAACGGTCTGGTGCCCCACTTCACCGGCGGCCGGCTGACCGGCACCGTCACGGTGGCCGGCCGAGACACCCGTGACAACCGGCCCCGCGACCTGGCCGACGTCATCGGGGTGGTCGGCCAGAACCCGCTGGCCGGATTCGTCACCGATACCGTGGAGGACGAGATCGCCTACGGGATGGAGCAGTTCGGGATCTCGCCGTCGATCATGCGCAAGAGGGTCGAGGAGACCCTCGACCTGCTCGACATCGCCGACCTGCGCTCGCGCGCCCTGCTGGACCTGTCCGGGGGCCAGCAGCAGCGGGTCGCGATCGCCTCGGTGCTGGCCGCCCAGCCGCGCATCCTGGTCCTCGACGAACCGACCAGTGCGCTGGATCCCAATGCCGCCCAGGACGTCCTCGCCTCGATCACCACCCTGGTTCAGGACGTCGGGCTGACGGTGGTGCTCGCCGAGCACCGGCTGGAACGGGTGATGCATGCCGCCGACACCGTCATCTGGCTGCCCGGGGACGGCTCGGCGGTCCAGGGAGAACCCTCCCAGGTGCTCAGAGTCTCCGACGTCACTCCCCCGCTGGCCGACCTGGCCCGGGTGATGGGCTGGCCCGACGTGCCCACCTCGGTGCGCCAGGCCCGACGCCGCGTCCAGGACGCCGGGATCCGGCTGTCGACCCGCACCGCCGCCGAGCCGACCGAGGCGATCAGCTGGCCCGACGACCCGGACGCCGATGTGCTGCGGCTCACCGACCTCACGGTGAGCTACGGCGGCCTGCGAGCGGTGGACTCGGTGACCCTCGGACTGCAGCCTGGCACCGTCACCGCCCTGATGGGGCGCAACGGGGCCGGCAAGTCCTCGCTGATGTGGGCCGTCCAGGGAGCCACCCGCAGTTCCGGTGAGGTCCGGGTGCGCGAGTCGGGCCCCGGCGACGAGTCCTGGGCCGACCCGCGCACCGTGAGCGCCTCCCGGGCCCGCGAACTGGTCTGTCTGGTGCCCCAGTCGGCGGCCGATCTGCTCTACCTGCCCAGCGTCGGCGCCGAGTGCCGCCAGGCCGACCGCGAGTCCAGGGTGCCGGACGGAACCACCGTCGCCATCCTGTCGCGGCTCGGCGTCGAGTTGCCGGCCGACCGGGATCCCCACGACCTGTCGGAGGGCCAGCGACTCGCCCTGGTGCTGGCCATCCAGCTCGCCGCCAGCCCCCGGGTCATCCTCCTGGACGAACCCACCCGGGGGCTCGACTACGCCATGAAGGCCAAGCTGTCGGGGATCGTCGCGGCGCTGGCCGACCCGGACGGGGCGGGCAGCGGCGCGGCGGTGCTCATCAGCACCCACGACGTCGAGTTCGCCGCCGCCTGCACCCAGCGGACCATCGTGATGGCGGCCGGCCAGGTCGTCGCCGACGGCACCACCCGCACCGTCTGCACCTCCTCCCCGGCCTTCTCCCCGCAGATGGCGAAGGTCTTCCACCCCGCCGACCTGCTCACCCCCGCCGAGGTCGCCGAGGCGCTGGCCGACAGCAGGCAGCGGCCCGGGGTCCCGACAGCTCCGGCGGCCCTGACGGCCCCGACGGCCCCGGCCACGGTTCCGGCGGTACCCGATGAGGGGATCGGCGGATGGTCAGCCGCGCCGAGGGGCTCACGGCGATGAGGCAGAGCGCGGTGTCCACCCCGCGGACGGCCCGGATCACCCTGGCGCTGACGGCGGTCCTCGGGCTGGTGGCGTTCGGTTGGCCGCTGCTGCTCAGTCCCGGCTCCCAGGCCGACTACGAGACCCGCGCCCCCTTCCTGCTGGCGGGGATCCTGGTGCTGGCCGTCGCCATCGTCGTCAGTCAGCTCGGGGCCAACGGGATCGACGCCAAGGCGCTGGCCATGCTCGGCGTCCTCACCGCCTGCGGGGCGGCACTGCGCCCGTTGGGGACCGGAACCGCGGGAATCGAGTTCGTCTTCCTGCTCATCATCCTGGGTGGGCGGGTGTTCGGGGCCGGGTTCGGCTTCCTGCTGGGAGCCACCACCTTCCTCACCTCGGCCCTGCTCACCGCCGGATTCGGCGCCTGGCTGCCCTACCAGATGGTGGCGGCCGGATTCGTGGGGCTGGGAGCGGGCCTGCTGCCTTCGCTGTCGCGACTGGGCGAACGCCGTCGCGCCCTCGCCGAGACCGCCATGCTGGCGGGCTACGGGTTTCTCACCGCGTTCGGCTACGGATGGCTGATGGACTTCGCCTTCTGGCCCTTCACCCTGGGTCTGTCGACCTCCATCAGCTACTCGGCGAGCGCCTCGATCGGCACGAACCTGTGGCACTTCGTGCTGTACAACCTCGCCACCTCGATGGCCTGGAACCTCGGACGGGCGCTCACCAATGTGGTCCTCATCGTGCTGGTCGGCCAGCCGGTGATGAGGGTGCTGCGCAGGGCCGCCCGCAGAGCCTCCTGGTCGACGCCGGGGCCAGTCCCCGAGCCGGTGCCGGGGACCTCCGTGGACCACGACCGCAGTGTCGCCCACCGCATCCCGAGAGCCGACGGGCCCCGGGCATCCCTGCGAGAAGTCCTGCCGAATCGGGAATGAACCCGGTGGCCGATGTGCTGTAATGCGAGCAAGCCCCGCAATGGGAACCGCCGGGAGAGCACTCGGCGGGACGCAACAACGCGACCTGGAGGAAGCATGGCTGTCTACACCCTTCCCGACCTCGACTACGACTACGGCGCTCTTGAGCCGTACATCTCGGGCGAGATCATGCAGCTCCACCACGACAAGCACCACCAGACCTACGTCACCGGAGCCAACACCGCTCTGGAGAAGCTGGCCGAGGCCCGTGAGAAGAACGACCTCGGAGCCGTCAACAAGCTCGAGAAGGATCTGGCCTTCAACCTGGGCGGCCACATCAACCACTCGGTGTTCTGGAAGAACATGTCCCCCGATGGCGGCGGACGTCCCGAGGGCAACGACCTGGCGGCGGCGATCGACGAGTACTTCGGCTCCTTCGAGGCCCTCCAGAACCACTTCAACGACACCGCCAAGGGTCTTCAGGGATCCGGCTGGGCGATCCTGGCCTGGGACGTCCTGGGTCAGCGCCTCAACGTCCTGCAGCTGTTCGACCAGCAGGGCAATGTGCCGACCGGACAGATCCCGGTGCTGCAGCTGGACATGTGGGAGCACGCCTACTACCTGCAGTACAAGAACGTGAAGGCCGACTACGTCACCGCGTGGTGGAATGTCGTCAACTGGGCCGATGTCGAGGCCCGGCTGGCCCGTGCCAAGGGCACCGCTGGCCTTATCTGATCCCCGTGCTCAGGTTCGCCTGAACCGCCGATCGACCAGGACGCTCCGCGGCCCCCGTCACCCGACGGGGGCCGCGCCGTCTGTCCAGCCCGTTCAGCGGTCCGTTGTCACCTGCCGCGCGACACCCCGGGGCGCTCGGCGGGCCCGCTAAGCTGTGGCGCGTCGAGGGGATGCCGCGGCATACCGTGCCAGATCTGTGCCATGTCGTGGCCTCCCGCGGGGGCCGATCGGCCCCGTGTCCCGATCAGGAGACTTCCATGCACACCACCAGCAGGGACCGCTGAGATGCCCACCGCCATTGCGCTGCGTCACGTCCACTTCGAGGATCTGGGGATCATCGAGCCGGTGCTGGGCACCGCGGGCTACGGCGTCGAGTACCTCGACGTGGCCGACGACCCCAGCCGGATCGCCGACCTCGACCCCGACCTGCTCATCGTGCTGGGAGCCCCGGTCGGCGCCCTGGACGACGACATCCATCCCTGGCTCGCCGAGGAGCGCGAGCTGCTGCGTCACCGGCTGGCGGTCGACGCGCCGACCCTGGGAATCTGCCTGGGAGCGCAGCTGATGGCGGTCGCCGCGGGAGGCGCTCTGACCAGCGGGGAGGCCTCCGAGATCGGCTACGCGCCGATCGAGCTCACCGACCAGGGCCGCTCATCGGTGCTGCGACATCTCGACGGCGTGCCGGTCCTGCACTGGCACGGGGACCGGTTCACCACGCCCTCTCGGGCGGTCCGACTGGCCCGCACCGAGACGGCCGACCAGGCCTTCTCGATCGGCCCGCGGATCCTGGGACTCCAGTTCCACGTCGAGGCCGAGCCCTCCCACATCGAACGCTGGCTGATCGGCCATGCCCACGAGCTCGCGGCCCACGACGTCTCGCCGGTCCAGATCCGTCAGGACGCCGAGCGGTACTCGACCCGGCTGGGATCGGCGGCCCGGCAGATGATCCAGGAGTGGGTCTCCGGGCTGTGAGCCCCCGGGCGCCCCGGCCGCATGGCCGTCAGGCGCTCCGACCCCACGACCCCCACCTCCGAAGGGCCGTCAGGCGCTCTGCCCGAAGGGCCGGTACATCCACCGCGGCACCGGACGGCGCTGCAGCCGGCTGCGCCACCACCCGGCGACCACGATCGGCGCCAGGGCCAGGGTGGTGTCGAGGTGGGTGAGCCGGCGGAAGGGCCGCACCTCGGTGATCGGGACGAAGGCCACCTCGCCGGCGCGGTTGCCGGGCCGGGAGGCGCAGACGTCCAGTCGGCGTCCCTCGCAGACCACCTGCAGCCAGGTGTGACCGGTGTGGAACCAGGGATGGTGCTCCATCCTCACCCGGGAGGCGTGCACCACGTGCACCGACAGTCCGAGGCGACGCAGGATCTGGGCCAGAGCCAGGTTGTACTGGGTGGAGCAGCCCTGCCCCGCCGCCAGGGACCGGGCCGGGCTGAGCCACAGGTGCCAGCAGGAGTAGCGGGTGTACATCCGGTGGACCAGTGAGGTGGCCAGGTCGACCAGCGGCCAGCCCTGCAGACCCGAGGCACGGCAGGCGTCCACGACGTCGTCGACGGTGCGCAGCGGGGTCGATCCCCCGTCGGTCATCTGGCTATCGAGGATCTGGCCGCCCGACACCTGGTCGTCTGTCATCTCGTTGTCTGCCATCAGATGGTCGGGCATCCGGGAGTCCGGCAGCGCCGGCTCGGGTCGCGGTGCACTCGCCACCACCGGCAGCACGAGGGCCGCGGCGATCCCCGCGACCGCCAGCAGTGCGGACTTCTTCATGATCGACGCTCCTTGCGGTGGAGGTGTTCGGGACCCAGGTTCTCGGGGGTCGGCAGGTCGGCCAGACCGCTGTGGGCGTCCATCCGGGCATGCAGGTCGGCACGCCAGTAGGGCTTGCGGGTGACGGTCTCGGCGAGCATCGTGTGCAGTTCCAGCATCCGGTCGACCGATGACTGCCAGGTGTACTTCTCGGCCCGGGCCCGGGCGGCGGCACGAAGGTCGGGGCCGAGCCGGGCGGCGAGCCGCTGGACGGCGTCGGCCAGCCCCTCCGGGTCGGGTGCGGCCGACTCCCCGGAGGTCTCGTCGACCAGTTCGTGGGCCCCGCCGCGGTTGGAGGTCACGACCGGGGTGCCGCAGGCCAGCGCCTCCAGCACGGCCAGGCCGAAGGTCTCGGCCGGGCACACCGACATCGAGATGTCGGCCGCCGCGAAGGCCCGGGCGACGTCGTCGCGGGAGTCCACGAACCCGTGGAAGACCACCGGGGCGTCGCCGGCCTGCTCGCGCATCGCCTCCATGTCGGGCCCCACCCCGTACATGTCCAGCCGCATCGGAACTCCTCGGCGGTGCAGCTCCACGGCCGCCGCCACCGCCAGCTGGGGGCTCTTCTCGTGGGACATCCGTCCCACGTAGCACAGCCTCAGGACGCCGTCCGGATCCGGGCTGAGGGCCCCGGGATCGCGCTTGTCGGGGTTGAAGGTCACCAGGTCCACGCCCAACGGGACCTTGAACAGCCGGGCATCGGTGTCGGCGAACTCCCCGGCGGAGTAGTCGGAGGTGACCACCACGACGTCGAAGGCCTTCGACAGGTGCCGGTTCAGGGCTCCCACCGCGGCCTCCACGCCGAACTGGCGCCGGACGAGCAGGGAGAGCATGTCGTCGAGCCGTTCGTGGCTGAACAGGGCCGACCCGATCCCCCGGCGTCGCGCCCAGCCCGCCGCCGGACTGAGGGTCCACTTGTCGGAGGACTCGATGGAGGTGGGGTGGAAGCGGTCCAGGATCCGCAGCGCTCGCCACGGGGTGGCGATCATCCGGTACTCCCGGGAGACCCTGGGGGCGGCCACCTGGACGACGATGCCGCCCTCCCCCTCCTCGACACGGTCCTGTGGCCCGGGGATCACCAGGATCCGGTCATGACCGGCACGGACATAGCCCTGTCCGAGCTGATCGATGGCGACCTTCATCCCCCCGGAGACCGGGCCCACGAAGTTGGCGAGTTGGGCGATGCGCAGTCGGGTCGTCACCGGCCCAGCCTATGCCGCGGCCACCGGGGCCGGAACCCCGACGGGTTGCGCACTGAGCCTTGGACGACGCCTCCCGACGGATCGCAGACGCCCCTGGACGCAGCGCGGCCGCCCCGGTGGGTACCGGGGCGGCCGCGTCGCAGCTGGGTGTCAGGCCGTGGGCTTGTCCTCGGCCTCGGGGGCCTCGGCCTCAGCGGCGGGAGCCTCGGCGTCGACCGGGTGACCCTCGGCGGCCTTCTCCTCCTCGACCTCGTCGGCGGCGACCTTCGCGGCCTCCACGGCAGCGGCGGCGGCGTTGATCTCGGCCTTGGTCTGGTCGACCGTGGCCGGGGTGGCCGGGGCGAGCTTCTCGGTGACGATCTCGAGGACGGCCAGCGGGGCGTTGTCGCCCTTGCGGTTGCCGATCCGGGTGATCCGGGTGTAGCCGCCGTCGCGTCCCTCCATCGAGGGGGCGATCTCGGCGAACAGGGTGTAGACGATGCCCTTGTCGAGGATCGTCTTGTTCACCTCGCGGCGGTTGGCCACCGTGTCGGTCTTGGCCCGGGTGATGAGCTTCTCGGCGAGCGGACGGACGCGCTTGGCCTTGGTGACCGTGGTCACGATGCGGCCGTGCTCGAAGAGCTGGCTCGCCAGGTTGCGCAGGATGATCCGCTCGTGGGCCGGCGTTCCGCCGAGCCTGGGACCCTTCGTGGGCTTGGGCATTCTTTTCTCCTTGTGTGTCGGTGCTCCGGGCAGGTGGACCCGGTGCGTTCCGGCTGGAGGGAGGACTCTCGTCCTCCCCTCCCTGCACCCGGACGGGCCAGGGGTTCGGCCAGGGTCCACCCCCCTGGCCACCGTCTCGCAGAACGGCAGGTTATTCGGTTGTGACGTCCCTCAGGTGCGAGGGCCGGTGATCGGGGACCGGTTCCCCGGCCTCCCCGGTCCGGGCGTCATCGACGTCCGGACCCGAGGGGAGAGCGCGGGATCCCGGCTCCGACAGACTCAGTACTGCTCGGTCTCGGCGAGGTCGTCCTCGGGGGACTCCCCCTCCTCGTAGTTGTCGGCGGCGGCGATGGGATCGAAGCCGGGGGCGGAGTCCTTGAGGGACAGCCCCATCTCGGCGAGCTTCTCCTTGACCTCGTCGATCGACTTGGAACCGAAGTTCCGGATGTCGAGGAGATCCTGCTCGGAGCGGGAGACCAGCTCACCCACGGTGTGGATGCCCTCGCGCTTGAGGCAGTTGTAGGAGCGGACGGTGAGGTTGAGGTTCTCGACCGGCACCGCGAGGTTCTCGGCGTACTGCTCGTCGACCGGCGACGGGCCGACCTCGATGCCCTCGGCGTCCATGTTGAGCTCCCGGGTTAGCCCGAACAGCTCGACGAGGGTGCGCCCGGCCGAGGCGACGGCGTCGCGCGGCAGCATCGACAGCTTGGTCTCGACGTCCAGGATGAGGCGGTCGAAGTCGGTACGGGTGGCGACACGGGTGGCCTCCACCTTGTAGGTGACCTTGAGCACCGGGGAGTAGATCGAGTCGACGGCGATCCGGTCCAGCTCGGCCTCCGGATCATCGTTGAGGACGCTGGAGACGTAGCCGCGGCCGCGCTCGACGACCAGCTCCATCTCGATCTTGCCGTCCTCGTTGAGGGTGGCGATGTGCAGATCGGGGTTGTAGATGACCACCCCGGCCGGCGGGTTGATGTCGGCCGCGGTGACCTCACCGGCACCCGACTTGCGCAGGTACATGGCCACCGGCTCGTCCTCCTCGGAGGACAGCACCAGCTCCTTGAGGTTGAGGATGATCTCGGTGACGTCCTCGACGACGCCCTCCAGGGTGGCGAACTCGTGGCGGACACCCTCGATCTTGATGCTGGTGACCGAGGCGCCGGGGATCGACGACAGCAGCGTGCGACGCAGCGAGTTACCCAGGGTGTAGCCGAAGCCGGGCTCCAGGGGCTCGATGACGAACCGGGACCGGAAGTCGGAGACGGGCTCCTCGGTGAGGGTGGGGCGCTGAGCGATGAGCATGTGACATTCCTTCCGCGCCAACCGCTATATGAAGGCGCAAATGGGGATGGTGGGGAACTCCCCCACCGGGAGTGGAACAGTGCGGCCCTCCGCGGTGCCGCGACCATGCCGGAGCATGATCGGCGACACCACCGGTGGGGTGCGTGCGGGGGCCGGTCAGGACCGGCCCCCGCACCGCAGGATCACTTCGAGTAGAGCTCGACGATGGCCTGCTCGTTGACGTCGAGGACGATCTGCTCGCGGGTCGGCAGCTGGTGCACGAGGATGCGTCCGCGGTTGGGGCGCACGTCGAGCCATGCCGGCACGTCGCGGGTCTCGAAGGTCTCGCGGGCCACCACGATCGGGTGGAGGTCCTTGGACTTCGGGCGGACATCGATGATGTCGTGGGCGGTGACGCGGAACGACGGGATGTTCACCTTCTTGCCGTTGACCAGGAAGTGACCGTGGGTCACGAGCTGGCGGGCCTGGCGCCGGGTGGCGGCCAGTCCGGAGCGGTACACCACGTTGTCCAGGCGGGACTCGAGGATCTGCAGCAGCAGGTCACCGGTCTTGCCGGTGCCGCGGGCCGCCTCCTCGTAGTAACGGCTGAACTGCTTCTCGAGAACGCCGTAGGCGTAACGCGCCTTCTGCTTCTCGCGCAGCTGCAGGGAGTACTCAGAGTCCTTGGTACGGCCGCGGCCGTGGACGCCCGGCGGGTAGGGGCGACGCTCGAATGACTTGTCGTTTCCGACAAGGTCAGTCCCGAGGCGACGGGACTTCTTGGTCAGGGGGCCGGTGTAACGGGCCATTGTGTATCAGTCCTTAAATGTGCTCTCGGAGGGGATCAGACGCGGCGGCGCTTCGGCGGCCGGCATCCGTTGTGCGGAACGGGGGTGACGTCGGAGATCGGTCCGATCTCCAGGCCGACGGCCCCCAGCGAACGAATGGCGGTCTCGCGGCCCGATCCGGGCCCCTTGACGAAGACGTCGACCCGCTTCATTCCGTGCTCCATGGCACGACGTCCGGCGGCCTCGGCGGCCATCTGGGCGGCGAACGGGGTGGACTTGCGCGAGCCCTTGAAGCCGACGGTGCCGGCAGAGGCCCATGCGATGACCTGACCGGCGGGGTCGGTGATCGCGATGATCGTGTTGTTGAACGTGCTCTTGATGTGCGCCTGGCCGGCGACGACGTTCTTCTTCTCCTTGCGGCGCACCTTTGCCTTGGGCGCGGTCTTACGGCCTGCAGTAGCCATGTGTTGTCTCTCCTGGAGTCAGTGTGATCTCAGCGTGGGAGAAGGGGGTGTCCAGACGCGGGGCGTCTTGGATCACTTGACCTTCTTCTTTCCGGCGACGGCCTTCTTCCGACCCTTGCGGGTGCGGGCGTTGGTCCGGGTGCGCTGACCACGAACCGGCAGGCCACTGCGGTGACGACGGCCCTGGTAGCTGCCGATCTCGATCTTGCGACGGATGTCGGCGGCCACCTCACGACGAAGGTCACCCTCGACGTGGTAGTTGCTCTCGATGTAGTCGCGCAGTGTCACCAGCTGATCGTCGCTCAGCTTGTTCACGCGGAGGTCACCACTGAGTCCGGTGGCCTTGAGGGTCTCGGCGGCACGGGTGCGCCCGATGCCGTAGATGTAGGTCAGTGCGACCTCGAGGCGCTTGTCGCGCGGCAGGTCCACTCCGATGAGGCGTGCCATGTGGCATCCCTTTCGTCTCCGGCCCCGAGGGGCCGCGAAGGTGTCTGGCGTGGAGCGTCCCCGTCACTGGTCAGCCCGGAGGAGATCCTCCAAGCCTCTCGGCGACGGACGAGATCTGCTCGTCCGACGGGGCCCCGGCCTTCGCCCGGGGGTGGTGGCCCAGATCCGTGTTCGATGGTTTCGAACGGGGTTCCGGGACGTGCTTCCACGGTGTTCCCGGACCTCGCGGTCCGGGTGAGCTGAGTGGGAAGAGGATGGCTCGATGATGGTCGACCCATCCTCCGACTCAGCCGTGTTCAGTTGTCATTCTGTTCAGTTGTTCACTGTTCAGTTTTCTTGTCGGCATCACCGCGTCCACCTGGATGGTGGACCCGACGGTGGACCTCAGGGGTCGAACCCCTGCATTCCTGCTGGTCACAGCACCGGGATGAGCTCCCGGCGATGACGACCTGCGATCCCGTCGCGGCGAGGGCTCAGCCCTGGCGCTGCTTGTGACGCGGGTTCTCGCAGATGATCATCACGCGACCATGGCGACGAATGACCTTGCACTTGTCGCACATCTTCTTGATGCTCGGACGAACCTTCATCGAGCTTCTCTTTCGCGTAACGGTCCCCCGGGGGGAACCTGGATGGAGATCGTCCCCGACGGGGACGACCATGGTCAGTGGTTGACGGCGGTCACTTGTGCCGGTAGACGATGCGTCCGCGGGTCAGGTCATAAGGAGACAGCTCCACCACGACCCGGTCCGACGGAAGGATCCTGATGTAGTGCTGACGCATCTTGCCGCTGATCGTGGCAAGGACACGGTGTCCGTTCTTGAGCTCGACACGGAACATGGCGTTGGGAAGAGCCTCCACCACTGTGCCTTCGAGCTCGAGCGCTCCCTCTTTCTTGGCCA
This sequence comes from Acidipropionibacterium jensenii, assembly GCF_005890135.1. Taxonomy (NCBI): domain Bacteria; kingdom Bacillati; phylum Actinomycetota; class Actinomycetes; order Propionibacteriales; family Propionibacteriaceae; genus Acidipropionibacterium; species Acidipropionibacterium jensenii. The sequence goes on along the minus strand of NZ_CP040635.1, from coordinate 1,830,585 downwards.
TTGCGTCCAATCTGTCAATCGGTGTGCCCATCTGGGCGTGACTGTCTCCGCCTACACGGGGACCGACGAGTAAGCCTACCCGAGGGCCACGACCGATCAAAATCTGATTCCTGGGCCCGGTGACGCCCGGGTGTCACAGCAGGATGGCCAGAATGATGATCAGCAGCACCACGACCAGGCCGCCACCGCCGACCAGGGTGGCCATGGTCCTCCCCGACATCGGCCGGGACGGGGTCAGCTCCCCGGGCGCCGCGGTGCTCTGTTCGATGTTCTGCGGGACATTGTGGGTGGCCCTGGCGGGCAGATCGGCGACCACCGGGGCGAGATCTCCCAGGGTGGTGGCGGCGTAGAGGGCATCCAGGTGGTGCTGGAAGGTCTGCTCGTCGAGTGTCCCGGCGCTGAAGGCGTCATTGAGCCAGGTGTTGATCTCGGTCCGGTCGGCATCGGTCACCGGTTCGGAGGCGCGGGCGACATATCGGGAGGATGGCGGCAGCTCTTTCACGGTCCCAAGGCTACCGACCCCGGTGGGCACGCCTCCTGGGCCAGTGGTGGTCACCGCGCCGGACCACTGTGAGGATCTGCTCCTGGGCCTGTGGCCAGCCGAACATGACATCCTCCCAGGTGAGCCTCATCACCCGGTACCCCAGCGCAAGCAGCCGCCGGTCCCGGACCCGGTCGGCTTGGTAGCTCTGTTCGCTGGTGTGGTGAGCTCGCGAGTCGACCTCGATGACGAGCCTCTCCCCCACCAGCAGATCAACCCGGCCCACCCCGGGGATCGTCACCTGTGAGGCGACCTGGACGTTGTGGCCACGCAGTCTGATCCTCACCAGGGTCTCGGTCCCGGACTCGGCGCGGTCGCACTGGGACAGCAGGGCGCGTGCCCTGGGCGAGTCCGCGAGCTCCAGTGCCAGATCGGCCATGGTCGCCACCCGCAGATTCACCATCGAGTCCAGAACCGCCACCCCGTTGTCCCGGTCCAGGCATCGGATGGCCGCTCGCACGGCGACCAGCGGATCGTCGATCGCCCGTATCGGTGCCGGTCTGCGCCCCGGCGAGCACTCCTGGACACGCTTTGAACCGGTCGTGCCCCGGCTCGCCCTCACATGCAGCGCGGTGTCGCCGAACGGCCGGAACACTCCGAATCTGGCCAGGGCAGAGACACAGGTCATCACACCGCCGGCGCGCACCGCGGCGACCACCTCCGGGTCGGCATCGCGCAGGCTCCACCACCCGGGCCTCAGGTTCTCGACCAGATCGCCGGAGAGGTGCAGCTTGCTGATGTCGGGATAGGAGTAGCCCGCACTCCGCAGGACTCTGGTGGAGACCACACCGCCGGGGCGCAGCTGGGGTGGGATGTCGTAGTGCTTCATGCCTCCACTTATCGGGGCCGCAACCCCGATCTGCCGCCCGTGCGCCAATCTGGGGACAACTTCTGCCACCCATGGAGCGGGCTGTGGATGGGCAGTCGCCGGCCCCGGGGATGACAGAACTCACTGGAACCGCACCCCGGACTCACCGGAACCCCACCCTGGACAGAAACGAGATCTGCCACTGAGAAGGCACCCGCCTGGACTATCCAGCCGCCAGCCCACAGATGGCAGAACTCACCGGAGACCCCCCGAGCACAAAAACGAGATCTGCCACCAAGACCGCACCCACCTGGACTATCCAGCCGCCAGCCCACAGATGGCAGAACTCACCGGAGACCCCCCGAGCACAAAAACGAGATCTGCCACCAAGACCGCACCCACGTGGACTATCCAGGTGTGTGCCTTCTCAGTGGCAGATCTCATGGCTACCGGCGCGGCCGGCCCCTCTCAGTCCAGTGGACCGAAGGCCACCCCTCGCGCCGTCAGCTCGGCCTCGCCGCCATCGGGCTCGGTGAGCACCCACAGCCCGTTCCGCGTGACGGCCACCGTGTTCTCCCAGTGGCTCGACCACGAACCGTCGAGGCTGCGCACCGTCCAGTCGTCATCCAGGGTGACATTCTCCTCATCGCCGAGGGTGGCCATCGGCTCCACGCACAGGCACATCCCCTCGGTGATTCTCGGCCCCCGGTGGGCCCGGCCCCAGTTCGGCACATCGGGATCCATGTGCATCTCAGTGCCGATGCCGTGACCGGTGTAGTCGCGGATGATCCCGTAGTCGTGCTCGTGGGACTCCAGGGACACCTGGACCGCCGACGAGACATCACCGATCCGTGCTCCCGGAGCGATCTGGGCGATCCCGTCCCACATCGACTTGCGGGTCGCCTCCGACAGCTCCCTCACCTCATCGGAGACCTCGCCGACCAGGGCGGTGCGGGCCGCATCGCCGTGCCAGCCGTCCACGATGGCGCCGTAGTCGATCGAGACGATGTCCCCGTCGTGCAGCTCCCGCTCGTCGGGAATCCCGTGCACGATGACCTCGTTGACGCTGATGCAGGCCACTCCGGGGTAGGGCTGGATCCCCCACTCGGCGCCGTACCCCAGGAAGTTCGAGGTCGCGCCGTGACGGGCGATCACCTCCCTGCCGATGCGGTCGAGGTCCGCGGTGGTCGCACCGGGGACCGCGGCGGCCACCATCTCGGCCAGCCCCTCGGCGACCACCAGCCCGGCGCGACGCATCACGCGGATCTGGTCATCGTCCTTGATCTGGATCCTGTGGCGTCCGAGCATCAGGCGCGGGCGTCCAGGGCGGAGAAGATCCGGTCGCGGACATCGGAGATCTCGCCGACCCCGTCGACCGGCACCAGCAGACCCGCCTGGCGGTAGTGGTCGATGAGGGGAGCGGTCTGGGAGGTGTAGACGTCCATCCGGTTGCGGATGGTCTCCTCGTTGTCGTCGGCCCGTCCCTCGATCTGGGCGCGCTTGAGCAGCCGGGCGGTGAGCAGCTCCGGGTCGACCTCCAGGCTCACCACCGCGTCCAGAGCCAGACCGTTGGCACTCAGGTAGCCGTCGAGGGCCTCGACCTGGTGGAGATTGCGCGGGTAGCCGTCGAGCAGGAACCCCTCGGCCGCGTCGGACTGGCCGAGCCGGTCGACGACGATCTCGTCGGTCACCACGTCGGGGACCAGGTCTCCGGCGTCCATGATCGCCTTGACTTTCTTGCCGAGTTCGGTGCCGCCCTTGATGTTCGCCCGGAAGATGTCGCCGGTCGAGATCGCGGGGATCCCGTAGTGCTCGGCGATCGAGCTGGCCTGGGTGCCTTTGCCGGCGCCGGGGGCGCCAATGATGAGAAGCCTCATGATGTCAGGAATCCTTCGTAACTTCGTTGCTGGAGCTTGCTCTCAACCTGTTTGACGGTGTCGAGACCGACACCCACGACAATGAGGATGCTGGTGCCGCCGAACGGGAAGTTCTGATTGGCGTTGAGGAAGACGAACGCCAGGGTCGGTATCAAGGAGATCAGTCCGAGGTACAGGGAGCCGGGAGCCGTCAGTCGCGACAGCACGAAGGCCAGGTAGTCCTCGGTGGGCTTGCCGGCCCGGATCCCCGGGATGAATCCGCCGTACTTCTTCATGTTGTCGCTCATCTCGACGGGGTCGAAGGTGATCGCCACGTAGAAGTAGCAGAAGAAGATGATGAGCAGGAAGTAGATGAGGTTGTACAGCGGATGGTCACCGCGGGTGAAGTTCTGACCGATCCACTGCGCGGCTCTGCCCTCCGGCCGGAAGGTCGCGTACAGCACCGGCAGGTACATGATCGAGGAGGCGAAGATCACCGGGATGACGCCGGACTGGTTCACCTTCAGCGGGATGTAGGTGCTGGTGCCACCGAACATCCGCCGGCCCACCATCCGCTTGGCGTACTGGACCGGGATGCGCCGCTGCCCCTGCTCCATGAACACCACGCCGGCCATCACGATGAGCCCGATCGCGATGACGGTGAAGAAGATGAACCAGGCGTGCGCCTCGCCCTGGCTGTTGCGGGTGACCTTGATCTGCCACAGGGAGTCGGGGAAGCGGGCCGCGATCTGGGTGAAGATCATGATCGACATGCCGTTGCCGATGCCGCGGTCGGTGATGAGCTCGCCCATCCACATCACGATCGTGGTGCCGGCGGTCATGGTCAGCACCATCACGATGACCGGGAAGACCGAGGTGTCGTGGACCACGATCGGGTCGGAGCAGGAGCTGAACAGCCGCCCCGAGGTGGCCAGAGTGGTGAAGGCGGTGGCCTGCAGGACGCCGAGCACCAAGGTGAGGTACCGGGTGTACTGGGTGATCTTGTTCTGCCCGGAGGCGCCCTCCTTCTTGAGGGCCTCGAGCTTGGGGATGACGACCGTCAGCAGCTGCAGAATGATCGACGAGGTGATGTAGGGCATGATGCCCAGGGCGAAGATCGCCAGCTGCAGCAGCGCACCGCCGGAGAACAGGTTGATCATCGAGTACAGCCCGGCGGCGTCGCTGGACTGGGACTGGGTGACGCAGGCGTTGATCTTGGCGACGTCGACGTTGGGCACCGGGATGGTGGAGCCGACCCTGAAGATCGCGAGGATGAACAGCGTGAAGAAGATCTTCTTGCGCAGATCCGGCGTCTTGAAGGCACTGGCGAAGGCGGAAAGCATTCGGGCTCTCTAGGGTTTGACGACACGCCCTGCGGGCGGCTCGGTGGATCGGCCTGGCGGTCGGTCGCCGAGCGGGCAAGGACAACAGCGCAGGTAGCCTATCAACTTGTCGCCATCACGTGACATCCCGACGAAGGAGCCCCATGCGTCCGCCAGTGGTCATCACATCGCGATCGGGTCGGATCGGGACCGCCGCACTGGCGGTGGCGGCGCTGGCCCTGCTGGTGTGGGACGCCACCCGGGCCGGACTGCTCCAGGCCCTCGTCAACGCCCCCTTCGTGGCTCTGTTCGTGTGGTGCGCCTGGATCTTCTGGGGGCTGGCCTCGATCCGGATCGACAACGACGGGGTGCACGTCATCAACCAGCTGCGGATCTGGGATGTGCCGTGGGCGCAACTGAAGACAGTCACCGGTCGCTGGGGAGTGACCCTCACCACCCTCCCGCAGGACTCCTCACGAGCTCCCGAGAACTCAGAGACGACCGGGACATCCGAGTCGACCGGGGCGGGCGGCACGCCCGGGACGGGCGAAACCCGGCCCGCCAGGGGCCACAGCATCCGCGCCTGGGCGGCCCCGGCGAAGGGCACCGCCGGGAAGATCATCGGGACCGACCGGGAGTTGCCGATCATCCCGGACCAGGGTCACGAGCCGATCCGGATCAGCCTCGACGCCTTCGCGGCGGCCCGACTCATCGAGATCGAGCAGATTCAGCGCAGAGCAGGTGCAACATCCTCGGACGCCGCGCCGGTGCGGGTTCGGGTCAACTGGCCGACCGTCATCATCTCCGGCGTCCTGGTGATCCTGGCCGTGCTGGCCTGAGCGGGAACACCGCCCAGGGTCTGGCTCCTGCCAGCATCGGGTGCCGCCCACGATCAGGGCCTTGGCAGAGGCAGGTGCCGCCCAGGAGCAGGGCCTCCACCGGAACCGAGTCCGCTCGGCACCCTGAACCTCAGTGACGCCTCGCACCTCAGAGACGCCTCGCAGCGCGACTGGGGGCGGCCCGCAGATGCGGGCCGCCCCCTGTCGAGACTCCGGGGACCCCTTCAGGCCGCCGGATCTGGGCTTCTCAGATCACTTGGTGAAGCCGATGTCCTCACTGCGGTAGCTCTGGAAGGTCGAGGCACCGAAGTTCGCCAGGTTCTTCGGAACGGCGGAGAACTGCACGCGGCGGTACAGCGGCAGGGTCATCACGTTGTCCCAGATGATCTTGTCGACCTGGTTGGTGAGGTCCTGACGCTTGGTGACGTCCTCCTCGGTGTCGATCTGCGGGATGAGCTTCTCGATCTGCGGATCGACGAGCTGCGAGAAGTTCGACTGGCTGGCCTCCTTGGAACCCTCGGACGCAGCGCCGTAGATCTGACGGACGTTGTTCATCGGGTAGGGGGTGGACTGCCAGGTGAAGGCGATGATCCCGAAGGAGTGGCTCGACAGCACCTGGTTCATCGAGTCGGACGGGGTGTTGACCAGGTTCACGGTGACGCCGATCGCCGCCATGTTCTGCTTGAGCAGCGCGCCCTCGTTCTCGGAGGTCGGCACGCCGGTCAGCATCGCGTAGTCGATGGTGAGCTTCTTGCCGTCCTTCTCGCGGACGTTTCCGTTCAGCTTCCAGCCGGCGGCGTCCAGTTCCTTCTTGGCCTGCTCCGGGTCGTAGTTGTAGTCGGTCGAGTTGTCCTTGTAGCCGGCCTGGCCGGGCATGAAGAAGTGGTTGCCGAGCATCACGGCGTTGCCGTCGACCGGAAGCCCCGCGAGGTCGGACTTGGCGATCGCCTGGCGGTTGATGCCCTTGACGATGGCCTGACGGACCGCCTTGTCGGTGAGCCCGTTGGACCTGGTGTTGAAGGTGAAGTGACGCCACTGCGGGGAGCCGGCCTCGCGCAGCTCGCCGTCGGTACGCTTCTTGGCGGTGTCGTAGCCATCCTTGGTGATGATGGTGCTGACGACGTCGATCTCCTTGTTGGCGAAGGCCTTGGTCGTCGTGGCGTCGTCCAGCTCCTTGAAGGAGACGGAGTCGAGCTTGGCCTTGTCGCCCCACCACTTGTCGTTGCGCTTGACGGTGAGGGTCTTCTGAGCCTGGTCGACCTTGTCGAGGGTGAACGGACCGGTGAACCAGTTCGGGTTGAAGGTCTTCCAGCCGGAGTTGAAGACGGCCGGGGAGGAGGCGCCCTCCTTCGGCAGGACGGTGCTCCAGGTGGCGGTCCAGTCCGGGTAGGAGGTCTTGAAGGTCATGACGACGTCGGTCGGCTTGTCACCCTTGGTGATCGAGGTGATCTGGTTGAAGCCGTCGGTGGTGGCCGGCTTGAAGGCCGGGTTCGACCCGTTGTTGGCCTTCCAGGTGGCGACGTAGTCGGTGTAGTCGATCGTCCGGCCCGAGTTCCACTTGGCGTTCGGGTTCAGGTGCAGCGTGACCTGCTGGTGTCCTCCGTTGTCGGAGGCCTTCTTGACGTCGTAGGACTGCAGGAAGTTCTTGTTCGGGGTGGCCGCGGCATCCTTACCGATGTCGAAGTTCGTCGCGCCGACGAAGCTCCAGATGGTGGAGTTGAGGTCGACGTTGTTGTTGTCGACCTCGAATCCGTTCCATGCGGTCGGGAGCTGGCTGATCGCGAACCGCAGCGTGCCGCCGTCCTTGACCTGGTCGCGCTGGGCCGGGTTCATCTGGGCCAGCGGGAGCGCCTTGGGCGCCGAGCTTGCACTGCTCGAGCTGCTGCTCTGATTCTTCTGACCGCAACCGGTCAGGGCAAGAGACCCCACCGCCAGGAAGGCGATGGCAGTCATGACGGGCTTACGCACGGTAAAACCTCCAGATTTGACGGCGGGCAGGTACTGCTCGCACTTCTTTACAGTCCTGAGCCTGTCACTGCCGCTCGCCGATCCCTCACTTCTGGACGGCCCTGCGCGGCAATCGTTATCGGAACGTGACGACACCCCCGTCACACGGAACACCCGATCACACGAGACGGCCGAGGCCGGCGCATCCGTGATGCGCCGGCCTCGTGGAGCCACCACCGGTCCGGACTCAGAAGACCTCCACGACCTCCGGGAAGTGGCAGGCCACCGCCCGGTCCTCGCGGCCGTCGGCGCTGGCCAGCAGCGGCGTCTCGCCCGTGCACCGCGCCTGGTCGGCCTCGTCGAGGGTCTTGAACTTCGGGCAGCGGGTGTGGAAAGGGCATCCCGAGGGCGGGTTGGCCGGAGAGGGCAGGTCCCCCTCGAGCAGGATCCGGGAGCGCTTGCGCTCCTTGACCGGATCGGGGATCGGGATCGCCGACAGCAGGGACTGGGAGTAGGGGTGCTCCGGATGGTCGAAGACCTCCCCCACCGGACCGAGCTCCACGATCCGCCCCAGGTACATCACCGCGACCCGGTGGGCGATGTGACGCACCACCGACAGGTCGTGGGCGACGAACAGGTAGGACAGCCCCATGTCGACCCGCAGCCGTTCCAGCAGGTTGAGCACGCCGGCCTGGATCGACACATCCAGGGCCGAGACCGGCTCGTCGAGGACCAGCAGCTTGGGCTCCAGAGCGAGCGCCCGGGCGATCCCGACGCGCTGCTTCTGACCTCCGGAGAAGTTGCGCGGGTAGCGGTTGGCGTGGGCCGGCTCCAGACCCACCAGGGCCATCAGCTCCTCCACCCTGGCGGCGATCCTCGCCCGCGGGTAGCCGTTGTACTTCAGCGGCTCGGCGATGATGTCGAAGATCGGCAGCCGGGGGTCCAGCGAGGCCATCGGGTCCTGGAAGACCACCTGCAGGTCCTGGCGGACCTTCTTGCGCTCGGAGGCCGACAGCTCGGCGGTGTCGTGGCCGAGCACCACCACCTTGCCCTCCTCGGGCCTGGCGAGCTCCAGGATCGACATGATGGTGGTGGTCTTGCCGCAGCCGGACTCCCCCACCAGGCCAAGGGTCTCCCCGGCGCGGATGTCGAAGGAGATGTGGTCGACGGCGTGCACGGTGCCGACCCGGCGCTTGAACACCGCCCCCTTCATCAGCGGGTAGGTCTTGACCAGACCGTCGACGTGAAGGATCACATCGGCATCTGCCCGGTCGACCTTCGCACCGAAGGAAGGGATCTCCTCGCGCGGATAGATCTCGTCGTACCTCTTGCCGGCCAGCTCGTCGAACTTGATGCACGCCGAGGTGTGCCCGGCCAGGTCGGTGTCCACCAGGTCTGGTTCGGCGGCCAGGCACTCGGCCGCGGCCATCGGGCAGCGGGGGGCGAAGGGGCAGCCCGGCGGCAGCGCCAGCAGGGAGGGCGGATTGCCCTCCACCGGGGTGAGGGGCTCGTCCTTGTCGAGGTCGGGACGGGGCAGGGAGCCCAGCAGTCCGACCGTGTAGGGGTGGCGCGAGTGGTAGAAGACGTCGTTGACGTCGGCCCGCTCCACGATCCGTCCGGCGTACATCACGGCGACCCGGTCGGCCAGACCGGCGACCACACCCAGGTCGTGGGTGATCATCACCACACCGGCATGGGTCTCACGCTGGGCGACCCTCAGCAGGTCCAGGATCTGGGCCTGGATCGTGACGTCCAGGGCGGTGGTCGGCTCGTCGGCGATGATCAGGTCGGGGTCGTTGGCGATCGCCATCGCGATGATGACGCGCTGGCGCATGCCCCCGGAGAACTCGTGGGGGAAGCTCTTGGCCCGCACCTCGGGGTTGGGGATGCCGACCATCCCGAGCAGTTCCAGGGCCCGGTCCCAGGCCTGCCGGTCCGAGTAGTGGCCGTGCACCTGGAGGGCCTCGACGATCTGGTCGCCGACGGTGTAGACGGGGGTGAGGGCGCTCAGCGGGTCCTGGAAGACCATCGCGACCTTCTTGCCGCGCACCTCGCTCATCCAGTTGTCGTCGCGTCCCAGCAGCTCGGTGCCGTGAAGCTTGATGGATCCCTCGACGGCGGCGTTCTCGTCGAGCAGTCCCATCACCGACATCGAGGTGACCGACTTGCCGGATCCGGACTCGCCGACCAGGCCGACGACCTCCCCGGCGTTGACCGTCAGGTCGACCCCGCGCACGGCGTGCACGACGCCGTCCTCGGAGGGGAACCGGACGTGCAGGCCCTTGATCTGGAGCACCGGGACGCCGGGAGTGCGCTCCGGTAGCGCCTCGGACTCGAAGACGGGCTTGTTCTTCTTGCTCATGCTGCACCGCCAGACTTGGAGGAGGGGTCGATGGCGTCTCGCAGGGCGTCACCCATGAAGTTCACGCACAGCAGCAGGACCACCAGGATCCCGGCCGGGAAGAGGAAGATCCACGGTGAGGTGGTGGCCGATGCCATTCCGTCTCCCAGCAGGGTGCCCAGCGAGGTCTCCGGCTTCTGGACGCCGAATCCGAAGAAGGACAGCGTCGTCTCGCTGAAGACCGCGCTCACCACGCCGAGGGTGAAGTCGATGATGAGGTAGGAGGCGACATTCGGGATGACGTGCTTGACGATCACCACGAAGGAGGGCACCGACATGAACTTGGCCGCGTTGACGTAGTCCAGATTCACCAGGGACAGGGTCATCGCTCGCACCACTCGCGCCGAGATCATCCAGGAGAAGGCCGACAGCAGCACGATGAGCAGCCAGGTGGAGTTCTTCGAGCCGGCGGTGTGCTGGGAGATGATCGCGATGATGAGGAAGGACGGGATCACCAGCAGCAGGTCGGTGATCCACTGCAGGATCGCCCCCACCCGCTTGCCGAAGTAGGCCGCCGAGGCGCCGATCATGGCCGCCAGGATCTCGACGATCGCGGCCACCGCGAATCCGATGATGAGGGACTTGCGCAGCCCCTCGATGGTCATCGCGAAGATGTCGAAGCCGCCCTGGTTCGTGCCGAACCAGTGGCTGGCCGAGGGTGCGCTGAGGAAGGCGTCGTAGTCGACCACCCAGTAGTCCCAGCGCTCGAAGAAGGTCCCGAAGAGGGCCAGGGCGAGGACCAGGGAGAGGCCGATGAGGCCGATCTTGCCGCCCGGGGCGCGCCAGAATCTGCGCCAGATGAGTCGGCCGCGGGACAGGTGCTTGGCACCCTTGCGGCCCTGCGGCTCCTGACCGGGGTCCAGGACCGGTTCGGTCAGCGGCGCGGAGTCGACGGCCCCCTCGGGGCGATCGGCGGCGCGGCCGGAGGAGAAGTTCGGTTCAACCATGGCTCTCTCCTCAGCGGGCGCGGACGCGCGGGTCGACGACGGCTATCAACAGGTCACTCAGCAGGGCACCGGCCAGCACGCAGACGCCGGAGAAGGCGACCACCGCGACGGTTCCGTTGATGTCCTGGTTCTGGATCGAGGTGACCGAGTACAGGCCCATCCCGTTCCAGCCGTAGACCTGCTCAGTGATGGTGGCACCCACGAAGACCTGGGCGACCCCGAAGGCGAAGTAGGTGGCCATCGGGATGATGGCGTTGCGCAGCGCGTGGTGCCGGATCGCCTTGGACTTGCGCAGCCCCTTGGCCCGGGCGGTCCGCACGTAGTCGGCCCCCAGGGTGTCGAGCATCAGGTTGCGCTGGTACCGCGAGTAGGTGGCCAGGCTCAGCGCCGCCAGCGAGACGGTCGGTAACAGCAGGTGCTGGAGTCGACTGATGAACTCCGCACCGAAGTAGCTGCCGTGCTGGCCGGTCTCTCCGATGAACTGGAAGAACTGGGTGCCGGTCATCTGGTTGAACTTCGTGGCCCCCAGCTGCATCACCACCGCGAGCACCATGGTCGGGGTGGAGATCAGCAGCATGCAGATCAGCGAGACGATCCGGTCGCTCCAGTGGTACTGCCGCACGGCCGACCAGGCGCCGACGGCCACGCCGCCGACCAGGGAGATGATCGTGCCGATCGTCACCAGTCTCACCGAGACCCCGATGCGGGTGGCGATGAGGGCGTTGATGGCGTCGCCCCGAGGGGTCCAGCCCCAGTTCCAGTGCAGGAAGACCATCTCGAGCCAACGTCCGTAACGGACCCAGATACTGGTGTCCGGATTGATGTTGTACTCATTGAGGGAGGCGTTGACCGCCGCCCAGTTCAGATTCGGATTCTGCCTGTCGAAAGCATTCCTCGGATCCAGCGCGGACGAGGCCACCAGATAGGCCAGAGACACCGCAATGAACAACAGAACCGCGTAGTTGACGATGCGGCGCACCAGATATCTGAGCACGAACATCCTTTCCTGGAAGGGCGGGCCGGAGCCAGACCCCGGTGGCGGCACAACCGCGCATCCAGGAATCGACCGTGGGTGTCACTGCGGATCTCACGGATCCGTCGACGGCGCCCGATGGGCCCGTGGGGTGTCGCACGGACGTGTCGGCAGCCCCCTCGGCTGAAGCGATGGTACACGTGCGGGTAGGAGAACCCCCAGTTCGATACCATCTTGCAACATTTGCCCGGGGCGCCGGATTCCCCGTCGGAAAATGGCCGTGGCGGGAAGATCCCCTGAGGGATCTTCCCGCCACGAATGAATTGCCCTGCCCCTGCAAAATGGCCGTCAGGGGCAGTCCGATTCGATGGTGCCGAGTCGGGTCCAAGCGGCTCAGCGGGCCGACACGGACCCGCCGGCCTTCTCCACCTTGACCTTGGCCGAGGCCGACCAGGCATCGACGTGCAGATCGACCTTGACGGCGATCTCGCCGGTGCCGAGCAGCTTGACCAGCTCGTTGTCGCGAACCGCGCCCTTGGCGACCAGGTCCTCGACGCCGACCGTCCCGCCCTCGGGGAACAACGCCGCCACCTTGTCCAGGTTGACCACCTGGTACTCGGTGCGGAACGGGTTCTTGAACCCGCGCAGCTTCGGCAGCTGCATGTGCAGCGGCATCGAGCCACCCTCGAAGTTCTCCGGAACGTTCTTGCGAGCGCCGGTTCCCTTGGTACCGCGGCCGGCGGTCTTGCCCTTGGAGGCCTCGCCACGACCCACGCGGGTCTTGGCGGTCTTGGCTCCGGGGGCAGGCCTCAGGTCATGAAGCTTGATTGCCATCTCAGTCCACCTCTTCAACAGTCACGAGGTGACGCACGGCCTGGACCATGCCCCGGAAGTCCGGGCGGTCCTCCTTCACCACAACGTCACCGATTCGCCGCAGGCCCAGGCTTCGCAGGGTCTCGCGGTGCTTGGGCTTGGCGCCTGCCCCAGACTTCACCTGGGTCACCTTGAGGTTGCTCATGCCTTCGCTCCCGCCTTCTCGGCCTTGGCCTGTGCGGCCGCCTCCTCGGCGTCCTTGCGGGCCTGCAGCAGGGCCCTGGGGGCGACCTCCTCGACGGACTTGCCGCGACGACGGGCCACCTCCTCGGGCTCCTCGAGCTGCTGGAGGGCCTCGACGGTCGCGTGCACGACGTTGATCGCGTTGGACGATCCGAGGGACTTCGCCAGGACGTCCTGGACGCCCGCGCACTCCAGCACGGCGCGAGCCGAGCCGCCGGCGATGACGCCGGTACCGGGGGAGGCCGGACGCAGCAGGACGACGCCGGCTGCCTTCTCGCCCTTCACCGGATGGGTGATGGTCCGTCCGATCAGCGGCACCTTGAAGAAGTGCTTGCGGGCCTCCTCGACGCCCTTGGCGATCGCCGCGGGCACCTCCTTGGCCTTGCCGTATCCGACGCCCACCATGCCCTCGCCGTCGCCCACCACGACCAGCGCGGTGAAGCTGAAGCGGCGGCCACCCTGGACCACCTTGGCGACGCGGTTGATCGCAACCACGCGCTCCAAGTACTCGTTCTTGTTGTCACGGTCGTTCCGGCCACGACGGTCGTCGCGGCCGCGACGCTCGCCACCTGCACCGCCACCGCGGCGCTGGGTTCCACTCATCGCTACTCACTTACCTTTCGTGGTCAGAAGTCGAGACCGGCCTCGCGGGCCGCATCGGCCAGCGCAGCGATCCTGCCGTGGTACTGATTGCCGGCCTTGTCGAAGACGACCTTGTCGATCCCGGCCTCCTTGGCCCGCTCACCGATGAGGGTGCCGACCTTGGTGGCCCTGGCGGTCTTGTCACCGTCGAGAGCGCGCACATCGGCCTCCATCGAGGACGCGGAGGCCAGAGTGTGGCCCGCGACGTCGTCGATCACCTGGACGAAGACGTGCTTGGAGGAACGGGTGACGACCATCCGGGGACGCTCGACACTGCCGTAGATCTTCTTGCGGCCACGGATCTGGCGGCGCGCACGAGAAGCGGCCCGCTTGGTCAGGTTCTTCCCAGACTTCAGGGAGACAGCCATCACTTACCTGCCTTTCCGACCTTGCGGCGGACGTTCTCGTCGGCGTAGCGCACGCCCTTGCCCTTGTAGGGCTCGGGCTTGCGGATCTTGCGGATGTTGGCCGCAACCTCTCCGACGGTCTGCTTGTCGATGCCCTGCACCGAGAACTTCGTGGGATTCTCCACGGTGAAGCTGATGCCCTCGGGGGCGTCGACGATCACCGGGTGGGAGAAGCCGAGGTTGAACTCGAGCTGCTTGGGGCCCTTGGAGATGACTCGGTAGCCGACACCCTGGATCTCGAGCTTCTTCTCGTATCCCTGGGTGACGCCGATCACCATGTTGTTGATGAGAGTGCGGCTCAGCCCGTGCAGCGAGCGGTTCTCACGCTCGTCGTTCGGACGGGCGACCACGATCTGGCCCTCATCGTTCTTACTCACCGAGATGGGCTCGGCGACGCTGAAGTTGAGGGTCCCCTTGGGTCCCTTCACCTCGACGTCCTGCCCATCGAGCTTGACCTCAACACCGGACGGGACGGTGATGGGGAGCCTGCCAATACGTGACATTACTTAACTCCTTACTACTGTCTCGGACCGGTCACCAGACGTAGGCGAGGACTTCCCCGCCCACCGACTTCGTGTGTGCCTGTCGGTCTGTGAGGAGGCCCTGGGAGGTCGAGATGATGGCGATTCCCAGGCCGCCGAGAACCTTCGGCAGTGCGGTGGACTTCGCGTAGACGCGAAGTCCGGGCTTGCTGATGCGGCGAATGCCAGCGATCGAACGCTTGCGGTCCTCGCCGTACTTGAGCTCGAGGGTCAGGGTCTTGCCGACCTGTCCCTCGGCGGGTTCGTTGACCTCGTACCCGGCGATGTACCCCTCGGACTTCAGGATGTCGGCGATTCCCGCCTTGATCTTGGAGTGGGGCATCGTCGTCGAGTCGTGGAACGCCTGATTGGCGTTACGCAGACGGGTCAGCATGTCTGCGATCGGATCAGTCATGGTCATGGCTGGTTGGCCTCTTTCTCACAGCGGTTTCCCGTCCTGCCGGATCCTCGTGGACCTGGCGCGGTCGGGACCTGCTGCGTCGTTCAGATGTGTGGGTGGCGGTTCTGCCCGCCGAGGGCCGCGAGGCCCTTCGCCCGGTGGACACCGACATGCCGACGGTGTCCTCGGAGCTGGTCGGATCAGATCCGCTCGCTCACCAGGAGGACTTGGTGATGCCGGGGAGCTCGCCCGCGTGAGCCATCTCGCGAAGGCAGATGCGGCACAGCTTGAACTTGCGGTAGACCGAGTGCGGTCGGCCGCAGCGCTGGCAGCGGGTGTACGCCCGAACTGCGAACTTCGGCTGACGAGACGCCTTGACCTTCAGTGCTGTCTTGGCCATGGGAACTCCTGCCTCACTTCTTCTTCTTGGCGTAGTAGGCCGGGCCGCGCTTGGCCCTGGTCTTCGGATCATCCTGGGCCTTGAAGGGGAAGCCGAGGTGCTTGAGAAGGGCCTTTCCCTCCTCATTGGTCTTCGCGGTCGTGACGAAGGTGATGTCCATGCCACGGGTCCGGTCGATGCTGTCCTGATCGATCTCCAGGAACATCACCTGCTCGGACAGTCCGAAGGTGTAGTTGCCCTGGCCGTCGAACTGGTTGCCGTTGAGTCCGCGGAAGTCGCGGATCCGGGGCAGGGCCAGGGTGAGCAGCCGGTCGGCGAACTCCCACATCCGGTCGCCGCGCATGGTGACGTGGCAGCCGATCGGCTGTCCCTCGCGCAGCTTGAACTGGGCGATCGACTTGCGGGCCTTGGTGACCTGCGGCTTCTGGCCGGTGATCGCGGTGATGTCGCGGATCGCACCATCCATCACCTTGGAGTCGTGGGCGGCGTCGCCGACACCCATGTTCACGACGACCTTGACGAGGCCGGGAACGAGCATCGGGTTGGCGTAGTGGAACTCGTCCTGCAGGGCGGCGACGATCTCCTCGCGGTAACGCTTCTTGAGCCGCGGACCCTGGTAGCTGGCTTTCTCGGGTGCTTCGGCGCTCACTTGGCCTCCTCCTTCTTGAGGTAGCGGACGCTGCGCTTGGCGGCGTACTCGGAACCGTCGGAGCGGCGCTTGGTGACGTCCTCGCGACGGTGGCCGACGCGGGTCACGACGTCCTCGCCGTCGACCTTGGTGACGAGCTGGACGTTCGACACGTGGACCGGGGCCTCGGAGCTGACGATGCCGCCCTTCTGGGCGGTGCCGTCGGCGTTCGGGGTGTCACGACGATGGTGCTTGCGGATGTTGACGCCCTGGACGACCACGCGCTCGCGCTGGGGGTCGACCGACAGCACCTCACCGATGGTGCCCTTGTCGTTTCCGGCGATGACCTTGACGCGGTCACCCTTCTTGATGTTGAGGGACTTCACTCAGATCACCTCCGGTGCGAGTGAGATGATGCGCATGAACTTCTTGTCTCGCAGCTCACGGGCGATCGGCCCGAAGATGCGGGTACCGCGGGGCTGCCCGTCGGTTCCGATGAGCACCGCGGCGTTCTCATCGAACTTGATGTACGAGCCGTCGGGACGACGGTGCGACTTGACGGTGCGGACGACGACCGCCTTGACGACCTCGCCCTTCTTGACGTTGCCGCCGGGGATGGCGTCCTTGACGGTGCACACGATGGTGTCACCGAGCCCGGCGTAGCGACGCTTGGATCCACCGAGTACACGGATGGTGAGCAGCTCTTTCGCCCCCGTGTTGTCGGCGACCTTGAGTCGCGTCTCCTGCTGGATCATGTCTTCTCCTCTGTCCCACCGGTTCCCCCGTGGAGGCCTTGCGGAACTGTTGAGCACGAACCCCCTGGATTGTGCCAGGAGGCGACCCGTACCATCGGTTGAACCGTGGGCACGCGGTCATCGCCCGTGAGAGGTCCCCACCGTTCGGTGGATGGAGCACCCGACCCCGGCGGATCGCCGCAGGGCGGTCCAGCCATGGCCTGCCGAACAAGGGCACGGTCACAAGGCAACTTGGGCAGCATACCCCACCGGCCGGGGCGCGGGGAAATCCGGGGCCGGTGTCAACCCCGGGTCGTCGGCGCTCAGGGGTGCAGATAGCGACCGGTCACCGAGTTCGGGTCGGCGGCGATCTCGGCGACGGTGCCCCGGGCGACGATCCGGCCGCCGGCGCTGCCCCCGCCCGGCCCCATGTCGATGATCTGGTCGGCGTGACAGATGACGTCCAGGTCGTGCTCGATGACCACCACGGTGGCGCCGTGGGCCAGCAGTCGGCCCAGCACTCCGAGCAGGGTTGCAACATCCAGCGGGTGCAGTCCGACGGTCGGCTCGTCGAAGACGAAGACCGTCCGGTGCTGGTCCCGCGACATCTCCGAGGCCAGTTTCAGCCGCTGGGCCTCCCCTCCCGACAGGGCCGGGGTGGACTCCCCCAGGGTGAGGTATCCCAGCCCGAGGTCGACCAGGGTCGCCAGCCGGTGGTGCACCGCCGTGATGTCGCCGACCGCTCTCAGGGCTGTGGCGACCGTCATGCCGAGCACCTCGGGCAGGGTGATGGGGGATCCATCCGGGGCGCTGCGGTGGATCTGTCCGGCCTCGGGGCGGAACCGGGAGCCGTTGCAGTCGGTGCACACGATGTCGACGTCGGGCAGGAACTGCACGTCCAGGGAGATCTCGCCGGTGCCGTTGCAGGTCGGGCAGCGCAGGGACCCGGTGTTGTAGGAGAAGTCCCCGGCCCGGTGCCCGCCCTGCCGGGCCTCGGGGGTCTGCGCCCAGGCCTTGCGCAGGTCGTCCATCACCCCGGAGTAGGTCGCCACGGTGGAGCGCACATTGACCCCGATCGGGGTGGAGTCGATGAGGTTCACCCGTCGGATCCCGGGTGCCTGGATCCGGCGCACCGGGGAGGGCGGGGTGCGTCCCTCGACCAGGGCGGTCAGGCCGGGCACCAGGCTCTCCAGGACCATCGTGGTCTTGCCCGAACCGGAGACGCCGGTGACCACGGTGAGTCGTCCCTGGGGGATCTCCACGTCCAGCGGGCCGACGGTGTGCAGCGGCCCGGTCCGCATCCGGATCCGCCCGCTGCGCCCAGGCTCTGCCGGCCGGTCCATCTGGACCCGGGCCGCCCCGCTGAGGAAGGGCCCGATCCGCGAGGCCGGGTCGGCGGCGACCTCCTCGACGCTGCCCTGGGCCACCAGGGTGCCGCCGTCGGCCCCCGATCCGGGGCCGATCTCGACGATGTGGTCGGCCCGGCGCAGCACCTGGACGTCGTGGTCGACCATCACCACCGAGTTGCCGTCGGCGAGCAGATCGTCGATGACGCCGAGCAGTCCGTCAATGTTGGAGGGGTGCAGTCCGATGGAGGGTTCGTCGAGGACGTAGAGGACGCCGGTGGTGCGGTTGCGCACCGCCCGGGCCAGCTGGACCCGCTGCCTCTCACCGGTCGACAGAGTGGCCGAGGCCCGGTCCAGACCGAGGTAGCCCAGGCCGAGCTGGAGCAGCCGCTGGGCGGTCTCGACCATCTGGGAGATGATCTCGGTGGCCATCGCGGTCATCTCTGCGGGCATCGTCTCCACCAGCCCGGGCAGCCAGTCGACGATCTCGGCCAGGGTCATGGCGGTGGCCTGCGCCAGATTGCGGCCGTCGACCAGCGGCGCCCGGGCCGCCTCGCTGAGCCGCGTCCCCTCGCAGTCGGGGCACGTCTGGACCGACAGGAACTTGTTGATCCGCTGCAGCCCCTTCTCCGACTTCGCCCCGGCCAGTGCCTCCTGGACGGCCACCCGGGCGTTGCGGTAGGTCCAGTTCAGGTCGAAGACCCGGCCGTTCTTCGAGGGCAGCATGATGTGGCGCTTGACCCGCGGACCGGCCATCACGATCTGGCGCTCCTCGGCGGTGAGGTCGGCGAAGGGCACGTCGGTACGTACCCCCATCTCGGCGACCACCCGGGGATTGGGGGTGGACCCCATGATCTTCCAGGACTCGACGGCTCCCTGCTCGATGGTCAGCGACTCGTCGGGGACCAGGGTGGCGTCGTCGACGTCGCGGACCACCCCGGTGCCCGAGCACCGCGGGCAGGCGCCGGCCGAGTTGAAGGCCAGCGACTCGGCTCCCGGGGCCCGGAAAGTGGCCCCACACCGGGGGCAGGTCAGCGGCCGGTCCAGGGCCACCTCGGTGGTGGGCGCCAGATAGTGGCCGTTGGGGCAGCGGTGCCGGCCGAGGCGCGAGTAGAGCAGCCGCAGGCTGTTGAGCAGCTCGGTGGAGGTCCCGAAGGTGCTGCGCACCCCGGGGACCCCGGGACGCTGACGAAGGGCCAGGGCGGCGGGGACGTACTGCACCTGGTCGACGGCGGCCCGGGCCGCCTGGGGCAGTCGGCGTCGGGTGTAGGTGGACAGCGCCTCCAGATAGCGCCTCGACCCCTCGGCGTAGAGCACTCCGAGCGCCAGCGAGGACTTCCCCGACCCCGACACCCCGGCGATTCCCACCAGTTCGCCCAGCGGGATGTCGACGTCGATGCCCCGCAGATTGTGCACGCGGGCTCCGCGGATCTGGATCGCAGTGGGTTTGTCCATGGCTCCATCCTGCCCCGCCTCCATCCTGCCCACCCTCGATCCTGCCCCGCCTCCATCCTGCCCTCCGGGGGTGGCGGGGCGACCTCGCTCACTGCCGGCGAGCCGATCCTGGCCAGATGCCGCGCCGACGCGAAGGATGGGGCCATGACGAGCAATGAGCCCACCTCGCACCGCTGCGAGGATCTGCACCCCGAGGATCCCGGCCCCGGTGCAGGCCCGGTCCCCCGCCCGGAGTACCCGCGCCCCAGCATGGTGCGCGACCGCTGGATGACTCTCAACGGGAGCTGGCAGTTCGAGATCGACCGGTCTGACTCCGGCCGGGAGCGCGGAATGGTCGACCGGGAGCTCTCCGGTCGGATCACGGTGCCCTTCGCCCCGGAGTCCGAACTCTCCGGGGTCGCCGACACCGATTTCATGGCGGCGGTCTGGTACCGGCGTCGGATCATCCTTCCCGAGTCCTGGCGACAGGTGGCCGACGACGTCCACGTGCTGGTGCACTTCGGGGCGGTCGACCAGGACGCCACCGTGTGGGCCGCCGGGATCGAGGTGGCCCGCCACCGCGGCGGCTTCACGCCATTCACCGCCGACCTGCACGGGATCGCCGGTCCCGGGGATGAGGTGACCCTGGTGGTGCGGGCCCGCGATCCCCGCAGCGGCGCCCAGGCCAGGGGCAAGCAGTCCACCGAGTACGGCAATGACGGCTGCTACTACACCCGGACCACCGGGATCTGGCAGAGCGTGTGGGCCGAACCGGTGCCGGCCACCCGGATGGGCCGGCCGATCGTGATCCCCGACGTCGCCGCCGGCGGATTCCGGGTGCGGGTTCCGGTCACCGCCAACCGGCCCGGATGGTCGGTCCGGGCGACCCTGAGTGATCCCGACGGCAGACCCGCCGGCGAGGCCGGGGTGCGCGCCGACCTGGACCGGGAGCCCGCCCTGTGGCTGCCGATCCCTGCCGGCCAGGTGCGGCTCTGGGGCCCGGGGCACCCCGATCTCTACGACCTCGACCTGAGGCTGTTCGACGAGCACGGCGCCCTGGTCGACCGGGTCGCCAGCTACGCGGGGCTGCGCTCGGTGACCCTGCGCGACCGGTCGGTGCTGATCAACGGCGAACCGGTCTTCCAGCGTCTGGTGCTGGACCAGGGCTACTGGCCGCAGTCGCTGATGACCGCCCCGACCGACGAGGATCTGCGCGGCGACATCGAGCTGTCGATGGCCGCCGGGTTCAACGGCGCCCGGCTGCACCAGAAGGTCTTCGAGGAGCGCTTCCTCTTCCACGCCGACCGGCTCGGGTATCTGGTCTGGGCGGAGTTTCCCGACTGGGGGGCCCACACCGCAGGCCGAGCGGGCGACCACCATCACCCGACGCCGTCCTTCATCACCCAGTGGGCCGAGGAGCTGGAGCGGGACCGCTCGCACCCCTCGATCGTCGGCTGGTGCCCCCTCAACGAGACCTTCCAGGACCTCACCGACCACCTCACCGTGCTGGACGACGTCACCCGTGCGATGGTCAGCACCGCCCGGCTGGCCGACGGCACCCGCCCGGTGCTCGACGCCAGCGGCTACTCCCACCGTGACCCCGGAACCGACATCTGGGACGCCCACAACTACGAACAGGACCCTGCCAGGTTCGCCGAACAGGTCGGCGGGCTGGCCGAGGGGCGTCCCTTCGCCAACCGCGGTCCCGAGGGCTCGCAGTGGTCTGCGGGCTATGCCGGCCAGCCCTACTTCATCAGCGAGTTCGGCGGGATCTGGTGGGATCCCCAGGCGGCCGGACAGGTCGGCGGCGACGACCTCCGACAGTCCTGGGGGTACGGCGACCGGGTGGCCTCCGAGGAGGAGTTCCAGGACCGGTTCGCCGGCCTCACCGGCGTCCTGAGGTCGGATCCGCAGATGTTCGGCTACTGCTACACCCAGTTGACCGACGTCTTCCAGGAGAGGAACGGGATCTACCGGTTCGACCGCTCCGCCAAGCTGGACGTCGACCGGGTACGGGCCGCCCAGCAGCGCCCGGCCGCCTACGAGTCCGACCCGGCCGACCAGTAGCCGAGCCCCGATCCCCGCCCCTGAAGACGCGATGAAGGGCCCGCTCCCTGGGGAGCGGGCCCTTCACAGGCTCGATCGGTCACCGACCGGCGTCGGCCGGTCGGCTCAGATCACTTGGCCTTCTCGACGACATCGAGCAGGCGCCAGCGCTTGGTGGCCGACAGCGGGCGGGTCTCCATGATCCGCACGCGGTCGCCCTCGCCGGCCTCATTGGACTCGTCGTGCGCCTTGAGGCGGACGGTCTTGGTCATCACCTTGCCGTAGAGGGGGTGCTTGACCCGGTCCTCGACGGCCACGATGATCGTCTTGTCCATCTTGTCGGAGACGACCAGGCCCTCGCGCACCTTGCGCCGGGTGGTCCGCTCCTCAGCGGTCTTCTCGCTCATTCAGCGGCCTCCTTCGGGGCATCGGGATCGTCAACAATATGGAGGCTGCGCTCCTGGAGCACGGTGTAGATCCGGGCGATGTCCTTGCGGACCTCGCGCAGTCTGGCACTGTTCTCCAGCTGTCCGGTGGCGGACTGGAAGCGGAGCCCGAACAGCTCCTCCTTCAGCTCGCTCACCTTGGCCCGGAGATCGTCTCCGGACAGGGCGCGCAGATCTGCTGCAGTGGTCTTCTTCGCCATCAGTTCTCACCGCCTTCACGAGAGATGAAACGGGCCTTCATCGGGAGCTTGTGGATCGCCAGGCGCATGGCCTCGCGGGCAATCTCCTCCGGGACACCGGCGAGCTCGAAGAGCACGCGGCCCGGCTTGACGTTGGCGATCCACCACTCCGGGGTGCCCTTGCCGGAACCCATCCGGGACTCGGCGGGGTGCTTGGTCATCGGGCGGTCGGGGTAGACGTTGATCCACACCTTGCCGCCACGCTTGATGTAACGGGTCATGGCGATACGAGCGGCCTCGATCTGACGGTTGGTCAGGTAGGCGGGCTCGAGGGCCTGGATCCCGAAGTCACCGAAAGCCAGCTCATTGCCGCCCTTGGACAGGCCGCGACGGCCCGGGTGGTGCTGCTTGCGGTACTTCACTCGACGAGGAATCAACATGTCAGGCTCCTGCGTTCTCAGACTCGGGCGCCTTGGCGCCGGCCTCTGCGGGCTGCTTGGCGGCCTCGGCGCGACGACGACCTCCGCGATCGGGACGGTCACCACGGTCGCCACGGCCGCGACGGCCACGGTTTCCGCCGCGTCCAGCGCCCTGCTGGGCGTTGCGAGCGGCCTTCTGGGCTGCGCGCTCGGCACGGGTGCCGGTCACATCGCCCTTGTAGATCCAGACCTTGACGCCGATCCGCCCGAAGGTGGTGCGGGCCTCGAAGAAGCCGTAGTCGATGTCGGCGCGCAGCGTGTGCAGCGGGACACGACCCTCGCGGTAACCCTCGGAGCGGCTCATCTCGGCTCCGCCCAGACGGCCGGAGCACTTGATGCGGATGCCCTTGGCGCCCGAACGCATGGCCGACTGCTGGGCCTTGCGCATGGCGCGACGGAAGGCGACGCGGGCAGCGAGCTGCTCGGCGATGCCCTGGGCGACCAGCTGCGCGTCGGTCTCGGGGTTCTTGACCTCGAGGATGTTCAGCTGGATCTGCTTGCCGGTGAGCTTCTCGAGCTCGCCGCGCACGCGCTCCGCCTCGGCGCCGTTACGGCCGATGACGATGCCCGGACGGGCGGCGTAGAGGTAAATGGTCACTCGCTCGGAGCGACGCTCGATCTCGATGGACGAGATCCCGGCACGCTCAAGATTCTTCTTGAGCCAGTCACGGATCTTGACATCCTCACCCACGAGCTCTGCGTACTGCTTCTCGGCGTACCAGCGGGTTGTGTGATCGGTCGTCACACCAAGACGGAAACCATGGGGATTGATCTTCTGGCCCATGTGTCAGGCTCCCTTCTCGGTCTTGGTCTTGACGGTGGTTGCAGGACGGCCCTTCTTGGCCTTCTTGTGCTCAGGACGGGCTTCCTTGGGCTCGACCACCACGGTGATGTGGGCGGCGCGCTTGAGGATCCGGCTCGCCGAACCCTTGGCCCTCGGGCGAATCCGGCGCATGGTGACGCCCTCATCGACGAAAGCCTGCGAGATGTACAGGTCGTTGGCCCGCAGGCCCTCGGTCTGCTCGGCATTGGCGATCGCCGAGGCGACCACCTTGCCCACCGGCTCAGCGGCTGCCTGCGGCTGGAACTTCAACATCGTCACCGCGTCGGTGGCGTCCATCCCGCGCACCAGGTCGACGACCCGGCGGCACTTCGTGGCGCTCATCCGGACGTGCCGGGCGATCGCGAAGGATCCCGGGCGGTCGCCGAGCAGCGCGGTGCGGCGACGGCTGGGCTCATTCTCTGTGTTGCTCATGAATCAGCTTCCCTCTCGTCAGCGCCTGCGCGCCTTCTTGTCGTCCTTCACGTGACCCCGGAAGGTCCTCGTCGGGGCGAACTCTCCGAGCTTGTGCCCGACCATCGCCTCGGTGACGAAGACCGGCACATGCTTGCGGCCGTCGTGCACGCCAATGGTGTGCCCGATCATGTCGGGGGTCACCATGGAACGGCGCGACCATGTCTTGATGACGTTGTGCGTACCCGCCTCGTTCTGAGCATCGACCTTCTTGGCCAGGTGCTCATCGACGAAGGGGCCCTTCTTAAGACTGCGTGGCATACCTCAGACTCCCAATCAGCGCTTCTTGCCGGACTTGCGGCGACGCACGATCAGACGGCTGCTCGCCTTTTTCTTGTTGCGGGTGCGGCCCTCGGGCTTGCCCCAGGGGCTCACCGGGTGACGGCCACCGGAGGTGCGGCCCTCGCCACCACCGTGGGGGTGGTCGACGGGGTTCATCACGACACCGCGGACGGTCGGGCGGACGCCCTTCCACCGGGTGCGGCCGGCCTTGCCCCAGTTGATGTTGGACTGCTCGGCATTGCCGACCTCGCCGATCGTGGCGCGGCAGCGGATGTCGACCATCCGCATCTCACCCGAGGGCAGACGCAGAGTGGCGTACTTGCCCTCGCGGGCTACCAGCTGGACGGCGGCACCGGCCGCGCGACCCATCTTGGCGCCACCACCGGGGCGCAGCTCCACGGCGTGCACCGTGGTGCCGACCGGGATGTTGCGCAGCGGCAGGTTGTTGCCGGGCTTGATGTCGGCCTCGACGCCGGACTCGATCTTCGCACCCTGGGCGACGCCCAGCGGAGCGATGATGTAGCGCTTGGCGCCATCGGCGAAGTGCAGCAGGGCGATGCGGGCGTTGCGGTTCGGGTCGTACTCGATGTGAGCGACCTTGGCCGGCACGCCGTCCTTGTCGTACCGCTTGAAATCGATGATGCGGTAGGCCTGCTTGTGGCCACCACCGATGTGACGGGTGGTGATCCGCCCGGAGTTGTTGCGACCACCGGTCTTCGACTTGGAGACCAGCAGCGACTTCTCGGGGGTGGAGCGAGTCAGTTCAACGAAGTCCGACACGCTCGAGCCACGACGGCCCGGGGTTGTCGGCTTGTGCTTTCGGATACCCATGGATCTTCGTTCCTTGTCTTTCGCTGCTCGGGCTCACTCGCCCTGGCCGGCGAAGATGTCGATGCGATCTCCCTCGGCCACCGTCACGATCGCGCGCTTGGTGTCCTTGCGACGGCCAAGACCGTCGCGGGTGCGACGCGCCTTGCCCTTGCGGTTCATCGTGTTGACCCCGACGACCTTGACGCCGAAGATCTGCTCGATGGCGATCTTGATCTCGGTCTTGTTGGCCGTCGGCCGCACCAGGAAGGTGTAGGCGTTCTGGTCGAGCAGGCCGTAGCTCTTCTCGGAGACGACCGGCGCGAGGATGATGTCCCGCGGGTCGCGAATCTTCAGATCGCTCACTTGGCGTCCTCCTCATCGGAGCCCGCCTTGGCGGACTTGACGGCGTTGACGAAACCAGCGGCCTCAGCGGCCTCGGTGGTGGCGAACCAGACCTCGGCGATGGTGCGCCCGTACCAGGGCGACTCCGGGGTGTGGAACTTCATGGAGCTCTCATTGCCCTTGATGTCGAATCCCTCGGGCGGGTTGTCCCCGCGGAAGGAGTCCGAACCGAAGGGGTGCAGGTCTGCGGTGTCGGTCTCGGGGACCTCGACCTCGGCGGCATCCGTGCCGGCGCCGACGAAGGCGTCGAAGGCGGCCCGGGTGAAGACCACCTGGTCGGACTTGACGACGTCGTAGGCGTTGAGCTGGTCAGCGGCCAGCACGTGCACCTCGGCGAGGTTGCGCACCGACAGCCAGGAGTTCTCCTCCTGGCGTCCCAGCACGACCAGGACCTTGTTGAGCTCGCCGATCGAGGCGAGCACGGCCTTGGCGGCCTTGGTGGAGGGCTTGTCGCCCTCGACCAGGGAGGTCAGCACGAACAGCTGCCCGTCGCGAGCCCGGTCCGACAGCGCCCCGCGCAGGGCGGCGGCGACCATCTTCTTGGGGGTGCGCTGGGCGTAGGAGCGGGGCTGCGGACCGTGCACGACTCCACCACCGACCCACTGGGGGGCGCGGGTGGAACCCTGACGGGCGCGGCCGGTGCCCTTCTGGCGCCACGGCTTCTTGCCACCGCCGGACACCATGGCCCGGGTCTTGGTGGCGTGGGTGCCCTGGCGAGCGGCGGCCTGCTGGGCCACCACGACCTGGTGGATCAGCGGAATGTTGGTGGCGACGTCGAAGACGTGGGCCGGAAGCTCGACGGAGCCGGACTTCTTGCCCTTCGCGTTCAGGACGTCGACGGTCTTGTTCTCACTCATGCGGCATCCCCATTCTTGGCAGCCTGCTTGGCGGCGCTGCGGACGACCACGAGGGAGCCCTTGGCACCGGGAACGGCGCCCCGGACCAGGATGATCCCGCGCTCGGAATCGACCGAGTGCACCGGAAGGTTCTGGACGGTGATCCGGTCATTGCCCATCCGGCCGGCCATCCGCATGCCCTTGAGCACCTTGCCAGGGGTGGAGCAGCCACCGATGGAACCGGGTGAGCGGTGCTTGCGGTGGACGCCGTGGCTGGCGCGCAGGCCCTTGAACCCGTGGCGCTTCATGACGCCGGCGGTGCCGTGGCCCTTGCTGGTGCCAGTGACATCGACGATCTCGGCGGCCTCGAAGACGTCGGCGGTGATCTCCTGTCCGAGGGTGTACTCGGAGGCGTCGGAGGTCCGCAGCTCGACGAGGTGCTTGCGGGGGGTGACCCCGGCACGCTCGAAGTGGCCGGACTCCGGCTTGGTGACCTTCTTGGCCTTGACGGCGCCGAAGCCGAGCTGGACGGCGGAGTAGCCGTCGGTCTCGGGGGTGCGCACCTGGGTGACCACACAGGGCCCGGCCTGGATCACGGTGACGGGAACGACCTTGTTGTTCTCGTCCCACAGCTGGGTCATGCCGAGCTTGGTGCCCAGCACGCCCTTCACTTTGCGTTCATTGCTCATGGTGCTCAACCTCACGGAAGCTTGATCTCGATGTCGACGCCGGCCGGCAGGTCGAGACGCATCAGCGAGTCAACCGTCTTGGGGGTCGGGTCGAGAATGTCGATGAGCCGCTTGTGGGTGCGCATCTCGAAGTGCTCGCGGCTGTCCTTGTACTTGTGGGGCGAACGGATTACACAGAACACGTTCTTCTCAGTAGGAAGCGGCACCGGGCCTGCGACCTTGGCCCCCGTACGGGTCACCGTGTCGACGATCTTGCGCGCCGACGAGTCGATGACCTCGTGGTCGTAGGCCCGCAGCCTGATGCGGATCTTTTGTCCCGCCACAGTTGTTCCTTCTACTCGTCCCTGCCACACCCGGATTACTCCGGTGCGTTCAGAGGGTTCCGGCATGGGACCCGGCTGAGGCCGCGTCCCGCATTGTCAGATCCAGGTGAATGGTTCCGACGACCGTCCAGGTCATCGGAAGATCCACGAGGCTCCTTCCAGCTCCTCCACCGGCCCCCGAGGTCGGGTGTGTCGCGCACCTGAGGGACGCACTGCACCTGAGCTCTCCTGGCCATGTACCGGGGAACGGACATCACTACCGGGGAACACTGTGCATTTGTGCATCCTCCGAGGCGCCACACCCGCTGTGGGGCGGACATCGCATCGGACCGTCCTGGGACGACCGCCACGATGAGTGGTGTGGGCTCCGATGCCTTCCCGGGATTCCACGAATCACTGGACAGCGCACCGAGGCCCGCTTCGGAGCAACCCGGACAGTCTCTCACGCATCCCGCCCGAGGCCAAATCGAGAGGGATCCGTGTTCGGTCCCCACCCCCGGACGGGACGCGGCCCGCTCAGCGCGCGGCGATGACCTCGGCGAACCGGCGGAGCCTGGCCAGGCAGGACTGGCGACCCAGGATCTCCATCGACTCGAAGAGCGGCGGGGAGACCCGGTTGCCCGTGACGCCGACCCGGATCGGGGCGAACCCGACCCGCGGCTTGATCCCCAGCTCCTCGCACACCCCGGTGCGCAGCGCCTGCTGGATCGGCTCGGCGGTGAACTGCTCATCGGTGAGCTGCTCCAGGGCGGCGATCCCGGCCGCCAGGATGGCCGCCGGGTCTCCCTTCAGCTTGGCGGTGGAGTCCTGGTCGAAGGTCAGCTCGTCATCGGCGACCAGCAGGAAGGACAGCTTCGGCACCGCCTCCGACAGCAGGGTGAGCCGCTCCTGGATGAGCGGCACGCCGGCCCGGATGAGGTCGGTGGTGCGCTGCGAGGGGTCGACCAGCTGCCCGGCGGAGGTGGCGTGGGCGAGCACCCGGTCGGCCAGCTCCCCGGTCTCCAGGCTGCGGATGTACTGGCCGTTGAGCCAGTCCAGCTTGGTGACGTCGAAGACCGGTCCGCCGGTGGAGATGTCCTGCCAGCGGAACCGGTGGGTGAAGGACTGGAAGCTCTCCACCTCCTGACCCTCGGCGATCGTCGGGTAGGCGAGCAGCTGGAGGAAGTTGCGCAGCGCCTCGGGAAGATACCCCTGCTCGCGGAACCACATCAGCCGGGCGGCCGGATTCTTGCGCTTGGAGATCTTCGACTTGTCGGTGTTGCGCAGCAGCGGCATGTGGGCGAACTGCGGCGCCTGCCAGCCGAGCCAGCGGTAGAGCAGCAGGTGCTTGGGGGTCGAGGAGATCCACTCCTCGCCGCGGACCACCGTGTTGATGCCCATCAGGTGGTCGTCGACGACGACGGCCAGGTGATAGGTCGGGAAGCCGTCGGCCTTGAGGATGACCTGGTCGTCGGGGTGGGGTGCCCGCACCTCGCCGCGGATGAGGTCGTGGAAGCCGAGCTCGACGTCGTCGGGGATCAGCATCCGGACCACCGGGGTCTCGGTGAATCCAGGCAGCTTCGAGCGCTCCTCCTTGGTCATCCCCAGGCACATCCGGTCGTATCCGGTGTCGGGGGACTTCGCGGCGGCCCGCTCGGCCCTCAGCTGGGCCAGCCTCTCGGGGGAGCACCAGCAGTGGTAGGCGTGGCCCTCGGCGAGCAGCCGCTCGACATAGGGCCGGTAGGTGTCCAGCCGCTCGGACTGCTTGTACGGGGCGTAGGGGCCGCCCAGCAGGGGGCTCTCGTCGGGGCCCAGCCCCAGCCAGTCGAGGGTCTGGTAGATCTGCTCCTCGGATCCCTGGACCAGTCGGTTGCGGTCGGTGTCCTCGATCCGCAGCACAAACTGCCCGCCGGTCTGACGGGCCCATGCCTTGTCGAACAGGGCCATGTAGGCCGTTCCGACATGGGGATCGCCGGTCGGGGAGGGGGCGACGCGGGTGCGCGCGGGAGTCTGCGGGGAATCAGTCATGATGAGGACACTGTACTTTCCGGCCGGCCCCTGGGGCCCGCCGTCTCCCCGGGACCCGGGTGCCGCGTTGCCCGGGGTCCGGCCGAGTACTGGTAATTTTCGGGTCATGGCAGAACCCACCCCCTCACCCGTCAGCGCCCCCTCCCACCGGAGACCGGCCGAGCAGCCCGCACCCGCCCCGGCCGCTCCCTCGGACTTCATCCGCGAGGTGATCCGCGAGGACAATGAGCAGGGCACCTACGACGGCCGGGTCCAGACCCGCTTCCCCCCGGAGCCGAACGGCTACCTCCACATCGGCCACGCCAAGGCCATCGTCACCGACTTCGGCATCGCCGCCGACTTCGACGGGGTGTGCAATCTGCGTCTCGACGACACCAACCCCGGCACCGAGGAGACCGAGTACGTCCAGGCGATCGTCGACGACATCGCCTGGCTGGGATACGTCCCCGGCAGGGTGGTGCACGCCTCCGACTACTTCGAGCAGCTCTACCGGTGGGCGCAGTACCTCATCGAGCAGGGCCTGGCCTATGTCGACGACCAGGACCCCGAGACGATCTCGGCCCAGCGCGGCGGCTACGGCCGTCCCGGCGTCGAGAGCCCCTACCGGGACCGACCGGCCGCCGAGAGCCTGGACCTGCTGGAGAGGATGCGCGCCGGGGAGTTCCCGGACGGTTCCCGCTGCCTGCGAGCCAGGATCGACATGCAGGACGAGAACATGTGGCTGCGCGACCCGGTGATGTACCGGATCCGTCACCTGAGCCACCACAGCACCGGCGAGAAGTGGAAGATCTACCCCACCTACGACTGGGCGCACGGCCAGTCCGACGCCATCGAGGGGGTCACCCACTCGCTGTGCTCCCTGGAGTTCAACAGTCACCGTCCGCTCTACGAGTGGTTCCTGGCGCACCTGCCGCTGGATCGTCCGGCTCCCAAGCAGCGCGAGTTCGCCCGCCTGGAGCTGACCCACACCATCACCTCCAAGCGCCGCCTCAAGAAACTGGTCGACGACCGGCTGGTCGACGGCTGGGATGATCCGCGGATGCCCACCCTGCGGGGAATGCGCCGACGCGGCTACCCGGCCGCCGCGATCCGCGACTTCTGCACCGCGATCGGCACCACCCGCAACAACTCGGTGCGTGCCATCGAGGAGTTCGAGTCCTTCGTGCGCAAAGAGCTCAACCGCACGGCGCTGCGTCGGATGGCGGTGCTCCGGCCCCTGGCGCTGATCCTGGACGGCTGGCCCACCGATGCCGAGGGCAACCCGGTCGTCGAGTACTTCGAGATCGTCAACAACCCGGAGAACCCCGACGACGGGGTCCGCAAGGTCCCCTTCACCGGAACCCTGTGGATCGAGCAGGACGACTTCCGGGAGAATCCGCCGCGCAAGTACTTCCGGCTCTCGCCGGGACGCGAGGTGAGGCTGCGCGGGGCCTACCTGGTGACCGCCACCGACGTCGTCAAGGACGAGGCGGGCGATGTCGTGGCGGTGCACGCCAGCTACGACCCGCAGTCGCGCGGGGGCAATGCCCCCGACGGCCGGAAGGTGAAGTCCACCATGCACTGGGTCTCGGCGGCCCATGCCGTGGAGGCCGAGGTGCGGCTCTACGACCGGCTGTTCACCGTCGAGGTGCCCGGCGAGGCGACCGGAGAGGCCCTCGACGACCTCAACCCGGCCTCCCGGGAGACGCTGACCGGCTGCAAGCTGGAGCCCGCCGCGGCCCAGACCGACCCCGGAGAGGTGATCCAGTTCGAGCGGCTCGGCTACTTCGCCGCCGACACCGATCAGCCGATGCTCTTCCACCGGACGGTGGGGCTGCGCGACGAGTGGGCCCACATCCAGAAGCAGCAGGCCAAGTGAGGATGGTCCGATGACCGCCAGCGGCGGTGTCTCGTCCGCAGTGCTGACCATCCTGGCCAGCACCGATGTGCACGGGCACCTGTACAACTGGGACTATTTCAGCGACGCCCCCTTCCCCGCCGACCCCCGGTCGACCGGGGGGCAGGCCCAGCCGCCGCTGGGGCTGGCCCGGATGTCGACCATCGTGGCACGGGTCCGAGCCGAACGGGCTCCCGGGGCGGTCGCCCTGCTGGACAACGGCGACACCATCCAGGGCACCCCGCTGACCTATCTGTGGGCCCATCCCGAGCGGGCGGGCAAGGACCAGCAGCTGGACTGCGACCCGATGGCGCGGGCGATGGACCTGATGGGCTACGACGCCGCGGTGATCGGCAACCACGAGTTCAACGCCGGTCTCGAGGTGCTCGCGGCCCATACCCGCAGCCTCACCGCACCGCTGCTGGGAGCCAATGTCATCGACCGGTCCACCGGTGAGCCGCTCACCCGCGCCACCGCCCTGGTGGAGAAGACGGTGGCCGGCCACCGGGTGCTGCTCGGGGTGATCGGGGTCACGACGCCGGGTTCGGCGGTCTGGGACCGCAGCCACCTGGACGGTCGGGTGGCACTGACCGATCCCATCGAGGCGGCCGCCCACCAGGCCGGCCGGTTGCGCCGGGCCGGCGCCGATGTCGTCGTGGTGCTCGCCCACAGCGGGCTGGACGAGGCCGACCGCCCGCCGATCTACCGCCAGATGGCGGAGAACTGCGCCACCTCGCTGGCCGGCACGGTTCCCGACATCGATCTGGTGATCGCCGGCCACACCCACGCCGCCCCGCTGTCGAGGGTCGTCGAGGGAGCCTCCGGACACCGGGTGCTCATCGCCCAGCCGGGGGCATGGGCCAGCGCCATCGCCCGCGTCGACATCCCGCTGCTCCTCGGCGACCCCGCGCAGCCGGACCGGAGCCCGGCCGTCCGGGTCGACCACTCGGCCGTACCGGACTGGGTCACCATCTGTCCCACCGCCGGGCAGGACGACGACCCCAGCCTGGTCGCCGACCCGCAGCTGGCGGCCGCCCACCGCCGGACGGTGGCCTATGTCAACACCCCGGTCGCCCGGTGCACCACCACGCTGAGCGCCCGGTCGGCGACCGTCCGCGACACCCCGATCCTCGACCTGGTGGCCCAGACCCAGGTCGACGCCGTGGCCCGGGCGCTGGCCGATCTCGGCGGCGAGGACACCGACCTGCCGGTGATCGCCCAGGTCTCCCCCTTCTCCCGGACCGCCGAACTGCCCGCCGGCCAGGTGAGACTGCGCGACATCGCCGGGATGTACCCCTTCGAGAACACCCTGGCCGCGATCCGGCTCACCGGCGGTCAGCTGCGCGACTACCTGGAGCACTCGGCGTCCTACTTCGGGCAGGTGGCCCCCGGCACACCGATCGATCCGAGACCGGTCGCCGAGGGAGGCATCACCCGGGCCAGCCGCCAGGGCCGCACGGTCTGGGACTACAACTTCGACGCCCTCACCGGGGTGACCTACCGGATCGACATCACCCGACCGGTCGGGTCCAGGATCTGCGACCTGGCCTGGCAGGGCACGGAACTGGCCACCGACCAGCCCTTCGCGCTGGCCGTCAACAACTACCGGCTCAACGGCGGCGGCGGATTCCCGCACGTGCGCCAGGCCCCGGTGCTGTGGGACGGCCAGCTGGAGATCCGCCAGCTGCTCATCGAAACCGTGACCGAACGCGGGGTCATCGACCCGGCCGACTTCTTCACCAGGAACTGGGAGGTCGTCGCCGGCCGCTGAGTCCCCGCCCGGACAACTAGTGTTGGCCCCATGACTGACTCGATCGCTGTACTGACGGACTTCATCGGTCGCATCCGCGACGAGGGGGGCCGGGTCTGCGACGGACTGGACGACGAGCTGGCCCGCTACCAGGCGGCTCCCGCCACCAACACCATCTGCTGGCTGCTGTGGCACACCGCCCGCGGACTCGACGCCCAGCTCCACGACGTGCTCGGCGGCGACCAGTTGTGGGCCGATGAGTGGGCCGAGAGACTCGGGCTGCCGCTTCCGGACAGTCGGCTGGGGGCCGGCGCCACCGGCTACGGTCAACGACCCGAGGATGTCATCCACGTGGTCGCCCCGGTGCAGGACCTGCGGGCCTACCTTGAGGCCGCCTGCGAGGATGCCGCAGCACTGGTCGGGGCCCTCGACCAGGCCGATCTGGACCGGGTCGTCGACGACAGCTACACCCCGCCGGTCACCCTGTCGGTGCGCATCGTCTCGATCATCACCGACTGCCTCCAGCATCTGGGCCAGGCGGGATTCCTGCGCGGCATCGCGGAACGGGCAGCCGCTGAGTGAGCCTCCCCTCCTCCCCGGGGTCGCCGGAGGACACCACTCAGGATCTCGCCCACCAGCCGCCGGCCCCCGCCCAGCGTTCTGAGGAGGGCCGCATCGCGCTGCTCGTCGAGAGATGGAACAGCACCCAGCGCACCCTGGCCCGTCGAGTGTTCAGCGACGCCTCGGTGGTCGGGGTGGTGCTCGGGCTGTTCGGCTTCTGGACCGCACTGACCCCCAGCCTCATCTCCCGGACCTGGTGGATGACCGCCGCCAGCGTCTTCCTGTCCACCCTGTTCGCCTACGGGGTCGGAGTGCTGGTGGGGGCCTGCGCACGAGGATTCGCCCGGCTCATCGGGCTGCGGGTCACCGCCTCCTCGCGAGCGGTGGCCGTGCTGCGCCGGATCGGCTACGGGGTACTGGTCGCCACCACGGTCGTGGTGTGGTTCTGGAGCATCCAGCAGCAGCGCGACATCTCCCGGACGGTCCACCTGCCGGGCCGGATCTGGTGGAGCCAGACGGTCGGGGCGGTGGTGGGTCTGGCGGCTGTCGTCGCCTCGATCGGCCTGGTGCGGGCCCTCAGGCACGGCGTGGCACTGCTCTACGCCGGTGTCCGCCGGTTCATCACCCAGCCGGTGGCCGCCGGCGGTGTGCTCATCCTCGGACTGGTGGTGCTGCTCATCGCCACCAACAATGTCATCGTCACGACGGCTGCGAATGCCGTCGCCCATCAGATGAGCGTCATCAACGACCGGACCACTCCCGGTGCCCGACGACCCGACTCGACGCTGAGATCGGGAGGCCCGGGATCGGTGGAGAGCTGGTCGAACCTGGGCCGCAAGGGCCAGAACTACATCAGCGACGGACCCTCGGCCGCCGACATCGCCGAGCTGACCGGTCACCCGGCGAAGGAACCCATCCGGGTCTATGCGAGACTGCCGGCCGACCACGACCTGTCCGCCGGGGCGCGGACCGTCCTCGCCGAGCTCATCCGGACCCGCGCCTTCGACCGCAAGGTGCTGGTTCTGCACACCACCACCGGCGCCGGCTGGGTGGAGGAGTGGTCGGTGGCATCGGTGGAGTACCTCACCGGCGGCGACTGCGCCACCGCCACGATGCAGTACAGCTTTCTCGGCAGTCCGGCGGCCTTCCTGCTGGACCGCAGTTCCGCCCAGCGAGCCGGGACGGTGCTCCTCGACACCGTGCACGCCTACTGGAGTCGACTGGATCCGGTCCATCGTCCCCGGCTCTACGCCGCCGGGGTCTCGCTGGGTTCCTACGGCGGTCAGGCGGCCTTCAGCTCCGCCAGCGAGATGATGTCGAGAGTCGACGGTGCGGTGTGGGTGGGCACCCCGGGATTCACCCCGATCTGGAGAGATCTCAACGCCTCACGGCAGCAGGGCTCCCCCGAGGTCGCACCGGTGATCGACAACGGCCGTCACATCCGCTTCGCCCCCACCCCGCGGTATCTGGACCGCAACCGCTGGGGATCCCCCTACGGCAGCTGGCAGACGCCGCGGGTAATCTACCTGCAGCACACCTCCGACCCGGTGGTGTGGTGGTCCCCCTCGCTCATCTGGCGCGAACCCGACTGGATCCGGGAGAGGGCCGGCATCGACGTCAACCCGAGGATCTCCTGGACTCCCTGGTCCACCTTCTGGCAGGTCACCGCCGACATGGCCATCTCGGTGGCCACCCCCGGCGGCCACGGCCACAGCTACCACGAGGAACTGGTCGACGCCTGGGCCCAGGTGCTGGGCACTCGCTCCTCGCAGGCCCAGCTCCAGCGGATCAAGGAGCAGGTTCCCAGGACCATCCGCGCCGGGGACTGAACTCCTCCCACGTGCCGCACACGCACCGCTGTTGACACGGCAGCACCCCGGAACGCACAGTCCCCGAAACGCACAGTGGCCCGTCCCCCTCGGGGGACGGGCCACGGCCCTGCGAACAGGAATCAGATCACTTGAGGATCTTGGTCACACGACCGGCGCCGACGGTGCGGCCGCCCTCGCGGATAGCGAACTTCAGCTGCTCCTCCATGGCGATGGGGTGGATCAGGTGAACGGTCATCTCGGTGTTGTCACCGGGCATCACCATCTCGGTGCCCTCGGGCAGCTCGACGGTTCCGGTGATGTCGGTGGTCCGGAAGTAGAACTGCGGGCTGTAGTGGGAGAAGAACGGCTTGTGACGGCCACCCTCCTCCTTCTTCAGCACGTAGACCTGACCCTCGAAGTCGGTGTGCGGAGTGGTGGTACCCGGCTTGCACAGCACCATTCCACGCTGTACCTCCTCCTTCTTGGTGCCACGGAGCAGGACGCCGATGTTGTCGCCGGCCTCGCCCTCGTCGAGGATCTTACGGAACATCTCGACACCGGTGACGGTGGTCTTGGTGGTCGTGTCGTGGACGCCCACGATCTCGATCTCCTCGCCCGTCTTGACGATGCCGCGCTCGACACGGCCGGTCACCACGGTGCCACGACCGGTGATGGTGAAGACATCCTCGATCGGCATCAGGAAGGGCTTGTCCAGCTCACGCTTCGGGGTCGGGATGTACTCGTCGACCGCGTCCATCAGATCGAGGATGGACTGGGTCCACTTCGGGTCACCCTGCAGAGCCTGGAAGGCGGACACCCGGACGACCGGGCAGTTGTCGCCGTCGAACTCCTGAGAGGTCAGCAGCTCGCGGACCTCCATCTCGACGAGCTCGATGAGCTCCTCGTCATCGACCATGTCGCACTTGTTGAGGGCGACGACGATGGCGGGGACGCCGACCTGGCGGGCGAGCAGGACGTGCTCGCGGGTCTGGGGCATCGGGCCGTCGGTGGCGGCCACCACGAGGATCGCACCGTCCATCTGGGCGGCACCGGTGATCATGTTCTTGACGTAGTCGGCGTGCCCGGGGCAGTCGACGTGCGCGTAGTGACGCTTCTCGGTCTGGTACTCGATGTGAGCGATCGAGATGGTGATGCCGCGCTGGCGCTCTTCAGGGGCCTTGTCGATCTGATCGAACGCCGACTCCTCGTTGAGTTCCGGGTACTTGTCGTGCAGCACCTTGGAGATCGCCGCGGTGAGCGTCGTCTTGCCGTGGTCGATGTGTCCGATGGTGCCGATGTTGACGTGCGGCTTGGTCCGCTCGAACTTGGCCTTTGCCACTGGGGCTCCTTCTGAAAATGTCGCCCGCTCTTGCGCGGTGCGCGTCGTGTGGTTGCCCGTAGGCGGATCCCACGGACATCTTCTGGACGGCCCCGACCCGAGGTCAGGGAACTCGTCCTAGTCTGCTGCATGGGCTGCCCTCAGTCAAACTGACGGACCCATGAGAATACGCCGACAGAACAGGCCCGGTCCCCCGGGTCCATTCGGCGGTCATGACGCCGGGCGGGGAAGGTTGCTCCCCCGCCCGACACCGTGGACAGTACCCCCGTCGGGAGGTACTGCCAGCGGTCACTTGGTGCCGTTGGCCTTCGCGATGATCTCCTCGGCCACGGAGGTCGGGGTCTCACCGTAGGAGTCGAACTCCATCGAGTAGGAGGCCTGGCCGGAGGTCTTGGACCGCAGGTCGCCGACATATCCGAACATCTCGGACAGCGGGACCAGCGCCCGGACCACCTTGTTCCCGTGCTCCTCCACCATCTCCTGGATCTGGCCGCGGCGGGCGTTGAGGTCGCCGATCACGGTGCCCAGGTAGTCCTCGGGAGTGGTCACCTCCACCGCCATCAGCGGCTCCAGGATTCCGGGCTGAGCCTTGCGGGCAGCCTCCTTGAAGGCCATCGATCCGGCGATCTTGAAGGCCATCTCGGAGGAGTCGACCTCATGGTAGGCGCCGTCGAGGAGGGTGCACTTGAGATCCTCCATCGGGTAGCCGGCCAGCACACCGAACTGCATGGCGTCACGGACACCGGCGTCCACCGAGGGGATGTACTCCTTGGGGATGCGGCCGCCGGTGACGGCGTTGACGAACTCGTAGCCGGAGCCGGGCTCGGTCGGCTCGATGGAGATGACCACCCGCGCGAACTGGCCGGAACCACCGGTCTGCTTCTTGTGGGTGTACTCGTACTTGTCGACCTTCTTGTGAATGGTCTCGCGGTAGGCCACCTGCGGCTTGCCGATGTTGGCCTCCACGTGGAACTCGCGCTTCATCCGGTCGATGAAGACGTCCAGGTGCAGCTCGCCCATGCCGGCGATGATGGTCTGGCCGGTCTCCTCGTCGGTGTGCACCCGGAAGGTCGGGTCCTCCTCGACGAGGTGCTGAATCGCGGCGGCCAGCTTCTCCTGGTCGGCCTTCGACTTCGGCTCGATGGCCTGCTCGATGACCGGGTTCGGGAAGACCATCGACTCCAGCACGATCGGGTGTGCCGGGTCGCACAGGGTCTCGCCGGTGGTGGTGTCCTTCAGACCCATCACCGCGCCGATCATGCCGGCGCCCAGCTCGGCGACCTCCTGACGCTTGTTGGCGTGCATCAGGTAGATCTTGCCGATCCGCTCCTTCTTGTCCTTGGTGGCGTTGAGCACCTGCTCGCCGGCCTTGAGGACTCCGGAGTAGATCCGCACATAGGTCAGCTTGCCCAGGTGCGGGTCGGTGGCGATCTTGAAGGCCAGCACCGACAGCGGGTCGTCATCGGTGGGCTTGCGGTCGATCTCGACCGACTCGTCGCCGGGCTTGAAGCCCTTGATCGCCGGGACGTCCTCGGGGGAGGGCAGGTAGTCGACGATGGCGTCGAGCAGGGGCTGGACGCCCTTGTTCTTGAAGGAGGTGCCGCAGGTGACGGCGGTGAACACGTTGGCGATGACGCCGCGGCGGATCGCCGCCTTGATCTGCTCCTTGGTCACCGAGTCGGGGTCATCGAGGTAGACCTCCATGAACTCCTCGTCGTTCTCGGCGACGGTCTCCAGCATCTCGGCGCGGGCGGCCTCGGCGGCCTCCTTGAGATCGGCGGGGATCTCCTCGGTCTCGAAGTGGGCGCCGAGCTCGGTCTCGCCGCGCCAGGTCTTGGCGTCCATGTCGATGAGGTCGATGATGCCGATGAAGTTCTCCTCGGCGCCGATCGGCAGCTGGAGGAGCACCGGAATGGCGTGCAGACGCTCCTTGATGGTCGTCACGCAGTGCTCGAAGGAGGCGCCGGTGCGGTCCATCTTGTTGATGTAACAGATGCGCGGAACACCGTAGTGAGCAGCCTGGCGCCAGACGGTCATCGACTGCGGCTCGACACCGGCGACGCCGTCGAAGACAGCGACAGCGCCGTCGAGAACGCGCAGCGCACGCTCCACCTCGACGGTGAAGTCGACGTGTCCGGGGGTGTCGATGATGTTGATCTGGATGTCATGCCAGAAGGTGGTGGTGGCGGCCGAGGTGATGGTGATCCCTCGCTCCTGCTCCTGCTCCATCCAGTCCATGGTGGCGGCGCCGTCGTGGACCTCGCCGATCTTGTAGGACTTTCCGGTGTAGTAGAGGATGCGCTCGGTCGTCGTGGTCTTACCGGCGTCGATGTGGGCCATGATGCCGATATTGCGAACCTTGGTCAGGTCTGTGGTGGCCACAGTGTTCAAACCTCAAATCTCTGAATGAGTCGTCTGGGCGGGTTGATTCCTGGCACGGATGAGCCGGAGGCGGAACTGCGACCGGGGAACCCGCGAGATGTGTGATGAGCAGGCAGGCGCCGATGAGCCCGGGACATCGCCCGGCAGGCCCATCGGCGCACATTCTGCTGCTGACTGCATGGTGGTGCCCCCTCGTCCATCGACGAGGGGGCGGAGAATCACCAGCGGTAGTGCGCGAAGGCGCGGTTGGCCTCGGCCATCTTGTGGGTGTCCTCGCGACGCTTCACCGAAGCGCCGAGGCCGTTGGAGGCATCGAGGATCTCATTCATGAGCCGCTCGGCCATGGTCTTCTCGCGACGCTCGCGGGAGAACCCGACCAGCCAGCGCATCGACAGGGTGGTGGCGCGGGCGGGCTTGACCTCGACGGGCACCTGGTAGGTGGCGCCGCCGACTCGCCGGGACTTGACCTCCAGGGAGGGCTTGATGTTGTCGAGAGCGCGCTTGAGAGTCTGCACCGGATCGGTGTTGGTCTTGGTGCGGCAGCCCTCGAGGGCGGTGTAGACGATGTCCTGGGCGACGGTCTTCTTGCCGTCCTTGAGGATCTTGCTCACCAGCTGGGAGACGATCGGAGACCCGTACACCGGGTCGACCATCACGGGGCGCTTGGGCGCCGGTCCCTTACGAGGCATGGCTCACTTCTCCTTTTTGGCGCCGTAGTGGCTACGGGCCTGCTTGCGGCCCTTGACACCCTGGGTGTCGAGGGAGCCGCGGACGATCTTGTACCGGACGCCGGGGAGGTCCTTGACACGGCCGCCGCGCACGAGCACCATCGAGTGCTCCTGCAGGTTGTGACCGATCCCGGGGATGTAGGCCGTGACCTCGATACCCGAGGACAGGCGCACACGCGCAACCTTGCGAAGGGCCGAGTTCGGCTTCTTCGGGGTGGTGGTGTAGACGCGGGTGCACACGCCACGGCGCTGCGGGGAGCCCTTGAGGGCAGGCGTCTTGTTCTTGCTGATCTTGTCAGTGCGGCCCTTTCGGACCAACTGCTGGATTGTAGGCACCGGCTGGTATCTCTTTCCGTTGGGTTCTTGTTCCCTGGCTGCGCACCTGGTGCACCGGCGTCGGGATCACCGCTGTCCCTCGCTCTGGCGTCTCAGATACTGTACGAACTCCGCACCGGCGGACCGTCTCGCAGCAACTCGAGAGGTCGTGTCGCCGTGCCAGGGCACGCACACAGTGTCCGGGCACACCGGACACGGTAGTGAAGAATATCTCTGCGCGGCCCGATTGGCAAAGACGGTCGGTCGTAGGCTCTCGGTCATGATCTCGCTCGCCACCATCGGGACCAGCGCCATCACCGAGCATCTGCTCGACGCCGTCGCCGACAGTTCCCGGATCCGCCACACCGTCGTCCACTCCCGCAGCGCCGCCCGCGGCCGGGCCTTCGCCGACCAGGTCGGCGTCGACCGGGTGGTGACCACCCTCGAGGAGCTCGCCGGGTCCGGGATCGACGCGGTCTACATCGCCAGCCCCAGTGCCCTGCACCACGACCAGGCCCGGGCCATGCTGCGGGCCGGCAAGCACGTCCTGGTCGAGAAGTCGGCCTGCGTCACCCCCGCCGGCTGGCAGGATCTGGTCGACCTCGCCCGGGCCAGGGGGCTGGCCCTGCTGGAGGCCAACCGCAACTCGGTGTGGCACCCGGGCACCGCGGCCCTGCGCGAGGCACTCCCCCGGCTCGGCAGGATCCGGCTGTCCCAGCTGGGCTACTGCCAGCGGTCCAGCCGGTACGACCGGTTCCTGGCCGGCCAGACCCCGGGGATCTTCGACCCGGCGATGGGGGCCGGTGCCCTGATGGACATCGGCACCTACGCCCTGGAGGCGATGATCGAGCTCTTCGGCCAGCCCCCGACCTTCAGCACCGAGGCCGTTCTCATCGGGCACCAGCAGCCCGGGACCGCCGACCGGCAGGATCGACCGCTCGATCCGTCGATCGACGGGGCTGGCGTCCTGACCGCCCGGTACCCCGGCCATCTGTGCACGGTGACCTGGTCGAAGATCAGCGACTCCAGTGCCCCGAGCGTGATTCAGGGGGAGGACGCCACCCTCACCGCCGACTCCATCGAGGACCCCTCGCAGCTCACCCTCACCGCCAGGGGGTCGCGCCAGGTGATCGAGATCCCGCGCCGCCGGATCCGCGACATGGGTCACGAGTTGGAGGCCTTCGCCGACGCCGTGGAGGATCCCTCCCGCTGCTCACTCCCCCAGCGCTGGACGGCCCAGCGGCTCGACCTGATGGCCGAGATCCGTCGCCGCACGGGTGTCCGGCTGGCGGGCAGCTGAGCTTCGGGTCGGATCAGGCGCCGGTGCTGGGCAGACCGGGCCGCCCGCCGGTCCCGGAACTCTGCGGGGTCGACGTCGTCACCGTGGAGATCGGTGCGACCGGTCGGGTCGGGGCGCTGGCC
The DNA here is from genome assembly GCF_005890135.1 of Acidipropionibacterium jensenii. Taxonomy (NCBI): domain Bacteria; kingdom Bacillati; phylum Actinomycetota; class Actinomycetes; order Propionibacteriales; family Propionibacteriaceae; genus Acidipropionibacterium; species Acidipropionibacterium jensenii. Next base: position 1,789,406 of record NZ_CP040635.1, on the reverse strand, counting down.
CCACCGGGTCCGGCGCTGTCGGACTCGGCCCAGGAGAACCCGGCCGTCCTGGTGTAGGTCGATCCCTTGATGGTGATCGTGTACGACCCGCCGCCCAGGTAGGGCAGGGTCACATCGGGGAAGACATTGCGGCGCGCGTCGCCGGTCGCGGTGGCCGTCGTCGTCCAGCTCCTCGATCCGCCGCCGGCCCGGGAGACCGTGAAGGTCACCCGCTCGCCGTCGGTGAACCCGTAGCTGGTGAGGGTGATCCTGTCATTGCGGTGCCAGCTGCTCCTGGAGAAGCCGATGCCGGTCGGGAAGGCCAGCACGTCGGCCTGTTCCGACTCGTCGCCGTGGTACTCGTCGCCGATCACGCACACCGCGACCGCCGAGTACCACCCCGGGGTCCTGGCCGTCACCGTCGTGGTGGCGCTGGCGGTGGTGAAGTCGGTGACGTCGGCGTCGTCCCAGTCGTCCGCCTCGGGACCCAGGACCGCCAGCTCGATGCCAGTCGCCGGCGTCTGGCAGCCGGTCACCGTGAAGGTGATCGTCATCGGGGCGTCTCCCTCGGCGGGGCTGGCCACCACCGTCGGGGTCGGCAGGTCCAGGCCCTCGTCGGAGGGGTCGTCCGTGGGGTCGTCGGAGTCGGCGGGGATCGAGGCCGAGCCGGAGGGGTCCGTCGCCCCGGAGGGGGAACCCGTGGGGGTCGGGTCCGCGGAACCGGCCGAGTCGGTGGGGCTGGCAGGGTCTGCGGGACTGGCAGGGGCCGAGGTGGTACCGGCGGACTGCCCGGCCCCGGCCGAGGGGGCCGATCCCGAACCGTCCCCGCCGGCCGAGGGGGTGGCGGAGGTCTGGAAGGAGGTGGCGCCGGCCGCTGGGTCGTCGGCCATCGCCAGGGAGGCGCCGAGGGGGCCTGTCAGCATCGCCAGGCACACAGATCCGGACACGAGATACCTGCTGCGGGACATGGGTCGGCCTCTCTCGACGACTGCTGAACCCGGTTCACGGGCGTCGCTGCGAACGCTATCGCATCGCCGAGCCAGATCGCATCCATCGGCGACATGTCGGGCCGAGCGGGAGACATGACAGGGGCCGCGGGCCACCTCCCTGAGGAGGATGCCCGCGGCCCCTGACCGAACCTGTCGGTGTCAGTCCATGTCGCCGAAATCGAGATCATCCAGCGGTACCGCCGATGAGCTGGACCCGAAGTCGTAGTCGAACGGGTCGTAGTTCATCGTGAAGGCGGCTGCCTTGGCCTCGGCGGTGGGCTCCACGCGCAGGTTGCGGTAGCGCTCCAGACCGGTGCCGGCGGGGATCAGCTTGCCGAGGATGACGTTCTCCTTGAGACCGACCAGGGTGTCGGTCTTGCCGTTGATCGCCGCATCGGTGAGGACCTTGGTGGTCTCCTGGAAGGAGGCCGCCGACAGCCACGAGTCGGTGGCCAGGGAGGCCTTCGTGATGCCCATCAGGACCGGACGGCCCTCGGCGGGACGACCGCCCTCCGAGACCGCCTTGCGGTTGGCCGCCTCGTAGTGCGGACGGTCCACCAGCTCGCCGGGCATCATCGGGGTGTCGCCGGACTCGATGACCGTGACCCTGCGCAGCATCTGCCGGATGACGATCTCGATGTGCTTCTCGTGGATACCGGCGCCCTGGGTGTTGTACACCTTCTGGACCTCGGAGACGAGATGCTCCTCCACCTTGCGCACGCCGAGGACGCGAAGCACGTCCTGCGGGTCGAGGGTGCCGCCCATCAACTGCTGGCCGGCCTCCACCTGCGTGCCGTCGCGCATCACGAAGTGCTTGCCGTCGGCGTCGAACTCCAGACGGGCCCGCCTGGGCAGCGGGTACTCGACATCCTCCTCGCCGTCGTCACGGACCAGGATCAGCTTGCGCCGCGACTCGGAGTCGTCGAGCCTGATGACACCGGCCGCCTCGGCGATCGCGGACTTGCCCTTCGGGGTACGGGCCTCGAAGAGCTCGACCACGCGGGGAAGTCCCTGGGTGATGTCGTCGCCGGCCACACCACCGGTGTGGAAGGTACGCATCGTCAGCTGGGTGCCGGGCTCGCCGATCGACTGGGCGGCGATGATACCGACCGCCTCGCCGACGTCGACCAGATTTCCGGTCGACAGGGATCGTCCGTAGCACCGGGCGCAGCACCCCTGGGGAGCCGCGCAGGTGAGCACCGAGCGCACCTTGATCTGGCTGATCCCGTGCTTGATGAGCTCGGTGATCTCGGCGTCGCCGAGGTCGGAGTTCGCCGCGACCACGACCGTGCCGTCGGCGTCCACCGCATCGGCGGCCAGGCACCTCGAGTAGACCGAGGTCTCCAGATCGCCGACCGGGACCAGCGTGCCCTTGCCATCGTCGACCGCGATGGTCTTCGGCATCCCGCGGGTGGTCCCGCAGTCCTCCTCGCGGACGATGACGTCCTGGGAGACGTCGACCAGACGACGGGTGAGGTAGCCGGAGTCGGCGGTACGCAGAGCGGTGTCGGCCTGACCCTTTCGACCGCCGTGGGTGGAGATGAAGTACTCCAGGACCGTCAGGCCCTCACGGAAGTTTGACTTGATGGGTCGGGCGATGATCTCGCCCTTCGGGTCGGCCACCAGACCTCGCATGGCGGCGATCTGACGCATCTGGGTCATATTCCCTCGTGCGCCCGAGTGCACCATCATGTAGATCGGGTTGGTCTGGGTGAAGTTCGCCTCCATCGCCTTGGTGAGCTCGGCGGTGGCCTCGGTCCAGATCTGGATGAGGTCCTGACGACGCTCGTCCTCGGTGACCGCACCGCGCTCGTACTCGCGGTCGACCTTGTCGGCGCGGGACTCGTAGCCGGCCAGGATCTGCGGCTTGGTGGGCGGGGTCTGCACATCGCCGATGGACACCGTGACGCCCGACAGCGAACCCCAGCGGAAGCCGACGTCCTTGAGCCGGTCGAGGATCACCGCGACATCCAGCTGCGAGCGGTCCTCGGCCAGGTCGTTGACGATCTTGCCGATCTGCTTCTTGCCGACCAGGTAGTCCACGTAGGGGTAGTCCTTCGGCAGCGCCTCGTTGAACAGAGCCTGTCCCAGCGTGGTGTTGAGAATGACCGACCCGTCGGCGCGCACCGCCTCGCCGTGCGGCGCGGTGATGTCGTGCAGACGCAGCTTGATCTTGGCGCCGATCTCCAGCTCGCCCAGGTCGTGGGCCATGATCGCCTCGGCGACCGAGGAGAAGGCCTTCCCCTCACCCTTGAGCCCGTCCAGGGCCATCGTGAGGTAGTAGGCGCCGATGATCATCTCGTGGCTGGGCAGGGCGACCGGACGGCCGTCAGCCGGCTTGAGGATGTTGTTGGTCGACAGCATCAGGATCCGGGCCTCGGCCTGGGCCTCGGCGCTCAGCGGCAGGTGGACTGCCATCTGGTCGCCGTCGAAGTCGGCGTTGAAGGCCGAGCAGACCAGCGGGTGGAGCTGGATGGCCTTGCCCTCGATGAGCTGAGGCTCGAAGGCCTGGATGCCCAGTCGGTGCAGGGTGGGTGCGCGGTTCAGCAGCACCGGGTGCTCCTTGATGACCTCCTCGAGGACATCCCAGACCACCGGACGCTGACGTTCCACCATCCGCTTGGCGGACTTGACGTTCTGGGCGTGCTCCAGATCGGCCAGCCGCTTCATCACGAAGGGCTTGAACAGCTCCAGGGCCATCGCCTTGGGCAGACCGCACTGGTGCATCTTGAGCTGCGGGCCGACCACGATGACCGAACGGCCGGAGTAGTCGACGCGCTTGCCGAGCAGGTTCTGGCGGAACCGGCCCTGCTTGCCCTTGAGCATGTCGGACAGCGACTTCAGCGGGCGGTTGCCCGGTCCAGAGACCGGACGGCCACGGCGACCGTTGTCGAACAGCGAGTCGACGGCCTCCTGGAGCATCCGCTTCTCGTTGTTGACGATGATCTCCGGGGCGCCCAGGTCCAGCAGCCTCTTCAACCGGTTGTTGCGGTTGATGACGCGGCGGTACAGGTCGTTGAGGTCGGAGGTGGCGAACCGTCCGCCGTCCAGCTGCACCATCGGGCGCAGGTCCGGAGGGATGACCGGGACGGCGTCCAGCACCATGCCGACCGGCGAGTTGCCCGACTCCAGGAAGGCCTGGACGACCTTGAGGCGCTTGAGGGCGCGGGTCTTCTTCTGACCCTTGCCGTTCTTGATGATGTCGCGCAGGGTCTCGGACTCGGCGGCCAGGTCGAAGTCCTGGAGGCGGCGCTTGACGGCCTCGGCCCCCATGAACCCCTCGAAGTACTTGCTGAACCGGTTCTTCATCTCCCGGTAGAGCACCTCGTCGCCCTCGAGGTCCTGAACCTTGAGGCTCTTGAACCGGTCCCAGACCGCATCCAGGCGGTCCAGCTGACGCTGGGCGCGGTGGTCGATCTGGCGGATCTCCTTCTCCCCGCCGTCCTTGACCTTGCGGCGGGTGTCGGCCTTGGCGCCCTCGGCCTCCAGCTGGGCGAGGTCCTCCTCGAGCTTGGTCCGTCGGGCCTCCAGCTCGTTGTCCCGGCGCCGGGTGAGGTGATCGCGCTCGGCCTGGATCTTGGCCTCCAGGGAGGGCAGATCGCGGTGGCGCGCCTCGTCGTCGACCGAGGTGATCATGTAGGCCGCGAAGTAGATGACCTTCTCGAGGTCCTTCGGGGCGATGTCCAGCAGGTAGCCCAGACGCGAGGGGACACCCTTGAAGTACCAGATGTGGGTGACCGGGGCGGCCAGCTCGATGTGGCCCATCCGCTCGCGGCGGACGTTGGACCGGGTGACCTCGACGCCGCAGCGCTCGCAGATGATGCCCTTGAAGCGCACCCGCTTGTACTTGCCGCAGTAGCACTCCCAGTCGCGGGTCGGTCCGAAGATCTTCTCGCAGAACAGCCCGTCGCGCTCCGGCTTCAGGGTGCGGTAGTTGATCGTCTCAGGCTTCTTGACCTCGCCGTGGCTCCACTCACGGATCTGATCTGCGGTGGCCAGGCCGATCTGCAGTCTGTCGTAGTAGTTGGTGTCCAGCACAGTGCTTCTCTTTCCCCCACCCGTGGGTGGGCGGTAGCCCCTCCTCGCCAGGAGAGGTCCCTGTCGGGGCGTCTGCGGCGGCGGGTTGTCCAGGCCCTCCGTCACCCCGTGTGAAAGTTGTTGAGGGTGAAGTGATTCAGGATGAAGTGGCTGCGGGGAGGACCTCCCGGTCCCGCCCCGCGGTCACCCCCTGCCGACCCCCTCGGATCGGCAGGGGGTCGCGGTCAGTCCGCCATCGCGTTGTCGGCGCCGGGACGGCGCGACAGGTCGATGCCCAGACCGGAGGGCCTCAGGTCCTCATCGGACTCGCGCAGGTCGATCTCCATGCCCTCGGAGTTCAACACCTCCACGTTCAGGCACAGCGACTTCATCTCCTTGACGAGCACCTTGAAGGACTCCGGGATACCGGGCTCCGAGATGTTCTCGCCCTTGACGATCGCCTCGTAGACCTTGACGCGGCCGGGCACGTCGTCGGACTTGATGGTCAGCAGCTCCTGCAGGGCCCAGGCGGCCCCGTAGGCCTCCATCGCCCAGACCTCCATCTCGCCGAACCGCTGTCCGCCGAACTGGGCCTTACCGCCCAGCGGCTGCTGGGTGATCATCGAGTAGGGGCCGGTGGAACGGGCGTGGATCTTGTCGTCGACCAGGTGGTGCAGCTTCAGCTCGTACATGTAGCCGACGCCGACCTTTTTGGGGAAGGGCTCCCCGGTGCGGCCGTCGTACATGATGGCCTTGCCGTCCGGGTCGACCAGCCGGTTGCCGTCGCGGTCCGGGATGCCGTTGGTGAGCAGCCCGGTGATCTCGTACTCCTTGGCACCGTCGAAGACCGGGGTGGCCAGACGGGAGTCCGGACCGACCTGGGCCAGTCCGACATCGCGCAGCCGCTCGGCCCAGTCGCCCTCGGCCTGGGTGATGTCCCAGCCGGAGTGGGCGATCCAACCCAGGTGCATCTCGAGCACCTGGCCGACGTTCATCCGGGAGGGCACGCCCAGCGGGTTGAGGACCATGTCGACCGGGGTGCCGTCCTCCATGAAGGGCATGTCCTCGATCGGCAGGATCTTCGAGATGACGCCCTTGTTGCCGTGCCGGCCGGAGAGCTTGTCACCCACCTGGATCTTGCGCTTCTGGGCCACGTAGACGCGGACCATCTGGTTGACCCCGGGGGCCAGCTCGTCGCCCTCGTCGGCGTCGAAGATGCGCACGCCGATGACGGTGCCCTCCTCGCCGTGCGGCACCTTGAGGGAGGTGTCGCGGACCTCGCGGGCCTTCTCGCCGAAGATGGCGCGCAGCAGGCGCTCCTCGGGGGTGAGCTCGGTCTCCCCCTTCGGGGTGACCTTGCCGACCAGGATGTCACCGGTGCCGACCTCGGCGCCGATCCGGACGATGCCGTTCTCGTCGAGGTTGGCCAGCATGTCGTCGGAGACGTTCGGAATGTCCCGGGTGATCTCCTCGGCGCCCAGCTTGGTGTCGCGGGCGTCGACCTCGTGCTCCTCGATGTGGATCGAGGTGAGGACGTCGTCCTGAACGATCCGCTGGGACAGCACGATGGCGTCCTCGTAGTTCAGACCCTGCCAGGGCATGAAGGCGGTGAGCACGTTGCGGCCCAGGGCCAGCTCGCCACGATCGGTCGACGGGCCGTCGGCCAGCGGGGTGCCGACCTCGACGCGCTGACCGGCCTCCACGACCGGACGCTGGTTGATGCAGGTGCCGGCGTTGGAACGGCGGAACTTCTCCAGCTTGTAGGTCTGGTAGGTGCCGTCGTCGCAGGCGATGTCGACCAGGTCGGCCGAGACCGACAGCACGCTGCCGGCCTTCTCGGCCAGGGTGACCTCGCCGACGTCGGTCGCGCAGCGGTACTCCATGCCGGTACCGACCAGGGGGGCCTCGGTCTTGATGAGCGGGACCGCCTGGCGCTGCATGTTGGCGCCCATCAGGGCTCGCGATGCGTCGTCGTGCTCCAGGAACGGGATCAGCGCCGAACCCACCGACACCATCTGGCGCGGGGAGACGTCCATGTAGTTGACGTCGGAGGGCGGAACCTCGTCGGGGTCGCCGTGGCGCTTGCGCACCAGGACGCGGTCGTCGGCGAAGGTGCCGTCGTCGTTCAGCGGGTCATTGGCCTGGGCGATGAGGAAGTGCTCCTCCTCGTCGGCGGTGAGGTAGTCGACGTCGTCGGTCACGACACCGTCGATCACCTTGCGGTAGGGGGTCTCGATGAACCCGAAGGCGTTGACCCGGGCGAAGGAGGCCAGCGAACCGATCAGTCCGATGTTGGGGCCCTCAGGGGTCTCGATCGGGCACATCCGGCCGTAGTGCGACGGGTGGACGTCGCGGACCTCCATCTGGGCGCGGTCACGGGAGATGCCGCCGGGGCCCAGGGCCGACAGGCGGCGCTTGTGAGTCATCTCGGCCAGCGGGTTGTTCTGGTCCATGAACTGCGACAGCTGGGAGGTTCCGAAGAACTCCTTGATCGCGGCGGTCACCGGGCGGATGTTGATCAGGGTCTGCGGGGTGATCGCCTCGATGTCCTGAGTGGTCATCCGGTCGCGGACCACGCGCTCCATCCGGCCCATGCCGGTGCGCAGCTGGTTCTGGATCAGCTCACCGACCGTGCGCAGTCGACGATTGCCGAAGTGGTCGATGTCGTCGGGCTCCACGATGAGGTTCGGGCGGCCCTCGCGCGGGATCTCGTCGGTTCCCTCGTGCAGCTCGCAGATGTAGTGGATGGCCGCGACGATGTCGTCGATGGTCAGCACCTGGGTGTCGAAGGGCAGGTCGAGACCGAGCTTCTTGTTGATCTTGTACCGGCCGACCTTGGCCAGGTCGTAGCGCTTGGAGTTGAAGTAGTAGTTCTCCAGCAGCTGCTGGGCGGCATCGCGGGCCGGCGGCTCACCGGGACGCAGCTTCTTGTAGATGTCGAGAAGAGCCTGGTCCTGGGTCTCGATCCCGTGATCCTTATCCAGGGTCTGACGGATCGCCTCGTACTGGCCGAACTCCTCGAGGATCCGCTCGGGGGTCCACCCGAGAGCCTTGAGGAAGACGGTGATGTTCTGCTTGCGCTTGCGGTCGAGTCGCACGCCGACGGTGTCGCGCTTGTCGATCTCGAACTCCAGCCAGGCGCCCCTGCTGGGGATCACCTTGCAGGTGTAGATGTCCTTGTCGGAGGTCTTGTCGGGGGTGCGCTCGAAGTACACGCCCGGGGACCGGACCAGCTGGGAGACGACCACCCGCTCGGTGCCGTTGACGATGAAGGTGCCCTTGGCGGTCATCAGCGGGAAGTCGCCGATGAACACGGTCTGGGACTTGATCTCACCGGTCTCGTTGTTGGTGAACTCCGCGGTCACGAAGAGCGGCGCCGCATAGGTGGCGTCGCGGTCCTTGCACTCGTCGACGGTGTGCTTGGGATCCTCGAACCGGTGATCGCGGAAGGACAGCGACATCGTCTCGCCGTAGTCCTCGATCGGGGAGATCTCCTCGAAGACCTCCTCCAGTCCCGACTTGGTGTTGACGTCGGTGCGACCCTGGGCCAGCGCCTCCTCGACATGGGACTGCCAGATATCGTTTCCCACGAGCCAGTTGAACGACTCGACCTGCAGGTCAAGCAGGTTGGGCAGTTCGAGTGGTTCGCGAATCTTGGCGAATGAGATTCTCCCGCTCTGAGGGGAGATGACGTTGGTGTTCTTCGACGCGGTGCGCGTGGCGGCCAAGGTGCGGTCCTTCCGAGAACTCCTGAGTGGTGGGTGACACCAGTCTGGCGGCATGCAGAAAGGCCCATGTCAAGCACGGGCTTTCGTTGTCATTTGGGGCAAGAAGACAGAATAGACCGTACTGTACCACAGCACAAGTCGGGACCACCACACCGTGGCCCTGCGGGTTCTCCTGCACTGTGCCGTACCGAGCGGGTCCCGCGCAACCCGGCCGGTGCCCGCGCCCACAGACGCGAGGAGCCCGCCCGGAATCCCGGGCGGGCTCAACGATCAGACGGTCCTCACGGCGGAGGACCGCCCGACCATCACATCTCGGTGACCTGGGTCACTTGAGGGTGACGGTGGCGCCGGCGGCCTCGAGGGCCTCCTTGGCCTTGTTCGCGTCGTCCTTCTTGGCCTTCTCGAGAACCGGCTTCGGGGCGGCCTCGACGAGGTCCTTGGCGTCCTTCAGACCAAGGCTGGTGAGGGCGCGAACCTCCTTGATGACCTGGATCTTCTTGTCGCCGACGGACTCGAGGATGACGTCGAACTCATCCTTCTCCTCCTCGCCGGCGCCGGCGTCGCCGCCAGCGGCCGGGGCGGCAGCGGCAACCGCAACCGGGGCGGCTGCGGAGACGTCGAAGGTCTCCTCGAACTGCTTCACGAACTCGGAGAGCTCGATCAGGGTCATCTCCTTGAAAGCATCAAGGAGCTCGTCGTTGCTGAGCTTCGCCATAATTGGGCGTCCTTTCGATGGTTGTGAGGGCTCTGAGCCGCTCACGGTGTTTCTCCTGGGCGATGGACGCCTCAGGCGGGTGTGTTCTCCGGCTCCTGGTCGGAAGCCTCTCCTGCTCCACCGATCACAGAGGGATCGGCAGCAGCCTTCTCCTGCAGGGCGCCGAGGCCGCGAGCGGCCTTGGCGGGCAGGGCGCTGAAGACCTGGGCGGCCTTCGTGAGGTTGGCCTTGAGGCCACCGGCGAGCTTGGCGAGGAGGACCTCGCGGGACTCGAGATCGGCGAGCTTCTTGACCTCGTCGGCATTCAGGACGCGACCGTCCATGTAGCCGCCCTTGACGACCAGCAGCGGGTTGTCCTTGGCGAAGTCCCTCAGACCCTTGGCCGCAGTGGCCACGTCACCCTTGATGAAGGTCAGGGCCGTGGGGCCGACGAGCTTGTCGTCGAGTCCCTCGATCCCGGCCTGCTGGGCGGCGATACGGGTGAGGGTGTTCTTCGCAACGGCGTAGGTGGTGTCCGCCCCGAGGGAGCGACGCAGAGTCTGCAGCGCTGCCACGGAGAGACCGCGGTACTCGGTCAGCACGGTCGCGTCGGACTCGGAGAACTTCTCCTTGAGCGATGCGATGGCGGCTGACTTGTCGGTCTTCGCCATTGGGTCTCCTTCCCACTTCTTGTACTGCGCACCGCAAGACGCGCTCGCGGTGCCGTCGCCGCAGACTGCCGACCGGAACGGGTCTCGATCAGGAGGATGTGGGCATGAAAAAAGCCCCGACGCACAGGCGCGGGGCACATCGCGACGAATCGCGACGACACTCTGACAACCTGCGCGGGCCATCCTGAGGATGCTTGACGGGCGAACCCGACCAGCGGTCAACGGCGGTGTCGATTATAGGCAGGCCACATTGCCCCGTGCAAACCGGAGCCGGTTGCCTCCGTGCCCAGGTGGAGGCCCTGGCAGTGTCGACCAGCAGGCTGGTCCCTCCACGGGGGACGACACCCGGACTGTCGAGGGCCAGGACGTGAGAATCCCGGCAGCCGGTGTCGGGGCTGGCGCCCCACACACCCGCTGCCGGGATTCCTCGTGGATCGGGATCAGATCACTCGGCAACCTCTGCCGCGGCGCCGGGATCCAGCTGGACGCCGGGACCCATCGTCGAGGACACGGTGATCTTCCTCAGGTAGCGGCCCTTGGAGACCGACGGCTTGAGCCGCAGCACCTCGCCCATCGCCGCGTAGTAGTTCTCCGTCAGCTTCTCGGCGCCGAAGGACACCTTGCCGATGAGGAAGTGCAGGTTGGCGTAACGGTCGGTGCGGAACTCGATCTTGCCGCCCTTGATGTCGGAGACGGCCTTGGCCACGTCCATCGTCACGGTGCCGGTCTTCGGGTTCGGCATCAGGCCACGGGGACCGAGCACCCGGCCCAGTCGACCGACCTTGCCCATCATGTCCGGGGTGGCGACCACCGAGTCGAAGTCCAGGTATCCGCCCTGGACCTTGGCGATCAGGTCGTCGTCGCCGACCTCGTCGGCACCCGCCTGAATGGCCGCCTCGGCCCGCTGGCCGGTGGCGAAGACGAGGACCCTTGCCGTCTTGCCGGTGCCATGGGGGAGGTTGACGGTGCCGCGCACCATCTGGTCGGCCTTCTTCGGGTCGACCCCGAGGCGGATGACGACGTCAACCGTCTCGTCGAACTTCGCCGAGGCGGCCGCCTCGACGAGCGCCAGCCCGGCCGGCGGGGCGTAGAGCTGATCCTCGTCCACCTTCGCCGCTGCTGCGCGGTATGACTTGCTGCGCTTCATGTCTGGTTCCTTTCACCAGGTGTGGTCGGGGCTGCGCACGCCCTCCCACGAGATGTGTCTGTGTGTCGATCCTCGGATCGGCGGTGATCTCGCCGGTTCTCCTCCAGGAGGAGTCCGGTCGGCCGGTCAGGCCTGAACGGTCACGCCCATCGAGCGGGCGGTGCCCTCGACGATCTTCATGGCGGCCTCGACGTCGTTGGCGTTGAGGTCGGGGAGCTTGGTCTGGGCGATCTCGCGGACCTGGTCCTTGGAGATCGAGCCGACGATGTGGGTCAGCGGGTTCTCGGTGCCCTTGCTGATGCCAGCGGCCTTCTTGATGAGCTCCGCGGCCGGCGGGGTCTTCAGGATGAAGGTGAACGAGCGGTCCTCGAAGATGGTGATCTCGACGGGGACGACGTTGCCGCGCTGGTGCTCGGTCTGGGCGTTGTAGGCCTTGCAGAACTCCATGATGTTGACACCATGGGGGCCCAGGGCGGTGCCGACGGGGGGCGCCGGGGTGGCCTGGCCGGCCTGCAGAGCGATCTTGACGAGCGCCGCTACTTTCTTCTTGGGAGGCATATGAGTTGGGTCCTTCGGTTGAGCTGCGGCCCGGTCGGGTCGACCGGGCACCTGGTGCACCGGCGGGCCGTGCCGAACGGCCCGGGCACACGCAACGGAAAACTATACATGAGCCGGCGGGATTCCTCTCCCCGGCTCGCTGAGCAGGTCAGATCTTCTCGATCTGGTTGAACTCCAGGTCGACCGGGGTGGACCGGCCGAGGATCTCCACCGAGGCCTTGACGCGCTGGCTGTTGGTGTTGATCTCGGTGATGATCGCCGGAACCCCGGCGAACGGGCCGTCGGTGATCTGGACCGACTCCCCCACCTCGTAGTCGGCCACCTCGACCTTGCGTCGCGCCTTCGGGGAGGGCGCCTGACCGGCCATCTCGTGGTTGACCTGGGCGATCACCATCGGGGTCATCATCTTGACGACCTCGTCGAAGGTGAGCGGCACCGGGGTCATCGACTGGCCGACGAAGCCGGTCACCGACGGGGTGTGGCGCACCGCACCCCAGGACTCGTCGGTGAGGTCCATCCGCACCAGGACGTAACCCGGCAGGTAGACCCGGGTGACGGTCTTGCGGGCGCCGTTGCGGATCTCCACGACCTCCTCGGTCGGGACCACCGTCTCGTAGATGTAGTCCTCCATGTTGAGGGTCTGCACCCGGGCGTCGAGGTTCTGCTTCACCTTGTTCTCCATGCCGGAGTAGGTGTGCACGACGTACCACTCGCCGAACTTGGCGCTCAGGTCGTCCTTGAGCTTGTCGATCGCGGCGTCGACGGCGTCCTGGTTGTCGTCGGCCTCCTCCTCGGGAGACTCCTCGTCCTTCTCCTCGTCGGCGCTCTGGCCGATACCGAGGTTCCGGGCGACGTCCTCATCGCTGGGCCCCTCCTCGGCGGCGTCGAAGTCGAGATTGAGGGCCGGCTCCTCCGGCTTCTCGTCGTCGCCGCCCAGGGCGCCGAGATCGATGTCGAAGTCGGGTTCGGACTCCTCGTGGTCGGAGTCGTCGGTTCCGACCGCGCCGAGGTCGATCTCCGGCTCTGCGGGAGTCGTCGGCTCCTCGGTGTTGTCGGGGTCGTTCACATCAGAGGTGTCAGTCACCGGTAAATCTCCGTTGTCGTCATGGCTCGTAGCGTGGAAAGGGGCAGGATCGCTCGTCGTCAGCCGAGGAACTTCAACAGCGCCTTCGCGAACAGCGCGTCGAGCCCGCCCACATAGGCGATGATCACCAGCACGAAGACCAGCACCACGATGAAGTACTGGCTGGTCTCCGACCCACTGGGCCAGCGGACCTTGCGCAGCTCACCGGCCGACTGGCGGACGAACATCACCGGGGTGGTGCGCTTCTTGCCGGACTTCCCGTCCTCGGCGCTGCTGCTCCTGCGGCGCACCGGAGCCTGGGTGAGGGTGCGGACCGGCTTGTGCTCGGATCCGTCCCCGGACTTCTCGGCCTTCGCCGACGCGGCGGCCTTCTCGGTGTCATCAGACTCGGTGTCATCGGCTCCGGCCGTCCTGCTGGCGGACGCCTTCCTGCGCACCGGGCGGCTTGAACGAGCCTTGCGAGCGGCCCGCTCGGCAGAGTCGAGCTGCTGGGGGTCATCGATCACCACATCGGCGGGATCGCCCTTGTCCGGGGTGTCGTCGACGGTGACATCGGCATTCTCGAGTTCCTCGGCCTGGTCGTCGGCGATCTCCAGATCGTCGGTGCCGGGCAGTTTCCCGGACGCCAGGTCCTCGCCGCGGGGCGAGAGCTTCCCGTCTGAGGACGGGGATTCCCCTTCGTCTCCATGGGGGTGCCGCTCGTCTGTCACGCTCGTCCTTCGGGCTCGATGTCGTCTCTCGACCGTACCGCGTGGCCGCGAGAGACAGGATGCCGCAGTATCCGGCTTCGCCACGACTGCGCGCTGCAGGACTCTCGTCCTGCCTCGCAGGGCACGAGGGACTTGAACCCCCAACCTGCGGTTTTGGAGACCGCTGCTCTGCCAATTGAGCTAGTGCCCTTCGTCGCCGTCCACACGAGGACGCCGACAGCACAGGAAGTATACGGGCGCCGATCGACCGAGGACAAATCCTCACCGCGGGCGGCGCTCCCCCTCGCCTCCGCCGCCTCCCCCACCGGGCGCGGCAGCGACGAGGGGCCGGCTCTCAGCCCAGCAGCTTCTCGGCCGCCGCCACCAGGACGCAGGTCGCCACCCCGTCCATCGCCGCTGCCAGCTCCCCCTCGCTGGGGAAGCTCGGGGCCAGCCGGATGGTCCGGTCGTGGGGGTCGCGGTGCAGCGGGTGGGAGGCTCCGGCCGGGGTGAGCGCGATGCCGGCCTCCTTGGCCAGCGCCACCACCCGGGAAGCGGTGCCGTCCAGCACGTCGAGGGTCACGAAGTAGCCGCCACTGGGGTGGGTCCAGCGGGCCACTCCGGTACCGCCGAGTCGGTTCCCCAGGATCTTCTCGACGATCGCGAACTTCGGGGCCAGCAGTTCGCGGTGCCGGCGCATCAGGGCGCGGACCCCCTCGGCGTCCTTGAGGTAGGTGGCGTGACGCAGCTGGTTGACCTTGTCCGGGCCGATGCTGCGGATCCCGGCGTGCGACAGGTACCAGTCCAGGTTGCCGGTCGAGGAGGCCAGGAAGGCCACCCCGTCACCGGCGAAGGTGATCTTGGAGGTGGAGGCGAACTCGAAGACCCGGTCGGGGTGCCCGGCCTGCTGGGCCATCTGGAGAATCGGAAGCGGTCGCGGTTGCGCATCGGTGAGGTGGTGCAGGGCGTAGGCGTTGTCCCACCAGATCCGGAAGTCGGGGGCGGCCGGCATCGAGACGAGCCGTCGGGCGGTCTCCTCGTCGTAGATCACCCCGTCCGGGTTGGCGTACATCGGCACCACCCACATGCCCTTGACCGACGGGTCGGCGGCCAGCGCCTCGACCTCGTCCATGTCGGGCCCGTGCTCGCCCATCTCCACCGGCACCATCTCGATCCCGAGGTGCTCGCAGATGGCGAAGTGCCGGTCGTACCCGGGGACCGGTGCGATGAACTTGATCTCCTGGCGGCCCCAGGGCTCGGTGGCGCCGTGGATCCGGTGCAGCATGGCGTAGCTGAGCAGGTCGTGCATGATCGACAGGCTGGAGTTGTCGGCGGCCAGAATGTGGTCGACGTCGACCCCGAGCAGGTCGGCGAAGATCGCGCGGATCTCCGGCAGACCCTTGGCCCCTCCGTAGTTGCGGACATCCTGACCGTCGGCCGCGTGGACCGGGACCGTGATGCTCAGCAGCTCCCGGCTGAGATCGAGCTGACGCGGGGACGGCTTGCCTCGGGTGATGTCCAGCTTGCCCCCCCGTGCCTTGAGCTCGGCGTGCAGCGACTGCTGCTCCTCCAGGAGATCGGACAGCTCATCACGGGACATTGCTGGCAACTCAGTGCTCATGCAGGCATCGTCCCATAGTTCCCTCAGAGGGTGGCACCCCCCTCGGATGCCGGCCCCTCAGACCCCGCCCCTCATGACCGACCCCTCAGATACCAACCCGCCAGACACCGACCCTCAGATACCGACACAGCGGGGCTCGGGAACCAACGCGATGCCGTAGGCGCGCTGCACCCCGTCGATGACCGTTCGGGCCAGATCGGCGATCTGCGCGGCACTGGCCCCACCGCGGTTGGTGAGGGCCAGGACGTGCTTGGTCGACAGGGCGGCCCGGCTCTCGCCGATCCGGAATCCCCGGCCGAAGCCGGCGTGGTCGATGAGCCAGGCGGCCGAGGTCTTGACCCTGCCGTCGGGCTGGGGGAATGCCGGGGCGCCGTCGGGGACCCGGTCGCCGGTGATGATCGGGTTGGTGAAGAAGGATCCGGCGCTCCAGGTGTCGTGGTCGCCCGGATCCAGCACCATTCCCTTGCTCCCGCGGATCTCCAGGACGGTCCGCCGTACCGTGCTGGCCAGCGCCCGACCCTTCGGCTCGACGCCCAGCCGTCGCGCCAGTTCGGCGTAGCGGATCGGCAGGGACAGGTTCCCCAGCAGGAACTGCATCGTGACGTCGAGCACCACGTAGCGGTCCGGCTCGGCCTTGAACCGGCTGGTCCGGTAGGCGAATCCGCACTCGCTGGCGACGAAGGTGTGCTGCTCGTCCTTGACCCGGTCCCAGGTGCGCACCCGGGCGGCGAACTCGGACACCTCGACCCCGTAGGCCCCGACATTCTGGATCGGGGTGGAGCCCACCAGGCCGGGGATTCCCGACAGCGCCTCGGGTCCGCGCCACTGGGCGGCGATGCAGTGCTGGACGAAGTCGTCCCAGACCACGCCGGAGGCGATGGTCGCCAGCGCTCCCCCGCACCCCGAGACCTCTGCGGTCATCCCGCTGGTGGCCACCCGCACCACCGTGCCGTCGAATCCCTGGTCCCCGATGAGGATGTTGGACCCGCCGCCCAGGACCAGGCAGGGCTCGCCGCGGTGGTCGCAGTCGCGCACCGTGGAGACCAGCTCGTCGGTGGTGCGGGCCACCACCAGGTGCGCCGCCGGGCCGCCGACCCTCAGGGTGGTCAGCCCGGCCAGCGGGACGCCGTCCCCCGAGGAGGGCAGCGGACGGTCGTCGGCGATCGACGACTCCACGTGCTCCAGGTCGCAGGAGTCCACCAGTTCGGCGTCCGGCGAGTCCCCGTCGATACCGGTCAGAGCCTCGATGGAGGCTCCCCACGTCTCACTCATGCTGTCTCCTGCGGATTGCTGACCTCGACCTCGACGCGGCCGAGTACTGATCTGCCCTCGTGGCTGACGTCCAGCCTGAGAGTGGCCACCCCGTCGGCGACCGCGATGACGGTGCCGCTCACCTCGATCCGGGTGCCCTCGTCGGTGTCGGGGACCAGCACCGGACGGGTGAACCGGGCCCGCTGGGACCGGATCCTGCCCGGATCGCCGATCCACCCGACGGCCGCCCCCAGGGCGGCCCCCATCGTCCACATCCCGTGGGCGATGACCCCGTCCATCCCGGCGACCCGGGCGTGGCGGTCCGACCAGTGGATCGGGTTGAAGTCGGTGGAGGCGCCGGCGTAGCGCACGATCCGCGACCGGTCGACGGGAATGGTCCTGGGGCCGAAGGTCTGGCCCTCGACCAGCACGGTGGCCTCGCTGATGTCGGTCATGCCGCCTCCTCGCGGGTGTGCCACAGGGTGGAGAAGGCGGTGGCCAGGTGCTCGCCGCCGGGGGTGTCCAGGCTCACCGACAGCCCGATGATGTCGGTGTCGCGTCGCCGCCGCACCGAGGTGATCTCCAGGGTGGCGGTCACGGCGTCCCCCACCCGGAGCGGACGGTCCCACTGGAAGGACTGGTCTGCATGGATGGTGTGGTCCAGGCGCAGGCCCAGCTCGGGATCGGCGAACAGGTGGTGCCAGGCCTGGGCCGCGATCACCATCGCGAAGGTGGGTGGGGCGATCGCCCCGGAGCCGTGGTAGGCCGGGCTCTCATCGGCCAGGGCCGCGGCGAACTCGTCGATCTTCGCCGCCGAGACGACATAGGGGTCGGTCGCCGGGTACCGGCGTCCGACGTGGTCGGGACTCAGCCCCGCTGGCTCGGTGGTGGTTGGCATATCAGGAAGCCTAATCCCCTGCCCGGGTGCAGCACTGCGGAGCCGGAAAGGCCCGGCAGGACAGGAGCCCCGGGAGGCCACGACGCCGCAGGCGTGGAGCCCCGGGAACGCAAGGACTCGGCGACACCCGAGGGTGTTGCCGAGTCCAGAAGTCGTCGAGGCGGTGCCTCAGCGGGTCTCGCGGTGCGCGGTGTGCTTGCCGC
The DNA here is from genome assembly GCF_005890135.1 of Acidipropionibacterium jensenii. Lineage (NCBI taxonomy): Bacteria > Bacillati > Actinomycetota > Actinomycetes > Propionibacteriales > Propionibacteriaceae > Acidipropionibacterium > Acidipropionibacterium jensenii. The sequence continues at coordinate 1,771,877 of NZ_CP040635.1, read as the reverse complement.
ACTTCGGGCAGAACTTGCTCAGTTCCAGCCGATCAGGATCGTTACGACGGTTCTTCTTGGTGATGTACGTGCGGTCCTTGCACACAGTGCAGGCAAGGGTGATCTTCGGTCGGACATCCCCGGACCTCTTGGCCATGATTCCTACTTTCACGAACTGAGTAAGCCTGCTGAACGGATGGAGCCTACGCCCCGTCTGGTAGCGGAGGCGGGAATCGAACCCGCGACACAGCGATTATGAGCCGCTTGCTCTACCCCTGAGCTACCCCGCCATGGTGATCACCGGCGTTGCTCGCGCAACCAGACCCACGGGCGATGGGGCCGGCTCCCACTCAGAGCCCCCAAGCAGAATCGAACTGCTGACCTTCTCCTTACCATGGAGACGCTCTACCGTCTGAGCTATAGGGGCAACGACGTAGAAAGCTACACGGGGCGAACCCCGCAACGCAACTCTCGTTGTCTGCTGCTCTGCGATCCGGCCCCGAGGGGTCCGATCACGACCTTCACCAGTGCTGCGATCGACGATCACGGCGCTGACGCCGGTATGTACAGCCTCCGGACCCATCCGGCCCGGAGGCTGCGTGGCAGGTGTTGGATTCGAACCAACGTAGGCATAGCCGACGGTTTTACAGACCGCTCCCATTGGCCACTCGGGCAACCTGCCGTGCTGGCCTCAGCCAGCGACGAGAGACACTACCAGCCAGCGCGAGCCATGCGCCAATCGGGTCGCGACAGGGCTCCCGAACCCGTCCCGCCCGCACCCCTCCGGAGCGGCCCGTTACGATGGCCCCGCAGACCCACGGCACAGCCATCCGACATCACCCCAGCGCAGGAGGATCCCATGGCCTCGGAGAGCTCATTCGACGTCGTCAGCAAGGTCGACCACCAGGAGGTCGACAATGCCATCAACCAGGCGGCCCGCGAGGTCCGCCAGCGGTTCGACTTCAAGGGCACCGACACCACCGTCGCGTGGTCCGGGGACGAGGGGATCGAGATCGTCTCGCAGACTGAGGAGAAGGTGAAGGCGGCCCTCGACGTCCTGCAGTCCAAGCTGGTCCGCCGGAAGGTGAGCCTCAAGGCCCTGGACGCCGGCGAGCCCCGGGTCTCGGGCCGGACCTGGCACATCGACTGCGCCCTGCGCGAGGGAATCTCCACCGAGAACGCCAAGAAGATCTCCAAGCTGGTCCGGGACTCCGGACCCAAGGGGGTCAAGGCGCAGATCCAGGGCGAGGAGCTGAGGATCTCCTCGAAGAAGCGCGACGACCTCCAGGCCGTCCAGAAGCTCATCAACGACGCCGACTACGAGTTCGCGGTGCAGTTCACCAACTACCGCTGAGCCCCGGGCGGACCGCGGACACCCCACCTCCCGGCGTCGGGCGGTGGGATACTGCTGTGCCGTGAGAGTGGAGACCTGGGAGAGGAAGTCCGAGGTACCCCTCACCCTGCTTGCCCTGGCCTTCCTGGTCGCCTACGCCTGGCCGATCCTGGATCCGCGGATGGACGCCGACATCCGGACCTCCCTGAACCTGGCGACCTGGACCATCTGGGCGGCCTTCGCCGTCGATCTTGCCATCCGCCTGTGGTTGGCCGATCGCACCGCCAGCTACGCGCTGCACCACTGGTACGACGTCGCCCTGGTGGTACTGCCGATGCTGCGCCCGCTGCGCCTGCTGCGGCTCATCGCCCTGGTGCGGATCCTCGACCGCTCCGCCACCACATCACTGGTCGGACGGACCGCGGTCTATCTGGCAGCGGCGGCGTCGGCCTCGGTGGGACTCGGGTCGCTGGCGATCCTCGACGCCGAGAGGGGCGCCCACGGGGCCAACATCACCACCTTCGGGGACGCCCTGTGGTGGGCCTGCGAGACGGTCACCACGGTGGGCTACGGGGACCGCTACCCGATCACCGGCCAGGGGCGGGCGGTGGCCGTGGTCCTGATGCTGGTCGGCATCGGACTGATCGGCTCGGTCACCGCCACCGTGGCCGCCACCATCCTGGCCCGGGTGCAGACCGAGTCTCACAGGTCGTAGTCCACCACCACCGGCGCGTGGTCGGAGATCCTCTCCTCGTAGGAGTCCGCACGATCCGTCCCGCCGACCCTCGCGCGGGCCGCCAGGCCGGCCGAGGCGAGGTGGTAGTCGATCCGCCAGCCGGCGTCGTGGGTGAAGGCCTGACCCCGCCAGCTCCACCACGAGTAGGGGCCCTCCTCGCCGGGATGCAGGGAGCGCACCACGTCGACCAGGGTGCGCGGCGACAGGATCGAGCCCAGCCACTCCCGCTCCTCGGGCAGGAAGCCCTCATTGCGCTGGTTGCTGCGCCAGTTCTTGAGGTCCAGGTTCTGGTGGGCGATGTTGAAGTCCCCCATCACCAGGAACTGCCTGACGCGGGCCGCAGCGGCCCGTCTGGCCGCGGTGAGGTGCCGGGCGAAGCCGCGGGTGAAACTCATCTTCCGGGCCTGTTTGACCAGAGTCTTCTGGTCGGAGGGGTCGGGGGTGGCCCCCTTCGGCAGGTAGAGGCAGCCCACCGTCAGCGCGGCATCGGCCAGGTCGACCTCGACATAGCGGCCCTCCTCGGCGAACGGGTGCAGGGCTCGCGGCAGCCCCTTCACCGATCCCTCGGTGACCTCCGGCTGCTCCCGGGGTCCACCGAGCAGCAGACCGGACCCCCACCCCCGGACCGCCTCCGGAGCCTGCCGGGTGAGCAGTGCGACGCCGTTGCGCCCGGCCAGGCTGCCCGGCTGCCAGGCCACGTGGTAGTCCCCGAAGGCCCCCTCGGGAAGGTCGGCGGGACGGCACCGCACCTCCTGGAGGGCCACCACGTCGCAGCCTCGCTGCGACAACCAGTCGGCGAATCCGCGTTTGTGGGCGGCCCGGATGCCGTTGACGTTGAAAGTGGCGATACGCATGGGCAGTACCCTGCCACGCCCGGCGGGGTACTTACCCGAACATCTTCTCGACCTCGGCCCGGGTGACGTCGGCCAGGCCGGCGTGACGCCACCTCGGGTGGTGGTCCTTGTCGACCAGCTGGGCCCGGACCCCCTCGCAGAAGTCGGACCGCCTCATGAAGGACCGGCCGAGCCTGCGGTCGGTGTCCAGCACCTCCTCGAGACTGCCGGCGTGCTCGGCCCGACGCACCGCCTCCAGGGCCACCGCCACCGACAGCGGGGAGCGGGTGGCGATGAGGTCGGCGGTGCTGCGGGCCTGGGGCTCCGGTCGTCTCCTGAGGGCCTCGACGACCGCCACCGGGTCGGCCGAGTCGTAGCAGGCCTCGATCCAGTGGGCCGAGCGGGCCAGCGCGCTGGCCTGCGGGTCGACGTCCAGCTGCCGGCCGTTCTCGTCGACCACGACGTCGACCAGTCCCGCCCACAGCGCCGAGGCGGCGTCGATGGAGCATCCCGTCATCGCCAGGTGCCGGCCCGCCAGCCTCGGTGCCCGCGACAGCTCGAAGGTGGCCCCGACATCGGGCCACAGCCCGATCCCGACCTCCGGCATCGCCAGCACCAGGTCCTGCCGGGCCTCCACCCGCGACAGCCGCAGGGACAGCCCCAGACCGCCCCCCATGCTGATTCCGTGCAGATGGGCGGTCCCGGTGCCGACCCGGGCGATCGCCAGGTCGATGGTGTACTCGACGTCGAGCCACTCCCCGGCCTGCTCGGGATCGCTCAGCGCCAGGGTGCGCAGCTCGCGGATGTCGGCGCCGGCGCAGAATCCCTTCGGCCCGGCCCCGGTCAGATCGACTCTCCGGGCCCCGGCCACCTCGGTGCCGATCGCCGCCAGCATCCGGCCGGACAGCGAGTTGATGGCCCGTGGCCGGTTCAGCTCGATGGACACCCCGGTGGGATCGCGGCTGATGATGAGATCACTCATTGCTGCTCCTTGTCTGCAGGCTCTCCGGAGACCGGCCCGGAGGACGGTCGGGAGGACGGTTCGGGACCGACGCGGCTGCGGCGTCCGCGCCGGAACGCACCCCGCCTGGTCCAGGCCTGGCCGGTTCTGCGCTCGTGCCAGATCATGGTGACCACCAGCATGATGGCCGCCACCACCCCCAGTGAGAGGTAGTCGTTGCGCCACGACAGGTTGACCGCTCCGTAGGCCAGCAGGGCGGTGGTGGTCCAGGTGGCCGGCCGGACGTAGCGGGCGGCGTCGTCGACCAGCGGCAGCAGCAGGAATCCCCACAGCACGTACCACGAGTGCAGGGCCGGGGCGGCCACCGTGACGGTGAGATAGGCCAGCGCCAGGAAGGTCAGCGGCCGGCGCGGCAGCTCCCGGACGGCCAGCACGACGATGACGACGATGCCGCAGGCCAGCCCGATCGTCTGGCTCACCTGGATCGCACCGACCGCCGCACCGGTGGCACCCACCAGGTTGAGGACCTGGCGGACCCCCAGCCCGATGAGGGTGGCCGGGGAGACGGTGATGACCATCCCGGGCACCCCGACGGCGTGGTACCAGCCGAAGCCCAGGCCGGTGAGCCACGACACCACGCAGAACGAGATCACCGACAGGGCCAGCGAGGTGAGGATCCGGGTGAGCGCCAGGCTCACCTCCCGGCCGCGCCAGGATCTCATCGGGTGGCGGATCAGCGGCAGTGCCAGGGCCGCCATGAAGGCCGGCTGCTTGATGGCCGCCGAGACCCCCACGATCAGGGCGCCGAGCACCCAGGAGCGCCGCCCCAGGGTGGCGACGAACAGGGCCAGCACCACCAGGCCCATCATGAGGGAGTCGTTGTGCGCCCCGCCGATGAAGTCGATCACCAGGATCGGGTTGAGGGTGGCGAACCAGGCGGCGAAGTGCGGGTCGTGACCGGTGCGCCGGGCTAGCCGTGAGCTGAGGATGCCTATCAGGATGACCCCCAGCAGTGCCGGGATTCTCATCGCCACCGCGGACCAGTAGGGGTTCTGTCCGGCGAACTCGACCATCAGGTGCTGGATCTGGATGGCCAGCGGACCGTAGGGGGTCTTGGTGTAGCGCCACTCCTGGGCCACCTGGTCGGCGAAGGCGCCGGGCAGCAGCCCGGGGTAGCCGTCATAGGGGCTGATGTCGTTGATGACCAGCCATCCCTGGGCGGCGTAGGAGTAGGCGTCGTGGCTGAAGATCGGCGGGGCGAGCAGGAAGGGTAGCCCCCACACCCCCAGCACCGCCCATGGGTGGACGCCGGCCCGGAACCATCCGGAGCCGGCGGACCGGCGACCCGGTCGCAGCCGCAACCAGGAGTCGATCAGCAGGGCCAGGCCGGTGAGGACCAGGGCGGTGCCGACGAACCGCCAGCTCGGCCCCACCAGCCCGAACCGTCCCAGCCTCGACCACCACGGGGAGTTGTTGGGCAGATAGGCGGGTGTCAGTGATCCCAGTGCGATGAGAGCGGTGCCGGCCAGCCCGATCAGCACCACCGGGCTGGACCACGCCATCAGGTAGCTCACCAGTCCGCGGCGGGCGAACCTCAGGACCCGCTGCCACGGGGAGGGCGAGGGGTCCCCCCGTCGAGTCTGGGCGACCACCCGATGGTCCCCCGGCAAGCCCGCACTGTGCACCGCACCACCCTATCCGTGGACGGTCGATGTCCCCGCCCGGCCCGGGCGCCCCGGGCTGGTAGTCTCGCAAATCGGCCACATCTGAGAACCATCATGAGGAAAGAGGTCTCAGTGCCCACACGACCAGTGCACACCGCAAGTACGGCGCCGTCCAGCACCCCTGCATCGGCCCCACGTGAGGTCACGCCCCTGCCCAGGGTCGTCATCCGGTTCGCCGGCGACTCCGGCGACGGCATGCAGCTCACCGGGGACCGGTTCACCGCCGAGTCGGCGGTCCACGGCAACGATATTTCCACCCTGCCGAGCTTCCCCGCCGAGATCCGCGCCCCCCAGGGCACCATTCCCGGCGTCTCCAGCTTCCAGGTCCACTTCGCCAACTACGACATCGTCACCCCCGGCGACCAGCCCGATGTGCTGGTGGCGATGAACCCGGCGGCCCTGGCCGCCAACCTCAAGGACGTCCGCCGCGGCGGGCTGATCCTGCTGGACTCCGCCGAGTTCACCAAGCGCAACCTCACCAAGGCGCAGTTCGACGCGGACCCGCGCACCGACGGGACCCTGGAGTCCTACCAGGTGGTCGAGCTCGACCTCACCTCCCTGGCCGTCGGCGCCGTCGAGAAGTTCGACCTGGGCCGCAAGAACTCCGAGCGTTCGAAGAACATGTTCGCCCTGGGGCTGCTCAGCTGGCTCTACGGACGTCCGCTGGAGCCCAGCGACCGGTTCCTGAGGTCGAAGTTCGCCTCCAAGCCGCTCATCCGGGACGCCAACATCGCCGCCCTGCACGCCGGTCACGCCTACGGCGAGACCTGCGAGCTGTTCACCGTCCGCTACCAGGTGGCTCCCGCCCCGGTGCCGGCCGGACGCTACCGCCAGATCACCGGGAACCAGGCCACCGCCCTGGGGCTGGTGGCCGGCGCCAACCGCGCGGGGCTGCAGCTCTTCCTGGGCTCCTACCCGATCACCCCGGCCTCCGACATCCTCCACGAGCTGTCCAAGCACAAGGCCCACAACGTGGTCACCTTCCAGGCCGAGGACGAGATCGGCGGAGTCGGTGCCGCCCTGGGCGCCTCCTTCGCCGGAGACCTGGGGGTCACCACGACCTCCGGGCCCGGGATGACCCTCAAGGGCGAGGCGATCGGACTGGCCGTGATGACCGAGCTGCCGCTGGTCGTCGTCGACGTCCAGCGGGCCGGCCCCTCCACCGGCATGCCGACCAAGCCCGAGCAGGCCGACCTGCTCCAGGCGATGTACGGGCGCAACGGGGAGTCCCCGGTCGCGGTGATCGCGGCCAAGTCCCCCTCCGACTGCTTCGCCACCGCCGTGGAGGCCTGCCGGATCGCCATCACCTACCGCACCCCGGTGGTGATGCTGTCCGACGGTTACCTGGGCAACGGCGCCGAACCCTGGGAGATCCCGACCCTGGCCGACATCCCCCGCATCGACCCGCACTTCGCCACCGCCCCCAATGCCACGGCGGCCGACGGGTCCGACCGGTTCCTGCCCTACAAGCGGGACCCGAAGACCCTGGCCCGACCCTGGGCCGTCCCGGGCACCAAGGGCCTGGAGCACCGGATCGGCGGCCTGGAGAAGGCCGCCGACTACGGCAACATCTCCTACGACCCGGCCAATCACGAGCAGATGGTCCACGACCGGGCCGCCAAGATCGCCGGAATCGTCCAGGACATCGACGATCTGACCGTCGACGATCCCAGCGGCCGGGCCGACGTCCTGGTGATCGGCTGGGGGTCGACCTTCGGGCCGATCACCGCCGCGGTGCGCCGGGTGCGCGACCGCGGGGACGCCATCGCCCAGGCCCACCTGCGCCACATCAACCCCTTCCCGGCCAACCTCGGGGAGGTGCTGCACCGCTACCGCCGCGTGGTCCTCCCCGAGATGAACACCGGCCAGCTGGCGATGCTGCTGCGCTCCCGGTTCCTGGTCGACGTCCGCAGCGTCACCCGGGTGCGGGGCATCCCGATCTCCCCGGTCGACCTGTGCGAGGTGCTGTGCGGCTACTGCGAGGAGACCACCGGCGCGACGCCGGCCGCCGCCCCGCAGGACATCTCGACGTCCGACATCACCTCGAAGGAGGCCCGATGAACACCCACCAGATCACCACCCCGACGGGCTCCACCACCTCTCCGGTCCCCGAGGGCCCGACCACCACCGCCGTTCCGGCGGGTCCGGCCGCCTCGGCCGCACCGGTCAGCGAGGGGCTGGCCGGCGTCCCGTTGGCCCTGACCGCCCTCAAGCGTCGCGACTTCGTCTCCGACCAGGAGGTCCGCTGGTGCCCCGGGTGCGGTGACTACTCGATCCTGTCGACCTTCCAGGCGGTCCTGCCCGAACTGGGGATCGCCCGCGAGAATGCCGTCGTGATATCCGGGATCGGCTGCTCCTCGAGATTCCCCTACTACATGAACGCCTACGGGATGCACTCCATCCACGGTCGCGCCCCGGCGATCGCCACCGGAGTCGCGATCGCCCGACCCGACCTGGCGGTCTTCGTGATGACCGGCGACGGGGATGCCCTGTCGATCGGCGGCAACCACCTCATCCATGCCATGAGGCGCAACATCAACCTCACGATCATCCTGTTCAACAACGAGATCTACGGGCTGACCAAGGGCCAGTACTCCCCCACCTCCGCCCAGGGGCTGGTGACGAAGTCCTCGCCGATGGGATCGGTGGACTACCCGTTCAACCCGCTGTCGGTGGCCCTGGGAGCCGGCTGCACCTTCGTCGGCCGGGCCATCGACTCCGACCGCAAGGGCCTGGACGCCACCCTGAGGGCCGCCGCCAAGCACCGCGGGACCTCCTTCGTGGAAGTCTTCCAGAACTGCCCGATCTTCAACGACGGCGCCTACAGGGACATCAAGGGGCCCGACGCCGCCGACCACCTCGTCAGGCTGGCCGACGGCGAGCCCGTCCTGCTGGGCGCCGACGGCAGTCGCGGGGTGGTGCGCGACCCGGTCTCCGGCGCTCTGACCAGCGCATCGGTCGAGGAGGTCGGGATCGACCACATCCTGGTACACGACAGTCACCGCGAGGATCCCTCGCTGGCCTTCGAGCTGTCCCACCTCACCGACTCCGGCCAGATCACCCAGACCCCGATCGGGATCTTCCGCGACGTCGTCAAGCCCGCCTACGACGACATGGTCCGCGACCAGCTCACCCGCGCGGCCGGCGAGCACACCAGCCCCGAGGACCGTGACGACGCCCTCCAGACTCTGCTCAACGGGGTGGACAACTGGACCGTCACCGAGGATGGTCAGGTCATCGAGAACTAGGGTCGGCGATCCGGGGCCGGTCGGTGCCGCCCGCCCGTCAGAGGAGGAACACCGTGACCACATCCCTGCGACCCGACGGTCGACGTCTGCCCTGGTACGGCAGGTTCGGCGCCCCGATCACCCTGGTGGTCGGGGTCGCCGCCTATCTGCTGATCCTCGACGTGATGATGGAGACCCAGAACCTCAACCTCTTCCCGACCCTGCTGCTGGTCGGGGCGGTCACCGTCCCCGCCGCGGTGCTGCTGCTGGCCTTCGCCGTCGACCCGCCTGCCCGGGGACACGGCGCCCTCATCGCGGCCACCGCGGTGGCCGGCGGCGTCGTCGGCACCACCTCGGCGGGACTCCTGGAATACCGGGCCCTCACCGCCATGCCCTGGCTGGGAATGGTCGCCGTGGGATTCATCGAGGAGGCCGTCAAACTCATCCTCCCGGTGCTCATCCTGATCTTCTACCGCAAGCACCCGAGGGGTCTCGGGGTCGTGCTCGGCATCGCCTCGGGAGCCGGCTTCGCGGTGCTGGAGACGATGGGCTACGGGTTCACCGCTCTGGTGACCACCAGGGGAGACGTCGCCGCGGTCGACAGCACCCTGCTGCTGCGCGCCCTGCTGTCACCGGCCGGCCACGTCGCCTGGACCGGCATGACGGCCTGGGCGCTGTGGCGGCTGCGCGACGTCCCCCGGCCCCGGCACGGGGTGCGGACCGCCATCGGCGCCTACCTGCTCGCGGTCGCCTTGCACGCGGCCTGGGACGGTGCCGGGTCGAGCCTGCCGGTCCACATCGCGGTGGCTGTCCTCAGCGTTGCGGTGCTGGTCGTCCTGCTGGTCGCCTCCCGAGCCCCCGGGCGGCCTGCCGGCAGGTGAATAGGGTGGGTTCGTGACTACTGCTGAACTCTTCCCCGACCTGGACTCCTCGGTGAGCCCCGCCGACGACCTGTACCGCCACGTCAACGGACGCTGGCTGGGGCGCGCCGTCATCCCCGACGACCAGGCCTCGACCGGATCCTTCAGGCTGCTGCGCGACGCCTCCGAGGAGGCCGTCCACCAGATTCTCGAGGAACTGTCGGCGGGCAATGGCGCCGATCTGGTCGCCGCCGCCCCCGAGGCCACCGAGCACGAGGCCGGACTGCTGGCCGGCCTCTACCGCCGGTTCATGGACACCGAGGCGGTCGAGGCGGCCGGCGTCTCCCCGCTGGCCCCGATCCTGGCTGAGGTGGCGTCGATCTCCTCGGTCCCCGAGCTGATCGCCTTCCTCGGCCGCGGCGTGCGCCGGGGAGTGGCAGGACTGTTCTACCTCGAGGAGGACTCCGATCCCGGCGATCCGGACCGGTACGTGCCGTGGACCGGTCAGGCCGGAATCGGGCTTCCCGACGAGGCCTACTACCGCGACGACGACAAGGCCGAGATCCGCGACTCCTACCTCGCCCACGTCCAGCGCTCCCTGGAGCTGGCCGCGGTGCCCGGCGACGCCGCCGCCCTGGCCCGCCGGGTGATGGACCTGGAGACCGAGATCGCCTCCCACCACTGGGACCAGGTGCGCAACCGCGACATGCAGGCCACCTACAACCCGACCTCCTTCGCCGACCTGTCGACGTCCCACCCCGGGCTCCTGCTGGACACCTGGCGGCAGGCCGCCGACATCCCCGAGACCGTCCTGAGCACCGTGGTGGTGAACCAGCCGAGCTTCTTCGACGAGGTGGAGCCGCTGCTGAGGGACGATCGCCTCGAAGACTGGCGGGCCTGGGCGGCCTGGAACGTGGTGCGCTCCTACTCCCCCTTCCTGTCGGCAGACCTGGTCGAGCAGAACTTCGCTTTCTACGGCCGCGTGCTGTCGGGCACCCCGCAGCTGCGGACCCGCTGGAAGCGCGCGGTCGGCTTCGTGGAGTCAGTGATGGGAGAGGCGCTGGGCAAGTTCTACGTCGCCCGGCACTTCCCGCCGGCCGCCAAGCAGCGGATGGACCAGTTGGTCGCCAGGATCCTGGAGGCCTACCGGGTCTCGATCTCCCGGCTGGACTGGATGGGCGAGCAGACCCGGGCCGAGGCCCTCACCAAACTGTCGAACTTCCGCCCCAAGATCGGCTACCCGGACAAGTGGCGCGACTTCAGCGGCCTCCAGCTGCCCGAGGGAGGCCTGGTCGAGGCGGCGCAGGCGGTCACCTCCTTCGAGGTGGACCGGATGATCGAGAAGCTGTCGGGGCCGATGGACCCCGACGAGTGGCTGATGTACCCGCAGACCGTCAACGCCTACTACCACCCGCTGCGCAACGAGATCGTCTTCCCGGCCGCCATCCTGCAGCCGCCGTTCTTCGACGTCAACGCCGATGACGCCGTCAACTACGGGGCGATCGGGGCCGTCATCGGACACGAGATCGGCCACGGCTTCGACGACCAGGGATCGACCTGCGACGGCCACGGACGACTGCGCGACTGGTGGACCGAGGACGACCGGACCGCCTTCAAGGCCAGGACCAGGGCCCTCATCGACCAGTACGACGCTCTCGTCCCGGTCCAGCTGCAGCCCGACGGCCCGCACGTCAACGGAGCACTCACCATCGGCGAGAACATCGGCGACCTGGGCGGGGTCGGGATCGCCTTCCTGGCACTGACCCTGTCCTTCGCCGACAGCGGGGAGCCCGCCCCGATCGACGGGCTGACCTGGCAGCAGCGGTTCTTCCTGTCCTACGCCGCCATCTGGCAGGGCAAGTACCGCGACGAGGCGCTTCGGTCGCGGATCGCCACCGATCCGCACTCCCCCGACGAGCTGAGGTGCAACCAGATCGTGCGCAACGTCGACGCCTTCTACCGGGCCTTCGACGTCACCCCCTCCAACCGGCTCTGGCTCGACCCCGACCAGCGGGTCACCATCTGGTGACCCCCGGCAGTCCCGGGGCGGCTCGGTGCGCTGCGCCGCCCCGGGACTCTCGGCTGGCCGACGCGCTCAGCCGGCCGAGATGGCCTGCGCCATCGCCAGCACCCGGCGTGCCGTCTCGACGTGGAGGTTCTCGATCATCCGGCCGTTGTAGGTGACCACGCCGGACCCCTCCCCGGCCTCCCAGGCCTCGATGATCCCGTGCGCCTCGGCGATCTCGTCGGCGTCCGGGGCGAAGACCTCGTTGGCGGGGCCGACCTGGGAGGGATGGATGAGGGTCTTGCCGTCGAATCCCATCAGCATCGCCTCGTGGGCCTGGGAGCGGAATCCTGCGGCGTCGCGCACATCGTTGTAGACGCCGTCCAGGATCACCCGACCGGCCGCCCGGGCGGCCAGCACGCACATCTGCAGGGCGGTGGTGACCGGCCCCCGGCCGGGCACGTGGCTGGCCCGCAGCTCCTTGGTGAGGTCATTGGTGCCCATCACGAGCACATCGAGACGGTCGGAGGCCTCGGCGATGGCCAGGCAGTCCAGGACCGCCCTGGGGGTCTCGATCATCGCCCAGATCGACATCTCGGGGCCGGCTCCGGCGGCCGACATCTCGGCGGCGATGGTGCGGACCTGGTCGGCCGAACCGACCTTGGGCACCGCGATCGCGTCGGGGCCGGCGGCGACCGCCGCGACGAGGTCCTCCCGGTACCAGGGGGTGTCCATCCCATTGATCCGGATGACCACCTCGCGGGACCCGTAGGGTCGCGAGGACACCACCTGGGCCGCACGGTCGCGGGCCTCCGGCTTGGCCGCGGGGGCCACCGCGTCCTCCAGGTCGATGATGATCGCGTCGCAGGGAAGGGTCTTGGCCTTCTCCAGGGCCCGGGCGTTGGCTCCGGGCATGAACAGGGGTGAACGGCGGGGGCGCAGCACTGGATCCATGCCGCCAGTTTTTCACGCCGGTCCCAGAGCTGCGCCGGATCCCTGCCGATCAGTCCTCGGACCGGCCCTGCCGATCAGCCCCAGCCGGCCCGATCTCGCCGCGGTCGGGACCGTCGATCTGTCCGCCGTCGTCCTTGAGACTCACCCCGGAACAGCCCAGCTCCATCGCCCCGCGGGCCAGCCGTGCCAGGGTGGCGGCGGCCAGCCGGTAACTCAGCCCGTCGGGACGGATGTTCGAGACGCAGTTGCGTTCGGAGTCTCGTCGGCCCGGCCGGGGACCATGGGTGAGATAGCCGCCCAGGGAGTCGCTGACCGACAGTCCCGGGCGTTCCCCGATCAGCACGATAACCTCGCCGACCCCCAGCCCGACGCCGATCTCGTCCCCGATGGCCACCCGCGCCTGACTGGCCACCACCAGCGGGGCGAGACGGAACTGCTCCCCCAGCTCGGCGACCAGGGCGCGGGCCACCGGCACCGCGTGGGCCGCCACGGCGGCCGTCGACAGTCCGTCGGCGATGACGATCGCCAGGCTCGGTCGGCCGTCGGACCCGCTGCCCTCAGATCCGCGGCCGGATCCGCTGCCGGTGTCGGCGGGGGCCTGCACCTCGGTCCGGCAGGAGGGGTCCAGACGTCGTCCCAGATCGGGCCGGCGCAGGTACTGGGACCGGTCGGCGGCCATCGAGTGGACCGCCAGGGGGTCTCCCAGCCGGGCCAGTTCGGGAACCTCCCGGATCTGGCGGCACAGCCGGTCGACGTCGAGGGGCAGGTGAATGGCGTCGCGGGCCACCGCGTGCGCCTCCCGCAGCTCCAGCAGGGCCGAGGTGGGCAGCGAGTCGCCGCGGCGGCCCAACCCGACCCGCGAGGGAGTGGCGGCCCGGACGGCCTCGAAGAAGGATGCCGGTGTGATCTGCGAGGTGCGCGTCATGCCGCCAGGCTCCTGTCCGCCAGGGCGGTGATCGCCGCCGGCAGGGCGGTCTCCCGGACCCGCCCGGACTCGTCCAGGAGTCCGACCCGGTCCAGCCAGGAGTCGAACTCGGGAGCCGGGCGCAGGCCCGCCACCCGGCGCGCGGTGAGCACGTCGTGGAAGCTCAGGGACTGGTAGCCGAGCATGATGTCGTCGGTGCCGGGCACGCAGATCACATATCCGGTGCGGGCGGCGACCAGCAGGGTGAGCAGGGTGGACATGTCGTCGGCGTCGGCCTCGGCGTGATTGGTGTAGCAGACGTCGACCCCCATCGGGACGCCGAGCAGCCGGCCGCAGAAGTCGTCCTCGATGCCGGCGCGGATGATCTGGCGCCCGTCGTAGAGGTACTCCGGGCCGATGAACCCGACCACCGTGTTGAGCAGCAGCGGGTTGAACTCCCGGGCCAGCCCGTAGGCCCTGGCCTCCAGGGTCTGCTGGTCCACCGGCACCCCGCCGACCCCGTGGTGGGCGTCGGCCGACAGCGCCGATCCCTGGCCGGTCTCGAAGTACATCACGTTGTCCCCGACGGTGCCGCGGGCCAGCTCGTGGGCGGCCTGGTCGGCCTCCCGCAGCATCTCGATGGTCACCCCGAATCCCTCGTTGGCGGCCTGGGTGCCGGCGATCGACTGGAAGACCAGGTCGACCGGGGCGCCCGCCTCGATGAGGTCGATGGTGGTGGTGACGTGGGTGAGCACGCAGGTCTGGGTGGGGATCTGGGCCCCGGAGCGGATCCCGTCGAGCAGGTCCAGGAGCCGCCGCACGGTGCGGGGGCTGTCGGAGGCCGGGTTGACGCCGACCACGGCGTCCCCCGATCCCATCAGGAGTCCGTCGATGCACACCGCGGCCACCCCGGCCGGGTCGTCGGTCGGGTCGTTGGGCTGGAGCCGGGTGGCCAGGGTTCCTGGCCTCCCGATCGTCGACCGGAAGCCGGTGACCACGGTGATCGCCGAGCTCACCGCGATCATGTCCCCCACGGTCATCAGCTTGCTCACCGCCGCGACCATCTCGGGGGTGAGTCCCCACTTGAGGGCTGCCAGCACTTGGCTCGCATCGGGGCGGGCACAGACCGCCAGCAGCCAGTCGCGGAACTGCCCCACGCTCATCGAGGAGACCGGGGCGAAGGCCTGCGGGTCGTGACCGGCCAGGATGAGCCGGGTGACATCGTCGGTGTCGCGGTCGATGACGTCCTCGGTGAGGAACTGCGTCAGCGGCACCTCGGACAGGGCACGTTGGGCGGCGGCGCGCTCGGCCGCGCTGCCGGCCGCACAGCCGGCCAGTTCGTCACCCGACCGGGCCGGGGTGGCCGCCCCCATCAGGACGGCGAGGCTGTCGAAGGAGTACCGGTGTCCGCCCGCCTGGGCGCTGTACCTCATGAGCGTCGCCCGCTGGGACCGCTACCGACCAGGTCTGTGCATGACATGGTGGTGAGGCTAGAGCGATGGTGTTTCGATCGTCCGCGCGAAGATCAACCGGGTGTTCTGGTCGTGTAAACAGTGTGTTGCGCGGCCCGGAGACCGAGTCACCGGGGAGGACCGCGCGGGGCTCAGGAGGAGCGACCGACGACCTCGTCGCACAGTTCGGCCAGGGCGAGCCGGGCCTGCCCCTCAGGCAGCGCCGCCAGCTCGGCACGGGCGCGATCGGCGCGGGCCCGGATGTCGACCCTCGCCTCGTCCATCACATGGCTGGAGCGCAGCGCCGACAGGGCCTGTGCCAGTGCCTCATCGCTGGACAGGTCGGCGTCCAGCAGATCCTTGACGGGCTGGTCGGCGGGGTCGGTGGAGGCGCGCAGCAGCAGCACGGGCAGCGTCGCGACGCCCTCCCTCAGGTCGATTCCCGGGGTCTTGCCGGTGCGTGTGGAGGTGATGTCGAGCAGGTCGTCGGCCAGCTGGAAGACGATTCCGATCTCCTCGCCGAAGCGCCGCAGCACCGCGAGGGTCTCGGGGGACTGGCCGGAGACCATCCCGCCGAACACCGCCGCGGCGGCGATGAGGGAGCCGGTCTTGTCCGCGACCACGTCGAGATAGTGCTGGAGGGGGTCCTCACCGGCCAGCGATCCTCGGGTCTCGGCGATCTGTCCCTGGACGAGCCGCGCGAAGGTCTGCGCCTGGAGGCGGACGTACTCGGTGCCCAGCCGCGACACCGTCTCCGAGGCGCGGGCGAACAGGAAGTCGCCGACCATGATGGCCACCGAGTTGCCCCAGCGCTGGTTGGCCGACTCCGCGCCACGGCGCAGCGTCGCCTCATCCATCACATCGTCGTGGTAGAGGCTGGCGACGTGGGTGAGTTCCATCACGACCGCGGCCCGCACCAGGTCCTCGTCGCTCACCCGGCCGCCGAGCTGGGAGCAGATCACCACCAGCAGCGGGCGGAACCGCTTGCCGCCGGCGGAGATGATGTGGTTGGCGGCCTCGGTGACGAAGGGCGTGTCGGCACCGGCCTGGCGGGCCAGCTCCTCCTCGACGAGATCGAGTTTTCCGGCGACGAAATCGGTGAACTCGTTGCTGACGGGTTGCGACACGGTGCTCCTGTTCCGACCGGGCGATCCCGGTGTTCCTGCCTGCGGTGGCTCGGCTGTGGGGCCGACCCGCACACTGCGCCATCCAGCCTAACGGCTGGATGGCGCTGGCGCCCACCCGTCCGCGGCGCACCGGCGGTGCGCCCGCGCGGGGGTCGGCTCTCCACTACCGGAGAAATGTACCGGCCTGTTCGAAGACCTCGATGAGCGGCTGCGGGTAGACGCCGAAGAACACGGTGGCCAGGGCGCACACCACCAGGACGATCCAGGACCCGGCGCTGATGGCCGACACCTCCACCGACCTGGCGGCCTCCCCGGGTGCCCGGAAGAACACCACGGCGATCACCCGCAGGTAGAAGAAGGCCGCCACCACGCTGAACAGCACGCCGACCAGGGCCAGCCAGGCGAATCCGCCTCGCCAGCCGGCGCTCAGCACGAGCAGCTTGCCGACGAAGCCGGCGGTCAGCGGGATGCCGGCGAAGCTCAGCATGAACACCGTCACCGCCACCCCGAGCCAGGGGTACCGGCGTCCCAGGCCGGCCCAGGAGGCCAGGTCGTTGGACTCGCCGCCCGACCTGCGCACCATCATGATGATGACGAACATGCCGATCGTCGCCAGGCCGTAGCCGGTGAGGTAGACCATCACCGAGGCGACCGACCCCGAACTGTTCTGCGCCATCCCGGTCTGGACCGTGTAGGCACCGGCGATGGCCACCATGATGAACCCGGCGTGGGCGATCGAGGAGTAGGCCAGCAGCCGCTTGATGTCGGTCTGCACCAGGCCGATGACGCTGCCGAGCAGGATCGTGGCCACCGCCAGCAGCGCGATCAGCGGCTGCCAGTCCCAGCGCATCGCACCCAGGCCCACGTAGAGGACCCGCATCATGCCGATCACGCCGACGATCTTGGTGGCCACCGACATGAAGGCGGTGACCGGGGAGGGAGCACCGGTGTAGACGTCGGGCACCCAGTTGTGGAAGGGCACCGCGCCGATCTTGAACAGCAGCCCGACGCTGACCAGCACCATCCCGGCCAGGGCTACCTTCGAGGATCCCGGCTGGGCGACCATGGCGGCGTCGATGTTGGCCAGCTCGAAGGAGCCGGAGGCGCCGTAGAGCAGGGCCGTGCCGTAGAGGAAGACCGCCGAGGACAGCGCACCGAGCAGGAAGTACTTGAGCGCGGCCTCCTGGGAGATGAGCCGGCGCCGGCGCGCCAGGGCGCACAGCAGGTACAGCGGCAGGGAGAAGATCTCCAGGGCGATGAACATCACGATGAGTTCATTCGACGAGGCGAAGAGCATCATGCCGAGCACCGCGAAGAGCATCAGCGGGTAGACCTCGGTCTGCTCCTGGTGGGCTGCCGCGGCCTCCCTCTCGGCGGCCGACCCGGGAACCGTGGCCGCACTGGCCACGAATGCCGTCTCGGTTCCGCCGGTGCGTTCGGCGAACAGCGCCACCACGCCGATCGAGCAGATCAGCAGCAGGGTCCAGGTGGCATAGCTCGGGGCGTCCAGGGCCAGGGTCTGGCCAGCCGCCAACTGGTAGCTGGCCGCCGTCCAGTTCCCGAGGGTTCCGGCCAGCGCCGCAACCATCGCGACCAGGGTCAGCGCGATCTGGAGGGGACGCCGGGAACCGCGGGGTACGAAGGCCTCCAGCAGCACCGAGACGCAGGCCGCCGCCATCATGATGAACAGCGGGAGCAGGATGCCGTACTCGAGGGTGGGTGCGGTGATGTCGAGCGGAGTGATGTCGAGCGGGGTGGAGATCACTTGAGGCCCTCCTTGACGACGGGCTGCGGATCACTCATGCCCACCTGGGACATGGTGGCTCTGGCCGCCGGTTCGATGGCGTGCAGCATCGGTCGGGGGAAGAACCCGAAGACCAGCAGCACGATGATGAGCGGGGCCAGGACGAGCTTCTCGCGGCCCACCAGATCGGTGATCGGTGGCGCCTCGGGCACCATCTCGGTCGCCGGCTGCGCCTCCGGTCCGGTCATGGTGCGCTTGTAGGCGCGCAGCACGTAGACCGCGGCCAGCACCATGCCGATGGTGGCGATCGCCACGTAGACCGGGTGGCGGGCCCAGGCGCCGGCCATCACCAGGAACTCGCTGGCGAAGCTCGCGGTGCCCGGCAGGCCGAGGGTGGCCAGGCCGGAGACCAGGAACAGTCCGGCGAGCACCGGCGCGCTGTGCTGGATGCCGCCGAAGTCCTTGATCTGGGCGCTGCCGCGCCGGTGCACCAGGAATCCGAGGACCAGGAAGAGCGCCGCGGTGGAGAAGCCGTGGTTGAACATGTAGAAGATCGATCCGGTGATCGACGGGGTGGTCACCGCGAAGATGCCCAGCACCATGAAGCCGAAGTGGCTCACCGAGGTGTAGGACACCAGCCTCATGAGGTCCTTCGAGGTGGCGGCCATCATGGCCCCCCACAGGATCGAGATGACGGCCAGAACCAGCACCACCGGGGTGGCCCAGGCGGCGGCCTGGGGGAACAGCCCCAGGCACAGCCTCAGCATCCCGAAGGTGCCGATCTTGTCGAGGATGCCGACCAGCAGGGTCGAGGCCCCGGGACTGGCCTGCTCGGCGGCGTCCGGCAGCCAGGTGTGCACCGGGACCATCGGCGCCTTCACCGCGAAGGCGATGAAGAACCCGACGAACAGGTACCGGCCGATGGACCCGTCGAAGCTGGTGCGCGCCAGATCGGCCAGCAGGAAGCTGGGCTGACCGGAACCACCGGAGTGGACGCCCAGTCCGATCACGGCGGCCAGCATCACCAGTCCGCCGGCCAGCGAGTAGATCAGGAACTTGATCGCCGCGGCGCGACGCCGGGGACCCCCCCAGCCGCTGATCAGGAAGTACATCGGGATCAGGGTGGCCTCGAAGAAGAGGTAGAAGAGCAGGACGTCGACGCTGACGAAGCAGTAGACGGCCAGCCCCTCCAGGACCAGTGCCAGCCCGAAGAACATCGAGGTGGGCAGCGGCGCGGTGGACTCGGCTCCGGCCTGCACGGCCCGCTCTCCGATGTGCCACTCGGCGCCCAGCACCACCGGCACCAGGGCGACGGTGAGCAGCACCATCGTCATCGACAGCGGATCGGAGCTCAACGCGTACCAGGCGCCGATCGAGGAGATCCACTGGTGCTTCTCGGACATGTCGGTGCCGTTGACGGAGGCCACGAAGGCCACCACGCCCAGCACCAGGACCAGCAGGGAGGCCAGCAGACCGACCGCCTTGGCCAGGCCGCCTCGCAGGAACATCACCAGCACGCCCGCCACGATGGGCAGCAGGGCCAGGACAGTGAGGACAGGGAAACTCATCTCATCTCCTCCCTCAGGCCATCCGGCCGAGGATGACGACCACACCGATGACGACCACGCCGATCGCCGTGGTGAGGCCGTAACTGCGCACATACCCGGTCTGCAGCTTGCGCAGTCCGGTGCCGAGGCCGGCCATCAGGCCGGCGCTGCCCATCGCCGCGCCATCGACCACGTGCCGGTCGACGGCGGCCACACCATGGGCCAGGGCGGTACCGGGCGCGACCACAACAGCGTCGTTGACGGCCCGTCCGTAGAGGTCGTTGCGCCCCATCAGGGCGATCGGGTTGCGGGTCCAGGGCTGTTCGTCCGGGACGTCGCGACGGTTGAGCAGCCAGCCGACCACGATGCCGGCGGCCACCACCACCAGGGTGATGACGCCGATCGCCGAGAGGTGGAACAGACCGGTGTGCTCGACGTGGGAGCCGGTGGCCGGAGCCAGCCAGTCCCCGATCCAGTTGTTCATCACCGCACCGGCCCCGATCGACAGGATCGCCAGGATCACCAGCGGCACCGTCATGGTGGCCGGCGACTCGTGCGGGTGCACCCCCTGGCGCCAACGACGTCGGCCCCCGAAGGTGAGGACCATCAGGCGGGTCATGTAGTAGGCGGTGATGCCGGCTCCGATCAGGGCCAGCACCCCGAACACCGGGCCGCGCTCGAAGGCGGCCTCGATGATGTGGTCCTTCGAGAAGTAGCCCGAGGTGCCCGGAAACCCGATGATCGCCAGGTAGCCGCAGGCGAAGGTCCAGAAGGTGATCGGCATGACCTTCGCCAGGGCGCCGAAGTGGTACATGTCGGTGTCGTCATCGGTACCGTGCATCACCGATCCGGCTCCCAGGAACATGTTGGCCTTGAAGGCGCCGTGGGTGATGAGGTGGAAGATCGCGAAGGCCGCGCCGATCGGGCCGAGCCCGGCGGCCAGCATCATGTAGCCGATCTGGCTCATCGTGGAGCCGGCCAGCACCCGCTTGATGTCCTTCTTCGCCGAGCCGATCCAGGCTCCCATCAGCAGGGTGATGGTGCCGATCACGGCCACCGCCAGGGAGGCGGTGTAGCTCTGGGCGTAGATGGCGTGGGAGCGCACCACCAGGTAGACGCCGGCGGTCACCATGGTGGCCGCGTGGATCAGCGCCGAGACCGGGGTGGGACCCTCCATGGCGTCCATCAGCCAGTCCTGCAGGGGGAACTGGGCGGACTTCCCGCAGGCGGCCAGCAGCAGCATCAGGCCCAGCAGGGTGGCCCAGCCGCCCGACAGGCCCGAGGCCCGCTCGGAGACCTGGACGAAGTTCACGGTGCCGAACTGGGCGAGCATCGTGAAGATCGCCATCGTCAGTCCCAGATCGCCGATCCGGTTCATGATGAAGGCCTTGTTTCCGGCTGCCGCGGCGGCCGGTCGCTGGTACCAGAAGCCGATCAGCAGGTAGGAGCACAGCCCCACTCCCTCCCAGCCGATGAACAGCATGAGGTAGTTGTCGGCGAGCACCAGGGTGAGCATCGAGGCGATGAACAGGTTGAGGTAGCCGAAGAACCTGCGCCGGTTCGGGTCGTGGGCCATGTAGCCCACCGAGTAGATGTGGATGAGAGATCCGACGAAGGTCACCAGCAGCACGAACAGGATCGACAGCTGGTCGATCTGCAGGTTCAGGGTGAGCTTCCAGGAGCCCAGGTCGATGAAGTCGTAGACCGGCACGGAGACGGTGCGCTGGGCGGCGTCCCTGCCGAGCAGGTCGATGAACAGGACCAGTCCGATGACGAAGGACACCACGGGGGCCAGGACCCCGAGCAGGTGGCCCCAGGCGTCGGCGGCACGGCCCAGCACGAGCAGCAGTGCGGCGCTGAGCAGCGGGACGGCGATCATCAGCCAGGACAGGCTGAACAGCCCGGTGGCTGCGACCGGATTCACGGTTTCGAGAAGATTCACGCCAGTGCTCCTCAGTGCTTCAACAGGTTGATGTCGTCGACCGAGGTCGAGCGGCGGGATCGGAAGATCGTGACGATGATCGCCAGACCGACGACCACCTCGGCGGCGGCCACCACCATCACGAAGAACGCGCCGATCTGCCCGTCGAGGGTGCCGTGCACGTGGGAGAAGGTGACCATCGTGAGGTTGACGGCGTTGAGCATCAGCTCCACCGACATGAAGATCACCAGCGCGCTACGCCTGTAGAGGAACCCCAGGACGCCAATCGAGAACAGGATGGCGGACAGCACTAGGTAGTCGTTCGGGTTCATTCCAGTTCTCCTTCGGGCAGCGTCCCGTCGGCCTGGGCCCGGGCGGCGGTGATCGTCGCGAAGGCCCTCTCGGTCGGGGCCCGCAGCTGGCCGGCGTCGACGATGCCGCCGCGGCTGCGCAGCGCCTGGGAGACCGACTCCGGGGCGACCGAGCCGTCGGGCAGCAGGGCCGGCGCTCCAATCTGGTTGTTGCGGGCGTAGACCCCGGAGTTCGGCTGGGCGCCGGGGTGGACGCCGTCGGTGGCATAGGCCTTCATCCGGTCCTCGAACCGTTCCCGCTGGTGCTTCTTGCGGTGCAGCAGTTCGCCGTGGGCCAGCACCATGGTGCCGACCACGCCGGTGATGAGCAGGGCCGCGGTGGCCTCGAAGGGGATCACGTAGCGGCTGAACAGCAGGGCTGCCAGGGAGATGACGTTCGTGCCGTGCTCGGCATTGGCGCTGGTCAGCCCGGCGGCCCCGGTGATCCCGAGCTGGCCGCGGGTCACCGCGCTGCCGACCGCCACCACGAGCATCGCGGCCAGGATCACCGCGGTGATCACCGAGGCGACCCGGTGGCTGCGCAGAGTGTCCGAGACGACGTCGAGGGAGTCGCGCCCGATCATCATCACCACGAAGACGAAGAGCATCAGGATGGCGCCGGTGTAGACGATGATCTGCACCACGAACAGGAAGGGCGCCTGGAGGCTGGCGTACTGGACGGCCAGGCAGATCATCACGACTGCCAGGCACAGGGCCGAGTGCACCGCCTTACGGGTGAGCACCATGGTCAGGGCCGCGATCACCATGATCGGGGCCAGCAGCCAGAAGGCCCACTGGGCGGCTGTCACCATTGCGATCATCAGTGACCCTCCTTGGTGCCGGCTGTCCGGGTGTCCGGCTTTCCGGTCGCCGGCAGCCCGAGGAAGTAGTCCTTCTCGGAGTCTCCGAGACGCCGCGGATGGGGCGGCTGCTCCATCCCGGCCACCAGCGGGGCGAGCAGCTCCGCCTTGGTCCAGATGAGCTTCTCCCGGCTGGTGTCGGCCATCTTGAAGTCATTGGTCATGGTGAGGGCGCGGGTCGGGCAGGCCTCGATGCACATCCCGCACAGGATGCAGCGCAGGTAGTTGATCTGGTAGACGCGGCCGTACCGCTCCCCCGGCGAGTAGCGCTCATCCTCGGTGTTGGCACCGCCCTCGACGTAGATCGCGTCGGCCGGGCAGGCCCAGGCGCACAGCTCGCAGCCGACGCACTTCTCCAGACCGTCGGGCCAGCGGTTGAGCTGGTGACGCCCGTGGAAGCGCGGCGCCATCACCTTCTCCTTGCCCTTCTCCGGGTATCCCTGGGTGAAGGTCTTGCGGAACATCGTCCGGAATGTGATTCCGAACCCGGACCAGGCTCCCATCAGTGGGCTCCCTTCTGAGTGGTGGCCTTCTCGGTACCGGTCGGCCCGGTACCCGTCGACGCAGTACCCGTCGGCCCAGTTCCCATCGACCCCGAGGGGACGCCGTCCGCAGCGGCCACCAGGGTGTCGGCCTGCTGACCGGGAAGCGGAGGCACCGGGTATCCGCCGGCGAAGGCGTCGAACTTCTGGGGTTCGGGCTCCGGCTTCTCGGCCGAACCGCCGAACAGGATGTAGATGATGAGCCCGACCACCACGACGAGCAGTCCGCCGAGGAAGACCGGGTTGCTCATCCAGCCCTGGGCTCCGGCCGCACGCATCACCGCGACGAGCATCACCCAGACCAGCGAGATCGGGATGAGGAACTTCCAGCCGATGTTCATGAAGTGGTCCCAGCGGATCCGGGGCAGGGAGGCCCGCACCCACACGAAGAAGAAGATCACCAGCTGGGTCTTGAGCATGAACCAGAACAGTCCGAACCACCCGCTGTCCAGCACCCCGATGAGGTTGAACGGCCAGGGGGCTCGGTAGCCGCCCAGGAAGAGAGTGGTGCAGACCGCCGAGAGGGTGGCCATGTTGATGTACTCGGCCAGGTAGTACATCGCGTAGGGGAATCCGGAGTACTCGGTGCTGTAGCCCGAGACGAGCTCCTGCTCGGCCTCCGACTCGTCGAAGGGCAGCCGGTTGGACTCGCCGAACATCGTCATCACGTAGATCACGAAGCTCGGCAGCAGGAGCAGCCAGAAGTGTCCGGGGATGTGGGTGTTGTGGCCGAACCAGACCATCGTGCGGGCCTGGGCGTTGACGATGTCGGATGTCGCCATCGACCCCGAGATCATGAAGACGGCGGCCAGGGACAGTCCCATCGCCACCTCGTAGGAGATCATCTGGGCGCTGGCGCGCAGCGAGCCGAGCACCGAGTAGGGGCCGGAGGAGGACCAGCCGGCGAGCACGATGCCGT
The DNA here is from genome assembly GCF_005890135.1 of Acidipropionibacterium jensenii. Lineage (NCBI taxonomy): Bacteria > Bacillati > Actinomycetota > Actinomycetes > Propionibacteriales > Propionibacteriaceae > Acidipropionibacterium > Acidipropionibacterium jensenii. Next base: position 1,747,900 of record NZ_CP040635.1, on the reverse strand, counting down.
AGATCCCGATGCCGGCGACCGCGATGATGAACAGCACCGCCACCGGGACATCGGTGATCTGGAGCATGGTGCGCTGCCCGAAGATCGAGACCTCCCCGCCCAGCGGGATCACTGCCCAGGAGGTGAAGCAGCAGATCCCGGCGATCACCGGTGCCAGGTAGAAGACGATCCGGTCGGCCCCCTTGGGGGTGACCATCTCCTTGAAGACCAGCTTGATGCCGTCGCCGACGGCCTGGCCGAGACCGCGGATGAAGGCGGCATTCATGATCGGGCCGAGGCGGTTCTGCATCCGGCCGAGCACCCGGCGCTCGAACCAGACATTGAACAGAGTCCACATCAGCAGCAGCATGAAGACGCCGACCACCTTGATGATGGTGATCCACCAGACGTCGGCGCCGAACAGGGCGCTCTCCAACGGGATCATTCCGCACCTCCCTGTGTCGTGATCGATGAGCTCGCCACCGACAGCTCAACCGGGCTGCCGGGCAACACTCCGAGTGCCTCGTGGATCGGCGGTTCACCGGACCGCGGCCCGACGGGCCCGCTCCAGGGCACCCAGACGGCGCCGTCGATCATGGTCGTGTCGACCGCCAGCGGCAGGGTCACCGATCCGGACGCTGCACTGACCGTCACCGGCGTCCCCTCGCCGGCACCGAGCCGGTCGGCCGCCGCCGGGCAGACCCGGACGACCGCGGGGCGGGCGCTGGCCTGCAGGTCCGTGGCGCCGTCCAGTCCGGCGGACCGGTCGAGCAGCTGCTGCCAGCTGTCCAGCACCGCGGCCGGGGAGCTCCCCGGGGAGTGCGGGCGGCGGGCCGGGGCGGCGGTCGCCTCGGGACCGTCGGCGGTCTCGCCCAGGGCCGGACGCCGTCCGGTCCAGGCGCCGGTCTCGGCCCAGGACTGGTGGGCCTCGACGACCGTGCGCATCCCCAGGTCCGATCCCATCGCGTCGGCCAGTGCGGCCAGCACCCGGATCTCGTTCATCGGGGTGGCGGCCTGGGTGTTGACCACCCGGACCCGGCCCGGCCGGTGCTCCCAGTCCAGGAAGGTCCCGGAGGTCTCCTCGAGCAGGCACACCGGCAGGACCACGTCGGCCCGCTCGGTGACCTCGGAGGCGCGCTGCTCCAGGCTCACCAGGAAGCCGACCTTCTCGAGGGCCTCCCGGACCTCCGACGGGTCGGCGAAGTCGCGGGGCTGGACGCCGGAGACCATCAGGGCCCCGATCGCCGGCTCCGCCTCGAGCTCCTCGCCCTGGGGCTGCAGCACTGCGGCGAGCATCTGCTGGGCATCCAGGCCGATGGTGGCGGGCAGTGTCCGGGCGGACCAGATGGCCCCCATCTCGACCCTGGCCACCGGATCGGTGACCGGCCGGCCACCGGGCAGCAGGCCCGGCAGACAACCGGCCTCCACGGCCCCGACCTCACCGGCGCGGCGAGGCACCCAGGCGAGCCGGGCGCCGCTGACCCGCACCGCGTCGACCACCGCGGTGAGAGCCCCGGGGCTGGCCGCAGCGCGCTCGCCGACCAGCACGATGGTGTGCTCGTCGACCGCACCGCCCTCGACCAGCCGCACCAGGGCGGCGTCCTCGTCGCCGGGCAGGCAGGGCTCCAGGGTGGCGCCCATCTTGAGTGAGCCGCGGGTGAGATGACTGCCGATCACGGTGACCGGGAGTTTCCTGGCGCGCCACGCCTTGCGCAGCCGCAGGAAGATGATCGGCGCCTCGTCCTCGGGCTCCAGATCGACCAGCACGACGCGGCCGGCCCGCTCCAGATCCCGGTAGCTCACCGACTCGGCGAGATCCCGACCGGCCACCTGGGAGGCCAGGAAGTCCGCCTCCTCGGCCGAGGAGACCCGGGAGCGGAAGTCGATGTTGTTGGTGCCCAGCACCAGTCGGGCGAACTTCGACCAGGCCAGGTTGGCCTCCACGGTGAGCCGTCCGCCGGTGAGCACGCCGACCCGGTGGCCGGCGGCCCGCAGCCCGGCGACCGCCGCATCCAGGGCCTCGGCCCAGGAGGCCGGCTGCAGGACGCCGTCGCGGCGCACCAGCGGCCGGGTGATCCGGTCGTCCTGATGGCCGTAGCGGAAGCCGAACCGGCCCTTGTCGCAGTTCCACTCCTCGTTGACCTCGGGCAGGTCGCCGGCCAGCCGGCGCTTGACCCGATACTGGCGGTGGTCGGTGCGCAGCTCACACCCGGCGGCGCAGTGCTCGCAGGTGGTGCGGGTGGAGACCAGGTCGAAGGGCCGCGAGTGGAACCGGTAGTCCTTGCTGGTCAGGGCTCCGACCGGGCAGATCTGGATGACATTGCCCGAGAAGTAGGAGTCGTAGCCGTCCTTGACGTAGTCGCCGATCTGGGAGGCGGCGCCACGCTCCTGGAGGTTGATGAAGGGGTCCCCGGAGATCTGGTCGGAGAACCGGGTGCACCGCTGGCACAGCACGCAGCGCTCGCGGTCCAGCAGGATCTGCGCCGAGATGCTGATCGGCTTGGGGTAGGTCCGCTTGACGCCCTTGTAGCGGGACTCTCCGCGACCATCGGCGATCGCCTGGTTCTGCAGCGGGCACTCGCCGCCCTTGTCGCAGATCGGGCAGTCCAGCGGATGGTTGATGAGCAGGAGTTCCAGCATCCCCTCCTGGGCGTTGCGGGCCAGCTCGGAGGAGACCTGGGTGCGCACCACCATGCCCTCGGCCACCGGCATCGTGCAGGAGGGCTGGGGCTTGGGGAAGCCGCGTCCGTTGCCGGCGTCGGGGATCTCGACCAGGCACTGCCGACAGGCCCCGGCGGGGTCGAGCAGGGGGTGGTCGCAGAACCGCGGGATGGCGGTGCCGATCTGCTCGGCGGCCCGGATGATGAGGGTGCCCTTGGGCACGCTCACCGTCCGCCCGTCGATGGTGAGGGTGACCAGGTCGGGCCGGGCCACCTCTGCCGAGTCGCTCTTGGTGTCGACGCTCATGCCTTCACTCCCACCCTGGAGTCGAGTCCGCTGTCCGCGAGGTCCTCATCGTTGAACACCGTGCTGCGCTCGTAGGGCAGCAGCTGCCATGCGGGGATCCCCCGGCAGCCGGCCTCGAACTCATCGCGGAAGTTCTTCACCGCACCGTTGACGCAGCCGACGGCGCCGTCCGCCAGGGTGCAGAAGGATCGCCCGCCGATCCGGTGGTTGATGTCGAGCAGCTTGTCGACGTCACCGGGCTCCCCCTCGCCCTGCTCGATCTTGCGCAGCATCTGCACCATCCACCAGGTGCCCTCCCGGCAGGGGGTGCACTTGCCGCAGGACTCGTGCTTGTAGAACTCCATCCAGCGCAGCACGGTGCGCACCACCGAGGTGGTCTCGTCGAAGCACTGCAGGGCCTTGGTGCCCAGGATCGATCCGGCCCCGGCCACCGACTCGTAGTCCAGCGGGACGTCGATCTCGGCGGCGCTGAACATCGGCGTCGAGGATCCTCCCGGGGTGAAGAACTTCAGCTGGTGACCGGCGCGCATCCCGCCGCTGATGTCGAGCAGCTGGTGCAGGGTGATGCCCAGCGGGGCCTCGTACTGCCCCGGGTTGGCGACATGCCCCGACAGCGAGTAGAGGGTGAACCCGGCCGACTTCTCGGTGCCCATCGACTGGAACCAGTCCTTGCCGTGGGCCACGATGGCCGGCACCGAGGAGATCGTCTCGGCGTTGTTGACCACCGTCGGGCTGGCGTACAGGCCGGCCACCGCGGGGAACGGCGGACGCAGTCGGGGTTGGCCCCGGCGTCCCTCCAGGGAGTCGAGCAGGGCCGTCTCCTCGCCGCAGATGTAGGCGCCGGCACCGGCGTGCACGATGATGTCCAGGTCGTAGCCGGAGCCCAGGATGTTGGCCCCCAGGTATCCGGCGGAGTAGGCCTCGCGGACCGCCTGCTGGAGGCGTCGGATGATGTGCAGCACCTCGCCGCGCACGTAGAGGAAGGCCATCTTGGCGTGCACCGCGTAGGAGGCGATGATCGCCCCCTCCACCAGGGTGTGGGGGGAGGCCATCAGCAGCGGCATGTCCTTGCAGGTGCCCGGCTCCGACTCGTCGCAGTTGACCACCAGGTAGGTCGGGTTGGGGTTGTCCTTGGGGATGAAGGACCACTTGAGGCCGGCCGGGAAGCCGGCTCCGCCGCGTCCCCTCAGGCCGGCGTCCTTCACCAGCGAGATGACCTCGTCGGGGGCCATCGACAGGGCGGTGCGCAGCGCCCCGTAGCCGCCGCGGCGCTCGTAGTTGAGGATCTTCCAGGCGCGCGGGTCGTCCCAGTTCGCCGACAGGACCGGGGTCAGTGGTGCGCTGCCCTTGGACATCTCGAGGCTGACGCGGGTCTCGGTCACTTCGACTCCTCCTTCGGCTCGAGCTTCTCATCGGTGCCCGGAGCGCTCCAGCCGTGCTGGCGGGCGATCTTCAGGCCGCGCAGGGAGGCCTCGCCGGCGGTCGGACCCTCGTCGGCCCGGTCGTCGGGGAAGCCGGCGAGCACCCGCTCGGACTGCTTCCAGCTGGTGATGGTGGCTCCACGGGTGGACCGGACCGGCTCATCGGCCGCCAGCGCATCCAGGATCTCGTCGGCCTTGCGCGGGGTCATGTTGTCCATGAACTCCCAGTTGACCATCATGATCGGCGCGAAGTCGCAGGCCGCGTTGCACTCGATGCGCTCCAGCGAGAACTTCCCGTCGGGGGTGGTCTGGCCCTCCTTGATGCCGAGCTTGCGCTCGACCCGGTCGAGCAGCAGGTCGCCGCCGAGGATCGCGCACACCGAGGTGGTGCAGATGCCGATGTGGTGCTCGCCGGCCGGGCGCCGCTTGTACATCGTGTAGAAGGTCGCCACCCCCGACACCTGGGCGGCGGTGATGTCGAGCACCGTGGCGCAGGCCTCGATGCCGGCCGGGGAGACCCGTCCGTCCACCGACTGCACCAGGTGCAGCATCGGCAGCAGGGCCGATCGCGGCTCGGGGTAGCGGGCGGCCAGCGAGCGCAGCTCCTCGATGGTCTCCTCGGTGATGGCGGTCGACTGGTCGGACTGGTCGACGCCGCCGGTATCGGAGAAGTGCGAGTGGAACTCCTCCTCGAAGGGGTAGGACGACTGGGTTGACTCGCTCATCGGTCAACACCTCCCATGACAGGGTCGAGAGAAGCCAGGGATGCCACCACGTCGGGCAGCAGCGAGCCCTCGCAGATGGCCGGGATGGACTGCACGTGAATGAATCCGGGATCGCGCAGATGGGAGCGGTAGGGCCGGGTCCCGCCGTCGGAGACGAGGTGGCAGCCGAGCTCCCCGGCGGGCGCCTCGACGGTCTGGTAGACCTGCCCGGCCGGCACCTTGAATCCCTCGGTGACGATCTTGAAGTGATGGATGAGAGCCTCCATCGACTCCCCCATGATGTGTTTGATGTGCTCGTTGGAGTTGCCCTGGCCGTCGGGGCCGATCGACAGCTCCGCGGGCCAGGCGATCCTCTTGTCGGCCACCATGTGCGGGGCCCCCTGGGTGTCGATCAGCCTGGTGAGGCACTGCTTGAGGATCTTGATCGACTCGAACATCTCGTGCAGCCGCACCAGATAGCGCCCGTAGGCGTCGCAGGAGTCGGCGGTGCACACCTCGAAGTCGTAGTCCTGGTAGCCCGAGTAGGGCTGCTTCTTGCGCAGATCCCAGTCGAGACCGGTGGAGCGCAGCACCGGACCGGTGGCCCCCATCGCCATGCAGCCGGTCAGGTCCAGATATCCGACTCCCCTGGTCCGCGACCTGAAGATCGGGTTGGCGGTGAAGAACTGGTCGATCTCGGGGATGTTGTCCTCCATCCTCTTGATGAGATCGCGCAGCCTGTCCAGGCCGTCCTCGGGAAGGTCGGTGGCGGTTCCGCCGGGGCGAATCCAGGCGTTGTTCATCCTCAGCCCGGTGACGGCCTGGTTGAACTCGAGGCAGATCTCGCGCTCTCTCAGGCAGACCTCCTGGACGGAGGTGGCGTTGAGCTCCAGGGCGCCGGCGCCGACCCCGGTGAAGTGGTTGGAGATCCGGTTGATCTCCATGATCATCACTCGCAGGATCTGGGCCCGCTCGGGGACGTCGTCGGTGATCCCGAGGAGCTTCTCCACGGCCAGGCAGTAGACCGCCTCGTTGAAGAAGTTCGACACGTAGTTGCAGCGGGTCATGAAGGTGACCCCCTGGGTCCAGGTGCGGTACTCCATGTTCTTCTCGATGCCGGTGTGCAGGAATCCGATACCGGGGCGCACGCTGGTGATGGTCTCGCCGTCGAGCTCCATGATGAGGCGCATCACGCCGTGGGTGGAGGGGTGGGAGGGACCGAAGTTGACGACCACCGTCTCGTCGCCGCGCTCGGCCGACTCGGCGACGATGTCGGACCAGTCCCCGCCCTGGGCCAGGAACTCGTCGCGCCTGGGGGTGCTGTTCTCGCTCATCAGTTGTAGCTCCTGCGCTCGTCCGGCGGCGGTGTGACATGGCCCTTGTACTCGACCGGGATGCCGCCCAGCGGGTAGTCCTTGCGCTGCGGGTGGCCCACCCAGTCGTCGGGCATCAGGATCCGGGTGAGTGCCGGGTGACCGTCGAAGATCACTCCGAACATGTCCCAGGCCTCCCTCTCCTGGTAGTCGGCGTGCGGGTAGAACCGCACCACCGAGGGAAGGTGCGGGTGGTGGTCGGCCGGGTCGGCCAGCGCCACCTCGAGCCGGATCCTGCGGTTGTGGGTGTAGGAGAGCAGGTTGTAGACGACGTGCATCTCCTGCCCGCTCATCTGGGGGTAGTGCACGCAGGTCAGCGAGGCGCAGGACTCGAACCTCAGCTGGGCGTCGTCGCGCAGCGCCTGGACCAGCTCCACCAGCTTCTCGGGGCGCACGAAGAAGGTGATCTCGCCCCGGTAGACCAGGGTCAGTCCGGCGGAGAACCCGGGCACCAGCTCGGCCATCCGGTCGGCCACCGCGTCGAACCAGCCGCCGTAGGGGCGCGAGGAGTCCCCGGGGAACTCCACCACCCGGGTCAGCCCGTTGTAGCCGGAGGTGTCGGAGGTGCCCGATGCGCCTCCCCACATCCCGGTCCTCACCTCCATCACCGGGTTGGCCGCCGGGACCTGCTCGATCCCGGTCCGGTCGGTCGGCTCGTTGCCGGTGGCCGGCGTCTGCTCCCCGCTCATCTCTCGATCTCCTTCGCCGGGGTGGTGGTCGGCATCTCGAGGGTGCTGGGGGCGGCCAGCGCCCGCTGCTCCTTGACTCTCTCGACCTCGGCCATGTGGCCCAGCAGCGGCCAGTGCTGGATCTGCTCGCGCAGCTTGAAGACGGCGTCGATGAGCATGTCGGGGCTGGGCGGACAGCCGGGCAGGTAGATGTCGACCGGGATGATGTGGTCGCAGCCCTGGATGATCGCGTAGTTGTTGAAGATCCCTCCCGAGGAGGCGCACGCCCCCATCGAGATGACCCACTTGGGGTTGGGCATCTGGTCGTAGAGCTGGCGGACCACCGGGGCCATCTTCTGACTCACCCGGCCCGAGACGATCATCAGGTCCGCCTGGCGGGGGGAGGACCGGAACACCTCGTGGCCCCAGCGGGCGGCGTCGGCGCGCGGGCCGCCGTAGGAGATCATCTCGATGGCGCAGCAGGCCAGACCCATCGTCAGCGGCCAGAAGGAGGTCTTGCGCAACCACCCGACGACCGCCTCCATGGAGGTCATCACGATGCCGGCAGGGACATCAGCGTCGAAATCGGCCATATCTTCCTCTCAGTCCTTCAGCTTCTCGGACCCGGTCCGGTTCAGTCCCAGTCCAGGCCGCGTCGGCGGTAGACGTAGATGTAGGACACGAACACGGTGACGATGAACAGCACCATCTCCACCACGGCGAAGGCTCCCAGGCTCAGGAACCGGTTGAAGGAGACCGCCCACGGGTAGAGGAAGACGATCTCGATGTCGAAGACGATGAACAGCATCGCGACGACGTAGTACTTCACGGGGAACCGGCCGCCGCCGACCGGCTGCGGGGTGGGCTCGATGCCGCACTCGTAGGTGACGTGCTTGGACGCGTTGTGACGGGTCGGGCTGAACACCTTGTTCAGGCCGATCATCACGCAGACGAACAGCGCCGCCAGGATCATCATGCTGACCAGCGGGATGTAAGGGTTCATCGCCTACCACCTTCGACGTCGTTGTCCGTGGTGCCCGGCTGATCGCCGGGCCTTCCTGTTCTGCTCGGGCACCTCATCCGGTGCGGTACCCATCTGCGGTTGTGTGGTACTTCTCAGTGCCGCTTCTCTGGTGCTCTTGTTCTCATGGTGCCGCGCCACTCATGCGGGTGGCACGATTCTGGTGAGTGTGTTGATCACCCGGTCGGAGAGATCTCCGTCGCGGGAGTCGGTGAGGTTGGCCAGCAGCTTGTTGACCATCCTCATCAGGGACTTGCGCGGCAGCCCGTAGGTGGTGCACAGCTTCATCACCCGGGGGTCGCCGATGAGCTTCACGAAGACGGTGCCGAGTCGGTAGTAGCCGCCGAGCCGTGCCTTGAGCTGAGTCTGGTAGCCCTCCAGGGCCTTCTCGGCCGAACGAGTCCCGACCCCGCGGTAGTGCGCCTCGGCGATCGAGTCGGCGGCCATCTCGCCGGCCTCCATCGCGTAGTCGATGCCCTCGCCGTTGAAGGGATTGACCATGCCGGCGGCGTCTCCCACCAGGAGCAGACCGCGATGGTAGGCGGGTTGGCGGTTGAAGGCCATCGGGAGGGCGGCGCCGCGGATCGGTCCCTCCTGGTTCTCGTCGGTGAATCCCCACTCCGGCGGGGTGTGGCTCAGCCAGCGCTTCATCAGCTGCCGGTAGTCGGTGTTGTGGAAGGCCTCCGAGGAGTCGAGCATGCCCAGGCCGACATTGACGGTTCCGTCCCCCTCGGGGAAGGCCCAGCCGTATCCGGGCAGCAGCGCCGACTCGTGGGGACGGCCGTCCCACAGCTCCAGCCAGGAGCTCAGACAGTCGTCGTCGGACAGCGGGGAGCGGAAGTAGGCGCGCACCGCCACCCCCATCGGGCGGTCCTCCCGGCGGTGAATGCCCATCCGGGTGGCCAGCCGCGAGGAGACGCCGTCGCAGGCGACGACGACCGGGGCGCTGAAGACGCGGCCGTCGCCGGTGCGCACCCCGATGATCCGGTCGGTGCGCTCGTCGATGACCGGTGCGCTGACATTGGCCCCGGTGACCAGTCGGACCCCTTGGGCGGCGGCGTGCTCGGCCAGCCGCTGGTCCAGCACGGACCGACGGCAGACCATCCCGAAGTCGGGGAAGTCGGCCAGTTGCGGCCAGGGCATCTCGAAGGGGGCGATCCGGCCGCCGTGGATGCGCAGCGCCCGGGTGTGCTTCCACCCGGCCCCCTCGGAGACGTCGACGCCGAGACGGATGAGCTGCTTGACCGCGCGGGGGGTCAGGCCGTCCCCGCAGATCTTGTCGCGGGGGAAGGTGGCCTTCTCCAGGAGGGTGACGTGGAGGCCGCGGCGGGCGAGGTGGGCGGCGGTTGCCGATCCGCCCGGGCCGGCCCCGACGACGATGACATCGGACTCCAGTGAGGTGGCGTCGGGATCCTCGGGGCGTGCGGAATCGGTCCACGTCGTGGACCCGTCACTCCCCTGGAATGTCACCTGTCGCCTCCTCATTGAACTGCGGTACAGAGTCTAAGACCCTCGAGGCGTCCCGTCACATCCGGCCCTACCATTTCGGACAAGGGGAGATACCCCTTCAGGTGCCACTATTTTAGCGAGCTTTCCCTTCGCTAAATGCTGCTGGAGGTGTCTGCCCCGAGGCACCACGGATCTATCGCGTGAGACTCATGACTTGTGACATGCCCGATGACATGCACCAGTCACGTCGGGTTCGTCAGCACCCCTGTCCTGCGCTGATCTCGCTTGAAAGTATGTGCAGCCAACCGGGCGTTCGACCGGTATTGTGCCCAGTGTGATCGTGAACCCGGGTTCCAGTCGACTGCGAGCCCGCACCGTTGCCATTCCCGACCCCGGATCGCTGCAGAAGTACCTCACCGCGCGGTCGAGCATGTGCCTGCTCCACGGCAACGAGGAGATCATCGGTCTGGGTGAGATCGCCCGCTTCGAGACGGACTCCCCCGGGGCCGCCGATGTCTGGTGGGAGGAGTTCTGCGCCGACATCGAGAACGAGACGGAGATGCCCGGGGTACGAGGCACCGGCCCGCTGGCCTTCGGATCGTTCACCTTCGACGGCGACCGCTCGACCTCGCCCTCGGTGATGATCGTTCCCGAGACCGTGATCGGCCGCAGAGCCGGCTACTCCTGGCTCACCCAGGTCTCCTTCGACTCGGTGCACGCCGATCCGCCGCGCATTCAGGCGCCACCGCGCCAACCCACCGGTCTGGAGCTGTCGGACGGTGTGGTGACCGAGCAGGGCTGGGCGGAGCGGGCCAGCCAGGTGCGCGAGATTCTCGGTGACGACGTGCAGCGGGTCCTGTTGATGCGCGACCTGATGGCTCGCGCCGACGATCCGATCGACCCGCGCTGGATCGTCCAGAGGTGCTCCGACCTGCTGCCGGACTCCTGGACCTATCTGGTGCAGGGTGCGGTCGGGACGACGTCCACCCTCCTCCTCCGCCAGATCGACGGGCTGATCACCACCCGGACGCTGTCCCACGGGCCGAGCGCCGTCGCGGGCTCCGACCCCAGGCTGCTGGAGGCGCTCAGTGGCACCGGGCCCTTCGCCGAGGAGCACGGCAGTGCGGTGAGATGGTCCGAGGAGATGCTCCGGCCCTTCTGTCGCTCCACTCAGCACTCCCCCTTCCCCGGACTCATCCCCGAGGCCTCCGATCGCATGCTGGTGACCGACGTCACCGGAGCCCCACTGCCCGAGACCCGGTCCCTGACCGCAGTCGGGGCGATGCACCCGGCACCATTCGTGAGCGGCCTGCCGCCGTGGAAGGCCCTCGAGATGCTCGCCGAGGTCGAGGGTGTGGACCGCGGCCGGATCACCGGTCCGGTCGGATGGATCGACTCCCAGGGCGACGGCGAGTGGGTCGTCGACTGGCGCGGCGCCCAGGTCGACGCCACCGACCCCAACCTTCTCCATGTCTTCATCGGCCAGCCGGTCGGACACGACGATGACGTCTCCCTGCTGGCCACCGCTCTGCGGAAGCGAATCAGCGCCACCTTCGCGCTCATGAGGTGAGTCGGGCGCGGGCCCGGTCGATCTCAACCCCCCCTCTCGGTCACAACTCCGCGCAATCCAACAGATGCACCTATTGAAATAGTTGCATATATGATCCATGATGGATCCATGCGAAGCGAGCAGCACGAGATCGACGAGGCGGTGCGCCTGTTCAGGGCGCTCGGGAATGCCTCCCGGATCCGGCTGCTCCTGGCACTGATGGAGCAGCCTCAGTCGGTCTCCGACCTGGCCGTGACGGTGGGGCTGACCCAACCCCTGACGTCGCAGTATCTGCGCGTCCTGGCAGATCGCGGTCTGGTCTCATCGACACGACAGGGTCGAGCGGTGATCTACCAGGTGGCCGACCGCCACGTGGTGCACGTCCTGGAGGACGCGCTGACACATGTCTCCGAAACTGCTCCTGACATCACCACCCACGACACGAAGAAAGAAGACACCATGGCAACCATCGAAGCCCATGCCGAGCACACCCTGGCCGAGCACACCCACGGCCCGAACTGCGGTCACAAGGCCGTCCAGCACGGCGACCACACCGACTACCTGCACGACGGCCACCTGCACGCCCTGCACGGCGACCACTACGACGAGCACTGAGACGAGCACTGAGACGTCCGTCGTTCCGAACGGCCGCTGACCTCCTCAGAGACCGACCGGATGCAGCTGGGGCCCGTGGCGTGTTCGCCACGGGCCCCAGCTGCATCCGGTCGATGCCGCCGGCAGGCTACCTCCGGCGGGTGACGACCTTCTTGTCGGCGGGCTTGCCGTGCCTGCTCTCCTCGAGCTCACGGCGGGCGTCCTTCTGCATCTGCTGCATCTCCTGCTGGTCGATCCCACCCATCCGCAGAATCGCGTAGGCGATCACGGCGGCCACGATCGAGAACCAGGGGGACAGCCCCAGGACGATCCAGATGGTGATGAGGGCGACCATGTCCAGGCCCCGCACCAGGTTGAACATCAGGCCAGGCGGCATGGCACCCATCTGGGTGGCCACCATCGGCGCCGAGTAGTCGGCGGACTTCGCCGACACCCACCTGATCGCTCCGATGTACCCGGCTGCAGCGGTGATGAGGGCCAGCATCACGGCCTGCACCCAAGGGGTGTGGCTCGCCGAGCCGACACCGTGGAAGGCAGGAACCACCGCGATCGCCCAGATCCCGGCGAGCACGCCAGGCACCACCGACGCGGCGGTGCGCACCTGACTGGTGCTGAACGGCAGGCAGCGCATCAGCCCCTTGGTGCGCGAGAGCACCCGCAGGCTGGTGAAGAAGGGCACCAGGGCCGCCACCAGCACCAGGGCCGAGATCGTCGAGGAGAACCGGCCCATACCGAGGGCCTCCACGGCATAGGGCACCACCGCGGTGACCGCCAGGGTGATCAGCGGCTTGGGGAATCTGATCAGCCGCTGGACGTCTCGCCAGATCAGCGTCTGCAGGCCCAGTCCGCGCCCGCGGGTGGGGTGCACCTGGCCGCGCTCAACGGCGTCGCGCTCCTGGAGGATGTCGCGCATCAGGGCGAAGTCGAGGGCGAAGGCGGCGCCCTGCATACCGGCCGCCAGCGACCCGCCCGACATCAGTCGGGCACGTCTGATCCGGTTGAGACGCATCCTCGCCAGGACCGCCGAGACCACCAGCAGCAGCACGCCGCCGGCCGCCACCGACAAGGCCGAGGCCACCGCCACCGAGGTGGTGATGTCCAGATGGAACCACCCGGTCGCAGAACCCACCACGGCCAGCAGGGCGCCCAACCCGGCCAGTCCTGCGATTCCGCCGACCAGTTTGACCGTCCAGACCCGCTCCACCCCCTGCTGGGCGGCGGCGAAGGCCACCACCCCGGCGGCGGCCAGCCCGGTGGCCGCGGTCCATGCCACGATCGCCAGCCCCGCCGACCCGGTCAGCGCAGAGACCAGGGCACCGATTGCGGCGCCACCGAGGAACCCGGCACCCACCGCGACCCACAGCCTCTTGACCAGGATGCGCGACCGGCGGATGGGGGCGTCCAGCAGCCAGAATCCCTCCGCGGCCGAGGCGAGCACCGGCCCGAAGATCCGCGCCGCGGCCACCGCGAAGGCCAGCACCCCGGCCAGGGCCGCCCACGGCAGCAGTTCCCGGGCGGTGCGGCAGCCCGCCGCCGAACAGGTCGACGCCTGCCCCTGGGCCTGGATGATGAGGCTGACCAGCATTGCCACGATCACCAGCAGGGAGAAGATCATCACATAGGCGTCGCTCAGCGCCTGCCAGATGTTCCTGGTGGTGCGGCCCTTGCGCCAGTCCCCCATCAGCAGCTGAAGCTGCTTCTCGTCGACCTCACCGGCCCAGAAGTCCTCGGGCCTCTCGTCGATCACCAGTTCCGGGTCGGGCACGTCGGCGGGCTCGGGGGCCTTCGGAGTGGCCTGCGCGGCCGCCTCGGGCTGGTTCTGTCGTCGATTCTGGTTCTTGAACTTCCGGTTCCTGCCACGGCTCATCCGCGCTGCCCTCCCAGGGCGACCGTCCGCGCGCCGAGCGCCTCCAGCAGGGAGGGCTCGTGGGAGGCCATCAGGATCGCCAGATCGTGCTTCATCTCCTCGCTCAACCGCTTTCCGAGCCAGGCGATGCCCTCGACGTCCAACCTGGCCTCGGGCTCGTCGAGGACGAGCAGCTTGCGGGGCCGCACCAGGGCAGTGGCCAGGGCAAGCCGTCGACGCTGACCGGTGGACAGGGTGCCGGGCAGCTGACCCGACTGGGGCACCAGCTGAACCTCCTCCAGCACCTCGTCGACCAGCGAGTCGGCCTCGGCCAGGCCGTGGGCGCGAGCCAGCAGGTCGAGGTGCTCGACCACCGAGAGGTCGGGGAAGAAGTCCAGGTCGTCGATGACGGTGGCCACATTGCGGCGGAACTCGGGCCGGGTCTCGCTGACCGGCTGACCGAGTACCTCGACGGTGCCCGAGGTGGGCCGGTCGGCGCCCACCACGCACCTCAGCACGGTGGACTTGCCCGCTCCGTTGCGCCCGGTCAGAGCCACGGCCTCACCCGCGTGAACGGTGAAGGAGAGATTGTTGATGACGGTGTGGTCGCCGTAGGACTTGGTGAGGTCCTTGACGACCAGGACGGGAGAGCGAGAAGCCATGATCTGTATTCTCTCGCACCGGCCCAGGGCCCCCAAACCAGCCTTGCCCGAGCCCCGATCCGTTGACCTGCTGTGGGAGACTGGGCGCCGTGTTGACGACCAGGGCCACTCTTGACAAGCACCACAGCGACGTCGCCTCGATGTTCGACGGGGTGGCGCAGCGCTACGACCTGATGAACTCCATCATGACGATGGGAGCGGTGGACCACTGGCGCGAACTGGTCGTCGAGGCCGTCGAACCGCAACCCGGCCAGACCATCCTCGATCTGGCGGCCGGCACCGGGACCTCCTCGGCCACCTTCGCCGCCCACGGTGCGCAGGTCTACCCCACCGACATCTCGATGGGGATGCTGCAGGTCGGCCACCAGCGTCAACCCGATCTGCACTTCGTGGGCGGGGACGCCACCCGGCTGCCCTATGCCGACGACGTCTTCGACGCCGTCACCATCTCCTACGGACTGCGCAATGTCGAGGACACCTCCGCGGCCCTGTCCGAGATGCTGCGGGTCACCCGTCCCGGCGGACGGATCGTGGTCTGCGAGTTCTCCACCCCCACCTGGGCGCCCTTCCGGCACCTCTACCGCGACTACCTGCTCAGTGCCATCCCCGCGATGGCCCGGCTGGCGAGCAGCAACCAGGACGCCTACGACTACCTCGCCGAGTCGATCCTGGCCTGGCCCGACCAGGCCGCCCTGGCCGATCTGATGGCCCGGGCCGGCTGGCAGGCGGTCGCCTGGCGCAACATCTGCGGCGGTGTGGTGTCCCTCCACCGGGCGTGGAAGGCATGACGGCAGCGATCCTGCTGGACGCCTGGGCGGCCCGGTCCTGCCCGGTGAAGACCCAGAACGCCTTCGACCCCACCCTCGACCACTCCGATCCGGCCGCGGAGGCCAATGCCGACCTGTTCGCCGGCTCCCGGGACCTCGTCGACCTGGTCTGCGACCGGCTCGCCACCGTCCCCGGGACCGTCGACCTGCGCCCCCTCGCCGAGGGGGACACCGCCGCACACCGGCTCGCCACCGACCGGGCCCTGGCCGCCGGGGCGCCGGTGATCATCGCCCCCGCGCTGCCCGACTCGCCTGCCGGGCACCGCACCGGCTCCCCCGAGGTTCTCGTGCGGTCCGGGGCGCAGCGGTCATCGGCCGGCTGCGGCTACCTTCCGGTGATCATCACCCCGCACCGCGTCCTGGAGCGTCACCACACCCGGGCCCAGTTCACCTGGACCACCGCACTCGCCGATCCGGACCTGGCCGCAGCCACCCTCAGCAGCGACCAGACCTTCCGGTCGGCACGCCAGGGGCCGCTGCTCCAGGCGGCCCACTACTGGCGGCTGCTGGCCGATCTGGACCTGCTGCCGGCCCCGACCCGGCTGCCGGCCGCCAGACTGGCCGGGATCGTCGGTCGTGACCAGGTCGACCAGCTGTCGGGAGAGCACGGCATCGCCTGGCTGGACCTGGACCACCACTTCATCCGGACCTTCTCGCGCACCGCCGCCTCGGGCTGGCGGCGTCGCTCGGTGCTGGACCGCTACGACCACGAGCACGAGTTCCGGGTCGCGGTGGCCCACCACGCGATGAGCAGCCCGCAGCACCCGATGGTCGAGCCGATCGTGGTCGGCGAGTGCGAGTCCTGCCAGTGGTGGAGCACCTGCCAGCCGCGGCTCGACGACGCCGACCTGTCCCTGCGGATCTCCAAGGCGCCGCTGGACGTCCGCGAGATCGCCGCCCTGCGGAGGATGGGGGTCAGCACCGTCGACGACCTGGCCGATGCCGACCTGGAGACCCTGCTGCCGGACTACCTGCCGCAGGTCCAGCACCGCCCCGAGGCCGAGCGGCGGATCCGGTTGGCCGCCCGGCGCGCCCGACTGATCCGCGACGGCGTCTGTCTGGAACGCAATGACGCCGATCCGATCCGGCTGCCCGTTAGCCGCCTGGAGATCGATCTGGACATCGAGACCTCCCCCACCGACAAGGTCTACCTGTGGGGATTCTGGGTCGACGACCGCGACCACCTGCTGGCGGCCAGCCGCGGACACGACGGCCCCTACTACCTGGCCTTCTCCTCCTTCGAGGATCTCGACGACGCCGCCGAGGCCGCCCTCGCCGCCCGCGCCATCGACTGGCTCGACGAGGCCGTGCGCGCCGAGCCCGGCTGCCTCATCGTCCACTACTCCGACTACGAGAAGGTGCACCTGCGCCGGTTCGGGAGGGCCTCGAGTCCCTGCCCGGACCGCACCACCGGTCAGGTCGCCCGACTGCTGGCCAGCGGCTGTTTCCTGGACCTGTTCGCGGTGATGAGGGCGCACTTCTTCGGGACGGCCGGACTCGGCCTCAAGGTCGTCGCCCAGGCCGGCCCGGGATTCCACTGGCGCGACGCCGAGCCCGGCGGGCTCAACTCGCAGATCTGGTGGGACCAGGCCGCCCACCACGCCGATCCGGCCCGGCGCGCCTCGGCGCGCGCCCGGGTGCTGGCCTACAACGAGGACGACGTGCGGGCCACCTGCGCGTTGAGGGGCTGGCTGCGAGCCGGCGCCGTCGTCCCCGGTTCGGCAGCGGTCCCGTCGGCACCTCCGGGGGCGGTGTCGGGGGCGGTCTCAGCAGCCTCCCACTGATCACCGGAGGGCGCTGCGGGCACACGTAGACTTGTCACTCGTGCATTCGTTGACCCGTATCCTCCGGTTCACCAGCTCGCTGTGGCGCCACTACCTCGGTGTCGTCCTCACGGCGGTGGTGGTTGCTCTCAGTGCCCTGGCCGTGCCCTTCGTGATCGCCCGGGCCACCGATCTGGCGGTCGAGGGGGTCCGGACCGGCTCCCACCAGATCGCGGCCATCATGTGGCTGGCGGTGCTGCTGCTGGGGATGGATCTCATCAACTCGGTGGCCACCAATGTCAACGGCTGGCTGGGCGACGTGATGAGCGCCCGGATGCGCGAGATCCTGTCCAGTCGCTACTTCGCCAAACTGCTGTCCCTGCCGCAGTCCTGGTTCGACGAGGAGCTCACCGGCTCGATCACCAACAAGCTCACCCGGTCGATCACCAACATCACCGATTTCGCGAAGGCCTTCTCGAACAACTTCTTCACCCTGCTGCTCACCACCGTCGCGGTGCTGGCGATCTCGGCCTGGTACTACTGGCCGTTGGCGCTGCTGCTGGCCATCGTCTTCCCGCTCTACGTCTGGCTGACCGCCCTCACCTCGCGCCACTGGCAGGCCCGCCAGGACATCATCAATGAGCATCTGGACACCGCATCGGGCAGGTTCCAGGAGGTCATCTCGCAGATCCGGGTGGTGAAGTCCTTCGTCACCGAGAACTCCGAGCAGCGCGGCTTCGACCAGCACTACGACGCCACCGTCGCCACCACCAGGGAGCAGTCCACCCACTGGCACCTGATGGACACCCTGCGCCGGGCGGTGCTCAACGTCATCTTCTTCGGGATCTACGCGATCATCTTCGTCCAGACCGCGCGCGGATTCTTCAGCATCGGACAGATGGTGCTGCTCATCCAGCTGATGACGATGGCCCGCCAGCCGGTGCAGATGATGAGCTACATCATCGACAACGCCCAGCGCGCCGTCTCCGGGTCCAAGGACTATTTCACGGTGATGGAGACCCGGCCCAGCTACACCCGTCCGCTGCCCGACTCCTCCACCCCCCGCGTGATCGACATCACCGATCGGCAGCCGGCCGTCGAATTCCGCGACGCGGTGTTCTCCTACGACGGGTCGAACCGGGTCATCGACCAGGTGAGCTTCCAGATCGGCACCGGCGAGAAGGTCGCCCTGGTCGGGGAATCGGGAGGCGGCAAGTCCACCATCGTCAACCTGTTGCTGGGCCTCTACCCGCTGGACTCCGGCGAGATCGTGGTCGGCGGACAGCCGGTCTCCCAGCTGCCGGTGGAGGAGCTGCGGCACAGCATCGGGGTGGTCTTCCAGGACCCGTCGCTGTTCTCGGGAACCATCAGGGAGAACATCGCCTACGGGTCCCACGCCACCGACGCGCAGATCGCCGAGGCCGCCCGGCGCGCCTACGCCGACCGATTCGTGCGGCGATTCCCCGACGGCTACGACACCCTGGTCGGGGAGCGCGGGATCAAACTGTCGGGAGGCCAGAAGCAGCGGATCTCGATCGCCCGCGCGATCCTCAAGGACGCCCCGATCCTGGTCCTCGACGAGGCCACCTCGGCCCTGGACACCAAGTCCGAGAGATGGGTGCAGGCCGGCCTGGAGTCCCTCATGGAGGGCCGGACCAGCCTCATCATCGCCCACCGGTTGTCGACCATCTCCGGTGTGGACCGGATCGTCACCCTGGACCAGGGAAGGGTCGACGAGATCGGCACCCCCCAGGAGCTGGCCGCCTCCGGCGGCATCTACGCCGAGCTGCTGACCCTTCAGGCCTCCAGCTCGAAGGCCGACCGCAAGCGTCTGGAGCGGTTCGGGATCAAGATCTGAGGCCCCCTCCCGGGATCCCCATCGGGATCTCGGGTCGTGGCATCTCGGGCAAGGGGGATCCGGGGTCAGAGGATCTGGTAGCGGTGCGAGTGCCGGGGGGTGGCCTGCATGTCGGCGACAGTGGCCTTCCAGGCGAGGTAGTGCTCAGTGGTGCGGTGGGCCTCCACGGCGTCGATGTCGCGGTACTCCTCGACCAGCGTGAAGTTGGTCGGCACGTCGAGCTGACGGACCAGGTCGAACCGGGTGACGCCGGGCTCCTGGCGGCTCGCCTGTGCATTGGCGGTGCTGGCGGTGATGAATGCGTCGACGCACTCGGGCTTGATGTCCAGGAATGCCAGGGTGATGATCATCGGCTGTCCTCTCAACAGTGGTGACGGATGACGTCACCAACCTATGGGGACGCCGACGCCGGGGTCAGCCCCTCAGCCCAGCAGCGCACCGATGAGCAGGCCGATCGAGCAGGCCAGGTCGGCGAAACCGGTGTCCCGCAACGCCCTCACCAGCACCATCCCGGAGGCCCCGGTCACCATCGCCCGCACCGGACCCGACAGGAAGATCACCATCGCCAGTCCCAACAGCGCCCACCAGGTGGTGAGCGCCGCGACGGCGACCACCCCAAGGCAGGCCAGTCCGACCAGGGTGAGGTACAGCGCCCGGGTCCCGGTGTGGCCGAGGCGGGTGGCCAGGGTGCGCTTGCCGGAGACCCGGTCGCCGTCGATGTCGCGCAGATTGTTGGCCACCAGCACCCCGCACGCCAGCAGGCCCAGGACCACCGCGGTCACCCAGCCGGCGGCGTCCACCCTGCCGGCGACCACATAGGTGGTGCCGCCCACCGCGACCAGTCCGAAGAAGACGAAGACGAAGATCTCCCCGAGTCCGGCGTAGCCGTAGGGGTGGCTGCCCCCGGTGTAGAACCAGGCGGCCAGCACGCAGGCGATCCCGAGAACCAGCAGCCACCACTGGCCGGTGAGCACGACCACGGCCAGCCCCGCCAGCCCGGCGACCCCGAAGCAGCCGAAAGCGGCCGCCCTCACCTGCTCGGGGCGGGCCGCCCCCGAGCCGACCAGCCGCAGCGGCCCCACCCGGTCGGGCCCGTCGGAGCCGCGGATCCCGTCGGAGTAGTCGTTGGCGAAGTTGACGCCGACCACCAGGGCCAGGGCGACGACCAGGGCCAGCACCGCCGTCGCGATCCGCAGCTGCCCTATCGAGACGGCTGCCGCCGTGCCACCGATCACCGATGAGATCGCGATCGGGAGGGTGCGCAACCGCGCTCCCTCGACCCACTGCCCGAATGTCGCCATGACTCTCCTGTTCCCCGGGTGCCAACCCGATGTCGCCGGTGCCGGCCCGTGACGCGGATCCGTGCTCCGCTGCGGGCTGCACTTCTGTGCCGACACCACCCGACAGTCTCACACGTTCACAGCCCCAGGCCCTCACAGCCCCGCACCATCAGACACTGCCTGCGCGCGGCAGGGACACAGGGTCTAGCCTGTCCCGGGTCGGATCCTCTGGTCCGGCCCAGATGCACCGAGTGAAACGGGAACCCATCCGGCATGAGAACGATGTTCGCCAGCTTGTCCATCCCCAACTACCGAATCTTCTTCGTCGGCACCCTGATGGCAAACCTCGGACAGTGGATCGCCCGGACCTCGCAGGCCTGGCTGGTCCTGACGATTCTCACCCATGGCAATGCCACCGCGCTGGGCTGGGTCACCGCCATCAACTTCCTGCCGATCCTGCTCATCACACCGTGGGCGGGCGCCCTGGCCGACCGGTTCCCCAAGCGCCGGATCATGGTGATGGCCCAGATCGTCCTGCTCATCGACGCCGCGATCCTGGCCCTGCTGGTGCTCACCGGCCACGCCCAGCTGTGGATGGTCTTCCTGTTCGCCGGCCTCGACGGCATCGCCTCGGCCTTCTACAGCCCGGCGATGCAGGCCTTCGTCTCGGAACTGGTGCCGCTGTCCCAGCTGCCCAATGCGATCGGCCTCAACTCCGCCTCCTTCAACGGCGCGCGGCTGCTGGGCCCCGGCCTGGCCGGACTGCTCGTCGCCGCCTTCGGGGTGGGCTGGGTGATGACCATCAACGTCGGGCTCTTCGTGCTCTTCATCGCCTCGCTCATCATGCTTCGCTCCGAGCAGCTCCACCCGGCGCCCATCGCGGTCGAGAAGGCCACCGTCCGCGACGGCATCAGGTACGTCCGCGCCCGCCCCGATCTCATGCTGCTGCTGTTCATCGGCTTCATGATGGGAACCTTCGGGTTCAACTTCAACATCTCCGACGCCGTGATGGCCACCGCTGCCTTCGGCAAGGGATCGGGGGAGTTCGGCCTACTCGGCTCGGTGATGGGCCTCGGGTCGATCATCGGGGCCCTGCAGGCGGCCCGCCGTCGGCCTCGGCTGCGCTACATCGAGCTCGCCCTGGTGGTCTACACGGTCTCGATGACCGCCGCCACCTTCGCGCCGACGTACCCGGTCTTCGCCGCCATCATGGCCCCGATCGGCTGGGGGGCGGTCTCCACCCTCATCATCGCCAACACCATGGTCCAGATGTCGGTCTCCCCCCAGATGCGCGGCCGGGTGATGAGCTTCTGGGCGATGCTCGTGATGGGCGGCACCCCGCTGGTCTCCCCGGTCGTCGGCTGGCTCGGCGACGCCGTCGGCCCGCGGGCGACCGTCGCCTTCGGGGCGATCTCGCTGGGGATCACCTTCGTCGTGATCACCGCTGTGGTGATGCGCAGCGACAGGATCAGGGTCCACCTCGACCCGAGCAAGGGCGCCCCCTGGCTGCGGATGGTCCGCGGACAGGTGACCGTCGATCTGGACCGCCACGTGCGCTGAGGCCAGCTGGCCGCGGCTTCGTCGCAACGGGATCGAGCGAACCTTGGCCGCGTCGCCACAGGGTGGTTGACTGGACCCTATGAAAAAACTCATCAATGCTGTTGAGGATGTCGTCAAGGACTCATTGGTGGGGGTAGCGGCCGCCCATCCTGACTCCATCACCGTCGATATGGAGAACCAGGTGGTGCTGCGCGCCGATGCACCGCACCGGGGCAAGGTCGGTCTGGTCTCCGGCGGCGGGTCGGGCCACGAGCCGCTGCACAGCGGATACGTCGGATACGGAATGCTTGACGCCGCCTGCTGCGGTCAGGTCTTCACCTCCCCGGTTCCCGACCAGATGATGGCCGCCGACAAGGCGGTCGGCGGAGGCGCCGGCATCCTGCACATCGTCAAGAACTACACCGGCGACGTGATGAACTTCGACATGGCCGCCGAGATGTCGGCGGCAGAGTCCGGGACGCGCGTCGAGTCGGTGCTGGTCGCCGATGACGTCGCCGTCCAGGACTCGCTGTACACCGCCGGTCGGCGCGGTGTCGGGCTCACCGTGCTGATGGAGAAGATCCTCGGCGCCGGAGCCGAGGCGGGACGCAATCTCGACGCCCTGCTGGCTCTGGGATCACGGGTCAACGACGGGGGCCGCTCCTACGGTGTGGCGCTCACCTCCTGCGTCGTCCCGGCCGCCGGCGAGCCCACCTTCGAGCTCGCCGACGACGAGATCGAGCTGGGCATCGGCATCCATGGCGAGCCCGGCCGCAAGCGGGCCAAGCTGGGCACCGCGGCCGAGGTGGCCGAGGAGCTCGTCGAGCCGATCCTGGCCGATCTGGACTTCACCGGGGCTCCGGTGATCGCGATGCTCAACGGGATGGGCGGGACCCCGCTGCTGGAGCAGTACCTGATGTGGGGAGAGGTCTCCAAGGTGCTGTCCGGCAAGGGAGTCACCGTTGCCAGGACTCTGGTGGGCAACCACATCACCTCGCTGGAGATGGCAGGATGTTCACTGACACTTCTGAAGGCCGACGACGATCTGCTCTCTCTGTGGGACGCGCCGGTCAACACTCCTGGACTTCGATGGGGATGCTGAAACATGTCTGATCTCTCGGCACAGATGATCTCGACGTGGCTGAAGGACTATGCCAACGTCATCAACGAGAACGCCAGCTACCTCACAGACCTGGACCGCCAGATCGGCGACGCCGACCACGGATCCAACATGGCCCGCGGGATGACCGCGGTGGCAAGCCTGGACCCGGCCTCCTTCGCCAGCGCCTCGGCGCTGCTCAAGAAGGCCGGAATGACCCTGGTGAGCACGGTCGGAGGCGCCTCCGGACCCCTCTACGGCACCTTCTTCCTGCGACTGGGGACCTCCCTGGTCGAGGACGGCGAGCTCACCTCGGCGGCCTTCGCCCGGGCGATCAAGGCCGGACTCGACGGGATCGTCGCCCGCGGCAAGGCCTCCCCCGGGGACAAGACCCTGGTGGACGCCCTCACCGAGGCGGTGCAGGCCGCCCAGCAGGCCGCCGACCAGGGCAAGGACCTGCCCGCCACCCTCCAGGCTGCGTCCTCGGCGGCCGAGAAGGGCCGGGACGCCACCATCGACATGGTCGCCAGACGCGGCCGGGCGTCCTACCTGGGAGAACGCTCCAAGGGGCACCAGGATCCCGGTGCCACCTCGATGGCCCTGCTCATCGACAGCGCCGCGCGCTGCCTGGCCTGACGACGACACGGACTGACGACGACACGGACTGACGGACTGAGGAGAACACTGTGACATCAGCTCAGCAGAGCCCTGCACCGACCGGCGTGGGGATCGTCGTGGTCTCCCACAGTCGACCACTGGCCCGGGCAGCAGTCGAGCTGGCCGAACAGATGGTGCCGACATCCAGGCCGCCGATGCGGATCGCCGCCGGTCTCGACGAGAACACCCTGGGGACCGACGCCACCGCCGTGAGCGCCGCTCTCGAGGAGCTATCCGAGTGCTCGGGAGTGCTCGTGATGGTCGACCTGGGATCCTCGATCCTGTCGGCCGAGATGGCTCTGGAACTGGTGGATCCCGAGCTGGCCGCGAAGGTCAGGGTCAGCCCCGGACCGCTCGTCGAGGGTCTGGTGGTCGCGGTGGTGACCGCCTCCACGGGAGCCGATCTGGACAGCGTCGCCGACCAGACCGCCCGGGCCCTGGAACCGAAGATCCAGCAGCTGGCCGGCTGAGTCCCGGCCCCTGGATGCAGGACCTGAGACACAGCAGACAGGACCGGGGACACAGCACACAGCACAACGGTGCCGGCGGGTGGTCAGACCACCCGCCGGCACCTTGCGTTCACCGGTCGACCGGGCCCCTCACCAGTCGACCAGACCGTCCTGGTCGAACTGTCCGCCCGGCCAGACCGCCCTCACCACACCGGCCGCGGCCAACGCCTTGCGGCACCCCGGGCACGGCTGATCAGTGACGTAGGCGGTCGCCCCGGCGGTGTCGCGGGTGGCGAACAGCAGGGCATTCACCTCGGCGTGGATGGCGATGCAGAACCCCGGCGTCCCGGGGACGTCGTAGTCGCTCAGCCCGGCGACCTCCCCGTACCCGAGATGTCCTCGCGGGCAGGCTCCCTCCAGGCAGTCCGGCCGGCCGGGAGCGGCCCCGTTGTAACCCGTCGCGATGATCCGATGCTCATGGACCAGCACCGCGCCGACAGCGCGCCGGGTGCACTTGGCCCTCGCACCCACCGCCTCGGCGATCCCCAGGAAGTAGTCGTCCCATCCCGGCACGGTGATCGGGGAACCCGGCACACGCTTCATCAGTAGCCACCTCCACAGCTCGACACCGGGCATTCTCGCACTGCCGCGATGCCTCGCGCCCGGTGCGAGCCTCGCGCGCCGGCGCTGATCGGATGGGCAGGATCGGCGATCGGTTGGCCCCAGTACCGGGCAGAAGTGGCCGCGGGCCCGCGCGGACGGGCACGAGGCCGCCCGGTCTCCCTAGGATGACTGCCATGACCGATGCCGTTGACGCCCCCCTCGATCCTGTTCGCCACCCGGATGCCCCCGGAGATCTCGACACCCCGCGGCAGGACCGCATCTCCTACGGGCGCCCGCACCGGGCCGTCATCATGGCGCGGGGGCTGGGCACCCGGATGCGCAAGGCCGCGGAGGGAGTCGTGCTGGCCGACGGCCAGGCCGCCGCCGCGGCCGCCGGGGTCAAGTCGATGATCACCCTCAACGACCGTCCCTTCCTGGACCACGTCATCTCCACCCTGGCCGATGCCGGCTATGACCAGATCTGCCTGGTGATCGGCCCAGAGCACCAGATGATCCGCGACTACTACGACGGCCAGCACACCTCCCGCGTCACGATCAGCTATGCCGTCCAGGCCGAACCGCTGGGCACCGCCGACGCGATCGCGGCCGCCGAGTCCTTCGCCGGAGAGGACCGCGTCCTGGTCATCAACTCCGACAACTTCTACCCCGGCCGGGCGGTCGCCCAGCTCGCCGGGGTGCCGGCCTCGGCGACCCTGGGGTTCTCCAAGCGCGCCATGATCGCCGAGTCGAACATCGATCCCGACCGGATCGCCGCCTTCGCCCTGTTGAGGGCCGACGCCGACCACCAGCTCGCCGAGATCATCGAGAAGCCCGCCCCCGAGGTGGTGGCGGCCGCCGGGGACGACGCCCTGGTGTCGATGAACTGCTTCCTGCTGACCCCGCGGATCTTCGAGGCCTGCCGGCGTATCGACAAGTCGGCCCGCGGTGAGTACGAGATCGTCGACGCGGTGCGCTGGATGGTGCGCCACGGGGAGCGGTTCGACGTCGTCCCGGTCGAGGCCGGCGTCCTGGACATGTCCAACCGCGGCGACATCGCCGCGATGGAGGCCGCCCTGGGTGACAAGCGGATCGTCCTGTGAGCCGCACCGACGCGACGGTGCGCTGGTTCGTGCCCGGACGGATCGAGGTGCTCGGCAAGCACACCGACTACGCCGGCGGGCGCACCCTGGTGGCAGCCGTCGACCGGGGGGTCACCATCACCTGCACTCCCCCGGAGGAGCCGCCCCGGCACGCCGGGATCATCGCACGGTCCACCGCCCTTCCCGGCGATCTGAGGATCAGCGCCGGCACCGACCCGCAGCTGCCGCCGGGACACTGGGGACGGTACGTCCAGACCGTCGTCGACCGGCTCACCGACAACTTCGGCCCGCTGGCGCCCTGCGGGATCACCATTTCCAGCGATCTTCCGCTGGCCAGCGGGATGAGCTCCTCCTCGGCCCTGGTGAGTTCCCTGGTGCTGGCCCTGGCCGACGCCAACGGCTTCACCGGTTCCCGACGCTGGACCCGCGATGTCACATCGCGCACCGACCTGGCCCAGTACCTGGCCTGTGTGGAGAACGGGATGAGCTTCAAGGATCTGACCGGGGCGGCCGGGGTCGGCACCTTCGGCGGCTCGGAGGACCACACCGCGATGGTTCTCAGCGAGACCGGCCGGCTGGGCGAGTTCCGGTTCTGCCCGATCCGCCTGGAGAGGCGGGTGGACTTCGCCGAGGACCTCTGTCTGGTCGTTCTGGTGAGTGGGGTGGCGGCCGAGAAGACCGGCGCCGCCCGCGACCTGTACAACCGCGCCTCCCTGTCGACCCGGGAGATCCTGCGCCGGTGGAACACCGCCACCGGCCGCCAGGACGCCGTTCTGGCCGACGCGCTGGCCGCCGATCCGGGGGCGCTGCGGCTGCACCGGCTGATCGCCGACGACGGCTGGCTGACCCGGCGTCTTGACCACTTCCTGGCCGAGTCGGAGCAGATCATCCCGGCGGCGATCAGCGCTCTGGGAGCCGGCGACCTGGCCGGCTTCGGGGCGGCGGTCGACGAGTCCCAACGGATCGCCGACTGTCTGCTGGGCAATCAGGTGCCCGAGACGATCGCCCTGGCACGGATCGCCCGTCAGGACCTGTCGGCGGTGGCGTCGTGCTCCTTCGGGGCCGGCTTCGGCGGCTCGGTGTGGGCCTGCGTGCCGCGCTCCGACGCCGAGGATTTCGCCGCGCAGTGGCTGGGCCGGTACGCCTCGCGGTTCCCCGACCCGGCCGCCAGGGCAACCACCATGGTGACCCGTCCGGGGCCTGCGGCCAGGAGGCTGTGAGGCCCTACAGTTCGATGTCCTCGTAGGAGCGCGGGTCCTCGATGGTTCCAGGTGTCCCATCACCCGCAACTCCGGCCATCGGGTGATGAGGTCGTCGATGAGGTCCTCCATGACGTCGTGACCGTGTTGAACGGTCCATTCGCCGGGCACCAGCATGTGGAACTCGAGGAAGCGACGGTAACCCGCCTCCCGGGTGCGCACCGCGTGGAACTTGAGGGTCTTGCTGCTGCGCGAGTCGAGGAAGGCCAGGATCTCGTCGTTGACCTGGCTGGGCAGCGCGATGTCCATCAGTCCGGCTCCGGACTGGCCGATCAGCCTCGCCCCGGTGATGAGGATGTTGACCCCGACCGCCAGGGCGACGATGGCGTCCAACCGGTGCCAGCCGGTCAGCCACACCAGCGCGATCCCGACGATCACCCCCACCGAGGTGATGACATCGGTGAACAGGTGGCGCCCGTCGGCGATCAGGGTCATCGACCGGCGGCGACGAAGATCATGATCCCCTCGGTGGCGTCCGAGAAGTACTCGGCCTTCGAGTGGCCGAACTGGTGGTTCTGGTCCGGCGGCCGGATCGAGATCTTGAGGACCACCAGGGCGATGATCGCCGCGACCAGGTTGACCAGGGACTCCGCGGCGTCGGAGAGCAGGCCCACCGATCCGGTCACCCGCCAGGCCCAGGTCTTGAGGACGATGGTGGCCACCGCCGCCGCGATCGACAGCCATGCGAACCGGCTGAGGTCCTCCGGGGGACGATGCCTCAGGCCCGGGTCCCGGGTGCCGCCAGTGTTGTTCACCGCGATGATTCTGCCATTCCAGCTCTTGCGGCGCACCTCACCACCGATTTACGCAACCTGTGTGTTGCACTATTTGAGACGGAACGGCTTTCGGCTGGTCTCCGGGGGATCTGAGAGGTTAGGGTTGGCTTACCTCACCAACCGAGAGGGGTACCGGGACAGATGTCACCGTCGATCGATTTCACCGCCATCAGTGCCGACGCTGTGGCAGCCCACAACCTTTCCGTCGCCCACCGGCTCATGAGCGGTGCCGGCAGCGCCTCCCTTCTCGCCTTCCGGCTGGCCCCCGAGGATCCCTGCTCCGGTCTGGCCCACGGGCTGACGACCTCCGGCCAGTTCGTGGTGGCCGCCTACCGCGATCCCGAGGCCGCCGCCACCACGGCTGCCGACGGACAGCCGATCGAGGTGCGGGTGGACCTGGTCAAGGGGTCCCCGGAACCGTCCGTGCGTCTGGTGACCGCGACCGTGCACCTGGTCGGGACACTGACCTGGCTCGATCCCGACGAGGCCTTCCTGATGCTCGTCCAGGGCGACCTGCCGCCGAGGGTCGGTGAGATCGCCGAGAACCCGGACGGGCGGGTCGGCGTCGTCGAGGCCGGCCGGGTGGTGCTGCGCGACAGCCTCGGGGTGACGCCGATCGACCTCGACACCCTGATCCAGGCCGACCACTGTCCGCGTGCCTGTGACGCCGTGTACCCCGACGCCGATCAGGAGTGGGACGCCTACGACCTCACCGCCTCGGTCGACCAGATGTACCTGCGACGGATCTGTCACGCCGTCGACGAGGGATCGATCGCCGGTGCGGTGTGCTGGCGGCGGCCCTCCACCCACTACTGCGAGCACACCATCGGACGGGTCTTCCTGGCCGACATCGACCGCACCGGGGTAACCCTGATGTCGGTGCAGCCCGATGAGACGATCTCCGCCTTCGCGGCCTTCCGTCACCCGGCCACCACCCTGGACGATCTGGCTGTCCAGTTGAGCTGCCTCATCGAGGACTCCGTCCCGGTCCACTGATCGTCGGCACCGCCCGAGTTCCGGCCTCCCCTACGATCGAGTTATGGAACTTCCCTCCTGGCTGGGCCTGCCCGTTCTCACCTTCGGTCACGCGACCATGCGTCCCCGCCACGGTCTGGTGCTCGCCGGCGGCGGAGCCAGGGCGTCCTTCCAGGTCGGGGCGCTGCGCCATCTCTACGACGTCGTGGGGATCCATCCCGAGGTGATCACCGCCACCTCCGCCGGGTCCGTGGTGGCCTGCACGATCGCCCAGTGGTCGGATCCGGAGGACCAGGCCAGGGCGCTGGCCGATCTGGACCGGATGTGGATGGCCATGCAGGACCAGTCCGAGATGTTCGCCCCTCGGGCCTGGTTCAAACTGCTCCTCGAGAAGGGCCCGGAGTGGACCAAGCTCATCGACCACGACCGCAGCCACCGGCCCCACGGCCTGGCGATACCGCGGATCAGTCTGCCCTTCACCCACTCCCAGGACGGCGCCAGCACCGTGGTGGACCCGGCCGAGCCGGTCGCCGGGGGCGAGGAGTCGCGGATCTCGACCTCGCTGACCGGCCAGGCGGCCACCCTCGACCTGGCCACCCGGGAGATCCCGGTGCCGGACGGCGCGACCTGGCGCCCCTCGGTGGTGCTTCAGGTGCTCAGCGCCCTGTCGAAGCTGACCCGCGACGGGGGCGACTTCCAGGCCATCCTGCGCGGCGCCGACGCCTCCGGATCGACCTACCGGGCCGGTCCGATCCTGTCGCGGCTGCTGGACCCGGCCTGGTTCGACAGTGAGCGTCTGGCCTCCTCCGGGGTGCGGCTGCGGGTGGCGATGGTGGCCCTGGAGTCCGGGGAGCTGCGCTTCATGACCGAGCGGGGAACCCTCGTCGACCGGGACAACCATCCCCTTCCCGGTACCCGCCACGACGTCACCAGGGGGGTGCTGGCCTCCTGCTCGGTGCCGGGGGTGTTCCGCCCGGTGGAGATCGACGGCGAGCACTACGTCGACGGCGGGGTGCGGGAGAACATCCCTGCCGAGATGGCCATCGGACATCTGGGCGTGACCCATCCCTATGTCATCACCTGCGCGCCGCTGGGGCTCTCGCGCTCCGAGGACTTCGGGTCCAAGAACATGCTGGACCTGGCGACCCGCAGCATCGACATCCTCACCGACGAGGCCGGCCGCGACGAGGTGGCCTACGCCCTCAATGCCGGGGCCGAGGTGATCGCCCCCGAGATCGATGTGCACAGCTCGATGACGGTCGATCCGGGGCTGCTGCGAATCAATCGCGACTACGGCTGGATGAGTTCGGCCCTGGTGCACTCGGCCACCGGGGCGTCGACGCACGATCTGGTCAACGAGATCGTGAGGCTACGGATGCGCGGCTGGGAGCTGGAGAAGGAGTGGCTGGCCGGGCGAACCGCCCCGGGGAAGGACGCGACCGCCGAAGCAGAGTCCGGGCCGCAACGCTCCGGGAGCGAGGATGTGATCGCCGAGCTGGCGGAGGTCAAGGGGCGTCTGGCAGACGCCGCCGACCGCCTTCCCCGGCTGCTGCGTCCCGAGGGCGCCGACACCTGGGGCCGGCAGCTCGAGGCCCACGGCCACGCCCCCGAGGGGTTGACGCCGCCCTGGTGAACGCAGCGCACTCCCCTGCCGGGTCCTCGCCACGAGGGGGTGCAGGGGGAGTCGTCTCCCCCGCCTCAACCATCAGCGAAGTGGCCGGCGGGGCGAGTCCCAACCCCCTGCTGAGCCCCGCCACGAGGGGGTGCAGGGGGAGTCATCTCCCCCGCCTCAACCATCAGCGAAGTGGCCGGCAGGGCGAGTCCCAACCCCCTGCTGAGCCCCGCCACGAGGGGGTGCAGGGGGAGTCGTCTCCCCCGCCTCAGGGAGTCGAGAGCAGCGGCAGCAGGTCGTTGACCGAGTCCAGGATGATGTTGGGCCGGTAGGGGAACCGGTCGATGTCCTCGCGCTGGGTGATCCCGGAGAGCACCAGGACGGTGAGCAGGCCGGCCTCGATGCCGGCGACCATGTCGGTGTCCATCCGGTCGCCGATCATGGCGGTCGACTCGGAGTGCGCCTCGATCCGGTTGAGGGCCGAGCGGAACATCATCGGGTTGGGCTTGCCGACGATGTAGGGACGCCGTCCGCCGGTTGCCGTGGTGATGAGCGATGCGATCGCACCGGTCGCCGGCAGCGGCCCCTGGGGGGAGGGCCCGGTGGCGTCGGGGTTGGTGCAGATGAACCGGGCGCCGTCGCCGATCAGCCGGATGGCCTTGGTGATGGCCTCGAAGGAGTAGTTGCGGGTCTCACCGAGGACGACGTAGTCCGGATCGGTGTCAGTGAGGATGAAGCCGGCCTCGTGGAGGGCCGTGGTCAGGCCGGCCTCGCCGATGACGTAGAGGCGGGCGCCGGGATTCTGGTCGGCGAGGAACCTGGCGGTGGCCAGCGCCGAGGTCCAGATGTTCTCCTCGGGGATGATGAGGCCGGCCGCGTCCAGGCGGGCGGCGAGGTCGCGCGGGGTGAAGATGGAGTTGTTGGTCAGGACGAGGAATCGTCGTGAGGTGTCGACCCACCGCCGGATGAGGTCACTGGCACCGGGGACCTCATGTTCCTCACGCACCAGGACGCCGTCCATGTCCGTGAGCCAGCACTCGACTTCTGCAGGTTCTCTCATGGCTCCCAGCCTATCCAGAAGCCGCAACGTCGGTGCGGGGAAAGCGGCCCGGGCCGGGGCCTGTTCCCGGGGCCATCGAGGCCGATGGTGCATAATCCCCAGGTTGGATGCATGTTCTTGCATCGTCGATGTCAGCCAGGAGGACCGTGATGCGGACGCCCACCGCACAGGAGCTGTTCCGGAGACGGTTGCCCGCCGGAGTGAGCGACGAGGGATGCCCCGAGGGGATCGCCCAGACTCCCGAGCGGATTGACGAGTCGCACTCCCTGCGGCGTTCGATGTCGACCCTTCAGCTCACCCTCATCGGGGTGGGTGGCACCGTCGGCACCGGTATCTTCTTCATCCTGTCGCAGGCCGTCCCCGAGGCCGGTCCCGCGGTACTCATCTCATTCGTGCTGGCCGCGGTGGTCGCCGGACTCACGGTGGTCTGCTACGCCGAGCTGGCCTCGACGATGCCCTCCTCCGGGTCCTCCTACTCCTTCACCTACGCGACGATGGGCGAGCTGGTCGCCTTCATCGTGGGAGCCTGCCTCATCCTGGAGTACGGGGTCTCCGCCGCCGCGGTGACCGTCGGCTGGTCGGAGTACCTCAACCTGCTGATGCACAATCTGCTCGGCTTCAGCTTCCCCGCGATCCTGTCTGCCGCTCCGGACGCCGGCGGTCTGGTGAATCTGCCGGCCGTCATCCTGGTCGGGATGTGCCTGCTCCTGCTGCTGCGCGGCGCCTCGGAGTCCGCCCGCGCCAACTCGATCATGGTGATCGTCAAGATGGTCGTCCTGGTGATCTTCGCGGCGATCGCCTTCACCGGCTTCCACGCCGACCACTTCTCGAACTTCGCCCCCTACGGCGCCCACGGGGTCACGATGGCCACCGGTTCGCTGTTCTTCTCCTACATCGGTCTGGACGCCGTCGCCACCACCGGTGGGGAGGTGCACAATCCGCGCAAGGCGGTGCCCCGGGCGCTCATCCTCGCGCTCATCATCGTGACGGCCATCTATCTGCTGGTGGCCGTCTCGGCGCTGGGAGCGCAGCCCGCCTCGGCCTTCAGCGATCAGACCGCCAGCCTGGCGCACATCGTCGAGGGAGTGGTCGGATCGTCGTGGCCGGGTACGGTGCTGGCGGTCGGCGCGGTCATCTCGATCTTCTCGGTGACCCTCATCTGCCTCTACGGCCAGACCCGGATCCTGTACTCGATGAGCCGCGACGGTCTGGTGCCGGCGAAGCTGTCCGAGGTCCATCCCCGGACCCGGGTGCCGGTGCTGAACACCTGGATCGTGTGCCTCGCGGTGGCGGTGCTGGCCGGTTTCCTGCCGCTGGGGATCCTCGCCGATCTCACCAGTATCGGCACCCTGTCGGCCTTCGCCCTGGTGTCCCTGGGGGTCATCATCCTGCGCCGCACCGCCCCCGATCTGCCGCGCGGGTTCAAGGTGCCGGGCTACCCGGTCACCCCGATCCTGTCGATCATCGCGTGCATCTACGTCGTCTCCGGGCTGCACGCACTGACCCTGATGGCCTTCGGCGTGTGGATCGCGATCGCCCTGGTCTTCTACTTCACGTGGAGCCGGCGGCACTCCGAGCTCGCCGCCCCGCCGCGGGATCTGCGCTAGCCTCCCCGGGGCCAGGCGGACCGACCCGGCACCCGCCGCTGAACCGACCCACCCATCTCTCTTCTCACCCACCTCAGTCCTCACCCACCATTGCTGACACGCAAGGAGAACCCATGTCGAGAATCGCCCTCGTCCGCAAGCCCGGCCCGCGTCTCAACGAGGGGCTGGTGGACCACATCGAGCGGGTTCCGGTGGACCTGCCGCTGGCCCTGGAGCAGTGGCAGGGCTACGTCGACGCCCTCCACGCGGCCGGCTGGCAGACCCGCGAGGTGGCCCCCGCCGACGACTGCCCCGACGCCGTCTTCGTCGAGGACTCGGTGGTGATGTTCCGCAATGTGGCGGTGTCCACCCACCCCGGCGCCCCCTCACGGCGCGGCGAGATCGCCGCAACGCGGTCTGCGGCCGAGGAGCTGGGCTGCTCCCTCAACCGGATCACGGCCCCGGGAACCCTGGACGGCGGCGACGTCCTCAAGGTCGGCGACACCGTCTACGTGGGTCAGGGCGGGCGCACCAGTCCGGCCGGCATCGCGCAACTGCGCGCCATTCTGTCTCCCCTGGGAGCGACGGTGGTGGCTGTCCCGGTGACCCGGGTGCTGCACCTCAAGACCGCCGTCACCGCGCTGCCCGACGGGACGGTCATCGGCTTCCCCGACTTCGTCGACGACCCGGCCCTCTTCGAGCGCTTCCTGCCGGTCCCCGAGGAGCACGGCACCGCGGTGCTCTGCCTGTCGGACTCCCACCTGCTGATGTCGGCCTCCGCGCCGCGCACCGCCGAGCTCATCGGGAGCCTCGGATACCAGGTGACGACGGTGGCGATCAGCGAGTTCGAGAAGCTGGAGGGCTGCGTCACCTGCCTGTCGGTGCGGTTGCGCTGCCTGTCCTGATCACAGGAATGCGTCCGAGGGCGACTATTGTGGCCCGAGGCGAGGGATCCACCTGCCGTGCCGTCGGCCAGCACCTTCTCATCGCCCCCAGCCGAAACCCGCACCAGACAGGAGCACGCGTGAGGATCAAGGCCGAAGGCAACGTACCGGCGAGCCCTGAGACAGCACTTTCCCGGTCCATCCGGAGAGTGGCCTCGGGAGACAGCGGTCGGGCCGGCGGACCGGTCCTCGGTTCCGCCCACGCCAAGGCGATCCTGTTCGGCGAGCACGCCGTGGTCTACGGCGCCCCGGCGGTGGCGATCCCCCTGCACGCTCTCACCGCGGTGGCCGAGGTGAGCCCCCGACGCGAGGGCACCCGGATCCACAGCGCCCTGTTCCACGGCGACGCCGATGACGCCCCGGCGCGCATCCAGCCGCTGCTCGAGGCGATCTACTCCGCCCAGCGGCACACCGGCATCTCGGACATGGGGGTGGAGCTGCGGCTGGACAGCACGGTCCCCTACGAACGCGGACTGGGGTCCAGCGCGGTCGTCGGAGTGGCGGTGGCCCGGGCCGTTGCCGCCCTCGCCGGGGTCCAGATGGACGCCGACGAGATCTTCGAGGTGGCGATGGACTGCGAGCGGATCGCCCATGGCCGATCGAGCGGACTGGACCCGCGAACGGTCATCTCCGAGGTGCCGATCCGCTTCCACGGCGGCGAGGTGGCGCACATCCAGGTGGGTGCGCCGCTGGTCTTCGTCCTCGCCGACAGTGGCCACGCCGGCTCCACGGCGCGCGCGGTGGGTGCGGTGCGTGCCAGTCTCAAGGCCGATCCGGAGAGGATCTCCGGCCTCATCGACCGGCTCGGCGAGATCGCCGAGGGCTCTCTGGACCAGTTGGCCGCCGGCGACCGGGAGGGGCTGGGCGCCCAGATGTTCGAGGCCCACCGTCACCTGGCCGAGCTCGGGGTGAGCGACGTCGCCCTGGAGCGGCTTGTCGACGCGGCCCGTGCCGCCGGCGCCACCGGGGCCAAGCTCACCGGCGGGGGGCGCGGCGGATGCGTCATCGCTCTGGCCCGCGACGACGAGCACGGGGCGCGGTTGGAGCACGCCCTGCGGAGGGCCGGTGCCGCCCGCACCTGGCGGACCACCGTCTCCCAGGCCTGAGGACTGCGGCATGACGACGGCCACCGCCCGCGCCTTCCCGAACATCGCCCTGGTCAAGTACTGGGGGAAGCGCGATGAGCGACTCATCCTGCCCGACGCCGGGTCGCTGTCGCTGACCCTCGACCAGCTCGCCACCACCACGACGGTGACCCTCAAGGATGAGCCGGGGGACGACCTGTTCGCCCTCGACGACAGGCCCGCCTCGCCGGCGGCGGCAGCGCGCACCAGCGAGTTCCTGGACATCGTGCGGCAGTGGGCCGGCGATGACCGGGCGGCCGTCGTCCGATCCCACAACGAGGCCCCCACCGGGGCCGGGCTGGCCTCCTCGGCCGCCGGTTTCGCCGCCCTGGCTATGGCCGCGGCGGCCGCCTACGGACTGGAGATGGACAGCCGGGAGCTGAGCCGGTTGGCCCGCCGCGGTTCCGGATCGGCCTGTCGCTCGGTGGTCCCCGGACTGGCCGTCTGGCACGCCGGCGACGACCAGGCCTCCTTCGCCGAGCCGATCCCCGGGCCGGATCTTCGGCTCGTCACGGCGATCCTCTCGGACCGGCCCAAGGCGATGTCCAGCCGCGAGGCGATGCGGCTGAGTCACGAGACCTCCCCCTTCTACCCGGCCTGGGTGAGGTCCACCGAGCTGACCCTGGCGCAGATGCAGGCCGCCTGCCGGGTCGGTGACATCGAGCGGATCGGTCAGCTCACCGAGTCCCACGCGCTGCGGATGCATGCGGTGATCGCGTCCTCGATGCCGCCGGTGCGCTATCTGGCCCCCGGCAGTCTCCAGGTCTTCGACGCCGCCCAGCAGCTGCGCCACGACGGGGTCGTCGCCTGGGCGACCGCCGACGCCGGACCCAATGTGTGTCTGCTCACCACCCCGTCCGACGCCCCGCGGGTGGCCGCGGCGGTGGCCGGCCTGGGGGTGGCCGATCCCGACCGGGTGCACGTCATGGGTCCGGGCCCCGGCGCCGCCCTGGTGAGCCCGGAGCCGACCGAGGAGATGGCCCGATGATCGAGACCCGTGCCCCCGGAAAGCTCTACATCGCTGGCGAGTACGCCGTGGTGGAGCCCGGCCATCCCGCCATCCTGGTGGCGGTCGACCGGTGCATCACCGTCCGGCTCACCGAGGGGTCCCGGATGGGCCGGGTCCACTCCACCCGGTACGGCCACGGCCCGGTGACCTGGGTGCGAGACGCCGACGGGCGGATCGTGGTGGACCGCAGCCCCTACGACTACGTCACCGCCACCATCGCCGTGATGGAGCAGTTGCGCGCCGAGCGCGGCCTGGCTCCGCGCTACTTCGACCTGCACATCGACTCCGAGCTGGACGACGAGGACGGTCGCAAGTTCGGTCTGGGCTCCTCGGCCGCCGTGACGGTGGCCGTGGTGGCGGCCCTGGACGAGTTCTACCAGATGGGTCTCAGCCTCACCGAGAGGTTCCGGATCGGCTTGCTGGCCACCGTGGAGGTGGCTCCGCGGGCCTCCGGCGGGGATGTCGCGGCCAGCACCTTCGGCGGTTTCGTGCACTACGTCTCCCCCGACCGCGACGCCCTCCGGCGCACCGCCGGCGCCCAGGGGGTCGAGGAGACCCTGGGGGCCCCGGTGTGGCGCGACTGCCGGGTCGCCCAGCTCGGGCCGCTGGCCGGGCTGGACCTGCTGGTCGGCTGGACCGGGTCGCCGGCCTCCACCGAGCGTCTGGTGGAGAGGGTGCACCTGGAGCGGGTGCCCGGGGACAGCGGGGACGCCGACGCCCACTACGAGGCCTTCCTGGCCGGGGCACGGACCGGGGTCGATGAGCTGGTGGCGGCGTGGAGCCGTGATCCGGCGACCGTGCTGCGGGTGATCGGCTCCTTCCGGACCCTGCTGCAGGGCCTGGGCAGGCTGCGCGGCACCAGGATCGAGACCGATCAGCTGCGCGCCCTGTGCGATCTGGCCGAGGCCTCCGGAGCGGCCGCCAAGCCGTCGGGGGCCGGCGGCGGGGACTGCGGAGTCGCTCTCATGCCGCACGGCGGTGCCCACGACGGGTTGCTGGACGCGTGGCGGTCCAACGGCATCCTGCCCCTGGATCTGAGCCCCTACCCGGCTCAGCGCGACCCTCGCGGAGCGACCCGATGAGCGCCCTGCCCAGTGGACCCGACTGGGGTCACGACGCGGCTCAGCGCCACGACCGCAAGGAGGACCACGTCCGGCTCGCCGTCGTGCAGTGGTCGGGCCGCAGGGACCAGGGCGAGGGCGGTCCCCCGCGCCCGGGAGGGTCCCCGGTCAACGAGTTCGACGACCTGGAGTTCCTGCACCACGCTCTGG
Source organism: Acidipropionibacterium jensenii (assembly GCF_005890135.1). Lineage (NCBI taxonomy): Bacteria > Bacillati > Actinomycetota > Actinomycetes > Propionibacteriales > Propionibacteriaceae > Acidipropionibacterium > Acidipropionibacterium jensenii. The sequence goes on along the minus strand of NZ_CP040635.1, from coordinate 1,710,855 downwards.
GGGCGGTGCCACTGGAGGAGGTCGACCTGGGTGTCGAGCTGGCCGGCCAGCGTCTGGAGTCGCCGTTCTACATCAACGGGATGACCGGCGGCACCGAGCACACCGGTCACATCAACCGGCAGCTGGCCATCGCCGCACGGGAGACCGGGCTGGCGATGGGGTGCGGTTCGGTGTCTATCGCCCTGGACGATCCGTCCTGCGCCGAGGGGTTCCGGGTGATCCGGCGCGAGAACCCGCGCGGGCTGGTGATGGCCAACATCGGTGTGGGACGGTCGGCCGATGACGCCGTGAGGGCGGTCGAGCTGCTGGAGGCCGACGTCCTGCAGGTCCACGTCAATGCCGTCCAGGAGACGGTGATGCCCGAGGGCGCCCCGCGCTTCGCCGACTGGCGCGACGGCATCGCTCGGATCGTCGAGGCGGTGCCGGTCCCGGTGCTTGTCAAGGAGGTCGGATTCGGGCTGAGTGCCCGGACCCTGCGTCAGCTCGCGGAGATCGGCGTCCGGTACGCCGACGTGTCGGGACGCGGCGGGACCGACTTCCTGCGGATCGAGAACGACCGGCGCCCCGGGGCCGACTACGGCTATCTCACCGGGTTCGGGCAGTCGGCCCCGGCCTGTCTGCTCGACGCCGGCCGACTGGGGTTCGAGGAGCACCCCGCCCTGCTGGCCTCCGGCGGGGTGCGCAACCCGCTCGACGTGCTCAAGTGTCTGGCCCTGGGAGCCGGATCGGTGGGAGTGGCCGGATCCTTCCTCAGCGCTGTGGTGGACGGCGGCGCTGCCGCCCTGGTGGAGCTGATCACCAGCTGGCAGGTGCACACCCGGGAGCTGGCCGCCCTGCTGGGGGCCCGCGACGTCGCCGGGCTGCAGCGCACCGATCTGCTGGTGCGCCGGGGCCTGGCGGAGTACTGCCAGCTGCGCGGGATCGACGCGGGGGCCTACTCGCGGCGCAGCGAGGCCTGACCGCTGCTGCGCAGGATCACTCGGTCGGCGGCAGGGAGTTGAGCCCGAGGGTGCGGAAGATGTGATCCTCGACCCGGTCCAGTGGCAGGTCCGGGTGGAATATCAGCCATTCCAGACCGGCAATCAGCGTCGCCCCGACGATGGCCGCGGCGCCGATCCGGCTGTCCGGGCTCTCCTTGCTGACGACACTGCCAGTCTCCTCGGCGGAACTGCCGCTCTCGATCGCATCAAGGGGCCCCATCAGGCCGGTGCGCCAGCTCGAGACCGACTCCCGCCAGGAACGATCGGTGCGGAACACCTCCGAGGCCAGTACCCGTGCCGAGTCGGGGTGCTCGTGCATGTCGGCGAGCAGGGTCGCCACCACCGCACGCTGCAGCGCGGCGCCGGTGAGACCGCGCGAGGCATCACGGATCGAGTCGGAGACCCGGGCGGCGTGCTCGTCCATCAGGGCCTCCACCAGACCCGCCTTGGAGGTGAAGTTGTAGTAGACGCTGCCCTTGGCGCTGCCCGAAGCCAGCGCGATGTCGTCGACCGAGGTCGCCGAGACGCCGCGGGTGGCGAACAGGTGGGTGGCCGCATCCAGAATCGACTGCGCCGTCGCCCCCCGTCGCCCGGGTGATCTCGTGAGGGCATGTGACTCCTGCCCCGACTGCGGCTCGACAGGTACGTCTCCGCCGGTTGTCATGACTCCTCCATCTCACCGTTGAGCGTTCCGCACCGGGTGGGGTGTCGACCGGACTCCGCCCGGTCGGCACCCCACCCGGTCCGTCATCAGATCTTCAGGGCCGGGTGCAGCCGCGACAGGGTCCAGGTGCGCTTGCGCGCTGCCAGGATCGACGAGAGCACCAACGAGACCACGAAGATTCCGGCCATCACTGCCACCGCTGTCCAGAACCTCGGCCCGATCGAGCCGGTGATCGCCTGCCTCAGTCCGTTGACCACATAGGTCATCGGCATCCACGGGCTGACGGCCTGGAAGAATCCCGGTTCGGTCTGGATCGGATAGGTGCCACCGGCCGAGGCCAACTGCAGCATCAGCACCGAGATGATGATCACCTTACCGATGGCCGAGCCGAAGCCGATCTGGAGCATCTGTTGCAGGGCGAAGAAGGCGGCGGCCACCAGGAGAGCGAACAGCACGGTCGCCACCGCGTGGTTGGGGTTGATGCCGATAGCGAAGTGCATCACCGAGAGCATGATGAAGACCTGTCCCACGGCCAGGGTGAGCGCCGAGTTGAGCGATCCCCACGCCATCCGGAACCCGCTGACCGAGGTCATCAGGGCCCGCGACTGGAGCGGGCGCAGCAGCAGCCAGGCGACCAGCGCACCGACCCACAGGCCCAGGCCGATGAAGAACGGTGCGAAGAACTCGCCCCACGACGCCGCCTGGTGCAGGTTGTGCTTGGCCAGGCCGACCGGTGAGCTGACGGCCCTGGCCCGCTGGGTCTGGACCGACGCGGAGTCGTGGGGGATCTGTCCGGCCCCGCTGCTCAGCTTGTTTCCCAGCGTGGTGGCGCCGTGCTCGAGGGTGCTCAGCCCGGTGGTCAGGGTCGGCGTCCTGGCAGCCAGGGTGGCCGCGCCGGAATCGACCTTCGTGGTGGCGCTGTGGATCTTCTGGGCTCCCTGGTCGAGAGCCGCGACTCCGCTCACCAGCGCCGGCACCTTGGCGTTGAGCTGGCCGGTTCCGGAGGCCACCTGCTTGCCACCGGCGGCCAACTGATTCGCGCCACTGGTGAGGGTGGTGGCCCCAGAGGCGAGTGCACCGGCCCCGCTGCTGATCTTCGAGGTCCCTGCGGCGAGCTGCTGGCTGCCGGCACTGATCGCCTTCGCCCCGGCGACCAGGCCCCTGCCGGGGTCGGGGTTGGTGAATCCACCCGACAGACTCCTGGCCCCGGTGTCCAGCTGCGCCAGGCCCGCGACGAGCCCCCTGTCGGAGTGGGGGTTGTTGAGCCCGTCGCTGAGCTGGACGAGTCCCTTCTGGAGGGTCGGGATGCCGGTCGAGGCCTTCGTGCTCATCTGGGTGATACCGCTCGACAGTGCCTTCGACCCGACCATCAGCTGGTTGATCGATCCCTGGCTGCCGCTGAGGGTCTTGGCGCCGGTGGCCAGACTGGCCGAGCCGCTGGCGAGTTCACCAGACCCCTTCGTCAGAGTCTGGGCGGCTCCGGACAGGGTTGGCACCGATCCGGACAGGGTGGACAGTCCGGTTCCCAGCGGCCCGTTGCTGGAGACGGCGCCGGCGAGCGACCCCGCTCCCCTGCTGAGCTGCGAGCTGCCGCTGCTGACCTGGGATGCTCCATCGGCCAGGCTCTGGGCCGCCGCGTGCACCGACGTCGTGCCGCCACTGGAGTAGATGCCGTCGCGCACCTGCGAGGCGCCTGCGGCAAGGTCGGAGGCCTGACGCTGGGCACTCTGGCCAGTGCTCGTCTCCAGGCCGGAGAGAATCCGGTTGGCACCGGCGGTGTCGCCTCGGTCGAGCTCGGCTCTGGCGGCGATGACGGCGGCATTGATCTGCTTGAGCTGGGTCGCGGTCTGGTCGGTACCGGCCGCGACCTGGGCGGCTCCCTGGTGGAGCGTGGAGTCCTTCCCGGTGGCTGCGGCCAGGGTGCGTGCGCCGCGGCTCAGCGAGGTCGCCCCGTCGGCGACCTGACTGGCCCCGGTCTTGAGGGATCCCGAGGCGGTCTGGGCTCCCGACAGCCAGGTCTGGGCCCCGCCGGTCCAGCGCTTCGCCCCGGATGCGAAGGAGGTCGCACCGGAGGAGAAGGTCGTGGCCCCGGAGGAGAAGTGGCTGGCTCCCGTGGACAGTTCCGAGACGCCGGTCACCAGAGTCCCGAACTGGTTGGCCAGCCGGGTTGCTCCGTCGGCCAGGGCCGGTGCCCCCGACGTCGTGTCGGCGGCCTGGGCCAGACCCTTCTGGAGGCCGGTGAGATCGGAGGCTCCGTTGGACAGCTCCGCGGCTCCCTTCCCGGCGGTCCGGGCGCCGGCCAGTGCGCTGTCGAGGCCGGTGCTGAGGTGCTGGGCGCCGGCGGAGGCGGTCGAGACGCCGGTGACATATCGGGCCTGGGCATCGCTGAGGTCGCGTGCACCCGAGGCGCCGCTCGCCGCTCCGGAGGCCAGCGAGTTGATGCCGTTGACCAGGGTCGGGGTCTGCTTCTGGAGCGCGGTGAGTCCGGCAGACAGCTGCTCGGCGCCGGTGTTGAGCCGCGACACCCCGCTGGCCATGGTCGACACCTTGCCTGCGGCGCTGGCGGTGCCATCGGCCAGCGTTCCGGCCCCCGCCGCCAGCTGCGCGGTGCCGGCGGCGAGTTCTCTGGTCCCCACGCTCAGCGTCGTGGAACCGTCCTTGGCCTTCTTGAGACCGTCCTGCAGGACGAAGGCGCCGTCGGAGGCCTTCGTCATGCCGTTCCGGGCGTCACCGAGTCCCACGACAAGGGTCTTGGCCGCCGTCTGCCCGATCTTCTGGGACACCACGTCGCGGATCTGGGTCATGGCGTTGCTGCCGAGCTCGGTGGCCAGGAAGGAGTTCGAGTCGTTGTAGGTGACCTTGATCTCGGCGGAGGTCGGATCCTGGCTGCCGAGGGAGACGATGTCGGAGGAGAAGGTCGCAGGGATCGTCACCGAGAAGTAGTACTTGCCGGACTTCACGCCGTCGGCCGCGGTCGAGGAGTCGACCAGGTGCCATCCCAGTGGCTTCCGGTCGACCAGTGTGGTGACCACATCGGTGCCGGCGTGGACGGTCCTGCCGTTGCTCTGAACGGCGACGTCCTGGTTCACCAGCGCCACCGGCAGGTCGTCAAGACGGTCGACCGGGTTCCAGAACGCCCACACGTACATGGCGCCGTAGAGCAGTGGGATGAGCAGCAGCACGACGAGGGCCATCCGGGTGATGGGCTGCCGGAAGAACCTCTTGAGTTCGGTTCCGTGAGATGTCCAGGCGAACATCACGCCTCCTCGGCGATGTCGGTGGTGGTCAGATCAAGGTGGGACGGCTCGGTCGTCCAGGGGATGCGGTCGAGCTCGTGCGCGTCGGTCGTGGAGGCGACCACGGTGACACCCGATGCCGCGATGGCGTCCAGCCGCGACCAGACGGTGTCCTGGTCGGACAGGTCGTGGAGCTGGTCGACGGCGTCGACGGTGATCAGCGCCGGACTGCTGGCAAGAGACAGGGCGATACGCAGCAGCAGGTTCGACGGCTCGTCCAGCTCGTAGACGCGGGTCTTCGCAGTGGGAACCGGCAGATCGCCGAAGGCGAGCCGGCAGATCTCGGCGATCTGCTCGTTGCCGGGGTAACGCACGATCTTGTACCAGGGCGCGAGCCAGGCGAGACGTTCGCGGACGGTCGAGCGCACCGTCACGACGTCGTCCAGATCGTCGAGACCGGCGACCCCGGTGACCGAGGTGTGGCGCTGGACCCAGCGTTCCGCGGCGGGCAACTGGTGCCCCAGGACCTCGAGTCGCGATCCCCTCGAGGGTCGCATCCGCCCGGCGAGGGTGAGCATCAGGGTGGACTTGCCACTGTCCGGAGGACCGGTGACGATCCCCAGATGCCCATCCTCCAACGTCCAGTCGAGGGGTCCGTAGACCAGACCTCGCCTGCTTGCCAGGTGAAGGTCCCCAGCCTGGATGGCGAGTTTCGTCATCACACTCTCCTGTACCTACGCGCGGTGCGACCTGCACCCGTCGAGCACTATACTGACCGGTCAGTACAAATCAGAATCGATGAGATGGCGCCCCTGTCGCGTCCGTACAGTCGCGTCAGTACTGACGGGTCTGCGCCAGCGGGTCTGTGCCGGCAGGCGTGCGGCACCCGGCGGAGTGGCTCACAGCCAGCTGCCCGCAGACCTCGGATGAGGACGGGCGGCAGATCCGACCCCGCCCCATTGCCCCCGATATGACGCCATGTGCGGCTTCCACAATGACGTCCACGGTGTTTTCGTGGCTCATGTAATTCGATGGCCCGAACAGCAGAAACGGCGCAGCCCGCTGGAAATTCCCCAGTTCTCCCACCTCGGAAAAGAAGACCAATACGTGGGATTTATCACCCCACTGCCGATTGCGACTAGTGTCCGCCGTGGAGAGGCGCTGCCTCTCCACAGTCATGAAGGAGAGTTGCTGCAATGCCCAACGAGATCACGATCCCGAGGGATCCCGAACCGCCCCTGACTTCAGGAGGACCCGATCTCATTCATCGCATGGTCGCCGAGGCGATCGGCACCATGGTCCTGGTCGGTGGCGGCATCGGCACAGCGATCCTGGCGGCAGTGTTCCCCAGCGCCAACAACAACGTGGTGGGAGTCGGCCACCTCGGCGTGGCTCTGGCCTTCGGCCTGACCGTGGTGGTCGGCGCCTACGCCTTCGGCCCGATCTCCGGCGGGCACTTCAACCCGGCGATCACCCTGGGAGTGGCGGCCTCCGGCCGGTTCCCCTGGAAGGACACCGTCGGCTACATCGTCGCCCAGATCATCGGCGGCTTCGTCGGCGCCTCGGTGATTGCTGCGATCGCCTCGTCCAAGGCCGGGTTCTTCTCGGCTGCCAAGGCCACCGGTTTCGCCTCCAATGGTTACGGCGCCCACTCCCCCGGTGGTTTCGGAATCACCGGTGCGATCATCGTCGAGATCGTCTTCACCGCGATCTTCGTGCTCGTCGTGCTGGGCACCACGGCCAAGATCGCCCCGGCCGGCTTCGCCCCGCTGGCCATCGGTCTGTCGCTGACCCTGATCCACCTCGTCACCATCCCGGTCGACAACACCTCGGTGAACCCGGCCCGCTCGATCGCCGCGGCGATCTACGGCGGCTCGGCCAACCTGGCCCAACTGTGGGTGTTCATCGTGTTCCCGATCATCGGCGGCCTCATCGCCGGTTTCATCTACCGTCCGATCTTCGGCAAGAAGTTCACCGAAGCGGCGTGATGATCCGGTAGCACCGAACCCGTCGCGGGGCCCGCGCACATTCTCGAATGTGCGCGGGCCCCGTCGCATTGCTGGAGGGTCCCACGACCCGGACAGACGCCCCCCGAAAACAACGTCTCGATGTGTGCGGGCACACCGAAACGGATCCGAAACCTTGACGCGAAGAGCCGGTAATTCTGGACCCACAGCATGCTGCCCCATAGGCGGCACCGGTTGCCAGGACGGTGTTGGAGAGCTCTGAACGGCGCTACCACTTCCATCATCGGAGGCCGATCATAGGAAGCTCAGCTGAGTACCCCGCCCTCATCAATGAGATCGGGGATTGCCGCTGGTCAGCGGCTCATCGGGGAGTGCCCCCACTGGGACTCGAACCCAGGACCCACGGATTAAAAGTCCGTTGCTCTAACCAACTGAGCTACGGGGGCCCGATCAGTCTAGCGATCCATCGCCGGGCCTGTCTTCCGTGACAAGCTGTCCCCATGGCAGTCCCGGTCGGCATGTGGGTCATCCTCGGGATCGGTCTGGTCGCGCTACTGGTCGCCGCGCTCGCCGACCGTCGATCCCGACTGCACGCCGAGGCGGAGATGGCCGCGCTGCCCTCCGGTCGCCGTCTGGCGCGGATGTCGCAGAACCTGTGCACTCACCTCGACGCACTGCTGGAGGCCGAGCACCTCACGATCCCCGCCCGGCTCGCCGACCCCCGCGCAGCCTCTCACCTGTCCCCCGAGGACGTCCCCACCGCCGTGCTGGAGCATGCCAGGGTGATCACCTGTCCCGAACCGCTGGACGGCGCCCGTCTCATCCAGGCCATCCTGATGGGCGATCCCGACCAGGGGGATCTCGCCATCGTGACGCCGGCTCTCGACGAGTTCGCCCTGGGAGTCGTCCTGGCCAATCATCTCCACGGGTCCCGTGCCGTCGTGCCCGTCATCGCCACACCCGAGGAGTGCGCGCAGATCACCCAGGCCCTGAGCAGTACCGCCACCACCACCGCCGGGATCCGCAGCGGATGGCTGCCCGCGGAGGTCTGGGCGCACGCCGAACTCGTTGTGAGCGACGCGATCTCCACGACCCTGCTGCCCTCTTCCCCGGGGACGACATCCCCCGAAGTCTCAACTACCACATGAGGCTTTACTGAACTTTTCTCAGACTCCCCACGGGGTCTCTCATCTCCTTGCAGTGCTCCCCCTCCGAGTCCTCACAACGTCTCATAGATCCTTGTCGGAGGCTGCTCACTGGCCTCAGAGTGCTGTCCTCACCACTTAAAACTGCATCGTTGTAATTATTGCCACGCACACGGCGTTTCGTCTTGACCTGATCGCATCATCGACCTGCTCAGGGCTGGTCAGGCCCCGGGCAGAACTCGTAGATTCCGGTATGACAAGGGGTTCCACTGAGGGGGAGAGGCCGAGATGGCAGCTGTGCATCCAGTTCGAGTTGGGGCGGCAACCCTGGCGTCAGCAGGTCTGATCGTCAGCGGAGCGCAGCTGCTCACCGCCAACCAGGCGCTGGCCTCTCAGACGGCGCCCACAGCGCTCAGAATGCCCGCCTCTCCAGCACCGGCCGCGATGCCCTCGCCCTGGATGCCGACTACCCCCCTTCCGAGCGCCTCGGCCAAGGCGACTCTGGTCTACGCCACGACCGATGTGCGGGTTCGGGCCTCGGCCACCACCGCCAGCGCCATCGTCGGCGTCCTGCCCAGAGGCGGCCACGTCGGCACCCGAGGGGCCTCCGTCAACGGCTGGACACCGGTCAACTACCGGGGCACCAACGCCTGGATCTCCACCACCTACCTCACCCGGACCCCCAGCACCCCCACCACCAAGCCCAACCCTGGCAGTGCCACCACGCACACCTTGGTCTACGCGACGACCGATGTGCGGGTTCGGGCCTCGGCCACCACCGCCAGCGCCATCGTCGGCGTCCTGCCCAGAGGCGGCCACGTCGGCACCCGAGGGGCCTCCGTCAACGGCTGGACACCGGTCAACTACCAGGGCACCAACGCCTGGATCTCCACCACCTACCTCACCCGGACCCCCAGCACCCCCACCACCAAGCCCAACCCTGGCAGTGCCACCACGCACACCTTGGTCTACGCCACGACCGATGTGCGGGTTCGGGCCTCGGCCACCACCGCCAGCGCCATCGTCGGCGTCCTGCCCAGAGGCGGCCACGTCGGCACCCGAGGGGCCTCCGTCAACGGCTGGACACCGGTCAACTACCAGGGCACCAACGCCTGGATCTCGACCACCTACCTCACCCGGACCCCCAGCACCCCCACCACCAAGCCCAGTACCCCCACCACCAACGCTGGCAGCTCGACCGGACTCGTCTACGCCACCTCATGGGTACGCGTGAGAGCCGGAGCGAGCACCAGCAGCGCCATCCTGGGCACTCTGCAGGCCGGCAACCACGTCGGCACCCGAGGGGCCTCCGTCAACGGCTGGACACCGGTCAACTACCAGGGCACCAACGCCTGGATCTCCAGCGACTACCTGTCGCGGACCAAACCCGCCACCAGCACCGGCAGCAACGGCTCCTCGGGGTCGAGCACCCCGACCTCCTCCTGGGCCGCACTCACCGCCAACGGCTCCTCCGGCCTGTCCGGTCTGCGCCCCAGCGCCAAGGGAATCGTCAACCGGACCATCACGGCATTCCCGCAGATCAGGACGATCTACGGAATTCGCGCCGACTCGATGGCCGACCACCCCAGTGGCCACGCGGTTGACCTGATGCTCCCCCGCGGCAGCAGGGACGCCGCCCTGGGTCAGCAGATCGCGGCCTACTTCCGCGCCCACGCCCAGGAGCTCGGGGTGCAGTACATCATGTACAACAAGCAGATCTGGAACATCTCGCGCGACTCGGAGGGCTGGCGTGCGGTCGCCGACCGGGGCTCGGAGACCGCCAACCACATGGATCACGTGCACATCACCACCATCTGGGACTGAGCCGGTCGGTCTGGCGCGGGCCCCTCAGACCCGGAGTACCGTGCGGTGGCACGATGTCGGCCCCACCGGTAGCATGGTCGGGCCCGGTGCTGGCCCCGTCCCGATCGTCCAGCGGCCTAGGACATCGCCCTTTCAAGGCGGTAACGCGGGTTCGAATCCCGTTCGGGATACCACAATGAACGGCCTAGTCAGATGCACAATCTGCTAGGCCGTTCGCTATGTTCAGAGCACCGGTTGGCCTTGATTTGGCCTTGAGAGCCTCAGCACGAGCCCGCGAGAGCGAGTCCGCGACCTGGTCAAGGCCGGCATCGAACAGGTCGGCGTAGGTGTCCAAGGTCATCGCGGCGGACTTGTGGCCCAACATGTTCTGAACGATCTTCACATCAGCCCCCGAAGCGACCGCCAGCGATGCCGCCGTGTGTCGCAACTCGTGCGGGGTGAGCGGTGCCAAGCCAGCATCCTGAACGGCCCCGTCGAACCATTGGCCACGTGCGGAGGCATTCCGCAGCACGCCGCCCTTGTCGCCGGGGAACAGCAGATCTGCCGGTTCCCGGTCCTTGACCCTGGCCGCTAGGTCGCTGTCGAGGAATGACGGGTAGGCAACGGTGCGCGTCTTGCGGCCCTTCGGCGTGCCCCAGGCCATGCCCTTCTCGACGTTGGTCACCGACTCATCGATGATGAGCCGCCGCCGGCCCAGATCGACGTCCTCGACCTTGAGGGCTGCGAGCTCTCCCCAGCGCAAGCCGCAGTAGGCGAGGATGTAGACGACTGTCGACCATTTTGGGCCGGCCTCGGTGGCCAGATCCTCCACCTCGGAGAAGGTCAGATAGCGGCGCCGCTTCGGATCATTGCGGGGATAGGCCACCCCGACGGCGGGGTTGACTCCGAGGTGACGCATCTTGACGGCGTAGCCGAGGATCCCGGACATGACAGTCCCGATCTTGTGCACCGTGGCCGGCGCGAGATCCATTCTCGTGATCCACGTCTGGAGCGCCTCGGTGGTCACGTCGCCCAGGGCAACCCTCCCCCACCTCGGCGTCACGTGGACTTTGACGATGTTCTCGTTTCGCTCGCGCGTCTTGGTGGACCAGTCAGGGTGAGCTGCCAGCCATGCGACGGCCTCAGCGCCGATCGTTCCGCGCGCCTTCCTCGGGTCAACCCACACACCTGAGATCTGGTCGGCGCCCACCTGCTTGAGCCACTGCTCAGCGTCGACCTTCCGCCCGAAGTTCTTCGAGTGCTGCCGATGCTCCGCGTCGTAGTAGCGGGCCCTCCACCTGGTGCGCCCGGTGCCGGGCATCGTCACCTTGCTAATGCTGGCCATCGTCATCGCCTGGGAGGTGCCCATCCACTCTCCACGCGCCAAGGTGTGGGCTCAGGTGCTCGTACCACTCTTCGGCGATCACCGCGCCGGACTTCCCAACACCTTCGCGGAGTTCCTTCACTTCTTCTTGCGGCACGCCGTTGGGCACTTGGTGATTGGCGATCAGGCCCCAAAGCTTCTGGGCAGCTTCCTCATAGTCGACGCAGCCGCTCCGAATCCTTGTCCTTGCTCCAAGGTAGGCAGCGCGGGCCTTCGCCCACCCCGCCATGTTCAGAAACGCCTCAGGGTCGCCAGTGAGCGCGTCGAGGGTCACTCCGAAGAGGTCGAGCAAGGCGGTCAGTTCTGAGAACCGGGGCTCCCTCTCGCCTTTCTCGAGCCTGGAGATAGCGGACTGGTTCGTGTCGGCGTCCAACTCGTTAAGCCGGTTCACCAAGTCGGCCTGGCTCCAGCCGCGCATCGTTCGCGCGGCCTTGACGTTGGCAACGAGATTGGCCCTCTGCTGGTCGCTCTCAGTCATGAGCGCCAGTCTTCCACGATCAGCGCGCCTGAACCACTCTCCTCCTCGTACGTACTGGTGTGAGTCATTACTGAGTGCTAGAGTGACTTGCATCTCAAGTCACCTGAGCTTGAGCGTCCAAGTAAAGGAGCCTCATCCCATGTCCACCCAGCCACTCGCGGTTGCCGCAACCGTCGGTAGCGCCGCACTCAGCAGGCAGCCACTCACCACCGTCCAGGTCTCAGAGCAGACCAGCATCCCCGCCGCGACCCTGCGCTACTGGCGCTCAGCCGGCATCGGCCCGAAGAGCTTCAAGCTCGGCCGCGTTGTCCGCTACCGCCCCGAGGACGTCGACGCATGGATGCAAGCCCAGTACGAGGCCACCAAGGTCGGCGACGAGCTGGTGAAGTCGTGAACGCCACGGCCCCACAGATGGGGCGCACTAACCAGCAAGCTGAGCCGGGTAAGGCAGCGATGGCATCGGGAGAGCTCCGCTCTGCGGTTGCCGCGCTGATCGAGGCCGCCGCTGCTGACGGCAGGAAGCTCTCACCCAGCCGGGCACGACACATGCTCACCCGGAAGGCCGACCGCATCGACGACCTGGTGGGTCTCCACAACATGGTCGAGTCGCGGCGCGGATCCCGGATCGCCGACGGGGAGATCGAGAGGGGCCTGTCATGAGCGCAGAGAGTGTTTACGGATCTAGACCCACAAATCTGCATCGGTCGACCCGAGCCGAGCTGGAGATCTTGAACGAGACCATCGTGGAAGTCACTGCCGAGGAGCACCCCGTCACTCTTCGCGGCGTCTACTACCGGTGCGTCTCCCGCGGCGTCATCGACAAGACCGAGAAGGAATACCGACGGATCGGACGGCAGCTCATCAAGCTCCGCACCGAGGGACGACTCCCCTGGAGCTGGATCGAAGACGGCAACCGGGTGACATACCGCACCAGCTCGTACTCGTCGGCAGCCCAGGCGCTGGAGAGCGCGGCACAGGCATATCGGCGGAACATGTGGATCGACTCTGACGCCGAGGTGGTGATCATCTCCGAGAAGGACGCCATCTCCGGGACAGTCTGGCCGATCGTCTGCCAGAAGTGGTGCTGTGACCTGGCGATCGTCCGTGGCTACTCGTCGGTCACCTTCGTGCATGGGATGGCGGAGAAGGTGCTGGCGAACACCGCGATGGGCAAGACCACCTGGCTGTATCAGCTCGGTGATCATGACCCGTCAGGCCTGGACGCCTGGAGGTCGTTTCAGGAGCGGCTCCACGAGTACGCACCCGGCGGGAAGGTCGAGTGCCAGCGCCTTGCAGTCACCCCCGAGCAGATCGAGGAGTTCAGTCTGCCAACACGGCCGACCAAGAAGTCGGACACCAGAGCCAAGGACGTCACCGGCGAGTCGGTGGAGGTCGATGCCATCAACGCGAACACGCTTCGCCAGCTCGTCGACGAGGCCATCGGCCAGCACATCGACCCTCACGTCCTGAAGGTCGCCGAGGAGTACGAGAAGTCCGAGCAGCTCCTCATCCGGAAGTTCGCACTGGAGGCCGTCCGATGAACTCGATCCCGACCGCCTCCAACGGGGGCCTGCTGCTCTATGTGGCCGTCGCCCTGCTGCTGGTCTGGCTGGCCGCTGTCAGCCGCCCATCCCGCCGTGTCGCCATCGACACCGGCCCTCACAAGTCCAACCCCGTCAGCGTCGGAATCTTGCCGGACGAAGACGCTGCCGGGGCCATCACAACCACCCTGCAATCACAAGGAGTCGTCATGTCTCATCCTACGTCCACCCGCATCCCGACCGACCGGCTGGTCGAGGCCGCCGCTGATCTGCGCCCCTGGTGGGCGTCCGGAGGCCACCACGTCCTCAACAACTCCGACCGGCCGACCGACGACGACCCTGAGGCCGGCTGGGTCCGCTGGCTGTCCGCGCCAATGTGTGATGACCCGCACTTCGACGCCTGGCTTGAGCGGACCGTCTCCATCGACGACGACCTGCAGGTGCTGGCCGTGACCGACGAGATCGCCGCCACCGTCGAGGACCGGGAGGTCGCGTTCCCGGTGGCCCGCGCCTCCGACGCGATCGCCCTCATCCGGGCCGCCGTCTCAGTGTGGGCGTCCCATCCGACCGAGGAGGGCCTGTCGTGATCCGACCTCCAATGACCGCCCGGGATCCGGTGCAGTTCGACACCCGGGCTGAGGCAGAGCAGTGGATCAGGACCGTCCTCGGGGAGTGGGCCGGCGACTTCGACATCACGGCGATCGGCTCGATCGTCTTCGAGTTCGACCAGTCGATGGACCCGGTCACCTTCGAGGTCCGCCTCGACCGTCAGTGCTTCCGCCTGGCCGTCACCGACGAGCAGTTCTGGGAGACCGTCCGCGCGTGCGAGACCTCCCAGACCGACTGACAAACCGTATTCACCTTCAAAGGGGCATGGCGTTTCCTGGAAGGAACACTCAATGAGTTCGACACGCAACGAGGCCCCCGGCCAGTCCGCCGGGGGCCCCAGGAGGAGTCCATCACACGACTCCCATGATACCTCATACCGCGAGGTATTGGGTCAGATTGACACCCCGGCACAGGACGGTCCCGATCGCCTTATCGACTTCCTCGATCTGCTCAACTGGTCGGCCCTCCGCCTGTTGCAGGACGCCCTCATCGACGGCGACGCGCACTACTGGCAGCGCCGGGCCCAGCAGTTCGAGGACGCCCGCCGCAAGCCCGGAGAGTACCTCGGACGCACCACCCCCGAGGAACGGGACCTCCGAGATCGAGCCCTCGTCGAGACTGCCGAAGCCTGCCGCGCCAAAGCGGCCTTCGTCGAGCTGTACGGAGACCCCGAGCTGACCGGAGCCGCATCCATCGTGCTTGCCGGACTCATGAACGACCACCGACAGGAGGCCGCAGCATGAGCAGCAGCGCGATTGACCGGGCGGTCGACTGGCTGTCCACCTACATCACGGTCACCGAGGAGGCAGACATCTGGACGCTGGCACTGTGGGCCCAGCACACCTGGAGCCTGGATGTCCTTCCGGTCTCACCGCGCCTGCTGATCGACTCGATCATGCCTGGCTCAGGAAAGACCACCGTCCTGGACCATCTCCAGCGTCTGTGCCGCGACCCGTCCCAGATGTCTCAGGTGACCAGCTCTGCTCTGCTGGTCCGGCTGATCGCCCAGCGTCCCAGGACGCTGCTCCTCGACGAGGTGGACAGGGCCCTGGACCCGCGCAAGGACACCACTAGCGACCTGCTGGCGATCCTCAACTCCGGATATAAGCGCGGGGCCACCCGGCCCGTCCTGACCCCGACCAAAGGTGGCGACTGGACACCGGTGGAGATGCCGACCTATTGCGCGGCCGCGATGGCAGGGAACTCTCCCCGGATCCCTGACGACACCCGGTCCAGATCCCTGCGGATATTCCTTCTGCCTGACATGAGCGAGGAGGCCGCCGAGTCCGACTGGCTAGATGAGGACTTCGAGATGTCAGCCCTGACTGTTGGCGATGACATGCGCCGCTGGTCCGAGGATCACGCCGACCAGCTCAAGGCCGCCCGCCCCGACTTCCCGCCCGGGTGTCGCGGCCGGATGAAGGAGCGGTGGGTGTCCTTCGCCCGTATCGCCCAGGTGCTCGGTGGGGGCTGGCCTGACCGAGTGTCGGCTCTCATCCAGCGCGACATCAACACTGAACGACTCGACAAGGAGGACGGGATGACCAGAATCCCCCCGGCGATGCAAGCGATCCTCGACGTGGCCGACATCCTCGCCCACGACGACTTCAAGACGACCTCGGACATCGTGGACCAGATGATCGACGCCCGGCCTGACATGTGGGGTGAGGAGTCCAGTTACGGCCGGAAGCTCACATGGCAGCGGCTCGGGAAGATGCTCGCAGGGGCCGGTCTTCACTCGTGGCAGCCGACCTCCGGTGACCGGCGGAAGGGCTATCGGCGAGCCGATGTCCAGCGGGTCGCTACCAAGCTCAAGCCGAGCGGTTCGCACGGTCTGAGCGGTTTGAGCGGTTGCCCTGGAGGGGGTGGTGGAACCGCTCAAGACCCTTCCGAACTAACCGCTCAAACCGCTCAGATAGAGCAAACCGCTCAGGATGACGAGTGCCCGAGATGCCACCAGTCACTCACCCGGCGCTCCGGCTCCAACGACTGCGCCTACTTCCACAAGCAGGCACAGAGGGGGCGGGTCGCATGAAGTGCCGTCGCTGTAACCGGTGCGGTCAGACCGTGGCACCCCGCATCGACCGATGCCCCGCCTGCGGTGGCGAGATCCGCGTCACCATCACCGAGCCCGGGCACGGGCTTATCGAGTACGTGCTGCGGAAAACACCGCCACCCGATCCGCGAAAGGACGCCCGATGATTGTCTCCACCGGTGATTGCCGATGGCACGCATACGCCGACGGCCAGGACGCCGGAATACACGACGCCGCGATATTCGCTCACGCGGCAGCCCGAACACTCCACCAGAAGCACGAGACCGAGGAACGTCTCGCCAAGACCGAAGAACCACCCAAGAAGAAACGAGGGAAGAAGTAATGGAGTTCTATCCGAACGAATCAGCCAGAATCCGACAAGTCCGCTACACCATCCCGGAGGAGGACCCGAAACGAGTTCATCGCCGCCAACTCGTCGGCTGGCTGGTCGACGACGGCCAGCGCATCACCCCCGCGATCATCAGCGACGGTCACGTGACCCGGCTCGACGACCGCGCCCGAATCCTCGAAATCGAAAACTGACAAAGGAGCAACCGCCATGGACCGCAGAACCACCACCCACACATGGGAGACCCAGGACTTCCGCCCCGCCGCCCAGCAGCTCACCTACGCCTACGACACCGACTCCGGCACTGTCTTGCTGCCGCTGGCCGGCTACCTCGTCCAGCACCGCACCATCCTGCTCGATGGCCTCCATTACACCGAACCGGACCCGACCCAGCCGCCCGTCGCGGAACGGCCCGCCCGGATCTGGCCGGCCGTCATCGACAGCACAGGCCAGCTTGTTGCCTTCGACGACCCGGACCTCGGACATTTCGTCGGAGTGCGCGGAATCGTCATCGAACTGACCGAGGAGAACTGACCGCATGACCGACATCCAGAACACCACCCCTGACGCCCACATCGAGGCTGCGGATCCCGTCCAGCCCGAGCAGCCCTCCCAGCAGGTTGACGCTGGCGATACCGAGCTGCACGACGAGCCCGGTCGCCGCGACGAGATCGCCGAGGCCCGCAAGTACCGCAAGCGCGCCCAGGAGGCAGAGGGCCGCGTGGAAGCCCTGTCCGCCCAGCTCGCCGGCTACCACGACAAGGAGGTGCTGGAGGCGGCAGGCGAGTCGGTCGACGTCACCCGGGAGTTCTGGGATAACTTCCCCGGCCTCAGCGACGGCGCGCCGGCCCGCCAAGCGGAGCGCTATCCCAACAGCCACTCCGCCCGCCTCAAGCACGCCGAAGACTTGTTCAGCGTCGGCGGCCTCGACAAGGCCTCGGTCATCGGCCCCGACGGTGTCGACCGTGATGCCGTCGCCGCCGCCACCGTCGAGCTGTACAGGTCCCGGCCGGAACTGTTCACGACCAAGGATCCGGTTCCGGCCAATCCCGGCCAGCCCGAATGGGACGTCACCCGGCAAACCTCCTGGGCAACCGTCATCGCAGGACAGGCCGACAAGTAAGAATCGTCGCCCCGGTCTGATATGATTCCCTCAGGGAAACACATATCGGGCCGGGGTCCGACACCGTTTACCCAAGCCGCCCAGCAGGGCAGCACGGCAGACCGAGGGTCACCGCGCAGAACACAGTTCTCACGGTGGCCCTTCTTTCATGGGTGGCCACCCTTCACGGAAAGGCCACATCATGGCCATGCACACCACCTCAGGAAACCGGTCCTGGCTCCCCGAACAGGCCGGACAACTCGTCGTCCAGCCCGTCACCCAGGCCTCGGTCGCCATTCAGGCAGCCGGATCAGTCGTCACCGACTCCCAGGTCAACGGCTACCGCGTCCCCGTCTGGAAGGCCGACCCCACCGCCGCGTTCGTCGCCGAGGGCGAGGAGATCCCCGTCACCGACGGCCAGCTCGCCGAAGCCGCCGACACCTTCCACAAGCTCGCCGGACTGACCATCATCTCCCGTGAGATGGCCGCCGACTCCAACCCCGACGTCGCCGAACAGATCGGGCTGGGCCTGGCACGAGACATCGCCCGCAAACTCGACGCCGCCATCTTCGGAGGCCGGGGTGCCGACACCCTGGCACCCGAGGGACTCGCAGACCTGACCGGGACCACCACCATCGACGCCGGAACCGCCTGGACCAACACCGACCCGTTCAGTGACGCGCTCTACTCGGCTGAACAGGTTGGTGCGCAACTGTCCGCGTTCGTCGCCAATCCCGCCGACGCGCGACTGCTCGCCAAGCTCAAGACCCAGACCGGCTCGCAGCTGCCGCTCCTCGGATCCGACCCCACGATGCCGACCCGCCGCCAGATCGTCGGAGTGCCGATGCTCACCAGCCCGGCCGTCACCGCCGGAACCGTCTGGGGAATCCCGGCCGGCCGAATCGTGATTGCGATCCGCTCCGACGTTGAACTGCTCCGCGACGAGTCCGTCTTCTTCACCAGCGACCGAGTCGCGATCAAGGCCACCATGCGCGTCACCAGCCTGTTCCCGCACGAGGCCGCGATCCAGAAGATCAGCCTCAGCAGCTGACCCACACACTTGGGCGTCAACGCCACCAGCCGCCCGGACATCCTCACGGACGACTGGACCGATGGCCGGACCAGGACCACTCGAATCCGGTGACCCGACCAGCGCCCAGCGACGACGGCCCCCCAGGCGTGGAATGCCCAGGGGGCCGAACTCGTCCCCCCGGCAGCCGCCGACCGCCAACATCCGATAGGGGGGCATACCCTCCCCCCGTCGAACTTCGCCCCCGGAGGCATAGCGAAATACCCCCGAGCGAATCTTGGTGTCAGCGGGGGGTACGTGCGGCGTCCATGCGGGCGCAGTGGCCGACCGTGTAGACACATCCCCCCGCGCGCGTGCGTGAGACGTCCGTGTGCCGTCTCGGGCTCGGCCGAGCTGGCAGGTGAGGTAGGTAGGGTGCTAGAGTTCAAGCACGCGTTTCAGAACGCACTCATGGCATGGCGAGGACAACAACGTCCCGAATCTCCTAGGAGACCATCATGCCCACTCTCAATCTCAAAGCCCCTGAGCAGCGTGTCCGCCGTCAGGCTGAGCGCAACGGACTCGCCCTCGCCAAGTCTCGAGCCCGCAACCCGGAGGACTACACCTACGGCACCTACGGCCTCGTTGACCCGTACCTCAACGCGTGGGTGACCAGCGATCCGGTCGGGCATGGCTACGGCTATTCACTCGCCGACTGCATAGAGTTCCTCGACGAGATGCAGGACTGACTGATCACCTGCCGATCTGGAGTTGCTCGGAGATCCCATCCAGCTTGGCCTTGATTTGGCCTTGAGAGGGTGAGTTTCGGCTCTTGAGGGACAATATCACCAGCAATATATAGCCTTGCCACTGGCACTGTTCGTGGCAGTTGACTGTTGCTCATCCGGGGCCGAACACACTTTCAAGGCGGTAACGCGGGTTCGAATCCCGTTCGGGATACCAACGATCAGCCCCGTCGGACGTCGTCCGGCGGGGCTGACGGCCATCGCCCCTCGTCAGCGCCACGGCCGTCGCATGGCCCCTCGACCGCCCGCCGACACCGCAGATTTCACATCACCGGCGATCCTTGCTATATTTCTCGAGCTGCCTGATGCAGGCAGCGGTCAGGAATCTCGGGGCAACCCGAAGATCAAGGCCCCGTAGCGCAGTTGGTTAGCGCGCCGCCCTGTCACGGCGGAGGTCGTGGGTTCAAGTCCCATCGGGGTCGCTCACGCGGCGTTCACGGCGTCGCGTTCGTGCTGTGGAGCGTAAGTTCCCAGACACGAGCCTTTGGCCGGGTAGCTCAGTCGGTAGCAGCGTTCGCCTGAAAAGTGAAAGGTCACCGGTTCGATCCCGGTCCCGGCCACACAGATGAGAAGGCCCCTCCACGGAGGGGCCTTCTCGTACCTCCGGCAGGTCACCGGACCGGATCCCTGCGTCCCCGCATCGGGGGGCCCTCTCCCCCCTCAGACCGCCGAATGTCACAGCTTGGTCACGACTCACATCCGGCCGTCGAGCGCTGACAAGGGGTGTAACACGGTGGAAACGCCTTCGTCGCCGATACGACGACAGGGGGCGGATAGCGTCTCGGGCAAGTAGTGATCAGCTCCCTCGAGAGGAACCCACATGCACCGCATTTCTTCGGGTCGTACTGCATCGTCAGAGGTGCCCGGCACCGCGTCGACCGTGATCTCGCGTCGGCGTCGTGTGGCCGCCAAGGCCGTCGCCGCATCCCTGTCCGTGATGGTGCTGGCGGCCTGCTCGTCCGGCTCGGGCGGAACCTCCTCGTCCTCCGCGGGCGGCAACGGTGCCTCCGGCGACCTCAAGATCGGCGCGATCTACCCGCAGACCGGGTCGCTGGCCCTGCTGGGACCCGCCGCCATCGCGGGCGCCAAGCTGGCCACCGCCGACATCAATGCCGCCAAGCCCACCTTCAAGACCAGCCTGACCGTCAAGGACTCCGGCGACACCACCACCGACATCGCCTCCTCCTCGGCCAAGTCCCTGCTGGCCTCGGGCACCTCGGCGATCCTCGCCCCGGAGTCCTCGGCCGTCGTCAAGACGGTGTTCAGCCAGATCACCAACGCCAAGGTGCCGTTCATCACCCCGGCCGCCACCGATCCGGGCCTGACCAACCCGAACAAGAGCAACGGCATGTTCTTCCGCACCGTCCCCAGCGACCTCCTGCAGGGCCAGGCCCTGGCCCAGAAGATCGTCTCCGACGGCAAGAAGAACGTCGCGATCCTCTACATGAACGAGGCCTACGGCACCGGGCTCAACAACCAGATCGTCAACACCCTGAAGGCCAACAACGTCAAGGTCGGCGCTGATGTGTCCTTCACCCCGAACTCGACGAACTTCAACGCCGAGGTCGGCAAGGTGCTCGCCGCCAAGCCCGACGCCCTGGTGGTGATCTCCTTCGACGAGATCAAGTCGATCTCCGCCGCCCTGCAGCAGAACAAGTTCGACTTCAAGAACTTCTACGGCACTGACGGTAACAACGGCATCCTCGGCAAGGGCGATCCCGACATCACCGGCGCCCAGTTCTCGACCCCCGGTGTCAACCCGGCCTCGGGCCTCAAGGACAAGCTCAACACGGAGAACGGCAAGCCGCTGAACTCCTTCTC
Organism: Acidipropionibacterium jensenii; assembly: GCF_005890135.1. Classification (NCBI taxonomy): domain Bacteria; kingdom Bacillati; phylum Actinomycetota; class Actinomycetes; order Propionibacteriales; family Propionibacteriaceae; genus Acidipropionibacterium; species Acidipropionibacterium jensenii. The sequence goes on along the minus strand of NZ_CP040635.1, from coordinate 1,689,926 downwards.
CTACGCTGCCGAGTCCTACGACGCGACGATCCTCATCGCGCTGGCCGCGGCCGAGGGCAAGAGCACCGCTCCCCAGACGATCGCCGACAACCTCATCAAGGTCTCCGACGGTGGCACCAAGTGCACGACCTTCAAGGCCTGCTACGACCTCATCCAGAAGGGCACCGACATCGACTACGACGGTCAGTCCGGCCCGATCGCCTGGAACAAGGCGGGCGACGTCACCAAGGCCAGCATCTCCTTCTACAAGACTGTCGGCCCGAACAACAAGACCGACTGGGTGAGCCAGCAGACCTCCTCGCTGTGATCCACGAGGTGGGCTGACGCCCAGGACATCAGGAAGGGCCCGGTTCTGTCGAACCGGGCCCTTCCTCGTAGCTTCTGGCCTGGTCGACTTCCAGGGGGGTACGCCGTCCGACGCATACGATCGGCTGGTGACAGATCTCCTCGCCGAGTACGACGCCCATCTCGGCAGCGAACCGCCGACCGGCGTGGCGCTGCGCCGACTGACTGTGCCTGAGGAGATGCGCGCGGCCCTCGACGTGCAGGACGCCGTTTTCGGCGGCACCCCGCGCGCTCAACGGATGCTGCGCGAGATCCTGACCCGCCAGTCAAACGGGGAGAACGTCGAGTTGCGGGCGGCGGAGACCAACGGTCGCATCGTCAGCGCCGGTCGGATAGACCCGATCGCCGGCACCGCTTTCGCCGGAATCTGGGGCGGCGCAACGCTGACCCCCTACCGGGGTCGCGGCATCTACCGTGCGCTCACCGCTGCTCGAGTCCGGTCCGCGATGTCGCACGGCGCGCGGTGGATCCATTCGGACTCCACCGAGTTCTCCCGCCCCATCCTCGAACGCGCGGGCCTTATGAGGATCACCGGGACCGTGCCGTGGACCTGGCAACGCCCGGCACGGTAGAGGATCCCCTCGCACGCGGTCAGGTCATGAGCGGGTCGACCAGTCCGTCGTGGCAGGTGGCTTGTCCGTGCCCACTCAGAGCTCATCCCCGGTCCCCCACCCCGAGTCGGGGTGGGGGACCGGGGATGAGCCGAGGAGAGCCGCTCAGCCCGCCTTGTGGTCGGCGGCGAGGGTACCGAGGTACAGCTGGATGACCTTCGGATCGTTGAGCAGGTCACGTCCGGTTCCCATGTACGCATCCTTGCCCTGGTCGAGCACATAGCCGCGATCGCAGATCTGCAGGCACCGGGAGGCGTTCTGCTCCACGATCATGATGGACACCCCGGCCGCATTGATCCGTGCGACGTTGACGAAGGTCTCGTCCTGCCGGACCGGGGACAGTCCCGCGCTCGGCTCGTCGAGCAGCAGCACCTTCGGGTCCATCATGAGGGCCCGCGACATCGCCACCATCTGACGCTCGCCGCCCGACAGCGAACCGGCCCGCTGCCTGAGCCGCTTCTTGAGCTCGGGGAAGAGGTCCACCACGAAGGCCAGCCTCTTGGTGTACAGCTTGGGCTTCTGGTAGCAGCCCATCTGCAGGTTCTCCTCGATGGTGAGCGCCTGGAAGACGTTCTCGGTCTGAGGGACGAACCCGACTCCGTGGGTGACCAGCCGGTTGGCCGACAGGTTCGTGATCTCGGTGCCGTCCAGCACCACCGATCCCGAGTACACCCGCACCAGCCCGAAGACGGCCTTCAGCAGGGTGGACTTGCCGGCCCCGTTGGGGCCGATGATGCCCACCAGCTCGCCGTCCTCGACGTAGGTGTTGGTCCCGTTGAGGATGTTGACTCCCGGCAGGTACCCGGCGACCAGATCCTTGGTCTCAAGAACGTGGCTCATGCCTTGTCCTTCCCTTTGTCATCGGTTGCCACGGCGTCGGCGGCATCGTCCACCACGGCCTGGGAGTCGCCTGTCTCGCCCAGTTCCTGAGCCGCCTCGACGGCCTCCTGCTGGGCGTCCAGCACCTCCTCGTCGCGCTGGATGTCGATGTCGGAGACGTCGACCTTCTTCTTGTTCTTGCGCGAGGACCGGATGCCGTTGATGACGTCGCCGAGATCCCGGTCCTTGTTGGAGCCGAGGTAGGCGTCGACCACCGCGGGATCCTCCATCACGACATCGGGAGTGCCCTCGGCCACCACCCTGCCCTCGGCCATCACGATCACCCAGTCGGCGATGGTGTGCACCATGTGCATGTCGTGCTCGACGAACAGCACCGTGACGCCGCTGTCCTTGAGCCCGACGATGTGGCCGAGCAGGGACTGCTTGAGGGCCGGGTTGACGCCGGCCATCGGCTCGTCGAGCATCACCAGCTGCGGGTTGCACATCAGGGCGCGCGCCATCTCCAGCAGCTTGCGCTGGCCACCGGACATCGAGCCGGCGAAGTCGTCCTTCTTGGCCAGCAGCCCGAAGCGGTCCAACAGCTCCAGGGCGCGCTTCTCGTTGGCCTTCTCCTGGCTCCGCCAGATGAAGGGGAACAGGGCGGCCCAGAAGTGCTCGCCGGTCTGGTGGCGGGCGCCCAGCTTCATCGACTCCAGGACGGTCATCCGCCCCAGCACCTTGGTGAGCTGGAAGGTTCGCACCTCCCCCAGCCGGGAGACCTTGTGGGCCGGGACGCCGGCCAGGTCGGTCCCGTCGAACTCCCAGGCACCGGTGTTCGGGTTGTCGAACCCGGTGAGCAGGTTGAACAGGGTCGTCTTGCCGGCACCGTTGGGCCCGATGAGGGCGGTGATCGCCCCTCGCGGGATCTCGACGTGCTCGACGTCGACGGCCTTGAGGCCGCCGAACTCGCGGGTCACATTGCTGGCGACCAGGATCGGGTGAACCTTGTGGCAACCGGGTGCGGCCTTCTCGGCAGCAATCGCCTCCGTGCCGGAGTCTGGTGCAGTCTGTGAGGTCTCAGCCATTGAAGTAGGTCTCCGCCTTGTTGCCGAATATGCCCTGCGGCCGGAAGATCACCAGCGCCATCAGTCCGAGGCCGACCAGGATGAACCGGATCTGGCCACCCTGGATGCCGCTGATCGGAAGGATGTTCGAGGTGGTGAGCAGGTTCACCACTCCGTCGGTGACGATGAGGGTGAACCAGAAGATCATCGAACCGATGATCGGCCCGAAGACCGTGGCCGCACCGCCCAGGAAGAGGATCGTCCACAGGAAGAAGGTGGTCTGGGTGCCGCCGATGTCGGGGTTCAGGCCCTTCGGCATGATGTACAGCATGCCGGCCACACCGGCCAGCACGCCGCCCAGGACCAGGGCCTGCATCTTGTAGCTGAAGACGTTCTTGCCCAGCGCCCGCACCGCGTCCTCATCCTCACGGATGCCGCGGACGACTCGTCCCCACGGGCTGCGCATCAGGGCCCAGACGAGCACCGCAGCCACGATCACCACCGCCCAGCAGACGATGAGGTTGAACAGGTCGTCGCGCGAGTAGGACAACGGACCGAAGGTGTAGAACCCTCCGGAGGCCGGCGCCGGTATCGGATTGAGCGCGGCCCACGCGTTGCCGTAGTCGAAGCTGGTGAGTCCGCCCTGGCCGCCGGTCAGCGGGGTCAGTTCCGGGGTGATCGCGACGTATCGCACGATCTCGGCCGCCGCGATGGTGACCATCGACAGGTAGTCGGCCCTCAGCCGCAGGGTCGGTATGCCGAGCAGCAGGGCGAAGACGACCGCGCCGAGGACCCCGAACAGCAGGCACAGCGGCAGAGGCATGTTGAGGGTGCGGGCGCCGATCGCGAAGAAGTAGGCGCCGACGGCCATGAAGGCCGACTGGCCGAAGTTCATCAGGCCGGTGTACCCGAAGTGCACCGCCAGGCCGATGGTGGCCAGGGCGTAGGCCGCGGTGTCCGGGGCGAACAGCTGCGAGAGAGCCTGGGAGATGAAGCTGAAATCCATGAGAGTTCCCTTCTCAGCCGATCCGCTGTTTCCTGCCGAGCAGACCCTGGGGCCTGACCAGCAGAACAACAATCATGATGAGCATGGCGACGACATACTTGAGTGAGGTCGGGACCCACATCGTCGAGACGTCCATCGCGAGTCCGATGATGATGGCGCCGACCAGGGCCCCCCAGGTCGTTCCCAGGCCACCGAGGGTGACCGAGGCGAAGAGCAGCAGGAGGATCAGCGCGCCGGCGTTCCACTGGAGCGTCTGGTAGTAGCCGATGAGGGCTCCGGCCACACCGGCCAGGGCACCGCCGCCCACCCACACGATGCGGATGATGAGTTCCACGTTGATACCGGTGGCCGCGGCCAGGGCCTTGTTGTCGGCCACCGCGCGGGTCGCCTTCCCGATCCTGGTGAAGGAGAAGAACAGCGCCACCAGCACCAGCAGGACGATCGCGATGATCGATCCGACGACGTCCCAGTACCGCAGGTTCACCGGCCCGAAGGAGACCACCGGGTCGTTGTCGGCGGGGATGGACAGCCGGTCGGGGCCCCAGATGAAGGCGAAGATGTAGCGCAGCGCCAGGGACAGCCCGATGCTGACGATCATGATCTGCATCATGCCGAGCCGCCGCTTGCGCAGCGGTCGCCACAGCGAGATGTCCTGGAGGTAGCCGAAGCAGCCGCCGAGGATCAGGGCGCCGAGGATGGCGATCCACCCGTTGAGCCCCCACTGTCCGGCGATCATGTAGGCCATGAAGGCGCCGAAGGTGACGAGCTCGCCATGGGCGAAGTTGTTCAGTCGGGTGGTGCTGTAGATCAGCGACAGCCCGATCGAGGCCAGCCCCAGCAACAGGCCGAAGGTGAGGCCGGTGGCGATCTTGGGGGTCAGCTGGTCGATGAAGCTGGTGCCGCCCGAGGACCCTCCGGAGGATCCGGACCCGGAGCCGCCGACTGTCGCGCCGGGGGTCGACGCCGAGGAGGGCGCCGTGGCCAGCGGGGTCGGAGTCACCGCGGTGCGCACTCCGGAGGCCGACAGCGAGATCGCTGTGAACTGTGGCGAGATGTTGCCGGTGGTGGCGCGCACCGTCGGATTGGCCGCCGGGCCGACTCCCTTCGGCAGGGTGGCGACGTCGAAGTAGACGCCGTACCTGCCCGAGGCGGTGAGGTCGACGGTGGCCTTGCCCTGGGCATCGGTGGTGCCCTTGATGAGCTTGCCGGCGGCGTCGGCGACGGTGAGGCCGACCTTGGCGACCGGCTTTCCGGAGTCGTCAGCGACCGTCACGATGAGCTGAACGCCCGCCGCGTGGGCTCCCGGAGCGTTCTGAGCCTGAAGGGTTCCGAACAGTGCCAGGAAGGCCAGGAGAGCTAACCCCAGACGCCACAGGCGTCCTCCGTAGCTGGTCCGAATGATCGCCGGATGTGCTGGTCTCACGCGTTTTCCTCCCGTGTCCCCGGCCCTCTGAGGGGTGCCGGGTGAGCCTCGTCTCCTGCCCGGACGCAGTGCCTGGGCAGTGGCTCAACCTGTGGGAACTGTAGAAGCGGTTCACCGGCCTACCGCCCGACGACCTCAAGAAGTAACAGATCATCGCGAATCTGTAACATTGCGAAATCGCGCCTGCACAGCAGTGGCGGGGGCCGCGGACGCAGTGCCGCGAACCCCGCCACGCGGGTCTCTCACAGACGTGTTGTTACTTCACCGAACCGCTCATCAGACCGGCCACGAAGTACTTTCCGAGGACGATGTAGACGATCAGGGTGGGCAGTGAGGCCACCAGCACTCCCGCCATGATCTGCGGGTAGTTCGGGTTCTGCCCGGAGGCCAGGGCATTGAGGCCGAAGGTCACCGGGCCGTTGTTCTGGTTGGTGAGGAACAGTGCGAACAGGAAGTCGTTCCAAGCACTGGTGAACTGCCAGATGAGGGTCACCACGAATCCGGGAGGGGACACCGGCAGGACCACCCGTGTGTAGGTGGACCAGGTGGTGGCGCCGTCGACCCGGGCCGCCTCAATCATCTCGTTGGGTACCGAGGTGGCGTAGTAGTTCCGGAAGATCAGGGTGCAGATCGGGATGCCGTAGACGATGTGGCACAGGATCAGGGTCGGGACCCCTGCGAACCAGGGCGCACTGTCCTGGATGTTCAGCATCATCCCGGACAGCGGGATCATGATCGCCTGGTAGGGGATGAACATCCCGAACAGGAAGAGCACGAAGATGACGTGGGAGCCGGGGAAGTGCCACTTGGCGACGATGTAGCCGTTGAGCGATCCGAGCACCGAGGAGAGCACGGCCGCCAGGATCGCCATCACCAGGGACCGGCCGACCGCCGGGGCCAGGGTGTTCCAGGCCGCCACCCAGCCCTCCACCGACCAGGTGGTGGGGATCTGCCAGGCGGTCGACTGGTCATAGTCGCCCTGGCGCTTGAAACTGGTCACCAGCAGCACATAGGCCGGCATCAGCACGATGATGGAGAAGACGAACAGCAGGGCGTACTGAACGGTCCCGAAGGCCTTCTGCCCCCTGGTGCTTCTGCGGTGGCGGTGCGGAACGGCTGCGAGCCGGTCGGCCTCAAGAGTCGCCGAGGACATCAGCGGGCCCCCTTCTCGGTGCGGTTGGTGTAGATGAGGTACGGAATGACCGCGACCGCCACGATGAGCAGCAGCAGGGTGGCGTTGACGGCGGCCGCTGTGGGGTCGTTGAGCTGGAACATCTGGGTCCACATCAGGGTGGCGGGCACCTCGGCGGTGTAGGAGCTCTGCCCGGCGATCGAGTAGATGAGGTCGAACATCTTCATCGACATGTGTCCGACGATGATGAGGGCGCTCAACGCGATCGGCGACAGCTGGGGGAACAGCACGTGCCGGTACAGCTTGAACTCGGTGGCGCCGTCCACCCGGGCGGCCTCCCGCTGGTCCTCGGAGATGCCGCGGAAACCGGCCAGGAAGAGCGCCATGATGTACCCCGACAGCTGCCAGATGGCGGGAATGGCCATCGCGGCCATGTTGAATCTGCCCGCCGAGTACCAACTCGACTGGAGACCGTCCAGGCCCATCATCTGGAACAGCTGGTTCAGACCCACCGCATCGGAGCCCTGGGCCGGCGAGAGCAGCCAGCGCCAGACCACACCGGCGGCGATGAAGGAGATCGCCATCGGGAACAGCAGGACCGAGCGGAAGACTCCCTCGGCGCGCACCCCCCGCTCCAGCAGCAGGGCCCACAGCAGCCCGAAGAACATCGTGCCGGCGATGAACACCACGGTCAGCACGAGCAGATTCCACAGCGCGTGCTGGTAGCGCGGATCACCGATCAGCGTCGAGTAGTTCTGGAACCCTCCCGGGGCCTTGAGCCGTCCCGATCTCGTCCGCACCGTGGCGAAGGATGCCACGATGTTCTTCCCGATGAAGCCGTAGACGAAGATCCCGATGAGGATGATCGACGGCAGCACGAACAGGAAGCTCGGCAACCAGCGTCGCAATTTCACCATGTCTTCTGCACCTCTGTGTCTGCACCTGCGTGTGTGCACCAGCGGTGCACCTGAGCTGAGCCGGCCGGGGGCGGCCAGCAGGTGGGCCCGGCCGCCTTGGCCGGGCCCACCGATACCGCTAACTCACTGCGCGTACTTGCCGTGCGAGGCCACCAGGGCGCTCACCAGGTTCGCGGAGTTCTTGTCCTGGTAGTACTTGCTCATCGCGGTGTTGATCTCCGAGCTCCAGGCCAGCGAGACTGCGGCACCGTGTGCGATCGAGGAGACGATCTTGGTGTCGGGGGACTTGAAGTCCTTCATCGCGGACTGCTGGTAGGGGCTGAAGCCCTCGGGCGAGATGTCGGTGCGAGGAGGGATGGACCCCTTGACCTTGTTGAAGGTGGTCTGGGCGTCCTTGGAACCGACGAACCGCAGCCAGTCCTTGGTGCCCTCGGGGTTCTTGGTGCCGGTCGGCAGGGTGAACGAGTCGGCCAGGAAGTCGAAGATGTTCTCCTTGCCGGGCATCGGGAAGGCATCCCAGTCGGTCTTGTAGGTCTTGTTGCGCATCTCGAACTGCGCGACCGCCCAGTCGCCCATCACGTTGTAGGCGGCCTTGCCGTTGGCCACCATGTCGGTGGCGTTGGGCCAGTCGTCTCCGTCGGAGGCGGTGTTGGCGAAGCTGAGAGCCTTCTTGTACTGCTCGATGGAGGCCTTGACGCCGTCGGAGTCCCACTTGCCGTCCTTGGTGAACAGCTTGTTGTACTCATCGGCTCCCAGGTTGGAGGCCAGGATCGACTCGAAGAGCTCGGTCTGGGTCCAGGTGCCGCCGATCGACAGCGGGGTGGAGACGCCGGAGGCCTTGACCTTGGCCATGTCGGCCAACCACTCGTCGACGCTCTTCGGGGTGCTGGTGACGCCGGCCTTCTTCAGCACGGCAGTGTTCGACCACACCACATTGGCGCGGTGGACGTTGACCGGCACCGAGTAGATGTGGCCGTCGACGGTGAGTCGGTCGAGCAGGGTCTTGGGGAAGACCGACTCGCCGCCGACCTCCTTGATGATGCTGTCGACGGGCTCGACCTGGTCGTTGTCGATGTAGTCCATCAGCTCGGCACCGGCGTGACCCTGGAAGGATCCGGGCGGGTTGCCGTTCTTCAGGTCGGAGGCCAGCTTGGCCTTCGCGTTGGAACCAGATCCACCGGCCACCGCCAGGTTCTGGAAGGTGTCGTTGGGGTACTTCTCCTTGAACATCTTCTCGAGGGCATCCAGGCCCTTCTTCTCGGAGCCGTCCGCCCACCACGTGAAGACGCCGACCGTGCCTCCGGCGCCACCCGCCTTGGGGGTCGAGGCCGAGGTCTCATCGGAACCAGCCTTCGTGCTGCTCGATGATCCGCACGCCACGGTGCCGGACAGCACCAGAAGCGACGCAGTCGCGAGCGCCGCCAGTCTCTTGCCACGCATCAGAAATAACCTCCCGGTCACATCGAGACATCCATGTCTCGTTCCGGACTGCCTTGTCCGGCCACGCCGATTCTGACAGACCCCAGACAGCTCGGCAAACAAAATGGTGACGTTATCATGACATCGTGACCGTCCCGTGATCTTTGGCACCCCGGGGGCCCGGAGAACCGGTGCGACGCGGAGCCGACGACTACTGGTAGGCCTGCACCCAGCGGCGCATCTCGGCGAAGACGCCGGCGCGCACCGAGGGGGCCGACAGCACCAGGTCGTGGAGCCCGCCGGTGACCCTCACCAGGGTGAGATGACGGCCCAGGTGCACCGAGGCGGCCGCCAGCCGGGAGACGTCCAGCACCGTGTCGGCGCCGCGCATCGTCTCGCTCCAGGTGGCCGACAGGTCGCTGCGGGCCGACAGCAGGGTGAGGATCGGCACCTCGATGCCCAGCCCCTGCTCGACCATCGCATGGCCGGCCAGGACGGCATTGAGCCATCCGGCGCGCACCACGAAGGCGTCACCGTGGGACTTCTGGAAGGGGATGGCCCACTCCCCGCCGAACTCCCGGCGCACCGACCGCGAGTAGTTGTCGTGGCTGGGCAGCGGCAGCACCGTCGTCGCGGAGGCCTGGCTGACGGCCCGGGTGACCGGGCCGGCCATCAGTCGGGTCATCGTCGAGCCCTGCAGGTCGATCCACGGCGAGTTGAGGATGATGCCGCTCGCCCGGTGGGGATGACGGGCCATCCACAGCGGGAGGATCAGGCCGCCGGTGGAGTGGCCCATCAGGGTCACCTCGTCGTGGTCGGCGCCGATCAACGACATCGCGGCGTTGATCTCCTGGTCGTAGTCGACCAGATCGGGGATCCAGCCCGCCATCTGACCGTCGACCAGGTTGCGGCCGTAGCGCCGCAGCTCCAGTGCGTGGAAGTCCATCCCCCAGGACTCCACCTCGTCGGAGAGGTGCGCCTGGTAGAAGCAGTCCGACCAGCCGTGCAGGTACAGCAGGGCCCGTCGTCGTCTGGGCGGATGGGGGCGGATCAGGCTTGCGGTCAGCAGTCCCTCGGGATCACCGGGAACCTTCGCTGCGCGTGGCAGAGCGATGCGTGCCCACTCGAAGCCGGGCACCACCGGATCTGCGATCCACCTCATCGGGACTCGGGGGACCCCTGTGACCAGATCACCGGAGGGTGACCGGAGTCACTGATCGTCCTCGCCGTAGTGGGAGTACTTCTCAGCCAGATCGGCGTACTTGTCGGAGAGCTCGTCTTCCTTGCCCGGGTCCTCACGCTCACGGACCTTGTCGCCCCTCAGCTCGCGCTCCAAGGATTCAAGATCCATATCAACCGAGCGATACTTCAGATCTCGAGCAACCTTGGTCTGCTTCGCCTTTGCACGGCCGCGCCCCATATGGGTCGACCCCCTCGCCTCGTTGGCCGCGGCATTGCCGCGCGCATGTCATCTACTGTCGTGACAGACAGGCTACCCGAGCCAGCGCGAGGACACCAAAGCACCCGGTCTCACAGACTCCGGTAGTCCCCCACAAGCTGAACGGCGCCGGCGTCATCGTGGCCGCGGGAGGACATCGAGCCGCACTGCCAGGCCGTCAATCCTCGTCCGGCCAGGAACGTCACCGCGGTCTCGACCCGGTCGGCGGGAAGCACCACGATCATCCCGACGCCCATGTTGAGGGTCTCCTCGATGTCGGGTCGGGAGATCCGGCCGACCTCCTGGACGAGCCGGAAGATCGGCGCCGGCGCCCAGGTCGAACGGTCCACGGTGGCCTCGAGCCCGTCGGGAATCACCCGGGCCAGGTTGTTGGCCAGCCCTCCCCCGGTGATGTGGCTCATCGCGTGCACCTCGACCGCTCCGATCAGCGCCAGCAGGTCTGCGGCGTAGACGGTGGTCGGGGTGAGCAGCTCCTCGCCCAGCGACCTGCCCAGATCGGGCACCACCTTCTCCAGTTTCCAGCCGGCCTGGCCGAGCAGCACGCTGCGAACCAAGGAGTAGCCGTTGGAGTGCAGTCCCGAGGAGGCCACCGCGAGCAGGGCGTCCCCCTCGACGATCCGGTCGGGACCGAGCACGGCGTCCTTCTCGACGGCCCCGGTGGTGGCCCCTGCGACGTCGTACTCCTCGGCGGCCAGCAGCCCCGGGTGCTCGGCGGTCTCCCCGCCCAGCAGCGCGCAGCCGGCCTTCTCACAGGCCTGGGCGATGCCCTTGACGACATTGGCGATCCGTTCGGGACGGACCCGCCCACAGGCGATGTAGTCGGTGACGAACCACGGTTCGGCGCCCACCACCACGAGATCGTCGACGAGCATCCCGACCAGGTCGAAGCCGATCGTGTCGTGGACGTCCATCGCCTGGGCGATGGCCACCTTGGTGCCCACCCCGTCGGTCGAGGTGGCCAGCAGCGGATGGCGGAAGTGGGCCAGGGCGGAGGCGTCGAAGAACCCGGCGAAGCCGCCGAGGCCGCCGATCACCTCGGGGCGGGCGGTCTGGGCGACGTGGGCCTTCATGAGTTCGACGGCCCGCTCCCCCGCCTCGATGTCGACCCCGGCACGGGCGTATGCCGAGGGCGTACCGGAACCGGCCTGTGCTGATTCGGGAGATGTCGGCCCGGGAGATGAGGGCTGGGTGGATGACGACTGGGAGGGTGGGGTCATGACGGGTCCTCCTGAGGAGCTTCGGGAAGCGTGGCCTGGTGGTCACGTCCGGTGGCCGAGGGCGAGTCGGCGAGCAGGTGGTCGGCCTCGGGAGGCACCTGCACGGGGTAGACGCCGTCGAAGCAGGCCCGGCACAGATCGTCCTTGGGCACGTGGGTGGCCTGGATGAGTCCCTCGAGGCTGACATAGGCCAGCGAGTCGGCGCCGATGGAGGCGGCGATCTCCTCGACCGACAGGCCGGCGGCGATCAACTGGGCCCTGGTCGCGAAGTCGATACCGTAGAAGCAGGGCCACTTGACCGGCGGTGAGGAGATCCTCACATGGACCTCCTTGGCGCCGGCCTGGCGCAGCATGGCGACGAGCTGGCGCTGGGTGTTGCCGCGCACGATCGAGTCGTCGACGACGACCAGTCGCTTGCCCTCGATGACGTCCCTCAGCGGATTGAGCTTGAGCCGGATGCCGAGGTTGCGCAGCGTCTGGGAGGGCTGGATGAAGGTGCGTCCGACGTAGGAGTTCTTGACCAGTCCCATGCCGTACTTGATGCCGGACTCGTCGGCGTAACCGATCGCCGCCGGGGTCCCGGACTCGGGGACCGGGATCACCAGATCGGCGTCGACGGGGGCCTGCTGGGCGAGGATCTTGCCGACCTTGACCCGGACATTGTGAATCCGCCGGTTGGCGATGATGGTGTCGGGACGGGCCAGGTAGACGTACTCGAAGATGCAGCCCTTGGGACGGGCGGTGGCGAACCGTGCGCTACGCAGCCCGGCGGCGCTGATGGTGATGAGTTCGCCCGGCTCGACCTCGCGGACGAAGGTGCCCCCGACGATGTCGATGGCCGCCGTCTCGGAGGCCACCACCCAGCCGGTCTCCAGTCGTCCGAGCACCAGCGGACGGATCCCCTGGGGGTCCCGGGCGGCGCACAGCATGGTGTCGTCCATGAAGACGATGCTGAAGGCGCCCTTGAGGACCGGCAGCACCTTCATCGCGATCTCGTCGATCGGACCCTCGTAGGTGGCCATCAGGGCGCTCATCAGGGCGGTGTCGGAGGTGGAGTCCATCCGTTCCTTGTGCGGGACCGAGGCCTCGGGGTCGCGAGCCCGGATCAGCTCCTCCAGCTCCTCGGAGTTGGTGAGGTTGCCGTTGTGCGCCAGGGCCAGTCCACCGCCCCCGGGCCGGGAGCGGAAGGTCGGCTGAGCGTTGTCCCAGACACTGGACCCGGTCGTGGAGTATCGGGTGTGGCCGATCGCCAGACTGCCCTTGAGGGTGTCGAGGGTGGGTCCGTCGAAGACCTGGGAGACCAGTCCCATGTCCTTGAAGACCATCGTGCGCCGGCCGTCGGAGACGGCCATCCCGGCCGACTCCTGACCGCGGTGCTGGAGGGCGTACATCCCGAAGTAGACGAGGGTAGCGACCTCCTCGCCGGGGGCGTACACCCCGATGACGCCACAGGCGTCCTGGGGTCCATGGTCCTGGGGGTCGAGATCTGCAGTGAGATGTCCGTCAGCGCGGGTCACAGGTACAAGCTATCTCAGCCGGAGCACCCGGTCAGTCGGTGACCACCGTCGGCCGGCCCGGGTGCTTCCTCGGATCGTGGACGCGGGGCGCGGGGGTGACCCGCCGGGCGACCAGCCAGCCCAACAGGCAGGCGATGGCTCCGGCGCAGACGGTCACCGCGTAGGCGGGGGTGTGTCCACCCCAGTCGGCCAGCTGTCCGGCGATCGAGGCGCCCAGCGAGTAGCCCAGGCTGGTGGTGGCGGCCAGCACGGTCATCGCCGCGCCGATCCGGGAGGGCCGGGCAGCCCTCTCGGCCACCGAGTAGAGAGTGATGAGGTAGGGGGCCACCGCCAGTCCCAGAACCAGCAGCTCCGGGAGCAGGCCGCCCAGGGTGTTGACCGCCAGTAGCGGCAGGGTGAGGACCGCCAGGGCGGTGGCGAAGACCCGCCAGCGTCCGACCAGTCCCACCCGGTGGGCGAGCCTGGGCAGCAGCAGCCCGGCCGTCGCACTGCCGATCGACAGCACGGCGTGCAGCAGACCGGCCAGGCCGGGCCGGCCGGCCGCGGTGGCCAGGGTGGTGGTGCCGGTCTGCACCGACCCGAAGATCACGCCGATCATCAGCAGCCCGAGGGTGGCGGCCAGCACACCGGGGGTGAACAGCCTCTCCCGGGTCGGGCCCGAGGAGCTCCCGGCCGCCGCCGAGCGGGCTGAAGCAGCTCTCGCGGTGGCCTTGACGAGTCTCACGGTGGGGTGGACGGCGAACCAGGTGCCGAAGACCAGCAGCATGACTCCCGCCACGACGATCGCCCAGACCGGTCCGAGGGCCACCGCCAGCACTCCGGTGAGGGCCGGCCCGAGGGCGAAGGAGGCCTCGTCACCCGATCCCTCCCAGGCGAAGGAGGTCTCCAGGATGCCGGCCCGCTGAGCCGGCCGAGCGGCGGCGATCTGACGCCACCGGACACGGGCCATCGTGCCGATCTGGGGCATGAAGAAGCCGGCCACCGCGCCGATGGCGGCTACCACCGGCCAGGGTGCGCCGATCACCGCCACCACCGCCTCGACGATCAGCGCAATCCCACCGGCCATCGCCTGCAGAATCATCAACCCCCGCTGGCCGCGACGGTCGGTGAGCCCGCCGAACAGGGGCGAGCCGATGGCATTGGCCAGGGCGACCGCCCCGGCCGCGATGCCGCCGGGTCCCATCCGGCCGGCCACCATCGGGCTGGAGACCAGCAGCATGGTGCCGAGCTGGCTCATCGCCAGGGGCAGACGGGCGGCGAATCCGACGGCCACGAAGGTGGCGCCGGAGTACGAGAACAGGGTGCGGTAGCGGATCGCTGCCATGAAACTCCTCAGGGTGCGCTGCAGTTCACGTCCCCCCACCCTTCTGAGACGCGGTACCACCCCTGCCTGACGGCGTGACACCTACAGTACGCCGGCCCGCCGCCTCCGGCCTCCCCCAGCTCCCCGCGCGGCCCCGGAGTGCCCCAACCAATTACGTGCGGAACATGTACGGGCTCGCAGCTCCCCGCGCGGCCCCGGAGTGCCCTCAGACGCGTCTCTTGCGGGGACACCCCCGGCCAGCAGCCTTCCGGTCGGGGATGTCAGGAGCGTCCCGGAAGGTCCGCCAGACCGGTCAGCAGCAGCACCTCGGTGAGGATCGCCCGGCGGAAGTCGCCCAGGTGCAGGGACTCGTCGATGCCGTGCATCCGCGAGTCCGGGTCGGTCACCGCGGTGACCAGCACGGTGGCCTCCGGGAAGGTCTGCTGGAGATCGGTGATGAGCGGGATCGCCCCTCCGCAGCCCATCTCGACCGGCTCGTGACCCCACGCGATCCGGAAGGCCTCCTCGGCCACCTGGCCGGCGGGTCCGCTGATGCCGATGAGTCCGGGAGCACCGATCTGTCCGGCGCTGATGCTCACGTGTGCGCCGAAGCCGACGTGGCTCTCCAGGTGACGGGTGAGGGCCTCCAGGGCCCTGCCGGCGTCATCCCCGGGGGCGACCCGCAGGCTGACCTTGGCCCGGGCCGCGGCGGGCAGGATGTTCACCGCCTGGGCCACCGGGGTGGCGTCGATGGCCAGCACCGAGATCGAGGGTCTGGTCCACATCCGCTCGACGAGGGATCCGGTCCCGGTCCACTCGACCCCGTCGAGAATGGCGGTCTCGGCGCGCAGCCGGTCCTCCGGGTACTCCAGGTCCGGGGCCGGGTAGGACCCGAGGCCCTCCACCGCGACGTCCCCGTTCTCGTCGTGGAGGGTGGCCAGCAGTCGGCACAGGGTGGTGAGGGCGTCGGGCACCACCCCGCCGAACTGTCCGGAGTGCAGCGGGTGGTCGAGGGTGCGCACCTCCACGGTGCAGTCGGCGACCCCGCGCAGGCTGGTGGTCAGCGAGGGGACGCCCTGCTCCCAGTTCACCGCGTCGGCGATGACGATGACGTCGGCGGCAAGCTCGCTGCGGTGCGCCGCGATGATGGCGGCCATCGACGGGGAGCCGATCTCCTCCTCCCCCTCGATGAGCAGGGTGATCCCCACCGGCGGGCGGTCGCCCAGGGCGCGGATCGCCGCCAGATGAGCGGCGACCCCGCCCTTGTCGTCGGCGGTGCCGCGACCGTAGAGCCGGTCTCCCCTTCGGGTTGCGGTGAACGGCTCGGATCCCCAGGCCGACAGGTCCCCGGTGGGCTGGACGTCGCCGTGGGAGTAGAGCAGCACGGTGGGCGCACCCTCGGGGGCCGGCCAGTGGGCGATGACGACGGGCAGCCCCTGCCCCTCGGTGACCACGGCGACGTCGGCGGCCCCTGCCCGGGAGGCAAGGTCGGCGATGTGCTCGGCATTGGCGACCACCTGGTCGGGGTTCAGGGAGCTGACGGAGGGGATCGCGACCAGCCGGGTCAGCTCCTCGACGGCAGACTCCATCACGGCGTCGACCCTGGCCTCCAGCTCACTGCTGTGCTCGGCAAGATTCATGGCCACAGCCTAGAAGTCCGGCCTCGGCCGCGGCCACCGGAGAGACTCCCCGGTGGCCGGGGCCGACCGCCGTCCGGTCGGGGCCGAAGCCCGCCGGGGCCGGCCGGAAGCGACTGCTCAGTGAGCCTGGTCGCCGGTGGGCTCTGCGGACCTGCGATCTCCTCCCATCGCGTTCAGCAGCGGAGTGATGATGTCCATCGGCAGCGGGAAGACCACCGTGGAGTTCTGGTCCGCCCCGAGTTCCAGCAGGGTTTGGAGATAGCGCAACTGCAGCGAGGCCGGGCTCTGGGAGAGCACATCGGCAGCCTGCTTGAGCTCCCCGGAGGCCTGGAGCTCACCGCGGGCATTGATGACCTTGGCGCGCCTCTCGCGCTCGGCCTCGGCCTGGCGGGCCATTGCTCGCTGCATCGCCTCGGGGATCTCGACATCCTTGATCTCCACCACCGAGACGTCGACCCCCCAGGGCCTGGTCTGGACCTCGATGATCTCGCGGAGATCGTGGTTGAGCTGCTCGCGATGGGCCAGGAGAGTGTCCAGGTCAGCCCGTCCGAGCACGCTCCGCAGGGTGGTCTGAGCGATCTGACTGGTCGCCACCGCATAGTTCTCGACATTCATCACGGCGTCCCGGGAATCGGTGACGTTGAACAGGACCACCGCATTCACCCTGGCCGGGACATTGTCCTGGGTGATGATCTCCTGGGGCGGGATGGTCAGGGTGACGGTCCGGGTGTCGACCCGGACCAGCTTGTCCAGGCCGGGGACGATGAAGACCAGCCCTGCCCCGTGCAGAGGCCGCAGTCTGCCGAGCCGGAACACCACGGCACGCTCGTACTCGGGGATGATCTTCAGGCAGGTCACCAGTATCCCGACCACCAGCATCACCAGGGCGATGGTGGTGAACAGCCATTCCGTGTGATTCATCGCGGGCCTCCGGTCCGTGTCCGGGTGGCCCGGGAGCCACCCTGTCGAGTACTCCCGGTGGACCACCGCGAGCTGTACCGCCTGATCAACTGCTCGGCCTCGTCGGAGGCACGGTCGGTGAGCGGCTGCCCGTGCACCCCTCGGGTCACCGCCCGCGAGCGCGGCCCGGGAATCTCGTCGAAGCCGGCGTCCAACGGCACCGAGGACTCGATCGGGATCTCATCGGGGATGTCGACGGGACGGGTCCGCAGCGATCTGACCATCGGCAAGGCGACCAACCCCACCACCGCGATGGTGGCCAGCAGGGCCACGTACTCGGCGGTGGTGCGGGCCATCAGGAGCATCCCGGCCGGCAGCGCGAGCCCGGCGATCAGGATGCACAGGCTCATGCCGCGGTGGAAGGTGCCGGCCTCCGAGTAGGGCCAGGGATCCACCGGAGCGGTGATCTCCCTGGCGCTGACCCCCGGTGCACAGGAGTCCTTGACCGGGCAGCGTCCACAGATCTCGTGCTGACCGCGGTATCGGATCACTCGTTTGACCGGGTCGAAACTGGCCGGCCACAGCCAGTGGTCCTCGTGGCACTTCCAGGCGCCGTGGGAGTCGTGGAAGACGAAGTTGGCCGTCTTCCACTCCCGGGAGCGCCTGGCGCTGCGCCGTCCGAACAGATCGAGCAGCCAGGCCACCGCGATGAGCAGGACGGCGTAGCCGCACACCAGGAAGATCTGGACCGGAGCGGTCATGACTGCGCCCCGCCGGGACCGGTCGGAGCCGGATCGGCCACCGGTCCGGCCTGCCCGCCCTCGGGCTTGTCGACGGTGAACAGGCTCTCCACCGGCAGCTCGTCGACGGTCTTGCCGTGCTTGCGGTGCCGCCAGCCTTGGAAGGCCATCCACAGGAACGGCAGGACGCCGCCCACGATGAAGATGATGTCCCCGGGCATCCGCATCCACTCCAGGACCGAGTTGCGGTGATCGGTGATGTAGTTGAGGGAACGGGCCTCGAAGTACCCGGCACCGACTGCGTGGTAGAGCTGCAGCAGGCCGAGCGGCAGCAGGGTCACGAAGACCATCCAGACCAGGCCGATGTTGGTCGACCAGAAGGAGATCTTGGCGAGCCGGTCGTTCCATTTCTCCTCGGGGATCAGGTACCTCAGCGCGAACATCCCCAGCGCCAGGGCGAGCATCCCGTAGACACCCATCATGGCGCCGTGGGCGTGGTTGGCGGTGAGAGCGGTGCCGATCTCGTAGTAGGACACGATCGGCAGGTTGATGATGAACCCGAAGACGCCGGCCCCGACGAAGTTCCAGAAACCGACCGCGACCAGGAACATCACGCACCAGCGGTGCGGGAAGGGGGTCCTCGACCGGGACTCCTGTCGTGCTCCCAGCTGCATGAAGGCCCAGGCCTCCACGGTGAGGAAGGTCAGCGGGATCACCTCGGCCGCCGAGAAGAAGGCGCCGACCGCCATGCTCGAGCTGGGCGTGCCCGAGAAGTACAGGTGGTGCATGGTGCCCAGCACCCCGCCGGCCGAGTACAGGATGACGTCCATGTAGATGATGGCCAGGGCCACCTTCTCCCGGACCACGCCGAGCATCACGAAGATGTAGGCGACCAGGACGGTAGTGAACAGCTCGAGGAAGTCCTCCACCCACAGGTGGACCACCCAGAACCGCCAGAACTCCGCCACCGACAGGTGGGTGCCGGAGCTGGCGAGCTGACCGACCGCGTAGAACATCGGGATCGACAGCGCCGAGAAGAAGAAGACCCAGGGCATGTTGCCGCGCGACTCCCCCTTGAGGCGGCCGCGGATCGACCTCCAGATGATGAACACCCACAGGAACATCCCGACCGTCAGCAGGGTCTGGAACACTCTGGGCAGGTCGAGGTATTCCCACTGCTGGCCGAAGAGCGGGCCGCGCGCCCAGGACACCCCGTAGATGGACAGCATCTCGGCCGCCAGGGAGCCGAAGACGACGATGGCCACTGCGCCGAGCAGTACCCCGGCCCACCGGCCCTGGTGCCTGGGCTCGCGACCGGAGATGAACGGTGCCAGGAAGATGCCACCGGCCAGGAAGGCCGCCGCCGTCCAGAACAGGGAGAGCTGGACGTGCCAGGTGCGGGCCAGGTTGTAGGGGAACCAGCTGGCCAGGTCGAAACCGAAGAAGCTGGTGAGATCGGAGCGGTAGTGCTCAGCGGCGGCCCCGCAGATCGTCTGCATCAGGAAGAGCGCGGCGATCACCAGGAAGAACCAGGAGCAGACCCGCTGGGACTTCGTCAGGCCGACATCGCGCGGTCGGATGAAGGACAGCGTCGGCACCTCGGACTCATGCCAGCCGATCTTCCGGCTCCATCGGCCGTAGATCGCGAACATGATGCCGGTGCCGCCGATCAGGACGATGAGAGACAGTGCCGACCACAGCACCATGTCGGCTGTCGGCCCGTTGTCCACCCGCGACTCGGAGGGCCAGTTGTTGGTGTAGGAGTAGTCGTGGCCGGGCCGGTTGGCGGCCGCCGCCCAGGCGGTCCAGGCGAA
This sequence comes from Acidipropionibacterium jensenii, assembly GCF_005890135.1. Lineage (NCBI taxonomy): Bacteria > Bacillati > Actinomycetota > Actinomycetes > Propionibacteriales > Propionibacteriaceae > Acidipropionibacterium > Acidipropionibacterium jensenii. The sequence continues at coordinate 1,670,600 of NZ_CP040635.1, read as the reverse complement.
GAAGCTGGTGAGCTGCTTGGCCTGCACCGGGTCGGTGATGTTGTCGGCGAGCAGGCCCAGGTTGTGGGAGTTCTTGCCGAAGTAGTCGGTGTAGTAGCCGACCAGGTAGGAGTAGGCGGAGGCCTGTTCCGGGGAGAACACGAGGACCCCGGTCTTCTCGTCGTACCGGTTGGTCCGCCAGTCGGCCTTGTTGGCCTCGGTCGGGTCGTGGACGCCGGACTTCTGGCGCAGCTGGAGGGCGTGGTCGGCCGCCCGCCGCAGGTAGTCGGCGGTGAAGTCGGGGCCGAGGTAGCCGCCGTGACCGACGATCGAGCCATACTCCATCAGGCCGCGGTTCTGGAAGATCACCTGTCCAGCGGTGATGTCGGCCTGGCTGAACAACTCCTGGCCGGACGTGGTGGTGACTTTCTGGGGAATCGGCATCGAGTCGGTGTAGGTGCTCCAGGTGACGGCCCCCATGATGGTGAAGCCGAAGAGCATCACCAGGACCACGCCCTGCACCCAACCCTTGCCCACCACCATCGGCCGGCGCTGCGGCGTTGACTGCGAGCGCGCCTTCGAAGTTCTGGTCATGGGCAGGACTCTATATTATTGAGGACTCAATCCTGATAACTGTCCATGAGCAGTTCCCGACGAGTACCGGAACCGTCGACTCAGATCTCCATGGCTGCCGGGATCGGGGCCTGCCAGGTCTTGCCCAGGGTGGCCAGGTCGAGGCTGAGCAGATCCTGAATCTCGATCTTCCCGGAGTCGACCACCTCGCCCAGCCGGGCCACCGGCACCCCGTGCTCGGCGCACAGGCCGGTGAACCGCTGGTAGTCGGCCCCCGACAGGGACACCAGGGCGCGGGCCGGGCTCTCGGAGAACAGCGTCACCGCGGGCTCCCCCTCGGGAAGGGTGAGGCTGACCCCGATGCCGTGATCGAGGCAGGCCTCCACCAGAGCCTGGGACAGTCCTCCCTCGGACAGGTCGTGGGCGGAGCTGAGCAGGCCGTCGGCCGCCGCGGCGGCCAGCACCTGCCCGAGCGCCTTCTCGGCGGGCAGGTTGGGCATCGGGGGCATCCCGCCGAGGTGGCCGTCGTGGATGACGTCCTCCCAGGCCGATCCGCCCATCTCGACCTTCGTCTCGCCGAGCAGCAGGACGGCGTCGCCGCAGTGGCAGAAGCCCGCCGGGATGCGGTTGGCGACGTCGTCGATGATGCCGAGCATCCCGACCAGCGGGGTCGGCCGGATGGACTGGTCGCCGGTGCGGTTGTGCAGGCTGACGTTGCCGCCGGTGACCGGCACGCCGAGCTCCCGGCATCCGTCGACCAGGCCGAGGATGGTCTCGGAGAACTGCCACATCACGTGGGGGTCGTAGGGGGAGCCGTAGTTGAGGCAGTCGGTGATCGCCACCGGGGTGGCGCCGGTGACGGCCACATTGCGGTAGGACTCGGCCAGTGCGAGCTGGGCGCCGAGGTAGGGGTTGAGCATCCCGTAGCGGGGGTTGGCGTCCAGGGACAGGGCGATGCCCAGGCCACTGGTCTCGTCGACCCGGATCATCCCGGCGTCGGAGGGCTGGGCGAGCACCGTGTTGCCGCGCACGAAGCGGTCGTACTGGTCGGTGATCCAGGACCGGTCGCACAGGTTCGAGGAGCCGACCAGGGCCAGGATCTGGGCCGCCAGGTCGGCGCCGTCGTTGCTGCGCGGCAGGTTGTTGGCGTGGTCGGCGTTGAGCGGGTCGATCCAGTCGGGACGGGCCACCGGCATGTGCAGTTCCGGGGAGTCGTGGGCGACGGTGTGGGGGTCGACGTCGACGATCTTCTCGCCGCGCCAGTCGACGATCAGCCGGTCCCCGTCGGTGACCTCGCCGATGACGGTCGCCTGGACCTGCCAGTGGGCGCAGATCTCCATGAACCGCTCGAGGTTCTCGGGGGTCACGACGGCCGCCATCCGCTCCTGGGACTCGCTCATCAGGATCTCCTCGGGAGCGAGGTTCGGGTCGCGCAGCGGCACCCGGTCGAGCTCGACGTGCATGCCGCCGTCGCCGGCACTGGCCAGCTCCGAGGTGGCGCACGAGATGCCGGCGGCGCCGAAGTCCTGGAGGGCCTCGCAGACGCCGGCGTAGAACAGTTCGAGGGTGCACTCGATGAGGAGCTTCTCCATGAACGGGTCGCCGACCTGGACGCTGGGCCGCTTGGACTCGCCCTCGGCCTCGAAGGACTCGGAGGCCAGGATGGAGGCCCCGCCGATCCCGTCCCCGCCGGTGGCCGCACCGAACAGCACGACGAGGTTGCCGGCTCCCGAGGCCTTGGCGAACTGAAGGTCCTCGTGGCGCAGCACGCCGACGCACAGCGCGTTGACCAGCGGGTTCCCGTAGTAGGTGGGGTCGAAGACGGTCTGGCCGCCGATCGTGGGCAGTCCCAGGCAATTGCCGTAGTCGCCGATGCCCGAGACCACCCCGGGCAGCACCCGGGCGGTGTCGGGGGCATCCAGGGGGCCGAATCCCAGGGCGTTCATGACCCCGATCGGCCGGGCGCCCATCGCCATGATGTCGCGCACGATGCCGCCGACCCCGGTCGCCGCGCCCTGGTGCGGCTCCACGTAGGAGGGGTGGTTGTGGGACTCCGCCTTGAAGGTCACCGCCAGCCCGTTGCCGATGTCGACCACCCCGGCGTTGTCGCCGATGCCGGCCAGCAGGGGGCCGCGGGGAGTGGTCTGGGGCAGCGCCGCGAACTTCTTGAGGTAGATCTTCGACGACTTGTAGGAGCAGTGCTCCGACCACATCACCGAGTACATGGCGAGCTCCCCGCCGGTGGGACGTCGTCCCAGGATCTCGCGGATCGAGCGGTACTCATCCTCGGCGAGCCCCAGGTCGGCCCAGGGCTGCGCCAGATCCGGTGTGTTGCGGGCATTCTCTACGGTGTCGGCCACGGGAACAATCTAGCGGTTCGCGCCGTGACAGTGGTATGGGGCGGCCCCCACCACTGCTGGGCGGCTACTTCCGGGGGTCGGCGGGCTCGGACCAGCCGAACTCCGGGACCCGCGAGGCGAAGGTCCTCAGCACCTGCTCGGAGGCGTCCAGGGCGTCGGACTCGCCGGCGTCCAGGGCGGCGCAGGCCTGCTGAGCGCGCTGCTGGACCTCGGGATCGCCGTCTAGGTGTACTTCCCCGTGAGGTTGTGAACACGTTCTGAGGGGGTCTGGCCGCCGATACCGGTGTGGGGTCTGTGGTGATTGTAGTGATGCAACCATTCCGTGTAGGCCGCTTCGCGTTCAGTTTCACTGGTGTAGTCGCGGGCGTAGGCCCACTCGGCGGCCAGGGACCGGTTGAACCGTTCGACCTTCCCATTGGTCTGAGGCCGGTAAGGCCGGGTCCACTTGTGACCGATCTTGGCGTCGTCGAGGACCTGGCTGAAGACCCGGGACCGGTAGCAGGCCCCGTTGTCGGTCATCACGGCCTTTACGGCGACCCCGATGGATTCGAAGAAGGTCAGAGCCCGGGTCATGAACCCCGCAGCGGTCTCCTTCTTCTCGTCGTCACAGATCTCGGAGTAGGCGACTCTGGAGTGATCGTCGACGGCGTGATGAAGATACCGGTAGCCCCGAGATGCGGGCGCGCCCGCCCGCGCGGCGCGGTCTCCTGCGGCCCGTGCCGTTCGGTCCTGGACCGATCCGCGCCCGAAGGCCCGCCAGCCGCCCCCGTCGGGGATACGGCCCTGCTTCTTGATGTCGACGTGGATCAGGTCCCCGGGGGCCTGTTTCTCGTAGCGGACAGGGTCGGGGCGGCGCACGGGCAGGCCCGTGGCCTGATCGGTGTTGGCCAGCACAGGCATGTGGTAGCGCTCCAGGACACGCCCCACGGTGGAGCGGGGAATGTGCAGGTGGTAGGCGATCCGATGAGGCCCCCACCGCCGGGTGAACCGCAGCCCGACGATCCGGTGCTCGGTGCGCCGCGACAACCGGTTGGGGCTGTGAGCCGGCCGGGAGGAGTGATCGATCAGCGGCTGGCCGGCACGATAGCGATCGGCCCAGCGTTTCGCGGTGGCCGGACTCACCTGGAAGCGCTCAGCAGCCCGTCTCAGGGGCCAGCCGTCGTCGACGATGCAGGCGGCCAGCCGGAGCCTTCCAGCGGGGGTCAGGGGTGCGTTAGCGTGGGTCACGGAGGCCTCCGGTTCCTGGATGCGTGTGTGGTAACCCACATCCTGCCGGAGGCCTCCCCCCTCAGCTCAACTGTTCACAACGTCCCGGGGAAGTACATCTAGGGAGTCCATGATCCGGTTGCGCACGATGCTCCACATCCACTCGTGCTGCTGAAGGGTTCGGCGGGACTCCAGGGATCCGTTGTCCACCAGCCAGGAGCGATGGTCCTGGACGGCCTTCCAGACGTCGTCCAGCCCCTCCCCGCTCACCGCCGAGCAGGTGAGCACCGGAATCTTGCGGCTGTCCTCCTCCGTCGAGGAGGACATCATCCGCATCGCCTGACGCAGGTTGCGGGCGGCCTCCCGGGCGTTGGGGGCGTTGTCCCCGTCGGCCTTGTTCACCGCGACGATGTCGGCGAGTTCCAGGACGCCCTTCTTGATCCCCTGGAGCTGGTCTCCGGTACCGGCCACCGACAGCAGCAGGAAGGTGTCGACCATCCCGGCCACCGCCACCTCGGACTGTCCGACGCCGACCGTCTCCACCAGCACGACGTCGTAGCCGGCCGCCTCCATCACGACGATGGCCTCGCGAGTGGCTCGCGCCACACCGCCCAGGGAGCCGCCCGAGGGAGAGGGGCGGACGAAGGCGTCCTCGCGTTCGGCGAGGGCCCCCATCCGGGTGCGGTCGCCCAGGATCGAGCCGCCGGTGTTGGCCGAGGAGGGATCGATGGCCAGCACGGCCACCTTGTGGTGGTACTCGTCGACCAGCCGGCAGCCCATCGCGTCGATGAAGGTCGACTTGCCGGCGCCGGGAACCCCCGAGATGCCGACCCTGACCGCCTTTCCGGTGTGCGGGGCGAGCAGCCTCAGCATCGTGCGGGTCCGCTCACGGTCCACCGGTCGGCTGGACTCCACCAGGGTCAGGGCCCTGGCGATGTGCGGCCTGCTGCCCGCCACCACATGCTCGACGAGATCGTTGACGTCCACTGGTCCCACTGTTCTGCTCCTCCGTCTCGAGACCGGTCCTGGCCCGGCCAGCCGCCCGTTCGTCGAGCCTATGATGTCGCTCCGACATCCTCGCACCGGGGCGGACGCAACCGGGAGCGGCCGGCTCCGGGCCGGGGTCTGCGCGAACCGGGCAGCGGGGTGAGCAGGGCGGGTGAGCAACAGGGCGAGCGCCCCGTGCCCCAGCTCAGTGGCGGGCCTCCTCCGCCAGCGCGTCGGCGAGGATCTCGATGCCACGGGTGGCCTGCTCGGCGGTGATGACGCAGGGCGGGACGACGTGAATGCGGTTGTCGTGGACCGGAAGGATCAGGCCCCGCTGGTGGCAGCGCCTCGAGACGGCTGCCAACCGTGACCCCTCCAGCCTCTCCCTCGTCGCCTTGTCAGCGACCAGTTCGACGGCCCAGAAGACACCCTGGCCGCGCACCTCCCCGACCAGCGGGTTGTCGCCGAGAGCACGCAGCCCGGGGCCAAGGACCGTCTCGCCGATCTGGTCGGCGTTCTCGACGATCCCCTCGTCCTCCATCGCGGTGATGGCCGCCACGATCGCCGCCATCGCCAGCGGGTGGCCGGAGTAGGTCAGGCCGCCGGGGAACACCCGTTCGTCGAAGAAGTGCGCGATCTCGGAGCTGATGACCACACCGCCGGCCGGGACATAGCCGGAGTTCACCCCCTTGGCGAAGGTGATGAGGTCGGGGACGACGTCCTGCCGCTGGAAGGCGAACCAGGCACCGGTGCGCCCGAACCCGGCCATCACCTCGTCGCAGATCATCACGATGCCGTACCGGTCGGCGATCCTGCGAACCCCTGCCAGGTATCCGGGCGGGGGAACCATGATCCCGGCGGTGCCGGGAACCGACTCGAGCAGGATCCCGGCTATCGTCTCGGGTCCCTCGGCGAGGATGGTGTGCTCGAGGTGCTCAAGAGCCCTGGCGCACTCCTGCTCGGCTGTGGTGGCCCAGAACTCGGACCGGTACAGGTAGGGGCCGAAGACGTGAACGTGTCCCCTGGCGTACTCGTTGGGGATGCGTCGCCAGTCACCGGTCGCCACGATCGACGCACCGGTGTTGCCGTGGTAGGAGCGGTACCGGGAGATGATCTTGTCCCGGCCGGTGACCAACCGCGCCATCCGCATCGCGTTCTCGTTGGCATCGGCCCCGGCGTTGGTGAAGAAGACCTTCTCGAAACCGGCCGGTGCGTGCTCCAGAATCTTGCCGGCCGCCTCGGCCCGCTGCTTGTTGGAGGTTGACGGGGCGACCATCGTCATCACCTCCGCCTGCCTGCGGATCGCGGCGACGACTCGCGGGTGCTGGTAGCCGATGTTGACGTTGATCAGCTGGCTGGAGAAGTCGATCCAGGTGTTGCCGGCGTAGTCCCACAGACTGGCTCCGGACCCGCCGGCGATCGACGAGGAGGGCAGATGGGCCTGGGCGCTCCAGGAGTGGAGGACCCGGGAGTGGTCGGCCTCGATGACGGCGGCGTCGAGATCGGCGCCGGTCAGGTCGTGCCCGACCCCCGCCGCTCCGCAGTCCTCCTCCCACCCGACGACGGGGCGGATCCCGGCCTCACGTTGATTCCCGGTGCTGCTGTGCGAGGAGGTGGACATCGGTGCCTTCTTCCGACTCGGACCTGCTTGGGGTGTTCGCGGTGCCGACCCTGACCGGGCCCACCGCCGGTGGCCCCACTGTCCGGCTCCCGTGTTTCCGGGTCGTTTCCGCACCCGATCACCTGTGTGACGGCCCGGGCACATCCCCCGCCTGGATTGCCGGACCGGGCCGGGCATAGCATGACCGGTCGTGCCAGCAGGAGTGCGGATGACGGGGCGACCGCAGGCCAGAGCCTGGATCGTCTGGGGGGCCGCCGTACTGGCCTACACACTGGCGGTGCTCCAGCGCAGCTCACTCGGTGTGATGGGTCTGACCGCCGCCGCGCACTTCCACGCCACCGCAGGCATCGTCGCCACCTTCATGATGCTTCAGCTGGCGGTCTACGCGCTCGCACAGCTTCCCGCCGGGCTGCTCCTCGACCGGTTGGGACCTCGGGTCGTCATCACCCTCGGCGCGGTGCTGATGACCGCGGGCCAGCTGATCATCGCCCTCACCAGCGATCCCGGTCTGGCGATCCTGGCCCGCATCCTGGTCGGCGCCGGGGACGCCTGCACCTTCAGCTCGGCGATCCGGGTCATCCCGGCCTGGTTCCCGGCCCGACAGGTCCCGATGCTCACCCAGCTCACCGGGCTCATCGGCCAGATCGGCCAGATCGGCTCGACGGTGGGGCTGGTGACCCTGGTCGGCACCCGAGGATGGCGCACCACCTACCTGGTGGCGGCCGCGGCCGGCGTCGTCGGGATCCTCACCAGTGCCCTGCTGCTGAGGGGACGCGCCCGCCGGGTCCAGGGATCAGCGCGCCTCCGCATCGGTGCGCCAGCTGCCCCGGGAGGTCCTGGCGGTGATCCGCAACCCGGCCACCGGGGTGGGGTTCTGGGCCCACTGGTCGACGAATCTGGGCGGGGTCGTCTACTCGATGATGTGGGGAATGCCCTATCTCACCCGGGCCGAGGGGAGATCCACCGCCACGGCCTCGGGGCTGATGACCTTCTACATCATCGCCTCGGCCGTGTCGGGGCCGGTCGCGGCCCGACTCACCCAGCGCCACCCGTTGCGCCGCACCACCCTGGTGGTCGGCATGGTGGGGCTGGCCGTGGTCCCGTGGATCGCGGTCCTGGGATGGCCGGGCAGGGCCCCGCTGTGGCTGCTGGCGACCCTGTCGGCAGGTCTTGGACTGTGCCTGCCGGGCGGGGCGATCGGTTTCGACGTGCTGCGCACCAGCCATCCGGCCCGGCGGCTGGGCACCGCGACCGGGATCGCCATCATGGGCGGGTTCACGGCCTCCCTGATCCTCATCCAGGTCATCGGGCTGGTCCTGGACCGGCTGTGCCCCGGTGGCGCCTACACCCTGTCGGCGTTCCGGTGGGCGATGAGCATCCAGTTGATCTTCTTCGCCGTGGGAGTCTGGGGGCTCCTCGACTCGGGACGCCGGATGCGGGCGATGATGGCGGCCTCCGGGACAGTCGTCCCGCCCTGGCGCGAGGCGATCGCCCGACACCGAGGAGGCCGTGACGGCTGAGCGGTGCAGGCGGTGACGGCTGAGCCGTGGAGCTCGGCCGCCGCTCAGCTGCGGACGGTGAGCTCCCCGGCGATGCTGGTGCCCATCCAGTGGGCCACCTCCTCTGCCCCCAGACCCTGGGAGAGCAGGAAGACCAGCTTGGCGTAGACGGCCTCCAGAGTCATGTCCTCCGATCCGATCGCCCCCGCCCGGGCCAGCTCCCAGCCGGCCTCGTAGTGGCCCAGCAGGACATCGGCCTGGTGGCACTGGGAGGTGACCACCACCGGCACCCCGTCGGCGATCGTCGCGGCGATGACGTCGACCAGTCCGGGTTCGTCGCTGGGAGCGTTTCCCACCCCGAAGGCCCTCAGCACCACGGCCTCGGGACGCGGATCGATCATCGCGGCCAGCCGGTCGGCGGTGATTCCGGGCGCCAGGTCCAGCACCGCGATGTCGCAGCGCCGGTAGGGCCGGGGGCTGTCCCAGCCGCACCCGCGCGGACCGGGAGCGGTCCACTGCCAGGGCGCCCCGGTCCGCGCCAGCTCGGGGACGCTGGGCGAACCGAATCCCTGGAAGGCCCACGACGAGGTCTTGGTCACCCGGGTGCCGCGCAGCAGCTTGTGGCCGAAGAAGATCGCCACCCCGAAGGACTGCCCGGCCATCGCCGCACGCAGCGCCCCGGTGACATTCGGGGCGGCGTCGGTGCCCACCACCCCCAGCGGGTACTGGGCCCCGGTGAGCACCACGGGCTTGTCGAAGCCGGTGAGCGCGTAGGACAGTGCGGCGGCGGCGTAGGCCATCGTGTCGGTCCCGTGCAGGACGACGAAGGCGTCGGCGTCATCGTGCCGCGCCCACAGCTCGTCGACGATGTGCTGCCAGTCCTCGGGGGTAGCGTTGGCCGAGTCGATCAGGTGGTCGAAGGTGACCAGACCGACCCCCCGATCCAGCTCGGTGCCGCTGAGCAGTCTGTGCAGCCAACCCTCCAGGTCGGCCCCGGGGGCCAGCCCCTGAGGGGTGTCGACCATACCCAGGGTTCCACCGGTGTACAGGATCTCGACCCTCATGCGGCTCTCCTCCTCGGTTCTACTTCTGTGACGTCTGGGACGTGGTGTCGGCCGACTCGGCCGAGTCGGCGTCCAGGATGTTGTCGAGCAGGTCCCCCTTGATGCGGTTGCGCACCGCGAACCAGCCGATCACCAGCAGCACGACGACCCCCAGGAACATGTAGATGGTGGGACGCCCGACACCCGGGTCGAACCACATCGACACGATCACCACGACCAGGAAGACGATGGCCACGATATTGGTCACCGGCGCCCCGCGCAGCCGGAAGTCGGGACGCTCGACGTCTCCCCTCCTGGCGCGGCGGACGAAGATCACATGGGAGGCGAGGATCGAGATCCAGGTGCCGGCGATGCCGATACCGGCCAGGTTCATCACGATGTCGAAGGCGCCACTGGGGTAGATGTAGTTGATGAGCACGCCGATCAGGCCCAGCGAGGCGGTGATGGTGATGCCGCCGGCCGGCACCTGGTGCCTGTTCAGCTTGGAGGCCATCCGCGGGGCCTCCCCGGCCACCGCCATCGACCGCAGGGTGCGACCGGTGGCGTAGAGACCGGCATTGAGGGAGGACAGTGCCGCGGTGAGCACCACCACCTGCATGATGTCTCCGGCGTAGGGCACCCCGATCCGGGCGAAGAAGGTGACGAACGGGGACTCGTCCCCGGAGTACGCGGTCCACGGCAGCACCAGGGTCATGAGGATCACCGAGCCGACGTAGAACACGAAGATTCGCAGAATCATCGAGTTCACCGCCTTGGGCAGGATCTTCTTGGCCTCGGCGGCCTCTCCGGCGGCCACGCCGACCATCTCGGTGCCGCCGAAGGCGAAGATGACGCCGAGCGACAGGGTGAGCAGCGGGGCCACTCCCAGCGGGAAGAACCCGCCGTGCTGAGTGAGGTTGGCCAGTCCGGCATGGTCCTTGCCGACCGCGTGGCCGGTGACGATGGCCCAGATCGCGACCGCCATGAAGGCCACGATGGCCGTCACCTTGATCGCGGCGAACCAGAACTCCGCCTCGCCGAAGTACTTCACCGAGAACATGTTCAGGGTGAAGACCACCGCCAGGGCGATCATCGCCAGCACCCACTGGGGGACCGGCTGGAAGAAGGTCCAGAAGTGCAGGTAGAGCGCGACGGCCGTGATGTCGGCCATCACCGAGGTCGCCCAGTCGAGGAAGAACAGCCATCCGGTGATGTAGGCGCCCTTCTCCCCCATGAACTCACGGGCGTAGGAGACGAAGGCTCCCGAGGAGGGCCGGTGGATGGACAGCTCGCCCAGAGCTCGAACCATGATGAAGGCGAACAGTCCGCAGATCGCGTAGGCGATGGCCAGTGCCGGGCCGCCCTTCGCCAGCCGGCCGCCGGCACCCAGGAACAGCCCGGTGCCGATCGATCCGCCGATCGCGATCATTCTGATGTGTCGGGTCTTCAGACCCTTCTGGTAGCCCTCGTCGGCCTTGTCAACGACCCGGGTGTCTGCGTCCGAACTCACCGGGTAAGTATGGACCCGGCGAGTCGGGCGTCCGTCCAACCGCTCAGACGTGGACGCTGAGGAATCGACGCACCGACGAGATGAATCCCAGTCCGTCGGTCCCACCGCTGGTGAGGTCCTCGACGGCGTGCTCGGGATGGGGCATCAGGCCCACCACATTGCCGGTCTCGTTGGTCACCCCGGCGATGTCGTGCTCGGACCCGTTGGGATTGCGCACGTACCGGAAGACCACCTGGTTGTTGGCCTCCAGGGCCGCCAGCTCATCGGTGGAGGCGACGTAGTTGCCCTCGCCGTGCTTGGCCGGGATCAGGATCCGCTGATCGGGCTTGAAGTCGCAGGTCCACACCGTGTCGATGCTCTCCACGACGAGTTCCTGGACCGAGCAGTGGAACCGCCGCTGCTCGTTGCGCATCAGGGTTCCGGGCAGCAGGTGAGCCTCGCACAGCACCTGGAAGCCGTTGCAGATTCCCAGCACGGGCAGGCCCCTGTCGGCCGCCTCGCGCACCGCGGTCATCACCGGCGACAGCGCCGCGAGGGCACCGGCCCTCAGGTAGTCGCCGTAGGAGAAGCCACCGGGCAGGATGACCCCGTCAACACCCTTGAGGTCGGCGGAGGCGTGCCACAGGTGCACCGGCTCGGCGCCGCCCAGGCGCACCGCTCGGGCGGCGTCCTGGTCGTCGAGGGTTCCCGGGAAGGTGACCACACCGATCCGAGGGGCCATCTCAGCGCTCCACGTGAATGTCGTAGGACTCGATGACGGTGTTGGCCAGCATCGTCTCGGCGATCTCGCGGATCTCGTCGAGCCGGTCCTCGACCCCCTCGCCGGTGATCTCGAACCGCTTGCCCTGTCGGACCGTCAGGCCCTCGTGGGCCCGCCTCCCGAGGACGCCGGTGATGGCCTTGCCCTGCGGGTCGAGGATCTCGGGCTTGGGCATGACGTCCACCACAACACGTGCCATGGCGCCGATCCTATCGGTACCGGCCGACGTCTGGTCGTCGGTCCCGGGGCGGACCGTCCCGGCATCGGCGGACCCCAGCGGGTCGCTCACCCCGGTGAGCATCGTCCATGCCTCGAGGTACCGGTCGCGGGTGGCGCTGACGATGTTGTCGGGCAGGGTCGGGGGTTCCTCGTCCGAGTGTCGGTCCCACCCCGATCCGAAGGTCAGCCAGTCGCGGACGAACTGCTTGTCGAAGGAGGGGTTGGACCCTCCCGGGGCCCACTGGGAGGCGTCCCAGAAGCGCGAGGAGTCGGGGGTGAGCACCTCGTCGCCCAGCACGATGGTGCCGTCGGCGCGGTGGCCGAACTCGACCTTGGTGTCGGCCAGGATGATGCCGCGGTCGCGGGCGATCTGCTCGGCGCGGGCGTAGATGGCCAGGGACAGTCGGCGCAGCTCCTCGGCGACCGGGGCCCCCACGATGGAGACCAGGGTGTCGAAGTCGATGTTCTCGTCGTGCTCGCCGTAGTCGGCCTTGGTGGCCGGGGTGAAGATCGGCTCGGGCAGTCGTGAGCCGTCCTGGAGCCCCTCGGGAAGGGCGATGCCGCAGACCTTGCCGCTCTGCTGGTACTCGGCCCAGCCCGATCCGGTGAGGTAGCCGCGCACCACGCACTCGACCGGGTACATCTGGAGCTCCTCGACCACCATCGCCCGGCCCTGCACGGCCTCGGGGACGTCGGTGGAGACGAGATGGTTGGCGACCACGTCGCGCAACTGGTCGAACCACCACAGGGAGATGCCGGTGAGCACCTTCCCCTTGTCTGGGATGTCCGGGGACAGGATGTGGTCGTAGGCGCTGATCCGGTCGGTGGCGACCATCAGCAGTCGACCCGGCTGATCGGGCAGTCGGTACATGCGCCGAACCTTGCCCTCGCTGAGCAGTGGAAGCCCGAGATCATCGGTGGAGCTGGCCATGCAGGCATCATCTCACGCACTCCGCCCCTCATGCTCAGCACGTCCGGGCCGTGCGTGCTCAGCACGACCGAGCTGCCTCCCGACGGCGTCTCCCGATCACAGCGTGATCACTGGAATCTATTGGTCGGACCAAACGTGATAGCTTGTCTCTATCAGCAAGCGAGACAACCAAGAAGGTCACTGATGAGTCTGATCAACACGAAGATCCTTCCTTTCCAGGCGCACGCCTACCACCAGGGCGAGTTCGTCGACGTCTCCGATGCCGACGTGGCCGGCAAGTGGGCCATCTTCTTCTTCTACCCGGGCGACTTCACCTTCGTCTGCCCCACCGAGCTCGGCGACCTGGCCGACCACTACACCGAACTGCAGAAGATGGGCGTCGAGGTCTTCTCGGTCTCCACCGACTCGCACTTCGTCCACAAGGCATGGCACTCCGAGTCGGAGACCGTCGCCAAGGTCCAGTACGCGATGATCGGCGACCCGAGCCTCCAGCTCACCCGCAACTTCGACGTCGAGCGCCTGGGCGCCGGACAGGCCGACCGGGCCACCTTCCTGGTCGACCCGCAGGGAGTCATCCAGTTCTACGAGCTCACCGCCGAGGGAATCGGCCGCAACGCCGAGGAGCTGGTCCGCAAGGTCAAGGCGGCCCAGTACATCGCCGCCCATCCCGGCGAGGTCTGCCCCGCCAAGTGGGAGGAGGGCGATGACACCCTCGCCCCGTCCATCGACCTCGTCGGCATGATCTGATCCTCATCCCCGAACCATCGCGAGCCCCCGGCGGGGACCCGACCCGCCGGGGGCTCGCGATATCTCGTCACCCTTCTCAGACAGCTTTGCAAGGCCGCCCGTCACAGCCTCGAAGGAGAAACACCATGCTCGATCCCGCCCTCACCCAACAGCTCAAGACCTACCTGGCGATGACCACCGAACCGGTCGTCCTGGTGCCCTCCCCCGGCACCGACAAGAGGTCCGAGCAGATGATGGAGCTCCTCGGTGAGATCGAGGCCGCCGGCGAGCGGGTCACCGTCGCCGACCCAATCGCCGGCGACCGCACCCCCTCCTTCGCCATCACCCGCCCCGGCACCGACATCTCGGTGCGCTTCGCGGGCCTGCCGATGGGCCACGAGTTCAACTCCCTGGTGCTGGCCCTGCTCCAGGTCGGAGGGGTTCCGGTCAAGGCCGACGCGGCCCTGCTGGACGCCGTCCGCGGCCTGTCCGGCCACCACGAGTTCACCACCTACATGTCGCTGACCTGCCAGAACTGCCCGACGGTGGTCCAGGCCCTCAACGCGATGAGCATCACCAACCCGAACATCCGGCACACCGCGGTGGAGGGCGGGGCCTTCGCCGCCGAGGTCAAGGCCAAGGGCATCCAGTCGGTGCCGGCCATCTACCTGGACGGTCAGGAGTGGGGTTCGGGCCGGATGACGATGGCCGACATCCTGGCCAAGCTGGACTCCGCGGCTGCCGAGCAGGCCGCCGAGGACCTCTCGCAGCGCGAGCCCTACGACGTCCTGGTGGTGGGTGCCGGCCCGGCCGGAGCCTCCGCCGCCGTCTACGCCGCCCGCAAGGGGATCCGCACCGCGATGGCCGGTGAGCGGATCGGCGGACAGGTGCTCGACACCGACGCCATCGAGAACCTCATCTCGGTGCCGCACACCACCGGCCCGAAGCTGGCCGCCTCGCTCAGCGCCCACATCAGCGACTACCAGATCGACGCCATCGAGCGTCAGCACGCCACCGAGCTCATCCCGGCCGGGGAGGACGGCCTGACCGGCGTCCGGTTCTCCGACGGGGTGCTGCGCGCCAAGGCCGTGGTGCTGGCCACCGGCGCCCGCTGGCGTCAGCTGGGGGTGCCCGGCGAGCAGGAGTACAAGACCAAGGGTGTCACCTACTGCCCGCACTGCGACGGCCCGCTGTTCAAGGGTCAGGACGTCGCGGTGGTCGGCGGCGGCAACTCCGGTATCGAGGCGGCCATCGACCTGGCCGGTGTCACCGGTCATGTCACCGTCCTCGAGTTCATGGACTCTCTCAAGGCCGACGCCGTGCTGCTGTCGACCCTGGAGTCGCTGCCCAATGTCGACGTCATCACCTCGGCCCAGTCGACCCAGGTGGTCGGCGACGGCTCGCACGTCACCGGTCTGGAGTACCGCGACCGCGGCACCGGCGAGCTGCACACCGTGCCGGTGCGCGGAATCTTCGTCCAGATCGGACTGCTGCCCAACACCGAGTGGCTCGAGGGTGCGGTCAACCTCACCAAGCGCGGCGAGATCGTCGTCAACACCCGCGGCGCCACCTCGGTGCCCGGTGTCTTCGCCGCCGGTGACTGCACCACCCAGCCCTTCAAGCAGATCATCATCTCGATGGGATCGGGTGCCACCGCGGCACTGGGCGCCTTCGATCACATCATCCGCTCCGCCGGAGCCGCCAAGACCTTGGCCAAGGCGTCCTGAGGGCGGTTCCAGGAGTCATGAATCTGCGGTGGGTGGAGTACCTGGTCGCGCTGGCCGATGAGCGTCATTTCGGCCGGGCCGCGGCCAGGTGCGGGGTGAGCCAGCCGACCCTGTCGGCCCAGCTGCGCCGTTTCGAGGAGGAGCTCGGCGGGCCCCTGGTGGTGCGTGAACCGCGGATCGAGCTCACCGAGCTGGGGCGCCGGGTGATCGGTCCGGCCCGCCAGATGCTCTCCCTGGCCGAGGACATCTCCTGGGCGGGTCGTGACCAGGAGGGACCGGTCACCGGAACCGTGCGGATCGGGATCTTCCCGACCCTGGCGGCCTACCTGCTGCCGCACCTGTTGGCCGGGTTGGACCATGATGCGCCGGGGGTGGACCTGTCGGTGGTCGAGGAGAAGTCGGCCACCCTGCTGGGACTGCTGGACTCCGGCGAGATCGACGTCGCTCTGCTGGCCTCCGCGGTACCCGCCAAGTTGAGTTCGGTGCCTGTCTTCCGCGAGGAGTTCCTGCTGGCCACCCCGGCCGATGACCCGCTGGGAACCGACCCGGGCCCGGTGGACCCGGCTGCTCTGCGCGGCACCGATCTGATCCTCATGTCGGAGGGTCACTGCCTGCGCGACCAGGTCCTCGAGGTGTGCGCGGACTCGGGTTCCGGGGTCCGCAAGGATATCCAACCCGGGTCGGTGGCGACCCTGTCCCAGCTGGTGGCGGCCGGTTCCGGGCGGACCCTGATGCCCCGGATGGCGGTGAGCCCCCCGATGGCCCCCGATCCCCGGATCGCACTGCGCGAGTTCACCAAGCCCCGGCCCCATCGCGACGTGGTGGTGTGCGGGCGGGCCGCCGTGCTGGAGCGGCGCGCCGTGCGGGCGCTGGTCGCGGTGCTGCGCGACCTGCCCGGCGGCCTGGTCGAACCCCTCGAGAGCCTCTGCTACAGCACCTGACCGGGCAGATACCGGGCCGCCTCGGGATGATCGGCGACAATCGCCTCCACCTGCCCCACCAGGGCGGCGACCTGGGAGCGGGCGGCCCCGGTCAGCTCGATCGGGGAGGTCACCAGGTCGGCCAGCTCGGAGGAACTCAGCGGGATCCGGTCGTCGGCGGCCAGCCGGTCGAACAGATCGTTGTGGGTGCTGCCGGTCTCTCGCATCTGGAGGGCCAGCGAGACGGCGTTCTCCTTGATCGCCTCGTGGGCATCCTCCCGCCCCACCCCGGCGCGCACGCACGCCATCAGCACCTTGGTGGTGGTGAGGAAGGGCAGGTAGCGCTGGAGCTCGGCCTCGATGACGGCGGGGAAGGCGCCGAAGTCGGTGAGAATGGTGAGGAAGGTCTCGAACATCCCGTCGACGGCGTAGAAGGCGTCCGGCAGCGCGACCCGGCGCACCACCGAGCAGGAGACGTCCCCCTCGTTCCACTGCACCCCGGCCAGCCCGGTGGTCATCGTGAGGTAGCCGCGCAGCACCATGAGGAAGCCGTTGACCCGCTCGCAGGAGCGCGCGTTCATCTTGTGCGGCATCGCCGAGGAGCCCACCTGGCCGGGCTTGAATCCCTCGGTGACCAGCTCGTTGCCGGCCATCAGGCGGATCGCGGTGGCCAGATCGGAGGGCCCGCAGGCCACCTGGACCAGGGCCGAGACCACCTCGAAGTCCAGCGAGCGCGGGTAGATCTGGCCGGTGGAGGTGAGCACGTGGTGGAAGCCGAGGTGCTCGACGATGGTGCGCTCCAGGGTGGCCAGCTTGGCGGCGTCGCCTCCGAGCAGGTCGAGCATGTCCTGAGCGGTGCCCATCGGCCCCTTGATGCCGCGGGCCGGGTAGCGTTCGATGAGCTCCTCGACGCGCCGGTAGGCCACCAGCATCTCGTCGATGATGTTGGCGAACCGCTTGCCGAGGGTGGTGACCTGGGCCGCGACGTTGTGGGAGCGGCCGGCGATCGGCTGGTCGGAGTACTGCGCGGCGAGCCGGGCCAGCTGGGACAGCGCGGCGACCATCCGGTCGCGGATGAGGGTGAGAGAGACCAGCACCTGGTGCTGCTCGATGTTCTCGGTGAGGTCCCGACTGGTCATCCCCTTGTGGATCTGCTCGTGGCCGGCCAGCGCGTTGAACTCCTCGATACGGGCCTTGACGTCGTGGCGGGTGATCCGCTCACGGGCCGCGATGGAGTCCAGATCGATGACGTCGACGACCCGCCGGTAGTCGGCGAGCACCTGCTCGGGATCCTCTCCCCCGAGCGGGACGCCCAGTGCGATCTGCTCGGCCAGCACCGCGATCCACAGCCGGCGCTCGGCCTTGATCTTGTTCTCCGGCGACCAGATCTCGCGCATCTGGACCGAGGCGTAACGGTTGGCGAGGACATTGGGCACACTCACGGACGCTCTCCTGACAGGGTTGAGGGACAGATTCGAGGGACGGCTGCCGACGGCGGCGGGAGCAGGGCTCGGCGGACGGCCGTCAGCCCTGGTTCCCGCCGTCCTCCGGGGACTCCCGGGAGTCCTTGGCGGAGGGACCGTTGGGCTCCGACATCGCGTTGAAGGCCTCCTCCTCGGCGGCGGTCAGGGCGATGTCGTCGCGGTGGAACCCTCCGGGCAGGTCGATCCGCGCGAGACGTGCGTAGGCGGCCTGGCGGGCCCCGGTCAGCGTCTCGCCGTGGCCCAGGGCGACCAGCACCCGGCCGCCGGCCGAGACCAGCCGGCCATCGGCGGCCAGTGCCGTCCCGGCATGGATGACGTCGGGGTCGGGGCCTCCGTCGGGGGCCTGGGCCCCGGTGATCGGCCCCCCGGTGGTCGGGGTGCCCGGGTATCCCTGAGAGGCCAGGACGACGCCGACGGCGAATCCGCGACGGAACTCCAGGCCTCCGAACCCCGACAGGTCTCCCCTGGCGGCGGCCCGCATCACCTGGGCCAGCGGGGAGGTCAGCAGGGACAGCAGCGGCTCGGTCTCCGGGTCACCGAATCGGACGTTGAACTCGACCACCTTGGGACCCTCGGCGGTCAGTGCCAGGCCGACGTAGAGCAGCCCCTGGAAGGGCGTCCCGCGACGCCTCATCTCGGCCAGCGTCGGGCGGATCACCTCGCGGCCGACCTGCTCGACCAGGTCGTCGGGAGCCCATGGCAGCGGGGTGTAGGCGCCCATCCCACCGGTGTTGGGCCCGGTGCCGCCGTTGCCGACCCGTTTGAAGTCCTGGGCCGGTTGGAGGGGCAGTGCCAGCTGGCCGTCGCAGATCGCGAAGAGGCTCACCTCGGGCCCCTTGAGGAACTCCTCGACAACGACCCGGTGACCGGCGTCCAGGCAGTGCGCCGCATGGTCCAGCGCGGCCTGCTGGTCGCTGGTCACCACGACCCCCTTGCCGGCGGCCAGCCCGTCGTCCTTGACCACGTGCGGGGCACCGAACCGGTCCAGGGCGGCGGCCACCTCGTCGAGGTTGACGCAGCTGACGGCGGTGGCGGTCGGTACCCTGGCGGCCGCCATCACCTCCTTGGCGAAGGCCTTGGATCCCTCCAGGCGTGCCGCCTCGAGGCCGGGGCCGAAGCAGTCGATGCCGGCCTGGCGCACGGCGTCCGCCACCCCGGCGACCAGCGGCACCTCCGGTCCGATGACGACCAGGTCCGCGCCGATCCGGCGGCTCAGCTCCACGACCGCCTCGGCATCGTTGATGTCGACCGGATGATTGGTGGCGAAGGACGCCGTCCCGGGATTGCCCGGGGCCACGTGCACCGCCGCAACCGCGGGATCGCGGGAGATGGCCAGGGCGATCGCGTGCTCGCGTCCACCCTGGCCGAGGACGAGGACAGTCATCTCGGTCACGGGTCAAGACTAGAGGACGGCGCTCCCGGCACCAGACCTGACGGGTCGGGCGGCCGGCGTCCCGGCTGATGTCCGGCAGCCCGGCAGCCGGCCCGGGTACCGTACGCTGCCCGGGTGCAGAGCTCCCTGAGCCACGTCGCGGCGGTCCTGGTGGCGGGCATGCTGTGGGGCACCACCGGAACCGTGGCCCACCACGCCCCGCCGGGATCCGACCCGATGCTGATCGGACTGTCGACCTTCGGGTTCGGCGGTCTGATCCTGATGTCGACCCGACCGCGTCGCACCCTCGCCCTGCTGCGCGAACGCCGGGCACTGCCGCTACTGGCGGTCGGTGCCGTCGGGGTGCTGGGGTACGCCTGCTTCTACTACTGGTCCTTGGACCTCATCGGGGTCGCGGCCGGGGACGCCCTGGCGCTGGCCTCGGGACCGGTGTGGGCCGGAGTCCTCGAGATGGTGGTGGACCGGCGTCCGCCCGGGTGGGTCTGGCTGGGTGTCGTCTCGGTTCCGGTGGCGGGGATCTGTCTGCTGGTGTCCTCGGGCGGCTCGGCGCCGGCCAGCCGGCCGGTGGCCGGTGCCGTTCTGGGTCTGGCAGCGGGATTCGGCTGGGCGCTCTACTCCTGGGCGGGGTCGCGACTGATCGTCGATCCTGGAGCTGGGGGAAATGGCACCGGCGGCCGCGACTCCGGCACCGTGATGGCGGCGATGTTCACGCTGGCCTCGGTGGTCCTGGTGCCCTGGTTCCTGCTGGCCGGTCCGGGGCCGTTGATCGGGGCGGGCGGGCTGCCCGTGCTGGCATACCTGGCGGTGGTGCCGATGGCGCTGGGGTACACGCTGTTCGGTTTCGGGCTGCGGCGCGTGCCGGCCTCGGCCGCCACCACCCTCGCCCTCACCGAGCCGCTGACGGCGACCCTGCTGGCGACCTCGATCCTGGGTGAGAAGCTCACCGGGACCGGCTGGATCGGTCTGTCCCTGGTCGGTGCCGGGATCGTGCTGAGCGCGATCTCCCAGGGCAGGTCGGTGGCCCGCCGCCGGTCCGCGTCGGGCCGGCGGCGGATCCGGGACCTCAGTCGATCAGGTCGTTGATCATCACCGACTGGTCGCGGTCCGCGCCCACCCCGATGCCCGAGATTCGGCAGCCGATGAGCTCCTCGAGGCGCTTGACGTAGGCCTGGCAGGTGGCCGGCAGGTCGCTGAAGTCCCGCACCCCGGTGATGTCCTCGGTCCAGCCGGGCAGGTACTCGTAGACCGGCTTGGCGTGGTGCAGCTGGGACTGGGTCATGGGCATCGTCTCGAACCGCTCGCCGTCGATCTCGTAGGCCACGCAGACCGGGATCTTGTCCCAGCCGGTGAGGACGTCGAGCTTGGTGAGGAAGATGTCGGTCATCGCGTTGACGACCACCGCCTGCTCGACGACCAGCGCGTCGAACCAGCCGCAGCGGCGCGGCCGCCCGGTGGTGACGCCGTACTCGCCGCCCTCGGTCCGCAGCCGCTCACCGGTCTCGTCGAGCAGCTCGGTGGGGAAGGGGCCCTCGCCGACACGGGTGGTGTAGGCCTTGGCGATGCCGATCACCCGGTCGATCCGGGAGGGGCCGACCCCCGATCCGGTGCAGGCTCCCGCCGCGATCGGGTTGGAGGAGGTGACGTAGGGGTAGGTGCCGAAGTCGACGTCCAGGTGGTGGGCCTGGGCCCCCTCGAAGAGGACCACCTTCTTCTCGTCGAGGGCCTTGTTGAGCAGCCGCGCGGTGTCGACGACGTGCGGACGGATCCGGTCGGCGTGGGCGAGCAGCATGTCGGAGACCTGCTCGGGGTCGATCTCGCGGTGGTTGTAGATCTTGACCAGCTGCTGGTTCTTGCGCTCCAGGGCCGCCTCGACCTTCTGGCGCAGGATCGACTCGTCGAAGAGATCCTGGATCCTGATCCCGATCCGGTTGATCTTGTCGGAGTAGGCCGGCCCGATTCCCCGGCCGGTGGTGCCGATCTTGCGCTTGCCGAGGAAGCGCTCGGTGACCCTGTCCATCACCTGGTGGTACGGGGTGATGATGTGGGCGTTGGCGCTGATCAGCGGGTGCGGGATCGTCACGCCGCGGGCGGCGAGCTCGTCGAGCTCCTGGTGCAGCACCTCGAGGTCGATGACGACGCCGTTGCCGATCACGGCGGTGGAGTTGGGGTTGAGAATGCCGGAGGGCAGCAGGTGCATGGTGAACTTGTCACCATTGACGACCACGGTGTGGCCCGCATTGTTGCCGCCGGAGTAGCGGACGCAGTAGTCCACCCTCTCGGAGAGCTGGTCGGTGGCCTTGCCCTTCCCCTCGTCCCCCCACTGGGATCCGACAACGACGATTCCAGGCATGTTCACTCGCTTCCTCGGCCGTCCAGAGCGGTGGAGGCCGATCCCTGCGGTCCGTGGCCGACGACCGGCCAACGGCACAACATGGGCATTGTAGGGGATCGTCCACCCCACATTCCCGCGATGGACGGCTTCGACCGCAGGCCCCCGGCAGCTCTGCCCGGTGCCGCGGAGCGGCTCCCCACAACCTCGGTTCAGATCTCCAGCAGAAGCAGCCGGGAGCCCTCCAGCGGCAGGCGATGGGCCAGTGGGCCGAAGTGCGGATCGGCCTCGTGGCCGTCGAACTGCAGCCTTCGGCAGCCGCGGTCTCGGGCGTCGGCCACCACCCGACCCACCGCTGCGGCCAGTGCCTGATCCCCGTCGGGCGCGTCCGGGGTAACGGTCTCGGCGCACACCGTCGGCGCCCCCTCGTCGTCGAAGACGAAGGCCACCGCGGCGGGCTGGCCGTCCACCAGCGCGATCGCGGTGTGGTCCAGGTCCAGCTCGGAGGCCTCCGAGCGAAGCACTTCGCGCGCCTTCTCGGAGTCGTCGACCGGTGACCAGTCCTGGTGGACCCACCGGTAGATCTGCGCCCACAGGTGCTCGGCCTCCCCGGGGGACAGGGTCGATACGGGCACGACGTCGCGATGGCCGCCGAGCATCGCGACAACCCGTCCGAACTGACGCCGGGGAAGCTCCAGCGGCGGGCAGATGGCGTAGGGGACGCCGCCGAGACTGCGGATGAATCCCTCGGCGTCCGATCCCTCGACTGTCTTGGTGGCCAGTGGACGGTCGGACCTCTCCTTGACCCTCTCGACCAGCCGGCTCCCGATCCGTCGTCCGCGGGACTCCGGAGCCACCTCGACGTCGATGAACCGGCGGGTGCGGTGAACGGCCGCCAGCCAGCTGACGGCGTATCCGACGACGCGGCCGCGCCAGGTGGCCACCATGACGTTGGCGCTCGGATCGTCGAGCCATCCGGCCAGGCTGCCGGGCTCCCCGAACTCGATCCCGGTGATGTCGTCGATCTTAAGATCCCGGAACCCCACGTGCTCGACCATGGCTCCTCCTGAGGCCTGTGGCACCGGCTCAGCCCTGAGCCGTGCTGCCGACCGTCTGTTCAGCGGCGGGCTGACCCCCATCATCCCGCGACTCGCGCGCCTTGTCAGAGGTATCGGCATTGTCGGAGCCGTCGGCAGTGTCCGGGGTATCAGCATGGTCGGGGGCATCGGCGGTGTCGGAGGTGTCTGCCACCACGAGTGTGGTGTGGAGAACCTCCCATGCCGACTCGCTGAACCGACGGAGGAACTCCACGCAGCGATGGGCCTCCTCGGTCTGGCCGATCCGGTCTGCGGCCACGGACCTCGCCCACACGCACCGGAGGAGACCCTGGTTGGTGAGGTGGTCCCAGGGGACCGTGCCCTCGTCCTGCCACCCCTCGGCGCGCAGTGCCGCCATGCCGTGGTGGCAACCGGTCAGCGCATACGCGTATCCGGCGATGTCGGCCTCCTCGGTGCCGGCCATCAGGGCGCCCTCGGCGAGCAGCGCCCAGCACAGCGCCGAGGTGGGGTAGTCCCGCACCACGGAGAGGAAGTCGTTGCGGCCGTGGTCTGCCAGTTCGGCGATCGCCGGATCCGGGGGGAGCCGCGTCGCCGGCTCCGTCTCGGCCGACAGACTCTGATGCGTCTGGTCTTCTGCCATGGTGCAACCCTAGGGCTCCGGCCCGCCCGCCGTCGTGCTGGTCCGCGGGCCCGACCTCTGGCCGGAGTCATCAAAACACCCCCCGGGGTATCATCATCCCGATTCCGGCCGGCCCCATTGATGACGAGGGCGCCCGGCCATCGCAGCTGACGAGGAGATCCGATGAAACTCGACCCCGAGGAACTCAAGCCCGTGATCACCCGGCTGCGCCGCGCCCAGGGCCAGATCGGCGGGGTGATCGCGATGATCGAGGACGGCCGGGAGTGCCGCGACATCGTCACCCAGCTCGCCGCGATCGGCAAGGCGGTGAACCGGGCCGGCTTCACCCTGGTGTCCACCGGTGTGCGCAGCTGCATCGCGAACGGCGGCGAGGGCTGCGAGGAGGACCTCGCCGGGCTGGAGAAACTCTTCCTGTCCCTGGCGTGAGCGCACCCAGTCTGCGACGAGCACCCGACGGCTACCGTCCCGCCGTCCCGTCGGCCCAGGTGGCGAAGCCGCCGTCCAGGCTGCGGGCCCGCCGTCCGTGCTGGGTGAGGATCCGGGCGGCGACGTAGCTGCGCAACCCGGCCGCGCAGTGGACGATGAGGTCGCCGTCAGGCAGGTCGCCGAGGCGCTCGCGCAGCTCGTCGAGAGGGATGAGCGTCGAACCGGGGATGGCCCCCTTCTCGTGCTCTGCGGGGGTTCTCACGTCGATCACACGGGCGCCGCCTGCCATCGCACTGGCCAGTTCGTGCCACTGGATGGTGTCGACCAGGCCGTCGGCGAGGTTCTGGTCGGCCCAGCCGAGGAAGTTCACCGGATCCTTGGCCGAGCCGAACTGCGGCGCGTAGCACAGCTCCAGATCGGCGAGCTGCGACGCCTTCAGCCCGCCTGCCATGGCCGTGGCGATGACGTCGATCCGTTTGTCCGCCCCCTGATCGGCGACCGCCTGGGCGCCGAGGATGCGGTCGGTCCCGGGGTCGACAAGGAGTTTGAGACGCATTCCGACGGCGCCGGGGTAGTAGCCGGCGTGGTGCACCGGATGGGTGTGGATGACGCGCACGGGCCGCCCGGCGGCCCGAAGCCGGGTCTCGCTCCAGCCGGTGACCGTGACCTGGAGCCCGAACACCCCGACGATGGCGCTACCGAGGGTCGGGCGCACGACCCCGGGGCGCCCGGAGATGACATCGGCGACCAGCCGTCCGTCACGGTTGGCGGTGTTGGCCAGGGGCACGAGAACGTCGTCGCCGGTGATGGCATCGATCTTGGCCACAGCGTCTCCTGCGGCGTGGATGTGCGGGTCGGAGGTCGCCCAGCGATCGTCGACCGCAATGGCACCGGATCCGGTGATCTCCAGGCCCGCCCCGGCAGCCAGACGCGACTCCGGCCGCACCCCGATGGCCGCGAGCACGAGGGCGCCGGGCAGCTTCTCGCCGGTATCGAGGGTGACGCCGTCGTCACCGATCTCGACCACCGTCGAGCGCAGCCTCAGGTCCACGCCGTTGGCGCGCAACCGGGAGTGGACGGGCTCGGCCATCTCGGGATCCAGGGGTGCGATGACATGGCCGGCGGCCTCGACCAGATGGACCGAGATGCCGCGGGCGACCAGATTCTCGGCCACCTCGACACCGATGAACCCGGCTCCGATGACGACGGCCTCCGCGGCGTCCTCTGCGGCGTCGATGATCTGGTCGAGGTCGGTGACGTCGCGCAGCGTCAGGGCATGCTCGATGCCGGGGATGGGCGGGCGGACGGGCGCGGCACCAGGGGTGAGGACGAGCTCGTCGTATCCCAAAGATTCAACTGTGCCGTCAGGCAGTCGCAGCTCGACGGTGCGCTCGGCGGGGTGGATGGCGCGAGCTTCGGTGCGAACGCGCACATCGATACGGAATCTGGCGGCGAGGGACTCCGGAGTCTGGAGCAGGAGTGCCGAGCGGTTCTCAATGACTCCACCCAGGTGATAGGGCAGCCCGCAGTTGGCGAAGGAGACGTGCTCGCCGCGCTCGACGACGATGATCTCGGCGTCCTCCTGGAGACGGCGCAGACGGGTGGCGGCGGACATTCCGGCGGCGACTCCGCCGATGATGACGATCCTCATGACGAGAAATGATACCCCCAGGGGTATATGCTGTCCATCGTCAACGGCTCCCCGGAACGGGAGTACGAGAGCCACTGAGCACCAGGGCCACGAGCACGAGGAGCGACATCATGTGTAGAGCAGTCACCTGCAAGGTCTGCGGAAAGACCACCTGGGCCGGATGCGGCCAACACATCGATCAGGTGAAGGCGGGCGTTCCCGCTTCGCAGTGGTGCGGCGGGAAGCACACCGAGGCCGAGATCCGGGCGGCGCGCAGGGCCCGGCCCTCAAACCCCTTCGCGCGACTCTTCGGGCGCTGATCCCGGGATCGAGGTCGCTGGGGGTGCGGACAGAGTCTGACCAATTGCGGTGCGAGTTCACACGACAGACCACCACAGTTGATCGACTGAACTCATGCTGGATCACGCGGACCGGCCCTCTGGATGATGAGCGTCTACTCGTCGACGAAATCAGTGATCCACCTGCGGATCTCGGCCAGCGTCGCCGGATCGACCCGGCCCGCACGGCCGACCACGTGCTCCCGCGAGATGGTGCGCAGCTGCTCAGTCATGGCCCATGACCGGCATTGCAGGGCATCGGGCCGCAGCGGGATGTGATTCGACCATCCGCGGTCCACGGATGTGACCGGCACCACGATCACGAGCGTGTCGGCGATCAGGAGATGTCCGCGCGAGGAGACGACCACCGCGGGGCGCCGTCCGCTCTGCTCCCGCCCGACGACCGGATCGAGGAAGACCCAGACGATGTCACCGGGGCTGAGGTCAGGCATCCTGGGCCGACTCCCACCAGGCAGTCTCCTGCCGGTATGAGGCGAGATCCTTGGCCGGCGTCGCGTCGATCTCGGCCCTCAGCCGCTCGAACCGCTTCTGCTTGTCGGCCAGTGAGGCGAGATACCGGAGATGCTCACCCAAGGTGCGGTGCTCCGCGGCGGCCTGCTCCTTGAGCAGGTCGCGAACCTCGGGACTGACCTTGATCGTGGTGAGTGTCATACCACGAGGATACCCGCGGTCATACCCCCCGTGAGCCGGCCCGGCTCGTCGCGGCCCGACGGTCGAGAGCCACAGCAGCCCCACCGTGATGGGATGCAGCCCAGCTTCGCGGATCGTGGCGTACACATCAACCCCCAGAGAGCGCGAGCACAGAACTGAGGAAGTTATTCATCAGTGGCTACCAGCCGATTCTGCAGAGTTCAGGTCTCGTGACAATTCTGATGATTGTGGGGAATTCTGCCAGGCGGCCTCGGTATCCTTTCGTGAGGATCTTCCAGTTCTTCAGGTGTCCGACGATGTATTCGATCCTGGAGCGGAAGCCGGACACGTCGTGGTTGAACTTCTTCTCCCAGTCCAGTCGGTCGCTTCCTGGGGTCTTCTCGATCGGTGTGATCGCACCGGTGCCGATGTAGGCGGTGTCGGCGATCCAGCCTTTGACGATTTTGACCGAGCGGTCGATGAGTTTCGCGACGATGGTGATATCGGCGTCTTCGAAGACGTAGAGGATCGCTTCGGATTTCATTCGTGGGAGGATGAACGTGTCGGGCTGCTTCTTCCAGTTCATCAGAAAGGTCATCTCGTCGGCGGTGACTTCGATCATGGAACAATGATACGGTAGATTGCACCGTGCTGTCCACAGGTGCGAGCAACTATTTCGGATACTCCGGGATCTTTCGATTCTGATTATTCGCGGCTACATCGAAGACTAAAGCCTAGACCTGGTGACCCTGATTTGGCTCACATACACGCTTGTCAACGACTCGACTGAAGGTGCGTGAAATTGGACAAGGGCCCGTACTATATGCTTGCATCCCGCCCCCTCCGGAAGAGACTCCTGACACATCTACAAATCTATTGACATACGCACTGCGTCTATCCTTTAACCTGACTTGATGCAGTTTTTCGGGGTTCGGTCGGGTGTGTTGGTCTGGCTACGGGTTTCGTGTTCGATCGTGGCTGTTTTGGGGCACTAAGACGGTCCTGGGGACCCGTATTGTGGGGGTCATGACCTATGTCCGGACGGTCCGCACGGGTTCGGGTGCGGTGGCGGTCCAGATCGCTGAGAAGCGACGGGGCAGGCGCATCATCGTGGAGCATGTGGGCTCGGCTCACAGTGACGAGGAACTGGCGGTACTCAGGACCACTGCCCGGGCCAGGATCGAGCAGTTGAGCGGCCAGGAGCCCTTGGACCTGGGCGTGGAGATCCCGGTTGCGGTCGAGGAGTCGTTCACCGAGCCCGTGGTCCAGGACAGGTTGACCGGTGAGGACTCTGGACGCCATGAGAGTTCAGCGCTTGCCAGGCCTGCGCAGGTCGTCTCGACGGCCTCGGACCTGTTGTGGTCTGTGCTGGACAGGGCCTATCGCCGCCTGGGACTCGACGCGGTTGCCGATCAGGTGTTCGAGCAGGTCGTTGTGGCCCGGATCGTCGAACCCACCTCGAAACTGGCTGTCGGGCGGGTCCTGACCGGTGTGGGTCAGGACCCGCCGCATCACACCACGATCTACCGGCACCTGGCTCGTGCCCAGGACCGCGACTACCGTGCCGTGATCACCGATGCCTGCCACCGGTACTCGGCCGGTGGCGGGGAGGTGACTCTGGTGCTCTATGACGTGACCACCCTGTACTTCGAGGCTGAGAACGAGGACAGTCTGCGCAAGGTCGGCTATTCGAAGGAACGCCGGGTTGATCCCCAGATCGTGGTCGGGCTCCTCGTGGACCGCTGGGGCTTTCCCCTCCAGATTGGCTGTTTTCCCGGCAACAAGGCCGAGACCACGACCCTGATCCCGATTGTTGAGGCCTACCGGTCGGCCCACGAGATCGCCGACATGGTGGTGGTCGCAGACGCCGGCATGCTGTCGGCCTCCAATCTGGAGGCCCTGGACGGTGCAGGTCTGCGGTTCATCGTGGGATCCCGGTCGGTAAAGGCCCCCAGCGACCTGGCCGGCCATTTCCACTGGAACGGCACGGCCTTCGATGACGGGCAGATCATCGACACGATCACACCCCGCACCCCGAGGAGGAAGACCTGCCACCCTCGCAGCAGACGGGCCGAGCCGGTCTGGGATCCAGCCGGGTCCACCGATAGCTGGCGGGCGGTCTGGCAGTACTCCCGCAAACGGGCCGTGCGGGACTCGGCCACATTGACGGCTCAGGAGAACCGCGCCAAAGCCGTGGTCGACGGTGACAGACCGGCCCGCAAGCCACGGTTCGTCAGCGCATCGGCGAACGGCTTGTCCTTGGATCACAAGGCGATCGACCGGGCCCGCCAACTGGTCGGGTTGAAGGGATACGTGACCAATATTCCAGTATCGGTGATGACTCCGGTCCAGGTGATCGGGGCCTACCACGACCTCTGGCACGTCGAGGACTCCTTCCGCATGGCCAAGTCCGACCTGCGGGCCCGGCCCATCTTCCACCGGCTCTCTGACTCCATCGAGGCCCACCTGACCACGGCATTCGCCGCCCTGGCCGTCTCGCGTTACCTACGACAGGTCACCGGCCTGTCGGTCAAACGGATCGTCCATACCCTCGCCCCACTACGCTCAGCGACCCTGGAGATCAACGGCTCGCTTCACACCATCAAGCCCCAGACCACACCCGAGGCCCGCGCCATCATCAACGCGATCGAGTCCGATGCGGGGCACTAAGCCAATGCAACAAGTCAGGCGCACTGCGTCTATCCTTTAATGGCTCTTCACGAACGAGGGTGTAGCGGGTTGAGCGCGTCGGTGGCCGGGTAGGGGTCGAGGTCTCCCTGAGGATGGAAGTTCTCACACTTGGACTGCTTGCCGTTTCTCGGACACGCCCAAACACTTGGTTTCAGGCCACCTGACGTGATTCCCTGTACTCCGCCTCAATCTCATTAGGGGTCCGATACCCCAACGACGAGTGAAGACGTTTCTGATTATACCTGAGCTCGATCCACCGCACAATATCCCGGACCGCCTCATCCCTGGTCCGATAGATCACCCGGTGCACCCTCTCGTTCTTCAACGTCGCATTGAACGACTCCGCCCACGCATTATCCCAGCACAGTCCCGTCCTCCCCACGGACAGTCTGATATCATAGGACTCGAGCAGCTCGGTGAATTCCTTCGACATGTACTGCGACCCATGATCCGAATGGAAAATGGTCGCCCCTCTCACATACTCACAATTCCTGACGGCCATGTCGATGGCCCTGCAGATCAATCCGGTCCTCATGTGATCATCGATCGCGTAACCCACGGCCCTCTTCGTGCAGCAGTCCAGTACCGTCGCCAGATAGCAGAATCCTTCCAGGGTGCGAATATAGGTGATGTCACCGACCCATTTGTATCCCGGCTGCGCCGCGGTGAAGTCTCGTTCCACCAGGTCTGGGCGCCCGTCGGCGTCGTCGGCCGGGATCGTGGTGCGGACCCTCAGGCGGGGCTGTGCGGCCACCAGCCCCTCGGCCCGCATGATGGAGCGGACCGTGTCCGGGTGCACCGCCTCACCGGCCCGGGCGAGCTCGGCGGCGATCCGCCGGTAGCCGTAGGTACCGTCCGAGTCAGCAAAATAGAAACGAATCTTGGAAGCGAGGTCACGGCGTCGACGTGCGGTCGCAGAAATGGGCCTGGCTCGCCAGTCATAATATCCCGAGGGAGACACGGTGAGGCATCGGCACATGAGCCGAACGGGGTAGTTGCCTTCTTGCGAGAAGATGTACGTGTAGCGGACAGCTACTGTGATTCCTTCGCGAAGAAGGCTGCCGCTTTTTTTAGGAACTCGTTCTCCATCCGGGCCTCACGGAGATCCTTCCTCAACCGTGCGAGTTCGGCCGACTCGGCACTGGTGAGGTTCTCGGTTTCCGGGTCCGGATTCTTCTTGCGATACTCCTTGACCCATACGCCGACAGTCTGAGCGACAAGATTGTATGATTCTGCTACGGCTTTGATGGTGCGATGCTTGTCCACGACTTCAAGAACGACCTGGTTCTTGAACTCCGGACTGTACTTCGATCCTGACATGATGTGATCCTACCCGATTCTCGAAACTATGACTTTCCTCAGAAGTCCGGGAAGCTTCACTCAGTCCAACTCGCCATCTGCCGGAAGACCTCGACGTGTCACACCCTACTTTCACTACACCTTGCCTGACCACGTTCTGCGGTCTCGACGAGCTCGGCCTGGAGGCTGTCGGGCAGCGTCTGGACCCGGATCGGGCGGTGATCGAGTGCCGTGTCGTGGAGCCGGACCGGTGGTGCCGCGAGTGTGGATGCGAGGGCGCCCCGCGCGACACGGTGATCCGTCGGCTCACGCATGAGCCGTTCGGGCATCGGCCCACGACCCTGCTGATCCGGGTCCGGCGCTACAAATGCTGCGGGTGTGGGCGGGTCTGGCGGCAAGACACCACGGCCGCCGCGCCGGTACGGGCGAAGATCTCCCGCGGTGGGTTGGCGTGGGGGCTGGCGGGCTTGGTCCTCGATCATCTCTCGGTCACGCGTGTCGCGGCAGGGCTGGGGGTGTCCTGGTCCGCCGCGAACGACGCGATCCTCGCCGAGGGCCGCCGGCGGCTGATCGATGACCCGGCGCGGTTCGAGGGCGTGACCACGATCGGCGTCGACGAGCACGTGTGGCGACACACCCGCCACGGCGACACGTACGTGACCGTGATCATCGACCTGACCCCGGTGCGCGACAAGACCGGCCCGGCACGGCTGCTGGACATGGTCGCCGGACGCTCGAAAGCCGTGTTCAAGACCTGGCTCGCCGCCAGACCGAAGCCATGGCGAGAGGGGATCGAGGTCGTCGCCATGGACGGATTCACGGCTCATCCGAATCCAGGGTGTAGTCGGGGTCTGAACCCGCCGGTCTCGAGCAGGGATCTGGCGATGTAGTTGGTCAGGTTGCGGAACCCCAGCGCCGAGCCGCGCAGGTGCTCGAGCCTGCCGTTGATCGCCTCGGTGGGCCCGTTGGAGGTGCTGGGCCGGTCGAAGTAGGCCAGGACGTCGGCGGCGCGCTTCTTCAGCGTCCTGCCGAGCTTGGTGATCTCGACCAGGGCCTTGGGGACGCCGGTGCTGATCGAGTCGATGAGCCGGGCCATCAGCTCGCGGCCGTGGCGCCGGTTCTCGTGGCGGTAGGCGGCGATCATGCGCTGGTAGACGCTCCAGGTGACCTCGACCTCGACGTGGGCGTCGTCGGCGAACAGGGTGTCCAGTCGGTCCTTCTGCTTGTCGTTGAGCAGGTCGGCGCCGGTGGACAGCGTGCGTCGCGCCGAGTAGAGCGGGTCGCCCTTGCGGCCGCGGTGCCCACAGATGGCCTGCTGAACTCGCCGTCGGCACTCATCGAGCGCCTCGCCAGCGAGCCTGGTGACGTGGAAGGGATCTAGCACGGTGACCACGTCGGGCAGTTCCTCGACGGCGGCGGTCTTGAACCCGGTGAAGCCGTCCATCGCGACCACCTCCACGCCGTCGCGCCACTCCTGCGGGCGGTCGGCCAGCCAGGTCTTGAACGCCTGCTTGGAGCGTCCTTCGACCATGTCCAGCAGCCGTGCCGGGCCGGTGCCATCTCGCACTGGGGTGAGGTCGATGATCACGGTGACGTACCTGTCGCCGCGACGGGTGTGGCGCCACACGTGCTCATCGACCCCGACGACCTTCACCCCCTCGAAGCGGTGCTCCTCGTCGATCAGCACCCGCTTGCCCTCGGCCAGAACGGCGTCGTTGGCGGTGTCCCAGGCCACCCCGAGCCCCTCGGCGACCCGAGCCACGCTCAGGTGCTGGACCACGATCCCTTCCAGCGCCCACCGCAGAGCGCGCCGAGACAACTTGGCCCGGGGCCCGGCCGCCGCCGTGGTGTCCTGGCGCCACACATACCCGCAGCCGCTGCAGCGGTAACGGCGCACGACGACCTCCAGCGTCGTGGGCCGCCAGCCCTGCGGGGCGTGGGCGAGCTCGCGCGTGACCGAGTCGCGCGGGCTGCCTTCACAGCCGCAGCCGCGGCACCAGCGGTCGTCGTCGACGACCCGGCACGCGAGAACGGCACGGTCGGGCTCGATCCGTTGCCCGGTGACGACGAGCCCGAGGTCGTCGAGCCGACAGAACTTGGTCAGGTCGGGGCAAGCGAAGGTAGCGTCAGACAAGTCGAGGTCTTCTGGATGGAAGGTGTAGGAACCCCCATCATCGGGAGACCTCGGCCCCTACCTGGCCACCGCCCCAGCTACACCCTCATCTGTGATGAGCCGATTAAGATACCCGGTGGTTGGAAAACGTCTGCCACTGAGTACTTCTCCTGGTCAACTGGGTGCGGGTTCGGGTGGTCGACATCGCGGGTGGGGTGAGGCGTGTCGTGTCCTGATGAGGCAGGTGCCGTGGTCAGCGGGTCTCACTCGCTTATGTCGGGATGGGCGGTGCGCGCCTGCCACGCCGAGGTGACCATGTCGTCGATGGAGTGGCGCATCCGCCAGTCCAGGTCGCGGGCGGCGGCGTCCCCGTTGGCGACGATGCGCGCCGGGTCGCCGGGGCGGCGCTCGCCGATCACCGGCTCGAAGGTGTGGCCGGTGCCACGCTGCATCGCGTCCATGATCTCGCGCACCGAGAGCCCGTCGCCGCTGCCCAGGTTGTACACCGGCCGCAGCTCGCGCCCCTCGGCCATCGCCGTCGCGGCGGCGACGTGGCTGGTGGCCAAGTCGGCGACGTGGACGTAGTCGCGCACGCAGGTGCCGTCCGGCGTCGGGTAGTCGGTGCCGTTGATGCGGGGCGTGCGGCCCTCGATGAGCGCCTCGATGACCAGCGGGAACAGGTTGTGCGGGCTGGTGTCGTAGACCTCGTCGGTGCCGGAGCCGACGACGTTGAAGTAGCGCAGGCTGACGTGCTGCAGCGGCGTGGCACCGTCGGTGAGCTCCAGCGCGCGGGCCTGGTCGGCCAGCAGCCACTCGCCGATCAGCTTGCTCTGGCCGTAGGGCGACTCGGGGGCGGTGGGCTGGTCCTCGGTGACCAGGTCGACGTCGGGGGTGCCGTAGACGGCCGCCGAGCTGGAGAACACGATTCGGCTGACGCCGACGCGCTGCATCGCCTCCAGCACCGCCGCGGTGCCCTGCACGTTCTGGCTGTAGGTGTGCAGCGGCCGGGCGACCGACACGCCGGCGTACTTGTACCCAGCGATGTGCATCACGCCCTCGACGTCGTGCTCACGCATCGTCCGCTCCAGCAGCGAGGTGTCCTGCACCTGGCCTTCGACGAAGTCGACGCCGTCGGGCACGAATTCCCGGTGGCCGCTGGACAGGTCGTCGACCACGATCGGGGTGATGCCCTGCTCGATGAAGGCCCGCACGACGTGCGACCCGATGTAGCCGGCTCCGCCGGTGACCAACCACGACATGTCTTCTCCTGTGTCTCTGGGGATGCTCGAAGAGGGTGCTGGTGCTCACGCGGTCACGCGGTCTGCCGACGTGCGCAGCGCCCGGTTGGCCTTCTCGACGTCGAGCCGGGTGAGGAAGGCGAGGATGATGAGGTTGGCGATGGCGGGGATCCACAGGTACATGAAGTAGAGCATGTGGATCGCGGAGCTGCTCTGGGTGGTGGCGTTGCCGACGTAGCCGCTGGCGGCCAAGAGCCATCCGGCCAAGGCTGTTCCGACGCCGCCGCCGATCTTCACACCGAGGGTGGTGCAGGAGAACATCATGCCGTCGATGTGCTTGCCGGTGCGCAGGAAGGTGTACTCGGAGGCCTCGGCGATCAGCGCATTGAGAGTGCCTTGCAGGGGGCTCATGCCCAGAGAGGCGATCGCGGAGGAGGCGATCATGAGGGGGATGCTGCCCATGTAGCCACCGGCCACGACACCCAAGCGGCCCAGGACGGCGACGACGTAACCCCAGATGTTGAGGCGGTACATCTGTCCGTAGCGCTTGACCAGAACGGGGGTGAACAGCAGTCCGATGATCAGCGGAATGTTGATCGCCCATGCGAAGGCGCCCAGAAGGGTCGCGTCACCGAGGACGTAGGTCATGAAGTAGATGCCCATGTTCAGGGTGGCGGTGAAGATCTGCTGGACCAGGTAGATGACCAGGATGATCAGATAGAACTTGTTGGCGAGCAGGATCCGGGCGCCCTCCTTGAACGAGTAGCGCTCGGCGGCGGCCGGATCGTGGCCCTCGTCAAGCTCTTCGGGCGGCAGCTCCTTGACCGACAGCACCGAGATCGTGTTAACCGCCAGACCGATGACGGCATAGATGATCGCGATGGCCCGCCACCCGTCGGCGCCGCCACCCAGCATGCGCACGCCCTGGACGGTGAAGGTCTGGATGAGCATGCTGGTGGTGAACGCGAACATGAAGCGGATGGAGCCCATCTGCACTCGTTCGGCGGAGTTCCTGGTGATCAGCGCCGTCAGCGCCGAGTAGGCGATGTTGTTCGCGGTGAAGAACACCGAGTTGAGCAGGATATAGGCGAGGAAGAACCAGATGTACTTGCCCGTCTCACTGAGCCCGCCGGGGATGGCGAAGCTGGCGACCAGGGTGACAGCGCAGCCGATGTAGGGCCACAGCATCCACGGCCGAGCCTTGCCCATTCGGGTATGGGTGCGGTCGAGCAAGGCCCCGAAACCGATGTCGGTGACACCATTGAACAGCTGGGCGACCATCATGAGCGTGCCGATGACACCGGCGTTGAGGCCCATCTGGTCGGTCAGGTAGATCATCAGGAAGGCCGACAGGAACGCGTAGACCACGTTGCCGGCGACGTCACCGGAGCCGTAGCCGATCTTGTTGCCCCAGGTCAGGTACGTCTTGCCAGAACTTGCAGCGTGTGTGGGCATGGTTTCGGGTCTCCCGGTGGGTTCAGCGGCGGGTGGGGGCGAGGACGAGGTCGACGTGGTACGTCTCGTCGTCGACCCGGTAGCGGGCGAGCAGCTCGGGGCCGCAGCTGTTGGAGCCGATCCCGGCCATGGCGTGGTCGATGCACAGCACCACCTGGTCGTCGGGGTCCAGCTCGACGTCGTGTCTCGTAATCGACAGCTGCTCTTGGGTGATCCGGGAGGCGTTGAACGAGAACGGTCGCGGTGAGGTGACGGTCAGGCCACGCGCCGCATCGGCTTGCTCCACACGGACCCAGTCGCAGTCTCCGCGGCTGCCGTTCTCCTGGGGGCGGAGGTAGTCGACGAACAGTCCGTCGATGCTGCTGGTGAAGTGGCCGTGGCGGCTGGCCTGCCGCTTGTCTGGGTAGTTCTCGCCCGGACCGAGCCCGACCCACGACGCCTGGTCGAGTTCCGGTGCCAGGAAGAAGCGCAGACCCAGTCGGGGCAGGGTTGGGAACTCCGGTGTGCGGGTGACGTCCATCTGGCACCGCAATCGGCCCGCGACGTCGATGGTCCAGCTGGCGTCGAGGCGCAGGATGGGCTGGATCGTCGCGGCGTCCAGGGTCATGCGGGCGCGCACCACCACGGACCCGTCAAGGGTCTGGGCGGAACACTCATGTGCGCGGACCGCGGCATACGGGTAGCGGGCCCGTTCCCACTCCAGGCGGATGCGTCGGTCGTTGTCGGTGGGCGCGCGCCAGATGTTGACCTCCGCAGGTGCCGTGAACATCTCCTGGTCGCCCACGAGCATCGACGTGGGCATCCCGGTGCCGGTGTCGAAACGGTACTGGAAGCCGTCACCACGCACCGTGATCGCGGAGGGGTCCTGCTCGACGGCGGGGGAGACGCCACCGGGCGGTGCCTCGAGCAACTGCACGGACTGCTGGTTGCGGGGGTCGGCGACAGGGACGGCGACCTCATCGAAGCCGAGCTCCTGGCCCGCGGCGCGCACCGCGTCGCCGACGCGGAGGCGTTGCGTCACACGCAGGTGACAGCGCCCTACCCGCGGCAGCTGGGGGCGGCAGGTCACTTGGGTTTCGGTGTGGGGCGGAACAGGACGCGTGAAGGACAGGTCGCCACGATCTAGGACGATCCCGTCGCAGACCAGCTCCCAGGACAGGTCGACCACCTCGTCGAGATTTGTGAAGTCCAGGTCGTTGCGCAGCGTCAGCATGCCCGCGCCGGGGTCGTGCGCGACGACTCGGGCTGGGCGCTGCACGTTCTTCAGTTCCAAAAGGCCGGGGTGGGGTCGGCGGTCGGGCCACACGAGGCCGTCGACGCAGAAGTTCCCGTCGTGGATGACTTCACCGGAGTCGCCGCCGTACAGGTAGCAGGGGCGGCCGTCGTCGGTGTGGCCGGCTAGGACGGCGTGGTCGCACCACTCCCACACGAACCCGCCGCACAGGCGAGGGTCGGTGTGGATGAGCTGCCAGTAGTCCTCCAGGTCACCGGGCCCGTTGCCCATTGCGTGGCAGTACTCCACCAGCACCAGCGGCTTGTCTGGATCGCCTGCGAGGTAGTCGAGCATCTCCTGCTGTGACGGGTACATGCGGCTGTACAGGTCGATGTTCGAGTAGTCATAGCTGCGCTTGGAATCGCGGTAGAAGGCGCTCTCGTAGTGGGTCACCCGGTCCGGGTCGAACTCCTTCATCCAGGCCAGGGAGACCTCGAGGGTGCAGCCATAG
This sequence comes from Acidipropionibacterium jensenii, assembly GCF_005890135.1. Lineage (NCBI taxonomy): Bacteria > Bacillati > Actinomycetota > Actinomycetes > Propionibacteriales > Propionibacteriaceae > Acidipropionibacterium > Acidipropionibacterium jensenii. The sequence goes on along the minus strand of NZ_CP040635.1, from coordinate 1,634,070 downwards.
GCGCACTCGTTGCCGGCCGACCAAGAGAAGATGCTCGGCCGGTTCTTCTCGCGCTGGACGCAACGCTGCACGCGGTCCAGGGTCGCCTCCGTCCAGTCGGGACTGTCGGCGATCAGCTCGTTCCAGTGCTCGACGACGTTGTCCCAGGACTCGTCGGCCAGGAACTGGGCCTGCGTTCCGTGGCTCTCGTTGTCGGCCTCCGACATGACCAGCAGGCCGTACTGGTCGCACAACTGGTAGAAGCGGGGGTCGTTGGGGTAATGGGAGCTGCGCACGGCGTTGATGTTGTGCCGCACCATGAGTTCCAGGTCGCGGCGCATGTGGGCGACGTCGACGGTGGGTCCGGTGGCGGGGGCGGAGTCATGGCGGTTGACGCCCCTCAACGTCACCGGGCAGTCGTTGAGGCGCAGGACCACGTCGTCGATCGAGACCTCTCGCAGACCCACCTGGTCGGTGACGACCTCGTCTGGCATCTCCAGCAACAGGGTGTACAGCTCCGGGTGCTCGGGGTTCCACAGGCGTGGCCGGTTGACGTGGAGTTCGACGGCGTGGCTGTACCCGCGGGCGTCGTTGGCCTCGGCCAGCACACCGCTGGCCACCGTCGTGCCATCTGCGCCGAGCAGCGTGGCCCGGGTCTCGACCGGGCCACCCACGTAGGAGGCACGCAGGCGCACCGTGGCGCCGGCCTCGTGGATCTGGGTAGTGGTGAAGTAGTCGAACAGGTGACGGGTAGGGCGGTCGACGAGGTAAACGTCGCGGAAGATGCCGCTGGTGCGGAACTTGTCCTGGTCCTCGAGGTAGGTGCCGTCACACCACTTGAACACCAACACCGCCATGTGGTTGGTGCCCTCCACGAGCGCCTCGGTGATATCGAACTCGCTCGTGGCGTGGCTGACCTGGCTGTAACCGACGTAGTGCCCGTTCACCCACACGTAGAAGCAGGAGTCGACGCCCTCGAAGACCAGCGTCGTGTCGGGCGCCGCCGCGTCGGCGTGGTGATCGAAGGTGGTCCGGTAGGCGCCGCAGGGGTTGTCCACGGGGACGTGGGGCGGGTCCAGCGGGATCGGGTAGCGCACGTTGGTGTACTGGTGAGCGTCGTAGCCCTGATGCTGCAAAGTACCCGGAACGGTGATTGGAGCGAAACCCTCGACCGTGCACCCGGGGTCCATGAAGGCCTCGTCCAGGTCGTTGACCGAGTGGTGGTAGCGGAAGTCCCACTGACCGTTGAGCAGTTGGACCCGGTCGGACGACTCACGGGCGGTGACGACATCGGTCACTGCCGCTGAGGCCGGCACGAAGTAGGCATGGGCGGCCAGCGTGTTCTCGTGCAGGACCTCCAGGCCCTGGTGGTGCTTCGGGATGCTCACCGCTGCTCCTGTCCGTTCCGTCCCCGGCCACCACGACATCGACCGCCTCGGCTATCTGGGGGGAGTGCCGTGGCGACCGCATCGGCCACTTTGTGGTCCTCGGCGTTCATCACCTGCACCACCTCGAGGGAGGACATGCGGTCGAGGTCGCTGGAGGCGGTATTGCGCTGCTCGGTGGTGCTGACCTGGTGTGTGGACTCCTGAGGCGACACCGGTGTTCCCTTCCGTCACGAGTGGCTTCGTCGCCACGATCGTGACACGACATTACATCGAGATAGCCATCTATGGAATAGAATTTCAATACGAGCCCTGATGAGGGGCTGGCTACCGTTCAAGGAGCTCAGCGAGATGACCGCACCCCGCGAGGTCGCGCCCGATTAGACCGTCCCATCCCGTCTCGATGACGTCTCGTCCCAGCCTGCCGACCGCGACACCTCGCCCAATTCGACCCTCCTCGTGGAGCGCATCCGGAGGGCTCGTCCCTCCTTCTCGGCCATGGAGACCGCGGTTGCTGACCATCTCCTGTCCGACCCGTCTGCCGTCGTCTCCGCCACGACGGCCGAGCTCGCAAAGGCAGCCGGTGTGAGCCAGGCCAGCGTCGTGCGATTTGCGCGCTCCTTGGGGTATGAGGGGCTTCCGGCCCTGCGTCTTTCCCTGGCGCGAGAGCTCACGCGCCTCGACGTGGAGCATGAGCTCTCCGGTGTCGCAAGGGGTCGTATCGACGCCTCGGACTCCTTGCATGACCTGGCTCACAAGATTGGTGGCTCTTCACGAACGAGGGTGTAGCGCGGGTCTGAATCCGCCGGCTTCGAGCAGCGACCGAGCGATGTAGTGGCTGAGGTTGCGGAAGCCGAGGGCTGTGCCGCGTAGGTGTTCGAGTCGGCCGTTGATCGCTTCGGTGGGGCCGTTGCTGGTGCCGGGGCGGTCGAAGTAGCCGAGCACGTCCGAAGCGCGCTGTGTGAGGGTGCGGGCGAGTTTGCGGATCTCGACGAGCTGCTCCGGGACGCTGGCGCTGATCTTGTCGATCGTGTGCGCGAGGAAGAATCTGCCCAGGCCGCGGTCCTTGTCCCGGTACGCGGTGATCATGTCTTGGTAGATGCCCCACGTCGCTTCGACCTCGACGTGCCTGTCGTCGGCGAACAGGGCATCTAGCCGCGCCTGCTGCTTGTCGGTGAGCAGACCGGCACCGGTGAGCAGGGTCCGTCTGGCCTGGTAGAGCGGATCGCCCTTCATGCCCCGCCGGCCGAAGACGTCGTGCTGTACCCGGCGTCGGCAGTTCTCCAGCGCGTCACCGGCGAGCCGGATCACGTGGAACGGATCCATGACCGGGGCCGCGTCGGGCAGTTCTTCGGCGGCGGCGGTCTTGAACCCGGTGAATCCGTCCATGGCGACGACCTCGATCCCCTCTCGCCAGGGCTTCGGTCTGGCGGCGAACCAGGTCTTGAACACGGCTTTCGAGCGTCCGGCGACCATGTCCAGCAGCCGTGCCGGGCCGGTCTTGTCGCGCACCGGGGTCAGGTCGATGATCACGGTCACGTACGTGTCGCCGTGGCGGGTGTGTCGCCACACGTGCTCGTCGACGCCGATCGTGGTCACGCCCTCGAACCGCGCCGGGTCATCGATCAGCCGCCGGCGGCCCTCGGCGAGGATCGCGTCGTTCGCGGCGGACCAGGACACCCCCAGCCCTGCCGCGACACGCGTGACCGAGAGATGATCGAGGACCAAGCCCGCCAGCCCCCACGCCAACCCACCGCGGGAGATCTTCGCCCGTACCGGCGCGGCGGCCGTGGTGTCCTGCCGCCAGACCCGCCCACACCCGCAGCATTTGTAGCGCCGGACCCGGATCAGCAGGGTCGTGGGCCGATGCCCGAACGGCTCATGCGTGAGCCGACGGATCACCGTGTCGCGCGGGGCGCCCTCGCATCCACACTCGCGGCACCACCGGTCCGGCTCCACGACACGGCACTCGATCACCGCCCGATCCGGGTCCAGACGCTGCCCGACAGCCTCCAGGCCGAGCTCGTCGAGACCGCAGAACGTGGTCAGGCAAGGTGTAGTGAAAGTAGGGTGTGACACGTCGAGGTCTTCCGGCAGATGGCGAGTGTGAGAACTTCCATCCTCAGGGAGACCTCGACCCCTACCCGGCCACCGACGCGCTCAACCCGCTACACCCTCGTTCGTGAAGAGCCAGATTGGTTTCCATGAAGCACGCTCCATCGAGGACACCGTCAGCGGTCTCTGGACTGCTTGCCGTTTCTCGGACACGCCCAAACACTTGGTTTCAGCCCTGATCCACCGGCGTTGATTCGTGATCGGTGATTCCGGTGTGGTCGTGGGCGGGTTGTGGTGTGGGCGTGGCTGACTCGCCGGTCTGTTCCGGCTCTTCCACTGTGGGGTCCTCGGTCGCGCCGGTTCCGGCTGGGTGGTCAGGTGGTGGCCGGAGTCGGTGGCCCGGTCGCGGTCGCCCACAGCGACTCCCAGTTCGCCGTCCATGGCCAGTGGGTTGGCAGGTGCATCACGAGGCGTCGTCCGGTGGTGGCGATCCGGGCCGGGACGTTGATGATCCGGGTCCGCAGGGTGGCCCACCGTGCACGGTGCTGATTGGTGGCCACGGCGCTGGCTCGGGCGATGTTGAACGCGATGGCCGCGTGGGCGACCCAGGCGGCGTTGGCCGCGTACTTCCCGCTGGGCAGGTGCGCGAGTGGTCCTTCCTTGAGCTCGGCGATGACCTGCTCGATGATCGCGTGGTCACGGTGGCGCTCGTCGGCCTCGACCAAGCTCAGGGTGCTGTTGGTGATGAACGCGTGATGCCGGTAGCTGGCGAACAGCTCCTTCTGCTCACTGCCGTCAGATGCCAGGGGCTGCAGTCGCTTCACGCGGCGCACGATGAGCCGGCAGGCGACCCGCTCGCTCTTGCGGCGACCGGTGAACGCGGTGAACGCGATCTCGGCGACCTCGGCGTCGGAGACCCAGCGCTGTTCGTCCTCATCGAAGACGGCGTTGGGGTACTTGATCGGGATCCAGGCGTCCTCGGCGATGGTGGTGATCGCCTTGACCACGCTGGCAGTCATGCGGGCAGTAACCGAGTACCAGGCCTGGTGACGGATCGCGGTGCCGACGAACGCCCACCCGTAGTAGGCCGAGTCCGCCCGGCACATGATCTGGCCCCGAACACCTGCCGCCCGGGCGGTGGTAAGGGCCTGGGCCAGCAGACGTCCAGCACCGGTGGCCGAGGCGGTGTTCCCACGTCGGAGTCGCGCGCGGGCGATCACCGGTGCCGCCAGCGGGGTGCTGATCGTGGCCAGCTGGAGGTTCAGGCCACGGACCCCGGAGTAGCCGAACGCGGCGCCCTGTTTGGCGTGGCCGTGGACCTCACCGATGGTGTCGTCGACATCGATGGTCGCGAACCCCTGGCAGTCCGCGCCGGCGAGCAGATCGGGGACCCGCGCGGCAAGCCCGGCCAACAGTCCCGCGTTAACCTTGTCGAGCTGCTGCACGTGTCCGTGGGTGAACGAGCGCAGGAACGTGCCCAGCGTCGAGGGTGCCCGCACCCCGCCGAACAACCGCCCCATCCCGCCGTGGCGCAGCAGGTCCATGTCATCGATCGAGTCGGCACCGGCGAGCATCCCGCCGACCACACACGCCACCTTCGCCGTGGCGTGAGGCGAACCCACCGTCAACGTGTCGAGCAGGTCGTACAGGCCTGCAGATTCGGCCAGTCCCAGCGCCGGGACCAGGCCCGCGGCCGACACCAGATTCGGATCATCGAAGACAGGCCGGATGGTGTGAGAGGCTTTCACTTACGAGGTGCTCCTCTTGAGTGGCTGGGTGTGGACGTCGCAATCGACATCCTCCCTGCTCAAGAGGGCATTCTCGTTCTACGCCACGCCCACACCGCCATACCCCACGGTGGATCAGGGTTCAGGCCACCTGAGGTGATTCCCTGTACTCCGCCTCAATCTCATTAGGGGTCCGATACCCCAACGACGAGTGAAGACGTTTCTGATTATACCTGAGCTCGATCCACCGCACAATATCCCGGACCGCCTCATCCTTGGTCCGATAGATTACCCGGTGCACCCTCTCGTTCTTCAACGTCGCATTGAACGACTCCGCCCACGCATTATCCCAGCACAGTCCCGTCCTCCCCACGGACAGTCTGATATCATAGGACTCGAGCAGCTCGGTGAATTCCTTCGACATGTACTGCGACCCATGATCCGAATGGAAAATGGTCGCCCCTCTCACATACTCACAATTCCTGACGGCCATGTCGATGGCCCTGCAGATCAATCCGGTCCTCATGTGATCATCGACCGCGTAACCCACGGCCCTCTTCGTGCAGCAGTCCAGTACCGTCGCCAGATAGCAGAATCCTTCCAGGGTGCGAATATAGGTGATGTCACCGACCCATTTGTATCCCGGCTGCGCCGCGGTGAAGTCTCGTTCCACCAGGTCTGGGCGCCCGTCGGCGTCGTCGGCCGGGATCGTGGTGCGGACCCTCAGGCGGGGCTGTGCGGCCACCAGCCCCTCGGCCCGCATGATGGAGCGGACCGTGTCCGGGTGCACCGCCTCACCGGCCCGGGCGAGCTCGGCGGCGATCCGCCGGTAGCCGTAGGTACCGTCCGAGTCAGCAAAATAGAAACGAATCTTGGAAGCGAGGTCACGGCGTCGACGTGCGGTCGCAGAAATGGGCCTGGCTCGCCAGTCATAATATCCCGAGGGAGACACGGTGAGGCATCGGAACATGAGCCGAACGGGGTAGTTGCCTTCTTGCGAGAAGATGTACGTGTAGCGGACAGCTACTGTGATTCCTTCGCGAAGAAGGCTGCCGCTTTTTTTAGGAACTCGTTCTCCATCCGGGCCTCACGGAGATCCTTCCTCAACCGTGCGAGTTCGGCCGACTCGGCACTGGTGAGGTTCTCGGTTTCCGGGTCCGGATTCTTCTTGCGATACTCCTTGACCCATACGCCGACAGTCTGAGCGACAAGATTGTATGATTCTGCTACGGCTTTGATGGTGCGATGCTTGTCCACGACTTCAAGAACGACCTGGTTCTTGAACTCCGGACTGTACTTCGATCCTGACATGATGTGATCCTACCCGATTCTCGAAACTATGACTTTCCTCAGAAGTCCGGGAAGCTTCACTCAGTCCACTCGACCTCACCTGCCTCGACGAGGTTGCCCACGCCATCGCCGCGCGGCGCCCTGTCACGGTGCTAGGCGTGGGGGCGTCTGGACTGGTGGCCGAGGACCTCTGTCAGAAGCTGCAGCGCATCGGACAACAGTGCCAGTTCACCTCGGACACACACCTCCAGCTGGTGCAGGCGGCTATGCGGACCCCGCAGGACGTTGTCATCGGCATCTCTTTCTCCGGACGGACCGTGGAGACTCACAAGGCCCTCGCGTTGGCCGCCAACGCCGGGGCTCTGAGCGTTGCCATCACCGGAAATCCCGATTCCCCCATCGGCCAGGTGGTCAGTCACGTCCTGACCACCACCGCGCGGGAAGATGAGCTGCGCATCGGTGCGCTCGCCTCCCGCATGGCCCAGCTCGCTGTCGTCGACGTACTGTTCGCACGAATTGCCCAGCTTCGCTTTGATGACCTCGATGCCGCGCTAGCTGTACTTCCCCGTGACGTTGTGAACGCGGGCTGAGGGAGTCTGGCCGCCGATCCCGGTGTGGGGTCTGTGGTGATTGTAGTGATGGAGCCAGGTCTTGAACGCCTGCTTGGAGCGTCCTTCGACCATGTCCAGCAGCCGTGCCGGGCCGGTGCCATCTCGCACTGGGGTGAGGTCGATGATCACGGTGACGTACCTGTCGCCGCGACGGGTGTGGCGCCACACGTGCTCATCCACGCCGATCGTGGTCACCTTTTCGAACCGGTGCGGGTCGTTGATCAGCACCCGCTTGCCCTCGGCCAGAACGGCGTCGTTGGCGGTGTCCCAGGCCACCCCGAGCCCCTCGGCGACCCGAGCCACGCTCAGGTGGCGCACCACGATCCCTTCCAGCGCCCACCGCAGAGCGCGCCGAGACAACTTGGCCCGGGGCTCGGCCGCGGCGGTGGTGTCCTGGCGCCACACATACCCGCAGCCGCTGCAGCGGTAACGGCGCACGACGACCTCCAGCGTCGTGGGCCGCCAGCCCAGTGGTTCGTGGGCAAGCCGTCGGACCACGGTGTCACGTGGTCTCCCTTCGCAGCCGCAGCGCCGGCACCACTGGTCGGGCTCGACCACCTGGCAGGCCAATACGGCACGATCCGGCTCGAGTCGCTGCCCGGTGACAACGAGGCCGAGTTCGTCGAGGCGGCAGAAGGCAGTCAGGTCGGGGCTGGCGAACGCATCAGCGCGCCCGCCGACGGTAGCGTCGTGCACGTCGAGGTCTTTCGGGCTGAGTGTGTAGGAGCTCTCATCCTCGGGAGACCTCGACCTCTATCCGGCCACCGACGCGCCGGCCCGCCGCGCGACGTGCGCTACACCCTCATCTGGGAAGAGCCGGATTCACCGGGTTCAAGACCGCCGCCGCCGAAGAACTGCCCGACGCGGCCCCGGTCATGGATCCGTTCCACGTGATCCGGCTCGCCGGTGACGCGCTGGAGAACTGCCGACGCCGGGTACAGCACGACGTCTTCGGCCGGCGGGGCATGAAGGGCGATCCGCTCTACCAGGCCAGACGGACCCTGCTCACCGGTGCCGGTCTGCTCACCGACAAGCAGCAGGCGCGGCTAGATGCCCTGTTCGCCGACGACAGGCACGTCGAGGTCGAAGCGACGTGGGGCATCTACCAAGACATGATCACCGCGTACCGGGACAAGGACCGCGGCCTGGGCAGATTCTTCCTCGCGCACACGATCGACAAGATCAGCGCCAGCGTCCCGGAGCAGCTCGTCGAGATCCGCAAACTCGCCCGCACCCTCACACAGCGCGCTTCGGACGTGCTCGGCTACTTCGACCGCCCCGGCACCAGCAACGGCCCCACCGAAGCGATCAACGGCCGACTCGAACACCTACGCGGCACAGCCCTCGGCTTCCGCAACCTCAGCCACTACATCGCTCGGTCGCTGCTCGAAGCCGGCGGATTCAGACCCGCGCTACACCCTCGTTCGTGAAGAGCCCCTTTAATCCCAAGACGCTCCATGACAGCTGCGACTTGTGAACTCTGAACCGCTCCTCGCTTGGTGAATTTAAGAAATGATTCAGTTATTCCACGTTTTCTTTATCAGAAGAATACTCATATAGCATTTCTAGCACTTCTAAGCACGTATAATCATATGATTTCTCAAGCGAATCAGAGATTCGCTTCTCTGCAAGCGGTAGAATTCCGTCAGTCAGAGCAGCCCGCACTCCGCCGACGACGGCACTGTCGGCAGCAGTTGGCGGAATCGTGCCTGCCGCAAGTTGTCCGAGAAGTTCCCATGACTCATCTTGTCCCCATTCCGTAGCGAAGTCCATTCCATCGAGTATTTCAGATACCAGTCCGATTGAACCATTCTTTAGAACTTGATTAGGAACGTACCGAGTTTCGATCTGGTAGCGTCGTACATCAGCCTCTTTCCTGGATCCGGTCTGCATACGACGAACCATTTCATGGATATTCATCCTACCGCCCAGTCTCATCCGATTGAAAACGTGTAAATGGATCAGGGAATGCACCTCGGCCGTAAGCAGGCTCACAACATGTTGCACATACTGGTATCTCTCTAGATGGTGCATTACCGCCATTTGGCCTATATGCTCGCGAAAACCAGATCTCACTAGCGTTGCCGCCGAGGTTGCGTACTGCGCATGCTTCTGCGCACTCCTGAAGTGCCTTTGAGCTCTGCCCGACAGCCACTTCGCTAGTCCGTATGTAATAGGCACCCACGACTGTCGCTGGCCGTTCTTTCCTCGCGACTGTTGTCAACCGCTGAAGTTCTGCATCTCGCGCGGCGTTGACTCTCTGGAGCGGAGTACTCGCGTTGAAGGTTTGTGGTGAGCGGTGCGAGTGTTCGGCACAATGCCACCGCGACGGCTATTGGTGATGCTGCGAATTCTCTCCCTGTTTTCGCGAGGTCGCGCGGTGTGGACGGAAGGCACGATGTGATTGGTCATGGAAATGACATTGGAGAACCAATAGTGAATGGGATGGCCACTCATCCTGAGCAGATCGCTGAAGCTGTTAGAGAAAACCTGGGCTATGATGGAGGGGCAATAACGCTTGTGATGTGTCACGGTGGGAGAAGTACTGCGCAGGTATTAGCTCAATCGCTTGGAGTTGACATGTGCGCGAGCACTCGTAGAGTTCAACTGGGTTTGACGGCTCTTCAGGATCCAGGGTGTAGTTGTGGCTTGACTGTGTGTGGATCGGTTGTCACTTCGCTGTGAGGACGGGGTGCGTGGGGGAGGGCCCTGCGGAAGGATCGGAGTGTTCAAGTCCCGTTCCTGCACCACAAGGCCCTCATGTCTCACGTTACCTTCACCGCCCCTGACCTGACCACGTTCTGCTGTCTCGATGAGCTGGGCCTGGAGGTGGTCGGCCAGCACATCACCGCCGAGCGGGCCGTGGTGGCCTGCCGGGTGGTCGAGGCTGACGACTGGTGCCGGCGGTGCGGATGCCAGGGCGCTCCGCGTGACACGGTGATCCGGCGCCTGGCCCACACCCCGTGGGGCCATCGGCCCACGATCCTGCAGGTCCGCGTCCGGCGTTACCGGTGCACCGGGTGTGGTCATGTGTGGCGCCAGGACACCAGTGCTGCGGCCGAGCCGAGGGCTACACTGTCCCGCGGCGGGCTGGCCTGGGGGCTGGAAGCTCTGGTGCTGGATCATCTGCCGGTCTCGCGGATCGCAGCATCTTTGGGAGTGGACTGGACCACCGCCAATGATGCGGTCCTGGCCGAAGGCCGGCGTCTGTTGATCGATGATCGGCACCGTTTCGACGGTGTGGAGATCATCGGGGTCGACGAGCACGTGTGGCGCCACACCAAACGCGGTGACCGGTATGTCACCGTGATCATCGACCTCACCCCGGCACGAGACGGCAGCGGGCCGGCCCGGCTGCTCGACATGATTCCCGGACGCTCCAAGAAAGTGTTCAAGGCGTGGCTGGCCGGCCGTGACCAGGCCTGGCGCGACCAGATCCATAGTGTGGCGATGGACGGGTTCACCGGCTTCAAGACCGCCGCGGCCGAAGAGGTGCCCGACGCGACAGAGGTGATGGACCCCTTCCACGTGGTCCAGTTGGCCGGCGACGCCCTGGATCGGACTCGTACCCGCGTCCAGCAGGACACCTGCGGTCACAGGGGCCGGAAAGGAGACCCGCTGTTCGGGGTCCGCCTGACTCTGCACACGGGCCGTGACCTGCTGACCGACCGCCAGGCCACCCGTCTGGAGACTGTGTTCACCGATGACGCTCACGCGCCGGTCCAGGTCACCTGGGCGGTCTACCAGCAGGTCGTGACCGCCTACCGCGCCCAGAACACAAGCGAGGGCCGGCAGGTCATGGAACGCCTCATCAACGCGATCGCCACCAGGGTTCCCAAGGCCCTACCCGAGGTCATCACACTGGGCCACACCCTGGCCACACGTGCTACCGACATCCTGGCCTACTTCGACCACCCCGGCTCCTCCAACGGGCCCACCGAGGCCATCAACGGCAGACTCGAACACCTCCGCGGCACAGCCCTGGGCTTCCGCAACGAGGTCCACTACCGACTCCGAAGCCTCCTGGAGACCGGAGGGTTCAGACCCCGACTACACCCTGGATCCTGAAGAGCCGGTTTGACAACCGAAAGCTTAATTCAGGACGTAAGATGAATAGTAAAGACTATAGGATTCTACCGCTTGGTGTTCTTTCTCCTAGACCCGGCGAAGAGTGGACCGGTGATGGACTCCTATCAAGTATCGGGAAGATTCCAGACCATCTGAGGGAACCTATTGCTCGATATCTAGAGGGTTGTTCGGTGTTTCTAGCCTGGATGGAGCAGACGACAGAGATATTAGGGGGAAAGTTCGAAGTCCCAGGAGGTAGTGCGATCTACTCTGACCTGACTTGATGCAGTTTTTCGGGGTTCGGTCGGGTGTGTTGGTCTGGCTACGGGTTTCGTGTTCGATCGTGGCTGTTTTGGGGCACTAAGACGGTCCTGGGGACCCGTATTGTGGGGGTCATGACCTATGTCCGGACGGTCCGCACGGGTTCGGGTGCGGTGGCGGTCCAGATCGCTGAGAAGCGACGGGGCAGGCGCATCATCGTGGAGCATGTGGGCTCGGCTCACAGTGACGAGGAACTGGCGGTACTCAGGACCACTGCCCGGGCCAGGATCGAGCAGTTGAGCGGCCAGGAGCCCTTGGACCTGGGCGTGGAGATCCCGGTTGCGGTCGAGGAGTCGTTCACCGAGCCCGTGGTCCAGGACAGGTTGACCGGTGAGGACTCTGGACGCCATGAGAGTTCAGCGCTTGCCAGGCCTGCGCAGGTCGTCTCGACGGCCTCGGACCTGTTGTGGTCTGTGCTGGACAGGGCCTATCGCCGCCTGGGACTCGACGCGGTTGCCGATCAGGTGTTCGAGCAGGTCGTTGTGGCCCGGATCGTCGAACCCACCTCGAAACTGGCTGTCGGGCGGGTCCTGACCGGTGTGGGTCAGGACCCGCCGCATCACACCACGATCTACCGGCACCTGGCTCGTGCCCAGGACCGCGACTACCGTGCCGTGATCACCGATGCCTGCCACCGGTACTCGGCCGGTGGCGGGGAGGTGACTCTGGTGCTCTATGACGTGACCACCCTGTACTTCGAGGCTGAGAACGAGGACAGTCTGCGCAAGGTCGGCTATTCGAAGGAACGCCGGGTTGATCCCCAGATCGTGGTCGGGCTCCTCGTGGACCGCTGGGGCTTTCCCCTCCAGATTGGCTGTTTTCCCGGCAACAAGGCCGAGACCACGACCCTGATCCCGATTGTTGAGGCCTACCGGTCGGCCCACGAGATCGCCGACATGGTGGTGGTCGCAGACGCCGGCATGCTGTCGGCCTCCAATCTGGAGGCCCTGGACGGTGCAGGTCTGCGGTTCATCGTGGGATCCCGGTCGGTAAAGGCCCCCAGCGACCTGGCCGGCCATTTCCACTGGAACGGCACGGCCTTCGATGACGGGCAGATCATCGACACGATCACACCCCGCACAGCGAGGAGGAAGACCTGCCACCCTCGCAGCAGACGGGCCGAGCCGGTCTGGGATCCAGCCGGGTCCACCGATAGCTGGCGGGCGGTCTGGCAGTACTCCCGCAAACGGGCCGTGCGGGACTCGGCCACATTGACGGCTCAGGAGAACCGCGCCAAAGCCGTGGTCGACGGTGACAGACCGGCCCGCAAGCCACGGTTCGTCAGCGCATCGGCGAACGGCTTGTCCTTGGATCACAAGGCGATCGACCGGGCCCGCCAACTGGTCGGGTTGAAGGGATACGTGACCAATATTCCAGTATCGGTGATGACTCCGGTCCAGGTGATCGGGGCCTACCACGACCTCTGGCACGTCGAGGACTCCTTCCGCATGGCCAAGTCCGACCTGCGGGCCCGGCCCATCTTCCACCGGCTCTCTGACTCCATCGAGGCCCACCTGACCACGGCATTCGCCGCCCTGGCCGTCTCGCGTTACCTACGACAGGTCACCGGCCTGTCGGTCAAACGGATCGTCCATACCCTCGCCCCACTACGCTCAGCGACCCTGGAGATCAACGGCTCGCTTCACACCATCAAGCCCCAGACCACACCCGAGGCCCGCGCCATCATCAACGCGATCGAGTCCGATGCGGGGCACTAAGCCAATGCAACAAGTCAGGTCTGATGGAGAGTTTTATTGGCGGGGAGATTCTGCCGAATATGTCCGTCATTATGGTGTATGGATTCCTCCTGAAGCGGAAAACTCAATGAGATTGCACAACCGGGAACCCTTCAAGTGGGACGAGAAGGACCCCGTCTACCTGGAGATTTATTCCACTCTAGAATCATACTGGGGAGTTTCAGAAGTCACATCTTACTGGAGTCCCGCCTGACGAATGGCTTACTATTCAGGTGGTGGCATGCACCCTCAGACCCCGCCCTACAGGCCACACACAGCTACACCCTCAATCCTGAGGAGCCCCTAAAGCACTGTCCACAAAAGCGGGAACACTCCACGTCTCAATGCCGACGACGCCGTGGCTGTGGCAGCGCCCACAGCCACGGCATGAGTCTCGCGGCCTCCATCCAACCCCTCCGCGCGACTCTTCGGGCGCTGATCGATCCGGGAACGCACGGCGCATGAGTCGAGTCCGCGGCCACGCAATGACCGACACCATCGCTGGGGAATAACCTTCTCAAGGGCCGGGGACCGAACGCGGATCAGTCAGCCCACGACATCGACGAAGGAGAGACGCCGGTACAAGCTCACCGCCCGCTCATTGGCAGTGTTGACCCACAAACGCACCGTTGAGTACCCGGACTCACACAGCGTGCGGCATGACCGGCCGATCAGCCCAGAGGCTATGCCCTGACCACCGCGATCAGGGGCGACAAACACGAACACGATGAACGGGGTGCCGTCGTCCTCCAGAGCAGTGACAATCGCGCCCACCGATCGACCGCTGTCATCTCGGGCGAGGAATGACGCCTGCGGCAACCATCGCCCAAATCCTCCCCCCATCGTCGATCGCAGGATGGCGACGGTATCGGCCAAGGACTCGCCCTCGTCGTCGGGGGTTCCCTTATAGGCAGCCAGCATGAGCGGCGCCACACTGTCCGGTGAGGGCAACGGAATGAACCCTGCGACGCAGCCGCGGGCAACGCTTTCATCCAGACCCTCTGTCGGACGATGAAGGTGCAGATGCGCCGACGCCTCGTCCACGGGGATCACCGTGCGCGGCTCACGACGGCCTGATGGTCCAGCCACAGCAGCCACACCGTGGCCAGCAGGCAGACCGCCCCGATCCAGTAGGGACCGCCCACCCCCCACATCGCCGAGAGGGTGCCCGTCATCGCCGGGGCGATCGCGCCACCGATGAAGCGGGCACCGGAGTAGCTGGAGGAGACGACGTCACTCGGCAGGTCACTGGCAGACATCGCGAGCTCGGTCATCAGGGTGTTGAGGATGCCGATCATTCCGCCGCCGATGATGACGCCGACCACCTGCACCGCCAGGTTGAGACTGACGGCCAGCGCGACCTCCACCACGGTCAGCCCGATGAGCATCACCACCAGGGTGTGCCTGGTCCCGTACCGCTGGGACAGCCGACCCGCCCCCCACACCGACCCGAGGGCCAGCAGCAGCCCCCAGCCGAAGAACACCAGGCCCAGATCCAGCGGGGTGAAGGTCCGTCCGGCCTTCGCGGAAGCGGCCTCCAGCGGGAAGGGGGCGTAGGCGAGCAGCGTGAAGTAGCCGTAGTTGTAGACCACCGCTGCGATCATCAGCACCCGCAGGCGAGGATCGCCCAAGGCCCTGAAGGGAGCCGATACCGGGCTGGGGGGCCGGGTGGAGGCCGCGGGGCGAGGAACCAGGAGGGCGATCAGCAGCAGTCCGACGCCCATCAGCACGGCGGTGCCGGCGAACGGCCCACGCCAGGAGATGCCGCCGAGCAGCCCTCCCACCAGGGGCCCCAGAGCCATGCCGGCCCCGAGCGCCCCCTCGTAGAGCCTGATCGCGCTGTGCGGGTCGGCCGCCGCCCCCAGCACGGTGGCCAGGGCGGTGGAGACGAAGAGCGCATTGCCCACTCCCCAGCCGCCGCGGAAGCCGATCACCTGGTTCACACCGGATGCCAGCGCGCAGGCCGTGGAGAAGGCCACCACGATCCCCAGGCCGAGCAGCAGGGTGGTCTTGCGGCCGATCCTCGAGGACACCCAGGAGGCGAAGAACATCACGATCGCGGAAACAAAGAGGTAGGTGGTGAACAGCAGCTCGGTCTGCCCCGGGGAGGCGTTGAGGGAGCGCGAGATCGACGGGAGGATCGGATCGACCAGACCGATGCCCATGTAGGAGAAGGCGCACGCGACGGTGACGGCCCAGACCGCGGGGTTCACCTTGCTCATCGGGAACTCCCTCTGTCGCCGAACAGGCCGGCCCTCGCCCATCGCGGTTCGGACTGCCGGCCACTGGGGGCGATGCTCAGATCTGTACACATACCGACCCGCCACGTTACGCCGTCCGGCACGGCATTGTTCCGGCACACACGCGCAACGACTACAATCGCTCGGGATGCCCACCGGCGTCCGCCCCAAATCTCCCTCGACTGACCGGAGTTCCTGCATGCCCGTTCGCAAAGACCTGCGCAATATCGCCATCGTGGCCCACGTCGACCACGGGAAAACCACCCTCGTGGACGCGATGCTGTGGCAGTCGGGAGCCTTCCGGGAGGGCGCCGACGTCGCGAAGCGCGTGATGGACTCGATGGACCTGGAGCGCGAGAAGGGGATCACCATTCTCGCCAAGAACACCGCCGTCAAGCACACCATGAGCGACGGCGAGGAGATCACCCTCAACATCATCGACACCCCCGGCCACGCCGACTTCGGCGGCGAGGTCGAGCGCGGTCTCGAGATGGTCGACGGCGTCCTGCTGCTCGTCGACGCCTCCGAGGGCCCGCTCCCCCAGACCCGTTTCGTGCTGCGCAAGGCACTGGCCAAGAAGCTCCCGCTGGTGCTGGTGATCAACAAGGTCGACCGGCCCGACGCCCGCATCGACGAGGTGGTCGAGGAGACCTACGACCTCTTCATGGACCTCTCCGAGGACGACGACGCCTCCCTGCTGGACGTCCCCGTGGTCTACGCCTCCGCCAAGGCCGGCCGCGCCTCCCTGGACAAGCCCGCCGACGGCCAGCTGCCGGACTCCCCCGACCTCCAGCCCCTCTTCGACACCATCCTCAAGAGCATTCCGGCGCCCGAGTACACCGAGGGCGCCACCCTCCAGGCCCACGTCACCAACCTGGACGCCTCCCCCTACCTCGGCCGTCTGGCCCTGTGCCGCATCGTCGAGGGCGAGCTCCACAAGGGCGAGCCGGTCGCGCTGTGCCGCAGGGACGGCTCGATCGAGAACGTCAAGCTCACCGAGGTGCTCATCACCAAGGCCCTCGAGCGGGTCCCCACCCAGACCGCCGGACCCGGCGACATCGTCGCCGTGGCCGGAATCCCCGACATCACCATCGGCGAGACGATCACCGACCCCGAGCACCCGAAGCCGCTGCCGCTGATCCACGTCGACGAGCCGTCGATGTCGATGACCATCGGCATCAACACCTCCCCACTGTCGGGTCACTCCGGCACCAAGCTCACCGCCCGCCTGGTGAAGGCCCGACTGGACCAGGAGCTGATCGGCAATGTGTCGATCAACGTCCTGGAGGCCGGCCGCCCCGACATGTGGGAGGTCCAGGGACGCGGCGAGCTGCAGCTGGCGGTCCTGGTCGAGATGATGCGCCGCGAGGGATTCGAGCTCACCATCGGCAAGCCGCAGGTCGTCACCCGGGAGATCGACGGAAAGCTCAACGAGCCCTTCGAGCGGGTCACGGTGGACGCCCCCGAGGAGTTCATGGGCACCGTCACCCAGATGATGGGGCTGCGCAAGGGGCAGATGATGCACATGGTCAACCACGGTTCCGGCTGGGTCCGGATGGAGTTCGTGGTGCCGGCCCGCGGTCTCATCGGCTTCCGCACCGAGTTCCTCACCCAGACCCGCGGTCAGGGAATCATGAACCAGGTCTTCGAGAACTACCAGCCCTGGGTCGGCGAGCTGCGCACCCGCCAGTCCGGATCGATGGTCGCCGACCGTCAGGGAGTCGTGACCTCCTTCGCGTTGTTCAACCTGCAGGAGCGCGGCACGATGTTCGTCTCCCCCGGCGACGAGGTCTACGAGGGCATGGTGGTCGGCGAGAACTCCCGGCCCGACGACATGGATGTCAACCCCACCAAGGAGAAGCACCTCACCAACGTGCGATCCTCCACCGGTGACGAGCTGGAGAGGCTCATCCCCGCCACCAAGATGTCGATGGAGCAGCAGCTGGAGTTCTGCCGTTCCGACGAGTGCCTCGAGGTGACCCCGGAGGTCGTGCGGATCCGCAAGACCTCGCTGAACGCCCACGACCGCGCCAAGGCCAGGCTCCGCGCCAAGCACGCCTGATCCCGACCGGGCCGGCCCGGTCGGCCCGGTAGATTCGGCGACACCCGCTCGCCAATGGCGGTGCGGCAAGCCCGAACGGATAGTGTGAACGCGCTGGCCCGACGGGTCAGCGCGTTCACCCAGGGGGCCGCAGATCGCTGCGACAGCCCTGCCAGCCCGGGGGAGGCCGTCGGATGGGAGCAGAGTCGATGCGAGCCAGTGCAGTCCGCGTGGGGAGTCGGGGGGCCGTCGTGGCCCTGATGGTCGCACTGACCGGGACCGTCGGGGGATGCGCCTCCTCGACCACCGGGACGCCGGGACCGGACACCTCCTCCACCGCGACCTCCGCGCCGGCCTCGACTCCTGCCAGCACCTCGAGCTCCACCTCGGTGCAGCCCTCCCTGCCGAGCCCCTCGACCCCCTCGTCGCCGAGCCGGACACCCACCACCGGGACCCCGACCCCCACCACGAGCCCGACCACTCCCAGCCCGGCTCCCTTCGACCCCTACACCGCCTATGTCACGGTCTCCTCGCTGAACCTGCGCGCCGCCGCCAGCAGCGACGCCGCGGTGAGCAGCGCCCTGTCGCGCGGGGACCGGGTCCAGGTGACCGGCAGGGATGTCAACGGTTTCACCCCAATCCGCCATGACGGGGACGCCTACTGGGTCACCAGCGGCTACCTCTCCCGGAACCGGCCCGAACCCCTTCCGGCCAGCGTCAAGGCTCCGGTACGCACCATGTACACCACCACCGTCCTCAACGTCCGGGTGCACCCCCTGGCAGGCAGCCAGCTGCTCGGCACCCTGGAGTCGGGCGCCAGAATCACCACCGCCGGTGCGGTGGCCGGATCCTGGACCTCGATCACCTATCAGGGCGGGACGGGGTGGGTGCGCTCCCAGTACCTCACCACCAACCGTCCGGCGCCCACCAGCCCGACCACCGGGGTCGCCCTCGACAAGCGCTGCACCACCGGCCTGGTGGTCTGCATCTCCAAGTCGGACCGCCAGCTGCGGCTGGTCCAGGACGGCAAGATCCTCATCAGCCTAGATGCCCGGTTCGGCTCCGAGGAGGGCCCCACCCGGGAGGGCACCTTCACCATCGGGTGGCGCAGCAAGGACTGGGTCTCGACCATCTACGGCTCGAAGATGCCCTATGCGATGTTCTTCAGCGGCGGACAGGCCATCCACTACTCCTCCGACTTCGCCGCCCGCGGCTACGCAGGCAACTCCCACGGCTGCGTGAACATCCGCTCGATGGGCGGCATCCAGTACGTGTGGAACCACGCCCCGGTGGGCACCACGGTGGTGGTGTACCGATAGCACCAGATCGCCCGCAGCGTCCCGGGAATTGCCATTTCTGGGCCTTCGTGAGGTACCTTTCAGCTGCCGGTTGCAGGCCGGCGACAACCGGGCCATGGAGGGTCCGAGATCTGAGAGGTGTGCCATGGGCACCAGAGTTCCTCGATGGTTGGCGGTCGCCGTCACCACCGCAGCCGTGGCCTTCAGCGGAGCAGGGTTCGCCAGCGCGGCCCCGTCTGATCCGCCGTCGGCCCCACCGTCGGAGTCGGCCACACCGACCCCAGCACAGGCGGGATCGAGCACCCCGTCACCGTCGACCCCCAGCCACAGTGCCGCACCGTTCAGGGCCAGTCTGGTCTATGCCACCGGGACCGTCACCGTGCGCAGCACCCCCTCCACCGCAGGGTCGAACCTCGGTACCCTTCAGCGCGGTCAGCACGTCGGCACCCGTGACGCCG
The DNA here is from genome assembly GCF_005890135.1 of Acidipropionibacterium jensenii. Classification (NCBI taxonomy): domain Bacteria; kingdom Bacillati; phylum Actinomycetota; class Actinomycetes; order Propionibacteriales; family Propionibacteriaceae; genus Acidipropionibacterium; species Acidipropionibacterium jensenii. Next base: position 1,614,861 of record NZ_CP040635.1, on the reverse strand, counting down.
GGAACGGCACCGCCCGCCGGGGCGACTGGACCGCCGTCAACTACCAGGGCCGCCAGGCCTGGATCTCCACCCAGTACCTCTCCGCCACGAAACCAGCTCCGGCTCCCAGACCGACCCCGACGCCGGCCAGGCCCAAGTTCTCCGCTCAGCTCATCTACGCGACAACGACGGTGAGCGTCCGAGTCAGCCCCAGCACCTCGTCCAAGTCCCGCGGCACCCTGCAGCGCGGTCAGCACGTCGGCACCCGCGACGCCGGGAGCGGCACCGCCCGTCAGGGCAGCTGGACCGCCGTCAACTACAAGGGCCGCCAGGCCTGGATCGCATCCCGATACCTCACCACCACCCGGCCCGCCCCGGCCCCCAAGCCACGGCCCAAGCCGCGTCCGGCGTTCACCAAGTACATCGTCTACGCCACCGCCACGGTGCCGGTCCGGGTCAGCCCCAGCCTGGCAGCCCGATCCATCGCCAGCCTGCGTCGCGGCGACCACGTCTCGGCCGTCGGCATCGCCCAGCGAGGATTCACCCCGGTCAACTACAAGGGCAGGACGGCCTGGGTCCAGACCAGCTACCTGTCGCGCAGCAAGCCCGCACCCAACCCCCAGCGACTCGACAACCGATGCCTCTCGGGACTGGTGGTCTGCATCTCCAAGACCGACCGGAAGCTCCGTCTGGTGAACAACGGCAAGATCCTCATCACCCTGGATGCCCGCTTCGGCAGGCCCAGCGAGCCCACCCGTGAGGGTTCCTTCAAGATCTTCTGGAAGAACAAGAACCACGTCTCCACCCTCTACGGGTCCAGGATGCCCTTCGCCATGTTCTTCAGCGGCGGCGAAGCCATCCACTACTCCTCCGACTTCGCCGCCCGCGGCTACGTCGGCAACTCCCACGGCTGCGTCAACATCCGGTCCTGGTCCGGCATCCAGTACGTGTGGAACCACGCCCCGGTGAACACCAAGGTGGTCGTCTACCGCTGAGCCCGCACCACCGGACCGCCCTCAAGGCGGGCCAGGATCGACAGGAGTCCCGGGGCCGAGCGTTCGGCCCCGGGACTCCTGTCTGTCCCCCCCAGTCGGACCTCAGGACGCTCCTGGCCGTATGAGCCGCACCAGGGCAGGCGAGCCACCGGCCCCATGAACCGCAACCACCTAGGGTGTGGCGATGACACAGAACAGGACAGCGCTGATCGTCATCGATCTGCAGAAGGACGTACTGGCGAACGCCTATGACTCCGACGGCGTCGTCTCCCGTGTGGTCGGTCTCGTCGACCGCGCTCACGCCGAGCAGGTTCCGGTGATCTGGGTCCAGCACAACGACGAGGCCATGCCGCTCGGCAGCGACCAGTGGCAGCTCGACGACCGACTGGTCCCCGCCGACGGCGACGCCCGCCTCGACAAGACCTACGGCGACTCCTTCTCGAACCCGCAGCTCCCGGCGCTGCTGGAACGCCTCGGGATGAGGCGACTCGTGATCGCCGGGGCGCAGACCGACCAGTGCATTCGATGCACCTGGCACAGCGCCCTGATACTCGGCTACGACTCGGTGCTGGTCTCCGATGCGCACACCACCGAGGACGGCGAGTTCGACGGGATCGAGCTGCCGGCCAGGGCCACGATCGCCCAGACCAACATGTACGCGACCTGGGGCAGCGTCTACCCCGATGCCCGGGGCACGGCCACTGCGGCCGCCCAGGTGCAGTTCGTCTGAGGCGTCTCAGGCCTCTGTGACCCTTCTCCAGGGCCGCAGGGACTCAGTGGAGCTCCTGGACCCCTTCCGGCAGCCGGACCGTGGTGTCGCGCTCCTCGGTCTCGTCGACCCCGCGCGAGGAGACCTTGTCGAAGAGGATCTTGATGGTCTGGATCATGATCTTGACATCGAGAAGCAGCGAGTACTCCTTGATGTAGATGAGGTCGAAGTTGAGCTTGCTGGCGAAGTCCGAGGCGTACTTCCCGTACACCTGGGCGTAGCCGGTGAGTCCGGCCCGGACGTTGTGGCGCAGCCGGTAGTGGGCGTTCCCCTGCTGGAACTGGTCGACGAAGAAGGGCCGCTCCGGGCGGGGTCCGACCATCGACATGTCCCCGACCAGCACGTTGAACAGCTGCGGCAGCTCGTCGATCCGGAGACTGCGCAGATACTTGCCGACCGGGGTCACCCGAGGATCGTTGGTGGTGGCGAGCATCGGGCCGGAGTTCTTCTCGGCGGTGACCCCCATCGACCGGAACTTGAGGATCCGGAACTCCTTGCCCCCCTTGGTGATCCGGGTCTGCCGGTAGAACACCGGGCCCGGGGAGGTCGTCCTCACCAGAATCGCGGTGACCAGCATCACCGGGGAGGCGATGATGAGACCGATCAGGGCCACCAGGAAGTCGAAGCACCGCTTGATGAGGTCGAATTCCGACGGAATCTTGAACGGGCTGGCGGCGATGATCGACTCGTCCTCGATACTCATGATCGTCGGATTGACCAGCAGCAGGTGCTCGAAACTCGTGGTGAGGAATATCTCCTTCTCCTCGCCGAGAAGAAGATCATAGATCGCGGTGCGCTCCGCGTTGGGGATGAGATCCGAGACGTGGGCGGTGTCGAACTCGTCGATGTGTGCCCGGATCTGCTCCAGGTAGTGCCCGTCGACCACCTGGGTGAGGCGGTGACGTCGACTGCGGTTGGACATGTAGTTCAGCACAGCCCCGGAGATCTGATCTGGGGGGCCGAGCACCATCACCCGTTTCACCCCGCGGATCCGCTGATAGGCGAGGAAGACCAAGGTTCTCCACAGCACCAGCACGATGATGCTGACGGCCAGGTTGATGAGCAGCACCGACCGGGGGAAGGCGAACCACCGGCCGGCGAAGGTGAGGGCCATGATGAAGACTGTGATGAGGATCTGGTCGACGACGGTGATGATCCACACATCGAGAACCGTCTTGTTGTAGAGGACGTAGACACCCGACAACACGTTGATGGCCAGGAAACCGATCGCCGATACCAGCATCGCAGCCTTGGCGTCATTGAGATTGCGCGACGGAATGAATCCCAACGAGGTGAAGAAACGCAGGTAGAAGGACAGGTAGAGGCAGCCGACGAACACCGCGACGTCAATGACTGCGGTGAGCAGCTTCTGGGTCTTGTTGAAATCGACCTTCTGCGGCACTCGTGTTCTCCTCATCGTGTTCTCCCGGTCCCGGGGAGATGTCCCCTCAGAGTATCGGCCGGACGTGCAGCCCGACCTCCGGGTCCACCAGCAACTCCTGGCTGGCGGGATGGCCGTCCACCTCCACGACGGCGTCGCCGGGCGTCGCCCGGCGCAGCAGGGCCAGCCCGATCGGGCCCGCCTCGTGATGCATCGCCACGGTGCCCAGGGTCCCGACCCGGCGTCCGGCCAGGGTCACCTCGCTGCCGGGTGCGGGCAGGTCGGCGTCCGAGCCGTCCAGACAGAGCAGGGTGAGCCGGCGTGGCGGCCGACCCAGGGTGTGCACCCGGGCCACCGTCTCCTGACCGCGGTAGCAGCCCTTCTCCAGATGGGTGCCGTACAGGCCGATCTCATTGGGGATGGTGCGCTCATCGGTGTCCAGGCCGATCCTCGGCAGCCCGGCGGCGATCCGCAGCGCCTCCCAGGCCCGCACCCCCACCTGGACGGCGTCCAGACTTCCGGTGATCTCGTCGAGGCGGTCCGCCGGGACCAGCAGCTCCCGGCCCTCGGCCACCTCGGAGTCCAGGCTCACCAGCGAGTCCGTCAGAGCTCCGGGAGCGGCGGTGCTGGAGGCGAGCCACAGCACCTGCAGGTCGGGACGCAGGGCCACCTCCACGCGCATCATGAAGCGCATCGAGTCCAGCCAGTCGACCAGCCCCTGCCCGCGTCCTGGCTCGGTCCAGGCCCAGAAGGTGGTGCCGTCGTCGACCCCGTGGAAGACGTGCTCGACGTGGCCGGTCGGCGAGAGCACCAGACCGGTGACCGTCCGGCCCGGTTCCAGGCCCTCGAGGAACTGGCTGGTGATCGAGTGCAGCCAGCCCAGCCGGTCGGGGCCGGTCACCGAGAAGACCTCGCGGTTGGCCAGCAGCAGCCAGCCCGAGCCGTCGGCCATCCGCCGCTGCTCCAGATTGGGATTGTCGAGATGGGACACCAGACCGGCGTCGGGTCCCTCGGCCAGCATCACCGCCGACATCAGGACCTCGCCATCCGGGCCCACATGTAGGGCTGGAGGGGGGTCTCGGCGGTGGCCCGGTCGAAGGTCCACAGCAGATCCCCCTGAACCTGCCCGTAGAGCCGCTGACCGCCGGTGTAGGGCAGATCGGCGTTCTCGGTGGTCATCACGGCATCGGTGACCAGCTCGATCCGGGCGCCGTCGATCGTGCCCGTCCAGACCTCGGCCCAGCCCTCCGGTGCGGCCATCACGACGTCGATCGTCTGATCGGGGCCCGGACGCCAGAACCCGGCCTCCATCCGCAGCGGCGCCTTCGGGGTGCCGTCGGGATTCTTGGTGAAGGTCTGGCAGACGTAGTGCAGGTAGTCGCCGCCGTTGTCGGCGAAGTCCACCTGGGCGCCGAAGTCGAAGTCGCCGTCCTCGGGGGTGGTGCCGTGGCCCTCCCCCTCCCAGTGGCCGATCATCCAGGCCAGCGGCATCAGGGCGTTGTTGAGATCATCGGGTATCTGGAAGGGCATCGGTTTCTCCTGGGACTCGGCGAGGGCGGTGAGTGGTCGGGTGCGGGTCAGACGCCGGGGCCGGCCCTGCGCAGCAGCTCCCGAACCACCAGCACCAGCAACCCCACGGTCACCGACAGGCAGGCGGCCACCAGGACGACGAGATCAAGTGTGGCCATGGGGGGATTCTATGTCCGGGGCAAGGATCCCCGGGGACCCCGCCGAGGCGTCGTAGCATGTGCGGCGGCGATGCCGCGGCCGGATCCCGGACCCGCGACGACTCGTACCTCGAATCGATCAGGGAGAACCACATGTGCCATCAGATCACCTGCCCCCGCTGCGGGAAGCCCACCTGGCAGGGATGCGGTGAGCACATCGACCAGGCGCTGTGGGGCGTGGCGGTGGCCGATCGTTGCCACTGCCAGCCCGCCACCCAGCAGGAGCACGACATCCGGGTCGCCCGGTGAGAGTGGTCATCCAGCGCGCGCTGGAGGGCCGGGTCAGCGTCGACGGCCGGACCGTCGGGCAGTTGACCTCGCCCGGTCTGGTGATCCTGGCCGGCATCACCCACGACGACACCCCTGCCGTGGTGGAGAAGGTGGCGTCCAAGGTGTGGGGACTGCGGATCCTCGAGGATGAGCGGTCGGCCTCCGACATCGGGGCGCCGCTGCTGGTGGTCAGCCAGTTCACCCTCTACGCGGGGACCCGCAAGGGACGTCGTCCCACCTGGAACGCCGCGGCCCCCGGCCCGGTCTCCGAACCCCTCATCGACCACTTCGTCGAGCACCTGCGCACCCTGGGCGCCCATGTCGAGACCGGCGTCTTCGGCGCCGACATGAAGGTCAGCCTGGTCAACTACGGCCCGGTGACGATCATCATCGACTCCGACACCTGGCAGTAACCGGCTCGAGACGGCGGGACCGCCGCTGGACCGCGGAACTGGACGTCGGGATCGAGCGCGACGACCGGCTGTCCCGAAGTTGTCGGACCTGCCCTGCATACTGTGTGTCGGTCAGTCCGATCCGGTCACCGGCCGGACCCAACCGAGGAGGGGCCGTGAAGAGCTTCCATCACGTCCTGGTCAACACCCTGCTCGCGAACGTGACGACGAGTTTCCTGTGGTTCGCGCTCACCTTCTGGATCTACCTCGAGACCCGATCGGTGCTCGCCACCGGTATCGTCGGCGGCGGGTACATGGCCATGGTGGCCCTGTGCTCGCTGGCCTTCGGGGTGATCGTGGACCACAACCGCAAGAAGAAGGTCATGGTGATCGCCCAGGTGGTCACCCTGGGCACCTACCTGCTGGCCGGCGGCATGTGGGTCGTGCTGCCCGACGAGTCCTTCCTCAGCATCTCCTCCCCCGCGTTCTGGGCCTTCATCGGCGTCATCCTCGCCGGCAGCGTGGTGGAGAACATGCGCAACATCGCGCTGTCCACCACCGTGACACTGCTGGTCCCCGACGACCGGCGGGACAGGGCCAACGGCCTGGTGGGGGTGGTGCAGGGGATCGCCTTCATGGTGACCTCGGTCTTCTCCGGGCTGTCCATCGGATATCTGGGGATGGGACCCACCCTGCTCATCGCCCTGGTGGCCACCGGGGCCGCCATGGCCCATCTGGTGACCATCTCGATCCCCGAGGACAGGATCATGACGGCGGCCCGGAGCACCCCCGCGGAGTCCTCTCCCGAGGGCGGCCAGGAGGTGCCCGGCAGAACCGCCGACAGCACCGGGATCCCCGCCGGCACCACCGACAGCGCCGAGACTCCCGCCGGGGTCCCGAGTCCCGACGGCGCCCCGGCCCCGGAGCCCGCTCTGACCCTGAGGCAGCGCATCGATCTGTCCGGCTCGATCGCGGCCATCCGCTCGGTGCCCGGGCTGATCGCCCTGATCCTGTTCACCTGTTTCAACAATCTGGTGGGCGGGGTCTACATGGCGCTGATGGACCCCTACGGACTGGAGCTGATGTCCGCCCAGGCCTGGGGTCTGGTGCTGGGCGTCACCAGCATCGGGTTCATCGTGGGCGGCGGGATCATCGCCAGGACCGGCCTGGGCCACAACCCGGTGCGCACCCTGCTGATGGTCAACATCGGGGTGGCGGTGGTCGGCGCCGTCTTCGCGATCCGGGAGTCCTGGGTGCTGTTCGCGGTGGGGATCTTCGTCTACATGTGCATGATCCCGGCCGCGGAGGCCGCCGAGCAGACGATCCTGCAGAGAGTGGTGCCGTTCGAGAGACAGGGTCGGGTCTTCGGGTTCGCCCAGAGTCTGGAGACGGCCGCCGCCCCGGTTTCGGCCTTCCTGGTGGCGCCGGTGGCGGAGTTCGCGGTCATCCCCTGGATGCGCGAGGGGTCCGGGCAGCATCTCCTCGGCTGGCTGCTCGGGCGCGGGGACACCCGTGGCATCGCCCTGATGTTCCTGCTCGCGGGTCTGGTCATGCTGATCGCGGTGGCGCTGGCCTTCATGTCGCCGCAGTACCGGAGCCTGTCGACCCACTACGCGGGCACCCGACAGTCGCTCCCGGCTGCAGGAGGCACTGCGTGACGATGCCCGCGGGAATAGATGCCCGCGGGAATAATTGACATGTCACGGACATTGATGCGGACATGAAGAGTTTCGGATTCCTCTCCTTCGGCCACTACGGCCGGGGCACCGGACCCTACGACCCGGACGCCGCCCGAGCCCTGCGCGAGGCGATCGAGATCGCCCAGGGAGCTGATGAACTGGGCGTCAACGGGGCCTACTTCCGGGTCCACCACTTCGCCCGGCAGGCGGCCTCCCCGATGCCGCTGCTGTCGGCGATCGCCGCCACCACGAAGCGCATCGAGGTGGGTACCGGGGTCATCGACATGCGCTACGAGAACCCCCTGTACCTGGCCGAGGAGGCCGGGGCGCTCGATCTTATCGCCGACAACCGGATCGCCCTGGGCATCAGCCGGGGATCCCCAGAACCCGCACTGCGCGGATACCAGGCCTTCGGCTACACCGGGTCGAGTGACCCCCGCGGCGCCGACCTCGCCCGCGACAAGTTCGACCTCTTCCTGCGCGCGATCGGGGGAGAACGGGTCGCCGAGGCCGACCCCGAGCAGTTCGGCCCCGGCCAGCGACTGAGGATCGAACCGCACTCCCCCGGCCTCACCGACCGCATCTGGTGGGGATCGGGCACCGCGGCGACCGCCGAGTGGGTGGGGCGACTCGGGGTCAACCTGATGAGCTCGACACTGCTCACCGAGGCGAACGGCGGATCCTTCGCCGAGATCCAGGCCGCTCAGATCCGCGCCTACCGGCAGGCCTGGAAGGAGGCCGGCCACACCCGGACCCCGCGGGTCTCGGTGAGCCGCTCGATCTTCCCGGTGCTCAGCAAGGAGGACCTCTGGTTCGCCGCCCCGATGGGCGACCAGTCCCGCGATCAGATCGGCATGATCGACGGCTTCGTCTCAACCTTCGGCAAGACCTACTCCGGTGATCCGGACACCCTGATCGCCGAGCTGAAGGCCGACGTCGCCATCCAGGAGGCGGACACCCTGATGCTCACCATCCCCTCGCAGCTGGGACCCGAGGTCAACCTGAGACTGCTGGAGAACTTCGCCACCCACATCGCCCCGGCCCTGGGCTGGCAGCCCAACACCGAGGGGCCGACCACCGGCTACCCGATCGACTGAGTGCCGCTGCCGAGCCGGCCGGACTCCCCTGTCGGGCCGGTTGGGCGCTCCGCCCGACCGGCCGCGACCTCGGCTAGCCGACCGACTGGAACCCCGTTGCCGCGCAGATGCGCGGCAACGGCTGGTCCTGGGAGTCAAGTCCGGGGATGAGAATCCCCACCACCAGGCCGATCACCATGCACAGGACCGCGGCCAGCAGCACCCAGGACCACCGGATGCCGTGCGGGCCGTCGAAGCCGTGCCCGGAGGCCCGGTGGTAGCCGGCGGTATGACCCACCACGACGCTGGGCCCCTCCCCGTCGGGATCGCCCAGGCTGAGCAGCCCACCGGTGGTCGGGTCGAGGGTGTCGTCTCCGCGACTCTCCTCGGAACGAGTCTTCTCTGACCGGCCCTTCTCGGAACGAGCCTTCTCGCCGGGCTCGCCGGCACCGGATCCGGTGGTCTCGACAGCGTCCTCATCGCCGCTGCGCTCACCGGGATCGCGTGGGTCAGACTCCCCCGCGTCGCCGTCCTCCTGGGAGCGCGCGGGTCTGAACCAGTTGTCAGGAAGGTCCGAGACCACCCAACGATCTTATGTGCCCGATGCACACCAGCACGAAAAATGCGCCATTCCGGGCCCATCTGGGGCAGAATGCACATCAGAGTCGATCACTGGTCCACAAGCAGTTCCATCGATGAGGGGTCATCGGGGCGGGCACCGTCGGGTGCCGAACTCCCACCCCGCTACGATGGCGTCGTCATCCGGATGGTGACCGTGCTCACAATCCTGTGGCAGGCCGTGGGAAGGATAAGGCGCATCGTGTCGAGACTGGCTCTTGTGGGGCCCGCAGACGAGCCGCTGCCGGAGGCACTCGAGCTGCTCCCTCACACCACCATCCGCTACGACGACATCGAGGACTGTCTGGATCATCTGGACACCACCGACGTCGTCCTGGTGGACTGCCGCACCGAACCGGCCAGAGCGCGCGAGACCTGCCTGCAGCTGTCCTCCCGGGAGTCGACGGTCCCGGTGATGCTTCTCGCCTCGGCCAAGACCCTCTCGGTGGTGACCCGGGACTGGGGGGCCGACGACTTCCTCACCGACACCGCTACCTCCCTGGAGGCCGACGCCCGACTGCGGTTCGTCGCCTCGGGACACGAGACCAAGGAGCTGGTCGCCGGCCCCTTCACCGTCGACGAGGACGCCTACACGGCCTCGGTCGGGGGCACCAGCCTGGACCTCACCTACACCGAGTTCGAACTGCTGAAGTTCCTCGTCGGCCATCCCGGCCGGGTGCTCACCCGCGATGTGCTGCTCTCAGAGGTCTGGGGCTACGACTACTACGGCGGCACCCGCACCGTCGACGTCCACATCCGGCGGCTGCGCGCCAAGATCGGCCCGGAGTACGAGGGTCACATCCAGACCGTCCGGTCGGTGGGATACCGCTTCCAGGCCCAGCGCTGACCCGCCGGCAGGGCCGGCCGCCACGGCGGCGGGATTCCGACCGGCCCTTCACCCACGTCCCGTCCGATAGATTTGTGGCCGACAGACCGGACGGCCACAACCGACGACACCGTCCCGGTTCCCACAAGGAGCAGCCAGATGGCCAAGCAGTCAGTCACCCCTTCAGCGGCCAGACAGGCGGCCCAGAAGGCCAAGCGCAAGGCCCCCGCGTCCGACCAGGACCTTCCGGTCGACCGCTACTCCGACCGCGAGCTGTCCTGGTTGGCCTTCAACAACCGGGTCCTCGACCTGGCCCGTGACGCCGAGCGCATCCCGCTGCTGGAGCGCGCGAAGTTCCTGGCCATCTTCTCCAGCAACCTCGACGAGTTCTACATGGTCCGGGTGGCCGGGCTGAAGCGCCGCATCGACGCCGGCGTCGCGGTGCCCACCCTCACCGGCCAGATGCCGCGCGACCTCCACGAGGCGATCCTGGACCGCACCCACGAGCTGGTGAGCGCCCAGTCGAGAGTCTTCTCCAAGGACGTCCGCCCGGCGCTGGCCCAGGAGGGCATCCACATCCTCACCTGGTCGGAGCTGGACGACGAGGAGAAGGACCGGATGCGCACCCTCTTCTCCGAACGGGTCTTCCCGGTCCTCACCCCGCTGGCGGTCGACCCCTCCCACCCCTTCCCCTACATCCGCGGGCTGTCCATCAACCTCGGCGTGATGCTGCGCAACCTGGTCACCGGCACCAATCAGTTCGCCCGGGTCAAGGTGCCCTCGGTGCTTCCCCGGTTCATCGACCTGGGACACGGCCGGTTCCTCCCCCTGGAGGAGGTCATCAGCCGCCACCTCGACCAGCTGTTCACCGGGATGCACGTCATTCAGCACACCACTTTCCGGGTGACCCGCAACGAGGACGTCGAGGTCGAGGAGGACGACGCCGAGAACCTCCTCTTCGCCCTCGAGAAGGAGCTGCTGCGCCGCGAGGTGGGCCGGCCACCGGTCCGCCTGGAGGTTCAGGACGACATCCAGGACGACATGCTCGAACTGCTCACCCGCGAGCTCGGCGTCTCCGAGCGGGAGGTCTTCCGGCTGCCCGCCCCGCTGGACCTCACCGGGCTGTTCTCCCTGGGCGACGTCGACCGCGACGACCTCAAGTACCCCAACTTCCTGCCCATCACCCACCCCCACCTGGCGGAGGTCGAGACCGCCCGGCCGGCCAACATCCTGGCCGCCATCCGGCGTCGTGACGTCCTGGTCCACCACCCCTATGACTCCTTCGCCACCAGCGTCCAGCGGTTCATCGAGCAGGCGGCCGCCGATCCCAAGGTGCTGGCCATCAAGCAGACCCTCTACCGCACCTCCGGCGACTCCCCGATCGTCGACGCCCTGGTGGAGGCCGCCCAGGCCGGCAAGCAGGTGCTCGCCGTGGTGGAGATCAAGGCGCGCTTCGACGAGCAGGCCAATATCGGCTGGGCCCGGGTGCTGGAGAAGGCCGGGGTGCACGTGGTCTACGGGATGGTGGGTCTCAAGACCCACTGCAAACTCTCCCTGGCGATCCGCGACGAGGGCGACAGCCTGCGCCGCTACGCCCACATCGGCACCGGCAACTACAACCCGAAGACCGCCCGACAGTACGAGGACCTGGGGCTGCTCACCTGCAACCCGATCATCACCGACGACGTCGCCCGGCTGTTCAACCACCTGTCCGGGATGACCGCCGAGAAACGCTACCGCCGACTGCTGGTGGCCCCCGAGGGGATCCGCAGCGGCATCCTGGAGGCGATCGACCGGGAGATCACCGCCAAGAAGGAGGGCCGGACGGCCGGGGTCAAGATCAAGGTCAACGCGATCGTCGACGAGGCGATCATCGACGCCCTCTACCGCGCCTCGCGCGCCGGGGTCCCGGTGGACCTGTGGGTGCGCGGGATGTGCAGCATCCGGCCGGGCATCCCCGGGCTGAGCGAGAACATCCGGGTCCGCTCGATCCTGGGCCGGTTCCTGGAGCACTCGAGGGTCTTCTGGTTCGCCAACGGCGGGCGTCCGACGGTGGCGATCGGCTCGGCCGACCTCATGCACCGCAACCTGGACCGCCGCGTCGAGGTGCTGGTAAGCCTGTCGAACAAGGACCACATCGCCGAGATCGAGAACCTCTTCGCGCTGGCCTTCAACGAGCACACCATCTCCTGGCAGCTGCGCGACCGCGAGTGGACCCAGGTCTCCCGCGACGCCGACGGCCAGATCCTCACCGATCTGCAGGAACGACTCATCGCCGAGACCCGGACCAGGGGGCGTCACCGATGAGCCGCCGCAAGGGACCGGTCCTGGCGGCCGGTGCAGTGGTCCTGCGCCGCACCGCCGAGGGGACGGTGCAGGTGCTGGCGGTGCACCGACCCCGCTATGACGACATCAGCCTGCCCAAGGGACACCAGGAGCCCGGCGAGGACTCCCCGGTGACCGCGGTGCGCGAGGTGCTCGAGGAGACCGGGGTGCGGATCCGGCTGTCGGCGAACCTGCAGCCCATCGAGTACGAGATGCCCAACAAGATGGCCAAGCTCGTCCAGTGGTGGGTCGGCACGGTGTGCTCCGAGCACCCCCACGAGCCCGACGAGGAGGTCGACCAGGCGATGTGGCTGGACCTGGCCGAGGCCCGCACCCGGCTCAGCTACGCCACCGACGTCCAGGTTCTTGAGGAGGCCGTGAAACTCCCGGCCACCACCACCATCGCCCTGGTGCGCCACGCCAAGGCGATCAGCCGCAAGGAGTGGGCCTCGGGCAAGCACCGGAACAAGACCGATCCGAAACGCCCGCTGGACCGGCGGGGCAAGCGCCAGGCCAAGGCCCTCGCCGCCCTGCTGGAGGCCTACGGCGTCTCGCGGCTGGTGAGCTCCCCGGCGACCCGATGCATGCAGACCCTCACCCCCTACGCGCAGGCCGCGGGGGTCGAGATCCAGCAGCGCGAGGAGTTCACCGAGGAGGCCTTCGAGGCCCACCACAAGCCCACCCGCAAGGCCATGAAGGAGCTGGTCGCCGAGCAGCTGGCCGACCCGGACCAGCCGCTGGCGATCTGCGGACACCGGCCGGTGCTGCCGGCGATGGGCGACGTCCTGCACTCCGGCAACCACCCGATGGCGACCGCCGAGTGCCTGGTCGTCCACCTCAACGCCAAGGGCAAGGCGATCCGCCAGGAATGGCACAGGCCCAGCATCTGAGGTGCTCGGGGGATCCGGTTGCGCGGACCTGTCCGCCGGCCGGCAGCTGTTCACCCGGCGTTCACCGGGGGGCGGCCCTCAGGTCATGTCGGCCGCTTAGCGTGTGCGCTGTACGGGCCACCAGAAGTGCTCCGGGAGACGTCCTCGCGGACCACCGGAAGACTCCCGGACCCGTGGACCACAGTCCCCAGCACTCAAGGAAGTTCTTGTGAAGACCAAGCGCCTCGCCATGATCGCGACCATGGCACTCCTGGGCAGCGTCTCGCTCGCCGCGTGCGGCTCCAACAGCTCGAGCAGCAGCTCCTCCCCCTCGGCCACCGAGACCTCCTCGGCGGCCAGCAGCCAGGCCGGCACCGACTCGTCCAGCACCCCCGCGGCACCGGTCGGCAACACCAAGTACACCCCGACCTGCCCCGGCGGCGCGATCAACGGCGCCGGCTCCTCGGCCCAGGCCAATGCCATCACCCAGGTGATCAACGACTACAAGACCGCCTGCAAGGGCAAGGGCCAGGTCAACTACTCGATCACCGGCTCCGGCGCCGGCGTCTCGGCCTTCACCGGCAAGCAGATCGACTGGGCCGGATCCGACTCGGCCCTGTCGGCCGACAAGGGCGAGGTCGCCAAGGCCAAGGAGCGCTGCTCGGCCAATGACGCCTGGCACCTGCCGATGGTCGCCGGCCCGATCGCCGTGGTCTACAACGTGGACGGCGTCTCCGATCTCACCCTCAGCACGCAGACGATGGCCAAGATCTTCGCCGGCGACATCACCAAGTGGGACGACGAGGCGATCAAGAAGGAGAACCCTGGCGCCAAGCTCCCCTCCACCAACATCTCGGTGTTCTACCGCTCCGACGAGTCGGGCACCACCGACAACTTCACCAACTACCTCAACACGGCAGCCGGCGACATCTGGTCCGAGCCCCACTCCAAGCAGTGGAAGGGCACCGGAAAGGGCGCCGACAAGTCTGCCGGCGTCTCCCAGGCGGTCAAGTCGACCAAGGACTCGATCTCCTACGCCGAGTGGAGCTACGCCACCAAGAACAGCCTGTCGATGGCCAAGATCGACAACGGCGCCGGACCTGTCGAGCTGACCGGCGAGTCCGCCGGCAAGGCGGTCTCGGCCGCCAAGGCCGCCGGCAACGGCAACGACCTGCGCCTGGAGATGCAGTACAAGGACACCCCCCAGGGCGTCTACCCGGCCGTTCTGGTGACCTACCAGATCGTCTGCTCGAAGGGCCTGGACCCCCAGAAGACCGCCCTCCTCAAGGACTTCATGTCCTTCTACGCCTCCTCCACCGAGCAGACCGCCATCCAGAAGGCCGGTTACGCCCCGCTGCCGGCCGAGGTCTCCGGCAAGGTGCTCGCCTCGGTGGCGGCCATCTCCTGACCTGTCCGTCCCGATTCATCACGATGAGGACCGTGCCCGGTCTCAACCACCCGCCGATGTGCCACTGTTGACGTCGGACGGGTCTCACCGGGCACGGTCCCGTCGTGTCGGATCCCGCTTGAGGAAGGAAATCCATGGCCGAACCGAACGCCGTCGCGCAGTCCCACGGCCCGGCGTCCCCGCACGCCGCGGGCCAGCCCGACCCGCACCCGACCAGGGTGCAGACCAAGCCGCCGTCCAGGGTCGGCGACCGGATCTTCTCCGGCACCTCGGCCACCGTGGCGATCCTGCTGGCCGTCCTGGTGGTGCTGATCTTCGCCTTCCTCGTGAGGTCCGCGATCCCGGCGCTGCAGGACAACGAGTCGAACTTCTTCACCACCCGCACCTGGTCCACCGACAGTTCCCCGCTCAACTTCGGGATCGCAGCGATGGCCTGGACCACCGCCATCTCGTCGATCATCGCGCTGGCGGTGGCGGTGCCACTGGCCATCGGCATCGCCCTGTTCATCACCCAGATGGCGCCTCCTCGGCTGGCCGGTCCGGTGGCCTTCGTGGTCGACCTGCTGGCCGCGGTGCCCTCCATCATCTTCGGCCTGTGGGGCAGCATCGTGCTCAGTCAGGCCGGTTTCCTGGAGTGGATCCGTTCGGTGCTGGCCACCCTTCTGGGCTGGATCCCGATCTTCCGCGAGACACCCAGCTGGACCGATGTGAGCGGAACCGTCTTCCTGGCCTCCACCGTGCTGGCGATCATGATCCTGCCGATCATCACCGCCACCAGCCGTGACGTGATGGCCCAGACCCCCACCGACCAGATCGAGGCCAGCCTCGCCCTGGGGGCCACCCGCTGGGAGGTCATCAAGATGGCCGTCCTGCCCCACGCCCGGTCCGGGATCATCTCCGGATCGATGCTCGGTCTGGGACGGGCCCTGGGCGAGACCCTGGCCGTCACCCTGATCCTCCAGCAGGTCAGCCAGATGCAGCTGCGTCGGGCCTTCGACCCGTCGATCTTCACCGGCGGCGACACCTTCGCCTCCAAGATCGCCCGCGACTTCCCCGAGGCCCTCAACGATCCCAAGTCCCTGGGCGCCCTGGTGGCCTCGGGCCTGGCCCTGTTCGTCATCACCTTCTTCGTCAACGGCGCGGCCCGAATGATCGCCGAGAGAGGGGTCAAGCGATGAGCTCCTCATCCCCCCACGACTCGAAGACCGCCCCCGGGACGCCGAACGGCGTCGCCGCCGGTGCCGGTGCGAACGCAGGGGTGAGCGCAGGTGTGAGCGCCACCGCAGGTGCCGGTTCAGGCGCGACCGCCGGAGCGCCCGCACCGCGTCTGGACCTCTCCCGGCCCTCCGCATGGCGGACCGCCCGCAACGGATTCGCCTCGGCCTTCATGGTCCTGTCCACCCTGCTGGCCGTCGCACCGCTGGTGTGGGTGCTGTGGTCTGCGATCAGCAAGGGGATCGGATCCCTGCTGCGCGCGTCCTGGTGGACCAATGCGATGGACGCCGCGGACCAGGCCAAGTGGGGCGCCCTGCACGCCATCCTCGGCACCGTGGAGATCGGCCTCATCACCGCCGTCATCTCGGTTCCGATCGCCCTGCTGACCGCCATCTACCTGGTCGAGTACGCCCGCGGCACGAAGATCGCCAGGGTGATCAGCTTCGCGGTCGACGTGCTCACCGGAGTCCCCTCGATCGTCGCGGCACTGTTCATCTTCGCCCTGGTGGTCACCACCTTCGGCAGCCACCAGTCGGCCTGGGCGGCGTCCCTGGCCCTGGTGATCCTCATGGTGCCGACCGTGCTGCGGTCCACCGAGGAGATGCTCAAGCTGGTGCCCGACTCGCTGCGCGAGGCCTCCCTGGCACTGGGCGTCTCGAAGTGGCGGACCATCGTCTCGGTGGTGCTGCCCACCTCGATCTCGGGAATCGCGACCGGCATCATGCTCGGGCTGGCCCGGGTGATGGGAGAGACCGCACCGCTGATCGTGCTGCTGCAGTTCAACCAGTACCTCACGGTGAATCCGAACACCCAGACCTTCGCCACCCTGCCCACCATCATCTCCAACGCGTACACCCAGGGATCGGCCGACACCCCCACCGTGTGGGGCGCCGCGCTGACCCTCATCGTCCTGGTGATGGGGCTCAACATCATCGCCAAGGCGATCTCCCGCCGCTACCTGCGCCGAATGGGCCGGTGACCGCCTCCCTCGCGGATGCGGCGACGACCAGAAGAAAAGGACTGACATGGCCAAGAGGATCGAGGTCAAGGACCTCAACATCTACTACGGAGACTTCCACGCCGTGGAGTCGGTGGAGCTCACCGTCGAACCGCGCACGGTGACCGCCTTCATCGGGCCCTCGGGCTGCGGCAAGTCGACGGTGCTGCGCACCCTCAACCGGATGCACGAGGTGATCCCGGGGGCCTACTGCACCGGACAGGTGCTGCTCGACGGGGCGAACCTGTACGGCAAGGGGGTCGACCCGGTGGCGGTGCGCCGGACCGTGGGGATGGTCTTCCAGCGGGCGAACCCCTTCCCCGCGATGTCGATCCGCGACAACGTGGTGGCCGGGCTGCGCCTGACCGGGGCGAAGAACAAGAAGGCCCTCGACGAGGTGACCGAGCGGGCGCTGCGCGGGGCGAACCTGTGGGACGAGGTGAAGGACCGGCTGGACCGCTCGGGAGCCTCCCTGTCGGGTGGCCAGCAGCAGAGGCTGTGCATCGCCCGGGCGACCGCTGTGGAACCCGAGGTGCTGCTGATGGATGAGCCCTGCTCGGCCCTGGACCCGATCTCGACCCTGGCGATCGAGGACCTCATCAATGAGCTGAAGGAACGCTTCACCGTTGTGATCGTCACCCACAACATGCAGCAGGCGGCGCGGGTCTCCGACCGGACCGCGTTCTTCAACCTCAAGGCTCAGGGCGAACCGGGTCGGCTGGTCGAGATCGACTCCACAGAGAGGATCTTCTCCAACCCCACCCAGAAGTCCACCGAGGACTACATCTCGGGCCGCTTCGGGTGATCCGACCCGCTGGGGGGCGGCAGCCGGACCGGATCGGGTGATCCGACCCGGCACACGGATGAGATCTGCCATGTACGGCACCGGCAGTCGGATAATCCACTCGCCACCCACCAAGATGGCAGAACTCAACCTCGGACCTGCTGAACGCGGTCCACAGCCAGCTCCGCCAGGCAATCGCAGAGTTGAGATCTGCCACATACGGAGCACCGGATGGATAGTCCAGAGCCCGCACTCTCCGGTGGCAGATCTCACTGGGATCCGTGGGATCCAGCCCGCTGTGCCCATGGCCGAAAGCACCTGCGACGGTGAAGCCCCGAGCTCCATCGCCTGTTCGAGTCTCTCGTGGGACCGACCCCCGAAGCCCACCGCAACGCCCGGCTCCCAAACGACTCGAGTTGACCGGGGATCGATACCGCGCATTATATGCGAACGATTCTCATTACTGTTTCGATTGGAGATCTCACGTCTCGTCGCTGCCAGGTCCGGGCCACGCGCCCCGGCTACGGAAACTCGGTGTCCCACTCCCAGCGCCACACCCGTCGCCGCTGGGAGCCCAACCTCCAGACCACGCGCTACTGGGTGCCCTCCCTGGGCCGCCGGGTGAAGCTGCGGCTCACCCCCAAGGGGATGAAGATCATCGACTGCCGCGGGATCGACGCCGTGATCACCGAGATGCTCGCCCGAGGCGAGAAGATCTGACAGGAAGGCCGTCCAGTCTCGCCCCGGATCACACAGCAGTGCAGCCCTCGAGGCCCCTTCGGGGCACCCCGACCCACCGGACAACATGGCCAGGGCCGCTTGATCCACTCAGGGGCACCCCGACCCGCCGAACGATCCTCTTCAGGGCCACTTGAGCCACTCCGAGGCGCTCCGGCCCAATGAACAAGCGTGCTCAGGGCCGCTTTGAGCCACTTCGGGATGCCTTCGGGGGCGCCCCAGGGAGCTGCGCCGGTGAGTTCTGCCACCTGCAGTGCGGGGCGCTGGATAGTGCACGCGCCGCAGGCACAGTGGCAGATCTCATCCCGCGACCGCCCACTCCCGAGCCACAGCCAACCCTGCAGCGCGGGCACAGAGACGAGTTCTGCCACCTACGGGGCACCGGATGGATAATCCGATGCTCACCCTGTAGATCGCAGAACTCGTGGATAGGCGGACATCGCTGCCCGCCGACCGAATAGGTCAGTGGCGCCCGTAACGGCGGTTGAACTTCTCCACGCGGCCGGCGGTGTCGATGACCTTGGCCTTGCCGGTGTAGAAGGGGTGGCTGGCCGAGGAGATGTCGACGTCGATGACCGGGTAGGTGTTGCCGTCCTCCCACTCGATCGACTTCTGCGAGTTCGCAGTGGACCGGGTGAGGAAGCTCATCCCGGCAGAGATGTCGCGGAAGACCACCGGTCGGTAGTCGGGGTGAATGCCGTTCTTCATGACGCTCTGCTTCCTGGCCCCGTGGGGCACTGTGTTCTGTGGGTTCCAGCCGTATTGTACTGATCTTGTCGAAAACTGCCGACTGCGGTTCAGGGCAAGCCCCGGCGCGGACCCGGTGAGACTACCCCCACATGCCGTTCCGCCGCAGCCGGCGCCCCCGGAACCTGCCCCGTTTTCCAGGGTCCGGCTTGCCCCAGGGCCGACCCTGAGGCAGTATATGAGAATAGTTCTCAACAGAGTCTATGGGAGGTGCCTCGCCGGCACCGCGAGAGGAGACGGCCCGATGGCCAAGAAGAGCAAGGATCTGAGGCCGATCATCAAGATGCGGTCGACCGCGGGCACCGGGTACACCTACGTCACCCGCAAGAACCGGCGGAACTGCCCCGACCGGCTCGTGCTGCGCAAGTTCGACCCGATGGTCGGTCGCCACGTCGAGTTCAAGGAGGCCCGCTGATGGCCAAGAAGTCCAAGATCGTCAAGCAGCACAAGCGGGAGGTGCTGGTCGCCCGCCATGCGGAGCGCCGGGCCCAGCTGCGCGCGGCCCGCAAGGACGAGAGCCTGTCCATGGAGGAGCGGCTGGCCGCATCCCGAGAGCTGGCCAAGCTCCCCCGCGACTCCAGCCCGGTGCGACTGCGCAACCGCGACGCCATTGACGGCCGGCCGCGCGGATTCGTCGGCAAGGCCGGGATCAGCCGCGTGAGATTCCGCGAGATGGCCCACAACGGCGAACTGCCCGGCATCACGAAGTCGAGCTGGTGACACCATGGCCGTTCCCAAGCGCAAGATGTCGCGTTCCAACACCCGCCACCGCCGCTCCCAGTGGAAGGCGGAGGCTCCCCAGCTGGTCCCAATCGTGGTCGAGGGCCGTCAGCTGCGGGTCCCCCGCCACCTGGTGAGGGCCTACCAGAGGGGCCTCATCAGCCCCGACGACTGATCAACCGGACTCCCCTCGGCCCTGCGCAGACCACTGCGCAGGGCCGAGTCGCGTCCACCCGGTAGGAGCACCTTCAGCCCCTGGCCACCAGCCGCGACAGCGGTCCGTCCCCGGCGCGGAGCCGACCGGCCATCCCCTGCTCCACCATCCTGCCGGCGTCCAGCACGATCACCGGGGAGTCGTCAGGGACGAGATCGACCCGGTGGGTGATCTCCAGCACGGTCATTCCCCGACGCCATCGGGCGACGCCGGCGCGGACCCGTTCGGCGGTGGGGGCGTCCAGCTGGCTGAGGGCCTCATCAAGCACCAGCACCTCGGGACCGGCCACCAGTCCGCGGGCGATCGCGATCCGCTGCAACTGGCCCCCGGAGACCCCGGATCCCCGACCGGTCATCGGCGTGTCGAGCCCCTGGGGCAGTCCGGCCGCCCAGTCCTCCAGGCAGACGGCGGCCAGGGCGCGCTCCAGCAGCCGCGCATCGGCCTCCGGACGCGCCAGCCGCAGGTTGTCGGCCAGGCTCCCCGAGAACAGCACCGGATGCTGGGGCACCATCGCCACCCGGGAGCGCAGCTCGTCCAGGCTCATCGCCGAGACGTCGACGCCGCCCAGCCGCACACTCCCGGAGTCGACGTCCCAGCCGCGCAGCAGGAGTCCGGCGAGGGTGGACTTCCCCGATCCCGACACCCCGACCACCCGGGTCCAGGAGCCCGGCTCCGCCGTCAGGCAGACGTCGTCCAGAGCCGTGCGACCCCCGCCGGGGTAGCCGAAGGACACCCGATCGAGAACGATCCGCGGGTCCTGGCCGCCGCCCACCAGGGAGTCCGGATCGACGACGAGGGGTGTCGCGTCGATCACCTCGCGCACCCTCTCGGCGGCGGCCAAAGAGTCGTCGAGACCCTGGACGAAGTCGTCGATCCCGCGGGCGGGGGTCCACAGGCCGATGCCGACCGCCAGAGCCGTCAGCATCGACTCCCAGCCGGCCCCGCAGAGTGGCGTCACCACGACGACCGCCACGAGTCCCGCGGGTTGGACGGCGGCGATGATCCCGGCGCGCACCCCGGCGAGGGCGCCCGAGCGGCCGCGCAGCGAACCCAGCCGGCGGTCGGCGGCCTCCAGGGAGCCCATCCGGGCCGGTCCGGCGTTGAGGGCCAGCACCTCGCGGACCCCCTGCAGGTCGTCACCGAGCTGGGCGGCGACCTCCCCGCGTCCGGCAGCCACCCGTCGGGCGGCCCGCCAACTGAGGGATGCGCCGATGACCGGCACCACCAGCACCACCAGGACCGAGGCCGCCAGCGTCAACGCGAGCACCCCCGAGGTCCCCGCCAGCCAGGCCAGCGCGAGAACCGGCACGAGGACGGCGGATACCGCCGGGGGCAGGGTGTGGGCGAAGAACACCTCGATCCGATCGATGTCGCGGGTGGCGCGCTCGGTGAGTTCGGCCCCGGCGCGCCCGGTGGTCGCCGCGGGGGCCTGGGGGACCAGACGCGAGAAGAACAGCTCACGCAGCCGCTGGAGGCAGCCGAAGGCCACCCAGTGTCCGCAGTACTGCTCGAGGTAGCGCAGCACCGCCTTCGCCAGCGCCACCCCGGCCATCGTCAGGCCGAGGGCGAGCAGCTGCGGGTGGCTCGGGCTCCCGGTTGACGCATCGCCGATGCGTGCGACCGACACGACGGCCCGGGCGGCGATCACCAGCAGCGCGACGCCGGCCAGCTGGGAGGCGATCCTCGCCACGGCGGCGATCCCCAGGACGGGCACCAGTCGTCGGGTGTGTCCCACCAGCCAGCCGACCAGTGACCTTCTCGAGGACGTGCTCATCGGCCCTCCTGGAGCTCTGCGAGGTTGATGACCCGGTCGGCGGACAGGATCGCCTGCGGCCGGTGGGCGATGAGCAGCACCGTGCGGCCCTCGGCCAGTCGCCGCAGGGCCGCCAGGATCTGGGCCTCGGCGGCCAGGTCGACCTCGGAGGTCGGTTCGTCGAGGATGAGGATCGGGGCGTCGCGCAGCGCGACCCGGGCGATCGCCAACCGCTGGGCCTGACCGCCCGACAGGGTGCGGCCGCGCTCTCCCACCGGGGTCTGGAGGCCAAGAGGCATGGCGCCCACCTCCTCGGCGAGCCCGGCCACCCCCAGGGCTGCCCACAGGTCGGCCTCGGAGGCCTTCGGGGCGGCCATCCGGAGGTTGTCGGCGATGGTGCCGAGGAACAGGAAGGGGCGCTGCTCCACGACGGCCAGTCTGGACCGCAGCTCCCGGGGGTCGGTTGTGCGGGTGTCCATCCCGTCGACCCAGACCGTCCCCGCCGTCGGTGTGAGATGGCCCTGGACAAGGGCGCTGAGGGTCGACTTGCCGATCCCGCTGGGGCCCACCAGAGCGACGGTCTCGCCGGGGTCGACCCGGATGCTCACCCCGGTCAGGACCGGGCGACCGGGGGTCCAGGATGCGCTGACATCGTCGAGCTCGAGGGCCGGACGCCGGGGGTCCGGCGACGTGCCCTGTGCGGTGGGGGCCCGCAGTGAACCGCCCGTTGCGGGAGCCTCGCGCGACCGATCGCCGGCCGCGGTGGAGTCCCGGGGTGACCTGCCGGCCGCGGTGGAGTCCCGGGGTGACCTGCCGGCCGCGGTGGAGTCCCGGGGTGACGTGCCGGCTGAGGTGGGCACCCGGGGCGAGGCACCCGTCGCCGTCCCCGCTCGGGAGGCCGGACGCCCGGTCTCCAGGTGACGACGCAGGATGGCCTGATGGGCGCGTCCGACGACCCCGATGTAGAAGAACTGGCCGACCACGTCGACCGGCCCGATCACCAGGATCGTCATGAGGACCACGGCGATCCCCTGCCCGACCGACAGCCGCCCCGAGGACACCCGGGCCACCGCGAGCACTCCTCCGGCCACCACCACGGTGAGCGAGAAGGCGGCGTCGACCACCAGGATCAGCAGCTGGTTGCCGGCCAGCAGTCGCATCAGGGACCGGCGGTGCTGCTCGCCCCGGTGCGCGAGCTGGGCGGCGGTCCGGCCGGCGGCCCGCGCGTAGACCAGGGTGTCCAGCCCCTGGAGGGCCTCCAGGAAGGCCGCGGTGAGCCGGGCCTGGGAGCGCCGGTAGGCGGCCCCGACGGGACGGACCAGACGTCGGAAGCTGCCGATCGCCAGGGGCACCAGCACGATGAGCGCGGCAAGCCGTAGCGCGATCCCGGGAGAGATGGTGACCGCCATCACGGTCAGGACCAGCAGCGGGGTGGTGATCGACCCGACGATCGGCCCCAGGAAGCCGGCCCGGTAGTGGGCGGTGCGCTCCACGGAGGTGGTGGCCATGGACAGCAGTGCTCCGGTGCGCCGGCGGGTGCCGGTCGGCCCCATCTGCAGGACCCTCGACATCACGGCCTGGCGCAGTCGTCGCTCGGTCGAGGAGGCCGCCCACTGGGACAGCCATTGGCCGACGCCGACCCCGGCACCGGCGATCACCGCCAGCACGGCGCACTCCAGCACGCCGCGCTGTGACATCCGACCGCCGGCCGCGATCCGGTCGACGCCCTCGCCCAGCAGCACCAGCAGCATCGCGGTCGCGGCAGCGGCGATCCAGCTCAGTGCGATCGAGCAGGCGATCACCCATCGGGGGGTGGCGGCCCGGATGATCCTCCCCGGCCCCCGGGGACCGGGCGGACCGCCGGGATGCCCAGCAGAGGGCGCACTGCCGGGATGCCCAGCAGGGTGAGAGCCCCCGGCGACATGAGCACCACCCCCGTGCGGATGTCCGGAAGCCTGCAGGTATCCGGAAGCCTGCGGATGCCCGGATCCATGCCCGTCTCCGGGGACAGCGACCCCGGGTCTCATCGGTGTGCTCATGCGATGCTGCGGGCGGTGGACATGACCCCATTCTCACCCCTGGTGCCACTCGGGGCACCTCCGGCCGGCATCGGAGCAGGTCCCGGCGGGTGCATCTGCGCTTGTCAGCGGTTGCTCAACCAATTAGATGAGGTTAGGCTCACCTAATTGTCAGGTGATGAGGAGTCTCTCCCCCGCCCGACACCCGGCCCAGCCTGGCACTCAGCTCTGCCCGACAGCACGTCCTGCCCGTTCCTGCGGAGGCACGCGCCGCCAGACAGCACAGCGACCCGTCGACATCTTCTCAAGGAGCCCGTGAACCCCGTGTCCCACCGTTCCCCTCTCACCACGCCGCTCAGCCGGCGCCATGTTCTCTCCACCGCTCTGGGCGGCACCGCCCTGCTGGCCCTGTCGGCCTGCGGCGCCACCGGCTCCTCGTCGGGCTCTCCCGCCTCCTCGGGCTCCGCGGCATCGAACCCTGCAGGATCCGGCACGGCCCCCACCGACTCCTTCCCGGTCAGCATCACGCACGCCTGGGGCAGCACCACCATCCCCAAGGCCCCGACCCGGATCGCCACCACCGGCTGGAGCGGCGAGGACGCCGTGCTGGCCCTCGGCGTCCTGCCGGTCGGAATGCCCCGCGCCAACTACGGGCAGGTCGACAAGAACGGCATGCTCGCCTGGACCGCCCGCGCGGTGACGAAGCTCGGCGGCACCGGAGACAAGCTCCCGAAGGTCTACGACGAGACCGACTCGATCAACACCGAGGCGATCTCCGACACCGAGCCCGACCTCATCCTCGGCATCTCGTCGGGGGTCACCAAGGAGCAGTACGCCACCCTCTCCGAGATCGCCCCGACCATCCCCTACACCTCGAAGATCCCCTGGGGAGCCACCTGGCGCGACGTGATGCGCGTCACCGCGAAGGCGATGGGACGCACCTCCGCCGGCGAGAAGGTGATCGCCGACTGCGAGCGGACGATGGTCTCGGCGATCGCCAAGTACAAGGGGCTGAAAGGCCGCTCGGCGGCGGTGATGTGGTTCGACCCCAAGAAGCTGTCCACCCTCACCATTTACACCACCGGTGACGCCCGACCGGCCTACCTCACCGATCTCGGGTTCACCACCCCCGCCTCGGTCGCCAAGCAGTCCCAGGGTGCGGCCTTCTACAAGGAGATCTCGGCCGAGAACGCCGACGTCTACTCCGACGTCGACATCATCGTCTCCTACGGCGACCCGAAGACCCTGCTCCCGCTCCTCCAGAAGGATCCGCTGATCTCGCGGATCCCGGCGGTCAAGCGCGGCTCGGTGGCCGTCATCGAGGACAACTCCGAGCTCGCCTCGGCGGTCTCCCCCTCGGTGCTGTCGATCCCCAGCCAGGTCGGCCCCTACGCCGCCGCCCTGGCACGGGCCGCGGAGAAGCTGAGCTGACCCCGGTGGCCCCCACAGCGCCACCCGCCCCGGTCCGGACCAGCCGGGCGAACCGCCGGTCGACCGTCCCGGTGGGACGCCGGCGGGCCCGGCTGTGGGGGCTGGCAGTGGCGCTGGTCGCCCTGGTGCTGGCCTGCGCGGCCTCGGTGGCGGTGGGCTCCCGGTCCGTCCCACTGGGCCAGGTCTGGTCGGCACTGACCGACCCGTCGGTGCACACCTTCGCCGCCGAGGCGGTCCGCACCCGGGTCCCGCGCACCGTCCTGGGTCTGCTGGTGGGCGCCGCGCTGGCGGTCTCGGGGGCCCTCATGCAAGCCATCACCCGCAATCCGCTGGCCGATCCCGGGATTCTCGGGGTCAACGCTGGTGCCGCCGCACTCATCGTCATCGGGATGGCCTACATCGGCCTGGACACCCCGGGCCAGTACATCTGGGCGTCGATCCTGGGCGCCTCGGGCGCCGCCGCCGCGGTCTGGGGGATCGGCTCGGGGGGACGCGGCCGCCCCAGCCCGCTGCGGCTGGCCCTGGCGGGGGCCGTGATGGCTGCCGTGCTCACCAGCGTCACCCAGGCTGTGCTGCTTCCCCGCGCGGAGCTGCTGCAGACCTTCCGGTCCTGGCAGGCCGGCGGGATCGACAGTGCCCGGTTCGACCAGATCGTCGAGGTGCTGCCCTTCTTCGTCGTCGGAGCCGGGCTGGCCGCCTTCTCCGGTCGGGCCCTGAACTCACTGGCCCTGGGGGACGAGATGGCCGCCGGCCTGGGCGTGCGGGTCGGCCGGGTCAGGCTCCTGGTCGCCGCCGCATCGGTGCTGCTGGCCGCCGCCTCCACCGCCCTGGCCGGGCCGATCGGCTTCGTGGGGCTCATCGTCCCGCACGCCGTGCGCGCGATCGTCGGCGCCGACAATCGCTGGGTGCTCGCCTGGAGCGTCGTGGTGGGACCCCTGCTGCTGCTTCTCGCCGACGTCCTGGGACGGATCATCACCCGGCCCACCGATGTCCAGGTGGGCATCGTGATGGCGATCATCGGCGCCCCGGTGTTCATCGCGCTGGTGCGCAGCCGCCGGATGGGGGAGCTGTGAGCAGCACCGCGGCCCAGGCCGATCTGGTGCGGTCCCGACGCCGCCGCCAGCAGCAGCGCCAGATTCTGGTGGTCGTCGTCCTGATCGTGATGGTGGCGGGCCTGTTCCTGACCTGCCTGTGCGTCGGGGAGCGCATCTACTCGCCGAGCGAGGCGATCCGGGTGGTCCTCGGACAGAAGGTGCCGGGAGCCTCCTTCACCGTCGGTCGCCTGCGGCTGCCCCGGGCCCTCGCCGGGTTGCTGGCCGGAGCCGCCTTCGGAGTGGTCGGAGCCTGCTTCCAGGTGCTGCTGCGCAACACCCTGGCCAGCCCCGACATCATCGGCATCACCGCCGGGGCCAACACCGCCGCGGTGGCCGGGATCATCCTGGTCGGCGCCTCGGGGCTGTCTCTGACCGGGATGGCGGTGGCCGGCGGACTGCTCACCGCGCTGGCCATCGCCGCCCTGGCCTGGCAGGGCCGCGGGGCCACCTCCCGGCTCATCCTCATCGGTATCGCGGCCGGTGCGATGTTCGACGCCGCCACCATGTGGGTGATGATCGGCGGCAACCAGTACGACATCCAGGCGGCCAGCCGCTGGCTCACCGGCAGCCTCAACGGGATCCGGCTGTCGGATCTGACGCCGCTGGTCGCGGTGCTGGTGGTCGGCCTGCCGGGGATCGCGGTGCTGGCCCGTCCGCTGGACACCATGAGACTCGGGGAGGACGCCGCCGCCGGCCTGGGGGTCCGGGTCCGGGCCACCCGGCAGGCGATCATGCTGGTCGGCGTCGTCATCCTGGCCACCGCCACCGCGACCACCGGGCCGATCGCCTTCGTCTCCCTGCTGTGCGGGCCGATCGCCGCCCATCTGGTCGGCCACGGCCGGTCCTGCCTGCTGCCGGCGGCCCTCGTCGGGTCGGCGATGGTGCTGGGTTCGGACCTCATCGCGGCCCATCTGCTGGTCCACAGCTACCCGGTGGGAGTGGTCACCGGGATCGTCGGCGGCAGCTATCTCATCGTTCTCATCATCAGACTCACACGCAGGGAGACGGCATGACCGATCACGACTTCTCCGCCGAGGCGGTCACCGTCGGGTACGGCGAGCGCACCGTCATCGAGGCCCTCGACCTGACCGTCCCCGACCACCGGATGGGCGCCATCATCGGACCCAACGGATGCGGCAAGTCCACCCTGCTGCGCACCATGGCCCGGCTGCTGAGGCCCTCCTCCGGGGCCGTCCTGCTGGACGGTCGGATGATCCACCAGATGCCGACCCGGGCCGTCGCCACGGTGCTCGGTCTGCTGCCCCAGTCGCCCACCTGCCCCGACGGGATCGTGGTCGAGGACCTGGTCTCCCGCGGCCGGGCCCCGCACCGCGGCACCTTCGCGCGCTGGACGGCCGCCGATGACGAGGCGATCGCCTCGGCGATGGCGCTTACCGGCACCGCCGAGCTGGCCACCCGTCCGGTCGACGAGCTGTCGGGGGGCCAGCGCCAGCGGGTCTGGATCGCGATGGCGCTGGCCCAGCAGACCGACCTGCTGCTGCTGGACGAGCCGACCACCTATCTGGATCTGGCCTACCAGATCGACGTGCTGGAACTGCTCGCCGAGCTCAACCGCAGCACCGGCACGACGGTGGTCATGGTGCTCCACGACATCAACCTCGCCGCCCGCTACTGCGACTGGCTGG
The DNA here is from genome assembly GCF_005890135.1 of Acidipropionibacterium jensenii. Classification (NCBI taxonomy): domain Bacteria; kingdom Bacillati; phylum Actinomycetota; class Actinomycetes; order Propionibacteriales; family Propionibacteriaceae; genus Acidipropionibacterium; species Acidipropionibacterium jensenii. The sequence continues at coordinate 1,587,190 of NZ_CP040635.1, read as the reverse complement.
TGGCGATGCGGGAGGGGACGGTGATGGCCCGGGGACGTCCCGCCGATGTGGTCACCCAGGACACCATGACCCGGGTCTTCGACCTGGACACCCGGGTGATCGCCGACCCGGTCAACGGCTCGCCGATCGTGATCCCGCTCGGCAGGGCGCGTCCGGCCCCGCAGCAACCCGAACAGCCGGAACAGCCAGAGAAGCCGGAACAACCAGAGAAGCCGGAACAACCAGAGAAGCCGGGACAGCCGGGACAGCCGGCCCCGGAGGACGGGCCCTCGCAGCAGACCGGGAACCGGGGCGCGGCATGAGCACTCCCGACCCGCGCCCGGTGCCCACCGGCGGCTTCCGGCCCTACCGGGTCAGGGTCGCCGCCCGGCAGCGCCTGAGCCCCCACTTCATCCGCCTCGAACTGGTCGGCGAGGATCTCGACGTCTTCGGCACCGACCGGCTCGACCAGCGGATCAAGCTGCTGCTGCCCAACCCGGACGGGTCCTGGTGCGACCTGGGACTCGACGACGCCGGGGCGCTGGAGGCCGGCGACTGGTACCAGCGGTGGCTGGCCGCCCCGGACTCCGCGCGCAATCCGATGCGCACCTACACGGTGCGCGCCATCGACCCGGGACGCCGGATGCTGACCGTCGACGTGGCGATTCACGGACCGGCCGGTCCGGGCTCACGGTTCGCGCTGGACGCCACCCTCGGCGATGAGCTCGTGGTGGTCGGCCCGGACTCCCGTTCACCCCACTCGGGGCTGGGCATCGACTTCCATCCGGGTGCTGCTCCGGAGATCCTGCTGGCCGGCGACGAGACGGCGGCCCCGGCGGTCTGCGCCATCCTCGAGGGAATGGCCGCGACGGCCGGACCCGACCCGTCCCGGGGACGCCGGGTGCACGCCTTCCTGGAGATCCCCCAGGCCGACGACGCCCTGCCGGTGGAGGTGCCGTCCGGGTCACGGCTGCACTGGCTGGCCCGGGAGGCCGAGCCCGGCCGCGCCCTCATCGCGGCGGTGGAACAGTTCTGCCGGGACCGTCCCGAGGTGATCGGCACCGACCACCCGGCGGCCACGGCCCTGGAGGACGTCGACGTCGACCGGGAGCTCCTGTGGGAGGCGCCCCAGGCCTCATCTGGGGGCCGCTTCTACGCCTGGGTGGCCGGTGAGGCCGGCACCGTCAAGGCGCTGCGCCGGCTGCTGGTCACCGATCACGGTGTCGACCGCGGCCAGGTCGCCTTCATGGGCTACTGGCGGGCCGGCCGCCAGGAGGGTTAGGCCCCCGGGCAGCAGACCAGGAGGGTGAGCGAGGGGTGGGTCACGCCTCCTTCCCAGCTGTGTCCATCTCCCCCGCCAGGCCGAGCAGGGCGTTCTCCATCACCTCCGGCAGCGCCGGGTGGATCCAGTACTGACCACGGGCGACGTCGTCGACCCGCTGGCCGAAGGTCATCGTCTGGATCGCGGTCTGGATGAGGGTGGAGGCCTGCGGCCCGATGATGTGGGCTCCCAACAGGGTGCGGGTGACCGGATCGCCGAGCAGTTTGACGAAGTGGGAGTCGTCCTCCATCGCCCAGCCGTAGGCGACGTCGGAGTACTTCTGAGTGAAGGAGACGTAGTGGGTCTCGGACTGTCGCAGCTCCTGCTCGGTGGCCCCCACCGCCGCGACCTGCGGGGAGGAGAACACCGCATGGGGCACGAACCGGTGGTCGGCGGCGACCAGGGAGTCCGGGTGGAGCAGGTTGTGGCGCACCACCCGCGCCTCGGCATTGGCGACGTGCTTGAGGAATCCGGGGTAGCAGATGTCGCCCAGCGCCCAGATGTGCCCGACGGAGCTGCGCTGGTACTGGTCGACCGTGACGAAACCGTCGTCGTCGACCGCCACCCCGGCGGCGGGCAGGTTGAGCCGGTCGGAGTTGGGGATCCGTCCGGTGGCGTTGAGGACGATGTCGCCGGGGTACATGTAGTCGACCCCGTAGGAGTCGACGGTGACGACGGTGAGGTGGCCGCCGGCGTCCTCCTCGATGGCCACCGTCTCCTCCGACATCCGCAGTGAGGCCCGCCAGGCGAGCTCCTCGGTGAACTGCCGGGAGATGTCCAGATCCTCCCGGCGGAGCATCCTGCCGGACCGGTTGATGATGGTGACCTTCGAGCCCAGCGCCGAGAAGATGTGGGCGAACTCGGCGGCGATGAACCCGCCGCCCAGGATCACGAGCCGTTCGGGCAGCTCGTCGATCCGCATGATGGTGTCGGAGGTGTGGATCCGGTCGGACCAGCGCGGGTCGTCGATGCCGAACAGGTGGGGGACCCGGGGCCGCGACCCGGCGGCCAGCACGATCTGCTCGGCGGTGATCTGCCGGGACCCGACCTGGAGGGTGTGGGGGTCGACGAAGTGGGCCTCCTCGGTGAACACCGTGGTGTTGTCCAACCCCTGGCGGAAGGCCAGGCCGGACCGCGAGATGGGGTCGATCCGGCTGAAGATCCGGTCCCGGATGGCCCGGAAGTCGGCGCCGGCCAGCTCCAGGTCGACATCGACCCGGGCGGCGTCTCCCACCGAGGAGGCGAAGTCGGCGGGGATGACGTACATCTTGGAGGGAATGCAGCCGTAGTTGAGGCAGGTGCCGCCGAAGGTGCCCGAGTCGATGATGGCGACCTTCTTGTCGGCGTACTCCTTGCCCAGGATGGTGTTGCCCGATCCCGACCCGATGATGGCGATGTCGAAAGAGTCCCCGGTGGTCATGGGCACAGTCTTCCATCCGGAGCCGACTTCCATCCGGGACCCGCCGCAATCGCGCACCGGCGCACGCCGTCGGGCCCGCTCCCGGCGGTCCGTGTTGATCCGCGACGCGGCCCCCGATAGCGTCCCCTGCGAGGCTCAAAGGAGACACATGTTCACCCTCACCAGCACCCCGGTCACCTTCATCGGCCTGCTCATCCTGTTCATCTGGTGCACCCTCTGGTCGGTCCGCGACCTGCTCGCCAGCCTCGGCGTCGACATCCCGCCCTCCTGGGCCCCGGCCGAACCGCTGGAGCACGGCGCACCGATCGCGGTCTCGGAGTGCTTCCACCTGGCGATGTCGGTGGTGATGCTGCTGATGGTGCCGCACAGCTGGTGGGGCGCTCTTCCCGGGGTGCTCACCGGCCCGGTGTTCATCACCGTGATGTCCCTGGGCACCCTGTGGATGGCCGCGATGGCCGCCTGGAAGACCTCCTGGCTGGCGGCCGGCCACACCGCGATGTTCGCCGCGATGGTCTGGCACCTGGCCTCGATGGCGAGCCACTCCCGGATGGGGCACTCCGCCACCATGACGGGGATGGGGGACATGGCCCACTCCGGAATGGCGGAGGGGGCCACCACCGTCTCGGGGCTGACCCTGATCACCGGGATCGGGCTGCCCCTGATGGTCTGCCTGGTGGTTCTGGGCCTGTCCGGACTGGTGCGCGCAGTCACCGGCCGGCCGCCCCATCCCGGCCTGCCGGCCTGCTGCCACACCTCCCCCACCACCCCGGCCTCGGCCCGGCTCAGCGGCCTGGCGGACGCCGCGATGGGTCTGGGCATGGCGTGGATGAGCGCCGGCCTGATGACACCCCTGCTGCCCTTCATGGGCAGTCTCACTCCGTGACCCGGCGTCCAGGATCTGGACATCGCCTTCGGGACGGGTTGTCCCTGCTGGTAGCCTGCAGGCCATGAATACCGGTCGAGTTCTTATTCGTCGGCGCGCGGTCTGAAGACCCCCGCCCTCGCACACGAGACCGCGCGCCCTCCCTCCTCACGGACGGAGGGCGTTCCTGTATCCGCCGACACCCTGTTTCACCCGGCCGACGCCACCCGCACCACGGCCACCTAGGAGACGACATGCCCACCCTGCGATCCGCCACCAGCACCTCTGGCCGCGCAATGGCCGGTGCCCGCGCCCTCTGGCGCGCCACCGGCATGGGAGCCGGAGACTTCGGCAAGCCGATCATCGCCATCGCGAACTCATTCACCCAGTTCGTCCCCGGCCACGTCGGCCTGCGCGACGTCGGCAAGATCGTCGCCGAGCAGATCCAGGCGGCCGGCGGCGTCGCCAAGGAGTTCAACACCATCGCCGTCGACGACGGCATCGCGATGGGACACGACGGGATGCTCTACTCGCTGCCCAGCCGCGAGCTGATCGCCGACTCGGTGGAGTACATGTGCAACGCCCACTGCGCCGACGCCCTGGTGTGCATCTCCAACTGCGACAAGATCACCCCCGGCATGCTGATGGCCAGCATGCGGCTCAACATCCCCACCATCTTCGTCTCCGGCGGCCCGATGGAGGCCGGCAAGGTGACTCTCTCCGACGGCATCCGCAAGCTCGACCTCATCGACGCGATGGTCGCCGCCGGCGACGAGTCCACCAGCGACGACGACCTGGCCCTGATGGAGGAGAACGCCTGTCCGACCTGCGGCTCCTGCTCGGGGATGTTCACCGCCAACTCGATGAACTGCCTCACCGAGGCGCTCGGCCTGTCGCTGCCCGGAAACGGCTCCCTGCTGGCCACCCACGCCGACCGCAAGGCGCTGTTCGAGCAGGCCGGCCGCCAGATCGTCGCGATCGCCAAGCGCTGGTACGACCAGGACGACGCGACCGTGCTGCCCCGTTCGATCGCCACCAGGGCCGCCTTCTCCAATGCCATGAGCCTGGACATCGCGATGGGCGGATCCACCAACACCGTGCTGCACCTGCTGGCCGCCGCCCAGGAGGGCGAGGTCGACTTCACGATGTCCGACATCGACGCCCTGTCGCGCCGGGTCCCGCACCTGTGCAAGGTGGCCCCCTCCACCAGCGTCTTCCACGTGGAGGACGTCCACCGCGCCGGCGGGGTGCTGGGCATCGTCTCGGAGCTGAACCGCGGCGGCCTCATCGACACCTCCACCTCGACCGTCTGGTCCCCCGACGGCAGGCCCGCCACGATGGCCCAGGAGCTGGCCCACTTCGACCTGATGGGAGATCCCGACGAGGAGGTCCGCACCCTCTACGCGGCCGCCCCCGGCGGGGTCCGCACCACCCGGATGTTCTCCCAGGCGAGCCGCTGGGAGAGCCTGGACACCGACCGCTCTCAGGGGTGCATCCGCGACATCGCGCACGCCTACTCCGCCGACGGCGGGCTGGCCGTGCTCTACGGCAACATCGCCGAGAACGGGTCGATCGTCAAGACCGCCGGGGTGGACGCCTCGATCCTCACCTTCACCGGTCCGGCGGTGGTCTACGAGGCCCAGGAGGACGCCGTCACCGGCATCCTCGGCAAGAAGATCAAGGCCGGCGACGTCGTGGTGATCCGTCACGAGGGCCCCAAGGGCGGACCGGGCATGCAGGAGATGCTCTACCCGACCAGCTATCTCAAGTCGATGCACCTGGGCAAGGAGTGCGCCCTGCTCACCGACGGCCGCTTCTCCGGTGGCACCTCCGGACTGTCGATCGGCCACGTCTCCCCCGAGGCGGCCTCCGGCGGGCTCATCGGCCTGGTCCGCACCGGCGACACGATCTCCATCGACATCCCGAACCGCACCATCAGCCTCGACGTCCCCGACGCCGAGCTGGACCGTCGGCGGGCCGAGGAGGAGGCCCGTGGGGCCGACGCGTGGACCCCGCACGTGACCCGGACCCGCGCCGTCTCCACCGCTCTGAAGGCCTACGGGCTGCTCGCCTCCTCCGCCGACCGCGGCGGGGTGCGCGACCTCTCCCAGGTGGTCCCGGTCTCCCGCACGGCGGCTCCGGCCACCGCGGCGGCCGCCGGCTCGAGCGCCACGGCCTCGGCGTCCGCCTCTGCGGAGGCCGGCTCGGCCTCCCGGCCCGTCCTGTCCCACCGGGTGTGAGGATGGTCACCCAGAGCGGCCTGGAGGCATCCGCCCTCGGGCCGGCCGACGTCCCCGCCGGCCAGCCGGTCCCATCCGCCCCGATGAGCGCCCAGGACTACCTGCGCGCCGTGCTGCGCGCACCGGTCTACGAGGTCGCGATGAAGACTCCTCTGGAGCCGATGGAGCGACTCTCCCGCCGGATCGGCAACACCGTGCTGGCCAAGCGGGAGGACCGCCAGCCGGTGCACTCCTTCAAGCTGCGCGGCGCCTACACCCGGATGCGCGCCCTCTCCCAGCAGGAGAGGGCGGCCGGGGTGGTCACCGCCTCGGCGGGCAACCACGCCCAGGGGGTCGCCCTGTCGGGGGCCCGGCTGGGAGTGCGCGCGGTGATCGTGATGCCCGTCACCACCCCCTCGATCAAGGTCGAGGCGGTCCGCCAGCTGGGCGGCGAGGTGGTGCTCGCCGGAAACGCCTTCGACGAGGCCAAGGAGCACGCCGTCGCGCTGGCCGCCGACCACGGGCTCACCTATGTGGCCCCCTTCGACGACCCGCTGGTGATCGCGGGCCAGGGCACCATCGGCCTGGAGCTGCTGCAGGACGACGCCCGCCTCGACCGGGTCTTCGTGCCGGTCGGCGGCGGAGGCCTGGCGGCCGGCATCGCCGTCCTCATCAAACAGCTGATGCCCGAGATCCAGGTGATCGGCGTCGAGCCCGAGGAGTCCGCCTGCCTGGCGGCCGCGCTGGCCGCCGGCCACCCGGTGACCCTCGACCACGTCTCGCTGTTCGCCGAGGGGGTCGCGGTGGCCCGGATCGGCGAGGAGACCTTCCGGCTGCTCAAGTCGTCGATCGACGACGTGGTCACCGTCAGCTCCGATGAGATCAGCGCCGCGGTGAAGGACCTCTTCGACGACACCCGGGCGGTCGCCGAACCCGCCGGGGCGGTCTCCCTGGCCGGGCTCAAGAAGTACGTCCGCGGCCACGACATCACCGGGGAGAGGCTGGCCCACATCCTGTCGGGGGCCAATCTCAACTTCGGCTCGCTGCGCTACATCGCCGAACGGGCCGAGCTCGGCGAGCAGCGGGAGGGGCTCTTCGCCGTGGAGATTCCTGAGCGGGCCGGCTCCTTCCTGCACTTCTGCCGGGTGCTCGGCCGGCGGATGGTCACCGAGTTCAACTACCGCTACTGCGACCCCGACCGGGCCACCGTCTTCGTCGGCGTCGAGCTGCACAGCCGCGAGGAGCGCGCCGACATCGCCTCGGCCCTGAGGCGGGGCGGCTACCGGGTGGCCGATCTGTCCGACGACGAGAACGCCAAGACCCACCTGCGCTACATGATCGGGGGACGTCCCCCGGTGGATCTGGGCGAGAGGCTGGCCAGCTTCGAGTTCCCGGAGTCGCCCGGGGCCCTGGTGCACTTCCTGTCGGTGCTGGGCAGCCGGTGGAACATCTCCCTGTTCCACTACCGAAGCTTCGGGATGGACACCGGCCGGGTGCTCGCCGGATTCGCCGGTGCCAGTGCCGATCCGGGGTTCACCGGGCATCTGGACGCCGTCGGCTATCCGTGGAGCGACGCCTCCGACTCGCCGGCCTACCGGTTCTTCCAGGCGGACCCGCGCTGACGGCGGGGTGGTGTGAGAATGACCCCGTGACTGTCGTCCTCGTCATCATCATCGCCACCCTGTTCGTCATCGCGGCCGCCGAGCTGCTCGCCGACCGGACCGGGATCGCGGCGCCCATCCTGCTCCTGCTGCTGGGCGCCGCGGTGGCGCTGATCCCCGGGATGCCGGAGGTCGAGGTCGAGCCCGAACTGGTGCTGATGATCATCCTTCCGCCGCTGCTCTACTCGGCGGCGGTCAACATGCCGGTCTCCGACTTCCGGCGCAACATCGCACCCATCGGGGTGCTGGCCGTTCTGCTGGTGGCGATCTCCGCCGGGGTGATCGGCTTCGTCGTCAATCGGATGGCCCCCGGCATCGGGATCGCCGCCTGCCTGGCGCTGGGAGCGATCGTCAGCCCCTCGGACGCGGTGGCCACCTCGATCGTGCGCAGGGCCGGTGTCTCGCGCCGGGTGGTGACCGTGCTGGACGGGGAGGGCCTCATCAATGACGCCTCCGCCCTGGTCATCCTCGCCTCGGCGGTCGGGGCGATCGCCAGTCAGGTGAGCGCCGGCAAGGTGATCGGCGACTTCCTGCTGGCCGTCCTGGTGGCGCTGGTGGTCGGCTGGTTGATCGGCCGGCTGATGATCTGGCTGCGATCGCGGGTCCACGAGCCCACCGCCGACACCGTGCTGTCGCTGGCGACCCCCTTCCTGGCCTACCTGCCCGCCGAGCATCTCCACGGGTCGGGCCTGGTGGCCGCGGTGGTGGCGGGACTGGTCGCCAGCCACCACGGGCCGCGGGTCCTCACCCCCACCCAGCGGATGTCCAGCCGCAACACCTGGGGGGCGGTCATGCTCATCCTCGAGTCGGCGGTCTTCCTGCTGATGGGCCTGGAGCTCACCGCGATCGTCAAGGACATGGAGGCCGAGTCCTTCGGCTGGCGGCTGGCCGTCTCGGTCGCCGCCGTTGCCCTGGTGCTCACCCTGGTGGTGCGGACCGCCGTCGTCGCCCCCCTGCTGATGTGGGTGGCGCGACGGTCCAGACGCCGCTCCCGGCACCGCACCCGGCTGGTCGCCGCGACCGAGAGGGTCGGGCAGGCCCGGGCCTCCGAGGACGGCACGATGGAGTTCCGCGGAACCACCCTGTCCCCGGGCCGGGTGGAGCGGTTCGGCGCTCGGCTGCGCCGGATGATCTCCGATCTGGACTACTACATCGAGCACCCGCTGGGGCCCCGCGAGGGTGTCGTGATGATCTGGGCGGGAATGCGCGGGGCGATCACCCTGGCGGCCGCCCAGACCCTGCCGCTGGACACTCCGCACCGGTCCTTCCTCGTGGTGGTCGCCTTCCTGGTGGCGGCCGCCTCCCTGCTGCTGCAGGGCAGCACCCTGGGGCTGGTGGTGAAGCTGGCCCGCCCGGCGGTCGCCGAGGGGATCGATCCCCAGGAGCAGGCCGAGATCCGCACCCTGCTGCACCGCGCGGTCCGCGATGTGCCGGTGTCCCCGGGTATGCGCACCCTGCTGGCCCGGATGAACCGGCAGGAGGGCGGCCAGGCCGAGGACAACAGGCTCCAGGCGGCCGCGGTGGCACTGGCCTGGCGCCAGTTCGCCGAGATCCGCGAGAAGCCGACGACCTCCCCGGCAGGAGACTCCATCGCCTCCCCCGAGCACCGGCGTCGGGCCGCCGAGATCTCGCGCAACTACGCCCTCAGACTGATCGTCGCCCAGCGCCGGGCGCTGCTGGACGCCAGCGACTCGGGACAGTTCAGCCCCGAGGCGGTCAGCGCCGCACTGGACACCCTGGACGCCGACCAGTTGTCCCTGGAGACCCGGGGGGCCTCGCTGGACTGATCGTGTCCCGGCGGCGTCTCCGGCGGCCGCCCTAAGATCTCGTCATGACCCATCCTGACCAGACCCCCGCCGATCACCGCGCACCCCGCCCCTCAACCCCCGACGAGCGGCCGTGGGCGCTGGTGACCGGCGCCACCGGAGGCCTGGGACAGGCCTTCGCCGGCTATCTGGCCCGCCGCGACCACAATCTGGTGCTGGTCGGCCGGCGCACCGAGGTGCTGGACCGACTGGCCGACCGGATCCGGGTCGACCACGGGGTCCAGGTGATCACCGAGTCGGTGGACCTGTCCGACCCCGCCCGGACCACCGCACTCACCACCGACCTCGCAGATCGCGGGATCTGCGTCGACACCCTGGTCAACAACGCCGGGTTCGGCACCCTCACCACCGTGGCCGAGGCCGACCCGGCCAGGCTGGCGGCCGAGGTGGCGGTCGACTGCCAGGCGGTCGTCCAGCTGTCGTCGACCCTTCTTCCCGCGATGATCGCCCGGGGGCGCGGAACGATCATCAACGTCTCCTCCACCGCGGCCTTCCAGCCCATCCCCGGTTTCGCCACCTACGCGGCGGCCAAGGCCTTCGTGCTGTCCTTCAGCCGGGCGCTGTGGTCCGAGACGAGGGGCACCGGCGTCCGGGTCACCGCGATCTGTCCCGGTCCCACCGACACCGGCTTCTTCGACGCGGCCGGCGACGACGGATTCCCTGGCAGACGACGTCACCCCGACCAGGTGGTGGAGACCGCCTTCCGCGCGCTGTCGCGCCACGAGCCCGCCGCGGTCGACGGGCTGGCCAACAAGGTGCAGACGACGGCGGTGGGTCTGGTGCCCGCCCGGCTGGCCACCGCGGCGGCGGGCCGCCTCTTCGACTGAGCGGGCCGCCTCTTCGACTGAGCGGGCGGGACGATCAGCTCACCGAGATGGTTCTCTGGACGGTCGTGCGCCCGACCGTGAACCTCACCAGGTACTCCCCCGGGACGTCGGGCACCACGATCTCCTGGTGCCACCGCATCCACGAGCCGTACGGGGGAAGAGTCTCCACGCCGCCCCGGGCCACCACCGTCTTCGAGGCGGTGCTGGAGAGCTGCCAGGTCGGCGAGGCGACCCCGGACTTCACCACCCCGGAGATGATCAGCGGCCCCGAGGAGACCGTGGTGCCGGCCTCCGGGGTGTCGATCCACAGCGGCGCCACCGCATTGAGCCGGGCGCGCTGGAAGTCGGCCTGGGGTTTGCCGATGAGAGGAAGGTTGGGGGATCCGTCCACCAGGATCCGCACCGACTTCTGCGATCCGTTGTCGACCGCGGCGGTCGCGGCGAACACCAACTGCTGGATGGCGTCCTCCTCCTGGCCGCGGGTGCGGAACTGGGCGAAGGCCGACTGGGACAGGTCCAGGGTGATCCGATCGCCCCGGACGCGGGCCTCCTTGACCTGCCCGCCGGACCAGCTGGAGATGTACTCCGGGTCCAACGGCGCCACGTTGAGCACCGCGGCGACCGCGGTGCCGAGCCGGTCGCCGACGGTCGGAAGGGTGCGCAACTCCCGGTAGATCAGCCCGTCGTCGCGGCCCAGGTAGAACACCTGGACGCCGGCCTGCATGGTGGTCACCGAGGTGTCGGCCGAGGAGGTTCCCAGGTCGGAGGCGCTCACCACACCGCTGGCGGTCGGATCGGTCTGGTCCCCGGACCCTCCCCACAGGGTCGACAGCCCGTAGCCCGCAGCCAGTGCGGCGACCATGATCGCGGCGACCAGCGCGTGGTTGCGCCAGGATCCCCGGGGTTCGCGCATCTCGCGGGCCCGTCGCAGGATCTCGTCCCGTCGGTCGGAGGGCACAACCCTCTCGCCGGCCGCTCGCAGACGGTCGGCGACCAGCTCCTGGACGTCGGTGTCGGGCGGGATGTCGCAGATCCGGACCAGTTCGGCCAGGGCTCGCACCACACGACGGCGGGCCACCCGGCGGGTGACCTCCAGGATGTCGGCGGTCTCGGCGATCGAGACCCCGGCGTACAGCTTGACGACGATCACCTCGCGCAGCCGGCGGGGCAGGCCGGTCAACCCGGTGAGCAGGTCGGCGTCCCCGCCACCGGCCTCCTCTGGGACCGAGTCTCCTGCGCCCGGGTCGCCTGAGGCGTCCTCGGGACCGTCCGCCTCCTCGCCGGTCTCCCGGCGCGACAGCGATGACGGATCGGAGCCGCCGGCCCCGCGCTGGGCGACCCGGGCCGCCGTGGCGACCCGGGCGCGCAGCGAGCCCACCACATGAGACCAGGAGTGGAAGGTCGGATCGTCCCGGTACATCCCCAGCATGGCGTCGCGGACCAGGGTCTCGGCGACGGCGCCGTCGGGGTGGGACGGGGACACCAGCAGGGCGACGAGCCGCACCAGCGGCTCCCACTGCTCCTGGTAGAGAGCCGGCAGCCACACCTGTCGGTCGTCATAGCGTTCGTCAGTCACTCAGGGGTCCCGTCTCAGATCCCCGCGTAGGAGTGCAGACCGGAGATGAACAGATTCACCCCGACGAAGTTGAACCAGAATGCGGCGATCCCGATGATCGCGATGACGGCAGCGCGGGTGCCCCGCCAGCCGGCGGTGGCCCGGGCGTGCAGGTAGCCGGCGTAGACCACCCAGGTCACCAGGGACCAGGTCTCCTTGGGGTCCCACCCCCAGAACCGTCCCCAGGCGTACTCGGCCCAGATCGATCCGGCGGCGATGGTAAAGGTCCAGATCGGGAATCCGAAGGCGTGCGCCCGGTAGGCCAGATTGTCGATCGACCGGGAGTCGGGAACCCGGGCCAGGAATCCGCGCAGCGGAGTGCCGGTGCGCGCGGCCCGGCGCTCGGCCCGCTGCTTGACCAGGAAGAGCACCGATGCGATGGCGCCGACGTTGAGGGCGGCGGCGGCCAGGCAGGCGGCGACGATGTGGACCACGAACCACACCGAGTGGAGGGCCGGGACCAGGGGCGCGATCCCGACGTAGAGGACGGTGGCGGCCAGTCCGTTGCCGATCGCCAGCAGCAGGGTGACGCCGATCCCGAGCCAGCGGACGTTGCGTCGGGTCATGAGCAGCAGGTAGGCGACCACCACGAAGAACAGCGCGGCGGTGACGAACTCGTACATGTTGCCCCACGGCAGCCGGTGGGCCGCCAGCCCGCGGCAGACCACCCCGACGCCCTGGCTGGCCGCCCCGATCACCGTGAGGTACAGGCCCATCCGGCCCCAGGTCTCGGCGCGCACCTCGGCCTCGCGGACCTTGTTCGGCACGTCATCCGGCACGTCATCCGCGGGGTCGTCCCCGATGCCGCGCAACCCGGCCCACTCGGCCACGTGGGCCAGGAAGGCGAGGATGTAGACGACGGCGGCGGTGACGATGCCCAGCGCGGACAGGCTCGCCAGTGTCATGAGGCCTCCTCGGCTGCGATCGGGGACACTGTAGCTCCCCCGGCGACTCCCAGCAGGTCCGTCACGTCCTCGTCGAGGCCGGCGCGGGCGTCGGCCCGGTCCAGTCCGCCCACCTGGATGGTGAGCCGATCGCCGTCGGGGCGGACCCTCAGCCACAGCCGCCGCGGCCGGGTGAACAGGCTGACGCACAGCCCTGCCACCGAGATCAGCACCGAGGCGAACAGCAGCGGGAGACCCGGGGAGTGGGACACCTGGATCTTCGTCCAGCGCTGATAGCCGGTGAACTCGATCCTGCCCTGGCCGCCCGGCAGCCGGTACCCCTGGCCCGGTCTCAGCGCGAAGCTGACCTTCTGACCCTTCTCGGAGACCTGGGTCATGCCGGTGGTGTTGAGCACGTAGAGGTTCTGCGGGGTGCCGGTCTCGGGGATCGGCTTCCCGTACCAGGCGTTGAGGAAGAGCTGCGGGTTGTAGGTGTCGGGGAAGATCGAGACCGGCCCGGTGGCCCCCACCGAGGCGGTGGGCAGGAAGAATCCCTGGAAGGCCAGCCTGTCGGGCCGGGCGTCGGGCACCTTGATCACCCCGGTGGAGCTGAAGTTGCCGTCCTGGGGGACGAAGGCCACCGCCCCCTGGAAGGCGACGTGGCCGTTGCCGTCAGTGACCTTGACCACCGGCGCGTAGCCGTGCCCGAGCAGGTGCACATTGGTCGACCCGAGGGTCAGCGGATGGTTCACCTCCAGGGTGTGCTCGGAGGTGCGGCCGTCTCGGGTCAGGGAGACGTCGGCGGCGAACTGGCGGGCGGCTCCCCGCTGGACCGGACCGGTCTCGAATCTGACGTTGAACTTCTTGAGGACCAGCGAGAAGGGGGTGAGGGTGTCGGTGTTGACCATCGCCCCGGCGTGGAAGTCGTCGAACTGGGTGAGGTTGTTGGAGAACCCCTGGCCCTCGACGACCACCGCGCTGCCCTTGTACCCCCACAGGGTGTTCCAGCCGATCGCGACCAGCAGCACCACCAGGAAGACGTGGAAGACGAGGTTGCCGGTCTCGCGGTGGATGCCCCGCTCGGCGCGCACCGAGCCGTCCTCGTCGAGGGCCACCCGGTAGTGCCGGGAGCGCAGCCAGCTGCGCGCGGCCGCGGTGATCCGCTCGGCGTCGGCGGGGGTCGCGTCGATGGTCCGCTCGGCGTGTTCGGGCAGCCGGTCGAGACGGGCCGGGGTCCTGGGGGGTTGACGCCGCAGCGCCCTCAGGTGGGCGGTGATGCGCGGGATGATGCAGCCGATGAGGCTGATGAACAGCAGCAGGTAGATCGCCGAGAACACCGTGGAGGTGTAGACGTGGTACAGCCCCAGGCGCCGGTAGACGGCGTCCAGGGTGGGGTGGGCGGCGGCGAAGTCGGCGACCTTGATGGCGCTGGAGGCGGTCTGGGGGATCAGTGATCCGGGAATCGCGGCGGCGGCCAGCAGGAACAGCAGCACCAGGGCGGTGCGCATGCTGGTGAGCTGACCCCAGATCCAGCGCGCGGTGGCGCGCAGCCCGAGGGCCTTCGTGCTGTCGGTCATCTCACCCCTCCATCGCTGTGGCGGTCGTCCCGTCGGGTGTCGGCCACCCGACACCGTGCGCTCGATCCCAGCCCACTCGATCCCGGCCCATTCGATCCCGGCCCATTCAGATCACTGCTCCGAACCGGGCCGCCCAGTTCCGCAGGATGGCCATCAGGGCGGCCCACCAGCCGGTCACCAGGGCGACCCCGACGGCCATCATGAGCACCCCGCCGGCCCGCTGGACGCCGAGCTGGTGACGTCTGACCCATCCGACGGTGCGTCCCAGCCAGCCCAGGGCGGCGCCGGCGGCGATGAACGGGATCCCCAGCCCCAGGGCGTAGCAGGAGGCCAGTGCGGCGCCGCGCAGCGCCGACCCCTCCTGGAGGGACAGCCCGTAGACGACGGTGAGGGCCGGGCCGATGCACGGCGTCCAGCCCAGTCCGAAGGCCACCCCCAGAGCAGGGGCGGCGGCCAGCCCGGCCCGCGGCAGCCGGTGGAGGCGCAGTTCCCGGCGTCCCAGCGGCAGCAGCCCGGCGAACATCGCCCCGAGCAGGATGGTGAGCGCCCCGATGACGATCTCCAGGGTGCGCTGATGGGCGATCAGGGAGCGTCCCAGACCGCCGATCACGCTGCCGGTGGCCACGAAGACGATCGTGAAGCCGAGCACGAAGAGCACCGATCCGGCGAGGGTGCGCAGCCGCCGTGCGGGCTGCCCGCCGGAGCCCGAGGACTCGGAGAGCTCGACGGCGCTCTGACCCGCCGCATAGGACAGGTAGCCGGGCACCAGGGGCAGCACGCACGGCGAGAAGAACGAGACCAGGCCGGCCAGCAGGGCCACCGGCACCGCTCCCAGCATCGATCCGCGCAGCGCCGAGGCAGCCCAGGCCCCGATCTCCAGGGGCACCGGGGTGGGGGTCGTCAGCAGTTCGGTCACGGCTTCTCCGCGGCGATCTGTCGAATGATCTGGACCAGGCTGATGGTGCTGACCTCACCGAGGAAGCGGGCCGCGATCCTGCCCTTCCGGTCGATGACCAGGGTGGAGGGGATGGCCTTGGGGGGAAGGGAGCTGAACTTCAGCAGGAGGTCCCCGTCGGGGTCGAAGAAACTGGGCCAGCTGACCGAGAAGGCGCGCACGAAGGCCTGGGCCGGGGCCCGGTCCAGGTCGCGGGTGTTGATGCCGTAGAAGGCGGCGATCGAGGAGGTCTGGGAGGCCGCCTTCGACAGCCCGGGGGCCTCGTGACGGCACGGGGCGCACCAGGATCCCCACACGTTGATGACGATCACCTTGCCCGCGGAGTCGGCGGTGCTCAGTCGGGTGCCGTCCAGGGAGGTGCCGGTGAGCACCGGTGCCGGCTGGCGCTCGTCGGCCTCGATCGTGGTGTAGGAGCCGTCACCGGCGGCGAACCCCTTGTCATCGCTGGCCGCCGACGACGAGCTGCAGCCCGCCAACGGAACCGACACCAGCAGGCCGGCGGCGGCCAGCAGGGTGCGCCGGTTCATCGTCCGGCGGGCCCGCCGGAACCCGGATCCGATGCCGCGGGGTCGGACCCTGCCGGGTTGGCCGACCCGGCGGAGATGTTCGCCCGGCGGGCCCCCTTCGGGATGAGGTCCAGGGAGGGCTCGGCGTAGTCGACGCGGACGATGCGTCCGTCCAGGACCCCGAAACTGGTCACCGACCCGAGGGTGCAGACCCGGTTGCGCGGGTCGTGGGCCAGTCGGCGTCCCTCGGCCGACAGGTGGGCGATCCAGATCGGCAACTGGTGGGAGACGATGAGGGCCTGTCCGCCCTCCCCGACCTGCCGGGCGGCGGCCAGGATGGCGCGCTGCATCCGCGCGGCGATGTGGGTGTAGGGCTCCCCCCAGCTGGGCCGCAGCGGATCGCGCAGGTACTTCCAGTTGTGCGGATCGCGCAGGGCGTGGTGGCCCGGCCCGAAGACCTGTCCCTCGAAGACGCTGGTGGCCTCGATGACGTCGGGCTCCAACTGCACCTCGAGACCCGGGTTCAGGGCGGCGACCGGGGCGATCGTCTCCTGGGCGCGCTCCAACGGCGAGCTGATGAGGGCCGCCAGCGGGACGCCGGCGAAGAACTCGGCCGCCCGGGCGGCCATCCGGCGTCCGTTCGGGGACAGGTGGAAGCCCGGCAGCTGCCCGTAGAGCACGCCGGTCGGGTTGTCCACCTCGCCGTGGCGCAGCAGGTGCACGGTCGTCGTGCGACTCATCTCCGGCTCCAATCTGGTTGCGGTCCCCACCAAATCTACGGCTACCGGCCGTGGACCGGTGGTGATTGACGGCTCAGTGGTGATCTGGGGAATCCGTGCTGATCTGACGGCCCAGTGGCGACTGACGGCTCAGTGCCCGGGCTGACGACCCCGGCGCTTGCGCTGGGAGGGACGGATCACCGGACGGCCCTTGGCGATCAGATCATCGCGGCGGGCGGCGGCGAAGGCGGCCAGGGAGTCGGCCAGCGCCGTCGGGGTGGGCTCGGGGGCGACCACGTCGACCGCCAGGCCGTGCTCCTCGCAGGTCTCCGCGGTGCGCTGCCCGATGGCGGCGACCACGGTGTGACGGTGCGGTTTGCCGGCGATCCCGACCAGATTGCGCACGGTGGTCGAGGAGGTGAAGACGACGGCGTCGAAGCGGCCGGCCTTGATCGCCTCGCGGGTCTCGGCGGGCGGCGGGGCGGCCCGCACGGTGCGGTAGCCGATGATGTCCTCGACCTCCCAGCCGAGGGCCGACAGCTCGGCCGACAGGGACTCGGTGGCGATGTCGGCGCGCGGCACGAAGACCCGGTTGATCGGGTCCAGGGCGTCGTCGAAGGCCGGGAAGGTGGCCGCCAGGGCGGCGGTCGACTGGGTTCCCTCGGGCACCAGGTCGGGGCGCACCCCCCACTCGGCCAGGGCCTTGACGGTGGAGTCGAAGATCGCCGCGATCCGCAGCCCGGAGTAGGCCCGGGAGTCCAGGCCGATGCTCTCCAGCTTCTCGCGGACCGCCCGCACGGCGTTGGCCGAGGTGAAGACCACCCACTCGTAGCGGCCCTCCACCATTCCCCGGATCGCCTTGTCCATCTGCTGGGGGGTGCGCGGCAGCTCCATGCTGATGGTGGGCACGTCCAGACATCGTGCGCCGTAGTCCTGGAGGCGGGAGGGCAGGGTCGCCGAGTGGTCGCGGGTGCGCGGGATGAGGATCGACCAGCCGAACAGCGGCTTGGACTCGTACCAGTCCAGCCGGGCCCGGCTGGACTCGGCGACCACGTGACCGATGACGATGTAGGCGGGCTCGGCCGGATCGGTCTTGGCGACCGCGGCCGCCAGTCCGCCGAGGGTGGTGGTCGTGGAGACCTGCTCGGTGGTGCCGCCGTGCAGGGTGATCACTGCGGGCTCGGACTCCCCGCGGCCCGACTCCAGCGCGTGGGCGACGACCTCGCGCACCAGATCGACGATGGTGGAGACCACGATGAGGCCCTCGGCGGCCCACGGGTAGCCCTCGGAGCTGAGGTCCCGGCGGGCCGACTCGACGCCGATCAGCTGGACGTCGTGTCCGTGCAGGGAGACCCCGGCGTACTCGGGGACCGCGGTGAGCGGGGACACTCCCGGGACGACGTCGACGTCATGGTCGGCGATCGCCAGGGCACTGCACTCGGCGCCGATGTCGCCGTCCAGGAAGGGGTCTCCCTCGACCAGCCGGACGACGTCCAGACCGTGCCCGGCGGCGTCCAGCAGGGCGGCGATGATGTCCTGGGGGGTGTCGGGCTCGATGATCTCGGCCTCGGCGTTGAGCTGGATCTCGGGGGTCTGGAGCAGGGCGCGCAGTCGCTCGGAGTCGATGATGATGCGGGAGGCACGGTTGATCGCCGTCACCGCGGACAGGGTCAGCAGGCCGGGGTCGCCGGGGCCGGTGCCGACGAACTGCACCCTGGCCTGTGCGACGGCCCTCGTCTGGAGGCCACTGTCCTGCACCTCCGCAGGGCTCGATGGCGTCTGAGTCATCCTCTGTATCCCTTCGTGGGAGCCCGTCGCCCGTTCTGTGCCGGACGCCGGGGAGAAGCGTTGTCGGTGGGGTCGGCGTCCAGACCCCAACCCGGTGCCGATACCCTTGGCTCCCGCACTTCTGCCCCACTTTTCTCTCAGTCCGGACCCCTCGGCGTCAAGTCGGGAGAGCATTCTCCCGACCCCGGTGTGGTCGGCGTGAACGGTCCGTGATAGGCGACAGATCCCGATCGGTGTCGGAACCGGGCGGGCAGAGGGCCGACAGGACCCCTGCCGGGCCGACATCAGGGTACGACGGCCACCTGTCGGGGACCCTCGGTGAGAGCCCTCAGGAGGGTGTCGCGGTCCAGGTGCCAGTAGGCGATCAGGACCCCGTCGACGAAGGTCACCGGGACATGGTCGCCCCATCTGGACCTCAGCTGCGGGTCGGCGTCGACGTCGACCCGTACCGGTCCCCCGGGAATCAGTGCGGGGTGATCGGCGAGCAGCTGTGCGATCACCGCCTCGGCGTCGTCGCACAGATGGCATCCGGCCCTTCGGAGAACGACAACATGCCCCTCGACCCGAGGGTCGGGGGGATGTGGGATGCCCTCAACCGGGGACGGCCGGTCCGCAGGCTCCCGACGGTGCCGCCGGGGTCTGCCGATCACGGCCGTCGAGGCGTCACTTGCCGGCGCGACGACGCTGAATGCGCGTCTTCTTCAGCAGCTTGCGGTGCTTCTTCTTCGCCATCCGCTTGCGACGCTTCTTGATAACGGAACCCACTGTGGACCTCTTCTCGTTTCGGCCTTGGTCGTTCGACCCCGGACCGGCTTGCACTGGGCCGCGGGGGCCCGGCAGGGTGATTGCCCGATGCGCACCGGAGATCTCCGAGCCACTGGACCGCCAGGACTCGTCGACGCGCCCGGTGGCGCAGACAAATGGCCATTCTAGTCGGTGCGCTTCTGGGGGGCAAAGAGCCCGACCCGCAGGTCACCGGACCTGCGGCGGCCCTCAGCTCAGCCGGGCGGCCTTGTCCCGACAGGCCTCCAGGGCCCGTGCGAAGGCGGTGCGCAGCCCGTGGCTCTCCAGCTGGTCGAGGGCGGCGGCGGTGGTCCCCCCGGGGGAGGTCACGGCGCCGCGCAGCACCGCGGGGTGCTCCCCGCTGGAGGCCATCAGCTCGGCCGACCCGGCGAGGGTGGCGACCGTCAGCTCGGTGGCCTGGGCGCGCGGGACGCCCATCGCCACGCCCGCGTCGATCATCGCCTCGGCGACCAGGAAGACGTAGGCCGGGCCCGATCCGGAGATGGCGGTGGCGGCGTCGTGCAGCTTCTCGGGCACCTCGACGACGGTCCCTAGCGGGTCGAGCAGCGCGATGACCTGTTCGCCGGCCTGTTCGGCCCCCGCCGCCGGGGAGACGATGAAGGTGCCCCGGCCGACCTTCACCGGGGTGTTCGGCATCACCCGGACCACCGGGCGGCCTCCCGAGGGGGCCAGTGCCGCCTGGAGGGTCTGGGTGGTCACTCCCGCCGCGATCGAGATGACGACGACCTGGGGGTCGAGATCCTCGGCGATCTCGGAGGCCACCGCGGCGGCCATCGCGGGCTTGACGCCGATGAGCACGATATCGGCCCCTCGGACGGCCTTCCGGTTGTCGGTGAGGGCGGCCACCCCGAGGGTCTCCGCGACCCGCTGACGGGTCGCGGAGGACCGGGCGGTGGCGACGATCCGCGACGGATCGGTACCGGCGGCCAGCAGCCCGGAGACGATCGCACCGGCCATCGTTCCGCAGCCCAGCACCGCGATCTGCGGGTTCATCGGGTGGCCCCCTCGGCGGCGACCAGCTCGGCGATCTGGATGGCGTTGAGGGCGGCCCCCTTGCGCAGGTTGTCGGCGGTGCAGAAGAGCACCAGGCCGTGACCCTCGGGGGCCGACTGGTCGACCCGGATCCGTCCGACCAGGGAGGGGTCGGTGCCGGCGGCGTCGCGCGGGGTGGGGACCTCGGCGAGGGCCACGCCGGGGGCCCCGGAGAGCAGCCGGGTGGCGTCCTGCGGGGTGATCGGGTGCGCGAACTCGGCGTGGACCACCAGGCCGTGGCCGGTGAAGACCGGGATCCGCACGCAGGTGCCGGCGACCAGCAGGTCGGGGATGTGGAGGATCTTGCGCGACTCGTGGCGCAGCTTCTGCTCCTCGTCGGTCTCCCCGCTGCCGTCGTCGACGAGGTTGCCCGCCAGCGGGACGGCGTTGTAGGCGATCGGGGCCACGTAGGGGCCGAGGTCGATGCCGGGACCGACCTGGCCGTCCAGGGCCAAGGCCGCCGGGTCGGTGATGGCCAGGCTCTGTTCGGCCAGGGTGCGCACCCCGGCCAGTCCCGAGCCGGAGACGGCCTGGTAGGTGGCCACGACCAGCCGGGTGAGTCCGGCGGCGTCGTGCAGCGGCTTGAGGACGGGCATCGCCGCCATCGTGGTGCAGTTCGGGTTGGCGATGATCCCCTTCGGCCGGTTCGCGACGTCCCCGGGGTTCACCTCGGAGACCACCAGCGGGACCTCGGGGTCCTTGCGCCAGGCCGAGGAGTTGTCGACCACCACGGCGCCGGCCGCGGCGACCTGCGGGGAGTACTGGCGGGAGGTGCCGCCACCGGCGGAGAACAGTGCGATGTCGATCCCGGAGAAGTCGGCGGTGGCGGTGTCCTCGACGGTGATCTCGGTGCCCTTGAAGGTCAGCTTCTTTCCCGCCGACCGGGACGAGGAGAAGAACCTCACGTCGTCGAGGGGGAAGTGTCGCTGCGCCAGCAGGGTGCGCATGACCCCGCCGACCTGGCCTGTTGCTCCGAAGACTCCAACTCGCATGGGGGCGATTCTATGTCCCGGACTGTCGGCCCCGGGGCGGGCGGACCGGCCCTCGGACAGCCCCTCGGGCGCCGGGTCCGCTCAGGCACCGACGCTTGGAGGGTCCGACCCTCCGGGAGCCCGGGTCCCTGGACGCCGGCTCACAGCCAGGACAGATGGGGGGCCAGCAGGGCGTAGCCCACGAAGGAGACGACGTCGAGGACGGTGTGGGCCACCACCAGGGGCAGCAGCCGTCTTGTGCGGGTGAAGATCAGCCCGAGGACCGCCCCCATCACGACATTGCCGAGGAATCCTCCCCACCCCTGGTAGAGGTGGTAGGTGCCGCGGATCAGGGCGCTGGCGAGCACCACGGTGAGGGTGCTCCAGCCGACCTGCAGCCATCGGGTGATGAGGTAGCCGATCATCACGGTCTCCTCCAGAACCGCGTTCATCACCGCCGCCAGGATCAGCACCGGGATCACCCACCAGGCTCCCTGGAGGGCCGAGGCCTGGACGGTGGTGTTGATCCCCAGAGCCCTGGAGGTCGCGTAGAGACCGAGCCCCGGGATCCCGATGGCGGCCGCGATGACCACCCCGGCGCCCAGGTCGTGGCCCCATCGGGGGCCGACCAGACCCAGCCGATGGCGCACCCCTCCACGGGGCGGGTTGACGGTGGCCAGCAGATAGATCGCCAGCAGGGCCGGGACCACCCCGAAGGCGATGTCGGAGAGCTGGTAGCCCAGATCGAGCCAGGGCCGGCCCGGGGTCACCGAGGCGTTGAGGGTCGAGGTCTGCTTGGCCAGCGGGACGCCGCGGGTCATCCGCTCGATGATCCGCAGGATCGAGTACCAGGCGGACTGGCCCAGGCTGATCGCCAGCACCAGGACGGTCTCGATGATCAGCAGCCGGCGCCGACGGGCGATCCTGCGGTCCCGCTCGGGGTCGACGGGCACCAGCGGGACGCCGCCACCCGACAGCGGGGTCGCCCCGGTGCCCCTCGGCGCAGAGTCGCTGTCCCTCGGTGCGTGGTCGCTGTCCCTCTGCGCAGGGTCGCTGGACCCCGGTGCAGCGCTGGCAGCCCTCGGGGCAGGGGCAGCGGTGCTCGACGGGGTGTCGGATGATCTCAGCTCTGTGGCCTCGTCCATCGGGCTGGCATCACCGGGTCCCGGTGTCTCCGTCGGGTCCTGCGGGCCGGGCACGGGATGGCGCCGGGGGACGACGACGGAGCCGCCGCGCCAGTCGGTGCCGTAGGGCTCGTCGGGGATTCCGCGTCGCGCACTCACCGGCGGGCGACCAGTGACCGGGAGAACAACATGAGATTGGCGGGCCTCTCGATGATTCGGCGGGTGCAGTAGGAGTACCAGTCGCGACCCCATGGCAGGTAGACCCGCACCCGGCGGCCGATATCGGCCAGTCGGCGCTGTTCCAGGGGGCGGATGCCCTGGAGCATCTGGAACTCAACGGTCTGGGGTCCGCGGTTGAGATCGGCGATCAGTCGCTCGGCGATCGCGATGAACACCGGGTCGTGGGTGGCGATCAGTGCGGTCGCCGGACCCTGGAGGAGGGTCCGCAGGCAGGCCGACATGCGCAGGTCGACGTCGTGGGGGGCGACCACCATCTCGCTGCGAGGTCCGGTGTAGTCGCCCTTGCACAGCCGGATCCGTCGCCCGGTGGTCGCCAGCTCGCGGATCTGGTCCAGCGAGTCGTGGCGGGCGGCCTGCACCACCACCCCGGTCTCGGGGAAGTCGGCGAGCAGGGATCGGACGATGTCCAGGACGGCCTCATGGATCTCGGGCCCCTCGTCGTCGACGGTGACCAGGACGCCGGCGTTGCCGGCGGCGCGGCAGATCTTCTGGGCGCGGTCGAGGGCGGTGGAGGGTCCGGCCTCGGGCAGGCAGACCCCCAGCGTCGACAGGGCGATCGAGACCTCGGAGTGGCCGGTCATCTCGGCGGAGGATCCCAGCGCGGAGATGGCCGCCAGCAGTCCGTCGGTGGCCCGGTCGGCCTCCGCCGGGGTGGTGGCGGTGGGCACCAGGGGGTGCAGGGAGACCTCAAGACCCTTGTCGACGGCGTCCCGGGCGGCCCTCACCGCCTCGGGGAGGGTCTCGCCGGCGACATAGGAGGCGGCGATCTCGCGGGCCGGTCCCAGTCGGGTGACGGCCGCCGCGATCCTCTCGTTCGTCGCGGCGTGCATGGCGATCTCGCGTGCTCGGAGCCACATGTCAGCTGCGCCCCGCGTCCCCGCGGGGCTCGGAGTACGCCTGCACCCTGGACTGGAGGCCCTCGGCGACGGCGGCCCGGGTCTGTTCCAGGACTCTCCCGAGGGCGTCCTGGCGCAGCGCCCGGCTGGTGAAGCGATGAGTGTTGACCTCGATGACGACGTCCCCGTCGAATCCGCGTCCGACGGCGTCGCGGACCACCTCCCAGGACCGCTGGCTGCCCTCCCCCGGCATCAGGTGCTCGTCCTTGAAGGTTCCCGACCCGTCGGTGAGGTGGATGTGGGCCAGCCGGGGGCCCCAGCTTCGGACGTACTCCAGGGCGTCCATCTGGGCGGTGGAGGCGTGCGAGAGGTCGAGGGTGAGGTGGTCGTAGGAGCGCAGGGTGGGATCCCAGTCCGGGGCGTAGGCCAGGAAGCGTCCGGCCGGGGTGCGCCACGGGTACATGTTCTCCACGGCGTAGACGAGACCGGCGGCGCGGTTCTGCGGTTCGGCGTTGAGCTCGGCGATGCCGGCCTCGAAGCGGGCGGCGTAGTCGCGCTGCCAGCGGAAGGGAGGGTGGACGACGATGACATGGGCCCCGAGCCGGCGTGCCGCCTCGCCGCTGGTGACGAGCTTGCCCCAGGGGTCGGTCCCCCAGACGTTGGGGGTGACGATGAGGCAGGGGGCGTGTACCGAGGTGACGGGCATCTGGTGGTACTCGGCCAGCGCCTCGACGTCGTCGATCTCGGCGGAGACCGCGTCCATCCCCACCATCACCTCGACGCCGTCGTAGCCGAGCTGGGAGGCGCACTCGAAGGTACTGGCCGTCGACTCGGGATACATCGAGCTCGTGGACAGGGTCACTCGGGGTGTTCCGGCCGCCGTACGGGTCGGTTCCTGATCCTGGTTGGGCACTCCACAAATCTAGTTCATGGACCAACCATTCCCGCCATGATCAAGCGCGTGGCGATCAACCCCCGTGCCCCCGGTTTCCAGATAGCGGTGCGGCCGGGGAGAATGGCCGCATGCATGTCGACCATCTCACTTTCGTCGCAGGCCCAGAAGGACTCAAGGTCGAGGCCGCCCGCCTTGGTGCGAAACTCGGTGTCTCTCTCAAGGACGGCGGCTTCCACCCGCGTTTCGGCACGCGCAACCACATCCTTCCGCTGGCCGGTCCGCGCTACATCGAGGTGGTGGAGGTCCTCGACCATCCCGCCGCCGACAAGGCCGTCTACGGCCAGGCCGTACGCGCCCGTTCCGAAATGGGAGGGGGCTGGATGGGCTGGTCGGTCGCCGTCGACGACCTGGCCCCCTATGAGGAGCGGCTGCACCGCGAGTCGGTGCCCGGTTCCCGCCAGTTCCCCGACGGACGCCGACTCCAGTGGCACCAGATCGGGATCAAGGGACTGATCGCCGACCCGCAGCTGCCCTACTTCATCCACTGGGAGTCCCCCACCGATCTGCGACCCACGTCCCTCGAGGGTGTGGTGCGACTGGACTCGGTGGAGCTCTCGGGTTCCCGCGAGCGCGTCGAGGACTGGCTCGGCGAGTCGATTCCCGATCAGGTGGAGGGGATCAACTTCGACTTCACCAGCCCCAACGGACACCCCGGGATCAACGCTGTGGTCCTCGACACCCCGGACAAGGGCCTCATCCGAATCTGAGGCGAGGCCGCCAGGGGTCGCCCGGGCGCGCACGGCGCCGACCGCTGACCCGACCACGGAACCCGACCCCGGCGGACCGCGACCCCTGCGCCGACCCACCCCGCTCGGGGGTCGCCAGGGGTCGTCCCCCGGCCTCAACAGAAGTTGTCAGTCCCGCCTGTCATGCTGGGTCCATGGCGAAGAAGACGTCTGACGGCTGGGTGTGCACCGAGTGCGGCTGGACCACCGCGAAGTGGGTGGGCCGGTGCGGCGAGTGCCAGACCTGGGGTTCGGTGGTGGAGAAGGGCGCCCCGAAGCTCACCGACGTGCCCTCCCATGTTCCGACGGCCCGCGCGGTGCGGATCGGGGATGTCTCCGAGCAGGCCGCCGACCGGCACCTGACCGGGATCGGCGAGCTGGACAGGGTTCTGGGTGGCGGCCTGGTACCCGGCGTCGTCGTCCTGCTGGCCGGAGAGCCGGGGGTCGGCAAGTCGACCCTGCTTCTCGATGTCGCCGCGAAGTGGGCGCAGGCAGGTCGGCGCACGCTCTACGTGACCGGCGAGGAGTCGGCCGCCCAGGTGCGGCTGCGGGCCGGGCGCACCGGCGCCCTGGCCGACGAGCTCTATCTGGCCGCCGAGACCGATCTGGGCACCGTGCTGGGTCACATCGAGCAGACCAATCCGTCCCTGATGGTGCTCGACTCGGTGCAGACGATCGGGACGACGGCCACCGACGGATCGCCGGGCGGGGTCTCCCAGGTGCGCGAGGTCACCGGCGCTCTGGTGAGGGTCGCCAAGCAGCGCGGGATGGCGGTGGTCATCGTGGGCCATGTCACCAAGGACGGGTCGATCGCCGGTCCGCGCACCATGGAGCATCTGGTCGACGTCGTGCTGGCCTTCGAGGGGGACCGGCACTCGGGATTCCGGATGGTGCGGGCCACCAAGAACCGTTACGGCCCGGCCGACGAGGTGGGGTGCTTCGAGATGACCGACGCCGGGATCATCGAGGTTCCCGATCCGTCGGGTCTGTTCACCTCCGACAATGCCGATCCGCAGCCGGGCACCTGTGTGACGGTCACCATGGAGGGCAGGCGACCGCTTCTCTCGGAGGTGCAGGCCCTGGTCGCACCCTCGGCCACCGAGAAGTATCCGCGCCGGACCACCCACGGGGTGGAGAACGGCCGGGTGGCGATGATTCTGGCGGTCCTGGAGCGCAAGGCGGGGCTGCCGCTGAGTTCCCGGGATGTCTACGTCTCGACGGTCGGCGGCGCCAAGGTGACCGATCCGTCGGCCGATCTGGCGATCGCGGTGGCGGTGGCCTCCGGCTCGATCGACCGGAACTTCCCGACCCGGGTGGTCGCCCTGGGCGAGGTGGGTCTGGCCGGCGACCTGCGCCGGGTTCCCGGTCTGGAGCGGCGGGTCGGGGAGGCGGCCCGGCTGGGCTTCGACCTGGCGGTCGTGCCGCGCAACTCCCGGGAGGCCCACTCCAAGGCCCCGACCATGCACGGCCTGCACGTGGTGGAGGTGTCCACGGTGGCCGAGGCCCTGGGGGTGCTCAACCTGGCCAGACGGCGGCGTCCGACGGCATCGGAGGAGGACAGGCAGCGGGCATGATTCCACGAGGTTCTAGAGTCGAACCATGACCGAGGACGCAGCTGACAAGGCGGACGGCGCACCGGAGCGTGTGCGACATCTGATGGCCCTACTGGCTCCCGGCACACCGATCCGGGACGGCCTGGAACGAATTCTGCACGGTCACAACGGTGCCCTCATCGTGCTGGGGGACTCCCCCGCGGTGCGCCAGGTGTCCAGTGGCGGGTTCGACATCGACGTCCAGCTCACCCCGCAGGCGCTGCGCGAGCTGTCGAAGATGGACGGCGGACTCATCCTGTCCAGCGACCACGAGCGGATCCTTGCGGCGGCGGTGCACTTCGTCCCCGACGGGTCGCTGCCCACCATGGAGACCGGCACCCGGCACCGCACCGCCGACCGGGTCTCCCAGCAGACCGGGGTTCCGGTGGTGGTGGCCTCGGCGTCGATGAGCACCCTGGCGGTCTTCCTGGACGGCGACCGGCACCGCATCGAGGAGCCGGAGACTCTTCTCAGCCGCGCCAATCAGGCTCTCAACACGCTCAACAGCTACCGGGCCCGCCTGGTGGACAGGGCCGCCCAGCTGACGGTTGTCGAGGTGCACGACGTGGCGACCGTCGACGACGTCGCCGCGTTGGCCCAGCGGATCGAGATGACCCGGCGGATCGATGCCGAGGTGCGCGGCTATGTATCGGCCCTGGGAGTGGAGGGCAGACTGGTCGGCCTGCAGCGCGATGAACTGTTCGCCGGGGTCGACGAGCAGAGCCGGCTCCTCGTCGAGGACTACCGCCCCGAGGGGATCGACCCGTGGAAGTTCAGCCTGGCGGGCCTCCACCGGCTCAGCTGGGAGGATCTGGGCAATCTCACCCTGGTCGCCCAGACGATGGGGCTGGATCCGAGGACCTACCCCGCGACGATGGTCCTGCACGCCAGGGGGCACCGGCAGTTGTCGACCATCGGCGAACTGCCGCCCAGGGCCGCCCAGACGATCGTCGACCACTTCGGATCCCTGCAGGCCCTCTACGCCAGCAGCACCTCGGAGCTCAGTGAGCTGTCGGGGGTCGGCCTGCAGCGCGCCCGCAGCATCCGGGCCGCTCTGGAGAGGATCTTCGAGGGGGACGACAAGACCCCCGGACTGCACTGAGGGGGCTCGGTGGGAGCCTGCGGCGAGACGGCTCCCAATGGCTGTACTGATGAGCAGGACTATATTGATCATCGATATATCGATGATCAATATGAGAGCCCTCGGGAGGCATCATGGCCCAACCCACCTTTCGCGCCAGCAGGATCGTGCCGCGCAGTGTGCTGATAGTCGTCACCCTCGTCTCGGGCCTCGGGTTGCTGGCGTCCTTGCTGTACGGAGCCATGGCTCAGGATGCGAACCGGCGCACCATGAGCATGGAGGTGGCCATCACCGGTGGACTGCCCCGACCGGGTCTTGGGAGTTCCAGGGCAGACGTGCAGTACTCATCGGTGATGATCTACTCGCTCCCGGGGCTCACCCGGGCCGACCCACTGGTGGCGGTGGCCACGGCCATTCCCTACCTGGTGGGCGGCCTCACCTGCCTGGTCGTCCTCGTCCTCGCGGTCCAGATGCTGCGGCGCAGGGAACTCGGTCTGGGGGTGGCGGTCGCGATGCTGACGATCGCTGCTCTCTGCGTCGCCTCCGGCATCGCACGTCCAGCCCTGGAGGCCCGCGCCGAGCAGCTCTACGTCACCGGCCTTGGACTGCCCACCAGCTGGCAGGGCCACCAGATGTGGCTCGTCCTCAACTCTCGCCATCCCCTGGGGTGGGGCTACTGGGACTGGCCACTGATCGTGCTCGGACTGCTCATCGCGCTGGGCGGTTGGTTGGTGCTGCGGGCACGACAGCTGCGACTGGACCTGGAAGGGACCATCTGAGATGTCGGGACGGATCCGGCCCGGCACGGTCCACTGTCGCCTGGACGAACTCCTGGCCGAGCGCGGCATGACCCTCACCGATCTGTCGAAGCGCGTCGGCCTCAGCTACGCCAATCTCTCGGTGCTCAAGAATGATCACGGACGCGCCATCAGGTTCAGTACCCTGGCGTCGATCTGCGCCGCCCTCGACTGCGAGGTGGGAGACCTCCTCGAGGTGCGGGACGACTGAGCGCGTCAGTCCCCGGCCTGCGCTGGGAAGTCTTGGCAGACTCAGTCGGTGAGCTGCATCACGTACTGCCGGGTGGCCCCGCCCTTGACCTGGGCGCTGGCGACGTAGGTGCCGGTGCCCAGCTGCTCCTTCGACAGGCTGCACGAGCCACTCGCCGACCTCTTGGTGGGCCACTTCACGGTGACCGAGGCGCTCTTGCCCGGGGCGACCTCGTGGGAGCCCTTGGGCGCCCAGGCGGCGCAGTCACCGGTCGACCAGATCCGGTCGGAACCCGAGTCGACGGTGACCTCGACCGGCAGGGTCTTGAGGTTCCAGACGCAGGCGGCGCCCTGATTCGTCACGGTCACGGTGAACGTCACCGTCGATCCGCGGGTGGCCACCCGCGAGGGCGCCTGAACAGTCGAGCGGAGCCGGGCCAGCTGGCAGGCCGCCGCACTGGGAGTCGGGGTGGGCGTGGCGGAGGCGGACGCCGAGGGACCGGCCGAGGCGGATCCGCTGGGCGAACCGGAGGCGGCTGTCGGGGTCGCGGTCACCGGCGTGGTGCTCGACGGGGTGGGCGTGGGAGTCGGGGTGGGCTCGTCCCAGACGGTGTCGGTCCACGACGGGTTGATCGAGATGGACGGCTGGGAGGCAGCGGTCTGGGCCGCGGGGGTTCCCGACCCGCCGCCCAGTGCGCGTGCAACCACCCAGATCAGCAGCACCAGGACCACCACGACGGCGGCCACCAGGGCCGCACGTCGCCGCCAGTAGACGGCTTCTGACTGGGGACCCACCGGGTGCTGAACTCCACGCATGGTGTTCATCCTGCCGTCTCGACCGTGATCCACCAACGGGGCTGGCCGCGACCGGCCCCGTTCAGCGGTTCGCGGACCGTCTCGGCACCGTCCCTGGACGGTCCCGAGCCGTCCCAGACTGTCCCGAACGGGGCCGGAACCGCGGGACCGGTCCTGGTCAGTCGGTCAGCTGGCGTCCGGCCCAGGTGTCGGGGTCGACCCTCTCACCGGTGTAGAAGGGGGTGTCGATGTCGACGTGGCGGCGGGCCTCCACGTAGCGCATGTCCTTCATGACGTCGACCAGTCGGGCCAGATCGTCACCCTCGAGGGTGAGGATCCACTCGTAGTCGCCCAGCGCGAAGGCGGCCAGGGTGGAGGCCTTGACGTCGGGGCTGGCGGCCCCGGCCATGCCGTGCTCGCGCAGCATCGCGGACCTGTCCTTGGCGTCCAGCAGGTACCAGTCCTTGGTGCGCACGAAGGGGTAGAAGCAGGCCCAGCGACGCGGCGCCACCCCGGCGAAGCAGGACGGCAGGTGGCTCTTGTTGAACTCGGCGGGACGGTGCACCGCCAGGTTCGACCACACCGGGGTGAGGTGTCGACCCAGCCCTGTCCCGACGAACCGGTGGTAGCTGTCCTGAAGCACCGCGGCGTCATCGGAGGTCCACCAGACCAGCAGGTCCGCGTCGGCTCGCAGCCCCGACAGGTCGTACCAGCCGCGGGTCTCGGCGCCGGCCCGGGCGACCCACTCGACCGACCCGTCGACCAGCTCCGCACGGGCCCCGGGATCGGCCGGCAGTCCGGTGGTGACCTTGAAGACCGAGTACATCCCCCACAGGCTCGCCTTGTTCACCTGGTCGGGATCGACCGGCTGGTCCCGGGCATCGGTGGGCACGGTGTACGTGCCGTCGGGCCGGTGGGACCCCGCGATGGGGGCTGTCCGGGTCTGGTCCTCGGTGTCCTGCTGGGCCACTGCGAAGTCTCCTGTCTGATGGGGTGCCGGTGTCGGCTGGGATACGGAAATGACCGGTGCTGCCGGTGCTGCCGGCTCGGCCGGTGCCGGTGTCGGCTGGGATGCGGGAACGATCGGTGCTGCCGGTACGACCGGTTCAGCCGCTTCGGCCGGAGGCTGCGGCGAGGAGGAAGAGGCCGCGGTTGCACCGTGACCGGTGACGGGGCTCGCCGGGGTCCCGGCAGAACCGGCGATCGGATGCGCCGGACCCGCCGGGTGTCCGGCACCGGGATGGGTGTCGGGACTCAGCGACCGGCCGCCACGGGCCGATCCGTCCTGTTCGCAGGGGCACAGCAGGTCCTTCGGCACAGCGCCGTCGGCCTCGCGCACCGCATCGGCCTGGTCGGTGAGCAGTGCGACCAGACCGGCGACCAGCGCCGGATGACTGTCGGGGGTGGCGGCCCGGGCAACGGCCAGACCGAGTTTCTGGGCCATCTCGGCGGCCTCGTGGTCCAGGTCGTTGACGACCTCCATGTGGTCGGAGACGAATCCGATCGGCGCCAGCACGACCGAGCTCACCCCCTGGCCCGGAAGGGTCTCCAGGTAGTCGTTGACGTCGGGTTCCAGCCACGGGTCGGTCGGCCGGCCCGAGCGCGAGCAGTAGACCAGATCCCACTGCGGCATCGCGCCGAAGTGCTGGCGCACCAGCTCCGCGATCCGGGTGCAGGCGGCCAGGTGCTGTGACACGTAGTCGGTTCCGGGCTCCCCCGACCCGGACGCCTCGACCATCGGCAGTGGGATCGAGTGGGTGACGAAGGCCACCCGGGTCGCCTCCAGCGGTGTCGGCGGGATCTGGGAGAAGGAGGCCATCACCGCCTGGGCGTTGGCCACCGCGTATCCCTCGATGCCGTGGAAGGGGGCGATCTTGTCGATCACCAGATCGGGGTGCCCCAGCGCCGCGACGGCCTTGTCGGCGTCCTCCCGGTACTGGCGGCATCCGGAGTAGGAGTCGAAGGCCGCGGTGGGCAGCATGAGGATCCGTCGGGCTCCCTGGTCGTAGAGGGAGGAGACCACCTCGTTGAACCAGGGGGCGCTGTTGCGGTTGCCGAGTTCGACCGGGATGTCGGAGCCGCGGGAGCGCAGTTCCTGGCGCAGCGCCTCGAGGAGTGCCTCATTGGCCTCGTTGATGGGGCTGACGCCGTCGAACCGGTAGTAGTGCTCGGCCACATCGGCGAGCCGGGAGTCGGGAACCCGCCCGTTGGAGACCCGCCGGAGGAAGGGCATCACCTCCTCGCGGCTGCGTGGGCCGCCGAAGGAGGCCACCAGCACGGCGTCGTAGGGATCCATCGGGTCGCGCTGTCCCCGGGCCGGGGTGTACTCGCTCATCGTGTCTCCTCGATCGTCACCAGGTGGGCGACGTCCTCGGGTCGGTGTCCCTGGACGGCTCGCAGCTGGTGCGGATCGTCGTGCGCCATCGGGTGGACGCCGTGCTGTCCGCGGTCCTCGGCGGGGGCCAGATCCGAGACGCTCAGGCCGGTCACCGGGCAGGTCAGTGTGTCGCCGGATGCCATTGCGCCCAGACCCAGGCCGCCGAGATCCAGGATGTGTTCGTCGACCTCCACGTCGATGCCCAGGACATCGCTCAGCGAGTTGAGCCAGCGGTCCCCCAGGCCGTGCTCCGAGGCGATCCGGGCGCGCACCGAGGGGATGTGGGCCATCGACGCCGCCAGTCGCCGCAGCGCCTGGGCGGCAGCGTCCACCGGGATCGAGCCGTCCTCGGGAAGGCGGTCGAGTTCGGCCTGGACGAGGTCGGAGAGGGTGTCGCGCAGGGCCACCACGGCGGGGGCCAGACGGCGTCTCTCCAGATCCATCGCCAGGTCGTGGACCCCCTCGGCGACGATCCGCTCGGCCTCGCCGCGCTCGGCGGCGGCACTGGCGGGCACGGCGTCGCGGATGGCCGCCAGGTCGATGACCCGCAGACCGGCGGGGACGGGCTGCTCGACGTCGCCGGAGACGGCCAGGTCGAGGACCACCAGATCGCGGTCGACCCCGGCCACCGCAGCCCTGTCCTCGACGGCCCGGGCGGCGACCTGCCGGGTCAGTGCCGGGACGCCGGAACCTCGGCAGGTTACGACCAAGTCGACCCCGGCCAGCACCGGGGCCAACCGGTCGTCGTCGACGGCGGTGACCTCGTGACGGCGGGCGAATCCCTGCGCCCGTCCGGAGGTGGAGTGGACAAGGATCTCGGCGACGCCGCGGTCGCGCAGCTGGGCGCAGGTGGCCCCGGCGTAGGAGCCGGTGCCCATCACCAGCACCCGTGCCCCGGAGAAGTCAAGGGTCTGGCTCACCAGGTCGAAGCCGACGGCGACCACGGTGCGGCCCTGGGCCGACAGACGGGTCTGGGTGGCCACCTTCCGGGAGGTCCTCAGGGCCTCCTCGACGAGGTGTCCGATGAGCGGGGTGACGGTGCTCTGGGTGCGGGCGAAGCGCAGCGCCCGCTTGAGCTGGCCGGCGATCTCACGCTCACCGGTGACCATCGACTCCAGCCCGGAGGCGATCCGGAACAGCCGCCAGACGGCGTCGCCGCCCTCCAGCACCGAGGACTCCTGGGCCAGCACGGTGGCGCCGTGGTCGGCCAGCAGACCGCACAGCGTCGGGCCGGGTCGACAGACCTCGGTGGCGGTCTCGGCGAGCACCATCACGCGGTTGCAGGTGGACAGCACCACCGCGCCACGAATCTGAGGGGAGTCGGTGAGTGCCAGTCCGAGACCGTCCACCTGTGCGGCGGCGGTCGAGACGGCACCGAGCCCCTGCTCGGCATGATCAACGCAGACTATGCACAAACCCACAACTCCACATTGAAGCATGGCAACCTGTTCGGCGCCCACCGATGAACAGCTGTGCACCGAGACCGACTCCGCCCGTGGCGAAGGCCGACACCGGGCTGACTCCGGGCTGACTTCCGGTCATGGGGCAGAATCGTGGCGATGACTGAGCAGACTTCCGACACCGAGTTCCCGCCACCGAGCGCCGCGGGCCCTGATTCCCCCAGCGCCGATACCGCCAGCGCCGATTCCCCCGGCGCCGTGTCGGGTGGCGCCGATACCGCCAGCGCCGATTCCCCCGGCGCCGTGTCGGGGGGCGCCGACACCGGCCGCCCCGCCGCGCCCGCCGGGGAATCCCCTGTGGCGCAGCCGGCGATCCTGGCGGCGATGACCGGGCACCGCACCGAGCACCCGCCGATCTGGTTCATGAGGCAGGCCGGCCGCTCGCTGCCGGAGTACCGGCAGGCCCGGGAGGGCACCACGATGCTGGAGTCCTGCCTCGACCCGGCGCTGGCCGCCGAGATCACCTGCCAGCCGGTGCGCCGCCACGGGGTCGACGCCGCCGTGCTGTACTCCGACATCATGGTGCCGCTGGTGCTGGCCGGGGTGGGGGTGCGCATCGAACCCGGGGTCGGACCGGTTCTCGACGAGCCGGTCCGCACCGCCGCCGACGTCGACGCCCTGGTCTCCCGATCCCCCGGTGACGCCTCGCCGGTGGCCCGTGAGGCGCAGATGGTGGTCCAGGAGCTCGGCGAGCGGACCCCCCTTATCGGTTTCGCCGGGGCTCCCTTCACGATCGCGGCCTACCTGGTGGAGGGAGGCCCCTCCCGCGACCATCTGGCGGCGCGCTCGATGATGCACTCCGACCCGGTGGCCTGGGGCCGGCTGATGGACTGGGTGGCCGATCTGGACGCTGACTTCCTGTCCGCCCAGACCGCGGGAGGCGCCCGGGCGGTTCAGCTCTTCGACTCCTGGGCGGGGTCGCTGTCGGAGGCCGACTACGTCCGCCATGTCGCGCCCCACTCGACCCGGGCCCTGTCGGGTCTGGACCGAGACCTGCCGGTGGTCCACTTCGGGGTCAATGCCACCCATCTGGCGGTTCCCTTCGCCAGGGTCGCGGCGGCCGCCTCCGACCACCCGGTGCTCGGCGTCGACCACCGCACCACCCTGGACCACGTACTGGCGTCGCTGATGGTCGGCGGGTTGACGATGCCCCTGCAGGGCAACATCAACCCGGCTCTGCTGTTCGCCGGCACCGAGGCCCTGGAGGCCGAGACGAGGGCGGTGGTGGAGGCCGGCCGGCGGGCCCCCGGTCACATCGTCAACCTGGGGCACGGTGTTCCGGCCAATACCGACCCCGCTACCCTGACCAGGTTGGTCGAGTTCGTCCACTCGCTGTAACCGGTCGCCTGGTCCGGGCCGGGAGTCCGGGGGCGGGACGTCGCCTCGACCGTGGTGCTGACGGGTAGGAGCGTTGTTGATGGACAGAGTCGATGCGGTCGTGATCGGCGGCGGGATGGCCGGACTGATCGCGGCCTGGCAGTTCACCCGGGCGGGGCTCAGGCCGGTGCTGCTGGAGTCCCGCGGGTACACCGGCGGACTGGTCGCCGGTTCGACGATCGCCGGGGTCTCCTATGACATCGGCGCCGAGGGCTGGGCGGTGCGGATCCCCGACACCGAGGCGCTGGCCGGTGAGCTCGGCCTCACCGTCGAGTACCCGAGGGCGGCGCCCAGCTGGGTGTGGTTCGACGACGGCCCCTTCGCGATGCCGGTCCGGGCGATCCTCGGCATCCCGGCCGATCTGGGAGCCCCCGATGTGCTGACCGCCCTGGGCGTCGAGGGGGCGCGCCGGGCGGCCGAGCTGGACAGCCGGCCGGTCCCCGAGACGCTGCCGGCCGATCTCGGCTCGCTGGTGGAGCAGCGGATGGGCAGCCAGGTGCTGGGGCGTCTGGTGGCCCCGATCGCCGGCGGCATCCATGCCGCCGACCCCCACCTGCTGGCCACCGAGGTGGTCTCCCCCGGGCTCACCGATGCGGTCCACCGGGCCGGCAGCCTGGCGGGTGCGGTGGCACTGCTCAAGGGGGACGGACCGGTCAAGCCGGTGGTGGCCTCGGTCTCGGGTGGGATGTTCCTGATGCCCCAGACCCTGGCCGCCCAGATTCTGGAGGCCGGCGGTCGGATTCTCACCCGCACCGGCGCCAGAGGGCTGAGCCGGGGCGGGGAGGGCTGGATCGTGAACGCCGCCAGCACCCATCGCGGCGTCGACCCGGCGCTGCCCCCCGAACCCGACGGCGACCCCCTCGATCTCACTGCCCCCCGTGTCGTGGTGGCCTGCTCGGCGGTCACCGCCCGGCCGCTGCTGGGCCAGGTGATCGATGTCGACGGTCCCGAGCTGACCCCCGGCGCGCCGATCGCCCACGTCAACCTGGCGATCCGCGCCCCCGGACTCGACGACAGCCCGCGCGGCAACGGGATGCTGGTGGCCTCCGGGTCCACCGGCGTCCAGGCGAAGGCGCTGACCCACCTGTCGGCCAAGTGGCCCAGCCTCACCGCCTCCTGCCCGACTGGTCTGCACCTGCTGCGGATCAGCTACGGACGCGGCGGCCAGCAGGCCCAGGAGCTGTCGGTCGAACAGGCGGTGGCCGATGCCGCCGCGCTGACTGGAGTCTCACTGAGGGCCGACCAGGTGGTGGACTCCCAGATCATCCACTGGACGGGTGCGCTGGCCCCGACCACTCCCGAGACCCGCTCCTGGGTGCAGGGCCTGCACTCCCGGATCGCCGACCAGCAGGGCCTCGGGCTCACCGGGGCGTGGGCCTCCGGTTCGGGGATAGCCGCCCTGGTGCCCCACGCCCGACGCACCGCCGAACGGCTGGTGTGAGCTGCACCAGACACTCGGGGAACGGTCTGTTCTGCGGCTGCAGGGCCGATACCCCCAGTTCCCCGAGTGATCGGTGCACCCGATGGGAGCACCTGTCGGTCCGGAGCGTGCGCCCGGCCCGATCTCGCTCCACCGACGCCGTGAGAGGATGGCGGATATGAGTCGTCGCACCTCAACAGCGCCCACCTCCCCGCAGAAGCGCACACCCGTACGACTCGGCACCCGGGCCAGCAGACTGGCCACCACCCAGTCGACGATGGTCGCCCGGGCCCTCGACGGGCACGGTCTGGACGTCGAGCTGGTCCATGTCACCACCCATGGCGATGTCATCTCCACCCCGCTGTCCCAGATGGGCGGCACCGGGGTGTTCGCCTCGGCGATCCGCGCCGACCTGCTGGCCGGACGGTGCGACATCGCCGTGCACTCCTTCAAGGATCTTCCGACCGCCCAGCCCCTGGGCCTGGTGGTGGCCGCGGTGCCGCAGCGCGAGGACCCGCACGACGCCCTGGTGGCCCGCGACGGGTTGCGGCTCGCCGAGCTGCCCGCCGGAGCCAGGGTCGGCACCGGTTCGCCGCGTCGCGCCGCCCAGCTGAGGGCGGCCCGTCCCGATCTCGAGGTGGTCGACATCCGCGGAAATGTCGACACCCGGGTGGGCCGGGTCAAGGGCTTCGGCGGCCGCGAGGACCTGGATGCGGTCGTCGTGGCGGCCTCCGGGCTGCGCCGGCTGGGCCGCGGCGGCGACATCAGCGAGGCTCTCGACGTCTCGGTCATGCTGCCCGCCCCCGCCCAGGGGGCGCTGGCCGTGGAGTGCCGCACCACCGATGCCCGCCACGGCGTGCTGGCGCGGGGGCTGGGGGCCATCGACGACCTCGACACCCGACTGTCGGCCACCGCCGAGAGGGCCGTCCTGGCGGGCCTGGAGGCCGGCTGCGCCGCCCCGGTCGGCTGTCTGGCCCGGGTCCGGAAGGGCGTGCTGGATCTCAGTGCCGCGGTCGTCGCGGTCGACGGCACCCGCTCGGTGCGGTCCCAGGCAGGTCTCGAACTGCCCGACCGTCCCCCGGAGAAGGCCGACGAGATCGCCACCCTGGTCGGAGCCGCTCACGCCCTGGGCCTCCAGGTCGCCCGGGAGCTGCTGGACCAGGGGGCCGCCCGGATCGCCGACCTGCACGCCTCGAAGGCCGGTCCCGAGGAGGCGACGCGATGACCTCGATGGTCTCCCCCACCGACGCCGGCATCATCCGACCGCCGGTCCTGCTGCCCCGCGACTCCGCCGGCGACCGGATCGGGGCGGCCCTCAAGCACGCCGGACTCGGCGTCATCCACCACGCCGTCACCCGCACCGTCGAGCTGGACGGCGCCCTGCCCAGGGTCTCCCAGTGGCTGGAGGGGGCCGGACCGCAGGACTGGCTGGTGCTCACCAGCCGCCGGGCTGTCGAACAGCTCGACGCGGCCGGACTGCTGAAGCAGATCGCCGTCAGGGTGGCCGCCGTCGGGCGGGCCACCGGAGCCGCCCTGGCCGGCGCCGGGGTCGACGTCGACCTGGTGCCCCGCGACCAGTCTGGAGCCGGACTGGTGACCGACTGGCCGGATCCGGGAGCCCGGGTCCTGCTGCCCGTCTCCCAGCTGGCCGCCGACACCGTGCCCGAGGGGCTGACGGCCCAGGACTGCCGGGTCACCCGGGTCGACCTCTACACCACCGAACCCCTCGACGCGCTGCCGCCCGTGATCGCCCAGGCCTGGCCCGCCATCGGCGCCGTGGTGGTCACCTCCTCCTCGATCGCCCGCGCCCTGGACCGTCTGGTCACCGGGGCCGGACTGGTCTGGAAGGCCCATCAACACCCGATCGCGATGGGACGTCCCACCGCGCGCACCCTCGAGGAGCTCGGCCATCCCGCCTCGGCGATCGCCGCCGAGCCGACTCCCGAGGCCATCCTCACCGCAGTAGAAAGTGTCCTGTCATGACGAAGTTCCCCGCCCGCACGCTCAATCCCGCACTGGTTCCCCTCGAGCGGCCGCGCCGGCTGCGCACCACCGCCGCGATGCGCCGGATGGTCGCCGAGACCAGGGTCCACCCGTCCCAGTTCATCCTGCCGGTCTTCGTCGTGGAGGGGATCGACGAGGCCCGCGAGATCTCCACCCTGCCCGGCCAGTACCAGCACACCACCGAGTCGATCAAGAAGCTGGCCGAGCAGGCCGCCGAGGCCGGCATCGGGGGCATCGACCTGTTCGGGGTGCCGACCCGCAAGGACGAGATCGGCTCGGAGGCCTGGAACCCCGAGGGGATCCTCAACCGCGGGATCGCCGCGGTGCGCGAGGCCGTCGGCGACGAGCTGGTGATCTGCGCCGACACCTGCCTCGACGAGTTCACCGACCACGGCCACTGCGGGGCGCTGACCCCCGACGGTCGGGTCGACAACGACGCGACCCTGCCGCTGTACGCGGAGATGGCCGTCTCCCAGGCCCGCTCGGGGGCCCAGATGGTCTCCCCCTCGGGAATGATGGACGGCCAGATCGCGGTGATCCGCGACGCCCTGGACTCCGAGGGATTCACCGATGTGTCGATCCTGGCCTACTCGGCGAAGTACGCGTCGGCCTTCTTCGGCCCCTTCCGCGGGGCGGTCAACTCGTCCCTGAAGGGCGACCGCAAGACCTACCAGCAGGACCCCGCCAACCGCCGCGAGGGGATGCGCGAGACCCTGCTGGATCTGGCCGAGGGGGCCGATCTGGTGATGGTCAAGCCGGCCTCCCACTACCTCGACGTGCTGTCCGACGTCGCCGAGATCTCCCCGGTGCCGGTGGCCGCCTACCAGGTGTCCGGCGAGTACGCGATGCTGGAGGCGGCGGCCGCCAACGGCTGGATCGACCGGCGCCGGTGCATCACCGAGTCGCTGACCTCGATCGCCCGGGCCGGCGCCGACGTCATCCTGAGCTACTTCTCGATCGAGGCGGCGGGCTGGTTCCGGGACTGATCCGGACCCCGTCGCCGGTTCGTCCAGGGCATCTGTGTCCGGGGCATCCCGGTCGAACCATCCCTGTCTGAGCCTGTCTGTCGAATCATCTCCGTCTGAGCAATATCTGGGGCCCGGAGCCCCGGGAAGGGACCACTGTGAGCAGTAACGCTGAACTCTTCGACGAGGCGAGATCGGTCATCCCCGGCGGGGTCGACTCGCCGGTGCGCGCCTACGGCAGTGTGGGCGGGGTGCCGCGGTTCATCCAGCGGGCCTCCGGTCCGTGGCTGTGGGACGCCGAGGGGACCCGCTACCTCGACCTGGTGTGCACCTGGGGTCCCTCCCTGATGGGTCACGCCCATCCGCAGGTGATCGCCGCCGTCCAGGACGCCGCCTCCCGCGGGCTGTCCTTCGGGGCTCCGACCGCCACCGAGACCGAGCTGGCCGAGGAGGTCCACTCCCGGGTGCCGCTGGCCCAGAAGATCCGCTTCGTCTCGACCGGCACCGAGGCCACCATGACCGCGATCCGGCTGATCCGCGGGGCCACCGGGCGCGACCTCATCATCAAGTTCGCCGGCAACTACCACGGCCACTCCGACGGTCTGCTGGCCGAGGCCGGGTCGGGAGTGGCAACCGCGGGGATGCCCGGTTCGGCCGGCGTCCCGGCCGGGGTCACGGCGTCCACCCTGGTGCTGCCCTACAACGACGAGGCCGCCCTGGAGGAGGCCTTCGCGGCCCGCGGCGACCAGATCGCCGGGGTGATCGTGGAGGCCTCGGCCGCGAACATGGGAGTGGTGCCGCCCCGTCCCGGGTTCAATGCGGCGATCCGGCGGATAACCGCCGAGCACGGCGCCCTGATGATCATCGACGAGGTGCTCACCGGCTTCCGGTGCGGACCGTCGGGATTCTGGGGGTTCCAGCAGCAGAACGGGGAGCGGTTTGAGCCCGACCTGTTCACCTTCGGCAAGGTGGTGGGCGGCGGGATGCCGCTGGCGGCCCTGGGAGGGCGGGCCGAGGTGATGGACCTGCTGGCGCCGACCGGGCCGGTGTACCAGGCGGGCACCCTCTCGGGTAACCCGCTGGCCACCATCGCCGGGCTGCGCACCCTGCAGCTGGCCACCGACGACGTCTACCAGCGTCTGGACGACCGCTCCGACCAGTGGCGCCAGGTGCTCGCCGAGCAGCTGGAGCGCGCCGGGGTGCCCTTCGTCATCAACAACGCCTCGAACCTGTTCAGCATGTTCCTGGGATCGACGCCGGCGCGCGACGGGGTGGCCGACTACCGGCAGGCGAAGACGCAGAACGCCGAGGCCTACACGGCCTTCTTCCACGCCATGCTGGACGCCGGGGTCAACCTTCCGCCCAGCTGCTTCGAGGCCTGGTTCCTCTCCGATGCCCATGATGACCAGGCCCTCGAGGTCTTCTCCGAGGCGCTGCCGGGCGCCTGCCGGGCCGCCGCGAAGGTGATCGGCTGAGTGACCGAGGACGCTGTGCCGGACGGGTCGAACCGTCCCGAGCCATTCACCGTGTCCGAGCGGGAGGCGGTGCGGGCGGCCTGTTCGGTCTGGTTCGGCGAGCACGGCCGCGACCTGCCCTGGCGTCGTCCCGGAACCACCCCGTGGGGGGTGCTGGTGAGCGAGGTGATGAGCCAGCAGACTCCGATGTCGCGGGTGGTGGGGCCGTGGACCGAGTGGATGGACCGGTGGCCCACCCCCGACGATCTGGCCGAGGAGGCCCCGGGCGCCGCGGTGGCCGCCTGGGGGCGCCTGGGATATCCCCGCCGGGCGCTGCGTCTGCACGCCTGTGCCACTGCGATCGCCGGTCAGTTGGGCGGGGTGGTGCCCTCGGACCACCAGGCGCTTCTCGCCCTGCCGGGAGTCGGGGAGTACACCGCCGCGGCGGTGGTCTCCTTCGCCTTCGGGGGCCGGGCGGCGGTGCTGGACACCAATGTGAGACGGGTGCTGGCGCGCATCGAGACCGGGGTCGCCAACTGCGGCTCGTCGACCAGCCGGGCCGATCGGGAGCTGGCGTCCCGCTGGCTGCCCGACTCCGACGCCCAGGCGGCCCGCTGGGCGGTCTCCTCGATGGAGCTGGGGGCGCTGGTGTGCACCGCCCGGACGCCGCTGTGCGACCGGTGCCCGGTGGCCGACCACTGCCGGTGGCTGGCCGCCGGCAGGCCCATGACCGGCGCCCCGGTCCGGCGCGGTCAGGCGTGGAAGGGCACCGACCGGCAGTGCCGCGGGGTGATTCTGGATCTGGTGCGCAATGCCGAACGGGGCGTCGAGGTCGAGGTGGCGCTGGCCGCCTGGCCGGTACGCCACCAGGCCGAGAAGTGCCTGTCGAGCCTGCTCGCCGACGGTCTGGTCCACAAGAAGGACTCAACGCTGAGCCTGTGATGGCAGGCAGCACCGAGGCAGTGCGTCCGCTGCGGTACCGCAAGTGGCACTGGGGCCCTGCGCCGGTGGGATTGCGACTTCGGCTGCGAGTCGTTTGACTCCCGTGAAAGCATGGGCGAAACAGCCGGACGCCACGTATGCGTCGGCTGGCGTGAGCCGATGAGGCCACGCAGTACCCCGACTCATCCGGGGCTGGGGAAGAATGAGAGGAGTTCACAATGGCCATCGATCCGAAGAACCCGCCGACCAACGAGAACGGTGCCCCGGCGGTCAGCGAGGAGCACTCGCTCACCGTCGGCACGGACGGTCCGGTCGTCCTTCATGACGTCCATCTGGTCGAGACTCTCGCGCACTTCAATCGCGAGCGAGTTCCCGAGCGCAGCCCGCACGCCAAGGGTTCCGGGGCATTCGGCGAGCTCGAGATCACCGGCGATGTCAGCGCCTACACCAAGGCCGATTTCCTGCAGCCGGGCCGTCACACGCCAATGGCCGCACGATTCAGCACCGTGGCCGGCGAGCAGGGCTCTCCCGACACCTGGCGCGATGTCCGCGGATTCGCGCTGAAGTTCTACACCCAGCAGGGCAACTTCGACATGGTCGGCAACAACACACCGATCTTCTTCGTACGCGATCCCATGAAGTTCCCGCACTTCATCCGGTCCCAGAAGCGCCTGCCCGACAGCGGGCTGCGCTCCCCCAACATGCAGTGGGACTTCTGGACGTTGTCTCCCGAGTCGGCTCATCAGGTGTCGTATCTGATGGGGCCGCGAGGCCTCCCGCGCGACTGGCGGCACATGAACGGGTACTCCTCGCACACCTACTCGTGGATCAATGCACAGGGCAAGCTGTTCTGGGTGAAGTACCACTTCATCACCGACCAGGGCGTCGAGAACATGTCGAATGCCGAGGCCATGCAGCTGGCCGGCAAGAATGCCGAGTACCACCGCGAGGACCTCTTCAGCGCGATCGCGGAGGGGAACTATCCGAGCTGGACCTTCAAGGTGCAGATCATGCCCTACGAGGATGCCGCCGGATATCGCTTCAATCCCTTCGACCTCACCAAGGTGTGGCCCCACAGCGACTACCCGCTGATCGAGGTCGGGAAGTTCCAGCTCAATCGCAATCCGGACAATTTCTTCGGTCAGATCGAGCAGATGGCCGTCTCTCCGTCCAACACCGTTCCCGGCACCGGATTCTCACCGGACAAGATGCTGCTCGGTCGGGTGTTCGCCTACAACGACGCGGCCCGGACCCGCATCGGACCGAACTTCGAACAGCTCGAGGTGAACCGTCCGATCATTCCGACGAACACCTACACCTTCGACGGGCACATGCGCGTGGAGCACTCCGGGAATGCCCCGGTGTACGCCCCGAACTCCTACGGTCGGCCGTGGGCCGAGGACAGCGGCACAGCCGATGACTCCTGGGAGAATGATGGCGATCTGGTGCGCTCGGCGGCCCGGCTGCACGCCGAGGACGACGACTTCGGCCAGGCGCACTCGCTGGTCCATGACGTCTTCAGCGACCAGGACCGCGCCGACCTCGTCGACACCCTCGAGGGCCAGATCGTCGGTACCGATGTGGTCGAGCCCGTGAAGACCCACATGATCGAGTACTGGACCAAGATTGACGAGGAGGTGGGAGAGGCTCTCGCCAAGCGGGTGTGATCTGCCCAGGACTGCTTCTGGTCGCGCGACTGCCCACCCGCACAGGCGCCCACCAGAAGTGGCGCGTGTCCACTTCCGTGCGACGGATCGTTAGTCTGAGGACATGACTGGTGGCGAGCAGGGGCGTGGCAGGCGGCCCACGATCAGGGACGTGGCGGCCGCGGCGGGGGTGTCCAAGTCGCTCGTGTCTCGTGCCTTCATCGACCCGGATCGGGTGGGTTCGGAAAGCCTCAAGCGCATCATGAGCACCGCTGACGATCTGGGATACCGACCGAGCTGGTCGGCGCGGGCGCTCAACGGCCCCAATGGCGGGTTCATCGGAGTCGTGATAGCCGATCTCTACTCCCCGGCACTCGCACCCATCGTCGCCGGCGCCTACCGGCGACTCAGAGCGGCCGGACACGACGTCCTGTTGTCCATGGCCAGCCTCAGCGAACCCGGCGCCGACCGCCAGCTGGAGAAGGCCCAGGTGGCGTTCCTCCACGACCTGCGGCCGGCGAGCCTCCTGGTGGTCGGAGCGGTTCCGGACATGCGCTCGCTGGAAACCCTGGCCACGCAGATCCCGATCGTCGTGGCGGGTTCACGAGATGTCGCACTGCCCGTGGCTGCCGAGGTGGTCACCGATGACAGGGCGGGAATGGACGCCGTCATCACCCATCTGGTGGCACTTGACCACCAGGACATTGCGCACATCGCCGGCATAGGGAAGGTCGGCGAGGCTCGGGCCGACGCATTCCGCGAGTCCATGTCCAGACATGGACTCGCCACGCGATCCACCATCATCCAGGGAGACTTCGAGGAAGATGCAGGCTACCGGTGCGCCCGCGAGCTCCTCGCCTCCGACACCCCTCCCACCGCCATCACGACAGCCGGCGACCCGGCTGCTGTGGGTGTCCTCGCAGCAATCGGGGAGGCGGGATCCGATGTGGCAGTGGTCGGCTACGGTAACGCACCCGTCGCGAGCTACCACCTGACACAGCTCACAACGATGGATCCCGACAATCAGCAGATCGGCGCCACCGCGGCCGCCACTCTCCTTGATGCACACTTGGGCGACGCCGCCGGACGGCAGATCCGGGTGCAGCCGAAGCTCATCGTGCGGTCCACATCGATTCCTCGAAGTTCATAGCCTCAGGCTATTGACCTCAAATTTCCCCATGCGTAGTGTGTGGACCGGTCCACAAAGGTGGACCGGTCCACCCTGGGGTGGAAGAGAACCACGATGTCGTGGAATGGCGTCAACGAAGCGCCGTGGACCCCGTTGTCGAGGTCACCATGTCGTCGGGATGGAGAGAGGGCTATGCGCACAGATTCAGAACACTTTGACGTGGTGGTCGCCGGCGGTGGGATGGCAGGCGTGTCCGCGGCAATCGCCTCCGCCCGCCACGGGGCCAGGACCGTCCTTATCCAGGACCGTCCAGTGCTGGGAGGCAACTCCTCCTCCGAGGTGCGCGTCACGCCGCACGGCGCCGCCGCCTTCCACGGATACGCCCGCGAGACCGGCGTGATCTCCGAGGCCCTGATCCAGGACCGGGTCGTCAACCATGCCCGGATCTGGGAGGACGGCTGGACAAACTCGGTGTGGGACATGGTCCTCTACGACATGGCTACTCGTACCGAGAACCTCACACTCCAGCTCAACACCGGGGTCGAGGACGCGACCGTGGTGGATGGCC
The DNA here is from genome assembly GCF_005890135.1 of Acidipropionibacterium jensenii. Taxonomy (NCBI): domain Bacteria; kingdom Bacillati; phylum Actinomycetota; class Actinomycetes; order Propionibacteriales; family Propionibacteriaceae; genus Acidipropionibacterium; species Acidipropionibacterium jensenii. The sequence goes on along the minus strand of NZ_CP040635.1, from coordinate 1,542,548 downwards.
GCATCACCAGGATCACGGCACGGACCTGGGGGGCGGAACTCATCCATGACATCTCCGCCGACGTCTTCATCGACTGCACCGGCGACGGCACACTGGGCGAGCTCGCCGGCAACCCCGGTCGCCAGGGCATGGAGGCGGGCAGCGAGTTCGGCGAGGTCTACGCCCCGGACGAGGCGACCTCCGACACGATGGGCTCGACCCTCTGCTTCAAGACGGTCGACACCGGTGCGCCCACCGAGTTCCACGCTCCCGACTGGGCCGTCAGGTACGACGACGAGCGGTTCTTCCTCAAGGGCGGCCGCAAGGTGCCCCACCTGGAGTGCGGGTACTGGTGGATCGAGCTCGGTGCGCCGTGGGACACCCTTTACGACAACGAGACGCTGCGTCACGAACTGACCCGACACGTGCTGGGAATCTGGGACTATCTCAAGAACCGCGATCCCTACTGGTCCCCCCGCGCCGCCACGCTGGCCCTGGACTGGGTCGGTCAGATCCCCGGCAAGCGCGAGTCGCGTCGACTCGAGGGACGGCACATCCTGCGCGAGCAGGACCTCGTGGAGAACCCGGCCTACGAGGACGAGGTGGCCTTCGGCGGCTGGTACATGGACCTGCACACCATCGGCGGCCTCCTCAAGGACGTCGCCGAGCCCACCACCGCGAACCAGTGGACCAATCCGCACGCGGCGTCGATGGGATCCAAGTACGTCGGACCGTTCTCCATCCCGCTGTCGTCACTGACCTCACGCGCGCTGAGCAACCTGTTCTTCGCGGGCCGCGACATGTCGGCCACCCACGCCGCACTGTCGGCGACCCGGGTCATCGGCACCTGTGCCTCGATGGGACAGGCCGTCGGCGTCGCCGCCGCTCTCAACCACGCCGCCCCCAATGTCGCCGACGCCGCCATGGCCAATGTGGCGGACGTGCAGCAGACCCTGCTGCGCGACGGCGCCTTCCTGGTGCACGTCGGCAACGCAGACCCGTCCGACCTGGCCCGCTCCGCCACGATCACGGCGAGCTCGTCGGACCTGGTCAGAGGGGTCGGACCGTCCTCGCAGAGCCATCTGGGTGGCGTCGAGTACTGGCGTGACTACCCGCTGTTCCCGGCCACCGGCCGGCTGGAGAGGCGCACCGCCCAGTGGATCATCCGCGGTGCCGGACAGCCGCTGGACACCATCGGGCTGGCCCTGTCCAACCACGGCGACGCCCCTGTCACCCTCACCGCACGGCTGTACCCCGTCACCGACATCTGGGACTACCAGTCCAACCCGGGTGAGCCACTGGCCACCACCGAACTGACGGTGCCCGTCGGCGGTCCCACCTGGGTGGACTGGGATGTCGCGCTCCCGGCGGCCGCGGCAGAGGGGTCCAGCTACATCCGGATCGACCTGGAGGCCTCCCCCGACGTCGAGTGGCACATCTCCCCGGCGGTGCTCCCGGGTCAGATCGCCACCTACGAGGACCGCCCCGGGCACTACCGCCGGTTCGGCTCCGGCCAGACGCTGTCCTTCCGGGTCAGCCCGGCCCAGCGCGGCTACGAGCCCGGCGAGGTGATCTCCGGGGTGGCCCGGCCGCACCGGTCGACCAACGAGTGGCGCTCGGACCCGGCCGAGCCGCTGCCCGCCTGGATCCAGCTCGACTGGGATGCGCCCCGGACCGTGCGCCAGGTGCAGGTGACCTTCCCCGGCCATCTGCTGCGGGAGTACCACGCCTATCCGCCCTTCTTCCGGGACCCACAGACACTGCGCGAGTACGAGATCCAGGCGGCGCAGGCCGATGGCTGGCACACCCTCGCCCGTGTCCAGGACAACACCTCCACCCGGGTCGTCCACACCTTCGACAGCCCGGTGACGACCGACCGCCTGCGCCTGGTCGCCCTGAAGACCAACGGAGATCCGTCGGCCGGGGTCTACGAGATCCGCGCCTACGAGCACCCGGTGTGCACCATGCCCTCCTACCCGGGCCGGGAACTCACCGACTGAGAAGACGACGCCGTCGCGAACCGTCGGGGCGCGCCAGCACACAGAACCAGATCCCGGGGCCGGGTACTGACCGGCCCCGGGAGCACCGGAGAACACCATCCCGCACGTTGATGTCCGGGCCTGACCCAAGTGGCATCCATAAATTGACAAGACACCCATACCAACCAGAACTTAATATCGAATGAAGATCGGTCAGGGTCAGTGACGATCCCCCGATATCCTGCGTGCCCTTAAGGAAGAGCGGCATGAACATGACAACAGCAGTTGCACCAGAAGCACCCTCCGAGACGGTCGTCATCCACAGTCGTCGCGATATCCTCAGATACCTCGAGGACAATCCCAGGAACACCCCTCGGGTCGGAATTCTGTTCGCGATCGCGATGACCTCGGTCCTCGCCGACGCCTATGACCTGGGGAGCCTGAGCATCGGCGTCAGCTCGATGACGCAGGACCTCGGCCTGACCGCGACCCAGATCGGATTCATCACCTCGGCGACCGCACTCGGAGCGCTCGCCAGCGCCCTGGCCGGCGGCATCATCGCCGACCGCACCGGACGGTACAAACTGTTCATCATCTGCGCCGTGCTGCTGACGGTCGCACCGATCGGGATCTGCCTGTCGGTGAATTTCTGGATGGTTCTGTTCTTCCGCGTAATTCTTGGTATCGCAATCGGTCTGGACATGCCGGTGGCCTTCTCCTTCATGGCCGAACTGCTGACCAAGGAGACCAATGCGAAGTTCATCAACTTCTGGCAGCCGTTGGCCTCATTCTCCAACATTCTTGGCGTCAGCATCGCGCTGCCGTTCGCGATCAACGCGGTCACCTCGCACATCTGGCGGTTCACGGTCGGATTCGGGGCAGTCATCGCCGTCGTCGCCCTGGTGCTGCGGCTGAAGTACTCCGAGGAATCACCCCAGTGGTCGGCCAGGCATCAGACTCTCGAACAGGCCGCCGGCGTGCTGGGCAAGACCTACGACCTCAATGTCATCGTCGAGCCCGACGGCAGCGATGACACGATGGAAGAGGAGCAGAAGCACGGGGTCAGGGAGCTCTTCGGCCAGAAGCAGCGGGCGAAGACGGTGCTGGTGTCGATCTGCGCCTTCGCTCAGCAGCTCCAGTACTACGGTGTGGGCTTCTACATCCCGGTCATCGCCGCGATGGTGTTCGGCAAGGACATGGTCTCCACAATCGTCGCCACGATCTGCGCCCAGGGCCTCGCCATGCTCGCCGGCCTGCTCGGGGTGCGGCTCACCTCGCGACTCGGCCTGCGCAGGCTGGGCCTGGTGGGCTATGCGATCGTGCTGGTCTGCCTGGTGTGGATGGGTCTCATCGGAGTCCACGGCGGACAGGACCCGTCCCTGCTCCCGGTCTTCCTGGTCGCCTTCCTGCTCGCCGGAAGCTCCTTCGGACCAGGCCCGCTGTCCAAGACGCTGGCCGCCGTCGTCTACCCCACCGAGATCCGCGGCATCGGCACGGGCTGGTCGGAGACCATGGGTCGCGTCGGATCGGCCATCGGCCTGTTCTTCTTCCCGGTCGTGCTGGCCGCGATCGGCATCAAGTCGACGATGCTCGTCATCGCCATCTGCCCGATCATCGCCATCGTCGCGCTGCTGACGGTGCGCTGGGGAGAGAAGTCCCAGCGACAGTCCCGTCTGGTGACGCCCGAGGCTGGCTGATCGGCTAGCTGTCGAGTGGTCGAGGGCCCATCATCCGATGGGCCCTCGACCACTCTGCGTCCAGAACGGTGAAGTCCTGCGGATCCATGGTCTGGGCCCACCACGGGCGCGGCGTCAGCGTCAGACGCCGCAGCGCGACCGGAACCGTCGCCAGGCCGAACCGCCGGGCCACCGCCAGACGGTGATGGCCGTCCAGGGTGGCGAACTCCTCGTTGAAGGCCAGATCCAGGGGCACGAGAATCCCGTGGAGGGCGATGTCGCGTTCCAGTGCGTTCAGATGCGAGGGGGTGTCCACCACATCGGCCGGTGCACCGACCAGCTCCCGGTCGACCACCTGGTACCGGGTGACCAACTGCGTCGGAAGCACCACGATGCACGTTATGGGCGGCAGGCTACCGGGGTCGACGCCGCAGCCGGCAGTCAGTGTCCCGGCCGGAGGTGCACGAGAGCCGAGGCGTCCACGCCGAGACCCACCGTCTCGCCGGGCTCTCTGCCGAGGGCACCACCACCGACGACCGCCGCCGCAAGACGCCCGTCGGGCAGCTTCACCTCCACCTCGGTGCGACCCCTCACGAACCGCGAGGAGACCACTTCCGCGCTGATCCCACCGGCCCCGGGAGCGCGACCACTGGACTCCCGGGCCTCCTCCACCACCAGCGACCCGACCGGCAGTGCCACCGGCCCCTCGACCCGCACCCCGAACCAGGCCGCCATCTGCTCGGGGGCGACCACCGGCCCCTGGCCGAGCAGTTCCACCACACCGGCGTCGGCCGGGTGGCCCCACAGCCGGGCCGGGGTGTCGAGCTGGACGAGTCGCCCGGCCTCCATCACCCCGACCAGGTCGGCCACCGCGAAGGCCTCGTCCTGGTCGTGGGTGACGTGGACTGTGGTCGTCCCGGTGCGCTGCACCAGATCCCGGATGTCGGAGGCCAGCCGGGACCTCAGCGCCTTGTCGAGGCTGGACAGCGGTTCGTCGAGCAGCAGCAGCCGAGGTTGGGCCGCCAGCGCCCGGGCCAGCGCGACCCGCTGCGCCTGGCCGCCGGAGATCTCCTGGACCGGCCGGTTCTGGTACCCCTGGAGCCCGACCAGCTCGAGGAGCTCCCCCACCCGGGCGCGACGTCGTCCCCGCGGCATCCGGTTGAGGGCATAGCCGACATTTCCGGCGACGTCCCGGTGCGGGAACAGCTGGCCGTCCTGGAACATCAGCCCGAAGCCGCGACGGTGGACGGGCACCCTGGTGACGTCCTCGCCGTCCCACAGCACGGTCCCCCGCTCGGGCCGCACCAGGCCGGCGACCGCCCTCAGCAGGGAGGACTTGCCCGACCCGGAGGCGCCCAGCAGGGCGACCACCCGGCCCGGCGCAACGTCGAGACTGACGTCGTCCACCGCGGGCTGGGCGCCCTGCTCGTAGCGGACCGTCAGGTCTCTCACCGACAGCCCTGCAGCACCCTTGTCCACCACGCGGTCCTCCGAACCCTCATCCAGACCCTCATCCGTCACCTGCTCGCCTACCACGACGTCACCTCCGGTGGTCGAAGTCTCTCCGCGATCCCCATCACGACCACCGTCATCCCCGCCAGCAGCACCGAGGCGGCCATCGCCATCCCGTAGTTCTCGGCGCCGGGCCGCGAGATCAGCCTGCCGATGGCCACCGGCAGGGTCATCCGATCGGGGCGCGACAGGAAGGAGGTCGCCCCGAACTCCCCCAGCGAGGTGGAGAAGGCGAACCCGATCGCCAGCCCCAGGCCGCGCGCCAGCACCGGCAGGTCGATGGTTCCCAGCACCCGCCACGGCGGCGCCCCCAGCGCCGCGGCCGCCTCCTGCTGACGCGGATCGATCCCGCGCAACGGCGGCAGCAGCACCCGGGTGACCAGTGGGATCGCCACCATCGCCTGGGCGATCGGCACCAGCACCGGGGAGGTGCGCAGGTCCAGCGGCGGCCGGTCCAGGGTGATGAGGAACCCGAATCCGACGGTCACCGCGGAGACCCCCAGGGGAAGCATGAAGGCCGCATCGCCGATCGACAGCCCGGCCCGTCCCCACCGGCCGGTGGGACGCCGCGACAGCAGCAGGGCCACCACCGCGCCCAGTCCGACCGCCAGCAGGGTCGCCCAGACCGCGGTGGTGAGGGAGTTGATGAGGGTCTGCCAGACGCTGATGACCATCCCGGAGCTGTCCCCGGCCGACATCAGCGCCCGGTAGTTGGCGATCGACCAGACGCCGTCGCGCTGGAAGGACCGCTCCACCAGGGTGAGCACGGGGGCGAGCAGCAGGACGACCAGGACGACGGCGGTGACGACCACCGGCAGCCCGTCGCGACGTCCCCGGAATCGCAGCGGTCCCGGCGAGGCGCTGCCCAGGGACCGTTGCAGACGGCGCTGGGCCCGACCCGACAGGAACAGGCACAGCCCGGTGACCGTCAGCTGGACCACCGCCAGCGAGGAGGCGGTGGGAAGGTCGAGGAACTCGACGGTCTGGGTGTAGATCTCGGTCTCCAGGGTGGAGTACTGGGTACCGCCGAGCACCTGGACGATGCCGAAGGCCGAGGCGCAGAACAGGAAGACCACCGAGGCGGCCGAGGCGATCGCCGGCGCCAGGGCCGGCAGGGTGACGGTCCGCCAGACCCGCAGCGGACCGGCCCCCAGAGCCCGGGCGGCGTCGGCCCGGCGCGGGTCGAGCTGGGCCCAGGTGGACCCCACCGTGCGCACCACCACGGAGTAGTTGAAGAACACCAGGGCGGCGGTGATGGCCTGCCAGGACCCGTCCAGGCCGAGGAACCCGAGCCGGCCGTTGGAGGCCAGCAGGGTCCGGAAGGCGACGCCGACCACCACGGTCGGCAGCACGAAGGGCACCGAGACCAGGGCCCGGACGAGGGTGCGTCCGGGCCAGCTCACCCGGTAGAGCAGGTGGGCGCCGAACAGGCCGAGCACCAGGCAGAGCAGGGTGCCCAGGCTCGCCTGTCCCAGGGTGAACCGGATGATCCGCCAGGTCCGCGAGGACTGGAAGGTCTGGGCCATCACCGCGAGGGTGGGGTGGCCCTCCTCATCGATGAACCCCTTCACGATGAGGTGGATCGCCGGGGCGGCGAAGAAGACCGCCAGGAAGCCGACGGCCAGCAGGCCGGCGACCAGCCAGCAGGCGCGCCACACCCACTGGGACGTCCGGTAGGACCTCACCCCTGAACCGTCTCGGTCCACTCCTTGATCCAGGTGTTCCGGTTGACCGACAGCGTCTTCGGGTCGACGGTGAACGGCTTGGGGGACAACGGGGCGAACTTCTTCCACTCGGCGGGCAGCGCCACCGAGGAGTCGATCGGGTACATGTACATCTGCCCGGGGATGTCGGCCTGGGCGTCCTTGGAGAGCAGGAAGTCGACGAAGGCCTTCGCCCCGGCGGGGTTCTTGGCGCCGTGGATGACCCCGGCGTACTCGGTCTGGCGGAAGCAGGTGTTGAGCAGGGCGGAGGTGGCGGTGGTCTTCCCGTCCTTGCTCACGGTGTCGGCCGGGGAGGTCGAGTAGGACAGCACGAGCGGGTACCTGCCCTTGCCCTGGCCGGCGCTGAAGTCGACGTTGTAGGCGTCCTGCCAGCCCTTGTCGACCTTGACGCCGTTGTTCTTGAGGCTGGTCCAGTAGCCCTTCCAGCCGTTCTCACCCTTGGCGCCGACGGTGGCTGCCAGGAAGGCCATTCCCGGGGAGGAGGTGGCCGGGCTGGAGACCACCAGCAGGTTCTTGTACTGGGGCTTGGCGAGATCGTCGAGGGTGGTGGGGACCGCCAGCTTCTTGGCGGAGAACCAGCCGTCGTCGGCGTTGATGCAGACATCGCCGCGATCGATCGGGGTGAGCTTGCCGTCGGTGTCCCGGGCGGCGTCCTTGGCCGAGGCGGGCAGCGCGGCGGAGCTGTAGGGGTCCAGCACGCCGGCCTGGATGGCGCGTCCGGAGAAGGTGTTGTCGATGCCGAAGACGGCGTCGCCGAGCGGGGAGTCCTTGGTGAGGATCATCTGGTTGACGACGGCGCCGGCGTCCCCCTGGGAGACGAACTTGGGCCGGTAGCCGGTCTTCTTGGTGAACTCGGCGACGACGTTCTTGCTCATCGCCCAGGAGTCGTGGGTGACGATGGTGACGTCCTTGGACGGGGTGGCCGAGCCGGAGGCCGAGCCTGCGCTGGACGACCCGCCCGATGACCCGCACCCGGCCAGTGCCATCGCTGCGGCGAGCAGAACGGCCAGTCCTGCGTGACGGTCTCGGATCCCGAACATTGCCTTCTCCTCCTCATGGAGGGGCCCGGCGCTCGCGTCCGGGCGGCTGGCCCTGACGAAAGAGCCTGGAGAGATTCTCGACTCCCTACGCCGGGTTGATCCCGCTGGTGCGGGTCCGGATCAGGTTCGAGGGTCTGCCTTCTCGGCACTCTCAGCACGATTGCGTGCTCCCCTGTCGACGCCGAAGACTCTATCAGTCCGTCCGCCAGGGGCCTGCTGACGTCCGACACGACGCCGCCAGACCCGGGGGACGACCCCACCCAGGCCGGGGGACGACACCACCCAGGCCCATTCGTGTTCGATCTTCCGGTGAGTTCAACCCAAGATCGAACACAAACCCGGGCCAGGCCCGACACCAGACCCACAACCCCCACACAGGCCCGTTGGTGTTCGATCTTCCGGTGAGTTCAACCCAAGATCGAACAGAAACCCCCACACCAGGCCCGACATCGACCCCACAACCCCACACCAGGCCCGACATCGGCCCCACGGCCCCACACCACGCCCATTCGTGTTCGATCCCCCGGCGAACTCACCCGAAGATCGCACACCAAACCGGGAACGGTCCAGTGCACCTGTGCCCCGGATTCCGATGCGGGTCCACAGTTCCTCCCACCCACCGGAGGATGATGGTGCCCCGTGAGACCTCACCAGGCTGCCGACCGCCCACCAGCGCGCTCCCCACACGGGCCGGCCGAGACCTTCTCCCCTGGCGAGGCCGACCCCATCGTCGATCGGATTGCGGCCGACGGCGCCGGACGACGACCGGTGGTCCTGATCGACGGCGGCTCGGGATCGGGCAAGTCCACCCTCGCCGAGGCCCTGGTCGGCATCCTGGACCGGCGGCCGGGAGCGCCCTGGCAGCTGGTCCACGACGACTTCTACCCGGGTTGGGCCGGCCTGTCGGCGGCGTGGCGGATGGTCCCCGAGAAGATCCTGGCCGACCACGACGCCGGGTACCGACCGTGGGACTGGGCCGCGAAGGCCCCCGGCGACCGGCGCGAGCTGGACCCCCGGGCGGCGATCCTCGTCGAGTGCTGCGGGGCCCTCACCCCGGTCTCGGCGGCGATGGCCACCACCCGCATCTGGTGCGAGGCGGACCCGCGGACCCGCAGACGACGGGCTCTGGACCGCGACGGCGAGATGTTCGCCCCCTACTGGCAGATGTGGGCCGTCCAGGAGGAGCTCCACTGGCTGCGGCACCGCCCCCGGACCCTGGCCGACATCGTGGTGGGCTGAGCTCAGCCCCTCACCGTCAGCGGGGCGGACCCGCCGACCTGTCGGATCCGGGGCTCAGCCCCTCACCTTCAGCGGGGCGCACCCGCCGACCTGCCGGATCCGGGGCTCAGCCAGGCACCGGGGTGATGAGGTACTTCAGAACCACCAGGATCACCATCACCGCCAGCAGTCCGGCCAGCGCCCACCAGGTCATCGGCCGGTGTCCGCGGCGCACCCGCTCGGTGTCCTCGAAGAACACCACGCCGGTCACCAGGCCCGCCAGGAATCCTCCGACGTGGGCCTGCCAGGCGATGTCGGGGATGAAGAAGACCAGCGCCACGTTGAGCCCCAGCACGATCCACAGCGGCCTGGTCGACCCGCCGAGTCGCCGCTGCACCACCAGCAGGGTGCCGAACAGCCCGAAGATCGCCCCCGAGGCGCCGACCAGGCCGTCGTACCAGCCCGGCACGATCGCCGTCCCGTTCGGTACCGGCGAGGCCATCACCACGAACAGGGTGCTGCCGGCCAGGGCCGACAGCAGATAGCTGGCGATGTAGCGGGCCCGCCCCAGGAATCCCTCGAGGCTGCGACCCACCGCCCACAGCGCCCACATGTTGAACCCGATGTGGGTGATGTTCTCGGCGTGGGCGAAGGCCGAGGTGAGGAACCGCCACGGCTCCTCGCGCCCGGCCGCGGCCGACAGCGCGATGTCGTCGATGAATCCCGGCACCGTGAGCTCGACCGCCCACACCAGCACGCAGATGCCGATGAGGGTCCAGGTGACCACCGGGACCGGGCGAGTGTTCTGCCGGCTCACCGCCTGCCCCGCTCGGCGGTGGCGATCGCCCGGGCGAGGCTGGGGTCGTCGAACTCGAACCCGATCCGGCCGAGCACCTCGCCGCGGACCCGCTGGCCGGCGAGCAGCGCCTCGTCGACAAGCTCGGAGCCGAAGATCATCCGGACCGCCGAGGTGGGCAGCGGCAGCATGTGGGGGCGGTGCAGGTACTCGGAGTAGGTGGCGATGAACTCGGCATTGGTCACCGGGATCGGGGCCACCAGGTTGATCGGCCCGACGATCTCGGGGTTGGTGAGGGCCGCGATCATCACCCGGATGTGGTCGCGCAGGCTGATCCACGACAGGTACTGCCGCCCCGAGCCCATCCTGCCGGCCAGCCCCAGCCGCACCATGGGCCGCTGCTTGGCCAGGAATCCGCCCTGGGGGGCGATCACCTGGCCGGTGCGCAGCATCACGACGCGGACGTCGTCGGGGGCCTCGGAGGCCGCGGCCTCCCACTGCCGGCAGACTCCGGCGAGGAATCCGTCGCCGGCGCCGTCATGCTCGCAGACCCACTCGTCGCCGCGCGGGCCGTAGTAGCCGACGGCCGATCCGTTGAGGAAGATCTTGCACCGCTTCGAACTCTCCAGCGCCCGGGTGACGATCCGGGTGGTGTCCAGGCGGGAGTAGAGGATGCGCTGCTTGCGGTCCTCGGTCCAGCGTCCCTGGGCGATGGGTTCGCCGGCCAGGTTGATGACGGCGTCGACGTCGTCCAGGAAGGGCGGGGCGATGGACAGGGTGTCGAGGTCCCACCGTCTGTCGCTGGCCTCGATGGGCTCGTGACGGGTGAGGGTCACGACCTCGTGGCCCTGTCGACGCAGCTCCGTGACCAGGGCGCTGCCCAGCAGTCCGGCGAAGCCTCCGATAGCGATGCGCATGGGCCAAGTGTAGGAAGCCGTCCCCGGCCCGTCTCATGATCGCCGGGAGCGGACGGGTGTGTCGCAGCCTCGCGGGGTGGGCGACGGCGCGCCTATTATGACCGCATGGACAACGACCCCTCCGGCCACCGGAGCGCCTCCAGGACTCCGCGCAGCTGGCTGAGGGTGCTGGTGCCCGCCCTGCTCATCCTCATCTGGCTGGCCGGGGCGGGGGTCGGCGGACCCTACTTCGGTCGGGTCGACGAGGTCTCCTCCAACGACGCCACCGCCTACCTTCCGCGATCGGCCGATGCGACCCGGGTCCAGGAGCTGATCGGGGAGTTCAACGACTCCTCGGCGATCCCCGCGGTGGTCGTGATGACCAGCGGCTCGCCGCTGACCCGCAGCCAGACCGGCGCCCTGCAGAAGGCGGTCCAGGGGCTGGCCTCGGTCCAGGGAGTGACCGGCCAGGGCTCCCCGGCCATTCCCTCCAAGGACGGCCGAGCCATCCAGGCCTTCGTCCCGATCGACCGGGACGCCGACGTCGGCGAGGCGGTCGACCGGGTCAGGGACACCCTCGAGAGGACCGCACCGGAGGGGATCGAGGTCTTCGTCACCGGACCGGCGGGATTCACCGCGGATCTCCTGGAGGCCTTCTCGGGGATCGACACCCTGCTGCTGGGAGTGGCCCTGGCGGCCGTCCTGGTGATCCTGCTGATCGTCTACCGGTCCCTGCTGCTGCCCGTCGTGGTGCTGCTGACCGGAGTCTCCGCGCTGACGGTGGCCCTGCTGGTGGTCTGGCACCTGGCGCGGGCCGGGGTGCTGCTGCTGAGCGGGCAGACCCAGGGGATCCTGTTCATCCTGGTGATCGGGGCGGCCACCGACTACGCCCTGCTCTACGTCGCCCGGTACCGGGAGGCGCTGATTGCCGAGAGGGACCGGTGGACCGCCACCGTCGATGCCCTCAAGGGGTCCGTCAGGCCGATCGTCGCCTCCGGCGGGACGGTCATCGCCGGACTGCTGTGCCTGATGCTCAGCGAGCTGAAGTCCAACAGCACCCTGGGGCCGGTGACCTCCATCGGCATCGTCTTCGCGATGCTGGCGGCGCTGACCTTCCTCCCGGCGATGCTGCTGCTGATGGGACGGGCCGCCTTCTGGCCCAGGGTCCCGCACTTCGACCCGCAGGCCTCCGGCGAGGTCTCCCCCACCGGGCTGTGGGCGCGGGCGGGACGGGCGCTGTCGACGCGGCCGCGCACGGTGTGGGTGGTGGCCTGCGTGATCCTGGCGGTGTGCACCCTGGGGATCACCCAGCTGCGCGCCCAGGGGGTGCCCCAGTCCGACCTGGTGCTCGGCTCCTCCCAGGCCCGCGACGGACAGCGCGCCCTGGCCGAGCACTTCCCCGGCGGCTCCGGCAGTCCCGCCTTCGTCGTCACCAGCTCGGCGGACCTGCAGAAGGTCGCCGACGTCCTGCTGGCGAGTTCGGGGGTGCAGAGTGTCGCCGTCTCGGCCGACACCCCGGCGGGCACCGCACCGGTGACCCGGTCGGGGATCGGCGGGTTCGGCGGCCCGGGCACCCCCGCGCCCGAGCCTCGGGTGGTCGACGGCCAGGTGCTCCTCCAGGCGACCCTGGCCGATGCGGCCGACTCCGATGCCGCCGAGCAGACCGTCCGCGATCTGCGCTCCGAGCTGGACCGCGGCGGCGCCACCGCTCTGGTGGGCGGGGTGACGGCCACCGCCATCGACACCAACGACACCTCGCTGCGCGACCGCAATCTCATCATCCCGCTGGTGCTGGCGGTGATCCTGGTGATTCTCATGGTGCTGCTGCGGGCGGTGGTCGCCCCGCTGGTCCTGCTGGGCACCACCGTGCTGTCCTTCGGGGCGACGATGGGGGTGGCGGCGGTGGTCTTCAACACCGTCCTGGACCTGCCGGGGGCCGATCCGGCGGTGCCGCTGTTCGGCTTCGTCTTCCTGATCGCGCTGGGGATCGACTACAACATCTTCCTGATGACCCGGGTGCGCGAGGAGTCCGGCGCCCACGGCACCCGGCCCGGGATCATCCGGGGGCTTCAGGTCACCGGCGGGGTGATCACCTCGGCGGGGCTGGTGCTGGCGGCGACATTCGCGGCGCTGTCGGTGATCCCGATCCTCTTCCTGGTCCAGATCGCCTTCATCGTGGCCTTCGGGGTGCTCGTCGACACCTTCCTGGTGCGGGCGGTGCTGCTGCCGGCGCTCTGCTACGACATCGGCCGGCCGATCTGGTGGCCGTCCCACTGGGGAAAGGAGATCCGATGAGACTCTGGTCTCTGAACCCGCGCCATCTGGACCGGATGGGGCTGGTCGCCTGCTGGCGGGAGAGTCTGCTGGCCCAGGCGGTCCTGGCCGGCCGCACCAAGGGGTACCGCAACCATCCCCAGCTCAACCGGTTCCGCGCCCAGACCGATCCGCTGGCCGCGGTCGGCTGCTACCTGGAGGGCCTCGGCCGGGAGGCCACCGCGCGGGGCTACCACTTCAACACGACGCTGATCCTGCGGCCCTGCGGACAGACGCCGCCACCGCTCATCCCGGTCACCACCGGTCAGCTCGACCTCGAGTGGCGCCATCTGGGGGCCAAGCTGGCCCAGCGCAGCCCCCAGGACGCGGCTCGCTGGGAGCACGACGAGCCGAGTCCCCATCCGCTGTTCCAGCCGGTGCCCGGTCCGGTCGAGGACTGGGAGCGCGGCTGACCGGGATCGGCGACCCGGGCGGTGGGGCCCGGGCGGTCAGACTCCTCGACGGGCCCGGGACCGCACGATGCTGGAGGCCTCCTCCTCGACGAAGTCGCGCAGCTCCTCGTCGCTGAGAATGTCCAGCAGCATCGATCCGGTGCGGGCGGCGATCAGCGCCATGAACTTGCGGGCGAACTCGGAGCGTCCGCCGGGCTGGCCGGCACCGTAGCTGAGGATCGCGGTGGCCGCCTGGCGGATCAGACGCTGGTCGCGGGCCAGTGAGGGCCGGCCCAGCATGGCGGCGAACTCGGCCTCGCCGAACAGCGGGTCGGCGTCGACCATCACCGGTCCGAGGATCTGCCAGCGCCGCCAGGACTGCTTGAGGTAGCTGCGGTCCTGGTTGCCGCTCTGGGCGCCGATCCACCGGTCGGCGGGAAGCCTGAGCTCCCCCACGATGGTCTCCCCGGGCCATCGGGCGAGGACGACGTCCGGCAGCACCCGCAGGGACAGGTAGGACCACACGCCGTCGTGGGAGGCGTCGGAGCCGATCGGGTCGATCACCTCGGCGATCGCCCGGCCGAGCTCCATGCCGTAGCCGTCGCGACCCTCCTTGGTGTGCAGGTCGAAGCCGGTGAGGCGGGCCACGATGGCCTCCCGCCAGGCGTCGACCTGCTGGGAGTCGGGCAGCGGTCCGGCACCGGGATCGTCGGTGGAGATCCGGCTGGTGTCGACCAGGTAGTCGGCGGTGGTGCCCTCGCCGAGTCGGCGGGCGTGATCGGCGAGCAGCTGGATGGCCTCCCCGGCGCGCAGCCGGGGGATGACGACGGAACTCACTTCAACTCCTTGAGGAATCCGGTCCCGGCCTGCAGCAGCGCCAGGAGGCTTCCGGGATCTCTGGTCAGCACGTCGACGGCCCCGCGCAGGGTGGTGTCGAGGTAGCTGGCGCACAGCTCCTCCAGGCAGGCGCCGGTGCTGCCCTCGTCGAACTCGTCGAGTGCCTCGTCGCCGGCGGTCAGTGCCACCGAGACGAGCATCTGGGTGAGGATGTCGCGGATGATGATCGGCTGGGCGATGCTGTTGTCGGCTCCCAGCAGGGCCTCGGCGGCCGGGTGGTCCTTGTTGACGAAGAGCCTCACCGACCCGAGGAAGGGGGCGTTGAGATCGTCGGCGGAGAACTTCACCAGCCAGGCGGCGTCGCGGGGGAACTCCCCGCCGCGGAACCGGACGGCCTCGACGGGGAAGACGGCGTCGTCCCCCTCGAGGGTGAACCGGAAGGGCTCCTCGCCGGTGAACAGCCGGCTGCCCTTGAGGTAGGCGGCGCGGTTGTCGGGGGCGATCCCGTCGGGTCCGTCGAGGACCAGTTCGTAGCGCACCTCGAGGTCCTGGGCGGCGGTGCCGCCGGGGACCTTGACGGTGATCTCGGCGGCGGGGTGGTCGGGTCCGATGGGGGCCGCCCACAGGAATCGGCGTCCGGTGGAGGGGCAGTCGACCCGCAGCACGGCGAGCAGCCGGGCCATCCCGTCGTCGGCGCTCAGGCCGCTCTCGGCGGCCACCCGAGCGGCGTCGATGGACATCTGGCCGGTGATGGCGAAGTCGGAGATGTAGGTCCAGTCGACCGGTCTCTCGTCGGGTCCGGTGCGCTGGCCGTCGAGCAGCAGGGCGGGCACCGAGCAGCTCACCGCGGCCGGGCTCACCGCCCGGAATGGCTGAACTCTCATCAGGCGTCCTCTCCCAGGAAACTGCAGTCGATGGCGACCCCGTCGGGATAGCTCACGTCGGCGGTGAAGGTCTCCCCCGCCCGGACCCGGATCCCGTCGTAGTCGTAGCGGGTGCCCTCGGAGGTCTGCCACGCGGAGATGTAGATCTCGTCGGAGTCGCCCAGCGAGGAACGCCCGTCGATCCCGATGTCGAGTGTGGGGGTCACCTGCACGTACTGGCCGTCGGAGCGGGCGTGCAGGGTGAACCGGGTCACCGCGATGGTCGGGTCTCCGTGCTCGGAGGGCGGGACCAGCTCGTAGCCGAGCACCTCGACCTTCGAGGTGCGGGCGCGGACATCCTTGGCCTTGCCGCCCCTGCGCTTGCCGGCGGACTTGCGGGAGGCCGAGACGGGCCGGGCGAGGACTCCCAGGGCCGAGGCGAGCTGACTGGCGGCCTCGGCGGGCTGCTCGGCCTCCACGGCGTCGGCCGGCGCCAGGAAGGTGCGCACCTCCTCGCCGATGCGGCGCAGCCCGGTGTTGACCAGCCGCTTCTGAGCGGGTTCCAGAGCGCTGGGGTTCCAGGAGTCGTGGGTGGGCGGCTCGGCGGCCGAGAAGTCGGCATCCATCTCGGGGACCGGCTTGAAGACGCCGACCCACTCACCGATCATGTTGCGGTAGTTGGGGTACTCGCGGTCCTCCACGACCAGTTCGGCGGAGTTGCGCATCAGGGTGACGCGGTTCTCGGCGGACTTGAAGGGGTCCCCCGGCGGCACGGCGCACGGGGCCAGCCCCAGGTGACCGACCAGCTTCTTCGGGTTGCGGCACCAGATCTCCTCGACGGTCACCAGGTCGGCGGCCGACGAGTGCGCGGGCTCGGGGTTCTCGGAGGTCGCCTGGGCGGCTCGCACCGCCTCCAGGCAGGCCTCCTTGGCGGCCAGCACCCGGGAGTCGGCGGCCTCGGGGATGTGCACCGACTCGCCGTCGACGACGACGCTGATCGTCATCTGTCGCCGTTCGGCCTGGTCGGCCAGACGCTTGGCCCACAGGTTGACCGGGACCGCGGTGCAGGCCTCGGCGATGAAGGCCTGGCGGCCGTCGTCGTAGACCGGGGCGGGCAGCAGCAGGGAGGTGCCGGTCTCGGTGGGACCGAATCCCCGCTCGAAGACCGCCTCGCCGAGGGCGTGGGCGTCGGCCCCCAGAACCGGCTGGACCTGTGCGGGATGGCCGTCGGACGAGCGCAGCGCCCACCACTGCTGGCCGGTGTAGCGCTTGGCGTCCATCAGGAAGCTGGAGGTGACGGCGGCGGCGATGAACCGCTCCTCGAACTGTCCGGGGGCGGTCTGGATGCGGGTCCAGATCACCAGCGTGCCGCAGCTGGAGGCGCGGAAGGCCGCGGACTTGCCGAACCCGTAGGTGCCGCCGCCCAGGGAGCGGCCGCGGGGCGCGCCGACGGTGAGCACGAAGTCGCGGTAGTTGGTGGAGTCGTCCTGGCCGACCTGGGAGTCGTTGTTGGTGGGTCCGCCCAGGCCCGAGGTGCCGCGGTCGTGGATCTCGATGGCCTCGATGGTCTCCCCGGCCAGTGCCGAGGCCAGCTCGGAGGCGGGGTTGGCGGTGGCGAAGACGCTGTCGCGCAGCACCTCCAGAGCGTCCTGGGACAGCGTGCGGAAACGCATCTGGTACTCGGGGATGACGCCGTCTGCGCGGGCGTCCCAGGAGTTCTGGGCGGTCTCGCGCAGCAGCAGGCTGGGCGTGGCGACGCTGGTCCCCAGCAGCTTCTTGGTGCCGTCACCGGCGATATCGCCGGCTCCGAAGGGCTTGGCGACCCAGTCCAATGTCATCATCGGCAGGTCACCCGTCCCCGGACACGGCCATCGTTCCAGACTCCGCCGACGCAGCTCATCAGGGGCGCAAGACTCATGCCAGCAAACCTACCGCCCCTCGCCGACAAGACCGAAGCATCCGCGATCCGATCGGCGGCGGCACTGCTGAGGGTCTCACCCTCAGGCGACTCTGGCCTTGGGAAGGGCCAGGTAGTTCAGTGGGTCGAGTACGCAGGTCTGGGTGATTGCTCCGTCGAGTTCGTACAGGCCAACCGTCTTTGATGCGAATGCGAAGACTCGCGACAGCACGTACTCCCCGGCTTCGCGCTCGCTCACGGAGATCTCATTGCGGCTCACGACCATCGGCCAGTACTTCGACCGGCGGGTGGTCTTCACTTCGATGAGTCGTCGACCTCCAGCCGGATTGTAGGAAAGGATGTCGTAGCCGAGCCCGTCTCCCTCTTCCTTGCTGACATGGCGAATCCGGTCGGCCAGATCGCTTCTGCCGGCGCTGTGCAGTCGGGCGCGTTCCAGCTCCAAGACCGCGATCTCGCCGGCCTGTCCCAGCTTTCGGTTGGCGGCTTCTCGAGCAACATAGTCGGTGTGGAATCCTTTCTCCGAGGATCCGTGTCGACCGACTTGAATGTCGACTCCATATGGCGGATCGGAGAGTTTCCACGAGATCTCGAGGCGAGCGGCCGCCGGTGCATCAACTGCCGCATCCATCTCTGAGAAGAGCTGAGGCCTGCGTGCCAGCTGCGCTCTCACTTCATCGGCCAACGATTGCTGATAGTTGCTCAGCGGCGCGTAGCCATCGACATAGACGCACCTGTCGTCGCGCAGCACAGCCGAGATGTTCTGGAACTTGTCCTCCACCGATCTGTGAGCCCTGCCAGTCGCGGCCATCACACGGCGGTTGATTTCCTTCTTGTTGAAAGACTGACCGGTGAGCTCCTGTTCCAGCATGTCGAGATATGCCTGCACTGTCACCGCGTTCTCAGCTGCACTCCAGGGAGGATTTCTGGCCACGGCAGTACTCTATCGGCCACAACCTTTGGGGCAGCGCAGGCCACACACGAGCCGGGCCCCCACCATCAGGTGGGGGCCCGGCTCGGGTATTCGGTTGTGTGGACCTCTCGGATCAGTCGTTGCCCGGCTGATCATTCTTCGAGGGAGAGGTCCCCGAGTCCCCGACCAGCTCGGCGGGCACCTCGTCGGGGAGCTCCTCGCGGGCCGTACCGGTGAAGGTGAACGGCTCCTCGGATCCCTCCGGCGCGACGTCGACCAGGACGATCTGACCCGGCTTGACCTCGCCGAACAGGATCTTCTCGGCGAGCGGGTCCTCGACGTCGCGCTGGATCGTCCGGCGCAGCGGCCGGGCGCCCATCAACGGGTCGAAGCCCCGATCGGCGAGCAGGGACTTGGCGGCGGGAGTGACCTCCACGCTCATGTCCTTGTCGCCCATCCGCTCCTCCAGCTGGCCGATCATCAGGTCGACGATCCGCAGGATGTCCTCGCGGGACAGCTGGTGGAAGACGATGATCTCGTCGAGCCGGTTGAGGAACTCGGGGCGGAAGTGGCCCTTCAGCTCCTCGGTCACCTTGGACTTCATCTTCTCGTAGCTGGACTCCTCGTCCCCGGCCTTGGAGAAGCCGAGGTTCACCGACTTGGAGATGTCACGGGTACCGAGGTTGGTGGTGAGCACGATGACCGTGTTCTTGAAGTCCACCACCCGGCCCTGGGCATCAGTCAGCCGGCCCTCGTCGAGGATCTGCAGCAGCGAGTTGAAGATGTCCGGGTGGGCCTTCTCGATCTCGTCGAACAGAATCACCGAGAACGGCTTGCGGCGCACCTTCTCGGTGAGCTGTCCACCCTCCTCGTAACCGACGAATCCTGGCGGGGAACCGAACATCCGCGACGCCGTGTGCTTCTCGGAGTACTCCGACATGTCGAGGGTGATGAGAGCATCCTCGTCGTCGAACAGGAACTCCGTCAGCGCCTTGGTGAGCTCGGTCTTGCCGACGCCGGAGGGCCCGGCGAAGATGAACGAACCCATCGGACGCTTCGGATCCTTCAGGCCGGCGCGGGT
The DNA here is from genome assembly GCF_005890135.1 of Acidipropionibacterium jensenii. Lineage (NCBI taxonomy): Bacteria > Bacillati > Actinomycetota > Actinomycetes > Propionibacteriales > Propionibacteriaceae > Acidipropionibacterium > Acidipropionibacterium jensenii. The sequence goes on along the minus strand of NZ_CP040635.1, from coordinate 1,523,414 downwards.
ACGACGGATCGACCGGCACAGGGCCTTGACGGCCTCCTCCTGGCCGACGTACCGCTTGCCGATCTCCTCCTCCATGTGGAGCAGCCTGGTGGACTCCTCCTCGGTCAGCTTGAAGACCGGGATGCCGGTGGAGCTGGAGAGCACCTCGGCGATCTCCTCCTCGCCGACCACCGCCGGGGCGGAGTCGTCACCGTTCTTCCACTCGGTCTCCTTGCGGTCGCGCTCGACGATCAGCTTCTTCTCGTCGTCCCGCAGGCCGGCGGCGCGCTCGAAGTCCTGAGCGTCGATCGCGGCCTCCTTCTCGATGCGCACCTGGGCGATCTTGTCGTCCACCTCACGCAGGTCCGGCGGTGCGGTCATCCGACGGATCCGCATCCGGGCGCCCGCCTCGTCGATCAGGTCGATCGCCTTGTCGGGCAGGAAGCGGTCCTGGACGTACCTGGCCGCCAGATTCGCCGCCGAGGAGATGGCCTCGTCGGTGATCGTGATCTTGTGGTGCGCCTCGTACTTGTCGCGCAGTCCCTTGAGGATCTCGATCGTCAGCGGGATCGACGGCTCGGCAACCTGGATCGGCTGGAACCGGCGCTCCAGAGCGGCATCCTTCTCGATGTGCTTGCGGTACTCGTCGAGGGTGGTCGCACCGACCGTCTGCAGCTCGCCGCGGGCCAGCATCGGCTTGAGGATGCTGGCGGCGTCGATCGCTCCCTCGGCGGCACCCGCACCGACCAGGGTGTGGATCTCGTCGATGAACAGAATGATGTCACCGCGGGTCTTGATCTCCTTGAGGACCTTCTTCATCCTCTCCTCGAAATCGCCGCGGTAGCGGGAACCCGCCACCATGGAACCGAGATCGAGGCTGTAGATCTGCTTGTCCCGCAGCGTCTCGGGGACGTCGCCCCGCACGATCGCCTGGGCCAGACCCTCCACGCAGGCCGACTTGCCGACTCCGGGCTCGCCGATGAGAACGGGATTGTTCTTGGTGCGACGGCTCAGCACCGTCATCACCCGCTCGATCTCCTTCTCACGGCCGATCACCGGATCCAGCTCGCCATTGCTGGCAGCCTGGGTGAGGTTGCGGCCGAACTGGTCGAGGACGGTGCCCGAGGAGGCCGCCGGCCCCACATCGGGAGCCCCGGCGGTGGCCGCCTCCTTGTCGGTGCCCTGGTAGCCCTGCAGCAGCTGCAGGACGGTGTTGCGCACCGTGTTGAGATCGGCCCCCAGGCGGATCAGCACCTGGGCAGCAACGCCCTCCCCCTCGCGGATCAGGCCGAGCAGGATGTGCTCGGTGCCGATGTACGAGTGGTTCATCTGGAGAGCCTCGCGCAGGCTCAGCTCCAGGACCTTCTTGGCTCGAGGAGTGAAAGGAATATGGCCGGTCGGCGTCGAATTGCCGTGACCGATGATCTCCTCCACCTGGGCCCGGACTGCCTCCAGCGAGATGTCCAGGGACTCGAGCGCCTTGGCGGCAACTCCCTCCCCCTCGCTGATAAGACCCAGCAGGAGGTGCTCTGTGCCGATGTAATTGTGGTTCAGGGCCTTGGCCTCGTCCTGGGCCAGGACGACGACCCGACGTGCCCGGTCTGTGAACCGTTCGAACATGAAGTCTCCTTGTGACGGGACCCGGGCGACCCCGAAGGGACACCCGCTGTCTTGGACAGTCTAGTAACGCCCCCTGACAGGACCTGAGTCCCGTCGTTCGCCGGCCGCGCAACGACGCCGTGCAGACCGGTTCTGAGCCCGGATCGAGGCGGTCTGGCGCCCCCTCCCCGATCCGCTGGGAGACTCCTCCTTCTCCCCTGGTCTCCTCACCGGGGACCGGGCGGCAGGGGCACGGACGCGGGACCGGCGCGGGACCGGCGTGGGGGGACGCAGCTGCGCCGGCGACCCTGTCGGGTCGCCGGCGCAGCACAGGTCGTTCAGGACCGTCGGATCACAGGTGAGCCTTCTCGTAGGCGGCGCGCACCTCATTGGAGACCCGGCCACGGGCCGAGACCTCCAGGCCCTCGCTCTGGGCCCACTGACGGATCTCGTTGGCGGTCGGGCCGCCGGAGGGGCGGTGCCCACGGCTGCGACGACCACCGGTACGGCGGGCCGCTCCGATCCACACCGCGAGGCTGTCACGCAGCTTCTGCGCGTTTGCAGCCGAAAGATCGATGACGTAGTTCACGCCATCGACAGCAAAAGCGACTGATTCGTCGGCGGGAGTGCCATCGATATCGTCGACAAGGTCAACACGAACCCTCTGTGCCATGGTGTTCCTTCCAAAGTTCTGACCAACACGATCGGGCCCTGGTTCCCCCTCCCGACCGATCTGATGCAATGTTAAGGATTAAGGGGTCCAGTTTTCAAGCCGATTACAGAAATAATTCACCGATTGTGTTCACTTGCCAGGAGAAGACCCTAAAACGCTAACAGCGGAGGGTACACCCGAAGATGCCGGCTCAAAGCGCTGAACCAGCCCATCTCCGATTCTGCGACGGCATCACAGCCCTCGCTCAGGCTGTCCGGGTATCACCAGTTCAGATACGCGAATCACGAACTCCGCAGAGCCCGGCAGGGATCATCCCACCGTTTCCATGCTGTGGCCAAATTTCAGGCTTCCGATACCACGGCCTGCTGTGAATGAGGAAAGCCACCCGGGAGCGTCTGCGTGCGGCGCGGCGCCGTTGGCGTTGTCACTGGTGCGCCCCTGTCAGAACACCGGTCAAGGGATCCAGACCCGAACAGGAGAAGGGCTCCCCGGCCGGTGGCCGGGGAGCCCTTCTCGAGTGATCTGTGGGGGTCAGGCGTGCTTGCGCTCCACCTGATCATCGCCGGGGAAGTCGACGCGAGACATGTCGACGACGGTGGGAACCGATCCGGTCTCCCAGATCTCTCCCGCGCTCGGCACACCGGCGTCGGCGAGGGTGCGGCCCGGCAGGTCGACGACGCGACCAGCCTCGGCGTCGGCAAGAATGCCGGCCAGCTCGGTCTCGAGCTCGGCGACCCGCGACTCCAGGGCGTTGACCTTCTTGTTCCCGGCGGCCACCTTGTACTGAAGGGCTGCCTTGTCGCCGCGCAGGGTGGACAGCTCATTCTCGGCGCGATCGAGCTTTCCGCGAGTGTCGGACAGGGACTTGGAGAGGATGCCCACCCGGTTGGCGAAGGTGTCGATCATGTCCATCGACTCCTTGTGGTGGCGCTGCTCCTCCTTGACCGAGGCCTGGCGAACCGCCTTGAGCTCGGCGAGGTGAGCGGTGCGGATGCTCTCCATCTCGCGCCATGCCATCAGCACCGACACCCAGGCCATCACCAGGGCCACCAGGACCCCGGCTCGGGCGGCCCAGATGGAGGGGATCACTGCACAGGCCACGGCAAGGACCGTGCAGACTATCAACATCGCGAGAACCCCGCGACGATCACTGGACGGTTTGCTGATTCGTTTCCCCTGTGCGCCACTCACGGTGGCAATCCTAACAAGATGTGCCGGGACATTTCACTACTGTCCGTCCCCAAACGCCCGACACGTCGCCCAGCGAACCCCGATTTTTCGGATTCTCTTCGGCTGTTCTCAGTGTGCCGGCTGACTGTCGCCGCCCGCACGGCCCGGATCTGCACCCTCGAGGTGACGGTCCTCACCGTCCGGAGGCACCCGGCAGGCCCTCTCCAGCACCCATCCGGCCAGTCCCAGCAGGACGCAGACCACCGCGGTGACGCTTCCGGTGATCACCCTCTGGCGCGGATAGGGGATGGCCACCTGGCGCACGAAGGTGATGATGTAGACGATGCACGCCCCCGCCAGGGCCGCCCCGGTGAGCACCACGGACTTGCCCAGGGCCAGGCTCACCAGCCCCTCGGTCGGCGAGACCTCCCGGTGCGGGTCGTGGACCTTCCTGCTCAGCACCCGGGCATCGATCCACACCCCGATGGCGACCACGGCCAGGATCACCGGCAGGGACCACGGCAGGATCGGCACCATCGCCTCGGTGAGGAAGAAGACGCTGAGCACGAACCAGCCGACCACCGCCCCGCACAGGGCGGCGACCACGACGGCACGTCGGTCGGTGGGACGCAGATCCCCGCTGGGCTCGGGCTCGGGCGGATCCTCCAGGGGCGGCAACGACCGCGTCACGACAGCGTGACCTCCTGGCCGACCTTGCGCACCCCGGAGGTGTCCATGCCGGAGAGCAGGTCGGCGATCGGGCCACGGCCCTCGAGCTCGGCGTCGGGCTCGACGTCGGCCCAGGGGACCAGCACGAAGGCGCGCTCGAAGGCGCGCGGATGGGGAAGCTTGAGATCGGGCTCGTCGATGCGCTGGTGACCGACCTGGATGAGGTCGACGTCGATGACCCGCGGACCGTTCACCTCGAGGCGCTCGCGTCCGTAGCCGTCCTCGATGGCCAGGCCGCGCTCCAACAGGGTCCGAGGCTCCAGGGTGGACTCGACGACCAGCACCAGATTGTGGAAGTCGGGCTGATCGGCCTTGCCGACCGGGGTGGTGAGATACACCGGCGAGACCCCCACCGGCATTGCCCCCGGCGTCTCGCAGATGAGGTCGACGGCCCCCTGAAGGGTGTCGATGGTGTCGCCGAGATTGGCGCCCAGGCTGAACACCACGGTTCGAAGCGCCCGCATGGTTCCCAGGGTTTCCACGTCGATCCTGGGTTCGGTGTCCCTCGTCATTGACATGTCCGATTCCTCCTGATGACTATCGCGACGTCGCTCAGTGTCACACCGACGGGAGCATGAGGCTTGTGGACCGTCACCTCGACGGCCTGCCCGACCGACGGCGTCGTGCCGGCGGCGGCAAGGCACCGGTCGGCGATCCGGCCGGCGAGGGTCTCGATGAGATCCACCGGCTCTCCCTGGATCTCCTCGACCACTCCCTGGGCGAGCACAGCGTAGTTGACGGTGTCGCTCAGCTGGTCGGAACGAGTCTCCAGGGGTACGGACAGGTCGACGTCGACGACGAAGGGCTGGCCGTTCTGCTTCTCGGAGTCCAGCACCCCGTGGTGGCCGATCGCCGTGATCCCGCTCAGGCGGATGTGCCCGATGTCGTCGCGAGTGTCCATGCTGCGAGGCTACCGTGCCCCCGAGCACCACCGGGGTCGCCGGTGTCGTCCCCTCCCCGGGGGGCCGGGCCTCAGGCCCCCTCCGAGACCCGCAGCCGGGCGAAGACCTCGCAGGCGTCCCGGTTCCCGCGAACCTCGTGGGTGCGCACCGCCCAGGCGTGGTGGGCTGCGCACCAGCAGGTCAGTGCCTGGGTGGCGGCGTCGCGGCCCAGCGGCGGCCGGGGATCCGGGTCGTGCAGCAGGCCGCCGAGGAACCCCTTGCGGGAGACCCCCCACAGCAGCCGCAGATCGGCGAAGGCCTCCTGGACGGTGTCGATCGCCTGCAGCAGCCGCCAGTTCTGCCGTCCGTTCTTGGAGAATCCGATTCCCGGATCGACGATGATCCGGCTGCGCGCGACGCCGGCCCGTTCGGCGTCCGCCACCCGCTCGGACAGTTCCGCCACGACGTCGCCCACCAGATTGTCGTAGTGGGTCAGCTCGACGCTCTGCATCGTCGCCGAGGGACCGCGCCAGTGCATCACGACATAGTCGACGTCGGCGTCGGCCACCACCGGGAGGATCCCGCGGTCGGCCAGACCGCCCGAGACGTCGTTGATGATCTGCGCTCCCGCACCGATGGCCGCCCGGGCCACCTCGGCCCGCATGGTGTCGACCGAGATCACCGCCCCGGAGTCGGCCAGCGCGGAGACGATCGGCACCACCCGGCGCAGCTCCTCGGCCTGCGGGGTCCGGGCCACCCCGGGACGGGTCGACTCCCCGCCGATGTCGACGATGTCGGCCCCCTGGTCGACCAGACCGCGGGCATGGCTGATGGCATCGTCGGGGTCCAGCCACATCCCGCCGTCCGAGAAGGAGTCGGGGGTGACGTTGACCACACCCATCACGAGGGTTCGCGCCGGGTGCGGCGCGCTGTCTCGGGGATCGACGTCAATCACGGGTTCATCATGCCGACTCGCGGCTCCATCCGGGAAACCCGGCGCGGGTCACCCGTTGGTGATGAGCCCCATCGCCTCGGCCCTGGTGGCCGGATCGCGCAGGATGCCGCGCACCGCGGAGGTCACCGTGCGGGACCCTGGCTTGCGGACCCCCCGCATCGTCATGCACATGTGCTCGCACTCCACCACCACGATCACGCCGCGGGCGCCGATGTACCGCACCAGGGCGTCGGCCACCTGGGTGGTGAGGCGCTCCTGGACCTGGGGCCGCTTGGCGTAGCAGTCGACCAGCCGGCCGAGCTTGCTCAGCCCGGTGACCCGGCCGTCCTTGGAGGGGATGTAGCCGACATGGGCCACCCCGACGAAGGGCAGCAGGTGGTGCTCGCAGAAGGACTGCACCTCGATGTCGCGGACCAGGACCAGCTCGTCGTGGGAGATGTCGAAGGTCTTGGAGAGCACCTCCGCCGGATCGGTGTGCATCCCGGCGAACAGTTCCTCGGCGGCCTTGGCCACCCGCATCGGCGTCTCCAGGAGGTCCTCGCGGTCCGGGTCCTCACCGATCGCCGCGAGGAACTCGCGGACCGCGGCCGCGGCCCGCGGCTTGTCGACGAAACCTGTGCTCGAGGGCCCGCTGTGCGGAAGGGCCTGACCCACCATGGAGTGCTCAGAATCGATGCTCACGCCACGATCCTAGGAGCGCCCGGGGAAAGGTGCCGCACTCAGCGCGGCGCCCACGGGCTGTGCGGGAACGATCCGTCGTCGCCCTGCGCCGACTCGCCGGACTGTCCAGGCTGGCTGCCCTGTCCCGACTCGCCGGGCTGACCCGGCTGGGCGGAGGGACCGGCCTGGTGCGACGGGTCAGACTGACCCGGCTGAGCAGAGGAATCAGAAGGTGCCGACTGAGAGGGCGCCGACTGGCCCGACTCCCAACCCGGGGGAGCCCAGTTGGCCGGCGGCTGCCAACCCTGACCACCCTGGCCGCCCTGACCGTTGTTGTTGTCGCTGGGCGCTGCGGCCTGTCCGGCACCGGACCCCGAGGCGCCGATCTGGGCGGGCTGGGCGGCGGCGCCGACCTTCGCGGCCGGTGCCACCGGGGTGATCGGCGGGACGGTGGAGGGAATCCGCTTGTCGGAGCCGGTGAAGGCGCCGCGCTGGGGCCACATCGTGAGCTTGGTGAAGATCTCGGCGACCTCGGCCTTGTTCAGGGTCTCCTTGACGAACAGCTGGCGGACCAGCTCGTCGAGCACCGGACGGTTGGCGATGAGGCAGTCGAAGGCCTCCTGGTGGGCATTCTCCAGCAGGCCGCGGACCTCCTCGTCGACCACCGAGGCGGTGGCCTCGGAGTAGTCGCGCTGCTGGCCGGCGGTCATCCCGAGGAAGGGCTCGGAGTCTCCCGAACCCAGCTGGACGGTACCGACCCGGGCCGACAGGCCGTACTGGGTGACCATCGCGCGGGCCACCTGGGTGGCCTTCTCGATGTCATTGGAGGCACCGGTCGAGGGATCGTGGAAGATCAGCTCCTCGGCCGCACGCCCACCCATCATGTAGGCCATCTGGTCCAGCAGCTCGCCGCGGGTCTGGGAGTACTTGTCGGAGTCGGGCATCACCATCGTGTAGCCGAGGGCGCGTCCGCGCGGCAGGATCGTGATCTTCTGGACCGGATCGGTACCGGGCATCGCCGCGGCCACCAGGGCGTGTCCGCCCTCATGGTAGGCGGTGACCAGGCGGTCGTGCTCGTCCATGATCCTGGTCTTCTTCTGCGGACCGGCGATCACCCGGTCGATGGCCTCGTCCAGCTCGGCATTGCCGATCACCGCGAGGTTGTTGCGGGCGGTCAGCAGGGCCGCCTCGTTGAGCACATTGGCCAGATCGGCGCCGGTCATCCCGGGGGTGCGTCGGGCGATGCTCTCCAGGTCGACGTCGTCGGCCATCGGCTTGCCCTCGGAGTGCACCTTGAGGATCTTGACGCGGCCCTCCATGTCGGGGGCCTCCACCGCGATCTGGCGGTCGAAACGGCCGGGCCGCAGCAGGGCCGGGTCAAGCACGTCGGGACGGTTGGTGGCGGCGATCAGGATGACCCCGCCGTGCACGTCGAACCCGTCCATCTCGACCAGCAGCTGGTTCAGGGTCTGCTCGCGCTCGTCATGGCCGCCGCCCATGCCGGCACCGCGGTGGCGGCCGACGGCGTCGATCTCATCGATGAAGATGATGGCCGGGGCGGCCTCCTTGGCCTGCTCGAACAGGTCGCGGACCCGGGAGGCGCCGACGCCGACGAACATCTCGACGAAGTCGGAACCGGAGATGGAGAAGAATGGCACCCCGGCCTCGCCGGCCACGGCGCGGGCCAGCAGCGTCTTGCCGGTACCGGGAGGACCGTAGAGCAGGACGCCCTTGGGAATCTTGGCGCCGACCCGCTGGAACTTCGCGGGCTCGGCGAGGAACTCCCTGATCTCCTGGAGTTCGTCAATGGCCTCCTGGACGCCGGCGACGTCCTTGAAGGTGGTCTTGGGGGTGTCCTTGGTGCCGACGCTGGCCTTGGACTTCCCGAAGTTCATCACCCCGCCGCGTCCGCCCATGCCCTGGGCCGAACTGAGCATCCAGAAGAACAGAATGCCGAGCACCAGGAAGGGCAGGAAGTTCACCAGCAGGGACTTCCAGACGCTGACTCCCGGATTCGTCCCGTTCCAGCGCTCCAGAGTTCCGGCGTCCACCCGCTTGTCCAGCTGGGTGATGATCTGGTTGCTCTGCTGTCCGATCCAGTTGGACTTGAACTGGTCGCCATTGGCGTCGGTGATCTTGATGATCTGGTCGCCGTCGGTGAGATCGACCTCTTTGAGCTTCTGACTCCCGTTGATCATCGTGATCGCCTGGGAGGTCGGGATGTCCTTCGCCCCGGTCATCGAACTCGTGAGATTGAGCACCGTGATGATGGCGATGATCGCAATCACGATCCATACCAGAGGACCGCGGAACATGCTCTTCGCGTTTTTCATGTACTGCCTAGTGCCGGGGTGTGGAGGGACAGCTTCAGACCATACCAGCGGATACCGACTCCCCCCGGCCGGTCGCGATCACTTGTAGACGTGCTCGGCGAGGGTCGCGACGTCGGTGAGGTTGCGGTAGCGCCCGGCGTAGTCGAGCCCGAAACCGACGACGAACTCGTTGGGGATGTCGTAGCCGATGTACTTGACGTCGACGGGAGCCGAGATCGCCTCAGGCTTGCGGAACATCGCCATGATCTCCAGGCTGCGCGGGTTGCGGGTGCGCAGGTTCTGGACGAGGTAGGACAGCGTCAGGCCGGTGTCGATGATGTCCTCGACGATCAGCACGTCGCGGTCCTCGATGTCGGTGGTGAGGTCCTTGAGGATCCGCACCACGCCGCTGGACCGGGTCCCGGCGCCGTAGGAGGACACCGCCATCCAGTCCATCTGGCAGTGGATCTTCATGGCCCGGCACAGGTCGGCCATGGTCATCACCGCGCCGTTGAGCACACCCACCAGCAGCGGGTCGCGTCCGGCGTAGTCCTTGTCGATGACGGCGGCCACCTCGTCGATGCGATGGGCCACCTCTTCCTGGGAGTAGAGGACGCGTTCAAGATCGTCTGGCAGATCAGCAGCTCGCACGCAGCGAAGCCTACCGGTACCGGAGTCGTGCGGCGTCCCGGTCCGCCGGCCCGGCCTCCAGGGCCGGTCTCAGCTCGAGTTCTCGTCTCCCCGGTTCAGTTCCAGACGCCGTCCGCGCCGGGTGACGCGGGCTCCGGGCAGGTCGACGCCGGCCCCTCCCCTGGCGTGCTGGAGGTCGAGCACCGCCTCGACATGGACGAAGGAGCTCTCCACCCCGGCCCGCTGCAGCCAGGCCTTCACCACCCGGCGGGCCAGGCCGCGGGGCTCGCGCACCAGGTCCGGCAGCGGCAGAGTCGGTAGTGGCAGGGCCGGGAGCGACTGGTCCCCGGCGAGGTCCTGCGGCAGGACGGCGTGCCGGGCCAGCCAGGCGTCTGCCAGATCGGCCATCACGGCGTCCTCCCCCTGCATCAGGACGGCGGTGCGGGCCAGCGCCTCGGCGACCCCGGGGCCCAGATCCTGCTCCAGCACCGGAAGCGTCGAGCGGCGGACCAGGCTGCGCCGGAAGACCGGGTCGGCGTTCTGCGGGTCGTGCCAGGGACGGACTCCCCACTCCCGGCAGGCGGCCACCGTGGTGGTGCGGCGGATCTCCAGCAGCGGGTGCCAGAAGGATCCGGCCCGGGGTCTGATGCCGGCCAGGCTGGTGACCCCCGATCCGCGGGCCAGACCGAGCAGCACCGTCTCGGCCTGGTCGTCGAGGGTGTGGCCCAGCAGCACCGGGCGCCCCTGGGCGACCTCCAGCAGAGCGGCCCGGCGGGCCGATCTGGCGGCGGACTCGGGGCCCTCCCCGGTGTCGCGCACGTCGACCTGCCGGATCACCGCGTCGATCCCGCGCCAGGCGAGCAGCTCGGCGGTCTCGGCGGCGACCCGGTCGGATCCGGACTGCAGCCGGTGGTCGACGATCACCGCGGTGATCCGGGTTCCGGTGCGCCGGCCCGCCCAGTCGGCGCCCAGCGCCAGGGCCAGTGAGTCCGGCCCTCCGGAGCACCCCACCACCGCCGCCTCGACGCCGTCGAGCATCTCGGCGACCCGCTGGGCGACCCGCAGACTGTGCGGGCCGAGTTCCTGTCGTGCCACGCGATCAGCCCGCCGCCGGCAGCCGGGTCACCGTCACCGCGTGCGACCGCAGTCGGGCCCGGGTCACGGCGTGCAGCCGCAGGAGGCCAGTGCCGACCAGGCGGAGTCCAGCCAGGTGTGGGCCGCGGTCGGGTCGGCGGAGTTGTTGAGGATGAGCGCCGCGACGACCACCCTGCCGTCGGCGGTGCGCACCCATCCCGACAGCGCCGAGACGCCGGTGAGGCTGCCGGTCTTGGCGTGCACGAGTCCTCGTCCGGCCACCTCGCCCGGGCTCTGGAAGCGGGCCGACAGGGAGCCCGAGACCCCGGCCACCGGAACCAGGTCGGCAATCGGTTCGGTCCGCGAGGTGCGCAGGGCGTAGCGCCAGGCCCGCTCCAGCATGGTGGCGCTCACCCGGTTCCCTCGCGACAGTCCGCAGCCGTCCTGGATGACGGCGCCGGACCCCCAGGCGCCCATCCGGGTGAGGTGCTGCTGGAGGGCCGCGGCGGCCCCGGCGAAGGTGGCGGGCTTGCCGGTGGCGATCGCCATCTGGTGGCTCAGCACCTCGGTGGCGGCATTGTCGGAGGACAGCAGGGCCCTCTTGAGCAGGTCCTCGGCGGTGGCCGACTGGACGGCCGCCACCGTGCTGTCGCCGCTGGCGGCCTTGGTGGCGGCCGGCGTCCCGGAGACGGTGATGCCTGCCGCCCGCAGCTGGCCGGCGAACACCTGGGCGGCCTGCAGGGCGGGAGTGGTCGAGCGGGCGCCGGACCCGCCCGGCATCCCCTCGTCGACCCACAGCGCACTGATGTGGGTCACCTGGTCGGCGTAGCTGGCGCTCCAGCCCGGGTTCCAGTTCGGACCGGAGAACAGCGACGCGTCGTAGCCGAGGGTCACCGAGGAGACCCCCTGCTTCTTGAGGGCTGCGGCGGTGGAACGGGCCAGATTCAGCGTCGAGGCGAACTCGGGGTAGGCCGTGGAGGGGACCGACTGGAGGTAGGGGTCGCCGCCCCCGACCAGGGTGAGGGCGACCGGCGTCCCCCCGGATGCCGGGGTCGAGCCGGATGCGGCGGCAGCAGGCGAGGAACTCCCGCCCGAGCGGACCACCTTGGTGGTGAACCGGGTGCCGGCGTCGACGGCGTCCAACAGGGCGATACCGGTGAGCACCTTGAGGTTGGAGGCGGGGATCAGCATCGCCCCGGGATCGCGCGAGTACAGAGTGGTGCCGCTGCTGAGGTCCACCGCGACTCCGCCGAGGGTTCCACTGGGGGCCGGCTTGATCGCGGCGATCCGGGCGGCCACCCGGGCGGGATCCGCCGGCACACTCGAGTTGGGCTGCGGGGTCGCCGCGCCCACCACTCCGTTGCCTCCGGGACCGCCCGCATCAGGGGTCGGCGAGTACAGACCGGAGGGCAGTGCGGAGGCCGAGGCGGGGCGCATCAGGCCGACGGCTGTCATCACGGGTTTCCCCCAGATTGCGCTGGCACCTGCTAGAACTGCTAGCACAAGTGTGAGAATGAGAAAACGCGCAGACTGAGACAACCGCCAACGATGCTTCGCCACCCGGCCTCCTCCTCATCACTGGGGATACAGTTTCCGCCATCCGAGCGTCCAGCACAAGAGAGGGTCAACAGTGACCGACGACTTTCAGAACTTCTTCCCCACCCAGAAGCCCGAGGGTATGACCTTCGACGTGACGATCGAGATTCCACGGGGAACGAAGAACAAGTACGAGATGGATCATGAGACCGGTCGCATCCGTCTGGACCGCACCCTGTTCACCTCCACCCAGTACCCCTACGACTACGGGTACATCGAGGGAACCCTCGGCGAGGACGGCGACCCGCTGGACGCGATGGTGCTGCTCCAGGAGCCGACCTTCCCCGGATGCCTCATCGAGTGCCGGGCCATCGCGATGTTCCAGATGCAGGACGAGATGGGCGGTGACGACAAGGTGCTCTGCGTGGCCACCGCCGATCACCGCCGCGACTACCTGCGCGACATCGACGACGTCGGCAACCTCACCCTGATGGAGATCGAGCACTTCTTCACGGTCTACAAGGACCTGGAGCCCGGCAAGTCCGTCGAGGGCGCCACCTGGACCGGCCGGCTGCTCGCTGAGGCGGAGATCGACAGCTCCTTCGACCGCGCCAAGGGCACCCCCTACGAGCACCACCAGGTGAACCTCGCCTGAGCCGGACCGACTCGGACTGATGACTCAGCTGGAATGACGGAGAGGGCTGGAATGACGCAGAGGGGGAGGCGACTCCCTCCTCCTGCGCCGGGGCTCGCTGACCCCGCTCGGATCCCCGGCGCACGGGTGCGTGCCAGAATGTGGCGGTGCCACGTTGTCTCATCCTTCTCGCCCCCTCGGCCAACCACGTCTACGCGGGCCAGTCCCCCGAACTGTCATCGGCCGAGCTGACCCTCATCTGCCCCGGGATCGGCACGGTCGCCCCCACACAGCTGGCCGGGGTGGACTACCTGGCGGCCGACGTCGACCCCCTGGAGGGCCCGCAGCTGGCGACGATCTCGCGGGCATCGGCGACGATGGCCTGCTACCTCGTCGAGGGAGATCTGCTGCGCCCGGTGGCGCTGCCCCGCACCGACCTGGTCGACGACGACCTGGTCACCATCCCGAAGTACCAGGGCAAGACCAATGAGCAGTTCACCCGGCTGCTGCTCAACGTCACCCTGGCCGGTCTGGAGGCCGGCCCGGCCCGACGCCGCGACGACGGACAGCGACTGGCGATCCTCGACCCGATGTGCGGACGGGGCACCACCCTGTCGACCTGCTGGCTGGAGGGTCACGACGCCTTCGGCATCGACGACGACGCCAAGGCCCTCGAGGCGATGGCCGCCCACCTGTCGACCTGGCTGCGCCGCAAGCGGCTCAAGCACACCACCCGGGTCTCCAAGCTGCGCCGCGAGGGACGCTCCCTGGGCAAGCGGTTCGACGCCGAACTGAGACTTCCCGGCGTCGAACCGCTCACCATGGCCGCGCTGCCCGGCGACACCCGCGACTCGGCGGAGCTGTGGGGGCGCAAGACCTTCGACGCGATCGTCACCGACGCCCCCTACGGCGTCGTGCACGGGGCCCACACCGGCTCCGGCGCCCACCGCTCCCCCGCCGGCCTGCTCGCCGAGGCCGTCCCGGTCTGGGCCTCCCAGCTGCGCAAGGGTGGGGCTCTGGGCATGTCGTGGAACACCCACGGACTGTCCCGGGAGGATCTGGAGTCGATCCTCGCCGAGGCCGGGCTGACCCCGCTCACCGGCCCCCAGTGGTCCCACTTCTCGCACCGGGTGGACTCCTCCATCCAGCGCGACCTGGTGGTGGCCGTCCGGCCGGTGGACTGACGTCCCACCCCGCGGTACAGCTACCGGCTACCGGACAGGGCTACCGCAGGATCTGGTCCAGCAGCCCCAGCTGGTTCCAGGTCTGGACCTCCTCGCCGGCGGGGTGCTCGGCGAAGGGGTACACCGTGATGTCCTTGGTCACCCCGCCGGCCGCACCGGCCCACGCGTTGTAGGCGGCCCAGGCCGTCGACGGCGGGCAGGTGGCGTCCATCATCGCGACCGAGAACAGCGCCGGGGTGCTGGCCCTGCGGGCGAAGTGCACGATGTCGAAGTGGTTGAGGGTCTGGAAGGCCCGCGACACCAGGTAGGGGTGGGTCCGCAGCCAGCAGACCACCTCCAGGTAGGGCCCCGAGGCGGCCAGGTCCACCGACCGGCGGATGCACGACAGAAAGGGCGAGTCGACGCACGCCACACTCACCGGGATACCGGCCATCGCGGCCAGCCCGGCCACCGCGGCGACCTGGGCGCCACCCTGCGAGTGGCCGACCAGGGCCACCCTGGTGGGGTCGACGAGGTCCAGCGATCGGGCCACCTGAAGGGCCCGGAAGGCGTCGACGTAGAGGCGCCGGAAGTAGTGGTTCGCCGGATCGTCGAGATGGGGGGTCATGAATCCGGGGGCTCCGGACCCGCCTCCCCAGGGGCCGTCGTCGGGGGCGGTGTCGACGACGGTCGGGTGGGCCCAGCCCTGGCCGCGCGGGTCGACGACGATGTGCGCATAGCCGGCCGCCGCGAAGGGGGTCGCGAAGGGCACCCGGCGCGAGGAGCTGTACCCCTTGTACTGGACGACGACGGGCAGCGGACCGGTGGCCCCGGCCGGTGCGTGCAGCCAGGCCGACACCGGCGTCCCCAGGTATCCGTCGAATCTGAGATCCCAGGTGTCGACGACCCGCTGACGGTTGTCGAAGGGGGTCAGCGAGGTGTTGAGGGGGAGCCTCTCGTGCTGGTCCAGGGTGGTCCCCCAGAAGGACTCGAAGTCCTCGGGCTCGGGGATCTCGGGGCGGAAGTCTCGCGACTGCTCCAGCGACAGATCGGTCAGCGGCATGGCCTCATCGTAACGAGCCGCCACCGGGTCGCTGCTGCTCCGGGTGCTGGTGTCCCGGCTGCTGCTTCTCCGGCTGCTGTTGTCCCCGGGGGCGCAACGGCCCCGTGACAGGATGGCCGGGTGCACACACTGTTCCTGCTGCGACATGCTCAGCCCGCGCACAGTCCGGTCACCGGGTCCGGCGACTCCCAGCGTCCGCTCACCGCGGTGGGACGCCGACAGGCCGCCGAGGTGGGCCGATCGCTCGAGCTGCGCGGGGTCGACCTGACGCTGTGCTCCTCGGCCCTGCGCACCCGCGAGACCTTCGAGGCCACCGGACTGAGCTGCCCGGTGGAGGTGATGCGGGCCCTCTACTCCTGCGGGGTGGACACCATGAGGCAGCGGATCTCGGAGGTCGGCGAGGAGGTGTCCACCCTGCTGGTGGTCGGCCACGCGCCGACCGTTCCGGCGCTGGCGGCCGAGCTGTCGTCGGAGGATCCGGTCCGGTCCGAGGAGATCGCCCGCTGGTACCCGCCGGCGACCCTCACCGAGATCTCCCTCGACTGGCCCTGGGACGGGGTTCTCGACCCCTCCCGGACCGGAGTCCTGCGCGGGATCCAGCGCCTCTGAGTCGAACCCGCTGAGGGGATCGGTGGCCGACCAGTGGGTCGGCCCGGCTCAGGCCGCTCCGGGCACCGCCGGGGCGGAGACCGTTCCCGTCGGCGGCAGCGGTTCGACGGCCTTGGAGGTGAATCCGCTGAACACCCACCAGACGAGACCGGCCAGCACTGCCAACGCGACCAGCAGAATGATCACCAGCAGCGGGACCAGCCGTCTGTTCTCGCTCAGCTCCGGGCCGTGGTGGAGGCTCGGCGGCTCGGGTGCCGGCCGAGGAGCAGGTGGCGCGTTGAAGACCGGCGCCGGAGACTCACCGGGAGCTCGGACCGCCTGGGCGTACTCGGCCTGAGGGTCGCGGAACCAGGTGGAGGGCAGGCTGCCCTCCTGGTGGTGCCCCTGGGGACGCGGCACGACCCGCGAGGAGGGTCGCGACGGGCTCTGATGCGGTGTGGGTGGGTTGAGCAGCCGGGGCGCCTCGTCGGGTGCCGACTGCCCGATGACCTGAGTCATCTCGGAGTCCTGCTCGCGACCGGGGGCCGGCATCACCGGCATCACCCTTGTGGCGTCCGGATCGTCGGAGCCGCCCGCACCGAGGGCGCCGAACGCCGGGATCACCCGGGTGACGGCCTCATCGGGAGGTCCCGGGGGCACCGCAGCCGACGGACCCGGCAGGCCGGAGTGAGGAGTGCCCGGGAGGGTGGGGCGACGCACCCGAGGACGGGTCAGATCGGGGGACTCCTGGCGGGCCAGGGCGTCCAGAGCCGGGTCGGTCAGCCGCACAGCGCCGGCCAGACGCAGGTCGAGGGCGCACCTCGGACAGGTGGTCTCCAGAGCCCCCAATCGGGCTCCACACCTCGCGCAGAACACGTGGAGTGCCCCCTTCTGTCATCCCGATGATCCAGAATACAAGGGTGCCCCCGTCTTCTCCGACCAGAATCCCACAGGACCGGCGCGCCATGCGCACCCTCGTCGTGGCAGTCGTCGTCGCGGTGATCGCCGCGGCGGCGATCCTGGCAGCGACCCGGGCCGGCCACCGAGGCGGCTCGGCGTCGGGTTCCCGGCACCCCTCCGGGGGCCCTGCGACGGCCCTGGCCACCCGCCCCTCCGCCGGCCCGCACTCACAGCAGACTGCCACCACGCATAGTCCTGCCGATTCCCGCAGCCCCGCCTCCCCCGCCCCTGCACCGGCCAGCGCGGCCGTGCACGCGGTCAGCACCTCGACCGGTGCCGCGATGGGCCTGTCCATCACCCCGGTAGGCTCCACCGGCCGGCCGTGGACCTCCGGGACCCTGGGCGCCGGCGCGGCCTGGTCGACCATCAAGGTGCCGCTGGTGATGGCCTCGCTCAGCGCCGGCACCGCCACCCTCGGGGACGCCGATGTCCGGGCCGCCATCATCTCCTCCGACAACGCGGCCGCCGAGCGACTCACCCGACGGCTCGGCACCGACGCCGCCGCCGCATCCGCGGTGAAGGCCCAGCTGGTGGCCCGCGGGGACACCACGACGGTCCCGGCCAGGGTGCGCACCCGGCCGGACTTCTCGGTGCTCGGACAGACCTCATGGCGTCTCGACGACCAGGCCGCCTTCCTGGCCACCGCCGCCTGCCGGCCGCACGACGCCGGCCTGCTGAAGCTGATGGGCCAGATCGAGCAGGACCAGCGGTGGGGGTTGGGGACCCTGCCGGGAGCCCGGTTCAAGGGCGGCTGGGGGCCCGACACCTCGGGGCACTATCTGGTGCGCCAGGTGGGCCTGGTGACCGTCTCGGGACGCAGCTACGCGGTCGCGATGGCGGCACGGGCCCCGGACGGGAGTTTCGCCGCCGGCACCGCCGCCCTCGATCAGTTGGCCACGCGGCTTCCCGCCCTGGTCAGGGCCCTGCCGGCAGGTGCCGCGAAGGGACGGTGCTGAAGGACGGTGCTGAAGGGCGGTGCTGACGGCGTCCCGCCGCCGGCCGGAACGTCCGTCCCGGCGTGCTCTGTAGCGTGTCCGTAACACGCCCTGCCAAGCTGTCACACGCCGGTAACAGCGACTGAACTGCTCCGCAACGCAGCGCCTCAAGAATACGGGGCATGACACCACTACCTATCCTTGAGATCAGCGCGGGTGATACCGCCTGGGTCTTGGCGAGCGCCTCACTCGTGCTCCTGATGACCCCGGCACTGGCGTTCTTCTACGGAGGCATGGTGCGCGCCAAGGGCGTGCTCAACATGCTCATGATGACCGTGATCCCGATGGCGACCGTCGCCGTCCTGTGGATCCTCTTCGGATTCTCGATGGCCTTCGGCGATGCCAAGGGCTTCAGCGGCAACCCCTTCCAGTACATGGGAATGCACGGTGTGATCGGCCAGGAGGTCGGCACCATCCCGATGTACGCCTTCGCGGCGTTCCAGTCTGCCTTCGCCATCATCGCCGTCGCCCTGGTCGCCGGCGCTGCCGCCGACCGGATGAAGTTCTCCGCCTGGATCGTCTTCAGCGCCCTGTGGGCGATCCTCTGTTACTTCCCGGCCGCCAACTGGGTGTTCGGCACCGGCTGGATCCTCAACAAGATGCACGCCGTCGACTTCGCCGGTGGCACCGCGATCCACATCAACGCCGGCGCCGGGGCTCTGGCCCTGGCAATCGTGCTGGGCAAGCGCGTCGGATTCGGTTCCAAGCCGATGCGCCCCCACAACACCACCATGGTGATGCTGGGCGCCACCGGCCTGTGGTTCGGCTGGTTCGGGTTCAACGCCGGTTCGGCGCTGGGCGCCAATGAGGTGGCCGGCTACGCCTGGATCAACACCCTGCTGGGTGCCGGCACCGCCTTCCTCGGCTGGATCCTCGTGGAGCGGATCCGCGACGGACACCCCACCACCCTGGGCGCCGCCTCCGGCATGGTCGCCGGCCTGGTCGGCATCACCCCCGCCTGTGCCGCGGTCTCCCCGCTCGGCGCGATCGTCGTCGGCTTCCTCTGCGGCATCGTCTGCGCCCTGGCCGTCGGACTCAAGTACCGGTTCGGCTATGACGACTCCCTCGACGTCGTCGGCGTCCACATGGTCGGCGGCTTCGTCGGCACCGTGCTGATCGGCTTCCTCGGCGATCCGAACTACATGGCCCTGGGCCACGAGGGATCCCTGGAGGCCAACGGCTCCGGACTGTTCTACAGCGGCTCCGCCAAGCTTCTCGGCATCCAGCTGGTCTGCGCCCTGGCCGTCATGGTCTACAGCTTCGTGGTGAGTTTCATCATCGCCTACGCCATCAAGAAGACCATGGGCATCCGGATCACCACCAAGCAGGAGCTCACCGGCATTGACCTGGTGGAGCACGCCGAGGCCGGCTACGACCTGTCCAACGTCCGCTACACCTCGATGCGGATCCGCGACTCCCTCGTGGTCCCGTCCTCCTCCAGCAGCTCCAAAGACTCCGACAAGACGGGAGCGAAGGCATGAAACTCATCACAGCCATCGTCCAGCAGGCAGCCCTGGAGAACGTCCAGGTCGCCCTCGCGCAAGTCGGAATCGCCGGAATGACGATCTCGGAGGCCAGCGGCTACGCCCGCCAGCGCGGCCACGTCGAGGTCTACCGCGGAGCCGAGTTCACCATCGACTTCGTCGAGAAGGTCCGCATCGAGATCCTCAGCAGCGACACCGCCTGGGAGGAGATCACCAAGACCATCTGCGACGCAGCCCGGACCGGTGAGATCGGCGACGGCAAGGTCTGGGTGACCCCCATCGAGGAGGTCATCCGGATCCGCACCGGCGAGCGTGGAGATGCCGCCATCTGACCCACACGCCGAGCCGGTCATGGACGCCATGACCGGCTCGGCGTCTCCGCGCCCGTGAGGCGCACCACAATCCCCCCGTCCCGTCACAGAGTCTGTGTGGTGTCCGGTTCCTCGGACTCCCGCGTGGTGTCAGACCTCCGTGTCGGGGCGGGCCTCGCCGTCCTTCCCCGGCACCAGCCCGACGGGACGCCGGCCGCTGAGCCCGGCGGCTCAGCCGGCCAGCTCGGTGCGCAGCGCCCGGCCGACGTCGGCCATCGCGGCGAGCACCTCGTCGCGCACCCCCTCGCCCATCTGCACCGAGCGGTCCCAGTTGGCCAGCACCGCGTAGCCGATCCGGCGCCGGGGACTCATCACCACCCCGATGTCGGCGCGCACCACGCCGATCGTGCCGGTCTTGTTCCACAGCCAGATGTCGCGGTCGAAGTAGTAGTGGGCCAGCGGGTCCAGACCGAAGGCCGAGGCGACCATCGACAGATCCATCCCGGCCCCCAGCCAGCGCTGCAGGACATCGGCCGAGGAGCGCGACAGGTCCTGGCCGCGGGCCAGCCGGGCGCAGAACCGGACCAGCTCGGCCGCCGTCCCGTGGGACAGGGTCCTCGGGGCGCCGGGCGGGATCGGCCAGCGCACGCAGTCGTCGAGCCCGGAGTCGCGGTACCCCAGCTCCCGGGTGTGCTGCTGGACGACGTCCAGCCCGATCACCCGCACCAGGGTGTTGGTGGCCGCGTTGTCGCTGACCGCTCCGATGAGGGCGGCGACGTCGTAGAGGCTCAGGTCGTTCTGCTGCAGCAGGTACCACAGCCCGGAGTTGTCCATCCACTCCGCCGGACGCCGGGTGACGCGGTCCTCCAGGCTGCGCCGGCCGGCGTCCACCTCGTGCAGCAGCCGGTGCAGCATGAAGATCTTGCCGACGCTGGCGGTGTCCTGGACGCGGTCGGGATCCAGTTCGGCGAGCAGTTGGCCGGAGTCGATGTCGACCGCCCGGGCCGACCAGCGCACCCCCGCCACCTCCCGCAGTCTCTGCGGGATGTCTCGACAACTGATGGTCATGCGGTGATCCTCTCCCCGGTGGCGAAGGCGCTCAGCACCCCGCACCACGCCGGGCCCTGCGTCTGGACCCAGATCCGGTCGGCTACCGGGTCGACCACCGTGGTGGCGAAGGTGTAAAGGCCCTCGCTGCGGTTGAGGACCCCCTCGCTGCGCAGCGCGGCCAGCACATCGGTGGCCGACCCGACCCGCGGCGAGACGGCCCGCAGGCGTGCCACCCGGGTGCGGGACTCGGCCAGCCACCGGTCGTCGGGTGCCACCGCCAGGCCGGGCCGGGTGCCGTCGACCATCCGCAGGTGATTGGTGTGACGCAGCGCCCCCGCGCCGGCCCTCTGACAGGCCTGGCGTCCGGCGGCGTTCTCGATGATGTCGGCCCGCCCGCCGGGCCCGTCGGCCACGTCGAAGGCGAACCCGCCGGCGCAGGGGACCTCCGTCAGGGCCGCGCGGGCGGCCTGACCGGTCGACTGTCGCTGGGCGTGACGGGCCACCAGGTGGCGTCCGGCGCCTCCGGTGAGAGGAGTGCGCACCGGGACGTGGTCCATCCCGAAGCTGAGCCCCGCCGAGGTGGTGACGAAGGAGTTGGCCGGCAGCATGCCGGGGTACCACACCACCGTCATCGCGGGGTCCCCGTCGATCCGCAGGCTCACCAGCCTCACCAGCGGGGCCAGCTCGCGGTCGCCGTCCTCGTTGTGGCCCATCCACAGCCCCTGGCCGTCGGCGGCGCACAGGTCCGAGCAGCCGGTGCCGTCGCGGCCCAGGTCGCCCCGCAGGTTCAGTGCCCACAGCTCCTCGGCCGGCACCCCGGCCCCCGCCGCGAGCCAGTCCAGCTCCTGGGACTCGACGGGCAGCAGTCTGCGGGTCGAGGCGACCACCGCCTCGAAGACCGGGCGGCTGGGGCCGGTGGCGCGCTCCACCAGCCCGGCCCAGCTGGGCAGCGCTCGCCAGGCGGCGATCTGGTCGGCGTGGGCGCGTCCCAGATCGGTCATCGCCTCGGCGCGGGAGCCGCTGATGAGGGTCCACTCCAGACCCGAGACCTCGGGCAGCCTGGTGATACTCATGACAGCCCCGCGTCCTCGCGCGCCAGACCCGTGACATGGTGGCGGATCTGCTCGCCGATGGCCCGCATGGTGTCGACGGCGGCGGCCCGCAGATCGGTGCCGTCGGCCCAGTTGGCGGCCACCGCGTAGGCGACCCGGCCGGCCGGCCCGGCGAGATGTCCCACCTCGATCCGGGCGGTGTCGATGGAGCCGGTCTTGTGGTGCAGCACCATCTGCTGGTACTCCGGGCCGACATGGGCCAGCGGGTCGAGCAGGAAGGAGTCGGCGAGCATCGAGGTGTCGGTGTCGGCGGCCAGCCAGGTGAGGACCCGGGAGCGCACCGGATCGCTCAGCAGCTCGGCGCCGGGGTGCTCGGGGGCCGATCCCTCGCCGAGCCGCCGGATCAGATCGGCCAGTTCTGCGGCGCAGCCGAAGGATGTGGTCCAGGGGACCTCGGGGGTCCGCTCGTTGCGGATGTAGTCGAGCATCTGGGTGTGCTGGTAGCCGAGCTCCCGCGCGACGGCGTGGACGGCGTCCATCCCCACCAGATGGGCCAGCGCATTGGTCGCGAGGTTGTCGCTGACCGCGCCGACCAGCAGTGCGGCGTCGACGACGGTGAGCCGCTGGTCGCTCATCCGGTAGAGCAGGCCGGAGTCCTCGACCCTCAGCTCGTCAGGGATCTCGATCCTCTGGTCGGAGGCCAGTCGGCCGTCCTGGAGCCGGTTGGCGACCTCCACCAGCAGGAAGAGCTTGCCGACACTGGCGGTCCGGCAGACCTGGGTGGGAGTGTGCTCGGCCAGCACCGGGGCGGCCGAGCCGGGCTCGGCGGTGGCGTCCAGAACCTGGATCGACCAGGTGATCCGGGGGTCCAACGGGGGCAGCACCACAGACATTGAGTTCCTTCTCCTCGAGGGGAGGAGGCCACTCCCCCTCCCCGGTCAACCAGACGTCCGCAGGCTAGACCTTCGGGGCCACCACGCGGTCGAAGTGGGAGCGCAGCACCATCGTGGTCCGGGTGCGGGTGTGCACCGCCGAGCGGATCTGGTTGATCACCTGCTCCAGCTCCTGGGCGTCGCCGACCCGCACCAGCACCAGATGGGTGGCGTCCCCGGCGACCGACCAGCAGGACTGCACCTGGCTGATCTTCTCCATCGCCAGGGGCACCTCCTCGTCCAGGGACGGGTCGGCGTAGATCTCGACGATGGCGGCCAGCGGACAGCCCAGGGTCTCCGGGGAGACCAGGGCGCGGTAGCCGGTGATCGCGCCGATCTCCTCCAGCCGGCGGACCCGGGTCTGGACGGTCGAGACCGACAGCCCGGTGGCCTCGGCCAGCGCCGACAGCTTCGCGCGGCCGTCGGAGGCCAGCAGCGCCAGCAGCCGGTGGTCCTGGCGGTCCAGTCCCTCACCGCGGGGCATCTCAGTCCCCGGCTCCCGGTCGCTGCGGGCGGCCGACACTCAGTCGCGGTTCCCGGCCGACCGCCAGGTCCAGCACCCCGGTGACATTGAGCGGGACGCTGAGGGCCTCGGGATCGTGGCCGAAGCCCTGCTCCCACAGCACCGGCACCCCCAGTCCCGTCAGGTACTCGGCCATCAGGGCACGAACCTGGTCGGGCGGGGCGCAGTCGTGCCAGGATCCCAGCACGATCCCGCAGGCGGCCGCCAGCCGACCACTGCGAGCCATCTGGATCATGAGATTGTCGAGCCGGTAGAGGTCCTCCTCGATGTCCTCCAGGAAGAGGATCTCGGGCTGGTCCCCGGTCCGGGCGACGGCCTCGGGAGCCCCGATACCGGCGGCCAGCAGGGACAGGTTCCCACCCCGGAAGCTGCCGCAGACCCTCCCGGGCACCAGCACCTCGGCGCGCGGCCCGACGATCTGGCGGTTCCGCCAGGGCTCCAGGAGCCAGCGGCCGACGTCCTGGCGGATCGCCGCGGAGTCTCTGAAGACGTCATTCCCCGGCATCGGGCAGAACAGGCTGGGTACTCCCAGATGGAACCGGAAGGCCTCGTGCAGGGCGGTGATGTCGCTGGAGCCGGTGAGCAGCTTCGGACGGCCGTCACGACGAGGGGTGGCCGCGGCCATCCGGGCCCAGTCGATGCCGTCCAGCAGCCTCATCGCCCCGTATCCGCCGCGCACGCACACCACGGCGTCGACCTCCGGGTCGGTCCAGGCCTCCACCAGATCGGCCCGGCGCAGCTCGTCGGACCCGGCCAGGTAGTCGGCCCGGGAGTCGCGGGCCAGGATGTGGGCCGCCACCCGGACGCTGAGCCCCCAGCCCTCCAGGTAGCCCACCGCCCGCTCGACGCTCTCGGCACTGCTGGGCCCCGAGGGGTCGACCAGCTGCACGACGTCTCCGGACTGCAACGGCGGTCGGTCCAGGTAGGCCTGGGGCCACCCGGCCACCCGGCCCGCACGGCCTGACGGGGCCGCCGGGTCTGCCGGGGTCGCCGGGGTCGCCGGAGCCGGCTCCTGGATGGTGGGAGAGGTCATGCCGCTGCCCTGCCTCGGATGCTCGGGGCGGCCGCCAGCAGGGTCCGGGTGTACTCGTGCTGCGGGTGGAGCAGCACCTCCTCGGCGGGCCCGTGCTCGACGATCCGCCCCTGGTACATCACCGCGACGGTGTCGGCGATGTTCCAGGCCAGACCCAGGTCATGGGTGATCACCAGGGCGCTGAGCCCCAGCCGTTCGCGCAGCGACAGCAGCAGGGCCAGGATCTCGCCCCGGACCGAGGCGTCCAGGGAGGCCACCGGCTCGTCGGCGACCAGCACCTCCGGGTGGATCGCCAGCGCACCGGCGATCACCACCCGCTGGAGCTGACCGCCGGACAGCTCCTGGGGGATGGCTCCGACATAGCGTTCTGCGGGGATCAGCTCGGCGGACTGCAGGGCCTCGGCGACCCTCTCCTCCTCACTGCCGCTGAAGTGCTGGACGCGCAGCCCCTCGGCCACCGACTCGTAGACGCTGAGCTTGGGGTTGAGCGCCGCCGAGGGGTCCTGGAGAACCATCTGGACCTGCCGGCGGAAGGCGCGGACCGCCCTGCTGCGGGTGGGCAGATCGGCCCCGCGGAACTGGATGGTCGACCCGTCGTCGGCGGGCTGGAGGCCCAGCACGGTTCTGGCCAGGGTGGACTTGCCCGACCCGGACTGACCGACCAGGGCCAGGATCTCGCCGTTGTGGATGGTGAGGTCGACATCCTTGACAGCGTGCACCGGGGTGCGCCCTGCCCGGTAGGTGACATTGAGGCCGTGGGCCTCCAGCAGCACCTCGTCAGTCATCGTGTGGCGCTCGTCGACGGGCGGCCTGGGGGCCTGCTCCCGGCGGGTGACCGGGTGCATCCGCGATGCCGGGTCGCCGATCACCGGGAAGGCCGAGGCCAGCTGCTGGGTGTAGGGCTGCTTGGGGTCCAGGCAGATCTGCTGTGCCGGACCCACCTCGACCAGCCCGCCGTCCTTCATCACCGCGATCCGGGAGCAGGCGGTGGCCAGCACCGACAGGTCATGGCTGATCATCATCAGCGAGATGCCCCGCTCGTGGACCAGCTCGTTGATCATGTCGAGAATCTGCTTCTGGACGATGACGTCCAGGGCGGTGGTCGGCTCGTCGGCCACGATGATGTCGGGTTCGCAGGCCAGCGCCATCGCGATCATGATCCGCTGCTTCTGGCCCCCCGACAGCTCGTGCGGGTAGGACTCGGCCTTCTCGGCGGGCAGGTCGACGACCTTCATGAGGTCCTTGACCCGCTGCTTGCGCGCCTTCTCGGTGGGCCACCGGTCGGTGACGTGGAGCTCGAGGGCCTCCAGGATCTGGCGGCCCACGGTGTGCACCGGGTTGAGGGAGTGCATCGCACCCTGGAAGATGATCGAGGCCTCCGCCCAGCGCACCGACCGCAGCTTGCCGAAGGACAGGTCGGCCACATCGGTGTCGCCGATCCGCACCGATCCGGTGAGGGTGGCATTCCTGGGCAGCAGCCGCAGCACGCTCATCGCCAGGGTCGACTTGCCCGAACCGGACTCCCCGGCCACCCCGAGGGTGCCGCCGGCCGGCAGGTCCAGGCTGACATGGCGCACCGCGTGCACCTGCCCGCGGTCATGGCGTCCCGAGGTCTGATAGGTGATCGAGACGTCGTCGAAGATGAGATCGGG
Source organism: Acidipropionibacterium jensenii (assembly GCF_005890135.1). Lineage (NCBI taxonomy): Bacteria > Bacillati > Actinomycetota > Actinomycetes > Propionibacteriales > Propionibacteriaceae > Acidipropionibacterium > Acidipropionibacterium jensenii. Next base: position 1,497,776 of record NZ_CP040635.1, on the reverse strand, counting down.
CATGGCTCATCGGCTCCTCAGGGTTGGGTTGACGATGGTCTCCACGGCCCGGCCCACCAGGGTGAAGGCCAGCACGACGAGGAGGATGGCCAGGCCGGGGATGAGGACGTACCACCAGTAGCCGCTGGTGGCCGCCGACAGGTCCATCGAGTTCTTGAGGATGGTGCCCCAGGACTGCTTGGAGGGATCACCCAGACCGAGGAAGGACAGCGTCGACTCGGCGATGATCGCCGACCCGACCGTCAGGGTGGTGTTGGCCAGCACCAGCGGCATCACCGCCGGCAGCAGGTGTTTGAAGATGATGTGCCAGTGCCCACCGCCCAGCACCCGGGCCCGTTCGACGTAGTCGCGCGACTCGATGGACAGGGTCTGGGAGCGCACCACCCGGGCGGTGCCGGCCCAGGAGGTGAGGCCGATCGCGATGACGATCGTCATCACGCCGCGTTCCAGCACCGAGGACAGCACGATCGCCAGGATCAGCGAGGGCAGCACCAGGAAGAAGTCGACGATCCGCATCAGCAGACCGCCCACCCAGCCGGTGAAGTGGCCGGCGGCGATCCCGATGATGGTGCCGATGATCATCGACATCGCGGTGGCCGCGAAGCCGACCACCAGGGAGACCCGGGACCCCCACAGCATCCGCACCCACAGTTCCCGGCCCTGGTCATCGGTGCCGAAGGGGTGGGCCCAGGAGGGCGGGGCGTATCGCGGGCTCTGGAGCAGCTGGGTGAGGTCGAGCATCCGGGTCGGGGCCAGCACCGGGGCCAGGATGGCCAGGATGATGATGACGACCAGGATCCCCAGGCCGATCATGCCGGCCTTGTAGTGCCGGAACTCCCGCCAGAACTCGCGGGCGGAGGCCGCCCGCCGGCTCCACGCCATGGCGCGGGCCGAGCTGGTCGGGGAGGTCGGGGTCGATGTGGTGGCGCTCATGCCGTCCTCACCCTCGGGTCGAGCTGACGATAGACGAGATCGGCGAGCAGATTGGTCACGATGATGATCGCCGAGAAGACCACGAAGGTCCCCTGGAGCAGCGGCAGGTCCGGTCCGCTGATCGCCTCATAGGTGAGTTTTCCCAGACCGGGCCAGGAGAACACCGTCTCGACCGTCACGGCACCGGCGATCAGCCCGCCGATGTGCATGAAGACCAGGGTGACGGTCGGCAGCAGGGCGTTGGGCACCGCGTGGCGGCTGCGCACCTTGTCCTCGCGCAGGCCCTTGGCCCGGGCGGTGGTGAGGTAGTCCGCGCTCATCTCCTCGATGAGGGAGGCGCGCATCACCATGACGTACTGGGCGTAGACGACGGCGACCATCGTGATCACCGGGAGCACCATGTGCGAGGCGACGTCGAGGACCTTGTCGAAGGTCCCGGTCGGTGGTGAGGGGCTGGTCATCCCGCCGGTCGGGAACCAGTGCAGGGAGCCGCCGAAGACCATCAGCAGCAGCAGGGCGAGCCAGAAGGTGGGCACCGACCAGAACACCAGGGAGGTGCCGGAGGTGATCCGGTCGAACCAGGAGCCGTGCTTCCAGGCCGACCTCTGGCCCAGCCACAGTCCCAGCGCGATGGCGATCACCGCGGCGGTCCCGGTGAGCAGGATGGTGTTCCAGAAGTACTCCCCGATGAGGCTGGCGACCGACTGCTTGTACACATAGGAGTCGCCGAAGTTCAGGGTGAAGACGTTGACCAGGTAGTTCCAGAACTGGACGATCATCGGCTTGTTGAGGCCGAGCTGTTCGCGCAGCTGGTCCATCTGGGCCGCGCTCATCGGACGCTCCTTGGCCATCCGGGCCACCGGGTCGCCGGGGATCAGCTTGAAGGCGAAGAAGCCGAGCAGGATCACCAGCACCATCGAGATCGCCGCTCCGCCCAGCTTGGACAGCAGGTATCGGATCGCCGGGACGCCGCGCGGCGGCTCGTCGGTCTCCTGGGCGGCGACCGTGGGGGTGAGGGCTGTGCTCATGACGGCTCCTTCAAAGTTGTGCAGTGGCGTGGCGCGCGGGCACCGGCGCACAGGGGGCGGTGCGGCGTCACGCCGGCAGGAAGATCGGGGACGCCGGCGCGCTGGCCGGCGTCCCCGATCTGTGGATCACTCGGTCTCGTCGGCGTGACGACGCCGCACGAGCACCCAGACGACGCCGGCGATCACCAGGACCGCGACGACGATCCCTCCGACGATCAGTCCGGTGTGCGAGTTGGACGCGTTGTTCGAACCGCTCACCGGGGCCACCGTGAGGTAGCCCCAGTAGCCGGCCTGGTTGGCGATGATGCCGCCCTTGGCGGGCTGCAGCTCGAATCCGGTGAACCGGTCGGACCGGTAGGCCTCCAGCGAGTTGGCGTACCAGATCGCGATCTGCGGGGTGTCGGTGTAGTTCTGCGCCAGCATCTTCTGGACGATCGCGCGGCGCTGGGTCTCATTGAGCTCGGCGCGTTGGGCGGCGTACATCTTGTCGAAGTCCGGGTTGCAGTAGCCGTCCTGGGTCGTGCCGCCGGTGCCGTCGGTGCGGGTCGGACGCGAGTCGCAGGTGTTGATGCCGAGCTGGTAGTCCGGATCCGGGTTGATGCTCCAACCCGAGAAGTACATGTCGTAGTTGCCCTTGATGGTCCGGTCGGAGATCGTGTCGGAGTCGCTGGACTGCACCTGGAGATCGATGCCGACCGACTTCAGCCACGGCTTGAGGTAGTCGGCGCTGGTCTGCTCGGTCGGATCGCTGGAGTCGACGAGCAGCCGGAGGCTGAGCTTCTGGCCGCCCTTGGCGCGGATCCCGTCGGGGCCGACCTTCCAGCCGTCCTCGTCCAGGGTCTTCTTGGCCGCCGCCGGGTCGTACTTGATGATCGCCGGGTCGGTGGTGGGCAGGCTCCACTTCGGGAAGGAGGAGGGGATGAAGCTGGTGGCCTCGGCCCCCTGCCCGTTGAGCACCTTGGCCAGCAGGGTCTTGTTGTCGATGGCCTGACGCAGGGCGTGACGGACCTTGACATCCTTCAGGGCTGCCGCACCGGTGCCGAAGGGCTTGTTGTCACGGGTCTGCATGCCGACGTTGAGGCTGATCGAGGTGTACCGGCGGCCGGTTCCGGAGTGGGTGGTGACTCCGGAGGCGCCCTTGAGGGCGTTGAACTGGGTCGACGACAGCCCGGTGACCAGGTCGACGTCACCGGAGCGCAGGGCCTGCACCTGGGCGTCGGAGTTCGTGTAGTAGATGTACTGCAGCCCGGAGACCTTGGGGGCGCCCCGCCAGAAGTTGGGGTTGGCCTTGAAGGTGATCGACTGGTTGGCCTTGTAGCTGGCCAGCTGGAAGGGGCCCGAGCCCACCGTGTTCGACTCATTGGCGAACTTCGCCGGATCCTTGACCTTGGACCAGACGTGCTGGGGGACGATCGGGATCTCGACGCCGGGGTTGGGGGCCTGCGGTGCCTTGAGGTTGATCACGACGGTCTTGGCGTCGGGGGTGTCGACGCTGGCGAAGTTGCTCACCAGGTTGCCGTTGGCGACCGCCATGTCGGGAACCTTCATCATCTGCTCATAGGTGTACTTCACATCGGCAGAGGTGATCGGCTGACCGTCGGACCACTTGAGGCCGTCCTGGAGGGTGTAGGTCCAGGTCTTGCCGTCCGAGGAGGTCTTCCAGGAACCGGCGAGCCCCTTGGTCGGCGAGCCGTCCGTCTGGTCGTTGGCGACCAGGTTCTCGTACATGTACCTGATCGCGTTGGTCGGCAGCAGGTAGATCGAGGTGAAGGGGTTGAAGCTGTCGACGAATCCCGAGGTCGCGATCCTCAGCACGCTGGGGCTCGCCGAGCTCGACGCCGCGGGAGAGGAGTCCGCGCGGTCCTGGCTGGGTGCCGCCTGAGCCACCCCCCCGATCGAACCGGCGGCAAGCAGGGCACCTGCCACCAAGGAGGCGGACACGGTCCTCAGGCCGCGTGATCTGGTACGCATCTGGTCATCCTTCGTCCAAGAAGCGGAGCCCACCGCGGGCCCCGTAGAGCAGTGATCTGAACGCATCACACCACGTCCGACGCATGAACATGCGAGTTATTACAAGACTTTTACCTGACCGAGACATAGCGGAACCATCTCCAAACCAGGAATGAATCCTGTCCTGAAGGTACTATGTCGGATTTATTCCGGATGTGGTGAGGCATCTCAGATCGTGAGGCGTCAGATCCGGACCGCCGGGAGTCCCTGAGCGGGTCGATCGCGATCCCTGCCGAACCCCTATCATCTCCGGCAGAGGGTGCCCATCCGGACACCTTCGTGAGGTGACTATCCAACACGTATCCTCTCGTTGCGGACAGTCCCGACAGGTCTGGACCGGGTCTCACGCCCCGATCGCCCAGTCCCGGCCCTCACACGCTCAGTCCTCCTGCACATCGTCAGAATGGGAACCACCATGAAGCCGTTGATCCTGAACTTCCTGGACCTCTCCACCCCGGAGGGGTCGTTCGCCCGCCGCGAGCCCGACGAGGCACTCATCCGGGTCGACAATCTGGGCATCACCCGGGGAGACGGGATCTTCGAGACGGCTGGCGTCATCGAGGGCGTGCCGCTGGCCCTGGAGGCCCACCTGGCCCGGTTCGCCCGCTCGGCGAGCATGCTCGACCTGCCCGAGCCCAACCTCGACCTGTGGCGTCGCGTCGTGGTGGACACCGCCCACCAGATGGCCGACGCCGGGGTCCTCACCGGCGTCAAGTTCTGCATGACCCGCGGCATCGAGGGGGAGGTCTCGGCCCCCACCGGATGGGCGCTGGGATTCATCGCCGACGACCCGACCGCGGTCCGCCGCGACGGGATCGACGTCGTCAAGCTGGACCGCGGCTTCCGCCACGACGTCGCCGAGACCTCGCCCTGGCTGCTGCAGGGGGCCAAGACGCTGTCCTACGCCGTCAACAAGTCGGTGCTGCGCGAGGCCGAGCGCCGCGGCGCCACCGATGTCATCTTCACCAGCACCGACGGCTACATCCTCGAGGGGCCCAGCTCCTCCCTGGTGGCGCGGATCGACGGCGTCTACGTCACCCCGCCGCCGAGCATGGGGATTCTCCCCGGAACCACCCAGGGAGACATCTTCACCTGCCTGGAGCGTCGCGGTCTGGCCACCCGCGTCGACGCCGTGAAGGTCGCCGACCTGGACCGCGCCGATGGGGTGTGGCTGTGCTCCAGCACCCGCGGCGCCGCCCCGGTGCGCACCATCGACGGCAATGCGGTCCCGCTGGACCACGCCGCCACCGAGCTCATCAACGGCGACCTCGACGCCAGGCGGTCCTGATCGCGTGATCGGCGTCATCGACGGACACAACGACCTCGCCTGGGCCTGCCGCGAGAAGCGCGGCTACCGGGTCGACGGGCTGGACGGGACCGACGGCCCGGTCGCGGGCCTGCACACCGACCTGGCGCGGCTGAGAGCCGGGCAGGTGCAGGGGCAGTTCTGGTCGGTGTGGGTCGACCCGGTCCTCGATGGCGCCGAGCAGGTCACCGCCACCCTCGAGCAGATCGACTTCGTCCACCGGCTGGTGGCCGCCCATCCCGACCGGCTCGAACTGGCCCGCACCGCCGAGGAGGCCCGCCGGGCGGCCGCCCGCGGCCGAATCGCCTCCCTCATCGGGGTGGAGGGGGGAGCGCAGATCGGCGGTTCCCTCGCCGTGCTGCGCCAGTACGCCCGGCTGGGGGCCCGCTACATGACCCTCACCTGGTCGCGCACCACCGACTGGGCCGACTCCGCCACCGACCTGCCGCGCCATGCCGGGCTGACCGCCTTCGGCCGCGACGTGGTCGCCGAGATGAACCGGATCGGGATGCTGGTGGACCTGGCCCATGTGGCGCCGTCGACGATGCGCGACGCCCTGGCGGTGGCCACCCGTCCGGTGATGGTCTCCCACTCGGCGACCGCGGCGCTGTGCGACCATCCGCGCAATGTGCCCGACGACGTCCTGGCCCGGATCGGATCGACCGGCGGGGTGGTGATGGTCGCCCTGGTGCCCTCCTTCGTGAGCCAGGCGCGCCACGACTGGGTGGAGGCCGGCGAGATCGGCGAACCGCCGGCCGTCGGGATCGCCGATGTCGCCGACCAGATGGACCACGTCCGCGAGGTGGCGGGGATCGACGCGGTCGGGATCGGCGCCGACTACGACGGCACCGGGTCGATGCCCGAGGGCCTGGAGGACGTCTCCCACTACCCCGATCTGTTCGCCGAGCTGTCGCGACGCGGCTGGTCGGAGACCGACCTGGCAGCCACCGCCCACGGCAATGTGCTGCGGGTGCTGGAGGCCAGCGACCCCGACTACCGGGCCTTCCTGGCCGGGACGGCCGGCCAGCCAGACCCGCACGCCATCGTCCCGGCCGTCGACACCTTCACCAGGGAGCAGCACTGATGCACACCGCACCCACCGTTCTGGTGGTCGTCAACTCACCGACCTCGGGGCCCCGCAGGCTGCGGGGCTGGCTGGAGGCCGACGGACTGGAGATCTGCCAGCGGCTGGCCTCCGAGGGGCTGCCCGAGGACCTGTCGGGGATCGACGGCCTGATCATGCTCGGCGGCGGGCTGATGCCCGACGAGTTCGACCGGGCGCCCTGGCTGCGCGGGGAGCGGACCCTGGCCCTGTCGGCCATCGCCGAGGACCTGCCCACCCTGGGGATCTGCCTGGGCGGTCAGCTGCTGGCCGACGTCGCCGGCGGCCAGGTGCGCGCCAGGACCGGACCCAAGGAGCGCGGGGCGACCCTCATCCACGCCACCGCGGACGGTGCCTCGGACCCCGTCATCGGCGGTCTGGGCAGCGGCACCCCGATGATCGAGAACCACCAGGACATGATCACCGAGCTGCCCCCCGATGCGGTCCTGCTGGCCTCCTCGAAGGCGCTGGCGAACCAGGCCTTCCGGCTCGGCGACCACGTCCGCGGACTCCAGTTCCACCCCGAGGCCAGTGCCGAGAGCCTGGCCGGCTGGGACGAGGCGGCGCTCACCGCCGACGGGTTCTCCCGCGACGAGCTGGTCGCCGAGGCCCAGCGGGTCGACGCCGTCAACACGGCCGCCGCCCGACGGCTCGTCGACGCCTTCGCCGCCGAGGTGAGGGCCGCCTTCGAGGAGCGGCGGTGAGTCCGGCCGGGCGGCTGGACCCGGCCGGGGCGCTGCGCTGCCCGGTCGGGGAGCCCTGGCAGCCCCCCTCGGGGTTCGCCGAGATCTGCCAGCAGGTGCTCGCCGCCCAGCTGGACGCCGCGACCCTGGCACTGGCGCCGTCGTGCGTTGCCGCGATCACCTGGCGCGGCCGCGTGGTGGCGGTGCACACCAGCGGCCAGCCGCGGATGGACGGTGCACCGGCCGGGCCCGGCACCGTCTACCGGATCGCCTCGATGTCGAAGTCCTTTCTCGCCGCCGCCGCACTGTCGCTGCGCGAGGACGACGTCCTGAACCTGGACCGGCCCGCCCGCGAACTCATCGGCGGACTCGAGTCCGCCCGGTTCGGTGCCGGAGGTGCCGGATCGGTGCCCTTGGACGCCACCCTCGACGAGCTGCTGAGCAACCGCTCGGGGATCGCCGAGGACAACCCGTGGGGTGACGAGCACCTGGCCGAACCGCGGGAGTGGATGGCCGACCGGGTGGCCGAGGGACTGCGCCTGAGCGCCTTCCCCGGCACCGTCTACCAGTACTCCAATCTCGGCGTCTCCCAGACCGGCCGAGCCATCGAGGCGGTCACCGGGATCCCGGTCGAACAGGTCGTCCGGGAGCGGATCCTCGACCCGCTGGGCCTGTCGGCCACCCGGGCCGATCCCTCGATGTACCCCGACGGCACCGATCTGGCGCGGGGGTTCCGCACCTTCGACGACGGATCCCACTTCCGGCCCGAACCCTTCGTGGGGTCGGGGGCGCTGGGCTGCATCGGCGAACTGTTCAGCACCGTCGGCGACGTCGCCAGCTGGATGCACTTCCTCGGATCGGCCTTCGACGAGATTCCCGACCCGGGTCTCGAGACCGTCCTGTCGGCCTCCTCGCGGCGTCGGATGCAGACCGGCCACACCCTGATGCGAACCACCGAGTGGCCCTTCGCGGGACGTCGACTGGACGGCGCGGGATACGGCTACGGACTGATCTGCGAGCTCGACCACCGGTTCGGGCGGGTGGCCCAGCACTCCGGAGGGCTGCCCGGGTTCTCCTCCCACATGCGCTGGCACCCCACCACCGGGATCGGCGTGGTGGTGATGGCCAACTCGGACTCCTTCGGCGCCTGGCGTCCGGCCTCGGCGATCCTGAGCACCGTGCTGGACGCCGTGGGGGGCCCCTCCGCCCGGGTGCGGGTGTGGCCAGAGGCCCTCGAGGCGGCATCCCGGATGGAGCGCACCCTGGTCTCGGGCGGAAGCCTGGAAGATCTCCTCGAGCCGGTCCCCGACACCGGCCTGCTGTCGCGCAATGTGCTGCGCGACGTCCCCTGGGCGGTGCGCTCGCAGCGGCTGGCGGCGCTGACCGACCAGGCCGGCCCGGTGCAGGAGAACCTGCCCCCGCTGGCCGAGAGGATCCTCACCGCGCCGACCCCGGCCGCGCTGCGCTGGGCGGTGCCCTGCCAACGGGCCACCTTGGTCTGCGACCTGCGGATGGTCGGACTGCACCACCCCGTGGTCCAGGCGATCGACACCCAGCTCGCCGGCCCCGACGGGCGCAAACCCGCCGGCGAGCAGAGTCTGGCCCAGGATCACATCCAGGTGCTCATCTGAACCTTCCTGCGGGTTCGACACGAGCGGGATTCGACCTGCGGGATCGACGCGGCGCCGGAATAGGGGCAGAGTAGATGACGTTTCACCTATTCGGTTGGGCTCGCCCCCGGCCGCAACCCCCTGTGAACCGTCACCGAAAGGCAACGATATGAAGATCGGCATCATCTCCGGGTCCGTGCGGCAGGGCCGCAACTCCGCCCACGTCGCGCGATGGGTCGCCTCCAGCGTCAAGGATCTGGGACTGGCCGACGTCGACTTCGAGGTCGTCCCGCTGGCCGACTACCAGCTGCCGGCCTTCGACTCCCCGATCAGCCCGATGGCCGCCACCGAGCCCTTCGAGAACCCGGAGGTGGCCCGTTGGGGACGCACGATCGCCTCCTTCGACGCGTACATCCTGGTCACCCCGGAGTACAACCACTCCGTCCCCGGCGCCCTGAAGAATGCCGTCGACTGGCTGGGTCGCGAGCTGCACGGCAAGCCGATCGCCTTCGTCTCCTACGGGGCCGACGGCAGGGTGCGCGCCACCGAGCACTGGCGTCAGATCGTGGCCAACTTCGAGATGATCGACATCCGCTCCAGCATCGCGCTGGGGCTGTTCACCGACTTCGACAAGGACGGCATCGCCCCGCAGCCGCGCCGCGCCGCCGAGATCGCCACCCTGGCGAACTCCCTGGTGACCACCACCCGCCGCTGGCAGCGCGACCTCACCAGCCAGGCCGCCTGAGGTCCAGGGCCCTGGCCGTCGAGGTCAGTCGAGCAGCTCGTCGACCTCGGCGGCCACCTCGTGGCCGCAGCGCACCGCACCCTCCATGTAGCCGTTGAAGGCGGAGGCGTACTCGGCGCCGGCGAAGAACAGTCGTCCCAGCGGCTGGGCCAGCACCGGCCCGCCGGTGGTCCACAGTCCGGGGGCGAAGTGGGCGCCGTGGCAGCCGCGGGTGAACTTCTCCGAGAGCCAGTCCCGGTCGAGGTACTCGATCGGCTCGGAGGGAGCCTTGCCGAAGGCTCCCTCGACGGCCTCCTCGAAGGCCCGCTGACGCAGTGAGACCGACTTCTTCCCGAAGCCGGAGGCCTCCGACCCCTCGAAGAATCCCATCAGAATGCCTTCTCCGGTGGACTCGTCGGAGGTGTCGAAGACCACCCGGACGGCTCCCTCGTCGGCGCCCATCTGGCCCGACCGGCCGTCGCGGCGCCACCACGGGGAGTCATAGGCGAGGTAGGCCTTGATGACATTGCCCGCCGGCACCTTGCCGGCCAGCTGGATCCGCTCGGCGGGCAGCGGCGGGTCGAAGACGGTGTCCAGCAGCATCCGCGGGGGCAGCGTGCACACCGCGGTGCGGGCCTCGATCTCGGTGCCGTCGTCCAGCACGGCGACCACCCGGTCATCGTCGTGGTGGATGCCCACGACCACGGAGGACAGTCGGACGGCGTCCCCCAGCTCGACGGCGATGTTCTCGGCGACCTGGGCCACACCGCCGCGCACCCGCTGCTGCTTGAGGCCGCCGTTGACGGCCACCAGGGACTCCAGGTCGACCCCCTCGCCGGCCCGGGCGAGGCTGTCGATGAGGGTCGCGGTGGCCGAGTCGACGTCCAGCGCGTTGGTGGCGAGGGCGGTGAAATAGGCGCGACCACCCTCGGTGCGCAGGTTCGCACCGCCCCACTGGGCCAGTGTCTGACCCAGCCAGGCGGCGTTGGCCTGGGTCCACACCGGGTTCTGCGCGACCCGGTCGGCGAGCCTGCGGAAGCGCAGCAGTCCCTGACCGAGATCGGCGAACTCGAAGGGTGTGAGGTGCTGTTCGGCGGCCGCGGACTCGGGGACCTGGGCGACCTGACCGTGCAGCCTGAGCACCAGGTCTCCGCTGCTGGGGCCGATCATCTCCAACCCCTGGCCGTCGATGAGGGCCCTCAGCTGCTCGTGAGCCTGGGAGATCCACTGACCGCCCAGCTCGACGACCTGCCCGTTCGACAGGGTCGCGTTCTCCACCCGGCCGCCGACCCGGTTGCGGGCCTCGAGGACCACGACGTCACGGCCGGCCCTCACGAGCTCGGTCGCGGCCGACAGGCCGGCCAGTCCGGCACCGATGATGATGCTGTCGTACATGGGAACACGTCCTCCTGGTCGTGTGGACCGCTGCGGGTCGCGCACGTCGCCGGCGTTGCCCGCCGGTGCTTGGAAACTGCACCCCGATGCTATCCACTGCGGTCACCGCGCCCCAACCCCCCACTCACTTCCACCGTTCAGCCGTCAGCGCTACCCGCCGGGGACGACGGTCGGCCGGGTGGGACGGAGGGTGTGGGGCGGACGGTGCCGGCGGGTGGGACGGAGTGGGGACGGTGAGCGCCGGGAGGGTGACGCTGGGTGCAGGTGGGACGCCGCGGGGGCCGCTGGCAGCTCTGCGAGAATGACGCCATGACATGGGCCGATCCGGGAGCGTGGTACATCGGTGCCGCATACCTGGTCGCCCTCGTCGCCCTGGGGGTGCTGGTGTGGTCGGCCACCCGGCAGTGGCGCAGCCGCCGGGTGAGCTGGCGGCTGGACGGGCGCAGCTGGCTGGTGGACGGGCGCAGCCGGCCGGTCCCCGATGACTGGGGCCGGACGACGTCCTCCGGAATGGCCCGGCGGGCCGAGCTGAGCCTCACCAACACCGGGACCGGGACGGCCTTCGGTCTGGAGACCATCCGGTGCGCCGGTGACGGGTCGGCCCCGCAGCGGTTCGCCGAGGTGCCGGTGCTGCGCCCCGGGGAGTCGGTGCGGATCGTCATGGATCTCGCCGACGAGAGGGCCTGGCAGCGCTGCTGGATCCGGCCGCGCTGCCGTCCCAGCCACCGCCGGTTCGACTCCTCCCGACGTCGCTTCGCCCGGATCCGGGTGGCCCGGGCCCTGGCGCGGACCTCTCAGAGAGTTCCCGCGGGAACTCTCTGAGACCGACACCGCGGCCCGCCCGGAGGGTGCCCCCGGCCGGGGTCGCGGCTGTCGGGCCTTGTCGGAGCTTGTTGGAGCGTGTCAGGCCTGTCGGCCGTCTCGGGTCAGGGCTTGACGAGGATCCGGATCGGGTTGTTCCGGTGCTCCTCCAGATCCTGGATGCCGCGCTTGATCTCGCTCAGCGGGATCACCTCGGAGATCGACTCCGACAGGTCCAGGCGATGGTAGGACAGCATCTCCGCCAGCACCCCGATGTCCTGGCCCCGGTATCCCAGGTGGCCGTAGACCCTCTTGCGCTGAAGGTTGAAGTTCATGAACGGACCGGCGTCGATGTCCTGGCTGGACAGGCCCAGGGAGACCGCCTTGCCGTCGACGTCCAGGGAGTCGACGGCGGCGCGCAGGGTCGGCTTGATGCCCACCGCGTCGAAGGCGACGTCGATCATCCGGCCGTGGGTGAGGTCCTCGATCTTGCTCATCAGATCGGGATCGTCGCTGTGCAGCACGTGGTCGGCGCCGACCCGCTTGGCACGGGCCAGCACCTCGTCGTTGAGATCGATGGCGATCACCGGGACACCGCCGGCGACCTTCGCCAGCTGAACGAGGTGGGTGCCGACTCCCCCGACCCCCCAGACCGCCACCGCATTGCCCATGTGCACCTGGGCGGTGTGCACCACCGCCGCGTAGGGGGTGGAGACGGCGTCGGCCAGCAGGGCGGCCTGGTCCATCGGCACGTTCTCGGGGATCTTCGTCAGCCCGGTGGCGGCCGCCTCGTGGTACTTCGCCCACGCCCCGTCGTAGGCGAAGGCCATCAGATTGAGGTGGAGGCAGTTGGCGAAGTCTCCGCGACGGCACTTGCGGCAGGTGAAGCAGGGACGCCCGGCCGACGGGATGACGCGGTCCCCCACCTTCCAGCCGGTGACCCCGACGCCGACCTCCACGATGGTTCCGGAGGCCTCATGGCCCTGGGTGACCTCGGGAAGCTGGGCGGGGAAGGTGCCGTTGATGAGGCTCAGATCCGAGTGGCAGATCCCGCAGTAGGCCACCTCGATGAGGACATTGCCCGGCCCCGGGTGGGGAACGGGGACGTCCTCCAGATGGATGCTGTGGTCCTTGGCGTAGAACCTCTCGGCCAGCATGGTCTCAGTCATCACACACTCCTTGTGTCGGCGCCGACACCGATCGACGCCGCGTGGGCCGACCGGTGAACTGCGCCTGTGCAGCTCATGCCGTATTGGTCAGACCAGAACTCACGATAGCGCCTGGCCCCATCGCGTCACATCCTCGGGCCAGGCGTCATCCCCCTCACGCGGTCAGGACCCGAACACCCGGTGGAGGTTCTCCTCGTGCCTGGGGCTCAGCTGCCTCTGGAGGGCCGGCCCGGCGCTGCGTCCTCCCCCGAGTCGGGCGACCAGCTCGGGCGGGACCGGCCGGCCGGTGATCGTCAGCAGCGCCGAGGAGCCCCGCCGAAGGTTCGCCCGGAGCCGTTCGATGAGCTCGGTGTCGACCCCGACCTCGGCCAGGCAGCGCGGCCCGGAGTCCGCACAGCCCAGCAGCGGGGCCGCGAAGGTCAGTCCGTGCAGCAGTCCCCAGAAGGACGACCCGAGCGGCCGACCCTGGACGACGTTGCCCGCCGCGCGCATCTGCGGCGCCTGTGCGGTGCGGGGCCAGAACACCAGGCAGGCGTCCTCGACGCTGAGCCGGCCCAGCTGGGACAGGGCTGCGAGTTCCTGCTCGGCTCGCATCGCCCCGTCCAGCCGGTCGAAGCACCAGGTGCTCAGGGTGGTCATGCCAGGCTCGCGTCCCCGACCACCGGCTCGTCCTCCAGCCTCATGGCCCGACGGTGGATGAGCTCGGCCTGGATCGCCATCATGATCGCGAGCATGATGAGGATCTCGCCGATGCCGCCGGTGTCGCTGGCGTGGGTGAAGTAGGCGATGGTGCCGAGCACGAACTTCGAGGCGATCAGGCCGAGGAAGATGGCCACGGTCAGCGGTGTGCCCTGGCTGTAGACCTTGCCGTCCTCCACCCAGAGCCGGGTGAGACGCCCCCGGATCTGACCGACGATGAGGCTGAGCAGGATGCTGATGACCAGGAAGACGGCGGCCAGCGGGGTGCTGGGCAGGTGCATCCCGCCGATCAGCAGCCCGACCGCCAGGTAGATGAAGGTCAGTTTGAAACGGGTGCGGGCGACCACCTCGTGGCGGCGGGTCTGCTGGTAGATCGCGTAGCTGGTGAGGCCGAGGATGGCGATGAGTTCGTACACGGACATGGGACGACCGATCTGTGAGATTCAGGGCCGGCGGTTCCGCCGACAGATCGATGGTGCGAGACCGTGATCCAAAATCGCTCCAAGCCATGATCCACACCCTTGGAGACGTCACCGCTTGGCGACGCCGCTGCTTGGAGACGTCACCGCTCCAGATCCAGGGCCTCCTCGATCGTCAGGCTCAGGCCGGCCTCCCAGGCCGCCCGGTAGGCCTCCTCGCCCAGCCTCTCGCGCGCCATCGCCAACTGGCCCTCGGTGGCCGGCATGGCGGGCCAGCCGAGTCCGGCCCGGCGGCTCTGCGCCTCGGAGGCGGCGAACAGGGCGACCCCCTCGCGCAACTGCCCGGTGGCCATGATCAACAGCGCACGCCCCTCGATGGGCATCGACTCCGGACGGGCACCGAGCCGGATCTGGACCTCGATCATCCGGTGGTTCCAGATCAGCCCCTCCTCGGGACCGCTGGTCCGCACCGACAGGGCGGCGAGCATGATGCAGCAGATCCAGCAGGTCAGCAGCACCCCGTCGGCCAGCCCGCGGTGGTAGAGCTCGGTGGCCCGCTCCACGCTGATCTGGGGCGGGGTCGACTCGATCTCGGCGAAGCAGGTGACCGCGTCGGCCATCAGCCGGAAGGCCGGGTCGCCGTCGGCGGCCATCTCCTGAAGACGTCGTCCCAGCACCGCCACCATCTGGAAGTTGCGGTGCAGGGCACCGACCAGGGCGGCGGAGGCCAGCAGCTCGACGACGTCGGTGAGACGGTCCGGCGGCACCTCCCGCAGCTCGGCGAGAGCATGATCGAAGAGTGGTCGGGAGCTGTCGAACCGGCCGCGCATCCCCTCGGCCGCCGCCAGGTTGAGTTCGGTCATCGCGGCGTCGGTCGGATCGCTGCCGACAGGTGCGGGAACCGCCAGCTGGAGCCATTTGAGGCCCTCGATCATGCGGCCGCGGTGGTACCAGAAGTTCGACACGCGCGACAGCACGAAGCACCCCAGCGGCCCGGGATCATCCACCAGGGTGGACTCGAGGCTGGCCCGCACGGTGGCGAAGTCGACGTCCAGTTCCCGGTACCAGCCGTGCTCATCGGCCCGGCCGTCCCCGGGTCTGCGGGCCAGCATGCCGCGCAGCCAGTCGTGGCGGCTGTCGATGGTGGCGATCGACTCGTCGGCCTCCCGCAGGGCGAGCGCCGCATGGGCGCGGACGGTGGCGAGCTGGCGGAAGGTGGACTCCTCGCCCGGTTCCTCCGCCCTCAGGGCCAGCAGCAGACTCCTGTTCACCAGGGACTCCAGCAGGTCGGGGACCTGCCCGGGCGACAGCGGCGCGAACCCGGCCACGGTGGCCGCGCAGTCGCGGGTGAAGGCGCCGCGCAGCACCGACAGCCGCCGGTGCACGAGCCTCTCCTCCGGCTCCAGCAGCCGATGGCTCCACTCGATCACCTGGCGCAGGGTGCGTCGGTGGTCTCCTCGGCCGCCGACCCGTCGCAGACCACCCGGGTCGGTGCGCACCTGGTCGGCGATCTCCGACAGCGATGCGGTGCGCACCCGTGCCGCCGCGAGTTCCAGCGCAAGCGGCAGGCCGTCGACGTCGTTGCAGATCTCGGCCGCCAGATCCAGGGAGACGTCGTCGAGGGCCAGGGTGGGATTGGCCTCGCGCACCCTGGCGAGGAACAGTTCCAGCGCGGTGGAGCCGGCCCGGTCGCCGTCGGCGGGGGTGATGAGGGGGTTGAGCGGCCAGGTGATCTCGCCGGGAACCGCCAGCGGCTCGCGGCTGGTGGCCAGCACGTGGGTGTCGGAGTCGTCGTCGAGAACCTCCATGATGAGGTCGTAGAGCATCGGCACGAGGTGTTCGCAGTTGTCGAGCACGAGCAGTATCTGCTGGTCGGCCAGGTGCTGGCGCAGCTGCTCCTCGACCGAGCCGGCCGGGGCCGGGGCCAGGCCGATGACGCTGGCCACCAGTTCGGCGACCAGGCCGGACCGCTCGACCGATCCCAGGTCGACGATGAACACCCCGTCGGGGAAGGTCTCGCCGCCGTGCCGGGCCACCTCGATCGCCAGCCGGGTCTTGCCGCAGCCGGCGGCGCCCACCACCGTCACCAACCCGTGGTCGGCGATCAGGGCGGTGAGGGAGGCCAGTTCGGCCCCTCGTCCGATCAGTGGGGGCAGACGCCGGGGCAGGTTCGTCGCGGGCCGCACCGGATGCGGGGCTGCGGTCGGTGAGGAGGCCGGTTGCGCTGTCGGTTGCGCGGACTGCGGGTGATGCAGATCCTCATCCTGGGCGAGGATCCTGGCGTGCAGGTTCTGCAGCGTCGGGCCCGGGTCCAGACCGAGTTCCTCCAGCATCAGATCCCTGGCGGTGCGGAAGGCCTGCAGCGCCTCGTCGGGACGCCCGGCGCGGTAGAGAGCGGTCATCCGCTGGGCCCAGACGTCCTCGTTGAGCGGGAGGTCGCGGATCAGGGTGCCCGAGTCGACGACTGCCCGATCCACCTCGCCGCAGGCCAGCAGGGCCTGGACCCTGCGGATCTGAACCTGCTCGCGGATCTCCACCAGCCGCGACACCGCGGCGGCGGCCCACAGCGCGTCCGCCGAGGCCCCGAAGGGATCTCCCCGCCACAGCGCCAGCGCCTCCTCGCAGCAGCGCAGGGAGCGGCGCGGATCGGCGTCGACGAGATCGCGGGACTGTCCCGCCAGGTCGAGGAACTCCAGCGAGTCTGCCTGGTCGACGTCGACCGCCAGCCGGTAGCCGCCGGACTCGGTGAGGAGCACTCGTGACGCCTGGCGGTGCGGGCGGTCGGGCTCCAGCACCTGGCGGACCCGCCAGACGTGGCTCTCGAGGGTCGACTGGGAGCCCATTCGTCCGGAGTCGGCCCACACGGCCTCGGCCAGGGCGGCCACCGAGACGCGTTCGTTGGCGTGGCTCAGGAGGACCGCCAGGACGGCCTGCGGTCGGGCGCCGAGCTGCGTCCTCCGGCCATCGATCTCGACCTCCACGGGTCCGAGATCATGGATCCGCATGCTCACAGGCGGAACCTAACATGCAGCAGGCCCACCGGGGCTGGAGTCGTCTGAGGCGGGGGTCGGCCCGGGTCGGGGTCACCGCTGGTCGAGGTCGAGGCTCACCAGGACTCGGGCCTTCGAAGGACGCGAGACGACGGTGAACCCGGCGTCGGTGAACAGCCCGAGACTGCCGTGGTAGAGCTCGTCGGCGCTGATCGAGGAACGCCGGGCGGGGTCGACCGGGTATCCCTCCACCACCCGGCCGCCCTCTTCGCGGACGAACTCGACGGCCCCCTCGATGAGCCGGCGGGCGACGCCCCGACGCCGGTACCCGACCCGCACCACGAAGCAGACCACCGACCAGACGCCGTCGAGTGCCTGGCCGGTGCCCCTCGCGGCCACCACTCTGGGATACGCGGACTTCGGGGCGACCGCGCACCATCCGACAGGTTCGCCGTCCAGATAGGCGAGCAGACCGGGAGGCATGGCGTCCTCGCAGACCTGGCGTCTGAGCGACTCCCGGTTGGCCTGGCGGGTCGAGCCGGTCCACTCGGTGCCGCGCAGCCGGAAGAACTGGCACCAGCAGGACGCCGACCCGCCGCGACGTCCCATCACGGTGGAGACGTCCTCCCAGCGCTGCGGGCCCGCGCGGACCACCTGGATGGGGTCGGTGGGCAGCAGCTGGGACATGGCGACCTCCGTGGCGGAACCGGGATCGCCATCCTCGCAATGGCAAGGGTCATCCGGCCGGGCCCGCGGGCGAACTCCGACTGTTCGGTGCGGACTGTGGCGGTTCGGTGCGTTGAATCGATGCCTGCCCGTCAACACCCGTCAACACCCGTCGACATCTATCGACACCCGTCGGCGCAAAAGGTCGGCGGCGTCAGGCGGCCCGATCGACCTGGCCGTCCTTCTCGAGGGTGAGGTCGAACAGAACTCTGACGCATGCATGCAGATCGAACCCCTCTCCGCCACCCTCCGGGTAGATGAGGTTGGGGTCGATGGGCTCCTCGGCGTCCATGTCCTCGCGAGGTCTCGCCTCCTTGAAGGGCCCGCCCCTTTCCCGACGGTCATTGCCGGCCTGGGATCCGAGAATCTGGATCATGTCGTCGGCGTCAGCCATCACGGGGTACCGCTCGGGTTGGACCAGTCGTCCGTCGGGAAGCCGGAACGCCCACCGCGAGGGTCCGGACCCGGCGGCGGCCTCGATGCTGATCCCGCCCTCGTGGACGAGCATGTGGTGTGCGCGGCAGACCAGGATAAGATTGTCCAGATCGGTGGGTCCACCGGCCGACCAGGCGACCACGTGGTGGGCCTCCAGATGGTGCGTCCTGGTGCAGCCGGGGAAGCCGCAGACGTGGTGGTCGCGGATCCGCAGGGCCCGTCGTTGGGCGCGGGATGCCAGTCGGCGGGTGCGGCCCAGAGCCAGCACGTTGCCGCCTTTGTCGCGTATCACGCCTTGGAGAGACGCGGTGCACGACAGTCGCTGGGCGGTGGCTGCCTCGATGGGCCCCTGCCCGTCCACGGTGCACAACCCTCGGACCGGCAGACCCGTCGTGACTGGACCTGACGTGATCGGACCTGACTCCTCGAGTCCCGGCAGGACCTGCCCGATCGGGGTCTCCTCGGACTCCGCGGGCTCCCCTGAGCTCCCGGGCACCTCGGAGTTCCCTGAGTTCCCGCGGGAGCTCTCACCCTGCTCGGTCCCCTGCCCGGCCTGCGCCTCGGTCTGGCGGGTCGCGGCGGGGGATCCCTCGGGCGTTCCCGCGGGAACGGGTTCGGTCACAGGCCCGGACTCTGTCTGCGTGGCTGCGGCCGGGGTCGCCTCGAGGATGCTCGCGTCGACGTGGACGACGACGAGGGTGTGGTCGTCCTCGGGTGCCCGGCGGTCCTGGTCCAGAAAAGCCGTGGCGACGTCGACCAGCCCCTGGACGCGATCGGGCGGCTCCCATCTCGTGTCCCGACCGGTGTCGGGATCGGTGCCGAGCGCGGACTCATGGTCAGCTCCGGGCAGACCGTCCTGAACGTCAGCCTCACTCTCCTGTCCGCCCTCACCGACCCCCTTGGCGCCGTCGGCCCCCTGCGCATTGTCAGCCACCTGCCCATCGTCGGAACTCTGCATGATCCGGCATGCGGCTTCCACCGCGGCCTCGATGAGGGCGGCCTCCTCGGCGGGCAGGGTGATGGAGATGCGGACCATGCCGTCCACGGAGGGCCGGCTGGAGTAGCGGCGGGTCGGTGCCGCGGCGATCCGCGATCCGGCGGCCAACCGGTATCCCGCCACGGTGCGGGCCAGTTGGGAGGCAGTCATCTTCAGTGCGAGATCGGTCATCCTCTCCTCGTCGAGCACCCCGACCAGCCGGGTGAGTTCACGGACCTTGGAGTAGGAGAACCGTCCGGCGGCGAACAACTCCTTGGTCCGGGGCATCTGGCGCAGCGCCCGGGCCACCCTGACGTGCTCCCGAGCGGCAAGCTCGCCCAGACCGCAGGCCCACCCCAGGAAGTGGGCGGTCGATCTCACGCCGTCGAAGGCGGCGAACCCGTCCCCGGCGTCGAACTGGTCGACCAGGTCGCAGAAGTCATGATCGATGCGAGCCCGGCGCACCGCCACCTGCTGCAGCCGGACGCCCAGCTCCTCGGCCTCGGCGGGGCTCAACTGAACCGGACTCGTGTGCCCGGGACTCAGCTCCACAGAACTCGGCTCCACAGCACTTGGTGCAGCCGGAGGATCGCCGTCCCCCTCGGCACCGACTGGGACGCCGACACCACCGCCCGGCGCCACGCCGACGACGTCATCAACTGGATCCGCATCAAGGCCTGAACGGAGGCCGACACCCTCAGTGAGAAGTTCCATTTCCCAAGTCAAGCAGGAGGGTCTGACAGTTCTGAGCACCTGAACTCGCAGCACGCCAGGCCAGGCCCGACAGGGACACAGCAGGGCCGGAATATGGCAAAACGCCTAGCCAAGAACTTCTGACCAGGTGTTTCATCGGAGCCGTCGACGGGAATCGAACCCGTGACCTACGCTTTACGAGAGCGTCGCTCTACCGACTGAGCTACGACGGCCTGCCCGCCGCTCGGCTCTGGGAGCGCTCGGCGGACCGCTGCGACTATACCGGTCGCCGAGGCGCCTGCGGAAATCCTGTCACCCGGCCTGTCACCCGCCCCGTTTCCCGGCCTGACACCCGCTCTGTCGAGAACTGTCGGAGGGTCACGATAACGTCACTGTCGTGACCACTACTCCTGACTCTTCAGCCCCGGCCGACAACGCCGTCCACCCCCACACCGAGGTGGACCAGGTCGCCGAGCGGTACTACTCCGCGGTCGTGGAGGCGAGCCCGCTGTTCGCCACCGAACTCGGTCTGGACGTCCGCCAGGACGAGTACGACGACCTCTCCCCCGCCGGTCTGGAGGCCCGCTACCGGCTCACCATGAACACCTTGGACGAGTTGGACCAGGCGATGCCCGGCGACGACGTCGACAAGGTCACGGTCGCGGCGATGCGCAACCGGCTCGGGTTGCAGGCCGAGGTGCACGACAACGGCTTCGACCTGCTGTCGGTCAACGGCATCGAGACAGACCTGCACTCGATCCGCGCCGTCTACGACGCGATGCCGACCGACACCCTCGAGCAGTGGGAGACGATCGCCCGGCGTCTGAGCGCCGTGCCGGCCGCGATCGACGGCTGGATGGCCTCCCAGCGCGCCACCGTGGAGGCCGGCGTGCTGCCGGCCCGTCGGCAGGTCCTGCTGCTGGCCGACCAGGTCACCGGATGGACCGCCTCGGGCGGCTTCCTGGACCAGTACCTCGCCGGCGCCACCACCTCCTCCGGTCCTCTTCCGGAGGGGCTGCGCACCCGGCTGGCGGAGTCCCTGGAGGTCGCGCGGGGCGGCTTCGAGCGGGCCGTCGCGGAACTGAGCGGGCCCCTCCTCGCGGCCTCCACCGACGAGGACGCCGTCGGCGTCCAGCGTTACCGGCTGGCCTCCCGGGAGTTCCTCGGCTCGACCATCGATCTGGTCGAGACCTACCGCTGGGGCCAGGAGGAACTGGCCCGCATCGAGGAGCTGCAGCGCCAGACGGCGTCGCGGATCCGCCCGGGTGCCAGCGTCAGCGAGGCGATCGCGATCCTCGACGCCGACCCGAAGTACCAGATCCAGGGCACCACCGCCCTGCGCGAGTGGATGCAGGCGCGCGCCGATGAGGCGATCGAGGCGCTGGACGGCAGCCACTTCGACATCCCGGCCCCCGCTCGGCGGATCGAGGGGATGATCGCCCCCACCCACGACGGCGGGGTCTACTACACCTCCCCCTCCGAGGACTTCTCCCGTCCCGGCCGGATGTGGTGGGCGGTGCCCGAGGGGGTCGACTCGTTCACCACCTGGCGCGAGCTCACCACCGTCTACCACGAGGGGGTGCCCGGCCATCACCTTCAGATCTCCTCGGCGATCGCCCAGCACGACCGGCTCAACTCGTGGCGGCGCAATGACTGCTGGGTCTCGGGCCACGGCGAGGGGTGGGCGCTCTACGCGGAGTGGCTGATGGCCGACCTCGGGTTCATGGACGACCCGGGGCATTTCATGGGGCTGCTCGACGGGCAGTCGATGCGGGCCGCCCGGGTGGTCCTGGACATCGGCCTGCACTGCGGGTTCGACGCCCCCGCGGAGGTCGGCGGCGGAATTTGGAACTGGGACAAGGCCTGGGAGTTCTTCAACCGGCACGTCTCGATGGACGAGGGTTCGGCCCGTTTCGAGGTGAATCGTTACTTCGGCTGGCCCGGGCAGGCTCCGGCCTACAAGCTCGGCGAGCGCACCTGGCTGCAGCTGCGGGACGCCGCCCGCGCGGCCGATCCTCAGGGCTTCGACCTCAAGGACTTCCACACCCGGGCGCTGGCCCTGGGCGGGCTGCCCCTCGACGTGCTCCGGTCGGCGATGCTGCACTGACCGGCGCGACCAGACTGCTCGACCAGACCGGGCGACCCGACTGTGTGACAGCCGTGCCGGTTCACCTCTCTGGTTGCGGCGTCCTCAGGCACAGCGCACCGATGTAGCCGGTGTCGTGGCTCATCTCCTGACGGACGCTGACCTTCTCCTCGCCGTGCTGGCAGTCCCCGCTGGGCCGCACCACGCTGGACACCAGCCGGGCGCCGGTGCGCTGACACGAGACCACCGGGACATTGCCGTTGTCGACCCGCGTCCCCACCATGACGCACTGGCCGTCGCGGCGCTCCAGGCCGGACCAGACATGGTTGCGCCAGGCGAGCTCCAGGACGAGGATCACCGCGACCAGGGCCAGCACCGCGGCGAGCCGAAGGCATCTGCCTCCCACGGTCCCCGGCATCGCGGTCCCTTCTGCACGACCTCGCCCGCTGTGGCTGGAGTCGTCCCTGGTCGCCGGACCGGGGAGACCCGCCTCGGGCCTGAACATCGACCACGGTAGCGACGAACCCCAAAACCGGACTCCCGGCCGCCCGGAAGGCGTTCAGGACGCCGCGCCGGCACCGCTCAACAAGTCCGGCACCGCTCAACAGGCGGGCCCCGTTCAGCAGGTGAGTCCGTTGCGCGGCACCACGCCGCCGTTGAGATACCCCGTGACGGAGTTGCGCAGGCAGCTGTTGCCCAGCGACCAGGCCGAGTGCCCCGCCCCGCGCCAGGACACCAGGACCGCCGAGGACATCTGCTGGGCCATCCACTGGGCCTGCTGGTAGGGGGTTGCCGGATCCCCGGTGACCCCGAGGACCACGATCGGTGCGGCTCCCCTCGCGGAGATCCTCAACTGGGTAGCGGGTTTCGCGGTCCAGTAGGTGCAGACCAGGCCGACGCCGAAGGGTCGGCCCAGCAGAGGCGCCCGCTTCTGGTCGATCTCCCACTGGGCCCGGGCTCCGGCCAGGCCGGGATCGGCCGAGTCCTTGCACAGGATCGCCGGGAACGCGTAGGCCGAGTTGTCCCACTTGCCGGTCTCGACGTCTCGCCCGTTGAGCGAATCGGCGGCGGCCAGCAGGTATTTCCCCTGGCCCCGTTCCATCGCCCAGCCGAGGGCGCCGGCGAGGTACTTGTAGGAGTCGGCTCCCGAGTAGAGGTAGAAGGCGATCCCGGTGGCCGCCTGGTTCTGGGTGAGGGATCTGGACCCGACCGTCAGCGGCCGGGAGTCCAGCCCGGCCAGGAAGTTCTGGGTGCGCCTGACGACCTCATCGGCGGATCCTCCCAGGCCGCACTCCTTGTCGTTGCGGGCGCACCAGCCGGCGAATGCGTGGAAGGCCTTGTCGAATCCCATCACCTGGCTCACCGAGTCGTTGCTGGTGATGTTCACCGCCGAGTCGAGCACCATCCGTCCCACCCGTCGCGGGTACATCTCGGCGTAGGTGGCGCCGATGAAGGTGCCGTAGGAGATGCCCAGGTAGTTGAGCTTCGGGTCCCCGACCCGGGTGCGCAGGTAGTCCAGGTCGCGGGCCGTGTCGATCGTCGAGATGTGGTCCAGCAGCGCGCCGGAGGCGCGCCGGCACTGCTGGGCGAAGGCCTCGTTGCCGGCGATCACCGCGGACCACTGGGCCGAGGAGTCCGGTGAGGAGTCCAGGTCGAAGAAGGCGTCGGTCTGGGCGGCGGTGCCGCAGGCCACCGGGGTGGACTGTCCCGATCCGCGCGGATCCCAGGCGATGACGTCGTAGCCGGGGAAGGAGCCGGTCTCGAAGGAGGTGAGCATGTCCTGCCCGGAGACGCCGGGGCCGCCGGGGTTGATGAACATCGTGCCCTTGGCCGGCCGGTTCCCGGAGCGCTCGGTGGCCTGCTTGCGCTTCATCGTCAGGGTGATCGCCTGGCCGTCGGGGGAGTCCCAGTCCAGTGGCACCAGGACGGTGCCGCACTGGAAGGAGCCGCACGCGGTCCAGCTGATCTGCTGGTCGAGGTAGCGGCTCATCCCCGCACCCGCCGGGGCCGAGGAGAACCCCTTCGGCGTGGCGGAACCACTGCCCGACTGGCGGTCCGGGGAGGTGTAGCCGGTGAAGACGTCATGAGCGGCGGGATTGAAGGAGGCCACCGGCGGGTCGGCCACCGCACTGGCCGTCGCGCGCTTCCAGGACAGCTTGGGCAGGGAGTCCTCAGTGCCGGCAGAACCCGATCCGGAGCCCGACCCCGCAGCACCAGACCCGGAGGCAGACTGCGTCGGCTGCGAGGCGAGTCCGGAGGATGACCCCTCCCCGACCTGGCATCCCGACAGCAGGACGACGGCGGCGGTGAGACCGGCGCACAGCCCGGCCACTCGACGTCTCACACCTGGACGCCTCACACCTGGACGACTCATGATCTGTCCGGTCATGACCGATCCTCCCGGCTGCGCCGGCGCGCCGCGGTGGTGCACACCGAGGCCAGCGGGCAGCTCACCGTCCGGCCCTCCACCGCGACGTGGACGGACTGGGAGGGGGCGTCGTGACCGACCACCCGGCCGGTTCCCGACGGGGTCTCGACGGTCTGGCCCACAGCAGGGGCGGCGGCGTTGAAGTCGGTGTAGTAGGGGTGCTCGTAGCGCAGGCAGCACATCAGCTTGCCGCAGGCCCCGGTCACCGCCAGCGGGTTCGAGGAGAACCCCTGCTCGGCCGCCAGTCTCATCCCGATCGCCTCGGGTTCGTCCAGGAAGGTGGTGCAGCACAGGTCGCGCCCGCAGACCCCCACCCCTCCGGTGATCCGGGCCGGGTTGCGGCCGGTGACCTGACGCATGTCGACCCGGCACCGCAACCGGCCGGCGAGGTCGGGGACCAGGGCGCGGAAATCCACCCGGTGGGCACTGCGGTAGTAGATCGCCACCACCCGGGAGCCGGGTTCCGGCTCGACGATGTCGACGGCCAGCAGGTCCATCTCCAAGTGGTGCTCGGCCACCACCTCGCGCACCACCTCGAGGTCCTGCTCGCGCTGGACCCGGTTCTCCGCGGCCCGGCGCACCTGCTTGTGGTCGGCCAGCCCGGCGCACCGGGGAGCGACCGGGTCGACGTCGCGGACCTCCTCCGGTCCCCACACGCAGCGCGCCACCTCGTCGCCGTCGGGGGTCGGGTAGAGCACCCAGTCGCCGACCGTGACCTTGAGGGTTCCGACGTCGAGGTAGTGCAGCCTGCCGTTCTCCTGGAAGGCGACAGCGATGACCTGGGACATGGGGCGAGCCTAGAGCATCACCCCATGTGGTTCAGCGATTGGCCTTCTTGAGGGCGCGACGCCGACGCGGGCCGGCGTCGATCCCGAATCCACCGCTGCCGACGCAGAACAGCAGGAAGCCGCAGGCGGCCAACAGCAGGGCGGGCTCGCCGTCGATCCCGGAGGTGGCGAAGATGTTGAGGCCGTCCCAGTGGACGAAGACCAGGGCGAGCACCCCGATGGTCATCGCGCCCAGACCCGCGATCCGGGTCCACAGGCCCAGCAGGATCGCCAGCGCGGCCAGGCACTCGCCGATGCCCAGCACCCAGACCAGCTGGGTGGTGTACGGGAATCCGATCCGCTCGATCATCGCGTAGGTCTCGGGACGCTGGGTGAGGTGCTGGAAGCCGTGCACACCCAGGACCCCCGCGACCACCACGCGGAAGACGAACAGACCCAGGGAGGCGAAGGCGCGATCGGTGACCGGCCTGGGCACGTCGACGGGGGCCGGCTCCGGCTCGGCGGGGGGCGGGGTCACGGTGCCCAGGGCACGCTCCCGGGCGGCCCGCTCGAGGGCGGCGCGCTCCCGGGCCCTGCGCTCGGCGTCCTGACGGCGTCGCTCCTCGGCCTCACGGCGTTCCAGGTCCTCATCGGCGGCCAGCGGCTGATCGGAGATCACCCTGGTGCGCTCGGCGGAATCGTCGCCGGAATCCTCGGCGGAGTCGGGGACGACGGGACCCTTCTGCCCGGTGCCGAGCACCTGCGTCTCGGTCACGTCCTCCGACGAGATGACG
Source organism: Acidipropionibacterium jensenii (assembly GCF_005890135.1). Classification (NCBI taxonomy): domain Bacteria; kingdom Bacillati; phylum Actinomycetota; class Actinomycetes; order Propionibacteriales; family Propionibacteriaceae; genus Acidipropionibacterium; species Acidipropionibacterium jensenii. Next base: position 1,472,002 of record NZ_CP040635.1, on the reverse strand, counting down.
CGCGTGGTCTCGTTGTCAGCGTCGTCGGGGACGCTGCTCCCGGTCGTCCTCTTGACAGCCTTGCTCACGTCAGCTCCTCATGGCTCGAATCGGCCGTGTCCTGGTGATACGGCACGGCACGGTCTCACTGTCTCATTGTCACCGGCCACGGTAGTGGACCAACACGCCCGCCCGCTCCCTCGCCCGGCGTCAGCCCTCCAGTGCAGCACGGCGTCAGCCCTCCGGTGCAGCACGGCGTCAGCCCTCCGGTGCAGCACAGCGTCGGCCCTCGAGTTCAGCACGGCGTCAGCCGGCGGGGGCGACCATGCTGGTGAGCAGGGCCTCCATCGCCAGCAGCGGGGCGACATTGGTCTCCAGAGCGGTCCGCGCCTCCAGGATCGCGTCGATCCGTCGGATCGTGTCATCGGGGGTCGACGAGCTCGCCACCTGGTGGAGCTGCCCGGTGATCGCCGAGTTGACCAGTCTGGTGCCGGTCAGCCGGTCCTCCTCGCCGCGGCGCACCGCCCCGGTCTGCAGGGCCAGGACGTCGCGGTGGAAGGTGGTGAGTTCGGTGAGCACCCGGTCCAGGGCGTCGCGCTGCATCCTCTTGACGCGCAGCTTCTGCTCGTCCTCCAGATCCTTGAGGGCCGCCGCGGCATGCCTGGGCCGGGCCCCGTGAGTGCCGAAGCCCAGCGCCCTCTCCAGCTCGGTGCGCTCCCGGGTGTCCTGCTCGGCGGTCGCGGCAGCCGCCTCCTCGCCGGCCTGGGTGACGAGCTCCTGGGCGGCCCGAAGGCAGTCGCCCAGACCGCGCAACCGGGTGGGCAGGGCCAGAATCTCGTCGCGACGTCGGCGGGCATTCTCGTCGAGGCCCAGACGCCGCGCCCTCCCGATGTGGCCCTGGGCGGCCCGGGCCACGGTGGCGGCCAGCTCCGGGGGCACCTTGTCGCGGGAGACCAGCAGCTGGGCGACGGCCTCGTCTCGGGGGGTCGCCAGGTGGAGCTGCCGGCAGCGCGAACGGATCGTGATGATGACGTCGTCGGGGGTCGGGGCGCACAGCATCCAGACGGTCAGCGGCGCCGGCTCCTCGATGGCCTTGAGCAGGGCGTCGGCGCCCCTCTCGGTGATCCGGTCGGCGTCCTCGACGACCACCACCTGGTAGCGGCCGGTCGAGGGGCTCATGGCCGCCCGGCGGACCAGGTCGCGCACCTCGTCGACCCCGATCGACAGGGTCTCGGTGCGCACCAGGGAGACATCGGGATGGGCTCCCGACAGCGCGGTGCGGCAGGCATTGCAGTGCCCGCAGCCGTTCTCGGGGCACTCCAGGGCGGCGGCGAAGGCGCGGGCGGCGTTCGACCGTCCCGAACCGGGAGGGCCGGTGAGCAGCCAGGCGTGACTCATCGCGTGTCCGCCCTGCTCGACGGCGCGGCGCAAGGTTGCCACCGCCGACTCCTGGCCGACCAGGTCGGACCACACCCCGGTCATCGCCTCCCCACTCGTCGTGCTCATGGGGCCACGATGCCATCGAGGTCCGACAGTTCCTCCGAGCTGCCCAGCAGCGGTGCGAGCCGGTGCCGGATCGCCGCGGCGATCGACTCGCGGGAGTCGCGGGCCGCCAGCACCAGGTAGTGCTCGGGATCGGTGCCGGCGAGCCTCAGGAACTCGGCGCGGACGCGTCGGTGGAAGTCGAGGCTCTCGGCCTCCAGCCGGTCCTTGTCGACGATCTTGGCGGTCGTCTCGGCGGGGTCGGCGTCCAGCAGGATGGTGAGATCGGGGCGCAGCCCGTCGGTCGCCCAGCGGGCCAGCGAGGCGATCTCACCAGCCTCCAGCACCCTTCCGGCGCCCTGGTAGGCCAGCGTGGAGTCGACATACCGGTCGCAGATCACCATCTGGCCGCGGGACAGCGCCGGGCGCACCACCTCGTCCAGGTGCTGGGCCCGGTCGGCGTTGTAGAGCAGCGCCTCGGCCTTGGGACTGATCGCCCCGGAGGCCGGGTCGAGGAGCAGGCTGCGGATCCTGGCGCCGACCGCGGTGTCCCCCGGCTCGCGGGTGAGCAGATGGCTGACGCCGGCGCGGTCCAGCCAGCGGTCCAGACAGCGGGCCTGGGTGGTCTTGCCCACCGAGTCGCCGCCCTCCAGGACCACGAAGAGGCCGGTCACGGGGTGACCGCCTTGAGGAGCTTGGCGCGACGATGGGGCCAGTCGATGACGAACTGGCGCCGGGCCCTGGCGGTACTCACCAGCCGGCGCTCCAGTCGGCGTCCCTCCTCGAAGGCCTGACCCGGGGTGAGCAGGGCGACCTCCTCGGGGGTGGGCCCCTCGTTGACCGACCCGGTTCCGGCCAGCACCCGGTGGAGCCTGCCGAGCCGGTGGGCGACCTTCGCGGCCCGCTTCGACTCCTTGAGGGTCGAGGCCAGCGCGGTGGTCACATCGGTGCAGCGGCGGGCGCGAGCCCAGCCGTGGTCGGAGTCGGCCTCCAACCGGTCGCACAGCCGCACCACCTGGGAGACGCCGCGCCGGACCATCGCGGTGAGCACCGGGCGGGCCGGGGTGGTGCCGTCGCAGGTGAGCTTCGGGGCGCGCACCGCCACCACCATCATGGTGAGCAGGGAGTAGTAGCTCTCGGGCATCCGGTGCACCGTGATCCGGTCGGTGTCGAGCTCGCGGACCTTGTCCAGCAGCAGGGTCGCCTCCTGCACCCAGCGCGGTTCCAGCAGCTCCGACAGGCCGTCGATCACGGTGCCGAGGGCGCCCAGCGCCTCCAGCAGGGAGTCGATCCTGCCGTGCCGGTCGTCGTGGATGCCCATCGTGGTGACCGTCACCGGGTCGGCCCCCAGGTCCAGCAGCTCGTCGGGGACCGGCCGGTCGGGCAGGACGCCGGGCTCCCGGGAGTGGGCGATGAGGTGGGCCGCGGTTCCCGAGTGCAACCCCATTCCGGTGCTGCGGGCCGTCAGGTCGGCCTCGATCACGGCCCGCAGGCAGTGCGCGAAGCGGTTGATGACGAACCCCTCGAGGGTGCCCGCCACATTCGGCGGCACCGCCCGCGGGAAGTCGGGAAGGGCTCCGATCCGCGGGCCGAGCCGCTCGAGGGTGGAGGGCAGCACGGTCACCTGGGTGCCCCCCAGGGCGATCACCCGGCTGGCCACCCAGTCGCGCAGCCGCGGGCTCATGTCGGCGGTCGGGGTGAGGGTGATCTCACGGGCCCGGCTGACGGTGACGCCCGAGCGGGTCACGGTGATCCGGTCGTCGCGGATCTCGGCCAGCGCGGCGCCTCCGGGGCCCACCAGGCTCATCTCCCGGCGATCGCAGCGCAGCGCCGCCGAGGGGGACAGCGGGGCGCCGCGAAGGAAGGGTTTGATGAGACATCGGAAGTCCAGCGGCAGTTCGCCGGCTCCGTCCAGGGTCACCGAGCAGTCCTGCGGGAGCCAGGGCCCCCAACCCGGGGAGTCCATGTACCACTCGCCGAGGGAGTCGACGACCCGGTGGGCGAGCACCACCCCGGAGCGCAGCAGTCGGTGATCGGTGGAGTCCAGCAGGGTGACGTCGCTGCGCAGGGACTTCGCGGGATTGCCGGAGGTCAGCTTCGCCACCCCCAGGTCCGGGTTGACGAGCAACGGGGGATCGGCCGCCCATGCCATCTCGAACAGCATGGGATCTCGCAGCGACGCCATCACTCCACCTCCTGGACGGTTGTGCCGAGCACTCTATGCGGTGGCGTCAGGCAGAGGCACCGGAGGCAGACGCCGGCTTGCCCGTCGCCTTCTTCGGGGCCGCCTTCTTGGGAGCCGCCTTCTTCGGGGCTGCCTTCTTGGCGGACGACGTCGCCGTGGAGGACGTGGCCGTCGACTTGGCGGCCGTCTTCCTGGTGGTGGACTTCTTGGCGGTGGTCTTCCTGGTGGTCTTGCGAGTGGTGCGCCGACGGGTGCTCGGCCCCTTCGCCCTCTTCTCGGCGAGCAGCTCCTGGGCCCGCTCGGCGGTGATCTCCTCGACCGAGTCGTCCTTGCGCAGGGTGGCGTTGGTCTCGCCGTCGGTGACATAGGGGCCGAACCGGCCGTCCTTGACGACGATCGGCTTGCCGGAGGTCGGGTCCTCCCCCAGCTCCTTGAGGGGCGGCTTGGCCGCGGCCCGTCCGCGCTGCTTGGGCTGGGAGTAGATCTGCTCGGCCTGCTCGAGGGTGATCGAGAAGATCTGGTCCTCGCTGGTGAGGGACCGCGAGTCGGTGCCCTTCTTGAGGTAGGGGCCGTAGCGACCGTTCTGAGCGGTGATCTCGGTGCCCTCGGCGTCGGCACCGACCACCCTGGGCAGGGACAGCAGCTTGAGCGCGTCCTCCAGGGTGACCGTCGACAGGTCCATCGACCGGAACAGCGAGGCGGTGCGCGGCTTGACCTTCTTCGCCTTCGACCTGCCCTTCCCCTTGCCGGAGACGGTGGCGGGGGCGTCGGTGGCGGGCTCCTCCAGCACCTCGGTGACGTAGGGGCCGAAGCGGCCGTTGCGGGTCACGATCATGGTGTGGGTGTGGGGGTCCAGGCCGAGCTCGCGCTCCTCGCCGTTCGGGGAGGCCAGCAGCTCGCGGGCCTTGGCCACGGTGAGCTCGTCGGGGGGCAGCTCGTCGTCGACATTGGCGCGGGTGCCCTCGGCGTCCTCCACATAGGTGCCGTACCGTCCGACCCGCACGACGATGCCGGAGTCCTCGGCGCCGACCGGGAAGGTGGACATCGCGCGGGCGTCGATGTCGCCGAGCTCGCTGACCAGTCGGTGCAGCCCCTCGTGGCCGTCGGCCGGCGCCGAGGAACCGGAGTCACCGGAGGCGCCGGCCTCAGCAGAACTGTCAGAACCGGCGGGACCGTCGCCGTAGTAGAAGTTCGACAGCACCTCGACCCGCTTGGCATTGCCCTGGGCGATCTGGTCGAGGGTCTCCTCCATGTCGGCGGTGAACTGGTAGTCCACCAGGTTGGAGAAGTGACCCTCCAGCAGCCGGGTGACGGCGAAGGCCAGCCAGGTCGGGACCAGCGCCTGACCCTTCTTGAACACGTAGTCGCGGCTGGTGATGGTGCGGATGATCGAGGCGTAGGTGGAGGGTCGGCCGATCTCCAGCTCCTCGAGCTTGGCCACCAGGCTGGGCTCGGTGTAGCGGGCCGGGGGCCGGGTGTCGTGACCGGAGGCGAGCACCTCGGAGCAGTCCAGGGCCTGGTCGCGGTGCAGCTGGGGAAGCCGGGACTGGGCGTCGTCGGAGGACCCCTCGTCGACCGACTCGACATAGGCGCGCAGGAATCCGTGGAAGGTGATCGTGCGCCCCGAGGCGGTGAATCCCGCCCGGGTGACGTCGCCGCCGGGGATCGCCACCGGGGCGGCCGGCACGGCGTCGATGCCGACACTGAGGGTCTCCCCCTTGGCGTCGGCCATCTGGGAGGCGATGGTGCGCATCCAGACCAGCTCGTAGAGCCGGAACCGGTCGCCGGTCAGTCCGGTCTGGGCCGGCACCCGGAAGTGGTCCCCGGCCGGCCGGATCGCCTCGTGGGCCTCCTGGGCGTTCTTGACCTTGGAGGCGTAGACGCGCGGCTTGTCGGGGACGTGGTCGCGGCCGTAGAGCTCGATGGCCTGGCTGCGGGCGGCCCCGATGGCCTCCTGGGACAGCGCCACCGAGTCGGTACGCATGTAGGTGATGTAGCCGCCCTCGTAGAGCTCCTGGGCCACCGACATGGTCCGTTGGGAGGTGAAGCCGAGCTTGCGGCCGGCCTCCTGCTGGAGGGTGGTGGTGCGGAAGGGGGCGTAGGGACGCCGGGTGTAGGGCTTGGCCTCCACCCGGGTGACAGTGAACGGGGAGCTCTCCAGGGCCGTTGCCAGGGCGGCGGCCGAGGGCTCGTCGAGACGCCGGACCTCGCCGCGGCCCTTGCCGACCAGCCGGCCGTCGGCGTCGAAGTCGCGGCCCTGGGCGATCCGGACCCCGTCCAGGGTGGCCAGCCGGGCGCTGAACTCCTCCCGGGAGTCGGTGACCAGGGTGGCGTCCAGATCCCAGTAGTTGGCGCTGGTGAAGGCGATCCGCTCGCGCTCGCGGTCGACCACCAGGCGGGTCGCCACCGACTGCACGCGGCCTGCCGACAGCCTCGGCATGACCTTCTTCCACAGCACCGGGGAGACCTCGTAGCCGTAGAGCCGGTCGAGGATCCGGCGGGTCTCCTGGGCGTCGACCAGGTCGGTGTCGAGTTCGCGGGTGTGGGCCACCGCGTCGGTGATGGCCTTCTCGGTGATCTCGTTGAAGACCATCCGCTTGACCGGGACCTTCGGCTTGAGGACGTCCAGCAGGTGCCAGGCGATGGCCTCCCCCTCGCGGTCGCCATCGGTGGCGAGCAGGAGTTCGTCGGAGTCCTTCAGCAGGCTCTTGAGCTCGCTGATCGTGGAGCGCTTGTCCGGGGAGACGACGTAGATCGGCTTGAAGTCGTGCTCGACGTCGACGCCGGTGCGGGCCCACGGCTGCCCCTTGTACTTGGCGGGCACCTGGGAGGCGCTGGTCGGCAGGTCGCGGACGTGGCCCTGACTGGCCCGCACCACATACTTCGGGCCCAGATAACCGGCGATCATCGTCGCCTTGTGCGGCGACTCGACGATCACAAGGGTCTTCGTGGGTGCCATCTCAACCTTCCGTAGGACGTCGCGCGTCCCGTCTCATGCTCTCCCCGGCGCTCCGGGGTGACGTTCGACATGTATACAACGCATTTGCGCGCTCACGGTAACAGTGTCATGTCGGACGCCACCCCGCAGTCGGGGGGCGGAAGGGGCTCAGGCGAGCCGTGCCAGCTTCACCTTCCAGGCGTCCGGGCCCTCCTGGAGGTAGGAGACCGCCAGGCTGTCGCCGTTGATCTGCTGGAGCTGGTTGAGCAGCGGCAGCGGGTTGTGCGGGGCGACGATCACCATGGCCGATCCGGGGGCGACCTGGGAGAAGGCGCCGATCACCGATCCGTGCCGGATGGCGTGCGGAATGGTCCGCACGTCGAGCTCGGGCAGGCCGTCGTCCTGCTCGCCGCAGGAGCAGTGGTGGGTCTCGGTGATCGGAATATCGGTGTGGTCGGTCATGGCTCATTCCTTTATTGAGGATCAGATCGCCGAAATCATAACAGGGTCCGCTCAGGACCTCTCGAGGATCCCCTCGCGCAGCGCGGTGCGCACCGGGCCGAGGGTCTGGGCGGCGGCCGCCGACGGATCGACCGCCAGGATCCGGGCCACCGCCGAGATGATCGTGCCCAGTGCCATCTCCCCGTCGCAGGCTCCCAGCACCCCGCCGAGCAGGGTGTCGACCTCCATCGCCCGGCGCAGCCCGGACCGCTGCCGGTAGACGATGTGCTCGGGGTCGGCGGCACCGGGACGGCCGGTGGACTCGGCGACGACGTCCTCGCGGACCTGCCAGTGGCCGGCCAGCAGGTCCTCGTCGCCCAGCAGGGAGTCGTCGACCCCCTCGCCTCTGGCCCCCACCGCCTCGCCGACCGGCTGCTGGATCGCCCAGGGCCACTCCTCGAAGGACAGGTCGGGGGTGTCGCGACCGGCCGCGGTGAGGGTCAGCCAGCCCATCGACACCCCGCTGATCCCCAGTTCGCCGAAGTAGTCGAGCCACTCCTGGTAGCGGGGGCGCCACTGCGCCGAGCCGTCCAGGCCGGCGTCGGTCAGCCAGGTCTCGATGTACTCGTGGACGTCCAGGTGCTCGCGTTCCACCGCCCACAGGTCGCAGCCGGCGCCGGCCACCCAGTCGGTCAGCCGGTCCTGCCAGGGCTGGTCGCCGATCTGCGCCCAGTTGGCCAGGATCTGGGCGGTGCCGCCGGGATTGAGCCGCCCGGGGGCGCCGCGCAGGACGGCCTCGACCAGCCCGTCCCCGGCGAATCCGGCCTCCCGGTAGACCAGCCGTTCGGCATCGGAGCGAGGCGGGCTCATGACATACGGCGGGTTGGAGACGATGAGATCGAATCGCTGGTCGACCGGGTCGTAGAGGGATCCCTCGCGCAGCGCTACCGCAGAGCCGTCGGTGGTCTCCGCCCCGGACAGCGCCAGGGACAGTTCGGCCATCGCCAGGGCCCGCGGGTTGATGTCGGTGGCGACCACCCGGTCGGCGTGCCGGGCCAGGTGGAGGGACTGGACCCCGCACCCGCAACCCAGGTCCAGGGCCGATCCGACCGGTCTCCGCGACGTCATCTGGGCCAGCGAGGTCGACGCCGGGGAGACCCCCAGGACGTAGTCGGGGCGGGTCGCGGTGACGACCTTGTCCAGTCCCGGGGCGAGGTCGGAGACCACCCAGCCAGTGGCCCCGTCGTCGGGCGAGTCGTAGGGCCGGATGTCGATCGCGGCTCGGGCCCAGTCGTCCTCGACCGCCACGATGCCGGCTGTCACCAAGTCGTCCAGGGGCAGTGCGGACAGCTGCGTGACGGGGACCGGGCAGCGCAGCAGCCACAGCCGCACGGCCGAGGCGAGGGGGTCGTCGCGGCTGCCCAGGGAGGTCTGGGCGGCCACCGTGGTGTTGCGGCCCAGACCGCGCTGGCCCACCTCCCCGATGGCCTCCAGGATGGCGTCGGTGCGGTAGTCGATCCGCTCGAGACTGTCCCTGAGGCGGTTGACGGCGTCGGTGTCCAGCAGAGTCATGGCCCCCAGTGTGCCAACGACCGCGGGGATCCGGGTGCCGGGTGACCGTCGGGACGGGGTGACTGTCGGGGCGGGGTGGCAGTCTTGGCCGCGTGGCAGTTCCGGGGTGGATGAGCGGTGCGGAGGTGGTGCACATCGACCACCGCGACGCGATGGCCGGGCGCACCACCCGGTGGCCCCAGTGGCTGCCCGCCGACGTCGTCTCCTCGATCGAGGCGAGCGGGATCCCCCGGCCGTGGCTCCATCAGTGCGCCCTGGCCGAGCTGGCCTTCAGCGGCCACCACTGCGCGATCTGCACCTCGACGGCCTCCGGCAAGACGCTTGCCTACCTGCTGCCGGTGATGGCGGCCACCGCGTCGGTGTCCCCCGTTCAGGGGACACCCGCTCTCGACGGCGTCCCCGGGAGCGGCATGGCCGGGGCGCCGCTGCGCGAACCGCTGGTGACCCGGCGCCGTCGCACCGCCCTGTACCTGGCGCCGACCAAGGCCCTGGCCCACGACCAGTGGCGGGTGTGCCGCGAGATCGGGCCCGACGGCTGGCCGGTGGCCACCCTGGACGGGGACTCCGACCAGGCCGAGCGGCGGTTCGCCCGCGACGAGGCCGGCTACGTCCTCACCAATCCCGACATGCTGCACCGCTCGGTGCTGCCGAATCACTCCCGCTGGAGGGCTCTGCTGGGCGGGCTGAGCTATGTCGTGGTCGACGAGGCCCACCGCTACCGCGGCGTGTTCGGGGCCCACGTCGCCCAGGTGCTGCGCAGGCTGCGTCGGCTGTGCCGGATGTACGGCGCCGATCCGGTCTTCATCCTGTCCAGCGCCACCGCCACCAATGCGGCCGAGGCCGGCCGGCGTCTCGTCGGCGTCCCCGCGATGGAGGTGGTGGACGCCGACTCCTCGCCTCATCCGGCCCGCGATGTCGTGCTGTGGCAGCCGGCCGACTCCACCACCGTCGACGCGGCGCGACTGGTGGCCGCGCTGGCCGACGACCGGCGTCAGACGATCTGCTTCGTCGCCTCCCGGGCACTGGCGGAGGTGATCGCGGTCAACGCCCAGGACCGGGTGACCAGCGGCGCGGTCATCGCCTCCTACCGTTCCGGGTATCTGCCCCAGGACCGGCGCAGGATCGAGGCGGGTCTTCAGGACGGCTCGATCCGGGCGGTGGTGGCCACCAATGCGCTGGAGCTGGGGGTCGACGTCTCCGGGATGGACGCCGTGGTCATCGTGGGCTACCCGGGACGTCTCTCGGTGCTGTGGCAGCAGGCCGGTCGTGCCGGTCGGGCCGGCCATGACGCCCTGGTCGTGGTGCTGGCCAGGGAGGACCCGTTGGACCAGTACCTCTTCAGCCATCCCGATCTGATCTTCTCTCGGTCGGTCGAGACCACCGTCCTGCACCCGGACAATCCCTATGTGATGGGACCGCACCTGGCCGCGGCGGCCCAGGAGGGGTGCCTGACGCCGGCCGATGAGCAGATCTACGGGACGGCGCTGCGTCCGGTGGCCGATCTCCTGGTGTCCCAGAAGGTGCTGCGCAGGCGGGGGCAGCGGCTGTTCTGGACGCGTCCCGACAGGGCCGTGGACGCCATCGATCTGAGGTCGATGGGGGGACCGGGGATCGACGTCATCGACCGGACCACCGGCCGGGTGATCGGGGTGGTCGACGAGCGGGCCGGGGACCGGACGGTCCACCCGGGGGCCGTCTATCTCCTCCAGGGGGAGCAGTGGCTGGTCGACGAGTACCTGCCCGAGGAGCACCAGGCGCTGGTGCACCGGGACCTGCCCGGCTACTGGACCCAGCCCCAGTCGGCCTCCACCGTGCACATCGTCGACGAGGTTGAGCGCCGGGGGTTCGGCCCCGGATACGTGGCGACCGGGGATGTCGAACTCACCGAACAGGTGATCGGCTACCTTCGCCGCGACGAGATCAGCAACGAGGTGTGGGACTCCACCGCCCTCGAGATGCCCGTCCACACGATGGTCACCCAGGCCTGCTGGTTCGTGGTCCCCGACCCGGTGGTGGACCGGTTGGGGCTCGGTGCCGTGGCCCTGGCCGGGGCGGCCCACGGCACCGAGCACACCGCGATCGGGATCCTGCCGGCCTTCGCCCCCTGCGACCGGTGGGACATCGGCGGGGTGTCCACCGCGCTGCTGGCCGACACCGGGGCGTGCACCATCGTCATCCACGACGGCCAGGCCGGCGGTGCCGGGTTCGCCCGGTCCGGCTACGAGCAGGCCGAGCGGTGGTGGCACGCCACCTCCCGGCGGCTCCTCGAGTGCCCCTGCGAGTCCGGGTGCCCGTCCTGCGTGGTCTCGCCGAAGTGCGGAAACGCGAATCAGATGCTGGACAAGGGGTCGGCCCGTCTGCTGGCCTCCGCGATGGACCCGCTGAGCGGCCAGTGACGGGCCCGGAGCCCGCTCACCAGCGTTTTCGGGTCCCCCAGCTCCAGAGGGTGTGGCCGAGCATGCCGCGCCCCTCCAGCAGGGTCTCGCCGGTGTCGCGGACCAGTTCGTGGTGGACCGCACCGTCCCCGACGGCCTCGACCAGGGTGTGGTCGTGGGAGACCAGCACCACCTGGCAGCGTTGGGCGCACTGCTCCACCAGTGCCGCCAGGGCGGGGATGACGGCGCTGTGCAGGCTGGTCTCGGGCTCGTTGAGGACCAGCAGGGCCGGCGGTCGGGGCGACAGCAGGGCGGCGGCCAGCATGATGAACCGCAGCATGCCGTCGGACAGTTCGGCGGCGCTGAGCGGGCGCAGCAGCCCCCGTTGGGTCACCGCCAGGTGCAGGTATCCGTCGGCCCCCTCCCCGACCTGGACCTCGGCCCCGTCCAGTGCCTCGGCGACGGCCCGGCAGAAGGGTCCGGCCCAGGCCGACTCGAGGATCGTCTGGACCGCTGCCGGCAGGTCGGCGCCGTCGTCGGCGAGCACCTCGGTGCGGGTCGCCACGCAGGGGGTGCGGGCCGGAGAGGCCGGGTCGGTCCGCAGGCCGTCGTAGAACCGCCAGGCCGACATCACCCGGCGCAGCCCGACCAGTTCCGGGGTGGCGGACCGGTCCGCGAGTTCGTCGATGATGGACTCGCGCGGGCTCATCGGCGTCTCGAGGCTCTGCCACGATCTCCCCTCCCGGACGCGGACCCGCGACCAGCGACGGTCGACGAGGGTGCCGGCCGGCCTCAGCACGGGTGGCACGAAGACCTCCTCCCGCTTGATCTCGGGATCCCGGATGAACATCGTCGAGTTCGGGTCGGCCTGGGGCAGGCCGACATCGACCAGGTACCCGAGGTCCTCGGTGAGGACGCCGAGCATCAGGCTCACCGGCGCGGTGCGCGATCCGGTGCCCTGGATCTCGACCTCTCCGCGGCGCATCGCCGATGTGATCCTCTCCGGGCCCGCCCACAGCACCTGGGAGAGCCCTCCCTCGGCGGCCAGGGAGCCGATCAGCCGGCCGTGGGCAATCCCGGCGAGCAGCCGAAGGGACCGGTAGAGGTTCGTCTTGCCGGCGCCATTGGCCCCGGTGACGATGGTGATCGGACCCAGCGGCAGCACCAGGTCGCGGATGCTGCGATAACCGTGCACGGCGATGAGACTGAGCATGGCTCGACCCTAGGGAGGCTGACCGACAGTTTCCCGGAGTCTGCTCGCAGCCGGCTCAGAACTGTCTGAGAGCTGCCTCGACCCTGGCCCGCGCACCGGACGTCACCGCGGTGGCTGTGGCTCCGACTGGGTCTGCGTCGGGCCGGCCCTGGCCGTCCGGGCCACCGAGCTGGGGGCGCCCGCCACTGTCAGTCTCGGCCTGGCCTCCACCGCCACCCTGACCTGCACCACGAAGTCGACCGCCGTGGCATCGAGCGAGCACTCGACGCTGATGGCCCCGTTCGCCGTCGCGGTGGCGCGGGCCACCGCACAGCCATCGCCTCCTCCTGTCTGCGCCCGAGCGCCGGCCAGTGCCGCCAGGTCGGCGAGGTCGGCGGCCCGGTGGGCGCTGGTCGTCCAGCCGACCAGGCAGAGCATCATCCAGGTCACCGCGACGAGCACCACTCCCATCGCCGCGACCAGGACGGTGCCCGATCCCCGCTCGTGCCTCGCGTCCATCCGAGCGGTCATCTCTGAACTCCCGGTTCGTAGGGGGTGGTGACCCGTCCGACCAGCGTCACCGGGCCGACGGAGCCCAGCGATCTCCTCACGGTGACGGTGATCGTCACCCAGCCCTCGGAGTCTCGGGTCGCGACGGTGGCTCCCTGTGGCACCCGGTCCCGGGCCCGTTGGGCCGCGGCGGAGTCCCCTCGCGCCAGTTGCCGGGCGATCTCGGCGGCACTGGAGCGACAGGTGTTGTAGGTCCCGACCAGCCCGACGGTCCAGGCGGCCAGACTCAGCAGCACCGCAGCGGCCAGGATCGAGACGGCCAGCTCCGCGGTGACCATGCCGCGGTGGCGGGTCGCCCTGCCGCGGCATCTGGTGGTCGCGCACCGGTTCTCCCACCCGTCGGGACGGGGACTGCTCCCCGTCCCGGCGGGACGCGCTGGGCTGTGACCGGTCACTTGATCTGGGCACCGACCTTGCCGAGCAGGTCGAGGACGATCCTCAGCAGGCCGCTGAAGAACGGCTGGCCCGTGACGATCTTGAGCAGCACCAGCGCGATGGCGACGGCGGCCAGGATGCCGACCGCGTACTCGGCGGTGGCCATCCCCCGCTGGAGGGTGCGTCCGGTGCGGTCGGCGGCCCGGGTGAGTCGACCTCGTCGGCCCCGCCGGGAGTGATCCAGGGGGTGCTCGCCGTTGATGATGGTGAGTCCGGTGTCCATCGTGGTTCCTTTCGTCTGGTTCGGAGTGTCCGAACCGGTGTGGATGACTTCCACTGCCACTTATTGCGGTCGAACCGTCGATCTGACGCTCGGCACCCACATCTGTGGATACGAATCCAGGGCCCCTGAACCCTGTGGACAACTCCGCTGATCCCGGACTCATCCCCGAGTCCGGCGCCGTGCCGGTCCCGTCGCGGACAACACCGTCGACCGAGCCCGGACGGCCGAGCCCTGACCACTGAGCCCTGGCGCTGCGCTCACCTCTCGGGGAGCGCGCGGACCAGCGACGGAGTGCCGATCCGGCACACCGTCGCTGTCTCTCTGGCGGGACCAGTCCTCACAGCACCTTGAACAGGGTGCCGGCGATGATCGGAACCACGCCGAGCAGGATGAAGGCCGGAAGATGGCAGCAGACCAGCGGCACGATGGCGTTGACCCCGACCTTCCGGGCCCGCTTCTCCGCCGCCTCGGCCGCCGCGGTGCGCATCTCCTGGGCGTGGGCCACCAGCAGGGATGCGACCCCCTCTCCCGAGGTGACGGCTCGCGCCACGTCGCGCCCGACCTCCGCCCATCCGGGGGTGGCCGCCAGCGTCCGCCACGCCTGGTCGTCGGGCACTCCCGCCGAGATCCGCGAGTGCAGCCCGCGCAGGTCCTGGGTGCACGGGTCGTCGCCGAACTCGATGACCCTCTCGACCGCGGTGCGAAGGGGCGCTCCGACCTCCAGGGAGCCGGCCAGCAGCATGAGGACGTCCGGCATCATCACGGTCCGGGCCTGTCTCTCACGTCTGGCCGCGGTGGACTCCAGACGGCCGGCCGCCAGGCTCACCAGGGTCCCGGCGAGCGCACCGACAAGCAGCGATGACCAGCCGGTCCGGGGAACCGCGAGGGTGGCGGCCAGACCCGCCGAGACGCCGAGCAGCACCCGTGTTCGTACCGGTGCGGCCCCGGGCACGGCTCGGGCCCACGGCGGCAGTGGCGGCATCGTGACCGGGTGGATCCGGGAGACCGGGGAGGGCGGTACGACCAGCAGGCCGACCACTGCCGCCAGGACCGCCGCGAGCACCGCCGCGAACCCCCGGTCGGTGAGCACGGTCGCGTCCAGCCCGGGGATGATCAGCCCGTTCATGGCAGCATCTCCCGGTGGACCCGGTTGGCCAGCGCCTCGCTCCACAGCACCCCGCCGCACGACAGCGCCACGGCCGCCAGCACGCAGATCGGACCCGCAGAGCTGGAGGTGAGGAAGGCCACCGGTTCGGCGCCGACCATCTGCGCCATTCCCAGGCCGGCCAGCGGGAGCAGTCCCATCAGCCTGCCGCTGGCCCGCGGTCCGGCCAGTTCGGAGTCCAGGGTGGCCTCCAGCCGGGTGCGCCGGCGCATCGCCTCGGCCACCGCTGTGGTGGCCCCGGCCAGCGGCGCTCCGGTGAGATCGGCCATCCGCCAGGCCCGCGCCAGCCCGGCCAGGGACTCCTGACCGGGGGTGCGCGCGGCTCTCAGCAGCGCCTCCGGCACATCGGCCCCCACCTCTTGGGCGCGTCGGGCCGGGGCCAGCACCTCCAGCTCGTCGGCGATCGAGGCCAGTGCCAGGGACGGCACCTCACCGATCGACAGCCGACCGGCCAGTGCACGGGCCGCCTCGGTGACCTGTCGGGAGCGCCGTTGGCGCCGGCTGCGGTCCAGCTGGTCGTGCGCCAGCTTCCACACCGTTGCGGCAATCATCGCCACCGAGGCCGCCCAGATGACACCGGCCCGCCCCCACACCAGGACGACGCCCACCACCGCGAGCAGCAGTCCACCCACCAGGTACCGGCCAGGACCCCGACCCGCCGCCCGCTGATCGGTCACGATCACCTGTCGCCTGGGTCCCAGGAACAGCCAGACGCCGGCGAAGGCGAGCGCGGCGGCCAGCCACGGCCCGGTCATGGCGACCTCCGGGAGCCGGGAAGGACACCGTCGACCAGGTCCTGGCCGACCAGGTCGGCGAGCCGGTCGACCCCCGATCCGGGGCGGCCGCACCCGGCGTCGTCCCAGCAGACCGCCGTCTCGACCCTCACGCCGTCCTCACCCCGGGTGAACACCCCGATCTGGCTGACCCGGCGTCCGGAGGGACCGCGGGTGAGGTGAATCACCAGGGACAGCGCGGCATGGATCTGCGCCTGGGCGGCGTCTCGCGGCAGGCCTCCCAGGGCGGCGAGCGCCTCCAGCCGGGCGGGCACCTCCTCGACGCCGTTGGCGTGGACAGTGCCGCAGCCGCCCTCGTGACCGGTGTTGAGGGCCATCAGCATGTCGCGCAGTTCGGCGCCGCGCACCTCTCCCAGCACCACCCGGTCCGGGCGCATCCGCAGCGACTGACGAACCAGATCGGTGAGGGTGATTTCGCCACGGCCCTCCGCATTGGCGACCCGCGCCTCCAGGCCGATCCAGTGCGGATGGTCCAGCGCCAGCTCGCGGGAGTCCTCGACCACCAGCAGCCGCTCCCCGCCCGGCAGGGCGGACAGCATCGAGGACAGCAGGGTCGTCTTGCCGGTACCGGTTCCCCCGGTCACCAGAAAGGCCAGACGCCGCGACAGGATCTCCCTCAGCACCTCCAGGCAGCCGGGGGCCAGACCACCGCCGTCGCGCCAGTCGGTCAGGCTCAGTCTCCTTCTGGAGGTGACCCGCAGGCTGATGCAGGTGCCGGGTTCGGCGAGCACATCGAGCACCGCGTGCACCCGCGTGCCGTCGGCCAGCCGGGCGTCCACCCACGGGCTGCCGTCGTCCAGGCGCCGTCCGACCCGGGCCGCCAGACGTACGGCCAGGGCGCGGACCTCCGCCGCGCCGGTGAACCCGACCTCCACCTTCTCCAGTCCGACGCCGCGGTCGATGTAGACCTCCTCAGGGCCGTTGACCAGGACGTCGGTGACCCCCTCGATCGCCAGCAGCGGCTCCAACCGGCCCGCCCCAGTGCTGGTGCGGCGCAACTCCTCGACGGTCGCCAGGACCAGGGAGTCGGAGGCCACCTGCCCCAGCCCGACCAGCGCCTCGGCGACGTCGATCGGCGTCCAGGGGTGTCCCAGGGCAGCCACCCTGGACCTCACCTGTTCGACCACCTCGGGGACCGCCGGCTCCGGCACCGCCGAGCCCCTCCCGGGCGCCTGCCACCATCCGCGCCGGGGCCGCTCCTCTGCGAACACCCCCGGCTCAGCCATGACGCACCGCCATCACCAGGTCGCGACAGCTGCGCCGCCACCGCCTCCCGGCCAGCACCCAGGGGGCCTCCCCCTCGATCTGAGCCCGGGGCAGCCGCCGGTCGTGCGGCACCGAGAAGGCCGGCTCGCCTCCCAGCAGGGCGCCGATGTCGGCGGTGCTCATCCCCCGACCGGGACCGTGCCTCACCACCGTGTCATCGGGTGAGATCCTCCTGGCCCGGCCGGCCATCACCGAGCGAAGATCGGCGCCGACCACCTCGAGTCGGGTGTCGATTCCCAGACCGGTGAGGTGCGACTCGTCGAGGCGGCCCCGGTCGATCACCACCAGATCGTGTTCCGCGGCCAGCGACTGCACCACCGCGGCCCGCGCCACCTGTGGCACGCCCACCGACTCACGACCCACCGACACCACGGCGACCCCGTCGACGACCGGCAGGTGGGGGGTCAGGTCAGAGACCGAACCGCGCGCCGAGGCCAGCTCCGGCCACCTCCAACCGGCCTCCCGCTCGGCCCCGAGCAGCAGGTCGGCGCCGCCGCCCCCGGGATCCAGCTCCACCAGGGCCGCGCGCAACCCCTGGCCCGCCGCCTCCCGTGCCAGGCCGGCCGCCAGGGTGCTGGCGCCCAGCCCCCCGCTGGTCTGGTCGATGAGCAGGACGACGCCGGTTCCCGCCTCCCGCAAACCCTCCCGCAGCAGCTCGACCAGGACCGCGGTGCCGGTGGGCACCACGATGACGCTGGCCCCCAGCACCGCCGACCAGCGCGCCGTCTCGGCGGCGTCGTCCCCGATCAGGTGGACGTCGCCGCCGCGCCGTGGCAGCTGCCACGCCACCACCGCCGATGCCCGGTCCCGGCCGATGAGCACCGGCCCCTCGACCCCCCACACCGCCATCGCCCCGCCTCGGTCGGCAACCGCATCGATCCCGACGCCGACACTGGCGGCGACCGAACCGACGAGCTCGATGAGTGCCTGGTCGGCGCTGATGAGCGGGACCGTCACGCGGGCCCGCCTGCCGTGCCCGGAGCTCCGGTCTGCGCCGGGCACCTCTTCCGCCGGCGCGTTCTGGGCCCGGGTGTTCTGGTTCTGCGAGCCGGGGCTCGCTGCTCGACGTCTCGTCACACTGAACGTGTAGCGGTCGGACCCTCGATCTGCCGCTGCCAAGACGATCTGTGGAGAACTCTCCGGGCACCCGGCCGTCCGCCGCGCAGCTGTGGACAACCCGGCTCGCGCAGCCCTCCTAGAATGTCGCCCATGCGATCCTCCTCCGCCCCCGAGTTCCCCCCGCGGGCTCTCGACTGGCTCAGCGGCGGACGCACCGGGCCGGGTGACCGCGTCCTCACCCTGGACTGCACGCCCACCTTCTGCCGGATGCTGGCCAGGCGAGGCGTCGAACTGTTCGCGGTGCACCGCGACCCGGGAGTCGCCGCCGTCTGCCACCAGATCCCCGGCGCCACCGGGATCTGCGCCGTCGCCGAGTCCCTCCCCCTCGACCCGTGCTCCTTCGACACCGTGCTGGTGCACCAGTCCTTCCATCGGCTGGCCCCCGGACTGGTCCTCTCCGAGATCGCCCGGGTCCTGCGACCGAGCCACTGCATCGGCGTCTCCTGGATGACCCGCGACGACTCGGTGCCGTGGGTGCGTCGGCTCACCGCCCTGCTGCACACCGTCGATCCCTCGGCGATGAGCGGCGACTACGGCACCAGCACGGTCGAGGCCCTGCTGGCCAGCAAGTACTTCCCCACCTCCGAGCACAGTCGCCACCGCGTCTGGGTGCCCGTTCCCCGGCAGGGGCTGGTGGCGATGGCACAAGCCCTGCCGGCCGTGCAGCGACTGGACGAGGACGCCCGCAACTCCCTGCTCGAGGAGGTCGAACAGCTCCACCAGGACTCCGCCGGACCGGGCGGCCTGCTGCTGCCCTACCAGCTGGAGTGCTGGCGGGCCTGGGTGAGTCATGACGAGTTGACCGCCTCGATCGAGGTGGACGACGCCGGCCTGCGGATTCGTCTCTGAGCACGCCATTCCCGGGCCGCCGTGGGCAGCCGGGAGCGCGGTGGAATAGGGTGATCCTTGACTACACCGCTGATTCGGAGGAATCCATGGCAGACATGAGCCAGCTCGGCGACATCATCGCCACTCTCAAGAGCGACGGCCAGTCGCTGGTCAAGGACAACATCGCGTTGGCGAAGGCCGAGATCAAGCCTGCGGCGATTCACGCGGGTGTCGGGGGCGGCCTGTTCGGCGGTGCCGGGTACCTGGCCATCAATGCCGCCACCCTGTTCTTCCTGGCGGGCGGGTTCGCCCTGAGCCTGTGGGCGGAGCACCTGTGGGACTGGAGCCTGCTGCTCAGCCTGGTGGTCGGCTTCGGCGTGCTGGGCGTGATCCTGCTGGTCCTGGCGGGAATCCTCGCCCTGGTCGGCAAGTGGCAGGTCGGCAAGGTGGAGGCTCCCAAGGCGACGGTGGCCGAGGCGAAGCAGACGGTGCTCTCCCTGAAGTCCTCCTTCCAGCACGGCATGCGCAAGGCCGGCGTCTCCGCCAAGCAGGGTCAGTCCGACAAGCAGATCGGCTGACCGGCGCCCCCCGACCGCTCAGGAGTTCAGACCCCGGCCGAGATAGTCGGCCGGGATGTCGACCAGACGTCGGGGGTCCCAGGCCCGCGCCCACCCCCCGCGCTCGAGAATCTCGTCGAGCAGCTGGGCGGTGAATCCCCAGACGAAGAGGTCGGGAAGCACGAAGGCCGGCCCGCGGAAACCGCTGGGATGGCGGGCTCGCACCCGGTTCTGCGGGTCTGCCAGCTCGGTCATCGGCACCCGCCTGATCCCCGCCACCTCACCGGGATCGACGATCCCCAACGGCGCCGAACCGTCCCAACTGGCCACCACGGTGGTGACGTCGCTGGAGCTCACCGCGACCAGGGTGGCCGGCAGCGCTCCGATCACCCGGACCGCCGAGGCGGGCACCCCGACCTCCTCATGGGCCTCCCGCAGGGCGGTCGCCACCAGGTCGGCGTCCTGCGGTTCGGCCCGCCCGCCCGGCAGCGAGACCTGCCCGGCGTGATGGTGCAGGTGGGGATTGCGCCGGGTGAGCACGATGTCGGGCCGGTCGGTGTCCGATATCAGGGCGAGCACCGCCGAGCGCCGGATCTGCCCGCCGGGAACCGGCGACCTCCTGACCAGCGCATCGGCGCCTCCGGCAGCCCCGCCGGTGGCGTTGCGGGCAGACCCCGCCGTCTGCACCGCACGGGCCAGGCGGTCCAGATGAGAGCCGGGGCGCAGCACCCCGACGGCCTGCTCGGGAATCGTCATGATGCCTCCAGATCGGTTCGGATCGCGGCGCGCAGGGCCTCGGCCGAGGTCCACGCGCCGTCCACCCGTGAGACGACGGTGCCGTCGCCGGCCACCAGGAGGGTGACCGGCAGCCCGGTCACTCCCCACGCCCGGCGGGTCAGGGCGTCGGGATCCTCGAGTTGCGGGTACCTCCATCCTGCCGCCCCGGCGAAGGAGATGCCGTCGGAGCTGGACCGTTCCCCGTAGTCGATGCCGAGGAATCCGACCCCGGGGGTCTGTCGGCTGACTGTCCTGAGCATCGGCGCCTCGGCCCGGCAGGGGCGGCACCAGCTGGCCCACAGGTTGATGACGTGGGGGCGTCCGGCCAGGGCGGCGCGAACCGAGATCTTTCGGTCCCCGCCGATGCAGGACAGCACGACGTCTGGCAGTTTCTCCCCGATGACGGCCCTCCCGAGGGCCTCGGCGGATGACGTCGCATCTCCCCCGCCCCCGGCCGGGCAGTCCGGAATACCGGCCGCCGCCCGGGCCGAGGAGGCGGTGGATGAGGAGTCGGTCCTCGAGGCCGGGACGGTCGTCGAGGAGTGGGTCGAGGCACCCGACGCCGCCCCCTGCGGGGAGCAGCCGGCGAGCGGGACGAGGACCATCACGGTGGCGACCAGCCAGGCGGTCGCGCGGCCTGTCGACCGCTTGCCGGGCCGGGCAGACCGACAGCTGGGCCGACGGCTGGGCGGAGTCATCGCCTGGGCTCCCTCACCAGTCGGGCGGCCTCCTGGGGATCGGTGGGGCCCTCCCCGAAGGAGGGGCACAGGGCGGCGACCGGGCAGACGCCGCAGGCCGGACGCCGGGCGTGACAGCGGCGTCGGCCGTGCCAGATGACCACATGGCAGAGCTTCACCCAGTCCTTCGGGTCGAAGAGCTCACCGATCTCGACCTCGATCCGGTCGGGTGTGGTGGCCGAGGTCCAGCCCATCCTGCGGGTGACCCGGATGACATGGGTGTCAGGGGTGATTCCCGGTATTCCGAAGGCATTGCCGAGGACCACATTGGCGGTCTTGCGACCCACCCCGCGCAGCGTCACGAGGTCCTCGATCCGCGCGGGCACGACGCCGTCGAAGCGGTCGACCAGCTCCTCCGACAGCCCGATCACCGCGGTGGCCTTGGTGTGGTAGAACCCGAGCGGCCTGATGACCTGCTCCACCTCGGCGCTGTCGGCCCCGGCCAGGGACTGCGGGTCGGGCCAGCGACCGAACAGGACGGGAGTCACCCCGTTGACCCTGCGATCGGTGGTCTGGGCCGACAGCACGGTGGCCACCAGCAGCTGGAAGGGGCCCTCGTGGTCGAGTTCGCAGTGGGCGTCGGGGTAGCAGGCGGCCAGCTTCGCGTACATCGCCCGGGCTCGTCGACGTCGCGTGGCCAGAGAGGTACCCGGGGTTCGGACGGCTGTCACCTCGGCAAGCCTAGTTCCTCCTGCCGGCAGAGCTGTCCGGGAGGCAGCAGCACGCCGACACCGGTTCTGCCCCGCCATCCTTCGAGCACCGTGTGAGCAATGCCACAATGGGACCCACCGGCGCCACTCGTCGGGATGGCCGGCAGACGTCCACAACGACCGTGGACGACGCCGCACTCAGCGAATCGGAGGGGATCGGCATGACGACGAATGTGGTGGCGACGGCGGCGGGCCAGCCGTTCTTCGCCGCTCTGGATGAGGAATCGATCTCCCACATCCTGGACATCTCCGAGGTGATCGTCTGTCATCGTGGTGCAGTCCTGTTCGAGGCCGGCGATCCCGCCCGCGATCTCTTTCTGGTGGTCTCGGGGAAGGTGAAACTGACCCGCCCCAATCCCGGCGCACGCACTCCCCACCGCGAGTCCCTGCTGTGGCTGATGGGGCCGGGGGACATGTTCGGGGAACTCTCCCTGGTCGACGGGGGCACCCGCTCGACCACGGCGACCACTCTCACCCACGCCAGCCTGCTGCGAGTGCCCGGATCCGACCTGCATGATCTGGTCGAGTCCAAGCACGACGTCGCGCTGGCTCTGCTGGGCAGGCTCTCCGAGCGCCTGCGCCGCTCGGACAACACCACCGCCCACTTCGTGGTGGGCGGTGTCCCGAGTCGGCTGGCCTACATCCTGCTCGATCTGGCAGACCGCTTCGGCCGCACCGATCCGGCCACCGGGAACCTGGTGATCCACCACGACCTCACCCAGCAGGAGCTGGCCCAGGCCGTCGGGTCCTCCCGGGAGACGGTGAGCAAGGCGCTCACCGACTTCGCCCAGCGGGGCTGGATCACCTCACGGCCCAGGACCGTCGTCGTGGTGGACCGGGAGGGACTGCGCGCGATCGCCGACTGAGCCGGATCGGTCCCGCCCTCGACCAGACCATCCCCTCGATCAGACCAGCTGCGTGATCAGACCTGTACCGTCAGCTCGACCTCGACCGGCGAGGCCAACGGCAGGGAGACGACGCCGACCGCGCTGCGGGCATGTCGGCCGGCCTCCCCGAAGATCTGTCCGAGCAGTTCGGAGGCGCCGTTGGCGACCGCCGCCTGGCCGGTGAAGTCCGGTGCGCTGGAGACGAAGACGACAATCTTGACGACTGCTCGGATGGCGTCGATCCCGCCGGCCTCGGCGGCTGCCGCCGCCACCGCGTTGAGGGCGGCGATCCGGGCCTGTCCGGCCGCCGTCTCCACATCGACCTCGGCCCCGACATGGCCGGTCACCTGGAGATGACCCTCGATGAAGGGAAGCTGACCGGCCGTGACGATCTGCTGGCCGCAGCGGGCGGCAGGCACGTAGTCGGCGACCGGCACGGCCACCGCGGGGAGCGCGAGTCCGAGCTCGGCGAGCCTCTGGGTGGCGCTCATCCCTGCTCCGCAGCGGGCAGCGGACGCTTGAAGTAGCCGACCAGCGACTCGGGATTGGGTCCGGGTACCACCTGGACCAGCTCCCACCCGTCGGCGCCGAAGTTGTTGAGAATCTGCTGGGACATGTGCGTGAGGATCGGTGCGGTGAAGTATTCCCATCGGGTCATGACCCTCAGCGTAGAGGATCGCCCCGCCGATTCCCGGCCCTCAGTGTCCGCCCCCGGACAGGGCGGGATCACAGAACGGGACTACTGGGCGCGACCAGCCGCGCCCCCGGCGGTGCGGCACTTGGTCGATTCGGCGCCGAGCACCGCTCGCCAGTTGCTCACATCGGGACGCTCCCGCAGCAGTCTGCGGCGCTCCCGTTCGGTCATACCGCCCCAGACTCCCCACTCGATCCTGTTGTCGAGGGCCTCTGCGAGGCATCTTGCGCGCACGCGACAGTCAGCGCAGATCCGTCGGGCGATGCGTTGCTCTTTCCCCTCGGGGAACAGAGCATCCTCCATGCCGCGACAATTTGCGAGAAGAGTCCATTCTTCAGCCTCGTTGCCGGTCACAAGTGACAACGTACGCCGCGGTACTGCCACTTGACAAGGAAGGACACTGTCAACACTGGGGTCCGGCGGGCGCCTGCACCCGGATCAGGGTCTGGACGATATCCCCAGGATGCGGCAAATCCCGTTGTCATCGCCATGATGACGGGCACGATCACGGAACTGTCAGAATCCTCGCGTAACCTTGGGCCCATGGGTTCCCCCAAGTCAGGCAAGCTGTACTCACTGGCCATGTTCGGAGTCGTCAGCATTCTCGCTGGTCTCCTGATGGCCGGTTTCGTCGTCCCCTTCGCAGCGATGACCGGCGCAACGGCGCGCGCCGGGGCCGACTCCCTGGAGAACCTGCCCGCCGACATGTCGATCGACCCACCGGCCCAGAAGTCCCGGATCCTGATGGCTGACGGCAGCCTGCTGGCCACCTTCTACGCCGAGAACCGCGAGTACGTCTCCCTGGACAAGATCTCGCCGATCATGCAGAAGGCGCAGGTCGCGATCGAGGACAACCGGTTCTTCGAGCACGGTCCGATCGACTTCCGCGGCACCAGCCGGGCGCTGCTGTCCAATGTGGCCGGCTCCTCCACCCAGGGCGGTTCGACCCTCACCCAGCAGTACGTCAAGCAGGTCCGCATCGAGGCGGCCGCGGCCAAGGGCGACCAGGCCGGCGTCAACGAAGCTCAGGAGCAGACCCTCTCCCGCAAGATCCAGGAGCTGCGCTACGCCGTCGCGATGGAGAAAAAGTACTCCAAGAAGGAGATCCTGGAGCGCTACCTCAACATCGCCTACTACGGCGACGGCGCCTACGGCGTCCAGGCGGCGGCCAAGCACTACTTCGGCACCACCGCCGACAAGCTGACCCTGCCCCAGGCGTCGATGCTCGCGGGTCTGGTCCAGAACCCGACGGCCACCGATCCGGTGAACAATCCCGACGCCGCCATCACCCGACGCGGCGTCGTCCTGGCCAGGATGAAGCAGCTCGGCGTCATCACCGCCGCCGAGGAGCTGGCGGCCAAGAAGGTGGCCTTCGACCCGTCGAAGGTGACCACCGCGCGGAAGGGCTGCATCGCCTCGAAGTACCCCTTCGTCTGCGACTACGTCCGCCACAGCCTGATGGCCAATCCCGCCCTCGGCAAGACCCGTGACGATCGCGAACGCCTGCTGGAGCGCGGTGGTCTGACCATCAGGACGCTCATCGATCCGAAGGCCCAGGCCTCCGCGCAGTCCGCGGTCTCAGCCATGGTGGGGTCCGTCGACCCGGTGATCGGCGGCACGGCGATCGTCCAGCCCGGCACCGGGCTGATCCTGGCGATGGCTCAGTCCCGACCGGTGATGGGTTCGTCGACGGGGCAGACCTACTACAACTACATGGCCTCCCAGGACATGGGCGGGGCCGAGGGCTACCAGGCCGGTTCCACCTTCAAGACCTTCACGATGGCCGCCGCCCTGGAGAAGGGCTACTCCATCCGGACCCGGTACACCGCCTCCTCGCCGATGGACTTCACCGGTGACACCTTCACCAGCTGCCGTGGGTCCTTCCGGGCCGGTGACTTCGAGGTGAGCAACTCGGTGGGCCACTCCACCAACATCGACCTCTACGAGGCCGCCGCCTACTCGGTGAACACCTACTTCGTCCAGCTGGAGCGCGACGCCGGCCTGTGCAATGTCACGAAGATGGCCCAGAAGACGGGGGTAGAGCTGTCCAACGGCAAGGACATCGTCAAGGAGTACCAGTACATCCCCTCCTTCACCCTCGGCACCGCCGAGGTGACGCCGTTGTCGATGGCCGCCGCCTACGCGACCTTCGCCGCCCGCGGCGTCCACTGCGACCCGGTCATCATCAAGTCCATCAACACCGCCGAGGGCACCGCCCTCCAGGTGCCGAGCGCCTCCTGCAAGCGGGTCGTCTCCCAGTCGGTGGCCGACGGCGTCAACTCGGTCCTCCAGGGTGTCATGAACGGCACCGGCGCCCCGGCCACCATTCCCGGCGGCTACCCGCAGGCCGGCAAGACCGGAACCACCGATTCCAACGAGGCGGTGTGGTTCGCCGGGTACACCCCGAACGCCGCGGGAGTGGCGCTGATCGCCGCCGACAAGTCGAGCTCCTACTTCCGGGGCCGCACCGAGAAGTCCATCAAGGGCCTGAGCCTGTCCACCGGCGAGTATCTGCAGGGCTCCGGCGGTGGTGACGCCGGCCAGATCTACCGTCGGGCGATGGCCGCCGTGCTGGCGGGCAAGCCGAGGACCTCCTTCACCGATCCGAGCAGTTCGATCATCAACGGCAAACAGATCTCCCTGCCGGACACCTCCAACATGTCCTACGACGAGGCCCAGGCGGCGCTCAACAAGGCCGGCTTCGCCACCCAGACCTGGCGGGTCACCTCAGACACCCCCGAGGGCACCTTCCTGGGCATCTCTCCCAGCGGGAAGGCCAGTCTCGGCGCAACGATCTACCTGCGCATCTCCAAGGGACCCGCTCCGATCCTGCCGCCTCAGACCCAGTCCACCGGAGGTTCCGGTGGCCAGTCCCAGGGCGGCTCCCAGGGCGGGTCGTCCAGCGCCACCTCCTCGCGCAGCACTCAGCAGTCCCAGCCCAGCCAGTCCAGCAGCCGGGCGACGAGCGGGCCCTCCGCCGCCTCCAGCGGCCGGCGGTGACCGGGATGGGTTGGGCGTGTCGGACCGGCCTGGTGGCTGCCGGAGCCCTGGGGCTGGCGGGTGCCGGACTGTCCTACGGGTTCTGGGAGGCTCACCAGTTCACCCTGAGGCGGGTTGCCGTTCCCGTTCTGGAACCGGGATCCGCGCCGATCCGGATCCTTCACATCTCCGACCTGCACCTGATGCCGGGACAGCGCCTCAAGCAGGAGTGGGTCTCACGGCTGGCCGGCCTGGAGCCCGATCTGGTGGTCGACACCGGGGACAACTTCTGCACCGACGCCGCCCTGGAGCCACTGCTGGACTGCCTGTCGGGTCTCCTGGCGCGGCCCGGGGTGTTCGTCTTCGGGTCGAACGACTACCTCAAGGCCACCTTCAGCAATCCCCTGGAGTATCTGCTGCGGGGCCGCTCCCACCAGCGCACCGGCATGCCGGCCGAGCTTGACCACGAGAGGCTGCGGGACGCCTTCACCGGAGCGGGCTGGCTCGATCTGGACGACCAGCGCGGACGGCTCACCGTTGCCGGTCGCACGATCGCCTTCCGTGGCACCGACGACGCCCACCACGACCGTGACCACTACGACCGGGTCGCCGGACCGGCCGAATCCGATGCCGATCTCACCATCGGCGTCACCCATGCCCCCTATCTCCGGGTTCTGGACGCGATGGCCTACGACGGGATGGATCTCATCCTCGCCGGCCACACCCACGGTGGCCAGGTCTGCCTGCCGCTGAAGGGCGCGATCGTCACCAACTGCGATCTGGACCCCGCCCGGGTGAGGGGGCTGTCGACCCATCGGGCCGGCGACCACACCTCCTGGTTGCACGTCTCGGCGGGTCTGGGAACCTCCCCCTTCGCGCCCTACCGCACCTTCTGCCGACCGGAGGCCAGCCTGCTCACCCTGGTCCCCCGCCAGGACTGACAGCGCCCGCTGCCACCTCGATTGGTGTCCCACGATGCGGTTGGGCTAAGCTGGCCCACGGCTCTGAGGGCTGGAAGCAGTTCGCACGAACCATCGGGGTGTGGCGCAGTTTGGTAGCGCGCTTCGTTCGGGACGAAGAGGTCGCAGGTTCAAATCCTGTCACCCCGACCAAGTGGCCGACGTTGGAACCCTCGGCAAGCTGAAATGCTTGCCGGGGGTTCTTTCTGTAGGTGGGCGGTTGGCTGGTGGACTGCGTTCCGGGTTCTGGGGCATGTGCTACCAGTACGCTCTTCACGATGTCGGTGAGTTGCCCAGTGCTGGTGGGGCCGTTCTCATGCACATCCACCAGGATGCGCGTGAACACTGCTCGATTCAGCAGAGCCCGTGAGTCCTCGGGACATTGGGCATAGAAGTCTCCAGCACGACGGAGCAGACTCAAGACGATCTCGACTCGAGCCTCCACGGACTCATAGTCCTCGGTGAGGTCATTCAAGCGTCTCTGGGCCGCTGACAGCTGTGCGTCCAGAAGTTCCTGCTTGGTGCGGAAGTCCGCCAGTTGCACTGCTTCGGCCAGGTAAGCGTCCAGGAGGCGCTGCTTGGTACCGGTGAGCTTCGCTGCGGTGCGCTCGATACTCTTCAGGTCGCTACTACGACCGGTGCGCAGACGATCCAGTTCGTCGCGGACGAGGTGGCGAATGACGTCCGCTTGCTGGTCGGTGAGGCTGGTGCGATGCCATAGGTCGAAGGTGGCATCTTCGACGAGATCGGCCTGCAGATATGGCAGGTCACAGCTGGTTCGTTTCTCGGCACGACCCAGACAGAAGAAGTAGTAGTAGCTGCCACCGCGGCCAGTATTGAGGCTGAATCCCAACCGTGAACCGCAGCGGGCGCAGTGCAGCGCACCCTTCAGCCCTGATCCACCGGCGTTGATTCGTGGTCGGTGATTCCGGTGTGGTCGTGGGCGGGTTGTGGTGTGGGCGTGGCTGACTCGCCGGTCTGTTCCGGCTCTTCCACTGTGGGGTCCTCGGTCGCGCCGGTTCCGGCTGGGTGGTCAGGTGGTGGCCGGAGTCGGTGGCCCGGTCGCGGTCGCCCACAGCGACTCCCAGTTCGCCGTCCATGGCCAGTGGGTTGGCAGGTGCATCACGAGGCGTCGTCCGGTGGTGGCGATCCGGGCCGGGACGTTGATGATCCGGGTCCGCAGGGTGGCCCACCGTGCACGGTGCTGATTGGTGGCCACGGCGCTGGCTCGGGCGATGTTGAACGCGATGGCCGCGTGGGCGACCCAGGCGGCGTTGGCCGCGTACTTCCCGCTGGGCAGGTGCGCGAGTGGTCCTTCCTTGAGCTCGGCGATGACCTGCTCGATGATCGCGTGGTCACGGTGGCGATCGTCGGCCTCGACCAAGCTCAGGGTGCTGTTGGTGATGAACGCGTGATGCCGGTAGCTGGCGAACAGCTCCTTCTGCTCACTGCCGTCAGATGCCAGGGGCTGCAGTCGCTTCACGCGGCGCACGATGAGCCGGCAGGCGACCCGCTCGCTCTTGCGGCGACCGGTGAACGCGGTGAACGCGATCTCGGCGACCTCGGCGTCGGAGACCCAGCGCTGTTCGTCCTCATCGAAGACGGCGTTGGGGTACTTGATCGGGATCCAGGCGTCCTCGGCGATGGTGGTGATCGCCTTGACCACGCTGGCAGTCATGCGGGCATTAACCGAGTACCAGGCCTGGTGACGGATCGCGGTGCCGACGAACGCCCACCCGTAGTAGGCCGAGTCCGCCCGGCACATGATCTGGCCCCGAACACCTGCCGCCCGGGCGGTGGTAAGGGCCTGGGCCAGCAGACGTCCAGCACCGGTGGCCGAGGCGGTGTTCCCACGTCGGAGTCGCGCGCGGGCGATCACCGGTGCCGCCAGCGGGGTGCTGATCGTGGCCAGCTGGAGGTTCAGGCCACGGACCCCGGAGTAGCCGAACGCGGCGCCCTGTTTGGCGTGGCCGTGGACCTCACCGATGGTGTCGTCGACATCGATGGTCGCGAACCCCTGGCAGTCCGCGCCGGCGAGCAGATCGGGGACCCGCGCGGCAAGCCCGGCCAACAGTCCCGCGTTAACCTTGTCGAGCTGCTGCACGTGTCCGTGGGTGAACGAGCGCAGGAACGTGCCCAGCGTCGAGGGTGCCCGCACCCCGCCGAACAACCGCCCCATCCCGCCGTGGCGCAGCAGGTCCATGTCATCGATCGAGTCGGCACCGGCGAGCATCCCGCCGACCACACACGCCACCTTCGCCGTGGCGTGAGGCGAACCCACCGTCAACGTGTCGAGCAGGTCGTACAGGCCTGCAGATTCGGCCAGTCCCAGCGCCGGGACCAGGCCCGCGGCCGACACCAGATTCGGATCATCGAAGACAGGCCGGATGGTGTGAGAGGCTTTCACTTACGAGGTGCTCCTCTTGAGTGGCTGGGTGTGGACGTCGCAATCGACATCCTCCCTGCTCAAGAGGGCATTCTCGTTCTACCTGACTTGATGCAGTTTTTCGGGGTTCGGTCGGGTGTGTTGGTCTGGCTACGGGTTTCGTGTTCGATCGTGGCTGTTTTGGGGCACTAAGACGGTCCTGGGGACCCGTATTGTGGGGGTCATGACCTATGTCCGGACGGTCCGCACGGGTTCGGGTGCGGTGGCGGTCCAGATCGCTGAGAAGCGACGGGGCAGGCGCATCATCGTGGAGCATGTGGGCTCGGCTCACAGTGACGAGGAACTGGCGGTACTCAGGACCACTGCCCGGGCCAGGATCGAGCAGTTGAGCGGCCAGGAGCCCTTGGACCTGGGCGTGGAGATCCCGGTTGCGGTCGAGGAGTCGTTCACCGAGCCCGTGGTCCAGGACAGGTTGACCGGTGAGGACTCTGGACGCCATGAGAGTTCAGCGCTTGCCAGGCCTGCGCAGGTCGTCTCGACGGCCTCGGACCTGTTGTGGTCTGTGCTGGACAGGGCCTATCGCCGCCTGGGACTCGACGCGGTTGCCGATCAGGTGTTCGAGCAGGTCGTTGTGGCCCGGATCGTCGAACCCACCTCGAAACTGGCTGTCGGGCGGGTCCTGACCGGTGTGGGTCAGGACCCGCCGCATCACACCACGATCTACCGGCACCTGGCTCGTGCCCAGGACCGCGACTACCGTGCCGTGATCACCGATGCCTGCCACCGGTACTCGGCCGGTGGCGGGGAGGTGACTCTGGTGCTCTATGACGTGACCACCCTGTACTTCGAGGCTGCCAACGAGGACAGTCTGCGCAAGGTCGGCTATTCGAAGGAACGCCGGGTTGATCCCCAGATCGTGGTCGGGCTCCTCGTGGACCGCTGGGGCTTTCCCCTCCAGATTGGCTGTTTTCCCGGCAACAAGGCCGAGACCACGACCCTGATCCCGATTGTTGAGGCCTACCGGTCGGCCCACGAGATCGCCGACATGGTGGTGGTCGCAGACGCCGGCATGCTGTCGGCCTCCAATCTGGAGGCCCTGGACGGTGCGGGTCTGCGGTTCATCGTGGGATCCCGGTCGGTAAAGGGGCTCTTCACACTTGGGGTGGGGGCTGGTCGAGGCCGCCGGCGATGAGGAGCATGCGTAGCCGGTAGTTCTCTCGGTTTCTGAACCCTCGGGCGATGCGCCGGTGCAACTCGATCAGGCCGTTCACCGCTTCAGTACCACCGTTGTTGGCGCCGCCGGTGTCGAAGTAGCCCAGGAACGCGTCGGCCCACTGTGTCAGAGTGCGGCCGAGTCGGGCGATCTCGGGGATCGGGCAGTGGGGGAAGCTGGTCAGGACCTTCTCGGCGAGTGCCCGGCCGTCGGCTGGGGTGGCGGCGTGATAGACGTCACGGACGCGTTGAGCGCACTGCCAGGCGACGTACACCTCTTCATGACGCTCATCGGCGGCGATCGCCTCGGCGAGGCGGTGTTGTTGACGTTCGGTGAGGTTCTCCGCGCCGCAGCGCAGGATGGTCCGGATCTTGTACAGCGGGTCATTTCGCGTCCCGCGGTGGCCGAGGGTGTCTTGTTGGACGCGGCGGCGGACCTCGTCGACAGCCTGGGTGGCGAGCTTGACGACATGGAACGCGTCGAGCACGGCGGTGGCGTCGGCGAGCTGGTCGTCGATAGCGTTCTTGTAGCCACGGAACGGGTCCAGGGTGGCGATTTTCACTCGTGTCCGGAACGGCTCACCGCGCGCCTTCAGCCAGTCGTTGTACACGGTGCCGGAACGGCCCGGGACCAGATCGAGCAGCCTCGCCCGGGTGCGTCCGTGCTTGTCGCGGGTCAGATCGACCATGCCCGTCAACTCTTTCGGGCCACGCTTGACCGGGCTGACGTGGTGCCAGATGTGTTCGTCGACACCCAAGGTGGTCACCCCGACGAACCGGGACTCATCGGTCGCGGCGGCCTGCAGGATCGGTTTGATCGAGCCCCACACCGTCTTCCACGCCGTACCCAGCTGGCGGGCCACACCCGACACCGAACCGTGCTCGCGACGAATCTGATGGACCGCCCACCAGCAGGCCCTGACGGTGAGCATCGCCCGCGGTTTGGCGACCTGCTCGTCCTGTTCGGTGAACACCCCGACCGGACAGGATGGCTCCGGGCATTCCCAGGTCCGTTTCCGCCACAGCACCTCGACCGGCCGCCCGAACGACGGAGCATCGACCAGCCGGACCGTCCGCCGGCCATGACTCGAGGCGACCACCCCACACGTGGGGCAACCCACCAGCTGCCGGGCTGATTCGGCCGTGACCCTCAGCCTGCCGCCGTCGTCCCGCTCGACGCCTGTCACGTGCAGCCCGGGCAGGCCGACCAGCAGATCGCAACGGTCGCAGTACTCGTCATAGTGGCAGCGCACGGCGCAGCCCGTAAGCTCAGACACAGGTCGAGGTCCTTGATGCAGAAGTGTGGTAACTCCTGATCCTCAGGGCCTCGACCCCCTACCCCACCGACCCCGGCCTCACCGGCGTGTCCCACTCACCCCCACCACAGATCCGAAGAGCCGGTAATGGCTCCAGACGAACCAATGATGATCCCCGTCATTCGTCGGCGCCTTCGTCTCCATTCGTCGGGACTTTGCTCTATTGTGAAGATGCGGTCTTGGCAATGATGCTATGGGATAGCATCGGCCCTTCGGGGGCATGCTCTTGACCTTTGTGATAGAGGTCCAGTCATAGGACGTCCTGGACAGGCCCCTCTCACTCCGCTCATGGCACCACCGTGACGGATGTTGCGAACGATCTGGGTGTAACAGGCATGCTAGGCCGAGGCTGTAGGATGGCTGGTTCCCGTGAACTGAAGGCGTCGAACATTCGGTATACCGCCGCTCTTTACGATTGGATATGGGCCACGGAGTACCAGGGTTGTTTTTTCAGACCATGTTCCGGACAGTATGTACTGAATGAGGCGCTGGACGTCCGCAAACAGCGAGGTCTGCAAATCGAAGAGATGCGCACTGTGATTACCGAATGACACCATCGGAATGATGTTGTCTTGAAGATCAACTACTACATGGCACGGCGTGTGCGTTTGGTCGTAGGAAATTTGAAGCCAAGGCCTGTCAAATGCAGGTTCATCCAGGCAATCTACCCATGCAAATGAGGGAAATTCGTTCCACCTTGATGGGATCAGGTTGATCTGGCTACCGAAGCGATGCTTGTCTTCGTTATCGATTATTGCCAGTACCTCGAGAAGATCTTCAGTGTAGGTGTCGGGATCTTGCCAGGTTTGACAGCCCCTAAACCGTGACATAAGGGAGGCCGGTGTGGATCGGGAAAGTGCCCTGACCGCTCTGCTATTCTTCCACTTGTTCTCTTGGACGATCGGGTCGTCTTGCCGATAGACAATGGGAAATGCTATGTCGGATTCATTTGAGACGGTACCGTTGTCAATGTATGCAATCTCCAATGCTAGTGCGTCGAGAGCGGACCTGAGGTCGTGGACTCCCGCTGAGAATTCGTCTGTCCAGTTCTGAAGCGGCGGGTCGAAATCGTCGGGTTCAAAAAACTCCAGCACGTTGGGAGAGACCGCTGAGATGCGCATGTGCATCGCGAGCGGTTGGACGGATCGTACCCAGTTGACGGCCTCCTGTTCCACCACTGTGAAGTGACGAGCCGCGCTTGCTACCTTCGGCATGGCACGTGATTCAAACTGACGGGTGAAGGTCGTCATGGGTTCATCCTTGAGAGGAGGGTGTTAAGTGCAGCGCGGCTTCGTATGTCTATCAATTGTATTTCCGATCGGATGATGCGCAGACAAGTTTTTTGCGTGGCCGGCGCGAGAGCCTGAGCGGTATCGAGTTGAGAACCTCAGTCTGACCCTCGCTCAGACCGATGGAGCTCTGACACAGAGATATCAGTCAGTGGTTCAGGGCCGACTGGAGCGAGTAGAAGCACGAGCCAGTGTCGCTGAGGTGACGACGTTTGCTGGCGAGAGCTTGCGGAAGCGATAGCCTGTTGTCCAAGACGAGGTAGAGGTCGGCGCCGTCCATGGTGATGAACGGGGACGCCTCCTCGTATTGGTTGATGAAGTCTTGGGTGAAGCCTGCGACGGCCACGAAGAGGCCTTGGACATTGCGCCCCTTCCGGCGCACTTTGGTGGCGAAGATGTCCGCGTCGCTTCGTGTCGACTTGTCTGTACGCCACTTGGCCTCGACGATGTAGTCGTCGGTGTCAAGACGGAAGGAGCCGTCGATCTGCTCGGTGCCGTTGGTGTATGCCAGATGTGGCTCGAGGTCGTAGAAGTCGAACAGGTCGGTGAGGAGCTTCTCGAAGGCATAGCCACGCTCTTGCCGCCCGTCGGTCGCCTGCTGAAGGGCGATAAACCTGCCCCTAAGACTGGTCATCTCGTCCATCTTGGCGCGTGCCGTTATGTCTGTCGCGTACCTCTTCTTAAACTCGGTCCGGCGCTGTTGCGTGCCATGGATGGCCTGAGCAAGGCCTGTGGTCGCCTTGCGAAGACGGGCAACGGCCTCACGTGCTGCACCCAGTC
This sequence comes from Acidipropionibacterium jensenii, assembly GCF_005890135.1. NCBI lineage: Bacteria > Bacillati > Actinomycetota > Actinomycetes > Propionibacteriales > Propionibacteriaceae > Acidipropionibacterium > Acidipropionibacterium jensenii. Next base: position 1,438,155 of record NZ_CP040635.1, on the reverse strand, counting down.
GAGTACTCCTGTCTGGTTCTTCGAGGCCCTCAATATCAGTGAAGCGCTCCATCGCTGCTATGTCCTGTATGAGCTGGAGAGTGAGGTCGGCGTATCGAGCCTCATTGTCTTGAAGCAGGTTGACCAGTTCGTGCGCGACGTTGCGCTTCGTGTCGTCGAAGTCGAGCTGGCTCATCAGCTCTGAGTGGCCTCGCAGCGCGGTGCGGACGAGCGTCTTGAACTCACGCTTGTACCACGTCACGACCGCCAGGGCCTCGCGGAGGGCGTTGTAGCCCTCCATAGAGATCTGCTGCTGCGTCACGGGCACATCATAGTGACCAGGCCGGCAGATCCAGTGGGACTGTGATTGAGCCTCTGGAATTTAACGCGGTAACAGTCATCCTCGGCAGTGAGCCGAGGCTGCAGGCCCCGCTCCCTTAGCCTCGGCGTTTCATCGGTGAGTGCCGGAGGTGTGGTCGCCGGGTAGGCGAAAGTGCTCCTGACTTGGCAGGATAGGGCTTGTCTAGAGTCCGAATCCGTCAAGGTCGAGGAGCACTCCCAAGGTGAAGGCTACCGGGTCGTATCCGCGTGTTCATGTCGATGCCGCGCCCGTGGCCGCAGCGGGTCAGGCCGGTGGGGTGCTGCTGGTCGAGACGATCCGCGCCTCCGGGTTGGACCGGGAACTGAGCAGGGCCCTGGCCCGGTGGGCCACACCGTTGACCGTCCATGACCCGGGCAAGATCCTGTGCGATCTGGCCCTGTCCCTGGCTGTGGGCGGTGACTGTCTGTCCGACCTGGCCGAGTTGCGTGCCGAGCCCGGGGTCTATGGCCCGGTGGCCTCCGATCCCACGGTCTCACGGCTGATCGGGCTGCTGGGCGCCGATGCCGATGCCGCGGAGAAGGCCATCTCGAGAGCCCGGAAGACGGCCCGGGCCCGGGTGTGGGCTCTGGGCGGTGATCACGCGCCGGATGCGGGGATCAGCCCGGCGGATCCGTTGGTCATCGATGTGGATGCGACCCTGGTGACCGCCCACAGCGAGAAGGAGCAGGCCGCGCCCACGTTCAAGAAGGGGTACGGCCATCATCCGTTGTGCGCGTTCATCGACCACGGCGCCCAGGGATCCGGGGAGTGTGCGGTGATCATGCTGCGCCCCGGGAATGCCGGATCGAATACGGCCGCCGACCACACCACAGTGATCCGGGCGGCCCTGGACCAGGCCGGAGTGGGCGGGCGGCCCGGCAGGCGGGTCCTGATCCGCATCGACGGCGCCGGATCGACCCACCAGAGGCTCGCCGAACTGGTCCGCCGGCGGGTCTCCTACTCAGTCGGGTTCACCCTGCCCGCCGAGACTCCCGAGCTGTACGCCATGATCCCCGAGTCGGTGTGGACACCGGCCTACAACAGCAACGGCGAGGTCCGTGACGGCGCTGATGTGGCCGAGTTCACCGGGCTGCTGGACCTGGACGGATGGCCGGCCGGGATGCGGGTCATCGTGCGGCGGGAACGACCTCATCCCGGCGCCCAGTTGCGCTTCGATGATGTGGACGGATACCGGTTGACCGCCTTCGCCACGAACACGAAGACAGGTCAGTTGGCCGATCTGGAGGTTCGGCATCGCCGCCGGGCCCGCTGCGAGGACCGGATTCGCAATGCGAAGGACACCGGGCTGGTCAACCTCCCGCTCCACGGGTTCGGGGCCAACCGGATCTGGTGCCAGATCGTCGCCCTGGCCTGTGATCTGCTCGCCTGGATGGGACTCCTGGCCCACCCCCAGGCCCAGGCCCGGCGGTGGGAGCCCAAGAAGCTGCGCCATCGCCTGTTCGCCATCCCCGCCACCCTCGCCCGGAGCGGCCGGCGCGTCATCCTGCACGTCTCGGATCGCCAACCATGGGTCGACACCGTGGTCGCCGCAGTCGGCGTGCTGCGGGGCCTGCCCGCCCCCGCGGGATAGCCCCCGGTATGCACCTTGACCGCCCACCATCTGAAAGAACCCCACGGCCCGGACAGCCCGACCCCCGCAGCGACATGCGGCGAACCGTCACACCCGCATGCCAGAATCAATGCTCAGTTCGACGACACAGCCGCCGAACCCCCACCCAGCAGCCACCCATGAAAAATCGAGGTTAGCTACTGGTGTCGCGTGTCGTAAGTGACTTTATGGTTGGGGTTCGAGATCATGGGGTATGGCGAACAGACCTGCTCCGGGGCTGATGTTGCGTGGTGGTGACCGTGCGGTGCTGGAGTCCTGGACGCGGGCGTCGACGGTGTCGGCTGGTGCGGTGCGTCGAGCGCGGATCGTGTTGATGGCGGCCGAGGGCGTGGCGAACACACAGATCGCGGGCGCGGTCGGGGTCAGTGTCCCGACGGTGCTGACCTGGCGTGGCCGCTACCAGCGCTCGGGGATCGCTGGGCTCGGTGACGCGCCACGCCCTGGGCGGCCGCGGCGGATCGACCACCGCGAGATCGTGGCCGCGACGCTGACCCCGCCGCCCAAGCGGCTGGGTGTCACGCACTGGTCGTCCAGGCTCCTTGCGCCCAGGCTGGGCGTGAGCCCGGCGACGGTGGCCCGGGCGTGGCGGGCCTACGGGGTCCAGCCGTGGAGGGCCGAGTCGTTCCGGTTCTCCACCGATCCCGAGCTGGTTGCGAAGGTGACCGACGTCGTGGGGCTCTACCTCGCGCCGCCAGAGAACGCCGTGGTGCTGTGCGTGGACGAGAAGTCGCAGATCCAGGCGCTGGACCGCACCCAGCCGATCCTGCCGATGCAACCCGGCATGATCGAGCGCCGCTCGGCCGACTACGTGCGGCACGGGACCACGACCTTGTTCGCCGCCCTGGAGATCGCCACCGGGCAGGTCACCGCCGCGCTCAAGCCCCGCCACCGCCGTCAGGAGTTCCTGGCCTTCTGCAAGCAGGTCGCCCGCGCCTACCCCGGTCGCGAGCTGCACCTGGTGATGGACAACTACGCCGCCCACAAGACCGTCGAGGTCCGCACCTGGCTCGAGGCCAACCCGCGGATCCACGTCCACTTCACCCCAACCCACGCGTCCTGGATGAACCTCGTCGAGGTCTGGTTCGGCATCGTCGAACGCCAGGCCATCCGCCGCGGCGTCTTCAGGTCCGTCAAGGAGCTCAACGCCAGGATCCGCGCCTTCACAGATAGCTGGAACGACCGCTCACATCCGTTCGTCTGGACCAAGACCGCCGACCAGATCCTCAAGAAAGCCAACCCAAAAAAGACTTCAGAAGCGAACCACTAGGAATTGGGGTTAAGCCAGCAATCTCCATTCCTTGCGAACTGTTCGACCCACCGCAGAAGATACGGATCAGTGATATGTCTGAGGCACATCATGTTGTCGGTCTGTTCAATTGGGTCGAAGCCCATGCGCCGATCCTGCCACTGAGGTCTCCCGGCCGTCTGACTGTCGGGCGGTCAGCCGAGGCCTCGGGCCCAAGTGACGGGCACGGGCACGAGCGATGGATCGCCGGCTTCCGCTACCTGTGAGGCAATGAACTGAACCGGTCGTACTCCGAGTTGAGAGGACAAGGCCGATCAAAATGAATTCGCGTACCGAAATGGCGCCATGAACAGAGGTCATTTCACTTCCGGTGGCTTCGTCTGGCAAACTAGCTATTAAGCGGCAACATCAATTCGCCCGTAGACGTGGCGCAAGCCTTGCAGTATTGAGGGCCCACGCATAGTTCAGTTGTGTGTCCGCGTCGCCCCATCGCTTTTGACAGCAGGAGTAATTCGGTGTGCACGATCTGGAACAAGAATGCACTCTCACCCGCCAGAGCTTTGTCGACTCTGGCCTTGACTTTCGCCACCTCTGCCTGATTCGAGAAGCTTGAGGAGCCCGCGCCCCCAGAGAGTATCCAGTTGATGGAACGAAAGACGTTTGTGTCTACGACCATCGAAGGCATACCCAATCCGATAGTAAGCAAGCAATCGGCAGCCTTAGGGCCAACACCAGGAAGACCAAGGAGAAAGTTGCGCGCTGCAATCATGGGTACTCCTAGAAGTCCTTCAGGACCACCTTCGACACCTTCTAGCAGGCGGATCGACTCATAGATCCGTTGCGCCTTCGAGTTTGCCATTCCTGCCGGTCGAATAAGCGCCGCTATTTGCTCAACCGTCAACTCTAACAACTCATCGTCGGTGTGGACGGCATTCATCAACCGGGACATAGCTAGCTGCTCGTTCTCCAGCGTCGTCCGCAGAGAGACGATTATCCCGCACAGCAGAAAGAGGAGAGAACGGCGCTTGTTTGGATCGGGATGATCTGGGCGCGGGTATGTTCGCGTTCCGACGAAGGTGAAGCGTGAAGCGCATTGCCTACTAGCGCCAAGAATCCGCTTCCTATCGGCCTGATTATCACGCGTAGCTGCGATCGCGCGGTCCAGCTCCACAAGAACATCGGAATCCGTCACCTGCGATAGGTCAAGCATGTCTGCTCTCCAAGCAGAGTCCAATCACAGACGGACGCGTGGATAGAATCCAGTAGCGAACCCAGACATCTAGATTAGACACTTCAGATAGAGACCGGACATCTTGTGCACTATATTCGATAGTCACATCGTTTCGTTTGGCGAGAATAATCGGATCGCATTCTGCGGACTGATGAAGCGTAAAGTCACAAAGATACCTGTTCCCATGAAGTATGAACTCCACCCAGCCATGGTCCTCAATCAAGCATTTACTATCGGTCGATCGCCTGACCCGCCCCCGAGAGATGACCACATTGGAAACATGCGGTTGAAACCTCATAAGATGATCTGCAATCAACATTGAGGTTACATAACATTGCCCGTGAGGCAGGCCTGCGCCGGCGAGAGATATGCAAGAAGCGTGAGAAGTGTCGACATCCCACGCCCCGCTCGCAGCTTCAAAGAGCAGTGTCAACTGAGCCGCCAGGTCCGGAACAGAACTGGACCGGTGGCGCCGGAGCGGCAAAGCGTTACCCTGCTTGGTACTCTTCATCGGATATATTGTACAGGGAAATATTTGCCTTCTCAAGGCGACGCCTCAGTGGCCGTCCCATGGGCCTCGCTAACCATAGGATGGGCGGCGTAATCAGTCTCTGTTCTTGTCTTTCCACTCCGGGAGAGCGGCGTCGCGTTATGTAGGCTCCCTCAGCGGTGTATTTGTAGTGCATCGGGCTCGTGGCGAATGGGAAGTAGGAGGACCCGCTGAAGATGCTTCCCTTAAAGCCCAGGAAAGGATTAATGGCTGTAATGATCCACTCGTAGCCAAGCTCTTGGAGACGCTGTGCACTAAGGTCAAAGAGCTTACTCATCGCGTTCTTCGGGGTGGGCGAGTATCCAAAGGCGCGCGTCATCACAACTACTCGCGAGTCAGCTACGTCAACTGTGCCCTGCATGCTAGCCTTGAGCGCCGTTTTCAGATAGACTCTATCGAGCTCCGAGAAGGCAGCGTATGCAAATGGTGCTGGGTGATCAATGAAGCGAAGACCTGCATGGAAGATCGTATCTCGGCGCACGGAATGGATGTAGTGTATGTCTTTTTGAATACTATTTGCAAACGCAGGCGGGACGGCGTCAAAGAGTATGGGCGACGATTCCGCGTCACTCCTCTCTGCGGTCAATTCGCCGTAAGATGACCTAAGCAAAGCGCCAGGTCTTACGAGATCCGCGCCATTTAGTTGACGGTGAACCCTTGCAATAGATGAGAATTCGTCAAGTTCCTGTCTCAGACGGGACAGAACTCTACGCACCACGACTATAATGCCCTGTGACTGTAGCTCTTCCCAAGTGTAGAAGGGTATATGCAGCATCACCTGCACACGAAGGTATTGAGGATCTACACCCAACACGAATGCCACGGTGTCGATATCACTGGAGGCGTCTTTCAACCAGGCATCGATCGCTTCGTTGCGCAGTAATGTTACCAGTTCGGAAAATGAGGGGTCAGGCATATCTCAGTTCCTCAACTATCTCAGTCAAGCGCCCACGGAGTTCGGGAATATCCCCGTTGTTCTCGACTGTATAGTCAGCAAGCGAAGCTAACTGGTAGATTTCCGACTCGGTTGAAAACGCCTCGGCGGCAAGCTGGTCATGAATACTTACATTGTCGCGCTCAGTAGCGCGACGTCGTCGCAGTTCATCACCAACGACAATAAACGCCAGTTTGAGTCCTGAGATTTCAGTACGGAGGGCGTCAAGGACAGCGGGCGAACGAATGTCGTCAATAACGAAATCACCATTCGGGATGAAGGGCAGGATGAGCTTAGCTAATCCTGCGGACCCGTGTTCACGCATCAGCTCTGCTCCGAGCTTTTGCAGTTCACGCCTGTTTGCTACAACGCCTCGAGAAGCAAGAATGGGCTTCCAGATGAGATTCACGTAGCTCAAGTGTTCGAAACCATACGAGTCTGCCAGGATGCTCGAGACTGTTGACTTGCCAGCCCCAATGGGGCCAGCGATGACAAGGCTTACCGGTTGGGCGTCTCCCATGGGGAGGAGTCTAGCGACGTACGGGCTCCTCGGCCGCTAGGTTGGAGATGCTCCCACGCTAGATACCTTCAGCATTGATCTTTTCGATGAGTTTGTCGTGGGGTGGCCGAGGCTTCACGCCGCTCGCTCGAAGTATCGCGAGCACAGCAGTCTTGCCCACATCGAACTGACGGGCGGTCTCTCGGCTAGAGTGGCCCCCACAGTAGTACCAAACGATGGCTGCACGCTGCTGGGAGCTAAGCCGCTGGCTCAACTTGTACGGGGTAGGGACCGCGCCGGGAGCAGCAGTCGGCGGTTCCGCCTCACCACCCGCCTGCCGGTCATCCAAGTTGAGGTGATCCTTCAGGTTCTCCAAGAGGTACCGATTCTTCCAAGTCGAGAGGACGAGGCCGACCATGTGATGTCTCACGACATCAGGGAAAGCCGAACCTACGTTCTCGTAGGTCCGGCTTTCTTGTTGCCCGGCGCCGGGCCGGGTGGGCGTCCGGCGGGTTGGGCGTTCCTGTGGTCGGGTCGAGGACGAGCTCGCGCAGGTGCGATCACCGTCCCGGTCGATCCCCTCCCCACCGGGGTCCGAGGTCCGGCCCGTGTCCATACGGCCCGTGCTCACGAGGACCGTGCCCGTCCGGCCCGTGTCCATTCGGACCGTGCCCGTGCGGACCGCCACACCCCTCGGGCGGAGGCACTGGAGCGCCGCCGGGCCCACCCCAGGGGCCGAAACCCGGGAACCCCGGGACGCCGGGGAAGTCTGGGAAGCCGGGTGGCTCAGGACGGTCGCCGCGCGGATGCGGACCACCGTGTTCACCGGGACCACCATGCTGCCCGGGACCACCGTGCGGGTGACGTCCACCGGCCCGGGACCGCCAGAACTCGGCGACCATCTCGCGACGGTGCTCGACGTCGATGCCGGCGCGTTCCTCCAGCTCCTCGATGACCCGGCCCAGGAGATCGGCCAGGGTGGCCGCCTCCTCGTCGCTGAGGGAGTCCAGCAGACCGGTCCCCGACGAGCGATCGGGGTTCCTCTGGTCGATCTCACGGCCGACCTCGGTGAGGCTGACCAGCACGGCGCGCCGGTCCTCCTGGGAGGGTGTGCGCTCGACCAGCCCCTGGTCCTCGAGCTTGCGCAGCAGCTCGGCGATCGACTGGCGCGACATCCCCATCAGGTAGGTCAGTTCGCGCTGAGTCATCTCCGGCTTGAGCTTCAGCAGGGCCAGCACCCGCCCCTGCCCGTGCCGCGGGTCCCGCCACGGCTCGGCTCCCCGGCGTCCTCGCCGCCGATTCTGGAACTGCAGCACCGCGAGGTAGCTGAGTCGTTCCGCCGCGAGGCGTCGCGGGTCGGTCTGCCCGGTCTCGGGGGTCCGGCTGTCGGTCGGCACCTCATGGGCGCTCTCGGAGGAGTTCCCGGGCTGATCCTGCGGCGGGTTGGTGTCCGGATTCCTGGGTGAATTCGTGTTGTCGGTCATGGAAGTGGTCCTCTCGTCCTTCATGGAATACTTGTCAGGTACCTGACGTACATCAAGGGTCCGCCCCGGAACCCAAATTGTCAACTACCTGACAAAATTCGCGACGGTGTGTCCTCCCGGCTCGTCCCGCCGGGCACGAGACGATGTCCCCATGGCTCTCGTCGACCAGAACGTCCTCGTCCTGCAGCAGATCCGCTCCTTCCTCGCCAACGACTTCGCCATCTGCGACACCGGCGGCCGACAGCTGGCCTCGATCCACACCGAGGGATCGACGATGTCGCGGCTGTTCGCCGGATCACGGGAACTCACCGTCCTGGAGAACGGGAGCCCAGTGTTGCGGCTCTCCGATCCGGTGAACGTCCTGTCCCGCGACACCTTCACCGTCAGCGACGGAAACGGCGTCCCGATGGCCACCATCACCAAGGAGTTCTCCGTGCTGTCCCGCAAGCTCCGGGTCGAGCTCAGCGACGGCAGCGTCCTGCAGTGCGCCGGTTCCCTGTTCGGTCTCGAGTTCACCATCAGTCAGGGACAGGCGGTCGCCGCCCGGGTGGCCCGGCGGATGGCCGGTCTGTCCGCAGCCCTGATGGGAGGCGACCGGTACCTCCTCCAACTGGCCCCCGATCTTCCTCCGCTTCACCGCGGGGCGATGATCGGCACCGTCGTCACCATCGACCTCATCCGCGCCAAGGAGAGCCGCATCCCCGACACCACGTGAGCAATCTCGCACGGATGGCGCACTGTGCCAGTCGTTGGTTGCAAATTGCTAACGATGCTGTGTCGCAACGATGAAACCTGACATCAGCCTCGCGGACTCAGGGCAAACTCAGGCGAAGTCCGTCCCCAGGCACACAGTTTCGAGTGCACCGGGACGGTCAGCGGAACCAGACCGGCTCCGCTCTACCCCTCTCCGAGGAGACACTGATGCGTAGAACCTCGCCACTCGTGGCGCTGTCCCTGTCGGGGGTGATGCTGCTCGCGGGCTGCGGTCAGGACGTTGCCGCCCCGAATGATTCCAGCAGCGCCTCCCAGCCGGCCGGTGCCAGCGGACCCGCCAAGGACGGCGGTTCGGTCACCGTCCGCGGCTGCACCCCGCAGAACCCCCTCATCCCCGCCGACACCAATGAGGTCTGCGGCGGAAACGTCCTGGACGCCGTCACCGCCAAGCTGGTGCACTACAACTCCGACACCGCGGCCCCCGAGCTCGACATCGCCAAGTCGATCGACACCACCGACAACCAGAACTTCACGGTGAAGCTCAACCCGGGCTACAAGTTCTCCGACGGCACCGAGGTCAAGGCGAAGAACTTCGTCGACGCCTGGAACTGGGACGCCTACGGCCCCAACGCCCAGCAGAACGCCTACTTCTTCGAGCCCATCGCCGGATACACCGATGTCCAGTGCGCCGATGAGGAGTGCAAGACCAAGCCCAAGGCCACCACGATGTCCGGGCTGAAGGTCGTCGACGACCACACCTTCACCATCGCCACCACCGAGAAGGTCTCCAACCTCAAGGTGCGCCTGGGCTACACCGCCTTCGCCCCGCTGCCGGACGCCTTCCTCAAGGATCCGACGAACAAGAAGTGGGAGAAGTCCCCGATCGGCGCCGGTCCGTTCACCATCACCCAGAACACCGCGACCCAGATCGTCCTCAAGAAGAACGCGGACTACTCGGGCAAGAACAAGGCCCACGTCGACCAGGTGACCTACAAGGTCTACAACGACGCCGGCCCGGCCTACAACGACGTCGTGGCCAACAACCTGGACGTCTCCGACCTGATCCCCACCGATCAGCTCACCAACGACCAGTGGAAGAACGATCTGCCGAACCGGTGGGGCATCCGCCAGTCCGGCGTGACCCAGACCATCACGGCGTCCAGCAAGGACAAGCAGCTCCAGAACCAGGACCTCATCAAGGCCCTGAGCATGGACATCGACCGGGCGACCGTCACCAAGCAGATCTTCGCCGGTTCGCGCACCCCTGCCGACGGCTGGGTCTCCCCGGTGGTCGACGGGTACAAGAAGGGCCAGTGCGGTCAGTGGTGCACCTACGACAAGGCCAAGGCCAAGGCCCTCTACGACAAGGCCGGAGGCTACAAGGGCACCCTCACCATCGCGGTGAACGGTGACGGCGACCACAAGGCCTGGTCCCAGGCCGTGTGCAACGGCTGGAAGAACGACCTCGGTCTCAACTGCCAGCTCAAGGTCACCCCTGACTTCAAGACCCTGCGCGATCAGGTCACCAAGCGCGAGCTGATGGGCTTCTTCCGCACCGGATGGCAGATGGACTACCCGTCCATCGAGAACTTCCTCACTCCGCTGTACGCCACCGGGGCGTCCTCGAATGACGGCGACTACTCCAACAAGGAGTTCGACGCGAAGCTGAAGGAGGCGGCCGCCGCCCCCGACGAGGCCCAGGCCAACAAGCTGTACCAGGATGCCGAGGCCATGCTGGCCACCCGGATCCCGGCGATCCCGCTGTGGACCGTGTCGACCCCCTTCGCCTGGTCCACCAAGGTGACCAACGTCAAACTCACCCCGTTCGGCACGATCGACCTGACCGCCATCAGCGTCAAGTGACCCACATGGTGTGACCACGGACGGTCCGCCGGACAGAGCTCCGGCGGACCGTCCCCGGTTGTGAGGAGACAGAAGTGCTGAAATACGTCATCAGACGGCTGTTGCAGATGATCCCGGTGGTCATCGGTGCCACCTTCATCCTGTTCTGCCTGGTCTTCGCCCTGCCGGGCGATCCCACCGCCGGGCGCTGCGGCGAGCGGCCGTGCCCGCCGGCATATGTGGCGGCCTTCCGCCACGAGTACCACCTCGATCAGCCGCTGATCGTCCAGTACGGCCTGTACATGGGCAAGCTGCTGCGCGGCGATCTGGGCGTGAACTTCTACGGCAACACGGTGGTCAGCGAACTGGCCGCCCGCTACCCGGTGACCGTGAAGTTGGCCATCATCGCCCTTCTCGTGGAGATCGTCATCGGCATCACCGCCGGTGTCATCGCCGGGGTGCGCAACGGACGCTTCCTCGACTACCTCATCCTGGTCTCCTCCCTGGTGGTCATCTCCATCCCGATCTTCGTCATCGGCTCCCTGGCCCAGCTCGTCTTCGGCATGAAGCTCGGCTGGTTCCCGGTGACCGCCGGGGACGGCTCCTGGAATCAGCTGGTGTTACCAGGGTTCGTGCTGGGAGCTCTGTCGGTGGCCTACGTCGCCCGCCTGACACGGGCCAACCTCATCGAGAACCAGCACGCCGACTACGTGCGCACCGCCAAGGCCAAGGGACTGTCGGGATTCCGCACCGTCACCGTCCACACCCTGCGCAACTCCCTCATCCCGGTAATCACCTACATCGGCTACGACTTCGGCGCCCTGATGGGCGGTGCGATCGTCACCGAGCGCATCTTCAACGTCAACGGCATCGGCAACTTCATCTTCCGCTCGATCAATCAGCGAGACGGCGTCTCGGTGGTCGGAGCGGTGACCTGCCTGGTGCTGGTGTACCTGCTCGCCAATCTCCTCGTCGATCTGCTGTACGGGGTGCTCGACCCGAGGATCAGCCATGACTGAACCGCACAGCAACCCGAACACCACCGAGTTCCTCGGGACCGACGCCGCATCGGCCGCACCGGCCGTCGACGCCGATCTCACCGGCATCGACGCCACCACCGGGGGCCCGGTCTCCGGCACCAGGCCGCGCTCCCTGTGGACCGACGCCTGGTCGGATCTGCGCCGCGACCCGCTGTTCTGGATCTCGGCGGTCCTCATCGTCATCTTCATCGTGATGGCGCTGTTCCCCGGCGTCTTCACCAGCAAGGATCCGCGGGCCTGCGACCTGTCCGCGGCACGCCACCTGCCCTCCCCGGTCCACTGGTTCGGCACCGACGTGCAGGGCTGCGACGTCTACGCCCGCACCATCCACGGCGCCCGCTCCTCCATCCTGGTCGGCATCCTCGCCACCCTGGGAACCGCCATCATCGGGTCGCTGGTGGGTCTGGTCGCCGGATTCCACGGCGGCTGGATCGACACCCTGCTGGGCCGCACCGGGGACATCTTCTACGCCATCCCGCTGCTGCTGGGCGGGATCATCATCCTGTACACCTTCCCCAACCAGGTGGGCACCCCCTACATCGTGGTGGTCCTCAAGGTGGTCGCGGCCCTGGCCATCCTCGGCTGGCCCTCGATCGCCCGACTGATGCGATCCTCGGTGCTCCAGGTGATGCCCCACGACTACATCCAGGCGGCCCGCGCCCTGGGAGCCCGTCCCTGGCGGATCATCCTCAGCCACGTCCTGCCCAACGCGATGGCACCGGTGATGGTGGTCGCCACCATCAACCTGGGCACCTACATCGCCATCGAGGCGACGCTGAGCTATCTGGGCATCGGCCTGCAGGAACCGGCCATCTCCTGGGGGGTGTCGATCTCCGACGCCTCCGGTCTCGGATATGTGAGGTCGGCGCCGCACATGCTGCTGTTCCCCTCGCTGTTCCTGTCCCTGGCGGTTCTCGCCTTCATCTTCCTCGGCGAGGCGGCCCAGAACGCCTTCGACCCCAAGCGCCACTGATCGGAAGGACGCAGCGCATGACTCGAAAGTCGACACGCCTGGACCTCGCACCGATCGACGGCCGGCTCCTGGAGGTCAACGACCTCCACGTGGAGTTCCGGACCCGCGACGGGGTGGCCAAGGCCATCAACGGCGTCAACTTCACCCTGTCCGAGCACGAGACCCTCGCCATCCTCGGCGAGTCCGGCTCCGGCAAGTCGGTGACCGCCCAGGCGGTGATGGGAATCCTCGACTCCCCGCCCGCCTTCGTCACCGGCGGCGAGGTGAAGTACTGCGGGACCGACCTGCTCAAGATGTCCGAGAAGGACATGCGCCGGGTCCGCGGCGACCACATCGCGATGATCTTCCAGGACGCCCTCAGCTCGCTCAACCCGGTCTTCCCGGTCGGCTGGCAGATCGCCGAGATGTTCCGCGTCCACCGCGGCATGAACCGTTCCGACGCCGAGGCCGAGGCCGTCAAGCTGATGGACCGGGTCCGGATCCCGGCCGCCAAGGAGCGGGCCGGCAACTACCCGCACCAGTTCTCCGGCGGCATGCGGCAGCGGATCATGATCGCGATGGCGATCGCCCTCAACCCGTGGGTGCTCATCGCCGATGAGCCGACCACCGCCCTGGACGTCACCGTCCAGGCCCAGATCATGACCCTGCTCAAGGAGCTCCAGGAGGAGTCCGGGATGGGGCTCATCCTCATCACCCACGACCTGGGTGTGGTGGCCGACGTCGCCGACGACATCGCGGTGATGTACTGCGGCCGGTTCGTCGAGCACTGCGACGTCCGTCGGCTCTACGCCAACCCGGCCCACCCCTACACCGTCGGGCTGATCGACTCGATTCCCCGGCTCGACCAGAAGGGCGAGCAGCTCTACGCGATCGGCGGTCTGCCGCCCTCCCTCACCGACCTGCCGACCGGCTGCTCCTTCAATCCGCGCTGCCGGTTCGCCACCGACCAGTGCCGGACCCCCGGTGCGCCGCCGTTCATCGAGGTCGAGGAGGGCCGGTTCGCGGCCTGCTACCACACCGAGGAGGTGCTCAACCGTGAGCGCGTCTGATCCGAACCCGTCCAGCCCGGCCACCACGACTACCCCCGGACCCACCCGGGCGGCACGCCATGTCGGCGTCGAGCCGATCCTGTCGGCCCGTGACCTCACGAAGTACTACCCGTTGACCAGCGGACTCATCCGCCACACCGTGGGCCACGTCAAGGCTGTCGACGGCGTCTCCTTCGACCTGTTCCCCGGCGAGACGCTGGGCATCGTCGGGGAGTCCGGCTGCGGCAAGTCCACCCTGGGACGACTGCTGGTGAGCCTGGAGAGGCCGACCTCAGGGTCGATCATCTTCCAGGGCAAGGACATCACCCGGCTCGGCGCCTCCGAGATGCGCCGCCTGCGCCGCGACATCCAGATCGTCTTCCAGGATCCGTACACCTCGCTGGACCCCCGCAAGACCGTCGGCGACATCGTCGGGGAGCCGTTCAAGATCCATCCCGAGGTGGTGCCCGCCGCCAGGCGGCGCGACCGCGTCAAGGAGCTCCTGGAGCTGGTGGGGCTCAATCCCGAGCACATCAACCGGTACCCCCACGAGTTCTCGGGAGGTCAGCGCCAGCGCATCGGGATCGCCCGTGGCATCGCGCTGAACCCGAAGGTGCTGGTCTGCGACGAGCCGGTCTCCGCCCTGGACGTCTCGGTCCAGGCCCAGGTGGTGAACCTGCTGGTCAAGCTCCAGAAGGAGCTGGACCTGGCCTACGTCTTCGTGGCCCACGACCTGTCGGTGGTGCGCCACATCTCCGACCGGGTCGGGGTGATGTACCTGGGCAAGTTCATGGAGATCGGCGATCAGGACCAGATCTACGACCGCTCGACCCACCCGTACACCCAGGCGCTGATGTCGGCGGTCCCGGTGCCCGATCCGCAGGCCCGCGAGAGCCGGGAGATCATCGTGCTGCACGGCGACGTCCCCTCCCCGGCGAACCCGCCGTCGGGATGCCGCTTCCACACCCGGTGCTGGCGCGCCCAGCCGGCCTGCTCCGAGCAGGTTCCCGAGCTCATCGCGCGCGACGACGGGGCCGGCGGCCACGACTCCGCCTGCCTGTTCGCCGAGCTCTTCTCCAAGGCCTCCGAGGACATCACCGCGGACGACCAGATCGGCTGACCCGCAGCATCTGACGCCGGTACGCCAGCCCCAGTCCGGCGATCACCAGCAGGCCGATCACCGGCAGCGCGAGCACCGAGACCGGGATGTCGATGTAGCGCACCTGCACGACCTCCCGGCGGAAGGGCTCGTCAGCCTTGGCTCCCCTGAAGGTGTAGTCGTCGGTGATGGTCCGCGGCCCGAGTCGGCCCGACCAAGAGGTCAACCAGACCTTCCCGTCGGGCCGCATTCCCTTGTCGAGACCGGCGGTGGCCGGGTCGATGAGGCCGGTGAAGTCGAGCCCCAGGGGGCTGCTCGGCGCCGCCTGGACGTCGATGACCATTCGACTGGCGGCGAGCAGGTGGATCCGCACCTGCTGGTCGGCGGCGGCCAGGCCTGACATCTTCATCGGGTAGACGGCGGTCGTGGTGGCGAAGGTCATCCTCAACGGCGGCAACGTGGACCCGAGGGTCGGTGCCCCCTCGGGGACGAGTTTGACGGCGTTGATCCGCCAGCCGGCGTCCAGGTAGCTCTGGACCACCGGCAGCAGGTTCGCCCGGGTGGTGAATCCGTTGGCCACCAGCCAGTCGTCCAGGGCCTCGGCCCGGGACCCAGACAGGGTGGTGACGATGAACGGTCCGATCCTGACCCGCGACTCCACCGCGACGCCGGAGTCGGCGCGCGGCGCCGTGGCCTGGTCGCGGTCCTGGCGGGCGGTGAGCCCCGGAACCAGGCGCAGTTTCGTGCTGGTCACCACCTTGGGCGCTGCGGCGGCGTCGAGCCGGCCGATCACCCCGGTGGCCCCAAGGGACAGCCTCGTCCCCACCGGGGCCGGCATCAGCCAGGCGGCAGAACGCACGTCAGAGCTGGTCATGGACAGGGTCATGTCGATCCGCTCGGTGCGACCGTCGAAGACGATCACCGCGGCCTCCCGGGAGACCCTGGTCTGGGATCCGGGGTCGGTGGCGATCCCCCCGCAGGCGCATGCCACCGCCACCTGGCTGGGCGCCACGGTCAGCCCGGAGGCGAGCAGCAGCACGGCCAGCAGGAGTCGAGGCCACCGCAGATCTCGCAGACCTCGACGTCGCGAGCCCATGGCACGGCCAGGGTACTTCACCATGGCCAGACCGTAGCCCGTCCGCGGGCCAGCCCCGGAGTCTGGCTCCCCGCTCTGGCGACGATGCCGCCGGAAGGGCCCTCCGGCGGCATCGTCGTTCAGTACTTGCTGCCGATTGGCTAGTCTTCGGGACGTGCTCATTGTCGTCTCCCCCGCGAAGTCCCTCGATCTGGAGTCGGCGCTGACGACCCGGCGATCGACCCTGCCCCGGTATCTGGAGCAGACCGAGGAGCTGGTCCAGATCATGGCCGCCAGGTCGACCGCGCAGTTGCGGGAGATGATGGGGATCTCCGAGGAGCTGGCGGTACTCAACCAGGACCGCTACCGGTCCTTCGAGTGGCCCTTCACCCCCGCCAATGCCCGACCGGCGGCGCTCACCTTCAACGGGGCGGTCTATCAGGCGATGGCTCCGCGGACCTTCGACCAGAGGGACTGGACCGAGGCCGGCAAGACCCTGCGGATCCTGTCGGGGCTGTACGGGATCCTGCGTCCGCTGGATCTCATCCAGCCCTACCGCCTCGAGATGGGAGTGCGGGTCGCCAACCACCGCGGACCCGATCTGTACTCGTTCTGGCGCCCGCGCCTCACCCGTGCGGTCGCCGAGGATCTCGCCTCCTCCCCCGGGGCGAGGGTGATCGTCAATCTGGCCTCGGCGGAGTACTCCCGGGCGGTGGACCTGGAGGGTTTGTCGCAGCGGTTCGCGGCGGGAAATGCGTCGGTGCCGGGGCTGGCGGCACGGGTCGTCTCTCCGCGGTTCGAGGACCGCGACCCGTCGGGCCGCTGGCGGGTGATCTCCTTCTCGGCCAAGCGGGCCCGGGGGCTGATGGCCGGCTGGCTGGTGCGCCAGCGGGTCCGATCGGCCCGCGGGATCACCCGGTTCGACCTGGGCGGCTACCGGTACGTGCCCGAGATGTCGACCGGTGGGATCCCGGTGTTCCGCAACCTCGGGTGAGGCTGGAGGTGCCGGCGTGCGGGGTTGACCGGGTCCTGGCGGCTCCCCGTAGGGTGGGCGCCATGCAGAAGCCTGAAGTCACCCTGCCCGACTCCGCCCCCGACGATCTCGTGATCGAGGACATCACCGTCGGCGACGGCCCCGAGGCCGCGGCCGGAAACCTCGTCGATGTGCACTACGTCGGTGTCGCCCTCAGCAACGGCAAGGAGTTCGACGCCTCCTACAACCGCGGGGAGGCGCTGTCCTTCCAGCTCGGCGTCGGCCAGGTCATCCCCGGCTGGGACACCGGCGTGCAGGGAATGAAGGTGGGTGGGCGCCGCAAGCTCACCATCCCCTACCAGTTGGCCTACGGCGAGCGCGGGATTCCCGGGGTCATCGCCCCCAAGGAGACCCTCGTCTTCGTGTGCGACCTGGTCAACGTCATCTGAGCCCCTCCGCACCGCTTTTCCTGATCTCGGCGAAGGCCCCGGCGCTTTGTGGCGCCGGGGCCTTCGCTGTGCCCGGGCCTTCACCGTGCCCGGGATGGGTGCACCTTTCACTCGCCAATGGGGCCTTCCCGCGATCCCGAGCGCGGAAACCCCAGTTCCGCGAGTGAAATGTTCACTCCACACGCCGAAACACCGCGCCCAACGGGTCCTGACGCCCCCAACACGCTGGAACACCGCCCTCAACGGCGGCTCACCGGCCCTTGAGGCCGCCGACACGCCGGAACACCGCCCCGGGGCCTCGCTGCGCCCAGGATGGGTGCACCTTTCACTCGCCAATGGGGGTCTTCCCGCCCTCTGCGGGCGAGAACAGGCAGTTCCGCGAGTGAAATGGATCGCGTCTCTTATGGTGGTGTCAAATCTGTGGTGATCGCTGGGGCGCTCGACCAGCGGGTCTGAGACGTTGAGGGGTCACCGCGGTACCCGTCTCTATCAACGACCAAGAATCTAGAAAGAAGCCACCGCGATGACCCAGAACCAGTCTGCCCTGTCAACCCTGCTCACGGAACTCCTCGACGATCCTGACATGGCCCACGACCAAGTCTTCCGTCGCCTGTTGCAGGCCGGCCTGCAGGACCTGATCGACGCCGAGGCCACCGCCAAGATCGGTGCCGGTCGCTACGAACGCAGCTCCGCCCGAACGACCAGGCGTAACGGGTCCCGATCCAAGACCCTGGAGACCCCGGCCGGCGAGGTGAACCTGGAGATCCCCAAACTGCGTCAGGGATCGTTCTTCCCGGCCCTGCTCCACCCCCGCCGCCGGGTCGACAAGGCCCTTTACGCCGTGGTCGCCCAAGCCTGGGTCGACGGGGTCTCCACCCGCAAGGTCGACCAGTTGATGCACGCCCTGGGCAACGAGTCGGGGATCTCGAAGGCCACAGTCTCCCGAGTGTGTGCCGACATCGATCAGACCGTCACCGAGTTCCTCACTCGCCCACTGGACCACACCTGGTTCCCCTACCTGTACCTGGATGCCACCTTCCTCGACGTGCGCCTGCACGGCCGCGTGGTCTCTCAGGCCGTGGTGGTGGCCACCGGGGTCTCGGGGCAGGGACGCCGCGAGATCCTGGGCATGAGCGTGGGGGACACCGAGTCCACCGACTTCTGGACACAGTTCTTGCGCAGCCTGCGCGACCGGGGTCTCAAGGTTTCCACCGAGACCGATCCCCTCGGTGTCGTGCTGGTCACCTCGGATGCCCACGGCGGCATCCGTAATGCGGTCAAGGCCATCCTGCCCGGCGCCGGCTGGCAACGATGCCGAGTGCACTTCGCCCGCAATGTGACCCAGAAGCTCGGCAGTAGAGCGGCCAAGCCGGTCAACGCCCTGATCTCGGCGGTCTTCGCCCAGACCACCCCGCACGCGCTGAAGGCCCAGTACCGCCAAGTCGCCGAATCGTTGGCCGGCCCGTTCCCCGAGATCGCAAAGATGATGGATGCCGCGGAGCCCGACCTGACCGCGTTCACCGGGTTCCCGCCCGAGCACTGGGTCAAGATCTGGTCCAACAATCCGATCGAACGGCTCAACCGGGAGATCAAACGCCGCTCCGACGTGGTCCAGATCTTCCCCGACCGTGAATCGGTCACCCGGCTGGTAGGAGCCGTGCTCCAGGAGCAGCACGAGGAATGGCAGTACGGGGAACGCCGCTACCTCTCCGAGACCTCCATGCGCCGCCTCGTCGACGCCCTCAACAACACCGATGAGCCCCAGCCTCACGCTCTGCCCCTGACCGCCTGATCAAAGAACACCACCTCATGAGACTTGACCGTGAAATGTTCACTCCACACGCCGAAACACTGCCCTCAACGAGCCCTGACTCCCCCGACACGCCGGAACACCACACCGGGGCCTTCGCTGTGTCCGGGATAGGTGCACCTTTCACTCGCCAATGGGGGTCTTCCCGCCCTCCGCAGGCGAAAACGGGCAGTTCCGCGAGTGAAATGTTCACTCCACACGCCGGAACACCGCCCTCGACGGCGCTCAGCGCCCCTCGACACCCTCCAGCCACCGGCCGATCTGGCCGATCACCCGGTCCACCTCGGCGCTGTACCCCCACAGGTTGAGACAGCCGTGACCGATCCCAGCGAAGTGCCCGGTGACCAGCGGAACTCCGGCCTCCCCCAGGCGTGCGGCATAGACCTCGATCTCACTGTTGAGGACATCCCCCTCGGCGGTGATGAGCATCGTCGGGGGCAGTCCGGCAAGGCTGGCGGCGCGCAGCGGCGAGGCGTCGGGCTGCTCCCGCAGTGCGGGATCGGGACAGTAGAGGTCCCAGCAGACGCGCATCTCGTCGCGCTCGATGTCGGCAGGGAACAGCGCACGGAAGTAACTGGGCCGGTCCAGATCATGATCGAGAACCGGATAGACCAGCAGCGCAGCGTCGAAGGACGGATGGTTCCCAACGTTCCGTCGGATCTGCGGGGAGCTGGGGCCCACTTCGGACCGGGGGCTCCGAGGGTCCCTGGGGGCCCCATTCCCATCGAGAGCGCGCAGCAGACAGGCGGCAGCGATGTTCCCGCCGGCGGAGTCACCGGCCAGCACACGGCGGGACGGCACCGCGATCTCGGTGTCCAGCCAGGCCCGACCGTCGGGACCCTCGAGCCAGCCGATCGCCTCCCATGCACAGTCCAGGGGCTCGGGGAAGTGGTGCTCCGGTGCGATCGGGTAGTCGATCATGACGACCGCCCACCCGGTCAGATCGGCGAGATGGCGGGCGAGCCGGTCGTAGTGGTCGATGGAGTACATCACCCAGCCGCCGCCGTGGATGTAGATCATCAGCCCGCGCGGTTCGCTGCTCGGGCTGAGCATCCGGACCCTCACCTCGGGAGCGCCGGGGTGCAGTTCGGCCGCCGTGAGGGTGGTCTCGGCGACGATCGCGGTCCTCGGTCCGGCGCCCAGGCTGCGCTTTCCCGCCTCGGCGGCGGCGCGGACCTGGGCGAGATCCGCCGGATCGAAGGTTGCCATGGCGGCCACAGTAGCGAGCAGACGGTGCGGTTAGGATCACCACGTGATTGTCGAGACGGAGCGCCTGCAACTCCGCGAGATGAGCGTCCATGATCTGCCGGCGCTCCGGGCGATCATGCAGGACGAGGAGACGATGGTCGCCTACCAGGGTGCGTTCACCGATGCGATGGTGGTCGGCTGGCTGGATCGCATGCTCGCCCGCTACCGCGATGAGGGGATCGGGCTGTGGGCCGTGCTGCTGCGGGGAACCGGGCAGATGATCGGACAGTGCGGACTGACCCGGCAGCGGATCCTCGACGAGGACGTCGTGGAGGTCGGTTACCTGTTCAACCGCTCCTTCTGGCACCACGGGTACGCCACCGAGGCGGCCGCCGCCTGTCGTGATCATGGCTTCGGTGAGCTCGGGGCCGAGCGGATCTACGCCCAGGTGCGCGACACGAACATCGCCTCGATGAATGTGGCGATCCGTCTGGGCATGACGGTGCGCGGCCGGTTCGTGAAGCACTACCGCGGGGTGGACATGCCGCACCTGGCGTTCGCCGTCGACCGTCCGGCCGGAACTGTCCCGCACGATGCGAGTCGAGGCAGCACGAGTTGAGGCAGTCGGCTTGAGGCAGCCGGCTTGATGCGGTGAGGTTGAGGCGGTGCGGATCTAGCCAGTGGGAGCTGAGATGGAGTTGACGACCAGCGGGGCGATCGATCGGGCCCGTGTGCTGGCACGGCGAGGCGGGCGGGTTCTGCTGGGGATCACCGGTGAGCCGGGGGCGGGCAAATCCACCCTGGGGGCGACGCTGTCCTCGGCTCTGGGGACCGAGGCGGCCGTCGTCCCGATGGACGGCTTCCACCTGGCGCAGTCGCGGCTGGAGGAACTGGGTCGGGTCGATCGCAAGGGGGCTCCCGACACCTTCGACGCGTGGGGATTCGTCTCCATGGTGAGACGCCTGGCGGACGCGACCGAGCCGATCACCTATGCGCCGGCCTACCGGCGTGAGCTCCACAACGGGGTGACCGGGGCGATCCCGGTGGAGTGCTCGACCTCGCTGGTGATCATCGAGGGCAACTACCTGCTCCTCGAGGAGGAGCCGTGGTGCCGGGCGCACGGGTTGATGGACGAGATCTGGTACGTCGACGTCGACGAGGATCTGCGGATGCGGCGTCTGGCGGCCCGCCATGAACGGTTCGGCAAGTCCCATGACGCCGCCATCGCCTGGGCGGCGGGCCCCGACGAGCGCAACGCCGTCCTCATCCGCGCTACCTGTGACAGAGCCGACGCGATCGTGCGGGTGTGAGCTTCCTCTTTCTCACCCGCGGCACTGCGAACGGGTCGATGTAGAACCGCGGACGATTCTCCGCAAGCTCCTGACCCTTCGCCATCTCGAGCAGGATCTCCCGGAGCCGCAGGATCGCGGCCTTCTCGATCTGACGGATCCGCTCACGAGTGAGCTTGATCGCGTAGCCGACGGTGTCCAGAGTCTCGGCCTCACCAGTCTCCAGACCCCATCGCATGAGCAGCACCCGGCAGGCCCGCGGGTCCTCATCCTCTAACTCCGCCAAGGCCTTGTACGCGAACTCCAGGTTCGGGTCGCCCCCGGCACCGGGCACCACGGGCTCAGACCCGTTGAGGGGGTGCATCGGAATCGAGTCGTCCACCAGGTCCCGCAACCCGTCGATGCTCACCAAGGGACGGCCGAGGCGGCTGATCCGGACAAGCTCCTCCTTCGATACCTCCAGTTCCGGGATCCCGTCGGGGAAGGCCGTGGCTCCCTCGGACATGCTCAGGTCCCGCGCCCCCAACCATCGCCGGACCTTGTTGACCGTCTCCACGAAGTGCACCGGCATCCGGATCGTGGAACCTTGATCAGCCTCGGCCCTGGTGGCTGCCTGCTTGATCCACCACGTGGCATAGGTGGAGAACTTGAACCCGTGCGTGTGGTCGAACTTCTCCACGGCTCGGACGAGTCCGGTGTTGCCCTCCTGGATGCGTTCGATGAGTTCCAGTCTCGAGTCCGTGAAGCGCTTGACAACAGACACCACGAGTCTCAGGTTGGAGACGACGAAGCGACGGAAGGCCGCGGCTCCCTGATCCGCCAGCAGCTGCAACTCCTCACGGCTGGCAGCAGCACTCCAGCTTCCGGTCTCCAGCAGATGGGCGGCATAGATGCCGCACTCGATGCGTCGGGCCAGGAGGACCTCCTCCTCCCGTCCTTCCAGCAGCGGGTACCGCTTGATGCTCAGCAGGTAGTCGTGGACGATGTCATCGGTGACGATGACGTCGCCGAGGAGCTCCTCGCCGTCGTCCCCCTCAGTACTGGCCCGTCTGAGTCTGCTCGCCCTGTCACGGTTCCTCCCGGCGGCCTCGACAGTGACCGTCAACTCGTCGTTCTCACCGACCGGGCGAGGAGAGTCGCCGGCAGCACGTCCGCCGGCACCCGGCAGGGTCGACGTCACCTCGGCGGTCGGTACCGGAGCGGTGGGCCCCTGGGCAAGCCCCGGCCCGTCCTCGGGGCCAACGCTCCGCCCCGTACCGGCTCCGTCGTCGGCCGGCGACTGGTGGGACGGCCCGATGAGTGTCTCCCGATCGGTCTCCCATGCCGGCTTGGCGTCATCGACTCCCAGGAACTCGAGAAGCCGGACCGACTCACCGGGGAGGCTGAGATCGAACTCCTCCCACTCGCGCGCACAGGGCAGGCATCCGTGGAAGAAGTCGGGCATCCTCCCCAGATGGTGCGGGTCCTCCACGGTGTCGATCGCGTACATGATGACGAACCGGGCCGGCCGGTCGTCCTCCTTGAGCCGCAGCACCCGGCCCATCCGCTGGATCATCTGACGCCGCGACCGGTTGGAGGCCAGCACGACGCCGAAGTCGGCGTCGGGCACGTCGACCCCCTCGTCGAGGACCCGAGGAGCGGCCAGAGCCTTCGTGCCTCCGGCCGCGAACTCGAACATCTTCTCCTCGCGCGCCTCGGCCCCCTGCCCGGAGTGCACCTCACCGGCCCACACCCCCGCGTCGGCCAGCAGGGTGGCGGCCTGGTGGGCCGACTCCTTGGTCTGGGTGAAGATCAACGACCCGTGCGACCGGTTGACCACCGGGGTGAGAATGCCCAGGGCCTGCTGCTTCATCTGGGTGACCGCCAGCAGATCCCGGCGCCGGGCGAACTTCGCGAGGTAGCTGCGCGCCAGCCCCCGCCAGGACGACGACCAGTCATTGGCGAGGTCGCTGACGGTGGACATGAAGGCGGAGAAGGGCTCGGCGGGGACACCGGCAAGATCGCGTAGCCGCATCGCCTGGCGGCTCATGTCCTCGGTGAGTTCCTCGTACTCGGCCCGTTCCCCGGCCCCCAGCGGCACCCCCACCAGGGCGATGTCGTAGGGAGCGATGAGATGGTCGTCGACCGCCCGGCGGTAGTCGACGTCGAAGCAGATCCCCCGGAAGTAGGAGCGCAGGATCTGGTCGCCGTCGTCCTCCCGCTCGGCGGTGGCGCTGAGACCCAGCCGCCACACGTACCCGCGTTGGAGGGCCCGTGCGTAGCCGGGAGCGCCGTACCGGTGACACTCATCGGCCACCAGCATGGCGCTCTCCCGGCGCGACTGGAAGTTCCGGTTCATGGCGGTCTGCACGGTCGAGACGCGGACATCCCAGATCGGCGCCTCCTGCGCCTTCTGCACCACCATGGCCTCGGGGAGGAACCGGTGCAGGACCCGCGTCCACTGCTTGACCAGCTGATCGGTCGGTACCAGCACGACGCACCGCATGCCGGCCTTCAGTGCCGTGGCGATCGCGACGACGCCGACCAGAGTCTTGCCGGTGCCGGTGACCGCCTGCACGATGCCGATGTGCTGTGCGGTGCGCCACGCCTCCAACGCATCCCGCTGCCATCTGCGCAGCGTGGTTCCGGGCCGCAGGGTCCAGGGATCATCGGTGACGTCGCCGGGCAGATCGAGGACCGGTTCACCGTGGGAGGGCGCCCTTCTGGCGGGGCCGCTGCCGACAAGCGCACTCGCGGCCGGGCCGATGGTCAGCGGCGCACGCTCAGCCACCGCGCTCGCGACTGGGCTGCTCAGTGCCGGACTGCTCGGTGCTGGACGGGTCGGCAGTGGACGAGTTGCGACCGGCGCTCCGCCCACCGACTCCATGGTGTCCGGCACGGACTCGACGGCGTCAGGCGCGGACCCGACAGCCTCCGTCGCCACATCGGCAGAGCGGACCAGCACCTCGGCGGAGTCCGCCAGCACCTCGGTGGCGCTCGTCGACACATCGACACCGGCCGGCGTCGACTCCTCCGACACCACCAACTCCGCCGGCTCGTCGCCCGTCGTCTCCCGCTCCGGACAGACCCGTTCCCACAACGGCCCCGAGGTGCGGGCCTGAAGCTGCGGCGCCGGCCTCGTCCCGGTTCGCGCCGCGGATGACAGCGGCGAGGAACCCAGCGCCCGATCGCGCAGTCCGTGCCGTTTCATCAGTGACCTCCCGAGGTCGCGTCATCGTTGACAGCAGACACATTACTGATGGGGTCTGACAACTTCTCATCACCGCCTGCCGGGCCGGTCCCCGGCCACCCCCTGAAGCTGCCGACGCTCCTGCCCGAACAGCCGTTCACATCCCACGACCAACACGCGACTACTCGACCCCGACCGCCTCCCCGAGGGCCTCGCCGAGCCTGCGGTGAATCACCAGATCGGCCTGATCGTCATAGGGGGTGGCCTCCAGGTTGATCAGCACCATCTCCCGGCCCTGGAAGTACTGCAGCATCCCGGCCGCCGGGTAGACGTTGAGCGAGGTGCCGCCGACCACCAGCACGTCGGCCTCTGCGACCGCCTGCAGCGCGTCGTGGATCACCGTCTCGTCGAGAGTCTCCCCGTACAGCACCACATCGGGGCGGATCATCCCGCCGCAGGCCTGGCAGCGCGGCACCCCCGCAGACCCGAGAATTGCGTCCAACCCGTAGTGGCGACGGCATTCCAGGCAGTGGTTGCGGTGCACCGAGCCGTGCAGCTCGATGACCCGTTCGGACCCCGCCTCCTGGTGCAGACCGTCGATGTTCTGCGTCACCACGGCTGCCAGACTCCCCCGTCTCTCCAGCTCCGCCAGCGCCCGGTGGGCCCTGTTCGGCCGCACCGTCGGGTGCACGAGATAGGTCCGGTAGAAGTCCATGAACATCGCCGGATGCTCGACGAAGCAGTCGTGGCTGAGCATGTACTCGGGCGGGAAGGGCAGGTCGTGGGAGGTGGTGTACAGCCCGCCGGCAGAGCGGAAGTCCGGTATCCCCGACTCGGTGGACACCCCGGCGCCGCCGAAGAACACCGCCCGCTCGGCCTCCCGGAACACCTGGGCCAGATCATCCATGTCCCGATCGTCTCATCCCAGACCCGGGCGAACAGTGCGGCCCTGATGCGCAGGTTCCCGGGGATCGGGGGCAGACTGGGAGGCCATGACCACCTTCACCGCCATCGATTTCGAGACAGCCAACCCGTCGCGGGCGTCGGCCTGCTCGATCGCGGCGGTGACGATGGACGAGGACGGCACCATCCTCGACTCCCGCGTCGACCTGCTGCGCCCTCCGCCCGGCCGGGACTACTTCCACCCGATCAATGTCTCGATCCACGGCATCCATCCCGACGAGGTCGCCGACGCCCCGGGCTGGCAGGAGGTGGTCGACGACTACCTGGATATGTGCGGGGACGGGCCGGTGGTCGCCCACAACATGGCCTTCGACTTCAGCGTCTGGAATGCGCTGGCCGTCGAGCTGGGCACTCCCACCCTGGACTCCCCCAGACTGTGCACCTACCGGATCGCCCAGGGCGTGCTGGGGTGGCCGCGCGGCACCATGAAGCTCGACCAGGTGTTCCGGCACTACTTCCCCTCCGAGTCCTTCGCCCACCACCAGGCCGACGCCGACGCCCTGGCCTGCGCGCGCATCCTGGTGGCCGAACTGGGGGACGCCGACGTCAGCCTCGACTGGTTGATCGACCACAAGGCGCTCACCGGCGCCCCTACCCGACGCCGTCGGCCGGCACCGCACGCCTGAGAACCGGCTCCTCGAAGTGTCGGAGCGGTCCCCTATTGTGGTTCGCAGACCGACACCCCATGACGCAGGTTCCCGACCGGCGCCCTGTCGGGAACCAGTCCGTGCCCCCGGCGAAGGAGCGTGACCCCATGACGGGATCGGTGGCAGCCGTGACCCAGGGGCTGCGCCGCCTGGTCGCCGACAGCCCGGCGATGACCCTGCTGCGCGCCGATCTCCTGCCTGTCACCGCGGCGGTCCTCGGCACGATCCTGGACAACCCGCCGGTGACCATGGATGTCGCCGAGTTCCTCGAACGGGCCGACGACGCCCTCGACCAGCTGCGCGACATGGGGGTCGACGCACCCCAGACCGCCCAGGCCTATCTCACCGGTTGGATCGGCCAGGGTCTGCTGGTCCGCCAGTCCGGACAGGCGCGTCTGGAGACCGTTCGGCTGTCCTCCTCCGCCCTGGATGCCCTGGACTTCCTGCGGCGTCTGGAGAATCCCCAGTCCACCGTGACGTCCTCGCGGCTGGCCACCGTCACCACTCTGCTGGAGCGCCTGGCGCGCGCGGCCAACCCCTCCCGGGAGGATCGGATCGCGGACCTGAAGGCCCAGCGGGACGCGATCGACGCCGAGATCGCGCGCGCCGAGGACGGCCGGTTCACCGTCCTGGACGACGACACCGCACGCGAGAGGCTGGCCGAGATCGTGCGACTCGCCGGCCAGATCCCGGCCGACTTCACGAAGGTCTCCGCCGACCTCGAGCTCCTCAACCACGACCTGCGCCAGCAGATCATCTCGAGCACCGGGACGAGGGGCGACGTCCTGGACGAGGTCTTCGCCGGCGTCGACCTCATCGAGCGCTCGGACGCCGGCCGCACCTTCACCGCCTTCCACGACCTGCTCAACCATGCCGAGGCCTCCGCGGCTCTCGACGAGTCGGTCGACGAGATTCTCGACCGGCCCTGGGCCCGCGACCTGCCGGTCCGCGACCGCGAGTTCCTCCGTCGTCTTCTGGGCGTGCTCCAGGACGACGCCGAGGAGATCCGCCGCGTCATGACCGGCCTGTCGCGCAGCCTGCACCGGTTCGTGGAGACCCACGAGTACCGCGAGTACCGCCGGCTGGCGACCATGGTGGCCACCGCCCGGGCTCACCTGGCCTCCCTCACCGCCACGCACCGTCCCACCGCCTCCACCGGCTACCACCTCCCGGCGACCTCCCTGGCCATCTCGACGATCGCCGCATGGAGGCTCAACAACCCCGATGACAGCCGCACGGTCGCCCCGGTCACCGAGGTCCCCCCGGGAGAGCTGGATCTGGCGGCCCTGCGCGAGCAGGTCCGAGCCTCAGAGATCGACTTCGACGAGCTGCGTCGGGCGATGGCGGCCACCGCCCGCGAGCTGAGCGTGTTCTCGCTGGCCGATGTCCTGGAGCGGTTCCCCTGCCACCAGGGCCTGGCCAGTGTGGTGGGTCTGCTCGTGCTCGCAGAGGGTCTGTGCCGCGGCCCGGGCGGCTGCACCCGGAGTCGGCAGACCGAGGCGCTGAGCTGGCAGACCTCGTCGGAGGCGGTGCGTGCGATGACCGTCCCCCGGTACATCATCTCGATGGTCCCCACGGAGTGGAGCAGCCATGTCCCTGCCTTCTGAGTCGCCCCTGGCCCCCGCGGGACCTGCCGCCGGCGGGTCTGCCGACGTCGCCTCCCGGCCATCCAGCCTGTTCCCGGGCGACACAGGGGTGCTCGCGGAGCCGACCCGCCGTGCTCTGCTCCAGCTGCTGCGCGGCCCCTACGTCCATCGTGAGCGGCACCCGAAGCTGTGGCCGGTCGTGATCCGCGACCAGGAGATCCTGGCCTCGCGGCTGTCCGATCTCTTCCTGTGCCTGACGGTCGACACCGACCGGGGTGTCGCCTTCATCCGCAATGCCGACGCCCGCCATTCCGACGATCTGCCGAAGGTGACCCGCTCCACCCCCCTGAGTCTGCTGGACACCTGTCTGGTGCTGCTGCTGCGCGACACCCTGCTGCGCGCGGAGACCCAGGACTCCCGGGCCTTCATCGACCGGGCGGAGATCGACGACGCGATGTCGGTGTACCGGCCCGCCACCTTCACCGACGAGGCGATGTTCGACCGGCGGGTCAGTACCGCCGTGGAGCGGTTCAAGTCCAACTCGGTCCTGCTGTCGACAGCGGAGGAGGAGCGTTTCGAGATCTCCCCGGTACTGGCGCTGATCTTCGACGCCAACGAGGTCTCCACCGTGCGACAGGCCATCGACCGTCTCGCCAACCCCGCATCCCCCGCCGCTACGTCCGGCGACACCGCTCGCCCCGGGCATGACACAGACGGGAACGACGCCGACGAGACCGGCGAGGACGAGGGGGTCGAGCGGTGAGGGGGCCCGAGCACCCCGGCCAGTTCCGGCTGACCCGCATCCAGCTGGTGAACTGGGGCACCTTCGAGGGCTACCGGGACATCACCGTGCCGCGCAAGGGAGTCCTCATCACCGGCGCCTCGGGTTCGGGCAAGTCCTCCCTGCTGGACGCCATCGCGGCCATCATGGTGCAGCCCCGGTGGCTGGCCTTCAACGCGGCCGCCCAGCAGAGCGGCCAGGGAGACCGCTCGCGAGACATCCTCAGCTATGTGCGCGGTGCGCACCGGCGCGACGTCGACGAGTCGACCGGCCAGGTCACCACCACCTATCTGCGGACCGGCGCCACCTGGAGCGGGATCGCGCTGACCTTCGACGACGCCGACGGGCGCACCGTCTCCCTGCTGAGGCTGATGCACGCCACCCAGCAGGCCTCCAGCCCCGCAGATGTCAGCAATCTGTACGTCGACGCCGATCAGAGGGTCGATCTTCAGTCCCTGAGACCGCTGGTGGAGAACGGCATCGACTCGCGCGGCATCAAGGCGGCCCACCCGGGATGGTGGACGAACAGGCAGTACAGCGGCTTCGCCAGCAGACTCCAGCGCAAGCTCGGCCTGGCATCCGACCGGGCCCAGCGGCTCCTCCACAAGACCCAGTCCGCCAAGAACCTGGGCAGTCTCAACACCCTCCTGCGCGACTTCATGCTCGACGAACCCGACACCTTCGGTCTCGCCGACGCGGCCGTCGAACAGTTCGAGGAACTCTCCGGGGCCCACCGGGCGGTGGTCGACGCCCGCGAACAGGTCGCCGCCCTCGAACCCCTGGAGGCCATCTCCACCGCCTATCACCGGGCGGTGGAGAGTCTGGACCTGCTCGAGGCCGAGCAGCACCATGCCGAGACCTTCTTCACCCGGCACCGCGCGGAGATCGCCGACACGCTCATCGCTGCATGCCAGACCATCCTGAAGTCGCTGAGCGTCGAGATCACCGCCGCCGAACGCCGGGAACGCGACGCCACCGCGGCCAGAGAGCAGTGCCAGGCACGGATCGCCGGTCTGGGCGGCCACCGCATTCCCGATCTCGAGCGCCAGCGCAGCAGCTACCAGGACATTCTGGAGCGCTGCCGGCACGCCCTGGTCGATGCCGAGGACCGGGCGGCGCAGTGCGATCTGACCCTGCCCGACTCCCCCGCCGGGTGGCCGGGCTGGCAGGACGATCTCACCGCCCGGCTGCGCGGTCTCGACGAGGAGGACAGCCGGGAGCGGGATGCGAACTACTCGGTCCTGGAGCACCGGGTCAAGGCCAAGGACGCCGTCGACACGCTGAGCACCGACCTGCGCGCCCTCGAGTCGCAGCACTCCAACATGGAGGCGGCCCTGCTGCTGGCCCGGACCGCGCTGGCCGACGAGCTGGGAGTGACCACCGACGAGTTGCCGTTCGCCGGCGAGCTCATCGACGTCCTCCCCGACCAGGCGCAGTGGCAGGGTGCCATCGAACGGGTGCTGCGTCCCCTGGCCCGCACCCTGCTGGTCCCCGATGAGATCTCCTCGCGGGTCGCGGCCGCCGTGGACCGCCGCAGCTGGGGGACGCGGCTGGTCTGGGAGCGCGTCCGTCCCGGCTCCCCGGCTCCCTCCACTCCAGCGAGCACCAGCAGCGGCGCGAGCCCGACCCGACCGGGGACGCTGCCGGGCAAGGTGACCGTGCTGGCCTCCTCGCCGTTTGCCGGCTGGCTCACCGAGACTCTCGCCCGCCGGTACGACTACCGGTGCGTCGACGACGTCTCCGAGTTCTCCCGCCTGGATCGCGGCCTCACCCGCGCCGGACAGGTCAAGCACTCGCGCACCCGCCATGAGAAGGACGACCGCTGGAAGGTCTCCGATCGCACCCGATGGCTGCTGGGCTCCTCCACCGCCGCCAAGCACGATGCCCTGGCGCGAGCCCTGGACCAGGCACGGGCAGTGCTGGAGACGGCGATCGAGGCTGCCGACGCGCTCGACGAGCGGATCAGGCACAGGCACTCCTTGCGCACGAATCTCACCGAACTGATCCGGACGCGTCCCGAGGACCTCGATGTCGACCGCGCCCGGGCCGACATCGACTCGGTCGAGACCCAGTTGAGGCAGCTGAGGGCCGGCAACCGGAAGCTCGCCCTCGCCGAGAGCGAGCTTCCGGGCCTCCAGGAGGCCGAGAGCGCAGCCAGATCCGAGACCCAGCAGTTGCAGGTGGACGCACGCGTGCGCCACGACGAGATGACCTCCCTGACCACCAGACGGGAGCGCTGGACGGCCGCGCTGAGACGGGCAGAAGACGTCCCCGAGAAGGTCCGAGAGGCTCTGGAGGCCAGGATCAGTAGTCCCCGCCAGCCCCGCAGCGACCGCGACGACCGGCTCGATCTCGAGGATCTCGAGACCCTCCACCGCTCCACGACCACTCAGATCAGCGAGGACCAGCGCACCACACAGTCCGACCGGGACCGCCAGATCAAACTCGCGGAGAACCGGATGAGACGGTTCAAGGAGACCTGGCCCCAGCGCGCCGCCGACCTTCAGGACGGCGTCGACTACCTGCCGGAGTACCTGCGCCAGCTGGAGCAGCTGCGCGCCGACCGGCTGCCGGAGTTCGAGGCGCGCTTCTTCGACCTGCTGCAGAGCCAGTCGCGCAACAACATCACCGCCCTGGCGAACAGGATCCGCATCTCGCGGCGGGAGGTCCGCAACCGGATCGACCCCATCAACGAGTCGCTGATGCGCACCGAGTACGCGCGGGGCCGCCATCTGCAGGTGCGGGTCTGCGACCGCAGCCTTCCGGAGGTGCGCGACTTCCTGCGCGAACTCCAGCAGATCACCACCGACAGCGTCTCCGACGTGATGGAGGCGGGGGACGACCCGCAGGCCCGCCAGGGTGCGGAGGAGCGGTTCCTGCGCATCCAGCGGCTGATGGCCCGGCTGCGCTCCCAGGAGCTGGTGGACCGCCGGTGGCGGGAGCTGTGCCTCGACACCCGCATCCATGTGGAGTTCCGCGCCGAGGTGCTCGACGCCGAGTCCCGCCCGGTGGACTTCTACGAGGACGCCGGTGGTCGCTCCGGCGGGGAGCGGCAGAAGTTCGTGACCTTCTGCCTGGCCGCCGCCCTGCGCTACCAGCTGGCCCGTGATGGGGCGACGCTGCCCGGCTACGGGGTGGTGGCGCTCGACGAGGCCTTCGACAAGACCGACCCGGAGTTCACCCGGGCCGGACTCGAGGTGTTCCGCGACTTCGGTTTCCAGCTGCTCCTGGCCACCCCGATGAAGATGCTGCAGACCCTGGAGGACTACGTCGGCGGGATCATCCTGTTCCAGAATGAACCGGGCCGCCCGTCGCGGATCATGGTCAGCCAGTTCCAGGACCCGGGGGCGCAGTCCGACGGGGACGAGGTCGCAGGCGAGGAGCGCGACGACGTGCAGGCTCCGCTGCTGTGAGGACCCTGCCAGAGCTGCGACGCTGGGCGGCGACCAAGTACCGTCGCAACCATCGCGTCTGGATCAGCGATCCCGACGTCGACGTCTCCTTCCCGCTGGGGTTGCCCACCGAGCAGGAGGCGCTGGCAGACCCGGATGCCCTGGCGGCGTGGCGACGGTCGTGGCATCAGTGGCACCCACCGGAGGGTGCGGCCCTGGAGTGGGCGGTGCGCAGCTGGCCGAGTTGGGGCTCTCAGCGACTGCCGCTGAGGGTGCGCGTCACCTCGGCCGAGGGGATCGCCGGCCTCGCCGGACAGCAGTCGGCCTGGGCGCGGTGCCGCCAGCTGGCCGGGATCGTCACCTCGCGCTGGCCCGAGTCGAGCAGTCTCGCCGACTCGCTGCCCCACCTGGTCGATGACATCGCCGGCCTCGACGACGCCGATGTCGAACGGCTGATGGCGATGGCCGACTGGCTCATCGACCACCCGGACTCCGGCCTCCTCCCGCGCCAGGTGGCCGTCCACGGAATCGACACCAAATGGTTGGAGAAGCACCGCGGTCTGGTCGAGCGATTGATCCTGGCGATCACGGGTCAGGAGGGGATCGGACTGGCCAGCGAACCCCAACGATTCCGCATCAGGGTGCTCGATGTCTCGGTCTCGGGGACGACTCTCCACGATCTGACTACCGGGGTCGACGAGCTGGACAGGCTCGTGGTGTCTCCACGAGTGGTCCTCATCGTGGAGAATCTCACGACTCTCGCCGCTCTGCCGCCTGTTCCGGGGGTGATCGCGGTGCACGGCCGCGGGTACGCCGTCGTCCAGCTCGACCGGGTTCACTGGATCCGCGACTCGCCGATCCTCTACTGGGGAGATCTGGACACCCATGGTTTCGCCATCCTGTCGCGCTGCCGCGCCCGGCTGCCGCAGACGAGATCGGTGCTGATGACCCGGGCCCTCGTGAGTCGATTCGAGGAACTGGCGGTGCCCGAACCGGGCCAGGCGCACGGGGTGTCCGGGCTCACCGATGAGGAGCGGGAGGTCTTCCTGGACCTGGAACGGCGCGGGCTGCGTCTGGAGCAGGAACGGATACCGATGGATCTGGCCGCGCAGGTGCTGAACCGGGCGCTGCTGGAATTCTGAGGAGTCACCGCCCCTGGGTGAGGTCGCGGGACAGTGCCGAAGCCTGCCAGCGCGGGGCCAGCAGGCTCGACGCCGACCGGAGGATCGGGCGGGCGGCCGCGTACTTGCGTCTCAGCCGGGCCAGCCGGGCCGGGTCCCGCGGGTCTGCGGGGACCGGGTCGAGATCGCGGGTGTTGTCGAGATGGTCGCAGATCTTCACCGAGACCGCCGCCGGGGAGCCGTGGGCGCACATCTGGCGAAGATGCTCCAGATAGAGCACGTCGGGACTACCCTGCGTCGACGTCGACGACGCCGCCGAGGCCGCGCCAGATGCCACCGACGGCAGAGATCCCGCCGACGCCGATGACGACGGCAGCGGATTGGTCACCTCGGCCACGATCCGGGCGACCGTTGGCCCGAAGAGATCGGCGAGAACGGCCAGGGCCCGGTCGCGCAGGGCCGCGTCATCCACCGGCTCCACGACCCCGGCCCCGGGCCCCGCAGCCCCGTCATCAGATCCATGATCCAGTGCCGCTCCGGCCAGGACCAGCCTGCCGGGCTGGTCCTCGACGGTGTCGTGGAGCCATCCCGCGGCCAGCACCTCGGGGTCGGCGACCCCGCCGGCCACCAGCAGCTCGACCACCCGGTGGGGATGGTCGATGTAGGCGCCGGGGCCGGCCGGGGTGTCCCTGCGCTGACCGTCATGGGCCCATCGGGCCAGCACCTCGGGGGTGATCGCGTCGCGTGCGGGCAGTGGCTCCATGCGGCCATTCTCCCAGCCCGACCCGCCCGGCACCCTCAGTCGTCGACCTTCTGGCAGGCCCGCACCACCCTGGGCGCCTTGCAGACGTCGTCGGTGAGGGGTCGCAGCTCGTCGACCCGCACCCCGCAGGACACCACATGGGTGCAGGAGCGCACCACCTGGCGGGCCTGGAACGCGGTGGGTGAGAAATGCAGTCCCCCGCCGGTGTCGGCGTCCTCCCAGTCGGGGGCCGTCGGACAGGTTCCGGGGGTGTAGAAGATCTTCTGGCGGACCGCCCAGGCGGTGGTCCAGAAGGTGTCGACGGCCTTGAACACCGTGGCGATCCCGCCGTCGATCGCGACGTGGAACATCTGGCACCAGGTGGTCGGGTCCTTGAGGGTGGACAGACTCCCGTCGGCCCGGTGGACCTGCCCCTCCCGACCCGGGGTGACGGCGTCGGGGGTGACGATGCCGACGCCGCCGTCGGGAGCCATCCCGGTGACCAGGCACATCGCCTCATCACCCAGCTGCACCTGGGCCAGTCCGCCGGCCCAGACGCGGGAGTCGTCACCGGCCAGCACGCTCGCCTCACCGCTGACCCGGGCGGTCGCTGCGTCGGCGAGCTCCAGGCGGGCATGCCCCCAGGCGGTCACCGAGGCCGATCCCCTGGCCACCACATGGGCCCGACCCGAGGCGTTGACGACGCCGGATCCCAGGACGGTGGCCGACCCGTCGGCGGTGACCACCCCGTCGGGTCCGCTGATCACCGTCGACTCGTCGTGGGCCATCACCATCGCGTCGCTGATCGCCATCCGCGAGCGCCCGTGGAGATGGACGGTGACCGCGCTGAACAGCGACCCGGCCCCGCGCGGCAGCCGCAGCTCCTCCTCGGGGCCGGAGTCGACGTCCAGCACCGACTCGCCGCGGCCGAGGGCCTCGTCGAGATCCTGCTGGGTTCTGATCATGGCCTCACCCTCACTCCTCCGACTCTCCTCCGACAGCCTGGTTCCCGGCGTCCTCCCGTCTCACCGCGCGATATCGCCGCGCGCCAACGTGATGAGCCGGTCGAGGACCGCGCCTCCGGAGGCGTTGGACCCGTTGTGCTCGTACTGGCTGGTCACCCAGGGGTGCATTCCCGGGATGAGCGCGGCGGTCTCCATCGAGAACTGGAGGGGCACGTAGGCGTCGTTGAAGTAGACGGCGGCCGCGCAGGGCACCTGGGAGGCGGCCAGGGCGTCGGCGTCGTAGAGGGTGGGCCAGGGGTGATTGGCGACGATCTCGGCGGTCTCCTTCCACGGCCTCAGGGAGGAGTCCTCGTCGAACCATCCGGGCAGCAGGTGCTCGCCGGTGAGCAGGGTCGGATCCTGCTCGAAGGACTCGGGCAGAGTCCGTGCCGCAGACCAGGCGGTGGTGCACCCGTCAGCGTAGGAGGACTCATGGATCACCGCGTAGAGGGCGTTGCGGCCGCCGAAGGGCAGCATCTCGGCGAGGTCGTAGCGGAAGGCGCGAGAACTGGGCTCGCGCTCCAGCAGGTAGTGCAGCTGGCCCGCACCGCCGGAGGCCCCGAGCAGATGGCCGAGAGAGCGGACCCGGGAGGGCGAGACGAGGTCGCCGTTCGGGGTGCACACGCCGCCGTCGGCCGCCAGCTCGAGGAGCTCGCGGATCCGGTCGCGGTCGCCGGGGAACCGGGCGTAGTACTGCTCGGACTTGGTGGCCATCGTGGCGTAGGTGGTCCGGTACACCTCGTCGGCGTGGCGTCCGACCGCCGACAGCCCGCCGGTGAAGTAGCCGGCGCTCATCGACTCCGAGTGCACCGACAGGTAGCGCAGCATGGTGAACCCGCCGAAGGACTGGCCCAGCACCGCCCAGCGCTCGACGCCGAGGTGACGACGCAGGTCCTCGCAGTCCTCGACGATCTCGTCGGCCCTCAGGTGGGTGAGGTACTCGGCCTGGTCGGCCGGGGAGCCGACCGGCTCGGAGACCGGGGAGGACAGCCCGGTGCCGCGCTGGTCCAGCAGGACCAGCTGGTAGTCCTCGAGGGCGCGGGACAGCCAGCCCGGGAAGCCGGGGTCCGACAGGGTCGGGCGCGGAGACTCGCAGCCGGGGCCGCCCTGGAGGAAGAGCAGGAAGGGACGCCGGGTGCCGTCAGGGGTGGCCACCACCCGGGCAAAGACCTCGATCGTGCGCGGATCGGCCGGGTTGGAGTGGTCCAGCGGCACGAGAAGTCGGACGGCACGGGTGAGCAGTCCGGGGATGGCGCGCTCCCAGTCCTCGACGGTGGCAGGGATGCAGGGGCGTGGGGTGGCACGAGAGCTCATGGCCCCACACTATTTGCCACTCCCAGCACCACCCGGCGGGGGCCGTGGCGCGACCGTTGCGGGCCCGTGGCAGGACCGCAGCGCGCCGTCACATCGGGATCGGAGGGGCGGGCGGGAATGGAGTGCCCGGCGGGGAGGGCGGACCGGGTGGCGAGGGCGGCGCCGGGAGAGGTTCGGGCGGCCAGGGCGCCGGATGGACCGGGTCCGGCGGTGCCGGCGTGGGGGGACGCACCGGCTCGGGACGACCCGGCGGCTCGGTGGGCGGCTGCGGACCGGGCGGGGAGGGCGGATCGATCGGACCGGGAGCGGGGAAGGGCGACGGTGGTTCCACGGGATCGGGCACTACCGGGTCCGGCACCGCAGGGTCGGGTGCGAGGGGTTCGGGCGCCGGCGGGGCCGCGAACGTCGCGCCGCTGGTGGGGACTGTCTCACGATGGCTGTCATACATGGTGACCTCCGGTCTGAGTTTCAGCCACGGTACCCAGCCGGAGGCGCGCATCAAGGGGACGCCGGGTCACACCTCGGTGGGGCGATCGTCAGGGGAGACGGCGGGCCGTGAGGTGTCGCCGACAGCGATCATCGCGCACACCGTGAGGATGACGGTGGCTGCGCCGATGACGGCGAAGGGCAGCGTCCATCCGCCGAACTGGTCGTGCACGCGTCCCACCAGGATCGGCCCCAGGGAGGCGACGATGTATCCGGTGGTCTGGATGAGGGCGGTGAGACGTCGGCTTTCGTCGGGGGTGCGGCTGCGCTGGATGACGATCGTGAACAGGGCGCTGAAGAAGGCTCCCTGGGCGATCCCGCCGAGGATGCACCAGACCAGCCACAGCGAGGGGAGCGTCATCATCCCGAAGGGCAGCGCCAGCCAGCACGCGCACACGATGATCATGACGCGCCGCATGGACCATCCCATCCGGTTCAGGGCCAGCGGCACCATCAGCGGCCCGGCGACCGCGGTGATCTGGAAGACGCTGGAGGCCAGCCCGGCGCCGGACTCCCCCAGTCTGGCGACCTCGCGCAGGGCGGTGGGAAGCCAGGTGACCGTCGAGTAGTAGGCGAGATTGTGGGCCGCGAAGGCGGCGGCCATGATCCAGGCGAGCGGCCAGGCGACGATCGAGACGGACGGCTTGCGCCGGGCGTCCCTGCCGGGGCGTGCCTTGGTGCCGGGTGAGGAGACGGTGCCGGGAGGGACGGCGTCCCGATCCCGGCGACGCTGGGGCGGGAAGACCTTCCACCACACGAATCCGGCGATCACCCCGGGGACCAGGGCCCAGGCAGCGGTGGATCCCTGCCAGCCGATGAGCAGTGCCAGCGGTGCGGCGAGGGCGGTGGACAGCGTGACCGCGACGTTGACCGAGGCGGAGTACGAGCTGGTCATCAGGGCCGTGCGACTGCGGAAGCTGCGCGCGATGACCATCGGGGCGATGAGATTGCCCAGCGTCATGCCGGCTGCGATGACCGCGGTGCCGGCGAAGGCCGCCCACACCGAACCGGCGGAGCGCAGCACGGATCCGGCCATGATGACAGCCAGCGCCCAGAGCACCGAGGAGTTGAGGTCCAGACGTCGCAGGACCAGGGAGGCGATCGGCGTCAGGGCGCCGAAGCACAGCACCGGCACGGAGGTGAGGGCGCCCATCGCGCTGGAGTTCATGCCGAGGTCGGCGGCCATTCGTCCCAGCAGCGGCGGGACGGCGGTGATCGGCGACCGGAGCAAAGAGACGAAGAGCAGGAACGCGATGGTGGGCAGGGCCGCCTGCCAGGCAGCGTGGCGGAGCTGCGGATCAGGCGCCGGCTGGGTGGTGTGGCCCCCGCGGCGACCGCGAGCATCCGTGTGTGACATAACTGGTCGCAGTCTATCGACGCCGTCCGGAGGCCGTTCGGCGCACCGTTGACATTCACGGTTAACTGCTATTAACTGGATGAGACTTGCGGACTGCGCAACCAATGAACCAGGAGCAGGCCATGCGGACATACGAACTCACGTTCATCATCGACCCCATCGACGACGCCACCACCGATCACCTGGCCGCCGAGGGCATCGACTGGTCGCAGACGGGCCGCCTCCAGTTCGCCCATGTCGACGAGACCAGCGAGAGCTGCACCGACGCCGTACGGACAGCCTTGGGCAACCTTCAGTCGTTGGGCGTCACGGCGTCTCGACTTCGCCTCGACCTGGTCTCCAGCTCAGAGATCGCAGCTCGAAGCGGCGTCTCGCGACCGGCGGTCACGAAGTGGACGAAGCAGACGTCAGGAAGCCAGGCCTTCCCCATCGAGTTCGACTGGTCGACAACCGGACCCATATGGGTGTGGGCCGACGTGAACGACTGGCTGAAGGCCACAGGAAAAACCGGCTACGACGAGGTGTGCTCCCCCAGCCTGGCGGAGGTCGAGCATTCGAATCAGTGGATCACAGCCCGCACACGATGCGAGCCATCAGAGTCCGAAACCTGCAAACAAGCCTCCATCAGTTGCTCCATGATCTCATCCGATGATGGAACAACATGCTGATGCACCAGCCATCGAGGGCTTGAGCACGCCTACGCCTAGCCTCGGCGTTTCATCGGTGAGTGCCGGAGGTGTGGTCGCCGGGTAGGCGAAAGTGCTCCTGACTTGGCAGGATAGGGCTTGTCTAGAGTCCGAATCCGTCAAGGTCGAGGAGCACTCCCAAGGTGAAGGCTACCGGGTCGTATCCGGGTGTTCATGTCGATGCCGGTCAAGTCTCATGAGGTGGTGTTCTTTGATCAGGCGGTCAGGGGCAGAGCGTGAGGCTGGGGCTCATCGGTGTTGTTGAGGGCGTCGACGAGGCGGCGCATGGAGGTCTCGGAGAGGTAGCGGCGTTCCCCGTACTGCCATTCCTCGTGCTGCTCCTGGAGCACGGCTCCTACCAGCCGGGTGACCGATTCACGGTCGGGGAAGATCTGGACCACGTCGGAGCGGCGTTTGATCTCCCGGTTGAGCCGTTCGATCGGATTGTTGGACCAGATCTTGACCCAGTGCTCGGGCGGGAACCCGGTGAACGCGGTCAGGTCGGGCTCCGCGGCATCCATCATCTTTGCGATCTCGGGGAACGGGCCGGCCAACGATTCGGCGACTTGGCGGTACTGGGCCTTCAGCGCGTGCGGGGTGGTCTGGGCGAAGACCGCCGAGATCAGGGCGTTGACCGGCTTGGCCGCTCTACTGCCGAGCTTCTGGGTCACATTGCGGGCGAAGTGCACTCGGCATCGTTGCCAGCCGGCGCCGGGCAGGATGGCCTTGACCGCATTACGGATGCCGCCGTGGGCATCCGAGGTGACCAGCACGACACCGAGGGGATCGGTCTCGGTGGAAACCTTGAGACCCCGGTCGCGCAGGCTGCGCAAGAACTGTGTCCAGAAGTCGGTGGACTCGGTGTCCCCCACGCTCATGCCCAGGATCTCGCGGCGTCCCTGCCCCGAGACCCCGGTGGCCACCACCACGGCCTGAGAGACCACGCGGCCGTGCAGGCGCACGTCGAGGAAGGTGGCATCCAGGTACAGGTAGGGGAACCAGGTGTGGTCCAGTGGGCGAGTGAGGAACTCGGTGACGGTCTGATCGATGTCGGCACACACTCGGGAGACTGTGGCCTTCGAGATCCCCGACTCGTTGCCCAGGGCGTGCATCAACTGGTCGACCTTGCGGGTGGAGACCCCGTCGACCCAGGCTTGGGCGACCACGGCGTAAAGGGCCTTGTCGACCCGGCGGCGGGGGTGGAGCAGGGCCGGGAAGAACGATCCCTGACGCAGTTTGGGGATCTCCAGGTTCACCTCGCCGGCCGGGGTCTCCAGGGTCTTGGATCGGGACCCGTTACGCCTGGTCGTTCGGGCGGAGCTGCGTTCGTAGCGACCGGCACCGATCTTGGCGGTGGCCTCGGCGTCGATCAGGTCCTGCAGGCCGGCCTGCAACAGGCGACGGAAGACTTGGTCGTGGGCCATGTCAGGATCGTCGAGGAGTTCCGTGAGCAGGGTTGACAGGGCAGACTGGTTCTGGGTCATCGCGGTGGCTTCTTTCTAGATTCTTGGTCGTTGATAGAGACGGGTACCGCGGTGACCCCTCAACGTCTCAGACCCGCTGGTCGAGCGCCCCAGCGATCACCACAGATTTGACACCACCATAAGAGACGCGATCTCGATGCCGCGCCCGTGGCCGCAGCGGGTCAGGCCGGTGGGGTGCTGCTGGTCGAGACGATCCGCGCCTCCGGGTTGGACCGGGAACTGAGCAGGGCCCTGGCCCGGTGGGCCACACCGTTGACCGTCCATGACCCGGGCAAGATCCTGTGCGATCTGGCCCTGTCCCTGGCTGTGGGCGGTGACTGTCTGTCCGACCTGGCCGAGTTGCGTGCCGAGCCCGGGGTCTATGGCCCGGTGGCCTCCGATCCCACGGTCTCACGGCTGATCGGGCTGCTGGGCGCCGATGCCGATGCCGCGGAGAAGGCCATCTCGAGAGCCCGGAAGACGGCCCGGGCCCGGGTGTGGGCTCTGGGCGGTGATCACGCGCCGGATGCGGGGATCAGCCCGGCGGATCCGTTGGTCATCGATGTGGATGCGACCCTGGTGACCGCCCACAGCGAGAAGGAGCAGGCCGCGCCCACGTTCAAGAAGGGGTACGGCCATCATCCGTTGTGCGCGTTCATCGACCACGGCGCCCAGGGATCCGGGGAGTGTGCGGTGATCATGCTGCGCCCCGGGAATGCCGGATCGAATACGGCCGCCGACCACACCACAGTGATCCGGGCGGCCCTGGACCAGGCCGGAGTGGGCGGGCGGCCCGGCAGGCGGGTCCTGATCCGCATCGACGGCGCCGGATCGACCCACCAGACTCTCGCCGAACTGGTCCGCCGGCGGGTCTCCTACTCAGTCGGGTTCACCCTGCCCGCCGAGACTCCCGAGCTGTACGCCATGATCCCCGAGTCGGTGTGGACACCGGCCTACAACAGCAACGGCGAGGTCCGTGACGGCGCTGATGTGGCCGAGTTCACCGGGCTGCTGGACCTGGACGGATGGCCGGCCGGGATGCGGGTCATCGTGCGGCGGGAACGACCTCATCCCGGCGCCCAGTTGCGCTTCGATGATGTGGACGGATACCGGTTGACCGCCTTCGCCACGAACACGAAGACAGGTCAGTTGGCCGATCTGGAGGTTCGGCATCGCCGCCGGGCCCGCTGCGAGGACCGGATTCGCAATGCGAAGGACACCGGGCTGGTCAACCTCCCGCTCCACGGGTTCGGGGCCAACCGGATCTGGTGCCAGATCGTCGCCCTGGCCTGTGATCTGCTCGCCTGGATGGGACTCCTGGCCCACCCCCAGGCCCAGGCCCGGCGGTGGGAGCCCAAGAAGCTGCGCCATCGCCTGTTCGCCATCCCCGCCACCCTCGCCCGGAGCGGCCGGCGCGTCATCCTGCACGTCTCGGATCGCCAACCATGGGTCGACACCGTGGTCGCCGCAGTCGGCGTGCTGCGGGGCCTGCCCGCCCCCGCGGGATAGCCCCCGGTATGCACCTTGACCGCCCACCATCTGAAAGAACCCCACGGCCCGGACAGCCCGACCCCCGCAGCGACATGCGGCGAACCGTCACACCCGCATGCCAGAATCAATGCTCAGTTCGACGACACAGCCGCCGAACCCCCACCCAGCAGCCACCCATGAAAAATCGAGGCTAGCACCGATGGAGACGGGAACTTCCAAGTACCACCGCCCCCGAGATTGAGAGAACTCTGGTGCAGCGAAGGAACTCCACCTACAACAGGACAGATCCGCCCTTTCTGGATTATCAGACCAGTTGGAGACCTGCCTTATTCTCTGCGACATTCACGAGACTCCCTTATAGGGATTCTTCTGGGGATCACAGGACAGGCGCTCTTTCATCACATCAAGTGGGATCCCAAGTTCAACGCCCACCCAGGCTCTGACGACAAGTACACACTCTCTCCAAGAATTCATGACATTGACTGGATCAGGCGCCTTGCGGTTCGCGTGCTTCAGGGAATTATAGGCACTGCAGGTCAAATCCGTCCATTCTTCACTAGAAAATGGCAGACAATCACCTAAATCCTGCACGATCCGTTCCAGCTTGCGCCTCAACGGTTCCTTTTCTGCTTTTGCGTTCGATACACCATCGCGTAACATCAGCAGGTACCCGAGCGCCTCAAGACCCGGACCCG
This sequence comes from Acidipropionibacterium jensenii, assembly GCF_005890135.1. NCBI lineage: Bacteria > Bacillati > Actinomycetota > Actinomycetes > Propionibacteriales > Propionibacteriaceae > Acidipropionibacterium > Acidipropionibacterium jensenii. Next base: position 1,395,864 of record NZ_CP040635.1, on the reverse strand, counting down.
TTTGAGCAAGAAGAGCATTGGGACTCACACTCATCAGTTGAATGCTACTGATGACGGGATCAAGGGCTCGCGCGAACTCGTCACGCAATCGAATCCACTTCATCAGACCGGCGCTGTGAAAATCACTGTATTTGAATAGATGCGGTCGATATCCCGTGGCTGCAGCCCGTACCACTTCATCTGGAACCACAACCTTCCGCCAGTTTTCCCCTCGCCGCTCTCCATTTCCGATGATGAGTGGGTCGTCACATCGAAGGGCGGACGCCTCCCGGCACGACTCCACTTCCCATCGCGAAAGCAGCAAGAGATCACGCATGGCACGATGAAAGCCCATGTGCACATCCCATGCCAATGGCTCCTGACTACGAGTCACACAGCGCGAGTAGTCAGCGAGTACCGTTAAATCCCCGTCCTCCTTAGCCTCGATGGAACGTCCAAAACTCAGCGAGATCCGAACTCCGCCAAGTTCACCAATCTCGATATCCGGCACTTCGCACGTACCAATCGTGGCTCCATTCGGCCGATCACCGTCGCGAGGCAGGTACTGCCATGACGATTTCCCCAGCCATGCCCTCAGACCAGAAATGTCAGTCCGAATCCCATGAGGCTTGTCGAATTCAATATTCTTGCGCGGGCCCATGATTGCAGCGGAAGCCCACAGATTTCCACTACCAGAACCGTCAATGCTGATAGTGAATCCATTCGCATAGCATCCAACAAGCATGACAGAGCCACGGGAATCCTTAAAAATAAGCTCCCGTGAAACCGGGGAATCCTCCAAGCGCGGTGTAATGGTCTCGATCTCGCTGTCGCGAAGAAACCACGATGCAAAGAGATCATCGCTACTTGACCAAGTAACCGTGGCAATAATGCCCCGGTCAGAACGTTCGAGTGCAGCGGGTATACTTGGCGTCCCTGGATTAAAGCCCTCGATCATTCCAATCCGTCGAGTTCCGATATTCAGTTCATTACCCATTGCGATTCTCCTATTCTCAGCGTGCCAGTATCGGTAAGATACGAATCCTATCCAGACCGGCTTGTTCCCATATTTCAGATTCGACCCTGCACCCCCATTCACCCCCGACTTCGGACGTCGAGAGTTCCCAAGTGCGCGGCTGTTCCCCCAGACATCAAACCCGTCTTGTGCAGCGATGAAACCGAGAAAACGCTCACTGTGGACACGACTTACATTACGACCATCTATGCTGAGTTCGCAGTGGATTACGTCAATGTTGCGCCATGGATCGAAGCTGAGTTGGTGGCCACGTAAGGCTGATGGATCTCACCACGCTCAGTCATGAGCGCGGGCGTCAGCGGCACTGGACCGATGCGGTGCCGATACGCTGTGGCCCAGTCGGGGCGGAAGGGAAACGCTGGTGGCGAAGGTCAGGACGATCCAGGATGTGATCGAGGAGTACCGCACTGAGCCGTCGGCGGTGGTGAGGGGGACCCGGTTCGAGGAGTTGATGGCTGACTACTTCTCCAAGGACGCGACTCTGGCGGCGACCTATGACGAGGTGTGGAGGTGGCCGGAGTGGCCCCACAATGAGGGCACCCATGACACGGGGATCGATCTGGTGGCGCGCGAGCGTGAGTCGGGTCGGTGGGCGGCGATCCAGTGCAAGTTCTACGACCCGCGTCATCGGTTGCAGAAGGCCGATATTGATTCGTTCTTCACGGCTTCGGGCCGTTCCTGGGACGGGGTGGTCTTCGACAACCGGATCATCATCTCGACCACGGACCGGTGGTCCCGTAACGCCGAGGAGGCGCTGCGTCATCAGAGTGTTCCGGTGCAGCGGATCGGGATGGCCGATATCGCCGAGTCGCGGGTGGACTGGATGTTCCACTCCGATGACCCGTTGGGGTTCACGGCGCGCAAGGCTGTCCGGTTCGGGATGCGTCCCCATCAGAAGGAGGCGATCGACGCCATCCAGGCCGGGTTTGCCTCCCATGATCGGGGGCAGTGGATCTCGGCGTGCGGGACGGGTAAGACGTTCACGTCGTTGAAGCTGGCCGAGCGGCGCTGCGCTGAGAACGAGGGGCATCTGAAGGTGTTGTTCCTGGCGCCGTCGATCTCGCTGGTCTCCCAGAGTCTGCGGGAGTGGCTGGCCCAGTCCCAGACCCCGATCCGTCCGCTGGTGGTGTGTTCCGACACCAAGGCCAGCCGTCAGGCCGAGGACATCACGGTCCACGACATTCCACTGCCCACCACCGATCCGGACCGGCTGGTCGCCGAGATGGCCGCCGGCGGGCGCCGGGGCCGGCAGATGACGGTGATCTTCTCGACATACCAGTCCATTGATGTGGTGGCCCGGGCGCAGAAGCAGTCGGGTGCGGCGCCCTTCGACCTGATCCTGTGCGACGAGGCCCATCGCACCACCGGGGTCACCCTGGCCGGTGACACGAGCGAGTCGGCGTTCATCAAGGTCCACGACAACGCCTATCTGCCAGCGGTCAAGCGGCTCTACATGACCGCGACCCCCCGGATTTATGGCACCGATGTGAAGAAGAAGGCCGACGATGCCGCGGCGGTGTTGACGTCGATGGATGACGAGGCGACGTTCGGGCCGGTGTTCCACCGCCTGGGCTTCGGCCAAGCTGTGGAGCGCGGCCTGCTGTCGGACTACAAGGTGATGATCCTGGCGGTGGCCAACGACGCCATCGACCCGGACATGCAGGCCTCCCTGGCCGGTGAGGGCCATGAGATCAGCCTCGACGATGCGGCGAAGATCGTGGGTTGCTGGAACGGGCTGGCCAAACGCACCACCGACCACGACTTCGGCGACCATCCGACACCGATGCAGCGGGCCGTGGCGTTCGCCGCCAACATCAAGGCCTCCAAGGCCTTCGTCGGCGCGCTGCCCCAGGTCGTCGACCAGGCCATCAGCGATGATGCCGTGTTGCAGGTCGACGCCCACCACGTCGACGGCACCATGAACGCGCTGGCCCGAGGCGAGGAGCTCGCCTGGCTCAAGGCCCCTGTCCCGGAGGGGGAGTGCCGGATTCTGTCCAATGCCCGGTGCCTGGCCGAGGGTGTGGACGTGCCGGCCCTGGATGCCGTGTTGTTCCTGTCGCCGCGCAACTCGCTGGTCGACGTCGTCCAGTCGGTGGGGCGGGTGATGCGCAAAGCACCGGGCAAGGACTACGGCTACGTCATCCTGCCAGTGGCGATCGACGCCAGTGAAGAACCGGAGGTTGCTCTGCGGGACAACAAACGCTTCCGGGTCGTCTGGGATGTCCTGAACGCCTTGCGGGCCCATGATGACCGGTTCGAGGCGATGATCAACACCATCGACCTGGACCACAGCACCGGCGGCAGGGTCTCCATCGACGTGTTCACCTCCCACGACGACCGGCACGACGATGACACCCGGTCCGGGGCCGACGGGCAGACGCCGGTGAACCCGTATGCGGGATCCCAGTCGCTGCTGGTGGGTTCGGACCTGTGGCGCAACTCGATTCTGGGCCGCATCGTCAAGAAGTGCGGCCAGCGGGAGTACTGGGAGTCGTGGGCCGGCGATGTGGTGGACATTCACGCCACCCAGGTCCGCCGCATCACGGGCATCATCGCCGCCGCCCGCCGGGACGGTGCGCCGGTCGCCGGCCAGTTCGACGTGTTCCTGGACGGGCTGCGCGACAATCTCAACGACTCGATCGATGCCGCTCAGGCTGTCGACATGATCTCCCAGCACCTGATCACCCGGCCCGTCTTCGACGCCCTGTTCCCCGCCGGCTCGTTCGCCGAGCGCAATCCGGTCTCGATCACGATGGGACGGATGGCCGCCGCCCTGGCCGGTTACGGATTGAGCGCCGAGACCGCGCAGCTGGACCGGTTCTACGACTCGGTGCGACGTCGTGCCGCCCAGATCCGCACGCCGGAGGGCCGCCAGAGTGTCATCCATCAGCTCTACGAGCAGTTCTTCCGCAAGGCCTTCCCCGCCCAGGCATCCTCCCTGGGGGTGGTCTACACCCCGGTGCCGATCGTCGACTTCATCCTGCGGGCCGCCGACCAGGTGTGCCGTGACCAGTTCGGCTACGGCATCACCGATGCCGGTGTCCACGTCCAGGACCCGTTCACCGGGACCGGCACGTTCATCGTGCGGCTGTTGCAGTCGGGCATCATCGCCCCGGCGGACCTGGCGCGCAAGTACACCGGCGAACTGTGGGCCAATGAGTACATGCTGCTGGCCTACTACATCGCCGCAGTCAACATTGAGACCACCTACCAGGCCCTGGTCGGCGAGCAGCAGCCGGACCACCCGGTGGACTATGTGCCGTTCCCTGGGGCCACCCTGACCGACACGTTCCAGATCACCGAGGACGGTGACCGGTCCGACACGAGTCTCATCCCGGTCAACAACCAGCGGATCGAGGCGCAGTTGGCGGCCCCGATCAAGGTCATCATCGGGAACCCGCCCTACAGTGCCGGGCAGACCTCGGCCAACGACAACAACGCCAACCTGTCGTATCCGACCCTCGACGGGCGGATCGCCGCGACGTATGCGGCCCAGTCCACCGCGACGAACAAGAACAATCTGTACGACTCCTACATCCGGGCGTTCCGGTGGGCCACCGACCGCCTCGGCGACCAAGGGGTGGTCGCGTTCGTGACCAACAACGGCTGGCTGGATGGCAACACCGCCGACGGGATCCGCACAACCTTCCAGACAGAGTTCTCCGACATCTGGGTCTACAACCTGCGAGGAAACCAGCGCACCGCCGGCGAACGCTCACGCCAGGAGGGTGGCAAGGTTTTCGGCCCGGGCTCTCGGACCGGTGTGGCAGTCCTTGTGGCTGCCAAGAACCCCCACCAGACCGGCTGCCAGATCCACTACCACGGGGTGCCGGACTACCAGTCCCGAGAGGACAAACTAGACGACATCACCGACGCCACCCTCGACACCACCACCTGGACCACCATCACACCCAACGACGACGGCGACTGGCTCAACCAGCGCAACCCCACCTTCCAGACCTTCACGCCGATCGCCGATGAACCACTAGCCATATTCGCCAGCCACTCAGCCGGAGTGCAGACCAACCGTGATGCGTGGTGCTACAACTTCAGTCGCAAGGCCGTCGAGGCGAACATGTCCCGCATGATCGACTACTACAACCAACAGGCCTCAAACTCCGCAAGTGAAGAGCAGAACCTCGATCGCGATCCCACCAAGATCAGCTGGTCATCCAGTCTCGTTCCCCGTGCGCTCCGCGGAGAATTGAGAGAGTTCCGCAAAGACTCAATACGAACGAGCATCTACAGACCGTTCACAAAGCAAGCAGCCTACTTTGACCCCGTCTTCAATCATCGACCCGGCAAGAACGCTGCGTACTTCCCCACTCCCGCACACGACAACATCGGCTTCTATATCGTCGGCCCAGGATCAGACAAGCCGTTTGCGTTGATCGCCACGAGCTGCCTTCCAGATCTGGCCATGTGGGGCTCAAGTAACGGCCAGTTCTTCCCTCGCTGGACCTATGAGCGGGCCGAATCGGGAGACCAGAGTGCTCTGCCTGCGTCAGACGAGGCTGTCGACAAGTACGGGTACCGGCGGGTCGACAACATCACCGACCAGGCCCTGAAGGCCTACCGGGATGCGTTCGGGCTCCAGGTGTCCAAGGACGACATCTTCTTCTACGTCTACGCCGTCCTCCACTCCCAGCAATACCGGGCCACATTCGCCGCAGACCTGAAACGCATGCTGCCCCGGATTCCGCTGGCGAGCTCCCGACACGACTTCGACGCATTCGTAGAGGCCGGCCGAAAACTGGCCGACCTCCACATCGGCTACGAGACCGTCGAGCCCTACCCGCTGACAGAACACCTCAGCGACACCACCACCGGCCCCGAGCTCTACCGGGTCCAGAAGATGCGCTGGAAGGACAAGACCACCAAGAAGTCCCTCATCTACAACCAGCACCTCACCCTCGACGACATCCCCGCCGCCACCAATGAGTACATGCTCGGCTCACGATCTGCACTGGAGTGGATCATCGACCGCTACCAGGTCAAGACCGACAAGGCATCCGGCATCATCAACGACCCCAACCAGTGGGCCACTGAACACCACGACCCCCGCTACGTAATCGACCTCATCAAACGCATCACCCGTGTCTCCGTCGACACAGTGGTCATTGCGGAGAGGTTGGCGGAACTGCCTTTGGAGGGCGGCCGATGAGCTCAAGATCGGCACTAAACCTCCTGCACCTGGACCAGTTTAGAAGGTCATGGGAGAACCTCGAAAACTCACATGAGTCAGTTTCTCACGAAAGAGAGGGAGCAGACCGCCATGTTTGTAGGCGCAATCCCATCAGCGATTATCGGGTCATTGGGTGCAGCTCTGGCCAGGTTGTTTAGTCCACTTGTAGGAGTTTTACGGGATAAGTATGGCCACCCTTTGATGGTAGGACCAAGAGATATTGGTTCGAAGAGTGTCTGGACGCTGGGTGTGTGCGAAAACCTCAATGAGACCGATGCGCCACGTGGTACATGTGACTCCTCTTCAATACGAGACTGGCTGATTGACAACGGTGGAGTGCCGATCGGTAACCGTAAAGATCAACTCTCGATCTATTCCAGAACGTCCCATCCAGTGTTCATTGAGTCGATAGAGGCCGAGATTCTGAATCGAAGCACCAATACGTTCTCGGTGATTGCTGCGTCTCCACCAGCAGGAGCAGTGGACGTGGTGTGGGTGGGGATTGATTTGTCTCAAGGCGCGGATAATTGTCCTGTTGAGGTGGTTGATGATGGATCTATGACATGGACAAAGCGCCCATACTTCGAACATCATATACTGACAGTCGAATCAGGTTCAGAACAACCTCTAATGGTTGTTTCGCGGACATCTGGAGACACGGTTAAGTGGCGGCTTCTCATCAAGTACAGAGTTCGGGGAAGGGTGAGGACGCTTTCCTATTCTGCCCCGAAAAATGAGCCTTTAGTAACGAGTGATGTGCGGGATTCATCGCGATATTGGTTGGCGGGTGTCGCGGGTCTGAACAAATGGCCATGGGTTCGGACAGTACCGCGGAGAGACATTTTTCCCGGCGATAATGCTGACTGAGCCGACCCCACCTCTAGTGTTATGAGTCAGAAGTTCCTGGTCGATTTTGGTAGACTCCGGCCATGCCGAGTCCCAGAACTGAGCCCGTGCACCTGAGCGACGAGGAACGCGCTGTTCTGGAAAGCTGGACACGCGGGCGAACCCTGGCGGACTGGCGGGCGCGGCGGGCCCGGATCATTCTGGAACTCGACGGTGGGGCCACGATCGGGCGGGTGGCCGAGCTGGTGGGTTGCTCGCGGACCACGGTGAGCAAGTGGCGGTCCCGCTTCGCCGCCGACCGGCTTGACGGTCTGGAGGACGCGCCCCGTCCCGGGCGGCCGCGTGCTGTCACCGACGAGGCTGTCCAGGCCCTGGTCGAGAGGACCTTGCACTCCAAGCCGGCGAACGGGGACCGGGCCTGGTCGACCCGCAGCGCCGCCCGGGCCGCCGGGATGAGCCAGTCGACGGTGGCGCGAGTCTGGAGAGCTTTCGGACTGAAACCCCAGGCGATCGACTCATGGAAACTGTCGACCGATCCCGAGTTCGTCGACAAGGTCCGAGACGTGGTCGGCCTGTACATGGACCCGCCGGCTGACGCCCTGGTGCTGGCGGTCGATGAGAAAACCCAGATCCAGGCCCTGAACCGGACCGCCCCGATCCTTCCGGTGCTGCCGACCAGCCCGGCCAAGGCCTCCCACGATGATGTGCGTCATGGCACCACGAGCCTGTTCGCCGCCCTGGACATCGCCTCGGGTTCGGTGATCGCAGAGCACCACGCCCGGCACACCGCTGCCCAGTTCATCGGTTTCCTGACCACCATCGACAAGGCCGTGCCCCAGGACTTGGACCTGCACCTGGTCCTGGACAACTACGCCACTCACAAGACCCAGAAGGTCCACACGTGGCTGCTGCGCCACCCCCGGTTCCATCTGCACTTCACCCCGACCTACTCGTCGTGGTTGAACCTGGTCGAGCGCTGGTTCGCCGAGTTGACCTGCCGGAAACTCCACGGTTCGGCACACCGGTCAGTCACCGAACTGAAAGCCGACATCCAAGCCTGGATCAACCAGTGGAACGCCGATCCCAAACCCTTCATCTGGACCAAGACCGCCGACCAAATCCTCTCCACCCTCGCGGCCTACTGCACCATCCTCAACCACACCAACGACCAACCAGAAACTTCCGACTCAGGACACTAGGTGCGTACTGCACGCTCGACTGCCCGAGGCCGTGATCACCGACCATTTCACGAACCCTCACTCATCCACGGGGCTGGCCCCCGCGGCAGAGGAGCCGCGAAGGCTGTCGGCGGCAACGCCGACGAACCCGATGAATGAGATGCCATCTCTCGATGACGCCCAATAATCGACCACCCTGGTCGAGCGCGACGAACGACGCCTCCGGTAGTCACGGACCGAAAGCCCCCATCGCCGTGCGCAGGATGTCGACAGCATCAGCCAAGGTCTCACCCTCATCGTCTGTGAAGTGTCACGGGAGGGATCGAGCAGGCCGACAGCGCACGGCAGCGTCGGCGACCAGGACCTCTCAATCGCGCTTCACCCGATCGATCACCTCCTGCAGCGGATCGGGCTCGCGCAGGCGCTCCAGCGCCTCGATGTGATCCAGCTGGCGAAGCTGCGAGTCCTCGACCTCCTCCCAGCGCCGCGGCACCGCCACCGTGGGGCGCAGTCGGCCTCGCAACGACCACGGCGCCACCGTCGTCTTGTTCGTGTTGTTCTGGCTCCAGTCGATGAAGACCTTTCCGGCCCGCTCCGCCCGGCCCATGGTGGCGACCACGTGGTCGGCGTGTTCGGATTCCAGCGAGCGGGCGAGCTCATGCGCGGAGTCGCTGGCCTTCCGCCAGGTCCACGACCCGTCGAGCGGGGCGTAGATGTGGATGCCCTTGGAGCCGCTGGTGACCGGGACGGCGTCCAGGCCCAGGTCGGCGAGGGCCTCGCGGGCCTGGAGTGCGACCTCTGCGCAGCCGGCCAGTCCGACCCCCTCCCCCGGGTCCAGGTCCAGGACCAGCCGGTCGGGCCGGTGCCGCCGGCCGGTACGGTAGGCGCGCCACTGTGGGGTGTGGATCTCCAGGGTCGCGGTCTGCCCCAGCCAGACGAGCACGGCCGGCTCGTTGACGAGCGGATGCTCATTGGTCTTGCGCACATACTCGATGCTGACGCGGGGCACCCATTCGGGTGTGTCCCGGCCGGTGTTCTTCTGGAAGAACGACTCCCCCGGCTCCTCCGAGGTGCCGACGCCGTTCACCCAGCGTTTGCGGGTGACGGGTCTGTCGTGGGCGTGCGCGATGAGCCGCGGCGCCACCTGCCAGTAGAAGTTGATGACGTCGCGCTTGGTGGTTCCGGTCTGCGGGTACATCACCTTGTCCAGATGAGTGAGTCTGAGTCTGTGCCCGTCGATCTCGACAGTCCTGGATCTCGGCCCCTGCTCCAGCAAGGGCTCACTGTGGTCTGCGGTGTCAGCATCCGATTTCTCGGCCATGACGGCTCCCTGTGCTTGTCAGTCGTTGCCGATGCTCGGCCGGACCGAGGATCGGGCTCGGATCGGTTCCCTGGAGGCTACCCAGCCAGGAGTCACCGCAGGACCGGGACCAAGACAATGAACCGGAAATGATTTGAGTCCCCAAGGCATAGCAGTATGCGTGAATCGCAGCTGGGCACCGCAGATCCAGCGGCGCCGTTCGGCCACGCGTCGAGCAGGAGTGCGATCAACGCCCTCATCCGAAGGTGTTGGCCAGCCGCTCAGGAGGCGCGGAATCTGCGGGCCGAGGAGGCCGCCCCCAGACCCATCTGGACGCCCCTTGAGAGGCCGAGGCGGCCGACGGAGAAGCTGCTCGATCTCGGCAGGAACGCACCGTCATACCTGTCAGATCAGCCCACCGAGCCGGCGCTCGTCCACGTCTTTCCCCGTTCCCGGGATCCAACCGGCTGCTCGGCGAGACGCTGGCACCTCAGGGGCGGTCGGCCCGCACCCCAGCAGCACTATCCGGATCGACAACGACGATTTCAGGAGGACATATGAAGAACTACAAGTATCTGATCATCGGAGGCGGCATGGTCTCCGACGACGCGGCACGCGGCATCCGAGAGCTGGATGACAGCGGCACCATCGGCATTCTCAGCGCCGACGTGGATGCGCCCTACAGCCGACCCGCCCTCACCAAGAAGCTGTGGACCGATCCGAGCTTCAGCTGGGACCAGGTACCGCTGGGCACCCAGGATGCGACCGGGGCGGATCTTGACCTGGAGACCGAGGTGACCTCCATCGACCGCGAGGAGCATCAGGTACGGACCGCCGACGGGCAGACAGTCGGCTACCAGCGACTGCTGCTGGCCACTGGCGTCCACCCCCGGGAGCTCGACCGCGCCGAGGACGACGCCGTCATCTACTTCCGCAGCGCTAGGGACTACCACCGAGTGCGCCATCTGGCGACCCCCGGACGTCGGTTCGTCATCGTGGGCGGCGGGTACATCGGCTCGGAACTGGCCGCGGCGCTCATCGGTCAGCAGTGCGAGGTGACCCTGATCCTCCCCGGCCAGACCCTCGGAGGCTCGATGTTCCCCGCCGACATCGCGGCCGGCTATCAGCGCCTGTTCACCGACGCGGGGGTCAAGATCCTGCCGGGCAGGCAGGCCTCGGTCATCGCCAGGAACGGCCGGACGACGGTCGTGACCCTCAACGACGGCAGCACCCTGGACGCCGACACGGTGATCGCCGGGCTGGGCACCGTGCCCGCCACCGAACTCGCCGAGTCGGCCGATCTGAAGGTCGACGACGGAGTCGTGGTCGACGCCCATCTGAGGACCTCGGACCCCTCCATCTGGGCCGCCGGGGATGTCGCCTGCTACCCGGATGCGATTCTGGGACGCACCAGGGTTGAACACGTCGACAGCGCACGCAAGATGGGGCACGCCGTGGGCCGTTCGATGACAGGAGACCCCGAGCCCTACACCTACACGCCGTACTTCTACTCGGTGGTTTTCGGGGTGGGCTGGCAGGCCGTCGGCACCCTGGACCCGAGCATGGATGTGCTGGAGACCCAGACCGGGGACGGGAAGCCGGTGGCCATCTACCTCAACAGCGCCGGCGAGCCGGTCGGCGTCCTGCTGTGGCAGGCCGAGGGCAGGCTGGACGCCGCCCGGGCGCTGCTGGCCCGCCGCCCGACCGATCGCCAGGAGATCGCCCGGAGCATCCAGTGATCCGCCGCCTGGACACAGCTGCGCAGGCAGCAGGAGGCCGCGAGGTCTGACCGTCCTCAGCTCCACCTCCCCCGGCCGACCCCGGCCTCCGGGATCGTGGGCGCCCCGGCTCAGATGGTGGCGACCGATCCGGAGTCCACCCGGTAGTTCGATCCGTTGACGAAGGAGGCGCGGTCCGAGCACAGGAACGCGATGACGGCGGCGACCTCCTCCGGGGTGCCGCGCCGCTTGAGCTCCATGAAGGGCCGCTCCTCGCCGAGGAAGGAGTCGATGGCCTCATCGCGTGTCACGTCGAGCTGGGCGGCACGGCGCTCCATCATGGCGTCGGTCATCGGTGTGTGGATGAAAGCTGGGGAGACGGCGTTGACCAGCAGGCCCTCGCGGGCGTAGCTGCGCGACAGCCCCTTGGCCAGCGCCAGGATCCCGGCCTTCGCCGCACAGTAGGGCAGTTCGTCATCGTAGGGCTGGACGGCGTCCTCGGAGGCGAGCAGGACGATGCGCCCCCATCCGCCCCGGCGCAGTGCGGGAAGGAACTGCTGGAGGACGCGCACCGGCCCCAGCAGATCGGTGGTGAGGGTGTCGACCCAGCCCTGATCGGAGATCTCGTGGAACTGCCCCTGGGCTCCGGTGATGCCGGCGCTCTGGACCAGGATGTCGATGTCGCCGAAGGAGTCCTCCACGAAGCCGCGGAGCGCCTCCAGCGATTCGATGCTGGTGATATCGGCGGGGTGCCAGATGCAGCGCTCGGGCGGGGCATTGAGCTTCTGGGCGGCGGCGCGCAGCGGTTCCTCCGCCTGGTCGGTGAGCACTACCCGGGCCCCCTCACCGAGCAGTTCCTTGGCGGTGTGCCACCCGATACCTGAATCGGCCCCGGTCAGCAGCGCCGTTCTGCCCGAAATTCCAAGTTCCATGATCCCAGCTCCTCTCATCGACTCCTGACGATTCTCTGGACCCCAGACTGACGCAGTCGCCGACCCAATCAAGCCGGCAACCGGATACCCCACCCCTAAGGGGGTACCGGTTCAGCACAGCGCGTCATATGGTCGACAACAGTGAGCATCAATCGTGCAGCTCTGGACGACGTGAGGGGCGGATCCACTTATGAGTAGTTCCGAGGAATCGATCCCAGAGATTCTGGTGAGGATCCCGGACCAGTTGACAGATCTGATCCGCAGCGAGTTCAAGCTCGCTCGGGCAGAGATGACTGAGACGGCGAAGCGGAGCGGCCAGGCCGCCGGCCTCATGAGCGCCGGGGGATTCCTGGCGGCCTTCGGGTTCGCCGCCCTCCTCGCAACCCTGATTCTCCTCCTCGCCCTGGTCGTACCTGCCTGGGCTGCAGCGGGGATCGTCACCGCGGTGCTGCTCCTCGCGGCCCTGATCGCAGTCCTTGTCGGCCGCAACAGGATCAAGCAAGTCTCCGTCGCCCCGCAGCGAGCAGTCGACAACGTCAAGCAGGACGTCGAGCAGATCAAGGAAGGCGCGCACCATGACAACTCCTGAGTCCCATGATCCGCTCGTGGATCGACCAGACGCCGGCAGCAGCGACGGGCGCAGCGACGATCCCTCCGTGGGCGCGGCCGAGGAACAGGTCAGACGTTCCAGGGATCAACTGCTCGACAGCGTGGAATCGTTGGCGGAGAGGCTGGATGTCAGGAGCAGGGCCCGTCACCGCTTCGAGGAGGCCAAGCAGCGGGTCGACGCCGGTGCCCGTCGCCTCCGCGAGCAGTCGGAGGAGACCTTCACCCATCCGAGCGACCAGGACTCGCGGTTCGGCAGGCCGACCGCCTCCGGGTGGATCGCGCTGGCGCTGGTGGGATCCGCCGCGGCGGTTACGCTGATCCTGACGATCCGAGCGGCCCGTCGGTGAAGCCGTGGTCCAGGAAATCTAAGGAGAGTCCCATGATGGCGAAGAAGAACAGCAACACGTCGGCGAAGATCCTCTACCGTCCGGTCGGCATGGTGAGCAGCATCATCAGCGGCGTCCTCGCCGGAGCGGTGTTCAAGCAGGTCTGGAAGAGGGCCTCCCGCTCCCAGTCCAAGGGCACCCCGGAGGCACTGAAGTCCGAGTTCGGGCTCGGACAGGTACTGATCGCCGCCGCGGTACAGGGAGCGATCTACGCAGGCGTCAAGGCTCTGGTGGATCGTGGCGGGGCCAGGATGTTCCAGCGGGCCACAGGCGAGTGGCCGGGCAAGTGAGCCCGACGGCCAGAGCCGGGCGGGACACCTGCGCCCAGCCGTCCTTGACGGATCGAGCACACGCCGGCACCACGACCCGAAAGGAAACGGTGACGCCATGAGTCGTCGCTCCCCCGACCGCGGTCGCACGGCCGGTACAGATGCTCCCGATCCCGATGACGCCAGAAAGCCCAAGTCACCCACTCAGATCAAGCCGCCGTCATGGCGTTTCGTGGCACGATCGGCGGTCGGCCAGTTCACCGCCGACTCGTGCACCGATCTGGCCGCCGGACTGACCTATCGGACGGTCATGTCGATGTTCCCGGGGCTCATCGCACTGGTGTCGATCCTCAGCCTGTTCGGACAGAGCGGTCAGGCCCTCACCAGTCTGCTGGACCAGCTCAAAGGCGCGGTGCCCTCCTCGACCTGGGACACGGTGAGGCCGGCGCTCGACGCGGTGCTGACCGCCCCGGCCCCCGGGATCGGCCTGATCGTGGGCCTGGCCGTCGCGCTGTGGTCGGCGTCCGGCTACATCAAGGGGTTCAGCCGGGCCATGAACAAGATCTACCAGGTCCCCGAGGGACGAGGCGCCATCAAGTTCAACGCGCAGATGTACGGCCTGACGGCTCTCATCCTGCTGCTGGGCGCAGGTGGACTGATCACCCTCGTGATCTCCGGGCCGGTGGCCGAGGCTATCGGCAGCCTGCTGGGAATCGGCTCGGCCGTGATGACCGCTTGGGGAATCCTCAAGTGGTTCGTGCTGGCATTCATCATCGTCCTCGTCATCGCGCTGCTCTATTACGCGACTCCCAACATCAGACAGCCTAGATTCCGTTGGGTCAGTGTGGGTGCCGTGATCGCGATCCTCGTCTCGCTGGCCGCCTCCGCCGGATTCTTCTTCTACGTGTCGAATTTCGGGAAGTACAACGCCACCTACGGCGCGCTGGCCGGGGTCATCGTCCTGCTGCTGTGGCTCTACATCGTCAACGCCATCCTGCTGCTCGGCGCCGAGATCGACTCGGAACTCGAACGGGCCCGTGAGCTGCAGGCCGGCATGGCCGCGGAATCGGTTCTCCAGCTGCCGCCCCGCGACACCCGCGCCAGTGACAAACAGGCCCGCAAGCACGACCAGCACATCGAGCAGGCACGGGAACTGCGCAGATCCGCGGATCACGCGGACGGGGATGACGACGCCCATACCCCGCGGTGAATGCACTGGCCGGTCAGGTCGGTGGCGGCGTCACATCGGGATCGGAGGGGCCGGTGGCACCGGGGGGATGGGCGGTCCTGGCGGCGCCGGGCTCGGCTCGGGGACCGGCGGGTGCACCGGTTCGGGAGGACCCGGTGGCTCGGTCGGCGGCTGAGGGCCGGGGGGCTCGGGCGGATGCGCCGGCCCGGGACCGGGTGACGGCGTGGGCGGCACCCCTGGATCGGGCACCACGGTCGGATCCGGAACGGTGGGTTCAGGTGCTGGTGGAGCTGCGGCGGCGGGACCTCCGGAAATGCTCCGGGTCGTTGCAAGATAGCTGTGATGCGTCATAGCTGACCTCCTGCCTGAGTTTCGACTCACGGTACCCAGCAACTCGGCCGCATCAAGGAAAGACGCCCTCGAGCCCCCGCAAGGATGCCCGGCAACCGCGCGGCGAGGATTCTCAACAAAGGAGACACAACATGCCCTACGACAGCATCGATGAGCTCCCCGAGGCGGTGCAGAAAGTACTGCCCAAGCATGCCCAGGACATCTACAAGGAGGCCTTCAACAGCGCCTTCCAGCAGTACCGCAGCCCCCAGGACCGGCGTGGCGACGAGTCGCGGGAGCAGGCCGCGCACAAGGTCGCGTGGGCCGCCGTCAAGGACAAGTACACCAAGGGTGACGACGACAGGTGGCACCCGAAGAAGTGACGGCGCTGCGTGCGTGATGGCCGGTCGCCGGACCGTCAGCGGCCGCCGGCCCCTGCACGGACTCGCCGGCCCACCTCACTCATCGACCTTCTCGCAGGCCCGCACCACCCTGGGCGCCTTGCACACCTCGTCGGTGAGCGGCCGCATCTCGTCGATCCGCACCCCGCAGGACACCACATGGGTGCAACTGCGCACCACCTGGCGGGCCTGGAACGGCGTCGGGGAGAAATGCAACCCACCCCCGGTGTCGGCGTCCTCCCAGTCGGGAGCCACCGGCAGACTGCCCGGACGGTAGAAGATCCCCTGACGCACCGCCCAGGCCGTGGTCCAGAAGGTGTCGACGGCCTTGAACACCGTGGCGACGCCGTTGTCGACGGCGACGTGGAACATCTGGCACCAGGTGGTGGGGTCGGCCAGCGTGGAGATTCCGCCGCCGGCACGGTAGACCTGCCCCTCCTGGCCCGGCGCCACGGCATCGGGGGTGACGATCCGGACCCCGCCGTCGGGGGCCAGCCCAGACACCAGACACATCGCATCCTGGCGCAACTCGACCTGTGAGAGCCCGCCGGCCCACACCCGGGAGTCCTCACCTGCCAGCACGCTCGCCTCACCGCTGACCCGGGCGGTCGCTGCGTCGGCGAGCTCCAGGCGGGCATGCCCCCAGGCGGTCACCGATGCCGACCCGCCGGCCACCACATGGGCCCGGCCGGAGGCGTTGACGACGCCGGATCCCAGGACGGTGGCCGACCCGTCGGCGGTGACCACCCCGTCGGGTCCGCTGATCACCGTCGACTCGTCGTGGGCCATCACCATCGCGTCGCTGATCGCCATCCGCGAGCGCCCGTGGAGGTGGACGGTGACCGCGCTGAACAGCGACCCGGCCCCGCGCGGCAGCCGCAGCTCCTCCTCGGGGTCGGAGTCGACGTCCAGCACCGACTCGCCGCGGCCGAGGGCCTCGTCGACACCCAGCTGGACGCCATCCTCGACGCATCCCGGCTGATCTGCGACACCCTGTCGGCCGGCGGCCGGTGGTGGGTCTTCGGCACCGGGCACTCGCACATGATCGCCGAGGAGTTCTACGGCCGGGCCGGCGGACTCACCGACATCCACCCCATCCTCGAACCGGCCCTCATGCTCCACGAGAGCCTCACCAAGAGCACCCTGCTGGAACGCCGGGCCGGCCTGGCGGACGACCTCCTGGAGGTCCACGGCCTGACCCGCGGCGACGTCATCGTCATCGCCTCCAACTCCGGACGCAACGCGGTCCCGGTCGAGATGGCCGAGGGCGCCCAACAGCGCGGCGTCGCCGTGATCGCCATCACCTCGATGGCCCACTCCCGATCGGTCACCTCCCGGGCACCCAGCGGAAAGAAGCTCTTCGAGCTAGCCGACGTCGTCATCGACAACTGCGGAACACCCGGAGACGCCGCCGTCGACGGGGAGCAGGGCGGCGTCGGCGCCACCTCCACCCTCACCGGGGCCCTCATCGCCCAGGCGATCACCGTGGAGGTCGTCGGTCAGATGCGCAGCCGCGGCACACCGGTGGACACCTACACCAGCTTCAACATCTGACCATGATCTGATCATGCGAATCAGCGCCGGCTTCGCCACCACCGCACTGCCCACTCCCCCGCACGGCCTGCTCGCCGGCTACGCGGTGGCAGACCGTCGCACCCGCACCAGCTCTGCACCGCTGACCGCCACCATCGCCCGGTTCCAGGTCCCGCGCACCCCCCTCCGCGCCCACACCCCCGACACCACCCGGCCCATCAACCCCACCAACCCCGACAACCCCACCAACCCCGACGCCGCCCACACGGCGCTCGTGTGGGTCGCCATCGATGCCCTGGCGGTGAGCCGGCCACTGCACTCCGCGATCCGCGCCGCCGTCCGGCAGCAGCTTCCGGGCGCCACCGTCCTGGTGAGCGCCAGCCACACCCACTCGGCACCGGGAGCGTGGTGCGGCACCATTCACCCCCTTCTTCCCGCCGCCCTCGACCTGGCGCAGATCGACGCGGTCGCCCAGCAGATCGGGTCCGCCCTCCCCCAGGTCCGCTCGGTCGACCTGGTCCGCGGCGTCGCGTCGGTCACCGGGGTGGGCAGCAACCGCAACGACCCCGCCCGCCCGGTCTACGCCACGGTCGGCGTCCTGGCGGCCCTGCTCCCCGACGATCACCCCGGTGACCACTCCGCCGGCCCCATCGGCCTGATCGTCGACCACGCCTGTCACCCCACCGTGCTGGGCCCCGACAGCACCGCCTGGTCCCCCGACTGGGTCGCCGGGCTGCGCGACGGCCTGGCAGACTCCCTCGGAGCGGTCCCGGTGCTCTTCCTGCAGGGTGCCGCCGGCGACGTCAGCACCCGGTTCTCCCGCCGCTGCCCCACCACCGCCGAGGCCATCCGCATCGGACGGCGGGTCGCCGCCGGAGCCCTCTCGGCCCTCGAATCGGCCCGTCCGGTGGATCCGGCAGCCGGAATCGGCGGCCACCGTCACGTCCTGGTCCTGAACCGCCGCGACGCCGAGGCCGAACTGCGCACCATCGACCCTCCAGGCAGCACCACCGCGGGCACCGACTCCCAACAACGCGCCCGTCGCCAGGGGCTGGCCGGACTGCGCACCCTGGCGGCGCATCCCGGCCCGCACACCCTCATCGCCCCGGTCCACGACCTGCGGATCGGGTCGGCGCGCTACCTCACCACGCCCTTCGAACTGCCCAACGACTGGGGACGCCGCCTCGCCACCGCCGGCGACCTGAGGGTCATCGGCTACACCGACGACTACCTGGGCTATCTGGCGGACGAGGACGCCCACCGGGCCGGCAGCTACGAGGCGACCAGCTCCTACGCCGACGCCGCCGAGGCCCGACGCCTGCTGTCCGAACTCACCGCCATCGCGACCCTCACCGGCCCGGCCGCCACCTGAGGGCCAGGGCGTGACGCCGGTAGGGCTCGGCGAACAGCAGGTCGTGGTCGACGTCCAGGATGTCGCCGCGCGGCCGCCGGAACTCCCAGCCCCGCAGCCGGCAGCCCTCCTCGAGGAGGTTGCGGAACCGGTCGTTGAGCAGCAGCCGGCCCCTGCAGGCCACCGTCGTGGTCCCCGATCGGATCGCCGCGCTGGCCAGGCTGGCCAGCAGGTCCTCGGCCGCCGTGGAGACGATGCCGCGCGCCACCGGGTCGTCGAGAGCGCACACCGTGGGGCGAAACCGGCGATCCGCGCCACCCGGTCCTCGGCGGCGAGCAGCCGCACCGCGTCTGCCAGCTCCATCCCTCCGCAGAAGATCCTGGCCGCCTCCTCCAGGGCGGTGGCCTCCCCGACGCCGTCGTGTGCCGCGAATCCGGCGCGCAGTGCCTCGCGGCCGATCTGCCAGGCCGATCCCCGGTCCCCCAGATCGGGCCCCCAGCCGTCCACCCGGGTGATGGCACCCTGTCGGGACAGGGCGGTGACGCCGACCCCGGTGCCCACCGTCGCGGCCACCCCGGGCTCTCCGAGCACCGCGGCGTGGGCGGCGGTGTGATCGGTGAACATGGCGATCCGGGCGGCCGGGAACCGCTCGGCGAGGCCGTCGGCCACGGGCCGGGCATCGGCGGGGACGGCCGTGCTCGCCACCACGATCGAGGTGATCTGCCCGCCCGGCACCTGCGCCGCAGCCGATGCGACGGCCTCCCGCACGACTCTGGCCACCCGGGCTGCCCCATCGGGTCGCCCGGCAGTCGACGGATCGATCCCGGGCCCCTCGACCTCGACCGGCGCTGAGCTCGAGCCGGGGAGACCACCGGGAGTCTCGTGCAGTCGCGTCCGGGACCCCGACTTGCCGATGTCGATCGTCACCTCCACGGCGTCACGCCTCCGGCACCAGGGACACCGGCGCCCCGGTAGCCACCGACTCCAGGGCCGCCTCGGCGATCCGCACCGCCTCGACGCCGTCCTCCACCGACACCCGGGGTGCCGGTCCGCCGGTCATCGCGGCGAGGAACTCCCGCAGCTGGGCGGTGTACGGGCTGTAGGGGTCCAGGACGTCGGAGGAATCGTCCTCCAGTGCCGCCCCACCTCCGCCGTCGAGGGAAGAGTGGCGCAACGTCCAGGCGTCGCCGGTGACCGCGTACTCGGTGGAGAAGGTCAGACTCGGCGGCCCCCACACCCCCGAGCACTGCGAGATCGCGCCGCTGGCGTGGGTGAGGATGACATGGCCGACCTCGAGCCGGTGGCCGTGACGGCTGCTGCGGGTCCTCAGCGCCGAGACACTTCGCACCGGTCCGGCGATCAAGCGCGCCTGATCCAGGTCGTGGATCATCTGGTCCATGATCACCCCGCCGGAGGCCTGGAGATCTGCGAACCAGCCGCTGACCGGGAAGGATCCCGAGCGCAGGAATCTCAGCACCGCGAGTCCGCCCGCCTCGCCCCGGTCCACCGCCCGTTTGAGCGCGAGGTACTCGGGGAAGTAGCGCACCACGTGGGCGGGGAACAGCCGGCGGCCGGTGGCGGCCGCGCAGTCGGCCAGTTCCCGGGCGTCGGCGGCGGTGCGGGCCAGCGGCTTCTCGCAGACGACGTCGCAACCCGCCTCCAGAGCGGCCCTCACGATGTCGAGATGGGTCGGCGTGGGGGTGACGACGTCCACCACATCGGAGCGGTCCAGCAGCTCCGCCAGGGAGTCGACGATCTCGAGGGGTACCGGTGCCTCCGAATGTGCGGCGACCAGCGCCTCGGCCCCCGTCCGGCGCAGCACCAGAACCCTGCTGCCAAGCTCCAGCAGGGCGGGGAGGTGGGCCCGGCTGATCCCGCCGGCACCCACCAGGCCGATCACCGGCCGGCCATCACTCATGGTCATGCCTCATCCTCGCAATCCCGGGGCCCGATCGCCCGCGATTCCGGCCCCACGCCGGAGGGATGCTCAGTGGGAACGATCACTGTGATGGCCGGTCCGGCCTCAGAACGGCACCCCGCAGTGCACGATGACATTGGCGAAGGGGGTCGTCTCTCCCGTTCTGACCACGAAGGAGGCGTCGGCCACCTGCCGCTTCAGCTCCTCGTGGGGGACGGTCAGCACCCTGTCGATCCCGCCGCGGACCCACTCCTCGGGTTCGGCGCCCACCGCCTCGCCGGCGATCACCGCGTGATCGACGACGACCTCGGACAGGACGGCCGACAGCACCTCCGCGAATCTCGGAATCCCGAAGACCAGAGCCAGGTCCACGACCGGCACGTCGCGCGGTACGGGCAGCCCGCAGTCCGCGACGACGAAGGTGTCGGTGTGGCCCAACCGTGCGATCGCCGCACACAACTGCGGGTTGAGGAGCCCCTGCCGCTTCATGTCGCTGCAACCTCCTCCGCGGTCGGGTAGGACGCCTGCGCCCCGGGCCGGGTGACCGTCAGCGCGGCGAATCCCGACGCACTGCGGCAGGCCGACTCGAGATCCCCGTCATCGGCGAGCCGGGCGGCCAGGGCTCCCACGAAGGCATCCCCGGCACCGACCGTGTCGACGGCCTCAACCCTCTCCGCCGGAATCGCGCGCACCTGGTCCTCCACGGTCACCAACGAGCCCTTCGACCCCAGGGTCATCACCACCGAGCGGCAGCCCTGTGACATCAGCAGGTCGACGCAGGCCGACGGGTCGGCCTCCAGGGCCTCGGTGTCGGCCCCGGCGTCGAACATCGCCGCCACCAGGGCTCCCTCGTGCTCGTTGACGACCAGCGGGTCGGCCCGCAGGATCAGCTCGGACGGCACCTCGATCACCGGGGCGAGGTTGAGGATGAACCGCCCTCCCGCCGACTCGCAGAGCTCGGATGCCTGCACGATCCCGTCCACCGGAATCTCGCCCTGGCAGACCACCACCCCGGCCCCCTCGATGAGGTCGCGGTGACGCTCCACCGCCGAGGCGTCGACGGTGGCGTTGGCCCCGGGGATGACGATGATTGCGTTCTCCCCGGAGGCGGCCACCATCACGACGGCCACCCCGGTGGGTCCGTCCACCTCGTCGACGGCGCCAAGATCAGGCCCCTGGCTCCTCAGCAGGCGCAGCGCGGCGTCGGAGTTCGGATCGCGGCCGACGGCGCCGACCATCGCGACCCGGCCGCCGGCCCTCACCGCGGCGAGGGCCTGGTTGGCGCCCTTGCCGCCCGGGGTCACGGTGCCGTCACCGCCGAGGACCGTCTCCCCCGGCTGGGGATGACGCTCGACGGTGGCCCGCAGATCGGCGTTCACCGATCCGACGACAACAATGGGCACGCTCACTGGTAGTCCTTCACATTCGACTTCGTGACGGTGACGACCTTCATCGGGGTCGTGGTCGGCACCTTCTTGCCGGCCAGCAGATCCGCGGCCTGGTCAACGGCGGTCTTGCCGAGCAGCGCCGGCTGCTGGGCGATCGAGGCGCCCATCGTTCCGGCCGCCACCGCCTTCAGCCCGTCGGCCGTCCCGTCGAAGCCGATGACCTTCACCGACTTGCCGGCCTTCGATCCGAGAGCAGAGATCGCACCCAGGGCCATCTCGTCGTTCTCGGCGAACAGGCCGGTCACCCCTTGGTGCGCCTGCACCAGGTTGGTGGTCACGTCGAGAGCCTTGGAGCGGTCGAAGTTGGCGGTCTGCTTGGCCACCACCTTGATATTGGGGTACTTGGCGATCTCCTGGGTGAATCCCTTGCCGCGGTCGCGGCTCGCGGAGGTTCCCGGGGTCCCCTGGAGCTGGATGACGTCGCCCTTCTCACCCATGCTGGTGGCGAGCTCCTTGGCCGCCTGGGCGCCGCCGGCGACGTTGTCCGATGCGATGAAGGAGTCCACGGTTCCGCTGGAGGAACTCCGGTCGACGGCGATCACCGGGATCTTGGCCTTGTTGAGGGCCTTGACCGAGGGGGCCACCGCGTCGGAGTCGGTCGGGTTGACGATGACCACCTTCGCCCCGGTCGAGATGGCGTTGGAGATCTGGTTGGCCTGGGTGGCCGCGTCGTCGGAGGCGTCCTGGATCTGGAGGGTGACCCCCTTGGCCTTCGCCTCCGCCTTGGCGCCGTTCACCAGCTGGACGAAGAAGGGGTTGGTCTGGGTGGACACCGCCAGCACGACGGTTCCCTTGTCGGCGCTCGACCCGCTGGCCGCACCCCCGTCGCGGTTGCACCCAGCGAGTCCACCGACCGCCAGGGCTCCCACCATGAGAGCAGCCATGGTCTTCGAGATCTTGTTGAACTGCATTGTTCATTTCCTTTCAGAAGGCATCCGGAACGACTTCCGGTATGCCATTGCAACGGTTGTTACGAGTTCTTCTCTCAGGACTTCTTGTGATTGCGGAACACGTCGAACCCGACGGCGACAGCGATGACGCAGCCGATGACGACCTGCTGCCAGAACGACGACACGTTGAGAATGTTGAGGCCGTTGCGGATGACTGCCAGCAGCACCGCACCGATGAAGGTGCCGCTCGCCTTGCCGGCGCCTCCGGCCAGCGACGCACCGCCGATGACCACCGCGGCGATGGCGTCCATCTCGTAGCTGACCCCCGCCTGGGGCTGGGCCGAGGAGAGCCTGCCGGCCAGCACGAGGCCGGCCAGTGCGGCGAAGACGCCGCTCAGGGCGTACACCGTGACCAGGGTCTTCTTCACCGGCAGGCCCGACAGCCTGGCGGCCTCGGGGTTGCCGCCGATGGCGTAGAGCGATCGGCCGAGCACCGTGCGCGACAGCAGGAACCAGCAGACCAGCCAGGCCAGGGCCATCATGATGATCGGCACCGGAATCGGCCCGATGTCGCCGCCCAGCCAGTTGACCGACTCCGGGGTGGCGATCGGCGTGCCGTCGGAGATCACCAGGGTGAGGCCGCGGGCGATGCTCATCATCGCCAGGGTGGCGATGAAGGCCGGCAGCTTGGCGTAGGCGATCCCCAGCCCGGAGATCGCTCCGGCGACCAGGCCGGCCAGCAGGCCGATGACCAGGGTCAGTGGCCCGGGCAGTCCGGCATTGGAGAACATCCACGCACAGGTCATCGCCGAGAAGGCCACCAGGGACCCGACCGACAGGTCGATCCCGGCGGTGATGATGACGAAGGTCATGCCGAACGCCAGAATGGCGACGACAGCCGTCTGGATGCCGATGTTGATGACATTGGACACCGTGAGAAAGGCCGGCGTGGCGATGAACAGTGCCACGCACAGCACGATGAGGCCCACCAGTGCGCCATGGTTGAGGGCCCAGTGGCCGACACGTCTGGCCGGGGAGACCTTTGCGGGAGCGGCAACGGTGCTGCTCATGATCATTGATTCCTTTCCCCCGAGAAATGAGGAGTGGAGGACGGGTGCGGCTCGGGAACCGGGCCGCGACGATGCGGTGCGGGGGCGTCTCAGTCGAGACTCTTCACGGCCAGGGTCATGACAGAGTCCTCGGTGGCCGAGTCGGCTTCGACGATGCCGGTGAGGCGGCCGTTGGCCATCACCGCGATCCGATCGCTCATCCCGAGGACCTCGGGGAGCTCGCTGGAGACCATCACGACGGCGCCGCCCGAGTCGGTCACCCGATTGATGAGTTGATAGATCTCGACCTTGGCGCCGACGTCGACACCGCGGGTCGGCTCGTCGAGGAGCAGCACCGAGGATCCGGCCAGCACCCAGCGTCCCAGCACCGCCTTCTGCTGGTTGCCGCCGGACAGATCGCCGACGGCCTGGTCGAGGCCTGCCATCCGGATGTGCAGCTTCTCGGCGACCTCGGCCGCCCGCTGCCGCTGACCTCTGCGATCGACGAGACCGGCGCGGGAGGTGGAGCGCAGTGTCGCGTAGCCGATGTTGTCGGCGACGCTGCCGGCCAGCACCAGCCCCTGGGACTTGCGCTCCTCGGGAACCTGACCCACCCCGCGGGAGATGGCGGCGCCGACACTGCCCCGGGGGAGCTTCTCCCCGCGGACCCGCACGGTGCCGGAGTCGTAGGGATCGGCGCCGAAGATCGCCCGGACCACCTCGGAGCGGCCTGCGCCGACCAGCCCGGACAGGCCGAGCACCTCTCCGGCGCGGACCTCGAAGCTGATGTTGTCGAAGTCTCCCCGTCGGGTGAGTCCCTCGACCTCCAGCAGGACCTCCCCCGGTTCGCTGCGGTGCCGCGGGAACTGGTCCTCGATGTCCCGGCCGACCATCAGCCGCACCAGCTCGGGTTCCGGGGTGTCGGCCGGCACCTCCCCGACCGCGACGCCGTCGCGAAGCACGGTGACATCGTCTCCCACCCTCGGTATCTCGTCGAGGTGGTGGGAGATGAAGACCATCGCGACTCCCCGGGCCTTGAGGTCGTCCATCACCGAGAAGAGCTGCCGCGACTCCCTGCGGGTGAGCGCTGCGGTCGGCTCGTCGAGGATGAGTACCCGGGCATCCGTCGACAGGGCTCTGGCGATCTCCACCAGCTGCTGATGGGCCGAGCTCAGTTCGCCCACCAGCTTCTCGGGCGAGACGTTCAGGCCGATCCGCTCGAGGGCGGCCTCGGCTCTGCGTCGCAGGGGTCTCCACTGGACCAGTCCGCCTCGGCTCGGGGTGCGCCCGAGCATGATGTTCTCGGCGACCGACAGCTGTGGGACGAGGTTGAGTTCCTGGTGGATGACGGCGATGCCCTGGGCCTCGGCGGCCTTGACATCGGGGAGCTCGGCGGGATGCCCGTCGATGATCACCGATCCCGAGTCCGGGTGGTAGATCCCCGACATCATCTTGATCAGGGTGGACTTTCCGGCGCCGTTCTCGCCGAGCAGGACGCGGACGCGCCCCGGGACGACGTCGACACTGACATCGTCGATCACCGTCACCGGGCCGAAGCTCTTCGTGACATGGTCGAGTCTCAGGACCGACTGCAATGGTTCGGACATGGCTCCTCCTCTCATGCGGAAGGGATGGGTGATGCGGGTGCGACGGCCGGGGCACGACCGGCCCTCGTCGAGGCCCGGACGATGAGACGGGTGGGAAGACGCCGACTGTCCGGCAGTTCGCCGGCCATCCGTCGGGCGAGCATCTCGACCCCCTGGTCGCCGATCTCCTGGATCGGCTGGTCGACCACCGTCAGTGGTGGGTCGGTGAGGGTGAAGACCGGAAGGTCGTCGAATCCGACGAGGTCGATGTCGACGCCGATCCGCAGTCCCCTGGTGTGGCAGGTCCTCAACGCCCCCATAGACATCAGGGAGTCCGATGCGAAGATCGCGCTGGCTCCCCGGTCGATCAGCAGACCGGCTCCCCGCTCACCGGAGCTCTCCTGGAAGTCGCCGTTGGCGACCAGCTCCTGGTCGACCGGCAGCCTGTGGTTCGCCATCGCGCGGCAGTAGGCCTCGTATCGCTCCCGGCCGGCCGATGAGGACATCGGCCCGGTGATGACGCCGATCCGCCGATGACCGCAGGCCAGCAGGTGGTCCACCGCCTGGCAGACGCCGGCATCCGGGTCGCTGACGATCGAGGGAATCCCGGAGCCCCGCATGTGGCGGTCGAGGAAGACCACCGGGATGCCGTCCTGGACCAGACTGTCGATGGCCCGGTGGGCCTCGCTGATCGGGATCATCGCGACCCCGTCGACCCGTTGCCGGCGGATCACCCCGACATAGCGGTCGAACTGCTCGGCCGACTCATCGGCATTGCACAGCAGGGTTGCCAGGCCCCGGTCCAGGGCGGCCTTCTCCACCACCCGTGCGAGTTCCGCGAAGAAGGGGTTCCTGATGTCGGGGACCAGGACGGCAATGGTGCCGCTGTGCTCGGAGCGCAGTGACCGGGCATGCGCATTGGGCAGGTACCCCAGATCTCGGGCCGCCGCCAGAACTGCCTCCCGGGCGCCCGGCGAGGTCGCCGTGCTGCCGTTGAGGACCCTGGAGACGGTGCCGACGGACACCCCCGCCCGAGCGGCGACGTCCTTGATCGTGGGCTTGCGCATCGCGTCTGCACCGTCCTCAGCGTTGAGTGATGGCCGTCCTGGGGCGGCCCGTCGACACCGTCGGACC
The DNA here is from genome assembly GCF_005890135.1 of Acidipropionibacterium jensenii. Lineage (NCBI taxonomy): Bacteria > Bacillati > Actinomycetota > Actinomycetes > Propionibacteriales > Propionibacteriaceae > Acidipropionibacterium > Acidipropionibacterium jensenii. The sequence goes on along the minus strand of NZ_CP040635.1, from coordinate 1,369,597 downwards.
GCGTGCTCCGAAGAGGCTTGGAAACGATTACATGGAATCGTTTCCACAAGTGCAACACACGCAACGAGCCCCGTCAAGACCCTGACGGAGATTCCCGCGCAGATCCCATCGGCGGCTCTCGCACCTGCGGACACCCCAGGCCGCCCGGACCCTGATCACCCCCGGGACCACCCCGCTCCGACCGGTAGGGTCGCGGCCAACCATCCAGCACGGCGAAGACCGGTCCAGAACTCATCCAGGAGCGTCCATGCCCACCAGTTACCCCACACCCTCCAGCGACTCCCCGCGCGGACCGGAGGATCTCGCCGGAACCACCCTCGCGCTGCTCCAGGAACTGGTGAGAAACGCCTGCGAGAACGACCTGACCCCCGACTCCGGCCAGGAGATCCGCAACGCCGAGACCCTCGAGGCCTTCTTCGCCGGCACCCCCGTCACAACCCGCCGGATCGAACCCCACCCGGGCCGCGTCTCCCTCATCGTGACGATCGAGGGGACCGACCCGCAGGCCGAACCGCTCACCCTGCTCGGCCACACCGACGTCGTCCCGGTCGACGCCCCGGCATGGTCCAGGGACCCCTTCGGCGCCGAGATCGTCGACGGCCAGATCTGGGGCCGCGGCACCGTCGACATGATGGGCCTGACCGCGGCGATGGCCGTGGTCACCCGCGAGATCGCGACCTCCGGGCGCCCGCACGGCACCCTCACCTTCGCCGCGGTCGCCGACGAGGAGGCCCGCGGCGGCCTGGGCGCCGGCTGGATCACGGCCCACCAGCCCGATGCGTTCGACTGGCGGAACTGCATCTCGGAGTTCGGCGGCTCGCACCTGCAGGCGAGTGACGGGTCGGACGCCGTCGTGGTGGCGGTCGGCGAGAAGGGAGCCGCCCAGCGACGCCTCACCGTCCACACCCAGCCCGGCCACGGCTCGATGCCCTGGCGCAAGACCTCGGCGGTCCAGAAGATCGCCGAGGTGGCCACCCGGCTGGCACAGATGCCGCTGCCCTCGGCCCACGACGACCTCTGGCGCCACTTCGTGAGCTTCTTCCGCTTCGACCCGGCCACCGAGCAGGCCCTGCTGAGCGGCGCCTCCGACGAGGTCTACGAGGCCTTCGGGGATCTGGCCCCTTACGCCCACGCGGTCTCCCACCTCACGGTCGCCGAGACCGTCGTCGGCGCCGGCAAGGCGATCAACGTCATCCCGGGCACCGCGAGCCTGGAGCTGGACATCCGGACCCTCCCCGGACAGACCGACGACGACGTCGACCAGACTCTGCGCGCCGCCCTCGGCGATCTCGCCGAGGAGGTGGAGATCGAGCGCCTGATCAGCGCCGAGGCCACCGTCAGCCCGACCGACACCCCGCTCTACACCGCCATCGAGGAGACCATCAAGGAGTTCTTCCCCGACTCCGCGGTGGTCCCCGTGATCGGCTCGGGCGGTTCCGACATGCAGTTCACCCGCCCGCTCGGCGGCCTCGGCTACGGGTTCTCCCTCTACCACCGCGAGAGCACCCTGGGCCAGATGCTGCGGCGCTGGCACGCGACCGACGAGCACCTGTCGGTCGCCGATCTCGAGCTCACCGTCACCGCCCTCCATCGCCTGGTGACGCGATTCGTCGGATCCCACTGACCACCGCTCTCGCTGACAGACGATCTCGACCCGGCTGTGAAGTCTGAAGCGGTAATGAGATCCGACCGACCGAAAGCACTGTCACCCTGCCCTGACAAGCCCTCGCGACGTCCTCAGGACGCCGTCAGACGGCCATCGGGCGGCCGTCCACGGGGCGCCCGGGGAGCGAAAGTTCCGACAAAAAGTTGAGAATCTCTCAGACTGTCCTTATTGTCGGGTTGTCGCCGGGCCTCCGTTGGCCCCCAGCGGAAGGAACTCGACATGATCAACACTCAGACCTCGGGCCACAGTCGGTCCCTGCGCCGCATCGTTGCCATCAGTGCAGCCACCGGCGTCGCCGTCATGGGATCGGTTGGGGAACAGGCTCACGCCGCTCCCGCGCAGCCCACCAAGGTGGCCAGCGCCCCCAAGCCGGTCGCAGCCCCGAAGGCCGCCGTCGCACCGAAGCCCGCCGGCCAGGCCGGCAAGCTCGTCTACGCGACCGCCACCGTCAACGTGCGCGCCAGGGCCACCACCTCCAGCGCCAAGATCGGACTGCTGCCCCGCGCCGGGCACGTCAAGGCCCTGTCCGCCTCCCGCGGCGGCTGGACCAAGGTGCTCTACAAGGGCAAGGTCGGCTACATCTCCAGCAGCTACCTCAGCCACGGCAAGGTGGCGGCCGCCAAGCCGACCGCCTCCCGCAGCGGCGGCCGCATCGTCTACGCCAAGACCACCGTGACCGTGCGGTCGCGGGCCACTACCTCCAGCGCCAAGATCGGGATGCTGCCCCAGGCCGGGCACGTCAAGGCACTGTCCGCCTCCCGCGGCGGCTGGACCAAGGTGCTCTACAAGGGCAAGACCGGCTACATCTCCAGTGGCTACCTCAGCTACTCCAAGGTCGCCGCCCCCGCCCGCAACTCCACCGCCTCGCGTTCGGCCAGCCGCGTCACCACGACCGGCTCGCTGGGCACCTGCAAGGCCTCGTTCTACGGCTACGGCTACCAGACCGCCAACGGCGAGCGCTTCAGCGCCTCCGCGATGACCGCCGCCCACAAGACCATGCGGTTCGGCACCCGCCTCAAGGTCACCAACAAGGCCAACGGCAAGTCCGTCATCGTGCGCGTCAACGACCGCGGGCCCTACATCTCCGGACGCTGCCTGGACCTCACCACCGGCGCCTTCTCCAAGATCGCCAGCACCGGCTCGGGAGTTGTCACCGTCAGCTACCAGCAGGTCGGCTGATCCGGTCCCGCTGAGGCTCCGGCTCGCTCCGGAGCACACGGCTCACCACGCAGAAGGGGGCCCGCCGATAATTCGGCGGGCCCCCTTCTTCTGCGTCTCAGTCCTCCGGGTCGCCCGAGTCCTCGGGCGTCGCCTGGGCCGCCGGGGCCGGCGCCGGGACGGTCCGTAGCTCGTGGATGACGCCGTCGGCGTCCTCGTAGCAGACCACCTCGCGGCGCACCGGAACCTGGACGGTGACCATCTCGGTGATGACGTACTTGCGCAGCTTCGCACCGGCGGGCAGCACGACGTCGCCAAGCTCGTCCGGCTCGGGAACGGCCCGCACCCCTTCGGGGTCGGCCTTGTCCACATCGCCCGGGTCGACGATGAGGGCGTCGAGCGGATCCACCTCATCGGCCTGGGAGGAGGCGTCCTCGCTCACCGCGGCACCGGTCATCCCGGCCACTCCGGCGACCGCGGCCGTCTCGGCCACATCGGCCGGCTCGACGGACTCCTCGGGTGCCTGCTCCGCCTCATCGGCGGGCTCGACGACATCCTCGGACTCGACCTGGTCGGCCGTCTCCTCGGCGTCCTGGTCGGCGGCGCTGTCGATCCCCGCCGTCTCCTCGGCCGACTCATCGCCAGCAGCCTCGACGGGCTGGACGTCGTCCGGGCCGTCGAGCACCGCGGCCTCCTCGGCCGGCAGCTCGTCGGTGGTCGACTCGGGAGCGGCGGGATCCTGGGACTCGTCGATCTCCTCGATCGAGCGGAACTCGTTCTCGTCGTCGGGCTCCTCGGCGGGAGCCTCCTGGCCGCCCAGCACGGGCTCGTCCAGGGCCGCCGGGTTCTCCTCGTCGGACGGCCTCTGGTAGGCCTCGTCCTCCTCGTCGGACTGCGCGTGGCTCGGGGTGACATCGTCACCGGCAGCCGCTTCGTCATGCTCCCCGGTGCCCGCCGAGGACCTGCGCGGCGGCCGGATCCCGTAGTAGCGGTACAGCGAGGTCTCCTGCTCCAGGGACAGGTCCTCGGCGTCCACCGCCGAGGGGGCGGCGTCGACGACATCCTTGGAGAACGGAATGGTCACGGTGTGCGCATCCAGGTCGGCTCCGCTGACCGGGATGTAGCACTCCCGATCCCCGTTGCGCACGGTGAGGAAGGTCGGGGCGCCGGTCACATCGTCGGCAAAGATCTGCTCGACGGTGCCGACACTCTCCCCATCGGGTCCTACCACCGGAACATCGAAGAGCTCCTGAACGCTCTGCGGATCCATGGATCTGATGTCCATACGAGCTTGCCTCTCCTCGGGGGCCGGAGCGGGAAGTCAGTCACTCCGCACCACATGTGTGCCCACCGTTGCACGGATGGGCGATTCAGTCGAGCCTCCGCGCCGGGCGCGCCGCCATGGGACCGGCCCTGAGCGGCCGGTCCCCACGCGCCGCCAGCACGGCCGAAGGCCTCTCACCGGGAACGTTACCGGGAGCGGTGGGTGATCGCCTCGACCATCCGTCCGGTCGCCTCGATGAGGAGGGGACGAGGGGTCGCCAGGTTGATCCTGGCGTGCCCGGCCCCGCCGGGGCCGAAGGTCGGACCGTCGTTGAGTCGGATCCGCGCGTGCTCGAGCAGCCAGCTGCCGGCATGATCGGGCAGCCCGGCGTCGCGCAGGTCGAGCCAGCCCAGGTAGGTCCCCTGGGGCACCGTGAAGTGCACCTCGGGCAGCCGGCTGGCCAGTGCGTCGTGCAACCACACGGCATTGGCACGGATGTAGGCGTTGGCCGCGTCGAGCCAGGGCTGACCCGAGGTGAAGGCCGCCAGGTTGGCGGCCAGCCCGACCGTGGTGGCCCCCTCGGACTCCAGCTCGTGGACCCCCTTGACCCAGGCGCGGCGGGTCTCGTCGGTGAAGAAGGTGATGAAGGCGGTCTTGAGGCCGGCCAGGTTCCACGACTTGGACGCCGAGGACACGTTCACCGAGCGCTTCGCGGCGAGCTCACAGACCGATGCGAAGGCCACATTGTGGCCCTCGGGGACCAACGGCCCGTGGATCTCGTCGGAGATGATGAAGGCGTCGTACTTCTCGGCCAGCTCGGCCAGCGGACGCAGCTCATCGGCGGTGAAGACCCGGCCCAGCGGGTTGTAGGGCTGGCTGAGGATCATCGAACGGGCCCCCTGGGCGAAGGCAGCCTCGATCCCGTCGAGGTCCAGGGTCGCCAGGCCGTCGGGCCCGGTGACCATCGGCACCGAGACGATCTCGCGGTGCTCCAGTCCTGGCACCTCCCAGAACGGCATGTAGGCTGGTGTCGGCAGCACCACCGGGGACCCCTCCGGGGAGTAGGTGCGGATCGCCAGCCTCACCCCGGTGAGCACGTCGGGCAGCAGCGCGACCTTGTCCGGGTCGACGTCCAGCCCCTCATGGCGGCCGGCCCATGCGGCCCAGGCCTCCTTGAGACCGTTGTTGCGCGGATACCCGTAGGCCTGCTTGGTGACGACGTCCTGGATCGCCGCCTGCACCGGAGGGGCAACCGGGAAGTCCATCTCCGCCACCCACAGCGGAATGACGTCCTCGTCCACGTCCTTCCAGCGGCCGGTGCCACGGGCACGCAGCCACTCGGGGGTGGGGCTATCGAAGTCGAACTGGGTCATCGTCTTCCTTTCCAGAGGCGCGGGAGGTCCCGGTGCGCGGCACAAACGCTACGCCCGGGATCGGGGTCGCGGCGCACCCCACGACGCGGTGGACAAACGGCGTCATCGCCCCGGGCGGCGTCTCCCGATCGCTCGACTCACCCGACCGTTGGAGGTTGCATGTCCTCGGCAACCGGTAGGATCGCTGCGTGATCTTCAAACGAGTCGGCGACTCTCGCCCCTACCCCGACCACGGGTACGTGCAGAAGCAGTGGTCCGAGATCCCGCCTGTCCAGGTGCGTCTCGACCAGCTCGTCACGACGAAGAGCACCCTGGATCTGGGAAACCTTCTCGAGGACGACTCCACCTTCTACGGTGATCTCTTCGCCCATGTCGTGGCATGGCGCGGCGAGCTCTACCTGGAGGACGGCCTGCACCGTGCTCTGCGCGCCGCTCTGCAGCAGCGTCAGACGGTCCACGCCCGGGTTCTTGAGCTGCGCTGACCCAGAGCCTCCATGACCTCCGAATCCACTCGACGCTATCTTCGGATCGCCGCCACCCCCATCACCCTGCTGCTGCTGCTCGCACTGGTCGGGGTGGCCTTCTTCTTCGGTTGGAAGGGGTTGACGGCGCCGATGCCCGGGGATGTGGTGCCTCCCTGCGTGCCCACCGATGTCGGCAAGACCCTCACCACCAAGTCGGTGAGCGTCAACGTCATCAATGGCGGGTACACCCGCGGTCTGGCCGGTGACGTCGGCAAGCAGCTCACCGCCAAGGGATTCAACGTCACCGACGTCGGCAACACCGAGGACCGCGTCAAGCAGACCGTCATCGTCGGAGTCGCCAAGGACTCCCCCGAGGTGAAGCTCGTGGCGGCCTTCTTCCCGAAGTCGGCCATCCAGGAGGACGCCACCAAGGTCGACCACTCGGTGACCGTGAAGGTCGGCACCACCTACGGCGGATTCAACGCCAAGGCGCCCACCTCGCTGCCGGTCACCGGCCCGGTCTGCCTGCCGGCCCCCAGCGCCAGCCCGACGCCGACGCCGGGATCGCCCTCACCGTCGACCCCCTCGGCCTCCCCGTCGGCTACCAGCTGAGGCCCCGGATCACTCCTCGGCGGTGATCCTCAGCCCGTGCCAACGGGCCAGTCGGCCGCCCCGGCCGATCTCGGTGAGCCTCTCCTGGACCTGACGACGATGCCTCTCCGGAGTCACCAGGAGCAGCTCGTCCCCGGGCGACAGGGCGGTGGAGGCCCGCGGCACGAAGGACTCCTCGCTGCGGATGATGAGCGAGATGAAGGCATTGCGGGGCAGCCGCAGCTCCCTGACCGTCACCCCGACCAGGTGGGAGTCCTGGGGGACGTTGACCTGCAGCAGCACGGCGTCGATCTGGTCCAGCGGCGCGACCTCGATGTCGACGTCCTTGGCGGCGTCCGGATCCACCAGTCCCAGCAGCCGTCCCACCCAGGGCAGGGTCGGTCCCTGGAGGCTGGTGAACACCACCACGAACACCAGGACAATGTCGAAGACGTGCTGGGCCTCGTCGATCCTGGCGGCCATCGGGATGGTGGCCAGAATGATCGGCACCGCCCCGCGCAGCCCCGCCCATGACAGGAAGGCCTGGTGGCGCCAGGGGATCCGGAACGGCGTCGCGCACACGATCACCGAGACGGTGCGCGCCACGAAGGTGAGGAAGACCCCGGCGACCGTGCCCTGGATCACCTCGGCCCAGCTGAGACGGTCCAGGTCGGCCAGCAGGCCGAGCATCACGAACAGTCCGATCTGGGCCATCCAGCCGACCCCCTCGGCGAAGGACTCGGTGGCGTGCCGGTAGGGCAGGTCGCCGTTGCCGACCACCACGGAGGCGACGTAGACCGCGGCGAAGCCGGAGACCCCGATCCACACCCCCAGGCCGTAGGCGAGCACCCCCCAGGACAGTGCGGCCAGGGCGTACAGACCCGAGGAGGGCAGGATGGCCCGCCGGGTGATCCGCACCGCGACCCAGCCCACCGCCAGTCCCAGAAGGATGCCGCCGACCCACTCGTAGACCACCGAGCCGATCAGCCCGGGGATCCCACCGTGGGGCTGGTGGCCGCCGATCATCGCGGTCATGGCGATCACCACGAGAACGGTCGGGGCGTCGTTGAGACCGGACTCGGCCTCCAGCACCGATCTCACCCGGGAGGGCACCGGAACCCCCCGCAGCACGGAGAAGACGGCCGCCGAGTCGGTGGGCGCGGTGACCGCGCCGAGCAGGATCGCGACATTCCACGGCAGCCCGATGACGAAGTGACCGAAGACCGCCATCAGGCCGATCGAGACGCCGACGCCGACCGTCGCCAGCAGGCTGGAGACCGCGAGCGCCGGTTTGATCGAGGTCCACTTCGTACTCAGGCCGCCCTCGGCCAGGATCAGCACCAGGGCGGCGAATCCCAGGCCATGGGCCATCGCCGCGTCGTTGAACTGGATGCCGAACCCGACCGGGCCCAGCATCATCCCGACCAGCAGGAAGAGCAGCAGGGCCGGAAGCCCGAGCCGAGAGCTGATTCGTGCCGCGAAGACCGCCAGTAGTGCGACCGCCGCCCCGATCAGGAGGTCGAGATCGAATATCGGCACGGTGTTATTCTGCCACCTCATGATCTGTTTCAACGATGTCGTCAAGGTCTACGACAACGGCACCCGGGCGGTCGACGGGCTGAGTCTGACGGCCCCGACCGGGCAGATCACGGTCCTGGTGGGGCCCTCCGGATGCGGAAAGACCACCTCGCTGAGAATGATCAACCGGATGGTGAGGCCGACCTCGGGATCCATCCAGATCGACGGCGAGGACGTCTCCACCCTCGATCCCACCGACCTGCGACGTCGAATGGGATATGTCATCCAGAGCGGCGGCCTGTTCCCCCACCGGACCGTTCTCGACAACATCACCACCGTCCCCCGGCTGCTCGGCACCGGCCGCCGGCAGGCCCGCGGCGACGCCCTGGAGCTGCTGGAGCGGGTCGGACTGGACGCCTCGCTGGCCCGGCGCTACCCCCGGCAGCTGTCGGGAGGCCAGCAGCAGCGCGTCGGCGTCGCCCGGGCGCTGGCCGCCGACCCGCCGGTGATGCTGATGGACGAGCCGTTCAGCGCGGTGGACCCGCAGGTCCGCGAACAGCTGCAGGACGAGTTCCTGCACCTCCAGGCAGATCTCGGCAAGACCATCGTGCTGGTCACCCATGACATCGACGAGGCGATCCGGCTCGGTGACCAGATCGCGGTGCTGAGGGTGGGCGGCACCCTGGCCCAGCAGGACTCCCCCGACCGGCTGCTGGCCGGCCCCTCCGACGACTTCGTGGCCGCCTTCCTGGGCCACGACCGCGGCTACCGAGGGCTCGCCTTCGCCCCGGCCCCCGACCTGCCGACCCACCAGGAGTCGACCGTGACGCTGGGAGCGCCCCACGACGGCGCCGTGACGGCGGCCGGCGGGGACCCCTGGCTGCTGGTGGTCGACGACGCCGCCTCCCCGCTGGGCTGGATCCGGCCCGCGGAGACCGGCGCCCGGGTCGACAGGAACGACCTCCACCTGGGCGGCACCCTGGCCGAGCGGGGCGGACCGGCACCGGGGTCGGGATCGCTGCGCGCCATGCTGGACGCCGCGCTGTCCTCCCCCAGCCGGCGCGGAGTGGTCGTCGACCGGGACCACCGGCTCCTCGGCACGGTGCGCGCCGCCGATGTGCTCGCCGCGATCGAGACGGGCGGGCAGCGGCCATGAGGTGGTTCCTCGACCACACCGACCAGATCTGGCAGCTCACCGGACAGCACGCAGTGCTGGCCGTCCTGCCGCTGCTCATCGGACTGGTGATCGCCCTGCCGCTGGGCGGCCTGGCACGGGCCCGCCGGTCCCTGTACTCCCCGGTCGTGGTGACGGCGGGACTGCTCTACACCATCCCGAGCCTGGCCCTGTTCATCCTCATGCCGCTGGTGCTTGGCACCGGGATCCTCGACCCGGCCAATGTCGTGGCGGCGCTGAGCGTCTACACCGTCGCCCTGCTGGTGCGCACCGTCGCCGATGCCCTGGCCACCGTCCCCGCCGACGTCACCAGCGCGGCGCGGGCGATGGGGATCGGCCGGCTGCGGCGGTTCCTCACCGTGGATCTTCCGCTGGCCACCCCGGCCATCTCGGCCGGGGTGCGGGTGGCGGCGGTGAGCAATGTCTCGATCGTCTCGGTGGCCGCTCTGATCGGCGTGCCCCAGCTGGGTTCGCTGTTCACCGACGGGTTCAACCGGTCCTTCGTCACCGAGATCGTGGTCGGCATCCTGGCCTGCGTCCTCCTGGCGGTCCTGCTGGACGCCGTCATCGTCGTCCTCACCCGCCTGGTCACCCCGTGGCAGCGGACCCGCCCGGGGTGCGCCTCATGATCGGGCTGTGGCACTGGCTCACCTCCCCGGCCACCTGGTCGGGGTCCGAGGGCGCGTGGGCCCTCATCGGCCAGCATCTGGGCTACTCCGGGGTCGTGATGGGGCTGGCGGCGCTCATCGGCATCCCGCTGGGACTGTGGGTGGGCCACTCGGGCCGCGGCGGCTCCGCGGTGGTGAACCTGGTCAACGGGATGCGGGCGCTGCCCACCCTGGGACTGCTCTACGCCGCGGTGCTGGTCATCGGGCCGCGGCTGTCCGGCAGTGCGGCCTTCCAGGTCCCGGCGATCGGCGTCCTGGTGATCCTGGCGGTCCCGCCGGTGCTGGCCGGCACCTACTCGGGGATCGATGCCGTGCCGCCCGATGCCCACGACGCCGCGACCGGGATGGGGATGACCGGCTGGCAGCGGCTGTGGTGGGTGGAGGTGCCCTGCGCCCTGCCGCTGATCCTGTCGGGGCTGCGCTCGGCCGCGCTGCAGGTGATCGCCACCGCCACCCTGGCCGCCTATGTGGGGCTGGGCGGGCTGGGCTACTTCCTCCAGCTCGGCCAGGGCGCCCGGGACTACCCGATGATGGCCGGCGGATCGGTCCTGGTGGCCTGTCTGGCACTGGTGGTCGATCTGGTGCTGGCCGGCGTCCAGAAACTCGTCGTCTCACCGGGCCTGTCCCCGGAGTCCGACTCATCTGACCGCTGAACTGCTCGTGACCTGTCGGTCCCGGGCGCCACAATGGGCAGCTCATCGGCTCAGGAGGTCTCCCGTGTCCCGCAGAATCATGGCGACTGCCGTCGCTCTCATCACCACCCTCGTGCTGACCGGCTGCGGGGCGTCCTCGGATCCGCTGGCCTCCGGCTCGTCCGGCTCGTCCGGATCGGGGGGTTCGGCCGCCTCAGACACCATCGTCGTCGGCTCGGCGAACTTCCCCGAGAACGAGCTGCTCGCCGACATCTACGCCGGAGCGCTGCGCCACACCGGGGCGAAGGTGACCACCAGACTCAACATCGCCTCCCGGGAGACATACCTTCCGGCTCTGGAGAAGGGCGAGATCAACCTCATCCCGGAGTACACCGGCAATCTGGCCCGCTATCTCGACAAGACCGCCGCGATCACCGACTCCCGGACCGCCGACGCCTCACTGAAGAAGGCCCTGCCGGACCAGCTCGTCTCGCTGACCCCGGCCTCGGCGCAGAACAAGGACTCGATGGTGGTCACCAGAAAGACCGCCCAGAGTCTGGGTCTCAGCTCGATCGCCGACCTGTCCGGCAAGGCCTCCCAGCTGGTGCTGGGCGCTCCCCCGGAGTTCGCCACCCGGGTCGACGGGGTCCAGGGGCTCAAGCGCGTCTACGGTCTGTCCTTCAAGCAGTTCCGGCCGCTGGACGTCGGGGGTCCCCTCACCCTTCAGGCCCTCAAGGGCGGCCAGGTGCAGGTGGCGAACCTCTACACCACCGATCCCAACATCGCCGTCAACGACTTCGTGGTCCTCCAGGATCCCAAGAACCTGTTCGGCGCCCAGAACGTCGTCCCGGTGATGACCCGGTCGAAGGCCACCCCGGCACTCACCAGGAGTCTGGACGCCGTCTCGGCCAAGCTCACCACCCCGGTGCTGGCCGGGCTGGTCAAGAAGGTCGTCATCGACAAGCAGGACGCCTCCGCCGTCGCCCAGCAGTGGCTGGCCCAGAACAAGTTGGGATGACGCCGGGGCGACCACCGGGTGACCGTCTGGTGACCGTCCGGCCAATTCCGGGGCCGAGTGTGACGATCATCCGAGTGCCACGAAACACCGTCTGGACAATCGCGTAACCGCTCTGTTTCCGGAGCCTCTTCCGGCCGTCTGGAGCATTTCGTCAGGCTAGGTTCGGCCCTGTGGCTGAGCCACCGGGCAGCTGCAGGCACACACTGGAGAGGGCGCACATGTCGAGCGAGGGAGCAGACTCCGAGATCGTCAGGGGGATCGTCGAGGAGTCGGTACCGCAGTGGTCCCTCTGCGCACCGACCTGGGCCGCTGCGGTCTTCGACCGCAGCGGCGTCATCGCCTTCTCGTCGGCCGCCCGGGAGGGCTTCAGCGCGCCGGGACGAGGCGACGTCTTCCGGATCGCGTCGATGTCCAAGAGCTTCCTGGTGGCCTGCCTGCTGCTCCTGGTGGAGCGCGGCGAGCTCGATCTCGACGATCCGGTGAGCCGTTACGTGCCGGCCTTCGCCACCCCGATCGGCGAGGTCGTGACGGTCAAGATGATCATCTCGAACTGCTCGGGACTTCCCGAGGACAATGCCTGGTCCGACCACAATCTCGACATTCCGCGCCGGGAGTTCGTGGCCCTTCTGCAGCGCGGACTTCATTACACCGAGCCGCCGGGACAGACCTACCAGTACTCCAACATCGCTTTCACGGTCGCCTCGCTCATTCTGGAGGTGATCACCAGCGAACGCTACGAGAGCTTCCTGAAACGCGAACTGCTCAACCCGCTGGGTCTGGACGACACCCGTTACCGGGCCCAGGACTACGGCGACCGCGACACCCTGGCGAAGGGGTTCACGACCTTTGACCAGGGTGCCAGTTGGGTGGAGAGGGAGATGGCCGACTCCGGTGCGACCGCTCCGATCGGCGCCCTGTTCAGCACCGTCGACGACATCGCGCGATGGTCCGGATGGCTGAGCGAACCCTTCGAGAAGTCCGGTTTCGGCGGCGGTCAGAACGGCGAACCGCGGGTGAGCGTGCTGTCGAGCTTCTCCCGGGCCAGGATGCAGCGGATCCACACCGCGGTCGCCTCCATCGGCCCGCGCTGGACGTCGCCGCGCAACGACGCCATCGGGTACGGACTCGGGCTGATGGTGGAACGGGATGCCCGGTTCGGGACGATCGCCCAGCACTCCGGGGGGCTGCCCGGATACGCCGCCAACATGCGATGGCATCTGGACTCCGGTATCGGGGTGGTCGCCTACGCCACCGCCGACGGCCAGCCGGTCGCGACCCGTGCCGCCGACCTTCTGGACACCGTGCTGCACCGCCTCGATCTGCCGGCGCGCCGGATCAAACTGTGGTCGCAGACCTTCCAGGCGGCCCGCCGTGTCGACGCGATGCTGCACGCCAGCGGAGACTTCACCAAGGTCGCCGACCAGCTGACCGCCAACGTCTTCTACGACATTCCCGCCGATGTGCGACGCCGGCAGTTCAGGGACGCCGTCCGTCGGGTCGGCGGGCTCACCGCCAGTCCGGCCCCGCTGGCCTCACGGATGCTGTGGTGCGCCTCGGCCGCCCATCTGGTGTGGCGGCTGCCGGGTCAGGACGGTGATCTGCAGGTCCAGATCGAGTTGTCGGACATCGACCGGCGCCCGGTGCAGCGGATCATCGTCGAGCCGCTGGGGGCGGAGTTGGCGGGTCTTCCCGAGGGCCGGGATCTGGTGGTGCGTCACCACCGGCCTCTGCTGGGCTGAATCGATCGGGAAGGCTGACTCGGCTCGTCAGTGGCCCCGCGGACCATCCTCGTCGCGGGCCTCGCGCATCGACCGTGCGATGTCGGCACGGACACTCCAGAGTTCGTCGCACAGATCCAGGACTCGCGCCTCATCGGTCTCCAGGGTGCGACCGGCCGCCTCCATCCAGGCCAGGTCGAGGGAGGCGTCGATGACTCGCGACAGCGGACCAGGCTTCGGCAGACGTCTGCCATGGCCGACCCCGAGCGGGTCGCAGCCGTCCTGGTGCGTCGTGTCCATCACGTTCTCCTCTGGGTCCAGCGGACTGAAGACTGATGTCGGGTGAACGACCCGTGAGGTCACCACCGCACCATGACTTCGGATGGAGCTGTGAATGGCCAGTCTTGCCGAACCAGGAATGGAAACAAGGCTTGACACGTCCCCTATTCCGGTGACCGGGACAAACAGCCAGACATCACCCGCTATCTCACCCCCTCGGCGCACGTCCCTCTCTCCGGCCAACCCGATGAGGTCGGAGCGGTTCAACTACTACTCCTCCGTTCCGACCGCATTCGTCCGCCCCGTCGTCCTCCAGAAGAAGGTCGGCAACTCCTGGCGGACCATCTTCTCCGGGAGGACCGCAGCCTCCGGCAGATTCCGCTTCACCGTCCACACCGGATCCGTGGACACCCTGCGTTCCTACGCCGGTGCGATCAGCTACCGGGGCAGGGTCCATCCCGCGGTGGCCACCGCACCGGTCACCGTCAGACCGGTCGACCAGAAGGTCAGCCTGTCGGTGACAACCCCGGTGGGGCCACGACGGACACTGACGGCGACCGCAGTGACCTCCCCGGCACGGGCCGGTAGGGCCGTCTCCCTGCAGGCACTGCGGTCCGGCGCCTGGGTCACGATCGCCTCGGGGAAGCTCGCGGCCAACGGCCGGGGAACCTTCAGGACGACGGCTCCAGCCGCTGTGGGGTCGTACTCGTACCGGATCGTCGCCGGCAGATGGAACGGCGCCCCGAGCAGGGCCTCGGCCGTGGTGCGGGGGAGGGTCGCGGCTCTTGCACCGTCCTGGGACCCCGTGCACGGCGACGGCCGTATGGGCGGTTCAGGGGCTCGACGACCGGGGCGTCTGGACGGTGGCCATGTGCGGGAACACGCTGACCTCGATGGGGCTGGACGGTCACAAGGACACGTGGCGGGTCCTGAAGAGGCATCGGTACGGAGCGTACGGACTGTCATCCGACAACAGGATTCAGCTCCGGGTCGACGACGCTCGGAACGGTGACTTCTACACCTTCAACAACCTCGGCCCCAACAAGAGTGTCAGACGGTGGCTGACGGTCACCAAGCGCTGGATCAGGTGAGCGCCGCAGTGGTGTCGGCCCCCGGCCCGGAGTCCCGGGAGCCGATGAGGTCCTTGCAGAAGAACAGCTCGGCGTCAGGATTGTCGTTGTAGCGATCGACGCGCCGGTAGCCGAGGTGGTCGTAGAGGGAGACGGCCTCGGCGAGGGCGCTGTTGGTGTCCAGGTAGAGACGTGCGTAGCCGCTGTCGCGGGCGAGGGTCTCAAGGCGGCGCAGGGTGCGCGATCCCAGGCCGGCACCGCGCCAGTCGCGATGAACCCACAGCCTCTTGAGCTCGCCGGCATCGGGGATGGTCGGCTCCGGGCGCAGTTCCCCGTGGGCGACGGGCTGTCCGTCGGAACAGGCGACGAGGTGGACAGCACCGGGGGTGACGGGTTCGGGTCCGGGGTCCTGATATCCCATCCGCTCGTGCAGTTCGGCGAAGTACGCATGCTGGGCGGTTCGCGCCCGGGGATCGTCGACGGGCACCTCGCGGAACTCGACCGTCGCGGCGCGCACCAGCAGATCTGCGGTCTCCAGAGCGTCGTGAAGCCGACTTCGCTGATGCGGGGTGAGGGGTGTCAGGAGTTGGCTCGCCTTGAGATCCGAGCGAGCCTCCATCTCCTGCCAGACCTCTCGTCCAGCGCCGGTGAGGCGGACGATGCGGCGTCTCCGGTCCGCTGGATCGGGAGTGGTGGTGACCAGCCCCTCGCGCTCGAGGCGACGCAGGGTCCGGGCCAACTGCCCAGAGTCCATCCCGAGCATCTCTCTCAGGACGGCCACCGCGATGGAGTCGACAGCCCCGATCTCATAGAGCAGCCGGGAGACCGACAGCGGCCGTCCCATCCCGAGGAAGGAGTCCTCCAGAACGCCCACGCGTTGGGTGTAGATGCGGTTGAAGTGCCGGAGCACCGCCAGATCGTCCATTTACCTGACAATAGTCAGGCACCTGGACAGGGGCAACGGTTGCTCCGTCCCGGCCTCCCCGCCCAGGAGGGCTGATCGACGGCGACGACGTTGATCGTCCAGTCACTGTGGTCGATTTCGCCATGCTCGGTGTCGAGGTAGTCGCGGACCTGCTGCGCGGCGTCGGCAAGGGTGCGGGACTGCGTGACGTGATCATCATTCATCCACAGCTCCCATCCCAGCTCCCACCGGGTGGCGGTGACAGAGACAGTGCTCATCGGTTGTCCTCTCTCCGAGGAAGACAGCACCTGGTCACCAGGATGACCCCTGCCGCCGTGGGAGATACGACCCGATATCAGCATGGCCCTACCCCAGCAACCGCGCCAGAGGCAACGAAAAAGCCCCTGACCAAGAGTTCACCTGGTCAGGGGCTGGTACCGCATGGCGGTGACGGAGGGATTTGAACCCTCGGTAGCTCTCGCTACACCCGCTTTCGAGGCGGGTACTTTCGGCCGCTCAGACACGTCACCGTTACTCAACATATCGGACCCCCGCGTCCCGACACAATTTCGCGGCGCGGGATCCGGCGCCCGTGCCGGCCCGACAGTCAGTCCCGCAGGTTCCTGGCCGACTCCCCTGCCGACTCCCCACTGGGTTCCCCCGCCGACTCCTCGGTCGTCCCCTCGGCATCACCGGTGCCGTCCGCACCGGCCGGCCGGGGCCTGGTGTCGAACCGCCTGGCGACGACCAGCGCCAGCCCGATGTAACACACCAGCAGCCCGGCCATGATGAGCGACATCACGTACATCGTCTTCACGATGTCGTGGTGCGTCATCGCCAGATAGGCCAGCGGCACCGCCGCGTAGACGCTGGCGAAGGCCAGCGCCACCCCGTTGTTGCGGGTGACGATGAACATGTTCGAGATCGGCGAGGTGATGAAGTTCACGTAGAGCCAGGGCACCAGGGCCACCGCGATCCTGGCCGACATAGCGTAGGCGTCGCCCATCAGCCACGGCAGCACCGGCGGGATGAGGAAGTACAGCGCCGCGAAGGGCACGATCCCGATGATCGCCGAGCGGACCACCGAGGACCGGACGCTCTTGAACATCCGACCGGCGTCGGTGACCGACAGGCGCTGGAAGAAGACCTGGGACATCGCCGAGTTGATCACCGAGGCCGGGACCTGCATGAGCGACCAGGCCATGTTGAAGGTACCCAGGGTGGCCCTGGAGAAGTACAGCCCGATGGACAGGTTGATGCCCTGCAGCCGCAGCGCGTCGACGATGGCGTTGGGGGCGGTGAGCAGCGGCATCTTGAGATAGCGCCGGAGCAGCGTCCGCAGCGGAACCTGGGACTCCGGGATGGACTTGAGGTCCTTGCCGAGCCGATGGCGGAAGTTGCCGAGAGCGGCCACCTCGCCGAGCAGGGTCGCGGCCAGCTGGCCGAACCCTCCCAGTCCGGCGAAGGCCGCCACGATGCGGCCGCCGGCGGTGACCGACTGGTTCCACACGGCATTGGTGCCGATGACGCCGAACCGTTTGCGCCGGTTCGCCCAGTAGTTGACGATCGCCAGCTCGGCGAAGGTGAAGATGATCGGCCCGACGGCCAGCATCCACCAGCGCGCCTGAGGGGCCCCCAGGGCATTGGCCAGCAGGCCTCCCACCGGGATCATCACGATCATCGCGAGCACCGACATCACGGCGTTGATGAGGGTCGCCAGCCGGAAGATCCTCTTGGCCTCGCCGTCGTCGCGGGGAAGCACAATGGCCATGTCGTAGCGCAGCGCCGCCACCGGGATGACGAACTGGGCCACCGCCATGATCGCCGCGTAGATCCCCCACTCGGCCGGCGCCACCCGGTGGGTGACGTACAGGGTGGCCACCATGGCGATCAGCTGGGCCACCCCGGTGCCCGTCATCACCTTCATCACCGAGGCGAGGAACTCGTGCCGGACGAGGAATCCTCTGGTCCTCACGAAGTGCTTCGGGCTGTCCGCGGGAGTCGACGACGCGGCCTCCTCCCGGCTCTCGCCGGCCTGCGAGGCGCTCTGCTCTCCCGATCTGCTCACCCGCCCAACGGTATAGGACGGGCCCGGACCCTCCCGGTGCGGCTCAGCGCCGCTCGCCGAAGAATCCGCTCAGCAGGGCCGCCGACTCGGTGGCCATCACCCCGCTGACCACCTCCACGCGGTGATTGAGCCGCGGGTCGCGGACCACATCCCACAGGGAGGCGACCGCTCCCGCCTTCGGGTCGAAGGCGCCGAACACCAGACGGGGGACTCGCGCCGCGACGATCGCCCCGGCGCACATCGTGCAGGGCTCCAGGGTCACCACCAAGGTACATCCCGACAGTCGCCACCCCTCATCGGTGAGAGTGCGCATCCGCTCGGCCCCGCGCCGGATGGCGAGCACCTCGGCATGGGCGGTGGGATCCCCGGTCCGCTCCCGCTCATTGGCCGCGCTGGAGACCACCGACCCGTCGGGGCCCAGCAGCACCGCACCGATCGGGACGTCCCCCCAGCTCGGCGCGCGGGCGCCCAGATCCAGGGCCAGACGCATCGCCGACCGCCAGCCCCTCATCGGGGCCTCTCGCTCGGCCGCGCCCCCCGATGCCCCCTGCCCCTCAGCGGGTCGAGTCACCTCAGCGGATCGAGGGAGAGGCGTGCTCGAACTCGCGACCGTAGTTGATCCGCCGGGCGATCTGGGCGAGCACCTCGTCGGAGTCCTCGTCGAGTTCGGCGTAGGCCTCCAGGTCGAACTCGCTGATCCCGACGTCGGACATCAGCCCGAGATCCCCCATCGCCTCGGAGTCCTCGTCGGGATCGGGGATGTCCTCGCCGAGGTAGTCGGCGACGTCGCGGGCGATCGGCCAGTCGTTGGCCTGGACGGCGTCGGACAGGAAGACCCCGACATTGCGGCCTCGGGCGCGCACGATGATGAAGAACTGATGATCGATGGAGACCATCCCGACCACCCCGGCGTCACCGGGCAGTCGGCGCAGCTGGGTGATCAGTTCATCGAGATCGTTGGCGAGCTGCTTGTCCAGGGAGACGGCGATCCGCTCGCCGTCGTCGTTGTAGAGGGCCACCACCAGGTCGATCTCGTCGTCGCTGGCGTCCTCCAGGTCGTCGAGGTCGTCGTAGTCCTCGTCATCATCGTCGTCCTCGGAGTCATCCTCGTCATCGTCATCATCGTCGTCCTCGGAGTCATCCTCGTCATCGTCATCATCGGCGTCGTCGTAGTCGTCGGTGTCGTCGTCCAGATCGTCGTAGTCCTCATCGGGCAGATCGGCGCCCTCGAGGTCGTTGACGTGATCGTCGGCATGCTCGGAGACCGCCGATGCCTCGGCGTGATCCTTGTCGAACGAATCCACATCCTCGTCATTGAACGGGCACACAACGTCCTCCTCTGGCCGATCGCCTACCCATGGTGTCAGACAATGCCGGCCGATCACACCCCGGCAGGGCGAAAAGCTCGGGAAATCGCCCGCCCCGGGCGTTCTGCCGGCCCCACCACGGCCCGGTGGTCATGCGATGGCTCCCGGTGTGGGAAGGTGGGGCCCGTGGAACTGCACGTCATGGACCATCCGCTCGTCTCACACAAGATCACTCTGCTGAGGTCGGTCAACACCTCCAGCCCGGAGTTCCGTCATCTCGTCGAGGAACTGGTCACCCTGCTGGCCTACGAGGCGACCCGCCATGTGCGGGTCGAGCCGACCACGGTGCAGACCCCGATCGCCGAGGCCCACGGGGTCGCACTGTCTCATCCCAAGCCCCTGGTGGTGCCGATCATGCGCGCCGGTCTGGGAATGCTCGAGGGCATGATGCGCCTGATGCCCAGCGCCGAGGTCGGCTTCGTCGGGATGACCCGCGACGAGGAGACCCTCCAGCCGATGACCTACGCCGAGCGGCTCCCGCACGACCTCACCGGTCGTCAGTGCTTCGTCCTCGACCCGATGCTGGCCACCGGCGGATCCCTGGGCGGCGCGGTGGAGTTCCTGGTCCGACGCGGCGCCAACCACATCACCTGCCTGTGCATCCTCGCCGCCCCCGAGGGCATCGAGCACTTCCGCGAGCTGGTGCACGAGCTCGGGGTGCCCACCAACCTGGTGGTCGCCGCCGTCGACGACCACCTCAACGAGCACGGCTACATCGTCCCGGGTCTGGGAGACGCCGGGGACCGGCTCTACGGCCTGGCCGAGTAACTCCCGCAGCCAGCAGCACGCAGCCCCCGGACTCAGCCGGCCAGCCCCTCGACCACCTCGGCGTGCGGCAGGGCCAGCAGGGCCGCGCCGGGAATCACCAGTTTGGACGACCGGGTGCCCGCCCCGATGCACACCTGCGACGACTTGATGACGGCCGGGTCGATCCAGATCGGCCAGTCATCGGGCAGCCCGACCGGGGTGATGGCGCCGTACTCCATCCCCGACTCGGTGGTCGCCTCCTCCATCGGCGCGAAGGACGCCTTACGGACGTCCAGCCGCTTGCGGACCAGCTTGTTGACGTCGACGCGGGTGGTGGCCAGCGCCAGGCACGCCACGGTGCGGGTGATCTGGCCACGGTGGCCGCGCACGATGACGCAGTTGCCGCAGGTGGACTCCGGCTCGCCGTAGGCCCGGCACAGCGACTCGGTGTCCGACAGTGCGGGATCGATCGAGAAGACCTGTGCCTGGGGGATCAGTCCGATGAGCCGGCGAACGGGCTCTCCGAGCAGTTCGGGATGGTCGATGGCGGGCAGCTGCGGTGCGGAGTCGAACATGTCCCGAGCCTAGTGAGGCGGCCGGCGTCAGCACGACCCGACCGGCTCCGGTCCTAGACTCCAGATCGGACAGCGATCACCGCGATCGTGGCCAGGAGGAGAGCAGATGAGCGCCGACAACACCCGGCCCACCACCGACGACAGCCACGCCAGCGGCATGGGCGCGATCATCCTCGAGGGCGGGACCGCCTTCCGGGTGTGGGCTCCACACGCCACCGCCGTCGACGTCACCGGCTCCTTCGACGACTGGTCGGCCCTGCCCCCGACCACTCCCGCGAACCCCACAGACAGGCGAACTGCCGAGAAGGCGGCGCCTCCGACCGCAGACCACACCCTGACCAGCGAGCACAACGGCTACTGGTACGGGGAGATCCTTGGAGCCCGCGTCGGCCAGGAGTACCGGTTCGTCATCCACGCCGAGGACGGGCGCCTGATCAGCCGCATCGACCCCTACGCTCGGCACGTGACCAGCTCGGTCGGCAACGGCATCATCGTCGATCCCGACGCCTACGACTGGCGCGGCGACGACTTCACCATCGCCTCCCTCAACGAGCTCGTCATCTACGAGATGCATGTCGGCACCTTCTTCGACGAGGATCCCGGCGACGACCACCCGGCCACCCTCGACGATGTCGAGGACAAGATGGGCCACCTGGTCCACCTGGGGGTCAACGCCATCGAGCTGATGCCCCTGGCCGAGTTCGCCGGGGACTTCTCCTGGGGATACAACCCGGCCAACATCTTCGCCGTCGAGAGCGCCTACGGCGGCCCGGAGAAGCTGCGCGATCTGGTGCGGATCGCCCACAGCCACGGCATCGCCGTCATCATCGACGTCGTCTACAACCATTTCGGCCCCTCCGACCTGGACCTGTGGCAGTTCGACGGCTGGAGCGACAACGACAAGGGCGGGATCTACTTCTACAACGACTGGCGGTCCTCCACCCCGTGGGGCGACACCCGCCCCGACTACGGCCGCGGCGAGGTGCGCCAGTTCATCCACGACAACGCCATGATGTGGCTGCGGGAGTACCACGCCGACGGCCTGCGGCTGGACATGACCCCCTACATGCGCAGCGTCGACGCCACCGTGATGAACATCCCCGACGGCTGGAGCCTGTCGCGCTGGATCAACACCGACATCCGGCAGCTGGAGCCCACCCGTTATGTCATCGCCGAGGATCTGCACGGCTACCCCCCGGTGGTCTCCACCGGCGAGGACGGGGCCGCCTTCCACGCCCAGTGGGACAACCACTTCGTCCATCCGGTGCGCGCGGCGGTGATCGCCGCCGACGACCGGGCCCGCGACATGGGGGCGATCCGCGACGCCGTCGAGTTCAGTTACGGGGACGCCTTCTCCCGGGTGATCTACACCGAGTCCCACGACGAGGTGGCCAACGGATCGGCGCGGGTCCCCGAGGAGATCGACGCCGACGACCCCGACGGCTACTACGCCCAGAAGCGCTCCACCCTGGGAGCGGCCCTGGTCTTCACCGCCCCCGGGGTTCCGATGATCTTCCAGGGCCAGGAGTTCCTCACCGACGGCTGGTTCCGCGACACCGTTCCCCTCGACTGGCACCGCGATCAGAAGTTCCGCGGGATCGTGCGGCTCTACGCCGACCTCATCGACCTGCGTCTGAACCGGGCCGGGTTCACCAAGGGCCTCTGTGGTCAGCACGTGGCCACTCTCCACAACAACAACGACACGAAGGTCTACGCCTTCCACCGCTGGTACGACGGGGGCCCGGGCGACGACGTCGTGGTGGCGGTCAACCTGTCCAACACCAGCTGGGGCGAGTACACCATCGGGATGCCCTGGCCGGGCCGCTGGACCACCCGGCTGGACTCCGACGCCACCCAGTACTCCCCCGATTTCATCGGCGAGGAGGTCCCCGAGGAGGTCGAGGCCCTGGCCCAGAGCTACGACGGCCAGCCGGCCCGCGCCACCCTGGTCCTGCCGCCCTACTCGGTTGCCATCCTGTCGCGGGACTGAGCGGCTGCGGGGAAGCTAGGGTCGGCACCATGAGGCCCGAGCAGATCTGTCTTCTTCCCCACCTGAGCGCCCCCTCGGTCCATCCGGACGGAACCTGGGCTGTCGTCTCGATGACCCACCCCAACTTCGAGGCCGACGACCGGGTCGGCCAGCTGTGGCGGATCGCCCTGGGAGCCGGCCCGGGGCCGACCGCCCCGGGGACCGGATCCCGGCGGATCACCCGCGGCTTCGCCGACACCAGCCCGAAGGTCTCCCCGGACGGCCTGCTCATCGCTTTCCTGCGCCGCAACCAGGGCCACCGCCCCCAGCTGGCTCTGATGGAGGCCGACGGCGGCGAACCGTGGATCATCACCTCCTTCACCCAGGGGGTCAACGAGTTCTCCTGGTCCCCCGACTCCCGCCGGATCGTGGTCTCGGCGCGAGTGCCCGACCCGGGTCGCTACGGCACCGTCAACGGGATCAACGCCGGCCATGAAGACCCGCGTCATCTCACCGGCCTGAAGCTTCGGCACAACGGTCTGGGAGCCGGCTGGTACACCGACCGGCCGCTCCAGCTCTTCCTCCTGGAGGTCCCCGATCCCGAGGCCGAGCCCGCGGTGCCGCCGGCCGGTCGCGGCGCGATCAGCATCCCCGAGGACTCTCTGGCGGCGATGGCGTCGATGCGCAGCCTCACCGAGGACCATGCGGACTGGACGAGTCCGGTGATCTGCCCGGACGGCTCGGTGGTCGCCTGCCGTGAGACCGCCGACTCGGCGATGATCACCTCCCTGGTGCGGATCTCCCCCGACGGCCAGATCGACGCGGTGCCCGGCTCCGAGACCATCGAGACCCCCGAGGGGATCCATCGCACCTCGATGAACACGGTGACCCTGGCCGGCGACCCCGAAGATCCGGACCTGCTGGTCGCCTTCGCCGATCTCGGCCCCGACGGCAACGACCCGGTCTCGGCGAACACCCAGATCGGGCTGGTCGGCGCCGACGGGATCACCGTCCTCACCGGTACCGATCTGGGGCTGTCCTCGACGATGGCGCCCGGCCCGGCCGGGGTGCTCGTCACCGAGTCCTTCCGGGGCTGCGGCCGGCTCCACCTGGTGAGCCCGAATGGTGACGGCAGCGCCCCGCGCGACACCCTCCTGCTGGACGTCGACGCCGTCGCCCGGGGAGCCGCCCAGATCCCCGGGTCCCACGACACCGTCGTCACCCTGGTCACCCCTCAGTCCCCCGGCGAGGTGGCCCTGGTCGGCCCCGAGGGGGTCACGATCCTCACCGACTTCGGCCGGGACCTGCGCGAGGCCTCCCCGGTGACCCTGCCGCGGGAGCTCACCGCCACCTCCCCCGACGGATACCCGGTGCACGGCTGGGTCCTGACCCCCGAGGGACCCGGCCCGCACCCGGTGATCCTGATGATCCACGGCGGACCGCACTCCCAGTACACCGGCAGCTTCTTCGACGAGTTCCAGGCTATGACTGGGGCCGGCTACGCGGTGGTGGCCTGCAACCCGCGCGGCTCGGCCGGCTACGGCCGCGACCACGGCAGGGCCCTGATCGGCCGCTTCGGCGACGTCGACGCCGCCGATGTGATGGCCTTCCTGGAGGCCGCCCTGGCCGCCCACCCCGATCTCGACCGCGATCGGATGGGGATCATGGGCGGCTCCTACGGCGGCTACCTCACGGCCTGGATCATCGGCCACGACCACCGCTGGCGGGGTGCCATCGTGGAGCGGGGATACCTGGATCCGGCCTCGTTCATCGGCTCCTCGGACATCGGCTGGTACTACCCGGACTGCTACAACGGCACGACCCGTGAGCAGTTGGAGGCCCAGTCGGCGATGCGCTGGGCCGAGCAGGTCACCACTCCTACCCTGGTGATCCACGCCGAGCAGGATCTGCGCGCACCGATGACCCAGGGGCTGGAGTACCACGCCCGGTTGACCCGCGCCGGGGTCGACACCGAACTACTGATCTTCCCCGGCGAGAACCACGAGCTGTCACGCTCGGGGACTCCCTGGCACCGCCGTCAGCGACTGGAGACGATCCTGGACTTCTGGTCGCGACACCTGGCCTGACCTGCCTGACCGGCCAGCGGCGGCCCCGACCGGGCGCTCAGTGCGCCAGGGCGGCCCGGGCTCCGGTCGGGTCGTTGGTGATGACGGCGTCGACCCCCAGTGCGGCCGCCTCCCTGATCTGGTCGGGGTCGTCGAGGGTCCACACCCGCACCCCGAGCCCGGCGGCATGGAACCGCGGGACGTCGTCGCGGCCCCTCAGCAGCCATCCTCCGGGGTGGACCGCCTGGACGCCGATCCGGTGGGCGTAGTCCCAGGGGTCGGCCAGATCGTCGGAGTACAGCAGGCCGCGGCGGATCTTTGGGGCGATCTCGGCGAGGGCGACCAGGCTGCGGTGGTTGAAGCTGGACAGCACCACCTGGTCGGCCATCCGGTGGGCCCTGACAGCGGCGACGGTCTGCTCCTCGAGTCCCCGGTAGCGCACCACGCTGTTCTTCAGCTCGATGTTGAGGCCGACCTCAGTGGGAGCCAGCAGATCCAGCACCTCGTCGAGCAGCGGGATGGTGGCCGGCTCCCAGTCTGCACTGCCGGCCGCGAAGTTCAGCGCCCGCAGCTCCTGGAGGCTGTGGTCGACGATCTGTCCGGTGCCGTCACTGGTCCGGTCGATGGTCTCGTCGTGGCAGACCACCAGGTGGCCGTCACTGGTCATCTGGACGTCCAGCTCGATGCCGTCGGCGTCCTCGTCGATGGCTTCCTGAAAGGCCGGCATGGTGTTCTCCGGCAGATTCTTGTGGGCCCCGCGGTGGGCGAAGATGGCTGGCATATGTCCCTCTCACCGATGTCCGGCCTCCCGGGGGTCGGCTCGGCTCCAGCATCCCACAGCCCCCCTGGTGTCGATCTGTGAGATTTCCCCTATGATTCTCTCAGACAATGCCTTCGCCACCTGCCGAACGGGCTCGCGGTCGAGTGCGCATCAGCATCAATTCAAGAAGGCGGTTCACGCCGTGGTGTGGTGGGGCCTGAGTGGACACCGGGGTAAGAGGTCGCGGACCGACCTCCCGTCTGACGTGGTTGCCGCCTACGCCCGCCTGCTCATCGCCGAGCGGGAGATGCGCAACAGTCGGGTTGCAGTGGACGCCGCGGCATGCGAACTGTCCAAACTGGTCGGGGAGAAGGGTCTGGCCAGCCAGATCGACGACCAGTCCCAGTGGTCGGCCCTGATGGAGGCCACCGCCCGACAACGGGCTGAGCAGTACACCGCCCTGTCCCGGGACTTCGACGCCTCCCTGGCAGCGGCCGGCTTCCCCTCCGACTGGACCCCGGAGAAGGCCCGCCGGCTCGTGGAGAACCAGTTGATGCCCGGAACCTGAGGCCCGCCGAACGCAGAAGGACCCACCCGAATGGGTGGGTCCTTCATCCTGCGCGCCCGGAGGGATTCGAACCCCCAACCTTCTGATCCGTAGTCAGATGCTCTATCCGTTAAGCCACGGGCGCTAGCGCTTCGCGCAATAGGAGACTGTACAACAGGTGCTGCCAGTCATCAAATCTCCGGTCCCGCAGACTCGGAGAACGGGGTCGTGATCTACGGTCACGTCCCTTGGCGGAGGTGGCGGGATTTGAACCCGCGATGGGAGTTAAGTCCCAAACCCGCTTAGCAGGCGGGCGCCATAGACCAGACTAGGCGACACCTCCAAGGATGCCGGACCACCTTATCGACAACCCGGCGGCTCAGCAATTCTGACCCTCGTCCCGACCCCTGCGACCCGGCACCGCCCGTCGACCCGACCACGTCGACGAGGATCGGTTGACAGCCCGCGGCTACCATGGATCCGGCTTCGGCCGCCACATCCGTCACGAGTAACACTTGTCTGCAACTATCCGTCGTCGAGAGGACGAGCATGGTCGACTCCCAGTCCGGCGGTGACCCTCGCTCTCCACGCCACGCCGACCCCTGGTGGATGAACGACCCCGAGTCGATGGACGACACCCACGTCTTCAGTCGGCGCGCACTCGATGATGAGCTCCGGCAGGAGCGCGCGGCCGGTGGACCACGGCGCGGTCTGTCCGAGGACGCCACCGGCAGTTACGAGCCCACCCACGCGATGCGGCTGGAGGATCTGGAGGACGAGGCGGCCGATCCGTCGAGCGCGGCCCGCGATCGCGCCCGGGTCCGGCGCGCGGCCACCGATGACGGATCGGCCGTGCTCTCGGCCAGTGACCGGTGGGCCCATGACGCCGACTCCTCGGCCCGTCGCACCCGCGACGACTCCGATCAGTCGTTCCAGGAGGGTCGCTACGCGGCAGCCGACAGCCGAAGGGCCACCCGCGCCGCGCGTCACGAGGAGCGGGGAGAGTACCGCCGATCGGCCTTCTGGACGGTGCTGGGCGCCCTGGTCCCCGGCCTGGGCCTGTGGGCCAGTCGCCACCACAGTCGCCGGCGAGCAGGACTCGTCGTGACCGGCCTGGCACTCGCCGGCCTCACCGCAGTCGTCCTCACCGGCTTCGCGAAACCGGCCCTGGTCGCCTCGGTCGCCGTGCGGCCCCGGCTCCTCAATGTCATCTCGATCGCCGTCCCGCTGCTCGCCGTCCTGCTGGTCGGTCTGCTCGTCGTCACCCACCTCGACATCCGGCCCCGCCGGATCACCAGAACCCAACGGTGGATCTCGGCGGTCCTGGTCGGCACCCTGTCCCTGGCGATCGCGGCACCGATGGCGATCGCGGCGCGCTATGCCCACGACGAGGCGGCCGCCCTGGGCAAGATCTTCTCCGAGTCCCGGTCGGGCACCAGGCCCGCCATCGACTACAACCAGAGCGTCGACGAGATCTGGCGCCAGAAGCCCCGGGTCAACGTCCTGCTGGTCGGTGGTGACGACTCCTCCTCGCGCAACTACCGAGCCCACGGCGAGATGAACACCGACACCATGATGGTGGCCTCGATCGACACCCAGACCGGCAACACCACGATCATCCAGATCCCCCGCAACCTGGCATCCCTTCCCTTCCCCGAGGACTCCCCCCTCCACAAGATCTATCCGAAGGGGTTCAGCAACGGCCACGGCGACGACTCGGACTTCTTCGCCAACGCGGTGTGGAGCACCGTCCAGAATGACCACAAGGACGCCATGGGAGCCACCGACTACCCGGGGGCGGACGCCCTCAAGCTGGGTATCGGTGAGGCCCTCGGACTCAACATCGACTACTTCGTGATGCTCGACATCGACGGCCTGCAGAAGTTCGTCGACGCCGTCGGCGGGGTGACCGTCAACGTCAACGAGAGGCTGCCGATCGCCGGCAACACCGAGGGCAAGGAGCCGACCGGCTACATCGAGATCGGCCCCGATCAGCACCTCAACGGCTACCGCGCGATGTGGTACGCCCGCAGCCGCTCGGCCTCCACCGACTACGACCGGATGGGACGCCAGTCCTGCCTCATCAAGGCGGTGCTGGACCAGGTGAGCCCCCAGACCGTCCTCACCCGGTTCGAGGCGATCGCCTCGGCCTCCGGCGACATGGTGGTCTCCGACATCCCGCAGGGGATGCTGCCGGCCTTCGTCGCCCTGGTGATCCGGATGCGCGGGGCCAATGTCAACCGGCTGCTCTTCACCCAGGGCAAGAACGGCTTCGTCGCTTTCGACCCCAACTACTCGCTGATGCGCAACCAGGTGAAGGACGCCATCGCCGACGCATCCAATGTCAGCAACCGGAATCGTCCGGTCACCTCGGCCTCGCCGCGCCCCAGCCGCACCGCCACGGCCACCCCGAAGCCGTCCCCGACTCCCTCCCCCAGTTCCAGCCCGACGCCGACCAGGGTGAGCCAGTCGGTCACCGACGTCTGCGCCTACAACCCGGTGCAGCCCCAGTAGCGCACTCAGTCCAGAACGCACTCAGTCATGCGGGGGAGGCCCGCTGCTGTCCCGGATGATGAGCGGACTGTCCACCAGCAGGTGGGTGGTCTCGGCCACCGAGCTGCCGCTCGCGTCCTGCCCGACCGCGTCCGCCCCGTGGATCAGCCGCAGCAGCTCATCGATGAGACGCCGTCCGATCTCGGCGAAGTCCTGGCGCACCGTGGTCAGCCTCGGCCACAGCCGCTCGGCCATCACGTCGTCGAAGCCGACCACCGAGACATCCTCGGGGATCCGCAACCCACGCTCGTGCAGGGCCGACATCAGGCCGGCGGCCATCTCGTCGTTGACGCAGAACACCGCCGTCAGCTCCGGATCGGCCAGCAGCCGGTCGGCGGCCCGGTAGCCCGACTCGCTCCCCCAGTCTCCGGGCACCGGCTCGGGCACCCGGGCACCGTGGTCGACCAGGGTCTGGTACCAGCTGCACAGCCGGTCGGCGGCCTGCAGGGAGCTCTCCGGACCGGCCACGCAGTGCACCGTCCGGTGACCCAGCTCCAGCAGGTGCTCCACCGCCCGCCGCACCCCCTCGACCTGTCCGCAGCCCACACTCGTCAACGGTCCCGGCCGGCTGCTGGCCACCACCAGCGGCACCGGGACCGCCGGCAGGGACTCCGGATGGCCGAGTTCGATTCCCTGGACGACGAATCCGTCGACCATCAGCCCGGTGCGCGCCAGCAACGACCGGTACCCGATCTCGAAGGCCTCCGAGCTGCCCATCCCGTCCAACGGCCGGCCGATCTGCCCCAGAACGGTGTCGAAGCCCCGCTCGGCGGCGGCGTCCACCACCGCCTGGACGGTCCTGGCCTCCCCGGTGCGCGAGAAGTCGGTGCTGATCAGACCCAGGCAGCCGTGTCGTCCGTAGCGCAGCGCCCGGGCCGCCCCGTTGGGCACATAGCCCAGTGCCTCCATCGCTCGCAGCACCTTCTCACGGGTCGCCGGAAGCACCCTCTCGGAGCCGTTGAGCACCCGCGAGACGGTCTGCGGGGACACCCCGGCCACCGCTGCGACGTCTCGCTGGGACGCTCCCCGCGATGGCACCCCGCCGCGTCCATCGGCCATCTCGGGGTCTCCTCAGTTGACCCGGCTGCCCGCCGCGGACGGGATCGCCGCGTAGAGCCTCGGTGCCGCGAAACCGTGTTCGGCGAAGGCGGCCACGGCGGCCGCGGCCACGTCGTCGCGCTTCTCGGCGTCCACCAGGGCGATCGCGCAGCCGCCGAACCCTCCGCCGGTCATCCGGGCGCCGATGGCCCCGGCCGATCGGGCGGCGTCCACCGCGACGTCCAGCTCGGGGCAGGTCACCTCGTAGTCGTCGCGCAGCGAGTCGTGGGAGGCGTTCATCAGCGGCCCGACGTCGAGCAGCCGGCCGGCCTCCACCAGTGCGACGAAGTCGCGGACCCGCTGGATCTCGGTGACGACGTGGCGCACCCGGCGGACCGGCTCGTCATCGGCCAGGCGTGCCAGGGCGCCGTCGAGATCGGTGATCTCTCGCAGCGTGCCGACGCCGAGGGTCTTCGCGGCGGCCTCGCAGGTGGCCCGTCGCTGCCCGTAGCCTCCGGTGGCGTGGCTGTGCTTGGCGCGGGTGTCGATCACCAGGAGTTCGAGATCCTCGGCGGCCAGGTCGAAGGGGACCTGGCGGACCGAGCCGTCCTGGCAGTCCAGCAGCAGGGCCCTGCCCTCGGCGGTGCGCAGCGACGCGGCCTGGTCCAGGCCGCCGGTGGGCGCGCCGACCAGGTCGTTCTCGGTGTGCACGGCCAGATCGACGAGTGCGGCGCGGCCCGCGTCGGTGGCTCCCAGCCCGAGGCCGTTGACGTCGTCGAGGGCCAGCCCGACGGCGCACTCCACGGCGGCCGAGGAGGACAGCCCGGCCGCCGTGGGCACGCAGCTGACCAGGGCGGCGTCGAATCCGGAGATCTGGTGCCCTGCCCCGGCCAGGGCCCAGGCGATACCGGCGGTGTAGCCGACCCAGCCCCTCACACCGCCGGGATGGACGTCCGGCAGGGCGCCGTCCCAGCGCAGCACCTCGCCGTCGAAGGACGAGACGAGGCGCACCTCGGCGTCATCACGGCGCCGCAGTGCCACATAGGTGCGGTGCGGCAGGGCGATCGGCAGGCACAGGCCGCCGTTGTAGTCGGTGTGCTCCCCGATGATGTTGACCCGCCCGGGGGACGCCCACACCCCGTCGGCCTTCTGGCCGAAGGTGTCCTCGAACAGTGCGACGGCGCCCTCGGCGCCTTCCTGGGCGGTCCAGGCGGGAACAATCTCCTGGGGGTCCTGCTCCTGCAGGTCCTGCTGCGTGTCCACGATGACTCCGATCCTGCGGACGGGGCCTGCGCCGGCCCCGTTGATAGGTGAGGTGACGAACATCGCACGGCACCCGCCCGACCCCGCCACGGTGCGGTGGAACCGAGCCTGATCGGCGGCCGTGAATGTTTACGCCACCACAAGTACAAGTATGACATGCGGCCTTGACACGCGCCGAATCTTGACGAAACATAGATATCCACAGGCACGCTTCCACGACCGGATCCGCACCCTGCTGCGGTAACGCAAACATTCGGGATGACGACCTGTGGGGAACGATCCTCGCAGCGACCGACGACCGGCCGCCAACCGACGTCGCCACCCGGGGAGGATATTCACGATGGTGGCACTGCAGACACTGATCCACGCCAGTCCGATCGACTACGTGATCCTGATCGTCTACTTCGCGTTCGTTCTGGGCATCGGGTACATGGCCCGGCACCAGATCTCGGACTCCCTCGACTTCTTCCTGTCGGGACGCCGGCTGCCGGCCTGGGTGACCGGCCTGGCCTTCGTCTCGGCCAACCTCGGCGCTGTCGAGATCATGGGCATGTCGGCCAACGGGGCCGAACTCGGACTACCCACCCTGCACTACTTCTGGGTCGGCGCGGTTCCCGCGATGCTCTTCCTGGGCGTCGTCATGATGCCCTTCTACTACGGCTCCGGCGTCCGCTCGGTGCCCGAGTTCATGCTGAAGCGGTTCGGGCCCGCCGCCCACCTGGTGAACTCGCTGTCCTTCGCCGTCGCCCAGCTCCTCGTCGCCGGCGTCAACCTGTACCTGCTCGGCAGCATCGTCCATGCTCTGCTGGGCTGGCCGCTGTGGGTGGCCCTCATCGTCGCGGCCATCATCGTGCTGGCCTACATCACCTTCGGCGGCCTGTCCGCGGCTATCTACAACGAGGTGCTGCAGTTCTTCGTGATCATCGCCGGCCTGCTCCCGATGGTTCTCATCGGCCTGCACCGAGTCGGCGGCTGGAACGGCCTCAAGGCCAGGATCACCGAGGCCGCCGCTGCCCACCCCGGCGCCATCGTCCCCGCCGGCGAACAGCTCAACTCCTGGCCCGGCCAGTCCCTGTCGGGCTTCGACAACCCGGTCCTGTCGGTCATCGGCATCGTCTTCGGGCTGGGCTTCGTGCTCGGCTTCGGCTACTGGACCACGAACTTCGTCGAGGTCCAGCGCGCGATGGCCTCCAAGTCCCTCTCGGACGCCCGCCGCACCCCGATCATCGGCACCTTCCCCAAGATGCTGGTGCCCTTCGTCACGGTTCTCCCCGGCGTCCTGGCCGCCGTGCTCGTCCCCGAGATCGCCGCCACCAAGGCCGGCCAGACGGTGGCCGGCGGCGCCTCAGGCACCGTCACCTACAACGACTCCGTGCTGTACCTGATCCAGGACCTGCTGCCCAACGGCCTGGTGGGCCTGGCGATCACCGGCCTGCTGGCCGCCTTCATGGCAGGCATGGCCGCCAACATCTCGGCCTTCAACACCGTGTTCAGCGTGGACATCTGGCAGCACTACGTCAAGAAGGACAAGCCCGACGGTTACTACGTGAAGGTCGGACGCCTCGCCACCGTGGCGGCGTCGATCATCGCCATCGGCACCGCGGCCATCGCCTCGAACTACTCGAACATCATGGACTACCTCCAGACCCTGTTCGGGTTCTTCAACGCGCCGCTCTTCGCGACCTTCATCCTCGGCATGTTCTGGAAGCGCTCCACCCCGGCCGCCGGCTGGTCCGGCCTGGCATCGGGCACCCTGGCCGCCGTCGCCGTCTGGCTGCCGAGCGCTCTGGGCGTGTACTCACTGAGTGGCCAGGGCATCTCCTTCGTGGCCGCCGCCGCGGGATTCGTGGTGGATATCGTGGTCAGCATCGTGGTGTCCTTGTTCACTACGCCGAAGCCTGCCTCCGAGCTGGTCGGCCTGGTCTACTCGGAGACTCCCAAGGAGTCCTTGACGGATCCCGAGGAGAAGAACCAGCCCTGGTACAAGCGGACCGTCCCGCTGGCCGGAGTCTCCCTGGTCCTGGTCATCATCCTCAACTTCCTCTTCTGACAGCGAGGCGCACAACATGGCGAAGAACACAACGACGAAGAGCCGGCACACCGCCGGACTCGGTGACATCCGCGTCATCATCGGTAGCCTGATGGGGATCTACGGCGTCATCCTCACCATCATGGGGATCGCGATGACCAATGCCGGGGCCAATCTCTGGTCGGGCATCGTCCTGCTGGCCGTGTGCGGTGCGCTCCTGCTGTGGAACGCGCTCAACCCCACGGTCGTCGACGAGGGCGAGTCCATCACCGGTGGACCCGCCGCCGACAACAGCAGGTGACCGCACCCCTCAGGCGCGCATAGCGCTGCGGAAAGGTTTCCCTCCTATGCTCCGGCCCCGGCATCCTCGTGATGCCGGGGCCGCGATGGGCCTGTGTCCGGCCGATACGCCTGCGGGGACGGACCCTCGTCAGTCCTTCGGATCGGCCGTCTGGGAATAGCCGCGGTCGGCGTCAAGACACTTGGCGACGTCAGCTGCGAGCTCGTCCATCTCGGCGGGATCCCCGGCACCGGGGCGCACGATATGGGTGCGCCCCACCTGGCCGTGATACAGAGTCAGCCGGGAACGGGTCTCGGTGAGCGCAGCCCGGGTGACCTTGTCCCAGGTGCCCGAGCGGTTCTGCCCGGCACCGTGAATGTGATAGCCCTTCGCATCCAGATCGACGTAGAGCCGCATCCGCAGCATCGACCAGGTGGCAGTGAGCGCCAGCGCGATGCCCAGGGCCAGGACCACCGCGAACAACGCGATCCAGGCATTCGCCCAACCCTGCGACGAGGCCACCACGATGAGTACCGCGCCGGCCAGGGACAGCAGACCGGAGATGACATAGCCGCGGAACGGCGGCCGGGGACTCAGCACATGCCGGGTCGAGCCCTCGGGCAGCTCTGCCCCGGGCTCCTCAGCGACGTCCTCCGAGTCTGGCATGCCGACCTCCCTGATCCACGCAGGCTCCACTGACCCACAGGGCCACGACGGTCCCCGCGGCGAGAGTGGGATTCGAACCCACGGAGGTTTCCCTCGGCCGCTTTCAAGGCGGCTGCACTCGTCCACTATGCGATCTCGCCATCCCGGTCGCCCGGGCACGCCCAATCCTAACCATCTCGCCGGGTTCCCGCCCATCGGTCGGTCCCGGACCGGCCGGGCCCGGGGCGCAGGCGCCGCGCCACGGCGGCGGCCCGGGACTGCCCCAGGGCCATCCCGGCACCGTTCCTGCCCCGGGACGACCATCGGGAGGAGCCGGCATGGCAGGCTGGGGGACATGCATGCGATCACTGTCCTTCCCACGGACGCCACAGACGCGAAGGGGCGCCACCGCCCCGGCCCGGAGAACATGGAGTGGTCCCAGGTGGAGACGCCGACGCCCGGCGACGGCGAGGTGCTGGTCAAGGTGCACGCCGCCGGGGTCAACCGGGGAGACCTGCTCCAGCGACAGGGCCTCTACCCGCCGCCACCCGGAATCACCGATGTGATGGGCCTGGAGGTCAGCGGCACCGTCGCCGACCTGGGACCCGGTGTCACCGGCCGGCACGAGGGCGACCAGGTGGTCGGCCTGCTCGCCGGCGGCGGGTACGCCGAGTACGCCGTCGTCCCGGCAGGGCAGCTGCTGCCCATGCCCCACGGAGTCGACGACGTCGTCGCCTCGACCCTGATCGAGGTGGCCGCCACCGTCGTCTCCAATATGGACCACGTCGGTCTGGAGGCCGGGGAGACGCTGCTGGTGCACGGCGGGGCCGGCGGTATCGGGCAGTTCGCCATCCAGTACGCCAAGGCCCTGGGATGCCGGGTCATCACCACCTGCGGCACCGAGGAGAAGCGCCGGTTCTGCACCGAACTGGGCGCCGACATCGCCCTCGACTACCACGGCGACTGGGTGAACGGGGTCAAGGGAGCCACCGACGGCCGGGGGGCCGACGTCATCCTCGACGTGATGGGCGCCAAGTACCTCGGGCTCAACGTCGATGCCCTGGCCCCCAACGGGCGCCTGGTGATCATCGGGATGCAGGGCGGCGCCAAGGGCGAGCTCAATATCGGCGCACTGCTCAACAAGCGCGGCACTGTCACCGCCACCAGCCTGCGTGGCCGTCCGGTGGAGGAGAAGGCCGAGATCTGCCGGCGGGTCGAGGAGATCGTCTGGCCGATGTACGCCGACGGGCGCATCAACCCCGCACCGGTCGAGGTCTTCCCGATCTCCGAGGCCGGAGCGGCGCACTCCCGTCTGGGATCCGGCGAGGTCCTGGGAAAGATCGCGCTCACGATCTGATGGGCGGAGATTTCACTCGCTGGAGGACCCGATCCGGGACATTCCTGTCGATTCAGGGCCTCCAGCGAGCGAAATGGGCACCCTCGTCTCCCCGTTCCGCCGACCACCCGTGCCAGCACGCATATTAATTTGATCCACTGCATATCTATGCTCTAGACTCGTCGTCGTGTCCAAGGTTCTCACGCATCTTCCCGTCGGCGAACGCATCGGCATCGCATTCTCCGGAGGTCTCGACACCTCCGTCGCGGTGGCCTGGATGCGATCCAAAGGCGCCGTCCCCTGCACCTACACCGCCGACATCGGCCAGTACGACGAGCCCGACATCGCCTCGGTGCCGGGCCGGGCCCACCAGTACGGCGCCGAGATCTCCCGGCTCGTCGACTGCCGCGCCTCGCTGGTCGACGAGGGTCTCTCGGCGATCGCCTGCGGTGCCTTCAACGTGCGCTCGGCCGGACGCCCCTACTTCAACACCACCCCGATCGGCCGCGCCGTGACCGGCACGCTGCTGGTGCGCGCGATGGCAGACGACGCCGTCTCCATCTGGGGTGACGGCTCCACCTACAAGGGCAACGACATCGAGCGGTTCTACCGCTACGGACTGCTCGCCAACCCCCAGCTGCGGATCTACAAGCCCTGGCTCGACGAGGACTTCGTCTCAGAGCTGGGCGGGCGCGACGAGATGAGCGCCTGGCTCACCTCCCACGACCTGCCCTACCGCGACTCCAAGGAGAAGGCCTACTCCACCGACGCCAATATCTGGGGCGCCACCCACGAGGCCAAGACGCTGGAGAGCCTCAACGTCTCGATGGAGAGCGTCGAGCCCATCATGGGCGTCAAGTTCTGGGATCCCGACGTCGCGATCGAGACCGAGGAGGTCTCTGTCAGCTTCGAGCAGGGCCTCCCGGTGGCCATCAACGGCAAGGAGTACGACGACAAGCTCGCCCTGGTGCTGGAGGCCAATGCCATCGGCGGACGCCACGGCCTGGGCATGAGCGACCAGATCGAGAACCGCATCATCGAGGCCAAGTCCCGCGGGATCTACGAGGCCCCCGGCATGGCGCTGCTCTACATCGCCTACGAGCGGCTGGTCAACGCGATTCACAACGAGGACACCATCGCGACCTACCACAATGAGGGACGCCGGCTGGGCCGGCTGCTCTACGAGGGCCGCTGGCTCGACCCGCAGTCGCTGATGATCCGCGAATCACTGCAGCACTGGGTGGCCTCGGCCGTCACCGGCACCGTCGTCCTCAAGCTGCGCCGCGGCTGGGACTACTCGATCATGGACACCACCGGCCCGAACTTCTCCTACCACGCCGAGAAACTGTCCATGGAGAAGGTCGAGGGGGCGGCCTTCGGCCCGGTCGACCGGATCGGCCAGCTCACCATGCGCAACCTGGACATCGCCGACACCCGCGAGAAGCTCGAGCAGTACTCCAAGCAGGGCCAGCTCTCCAACCACGCCGATCTGGTCGGCCAGCTGGAGACCGGTGGCGCCAAGGCCATCTCGAAGAACCACGCCGAGGAGGAGGACAAGGCCCAGAAGTCCCTGGACCGAGCCGCCATGGAGTTCGGGGTCGACTGATCGCGCGCCCCTCCCGCCGGTAGATTGACTCCCGACCGACACCGGTTCGGAGAGCCCGGAACCGGATCCCCGAAACGCCACTGAGTACCTGTACTCAGTGGCGTTCCGTCGTCTACTCAGGTAATTCGGGTAGCGGCGCCTACAGGGGAGTCACAGCCGGGCCCCAGATCCGTGGCAGGCTGAGATCCAGCACCTGAAGGAACCATCGATGCGCCCACGTCGTCCCATCGCCGTGACCGCGGCGCCCAGAGCAGGACCCGCGATCACCAGACATCGAGCACCCCGGAGAAGGGATCTCCAGTGACCAGCACGACTGCCAACCGCGTCCCCCCATGCTCACTCCTCACCGAGGTGTTCCACCACCCCTTCCTGGAGGAGGACGCCAGCCCGGCCAATGCGGAGCAGCGCCGGCTCCACCACACGCTCACCACCCGGGCCACCGAGGTCTGCATGAGCTGCCCCCACTTCGACGACTGCCTCGAGACCGCGATCAGCGGCCACGACATCGCCGGATTCGTCGCCGGCACCACGAGCCGCCAGCGCACCCGGATCCGCAACCTGCTCCACGTCGAGGTGAAGCCCGACGACATGGACGCCCTGGTCGGCATCCTCTCCTCGGGACGCCAGATCGCCACCCACGACGTCGTGAGACTTCGTCGCGCCCATCCCGATGAGCCCCTGGACTTCATCGCCCAGAGCCTGGGATGCTCCCTCTCCACGGTCAAGCGCCATCTCCGCAGGGCCCGCGCCCAGGCCTGCGAACCCACCCCGTTGATCCCCCGCGGCCCCAGCCGCGGCCAGCTCATCACCGCCTTCGAGTCGGTGACCAGGATGCGTCGCGCGGCGCCGGCGGCCCGCGCCGCCTGACCGCCCCCACCAGCCCTGTCATCCGCGGTTCACGCCGCGATGGCAGGGTGGAGGGCATGAGCTTCACCCCGCACCTCGTGGCCCTGGACATCGACGGCACTCTGGTCGACCGTCAAGGACTGCTGCCCACCTCGATCGAGCACTCCGTCGAGAGGATCACCGGCGCCGGCGTCCCGGTGGTCCTGGCCACCGGTCGCGGGCTCTTCGGCGCCCTGCCGGTCCACGACATCCTCCGACTGCCGGCCGGCGACCTGGTCGTCTCCAACGGCGCGGTCACCGTGAGCACCTCCCCGCTCACCGTCCTCGACGAGGTGCGCTTCGATCCGGGCCCGGTGATCCGCCAGGTCCTCGACCTTCATCCCTCGGCCATCATCGCCGTCGAGGATGTCGGCGTCGGCTACCGGCTCAACCGGCTCTTCCCGGCCGGCGAGCTGCAGGGCGAGTTCACCATCGAGTCCACCGAGGAGCTGGCCTCCAGACCGGCGGCCCGGGTCATCATCCGCGATCCCGACGCCCCGCCCGCCGACTTCGTCGAGCTGGCCCGACATCTCGGCCTGCACGGCGTCTCCTACGTGATCGGCTGGTCGGCCTGGCTCGACATCACCCCCCGCGGGGTGTCGAAGGCCTCCGCCCTCCAGGCGCTGTGCGACAGGCGCGACATCGACCCCCGGCAGGTGCTGGCCATCGGGGACGGCCACAACGACATGGAGATGCTCGCCTGGGCCGGCCGCGGAGTGGCCATGGGAGACGCCCCCGAGTCCGTCCAGCAGGTGGCAAACGCGGTGACCGGCACCTTCGACGAGGGTGGTACCTCCGCCGAGCTGGACCGCTGGTTCGCGGGCCCGCGATGAGCCGCGTCACCATCTCCGACATCGCCGAGAAGCTGGGAATCTCGACGGCCGCGGTGTCCTACGCCCTCAATGATCGTCCCGGCGTCTCGGGCGCGACCCGCCAGCGGGTTCTCGACCTCGCCGACGAGATGGGCTGGCAACCGCACTCGATCGCCCGGTCGCTGCGCAGCAACCGGGCGATGTCGGTCGGGATGGTGCTGGCCCGCGACGCCGAGGAGGTCGCGAACGAGCCCTTCTACTCCTACGTCCAGGCCGGAGTCGAGAGGCACCTGGCCGCCCACGACTACAGCCTCACCATGAGCAGACCCGGCGGAGCCCCCGGGGACGACCTGGAGGTCTACCGCCGCTGGGCACTCCAGCAACGGGTGGACGGCGTCATCCTCTTCGACATGGTGGTCGACGACCCCCGGGTGGAGCTGCTCGCCGAGCTGAACCTGCCCGCGGTGGAGGTGACCAGCGATGCCACCGTCGGCCCCCTGCCCAGGGTCGTCGTCGATGACTCCGGGGACGCCCGGATCCTGGTCCACCACCTGGCCGACCAGGGGTACCGCAGCATCGTCCACCTGTCCGGCCCCACCCATCTGGTCCACGAGACCCTGCGCCGGACGGCCGTCGCCCGGGCCTGCCAGGAGTTCTGGGGAGAGGTCCTCTTCGCCTCGGTGATGACCACCGACGCCAACCGGACCCTGGCCGTGGGGCTGAGGCTGTACTCCACCCAGACCAACGTCTACTGGAACGAGATCATGGCGGCCTCCCTGGTGGTCAGCGCCCCGATCGTGATCGCCTTCCTCCTTCTGCAACGCAGCTTCGTCGCCGGCCTGACGGCCGGAGCCGTCAAGTAGCCATCCCGAGAGGACTCCCATGGATCGCCTGGACCCCCGCCTGCCCCAGACCTGGCTGGGCGCCAACTTCTGGTCGCGCACCGGCGGCCCGCTGATGTGGCGGAACTACTCCCCCGACGTCGTGCGCGAGGAACTGGCCGTGCTGCACGACCACGGCCTGAACATGACCCGCTCCTTCTTCTACTGGCCCGACCTCCAGCCCGAACCCGAGGTCATCGACGAGGAGAAGGCCGACCGCTTCGCCGACTTCCTGGACGCCCACCGGGAACTGGAGATGTCCACCATCCCGACCTTCATCGTGGGACACATGTCGGGCGAGAACTGGGACCCGGCCTGGCGCAACGGCCGCTCCCTCTACTGCGATGTCTGGATGGTCGGTCAGCAGGCCTGGTACATCGAGAACCTCACCAGGCGGTTCGCCGACCATCCGGCGATCGCCGGATGGCTGATCTCCAACGAGATCCCGATCTACGCCGGGGAGGCCGAGGAGCAGACCGTCACCACATGGGCCCGGATCATGGTCCAGGCGGTCCGGGCCGGCGGCGGAACCCAGCCGGTGTCCATCGGAGACGGCGCCTGGGGCGCCGACATGAGCGGCCACGCCTCGGGGTTCTCCACCCGACGGCTGGCTGGATTCACCGACTACGTCGGCCCGCACGTCTACCAGATGGAGACCGACATCGTCCGGTCCCACCTCAAGGCCGCCTTCGTCTGCGAGCTGGCCGCGATCGGCGGTCGGCCCGTGGTTCTGGAGGAGTTCGGGCTGTCCAGCGACTTCGCCTCCCCCGAGCACTCCCGCAGCTACTACCGGCAGGTGCTCACCACCACCCTGCTGGCCGGTGCGGTCGGCTGGATCGCCTGGAACAACACCGACTTCGACGACCTGGCCGGCCAGCGCCCCTACAGCCACCACCCCTTCGAGCTGCACTTCGGGATCACCGACAGCCACGGCCGGCCCAAGCCGCCGCTGGAGGCCCTGGCGGAGTTCTCCCGGTTGCTGGAGCGCATCGACTTCCCGCACTGCCACCGGGCGTGGGTCGACGCCGCCCTGGTCGTCTCCTCCTACCTCGCGGCCGGCTACCTGTCGGTCGACGAGACCCAGCGACGGCTGGTGGTCCGCCACACCGAGCAGGCCTACATCGCCGCCAAGGAGGCCGGACTGGCCGTCGGGGTGGTCCGCGAGCAGGAGGACGGCGGTCTGCCGGAGGGCTACCGCCTCTACCTGGTGCCCTCGGTCAAGGAACTCACCGCTCCCAGCTGGCACCAGCTGGTGGATCTGGCCGAGGCGGGAGCCTGCGTCTACGCCTCCTACTGCGCCGGGGAGTCCCCCTCCCAGCGCGGCCCCTGGTGGAGTGCCACCGAGGAGCTGTTCGGGGTGCGCAACGACCTCGCCTACGGGATCAACAACCCGGTGGTCGACGACCTCGTCGAGGTGCGTCTGCTGGCCGATCTGGGGGATCTGCGGGCCGGCACGGTGCTGACCTTCCCCACCGCCGGGACCGAGAACTCGCGGGCCTTCCTGCCGGTGACGGTGACCGACGGGCGGGTGGTCGCGGTGGACGCCGCCGGCCGTCCGATGATCGTCGTCAAGGAGCACGGTCGCGGGCTGGCGGTGCTGTCCACCCTTCCTCTGGAGCACTTCGCCGCTCGACGCCGGGACGCCAACCCGGAGGACACCTGGCGTCTCTACCGGGCGCTGGGCCTCATCGCCGGGATCGAGTCTCCGGTGCAGGTCGAGGATCCCCGCGTCCTCATCGACGCCATGGAGCACGACGACGGCAGGATCTTCCACATCCTGGTGAGCGAGCGCCCCGAGGCCACCGAGGCCCGGGTCCACAGCCGCGAACCCCTCAGCACCCTCGACGGGGAGCCGGTCACCGGACCGGTCCATCTCGACCCGTACGGGGTCGCGGTCCTCGTCAGCACACCGTCACCTCAGGAGAACCGATGACCTCCCACGTCTTCCCCCGGCCCTTCCTCTTCGGCACCGCCACCGCCTCCTACCAGATCGAGGGGGCGGTCGCCGAGGACGGTCGCGGCCCCTCCATCTGGGACGTCTTCAGCCACACCCCCGGACGCACGAACAACGGGGACACCGGAGACATCGCCTGCGACCACTACCACCGGTACCAGGAGGACATCGCCCTGATGAGGGACCTCGGGGTGGACGCCTACCGGCTGTCCATCGCGTGGCCGCGGATCCTCCCCGGGGGGACAGGTGCCGTCAACCCGTGGGGGGTGGCGTTCTACCGGACCCTGCTGGAGGGACTGCGCGCCGCGGGGATCCGACCGGTCGTCACCCTTTACCACTGGGACCTCCCCCAGGCACTCCAGGACCGTGGCGGGTGGGCCGAACGGTCCACCGCCGAGGCCTTCGCCCACTACGCCGCCGTGATGGCCACCGAACTGGGCGACCTGGTCGACACCTGGACCACCCTCAACGAGCCGTGGTGCGCGGCCTACCTGGGGCACGGCTCGGGGGTCCACGCGCCGGGGATCACCGATCCGGCCCTCTCCGTGAAGGTGGCCCACCACCTCAACCTGGCCCACGGACTGGCCGTCCAGGCGATCCGCCAGGTGCTGCCCGACGCCCGGTGCTCGGTCACCCTGAATCTCCAGGTGGCCCGTCCGGAAGACCCGGAGGACCCCGCGGATCGGGCCGCCGCCCGCACGGTCGAGACGATCGGCAACGACGTCTTCCTCTCCCCGATGCTCGAGGGCCGGCTGCCCGAGGAGCTGGTCGCCGCCACCGCCCCGGTGACCGACTGGTCCTTCGTGGCCCCCGGGGATCTGGCGGAGATCCACCAGCCCCTCGACGTGCTGGGGATCAACTACTACTCGACGATGACGGTGCGCCCCCGGCGCGCCGACGACCCGGACTCCTCGGGGGGACACGGGCAGACCGGCCACTCCCCCTGGCCGGCCTGCGATGACATCGCCTTCCTGGACCCGACCGGACCGTTGACCGCGATGGGCTGGAACATCGAGCCCCAGGGTCTCACGGATCTGCTGGTGGCCACCTCGCGGCGGTTCCCGGATCTGCCGCTGATGGTCACCGAGAACGGGGCCGCCTTCGAGGACCGGGCCGACCAGGACGGACATGTCGCCGATCCCGACCGGATCGACTACCTGCACGATCACATCGCCGCCGTCGGCCGGGCCCGCGAGGCCGGCGCGAGGGTGGAGGGGTACTTCCTGTGGTCCCTGATGGACAACTTCGAGTGGGCCTACGGATACTCCAAGCGGTTCGGCATCGTCCGGGTCGACTACCGGACCCTGGCCCGCACCCCCAAGGCCTCCTTCGACTGGTACCGCGGCCTCATCGCCACCCGCCGGCTCAGTGAGCGGCCCTGAGCACTCCCCTGGGAAGGTCGCACTCGTCGCCGAGCCGGATCCCCTCGGCGATCCGGTGCTCCCGGCGGGCGTCGATGAGTCTGGGCAGCAGCCGGGCGCACAGCGAGGCCGGAGAGATGGTGTTGATGTAGATCTTGGTGCCCCCCTCGAACCCGGCGGGGTTGGAGACCCGCAGCTTCAGCACGATGTGCCAGGGCATCGGGGTCTTCACCTGGACCGGCCGGTGGTGCCACTCCTCATTGCTCGGCACATCGACCCCCACCGCGACGTGGACGGCGTGCACCAGGTCGGAGACGGCGTCCACCTCCTCGGGGTCCATCCGCCAGGGCTGGTCGATCCCGCTGGTGGACCACACCTCGACGGCCGGGTAGCGGTGCCCGAAGGTGACGAAGGCGACCGCGTGGTCGTTGGCGGCCAGCAGCAGATGGTGGTCAATGGCGAAGTCGGGACCCCACCGGTTGAACAGCGAGGGGTCGTCGGCGGCCGCCTCGAGCGCCGACTCATTACTGGCGCCGATCTCGTCGATGGCCACCAGCTGCTTGTGCAGGTGGTCGAAGGAGGCCCCGGCCGGCCTCAGCCAGTTCTGGAAGACGGCGACATAGCGGGCCTGGGGATTCGCCCGGTACAGATCGGCGGTGGCGGTGACGGTCATCGCCATGAAGGCGCGGTGCTCCACGACGCTGAGCTGACCGGAGCCGGCCAGTCCGGCAGTGGTGGCGGCGTCGTCGGCGTAGTGACGCCGGGCGATGATGACGTCGTGCCCGCCGCCGAAGAAGGGGGCCGACTCGCGGCGCAGATCGTCCGCCGACAGCCGGTCCGCGCGCAGCGACAACCCCTGGGCGGCGAACTTGGCGTCCAGCACGCGACAGACGTGGGCCATCCCCTGCGGATCGGCCAGGTAGGACTCCTGCCAGCTGCGGGCGTCATCGGACAGGTCGATGCCGTGGTTGTCGTGCCAGTACTGCCAGGTGAGGATCTCGAAGAGGTTGGGAACCCGTCGGAACTCGGCGGTGCTGGCCGTCAACTCCTCCACCGGCAGGTGACGCAGGGTCCGGAAGCCGCCGCGGACGTCCCCGAAGGGGTCCCCGACCAGCCGGCACTTCTCGGGCGGGGTCTCCAGCAGCCGGTCGGCGCAGAAGGAGCAGGCCGAGACCCGCTCGGCGTCCCCGATCGGGCGCGGATTGG
Organism: Acidipropionibacterium jensenii; assembly: GCF_005890135.1. Lineage (NCBI taxonomy): Bacteria > Bacillati > Actinomycetota > Actinomycetes > Propionibacteriales > Propionibacteriaceae > Acidipropionibacterium > Acidipropionibacterium jensenii. The sequence continues at coordinate 1,326,152 of NZ_CP040635.1, read as the reverse complement.
CGAGCGGGCGGCCCAGCGGGCGGGCCCCCCGTCCGGGAACGGTCCACACCTGGACCCCCGAGAAGGGGTTGGTCTGCTTGATCGTCCCGTCAGGGAGCTCGCGGTAGTACTGGTCCTCGTTCCCGGAGGGGGTCACATCGTCCACCCCATCAGGCCCGGGAGAGGGTCTCGCGGCCTCCCAGGTAAGGCCTCAGGGCGACCGGGACGGTGACCGAGCCGTCGGCGTTCTGGTGATTCTCCAGGATCATGATGATGATCCGGGTCATCGCGCACAGGGTGCCGTTGAGGGTGGCCAGGGGGGCGACGCCCTCAGGGCCGCGGTGCCGGATCGACAGCCGGCGGGCCTGGAAGGTGGTGCAGTTGGAGGTCGAGGTGATCTCACGGTAGCGGTTCTGGGTGGGCAGCCAGCCGTAGCAGTCGTACTTGCGGGCGGCCGACAGACCGAGGTCCCCGGAGGCGACGTCGAGCACCTCGAAGGGGATCTCGAGGGCCTCGATGAACTCCTTCTCGAAACCGAGCAGCTTGGCGTGCCAGGCCTCGGCCTCCTCGGGCAGGCAGTAGACGAACATCTCCACCTTGTCGAACCAGTGCACCCGGAAGATGCCGCGGGTGTCCTTGCCGTAGGAGCCGGCCTCGCGGCGGAAGCACGGCGAGAAGGCGACGTAGCGCTTGGGCAGCTCGGCGTCCTCGAGGATCTCCTCGGAGTGGAAGGCGGCCAGCGCGACCTCGGAGGTGCCGACCAGGTACTGGTCGTCCTTGGGCAGGTAGTAGACGTCGTCGGCGGCCTGGCCGAGGAACCCGGTGCCCTCCATCGCCGAGGGCTTCACCAGGGCCGGCGGGATCATCGGGGTGAATCCCCAGCCGGCGGCCTTGGTCATCGCCAGGTTGAGCAGGGCGATCTCCAGCTGGGCGCCGATCCCGGTGAGCACGTAGAACCGCGATCCGGAGATCTTGGTGCCGCGCTCCATGTCGATCGCGCCGAGGGCCTCGCCGATCTCCAGGTGGTCCTTCGGCTCGAATCCTTCCGCGGCGAAGTCGCGCGGGGTGCCGATCGTCTCGACCACCTCGCCCTCGTCCTCGCCGCCGGCCGGGACGCCGTCGATGACGATATTGCCCAGCGTCTTGTCGAGCTCGATGAACCGCTCCTCGGCGGCGTCGGCCTCCTTCTTGAGGTCGGCGACCTGACCGGAGATCTCCTTGGTGCGGGCCAGCAGGGCGGCCTTCTCCTCGCCGGAGGCCTTGGCGATCTTCTTGCCCAAGCCCTTCTGCTCGGCACGCAGGGACTCGTGCGCGGCGATCGCGTGGCGACGGGACTCGTCGGCGGCAACCAGCTCGTCGACGACGGACGGGTCGTCGCCACGGGCGATCTGGGAGCGTCGGATGCGGTCCGGATCAGTGCGCAGGAGTTTGGGATCGATCATGGCCCCGATCCTACCGATCTGTGTCCGCCGTCGTGTTGCGGCCCGCTCGGCCCACGGCGCAGCCGCGCTGATCGACCCGGGGCGCAGCCGCGCTGATCGAGCCATGACTCAGTCCGCGTTGATCTGGTCAGCGGGTTGGCGGCCGGTGACCCGGGCGAACCAGATCTCGGCCTCCCGGTAGGCCTGGTCGGTGGAGGCGTCGGGGGTCGGCACCTGGCCGGCCGTCTGCTCCCCGTCGATGACGGCGTGCGGGTAGGAGCCGAGGAAGACGACTTCCTCGCAGACCCGGTGCAGACCCTTGAGGGCGGCGGCCATCCGCTCGTCGTCGGCGTGGCCGACGGCGTCGATGGAGAAGGAGTAGCTGCCGAGCCGTCCCTTGGTGGGCCGGGACTCGATCCGTGACAGGTTGATCCCCCGGAAGGCGAACTGGTGGAGGATGTCGAGAAGGGCCCCGGAATGGTCCTCGCGCATGTAGGCGACCACCGTGGTCCGGTCGTCCCCGGTGCGCTGCGGGAGGTGGCCGCGCGGTCCGACCAGGACGAACCGGGTCTGGGCGTCGGGGTTGTCGGCGATGCTCTCGGCGGCCGGCACCAGCCGGTACATGTCGGCGGCCACCGCCGCGCAGATCGCCGCGTCGTAGCGGGAGAACGGGTCGGAGACCTCCTTGGCGGCCCCGGCGGTGGACCCGCTCTCGGTGATGTCGGCCTCCTTGGGGAGGTGGGCCTCCAGCCAGCCGCGGCACTGCGCGGCGGCGTGGGAGTGGGTGATGACGTTGCGCACCTGGCCGAGGGTGGTGCCTGGGCGCACGTAGAGACCGAACTGCACCGGAATGACGACCTCGCGCAGGATCTGCAGGTCTCCCATCGACGCGAGGGTGTCGAGGGTGGCCGAGACGCCGCCCTCCACCGAGTTCTCGATCGGCACCAGGGAGGCCTCCACATCGCCGTCCTTGGCGGCGGCGATGGCGGTCGTCACCGAGCTGAAGGGGCGGGCGTCCGACTGTCCGAGGGACTTCAGGGCCTGGTGGGTGAACGTCCCGGCGGGACCGAAATATCCGAGCACCGGGCAAGCCTATCCGGCTCAGCGGGACCCCCGCCGACGCATTGACCCCCCGGTTGCCTAGGGTCATGGTCCGTACCAGCGGTCAGGCGTTCCGGGCTCCTCGGGCGAGGGCCTCGGTGTTCGACAGGAGGAGCACTGCGATGGCTGACGACAGCACGATCGACAGCGACTCCGACACGGGTCCGATGCCCCGGAAGGGACCGCTGACCTGCGCCCAGATCGTCGACGACGCCCACACCCGGATCAGCGACGGCCAGCTGGCCCTGGGAAATGCCCTCAACGATCTCCACCAGAGCTGGTCGGACACCGTGGTGAAGGCCTTCTGCCGCAGCTATCCCGCCTTCGACCTCCAGATCGACTCGGTCAAGCAGGGCCTGGAGGAGATCCACGCGTGCCTGGTGGCGGTGGCCCGCTCAACCCCGGGCAGGAGCCGGCCGGCTCCCCTGCCGGAGTCGCCGACCGCCGACCTGGCGGACCGCTCGGGGGCCGGCTGCCCGGCAACCGGCCCGAGGGCCGCCGCAATGGTCCAGGGGGCCGATGAGCTGGCCCTGTGCCGCGACCGGATCGACGCCGAGCTCACCGCCCTGACCCCCCGGCTGGCCGCCTGCTGGTGGCCGGGGGCGGACTCCCTGTGGGACCACTTCCAGAACGTGCGCAGCGGCTGGACGGCGGCCCTGCACCAGATGACCCTGCTGGTGGAGGAGATGAACCGGTTGGTGGCCGGCTACCGCACCACCTCGGTGACGGCCCCGGAGCCGGGCTCGGGGCCCTGCCCCGCCGGCTGGTCCGGAGTCGCCGCGCAGGGTCGGGAGTCGAATGCCGCCAGCACCTGCCTTCCTTCCCAGCGCGGGGCGCTGGGCGGGGTCCATGACACCGGCGGTGCCGCGAGCGCCTCGTCGAGACCCTCCAGGTAGTCCTCCCGCGACTGCTCGACGGCTCCCAGCGACGTCAGGTGGTCGGTGAGCCACTGGACGTCGAGGATCCGCGGATCGGTGGAGGCCAGCTCCACCGCCAGCCTGATGAGTGCGGTCTTGGAGGCGTCGCGGCCGTGCTCGGGGTCGTGGAACATCGACTCCCCGGAGAACAGCCCGCCCAGCGAGACCCCGTAGAGCCCGCCGACCAGGCGGCCCTCGGAGTCCCAGGTCTCCACCGAGTGGGCGTGACCGCGATCGTGCAGGAAGAGGTAGGCCCGGGCGATCCGGTCGTCGATCCAGCCCAGTGGACGGCTGGGGTCGGCGCACCTGTCGATGACCGCCTCGAAGTCCCGGTCGACGGTGGTGGTGTAGTGCCTGGCCGACTTGCGCAGGCTGGAGCTCACCCTCACCCTGTCCAGCGGGAGGTTCGCCCTCATCAGGGGAGACCACCACCCCATCGCGTCGCGCAGCTCCGCCGGCACCTCGTCGTCGTCGATGGGCATCGGGAAGACGCCCTCGCGCAGGGCCGCCAGCACCAGGTGGGGTCCGAAGGCCTCCGAGATGGCCACCAGATCCTGGTCGGGCCACTGGTCCGGGTCCCCGAACAGCTCAGGTGTGGTCACCGGCACAGTTTGTCACCCGGCCGTGGCGGTATCCAGAGCTTCGCCTCCCGCGTTCCCGGTGTTGCCGGGACCCCTTAACCTTGGGAGTGTGACCCGGGCGGTCCGGGTGAGGAGGATGCCCCATGGGGATCGGCAGCGACATCGGTAAGGCCCTCATGACTCAGGTACCCAGCATGGCCCCGGGATTCGCAGTATCTCTGCTGCGCTCGGTGCTCGGATTCGCCATCGACGGCGCTCCGAACCTTCCCGGCGCCCGGCGGGCGGCCTCCAAGACCCTCTCCCGCAAGGAGGGCGACGTCGAGGCGTCGATCAAGTACCTCGTCGGCGAGCACATCGCGCTGGCCGGGGCCCAGGGGTTCGTCTCCAATCTCGGCGGGTTCATCACGATGGCGGTCGCCGTCCCGGCCAACATCTCCGGGGTGGCCATCGTCCAGGCCCGGATGGTGGCCAGCATCGCCCACCTGCGCGGCTACGACCTCGACGACCAGCGGGTCCGCAGTGCCGTGATGGCCTGCCTGCTGGCCCGGTCCGAGGTGGACCAGCTGGTCAAGAACGGCGACCTGCCGAGCTCCCCGATGGGCATCGCCACCGCCCCGGTCGTCGATCCCGACCTGGAGAAGACGGTGGCCGTGCGGATCCTCTCGGTGCTGGTCGGCCAGTCCGCCGGCAAGCAGATCCCCCAGATCATCGGACGTCGCATCCCGGTGATCGGCGGAGGGATCGGCGCCACCACCGACAGCGTCACCACCTGGAACGTCGCCCGCTACGCCAGGACCCAGTTCCCGAGTCGCCGTCCGCGGTGAGAACCGTGTGCGGCTGACCCCTCCGCCGGTGGGAGGATGCCGTCATGTCGCGCTGTCCATCGCCCTCCCGCGCAACCGTCGATCTGTCCGCCATCGTCGCCAATCTGGCACTGGTGCGGCAACGTGCCGGTGACCGCAATGTGCTCTTCGCCGTCAAGGCCGACGCCTACGGCCACGGCGCCGTGGCGGTGGCTCGGGAGGTCGAGGCCACCGGAGCCGCCGACTGGCTGGCCGTCGCCACCGTCGCCGAGGGCCAGGAGCTGGTTGAGGCGGGGATCGGACTGCCGATCCTCAAGCTGTCCCCCGCCGACCCGTGGGATCTGGATGCCGCGGTCCGGGCCGGACTGCGGCTCACCGTCCTGGACGCCGAGACCGTCGGCCAGGTCGAGGAGGCCTCCGCCCGGTGCGGGCTGCACACCAGGGTCCACATCGGCGTCGACAGCGGGATGGGTCGTATCGGTCTTCCCCCCGAGCGTCTGGGCGAGGTGGTCGCAGCGGTCGACCACAGCGACCACCTCGATCTGGAGGGGGTCTTCACCCACCTGCCGATCAGCGACGTCCCGACCGGGCGAGCCTTCACCATCGCCCAGATCGGTCGATTCCTGGGCGCCGTGGAGACCGTCCAGAAGGATCGCGGGTCGATCCCCCAGGTGCACATGGCCAACTCCGGTGCGATCCTCGGCCACGACCTCACCGGCACCACCATGGTCCGCGCCGGGATCGTCGGCTACGGCTACGACCCGGATCCGGGCGGCCCGAACTCCCAGGGGATCGGGCTGCGTCCGGCGCTGTCCTGGACCAGCCACATCTCCTTCCTCAAGACCGTGGAGGCCGGCACCACAATCGGCTACGGGCGCACCTGGACCGCACCCTCGCGCACCGTCATCGCGACCGTCCCGGTGGGATACGCCGACGGCTACCCGAGGCTGCTGTCCAGCCGCGGGCCGGTCCTGATCGGGGGACGGCGGCACCTGGTCGCCGGGCGGGTCTGCATGGATCAGATCATGGTCGACCTCGGCCCCGATGCCGACGCCGCGATCGGCGACGAGGTGGTGATGATCGGCAGCCAGGGCGACGCCGTGGTCACCGCCGACGAACTGGCCGGGCTCACCGGGACGATCAGCTACGAGATCACCTGCGACATCTCCAAGCGGGTCGACCGGGTGTGGGTCGGCGGCACCGCCTGAGGCCGGGTCCACCACGCCGAGATGAGCGAATCGTCTTGGCTCTGGCCTCGGGAACGGCAAGATGGCGGTCATGACCGACGACCAGTGGAAGCGCAATCCGTGGGACAGCGACCCGACCTCGGGGGGCCAGGACTCCAGTCCGGCCCCCGATGACGGGCAGTCACAGGGCGACGACGACAACGCGGTGGACCAGACCGCCATCCACCCGCGGACCGACTGGGAGCCCACCGAGTCCCATCAGAGCGACCAGCCTGCTCCCGAGAGCAGTCCCTCCACGGACCAGCAGCCCTCCTGGCAGACCGACCAGACCACCGCCCTGGGCGTGGGCTACGGCGCCCCACAGCCGCAACCGGGTCAGTGGTCACCCTCGAATCAGCCCTCGGCCCCCCAGCCGCAGGGATATCCGGCCAGCGCCAGCCAGCCCTCGGCTCCCCAGTACCCGGGCCAGCAGTACCCGGCGCAGCCCTCCCAGTCCTACCCGGGCGGCCAGCAGTACCAGGGACAGCCCGCGGCCGGGCAGTATCCCCCCGCCGGCCAGTACCCCCAGGGCGGGTGGGGTGGTGAGCCTCCTGCCGGCGGCTACTCGCCGGCAGGGATGAACCAGCCCCCGATGAACCAGCCCGCGGGGCCGAAGATGCCCGGATTCCTGGCGAATCTCTTCGATCTCACCTTCACCCGGTTCGTCACCCCGACCATCGTCAAGGTGGTCTACATCCTCATCATCGCCGCCGCGGTGGTGTGGTACCTGGGGATGATCATCGGCGCGTTCTCCACCGGCTCCACCCCGGTCGGGGTGGCCGCCCTGGTGCTGGGATGGATCCCGGCCCTGCTGGCCATCGCCCTGTCCCGGCTCCAGCTGGAGTACATCATCGCGCTGATCCGCACCAGCGAGTACACCCGCGACCTGCGCGACCGCTTCGCCAAGGGGGACGACACCCCTCAGGAGTGAGCGAGCGGCCGATCAGTACATCAGCAGGTCAGTACATCAGCGACGTGGTGGGATCCGACAGGATCTCCGCGACGTCGTGCAGGAAGGTCGAGCCCTGCTCGCCGTCCACCAGACGGTGGTCGAAGCCCAGGCTCATGGTGGTCACCCAGCGGGGCACGATCTGCTCCTGTGCGCCGCTGCCGACCACCCACGGACGACGGCTGATCGCACCGAGCACCAGCAGCGCGGACTCGGTGCGGTTGACCACCGGAGTGCCGGCGTCCAGACCGAAGACCCCGACATTGGAGATCGAGAAGGTGCCGCCGGAGTAGTCGGAGGGCTGCAACCGGTCCTGCTTGGCGATCGCGACGATCCGGGTGAGCTCGGAGGCGATCTCCAGGAGGTTCATGTCCTGGGCCCCCCGCAGCACCGGGACCATCAGCCCGCGCGGGGTGGCGGCGGCGATACCCAGGTTGATGTCGCGGTTGTAGACGATCTCACCGGAGTCGTCGTCCCACCGGGCGTTGATCACCGGGGTGCGGGTCATCGCCAGGCAGGCCGCCTTGCACCAGACGGTCAACGGGGAGACCCGCAGTCCCTTGAAGGCGCGGTCGGCGCGCAGCTTGGCGACCAGGTCCATGGTGGCCGAGACGTCGGCGGTGATGAAGCTGGTGACCAGCGCCTTGGTGTCGATGGAGTCCTTCATGGCCACCGCGGTGACCTTGCGCACCCCCTGGATCCGCACCCGGTGCTCGGTCCCCTCGGCATTGGTGGCGTCGCCGTCCAGCAGTCGGCGCTGGGCCGGGGACAGCGACTGCTGGCCGGCCGGGGCGCGCTTGACGTCGGTGCGGGCGGAGCCGGCCGACCCGCCGGTGCTGCGCGCATCGGCGGCCTGCTTGACGTCGGTGCGGGTGATGACGCCGTCCGGTCCGGTTCCGGTGACATCGGCCAGGTCGATGTCGAGATCCTTGGCGAGTCTGCGGGCCGGGGGCTTGGCCAGGACATGGTCCGGTCCCTCGCTGCGGTCGACCCGGGGAGGCTCGGCAACCGGCGCAGCGGCGGGCTCAGGAGAAGGGGCAGCCGGTGCGGCAGCCGCAGCAGGTTCTGCAGCGGGCTCGGGGGCCGGGTTCGACCGGCTCTCCGCGGAGCGGCGGCGACGACGTCGTCCCCCCTCCTCGTCGGGAATGTGGCCGACCAGCAGTTCGGGCTCCTCGGCGGGCCCGTCCCCCTGGTCGATGGAGACCAGCGGGGCGCCGACGGCGACGGTGTCCCCCTCGGAGACCAGCATCCGGGCGACCACCCCGGCGAACGGGCTGGGCAGTTCGACGATCGACTTGGCGGTCTCGACCTCGCACAGGACGTCGTTGATGGCGACGGTGTCCCCCTCGGCCACCCGCCAGGAGACGAGTTCGGCCTCGGTGAGTCCCTCGCCGGGATCGGGCATGCGGTAGTTCTTCACATCTACTCCTCGGTCAGAACGCCAGTGAGCGGTCGACGGCGTCCAGAATGCGATCGACATCGGGAATGTGGTCGGACTCGACGCGGCTGGGCGGGTAGGGGGTGTCCCACCCTGTCACCCGCAGCACCGGGGCCTCCATCACGTAGTACAGGTCCTCGGCGAGCCGGGCGGCGATCGGGCCGCCCAGACCTCCGGTCAGGGGAGCCTCGTGGACCACGATGCAGCGGGTGGTCCTGCGCACCGACTCCTCGATGGTCTCCATGTCGATCGGCGACAGGGAGCGCAGGTCGATGACCTCCAGGGAGGTGCCCTCCTCGGCGGCGGCATCGGCGGCCTCCACACAGGTCTGCACCATCGGCCCGTAGGCCAGCACGGTGACATCGGTGCCGGGCCGGGTGACCCGAGCCTGGCCCATCCCGAGAGTGGCGACCTCGGAGACCGGGCCACGCGCGTAGTAGCGCCGCTTGGGCTCGAAGAGGATCACCGGATCGGGGGAGGCGATCGCCTGGCGCACCAGCCAGTAGGCGTCGTCGGGGCTGGAGCAGGTGACCACCTTGAGCCCCGGAACTCCCGCGTAGAAAGCCTCGGGGGACTCGGAGTGGTGCTCCGGGGAGCCGACCCCGCCGCCGAACGGGATCCGGATGGTCACCGGGAGGGACCAGGCGCCGCACACCCGGGCGTGGTAGCGGGCCAGCTGGGAGACGATCTGGTCGAAGGCCGGGGCGTGGAAGCCGTCGAACTGGATCTCGACGCAGGGCCGGTAGCCGCGCATCGCCAGTCCTATCGCGGTCCCGACGATGCCCGACTCGGCGAGCGGGGAGTCGACCACCCGTTGCGGGCCGAACTCGGCCTGCAGGCCGTCGGTGATCCGGAAGACGCCACCCAGACGGCCGATGTCCTCCCCCATCAGGACGACCTTCGGGTCGGCCTCCAGGGCGTCGTGAAGACCGGTGTTGAGTCCCTTGGCCAGTGTGAGGATGCTCATCGGTCGACCACCTCCTCCTCGCCGAGGGCCAGCCAGTCGGCGAGCTCCTTCTGCTGTCTCAGATTCTCGGGGGTGGGGTCGACGTAGACCCTGCCCAGTTCGGTGACCAGATCGGGCTCGGGGATCTTGGCGATCGCCCCGCGCACCTCGGCGCCGAAGTCATCGGCCCGACGGTCCAGGTCGGTCAACCAGTCCTGGTCGATGAGACCGGCGTCCAGCAGGTGGGTCTGCAACCGGGAGATCGGGTCCAGGGTGGCCCAGTGGGCCTCCTCCTCCCGGCTCCGGTAGCGGGTCGGGTCGTCGGTGGTGGTGTGCGCCCCCATCCGGTAGGTCCAGGCCTCGATGAAGCTCGGTCCCTCCCCGGCCCGGGCCCGGCGCATCGCGTCGCGCAGCACGGCGGCCATCGCGACGACGTCGTTGCCGTCGACCTGGACCGCGCGGATCCCGAATCCGGCCACCCGGCGGAACAGCGGCCCGCGGGCGATCAGGGTGGTGGGCTCGGAGATGGCGTACTGGTTGTTGACGCAGCAGAACACGATCGGCGCGTGATTGGCGGCGGCGAAGACATAGGACTCGTTGGCGTCCCCCTCGCTCATCGCCCCGTCGCCGTGGAAGAGCATCACCGCGGCATCCTCGCAGGACGCCGGGTCATCGCAGGTTGCCGGGTCGTCGCTGGAGACAGAACGACCGACCATCCCGTCGCGCTGGATCCCCATCGCGTAGCCGACGGCGTGCAGCGGGTTGGAACCGATCATCACCGGGTAGGCGCTGCACCGGGTGGCGACGGTGTCCCAGGGGCAGATCGCCGACCCCCGCCAGGTGGCGAGGATCTCGGGCAGGGTGACCCCCATCCAGTGGGCCAGGGCCTGTTCGCGGTAGGAGGGGAAGACCTGGTCGTGCGGGCCGACCGCCAGGATCGCGCCGGCCTGGGTGGCCTCCTGGCCGCGCAGCGGCGGCCACAGGGACAGCTCGCCGTGGCGCTGGAGATTGGTCCCCTCCAGGTCCAGCCGACGGGCGATCACCAGTCTCTCGAGGGCCTGGCGCAGCTGATCGGCCGACAGCTGGATCGGGTAGTCGGGGTGGTCGTGCCAGACTCCCTGCGGGGAGAGGATCTGAACCATCGATGGATCAGGTCGCGCCTCGGGCGCATGGTCGAGCCGAGCCACCGGGTTGGGGTCGATTTCGGCCTGGGTCCCAGTCATGGACACCTCCGGAGGGCATGAGTACGTGAGCTCTACCATTCTGAGCACTCCCGACGGACCTGCACAAGCCGAACCTACGGTTCGGTAGGAAGTTGACAAGAGGGGCCCGATCCGGCGGTGGAGACCCACCATCGGACCCCCGGTCTCCGCTGGTCGGGAGCCATCTCGTACCGTGGGGTGATTGTGGGAGGGGCCTCCCGCCGATCCTGGTGCCAGCCCTTCCGGACGAGGAGGAACCACGTGACCACCACGACGCATCCCGGACATCCCGGAGTTCACCACCCCGGACATCCCGGCGGTCACCCGCTGGTCCGCGAGATCAAGCACGATCTCAGTCAGAAGCCCTTCATCGTCATCTGGGAGGTGACCCGGGCCTGCGCCCTGGTGTGCAAGCACTGCCGGGCCGACGCCCAGCACCACGCCGCCCCCGGCCAGCTCACCACCGCCCAGGGCAAGGATCTGATGGACCAGCTGGCCGGCTACCAGAAGCCCTACCCGATGCTGGTCCTCTCGGGAGGCGACTGCTTCGAGCGCGAGGACCTCAACGAACTGGCCGCCTACGGCGTCTCCAAGGGGCTGCACGTCTCGGTCTCCCCCTCGGTGACCCCGCTGTTCACCCGGGAGCGGATCCAGGGGCTCCAGGACGCCGGGGTCTCGATGCTGTCGATGTCCCTGGACGGCGGGACCGCCGCCAGCCATGACGCCTTCCGCGGCATCCCGGGCACCTTCGACCGCACCGTCGAGGCCTGCCACATGCTCAACGAGATGGGCATGAGGTTCCAGCTCAACACCGTCTTCACCAAGAAGAACATCCTTGACGCCCCACAGATGATGAAGAACGCCATCGACCTGGGCGCCTTCATGTTCTACACATTCATGCTGGTGCCGACCGGCCGCGGCGCCCACCTCGACATGCTCTCCCCCTACGAGCGCGAGGACGTCCTGTACTGGCTGCACGACAACTCCACCCGGATCGCAATCAAGACCACCGAGGCACCGCAGTACCGCCGGATCGCCTTCCAGCGGGCCGCCGTCGAGCGCGGCGAGGCCGAGCCCGTCCAGCACGGCGAGCTGTACCGCTGGCTGACCCGCGAGACCACCTCCCTGCTCGGCGCCCACATCGACCGGCCGCGTCCCCCGCGCACCCCGCTGGCGATCAACTCGGGGTCCGGGTTCGTCTTCATCGACCATGTCGGCGACGTCTACCCCTCCGGTTTCCTTCCGGTCCACTGCGGATCGGTCAAGGAGCGCCCGTTCGCCGAGATCTACCGCGACTCCCCGGTGATGAAGGCGCTGCGCAACCCGTCGGGGTTCAGCGGTAAGTGCGGGGTCTGCGAGTTCAACCACTTCTGCGGGGGTTCACGCTCCACCGCCTACGCGATGACCGGCGACTACTTGGCCTCCGACCCCTCCTGCGCCCACATCCCGGCCGGCTACACCGGCCCGCTGCCCGAGGGAGTGCATCGCGAGGGAGCAGACCTGCTGGCCTGATTTCGGCGCCCCCGAGTGATCGAGGTGGCGGCGACGATCAGCTTACCGACCAGGTGTGGACCGGCTCTCCGATGTGCTGCTTGTCCCGGTACAGGCAGGTCATCCGGACCAGTGCCTCGGCCCGCGACAGTCCGCCGCTCTCCAGCTGGGAGACTACATGACGCTGCCAGGCGGCGCCGTTGTGGCCGCTGATGGCCCTCTCCCGGACCACCGACATGTAGTGGCTGATGAGCCCCGGGTCGACCTCGAGCATCTCCAGACCGGTGGCGGCCAGCGGGATGAGGACGTCGGCGAGCAGCTCAGCGACCGGGACCCGGCCGAGCCCGGGCCACCTCACCTCGGCGTCCAGGCCGTGCTGGGCGCAGGCAGTGAAGTTCGCCTCGGCGTCGGCGAAGGGCATCCGCGACCAGATCGGCCGGACCTGACGGGCCAGCCTGCTCACCAGCCCGTAGAAGAAGGCGGCGTCGGCCATCTGGTCGGCGATCGTCGGACCGGCGGCCAGCACCCGGTTCTCCACCCGCAGGTTCGGCCTGCCGCCGCCACCGGCGTCGTAGATAGGACGGTTCCAGCGCCACACCGTGCCGTTGTGCAGGACGAGCTCGTGGAGCCGGGGAGCGGCCCCCTCGGTGAGCAGGGAGGTTCCGGCGGCCTGCCGCGACTCCGGCAGGATCGCCGGGAAGTAGCGGACGTTCTCCTCCCACAGGTCGAAGACGGTGTTGATCCAGCGCTCCCCGAACCACACCCGGGGGCGCACCCCCTGGGTGATGAACTCCGGGGGCCGGGTGTCGGCGGCCTGACTGAAGACCGGGATCCGCGACTCCGCCCAGCCGGCGTTGCCCAGGAAGAACGGCGAGTTGGCCGACAGCGCCACCTGCGGTCCGGCGATCGCCTGGGCGGCATTCCAGGTGGGTGCGAAGTTGGAGGGGGTCACCTGGAGATGGAGCTGCACCGAGGTGCAGGCCGACTCCGGGGCGATCGAGGAGAAGACCAGATCGGTCTCGTCGTCCCCCTGGATCTGGATGGTGATGTCCTCCCCGCGAGCCTCCAGGATCGCGTGATCGAGGGCCTGGTAGCGGTTCTCCGGGTTGCGCCAGTGGGGGTGGCGCAGGTCCTCGGCGGTGAGGGTCGGCAGGATCCCGATCGGCAGCAGCCGGACGCCGATCTGCCCGGCCCTCTCCTGGGCCAGGGCGAGCCGGGCGCGCAGTGCCTGCTCGACCCGGTCGAGGTTGTCGCCCTTGACCGGGAAGGCCGGCAGGTTGAGCTCGAGGTTGTGGGCGCCGAGCTCGGTGGTGAAGTCCTGCGAGCCGATCGCCGCCAGGGTGTCGGTGGCGCGGCGGACCGGACGCCCGTCGGCGTCGATGAGGTTCATCTCCATCTCCATGCCGATCGACCCCGCGGGGGCGAACTCGGCCTTGGGGAGGTATCGCGCGAAGGTCTCGAGGTTCTCGCGCATGGTGATCCGGTAGCGGGTGCGCTCGGCGTGCGTGTAGGTCACGGAGCTGGTGTCTCGTCCCATTGCTCAACAGTGGCACGGCGTCGGGCCGGTTCACCACAGGTTCAGCTCAGCGCCGGTCATCCCTGAGTGAGAACCAGGGCGGTGAAGTAGGCCAGGTAGCAGGCCACCATCACCCCTCCCTCAAGTTTGGACAGCCGCCGCCCGGTGAGGAACAGCGGGATGCACAGCAGGCAGACCGCCACCATCAGGGGAAGGTCGATCCTCAGCAGGCTGGGGTCGATCGGGCCCGAACCGCCCGACACCAGGACCGGCACCCCCAGGATCAGGGTGAGGTTGTAGGTGCTCGACCCGATGAGATTGCCGATCGCGATGTCGCGCTCCCCGCGGAAGGTGGAGATGATCGCGGTGAACAGCTCGGGGGTCGAGGTGCCGATGGCGATCACGGTGAGCCCGATGAAGGCGTCGGAGACCCCCATCGCCCGGGCCAGCGACTCCGCGGCACCCACCAGCCAGTCGGCCCCCACCACGATGACGGCGATCCCCACCACCAGCAGGACCAGGTACAGCCAGGTCCGCCGCCCCGCGCCGTGGCCCCCGACCCCGTCGATGAGCTCCTCGATCTCCTCGACGGGTCGCGGGTCACGGCTGCGCTTCGACCACAGCCCCAGGGCCACCGTGTAGACCACGGCCAGCGTCACCAGCGGGATCCCGGTCCAGGTCGCCAACTGGCCTCCCGCCGTCAGGCCCAGCACCAGGACCGCGACGATCACCACGCTGGGCAGATCCAACAGCAGGGTGCGCCGGTCGAAGTGGACCGGCCGCAGCAGGGCGCACAGGCCCAGGATGAGCAGCAGGTTGACGACATTGGTGCCGGCGATGTTGCCGATCGCCAGAGACCCGGCATTGGCCCTCATGGCGTCGATCCCGACGGCCAGTTCCGGGGCGCTGGTGCCGATCGAGACGATGGTCAGACCGATGACCATCGGCGGCACGCCGAGTCGGGCGGCCAGCGCCGCACCATTGCGCACCACCAGCTCCGCACCGCCGACCAGCGCGGCCAGACCGACCACGAGCTGGATCACCGATGCCATAGTGGATCTTATCCAGACGCGTCCTCCCATCGACGAAGCACGAAGGAGTGCCGATGAGTCATCCCGTTCCCGATCCCCCGATGGACCGCGTCCGCCACCCCCTGGACCCGTGGGCGCTGCGCGAGACGGCGCTGCCCTCCCGACCGGCGACCGCCGAGACCCTTTTCGCGGTCGGCAACGGGTATCTCGGCATCCGGGGCACCTCGGAGGAGGGCCATGACGCCGTCTCCCCCGGTACCTTCATCAACGGCTTCCACGAGACCTTCCCGATCCATCACGCCGAGGAGGCCTACGGGTACGCGCGGGTCGGACAGACGATGCTGCCGGTACCGGATCCGACGGTGATGCGGATCTACGCCGACGCCGAGCCCCTGCACCTGCCGGTGGCCGATCTGGTGAGCTACCAGCGGGTGCTGGACCTGCGCTCGGGGACCCTGGAGCGCGACCTGGTCTGGCGCACCCCGGCCGGGGTGCGGGTGCACGTCGTCTCCCGCCGGATGGCCTCCTTCACCCGCCGCCATCTGGCGGTGATGGAACTGGAGATCACTCCGCTGGACGGCGATGTTCCGCTGACCGTGGTGAGCTCGGTGGTCAACCGGTTGGACGCCGACCCGGAGGCACCCGATCTGGAGAGGTCCGGGCTGGAGAGCTCTGGTCTGGAGGACTCAGCGGCGGTGATCGCCGACCCGCGCAAGACCGACGGGGTCGGCGGCCACGTCCTGCAGTGCGCCGAGTCCCGTCGGGACGGTTCGCGCCACTACCTGGGTTACCGGGTGGCGGCGTCGGGGATGACCCTCGGGATCGGCGTCGACCACCAGATCGATGCGCACGGCGAGGTGACCGAGCACGAGGAGCACGGGGCCGACGTCGTCACCCGCGAGTTCCGGATGCTGGCGGCCATCGGGAAGACGGTGCGACTGGTGAAGTACGTCGCCTACCACTCCTCGCGCTCCTCGGAGCCCGGCGAGTTGATCCAGCGGTGCCGGCGCAGCCTGGACGAGGCCGTCGCGGTCGGCGTCCGCCCCCGGGGTGCTGCCGACGGGAGGACAGGCGGCGGGAGGACGAGCGACGTCGCGGACCTGTTCTCCGAGCAGCGGGAGTGGATGGACGGGTTCTGGCGTCGCAGCGATGTCGAGGTGCTGGGGCGTCCGGACCTCCAGCAGGCGATCCGGTTCAACCTCTTCCATCTCGCCCAGGCCGCCGCCCGCTGCCAGGGCCACGGCATCCCGGCGAAGGGGCTCACCGGCACCGGCTACTCCGGCCACTACTTCTGGGACGGCGAGGTCTACGTCCTGCCCTTCTACTCCTACACGACCCCGGAGGTCTCGAGGGCGGCGCTGCGGTTCCGCTGGACGATGCTGCCGGCGGCCCGGAACCGGGCCCGGGAGATCAACATGGCCGGGGCGCTGTTCCCCTGGCGCACCATCAGCGGGCTGGAGGCGTCGGCGAACTACGCCCAGGGCACCGCCCAGTTCCACATCGACGCCGACATCGCCTACGCCCTGATGCTCTACGTCCGCACCTCGGGGGACTGGGACTTCCTCACCCGCACCGGCATCGACCTGCTGGTGGAGACCGCCCGGATGTGGCTGGATCTGGGGTTCTTCCGGCTGGAGGGGCAGCGCTGCTTCCACATCCACGGCGTCACCGGCCCCGACGAGTACACCACCGTCGTCAACGACAACCTGTACACCAACATCATGGCGCGCGGGAACCTCTGGGACGCCGCCCGCACGGTGCGCCGGATCCAGCGCGACCACCGCGAGGCCTACTCCCGGATGGTCGACCGAGTGGGTCTGCGGCCCGGGGAGGTGGAGGCCTGGGAGGAGGCCGCGGAGCGGATGTACATCGCCTACGACCAGACTCTGCGGGTCCATCCCCAGGACGACCAGTTCCTCTCCAAGGAGGTGTGGGACCTTCCGAACACCCCGGCCTCCGATCGTCCTCTGCTGCTGCACTTCCATCCGCTGGTGATCTACCGCTACCAGGTGATCAAGCAGACCGACGTCGTGATGGCGCAGTTCCTGCACTCCGACGAGTTCTCCGCCGAGGAGAGGCTGCGCGACTTCAACTACTACGAGCCGCTCACCACCGGGGACTCGAGCCTGTCGGCGGTGGCCCAGGCGATCGTGGCCGCCGACGTCGGGCATGTCGCCAAGGCGGTGAGCCATTTCCGGAATCTGCTGTACATCGACCTGGCCGATCTGCACGACAACACCGAGGACGGAATCCACATCGCCTCGGCCGGCGGGGTGTGGAGCGCCCTGGTGTACGGCTTCGGGGGGATGCGCGACGACGCCGGGATTCCCGATCTGGACCCTCGGCTTCCCGAGGAGTGGGAGGGATTGCGGTTCCGGCTCACCCTGGCCGGCTCGCGGGTGCTGGTGGAGCTGGCGCCCGATGCCCTCGAGCTCACCCTCGAGGAAGGGTCCGGAGCCGTCCTGCAGGTGCGCGGGAAGAAGGTGGAGGTGACTCCGGCGGGGCCGGTGAGGATCGATCTGGAGCCCTACTCCCGACTCTCCGAGGCGCCGACGATGAGCGACATCGCGGGGCTGGAGAGGGCCGACGGGACCATCATCGAGCCCAGCCTTCCCAGTCACTCGACCCATCGGCTCGGGACCAGGGCGGCGACCAGGGGACGTCCGGAGGTGCACTTCTCGGTGCGGGAGGAACCCGGTCGGTGAGTGGGCGGCGTCCTGATGGTTCGGGGGAGGTCCGGGTCGGGAGGGTCGTGTGATCGGGAGGACCGGTGGTTCGGCAGGGCTTGGAGACTCGGCCAGCACCGCCCGGATCGGGCTTGCGAAAACTGTCAGACCTCCCTGCTTGAATTGGTACATGGAGGACACCGGAGGGTTGATCAGGCAGGCCAGAGTGCGACTGGCCGATGCCGATGCCGCCCGCCGTCGCGGTGAGGTGGAGACGATCAGAGCGGTGCTCCAGATCGTCGATCTGTGGCCGAGTCCCGAGCCCCTGCCGGTGGACCGCGACTCCTCCTCCACCCAGATCGCCGCCTCCTCCTCCGACCACCCCACCCCCGACCCCGCCTCCGAGCGGACGGTTGCGGCCGGGTCCGAGGGAGCCGGGGTGGTCGGGGAGTTCGTGGCCCTGGAGGTGGCCGCCACTCTGGGAATCTACGATCCGATGGCCAGCATGATGGTCCACGACGCCGTCAACCTGAGGGGCCGCCACCCCATGATGTGGGCCGCCGTCCAGGAGCTCACCCTCGAGGTGTGGCAGGCCCGCAAGGTCGTCCGTGCCTGCACCGAACTGTCCGCCGAGGCGGCCGGGAGAATCGACGCCACCCTGGCCCGGCTGTGGGGGACCGTCGGCTGGTCGAGCATCTCCAGGCGACTGCCGCGTCTGGTGGTGGCCGCCGACACCGCTCTGGCCGCCCGCAAGGCGCGCCGGGCCAGGCAGGAACGGTTCGTCCACATCCGTCACAACGGCGACTCCACCTCCTGGCTCACCGCACGGATGGACACCGGTGCCGCGCTGTGTCTCCAGAACAGCATCCAGCGCCTCACCGACCAGATGATCGACGAGGGCGCCACCGAGGAGCTGCCCCTCCTGCGGGCCCAGGCCCTGGAACTGCTGGCCACCCCCTACCTGCCCTCCTCCTCGGAACCGGCCAACCCGTCGCCGCCGCTTCCGCTGGCCGATGTCGTCGTCCATCTCGACGCCGCCGATCTGGATCCCGCGCGATGGTCGACCGGGGTGGCCCAGGTGGACTGCCGCGGTGGCGATGTCGGCCCGGTACTGCTGGCCGATGTGGCCCGTCTGCTGGGCCATCACCGGGTCCGCGTCATCCCGGTCATCGACCAGGGTGCCGATCCGGCGACCGACGGCTACCGGATTCCCACCGGGACCAGGATGCAGCTCCAGTTGCGCGAGCAGACCTCGATCTTCCCCTACTCGTCGCGACGATCCTGGTCCTGCGATCTGGACCACACCGTCCCCTACCGATTCTCCCGACCCGACTCCCCGGCCCCACCCGGTCAGACCAGGATCTCCAATCTCGGGCCCGTCTCGCGGCGGGAGCACCGGGCGAAGACGGCGGGAAGATGGCGGCTCGAGCAGCCCGCACAGGGCGTGTATCTGTGGATCTCGCCCACCGGGATGCGCTTCGCGGTGGTCAACGGACACACCCATCGGCTCGCCGATGTCGGATCGGTGGAGCGCGGGGAACCGGACGTGGTCGCGGCGCGCTGATCACTCGCCCGTGCTGCGCAGACTGCACATAATCGTGAGTTCGGCCCAGTCAGGACCACTTCTCACAGCATCTGCGCATAAGCTTCTCCTTCGCAGTGATCTGGACCGAAAGAGTGGGAGAGCATGATCGAGACGCTTGAGGGGTCGCGCCCCGGTGAGGCCACCACGGCTGCCACAGCTGAGAGGAACCCGTCGACCGGCGGGTCCGGACTCCCCGCTCCGGTCTCACTTCTGCAACTGCCCGACGGCTGTCACCTGTTCTGCCGGGCCGGGGATCGCTGGAGCCAGGCGGTCAGTTCCGACCTCCTGCACTGGCGCCACATCCCCACCACCGACCACCATCTGCCTGCCGACTCGGGTTGCGTCGTGGCCGACGGGGCCGATCTGGTGGCTCTCCTGCTCCACCACGGCGCCTCCGACACTTCTGGCTCCACCTCCTCAGTCACGATGGCCCGCAGCACCGACTCCGGCCGCACCTGGTCCCCTGAGCCCGGACCGGCGGTTGAGGTCTGCCTGCCCGGCGCCCAGTCGCCCGATGCCCGGCCGTTGGACCTCCGGGTGATCCGCGATGAGGCCCACGACCAGTGGGTGATGATGGTCGCCGACGGCACCGGGTTCACATTCCTGGTCTCCACCGACCTGACCTCCTGGACCGCCACCAGCGTCCTCGACGCCACCCGCTGGCACGAGGGCGGGGCCCTCTGCCATCCCGATCTCCTCCCGCTGGATCTGGAGGGTCAGACCCGCTGGGTGCTGTGGTGGACCAGCGCCGCCTCCCCCCGGACCAATGGGTCGACCACCCGGTACCTGGTCGGCGACTGGGACGGCGGCACCTTCACCCCGCAGAGAGATTCGTCACAGACCGGCACCCCGGCGTCGGACCCGGTGCTGCGCACCGATCTCGGTCGCGACCTCTACGCCCCGATCTCGGTCCAGGACGCCTCGGGACGCCGCATCATGATTGCGGCGGTGGGCAATGAGGACTACGCGGATCTGACCCCCGGCAGCACGGCGACCCCCGATGACCGGCCGCCCACCCTGGCCACACCCCGCGAGCTCCGCCTGGTCCACACCCCGGCCGGTCCGCGTCTTGTCTCCGCACCGGTCACCGCGCCAATCGGTCCGGACGCCACCTCGCGCACCGTGGCCGACCGGCCCGTCACGGCGGCGTCCAACCCCCTGTCGCAGCTCGGCGGCCGGGCTCTGGACGCCGAGATCGAACTGGAGGCCTCGGCCTACGACTCCGCCGGCTCCGTCACCCTTCAGATCCGCTGCGACGGACAGGTCCACACCGACCTGGTGTGGCGTCCCGCGGAGGGATCGCTGACCCTCGACCGCAGCGAGAGCGGCGCCACCGAGTTCAGCCCGTCATTCACCGCCCCGAGCACCGAGCCCGGGGTGCCCGCCGAGGGACTGCTGCGCGCCACCTCCGCGACGGTCACCACCCGCTGGCCGCAGTCCTGCCTGGGCGTGATGCGCCGGGCATGGCTGCGGGTGGTGGTCAACCCCTCGAGTGTCGAGGTGTTCAGCCCCGACGGTCTGGTCGCCATCACCTCGGTGATCTTCCCGGGCCCGGGAGCGACCGGGCTGCGACTCGCGGCGACCAGTGGGACCGCTCGGCTGGTGAGCGCCACGGTCCACCCGATCGCCGCGAGCTGAGGAACTGCCTGTCGATCGAGGTCGCCTACTTGTCGGTCTGCTTCTCGGTCATCGCGTACTCCTCCTCGGGGGAGAGCACCAGACGCTTGCGGCCCAGGGTGGCGAAGTAGATGATCGCCAGGACGTACAGGCCGACCACCGTGTAGATCGCCGCGATGTAGTCCGGGTTGAGCAGGACGCCGATGAAGATCACCACCGCGACGATCCCGGCGAACACCGCGCCGCCGATGCCGAACATGCTGACGTGCGGGCGGGAGGCGTTCGGGAAGCGACGTCGCAGGATGACGAACGAGGTCATCTGCAGCAGGTAGGACAGCACCGCGCCCCAGACCGCCATGTTCAGCACCACGGAACCGGCCGAGGAGCTGCCGTACTGGACGATGAACAGGGACAGGAAGCCGATCACCGCACCGACGATGAGGGCCAGGTAGGGGGTCTTGCGCTCACCGGTCAGGGACAGGAACTTCGGGTAGTAGCCGGCCCTGGACAGCGAGTACATGTTGCGACCGTAGGCGAACATGATTCCCTGCACCGACGCCAGCAGCCCGACCAGGGCGAACAGCGACAGGATGGCTGCGAGATTGCCCGGGATGAGGGCGGAGAAGCCGTCGAGGAGGGGCTGGGAGGACGCCGCCGTCTTGGTCGATCCCAGCACGGCCGGGTTGAGGAAGACGACGATCGCACCGGTGACCATCAGGGTGAGCATGGCCCAACGGCTGGCCCGGGGGATGTCGCGCTCCGGGTTGTGGGCCTCCTCGGCGGCCAGCGGGAGCTCCTCGATACCCAGGAAGAGCCACATCGCGAAGGGCATCGCGTAGACGATCGACCATCCGCCGAACGGCAGGAAGGTGCTGTGACCGGGGCCGGCGGCGACGTCCCACAGGGAGTGGAAGTCGAGCTTCCCGGAGAACAGCGCGATGAGCATGAATGCCAGCAGGATCCCCACCGAGATGAACGCGACGATCACCGCGAACTTGAAGGAGGCCTCGGCGCCGGCCGCGTTGAGCAGGACGAAGACCGCGTAGAGGACCACCCACCACAGCGGCATCAGGCTGTGGGCCTCCAGGCTGAACCCGGTGAGCGTCTTCATGATCTGGTCGGCGTACTGGGCCGAGAAGTAGATCACGACGCCGGTGGTCATGACGTACTCGATGGTCTCGGCCAGGCCCGTCACGAATCCTCCCCACGGGCCCATCGCGGCCCGGGCGAAGGAGTAGGCGCCGCCGGTGTGCGGCATCGCCGCCGACATCTCGGAGATGGAGGCGATCATCGCGATGTACATGCACACGACGATGGCCGCCGCGACCAGGAAGCCGCCGAAACCGGCAGCGCTGATGCCGCCGTTCCAGCCGGAGAAGTCACCGGAGATGACGGCGGCGACACCGATCCCCCACAGCCCCCAGATCCCGGCTGTCCGTTGGAGCTGGCGTTTGTCGAAGTAGCCGTCCTCGGCCCGTTGATAGGTGACGCCGGCGACCGCGACCGGGTCCTCCTTGGCGGGTTTGTCGGTGATGATGCTCATCTGCGCTCCTTGGAGTGTGTGGACTCAGGGCGCGCGACGCCGGGGCGTCGGCGTCGATTGCAGGACGATAACCCCGGAGAACGAGCCCACCGCCCCAATCTGCGGCGCATTAACGAGGTCGTTACCGCACCGGTTCAAGCCGTAACACCCGGTGCATTGTCGATGAGTGACTGCCCTTGTCGGATGACCGAGATCTGGCCGGTGGAACCGCCGGTGGCCGGCACCGAGCAGGAGCACCTGGTCGGCATGCTCGACCGATTGCGAGCCACCTTCCGGTGGAAGGCCGGAGGCCTGGACGCCGAGCAGCTGGCCCGGCGGACGACGACCTCCGCACTGACCCTCGGCGGGCTGCTCAAGCACCTCACCTACGTGGAGGACATCAAACTCAGCTGGGCATTCGAACAGGAGCCCGGCGAGCCCTGGCGGTCGGTCGACTGGGACGCCGACCCCGACTGGGAGTTCCGCACCGCGGCCCTCGACAGCCCGGCCGAGCTGTACTCCCGCTACGACCGGGCGGTGAGCACTGCCAGACGCCGTCTCACCGAGCTGCTCGACGAGGGCGGCCTGGACATGCCGACCGCCAGACAGTGGCAGGGACAGACCGTGCTGTTGAGGCGGATCGTGTGCGATCTGGTGGAGGAGTACGGACGCCACACCGGCCATGCCGACCTCATCCGCGAGGCCATCGACGGGCTCGTCGGGGAGGACCCTCCGGAGGGTTGGCAGCCGAGCTGAGCGTGGCGGACGGGCCCGCTCTGTCTCAGTCCTCCTGAGCGAGCACCCGCGGCACGAAGAAGGCGGTGGCCAGGGCTGCCAGGGAGATGAAGAAGGAGATCCACAGGCCGCCGGTGTACCCGGCGAGGGTGCCGGCACCCACCGTCGCGGCCACCGAGGTGACCCCCAGACCGTTGCCGATCCCGAAGGCCGCACCCAGCAACCCGGGCAGCGCACCGGGTGCGCTCCTGGGCGACAGCAGCACGAGGCCGGCAGGCCGTAGCCCACCTTGGTGTCCTGGGCGAAGAGCACGAAAGTGAAGTAGATCACCGCGGAGAAGGCCACCGTGAACAGGATGGTGGTCGCCAGCAGCGGCCAGATCTGCCGCGACACCAGATGGGCCGGGTTGATCAACGGATCATGACGACGTCTCTCGACCAGAGTGAAGGCGACCGCACTCACGACGAAGATCGCGATGTAGATCAGCGTCGTCTCGGCACCCCACCCCTGCGCGGAGCCGTGGGCGACGAGCTTGGTGAGCGCGATGAGCACGACGGTCATCAGAGCCGCACCCCACCAGTCCATCCTCCCCTCGATGAGCCCCACCTCGTGGCGGGGCATCGTCACCCCCATCGCGAACGTCTTCGGCTGCAGCCTCGCGCCCAGGACCACGAAGGTGATCTGGAAGGACCCGCAGGCGATCCCCTGCAGGACCCGGGCGCCGAGCGGCACCGGCAGATTCGGGGAGAACAGAGCCACCACGCTGCCGATGGCCGCGATGGTCAGGACGATCATCAGCATCCGGCGGCGACCGAGGAAGTCGGACCAGCGGGTGGCCACAACCCCGGCCACCGACCCGGCCAGGGAGAACAGGGAGCTGACCTGGGCGATCTGGGTGGTGGAGGCGGAGAAGGTCCGCGCGATGTCCGGCAGGGTCGGGGCGACCATCGTCGCATTGAGCTGATAGGCCACCACGGCGGTGATGAGGGCGGCGACCAGGCGGACTGCCGGACGTCCGGTGATCACCCCGATGCCTGCGGTGGGAACCGAGGCCGCGGTGTCCGCGCCGGTGGAGGAGGCTGAGGGTGGGGCGGAGGGGGTTGCGTTGGTCACAAGAGACTCCTTCGGCTGCAGATGAGCCGGAATCGAACTGTGTGGACAGCAAGTTCACCAAACGCATAACAGCGCGACACAATGTCCCAGACCCGTCAAACCCACGCGCGATCCCGACCGATGACGATCCGGAGGTCTTCTCGTGAACACCGAACAAGGGGCAGATGGCATGGCGATCTCACACATTCTGGTACTGGACTTCGACGGCACGGTCTGCGTCGGCGACTCGCCGGTACTCGCCTACGGCCACCAGCTCGCCCGGCAGCTGCACGACGACCCCCGCACCGCCGATGTCGACATCGAGGCCACCCTGCGCGACTTCCTCACCTCCTCGAAGGGATCCGAGCCGGCCGTCCTCGCCGACGCCGTCGACGGATACGCCGCCGCCCAGACCCTCGGGAGGCGCCACGGTCTCACCGCCGAGCAGATCCACCGGGCGTTCCAGCAGAGTCGGAGGATGCTCGACGACGGTCTGCTGGAGACCAGCACCCCGAAGGGCCTCCCCCAGTTCCTGGCCGACCTGCCGGCCACCGTCCACCGGGTCCTGGTGACCAACGCCCCTCTGGACGGCGTCACCTCCCAGCTGGAGAAGCTCGGGGTGGCCCCCGTGATCGACCACATCGTCACCGACGCCCACAAGCCGGCCGGCAGCCCCGCCATCCTCACCGGACTGCTGGCCGAGGCGGGCCTCGCCGAGCGCCCGGAGTCGCTGCTGAGCGTCGGCGACGTCTGGACCAACGACCTCGCCCCGGCCCTGGCCCTCGGCTGCCGCACCGCATTCATCGACCGCCGCCGCACCGGGGTCGGCACCCCCTCGGCCCGCGGGGAGACCTTCGAGGAGCTCTACGCGTTCATCTCCTCCTGGGCTGCCACCCCGGTTCTCAGCGAGAGCCACTGAGATGGCCTACTTCCTCCAGCTGTCCGACGTCCATCTGGTGGCCCCCGGGAAGAAGCTCTACGGAACCGTCGACTCCACCTCCCTGCTCCGGGACCTCCTGGACCGCCTGGCCGACGCCGAGCTGGCCCCCTCGGCGGTCCTGGTCACCGGCGACGTCGGCGACCACGGCGACCACGGCGACGCTCAGGCCTACCGGACCGCCCGCACCCTCATCGAGTCCTATGCCGGCCGGACCGGCTGCCCGGTGATCTGGGTGAACGGCAACCACGACGAGATCGGGTCCTTCCGCAGCCACATCCTCGACGGCGGGGTCATCGACAGGGTCGAGCACGTCGACGGGGTTCGTCTGATCGTCCTGGACAGCACCGTCCCCGGTGCCAGCCACGGCCTCCTCACCCCCGACCAGTTGGACTGGCTGCGCACGGTGCTGGCCGGCCCGGTCGAACCCACCCTGCTGCTGATGCACCACCCCCCGCTGCGCTGCCCGCTGCCCGGGCTGGACCGCGACATGCTGCGCAACCGCGCCGATCTCGCCGAGCTGCTGGAGGGTTCGGGGGTCTCGATGGTGGTCACCGGCCACACCCACTACGCGGGGGCCGGGGTCTGCGGCGACGTCCCGGTCTGGGTGGGCGGCTCCACCGCCGCCTACACCGACGTGGTGCCCCCGAAACGGCGCGCCCGCACCGCCGACTACGGGAGCTTCAGCCGGATCGACCTCATCGACGGGGAGGCGGTCGCCGTCTCCATCCCCTGCCAGCAGATGGACACCGTGCTGGACTTCCAGGCCATCATCGACGGCACGATCGACAAGGGCCTGCTCGCCGAGATCGGGATCCCGGCGAGGGCCGACGAGAAGGACCGCCGGTGAGTGAGGACGCCCTGACCAGCCCGGTCACCGCGACGATCCGGGCCCGCTCACCGCAGTTGAGGAACAGCGAGCTGACGGTGGCCCGGTTCATCCTCGAGAATCCCCGGGAGGTGGTCGGCCTCACCGTCAACGAGCTGGCCGCCGCGGTGGGACTGTCCCGGGCGACCGTCATCAGGGCCGCCAAGAGGTTCGGGTTCAGCGGCTACCAGCAGCTGCGGATCGGCCTCGCCCAGGAGGTCGGCCGGTCCCCTCTCGGCCCCGGCGAGCACACCGGCCCCTACGGCGACCTGCTGTCCACCATCGGGCGCTCGGTGGAGGACCTGAGGTCGGCCGGCAGCCTGCTGGACGCTGCCACCGTCGACCGTGCCACCGAGCTCATCGCCCACGCCGGCACCGTCTTCGTGGTCGGCTGCGGGCTGTCCGGCCCGGTCGCCGACGACCTCGCCATGAGGCTGTCGGCCCTGGGCATCCCGGTGAGCCGCACCGTCGACCCGCTGGCGCAGCAGATCGCCGCCTTCTCGCTGCCTCCCGGGTCGGTCTGCGTGGCCGTCAGCGGCAGTGGCCGCAACTCCGCGACCCTCGCCGTGGTGCGCGCCGTGCGGGAGCGCGAGGTCCCGGTGGTCCTCATCACCACCGCGCAGACCTCCCCCACCGCCGAGTCCGCCGACCTCGTCCTGCTGGTCGCCCTGCCCGGGATGAGCGACCCGACCGGGATCACCGAGATCACCCGGCTCCCGCTGTACCTGCTCGGTCAGGCGCTGGCCGGCGCGGTCGGCCACCTGGCCCCGCAGCGCGGGGTCGCCGAGAAGGTCGCCGCGACCGTCAACGCCTTCGCCGTCCAGCCCTGAGGCCGGTCCCCGCCGGAATCTCAACCCTCCAGGATCTCGGTGAGGGCGGAGACGAGCTCGGGGGTCGCCAGGTCGTAGTCGTGGACCTCCGCCAGATGGCCCAGCGGGTAGCGGCCCACCGAGGTGACGGCGTTGAGCGCCGCCGCCCCCTGCTCGGCGACCAGCCGGTAGATGGTGTCCTTGAGGACGAATCCGGTCTGGGCGGCGGCCAGCAGCTCCTCCACGGCCGCCAGGGTCTCGGGCTGGCCGGTGGTCGCCAGCACCGCCGACCGGACCACCATCGTCCCGCCGGTGCTGCGCAACCTCAGGCGGGTCCGCCCGTCGGCCTCCTCGACCCCCATCAGCTCGCCCCCCTCCACCTCGAACCTGGCCCCGGAGCGCGAGGCGAGGCCGAGCAGGGTGAGAGTCCACTCCACCCGCCCGGACCGGTCCCGGTCGGGGCGGGTGATGGTCAGCCGGCCCTCGGTGGCCGACAGCTCCAGCACCGTGGTCTGCCACTGGTCGTCCGCGGTCTCCTCGTCCAGCTCGAACCGTCCGTCGGCCCCGGCGGCGACCAGCACCTCCAGCTCGGGGAACAGCTCCCGGGCGTCCAGCGACTCCCCTTCGGCGACCAGCGGCAGGAATCCGCCGGCCCTCAGCAGCACCGGGATCGACATCAGGTCGCGCCACATCCGATGGCTCCGGCCGCCGCGGTAGGACCGGCCGGTGACGATGTCGGTCCACCTTCCCGAGGGCAGCCAGACATCGGCATGGCCCCTGGCCACCACCGGGTCGTTCGGGACGACGATCGGGGCGACCAGCAACTGGGAGCCGAAGAGGTACTCGTCGAGATACCGGTAGGCCTGCGGGCTGTGGTCCTGGTAGTAGACCGGTTCGACGAGGGACCGACCGTCGCGGTGGGCGCGCAGGTTCATGGCATTGAGATAGGGCAGCATCCGGTGGCGCAGCCGGAGATGCTCGATCATCGCCTGGCGTCCGGGCTGGGAGTACTTCCAGGGCTCCTTGCCCGAGAACCGGGAACTGCTGGAGTGCAGTCTCATGATTGGGGAGAAGACGCCGAACTCCACCCAGCGGGTCGCCAGCTCGTCATTCTTGTAGCCCTCCATGTGCCCGCCGATGTCGTGGCTCCACCAGCCATAGCCGATATTGGCCCCGGCGGCGGTGAATCGCGGCTGGAAGGCCAGCGACTTCCAGGTGATCAGGGAGTCCCCGGAGAAGCCGACCGGGTAGCGGTGCGAGCCGGGCCCGGCGTAGCGGGAGAAGATCAGGCCGCGGTCCATCTGGGTCGCCGAGTCGACGTAGTGGCCGTGGTTGAGCACCCACAGGGGGTCCATCCCGGCGATCCTCGAATAGGGCCCCGACTGCCAGTCGATCCACCAGAAGTCGGTACCCATCTTCTCCAGGCCGCGGTGCAGCACGGTGAAGTAGGCATCCATGAAGGCCCGGTTGGTGACGTCGAAGTCCACCGGATGGCCATCGGCAGGGCGGCCCAGAGCCTGGCACATGGCCGGGTAGGGCTCCTCGAAGGCCCGGATCCCGTCGGCCGGGTGGACGTTGAGGGTCACCGCGAGCCCGCGCCGGTGAAGCTCGGCCTGGAACCGCTGCGGATCGGGAAACAGTTCACGGTTCCAGGTGTAGCCGGTCCACCCCGAACCGAACTTCGGGTCGATATCGGTCAGATGCCAGTCCATATCGATGACAGCAACCGAGAACGGCACCTTCTCGGCCTCGAACCGATCCATCAGCTCCAGGTACTCGGCCTCGTCGTAACGGTGATAACGCGACCACCAGTTACCCAACGCGAACCGCGGCAGCAGCGGCTGCGAGCCGGAGATCGCGAACAGATCTCCGACGGTCTCGACGTGGTCGTGGCCCCCGGCGAACAGGTACAGGTCCTGGGATCCGGGTTCGGCATGGCGGGCTGCCAGTCGGCCGCCGGAGTCGAAGACCATCGCCTTCGAGTCGTCGATGACGGCGTATCCCGCCTGGCTGACCACCCCGGGCTCCAGGTCCACCGGCCCATCGGCGACATCGAGGGTGCGAGCCGCCCCGCCCATATTGCCGTCCAGTTCCGGGAAGGGGTGCCCGGTCTTGGTGAGACGCCGGTGGGAGGGCAGCGACAGGTCCTGCTTGTAGCGCCACACCGAGTGGTAGTTGGAGATCCCGCCGCGGACCGCGGCGCTCAGCCCGTTGGTGGTGAAGGGGCCCCGGCCGTAGTCGAGCACGTAGTAGTCGGTGACGATCCGCAGGCCGGTGTCGGTCGGCAGGACCTGATAGTCGAAGGCGGGCAGGTCGCGGTTCAGGGCGAAGGTGGTCGGCCGATCCTCGAAGTGGCCGGAGGGAGACCACTCCAGCCGGATGACACGCGGGGTCAGCGGTGTGAGCCGGTAGTGCTCACCCTGCAACAGGGATGCGGCTGCCGAGTCCGGGGTCACTGCAGGCCCGGTGGGCGAGACGGCATCTTCGACGCTCATGGGATGTTCTCCTGGAAGTTCGATCTGACCGGCACGAGGTGACCTCACCACCCTATCGATGGGGTCACGCGGTGCCAGCACGGCAGTTCACTCGGTCTCCGGGTCCGCCACCACATCCACCGACAGGACGCCCTCGGTGCCGGTGAGCCCGGCGACCAGCGCGGAGGTCTCGCGCGGGCCACTGAGCTCCAGCATCAACCGGGCATTGTCGGTGCCGGGCACCGCTCTGGGGCTCGCCCGCGAGACCGACCATCCGGCGTCGGTGATCCGCGACAGCAGCTCCCTCAACAGACCGTGGCCATCCAGATATCTGACGTCCAGGTGGATCCTCACCGGCTCCCGGTTGAGCAGGCCGTCCTCGACGACACCCAGCCCCAGCGTGATGACGAAGTGCAGGGCGGTAACGACAACCGCCAGCAGCCACAACCCGGCGCCGGCCGCCATCCCGATCGCCGAGGACTCCCATACCGAGGCAGCCGTGGTGAGCCCACGCACCCGGGAGTGCTGGGTGATGATGAGCCCGGCCCCCAGGAAGCCCACCCCGGAGACCACCTGGGCCGCCACCCGCGAGGGGTCGACCCGGATGTCGCCGCCCAGCAGCGGCACCAGGTCGAAGAACCCGTACTTGCCGACCTGCAGGAACAGTGCCGAGGAGACGCCGACGATGGCCTGGGTGCGAAGCCCGGCACCCTTACCGCGCAGGCTGCGTTCCAGGCCGACCAGCGCAGTGAGCACGAAGGCCAGCAGCAGCTCCGCCAGCTGGGTCCAGCCCTGCCCCAGTGGAATCTCTAGAGGATACTGGGTCACCATGTTCCCATTCTCGCGATCCAACCGGCCCTCGCGCCAGGCTTTCCCCGGACCGATCACCGTCGAGGAGATCCGCTCGGTCCGCTTCGCCAAGGGGGGCCGCTCGGACTACCGGGCAGAGCAGGTCGATGACTTCCTGGACGCGCTGGTCGCCACGGTGGCGGCCGGCGAGCCGATCGACCAGATGGTCCACCGGCCGAGGTTCAAGCTGTCGACGAAGTTCGACGGCGCCTATCTCGCAGACGACGTCGATGCCTTCATCGACAGCCTCCAGGGGCGTCCGGTGGCCCCCCGGCAGAACTGAGCGCTCAGCCCTGGCGAAGCCAGACGGTGGTCGCCCCGGGCAGCAACTGCTGGCCGTCCTCGTCGGCCGACAGGTGCTCGCTGGCCACCAGCAGTTCGCCGGCCGGAAGAGCGACGGCCTCGGCGCCGAAGTTGGTGAGGCACAGCCATCCGCCGGGACGCCGGAAGGCCAGCACATCACCCTGGGACAGGCCGTCATCCCATTCCAGGCTCTCCGCCGCCTGGCCCTCACCGGTCACCAGGTCCGCGCGCACCGCCAACGCCCTGCGGTACATGCTCAGAGTCGAGTCCGGATCGGCCTCCTCGGCCGCCACCGAGTCGGCGGCGAACCAGGCGGGCTGGGGAAGGTGCGCCCCGGCAGCTCCGAAACCGAAGGAGGGGCCCTCGCTGGTCCAGGGGATCGGCACCCGGCAGCCGTCGCGGCCCAGCCCGTCGTAGTCTCGGCGCCCGCCGTGGAAGAAGGCCGGGTCCTGTCGCTGGTGGTCGCCGATCTCGGTGACCTCGTGAAGACCGAGCTCCTCACCCTGGTAGAGGTAGGCGCTACCGGGCAGGGCCAGCACGAAGAGCGTCGCCGCCCGGGCCCGACGGACCCCCAGATCCCGGTCCAGCTGGTCGGCGGGAGCCCCGGCCAGCATCCACTCCGCGCCCTGCTTGACCTTGCGGCCGTTCAGCGGGGCCAGTCCGTAGCGGGTGGCGTGACGGGTGACGTCGTGATTGGACAGCACCCAGGTCGACGAGGATCCTGACAGCTCCTGCTGCTCCAGATTCGTCGACACCACCCGGCGGAACTGGGCGGCGTCGAAGTCGGCTGTCAGCAGGTCGAAGTTGAAGGCCTGGCCGAGCGACTCGGGCCGGGCGTAGCGAGCCCGGCGGGCCGGATCGTCGAGCCAGGCCTCGGCCACTGCGGTGCGCGGGGGGTCGTACTCGTTGAACACCTCGCGCCACTCGGCGTAGATGTCCTGAACCTCGTCGCGGTCGATCGTCGGATGCGTCCCGTCGATCGGCATCGCTGCCAGCTCGGCGGCCGAGGGGAGCACCTCGGGCAGATCCTTGGCCAGTGAGTTGGCGACGTCGATCCGGAAACCGTCGACCCCCCGGTCGGCCCAGAACCGCAGGGTCTTGAGGAAGTCGGCGTGGATCTCGGGATTGTTCCAGTTCCAGTCGGGCTGCTCGATGGCGAAGCTGTGCAGGTACCACTGACCGTCGGGCACCCGGGTCCAGGCCGCCCCGCCGAAGGATCCCTTCCAGTCGGCCGGCGGGATCTCGCCGTGCTCGCCCAGTCCGTCACGGAAGATGTAGCGGTCGCGAGCCGGTGATCCCTTCTCGGAGGCCAGTGCCTCCTTGAACCAGGGATGCTGGTCCGAGGAGTGGTTCGGAACGATGTCGACGATCAGCCGGATACCGGCCTCATGCAGCTTGGTGCTCATCTCGTCGAACTCGTCGAGGGTGCCGATCCGCGGATCGACATTGCGGTAGTCGGCGACGTCGTAGCCCCCGTCGGCCAGTTCGGAGGGGTAGAAGGGGCTCAGCCAGACGGCGTCCACCCCCAGCTCCTTGAGGTAGTCGATGCGGGAGATGATGCCGGCCAGGTCGCCGATCCCGTCCCCGTTGGCGTCTGCGAATGAGCGCGGGTAGATCTGGTAGACCACCGCCTGACGCCACCAGTCCGGGGAGTCGGCGGGAATGCGGAACGGGGACTGTTCTGCCTGCGTGAGGGTCACGGTGCTCCTTCTGGGGTTCATTCGAGGATCAAATCAAATCTATCTCGGGTCGGATCTGGCGAGAGTCCTGCCCTCGCCCGCCGCCGGAACGCGACGGGCTCTGACCGGCCCCCGGGGTGAGGGCGCCGTAGCACCTCAGCCCTTGACGGCTCCCTGGGTGACTCCCGACATCACCCATCGCTGGGTGAAGATGTAGGCGATGACCGCCGGGGCCATGGCCATCAGGTAGGAGGCGAAGGACACGTTGTAGTTGTTGGAGAACTGCGTCTGGAAGATGTTCTGGCGCACCGGCAGGGACTGCATGGCGGCGTCGGAGATGATGAGCGAGGGCATCATGAAGTCGTTCCAGGCGTAGAGGAAGGCGAAGATGCCGACCGTCGCGCTCATCGGTGCCAGCAGCGGGAAGATCAGCTGCCAGAAGGTCTGCCAGGTGGTCGCCCCGTCGATCTGCGCGCTCTCCTCCAGCTCGTAGGGGATCGAGCGCAGGAAGGTGGTGAACAGCAGGACGCTGAAGGCCAGCTGGAACATCGTCGCCAGCACGATGACCCCGGCCGGGTTGTCCAGGTGGATGATGCCGGTGAGCTTGATCTGGGGCAGGGCCACCACCGGGAAGGGGATGAACATCGCGGCCAGCACGTAGAAGAAGGAGTAGCGGAAGAACTTCCGGTCCCAGTTGCGCACCATCGCGTAGGAGGCGAAGGCGGCGAGGAAGATCGTCGCCACCACGACTCCCGCGGTGATGACGGTCGACACGCCGGCACCGACCGCCGTGTTGGTCATCGTCCAGGCCTCTTTGAAGCCGTCGACACTGAACGGGTGGGGGAGGCTGAAGGCCTTGCCATCGACGGCCTGCTTGGTCGTCTTGAAGGCCATCGAGATCGTGACGTAGAGCGGGACGAGCACCGTCAGCGAGCAGATGGCCAGGATGATCGTGCCCGGCCAGTTGACCCTCTCGGGGCGCATCCGGATCTTCTGGGGCTTCTCCGCGGGAGCCGAAGCCATGGGTAGCGCGGTCATCAGTTGTTCCTTCCACGCATGAGGGAGAGCTGGAGCAGCGAGACGATGAGGGTGAAGATGAAGAAGACCGTGGCATTGGCCATCTGGTAGGCGTAGTCGCCGTTGGTGAGGCCGCCGACGATGTTCATCGCCACGCTCATCGTGGAGGTGCCGGGGCCGCCGTTGGTCAGGCCGACGATGATGTCGTAGGCGTTGAGGTAGCCCTTGAAGCCGAGGATGGTGTTGATCACGACGTAGCTGAAGACCAGCGGCAGGGTGATCCTGATGGTCTGCTGGAACTTCGACGCGCCGTCGATGTCGGCGGCCTCGTAGACGTCACCGGGGACGGCCGTCAGCCCTGCGATGTAGATGAGCAGGGTGCCGGGCATCGACTGCCACGCCGTGACGAAGACGACGGCCAGCCAGGCCAGGCTCGGGTTGGTGATGATGCTCTCCTTGAGCCAACCGATGCCCAGGGCGTTGCCGAGGGCGGGCAGGGAGTTCGAGAAGAGGAACTGGAAGACGTAGGCGATGACGATGCCCGAGATCACCATGGGGATCACGAAGATCGTCCTGAGGACCACCTTGGCGCGGATCTTGGAGATGAGCCCGATCGCCAGCAGGAAGGAGGCGACGTTCACCAGCACGACGGTCACCAGGGCGAAGCCCACGGTGAAGAAGTAGCTCGACCGGATCTGGGGATCGGTGAACATCGCGATGTAGTTCTGGAGGCCGATGAACTTCCAGTCGCCCACACCGATGAAGTTGGTGAAGCTGTAGAAGATGCCGACCACCGCGGGCAGCGGGATCGCCAGGGTGAAGAGGATGAGGGTGGGGACGGTCATCCACCAGAAGACCGGGGCCACCTTGTGCCGGGTGTGGTGCAGCGTCGCATGATCGACCTTCTGGTCGATCTTCGCGGACGCGGGAAGTGATGTCGTAGCCATGGGTTAGCTCCTTCTGCTCCGTGCCTACTGGCGACGGGCGAACCGCGCCCAGTCCGCGTCGATGGTGGCCAGGACGGTCTTGGAATCGCTGCCGAGCACGATGCTCTGGGACAGGTTGGTGATCGGGATCGCCTGGGGGATGACGTAGGAGGGGCCGGCGTAGAACTTGCCGCCCTCGTAGTAGGAGCGCAGTCCGGCGATCCGGGGGTCGGTGACCTTGGCGGCGTCGGTGGTCGGCCCGTATCCGAGCTGGGAGGCGTTGTAGGCGTCGATCCTCTTCTTCTGGAAGAGGAAGTCCATGAAGTCCTTGGCCTCGGCCTGATGCGTCGACTGCTCGGGGATCATGGCAGCCAGGTCGACGTTGACCGCCACCTTGAGGTCGGAGGCGTCATTGGTCATGGGCAGCGGGAAGGTCCCCAGCGGCGCCTTGTCATTGGTCTTGGAGATCTCGCTGAAGGCCCACGGTCCCTGGAGGTACATGGCCGCCTTGCCGTTGGCCATCGCGGTGTTGCCGTCGCCGTAGATCTTCGAGTTGGCGTCCTTGTTCGTGTAGGTCTTGACGAGCTGCATCATCTTCTGCATGCCGGGCAGGAAGTCCTTCTGGAAGGAGACCGCGGAGTCGGGGCCGACGTCCTTGCCCTCCTTGTCCATGGAGGCGAAGAAGGACTTGAGGTCCACCGATCCGCCGGCCGCGTAGTCGAACCAGCCCTGGGAGACCGTCCAGGAGTCGAAGAGGGTGCCGTAGAAGGGGGTGACGCCGGCGGCCTGGAGCTTCTTGCAGACGGCGATGAGCTCGTCCCAGGTGGTGGGCACCTGCAGGTTGTACTTGACGAAGATGTCCTTGTTGTAGAGAACGCCGGCGGCCATGATCGAGTAGGGGACGGCGCTGGTGCGTCCCGGGCAGACGCCCACCTGGTTCACCAGGGTCTTGACGTCGGGGCGGATCCGCTTGGCGGCGTCGGTGTCCGACAGGTCGGTCACCGCGCAGTGGGTGACGTAGCGGGCGGCCTGGTTGTTGAAGTTGGCCAGCAACAGGTCCGGCGGGTTGCCCCGGACGAAGCCAGCCGCCGTGGTGCCGATCCCGGAGGTGTCCATGACAACATGGACCTTCTTCTGGGAGGCGTTGTAGTCGTTGACGACCTTCTGCATGTAGGGGATCCCCTCACGCTTGTTGAAGGCGAAGACGATGCGCTGCTGACCGCTGGCGGAGCAGCCCGCCAGGGCTGTACCGGCCAGCGCTGCGGCAGCGACGACAGCCACCAGGCGCCTGATGCGAGAGGCGACGGCACCGCGACCCCGGCGCCCCGTTGGCGAAACTGATGGTGCGTGGGGTGATGGCATTCGAACAGATGATGGTTGAGGCACGTTGAGGCCACTCCTGCCGACATCGATGGCGACACTTCTGCGATGAGTAGATTCAGTGACTAGATTCAGTCATCGAAGAAACTGATGTGCATTAGCATGCCTGATGTCATCACACAGCGCAAGGGGCAGATCGATGAGTGTCACCGAGGCGCCGGCCAAGCCGCCCGCCAGTACCCGGGCGGTGCTCGACTTCGCCTGGGATGCCGGGAAGTTCCGCGCCGATGACGCGATAGCCGCCACCGGCCTGACCCGTTCGACGGTGCTGGCCGCCCTCGACTCGCTCATCGACATCGGCCTGGTGGAGGAACTGCCGAGCGGCCGGCAGGCCCCCGGCGCCGGGGTCGGGATGGCTCTGTCGACCGGTGCGCACGGCGGCTCCCGGCTGGGCAGGCCCGCCCGGCGCTTCCAGCTGCGCGCCGAGGCAGGGGTCGTCATCGGGGTGGACGCCGGCTGGGCTCACCTCACCACCATCGCCGCCGACCTCTCCGGCCACCAGCTGGCCCGCGAGGAGGTCGATGTCACCGAGGCCGACCGGGAGTCGCCCGATCGCCGCCGCGATCTCATCCTCACCGCCATCGACGGGGTGCTGGCGGCCGCCGGGAGAGCGGTGGACGAGGTCATCTCGGTCGGACTGGGGGTGCCTGCCCCGGTCAACGGTGAGGGCGTCTCGCCGCCGCATCCGCTGCATTTCTGGGAGCACATGAACCCCGGCCTGCAGGCCACCCTGGACGAACTCTTCCCGGCGGCGCGGGTGGAGAACGATGCCGCTCTGGCGACCATCGCCGAGGGTGCTGCCGGAGCAGCTCGCGGCTACCAGCACTTCGTCGCCGTGCTGGTGGGGCGCCGGCTCGGCGCGGCGGTCTTCCTGGAGGGCCAGATCGTGCGCGGAGCTCACGGGGCGGTCGGCGAGCTCGGGGGGCTCTCACTGATCTCGGGGATAGGCAACACCACCGGACTGGGCACCCGGGCCGAGGAGTGGGCCGCCACTGCCCTGGCGGAGGGCCGGATACCCGCCGACCATCCGTGGGCCGAGCTGGGTGCCGACGAGTTCACCGCTGAGAACCTGCTCGCCAGCGCCAGGCTGGATGACCCGGTCACCGGTCCGCTGTTGACCGAGCTCGGGCTGACTCTGGGCCGGATCTGCAGCGTCCTGGCGCATTTCTACGATCCGGAGGCGATCGTGCTGTGCGGGGCGGTGACCGCTGCCCTCACCGAGGTGCTGCGCATCGCCCGCTGGTACGCCGCCGAGGAGGCCCAGGTTCCGGCGCCGGCCATCCTGGTCTCCCAGCTGGGCGGCGACGTGGTGGTGATCGGCGGGCTGTCGGCCGCCCGCGACGCGGCACGCCATATCGTGGTGCCCACCCTGCTGGCCCGCCAGCATCAGCAGGCCCGGGCCTCCGGCGAGTGAGGCCGGAGCCCCACCGGATCGGTGACGTGCAGTCGCCGCTGCCGACCTCGGCGGCCTCGGATCCGAGGCCCGGCCCCCTCAGGCCAGCGACGCCTCCCATGCCCGGTGCAGGTCGGCATACCGGCCCCCGCGCAGTTGCAGTTCGGCCGGGGCACCGTCCTCGATGATCCGACCGTGCTCCAGCACCAGCACCCGGTCGGCGATCTCGACCGTCGACAGCCGGTGGGCGATGATGATCGCCGTCCGATCGGCCAGGATGGTGCGCAGCGCCCGTTGCACCAGCCGTTCCGAGGGGATGTCCAGGGAGGATGTCGCCTCGTCGAGAATGAGCACCGCCGGGTCGGCCAGGAAGGCGCGGGCGAAGGCCACCAGCTGACGCTGGCCGGCCGACAGCCTGCCTCCCCGCTGGGAGACGTCGGTGTCGTAGCCGTCGGGCAGCGCCCTGATGAACTCCTCGGCGCCGACGGTACGGGCGGCCTCCCGGATCTCGGCGCGGCTGGCATCAGGGCGTCCGAAGGCGATGTTGTCGGCGACGGTGCCGTTGAAGATGAAGTTCTCCTGGGTGACCATCGTGATGTTGCGGCGCAGATCGGCGTCACTGAGCCGCTCCAGCGAGGTCCCGTCCAGTTCGACCGACCCCGAGGTGGGGTCGTAGAACCTGGACAGCAGCTTGGCGATCGTCGTCTTGCCCGCACCGGTGGTGCCCACCAGTGCCACCGTCTGGCCGGCCGGGATGTGCAGGTCCAGGTCCGGGAGCACCGGACGGCCGGCGGCGTAGCTGAAGACCACATGGTCCAGGTCGACCCGCCCCTGGGCGCGACCATCCCCTGCCACGGCCACCGGATCGGAGGGCTCGGGGACGCCGGGCTGCTCGTCGAGCACCCCGGACAGCTTCTCCAGGGCCGAGGAGGCCGACTGGAAGGTGTTGTAGAACTCTCCGATCTGTCCCAGCGGTTCGAAGAACTGACGCAGGTAGAGCAGGAAGGCGGCCAGCACGCCGACGGTCGCCCAGCCCCTGATGACGAACAACCCACCGACCAGCAGGACCATCCCGATGGTGATGTTGCCGATCACCGCGATACCGGGCATGAAGATCGCGAACAGCCGGAAGGACCGCACGTTGATCCCCCGGTAGCGGTCCGACAGACCGGTGAAGATCTCCTGATTACGCGGCTCGCGGCGGTAGGACTGGACAGCCTTGATGCCGGTCATGGTCTCCACGAACTGCATGATCACCTGGGCCGAGGCGTTGCGCACCTTGCGGAAGGTGCGGCTGGACTCGCGGGCGAACCAACGGCCCAGCAGGGCCACGAAGATGATCGAGGTGAGGCAGATCAGGCCGAGCCGCCAGTCCATCACCAGCAGCATGATGCTGGTGCCGACCAGGGTGAGGACCGCCGAGATGAGCCCGTCGAAGCCCTCCTCCATCAACTCCGCGATGGCGTCGACGTCATTGGTCATCCGGGAGACCACCCGCCCGGAGGTGTAGCGGTCGTGGAAGGACACGTCGAGGCTCTGGAAGTGCCGGAACACCCGACGTCGCAGCTCCAGCAGGAGGTCCTGACCGATGCGTCCGGAGATCCTCAGGAAGGTGATCCTGGTGATCACCTGGATCACCAGGGCCGCCGCCATCGCCACCACGGTCTCGATGAGATAGCGCGACGAACCGCCTGCCATCAGCGGCGGGATGCCGTAGTCGATGCCGCGGCGGACCAGCCACGGGGAGGCCAGTCGAGCCATGTTCTCGACCAGCACCATCGCGATCAGCAGCCAGACCAACGACTTGTAGGGGCGCAGCAGGTCCCACAGCAGGGCACGGCTGCGCGCCTTGAGGAAGCCGGAGGCCTTCTGGGAGACCTCGGCGGCCTCCTCATTGGCGACGCCGCGCCAGGCCATCTCCTGATCGAGCTCGGTGGCACTGGCGGACGCCGTGCCGGGAGCCTTCTGGGCGGTCGAACCGGAGTTGTCACTCATCGCTGGGACTCCCATCCAGCAGTACTCGATCCAGCCGTCCTCGAAGGGCCGGGGGTCGCATCGGCCATCGCGGCCTCGGCGTCGTAGTCGGCGCTCAGCAGCTCCCGGTACTCGGGAACGGTGGCCAGCAGTTCCGAGTGCGTGCCGACATGGGTGATGGTGCCCTGCTGGAGCATCGCCACCCGATCGGCCAGCAGCACCGTGGAGGCGCGGTGGGCCACCACGATCGCGGTCACCCCCACCAGCACCCGCCTGAGCGCCGCCTCGACCAGTGCCTCGGTCTCCATGTCCAGTGCCGACAAGGTGTCGTCGAGCACCAGGATCCGGGGTTGCACGATCACCGCCCGGGCCAGCGCCAGCCGCTGCCGCTGGCCGCCGGACAGGCTCATCCCCTGCTCCCCGATCCGGGTCTCCAGACCCCACGGCAGGTCGCGCACGAAACCGGCCTGGGTGGTGTCGATGGCCGACCAGATCTCCTGGTCGGTGGCATCGGGACGGCCGAGGGTGAGATTCTCCCTGACACTCATCGAGAACAGCGTGGCGTCCTCGAAGGCGGTGGCCACGATCGAGCGCAGGTTGACCACCTCCAGGTCGCGGATGTCGACCCCGTCGATACGGATCGCCCCACCGGTGACATCGGCCAGCCGGGGCACCAGAGCGGTCAACGTCGTCTTCCCCGATCCGGTGCCACCCACCAGGGCGACCGTCTGACCGGCCGGGATGTCCAGATCCAGGTGGTGCAGCACGTCGTCGTCCCCATTGGGGTAGCGGAAGCTGACATCGTCGAAGGTCAGCCCACCGGCCACCCGGTCGAGGTGCTCGGGGCCGTCAGTGATGGTCTCTGGGGAGTCGAAGATCTCGCAGATCCGGTCGGCAGCGGTCATCGCGTCCTGGGACATCGACAGCAGGAAGCCCAGCGAGGCGACCGGCCAGATGAGGCTCATCATCAACGTGATGAAGGCCACCAGAGTGCCCAGCGACAGCCGGTGCTGGGAGGCTGCCAGGGCGCCCAGACCGAGCACCACGATGAGGGTCAGGCCCGGGATGGCCTCCAGGAATGTCCAGAACTGGGAGGTGAGCCGGACCCGGTCCATGCTGGTCCGGTAGAGGGTGGTGGATTTTCTGTCGAACCCCCGGTAGACGTGCTGGGAACGACCGAAGGCCTTGATGACGCGCAGGCCATGGACCGATTCCTCGACCACCGAGGCGACGTCGCCGTTCTGGTCCTGGATGGCCCGCGACAGTCTGGTGTAGCGACGCTGGTTGACCAGGCACAGTGCCGAGATCGGCAGCGCCGCGACGATGACGACCAGCCCCAGCGGCCAGTACATCCTCATCAGCAGGGTCGTGACGATGACGATCTGGAGGAAGTTCATCAACAGGAAGAGCATCCCGAAGCCGAGGAATCGGCGCACTGTCGAGAGGTCGTTCATGATCCGGCTGAGCAGCTGGCCGGACTCCCACTGGGCATGGAACCCCAGCGGCAGGCGCTGCAGCTTCGCGTAGAGGTCCAGCCGGATGCCGGTCTCGGTGCCCAGCGTCCCGCGGGCCACCACCCAGCGGCGCCAGAACATGAACAGCGCCTCGACGACGCCGATCCCGATCGCCGCGGCACCGAGTGTGAACAGGCCGGGCCGGTCGGAGTGGGCCACCGGGCCGTCGATGATCCGGCGGATCAGCAGCGGGGTGACGATCCCGGCCAGCGTGGAGGCCAGCGCGAAGACCACCATCAGCGCGAACCGGGTGGCGTAGGGACGCAGGTAGGGGGTGAACCTCAGCAGATTGCCGAGCCGGTGCCGGTGTCCGTCGGGGCGCGGCGGGGCCACCGCCGCAGGCCGTCCCAGGGCGTCGCCGTAGAGCTGCTCGACCTCGGTGCTGACGGTGGGCAGGGTGCGTGAGGGCATGGGGACTCCTGGTGGATCTTCGGGATGGATCGTGGGCGCGCAGACCTGGCGCCATCACTCAGGAGTGGAACAACATGGCCTATACGCTATGCCCGAATGGTCCAGGACACCAGAACGCAGCCGACCGAGAGGCCCCTCATGTCATATCCGCCATCCGTGATCTTCGTCTGCTGGGGCAACATCTGCCGCTCCCCGATGGCCGAACGGGTGGCCCGCAGGTGGCTCGCCGATGCCGGCGTGGCGGCTCGGGTGACCAGCGCCGGGGTGAGTGACGAGGAGGGCTTCGCCCCGATGGACTCGCGGGCCAGGACGGTTCTGGAGGCCCACGGATACGACGCCGCCGGCCACCGCGCCCACCAGATCGACGCCGAGGAGATCCGGGGGGCCGACCTGGTGATCGCCGCCGAGCCGATGCACCTCACGATGCTGCGCCGGATGGCGCCGCACGCCACCAATCTGCGCCTGATCTGCGACTACGACCCCGCGAAGAAGCGCGGCACCGCGCTGCCGGACCCCTGGTACGGGCCCGACCAGCAGTTCACCGCGACCCTGCAGGCGATCGAGGCGGCGATGCCCGGAATCGTCGACGCCGTCTCGAAGCTGCCCGATAGGCTGGCGCCATGAGCTTCTTCCTGGTTGGCGGCGGGTCCGAGTCCCCGGAAGGCGCCGACGGTACGGGCCTGGACGAGGTCTACGACGCCTTCATCGAGGAGGCGCGCTCGACCGGCCGTTCCACACTCGCCGTCGTGGTCTGCGGATCCCCGGAGTCCGCCGAGGTCTACTCCTCCCCGCTCGCCGGGATCGTCACCTCGCGGTGGCCCCAGGCTCAGATCCGCACCATCCGTCTCACCGATGAACCCCCGCTCACCCCTCTGGAGGGGTTGGACGAGCTCGCCGGGATCATCGTCGGCGGCGGCCGGGTGGCCGACTACCTGGCGGGGCTGGGGCCCTCGGCCGATCAGCTCTCCCGGCTGGTCCGCGGCGGCTCCCCCTGGCTGGGATTCTCG
This sequence comes from Acidipropionibacterium jensenii, assembly GCF_005890135.1. Classification (NCBI taxonomy): domain Bacteria; kingdom Bacillati; phylum Actinomycetota; class Actinomycetes; order Propionibacteriales; family Propionibacteriaceae; genus Acidipropionibacterium; species Acidipropionibacterium jensenii. Next base: position 1,284,793 of record NZ_CP040635.1, on the reverse strand, counting down.
GCCGGGGCGATGGCCACCGCCGTCACCGCCATCGAGGGGGGCTGGCACCTCCAGGGCCGACAGATCTACCCCGAGGCGGCATCCGAGGGGTTCGACGAACTCGCCCTGGCGCAGGGGCTCGGCCTGGTGAGCATCACCTGCCTGGCCCACAACGACACCTGCGGCGGCGACGGACTGCTCATCTCGGCGATCGACTCCGGACTGCTGTCCTCGGCGGTGGCCGTCGACGAGGGCACCTGCCTGGTGATCCACCACAGCTCGGGACGCACCCAGGTGATGGGCTCCGGGGTGGTCCGCTGGTTCACCAAAGACCCGCAGGGGGTCATCGTCCGCTCTGAGCGGAGCCCCCACAAGGAGGTCCCACCGCCACCAGCCGCTCCGCGGTTCGCCGGGATGGCCCGGATCGCCGCGGCCGCCCGTGCCGCTCACCAGCGCCATGACACCGAGAAGACCGGTCCGACCGGGGACACCGCCGTCCCGGTCGAGTCCGGTCAGTGAGAGGTGGCAGGCTATGGCCATGCACATCCTTGTGGTGGACGACGACCGAGCCGTCCGCGAGTCCCTCGCACGGTCGCTTCACTACAGCGGTTACGAGGTCGACACCGCCAGTGACGGCGTCGAGGCCCTCGCCAAGCTCAGCTCGATCCACCCCGACGCGGTCGTGATGGACGTCATGATGCCCCGGCTGGACGGCCTGGAGGCCACCCGGATGCTGCGCGACAACGGCAACGACGTCCCGATCCTCATCCTCACCGCCCGCGACGCGGTGGGCGACCGGGTGGACGGGCTGGACGCCGGAGCCGACGACTACATGGTCAAGCCCTTCGCCCTGGACGAGCTGCTCGCCCGGCTGCGCGCCCTCACCCGCCGGTCCCGCGCGGAGGCCGAGGCCGAGGCCGGCGGCGAGGACGAGTCGGAGCTGCTCTCCTTCGCCGATCTGAGCCTCGACCCGCAGACCCGCGAGGTGAACCGGGCGGGACGCCGGATCAACCTCACCCGCACCGAGTTCGCCCTGCTGCAGGTCTTCCTGCAGAACCCCCGCAAGGTGCTGGAGCGCAGCTGGCTGCTGCACGAGGTGTGGGGGTTCGACTTCCCCACCACCGCCAACTCCCTGGAGGTCTACATCGGCTACCTGCGCCGCAAGACCGAGCAGGACGGTGAGCCCCGCCTCATCCACACCGTCCGCGGAGTGGGCTACGTGCTGCGAGAAGCGACTCCGTGATTCCACGCTGGTGGCGTCGGCTGCTGGACTGGCAGCCCCGCATTCCGCGCATCACGATGGGCCGGCGGGTCACCATCCTGGTGGCCCTCAGCGTCGCGGTGGCCGTGATGGCGACCAGTCTGGCCGGCTACTCGATGACCCGGCTGTCGCTGTACTCCCAGCTCGACAACCGGCTCACCGCCCTGGCCCGGTACCTGTCCACCCCGATCAGCAACGGCACCAGCGACATCGGCGAGTTCAGCACCGACGCCCTGCAGGTCTCCGACGTCACCATCACCCTGGTGCGCGCCGACGGGACCGTCGAGAACGTCCCGGGGGCGGTCACCACGGTGCCCACCGGCCCCGAGGAGCTGGCGGTCGCCCGCATCCAGTCGGGCACCTCGACCCGCACCGTCACCGACTCCGAGGGGGTGCCCACCCGGATCGTCTCGGTGCCGCTGTCGGTCAACGGCGTCCGGTACTCCCTGGTGGTCGGACGCTCCCTGCAGCCCACCGAGGCCACCCTGCACTCGCTGTGGCTGGTTCTGGTGGCCACCGGTCTGCTCGGCATCCTGTTCACCGCCATCACCGGCTACTTCGCGGCCAGCTCGACGACCCGCCCGATCCTCGACCTGTCCCAGGCCGTCCAGCGGGTCACCCGCACCGACAAGCTGGACCCGATCCCGGTGCGCTCCTCCGACGAGCTCGGCCGACTGGCCACCTCCTTCAACACCATGCTGTCGTCGCTGGCCAGCTCCCGGGAGCGCCAGCGCCGGCTCATCGCCGACGCCTCCCACGAGCTGCGGACCCCGCTCACCTCGATGCGCACCAATGTCGAACTGATGCTGGCCGACCAGAAGACCGGGATGCTGCCCGAGGCGGCGCGCGGGGAGATCCTCACCGACATTGCCGCCCAGCTGGGCGAGTTCTCCAGCCTCATCGGTGACCTGGTCCAGCTCTCCCGCGACGACGCGATGACCCGGTCCCCCGAACCCCTCGAGCTGTCGGCGGTGGTCTCCAAGGCGGTCGAACGGGCCCGCCGGCGCGGGCCGGGGCTCACCTTCGACGTCGAGCTGGCACCCCACCCGATGATGGGCGATGCCGCCACCCTCGAGCGGGCCGTGACCAATCTGCTCGACAATGCCGTGAAGTTCTCCCCTCCCGAGGGCACCGTCACCGTGCGGATGGAGGACGACAAGGTCATCGTCTCCGACCAGGGCCCCGGCATCGCCGAGGAAGACCTGCCCCACATCTTCGAGCGGTTCTACCGCTCCGACCGCTCCCGCAACACCCCGGGAACCGGCCTGGGACTGTCGATCGTGGCGCACACCGTCACCTCCCACAACGGCTGGATCAAGGCCTCCCGGGCACCCGGCGGGGGAGCCATGTTCACCATGAGCCTGCCGGTCGCCGACCTTCCGGAGCCCGCCGCCGACGAGACGGCCTCCGAATGAGCGACCCCGGCCATTCCCACCGGCCGAGCACCCCGGAGCAGGCCGCCCGGGAGCGCTCGGCCCTGGGCCGTCTGCTGCTGATGCTGGCCCCGCTGTTCCTGGCCACCGTGGTGGGGATCATCGCGCTGTGGCCCCACGACGTCTCGGCCCATCTGCAGTCCGACACCGCGGCCTGGAACGCGCCGGGGGTGACGATCGTCAACGGGACCATCGAGTCGGTGCGCAACGGCTCGTGCCAGGGCACCCCCGGCTCCACCGGAACCAGCACCGGGGAGAAGTGCGCGGTGGCCACGGTGAGGCTGGACCAGGGCAGCGACGCCGGCCGCACCACCACCATCCGGTTCACCTCGGCGGTCACCTCCTCGGGGATCGAGCCGGGCCAGGTGGTCCGGATGTACCGCTCCCCGGGAACCCAGGCCGGTCAGAACACCTCGGGCAGTGCACAGGGCACCGCCTCGGGGACCTACCAGTACTACGAGTTCGAGCGGACCACGCCGCTCATCGTCATCGCGGTGGTCTTCATGGTGGTCGTCGTGGCGGTGGCCAGACGCCGGGGACTGGCCGCCATCGTGAGCCTGGTGCTGGCCTTCGTCATCCTCTCGAAGTTCATGCTGCCCGCCCTGCTGGTCGGTTCACCGCCGGTGCTGGTGGGTCTGGTGGCCTGCTCGGCGATCATGTTCATCGTCATCTACCTCACCCACGGCCTGTCCACCCGCACCACCACGGCCCTGCTGGGCACCCTCTTCGGTCTGCTGCTGTCGGCCGGTCTGGGCTATCTGGCGGCCCGCTGGGCCCACCTCACCGGGGTCACCAGCGAGGACGACTTCATCATCACCGCCACCGCCCCGAATCTGACTCTCGGATCGGTCATCATCTGCGGGGTGATCGTCGCCGGCCTCGGCGTCCTCAACGACGTCACCGTCACCCAGGCCTCCTCGGTGTGGGAGCTGGCGGAGTCCTCCACCAGCCGCCGGGAGCTCTACACCCGCGCGATGCGGATCGGGCGCGACCACATCGCCTCCAGCGTCTACACGATCGCCTTCGCCACCGCCGGGGCGGCCCTGTCGACCCTGCTGCTGCTGAGCATCTACAACATGCCGCTGGGCGACATGCTGAGATCCGAGACCTTCTCCGAGGAGATCGTGCGCACCCTCGTCGGGTCGATCGGCCTGGTGCTGTCGGTGCCGCTGACCACCGCCCTGGGGGCGGTGCTGGCCTGGCAGACGGTGCACGGCCGGGGCACCGACAAGACTCCTGACCGGGCCGCAGAACGGGTCGCCGAGCAGCCCGTCGCCCGGCCTCGCCACGGACTCGACACCGATCCCGACGCGCCCTTCCGCCGCCCCCGGGACTGATCCCCGACTCAGGGCAGGTGGGCGCTGATGTCCTCGCCGAGCTGACGGACCTGGAGCACCGACCACGGGCTGAGCAGCGGGGACATCGTCTGGACCGTGCGGTAGAGATCCTTCCAGCCGACCCAGGCCACCTCCTCGACCTCCTCGGGATCGGGGTACAGCTCGACGATCTCCTCGGGATCGTCCAGCAGGGCCAGGTAGACCGGGCAGAGCTCGTCCTCGACGATTCCCGAGGCGTCGGTGGCCCGGTAGGAGAAGTCAGGGATGGCGCAGACCATCGTCGAGGGGTTGACGTCCAGGCCCAGTTCCTCGCGGACCCGGCGCTCGATGGCTTCGGGAATCTTCTCCCCCGGGCGGGGATGGCCGCAGCAGGAGTTGGTCCAGACCCCGGGCCAGCTCACCTTGCCCAGGGCCCGCCGGGTGATGAGCACCCGGCCGCCGACATCGAGGATGTGGCAGGAGAAGGCCAGGTGACGGGGGGTCGAGCGGGTGTGGACGGCCAGTCTCGGCGCCGTGCCGATCTGATGTCCGTCCCTGTCCAGGAGCACGACGAGGTCGTCCTGGTCGTCAATCGCCTCACCGTCGGAGGCTGGTCCGACGCCGGACTCGCTCTGACTCGTCATGGGGACAAAACTACATCATGTAGCACGAACTCATCAGGAGAACTGGTGCCAGTCACAGCTCATGACGAACTGCGCACAGATATGCACAGACAACCGTGTCAGTCTGGAGGGTGCGCCGATACTCCCGGTGCGATCCCGAGACGGAGGAGGATGGAGACATGAGCGGTTCCGGCGCACTGGACATCGTCCTGGTCCTCCTGTTGATCGGCCAGGCGGTCAGGGGACGACGTCGGGGCGCGGTGGTCGGTGTCCTCAGCCTGGCGGGACTGGTGCTCGGCGCCTGGCTCGGGCTGTGGCTGTCGGGTCGGCTGGCCCCCTGGATGGCCACCCAGGGAATCGGTCCGGTCGGCAGCGCCGTGCTGCGGATCATGGTGCTGCTGGCGGTCGCCGCCATCGGCGAGTCCCTGCTGTCGGGGATCGGCATGCGCCTCAACCGTGCCAACCGCATCCCCACCCTGAGGGCGGCCGACTCCCTGGTGGGGGCGGTCGTCTCGATCCTCGTCTCGGCCGTCGTGCTCACCGTGCTGGCCGGGGCGGTGCGCCCGCTGGTCCCCACCGACTGGTCCCGGGCCATCGCGGGTTCCCGGGTGCTCGCGGTCACCGACGAGGTCGTTCCCGACGCCGTCAACCGCGCCGCGGTGCGGGCCGCCGGATCGCTGGCCGACGGCTTCCCGAGGGTCTTCTCCGGTCTGGAGACCGAACCCGAACTGCCCACCGGGACCCCCGACGAGGCGGTCATCCGCAGCGCCGGGGTGCAACGGGCGGCCGGCAGCATCATCAAGATCAGGGCCACCTCCACGCTGTGCTCGCGGGCCTCGGAGGGCAGCGGCTGGGTGAGCGCCGACGACCGGGTGGTCACCAATGCCCACGTCGTCGCCGGGGCGAGCAGGGTGACCGTCCAGATCGGGGGGACCGGTCTGTCCCGGCCGGCCACGGTGGTCTCCTACGATCCGAACCTGGACCTCGCGGTGCTGTCGGTGCCGGGGCTGGACGCCAGGCCGTTGACGATGTCGTCTCCCCCCGCCGACGGCCAGCAGGCGGTGGTCGCGGGATTCCCCCTCGACGGACCCTTCACCCTGGCGGCGGCGCGGGTGCGCGGTACGATCCTGGCCCGCGGCGAGAACATCCACTCCACCGCCACCGTCACCCGTGAGGTGATGGCGATCCGCGGCACCGTCCAGCCGGGCAACTCCGGGGGGCCGCTGCTCACCACCTCCGGGGAGGTGGCGGGAACCGTCTTCGCCCGCTCGACCGGGGAGGCCGACACCGGATACGTCCTCACCAACTCCGCCACCCGGGCGATGATCACCGCCGGGGCCACCGACACGACCCCGGCCTCCACCCAGACCTGCGCGGTCGACTGAGGCCTTGGTCCGACCATCGCGGGGCCGTGGTCTACGATCTCCCCATGGCTGTGTTCATCGTCGAGACGACCTATGATCCCGAACTCAATGACAAGAGACTGGCTGCGCGCCCGGCTCACCTGAAGAACCTGGAGGCCATGCGCGAGCGCGGGCAGCTGGTCAATGGCGGGCCGCTGAGCGACGGGTCGGGTGCCGTCCTGATCTACCAGGTCGACGACCGCAAGACCCTGGACCGGCTGCTGGAGGCCGATCCCTACCCCAAGGATGCGGTGAAAGTCTCCTCGGTCCGCCAGTGGAAGCCCAACTTCGCATTCTGAGTCATCGGGTCCGGCAGGACTCCGATCCGCCCGGGAGTCGGTACCTGTTGTCGGCCACCCAGGCGTAGATCCGCTCGGCGACGGGAATGACGGGCGGGGCGCCGATGCCCCGACCGACCCACCGCAGCGGTGCCGGGCCGCCCGACAGCGCCTCCGCGATCGCGCGGGCTCCCCACACGACGGTGCCGTCGCCCCTCACCAGGGGGATCTCCCGGCGAGCCCGCACGGGGTCGACCGCCAGGGCGTCCAGATCGGCGTCGGTCATCGGGGCGACCGTCGCCGCAGCCTGCGCCGGGGCGGTCAGCCTCTGCAGAATCCTGGCCGTCCGGGTGCAGAACCCGCAGTCGGGGTCGTAGAGCAGTACCCCCTGCGGGGGCGGCGCGGTGAGGGTCATGTCTCCAGTCTGCCGCGGGCCGCAGGCGGCTCCCGGACGCTCCTCACAGCGGTGGAACTACATCGCTGAGTTTTGTCCCCAGCCTGGGGACAAGCCTGTGGACAACTCCGGGATGAGGTGTGCACAGCTCTGCCGGTCATCGTATTTCTCCTAGTCAGAGACCTGTGCACACGGTGGACGCGAGATACCCACAGAGCTGGGACAATCGCTGTGTCCACCACTGAACCGACCACTGATGCAGCCCAGGAGCCGTCATGAATCTCGGATCCCTTCCCACCCAACGGTTCGACGCCGTGATCCTCGACCTCGACAACACCCTGGTCGACTCCCAGGAGGCCCTGGTCGCCGCATTTGGCAGCTGGGCCCGGGAGTACCGCATCTCACCCGATCAGCTCACCGGAAGGGCCGGCTGGCGAACCCGCGACATCGTCGACGCCGCCATCGAGAAGCCCCGCCGCGCCGAGGCGCTGGCCCTGATCGACGAGCTCGAGCTGACCACCACCGAGGGCATCACCGCGATCCCCGGTGCCGTCGAGGCACTGTCCGCGCTGCACGAGGTCGCCGCGGTGGCCACCTCCTCGCGGCGTCCGGTGGCCCTGGCCAGGCTGGCCGCGGCCGGACTCGAACCGCCTCGGGTCATGGTGAGCGGTGAGGACGTCGAGCGCGGCAAGCCCGAGCCCGATGCCTTCCTGCTGGCCGCCCGGCGGCTGGACGCCGACCCGGCCCGCTGCCTGGTCGTCGAGGACGCCCCGGCGGGGGTCGAGGCGGCCCACCGGGCCGGCATGTCGGCCCTGGCGCTGACCACCTCCACCCCCAGCGCCGATCTGGACGCCGAGGCCGTGGTCACCGATCTGTCCGAGGTCTCCTTCACGGTGGGCCGGGACGGTGTGAGCATCACCGCACCCGGTTTCCAGCTGCGCTCAGAAGCGTGATTGAGACCCTGAGGAATATCAGATATTGATATATGGTCTCACGTTTCAAGACAATGTTGGAACCACGGTGGCTCTGCCCCTAGTGTCCTTCGCAATCCCGGTTGGTCGGGATCCGATCGGCAGTACCGTCCGATCGTCATGGTTGTTGTGAGTCACACTGTCGACTCACGCAACCCGGTTGAGGAGTTTGCGTGAACGCGATCGTGCACACCGTCGGAGGCCTGGCAATCTCAGCCCGCCGCCCGATGTGTATGTGCATGCCGTGTCCCAGCGCCCTCGACCCCATGTGTTGCCGCTGATCCGGCTGTTCGGCCTTCCGGGGCATCGGTCCCCGGAAGCCTCGCAGCAGTGACCTCTTCGGGCACCGCCCCTCTGTCACCCAGCTGCCAGATCCGTTAGCGCTGAGCACCACCCCAGATTCCGGCCCCCGAGGGCCTGATCCGTGGGCCTCTCGCGCCCTGCGGCTCCCCAGAACCACTCTGCCAGGGCCCCACCATGTATGCCCGGTCCACTCAACTGACCGGCCTCCGCAGTTCCTGTGCTGAAAGTTTGGAAGTATCAGAGATGGACCACTTCGTCCTCCACAACACCCGGCAGGTCGCCGCCGAGACGGCTGCCGCCCCACGCCGAGCGCACCTCGCCAAGTTGGTGCTCTACCGCATCCTGGGAGCCCTGTTCGTGCTGTGGGCGGCCACCACACTGACTTTCCTGGCCGTCCACGCAACCCCCGGCGACACCGTCTCCCTGCTGCTCGGCGAGAACCGTGATGATCCAGTGCTGCGTGCCCGCACGATTGAGCGATGGGGGTTGGACCACCCGCTGTGGTACCAGTACCTCGTCTACCTAGCACGCATCCCCACCGGTGACCTCGGAACCAGTTACAGCTTCTCCCGGCCAGTCACCTCGCTGCTCGCCGAGTCCATCGGGCCGACCCTCCAGCTGGCCTTCTCGGCGGCGATCGGTGCCGTCCTGATCGCCTACCTGCTCACCGTGCTCACCTCGACACGGTTCCGCAGACTGCGGCCGATCTCCCAGGTCGTCGAGCTGATCCTGCTCTCGGCCCCGGCATTCTGGCTCGGGATCGTGCTGCTGCTGGTCTTCTCCTTCAAGCTCGGTTGGTTCTCCATCGTCGACCCCGACTCACCCAGTGCCTTGGTGCTGCCAGCACTGTCACTGGCCCTCCCGATCGGCTGCTATCTCACCCAGATCCTGCGCGACGGCGCCGACCGTGCGATGGAACAGCCGTTCTCACTCACCTCCCGCTCTCGCGGACTCTCGGCACCACAGGTCCACACCCGGCATGCCCTCAAGCACGGAACGGTTCCGGTGATCACCGTTCTGGGTCTGGTCATCGGCAGCCTGATAGGCGGGGCTGTGGTCGTCGAACAGGTCTTCGGCCGATCCGGGCTGGGCCAGATTGCCGTTCAAGCGGTCACTGTCAAGGACATCCCACTGATCCTGGGCATCACTCTGGTCGCCACGGCCGCCTTCGTGGCGGCCTCCACCGCCGTCGACATCGTCGCCCTGGCGATCGATCCACGGCTTCGCACCGCACGAGCCTCCAGGAGCTGATCATGGCCGTCATCTCACTGTCCACCGCACCAGCAGTCGTCCGCCACCCCGGCAGTCTGCGATCCAGTCTTGCGATCACCGCCAGTGGCACGGTCCTCGCACTGGCCGTCATCGCGGCACTGTTCCCCCGGTTACTCAGCCACGTCGATCCGCTCTACGCCGACCCGGCCGTGTCCCTGCACGCTCCCAGCACCGCTCACTGGGCCGGAACAGATCTGCAGGGTCGAGACGTCTACTCACGGATCATTCACGGCGCCCGCTACTCCCTGTCGATCGGGTTGGGAGCCACCTTGCTGGGCCTGTTCGCCGGCCTGGTCCTCGGGATCCTGGCATCCACCGGGCCGCGCTGGCTGGACTACACCGTCGGCCGGGCGATCGACATCCTGGCAGCATTTCCCGAGGTTCTGCTGGCCCTGCTGTTCATCGCTCTGACCGGCCCCGGCGTCCCCAACCTGATTGTCGCGATCGGGATCGCCGGGATCCCCAAGTACGCCCGCCTGGTGCGCACCCAGGTACTGCAGACACGCCAGTCCGGGTACGTCGAACAGGCCCGCACCTTCGGGGTCACCGGTGTCCGGTCGCTGCTGCGCCACATCCTGCCCAACGCCCTGGGATCGCTGCCGATCGTCGCCACCATCGCTCTGGGTGAGGCGATCGTCAGCTCCGCAGGCCTGAGCTTCCTGGGGCTCGGTCCCCAGCCGCCGGCCCCCGAATGGGGCCTGATGATCTCCGAGTCGCGCGACTACCTGCGCCATGCCTGGTGGCTCGGCGTCTTCCCGGGTGCTGCGGTCACCACTGTCGTGATCGCCGCGACCGCACTGGGCCGCACCCTGCAGGCCCGCTACGAGAGAAGGTCGGCATGAGCCTCACTACCACTTCACACACCGCAACCCACCGGGGAGTCGCAGTGACAGCGAAGCCTGAACCCGTGCCTTCCGGATCCTCCGCATCCGGCCCCCGGACAGCCGGTTCCCCAACCCCACTGGTGGAGGTCCGCAACCTGGATGTCCGGTTCACCGGCGCCCGTCGGGTGCATGCCGTGCGCGGAGTCTCGTTCACCATCAACCCTGGCGAGGCTCTGGCCATCGTCGGGGAGTCCGGATCCGGAAAATCGGTCACCTCGCGCAGCATCGTGGGACTTGCCGGCGACAACGCCGAACTGACAGCCGACCAGTTCTCGGTGATCGGCCAGGACGGACTGAGACTGCGCGAGGGCCAGTGGCGAGCCATCCGGGGCCGCCGGATCGGCTTCGTCCTGCAGGATGCCCTGACCTCACTCGACCCACTGCGCACCATTGGCCGCGAGATCACCGAGACCCTGCGCGCCCACCGCATCGTGCCTCGCCGACAGTACGACGAACGGGTCGAAGAGCTGCTTCGCGAGGTTGGTATCCCCGATCCTCAGGTCCGCTCCCGGCAGTATCCCCACCAACTGTCCGGCGGGCTGCGGCAGAGAGCCCTGATCGCCTCGGCACTGGCCGGCGCCCCCGACCTGTTGATCGCCGACGAGCCCACCACTGCCCTGGATGTCACCGTGCAGGCCCAGATCCTCGACCTGCTGGAGTCCCGGCGAGCCGAGGGAACCGCCCTGCTTCTGGTCTCCCATGACCTGGCAGTGGTTTCCCGGGTCGCCGACCGAGTGCTGGTGATGCATGACGGAGTGGTCGTCGAGCAGGGCCCCACCGAGAAGGTTCTCACCGCCCCGGAGCACGAGTACACAAAGGCTCTGCTGGCGGCGGTCCCGTCGGCCTCAACCCGCGGAACCCGACTGTCGGCGTCCCCCGGAATCCGGCTGCGTGCCCGGGCTGAGGCCCCTCTACGCCTCCGCCAGGAGACCGAGGGTCAGGTCGACACCGGCACTCCAGTGCTTGCCGCCCACAACCTCTCGAAGTCCTTCCCGCTGCCGGACGGCGGCACCCGCACCGCCGTCGATCATGTCAGCCTGACCCTGAAAGCCGGCCAGAAGCTCGGCATCGTCGGCGAATCGGGATCGGGGAAGAGCACCCTGGCCAGGCTTCTGCTGGACCTCACCCGCCCCGACGAAGGTTCGATCGAGATCGGCGGAGTGCAGATCAGCGGTCCATCCGGACAGGACTCACGACCACCCACCACGTGGGCAAGGCGCCGCTCCGCACGCTCGCTGAGCCCCGCACTGCGCCGTCAGGTGCAGTTCATCTCCCAGGACCCGCTCGGCTCCTTCGACCCCCGCTACACCATCGGCGAGATCATCGCCGAGCCACTCGACTCCCGGCCGTCCCGTCCACAGACCCGCGAGAGGATCGCATCGCTGCTCGACCTGGTCGACCTGGATGAGTCCTTCGTCAACGCCTCGCCCAAGCGACTGTCGGGAGGTCAGCGGCAGCGCGTGGCGATCGCCCGGGCACTCGCCCTGGAGCCCCGCGCCCTGGTCTGCGACGAGCCGGTATCCGCCCTCGACGTCTCGATTCAGGCACAGGTCCTCGACCTGTTCTCCGACCTGGCAGAACAGACCGGCACCGCCCTGCTGTTCATCTCCCACGACCTGGGCGTAATTCACCACCTGGTGGACCAGGTCCTCGTGATGCGCTACGGCCAGGTGATCGAGTCTGGCGATGTCGACGACGCCTTCACCGATCCCCTGCACTCCTACACCCAACAGCTGGTGGCCTCGGTGCCTCGCCTGGAGGCGGAACCGGCACGCTGATCCGTTCGACTCCGAATCCGTTCAGAACCAAGTCCCATCCACTCAACGCAACCAAGGACACGACATGCCCAACCCCCACAGCCCGCTCAACCAGTCCGGGCTGAACCGCCCGATCCCCCGCCGCTCCCTGCTGATGGCCGGTGGCGCGCTGGCTGCCCTCGCCTCGGTGATGAGCGCCTGCGGAGGTTCGGACACCGCTACCGCCGGTACCACCGACACCACTACCAAGCCGGTCGACGGCGGCAGTCTGGTGTGGGCGATCGAAACTGCACTCTCGTCAGCCAACCCGCATGTCAACGGCCAGGACAAGAGCCGGCCAGTTCTTCGGAACGCCTTCGACTCGTACATCTACCGGGCCGAGGACGGGTCCTACGAGCCCTGGCTCACCACCCTCAAGCTCTCCAATGACGGCAAGACCGTGACCTTGAAGCTGCGCGAGGGAATCACCTTCTCCGACGGCGAGAAGTTCGATGCGAAGGCCGTCGTCAAGAACTTCGACAAGCTCACCGACAGCAAGTACGTCACCTCCGCACAGTCGCCGCTGCGCTTCGTCACCAAGTACAGTGCCGCCGGCGCCGACACCGTGCAGTTCACCCTCGCCAGGCCCGACAACTACTTCCTCACCTGGCTGTCGACCGTCAATGCAGCACCGTTGTCGCCGAAGAGCCTCGCGCTCTCGTTGGACGAACTGCAGGCCGGCGGCACCAAGATCGCAGGCATCGGGCCGTTCACCATCAGTAAGTACACCCTCAACACCGAGATCGTCTTCACCAAGCGCAAGGACTACGCCTGGGCCCCGGCCTCAATCGCCAAGGGCCAGAAGGCCGCCCATCTCGACCAGGTGACCTATCGCACGCTGTCCGAGGGGGCAACCCGAACCGGAGCCCTCCAGCGCGGCCAGGTCGACATCGCCTCCGACATCCAACCGCTGGACGTCGAGACCTTCACCTCCAACCCGCGGTTCAAGTACCTGCGCAGCTTCGTCTCGGGCACCCCCTACTCGCTGTATCTCAACGTCTCCAAGTCGCCCTTCGACGATCTCAGGGTGCGCCAGGCCTTCGGACAGGGAGCGGACATCACGGCGATCGTGCAGAGCATCTACCAAGGCACCTACGACCGAGCCTGGGCACCCATCACCCAGGTCGGCCCGTTCGCCGACACCTCACTCAAGAACTGGCTGAAGTTCGACAAGGACGCAGCCAACAAGCTCCTCGACCAGGCCGGTTGGACGGGGCGCAACAGCTCCGGCATCCGCACCAAGGGCGGCAGGACGCTGACCGTGGAGGCTGCCACCGCCAAGGACTTCGTCCGCGAGTCGCGCGATCAGCTGAACGTGGCCCTTGGAGCGGCTCTCAAGCAGAACGTCGGAATCGACTACAAGTACCAGCCGGTGGATATGGGCACTGACACCGCCCGGGCTGCAGCCAACAAGTATGAGGTCTTCGACAACTCCTACGGGATGTCTGACCCGGTGGTGTCCCTGGACCTGCTCTACTACTCCTCCGACCCCAGACGCGGATACATCGCCCGTGGCCGCTACAACGACAAGAAGCTGGAGAGCTGGATCGACACCGGCCGGTTCACCACCGACCTCGCCGCCCGCAAGAAGGCGTACACCGACCTTCAGCGGTACGTCACCCGGGACAAGTACTACGTCATCCCGCTCACCAACACCCAGGACACCTTCGCCTACAACACCAGCAAGGTGCACAACCTCACCATTGACTCGGCCAGCGGCCAGGCCTTCGGTGCCTACACCGTGTGGGTGAGCGCGAGGTGACCACCGAGATCTCAGCAGGGAATCGGCCCGCGACCACGGCCGATGCAGCCCGCAGGAGGACCCCCGAGGAACGTTCCCACGCCGTGCACTCCGAGCACGTCGGATCGCTGCTGCGGCCGCCCGCTCTGCTGGCTGCGCGGAGGCGCCATGACGAGGGCAGGCTCAGCGCTGCAGGGCTCCACGCGGCCGAGGACCGGGCGATCGCCGATGTGCTCGACGCTCAGCGCAGCCTCGGCATCGGTGTGCTCACCGATGGCGAGTTCCGACGCAGCTGGTTCGGTGAGAACCTGTTCCGGGCAGTCAGGGGACTCGTGACGAGGCCCGCCCGTTCTACCGGCCGGAAGTGGGTGGGACCGGGGAATGCGGTGAGCGAAACGGCCGAGAAGGTCCAGCACACCATCGTCAGGGAGGGCAACGGCAGCCTCACGGCCACCGGCCGGGTGAGCGCATCGAGATCGGTGAACGGCCACGAGGCCGACTTCCTGCTGGCACACACCGACGACGAGCTGTTCAAGGTGACGACAATGGCTCCGGCCGCCTACACCGAGAGCTGGTTCGTACCCGGCGCCGCGCCGGAGTACCCGCGCGGCGTCGACCTGCTGTCCGACATAGCCCAGATCCTTCGCCATGAGCTGACTCACCTGGCGGACCTCGGCGTGCCCTACCTCCAGCTCGACTCGCTCTCCTACATCCTGAGGTTCGGCGATGAGGGGGAGACCCAGCGGTTCCTGTCCATCCTCGGTGCCGACCGCGAGGAGGCGATCACCGCGCTGCTGGCCGCCGACAACTCCATCCTGGATGCTGCCCGCAGCCACGGTGCGATCACCTCGGTGCACATGTGCCGCGGCAACAGCCGCAGCGCGTGGAACGCGAAGGCGGGCACCTACGAGGTCGCTCGCCGAGCGTTGGCAGAGCTTCACGCCGACCGCCTGCTGCTTGAGTACGACACCTCGCGGGCCGGCGGATTCGAACCCCTGGACGAGGTGCCGAAGGACACTGTGGTGGTGCTCGGGCTGGTCACCTCCAAGTTCGCGGAGCTGGAGTCCCGCGACCAGCTGCTGCAACGCATCGAGGAGGCCGCAGCCCATCACCCGATTGAGGCCCTGGCCCTCAGCCCGCAGTGCGGGTTCGCCTCGACGTCACCCGGAAACCTCATCACCATCGACGACGAGTTCCGCAAGCTCGATCTCATCGCGAGGGTCGCCGAGGAAGTCTGGGGCCGCAGCGACAGTTCCGAAGCGAGTCCCAACTGATCGCCGCCCAGGCCGGACCAAGTGTCTTTCATCGTGAGACCCGGTATCACTATGAGAGACGTTCTTGCCACACACCGGGACCTCGCCTAATGTCCTGTCCAACCCCGGCAAAGCCGGTCCAGATTGGGCATCATGCCTAATCAACGCTGCATTTCCGCAGCCCACTCGAGGAGTGAACGTGAACGCGATCGTGCACATCGTTGGAGGCCCGGCCATCTCCGCCCGCCGCCCGATGTGTATGTGCATGCAGCGCCTTTGCATGTGTTGCCGCTGATTCAGCGGACCCGCGCCCAACCCTCTGACTGAGCCCCAGAACTCGGCCTCTCCGAGCCCCGCACCGGGACATCCATGTCCCCGTGTGCCAGGGCCACGAACTCCCGGATTCACAGCACACCAGCCACTCCGCCGCACCGGCGTCGGACCATCGCTGTGCCTCCACCCTGCTTCACGGCCGCGCCCTGCGCCGGCCACCCCGAGCCACGACCTGCGCGAAGGACATCCGACATGACGACTCTCGACTTTCCCACCTCCACCGCCGCACCACTGGCCGCCCATACCCTGGACGAACTCATCGGCAACACCCCCCTGCTGAGGCTGGCCCGACTGGACGCCGGGCTGCCCGGCGAGATCTACGTCAAGCTGGACCACTTCAATATCGGCGGTTCGGCAAAGGACCGGATCGCCGCCGAGATCATCCGCGACGCCGAGGCCTCCGGGCAGCTCAAACCCGGCGACCGGATCATCGACAATGGCGCCGGCAACACCGCGATCGGGTTCGTGCTGGCCGGGATCGCCGGTGGCCACCCGGTCACTCTGGTCGCCAACCCCTCGCTGGCCGAGGGCAAGGCCGACCTGCTGAGGCTGCTCGGAGCCGAGATCATCTGGGGACGGGCGGACCGGCCCTTCTCCGATCCGGAGAACTGGGAGGCGATCGCCGCCCGCCATGCCGATGAGGACCCGTCCACGTGGTGGTCCCACCAGTCGGCCTCGGCCGCGAACCCACGGGCCCACTACCTGGGCACCGGCCCGGAGATCTGGGCCCAGACCCAGGGCCGCGTCTCCGCATTCATCGCTGCCATCGCCACCGGCGGCACGGTCTCGGGAACCGGCCGCTACCTGCGAGCGCGGAATCCAGAGGTCAGGGTCATCGCCACCGACTTCGTCCAGGGCCCCAACTTCGGCAAGCCGATCGTCGACGTCATCGAGGGGCGTGCAGCCGCCCCGGCCGATCCGGAATGGCCCCACAACATCGACACCGAACTCATCGACCAGCTCATCTTCAGGAACAAGGCCGAGGCCATCGATCTCGGCTGGTGGCTGGCCCGCACCGAGGGGGTCGTCGTCGGATTCACCTCGGCCCTCAGCCTGCTGGTGGCCCGAGATCTGGCCGCCACCGCCGAGCCCGGTGAGGTGATCGTCTCCTTTGCCGCAGACCACGGCCGCGACTACCTCAGCCATGAGTACAACGCCCACTGGCTGCGCGCCAACGGCTTGGCGGAGATCGCCGACAAGTACCAGCCCGCCGAGTCCAGCTCCAGGGTGGCCACGGCATGAGCACGGTCATTGAAGAGTCCACCGGACTCCAGACCCCCTCGGGAGCCCTCGACGAGGCCTCCCCGGTGGACTATGACTCCTACGGCACCATCTACCAGCCGAGGGGAGACGCCCTCAAGGCCCCCTTCGGTCCCGGTGCTGACAGCACGGTCTACCCCTTCCGCAACCGGATCGACCCCGACGGGGAGTTCCCCCCGGAGGTCCACCGCTACCACCTCTACGTCTCACTGGCCTGCCCATTCGCCCAGCACACCCTCATCGTGCGGGCCCTCAAGGGTCTGGCGGAGGCGGTCGGCGTCTCGATCGTCGACCCTGTCCGCGACGGCCGGGGCTGGGCCTTCCGTTCGGGGCCCGGGCACACCCTGGACCGGGCCGGAGACGGCTTCACCCTGCTCTGCGAGGCCTATGCGAAGTCGAGCCCGAGCGGCGTCTACACCGGACGGGTCTCGGTACCGGTGCTGTGGGACACCCGCAGCCACCAGGTGGTCTCCAACTACTACCCGGAGATCACCCTGGACCTCGGCAGCCAGTTCAACCAGTGGGCCACTCACCCCGAGCTGGACCTCTATCCGGTCCACCGGCGCGACGAGATCGACTCCCTCAACTCCCAGATCGGCCCGCATCTCAATGAGGGGGTCTACCACGCCGGCTTCGCCACCGGCCAGGAGGACTACCACGCCGGGTACCGGGAGGTCTTCGAGACCCTCGATCTCCTGGAGGACAGGTTGGCCGACGGCCGGAGCTACCTGGTCGGCGACCAGATCACCGAGGCCGATGTGCGGCTGTGGCCCACCTTGGCCCGGTTCGACAGCGTCTACCACGGACACTTCAAGCTCAACCGCAACCGGCTCACCGATTTCACCCGGCTGTGGGCCTACACCAGACGGCTCCACGCTATCCCGGCCTTCGGCGGAACCCTCGATCTGGACCAGATCCGGCGGCACTACTACGGCACCCAGCGCCACATCAATCCCACCGGGATCGTGCCGCCGGCACCGGCCATCGACTGGTCGATCTGAAGCACAGACCGGTCGATCTGACCGGCCCGACCCGACATCCACCCCCACTTCCCCTGTCAGGAGCAGACATGTCATCTGTCGTCACCGAGTTCGAGACCGAGCTCAACACCAGGCACCCCGAGCCCAAGGAGCCGGTCAAGGCCTTCCCAGAGACCAACACCGAGCAGACCCCCGACGGCGCCTTCCGACGTCAGCGCAACCTCTTCCCGGTGCGCTTCGGTGAGGGCCCGGACCAGCCGAAGGCCGAACCCGGCCGCTACCGACTGCTGGGAGCGGTGAGCTGCGGGTGGGCCAGGCGCCAGCTCATCGCGATCAGGCTCCTCGGTCTCCAGGACGCACTCCCCTTCGTCCCGCTGTACGGCCGCGACAGCCAGGGCTGGCGGATCAGCGCCTCCCAGGGCGACGTGGTGGAGCGCTGGGGCTCCGACCGGCTCAACTCCTTCTACCAGCGCACCCTGCCCGGATTCACCGGACGCGGCACCTCCCCGACCGTCATCGACATCGAGACCGGCACAGTGGTGACGAACTCCTACCACACGCTCTCGATCGATCTGGAGACCGCGTGGAAGCCCTTCCACGCCGCCGGCGCCCCCGACCTCTACCCCGAGGACCTGCGTCAGGAGATCGACCTGCTCAACCAGCAGCTCTTCGACGATGTCAACAACGGCACCTACAAGGTGATCTTCGCCACCAATCCACAGGCCGCCCGGGTCGCGCTGGGGATCTTCGAGGCTCGGCTGGCCGACTACGACTTCCGGCTGGACTCGCGGCGCTACCTGTTCGGCGACCGTCCCACCGACTCCGACATCCGGCTGTTCCAGACGCTGTCCTCCTACGAGCGCACCTACCGCCCGCGGCTGGCCGCCATCCTGGGGGACGCCAACGTCAAGCATCTGCAGGACTTCGCCAACCTGTGGGGCTATGCCCGTGACCTCTTCCAGCACGGCTTCGTCGACGACCGTGAGCTGTACTTCCTCGACCTGCTCCCCGGACCCTCCGGCGAGTATGTGCAGGGCAAGTCCTTCGCCAACGGCCTGACGCTGCCCTCTCCCGAGGAATCCCTGGCGGCCTGGCAGGAGCCGAGCGGACGCGAGTCTCTTGCGGGCTCCCCGCTGTACTCCGGCCCGGGATCGGGCGGCTCATTCCAGCTGTGGCAGTTCGGAGCCTGAGATGGCCACCCCGACCCTCAACGATCTGCACGCCGCCGAACAGGCCGGCGCCGACCCGAGACTTCCGGCCACGGCCTTCACCAACACCCGCCCGCGTGGTGCGGTCAACTTCTCCAACACGTCGCGCGAGCAGACCGGGGACGGCGCCTTCGAGCGCCAGCCCAACCGGTTCACCGCCCGGTTCTCCACCGGTGAGCTGCCGGTGGAGGCCGGCCGGTACCGGCTGGTCATCTCGGCGGAGTGCGGCTGGTCCCGTCGCCAGATCATCGTGCGGCGACTGCTCGGGCTGGAGGACGCCATCTCGATCAGCTATGTCTCCGGTCGGGGCGAGGACGGCGGCTGGGTCTTCGCCGACCAGCCCGGCGGGGTCGATGACGTGCTGGGGATCTCCAGCCTCAACCAGGCCTATCTGGCGGCCGACCCCGACTACACCGGGCGGTGCACCGTCCCGGCCCTGGTCGACGTCACCACCGGCACGGTGGTCGCCAACGACTACCACACCCTCAGCCTCGAGCTGGAGACGGCGTGGCAGCCCTTCCATGCCGCCGGGGCCCCCGACCTCTATCCCGAGGATCTCCGCCGCCAGATCGATCTGCTCAACCAGCAGCTCTTCGACGACGTCAACAACGGCCCCTACAAGGTCCTCTTCGCGACCTCGGTGGAGGCCGGCCAGGTCGCCAGGGCGGTCTTCGAGGCCAGGCTGCGCGACTACGACCACCGGCTGGCGACCCGCCGCTACCTGTTCGGGGAGCGGCTCACCGACTCCGACGTCCGGCTCTTCGTCACCCTGGCCAGCTTCGACCAGACCTATGTCACCGGATACCCGGAGGCGCTGCGCTCGACGGCCCTGCGGGTCCGCGAGCTGCCGAACCTGTGGGCCTACCTGCGCGACCTGTTCACCACCCCCGGCTTCATCGACGCCCGAGACACCGAGGCCCTGGGGATCACCCCCCGCCCCGACGGCTCCTACCTCGGCGGCTTCGGGGAACCGGTGCTGGCTGTCGACGACCCCGATCGGATCGCGGCCTGGCGACGTCCATCAGGTCGAGAGCAGCTGTCGGGCACACCGGCGGCGGCCGGACCCGGCGGTGCCGGCACCCAGACCCTGTGGTCCTTCGCCTACTGAACTCCTCTTCCTCCTTTCCCCACCCGCCCATCACCCCGCCCGAACAGGACCATTGTGAAGATCACAGCCATCGACCTCATCCAGGTCGAGCGCATCCCAGAGAATGCCCAGATCCCGGTCTTCACCCGGATCCACACCGACGAGGGGATCAGCGGAACCGGGGAGGTCGGGGTCGCCATCCTCGGCTTCTCGGCGGCCTCGGCGAAGGTCGTCGAGCAGGTGGCCCCATTGCTCATCGGTCAGAACCCGCTGCACCACGACCGGCTGTGGGAGACCCTGCTGCGCAAGACCTTCTGGGGGCAGGGCAATGGCGGGGTGATCATGGGCGCCTACAGCGCCATCGACACCGCGCTGTGGGACATCAAGGGCAAGTTCTACAACGCCCCGGTCCACGAGCTGCTCGGCGGCAAGTACCGCGACCGGCTGTGGAGCTACGCCTCCCAGCTCCAGGGCGGCTGGAAGCGCCCCGAGTTCCTGCGCTCCCCGCGCGACCTGGGATGGTTCAGGGAGGCCTACCAGGCGGCCCGGCAGGAGGGGTATGACGCCATCAAGGTCGATCTGCTGGTCGGCCCCGAGGGCACCCGCTTCGACACCTTCCAGCACGGCCAGCACATCTCCCACGCGGTGCTGCGGGACGCCGAGGCCAAGCTGACCCTGGCTCGCGAGATCTTCGGCCAGGATGCCGAGATCATCCTGGAGAACCATGCGGCCACCGAGGTCAACGGGGCGATCGAGCTGGCCCGGATCGCCGAGCCGTTCCGGATCATGTACTACGAGGAGCCGGTCACCAACCTCAATCCCGACCAGTTCAAGCGGATCAGCGAGGCGACCTCCATCCCGCTGGCCACCGGCGAGCGGGTCTACACCCGGTACTCATACCTGCCGTATCTGGAGAACCGTTCGGTGGCCGTCGTCCAACCCGATGTCGGCAACTGCGGAGGGATCACCGAGGCCCGTCGGATCGCCGATCTGGCTCACATCTGGGGGGTCGGCGTCCAGTCCCACGCCTGCAACAGCCCGCTGTCGGTGGCCGCGGCCCTGCAGTTCGAGGCGGCCATCCCCAACTTCGTCATCCACGAGACCCACACCACCAACGGGTTGGACGCCGTCCGTCGCCTCGGGGTGCACGACTACCAGCCGGTGGACGGCTGGTTCACCGTCCCGGACCTGCCCGGGATCGGCGAGGAGCTCAGCGACTGGGCTCTGGACCATGCCACCATCACGACCCTGAAGTGAGGATCCCGTGACTGCCACCGGAACAGTGCCGACCAACCCGGGGGATGCACCCGACGTCCGGCGACCCCTCGACGCGTCCGACCTGCCTCCCGAGGTGATCGCCTCGCTGTCGCCGATTCCCTCGACTCTCTGGTTCCGCGAGCTCCAGGTGCACGGGCGGGAGTTGGCGCTGCGCCATGCGCTGCCCGAGGAGTACCCCGAGGTGGGCGACGTCCTGGAGTCGGCCTTCACCACCGGCTGCACCTCGACCCCCGAGTATGTGGCCTCCCTGCACGCCATCACGGAGCGGGCGCGGACCTCGAATGTCTGGGTGATCACCGATGACCGAGGAGTTCTGGCCGCGGTGCTCACCCCGATGCCACGATTCCTCGACTCCGACACCTTCACCTTCAACATTCTCGGTGTCGGGCCACGAGCACGGGGGCTCGGACTGGGCCGGGTGCTCACCGACCATGCCGTTGCGGTGGCTCGGGCGCTGGGGCTGCGCCGGGTCGACATCCATTCCGGACCCCAGATGACCTGGGCGCACAGAATGTACCTGGAGTACGGGTTCGTGCGGCGCATCGACTGGGAGACCGCGCTGGTCGATGGCCACCAGCGACTGCGCAGCTTCTCATACCGCATCACCGATCCCGCGCAGAGTAGCGCCGCTTCTGAATACCGCCTCGAGACCTCGGGAGGGTCTGTGAGTACTGAGACTGCACACGCCGGGTCGGCGCACACCGCCACCGCCGACCTCGCCTCGCACCGCCCGGCCGGAGAGGTGGACGACGCCGGCCGCTTCATCGCCGAGGCGCCCTCACTGCCCGGACCGGCCGAGCTGCCCGATACCCCGCTGCACCTGATGGCACCCACCGATTCCCCGCGCAGCTGGGGCGCGGTGCTGGGGGCTCGGTTCGCCGCGCCGGACTGGGTGAGCGTCGAGCTCACCGGGCCCGGGAGCGCGAGCTCGCCCCAGCTGGTGGATGCCTCAGGGAATCTGGTCAGCGATGACTGGGCGTGGATCTCCCGCAGCCTGGCCGCCGCGGCAGGTAGCCCGCTCTACCCGGCCGCCCGCCGGGACGAGATCGACCGGCTCGAGCGGCTCATCGATGAGGAGGTGATCGGCGGCCTGGAGCAGGCCATCTTCTCCACCGACCAGCCGGTCCGCGATGCGGTCGAACGGCTACTCTTCGCGCGCCTCGGGATGCTGGACCTGGCACTTCACCCGGCGGCCGGGAGAGGGCAGCGGTTCCTGCTCGGCAACGAGCTCAGCACAGCCGATCTGGCCCTTTTCGGGACGCTCGTCGGGTGGGACCTGTGCTACCGGGGCCACCTGGGGTGGGGATCCGCATCTCTGGTCGACTATCCGCAACTGTGGGCCTGGGCCCGTCGGGTGCTCGCGGTCGAGGGGCTGGTGGGCGCGGAGGACCGGGTGCTGCTCGGCCTGGAGCCCGACGCCAACGGCTCCTTCCACGAGGCCTGGGGACCGGCCGAACCAGTGGAGGGAGTGCCCGACATCCGAGCCGCCTGGAGGGCCACCGACTGAAGCAGTCCCTCGGGGCCACCTCGCGGTGGCCCTCCGGTGCCCAGGATCAGCCGGCCACCTTCTTCTTGATGAAGATGAGCGGCAGCAGCCACGCCCCGAACATCGTGACGATCCACACGATCAGGGTCCCGAACACCCAGGTCGAGAAGCCGCGGATGGTGAGACCGTGGGATACCGACGACGCCACCAGCAGGGCGACGTAGGTGGAGATGAGGCCGGCGGCGCCCAGCAGGGAGGACGCATAGCGGTTCGCCATCTTGAAGATGAACGGGGCGAGGACGCTCTGCACCACGGCGAACACGATGACGGCGAGGAGGAAACCAGAGATTGTCACCCGGAGATCATGAAGGGACAGCGCGGCGACCACCAGGCCGATCGCTGCTGTGGCCAGAAAGATGGCTGCCCGAATGACAAATCGGATCATGACGGCTCGCTCTCTGCGACATGGTGAATCACGGCCGGCACTCGACCCGCGATTCCGTGTACTCCCATGATGCCCCACCCGGTGCCCCCATTTGTGAGGGATTGCGGCGCGTGGGTTGGTGGCGACGACAACGCCGGTGGATGATCTTTTCCATGAGCAAGGCTGTGTCACCAGCATTCACCCCCACCCCTCCCCCCTCCTTCGACGATCGGATCCACCGGGGCCGGGAAGCACGGGAGAGCACCACCTGGGACGGCGTCGCACAGCTGAGCACCACCGATCGCGACCCGATCGGCATCCTCTCCGAGCAGAACGAGGATCGCCTGCAGTCCCTGGTGCCGCTGCGCACCGAACGGATGAGCGTCAGCCCGTTCACCTTCTACCGCGGCACGGCGGCCCTGATGGCCTCCGATCTCGCCAGAACTCCCCACAGCGGCATCCTGGTGGCCTCCTGTGGAGACGCCCACGTCAGCAACTTCGGCTTCTACGCCTCCCCCCAGCGCAGCCTGGTCTTCGATCTCAACGACTTCGACGAGTCCGCCTGGGCACCATGGGAGTGGGATCTCAAGCGCCTGGTGGCGAGCATCGTCATCGCCGGCCGGTCGACGTCGCGGAAGAAGGCAGTGGTGCGCCAGACCGCGGTCGACACCATCGCCAGCTATCTCGACGCCCTGCGGGCCGCGGTTCACACCAGCCCGACCGAGCGCTACTTCACCCACTTCGACGCCGAGCAGCATGTCAGCCAGCTGAGCAAGAAGTCCCGCGAGGTGCTCAAGGACGCCATCGGGGATGCCGAGAAGCGCACCAGCGCCCGCGTCGTGAGACGGCTGACGGCCGTGGCGAAGGACGGCCACCGGCGATTCATCGAACAGCCTCCGGTGCTCACCCCGATCGATGACGCCGCGGCCGCCGCGGTGGCCGACGGTCTGAGGCAGTACCAGGACTCGGCCAGCGAGGACATCCACCTGCTGATGCTCCACTACAGGCTGGCCGACGTGGCACGGCGGGTGGTGGGGGTCGGCAGCGTGGGGACCCGGTGCTTCCTGGCACTGTTCGAGGACGGCGACGGCCACCACCAGGTCCTCCAGGTGAAGGAGGCCGGCCGAAGCGTGCTGGAGCAGTACGGCGGCATCGCCCAGCCGCCCGCACTCCAGGACACGATGACCTCCAGGGGGCAGGGCGCCCGCGTCGTCGGCCTGCAGCGCATCCTCCAGGGACTCTCCGATCCCTTTCTGGGCTACATCGACCAGGGCTCCCGGGGCTACTACGTGCGCCAGTTCCACGACATGAAGGGCAACATCGACATGGACACCCTCAAGAACGAACCCTTCAACCAGTACGGGACCGCCTGCGGCCGGGTACTGGCCCGAGCCCACGCCCAGTCCCCCGAGGCAGTGGAGATTCTCGGATTCGCAGGTCACGGGAAGAAACTCACCGAGGCGATCCTGTCCTGGTCGCTGGACTACGCGAAGCTCTCCGAGTCGGACTTCGACCTCTTCACGGCACGGTCCTGACCGAGGTGATCCCCGGACGCACTCCTGAGTTTTTCTCACCGATTACTCAGCTGCAGATGTTCTCCCGACACCCGGGAAACGTAAGATTTTTCCTACCAGAGAACGTTCCCCTAGGATACAATGTGGCGAGCCACCCGTCGGTGACAATTCGCCCTGTTCAGTGAAGGATACGCAAATGTCAGAAACTTATACCAGCGGTCTGGGCGAGGGCACCCGGCGATTCATCGCTGTCGCGGGATTGTTGGCAGCCCTTTCAGGTGTTGCAATTCTTGTCTGGCCGGGTCACGCGTGGAAGGCGATCACGGTCGTCATGGCCATCTACGCCGTCCTCGCCGGGCTCGTCTATGTCATCGGTGCCGTCGTTGGCAAGAGCCTGGGAACGGGTGGCCGCATCGGTCACGGCCTGCTCGGTCTGCTCTACGTCATCGCCGGCTGCTTCGCCTTCGGCCAGCTCAGCAGGACGGCCGTCTTCCTGGCCCTCTTCGTTGCCGTGATGATCGGCGTCATGTGGATGATGGAGGGTTTTGTCGCGCTGTTCGTGCTGAGCACCGGCGAGTCCTCCGCATGGAACATCATCTTCGCGGTCATCTCGATCCTGGCCGGAATCTCCCTGGTCTCCAGCCCGCTGTGGGGGGCCGTCTTCCTGTGGTGGCTGCTCGGCATCTCGCTGGTGGTCCTCGGACTCCTCAACGCCTTCCGAGCGATCTTCTCCAAGAAGAAGGCCTGAGACACCACCGCCGTCCCTGACCGGGTCGGGAGAGGAGCAGCAATGACCGGCGCGAACGCTCATGGCAGGAAGTCCCCTGCATCGTCGGGCAGGAGGTTCGAGGTCACCCCGGCCGTCCTGGCCGTGATGGCCGGTCTGCTGGTCCTCTCCCTGATCGCCTCAGGGGCGGCCCTGTGGGCGGCTCTGGCGAACCGCTCCGCGGGGCCGTCCGCATCCTCGTCCTCCGCTGCGACCTCGGCGGCCGGTACGAACGACTGCAATGCGGTGGTGATCGCGAAGAAGGTCCTTCCCAGCGTCGTCACCATCCATCTCACCTCCCCCTCCGGCCAGTCCGGAAACGGCACCGGGGAGTTCATCGACGACCAGGGCCACATCCTCACCAACGATCACGTCATCGCCGAGGCCGCCAAGGGCGCGAAGATGACGGTGCTGCGCTCCAACGGCGTCCAGTCCCCCGCCACACTCGTCGGACGTGTGCCGCGGCTGGATCTGGCGGTGATCCGGACCGCCCCCGACAAGGACACCGTGATCGACACGGCCGACTCCTCGAAGCTCAATGTCGGCCAGCCGACCGTCGCCCTGGGCGCCCCGCTCGGGCTGTCGGGATCGGTGACCCGCGGCATCATCAGCGCTCTGGGACGTCAGATGCCCCTTCCGGACGCCTCGGGGGAGTTGAGTGCCTTCCTGTCCGATGTCATCCAGACCGATGCCTCGATCAACCCCGGTAACTCGGGAGGGCCGCTGGTGGACTGCGACGGGCGCCTCATCGGCGTCAACACGGCGATCGCCACCGTGCCCACCGCCGAGGGCGCGGCCGGAGGGGGAAGCGTCGGACTGGGATTCGCCATCCCGGTCAACACCGCGATGGCGGTGTCCAAGGAGATTCTCAGCTCCGGTTCCTTCACCCCGGGATCGTTCGGGATCTCGGTCGTCCCGCTCGACGTCAGTTCCGCAGCGGGCTCCGGCGGCCTCTACGTCAACGCGGTGGTGGCCAACGGCGCGGCGGCCAGGGCCGGCCTCAAGGCCGGCGATGTGATCACCGAGTTCGACGGCCAGAAGGCCCGGTCCTTCGAGGACCTCGTCATCGCGACGGTTCGCAAGAGGGCCGGTGCCGTCGTCAAGGTCAGCTACACCAGGGACGGCCAGAGCCACAGCACTCCCGTCACGCTGCTCTGAGGCCCCGGCGAGGCGACGTACCGTGGAGGCGGAGCAACAGCAAGCCGTCATCACCGAGGAGGACCCATGGCCGAGCCCACCATCACCGACAACACCGCTGAGCACCGCTACGAGGCGCACCTCGACGGCGAACTCGCCGGATACCTGGTCTACGAGCAGGACGGGGAGGTCGTCGACCTGCCCCACACCAAGGTCTTCTCCCAGTACGAGGGGAAGGGGGTCGCAGGGGCCCTGGTCCGGCGCGGCCTCGACGACATCCGCGCGCGCGGCGGGCTGACGGTGACGCCGACCTGCCCCTACGTCGAGAAGTGGATCCAGCGCCACCCCGACTACGCCGACCTGGTGCACCAGGCCTGATCCCGGGCCGATCCCGGAGCAGACGAAGGGGCGCCGCCGGACCTGAGGTCCGGCGGCGCCCCTTCGATCTGTCAGCGCCTCAGCGCGGTGATCAGTTCCTCGGCGAACGGGTCTCGGAGCTGATGAACCAGGCCTGCTGCTCGAGCTTCTGGATGTAGCCGTGCAGGATGTCGGCCGAGGTCGGGTCCGCCTTGTCGACGGCGTCATGAACCTCGCGCATCGTGCCGGTCACAGACTCGACGGCGGCCACGACCAGGTCGATGGTGTCGTGGCTGTCGACCTCGCCCTGGGGGAACTGGGCGATCGAGGTGCGAGCGGCGACGACGGAGGGACGGCCGTCCGGGGTGGCGTGCAGGGCGCGCATCCGCTCGGCGACCTCGTCGGAGGCGTCGCGGGCGATGGCGACGACGTCATCCAGGTTGAGGTGCAGGCTGCGGAAGCTCGACCCCACGACATTCCAGTGAGCCTGCTTGCCAACCAGGCTCAGGGCAATCATGTCGACGAGAACCTTCTGCAGGTTGTCGCTCAGGTCCTTCGAGGCCACGAAGCCGTGCTCTGCGTTCTCCAGATGGGTCTGGGTGTCACCGGCGGGCTGCGGGACAGTGATGCTCTGCTGAGTCATTGACGATCTCCTTGTCTTGGACATCTGTGGAGGTCCTGACGACCTGCACCTGCTCGGCGCGGCCGCCCTGACCTGTTGTCGTTCTCACCCAGTTGCAACACAGGGTCGCCGCCGACTATTCCGTGCCCACCGGACCGGCCCGGGTCCGGCGTGTCGATCCCGGGGCGTCGGCGCTTGTCGGCGGTGATATTTTGTGACGAGTCGGTCAGCGAAAAGGAGAACCGGTGTCCACCCTCAGCCGCCATCGCGGCATGGCTCATGGTCGGCGCCGGAATCGGCCTCCTGTGCGGGCTGGACGGCGCCCTCATCCTGCTGGGGGTGTGGTCCCCGGTGCTCTCGTCACGGCTGGCGCTGTGGCACGGCCCCTTCATGACGCTGGGATTCATCGGCACCGTCATCTGCCTGGAACGGGCCGTCGCGCTGAACCACCGGGCCGGATACCTCGTCCCGCTGTCCTCGGGCCTGGGGGCGGTGCTGCTCGCCAGCCCGGCGCCGGTGCCCTTCGGACTGAGCTTCCTGGCGGCCGCCCAGATCGGCCTGCTCGCCCTCTACCTACCGCTGTGGAGACGCAGTCGCGACGACGCCACCGTCATCCAGGCGGCCGGCGCGCTGTGCGCCTGCGGGGCGGCCCTGCTGCCGCTGAGCGGAGCCACCGTCGCCTCGACGATCGGCTGGCTGTCCTGCTATCTGGTGCTCACCATCCTCGGGGAGCGACTCGAGCTGTCCCGGCTCACCATGATGCGCAACCGGTTCCTGCCGGGCTGCGCGCTGGCCCTGCTCGCCGCCCTCCTCGTCCAGGTGGCCTCCCCCGCCCTCGGCTGGCCGCTGTTCGGCGCGGTCCTGGTGGTGATGGCGGTGTGGCTGGTCCGCAACGACGTCGCCCGGGCGGGGATCCGCCGCGGCGGCCAGGCGGCCTTCATCGGCGGAATGCTGATGATCGGCTACCTGTGGCTGGCGGTCGCCGGGATCATCTGGCTGGTGGCCGGCCCGCTGGAGTCCGGACCCGGCTACGATGCAGCCGTCCACGCCGTCTTCCTCGGCTTCGTGCTGGGCATGATCCTCGGCCACGCCCCGATCATCCTTCCCGCGGTGCTGCGCGTCCGGCTCGACTGGTCGGGATGGTTCTGGCTGCCCGCGGTCCTGCTGGAGGTCTCCCTCATCCTGCGTCTGGGCGTCGGCGACGGCCTGGACCGCCCGCTCGCCGTCCAGCTCGGCGGCTCGCTCAATGTCATCGCGCTGCTCAGCCTCATCGCGGTCGTCGTCACCCATGTCCGTTCCAGGAGGTCCCATGCCTGAGATCAGCCCCCGTCCCGCCGACGCACCGGGGAGCGCCCCCGGCGGCACCTCCGGCGCACGGCCGCCCCGGACCGGCAGGAGCGCCTGGCACCGCAAGGCCTCCCGGCCGGTCTCGCTGTGGCTGATGGGTCTGGTGGTGGTGCTCATCGCCGGACACTGGATCCCGCAGTCCCGCTGGCTGCTGGTGCACATGGTGACCCTCGGGGTGGCCACCACCTCGATCCTGGTGTGGGGCCAGTACTTCACCGAGTCGATCCTCCACGAACGACTCGGCGAACCCGACCGGCGTCGCCAGGTGATCCGCATCAACGCACTCAATGTCGGCGTGCTGGCCTGCTGCGTAGGCATGGTGGGTGCCTGGCCGTGGGTCGTGGTGGCCGGCGCCACCGTGGTCGGGCTGGCGATGTGCTGGTACGCGATCGACCTGGGTCTGCAGGTGCGCCGGGCACTGCCGGGACGGTTCGACGCGACCGTCCGGTTCTACTCGACGGCGGCATGTCTGCTCCCGGTCGGTGCCGTCTTCGGGGCCATCATGGCCTTCTCCCCCGCCGAACCCTGGCGGACCCGACTCCTGCTGGCCCACCAGGGGGTCAACATCCTCGGCTTCGTCGCGATGACGGCGGTGGGCACCCTGGTGACCCTGTGGCCCACGGTGCTCCGCACCCCGATGGCCCCCCGGCAGGACCGGCACGGCCGGATCGCCCTGGTCATCATGATCGCCGCCGTCCTGGCGGTGGCCACCGGATCCCTGGGCGGATGGTGGTGGCTGACCGCCGCCGGGGTGCTGATCGAACTGGTCGCCGTCATCATCGTCGGCGTCGACATGGTCCGCTGCGCCTCCCGCAAACCGCCGCGCGACTTCCCCGGCTACTCGATGGCGGCGGCTATCTGCTGGCTGGCGGTGTGGCTGTGCTGGCTGGCGTGGACCCTGCTGACCCGGCGCGACCACCTCCTCCAGGAGGACATCACCGCACTCACCGTGCCGGTCGTGCTGGGGTTCATGCTGCAGCTGCTGATCGGGGCGATGAGCTACCTGATGCCGATGGTGATGGGCGGCGGGCCCTCCATCGTGAGAGCCACCAACGCGAAGATGCACACCCTGGGAGCGCTGCGCGCCACCGCCGCCAACGCGGGGCTGGTGGTCTGGGCGCTGTCCATCGGGACATGGACCTCCCGGATCGGACTGGGCCTGGCCGTCCTCGCGATGGCGGGGTTCCTGCCGGCGATGCTGGCGATGGTCAGGACAGGAGTCACCCTGCTGCGCGCCAAGAGGGCGGGAGCGGCGGGTTCGGTGCACCCGGTGGCGGGTTCGGCGGGTGAAGGGTCGACAGATCACTCGCCACATCACCCCTCGGAGCCCCGCGAGGACGAGAAGGCCAGTTCCGCGAGTGAAACGTCCACCTCAAGACCCACCATCCCCGCGGCAACCGCCCCGGCCGGCCGCCGATCCTTCGTCGAGGGAATGGTCGGCCTGGGCGCCGCCCTGGGTGCGGTGGCCGTGGGCCGGCGGCTAGACGGCACGCCCAGTCTGTCGGGCCCGGGCCTGTCGGGCGCCGCCGCGGTCGCCCCCACCGGTCGCACCACGACCGTGTCGGTGACGATGAAGGACATGCACTACCACCCCGCCACGGTCGACGTGCCGGCCGGCAACCGCCTGGTGATCTCGCTGACCAACGCCGATCCCGACCAGGTGCACGACCTCTACCTGGCCGGAGGGGCGCACTCCCCCCGGCTCTCCCCCGGCCAGAAGGCCACCGTGGACGCCGGCGTGATCACCGCTGCCACCCCGGGGTGGTGCACCATCGTCGGCCACCGCTCGATGGGGATGGAGCTGGAGGTGAGGGTCAACGGGGCCTCGGTCGGCCAGGGATCCGAGTCCCCGGCGGTCGGCACCGGACGCCGCAAGGTCGACCTCAGCCAGGCGCCGGGGCGCGGCTTCACCACCCGTGACGCCCGGCTTCCGAGCCTGCTGCCCGGGCGCACCCACCCGATGACGCTGACCGTCACCGAGTCGGTCCAGGAGGTGGCACCGGCCACCACGATCCACGCGATGACCTACAACGGCCGGGTGATGGGGCCGGTGATCCACGCCCGGATCGGCGACACCATGAACGTCCACCTGGTCAACCGGGGCACGATGGGCCACTCCATCGACTTCCACGCCGGGATCGTCTCCCCCACCCCGAACATGCGCACCATCGCGCCGGGAGCCTCGCTGGACTACCGGTTCACCCTGCCGAGGGCGGGAGTCTGGCTCTACCACTGCTCGACGATGCCGATGAGCTCCCACATCGCCGCCGGGATGTTCGGGGCGGTCATCGTGCCCCCGCGGGACCTGGCATCGGCGGACCGCGAGTACGTCCTCGTCCAGTCGGAGAGCTACCTCGACGCCCGCAACGGGGCCGAGGTCAATGCCGACAAGATCGCCGCCGAGACCCCCGACCTCACGATGTTCAACGGCCACGCCAACCAGTACGTCTTCGCCCCGCTGACGGCGAAGGTCGGGGAGCGGGTGAGGATCTGGGTGCTGGCGGCCGGACCCAGCCGCGGCATCTCCTTCCACGTGGTCGGCACCCAGTTCGACACCGTGTTCAAGGAGGGCGCCTACCTGCTGCGCCCCGACAACCCCGAGGGAGGCGGCGCCCAAGCCCTCGACCTGTCCTCCGCCCAGGGAGGATTCGTCGAGATGACCTTCCACGAGCCCGGGAAGTACACCTTCGTCAACCACTCCTTCGTGGAGATGGAGCGAGGGGCCCGGGGACTCATCGAGGTGACGGCATGACCAGCCTCACCGATCCGGGAGCCGACTCCCCCGCCGGGCGGGTCACCGAGGCGCTGAGACGCCGCGGCGGAACCGCCTCGGCCAGTGAGGTCGGGGCGGATCTGGGCCTCCACCCCTCCACCGCCCGCTTCCACCTGGACCGTCTGGTCAACCAGGGCAGGGTCCGGGTGAGCCGCGAGAGACGGGCCACCAGAGGGCGGCCGCGCACCATGTTCACCCTGGAGCCCGATCCGATCGAGGGCCCGAGGTCCTACCAGATGCTCGCCGAGGTCCTCGTGGCCAGCCTGGCCCGGCAGTCGGACGGCCCCGAGCGGGCGGCCCGGGCGGGCGCCGAGTGGGGACGCCACTTCACCGGACAGGACGTCGTGGCACTGCTGGCCGAGGTGGGGTTCGCGCCCTCACCCGATCCGGACCACGACGATCGGATCGCGCTGGGGCACTGCCCCTTCATCGATCTGGCGACCGATCACCCCGAGGTGGTCTGCCCCTTGCACCGCGGAGTGGTGGAGGGGGCGGTCGGCCACCCGGTGACGCTGGAGGCGCACCCGGGGGCGACCTGTTTCATCGATCTGGACCCGACCCTCAGCTCCGGGGCCTCGAGAACCCCCGGAGGACGCTGAGCCCGGACGGATCAGCCGTCGCCGAGGTTCGTCCCGACCTCACGGGCGGCTTCCACCCAGGGGTGGTCCAGCGGCACGTACTTCACCTTGCCGCCGACCTCCTTGAGGGGGACGGTGCCGGTGCCGGTGCCCTTCGCGGCGACCATGATCCCGAACTCGCCGTCCTGGACCACCTGGGCCCCCTTGGTCCCCAGCCGGGTGGCCAGCAGCCGGTCCTGGGCACACGGCGTCCCGCCCCTCTGGACATATCCCAGAATGGTGACCCGGGAGTCCAGTCCGGTGGCGGCCTCCAGCTGGCTGGCCAGTTTGAAGGTGTTGTCGCGCATCGAGCGCTCGAGGTCCCGCTTGGCCTTCTTGGCCGTCTCCCTGGTGGAGGGGTTCCTGGTCTCGTCGACCAGAGCCTGGGCGCCGGACAGGGCGAGGGCATCGGTCTCGTCACGAGCCCCCTCGGCGACCGCGATCACCGAGAAGCTCAGCCCCTGCCTGCGGCGGGCCTCGACCGCGTTGACGATCGAGTCGATGTGGTAGGGCAGCTCGGGCAGCAGGATGACGTCGGCACCGCCGGCGATCCCCGATCCCAGCGCCAGCCATCCGGCCCGGTGACCCATGATCTCGGCGAGGATGATCCGGTGGTGGGAGTGGGCGGTGGAGTGCAGCCGGTCGATGGCCTCGGTGGCGATCTCCAGGGCGGTCGAGAACCCGAAGGAGTCGTCGGTGCCGACGATATCGTTGTCGATGGTCTTCGGCAGATGGACGAGGTTGAGCCCCGCCTTGGACAGCTTGTTGGCGTTGCGGGCGGTGCCGCCACCGCCGAGGGTGACCAGGGCGTCCAGGCCGAGCTTCTCGTAGTTCTCCACGATGGTGGGGATCATGTCGCGGGTCTCGCCGTCGACCAGCATCCGGTTGACCTTGTCGCGGCTGGTGCCCAGGATCGTCCCGCCGATCGTGAGGATCCCCGACAGGGCCCGGCCGTCCAGCTTCATGTAGCGATTCTCGGCCAGCCCGCGGACGCCGTCCAGGAAGCCGACGAGCTCCATGTCGAACTCGCGGATGGCGGCCTTCCCGAAGCCGCGGATGGCAGCGTTGAGGCCCGGGCAGTCACCACCAGCGGTAAGAATGCCGACCTTCTTCTTCTTGGGCATGGACCCCTCCTGTCTGTCTGGCGGTCATCCTGCCATGTCCGGGCCCCGGCGTCAGCGCGCCGGGGGTCCGGCTGCGGATCTGCGGCCGGCCCGCTGGGCGACCTGAGGTCCTGGGTCGAGGGCCACGTCCAGGCGAGCTGAACGGGCCCCCGACGGGGACTCCTCGGATCAGAAGGGGCGGATCAGGACGGGTCGGGAAGGGCCACGTAGATGGTCTCCAGGAACTCCTCGATGCCCTGGTAGGACCCCTCGCGTCCCAGACCGGACTCCTTGACGCCGCCGAAAGGCGCCGCAGCATTGGAGAAGACGCCGATATTGGCGCCGATCATGCCGGTCTCGAGCTTGGCGGCCATCCGCTGGATGCGGTCGACGTCGCGGGTGTAGACGTACCCGGCCAGACCGACCGGAACCGAGTTGGCGATCGCCAGGGCCTCCTCCTCGGTGGAGAAGGTGGTGATCGGGGCGACCGGCCCGAAGATCTCGGTGGTCATCACCTCGGCGTCGGGGGCCACCCCCGAGATCACCGTCGGCGGGTAGAAGTAGCCCTTCCCGGAAGGCATCTCGCCACCGGTCAGCACGGTGCCGCCGGAGG
The DNA here is from genome assembly GCF_005890135.1 of Acidipropionibacterium jensenii. Lineage (NCBI taxonomy): Bacteria > Bacillati > Actinomycetota > Actinomycetes > Propionibacteriales > Propionibacteriaceae > Acidipropionibacterium > Acidipropionibacterium jensenii. The sequence continues at coordinate 1,250,981 of NZ_CP040635.1, read as the reverse complement.
CCTTGGCCGACTCGACCAGACCGTGCACCTTGGCCCGGTCGTGATCGGTGATGAGCGGTCCGACCTCGCTGCCCTCGGCCATCCCGTCGCCGACCGTCAGGCCGGACATGTACTTGGTGAACTTCTCGGTGAACTCCTCGGCCACCGACTCGTGGAGGATGAACCGGTTCGCGGCGATGCAGGCCTCGCCCATGTTGCGCATCTTGGCGCCCTTGGCGCCCTCCACGGCGGCGTCGACGTCGGCGTCGTCGAAGACGATGAAGGGGGCATTGCCGCCCAGCTCCATCGAGGTGCGCAGCACGTGCTCGGAGGCCTTGGCGAGCAGCCCCTGGCCGACCGGGGTCGAGCCGGTGAAGGACAGCTTGCGCAGTCGCGGATCCGCCAGGATCTTGTCGGTGACGTCGTGGCTGCGGCCGGTAATGATGTTGAGCACTCCGGCGGGAAGACCGGCGTCCTGCATCACCTTGGCGAAGAGCATGGTGGTCAGCGGGGTGGCCGAGGCGGGCCGGATGATGACGGTGCAGCCGGCGGCCAGGGCCGGGCCGGCCTTGCGGGTGGACATCGCCAGCGGGAAGTTCCACGGGGTGATGAACAGGCAGGGGCCCACCGGACGCTTGGTCACCAGCTGGCGGACCTTGCCCTCGGGCAGAATGCCGTAGTCGCCGCGGATGCGCACGGCCTCCTCGGAGAACCAGCGGAGGAACTCGGCGCCATAGGTGACCTCGCCGTAGGCATCGGCCAGCGGCTTGCCCATCTCGAGGGTCATCAGGCGGGCGAAGTCGTCGCGGCGCTCGGTGATGAGCTCCCAGCCGCGGCGCAGGATCTCGCCTCGCTCCCGAGGGGCGGTGGCCGCCCAGGCGTCCTGAGCGGCAACGGCGGCATCCAGGGCGTCGATGCCCTGGAGGGGGCCGGCGTCGGCGATGGAGGTGAGGACCTCCTCGGTGGCGGGATCGATGACGTCGAAGGTGCGGCCACCATCGGCATCGACCCATTCACCACCAATGAACAACTGGGAGGGAAGATCTGATGGAAGCGAACGGTCAGCGGTCGTCATGTCCCCCACATTACGACTCCGGTTCGGCAGTCATTCCGTCGGATGACGGCAGAACAGTCCCGGGGAATGATTCGCGACGACATTGGCTCCGAGCAGGCTGTGGGTCATGTCGAGCAATCCGCAACCGCAGACCATTGACCGCCCCCGCCCATTCCTGAACAGCCCTGTGGCGACCGGCCCGGTGACGACCAGCCCAGTGGCGACCGGGGCGCCGCCGCTGATTGTCGCCGACCGGCTGGTGAAGTCCTACGGACCCACCCACGCCCTGGTGGGGGTCAGCCTGACGATCGCCGCCGGGTCCTCGGTGGCGATCATGGGCCCCTCCGGATCGGGCAAGACCACCCTGCTGCACTGCCTGTCGGGGATCCTGCCGGTCACCTCCGGTGCGATCGGGCTGCAGCTGCCGAGCGGGCAGATCCGCCTCGAGACCCTCGATGCCGCCGGGCGGGCCCGGCTGCGCCGGGAGCACCTCGGATTCGTCTTCCAGCAGGGGATGCTCGTCCCCGAGTTGACCGCGGTGGAGAACGTCGCCCTCCCGCTGATGCTCAACGGCGTCCCGCGGGCGGCCGCCGAGAGGCAGGCCGAGGAATGGCTGGTGGCGTTGGGCCTGCCGGGTCTGGGGGAACGTCGGATCGGACAGCTGTCGGGAGGCCAGGCCCAGCGGGTGGCGATCGCCCGCGCCCAGGCCATCGACCCGGCCCTGGTCTTCGCCGACGAGCCCACCGGCGCCCTGGACAGCGCCACCTCGGTCGACGTGATGACCGCCCTGCTGCACTCGGTGACCGGCCGGGGACGCACCCTGGTGGTGGTGACCCACGACATCAACGTCGCGCGGTGCTGCTCGCGGATCCTCACCCTGGCCGACGGCCGGATCGTCTCCGACCAGCAGGTGACGGGAGGACGTCGATGACCACCGGCCTTCCGAACCCTGCTGAGAACCCGACCCCTGTCCACTACCCGTCCCCGCTCGAGATGCCCGGCGCCGGTTCCCTGCGGTCCACCGCCGCGATCTGGCCGATGCTGGCCCGCCCCCCCTGGCCGACCGGCGCTCCTGGGGGCTGCCGGTGACCGCCTTCGCGGTGATCGCCACGATCACCCTCGACGTCATCGCCGGTGCCGCCGTGTTCTGGCGGATCCCCGGCCAGATGAGCGTCATCTACCGCGGCCTGTCGGGGCTGGCGGCGGTCCTGCTGGTGATGCCGCTGGCGACCCTGGCCTCCTCGGCGGCCCGGCTGTCGGCCAGACGCCGCGACGAGCGGCTGTCCTCACTGCGTCTGCTCGGCGCCCGGTCGGGCACGCTGCGACTGCTCACCCTCGCCGAGGCCGGTGCGCACGCCCTGGTCGGGTGCCTCATCGGGATCCTGGGATACGGCCTGTCGATCCCCCTGCTGGGCCTGCTGCGCGTCAACGGATCCCGGATCGGGGCCTCCTCGCTGCTGCTCAGTGCCCCCGCCCTGGCCGGGGTCATCGGCGCCCTGCTGGTGCTGGCCCTGGCCAGTTCGGCGGTGAGCCTGCGCCGGGTCGAGATCTCCCCGCTGAGAGTGCGGATGCGTTCCACCGCCCAGCGCGTCTCGGTGGCGCGGATCATCATCGGCGTCGTCCTGCTGACGGTGGCGGCGTCGGCCGGGCGGATCGCACCCCTTCTTGGGGTCGGCACCGGACCGGTGGTGTCGATCGCCGTCGTCCTGCTGGCGATCGCGATCGGACTGGGCGTGATCTCCATCGTCGGGCCGAAACTGCTGGCGGTGTACTTCCGGTCCCGGCTGCGCAGGGCCCGGACCGCACCGGCGGTGGTGGCCGCGCGGATGGTGCTGGAGTCCCCCCGGGCCGCCTGGCGCCAGGTCTCGGCACTGGGCTCGGTGTGCTTCGTCGCGGTGGCCGGCGGCGCCGGCGTCGCCCTGATCGGCAAGGCCGGCAGTGCTGACGCAGATCCTGCCGGAGCGATGCTGATCGCCGACATCCGCACCGGGATCATCCTCACCATCGCTTTCGCCTTCGCGACGGTGGCCTGCTCGGTCGGCATCAACCAGACCTCGGCGGTGCTGGACCGCCGCGATGTGGAGGTCGGCCTGGATCTGGTCGGGATGACGATGGCCGAGCAGGAGCAGGCCAGACGCCGTGCCGTGCTGGGGCCGTTGTGGTTCGTGATGGCGGTCTCGATCGCCAGCGCGGCGATCGTCCTGATGCCCCTGGTGGGGGCGGCGCTGATCCTGGATCCGCTCACCATGGCGGTCACCGCGGCGGTGGTCGCCGCAGGGGCGCTGATGGTGGTCGGCGGGTTGCGGGCCACCCGGTCGACCCTGGCCGGGGTGCTGTCCGGCGGCCTGGAACGGATCGACTGAGTGGTTGAAGAGGGCCCGGGGCGACCCGGAGGCGGCTCAGCCGAGGTCGTACTTGTCGACCACCGCGTCGACGCACCGCTGGGCCAGGGCGGCGTCGGGCATCTCGCAGAACACCCTCAGCAGCGGCTCGGTGCCGGAGAACCGGACGATGAGCCAGCCGCCGTTGGAGAAGTAGACCTTGATGCCGTCCATGTCGGAGACGTGGTCGACCGCCAGGTCGAAGGCCGGCAGGTCCTTGTCGACGTAGATCCGCCTCCTCAGCCCCTCCTTGGCCTCCGGGGCGAAGGAGAAGTCGTCCTCCACCATCTCGAAACTGCCGTAGCGCTCGACGATGTCGGCGTAGATCTGGGAGAGCGGCTTGCCCCGCCTGGCGATCATCTCGACCAGCAGGGTGCCGGCGTAGACGCCGTCCTTGCCGGAGATGTGGCCCTTGACGGTCAGGCCGCCGGAGGACTCGCCGCCGATCACCGCACCGGTCTCGGCCATCTTCGCCGAGACCCACTTGAAGCCGACCGGCACCTCGTAGCACTTCTGCCCGTGGGCCTCGGCGACCCGGTCGAGCAGGTGGGTGGTCGCCAGGTTGCGCACGCACGGGCCCACCCATCCCTTCTCCTCCAGCAGGTAGGTGTACAGCAGCACCAGGATCTGGTTGGGGTGCAGGAAGTTGCCCAGGTCGTCGATGATGCCGAGCCGGTCGGCGTCCCCGTCGGTGGCTATGCCCAGATCGGCGCCGCGCTCGACCACCACCCCGGCCAGCGCCTTGAGGGTCTTCGAGTTGGGCGAGGGGAGCCGGCCGCCGAACAGGGTGTCGCGGCGCTCGTGGATGGTGTCGACGTCGCAGCGGGCGGTGAGCAGGATGGTCTGGAGGCAGGTCTTGGAGACCCCGAACATCGGGTCCAGGACGATCTTGAGGTGGGCGTGCCGGATGACGTCGAGGTCCACCTGGTCGAGGATCGAGTCGATGTACCAGTTCATCGAGGTCTGCACCCGGATGAGCCCCTGGTCGAGGGCCTCGGCGCGGGTGATGGCCCGCACGTCGTCGGCTGTCAGCCGGTTGACGTGCTCCTGGAGCGGACCGGTGACCTCGACCTCGGCGTCCCGGCCGCCCTCGGTGAAGACCTTGATGCCGTTGTAGATGGCGGGGTTGTGGGAGGCCGTGACGGCCAGCCCGTAGGCGCACTCCTTGTCGCGGACGGTCCACATGATCATCGGGGTGGGGGCCGGCCGGTCGATGAGGCGGACGTGGATGCCGTTGCCGGCGAGCACCTCGGCCGCCCACCAGGCGAACTCAGGAGAGAGGAAGCGCTGGTCGTAGCCGATGACGACCGGGCGGTCGGACACCTTCTCGTGGTGGATCCGGTCGGCCAGCCCCTGGGCCAGTCGCTGGACGTTGGCCTTGGTGAAGGTGTCGGCGATCACTGCGCGCCAACCGCCGGTACCGAACTCGATCTCATCAGCCATGTCACCGACGGTAGCCGTCGGCGCCCGCCGGCCACCACGACCGCTCGGTCCCGACGATCGGTTCGCGCAACGAGCCTGAGCGTTCCGTCTCGCGCCATTGCTGAGGTTGGCGCCCCGGAGCCGGGCCCCGACGTCGTGACCCTCGCGTTCAACCCTGTGATCCGACGCCTGCAACTTTGCATCAAATGTCCCATGACATTTTCCCTGTGGATCACCTGTTCATCGCTGATTACAAGTGCGTCCAGGGCGATTAAGAATACAACTCCGTGCCGGAATTATTGCCCGAAAACACGTCTGCTACTGTGGCAGCGGCGGGTTCCCGCGGGCTCGCCGGCAAATCTTTGACATGGAGGTCTCACCAATGAGTGGCGAACTGGATTGTCTGTTCACTCCGCACCGCGTCGCGGTTGTGGGAGCGGGCACCAAGCCCACCAACCTCGGACACATGGTTGTCCGCAATCTTCTCAATGGGAATTTTGACGGCGTCGTCTATCCCATCAATCCCAAGCACGAGTCGATCGGCGGCGTGCCCGCCTTCCCGAGCGTTCGTGAAACCCCTGAGACTCCCGATCTCGCCATCCTGTGCGTGCCGGCGGTCGGTGTTCTCGACGTCGTGAAGCAGTGCGCCGAGGCCGGCGTCAAGGGCATCATCTGCATGGCCGCCGGGTTCCGCGAGGTCGGCCCCGAGGGCCGCGCGATGGAGGACCACGTCGTCGACATCTGCCACAAGGCCGGGATGCGCCTGCTCGGGCCGAACTGCCTGGGACTCCAGGTTCCCGAGCGCCGCCTCAACGCCACCTTCGCCGGGCACATGCCCAAGCCGGGCAACATCGCCCTGGTCTCCCAGTCGGGCGCTCTCACCGCGGCCGTCATCGAGTGGGCCCTGGGCAAGGGGATCGGCTTCTCCAAGCTCGTCACCCTCGGAAACGCCGCCGACGTCGAGCTGGCGGCCACCCTGGACTACCTGGTCGACGACAAGGACACCCACGCCGCGGTCGTCTACGCCGAGTCGATCTCCGACGCCCAGGCCTTCACCGCGGCGGCCCGGCGGTTCACCGCCAAGAAGCCGCTGGTCATCTACAAGGCCGGACGCTTCGCCGCCTCGGCCAAGGCCGCCGTCTCGCACACCGGTGCGATGGCCGGCGCCGATGAGGTCTACAACGCCGCCTTCGAGAGGGTCGGCGCCACCCGGGTGCTGCGGATCTCCGACCTGTACCACACCATCGAGCTGCTGGCGGCCGACCGGACCGCCCACCAGCCCACCCTGGCCGTCGTCACCAACGCCGGAGGCCCCGGCGTCATGTCGGTCGACGCCCTGTCGGAGCGCGGCGGACGTCTCGCCGAGATCTCCCCCTCGACCCTCGACGCCCTCAACGAGGTGCTGCCGACCGCCTGGTCGCACGCCAACCCGATCGACGTCCTGGGCGATGCACCGGCCAAGAGGTACCAGGCCGCCATCAAGGCCGCCGTCTCCGAGGACGACGCCGACGGCATCCTGGTGATCCTCACCCCCCAGGCCATGACCGACATCCTCGGCTCCGCCGACGCCGTCATCGCCGCCGCGCAGACCACCGACAAGCCGGTGCTGGCGGTGTGGATGGGCGGCGGCGCCGAGAACGACAAGGCCATCGCCAAGCTCGCCTCGGCCGGCATCCCGACCTTCGATTTCCCCGAGAACGCCGTCGACGCCTTCGTCAACACCACCCAGTCCCAGAGCTACACCGACCGGGCCGCCGCGCCGGCCGCCGTCGCCGACGACTTCGCTCCCGACCGGGAGCGGGCCGCCGCCCTGATCGCCGGGGTGCCTGACTCCGGGCTGCTGCCCGAGACCGAGTCCAAAGAGCTCTTCGACGCCTACGGGATCCCGGTCGCACTGCCCCGGCTGGCCACCAGCGCCGACCAGGCTGCAAAGCTGGCCGACGAGATGGGTTACCCGGTGGTCGCCAAGATCGCCTCCCCCGACATCACCCACAAGACCGATGTCGGCGGCGTCGTCGTCGGTCCGAAGAACGCCGATGAGGTGCGGGCGGCCTACGAGCAGATCGTCGCCAACGCCAAGAAGGCCAAGCCCGAGGCCCACATCGAGGGTGTCGTCATCGAGCAGATGGTCGGCGCGGGCAATGCCGAGCTGATCCTCGGATCCACCCGGGATCCCTCCTTCGGCCAGACCATCATGGTCGCCGCCGGCGGCACCTCGGCCGAGATCCTCAAGGACTCCGCCCTCCAGCTGGCCCCGGTGGACGCCGCCCTGGCCCGCACGATGGTCGAGTCGCTGCGGATCTGGCCGCTCATCAAGGGCTACCGAGGCGCCGAGGGTGCCGACGTGGACGCCTTGGTGAAGGTCATCACCCGGTTCTCGACCCTGGTGGCCGACCACCCGGAGATCACCGAGACCGAGATGAACCCGCTGACGGTCTCCCCCTCCGGTGCGATCGCCCTGGATGCCCGGGCCGTCATCGACCGCGACGCCCTGGCCAACCCCCCGGCCAAGTACTCGCACCTGGGGATCCTGCCTGAGTGATCCGAGCTGTGTGGCTGGTCTTGATGGTCTGACTGGTCTTGGTGGCCTGACTGGTCTGGATGGCCTGACTGGCCTGGATGGTCTGAGCGCCGGGTGCAAGATGTCTTGCACCCGGCGCTCAGACGCTTCCTGGGGGTGGACAGCTGTCCCCCTGTCTGGTGGCTGTCCCCGTCGGTCAGCTTCTCCGCTTCGGTGGGTACGCCCGCCCGGTGGGCGTGGCAGCCGGGCCCCTCGGACGACGTCCTCACCGGCCCACACCTCCCACTGATCGACGGATGCAGGGAAAAGGCACGGATGCAGTGGAGCTCCACTGCATCCGTGCCTTTTGCCTGCATCCGTGGGATTTCGGCACCATTTCCCTGCATCTGTGACGGGGTTACCGACAGTTTTCCTGCATCCGTGGAGGTGCCCCGACAATTTGCCTTCATCTGTCGGGACAGCAGATGCCGGAGCGGTCATCTTCCTGCACTTGTGCGGACGTAGGAGTCTTCCGGCAGACGGTGGTGGAGCAGGTCCGGGTCAAGTCCGCTGCACCCGTGCCACTTCCCTGCATCCGTGAACAGGCACGCCAACCACTTCCCTGCATCCGTCGGGACGGCGACACCGTCGGACGGCAGTCGAGGGGCCGCGCCCCCAGATTCATCAGCAGTGCAGACCGTTCGACGTCACACTTGGTCTTCATCGCGCCAGAACACCGATCACCAGGCGGCCGACCGATCTGGTCGGCACCGCCACCGCTGCCATCCCCCCAGGACCGCGGTCCCGACTCGGACGGCGTCCTCGACGCCGCACACCCCCCACCGAGATCGACGGATGCAGGGAAAAGGTACGGATGCAGTGGAGCTCCACTGCATCCGTGCCTTTTGCCTGCACCTGTGGGATTTCGGCACCATTTCCCTGCATCTGTGACGGGGTTACCGACAGTTTTCCTGCATCCGTGGAGGGGACCCGACCACTTCCCTGCATCCGTGACGGGAACCCCGACCCCCCAGTTGTCCACAGCAGGAACCAACGCCCCGCGGGCCAGGCAAGTTGTCCACAGAATGGTGACGAGGTCTGGTGCCGCCGGGATTCCTGTGGCTGACTCCAGCCATGGACAGTTCACGGCGGGTGTGGCGGGTCACCGACCTGTGTCGCAGCGGGGTCTCATACGCGACGGTGAGACGACAGATCCGGGACGGCACGGTCTCCAGAGTTCGCCACGGAGCCGTGGTCGAGGGTCCACCTCCGGCGGACCTGCGCCACCGTCAGCTCGAGCTCATCGCCGCCACCGGCCCTGTTCTGACAGGCCAGGACTGGGTACTCACTCACACCTCCGCCGTCGCGCTGCTGGGACTGCCGATGCTGCGCGACGGCGCCGACACCGTCTGGGTCAACCGGGCGGCGGGGACCAGCGGCTACCGCAGCCCCCTTCTGGTGAGCCGGACCTGCCGGCTGGCCGAGGACGAGATCGTCCGCGTCGGCGACCTGCTGGTCACCAGCCCGGGACGCACCGCCGTCGACATGGCCAGGCAGTTCGGTTTCATCGCAGGCACCGTCACCGCCGATGCCGCTCTCGCCGGTGGACTCTCCCCGCCGGCCCTGCAGAACCTGGTCAACCGGGGATCCCGGCGTCACGGCAATGCCATGGCCCGCACCGTCTGCGACTTCGCCGACGGGCGCTCCGAGAGCCCGGGGGAGTCGTTCATGCGGGCCATGCTGGAGTTGCAGGGGTGCGCCCCCACCGACCTGCAGGTCACGGTGTACGACCGGCACGGCCGCTTCGTCGCACGCTGCGACTTCGGATGGCTGGAGTTCGGGGTGGTCGGCGAGTACGACGGCGCCCAGAAGTACCTGCGCGATCTGCGTCCCGGCGAGAGCACATCCGACGTCGTCGTCCGGGAGAAGCAGCGGGAGGCCGCCATCCGCGACCAGGGCCTGGAGGTCATCCGCTTCTGCCTCGCCGACCTGAGGGACCCCGCCGCCGCGGCCGCCAGACTGGGTCGTCTGCTCGCCGGCCGACGACGCCGTCCGGTACCGGGCACCATGGAGGCATGAGCACCGTTCATGTCCACGTCATCGTCCGCGGCAGGGTTCAGGGGGTCGGGTTCCGCTGGTTCACCCAGAGCGCCGCCGAGAGCCTGGGAGTCGCCGGCACCGTGCGCAACTGCGCCGACGGCACGGTCAAGGCCGAGTTGGAGGGTCCCGAGGAGGACGTCGACTCCGTGGTCGCGATGCTGCACCGCGGCCCCGGCATGTCGCGGGTGGACGGGGTGGAGACGATGCCGGCAGCGGTCACCGGGATGTCCGGCTTCCGGGTGACCGGATGACCCACCGTACGACCACCTGAGCCACAGAGCCACGAAGCCACAGGACGGCCCCAGCGCGATCAGGGCGACACCCGCAGCAACACCCGGGACGGCACCCGGAATGGCAAGGGGGCCCGGGAGGTCAGTCCTTGTCGGTGTCGGTCGGCCAGGTCTCGGCGATGAACCGGCGGGCCGCGGCGACGTCGTCACGAGTGAGGTCCTCGCGCTTCTTGCCGGCCACCGAGGCGGTGATCTCGGCCACCAGGTCCAGCAGCCGGGTGCGCTCCTGCTCGTGGGCACGCAGGTAGCTCTGCGCCTTCTCCGACGGGTGCTCGTCCCCCTCGAGCTTGGCGATCGTGTTCTGGAGCTGGACCAGCCACAGCTGGAGTGCCCGCAGGACCAGCGGCAGCTCGTCGGCCAGAGCCTTTCCCACCGCGTCCCGATCGATCTCGAAGTGGTCTGTCATGGAACTCACCGTAGCCCGAACCGACTCGGGGACGAGCGGGGACCCTCAGCCGGCGAACCGTGCCAGCGCCTCGGCGAACTGGCCGGGCGGTACCGGCATGTCGGCGCGACGTCCGCGCACCTCGATCACCAGATCCATCTGGACGCCGTCGACCAGCACGCTGGTGGTGATCCCGCTGGCGATCTCCATCCGGATCACAGTGCCTGCCGGGGAGATCCGGGAGCTGCGGTAGCGGTCGCGCACGAAACGGTCGGCGTCGCGTGCCGAGCCGCCGTCAAGACTGTCGATGGCCCCGCGCACCCGGGCCACGGCGACGCTCAGCACATCGACGATCCCGTCCCGCTCGGCCATCTCGGTCCCTCCGTCCGCCTCCTGACACATCCATCCTTGCGCGGAGCGCAATTCCCCGGACGACCGCGCGCAACTGTGTCCTGTCGCCCCGCCGCCCTACACTGACCGTCATCATGGACAGTGACAGTTGCAGCCGTGTGTCGGCTGAACCTCCTCCCACCACGAACTCGACGGCCACCGCTCCTGTCACCAGGACCGCTGTGACCACGTCCCCCACGACCGAGCCCCCTGCGACCAGCACCGCGCCGGACCTCTCGACCCCGGGGAGCCACCGTGTGGACTGACATCGCCATGCTGGCCGTCGGCGTCGTGCTGACCGCCTTCACCGCCATCTTCGTGTCCTCCGAGTTCTCCCTGGTGGCCCTCGACCAGGCCTCGGTGGAGAACCACGCCGCCCGCGGCGACAAGGGGGCGGCCCGGGTGCTGACCGCCATGAAGTCGCTGTCCACCCAGCTGTCGGGCGCCCAGGTCGGGATCACCCTCACCACGATCCTGCTGGGCTACACGGCCCAGTCATCGGCGGCGAACCTGCTCACCGGCGCCCTGGGGGACGCCGGTCTGGCCCGCGCCCTGGCCACCTCCATCGGCGTCTTCGCCGCGGCCGTCATCATCAACGTGTTCTCGATGCTGTTCGGCGAGCTGGTCCCCAAGAACATCGCGATGGCCCACCCGCTGCGCACCGGCGGCCAGGTGGCCCCTCTCCAGATGGTCTTCACCACCGTCTTCAAACCCCTCATCGTGGTCCTCAACGGCACCGCGAACTGGGTCCTGCACCGGATGAGCATCACCCCCCAGGAGGAGATCTCCTCGGCCCGGTCGGCCACCGAACTGGCCGCCATGGTGCGCCACAGCGCCGACGAGGGGACGATGGACCCCTCCACCGCCACCCTGTTCACCCGGTCCATCCACATGGAGCAGCTCACCGCGGTCGACGTGATGACCGACCGCGGTCTGGTGCGCACCCTGCCGGCCACCGCATCGGCGGCCGACGTCGTGGCGATGGCCTCGGAGACCGGGCACTCGCGGTTTCCGGTGCTGGGAGCGGGCACCGACGAGATCGTCGGCCTGGCCAGCCTGCGCCGCGCGGTCGGGGTGCCCTGGCAGCGCCGCGAGGAGGTCCCGGTGATCTCCTCATCCCTGCTCGACCCGGCACCACGGGTCCCCGAGACCCTGGAACTGAGCCGGCTGCTGGTCCAGCTGCGAGACGAGGGCCTCCAGATGGCCGTGGTGGTCGACGAGTACGGCGGAGTCTCGGGGGTCGTCACCCTGGAGGACGCCGTCGAGGAGATCGTCGGCGAGGTGGCCGACGAGCACGACCAGCTGCGCGCCGGGATCCACAGCCAGCCCGACGGGAGCTTCCTGGTGCCCGGCCGGCTGCGTCCCGACGAGTTGCGCGACCGGACCGGCGTGAAGGTCCCCGACGACGGCCCCTACGAGACCCTCGCCGGCCTCGTGATGACCCTGCTGGGCCGGGTGCCGTCGATCGGCGACACCGCCCGGACCGAGGACGGGACGACACTGACCGTCACCCGGATGGTGCGACGCCGGGTCTCCCAGCTGCGCATCACCCCCGCCCCGAAGCCCGAGGACGAGGAGGAGTCATGAGCCCGATGGTCGGACTTCTCATCACCGTCGCCCTGCTCGGCGTCAACGCCTTCTTTGTGGCCGGCGAGTTCGCCACCACCTCCTCCCGGCGGTCCCAGATCGAACCGCTGGTGGAACAGCGCCGACGCGGGTCGGCGAAAGCCTTGTACGCCCTCGAGCACGTCTCTCACATGCTGTCGATCTGCCAGCTGGGGGTCACGGTCGCCTCGACCACCCTCGGTGCGGTGGCCGAACCAGCGATCGCCCATCTGCTGGTCCACCCGCTGACATCGATCGGGCTGCCGGCCTCCAGCTCCCATCTGGTGGCCCTGGTCATCGCCCTGCTGCTGGTGGTGTTCCTGCACGTGGTCTTCGGCGAGATGGTCCCCAAGAACATCTCCATCGCGATGCCCCAGAACGCCCTGCTGACCCTGGCCCCACCGCTGGTGGCGATCGGGAAGGTGGTAGCGCCGGTGATCTACGCGATGGACCACACCGCGAACTGGTTCGTCCGGCTGGCCGGCCTCACCCCGCGGACCGAGATCGCCGCCGCATTCACCACCGAGGAGGTCGCCTCGATCGTGGAGAGGTCCGAGGAGGAGGGCAAGATCCACGACGACCTGGGCCTGCTCAGCGGATCCCTGGAGTTCACCGACCGCACCGTCGGCGAGGCGATGGTCCCGCTGGCCGACCTCGTCACGCTGACCCCCGATTGCACCCCGGCGCAGCTGGAGCACGAGGTCTCGGTGACCGGCTTCTCCCGGTTCCCGGTGAGTCATCACGGCAGGATCACCGGCTACCTGCACGTCAAGGACGTCCTCTACGCCCAGGGCGCCGAGCACGACCGGCCGATCGGCGCCGAGCACATCCGCCAGATGGAGACGGTCCGGGTCGACGACGAGGTGGAGGACGCGATGCGCCAGATGCAGCGCACCGGGATCCACTGCGCCGCCGTGGTGCCCGAAGCTGGTTCCGCAACCGACGTCGACGCCGACGCCTCGGCAACAACCGGCACCTCAACCACCACCGGCGGGAGCATCGACACCGACCGGATGATCGGCGTGATCTTCCTGGAGGACATCCTCGAGGAGCTGGTCGGCGAGGTGCGCGACACCCTTCAGCGGCCGCAGATCTGAGGGCCCCTCAGGCCGGGATCACCCGCGGGTAGCGCGGCTTCCACATCGACTCGTAGATCGCCTGGACCGGATTGTGGCCCAGCTTCACGGTGGCCAGATCCTGGTTCTGGGCGGCCTCGACCACCGACAGCGCGACCCGCGCCGAGATGGACCGCAGGCTCGACATCCGGGGCAGCAGGGCGGCCCCCTTGGCGTGCACGTCGACGGTGGAGGCCAGCGCGGTGGAGGCCGCCGCGACCATCCCCTCCGAGATCCGGGTGGCCCCCGAGGCGATCGCCCCCAGCCCGATGCCGGGGAAGACCAGGGCGTTGTTCGCCTGGGCGATCCGGTAGCTGGTCCCCTTATGGGTCACCGGCTCGAAGGGGGATCCGGTGGCGATCAGCGCCCTGCCGTCGGTCCACTCGATGAGGTCGGAGGGAACCGCCTCGGCCTTCCTGGTCGGGTTGGACAGCGGCATGATGATCGGCCGCTCGCAGTACTCGGCCATCTCTCGGACCAGGTCCTCGGTGAAGGCCCCGGCCTGGGCCGAGGAGCCGATGAGAATGGTCGGGCGCACATTGCGCACCACATCGGCCAGCTCGTAGTGGCCGCGGGTGTCGAGCTTCCAGCCCTTCAGGTCGGCGCTCGGGCGCGCCCAGGGGCCCTGGAAGTCGCGCAGCGTCAGACCCTCGCGCAGCAGACCGCGGGACCCCAGTCCCCAGAAGTGGCGGCGCGCCTCGTCGGCGTCCATCCCCTCCTCGACCATCACCCGCCGCAGCAGCGAGGCGATCCCGATCCCGGCGCTCCCGGCGCCGTGGATGACGATCCGCTGCTCGGCCAGGGGCGTCCCGGAGGCCTTCACGGCCGCCATCACGGCGGCGGCCACCACGGCCGCGGTGCCCTGGATGTCGTCGTTGAAGGTACAGTAGTCGTTGCGGTACTTGTCGAGGATCCGCGTCGCATTGGCGGCGCCGAAGTCTTCCCAGTGGATCATCGCGTGGGGGTAGAGCCGATGGGCGGTGGTGACGAAGCGCTCGATGAAGTCGTCGTACTGCTTGCCGCGCACCCGGGCGTGCCGGACGCCCAGATAGGTGTCGTCGTTGAGCAGTTCCAGGTTGTCGGTCCCGGTGTCCAGCACGACCGGCATCACCCGGTGCGGGTGGATCCCGGCGGCGGCGGTGTAGAGGGCCAGTTTGCCGACGGTGATCGCGACCCCGCCGACCCCCTGGTCGCCGATCCCCAGGATGCCCTCGGAGTCGGTGACGACGATGAGGTCGACGTCGTCGGGACGGTCCCCCATCGCCTTGAGGGAGCGCTCCATGGTGCCGGGATCGTCGATCGACAGGAAGACCCCGCGCGGACGCTGGTACCAGTGGGAATACTCCTGGATCGCCTGCCCGATGGTCGGGGTGTAGACGATCGGCATCATCTCCTCGATGTGGGCGGTGAGCAGGGCGAAGTAGAGCACCTCGTTGCGGTCGTGGGTGGCGTTGAGGTAGAGGTACTTGCTCAGTGCGTCGGGCTGGGCCTGGTACTGCCCGTAGACCCGCTTGAGCTGGCCCTCGAGGGTCGTCACCCCCGAGGGGAGCAGGCCGTCCAGGCCCAGCGCCTCGCGGGTCTCCAGGCTGAAGGCCGACCCCTGGTTGATCCCGGGACTGGCCAGCACCTGGTAGCCGCGGGCCATCACCTTGACGAACTCTCCCTTGTCGTCACTGGCAAACTCGAACTCATTGGGCTGAAATCCGGTCGTCATTGAACACTCATCTCCGCACATCGATGTCACGCAGGACGTATCCCCCAAGTCAACCACGCCGTCATGTCCTCATGCCCGGCGCCGTCCCTCAAGGAGTCCCATGACCAGCATCACCACCCGGGCGCGCATCGCCCTGAGCCGGGAGACCACCGGTGGTGTGCTGGTGCTGGTCGGGGCGGTGACCGGGCTGCTGCTGGCCAACACCGCCGCCCGCGACTCCTTCCACCGGCTGTCGGGGTCCCGACTGGGTCCTCTCACCGCCGACCAGTGGGCCCAGGACGTCCTGCTGAGCCTGTTCTTCCTCACCGTGGGACTGGAGCTGATCCAGGAGATCCGGGCCGGCAGCCTGCGCGACCCGCGTCGGGCCGCAGTGCCGATCCTGGCCGCCTGCGGCGGGGTGGCGATCCCGGCGCTGTGTTACGCGGGCGTGCTGTTCGCGATGGGGGCGGGCCGCTACGCCCACGGCTGGGCGATCCCCACCGCCACCGACATCGCCTTCGCCCTGATGGTGCTGGTGCTGGCCGGACGCGGCGCGCCGGCCGGTCTGCGGGTCTTCCTGCTCACGGTCGCGGTCGTCGACGACCTCATCGGGATCCTCATCATCGCGATCGTCTACTCCCACGGCCTGCGGCTCCCCGCGCTGATCGGTGCGGCGGCCGCGGTGGCGGTCTTCGGGTGGCTGGCCCGACGCCCCCGGGTGCGCTGGTGGCTGCTGGCCCCGGTGGCGGTGCTGGCCTGGCTGTGCGTGCACTCCTCGGGGGTGCACGCCACCATCGCCGGTGTCGCCCTGGGGCTGGTGATGCCGACCCGCAGGTTCGGCGGGGAGCTCGTCTCCAGGGCCACCCGGCTCGGTCAGCTCGTCCAGCCGGTGTCCAACGCGGTGGCCCTGCCGGTCTTCGCGGTCTTCGCCGCCGGGATCCCGCTGAGCGCAGGGTCCCGGCTGGTCGACCATCCGGTGGCATGGGCGGTCGCGATCGCCCTGGTGGTGGGCAAGCCGCTGGGGATCATGGCCACCACCGCCCTGGTCACCCGGTGGACGCCGCTGAGGATGGCCGAGGGGCTGACGCTGCGCGATCTGCTGCCGGTCGGCCTGCTGTGCGGGATCGGGTTCACCGTGGCGATGCTCATCGCCGGGCTGTCCTTCGAGGGGGCCGAGGAGGTCACCGCGGCCCGCGCCGCGGTGCTGATCGGCTCCCTCCTCTCGGCGGTCCTCGGCGCAGCCCTGCTGCACCACGACCGCCTGCGCCGCGAGCACCGGGACCGTTCGGTCCTCAGGTGAGTTCGGCGATCACCTTGGCCGGACTGATGTGCCGGGCCCGGTTGACCGCGAGCAGGCTCGCCAGTCCTCCGATCAGCAACCACATGATGATCGTCAGCAGGGATCCGAAGGTCGGTGAGTGACCGGCCAGGATCGCCGTCAGCGCCTCCATCGCGGGTTTCAGCGGGGAGATGTCGTGCACCCAGCGGACCGGACCCGGCACCGCCGAGACCAGTCCGACGGCGGAGGCGGCGGCCACCAGGATGACGCTGATGAACCGTCCGATGGCGTGCAGCCAGCCGGCCAGGGCGTGGTTGACGGCCAGGAACATCGCGCCGACCAGCAGCAGCATCCCGAACAGCCCCAGGCCGCGCGGCACCGAGATGCCGGTGGTGAGGGTCGCCAGCAGGGCCAGCCCCGCCGCGCTGGCCGCCATCACGCCGGCGCCGGTCGACAGCGAGCTCCACAGCAGGGAGAGGGTGGACCGGGAGGAGGTGAGCACCCGGGAGGGCACGGTGCGGGCCACCGTCCAGATCGCCAGTGCGCCGATCCACAGTCCGAGGATGAGGATCAGTCCGACCACCCATGCCGAGGTGCCCATCGGGGTGCTGCTCGCCTGCACCGGCGAGGAGACGGCGTCGGACAGCTTCTGCCGGTCGGAGGCCGAGTAGGTGGGCACCTGCTTGGCCCCCTTGGCGACGTCGGTGGCGAAGGTGTCGGAGCCCTGGGCGAACTTGACCGCTCCCTGGGACAGTTTCACCTGTCCGGCGTAGAGCTTGTCGGCGCCCTGGGAGGTCTGGTGCACCCCCTGGGCGAACTGCCCCACCCCGGCGACGTACTGCTGGGCGCCGGTGGTCAGGGTCGGCATCTGCTGGGCCATCGTGTGCACCCCGCGGGTGTACTGCGAGACCCCCTTCGTGTAGGTCGACACCCCGGACGACAGGGTGTGCACCCCGGCGGTGTACTGCGAGACCCCCTTCGTGTAGGTCGACACCCCGGACGACAGGGTGTGCACCCCGGCGGTGTACTGCGAGACGCCGTTCGTGTAGGTCGACACCCCGCTCGAGACCTGGTTGGCGCCGGTGGCGAGCTGGTGGACACCGTCCTTGAGGGCGGTGATCTGCTTGCCGATCTGGCCGGGCAGGGCCTTCAGGGTCGCGGTGAGCTGATCGATCCCCTCGCTGACCTTCGAGGCGTAGCTGCGCGCCCCCTCGCTGGTGGCCCGGGCCCCGCCCATCAGGGAGTCGGGGTCGGAGGAGCTGCCCATCGACTGGGCGGCCGCGGCCATCCCGGCTTTCACCCCGGCGGCCAGCTGTGCCCGGGCGGCGTCGGTGGCGCAGGCCTGGGCGTTCTGGGCGCAGATCTGGTTGACGACCTGGGCGATCTGGGAGTCGGTGGGTCGGGCCATCGCCCCCTGGTAGCGCTGCATTCCGGCGTAGACCCCGGCGCTGCCGTCGGCGATCGCGGTGGCCCCGGTGCTCAGCTGCTGGATCTGGGCGAGCTGCTCCTGGCTCATCGACGGGACGGTGCCGCTGGTCTGCTGGAGCTGGCGGTCGATCTGATTGATGCCGGCCGACAGCTGGTTGGCGCCGTTGCGAAGCTGGGTGCCACCGGCGTTGAGCTTGCTGCCGTTGGCGTCCAGGGTCCTGGTCCCCGAGGCCAGCTGGGTGCCACCGGCATTGAGCTTGCTGCCGGCGGCGTCGAGAGTCCTGGCACCTGAGGCCAGCTGGGTGCCACCGGCGTTGAGCTTGCTGCCGTTGGCGTCGAGCAGGGCGACCCCGGAGGCGAGCTGACGCACCCCGACCAGCAGCTGGGAGCCGCCGGAGGTGAGGGTCTGCCCGCCCTTGTCGAGCTGGCCGAGACCGTTGGACAGCTGCTGGCTGCCCGAGGTGGCGGACTTCACCCCGCCGGTGAGCTGCTGGGCGCCGTCGTTGAGCTGGGAGGCGCCCTTGCTGAGGGAGACCATCCCGCTGGCCGACTTGTTGAGCCCGATGTACATGTTGTCGAGGTACTGGCTGTTGAGGGTCTTGTTGATCTGGTTCTGGGCGGCCTGGGCGGTCATCGTGGCGATCGCCGAGTCGGTGACCGGGGAGGAGTCCGAGGTGGCCACCGTGATGACGGCCTGGCGGGCCTGGTCACCCTTGTTGGCCGAGTAAGAGGTGGCGTCCTTGGAGAAGGACTTGGGGATGGTGACGACGGCGGCGTAGCTGCCGTCCTTCAGTCCCTTGGCGGCGCCGGCGGAGTCGGCGAGCACCCAGGAGATGGGCCGCCCATCGGTGGTCGTGGTGCTCGACTTGATGAGTCCCCCCGACAGCTGGCGGCCCAGCGGGACGAACTGGCCGCCCAGGGTGACCCCGGCGTCCTGGTTGACGATGGCGGCCTGCACCTGGGAGAGCCGGTTGGTCATCTTCCAGGTGGTGCCGATCAGCGCCCCGGCCACCACCAGCGGCACCAGCACCAGGGCGACCACGGTGTGCCAGCTCAGCGCGATGGTCGAGTGGGAGCGTTCGGCCCTGGGGCGGGCGCTGGAGGACCCCGAGGCTGTGGACTTCGTGCGTGGGGACATCAGTTCGCTCCTTCGGGAAGGGCGGGAGTCGGGTCGACGGCGGCGAGCTCGCCGACCCCGTCGGGGTTGAGCCAGTCGAGTCGGCCGGCGCGTTGGGCGCCGAGCAGGACGCCGGTGCGTCCTGCCGTGCGGGCCCGGGTGCACAGATGCTCCAGGGCGGCCCGGGACTCCGGGTCGACGACCTGGTCGGCGTGGTCGATGATGGCCAGTCGGGTGGTGGGGGCCAGGCCCCGGCGGAGCCTCTCGGCCAGCCCGTCGGGTTCGGCGGCGTCGACGAAGGTCACCAGCCGCCGGACCCGGGGGGCCCGGTCGGGA
Organism: Acidipropionibacterium jensenii; assembly: GCF_005890135.1. NCBI lineage: Bacteria > Bacillati > Actinomycetota > Actinomycetes > Propionibacteriales > Propionibacteriaceae > Acidipropionibacterium > Acidipropionibacterium jensenii. The sequence goes on along the minus strand of NZ_CP040635.1, from coordinate 1,231,907 downwards.
AGCAGTTCGCCGGCCGACCGGCAGGTGCCGGAGTCGAGGGTGAGACGCCCCGACAGGGCCAGCAGCAGGCCGGTGACGGCCCCCGGAGGTCCCACCACCGCCTGGACCTCGCCGGGTTCGACGTGGGCGCGGACCCCGCTGAACAGCCCCTCGACGGCGAGATCCTCGCCGTGGACGGCCTCGGTGTGGTCGGCGGTGGGCCACTGCGCGAGATTGCGCTCGCGGGTGACGGCCTCCCCCTCGATGTCGAGGACCGGGAGACGCTCGTCCAGCCACTTCGGCAGCCACCAGGCCTTGTCACCGAGCATCGTGAGGACGGCGGGGACGAAGGTCATCCGCACCAGGAAGGCGTCCACCACGATGCCGATGGCCAGCGCCAGGGCGATCTCGCGCAGCGCGTGCATCCCCTCGGGGATGAAGAAGGCGAAGACCGAGAACATGATGAGGGCGGCCGCCGTGACGACCTTGCCGGAGTGGACGAAACCGTCCACCACGGCCTCCTTGGCCGCCATCCCGTGGGTGTAGGACTCACGCATCCGCGAGACCAGGAAGACCTCGTAGTCCATCGCCAGGCCGAACAGGATGCCCATCACGACGATCGGCATGAAGGAGATGATCGGCACCGGCTTGTCGATGTTGATGATGCTCAGGCCGACCCCGCGGTTGAAGACCAGCTGGGCGGCGCCGAGTCCGGTTCCCGCCGAGAGCAGGTATCCCACGGTCGCCTTGATGGGCACCGCGATGGACCGGAAGACCACGGTCAGCAGGATGATGCACAGCCCCACCACGAACAGCGCGAAGGGCAGCATCGCCCGGCCCAGCTGGTCGGAGACGTCGATCTGGATGGCGGTGACGCCGGTCACCCCGGTGTCCACCCCGAACTCGCTCTTCCACCGGGACTGCTGGTCGCGCAGCCGGTTCACCAGGTCGGCGGTGGCCTGGTCGGAGGGCCCGGTGGTCGGGATGACCTGGATCATGCCGGTGTCGACGTTCTGGTTGGGAATGGCGACCGGCACCTGCTTGACGCCGGGCAGGTCCGCGATCTCCTTCTTCAACCCGTTGATGACACCCATCGGATCGGTGGAGTTGACGATGTCAGCGGTGACGATGATGGGGCCGTTGAACCCCTCGCCGAACTTCTCGGTGAGGGTGTCGTAGGTCTGCCGGGAGGGGGTGCCGAGGGCGTCCTCGGCGGCACTGGGCAGGGAGAGGTGGAGGTCCTTGACCGGGATGGCCAGGGAGCCGAGCACCACCACGACGATGAGGACAGTGACCACCGGGACCTTGGTGACCACCCGCACCCACCAGCCGAAGATCCCCTTGCGGGGGTCCTTGGTGGCCCGGGCGGGTTCGGCGGCCGGTGCCGCGCCGCTCTGCCGGCCGGAGCCGGTGGCGCCGTCCCCGACCGCCTCCTGGTCAGCGGCGGCCACCTTTGCGGCGGCCCTGCTGCGCTTCCTGCGCGGACGGCGGGGGGCCATCCGCTGCCCCATCAGTCCCATGAAGGCGGGCAGCATGGTGAGGGCGATCGCCACCGCCAGGGCGACGCCGACCGCGGCGAAGACGCCCATCACGGTGAGGAAGGGGATCCCGGCGATCGCCAGACCGACCAGGGCGATGATGACGGTGGTCCCGGCGAAGACGACCGCCGAACCGGAGGTGGCCACCGCCCGGGCCGCCGAGGACTGCGGATCGACCCCCTCGGCGAGCTGGTCGCGGTGCCGCGACAGGATGAACAGGGCGTAGTCGATGCCCACCGCCAGACCCAGCATCACGGCCAGCAGCGGGGTGGTGGAGTTGATGTCGGTGAAATTGGCCAGCAACATCGTGATGCAGGTGGAGATCCCCACCCCGATGAGGGCGGTGAGGACCGGCATCCCGGCGGCGACGATGGACCCCAGGGTGATGAACAGCACGATGAGGGCGACCACGACGCCGAGCGCCTCGGTGATCCCGATGGACGGGAAGGTGGCGCCGAAGGCCTGGCCGCCGACGGTCACCCTGGCGCCCACCGGCAGGGCCTGCTCGATCCGGTGACCGGCCTGCTGGAGGGCCGCCTTGTCCTTGTCGGAGAAGGAGACCTGGGTCGTGTTGCCCAGATCAACCTGGATGACGGCGGCCGTCCGGTCGTCGCTGATCATGCCGCTGACGTACTTGGCCCACGGGGAGGTGGCAGTGCGGACGAAGCTCAGCTTCCCGAGGTCGGTGACCCCCTGCTCGATCTTCGGGCGGATCGCCGCCGACTCCACCGAGTCCCCCTTGGGGACCACGACCACCACATCGGCGGTGAGATCGGCGGCCTGCGGGAAGGTCGCCTTGAGGTTGTCCATGGCCACCTGCGAGGGTGCGCCGGGAATGGTGAAGGTGTCCTCGAATGATCCCCCGAAACCGGCTGTCAGCCCGCCCAGCAGGGCCAGGATCCCGAGCCAGATCGCAATGACCGTCTTGGCGCGCCGGAAGCACCAGGCGCTGAGATCATGCAGGAAGGAGGACATCGTCACCTCAGAAATATCGACACACTCGGTTTCCGCGTGCCGTCGGCGCCGCTGGCGGACGATGACTCGCAGATCCGGGATGTCGGCCCGCCGGTACTCCCCCTGAGCAGGTCCGATACATACCCGTATCCAGTACGGAAGCGTATCCGATACACTTCCGTATGCAAACTGGCAGGGGCCGGAGGACAGGAGGCCAACGATGACCGATGTGATTGCGTCCCGCGAGCAGGTCAGCACCCGGCGGGAGGCCACCAGGCAACGGCTGGCCTGGGCGGCGATCCGGGTGTTCGCCCGCAAGGGGGTCGACGGCGCCTCGGTGGAGGAGATCTGCGAGGAGGCGGGGTTCACCCGCGGCGCCTTCTACTCCAACTTCGAGTCGAAGAACGACCTCTGCCTCGACGTCCTGCAGCGCTCGATCGACCAGACTTACCAGACCCTGTCGACCCAGCTGCCGAGGGTCTCGGCCAGCGAACTGCCGATCGAGCAGAAGCTCGACCGGGCCGTCAGCCTGTTCCTGTCCACCGTGAGCACCGACCCCCAGACCATCCTGGCGATCAACGAGATCCGCCTCCAGGCGGCCCGCGACCCCGAACTGCGACCGGCCTACCGGGCGCTCAACGAGTCCTGCACCCCGGCCCTGCGCGACCTGGTCGCCGACGTCATCGCGGCCAACGACGTCCGGCTGGGGATCTCGGTGGACGACCTGCTCTCGATCATGCGCACCCTCTACGACCAGCAGATGATCGAGGCGATCATCTCCGGCAACCCGGCCGATCACCTGGCGGTCGCCCGGCAGATGACGGCCCTGCTCAAGGTACTGATGCGCGTCTGAAGCGCTCAGCCCATCGCCGAGCCGGCGGCCGAGATCACCGCCGGCAGCTCGGCGATCGACCCGAGCAGGTAGTCGGGGCCGGCCGCCTCCAGGGTCTGCCGGTCCCCGGCACCGGTGAGCACGCTGACCGGGGCCACGCCGGCATTGCGGGCGGCCTGCAGATCGACGACGGTGTCCCCGGCCGCCAGCACCTGGCGGACGTCGACCACCCGGGTGCGCTCCATCGCCCGGTGGATGAGGTAGGGGGCGGGGCACCCGGAGGCCACGTCGTCGGCGGTCACGACGGTGTCGATGAGCGGCCGGCGGGCCGGCCACCAGCCCAGTTCCTCCATCAGAGGGGTCACCGATGCCTCGTTCAGATCGGTGGTGAGGGCCACCCGGATGCCCTCCTCGTGGAGGGTCTCGAAGGTCTCGGTGGCCCCCGCGATCTCCTGCGGCGGGTCGGTGCGCCAGCTGTCCGCCAGGATGGTGGAGAACCTCAGGAACTGGGCGCGTGCCGCACCGCGGGCGGGGTGCACCCCGCCCAGCGCCATCAGCGCCGAGATGGCGCTGGTCCGCTCCACCCCGGACCAGACCTCCAGGTCCTCCTGAGCGACGCTGGCGCCGGTCTCCTCGACCGCCGCGCGCAGCGCCCGCGACACCGCACCACCGTCATCGACGGTGGTGCCGGCCATGTCGAAGGTCACCAGTGAGACCATCGTCTTCTCCTTCTCGCGCCACGGGGCGCCCCGCCTTGAACCAGCCCAGCCTTGAACCAGCCCAGCCTTGAACCAGCCCGGCTCAGAACCAGCGGGGATGCGGGTCGGCCGAGGAGACTCCCTCGGTCGCCACCGCCCACAGGGCGGCCCGCTGACGGCGTCGGTGGGCGTCGATCCGCCCGCCGACCAGACATCCGGCCGCCAGTGCGACCAGACCCCACCAGAACCTGTGCTTCATCCTCGTGCCGGTCCTCCGGGGCTCAGTAGCCCAGGATCTTCTTGCGCTCGGGCAGCCAGGCGATGGCATCGCGGATGCCGTCGGCCGGGGTGAGCTGGGCGCTCCAGCCGAGCAGATCCTTGGCGCGGTGCGAGACGGTGTAGGCGCCGGCGACGTCACCGGGACGGGGCGGGCCGTAGACGACGTCCAGCGGCTTGCCGGTGCCCTCCTCGAAGGCGTCCACCAGCTCCTTGACGGTGACCCCGTTGCCGGTGCCGATGTTGAAGACCTGGTAGGGATCCTCGGCGGTCACCTCGTCGAGGTGCTCGAGGGCGGCGACGTGGGCGCGGGCGAGATCCCAGACGTGGATGAAGTCGCGGATCCCCGACCCGTCGCGGGTCGGCCAGTCGGCTCCGGTGACGGTGAAGGTGGTCTTGTCCAGCCAGGCGTCGATCATCTTGCCCAGGACGTGGGTGGGGTGCTCGATCTGCTGGCCGGTGCGCAGCTTCGGGTCCGACCCGATCGGGTTGAAGTAGCGCAGCGACAGGGCCTTGAGGTCGGAGGCGTGGGCGGCGTCGCGCAGCACGAACTCGACCATGAACTTGGTGGTGGCGTAGGGCGAACCCGGGTCCAGGGCGGACTTCTCGGTGACCTTGAACTCGGCGTCGGTGGCGTAGATGGAGGCCGAGGAGGAGAACAGGATGCGGTTGACGCCGTTGCGGGCCATCGCCTGCAGCAGCTTGATGGTCTTGGCGACGTTGTTCTCGTAGTAGGCCAGCGGCTGGTCGACCGACTCGGGGACGATGATCTTGGCGGCGCAGTGCACCACGGCGTCGATCTGGTTCTCGGTGAACACCCGGTCCAGCAGGTCCTGGTCGGCGACGTCGCCCTGGTAGAACTTCCGGTCGCGGACGAACTCGCGGCGTCCCGCCGACAGGTCGTCCAGGACCACCACCTCGTGGCCCGCCTCCTCGCAGGCCGACCCGACCGTCGACCCGATGTATCCCGCTCCGCCTGTGATGAGAATCCGCATCGTTGACCGTGCCCTTCGTCATTGAGTGTTGTCGCGTTGATGCCCGGGGCAATCCTACGGCGAATCCCGCGCGACGGCTGGTTGAGGGCCGTCCATACACTGGTGGCGATGAGCAGCAGCGGGCGTGATGCGACGGCCCCCGCACCGCAGCAGAGGTCCGGGAGCGGTGTTCGTGCGCGCCTGACGCGGTTCTCCTCGACCCGGTCCACCCGGGGTGCGGCGCGCACCGAGGAGCAGCTCTCGATCCCCGGCATGGAGGAGGTGCTCAACCCCGAGCTGGGCGACGGCCGCCCCCAGGACTCCGAACGGGCGCTGTGGGTCGACATCACGGTGGTGGTCGTCCTCACCGTGCTCACCGTGGTGCCCTATGTCACCTCGGTCATCATGCATCCGAGTCCGGAGTACATCGCCGCCCTGGTGAGTTCGATGCTGATGGTCGGGTCGGTGACGATCCGCCGCGACCAGCCGATGCTCATGATGGGTCTGGTCGGGCTGGGCGCCACCATCCAGCTCATCATCGTCCCCTGGCCGGTGCTGTCCCTGCTCACCATTCCGATCGCCTCCTACTCGGTGGCCCGGTGGACCGGCGGCCCGCAGTCCCGCTGGGTGCTGTGGGCGGGGGCGCTGGGGGCCATCCTGGGGCCCACCCGGTGGCACGCCGCGATGACCGCCGACTACCCCGCCAACGGCGGCACCCCCTGGATGCTGTGGTTCCTGTCGATGGCGGTGTGCGCCGGCCTGGTGATCACCCCCTACGCGATCGGTCGGCGGCTGCGCGAGGCGGCCCTGATCGGCTCCCAGCAGCGGATGGCCAAGGCCCAGCGCTACCGGTCGATCCTCGCCGAGCGGGAGCAGGACGCCAGGGTCATCGAGGAGCGCACCCGCAATGAGATCGCCCGGGAGCTGCACGACATCGTCGCCCACTCCCTGTCGGTGATGATCGTCCAGGCCGAGGGGGGCAAGGCGCTGGCCCTCAAGAAGCCCGAGAAGGCCCCCGAGGTGCTCGACATCATCGCCGACACCGGACGCGACGCCCTGGTCGAGATGCGCCGGATCGTCGGGGTGCTGCGCCAGGACCCGACCGAGAAGGCCGCCTACTCCCCCTCCCCCGGGCTCACCGACATCCCCGAGCTGGTGGAGCACTCCGGGGACCGGATCTCCCTCACCGTCACCGGGGAGCGCCCGGAGGTCTCCGAGGCGCTCGGGCTGACCGCCTACCGGGTGGTTCAGGAGGCGGTGACCAATGTCCTCAAGCACGCCGGCCCGACCGCCCACGCGGAGGTGGCGGTGCACTACCGGCCCACCACGATGTGTCTGACGATCACCGACGACGGTCACGGCGAGGCGATCCAGGGGGACGGCCGGGGACATGGCCTGCAGGGGATGCGGGAACGGGTCACCTCGATGGGCGGTCAGCTGGAGACCGGCCCGCTGGCCGACCGCGGATTCCGGGTGCGCGCCCTGCTGCCGCTTCGATCGGGACGCTGACCTCCCTCTAGGATGGGGTGTTCCCTCACCCCGGAGGTCCCATGCCCGAGCCGATTCGCGTGCTGCTGGTCGACGACCAGTCCCTGGTCCGTTCCGGGTTCCGGATGCTCATCGAGGCCGAGGACGACATGGAGGTGGTCGGGGAGGCCTCCAACGGCGCCGAGGCCCTCGACGTGCTGCGCACCACCCCGGCCGATGTCGCGCTGATGGACATCCGGATGCCGGTGATGGACGGGGTCGAGGCGGCCCGCCGGATCGCCGCCTCCCCGCTGGACACCAAGGTGATGATCCTCACCACCTTCGACCTGGACGAGTACGTCTACGCCGGGCTGAAGGCGGGCGCCTCCGGCTTTCTGCTCAAGGACGCCCGGCCCGCCGAACTGCTCTCGGCGATCCGCAGTGTCGCCGCCGGTGAGGCGGTGGTGGCCCCCTCGGCCACCCGGCGCCTGCTGGACCACGTCGTCCCGAGGCTGCCGAGCAACCCGAAGCAGAACGAGGAGCGGCTCTCGGTGCTCACCGACCGGGAGCAGGAGGTGCTGGTGGAGATCGCCAAGGGCGCCACCAATGCCGAGATCGCCCAGACCCTCTACATGGCCGAGGGAACCGTCAAGACCCACATCGGCCGGCTGCTGGCCAAGCTGGAGTGCCGCGACCGGGTCGGCCTGGTGCTCTTCGCCCGCGAGGTCGGCCTCATCTGAACCCATTCTGAGGGTGCCCTGAACCTCGACTGAGCGTCCCCTGAGGCTCATCTGAGCGTGCGCTGAGGCTGTCCTGAGATCCCCGCCGATCTCGCCGCCACGCCACCGTGCGACAGAACCACCGGCACCGGCGGCCGTAGGGTGGCCGCATGTCGACTCCGCCGCGCCGTTCCTCCGCCCCCGACCCCTCCGTCGGACCCGCCGAGACCCCGGATGCCGAGGCCCCGATCGGAGCGCCACGGCGCGGCGAGGCCGGGCCCCAGGGCTCCCCGTACCTGCAGAACCCGGCCCAGCAGAGTCCCGCCCAGCCCTATCCGGCGGCCCAGCCCTGGCAGTCGGGGCCCCCGGCCGCCGGACCCCGCCCCGAGGACCTCGCCCAGGATGCCGCCGCGGCCCTCGGCGTCACGAAGGTCTACGGTTCCGGACCCACCCAGGTGGTCGCCCTCAACGGCGTCGACGTCCAGTTCCGGCGCGGCTCCTTCACCGCCATCATGGGCCCCTCCGGATCGGGCAAGTCGACCCTCATGCACTGTCTGGCCGGACTGGACCGGATCACCTCGGGCCGGGTGCTGCTGGCGGGCAAGGAGCTCAGCACGCTTCCCGACAAGGCCCTCACCCGGGTCCGCCGCGACGAGGTGGGATTCATCTTCCAGTCCTTCAACCTGCTGCCCACCCTCACCGCCCGGCAGAACATCCTGCTCCCGCTGGATCTGGCCGGGGCCAGCCCCGATCCGGCCCTGTTCGACCAGCTCACCCAGGGTCTGGGGATCGCCGACCGGTTGAACCACCGGCCCTCCGAACTGTCGGGAGGCCAGCAGCAGCGGGTCGCCTGCGCCCGTGCGATGATCGCCAAGCCCTCGGTGGTCTTCGCCGATGAACCCACCGGGGCCCTCGACTTCAAGTCCGGCACCGCTCTGCTGGAGTACCTGCGGCACTGCGCCACCGATCTGCACCAGACCATCATCATGGTCACCCACGACGCGCGGGCCGCCTCCTACTCCGACCGGGCCCTCATGCTGCTGGACGGGCGCATCGTCGACGACATCGACTCGCCGACCGCCGAGACGGTCGGCGCCGCCATGGCGAATCTGGAGGCGTGATGCTGCGCAACGCTGTTCAGGAGGTCCGCTTCCACCCGGGCCGCTACGTCGCCACCCTGGTGGCGATCGCCATCTCGATCGGATTCATGGTCGGCGTCTCGGTGTTCATCCGCACCCAGTCCAACGCCCTGGGTCAGCAGGAGTCCCTGGTGACCTCCAGGGCCGACGTGGTCGTCGACCTCGGCTCCACCAGCGAGAACATCGTCCCGGCCAACGTGACCAGCACCATCAAGGCCGTCCAGGGAGTGTCGGCCGTCGAACCCGCCCTGCAGACCAACGAGATCGTCCAGAAGGATGACAAGGCAGTCCAGGCAACCTTCTACGGACTGCCCTCCGAACGCTTCCGTTGGGCGGGACTGTCCTCGGGGTCCTGGCCCTCCCAGCCGACCCAGATCGCCCTGTCCGAGGAGGCCGCCGGCAAGCTCGGCGTCCAGGTCGGCGACAAGGTCGCCTCCGGCACCACAGAGCTGACCGTCAGCGGGATCAGCGACGACCCGCGCTCGCTGTTCGCCCAGACTGTCTACGTCGATCCCGCGGTGCCGATTGCCGCCGGCTTCCAGCCGTCGGTCTGGCTGATCGCCACCAGCCCGGGATCCGACCCCGGACAGGTCTCGACGGCGATCCAGTCGGCCGTCTCGAAGCTGCCGGGGATGGCCAAGCCAGGCACCAGGGCCGGGGATCTCCAGGTGGCCCCGGCCGATGAGTACCGGGCCCGCAGCATTACGGCACTGACCGGCAATTTCGACGTCTTCAAGTACATGCTGATGGTTTTCGCCGGCGTAGCGCTGATGGTGGGAATGATCATCATCTTCACCACCTTCCTCATCCTGCTCGCCCAGCGCCGCCGCCAGATCGGCCTGATGCGCACCGTCGGCGCCTCCGGCGGTCAGGTGAGAGGGCAGTTCTTCGTCGAGTCGGTGATCATCGGGATCATCGGATCACTGCTCGGCATCGTGCTGGGAGTTCTCATCGCGCTCGCCGGGGCGGCCTACACCGGGGCCCTGGGGTTCGGCCTGGTGATGCCCTGGTCCGATCTGGCCATCGAGTTCGGGATCGGGGTGGTGGCCACCGTGCTGGCCGCCTTCGTCCCCACCCTGAGAGCCACCCGGGTCGCTCCTCTGGAGGCTCTGCGCCCAGCACCGACGATCGAGACCAGGCGCACCTCGGTGGCCCTGGTGATCATCAGCTCGGTGCTGGTGGTGGCCGGCGCCCTGCTGGCCTGGCAGGCACTGAGGGTCGACAGGTGGAACATCGCCTGGGCGATGGGATCGGTGGCCCTGCTGGGGATCGGGATCCTCCTCTCGACGCCGGTCTACGTGCCCTGGGTGATCCGCGGGCTGGGCCTGATGATCCGGCCCTTCGGGGCCACCGCGAGACTCTCAACGGCCAATGCGGTCCGCAACCCGGTGCGCACCGCTCTGACCACCGGCGTCCTGATGCTGGCAGTGGGGATCATCGTCACCCTTCAGATCGGCACCGCCACCACCCGCCAGAGCGTCCTGGATCTCATCGACGAGCAGTTCCCCGTCGATCTGAGCGTCACTGCACAGGCCGTCACCTACGACGTCAACACCGGTGAACCGAAACCGGCGACCTCGGTGGCGCTGCCGAGCGCCACCGTCTCCGACTTCTCGAAGCTGCCCAATCTCAAGTCGCAGATCTCCCTGCGCGGAGCGCCGATGGTCATCAGCGACAGCGACTCCCCCACCCTGGTGATGGGGGCCGACGCCTCTCAGCTGCGGCCGGTCAGCTCGACGACCGCCGATCAGCTGGCGCCCGGCCGGGTGCTGATGAGTGCCGATGCGGGATTCAAGACCGGTGACCATGTCGACGTCAAGGGAACCAGGGGGACCCTCAATCTCACCGTCACCGTCTCCAAGGCCATGGAGAACTCCAGCGTGGCGATGGTGAACAGCGCCGATCTGGCGAAGCTCACCCAGGCGCCACCGGTCGTGGCGGTCTGGGCGGCAATGGCCGAGCGGACCGATATGGCCCAGACCCTGGCTCCGATCGTCAGCATCCAACAGCGCAACCCCGATGTGATTCTCGGCGGCGGTGCCCTCTATGCAGCGGCCATCGAACAGGTCCTCAACATCCTGCTGATCGTGATGACCACCCTGTTCGGGGTGGCGGTGGTGATCGCCCTCATCGGGGTCGCCAACACCCTGGGGCTGTCGGTGGTGGAGAGACGCCGGGAGTCGGCCCTGCTGCGCGCGATGGGCATGCAGCGCGGATCGCTGCGCCTGATGCTGTTCTTCGAGGCGGTCCAGATGGTGATGGCCGGGGTGCTGGTCGGCATCATCTCCGGCGGCTTCTTCGCCTGGTTGGGGATCAAGTCGGTGTTCAAGATGTCCGGGGCGCCGTTGTCGGTGAAGTTCGCAGTCGACTGGCCGACCACTATCGGCCTGATCGCGATCTGTTTCGTCGCCGCCTCGCTGGCCTCGATCCTGCCGGGACGCCGGGCGGCGAAGGCCACCCCGACGGAGGCTCTGGCCGAGGAGTAGGTGTGCGCTCGACCAGGACCTCGATGACAACACCTCGCGGGTCCCGGACAACACCTCTCCGGGTGCTGACAACACCCGGACCGACTCGGGCAACACCCGGACCGAACGGGATACATCCGGCGAACCGCCGACAACATGTCTGACAACACCTCCTTGGTGGTGTGGCTCCTGAGATGCCACACACACCAAGGAGGTGTTGTCATGACCGTCACGACCGGTGACCGCCTGCACCACGAGTGGCTGCACACCGTCGACCAGCCCTGGGCCGCCGAGGTCATCGCGGACCTTCCGGTGCGTCCCGGAACCCTCCCCCACCAGCTTCCCGCCGCGATCCGCACCGACCCGCAGCTGGCCCGTGCCACCGTGCTCGCCGCCCAGCAGGACGGGCTGCTGGCCGGTCTGGCCTGCCAGGCCCTGCTCCAGGTGGTCTTCCCGATGCTGACCCGGATGGCCCGCCGGGACCCCAGCAGCAGCCTCGACGACTACCTCGCGGAGGCCTGGCTGCGGATCAGGACCGGAAAGGTGAGCCCGGCCACCACCGTCCCCACCACGATCGGTCTGGACGCGCTGTACGCCGTGTGCCAGCCGCGGCGCCGGCTGGCCGCCCGGGAGATCCCCTGGGAGATCCACGACATGCCGGTCGTCGAGAATGACCCCGACCAGGCTCAGCTCGCCCTGGCCGTCCTCGGTGCCGCCGTCGCCCTGGGGATCGTGGCCCGCTCCCAGCTGCCCCTGCTCTCCAGCGTCTACGTCCTGGAGATGTCCAGCTACCGGGCCGGCCGGGCGCACCGGATGAGCGCCGAGGCGGTACGGGCGCGGTGCAGCCGGGCGATCCGGAGGATGAGGCGCCACGCCGGGGAGATCAGAGGGTATCTGGAGTGATCGCGGTCGTACTCTGGTGGGCATGACGAAATGGCGCAGTGTCCTGGCCGTGCTGGGTGTGGTGTATCTGCTGACGGTGAGCTGCCTGTTCTTCATCCTCGGCCACCGCTACGACATGTTCCAGCGCCACGGCGACACCGTGCAGGGCACGGTGGTCGGCTTCCGTCACGCGCCGAGTGTCGGATCGGGCCCCCTCCACCTGGTCTCCCAGCCCTCCGGCGACCGACTTGCGGTCATCGAGTACCAGCGCGACGGCAGGACCCGCACCGTCACGAGCAATCCGTACACCAGGGCGAGCTCCTACACGCTGGGGCAGAAGGTCACCCTGGTCCTGGACCGCAGTCAGGACGGCGACATCAACAGCGAGGTCGTCGCGGTCAAGGACCACAACCAGACCCGGCTCAAGATGATGCCCTACGTCTTCCTGGCGGTCGCTCTGGGACTGGCCTGGTACCTGGGCATCAGCCATCCCGGGATCCTGAGACGGCGGAGGGCCCGTGCCGCCCTGCCCGGGGGCACCGCACCCGGCACCCCCTGAGATTCTTCGCTGCGCCCCGGCGTGTCAGCCGGCGGCCAACCGCCAGGCGAGGAACTCCTTGAGATAGCCGGTCTCCCCGTCGCGACCGCCACGTCCGACATGGAGCGGCGGCAGCGAGGTCTCCAGCCTCACCCCGCGCAGCCGTTCCCTGAAGCCGCCGGCCACCACCAGCTGGAAGTACTCGCCGTTCTCCCCGATCGCCAGGCTGTGGCTGGCGTTGAGGTACCAGCCGTGCCGGTCGGTCCGGGCGGTGTGCCCGTCCAGAAGCTGGGCGATCAGCGGTTCGGTGGCGATCCCCCGGTCCCGGGCGGCGACCACGAACCCGTCGATGAGGACCTGGGCGGCAGCACCCTCACGGCGACGGTCCTGCTCCTCGAGCTCGATCCGTCGGCGGGCGTCATCGGCGCGTTGACTGGCCATGGGCGAAGTCTAGGCTCCGAGGACCGACCTCAGAACAGCCCCACCGTGTTGCCGTCCGCGTCGATGTCGATCCGTTCGGCCGCCGGATGGCTCGCCAGCCCCGGCATCGTGCGCATGTCCCCGCAGATGGTGTAGACGTAGCCGGCCCCGGCGGCGGCCCGCACCTCCCGGACGGGCAGTCGCCAGCCGGTCGGGGCCCCCTTGAGGGCCGGATCGTGGGACAGCGACAGGTGGGTCTTGGCCATCACCACCGGGAAGTGGCCGTAGCCCAGGTCCTCGAAGTGGGCGAGCTCCCGGGCGGCCGCCGGCGACAGGTCGATCCCGTCGGCGCCGTAGACCCGGGTGGCGATCGCCTCGATCTTGTCGGCCAGCGGCGCCTCGAGCCGGTAGGTGTAGCGGAACCGGGCCGGCTCCTCGCAGGCGGCCACCACCGCCCGGGCCAGATCGGCGGCCCCCGCACCGCCGTCGACGACATGGGTGGAGGCGGCGAAGTGCGCCCCGCACTCCTCGGCGATCTGGCGGACGGCGTCGATCTCGTCGGCGTGGTCGGTCGGGAAGACGTTGAGGGCGACGACCGGCGTCACCCCGAAGCTGCGGACGATCTCGATGTGGCGTCGCAGGTTGGGAGCGCCGGCCCACACGTCGTCGGGGTTGTCCAGGAGCATCCCCGAGGGCAGCGGCCGGCCCGGCTTGACGGTGTACCGGCCCGAGTGGACCTTGAGGGCGCGGACGGTGGCCACCATCACCGCGGCGTCGGGGTGCAGCCCGGAGACCCGGCACTTGATGTTGAAAAACCGCTCGGCGCCCATGTCGGAGCCGAAACCGGCCTCGGTGAGCAGGTAGTCGGCGCAGCCGATACCGACCATGTCGGCGACCACCGAGGAGTTGCCGGTGGCGATATTGCCGAAGGGACCGGTGTGCACCAGGACCGGGGTGTTCTCGGTGGTCTGCAGGAGATTGGGTTTGAGGGCGTCCTTGAGGATGACGGCCATCGACCCGGCGGCGTGCAGGTTCTCGGCGGTGACCGGTTCCTTGTCGCGGTTGTAGCCGATGACGATCCGGCCCAGTCGCTCGCGCAGGTCGTGCAGGGAGGTGGCCAGCGAGAGGATGACGCCGACCTCGCTGGCCGCGGTGATGTCGAAGCCGCTCTGCCGGGGGACGCCGTCGATCCGGCTGCCCAGGCCGACGATGACATTGCGCAGCGCCCGGTCGTTGATGTCGACGACCCGGCGCCAGGAGATCGAGTGCGGTTCGATGTCCAGGGCGTTGCCGTGGTGGAGATGGTTGTCGATCATCGCCGCGAGCAGGTTGTGGGCCGCGGTGATGGCATGGAAGTCACCGGTCAGGTGCAGGTTGAGCTTCTCCATCGGCAGCACCTGGGAGTACCCGGCGCCGGCCGCCCCGCCCTTGATGCCGAAGGTCGGGCCCATCGAGGGCTGCCGCAGAGCCAGCATGGAGCGTTTGCCGATCGCCGCCAGGCCCTGAGCGATGCCGACCGCGGTGGTCGTCTTGCCCTCCCCCAGGGGGGTCGGGGTGATCGCGGTGACCACGATGTACTTGGCCCGGGGGCGGTCCCGGTTGGCCGCGATCGCGTCCAGGGAGACCTTGGCGACGTCGCGACCGTAGAGCTCCAGGAACTCATCGTCGATCCCGGCGCGGGCCGCCACCTCCCCGATCGGGTCCAGGTGGGCGGCGCGGGCGATCTCGAGGTCCGTCGGCATGGCCATGGGGTCATCCTTTCGCCTCCTGCGCCCCGATGGGAACTCGGGGTGGGACCGGGACCGGCGCCCCGCGAGCCGCACCCGTGACGAATGTCACCGTCGAAATGATGACATGCGCGCCAGGTACGGTCGCCTCCCGGCGGGCACCGTGGAGCCATGAGTTCATCACCGGCCGTCCATCTGGCCGACCTGCACAAGTCATTCCGCGGCCGCCAGGGCCACTGCGTCACCGCCGTCGACGGGTTGAGCCTCGACATCCGACCCGGCGAGGTGGTGGCCCTGCTGGGCCCCAACGGAGCCGGAAAGACCACCACCATCGACATGATCCTGGGCCTGGCGAACCCCTCCGGAGGGGCCGTCGAGGTGTTCGGCCGCCCACCACGGGACGCGGTCGCCCACGGCCTGGTCGCGGCGGTGATGCAGACCGGCGGCCTGCTCCCGGATCTCACCGTCCGGGAGACCGTCGAGATCACCGCAAGCCTGTTCAGCCACTCGGTCCGGGTGGCCGAGGCGGTCGAGCGGGCCGGGCTGGAGTCGCTGGCCTCCCGCCAGGTGCGCAAGTGCTCCGGCGGGGAGAAGCAGCGCATCCGGTTCGCGATGGCCCTGGTCTGCGATCCCGCACTGATGATCCTCGACGAGCCGACCACCGGGATGGACGTCGAGGCCCGGCGGAGCTTCTGGCAGTCCATCCACGCCGATGCCGCGCTGGGCCGGACCGTCCTGTTCGCCACCCACTACCTGGAGGAGGCCGATGAGTTCGCCGACCGGATCATCCTGATGAGGTCGGGACGGATCGTCGCCGACGGCACCGGCGCCCAGATCCGGGCGATGGTCTCGGGACGTACCCTGCGAGCCACCCTGAAGCCGGGGATCGACCGGGGGAAGGTGCTGGGAATCCTGGGCGGACTCGACCTCCAGGCGGTCGAGGTCCTCGGCAGTGCCCTCACCGTCGTCGCAGACGACACCGATCCGGTCGCCCTGGCCCTGCTGCGGGAGGGAGCCGCCGCCGACCTGGACATCTCCTCCCGAGGTCTCGAGGACGCCTTCATCGCCCTCACCAGCTCCACCGGCACCACCGGCGCCATCGGTTCCGGCACGACCGCCGGCGCCCCTCCCCTCGCCCACTCCCACCAGAAGGTCCTCGCATGACTGCCATCGGCTCCACCGCCCGTTCGGTTCCCCCGTTCGGCGGTCTCAACCCCACCCTGCTGCGTGTCGAACTGCTGCGCGTGGTGCGCAACCGGCGCACCATGATCCTGGCCCTGCTGCTGCCGGTCGTGCTGTTCTGGATGGTCGGTTCCGACAGGTACAACCACATCCCCTACGGGCACGGCACGGTGGCCGGGATGGTGATGATCGGCATCGGTCTCTACGGCGCGATCATCTCCACCACCGGAGCCGGCACCGCCGTCTCGATGGAACGGGCGGCCGGCTGGAGCCGACAGCTGCGCCTCACCCCGCTCACGCCGGTGGCATATGTCCTGGTCAAGGGGGTCGTGGGGATGCTCGTCGGCGCCCTGTCGATCGCGGCGGTGTGCGTCACCGCGGTGATCAAGGGGCTCGACCAGCCGCTCCACATCAGGATCCTCAGTGGGCTGCTGGCGTGGCTCGGATCCGGCCTGTTCTCCGCCTTCGGGGTGTTCATGGGGTATCTGCTGCCCACCGACAGTGCGATGCAGGTCACCAATCTCTCCGTCGTGATGGTGGCCTTCCTCAGCGGGATGTTCGTCCCCGTCGACCCGTCCAGCGTGCTGGGTCACATCGCCCGGGTCGCACCGATGTGGGGGATCCATCAGCTCGCCCTGGTGCCCTTCGGGGCGGGAGGGTTCGGCATCGGGGAGGCCGTGAACATCATCGGATGGCTGGCCGCCTTCGTCTCAGGTGCGGCATGGCTGATGAGCCGCGACACCGCTCGGGTCTGATCCCGGGACCGTGGCCCGTGGTGCGTCTCCCGGGGGAGGGCACAATGACTGGGCGCGGGATGGTGGAGCAGACAGGGGCGACGATGACGGGAACAGGTCGGAGCAGAACCATCGGCGGGCTGCGGCTTCCTCCCGGTGGACGCAGCCCGAGGGGCCTGGTGTGGTTCCTCTTCTGGTTCCTCTGCCTGCCCTCGGTCGTGGAGTCGGCCCTGGCGGTGGGCGGCGCCAGGTGCTGGATCGCCCTCACCGCGACCGTCATCGCCCTGTGCGCCTTCACCGTCGGCTGCTGGTACTCGGTGGGGTGGCTTCGCGAGACCGGCGAGGTGCCAGCGGGGCAGATATGGCCCTGGCTGTCGATCCTGCTGGCCGGCGGGGCGGTGGTGATCTCCACCCTGGGGTCCGGCGGGTTGGCGCTCCTCGTCTACCCGGTGATCCTGATCGGGCTCGACTTCTCATGGCGGGTCACCGCAGCGATCGGGCTGCTCCTGGCGCTGGTGCTCTACCTCAGCCTGCGGATCTGGACCCGCTTCCCCGACCTGCAGGGTTGGGCATTTGCCGTGCTGAGCGGTGGAACCGGGGCCGCCTTCGGCCGGATCGGCGCCCAACGACGCCACCAGAGAGAGCTTCTCCAGCGCCGGGAGCACGAGTTGGAGATCGCCGACACCCGCAACCAGATGGCCCGCGACCTGCACGATCTGCTGGGACACTCGCTCACGGCGATCTCGGTCAAGGCGGAACTGGCCGAAAGACTCATCGACGTCGACCCCCTCCGGGCGCGCGCCGAGTTGTCCGACGTCCGCTCCCTCACCCGCTCGGCACTGGCCGAGGTGAGGGCCACCGTCAACGACTACCGGGATGTGTCCCTGGCCGCCGAGATCGGCCGGGCCCACCAGATGCTGGACGCGGCGCAGATCCGTCACGAACTGCCCGGTGCGATCGACCAGGTTCCCGAGGACCTCCGGACCCTGTTCGCCTGGGCGCTGCGGGAGGGGGTCACCAATGTCGTGCGGCACTCCGGGGCACGGCACTGCCGGGTGGAGCTCTCCGCAACCTCGATCACGGTGACCGATGACGGAGACGGCGTCGCGTCGTCCTCCGGAGACTCCTCGGGGGGCAATGGCATCGCCGGACTGCGGCAGCGCGCCGCCGAGGCGGCAGCGGTGGTGCGCACCGGTCCGGCACCCGAGGGGACCCCGGCGCGCCCCGGGTTCCGGCTGGTGGTGGGCAGGCCCGAGGCGATGGAATCCGCTCCTGGCCGGCCTCACTCGAAGGATCGTGCGCGGGAGACGGCGTGAGAGGCTGACCGCATCATGATCACAGTCCTGCTGGCCGACGACCAGGCGATGGTGCGCGGGGCGATGGCCGCCCTGCTGGAGCTGGAGGGCGACATCCGGGTGGTCGCCCAGGTCGGCCGTGGCGACGAGGTGGTCGCCCAGACCCTGCGGACCCGACCCGACGTCATCCTGATGGATGTCGAGATGCCCGGCCTGGACGGACTGGCCGCCACCGCGCAGGTGCTGGAGGCGGTACCGACCGTGAAGGTCCTGGTGGTCACCACCTTCGGAAGGCCCGGTTTCCTGCGGCGGGCGGTGGACAGCGGGGCGCACGGGTTCATCGTCAAGGACGCCCCCGCCGCTCAGCTCGCGGAGGCGGTCCGCCGGGTGCACGCCGGGTTGCGGGTGGTCGATCCCCAACTGGCTGCCGACTCGCTGATGTTCGGCGAGTCCCCCCTCACTAGGAGAGAGGCCGAGGTGCTGGAGGCGGGGGCCGACGGAGCGACCGTGCAGGTGATCGCCGGGAGGATGCACCTGTCGGAGGGCACCGTCCGCAATCACCTCAGTGCGGCGATGGCCAAGACCGCCGCCGGGACCCGGGCCGAGGCGATCCTGATCGCCACCGAGCGGGGCTGGATCGTCGGGCCCTGACATGTCGCGAACGCACCTCGCCCCGGTCCCGCGGGCTGTCTGCGGAGCCGGGGCGAGGCTGTCATCGCGAGCCAGCGCTCAGGTGAGCGAGGCGTGGTAGATCGCGTCGATCGACGCCGCCAGAGTGGCGTTGAACTGCTCGTCGGTCTGGGAGTCGGACAGCCCCTCCGACAGCGCCCGGGAGAAACTGGCGATCAGCCCGTGGTTGCGCGCCAGCAGCGCGTCGGCCTCGTCGCGGCTGTAGCCGCCCGACAGGGCGACCACCCGCAGCACCGCGGGGTTGGCGATCAGCGGCGCGTAGAGGTCGTCGACGGTCGGGATGCTCAGCTTGAACATCACCGGTCCGGGGAACGGGTCGGAGTCCAGCCGCCTGGTGATCTGCTCGAGCAGCAGAGCCTCGCTGCGGGACTTGTCCTGGGCCGTGACGGTGACCTCCGGCTCCAGGATCGGCACCAGGCCGGCCTCGCAGATCTGATGCCCGAGCTCGAACTGCTGGGCGACGATGGCGTCGATCCCCCTCGGGTTCGCCTCGTCGATCACCGAGCGCATCTTGGTCCCGAAGATGTGGGCCCCCACGGCCCTCTCCAGCAGTCCGGCCAGGCCGGGGATCGGATTCATCTCCCTGACGCCGTCGGCGGGTTCGGCCAGTCCCTTGTCCACCTTCAGGAAGGGGACGACGTTCTTGGTCTCCCACAGGTAGTCGGCCGCCGGCCGGCCGGCGAACTGGCGGCCCATCGTCTGCTCGAAGAGGATCGCCGCCAGGATCTGCTCCCCGGAGAAGGCGGGGCTGGTGACGATCCTGGTCCGCATCGCGTGGACCAGGTCGAACATCTCCTCGTCATCGACGTAGCGGTCCTTCTCGATGCCGTAAAGGTGCAGGGCCTTCGGGGTGCTGCACCCCGCACGACCCCGTCCATCGCCTCGCCTAGGATCGGTGTGCTCGAGCCCTTCGCCGGGAGGAATCTCGCAGTGTCGACGGAGAGGACGCCTGGTGGCCTTCAACGAGGGACTGCGCCGACTGTGGCGGCTACCCCGGTTCCGCCGGATCCTCGGAGTCCGGGTCTCCACCCAGGCCGCCGACGGCACCCTCCAGGTCGGTCTGGCCTCCTACGTCCTGCTCTCCCCCGAGCAGCAGCCGGACGCCTGGTCGATCGCCATGGTGCTGGCCATCACGATGCTGCCGTTCAGCGTCATCGGCCCCTTCGTCTCGCTGGCCCTGGACCGATGGCCCCGTCAACGCATCCTGGTCGGCACCGACGGGTTGCGCTGCCTCATCGCCCTGATGGTCGGCGTCCTGGTCTGGGGAGGGGCGAGACAGAACCCCGCCCACATCTCACTGCTGCTCCTGCTGCTGGTGGCGATGAGCCTCAACCGGTTCCTGCTGGCCGCCCTCACCGCCGGACTGGAACACACCATCGACCGCCGGGAGTACCTCACCGCCTCCTCGATCATGCCGGTTATCGGGCCCCTCGGGATGATGATCGGGGTCGTGATCGCCGCCGCCGTCCGGGTGATCGGCGGCCACTGGATGCCGGTGCACCACGCCGACACCGTGATCTTCTGCATCTCCGCCGTGCTCTTCGCCCTGTCCGCCCTGCTGGGCACCCGGTTCGGCCGCGACGAGCTCGGCCCCACCGCGCCCGACACCAGCCGGACGGCGTCCCAGATCCTGCACGGCATCGTCGACGGCTTCCGCCACCTCCGGCAGCTGCCCCATGTCAGCGCCGGACTCGGGCTGATCGGGGCCCAGCGGCTGCTCTTCGGGGTCTACTCGGTCGCCATGATGCTGGGCTTCCGCAACTACTTCCACGCCAAGGCCGAGGTCAACGCGGCGATGGGCGACATGGCGGTCTGGGGAGTGGTGATGGGCGCCGGGTTCGTCCTGTCGGCGGCCTTCATGCCGCGAGTGGTGCGGATCCTGGGGATGAGGGCGAGTCTGATCGGCCTGCTGGTCGCCACCGCGGTGGTCCAGGTCCTGCCGGGAGCGATGCTCAACCGGTGGTCGCTCATCGTGGCCTCCTTCTTCATCGGGCTGTTCGCCCAGTCCCTCAAGGCGGGGGTGGACACCGTCTGCCAGGCCCACATCGACGACGCCTACAAGGGCCGGGTCTTCATCGTCTACGACATGATCTACAACGCCATGTTCGTCGGCGGAGCCGCCCTGGCCGCCCTGGTGCTCCCGGTGCACGGCCTGTCCCATCCTCGTCTGATCGGTCTGGCCGTGGCATATCTGCTGGTCGCGGGGCTGTTCGCGATGATCACCTCGAGACACGGCTCGTCCCTTTATGACCGGGGGACCGGGCGGGCCTGAGGGGCCCGGCGGGCCTGAGGGGCCCGGCGGGCCTGAGGGGCCGGGTCCTGGGCCGTTCGACCGTTTCGACCCGCTGACCGGCACGCATCCTCGGGCCGGCCTCTGCGCCGTCGGACCCTCCGGCTGTTCCGGCACTTCGTGCCCCTCTTGCCCCTCTTGCCGCTCCGGTCCGCTGACCAGCCGGAATGATCAGATGGTGAGACCGCCGTCCCACATTCTTGGTGATCCCTATTGTCTGACTCGTGAGACAGACCGGCGAGGTTATTAGCTAGCGCGTCCACCCGCCAAGAGGCGAGCGCGACGCGCATCCCGTTGCCCCTTTCGGGGCGGCGGGTTTTTTCTTGCCTGCCACTCAACCCGACACCAGAAGGAAGCCAGAGATGAAGTACACAGTCATCGGAGCCGGAGCCATGGGATACCGCTACGGCGTGCTGCTCCAGGAGGTCGCGGGCCTGGACGTCGACTTCATCGACACCTGGCAGCCCAACCTCGACGCCGTCCACCGCCAGGGCGGGGTCTACGTCTCCCGCGACCACGAGAACCGGCACCTGGTGCCGATCAAGATGTTCACCCCCGAGGAGTACACCGGCTCCCCGGACGTCTGGATCGTCTTCGTCAAGCAGATGCAGCTCGACGAGGTGCTGTCGCGCTGCGCCCACCTGTTCCGTCCCGAGCAGTACATGTTCACCGCGATGAACGGGATGGGCCACATCGACAAGATGCGCAAGTACTTCAGCGATGACCGGCTGGTAGCCGGCACCGCCCTGGTCGCCACCGTCCTCAACGGGCCCGGCGACGTCGACTTCATCGGCGCCCCCGGAGCCGGCACCATGCACATGGTCAACTGCACCGAGGAGCCGGACGACACGACCCTGGCGATGGAGCAGGACTTCAAGACGGCCCACCTCAATCCCGAGCTCACCCGCAACCTGTACGGCACCCTGATGGCCAAGGTGATCTTCAACTCCGTGGTCAACACGCTGTGCACGATGTTCAGCGCACAGATGGGCCAGTTCGCCTCCTACGAGCAGTCCGACGAGGTCACCCGAATCCTGGTCGACGAGGCCTACGACGCCTGTGAGCGGGCCGGGATTCAGCTCATCAACACCCGCCAGGAGGAGGTCGACTCGGTGCGCTACGTGAGCACCGTCGGCAACCCGCTGCACTACCCCTCGATGTACCAGGACTTCTCCAAGGGACGCCCCACCGAGGTGGACTTCATCAACGGCTACATTGCCAAGCTCGGCCGCGAGCACGGCTACGTCTGCCACGTCCATGAGTTCGTCACCCAGCAGATGCACCTGGCCGAGGCCATTCGCGACGCCAAGGCGCGCGACGCGGCCAAGGCCTGATTGGCTGGGGCGTGTGGGCCGACCCAGTGGGGTCGGCCCTTCGTAGGGTCGACACCGGTGTGACTGGTCCCTGTCGGCGTCACACCGCCAAGGTTCAACACTGACGGAGCCATCTCGTCCGCGGATGCAGGGAAAAGGCACGGATGCAGTGGAGCTCCACTGCATCCGTGCCTTTTGGCTGCCTCTGTGCGGTTTGGCTGCATCCGTGCCGCCGCTGGACCGGCCCCGCTCGGCGGTTTGGCTGCCTCTGTGCGGTTTGGCTGCATCCGTGCCGGGACGACACCTGGCCGAAGCCATCAGCCGGGACCGGTGCGGAACCGGCCCCGACTGAGTTCAGTAGGTCACTTGTTGTAGCGACCCTGCTTGTACTGGGCGGTGACCACCTTGCGGTGGGTGTAGAACTCCACGGAGTCCTTGCCGTTGGCGTGCAGGTCTCCGAAGAAGGAGTCCTTCCACCCGGAGAACGAGAAGTAGGCCACCGGGGCGGGCACACCGAGGTTGATGCCGAGCATGCCGGCGTCGATGTTCTCACGGAAGTAGCGGACCGCCGTCGCCGAGTCGGTGAACAGGCAGGCACCGTTGGCCAGGTGGTGGGAGTTGGCGAAGTCCACGGCCTCGGGCAGATCCTTGACGCGGATGATGTCGACCACCGGGGCGAAGATCTCGTCCTTCCAGATGCTCATCTCCTGGCTGACCCGCTCGAAGATGGTCGGACGGCAGAAGTAGCCGCCCTCGGGCACACCCTCGCGGCCGTCGAGGACCAGCTTGGCGCCGTCCTTGACGCCGTCCTCGATGTACTTGAAGGTGCGCTCCTGGTTCTCCTTGCGGATGACCGGCCCGAGGTAGTAGTCCTCCTCGTTCGTGTCGCCCATGTCGATGTCCTTGGCGGCCTGGGTGAACTTGGCGACGAACTCGTCGGCGACGGCGTCCTCGACGAGGATGACCGAGCCCGCCATGCAGCGCTCGCCGGCCGACCCGAAGCCGCCGGACAGCGACTTGGTGACGGCGTCGTCGATGTCGGCGTCAGACAGCACGATGGAGTGGTTCTTGGCACCGGTGAGCGCCTGGACCCGCTTGAAGTGAGCGGTCCCGTGCTCGTAGACGTAACGACCGACACCCTCGGAGCCGACGAAGGAGACCGACTTGACGGTCGGGTTCTCCAGCAGCTCGTTGACGACGTCCTTGGCCCCCTGGACGACGTTGAGGACACCGGCGGGAAGCCCGGCCTCCACCGTCAGGTCGATGATCTTGTTCATCAGGTTCGGGGTCTTCTCGGAGGGCTTGAGCACCATGGTGTTGCCACAGGCGATCGCCATCGGGAACATCCAGAACGGCACCATCATCGGGAAGTTGAACGGGCAGATGGCGGAGGTGACGCCGATCGGGTACCGGTAGTTGGTGACCTCGACGTCGGTCGCGACGGTCGACAGCGAGTCGCCCATCAGCAGGTTGGGGATGGAGGCGGCGTGCATGACATTCTCGATGCCACGGCCCACCTCGGCGACGGCCTCGGCGTGGGGCTTGCCGTTCTCCATGGTGATGATCGTGCCCAGCTCGTCCTTGTCGCGCTCCAGCAGCTGCTGAAGGGCGAACAGGATCTTGGCCCGCTTGATGACCGAGGTCTTGCCCCAGGTCTTGAACGCCTCGGCGGCGTTCTCGATGGCGGCGGCGGTCTCCTCGCGGGTGGCCAGCGGCACCCGGGCGATGATCTCTCCGGTGGAGGGGTTGGGAACATCGATCGACTCGGTGGAGGTGGACTCGACCCACTCCCCGCCGATGAAGTTCTTGATGGTCTTGACGGATGACGACTCAGCGCTACTCATGTCTGTTACCAGCTTCAATTGATGGGACAAATACTCTTGCGCAGAATCGAGTGTAGCTTGTCGTCACCCTATTGTCAGCTCGAACCCAGTAGTTGTCCTGACATGGCAGAATCTGACCGCCCCGGGACCCGAAGATGCCCCACATCGGCGGTGCCAACGGACCTCACACCGTCCGGGCACGGGGCCGGCCCCGACGATGGCGCTGGTTGTGGCGTCGCTGATGGTCACACCACTCGGGCCCTCGGCCGGCCCTCCATCACCTCCTGGAGCAGCACCACGGTCTCCTCCGACAGGTCGACGCCGAGCTTCCTGGCCCGGCGCGACAGCAAGTAGACCAGTCGTTCCACCTCGGAGCGCTCCCCCGCCAGATCGGCCAGTCGGATCCGGCAGACCAGGAGCTCCTCGTCCTCGGGGCAGCACACCAGGGCCCTGGCCAGGGCCAGCCGGGCGGTGTCGAGGTCCCCGCTGTCGATCGCGCGGCGGGCCAGTTCGATGCCGATGTCGCGGACCGTCTGCATCATCTCGACCCGCCACTCCTCGGCCCAGTGCCACTGTCCGGGGGCGGCGTCGGCCAGGGGTGCTCCGCGCACCAGATCCAGGGCGGCCCGAAGGTTGCGGTCCGCCGCCGCGGCGATTCCCCCGGAGATGAGCAGCTGGAGTCTCTCCCAGTCGGTTCCGACCGCCTCGTTCAGCCGGATCCTCCCGTCATAGGCGTCCGGCAGGTAGAGCCTGCCCTCGTCGTCGCGACCCAGCCACCTCCGCAGCCTGGAGGTGTTCGAGCGGCGGGTCGGTTCGGCGACCATCAGCCCCTCGCGCATCCGCGCCGAGCCCGACCCCGGATGGTCCAGGATCCAGGCGCAGTACTCGACGCACTGGCGCACGGACCTGGCCGGTTCGGGGCCCCTCGCCCCGATGAGATCGACCGGGCCGAGCAGCCTCAGCATCGGGGTGGCCGGTGTCCCGGTCTCGCCCTGATCGGGGTCCGGGACGTCGCTGCGGTGTGACACGGTGACCTCCCCGATGGTGCTGATGGTGGACTGGTGGGGTGCATCTGTGTGGGAATGGGATGGGCTGAACAGGGTTTGGCCGGAACTGGGAGGGCCGGACTCGGGTGGGTCGGGCTCGTCCGGGTCGGGACCGGGTGGGCCCTGTTCGGAGGGACTCCACGGGGGCGGACCGACCTGGTGCGGTCCGGGAGGCGCCTGCGGCAACTGATCGGGATGTGGCGTCTGGTCGGCAGGATCCTGGCTCTCCGGTCGCCCCGTGGCGGCATCGGGATCGTCGCCGTTCCACCACCGGGCCGGCTCGGTGTCGGTGCGCGATGTGGTGGCGACCAGATCGAGGACCCCACGGCGCACCGGCTCGCCGACGAGTTGGGCGGTGAACCTCAGATCGCCGAGTGTGGCGCTGCCGTCGGCGTGCACCCGGACCAGGTCCTCCCCCTCCAGCTCGGCGGAGTCGCCCGGGACAGGGCTCACGATGACAGTCCCGAAGCTGCGGATCAGCCGCGGATCGGGGAGTCCGACGGGGGCGACATCCATCACCAGGACCCGTTCCAGGACGGGCTGCTGCGGACCCACTGGATGGTGGGACGACACCAGGTCGGACAGATCTTCCAGGGCCTCGTCGTGGTCGACGATGGTGACGGCCTCGCTGCCGGTCCGGGCCAGCCAGGACAGCGAGTCACCGCAGGCGACCACCTCCAGACCCTCGCTCCACCAGGTGCAGGTGAGGCTCAGGGCGATCCCGGCGACCATCGCCCGGGCATCCTCAGGGGATCCCGCCACCCCGAACCACCCGGAGGTCGCGGCCAGATCCACCAGCACGGGCTCGTCCGCGTCGATCCCGCCGTCAGCCCGCTGGGCGTCGGGAGACCTGGTGCCGAGCACCACCGTCCCGGGGGTCATCTCGTGACTTCCGGAGGACGCCGGGTCGTCGCCGGGATCAGGGTCCGGCAGGGCCTCCGGCTCCGCGTCGGCCGCGGTGTCGAGGGCCGCCCGGAGGTGGGCGGCGTCCTCGCCGAGGACCGGAACCCGTCGACCCACCGGCCGGCTGAAGAGTTGACGTCGGCGTCCGGTGACCAGGGCGCCGGCGATCCCGCCGGCCAGAAAGAGGCTGAGTCCGGCCAGTGTCCCCCGGATGGGGGACACCGACACCCCGTCGTGGTCCCCGGACTCCGCCGACGAAGGGACTCCGGGGATCGACTGAGCGCTCCCGGTGGGCCCGGTTGACGCCTCCCCACCGCCGGTCCCGGCTTCCGGGTCCGCAGATCCGGCGTCCGGGGCCGCGGCACGGGAGGGGGCATCCGCGGCATCGGTTCCCGCGGCATCGGTGTCCGCGTCGCGGGAGGTCTCGGGCCCGGCGTCCCCGGAATCGGTGCTGTTCGGGGCAGCGTCGTCGGGTGCAGCGCTGCTCGGCGCGGGTGAGGGCGTCCCGCCAGCATCCCCGGCATCCTTTGAGGGCGGACTCTGCTTCGCCGGCGCGGTAACCGCCGGTATCCGCAGTCTCCAGCCGATGTCGATGAGGTCGGGGTCGGAGATCTGGTCGCGGTTGAGACTCCAGATCTCCGGCCACCGGTCGGCGTCGCCCAGATGGGTCTGGGCCAGTCCGCTGAGGGTGTCACCGGCGACCACGACGATCGTCGGTCCCTGCCGATCCCCGGTGGCCGGAAGGGCTCTCGCCGGTCGAGCGGTCGGCGGGGAGGCGGGCGCGGCCCCGGACGGGTCAGGGGTCGGCGCAGATCTGGTCTGGGCAGGGGTGGTCCCGGCCTGGACGCCGGGAATGAGGATGATCTGTCCGACCGGCAGGTTCGCCGGGTCAAGCCCCGGGTTGCCAGCCACGATCCGCCGCCAGGCGGTGCCGTCCCCGTACCAGTGCTCGGCCAGCGACCACATCGAGTCCTGAACCGTCACGCGGTGCCAGACCCCCGCGCGGCTCTCGGAGGAGTGGCCGGCGGGTTGGGCGAGACGCGAGTCCGATCGTCCCATCGACGCCCGCTGGACGACCTCCTCGGACGCCGTCCCCGACGTCCCCACGGAGAGAGCCTCAGATGATCTGTCCCAGGTCCTCCCCGACGCCGTCCCCGACGTGTTCTCGGACCCCGCGGTCCGGTCCTGGGCGGGGGAGTCGTCAACGGGCAGGGTCCTGCTGATCGCGGCTGGCTGGCCGGTCGACGTCGCGGGTCCCACCGGGGCGATCAGGGCGATGCTGGCGACCAGCAGTCCGGCAGCCAACCCCTGGACCTGACCGAGGCCGGGCACCCGCATCCGGACCCGCGACCCGCTGGCCAGATCCACCGCCTCCACCAGCACGCAGACCGTGAAGACCAGCCATGCCGCCCACCCGACGAGGGTGGCCAGGCCGAGCAGGACCGAGCCGTCGTCGGGTGCGGTCAGTCGCGCCAGACTCAGCCCCCGCAGCTCCCCGATCCGACCCCAGACCGTCAGGGCGGCCGGTGACCCGAGGACCAGGGCGACCAGCAGGGCGGTGGAGGCGAGTCCGCGCAGCACCCTGCCGACGTCCTTCCGCAGATGACCCGATGTGCTCATGATCCGCGCTCCCTGTGACTGTCGACCGGGGCCGAGGCCTGTGCCGAGATGTGGATGCTGCCCGGCAGCCCGGGCACCAGGAGGTCGGACATCGCCACGGTGCAGCCGATCCGGGCGCTCACCGTTCCGGACTCTCCGACCGGGACCCCCAAACCCGAGGGGTTGATCGAGACGCTGGCCTCACGGCACCGGGTGCCGGCCAGCTCCGCCCTGGCGATCGCGGTCCCAGAAGCCAGTCCGCTGGCCGGACCGGCTGCCACCGAGACGGCGCGGGCCGCCGTCTCGGCAGCGGACTGGGCGTCCCCGCGCGCCTGGTGGACCCGCCACGATGCGGCGGTCAGCGCCGCCAGGATGAGCAGGGCCGGGACCAGCAGGGCCACCTCGAGGCTCACCGCACCGCGCTGACGGTCGGCCGCAGGCCGGCGCGCGAGGGTGCGGGACGCCGGGGAGACCAAGGTGGTCATCGGGAGGACCAGCATGATCACGTTCCCTCCCTGACGGCCACGGCACCGGCGGACAGATGGACCGACCCGGCGTCGAGGAAGAACGGCGCCCGGCCGGTGACCTCGGCGCGCAGCAGACCGTCGCCCTCGCTGATCCTCACGCTGATCTCGCGGACCCCGGAGGGGGAGGCGACCTGGCGGGCGGCACTCAGGGCGTCGCCGGGGCGCGACCCGACCAGAGCCTCGGCGCGCACCGCGGCCCGGGCCGCCTCGGTGACGGCCGAGCGGGCCTGCATGATCACCGCCGCCTGGACGATGCCGATCACCGCGAGGATCACCACCGGCCACACCAGGGACCACTGCACCGACTCCGAGAGTCCGCGCTCCCGGCGGGCCGAGGCCCTCAGCCGGGCAGATTGGACTGGACGTACCTGGTGACGGCGGTGATGACGATGGTCGCCACCGCGACCGCTCCGACCAGCAGGATGGCGTTCTCGGTGGACTGGCTGAGGCCGCGCTCCCCGGTGCGTCTCGGGGCCGGCCACAGGCCCGCGAGGATCGGCATCAGGACCGCCATCAGGCGGGCCCGCTGGGACCGGAGTCGGGGAAGGGATGACTGGGGACTGCTCATGATGTGCTCCTGAGGTGTGGTGACGGGCGGTCGAGGAAACGGATCGGGCGGCGGACAGGGGGCGGGAACGGGTGAGCGTCCTTGTGGGGTCGGGATGGAGAAGAGATGTGATCATGGCGCCACTCCCGACAGACTCAGCAGGGGCGGGGTGAGCAGCACCAGGCCGAGGACCAGCACCGGGACGACCATCCACACGGTCATCGACTCGGAGACCTGATGGGCGGCGAGCTTCTCCTGGGTGAGATGGGCGTCTCGCATCTCGGCGGCCCGGGCTCTGAGGGTGGCGACCAGGGAGGCGCCCTGGTCGTCGAGGGTGAGCACCTCGACGAGATCGCCGAGTCCGGGCAGGTCGAGCTCCCTGGAGAGTCGTTGCAGACCGGCCCAGGGCGCCTGCTGCTCCAGCCGGGAGCGTTCCAGGCTGGTGCGGATCCGCACCATCACCGGGTGGTCGCTGATCTGGGAGGCCTCCAGCACCGCCCGGGAGGCCGACTGGTTGGCCAGCCGGGAGAGGGTCACGAGGTCGACGAAGGTGAGCACCGCTTCGGCGGCGTCCTGATGGACCGCCTTCTGCTCCGACCGCAGTCTCAGATCGGGAAGGAACCACCCGCCCACCCCCAGCACCAGACTCAGCAGGACCGGCGTCACCGGGAGGGCCATGCCCATCAGCTGGGCCGACACCTGGGCGATCAGCGGCACCATCAGCCCGCCCAGCGCCCAGACCGACTTCTCCACCAGCAGGTCACCGACCGACCGCCCCTGCAGGGACAGCACCCGTCTGGTCCGCTCCGGGACCGCGCCGATCCGCCGGGTGGCCAGCCAGGCACCGAACCGGTCCAGGCGCCCGGCGTCGGCAGGCAGGTCGACCACCGGCTCGCCGGGGTCCTCGCCGGACAGGTGCGCCAGGCCGTCCGACAGCCGCACCGGGGCGGGCCGGCGTCCCGCCCAGATGAGCAGCGGCGCGCAGGCCAGGGCGGAACCGGCGACCAGGGCGAGCATCAGGGAGGGCATCGCCAGCAGTGCGGCGAGCATGGCAGCGGTCGACAGGGGCGGCGCCGGGGCGGTGGGATCAGGCATCGCCGACCTCCTCGGTGTGCCCCGGGCCGCCGTGCGGACCGGAACCGCGTCCGCCCAGCGACCGTGGAGCGGGCCCGACGGCCGCCCGCACCAGGATCCGCTCCCGGTGCCGCGGCCGGGAGCGCCTGGCCAGCACCACCAGGGCCCCGGCGTAGGCGGCGGCGTAGAGGCACAGCAGCAGCTGTCCGAGCAGGGAGGAGTAGGGGGCGAAGAAGTCGCGGCCGACGATGATCGCGGCACCGAGCACCACACCGATCACCGCGGTGACCTGCCGCACCACGATCCGCGGCTTGGCCCGCTCGGTGGCGATCTCGCGCATCGCCCGGGCGCGCTCCTGCAGGGAGCCGGCCAGGGCGCCGAGGGTGGCCGATGCGCCGGTGCCACCCCGTTCGGCGGCGATCACCACCGCGGCGACCACCTGATCGGCGTCGGCGGAGTCCAGGTCGTCGGCGAACCGCTGGAGGGCGGGTCTGGGACCCCACCGGGAGTCCAGCCGGCTCACCAGGGCGGCCAGTGGTTCGGCGAGCACCTCGGGGGCCTGGCCGCGGGTGGCACGGATGGCGTCGACCACCGACTTCCCGGTGGTCGCCGAGCCGGCCACCAGACGCACCCAGCGCTCCAGGCCGCGCAGCTTCTCCAGTTCGGTCTCGGGGGGATCGGCGAGCAGCGGGGGAAGCCCGATCAGCACCGCCGGAACCAGGATCAGACCGATCGGCCACCCCGTGATCAGATAGCAGACGACCCCACCGGCGACACCGGTGATCCACCGGATCCCAGCGGCCCGTGGGGCCGTTCGCCAGCTCTTGTCCACCCGTGTCCACAAGCCTGTGGACATCCCTGTGGATAACTTTCTCGGTCGGGGGATCGCGCCGATCAGCACCATCGCCATTCCACCGGTGATCATGGCCGCCAGCAGGGCGGCGCCGAATGCGTTCATGCCCATCCCCCGATCTCCGGCTCCACGACGGCCAGCTCGGCCAGCAGCTCCGGATCAGGGTGGAAGACCGCCGCAGAGCCGACCCCGACCGTCCCGCCGATCCCTCCCGGACTCCCCTGGGAACCCCGCAGACCAGGCGCTGAGTAGGTGAGATGGGTGATCGGACGGCCCTCCTCGACGGCCCCGGTGAGCTGTCTGATCTCCGAGATGAAGCGCCTTCGGGTGCCCTGCCGCCAGGTGTCGTCGACCAGCACGACATGGACCAGCAGGGTGATGTTGTGGGCGATCTGGCGGTAGGCCTCCTCCATGGTGAGCACTCCGCCCTGGGCGACCCGGGCCGCCAGCCGGTCCATCGTCGAGGAGGCCGAGTGGGAGTGGGTTGTGGACAACGTCCCGGCTCCGGTCTGCATCGCCTCGAACATGGCGCCGGCCTCGCTGCCCCGCACCTCCCCGATCACCAGCCGGGAGAGGTTCTGGCGCAGCGCCTCGGGCACCAGGTCGGCCACCGTGTACTCCCCCAGGGTCCGGCCGTCGACCTGCTCGCCCAGACCCACGGTGGCCTGCAGGGCGATCATGTTGCGCTGCTCGGCGTGCAGATGGGTGAGCAGCTCGTAGTCGGTCTCCAGGGTGCCGAACCGCTCGGTGGGCGGAATCGCATCGACCAGGGCCCTCAGCAGGGTGGTCTTCCCGGCACCTTGATCCCCAGAGATCACGATCGAGCGGCGGGCCCGCACCGCCGCCCTCAGCAGCACGGCGACCTGGCGGGGCATCATCCCGCCGGCGGCCAGGTCGTCGAGGGTGATCTCGGTGAGGGTGTGGTGGCGGATCACGATCGAGGGCCGGTGGGCCAGCCCGAAGCCGATCGCGTGGAGCCGGTAGCGGTCGCCCAGGGCCACGGTCACGGTCGGGTGGGCGTCGTCGAAGGGCCGCGGCGGGCTGGCGGACTCCCCCAGGAAGCGGATCGCCTCGACCAGCTCCTGGTCGGAGTCGGCGACCGGGGGCTGAGTCTCCCGGTGACCGTCCGGGAACTGCACGAGCACCCGGTCGCAACCGTTGATCTCGATGTTCTCGGCGTCGGGGATCTCGAACAGGGGCTGCAGCCTGCCGTAGCCGAAGATCGCGTCGGCCACGACCCGGACGTGGCGCATCTCGATCTCCAGGGACCACAGGGCCTCGCCGGTGGTGGTGAGGCGCTCGGCGTGATCATGGACCACCTGCCGGATGACAGCGTCCCCGAGCAGCCTCAGGTCCTCGGCCTCCAGATCGGTCCCGAACCGTTCGCGGTGATCGGCGCGCTCCCGGCTGATCCGTTCGCTGGCCTCGCGGCGCAGCCGCACCACCAGCCCCCAGTCCACCCCGTCGTCTCCGCCCGCGGCAGTGCCGGTGAGGGCGGGACGCCGACGGGTCCAGCCCGGCGTCCCGGAGGTCACCGGAAGAGTGGAGACGTCGGAGGGGCTGAGGCGCCGGGCCCCGCGATCCTCCCCATCGGTCGATGAACGCCGTGTCGAGAGAGAGTCGCCGGGGAGAGGGTCGGGGAGAGGCGAGAGAGGGTCGTGCGGGAGGGTGGTCCGGGCGGCCTCCGGGGTCCCGATCGCCATCCGCCCGAGGGCCGCCGCCAGGCCCTGCTCGCCCCGGTCGTCGGGCTCGGGCCGAGGGTCGCGCGCGGGAAGGTCGGCCAGACGCCGTGGCAGGGTCATGTCGCCTCCTCGGCGCCGGCCCCGGGCTCCTCGAGGAGCTCGGGATCGACGAGACCTGCGTGCCTGGCCATCTGCCGGTGCAGGACCGATGCCCCGTGGCGAAGCGAGGAGACGTAGCGGCCCCGGCCCCAGCCGCGCGGCAGCGATCCGGAGGTGATGCCGACGCCGTCTGAGAGCACCGCCGCGGCCCGCGGGTCCTCCGCGACCTCGGCGAGCACGGGCAGCCCGAACTGGCGGCGGATCTCGTGGGCGGAGTAGGGGTGTCCGGCGCCGATCAGTACCAGCCCGACGGTGGCGGTGGTGCCAGCGACCAGGGCATCGATCCGGTCGCGGTGCAGACTCAACCCGGCCAGGGAGCGCAATCCGGCCCGCACGACGACCGCCAGCAGGCCGGAGCGGGCCACCAGGTCGCCCGGCAGGCCGATACCTGCGGCCCCGCCGGCACCCGATGGCGCCCGTCCCAGATCGACGATGACGTCGACCCCGGCCTGGTCCAGTTCGACCAGGGAGGTCGACAGAGCCGGCCAGACCGCCTGGAAGAGGGAGGGCTGGGCGGGATGGCCGAACCCCGGCAGGAGGTGGGCCGGCTCCCCGCCCCCGTCACGGGCCGCCTCACTGTTCCCGTCACCGTCACCGTCGCGGTCGACGCCTT
The DNA here is from genome assembly GCF_005890135.1 of Acidipropionibacterium jensenii. NCBI lineage: Bacteria > Bacillati > Actinomycetota > Actinomycetes > Propionibacteriales > Propionibacteriaceae > Acidipropionibacterium > Acidipropionibacterium jensenii. The sequence continues at coordinate 1,198,969 of NZ_CP040635.1, read as the reverse complement.
CACCGATCGGCTCCACCGCCGCCGTCCCGGCAGTGCGGGAGGAGACAGTGCGGGAGGACACAGGGCGGGAGAAGGCAGGACGGGAGGAGCGCGCGAGATCCTCGGGTCGGGGAAGATCGATCAGCTGGGACCAGAGGGCGGCGGTGAGGTCACCTCCCTGCCGGTGCACCCGGGCCAGCTCCGGAAGTCCGCCGCCCGCCCGACCGCGCCCCCCGAGGTAGCCGGCCTCCACGGCATGGCAGGGATGCGGGTCGGCGTCGACCAGGACCACCTCGCGGGGCCACCACAGGGCCAGCCCGAGAGCGGTCGAGGTGACGCCGGGAGCCCCGGCGGCGCTGGTGAGCAGCAGGACGGCCATCAGCTCCCCCTCACGATCACCGCGACCCGGTCGCGGGCCGCCAGATCGGCGATGACCGCCGCATCGGCCTGCAGGACCTCGACGTCCAGCAGCCAGCTGGACCGGTCCTCGGCGCGCACCGGGGCCCTCGAGACCACCGCGTCGATGGTCCTGGGAACCGTCCCGGTGGACGGCCCGCCGGCGGCCGGACTGCTCTGCCCCGAGGGGCTGCCGGTCTCTGCGGAGGTGGCATCGCCGGTCACCTCGACGATGGTGATCCGGGTACCGGCGGGCATCGGCTCGGTGGGGACCCGGCCGGCGGCCAGTTTGAGACCAACGTGGGCGCGACCGGCGGCGACCGGCAGGTCCCCGACCGAGCGGCTGCCCGGCAGGCTGCCGCGGGGCAGATCCACCACCGCCCGCCGTCCGATCAGGCTGTCGAGACGGGAGGCCGGCAGGGTGTCCACCTGGTCGGGTACCGAGATCGAGGCGACCGCGATGTCGCCGTGGCGCAGTTCCTCGCCGCGGGCGACGTCGCGGGTCATCACCAGCACCGACTGGGACTGGCTCGCCTGGGTCCAGGCGAAGGCCCCGCCCAGGGCGCCGAGCACGGCGCACAGCACCCCGGCGACGATGAGCATCGGGGAGCGACGGTTCGGCAGCGCCGTGCCGCGACGGGGCGCGCCACGATGGTCGGGTGCGGGAGCCTGCCCGGCGTCACCTCCCGGGCGTCCGCCAGCTCCTCCGCGCGGTGCGGAGGTGCGGTGTCCGGTCCGGGTCGACATGCCCAGAAAAGTAGACAGACGCGCACATGGAGCTCAAGGAGACGTCACCGAATCTGTGGACAACTCGGCGCAATGCCCAACCCGTCACATTTTCGCGGGGTTGTCCACAGGCCGGCGGGCGGCCTGCCGGGTCGGATCACTCCCGCTCAGAGCAGGTGGACGGTGCCCTGGAGGGTCCAGCTGAGGCTGGCGTCCTCACTGCCCGAGTCGTCGCTGACCACCACCGCGGCACTGATCTGCAGCAGCTCGGCCCGCTCGTAGGGGGCGTTCTGGCCCACCATGAAGGAGGCCCCCGGTGCCAGCACATAGGGCGGCCGGGCGGTCCCCTCGCTGAACGGTGTGGTGGACAGCTTGTAGCGGGCCATCAGCGCCGGGGCGCGCACCCCGGTCAGACCCTGGGCCCACGGCCAGTCGGGGTACCGGGTGGTGATGCTCACCGTCCCGATACCCAGGCTGATCGGGTCGCTGGAGATATTGGTGACGACATAGCGCAGCAGCACGATCCGGTCGCCCTTGGCGATCACCGGCCTGCCGTCGGCCGGGTCGACCATCACCGAGTTGTGCGGCGAGGGGGCCGTGGCGACCTGGTAGACGGTGATCCGGATCCGCTTGTCGGAGACCTCACCGAGCCGGGTGCCGGTGCTGGTCACCGGGAGCGCCCAGTCGGCGTCGACCCAGAGTCCGTCGTGGGAGACGGTGGGCGAGGGGGTGGCCGCCACCGGCGTCTGGACGGCGGAGGTGCCGCAGCCGACGGTGGCCAGCGCCAGCAGCGCCGCCATCGCCACCGCCAGTGGTCGCCACCGCGATCCACCTCTGCGCAGGCTCACTCCATGCTCCCCGATCCGACCGTCGAACACCCCCTGGTGCCGTTCTGGCTCGTTGCCGGCCATCGTCCTCCAGTGTGCCCCCTCACCGCATCCCGCGCACGATCGATCACAGGGGAGGGGATGTCGGGGACCCGGGCGCGAACGGTACGGTTCCAGACGTGTCCCGTGGCCTGCGCATCGTTCTTGCCGTCCTCCTCGCAGGCCTGACGGCCGGCGCGGCGGGGGGCCTGCTGAGCCTGCTCAACGTCGGGATCGAGACCCTCGCGATGGGTCACCACTACTTCGTCGACCCCACCGGGGTGAGCACCGTCCCGCTCTGGCGTCGGATCACCGTGCCTGTCATCGGGGGCGCGCTGGCAGGCCTGATCTGGTGGCGGCTGAGACGGCGCGGCCCGATCACCTCGGTGAACCAGGCGGTGCGGGTGGACTCCCCCGGCAGACTCGCCCCCGACACCGTGACAGACGCCGTCGCCCAGCTCATCGCGGTGGGCTCGGGCACCTCGCTGGGACGCGAGACGGCACCCCGCCAGATCGCCGGTTTCCTCGGACAGACCGTCTCGAACCGGTTCAGGCTTGGCCCGGAGGGACGACGGACCGTCATCGCCGTCGCCTCGGCGGCCGGTCTGTCGGCGGTCTACAACGTCCCGGTGGCCGGTGCCTGCTACGCCCTGGAGCTCATTCTCAAGTCCGATCTGCGCACCCGGCGGGGCTGGCTGGAGGTGTTGGCGGCCGCTGTCGTCTCGGGTCTGGCGACCGTCACCGCCTGGCTGTTCAACCACAACCATCCGATCTACCGGCTTCCCGGGGTGTCGCTGAGGATGCCGCCGGTGTGGTGGCTGGCGGTTGTCGCGGTGCTCTGCCTCGTGGTGGGGGCGGCCTTCGGCTGGACCAATGACCTCGCCAAGGACCACGCCCCCGCCGCGAGCCGGGTCTGGTGGGCGGTTCCGCTGGGATCGGCCCTGGTCACCGCGATCGCCCTGGTGGTCCCCCAGGTGCCGGGCAACGGCCAGATCGTCGTCCAGGCGGTGCTCACCCCGCCGGCCCTGGTGGGCGGCGCCCTGATCGGCGGGGTGCTGTTGATGGCGGCGGCCAAGTGGCTCGCCACCCACCTGGCGCTGCGGCTGGGGGCCAGCGGCGGTCTGCTCACCCCGGCCCTGGCGGTCGGAGCCTGCCTGGGTGCGGCGGTCGCGATGGCCTCGGGTCACCGCAGCGCCTCGGAGATCACGGTGCTCGCGGTGGTCGGAGCGGCCTGTCTGCTGGCCGTCACCCAACGGGCGCCGCTGTTCGCCGCCGCCTTCGCCCTGGAGCTGGTCAAGGCCCCTCCGGCGGTGACCGCCTCCGCGCTGATCGGGGTCGGCCTCACCTGGTTCCTCCGTCTGGCGGTCATTCGGGGGTGGGCGCACCGGCGGACCGGACGGCTGGGGACCCCGCCGAGCAGCTGACCCGGGCGCTGAGCTGACAGGAGGGACGCTGGGCTGACAGGACGGGTCCGAGGGGGACGAGGACCCGTAGACTCGGGCCATGGCGGGAAAAAGACCGAACACCTCGAGATCCCGACAGTTGACGACCTCCCTCGTCTTCTGCGTGGCCGTCTTCATGGTCATGGCCAGACCATCGGCGGCGGTCATCATCCCGATCATCATCGGCGCGATCGTCGTGGTCGGCGTGGTGAGCGCTCTGACCGCAGGTCGCAGATCGACACAGCGGTCGACTCCCCCGGGCCAGTCCTCCGCCCCGCAGCTCTCCCAGTACCAACAGGCGGGGTACCAGCCCTTCACCAGTGATCAGTCCGTCCAGCAGCCCCGGTCCGACCGGGCCTCCGGCGATCGAGGCAGTCAGACCAAGCAGAGCATCCTCGAACAGCTCGTCCAGCAGGTGGCATCGGTGGGCGTCGACCCCGCGTTGTCGCAGCCCACGACGGTGCAGAGGCGTGGGACGCTCCCCGGCGCCCGGGCCCGCACCTCCCAGGTCCACGCCCCGGCCGGAGCCTCCCAGCCGGCACCCTCCCAGCCGGCGGCCGCCCCGGCACCGGCCCCCGGCTCCGAGATCGACCTGTCGGACGCCCGGTCGCGGATGCAGCCCGGCTCCGACATCCGCTTCGACGACCTGGGCCTGCCGGCGTCGAGGAGGTCCGGCGAGCGTCGTCCGGCAGCCGGCCGGGTCCCCGCGTCCGGAACCCGTGGCGCGGACCGCCCCGCCGGTTCCAGCGCCATCACCGACTCGCTGGCCTCCCCGAGCCTGCTGGGGTCCAGCCTCACGTCGTCCTCCCTGATCGGCTCGGGGAGTTCCCTGATGGCACACTCCCTCGCGCCGTCGACCACCCGGACCGGCAGCGACCGGACCTCCCGCTGAGAGCCTCCCCGACCGTCTGAGGGCCGGTGCCCGCCAGTAGGCTGAGGCCCATGGCAGAGATGCGTGAAGAGAAAGACAGCATGGGCACGATCGAGGTGCCTGCCGATCACTACTGGGGGGCCCAGACGGAGCGTTCCCTCCACAACTTCGAGATCGGGCGCGACACCTTCGTGTGGGGTCGCGACATGATCCGCGCCCTGGGGACCCTCAAGAAGGCCGCCGCCGAGGCGAACAAGGAGCTCGGAGAGCTGCCGGGCGACGTCGCCGACCTCATCGTCAAGGCCGCTGACGAGGTCATCGCGGGCAAGCTCGACGCCGAGTTCCCGCTGGTGGTCTTCCAGACCGGTTCGGGCACCCAGTCGAACATGAACACCAACGAGGTGATCTCCAACCGCGCCATCGAGATCGCCGGGGGCCAGAAGGGGTCCAAGACCCCGGTCCACCCCAATGACCACGTCAACCGCGGTCAGTCCTCCAACGACACCTTCCCGACCGCCATGCACATCGCGGTCGTCACCCAGATCAACGAGCGGCTGTACCCGGCCGTCACCCAGCTGCGCAACACCCTGGACGACAAGGCCAAGCAGTACGACGACGTCGTGATGGTCGGACGCACCCACCTGCAGGACGCCACCCCGATCCGGCTCGGTCAGGTCATCTCCGGCTGGGTCGCCCAGCTCGACTTCGCCCTGGACGGGATCCGCTACGCGGACTCCCGGGCCCGTGAGCTCGCCATCGGCGGCACCGCGGTGGGCACCGGCCTCAACGCCCACCCGAAGTTCGGCGTCACCGTCGCCAAGCACGTCACCGAGGAGACCGGCCTGGAGTTCACCCAGGCGGCCAACCTGTTCGCCGCACTGAGCGCCCATGACGCCCTGGTGCAGGTGTCGGGATCCCTGCGGGTGCTCGGCGACGCGCTGATGAAGATCGCCAACGACGTCCGCTGGTACGCCTCCGGCCCGCGCAACGGCATCGGCGAGCTGCTCATCCCCGAGAACGAGCCCGGCTCCTCGATCATGCCCGGCAAGGTCAACCCGACCCAGTGCGAGGCCATGACGATGGTCGCCACCCGGGTCTTCGGCAATGACGCCACGGTCGGCTTCGCCGGCTCCCAGGGCAACTTCCAGCTCAACGTGTTCAAGCCCGTGATGGCCCACGCCTGCCTGGAGTCGATCCGGCTGCTGTCCGACGCCTGCGTGTCCTTCGACAAGCACTGCGCCTACGGCATCGAGCCGAACATGCCCAAGATCAAGGAGAACCTGGACAAGAACCTCATGCAGGTGACTGCCCTGAACCGCCACATCGGTTACGACCTGGCCTCCAAGATCGCCAAGAACGCCCACCACAAGGGGATCTCGCTGCGCGAGTCGGCCCTGACGGTCGGCGAGATGTCTGCCGCGGACTTCGACAAGTGGGTCGTCCCGGCCGACATGACCCACCCCTCGGCCGCCGAGTGAGGCGCGGCTGAACCCCGGCCTCGAGCACACTTCTGGCCCGGTCGGCGGACGCACATCCTGCGTCCACCGACCGGGCCAGAGTGCTGTCACCGTGCGGCACAGGTCGCCGCGGTCGGCAGGGGGCGCCCCATCGGCCGATGAGGCGGTGCACTACAGTCATGGCCATCCCACGGGGGTCCTCGGCAGAGGACTGAGATCGGGCTGATGCCGCCCGGACCGTTAGAACCTGTTCGGATCATGCCGACGTAGGAAGAAGGAGCTGGCTGCCATGGCCGCATCCCCACACAACACCCGGAACAACACCGCCCTCGAGGACTCTGCCACCCCCACCACGACGGTGGACGGCCCCGAGGAGAACTACCCCAGCCATCACTTGGGCTATCTCGTCAACGCCGCCCACGACATCCGGGTGCCGGTGACCATGATCAGCCAGGACGACTCCCCGGACGGCAGCCCGAACGCCCCGCTGCCCGTCTACCGGACCGTCGGACCCGACTGCGACGTCACCCGCGGACTGCCCGGCCTGCGGACCGGGTGGATCCAGGCCCGCGGCGACGTCGAGAGCTACCCGAACCGTCGTCGCGATCTGGCCGACGACGGCCGTTCGGCGGTGCGCCGAGGCGCCGCGAGCCAGGAGTGGCAGGGCGAGCGGCGTCCGGTCCTGAGGTCCCGCGAGGGCGCCACGATCACCCAGATGCACTACGCGAGGGCCGGGATCCTCACCCCCGAGATGCGCTACGTGGCGCTGCGGGAGGGCTGCGACGTCTCCCTGGTGCGCTCCGAACTGGCCGCCGGCAGGGCCATCCTGCCCTGCAACGTCAACCATCCCGAGTCCGAACCGATGATCATCGGCAGGGCCTTCGCGGTGAAGATCAACGCCAACATCGGGAACTCGGCGGTCACCTCGTCTATCGCCGACGAGGTGGACAAACTGCGGTGGGCGACCCGATGGGGTGCCGACACCGTGATGGACCTGTCCACCGGTGACGACATCCACACCACCCGCGAGTGGATCCTGCGCAACTCCCCGGTGCCGATCGGCACGGTGCCGATCTACCAGGCCCTGGAGAAGGTGGACGGCGACCACGCGGCGCTCACCTGGGAGATCTTCCGCGACACCGTCATCGAGCAGTGCGAGCAGGGCGTCGACTACATGACGATCCATGCCGGGGTGCTGCTGCGCCACGTCCCGCTCACCGCCGACCGGGTCACCGGGATCGTCTCGCGCGGCGGCTCGATCCTGGCCGGCTGGTGCCTGGCCCATCACCGCGAGAACTTCCTCCACGAGCACTTCGACGAGCTGTGCGAGATCTTCGCCCGCTACGACGTCGCCTTCTCCCTCGGCGACGGACTGCGGCCGGGGTGCCTGGCCGACGCCAACGACGCCGCCCAGTTCGCCGAGCTGGACACCCTCGCCGAGCTCACCAAAAGGGCCTGGACGCACGACGTCCAGGTGATGGTGGAGGGCCCCGGGCACATCCCCTTCCAGCTGGTCCGCGAGAACGTCGAGCGGGAGATCGAGCTGTGCGACGGCGCGCCGTTCTACACGCTGGGGCCGCTGGTGACCGACATCGCCCCCGGCTACGACCACATCACCTCGGCGATCGGCGCCACCGAGATCGCCCGCCACGGAACGGCGATGCTGTGCTACGTCACCCCCAAGGAGCACCTCGGACTGCCCGACCGCGACGACGTCAAGACCGGCGTCATCACCTACAAGATCGCCGCCCACGCGGCGGACGTGGCGAAAGGCCATCCGGGAGCCCGGGACCGCGACGACGCCCTGTCGAAGGCCCGCTTCGAGTTCCGCTGGCGCGATCAGTTCGGGCTGTCCCTGGATCCGCAGACGGCGGAGTCGATGCACGACGAGACGCTGCCCGCCGAACCCGCCAAGACGGCCCACTTCTGCTCGATGTGCGGCCCGAAGTTCTGCTCGATGAAGATCTCCCAGGACATCCGCGACGGGTTCGGGGACGCCGCCGACCAGCGTCGGATCGCCGAGGACGGGATGGCGGCCAAGGCGGCGGAGTTCCGCGCTGCCGGCGGCGAGGTGTACCTGCCGGATCCCGGCCTTCCCGCGGCCAGGTGATCCCGATCAGGATGTCCTGAGGCGACCCCCGGTGGAGCCGCGGCCCTCCAGGCACCACCGGGGCCCCGCTGCCAGGGCGACTCTTCTTGGTCTGCGACGAGGGCTCAGACCACCGACTTGCGCCGCAGGTCGGAGTAGGTGACCTCGTGCTCGTCGAGGAGGTTCGCGAAGGCGTCGTAGTCGTGAGCCTCCAACCACTGGCGCTCGGCCTCGGTGATCGGCATCGCCACCAGCCAGTGGACGGTGAGGTCGTCCTCGATGTCCACCGCACCCAGTTCGGTCGCGGTGAAGGGATGGCACCACACGATGTGCGGGGTGGTGGTCTGCGGGTCGTAGAGGGAGACGACGTCGCCGAAGACGACACCCGGGGCCATCATCCAGTGGTCCTGGAGCACCGCGAAGGCACAGGACCCCAGGACCTTGCCCATCACATCGGAGTCGGGCAGACCGACCGCCATCAACTCGGCGCGGATCTCCAGGCTCTCCCCCGAGGCCATCGGCAGCTCATTGGGCTGGGTGTGGAGGGTGACCGTCGACCAGGTGGTCCATCCGGGCACCGGGGCGTTGTGGCAGGTGAGGACGTCGACCCTGGTCTTGCCCACCGCGTCGACCATCCCCTCGACCTCGGGATCACCACCGATCGCCTTGACGGCGGCCGTCACGACCGCCGGGCCGGTGGGGGGAAGCTCCTCGGGAGAGGCGACGTCCTCGGGAAGCTCCTGGGGGCTGATCGGGGCGGGGCCGCCGGGAAGTCGTGCTGCATCCGAGATGTGGTCGTCTTTGCTCATTGTGCGAGTCTATTCGGGGTGGGAGCCCGGGTCTCGCCGACCCGGTCAGCAGGTGCGGCACGGCTGTCCGGCGCAGTGGCCGGGACGGCATCCGCCCGAACCCTGCGGCGTCCCTGCGACGTCCCTCCGGCCTCCCTCCGGCGTCCCTCCGGTTTGAGAGTCCCGAGAGCGCGGAAATGTGCTGACCACGGGCGTTTTCGCGGGTTCTGGGGGCGGTGAGATAGAACAGAGTCCATGACCACTCTCACGACTACTCCTACATCTGCCGGCGCCATCGACCAGGACCTGCTGGCCAAGGTCGCCGAGTCCGATCTCGACCCGAGCCTGAGGCTGGCCCTCAATGCCGTGACCCGTTCTGGCATCGACGAGTCCGCACTGGACCGCACCAAGGTCGTCGGCACCCCGGCGGTTGTCTCCAACCGGCTGGACAACTGGACCGTCACCGCGCAGAAGCGTTCGGGACGCTGCTGGTTGTTCTCCTCGCTCAACCTGCTGCGCGCCACCACCCGTAAGAACCTCGGGGTCAAGGACTTCGAGTTCTCCCAGAACTACGCGATGTTCTGGGACAAGTTCGAGAGGGCGAACTTCTTCCTCAACGACATCATCGCCACCGCCTCGGAGCCGCTGGACTCCCGGCTCATCCAGTTCCTCCTGAGGGAGATCGAGGGTGACGGCGGCCAGTGGGACATGGCGGTGTCGGTGTACCAGAAGCACGGCGTCATCCCCAAGCAGGCGATGCCCGAGACCCAGCCCTCCTCCAACACCCACCGGATGGATACCCAGCTGCAGACCCTGCTGCGCCGTCGGGCCCTGGATCTGCGCGATCTGGCGACCTCCGGAGCCAACGCCGAGGACCTCTCCGCCGCCCGTGAGGGCGTGCTCTCCGACGTCTGGCGGATCCTGGTGATCAGTCTGGGCAACCCGCCGTCCTCCTTCGAGTTCGAGTGGCAGGACGACGAGGGGGTCTTCCACACCGACGGCACCCTCACCCCCAATGAGTTCTACGACCGGCACGTCGGGATCGACCTGTCCGGCTACGTCTGCCTGGTCGACGACCCCCGCACCGAGCACCCGAAGGGTCGGGCGCTGACGGTCGAGCACCTGGGCAATGTGGTCGGCGGACGCGAGATCCGCTACATCAACGCCCCCATGCAGGTGATGAAGAAGCTGGCCGCCGACTCCATCGTGGCCGGCGAGCCGGTCTGGTTCGGCGCCGACGTCTCCCAGCAGTCCGACCGCGACTCCGGCCTGCTGGTCGGTGACCTGCACGACTACTCCGGCCTGTTCGGGGTGGACCTGTCGACCACCAAGGAGGAGCGGGTGGTCTCCGGCGAGTCGGCGATGAACCACGCCATGCTGTTCACCGGCGTCGACATCGCCGAGGGTCAGCCGCGCCGCTGGCGGGTGGAGAACTCCTGGGGCGAGGAGCCCGGTGACAAGGGGTTCTTCACGATGGACGATGACTGGTTCAGCAACTACGTCTTCGAGGTCGTGGTGAAGGTGGACTCCCTGCCCGAGGACCTGAAGGCCGCCGTCACCGAGGAGCCGATGGCCCTGCCGGCCTGGGACCCGATGGGCACCCTCGCCTGAGAATGGCCCGCGCGGTGAACATTTCACTCACGGAACACCCGGTTTGCGGCATCTGAGCCGGTTTCCGCGGGTTCCGCGAGTGAAATGTTCACCCGATCGCACCCGGACGACGGGTCAGCGCCCTGCGATGGGTGATGATGCTGCCGCCCACCACGATCACCAGGGCGATCGTCGCCATCAGCGCGTCCGACATCGCGAACATCAGGTGGCTCGAGGCGAAGTCGTCCACCAGCACATTCCCTGACTGATGGCCTGCGGGAGGGCTCAGAACCAGTCCAGGGTGGCGTCCCAGCTCTGGTTCTTGGTCGCCGCCCGCACCGCCTCGGCGGAGCATCCCATCGCCACCAGGAAGATCGCCATCCTCACCCGCAGGCCGTTGTCGGTCTGGTGGAAGATCGACAGACCGGGCAGCTCGTCGACGTCGGTGGACAGGTCGAAGGAGTCCATCCGGGAGTCGCGCGGCAGGGGGTGCATGATGATGATCTCCTCGGCACCGGCCTCGTGGAGCATGGCCCGGTTGAGCAGATTGCCCGTCATGTTGGCGCTCGAGAGCACCTCCTCGGTCATCCTCTCGCGCTGGACCCGGGTGGCGTAGACGACGTCGGCGCCGGTGACCGCCTCGGTCGCCGAACCCATCTCCACGATCCGGTGGCCGCGCTCCACGACGTAGCGCTCGATCTCGACGGGAAGCTCCAGGCTGGGCGGGCTGAACAGCCGGAAGGTGATCCCCTGGAAGAGGGTGAGCAGTTTCATCAGGGAGTGCACGGTGCGGCCGTACTTGAGATCACCGACGATGGCGATCGTGGCGCCGTCGACCGACTTGCCCCGCCGGTCGAGCTCGCGACGCAGCGTGTAGAGGTCGAGGAGGGCCTGGCTGGGGTGCTCCCCGGCGCCGTCACCGGCGTTGATCACCGGGACCACCGAGGCGCGGGCGAACTCGGCCACCGAGCCCTTGTCGGGGTGGCGGACCACCATGATGTCGGAGTAGCCCGAGACCACCCGCGAGGTGTCGCTGATCGACTCCCCCTTGGCCATCGAGGAGAAGGTGAAACCGGTGGTGGTGGTGACCTCCCCGCCCAGCCTCAAGAAGGCCGACTCGAAGCTCAGCCGGGTACGGGTGGAGGGCTCGAAGAACAGACTGCCGAGGACGGCGCCGTCCAGGACGGTGCATCGCACGGTACCGGAGGCGATCGGGTCGACCACCTCGGCGAGTTCGAGGATCTGGTCGAGCATCCCGCGGTCCAGCTGCTGGACGCTGAGCAGGTGGCGTCCAGGACCGAAGGGAGGGAAGTCATCGGGGGTGCGGGTCATGGCGAAACTGCTCCTTCGACGGGGAGCCTGCGCTGGCAGGTCGTTCGCGGGCAGCCTATCCCCGGTCAGGGGTGGACGCCGTCGCCCCTCAGAACCTGGGATCGGAGTGTGCCCGCACGGGCCACCGGACCGCGTACCGGACCAGACGCGCATGGAGGGGCGGCCCCTCGACGGGACCGCCCCTCCATGCATCTGGTCGAGGGGACAACCCCTCAATCAGTCGAACTGGATCACATCATTCCGCCCATGCCACCCATTCCGCCCATGCCGTCGTCGCCGCCACCGGCGGGAGCCTTGACGGGCTCGGGCTTGGTGGCGATGACTGCCTCGGTGGTGAGGAACAGAGCAGCGATGGAGGCCGCGTTCTGCAGAGCAGAACGGGTCACCTTGGCGGGATCGATGATCCCGGCCTTGACCATGTCGACGTAGTCGCCGGTCGCGGCGTTCAGGCCCTGTCCGGCGGGCAGGTTGGCGACCTTCTCGGCGACAACCCCACCCTCCAGACCGGCGTTGACGGCGATCTGCTTGAGCGGGGCGGTGCAGGCGTCGAAGACGATCTGCGCGCCGGTGGCCTCGTCACCCTCCAGGCCGGAGACCGAAGCGGCCTTCGATGCCTGAATCAGGGCGACACCACCGCCGGGGATGATGCCCTCCTCGACAGCAGCCTTGGCGTTGCGGACGGCGTCCTCAATGCGGTGCTTGCGCTCCTTCAGCTCGACCTCGGTGGCCGCGCCGACCTTGATGACGGCGACGCCGCCGGCCAGCTTGGCGAGACGCTCCTGGAGCTTCTCACGATCGTAGTCGGAGTCGGAGTTCTCGATCTCGGTGCGGATCTGGGCGACCCGGCCGGCGATCTGCTCGGAGTCCCCGGCGCCGTCGACGATGGTGGTCTCGTCCTTGGTGACGCGGACCGAACGGGCCCGGCCGAGCAGGTCGAGGGTGACGGCGTCCAGGGACAGGCCGACCTCCTCGGAGATGACCTGGCCACCGGTGAGGATGGCGATGTCGGCCAGCATGGCCTTGCGGCGGTCGCCGAAGCCCGGGGCCTTGACGGCGACGGACTTGAAGGTGCCACGGATCTTGTTGACGATCAGGCCGGCGAGGGCCTCACCCTCGACGTCCTCGGCGATGACCAGCAGCGGCTTGCTGGACTGCATGACCTTCTCGAGGACGGGCAGCAGGTCCTTCAGGCCGGAGACCTTCGAGTTGACGATGAGGATGTAGGGGTCGTCGAGGACGGCCTCCATCTGCTCGGTGTCGGTGACGAAGTAGGGGGAGATGTAGCCCTTGTCGAAGCGCATTCCCTCGGTGAGCTCGAGGTCCAGCCCGAAGGTGTTGGACTCCTCGACGGTGATGACACCTTCCTTGCCGACCTTGTCCATCGCCTCGGCGATGACGTCGCCGACGGTGGTGTCAGCGGCCGAGATCGACGCGGTGGCGGCGATCTGGTCCTTGGTCTCGATGTCGATGGCCATGTCGGCGAGCTTGCCGATGATGGCGTCGACAGCGGTCTCGATGCCCTTCTTGAGGCTCAGCGGGTTGGCACCGGCGGTCACATTGCGCAGGCCCTCGCGGACCATCGCCTGGGCCAGCACGGTGGCGGTGGTGGTGCCGTCGCCGGCGACGTCGTCGGTCTTCTTGGCGACCTCCTTGACCAGCTCGGCGCCGATCTTCTCGTAGGGATCGCTCAGCTCGATCTCCTTGGCGATCGAGACACCATCGTTGGTGATGGTGGGAGCGCCCCAGGACTTCTCCAGGACGACATTGCGGCCCTTGGGGCCGAGGGTGACCTTCACCGCGTCGGCAAGGGTGTTCATACCCTGCTCGAGCCCGCGGCGGGCCTCGATGTTGAATTCGATGAGCTTTGCCATGTGTTGGGGAGTCCTCCGCTCCTGCGGGCCACCTGGGCCCTGGACGTCAGGTCTGCAGTGTTCTGCATGTGGCGGGATCCGACGACCCCGCGATGTGTCCCTCCGAGATGCCCGCGACGGACGATCTGGTGATCTCATCACCGGAAGGAGTTCACTGCCGTCGGTGCTCGCAACACCGACCGCGGCGATGGCACTCTCGTTGCTCGAGTGCCAACATCATTTTTAGCACTCGACCCAAGGGAGTGCAAAGGATTGGGTGGTGTTCGGGCACCGTGACGTCGCCGGACGGCGTGTTGTCGTCGCAACCATGGTGGCGTCGGGGGTGCTCCGTGGGCGGGCGCTCTGTGGGTGGGCGCTCCGCCGCCGGCCTCATACTTGCCGCCGGGGCACAGACTCTCGCCGGTATCAGTTCCGAGGTCGGGCACAATGGGTGGCCACCTCCCCGCAGCCCATCCCGCACCGCAGCCATCCCGCAGCGTCGGCGTCCCGCCCCCGACCTGCCACAGGAGAGACATGGACGACGCAACGGCCCTCAGCACCGCGGCCCGACTCATCGACGCGGGGCAGGACGCCGCGGCGCTGCGCTACGTCGGGCCGGTGCTGGCGCACGATCCGGGCCATCCGCTGGCCCGTCTCTACGAGGTGATGGCCCTGGAGGGGGTGGATCCGGAACGAGCCCGGGACCGGGCGGAGTCGCTGGCCTCCGACCATCCCGACTGGGCGGAGGCGTGGACCCAGCTCACCTTCATCCTCGCCCACCACGACACCCCTGCCAGAGCTGCGGCCGCGGCGGGAAGGGCCCTGCAGCTGGATCCGCAGAATCCCCAGGTGCACCTGTCGATGTCCGACGCGCTGGTGCGGATCGACAACTACCAGGAGAGCCTCAACGCGGTCGACCGCGCCCTGGCGATGGGAGTGCAGTCGTGGCGCGCCCAGCTGCGTCGAGGCCACTGCCTGTTCATGCTCGGGCGCCGGGCCGAGGGGATCGAGATCGTGTCCCGGGTGGTGGGCGAGCACCCCTCCGAACCGGAGGCGGTGAAGATGCTGGCTGCTCTGGAGGCCGACGTCGGTCACCACGAGAGGGCGCTGCGGCTGGCCAATGAGGCGGCCACCGAGGCGATGGGGCAGAAGGGGACCGCCGAGATGGCCAGGCGGATCCTGGTCGGATCGCTCAACAGGGTGGTGCTGACCTGGTTGGGATCCGGGCTGGGGCTGTCTGTGTTGTGGGGACAGATCTGGCACCTGGCTCCCGGTCACAACCTGGTGGTGGCGGCACTGTCGACCGGGGCCGTGATGTGCGCCCAGGTGCTGGTCTGGCCGGGGCTGTCGCGCGGCCAGACCAGACGGACCGTGATCCGGACCATCTGGCGGGACCGGACGACGGCCGTGCTGATGGGGCTGGCCCTGTTCCTCTACGCCCAACCCCTCTACTCCGCGATCCGGTGGCAGTTCGACCAGCGGTACCACAACTCCACCCCGGTGCTGGTCATCATCGCCCTGGCCATCGGGGCGGCCGGAAGCGCCGGCGGCTGGCTGCGATCGGTTCGGACCAGAGGCCCGAAAGCACCCCCCGACCACCGCTGAACCCCCGGTGACGACGTCCTCCCCGTCATTTCCGCCATTTCCCTGCATCCGTCACCCCCTCCCCGCCATTTCCCTGCATCCGTCACCCCCTCCTGCACCTCTTTCCCGCCTACACCTCCGCGTTGATCCAGTTACTCGGCGTTGATCCTCTTGCAACTGGATCAACGCCGAGTAACTGGATCAACGCGGGAAGGAGGGGGTGGGAGGGTCGGCGTACGCTGCCCAGCAGAACTGGAGGGCTCTTCAGGAGAGACCGTGAACCCACTCATTAACAGCATCCGCCGGGCCGTCGAGGCCGCCCCCGACGACGTCCCGCTGCGCCTGCACCTGGCATCCCTGCTCATCGACGAGGGAGACGCCGCCGCGGCCATCGTCGAGTGCGGCCAGGTCCTGGTCAGGGACCCCACCAGCGCTGACGCCCGAGCCCTGATGACGCGCGCCCTCGGCCAGCAGACGCCGGCCTCCCCCGGACAGTCCCCGGCCTCCCCTGACCAGTCCCCATCGGCATCCCCCGGCTCACCGACCCAGCGGCCGCAGCACCCGGCGCCCGCATCCGACTCCCACACACGGACTCCGCAGAATCTCGGACAGCCTCCTCGGCCGGACCCCGCACCCGGCCCACAGCAGCCTGACCCGGACTCCGCACCCGACCCCCGGCAACCTGGCCCGCACCAGCCCGATCCGCACCAGCCCACCCCCGAACCCCAACGCGGACACTTCGACTGGGGAGCCGCCGAGCAGGAGGTCTCCGACCTCGTCGAACCGATGTTCGTCGACGATCAGTCGGCAACCCCTGGAACCGACCCCGTCGACGTCGAGAGACCATCCTTCGGGCTGAGCCAGGTGGCCGGCATGACGAGCGTCAAGAACCGGATCAACGCCTCCTTCCTGGCCCCGCTGCGCAGTCCCGAGATGCGCCGCCTCTACGGCAAGAGCCTCAAGGGAGGCCTGTTGATGTACGGGCCGCCCGGCTGCGGCAAGACCTACATCGCCCGCGCCTTGGCCGGCGAGCTGGGCACCGGTTTCCTGTCCATCTCGATCTCCGACGTGCTGGGGCCCTACATCGGCCAGAGCGAGGGGGCGGTCCACCAGCTCTTCCAGTTCGCCCGCCAGAACGCCCCGATGGTGGTCTTCCTGGACGAGGTCGACACCCTGGGCGGACGCCGCTCCCAGACCCACGGCTCGGCGGCGATGCGCTCGACGATCAACCAGCTGCTGGTGGAACTGGACGGCATCGACTCCCTCAACGACGCGGTCTTCGTGCTGGGCGCCACCAACCAGCCCTGGGACATCGACCCGGCGCTGCGTCGTCCCGGACGTCTGGACCGCACCATCCTCGTGCTGCCTCCCGACGAGCAGGCCCGCGCCGCGATCTTCACCCTCCACCTGCAGCAGCGCCCGGTGGAGGGGATCGACGTGCGCACCCTGGCCCGGCGCACCGAGGGATTCTCCAGCGCCGACATCGCCTACGCCTGCGACATGGCGGCCGAGCGGGCACTGATGGACAGCGTCTCCACCGGGCGCACCCGGATGATCACGATGGCCGACCTCAACGCAGCGCTCGGCCAGGCCCAACCGTCGATGAACTCCTGGTTCGCCTCGGCGCGCAACATGCTCGAGTACGGGACCGACGACGGCACCCATGCCGAGCTGCGCAGTTACATGAAGGGCCACCACCTGCTGTGACCCACGACAGACGCCGGCCAGCCCCGAAACCCCCTCGGTCCCTCAGTGCAGCTGGTCGGCCGATCGCGCCGTCCTGCGCTCCTGACGCACCCGGCGCAGCCGGTTCACCAGGGCCGGCGCGTGGAGGGCGGCTCTCGGGTCGTCGAGCAGGACGTTGAGCCGCTGGTGGTAGCGCGGTGAGGAGATCTCCAGCCGGTCATGGATGACGGTCCCCTTGTCGCCGCGCAGCCGACCGTGCTGCCAGTCGTCCTCCAGATCGAGCAGGGCGATGTCCTCGGCTGGGAGGCCACTGTGCGCATCCTGTCGATCCTCGGTGAGGTCGTCGATGTCATCGCTGCCGGGATCGTCGCTCACGTGATCCAGTCTATGGGCGTGCCATGATGGAATGGCTCGCTCACAAGGACGTGTCCGGGCGCAGTAGACACAGGGGAGAACATCCATGGAGCGCCTTCAGGGCACGGTCCAGAACTACGCGTGGGGGTCACTCGACACCATTCCGGGGATCCTCGGCGTCGAACCGGACGGACGTCCCCAGGCCGAGTACTGGCTGGGCGCCTATGAGACCGCCTCGGCCGCCCTGGCCGACGGGACCCCGCTCAACGAGCACCTCGACCAGCACCCCCAGGAGCTGGGAGCGGCGTGCCGGCAGACCTTCGGCGACAGGCTGCCCTTCCTGCTGAAGATCCTGTCGGCCGACCAGCCGCTCAGCATCCAGGCCCACCCCGACTGCCGCGACGCCTGCGAGGGGTTCAGCCACGAGCAGGACGCCGAGACGGCCGCCGCCGACCGCACCTTCGTCGACGACTGGCCCCGGCCCGAGCTGTTCGTGGCGCTGTCGGAGGTCGACGCGCTGTGCGGCTTCCGCGAGCCGAGACGGACCCGCGCACTGCTGGAGGGTCTGGGGGTGAGGACCTCCCTGGACGAGGTCTTCGGTCCGCTCACCGAGAGGTCGGGGTCGGCCGGTCTGGCCGAGGTCTTCCTGGACTGCCTGAGCGGTGACGGGCACCGTCTCGAACTGGTCGGCGAGGTGGTCTCGGCGGCGGTCAACCACGTCGACGACGCCGGGGACCTGGGGCTCCTGTCGCGCACCGCGGTGGAACTGGACGAGCACCACCCCGGGGATCCGTCGCTGCTGGCGGCACTGCTGCTCAACCGGGTGCACCTGACCCGCGGTCAGGCTCTGCAGGTTCCGCCGGGCACCATGCACACCTATCTGCGAGGCACCGGCATCGAGGTTGCGGCCAACTCGAACAACACCGTGCGCGGCGGTCTGACGGCCAAGCACATCGACGTCGACTCCCTGGTGAGAATCGTCAACTTCGCCTCCGGACCCGCCCCGATCATCGAGCCCGACGTCCACGGGCCGCTGGTCGAGTACCCGACCGGGCGACCCGAGTTCCAGCTGTGGGCCGTGCACCTGCGTCCCGGGGCCGCCGAGATGCTGCCGGCCACCGACCGGCCGCGCATCCTGCTGGTGCTGGGCGGCCATCTGGTGTGCTCCAGCGCCGCCAGCACCGAGGAGATCGTGCGCGGCCAGTCGCTGTGGATCCCGGCGGGCGAGCAGGTGCAGATCCAGGGCAACTGCGAGGCCGTCCAGGCAAGCTGCGGGCTGGACCCGGAGAAGCAGGTCAGGCGGCACTGAGTTCCCTTCCGGGTACTCCCGACCCCAAGGAGTATCCGGAGAGTTCTCGCCGTCGGAGTGATCCATCTGGACCTCTCCCGGCGACAGTGGGGTATGGAGACCGACGCCGTCGGCGATGCCGAACTGCTCGCCCGGATCAGTACCGGGGACGAGTCGGCCCTGCGCGAGCTCATCGAGCGGCACAGCGGCTGGCTCATGCTGCGGCTGCGTCGGCGCGCCGGCAACGCGGACCTGGCGGAAACCGCCCTGCAGGACGCCTTCGTCGTCGTCTGGCAGCAGGCCGGCCGGTACCGCGGGGACGGCGACGTCGGCGCCTGGCTGTGGGGGATCGCCATCCGCCGACTGATCTCCTGCCTGCGCACCCGGCCGGCCCCGGTGGCGCTGCGCGAAGAGGTCGTGGCGCGCTACGCCGGCCAGACCCTCAGCGCCGAGGAACAGCTCCTGCTCGCCGTGGAGCACGGGGATCTCGGTGATGCGATGGCGCGCCTGTCCCCCGACCTGCGGGCCGCACTGCGGGCCACCGTCCTCGACGGACTCACCACCCGGGAGGCCGCACGCCTCCTCGGCGTCCCGCATGGCACCGTCAAGAGCCGCGTCAGGCTCGCCAAGATCCACCTTCGCCGACACCTGATGGGGGCTCTGACATGACCAGCCGAGACACGCACCTCACCGCCTATCTCTGGCAGCGCTATGCCGCCGGCGGTCTGGACCCCACGACGGAGTCGGCCGTCGAGGCCCATCTGCTGTCCTGCCCCTCCTGCCGCCGGGACGCCCGGACCGTCGCCGGGGATCCGCAACCCCTCTGGCAGGCGGTCCACGCCAGGATCGACCACCCACGACGCTCCCTGCCGATGCGGCTGCTGACCCGGCTCGGCGTCAGGGACAGCGACGTCGCCGTCATCGCCGCCTCCGACGACCTGCAGCTGCCCTGGGCGATCGCGGTCAGCGGGGCGATCGCCTGCGCCATCGCGGCCGCCCTGCCCGGGGTGAGCTATCTGCCGGTCTTCCTGGCCCTGGCACCACTGGTCCCGGTGATCGCCGTCAGTGCCGCCTTCGACGCCACCGACCCGCTGCGCGAGCTGGTCGGCACCACCGCCTGCCCGTGGCTGCGGATCACCCTGCTGCGCACCCTGTCCACCCTCGTGGTGGCGCTTCCCGCGGTCCTCGTACTGGGTTCGATGGTCCCCGGCCTGGACTCCGCCATCTGGCTGTGGCTGCTCCCCGGACTGCTCCTCACCAGCGCCACCCTGGTGCTGCTCAACTGGCTTCTCGCCCGGACGGCCGCGGCCATCAGCTCCATCGGCTGGTTGCTCGTCGTCGCCTCGATGGCCGGCCTGCAGGCCTCCGATCTGCTCGGCCAGCTGCCGGTCCAGGGCCTGTTCGCCCTGCTCACCGTCCTGCTCGGTGTCGCCCTCAGGGCGCTGTCGGACAGGTCCCCAGCGATTGGAGTCTCACCGTGACCACCCACCTGGATGCCGTGTCCAAGACCTATGGCAGCCCGCTGCGCGCCCGCATCCACCCCACCGTGGCGCTGCACCCGACCACACTCACCCTCGGATCGGGAGTGATCGGTCTGCTCGGCCCCAACGGTGCCGGCAAGACGACCCTGCTGCGTCTGCTGTCGACCGCGATGGCTCCCACCGCCGGACGGATCGTCGTCGAGGGGCACCAGACCACCGCCTCGCCGGCCGAGCGCACCTCGGCCAGGCGGCTGATCGGCTACCTCCCCCAGGAGGTCGTCTTCCCGCGCGGCATGACGGCCTTCGGATTCCTCGACTACATCGCCGTGCTCAAGGAGTGGGACCAGACCACCGCCCGCCGCGCCGAGGTGCGCCGGGTGCTGACCCTGGTCGGGCTCCAGGAGCGGTCCACCGTGAGGGTGCGCAAACTCTCGGGAGGGCAGCGTCGACGGCTGGCCATCGCCCAGGCCCTGCTCGGCGAACCGAGACTGCTGATCCTCGACGAGCCCACCACCGGACTGGACCCCGAGCAGCGGGCCACCCTGCGCAGGATCCTCTCCGAGCAGGCGGGCACCGTGCTGCTGTCGACCCACCAGACCGAGGATGTCTCGGCGCTGTGCGACCGGGTGGTCGTCCTCGACGCCGGCCGGATCCGCTTCGACGGCGCGGTGTCCGACCTGCTCGCCACCGCCTCCGACCACGTCCACGTGGGCCCCCAGGAGAATGACGGGGCGGTCCACACCTGGCGCACGGGCACCGGCATGGTGCGATCGGTGGGAGGTATCCCCCACCCGGGGGCCAGCCCCGTTCCTCCCACCGTCGAGGACGCCTACCTGTTGCTGCGCAGCCGCTCACTCGACGAAGGAGTACTCCGATGACCCAAACACTTGCTCCGACCCGCCCGTCGTCGCGCACCGTGCTGGTGACTCAGGAGATCCGCAACTACGCCACCTCGCCGCTGTTCCTCATCGGTCTGGTGCTGCTGGTCGCCCTCCAGGTCCACCGGACCGGGTGGGCCCGGGACTCCACCGAGGCCCTCACTGACGCCATCGCGCCGGCCGCGCTGATCGGACTGCTCGGGATCATGGTGATGGCCGGCCTCACCCGTCGCTCGGACCGGGCGGCCGAGGCCGCTGGAGCGACCGCCGTGAGCGAGTCGGAACGCACGATCGCACTCGCCTGGGCCGTCGTGGTGCCGGTGAGCGTCACGGTGATCTGGTACCTGTCCATCGCCTGGCTCATCCTCTCCCGTCCGCCCGCCGACTGGGCGGTGCCGTCGGGGCCGGTGACCACCAGCTATGTGCTGTCGGTGGTCTTCGCCCAGAGTGTCATGGCGGCCGTCGGCGGCCCGCTGCTGGGTCTGGTCATCGCACGGTGGCTGAGGTTCCGCGGGGCGGCGGCGCTGTGCACCGTGCTCATGGTCGTCGTCACGATGCCCCTGCAGGGCTGGTTCGAGTCGACCTGGCGCTGGCACATGGTCTGGCCGTGGACGCACTGGTACGGCCCCCTCGCCTTCACCGCCGAGCGGGAACCGGTGCACTGGGTGGCCCTGCCAGGATCGCCGCAGATGTGGATCGTGTACCTCGTCCTGCTGTGCGCGACCGGGGTGGCGGTGGCCCTGTACCACGACCCGGAGGGGCCGCGGCCGCGGCTGAGGGCGGGGATCGCGATCCTGCTGGCGGCAGCCGTCGTCGCACTGATCCTGACGATGGTCACCGGCCTGCCGCACGCCTTCCACAATCCGCTCATCGAGGCGCCGGCCTGAGGAGGACGAGATGTGGTCCCACGGCATTCGGGCGATCCCCTGGCGGCTCGTACTTGCCAGTTCCGGCCTGCTGATCGCTCTTGTGATGCTGATCGAGTACAACTCCTGGCTGCTGTGGCCCCTGCAAGGCATTGCCGTCGGGCTGCTCACCGCGGCCGTCTGCTGGTGCCTGGACGAGCCCCTCGCGGGGGTTGTGGACGCCGCCCCCCGCGGGATCCTGTGGCGCACCACGGCACGACTGGTCGGCGTCCTTCCCCTTCTCGGCGTGTGGCTGGTGATGGTGTGGTGGGCGCGTCCATCGCTGTTCGGACATCCCTGGTCGGTCGCCCTCCAGGGGGTGGCCGGGGCGCTGGCGGCGCTGGCCTGGGGAACGGCCCGACGATGCGCGGGCAGCGCCACCCCGGGACACCACTGGGCGGCGCTGGTGGTGCCGGCCGTCACCGCATGGGCGATCGTCCGTCCGGCACAGATGAGGGTCCCCGTCTTCCCCTACGCGACCCACGGGGTCGGCGGATCGTGGACCTCCAGCACGGTCGGATGGTCGATCCTCGGGGCGACAGCACTGGTCCTGCTGGCCGGCTTGCTCGTCACCGACGGACGGCTGCCACGACCTGGCAGGAGCTCCGGGGCCGGCGGGAGCTCCGGCGCTGACAGGCGTTCCGGTCCGGGAGGCTCTCCGAACGTGGCACAGGCTCTGAGGTGGGACGCCGACCCGCGGTCCGCGCAATGATGGGCCCATGACGCAGAAGATGAATGTCGAGAGCTTCAATCTCGACCACACCAAGGTCGCGGCACCCTTCATCCGGGTGGCCGATGTCAAGCATCTGCCGGCCGGCGACACCCTCACCAAGTACGACGTGCGGTTCTGCCAGCCGAACGCCGACCACCTGGAGATGGACGCCGTCCACTCGGTGGAGCACTCCTTCGCCGAGTGCGTGCGCAACCACAGCAACTCGGTCATCGACTTCGGCCCGATGGGCTGCCAGACCGGTTTCTACCTCATCATGGTCGGCGAGCCCGATGTGCCGGCCACCTGCGATCTGGTGGAGACCACCCTCAAGGACATCCTCACCCTGGACGCGGTCCCGGCCGCCAACACCACCCAGTGCGGATGGGGAGCCCACCACAGCCTGGAAGGCGCGAAGGAGGCCGCGAGCCGGATGCTGGCCCACCGCAGCGAGTGGGAACAGGTGATGGCCTGAGGGTCCGGCGTTCCGGGCCCAAGACGCCTTGCTCTGCTACCTGAGCTCCAGCGTGGTTCCGCCCTTCTCGCACTGGGCCTTCGCCGCAGCGCTCGGGCTGTTGTCCCTGCCGCACTCGAACCCCTTGAATGAGCCGATGTGCCCGCTGCCCTCCACGGGACCCGTCAGGTAGCCGTTCATGATTGCGTTGGCCTCATTGCAGCCGATGGTGCCCGAGGTCACGTACAGCTTGCCCTGCACATACTGCGTGCCCGCGCCGTGCAGAGCGCCGCATGCTCCGCCGGCCCCGGGCTTGTCGGATGCCGAACGGGTCTGCTGTGTCGAGGGCCCGGATGTGGACCGGGTCGGGGCCGGCGCGCTGGCCGCAGAGGTGCTTGCCGACGACGCCCCGGTCGCCAGCACCCTGGTCGTCGACGTACTCGGGGCTGGTGTGCCAGTCGCAGACGTGCTTGCGGAGGAGGCACTGATGGCGGTCCCACTGGTGGCCGGGGTGCTGGCGGTCGAGTCACTGTTGGCGCCGCTACACCCTGCCAACAGCACGGCAGTACCGAGCAGCCCGAGGGCGCCGGTGATCGAAATTCGATGATATAGCTTCATAGCCTGAGCATAGATTCGGAGTGCGCGGCTGTTCCGGGTGACCCCGGTCGTCATTTCCGTCGTGCCAGGAGCGGACGAATATGGCCTCGGACGGGACCCACCGTTCCGGCACCGAGCCCTCACGGAGATGCCGAGGACACGGTCTGGTCATGCAGGTGGTGAAAAACCCGGCCGAAGAGCTTCTGACCGGGTGTTTCAGTGGAGCCTGTGACAGGAATCGAACCCGCGACCATCGCTTTACAAGAGCGGCGCTCTACCAACTGAGCTACACAGGCCTGTGACCCGCCGGAACCTGTCCAGCGTGGCGACCGCCTCACATTCTGACAGCAGGACGCCGGGTGAGGAAATCCGGCCCGCCGGCGATCAGCGGACGGCGTCGATCAGGGCTTGGCGGGCCCCCACCATCGAGGGTCCGTACCAGGCCAGGCGCTGCCCGTCGACAAGTCGAACGTCGTGTCCGGGGAAGGCCTCGGGGCCGTCGGCGGCGGTGAAGTGGTAGGGCTCGTCGGGCAGCACGACCCGGTCGACGTCCAGCCCCTGCAGGACCTCCAGGTCGACGTGCGGGTAGCGGGTCCCGTCGTCGGGCAGCGCCACGAGTCGCACCCCGCAGTGGGCCATCAGGTCGGCGATGTAGGTCGTGCGACCGGCGCACATCCACGGATCCCGCCAGACCGGGACCACCGCGGTGAGGACCGGCTGGGGAGGTTGCGCGCCCCACTCCGAGCGCGCCTGGTCGAGCCACTCGGGATCGGCGATCCGGAGGGCCTCGGTGAACAGCCTGCTCAGACTGGCCACCGCCTGCTCGGCGCCGTCGATGCTGGTCACCCAGACCGGGATCCCGTCCTGGCGCAGCAGGTCGACGTCGTACTTGCGGTTCTCCTCGCGGTTGGCGATCACCAGGTCGGGACGCAGCGCGGCGATCGCCGCCCGGTCCGGATTCTTGGTGCCGCGCACCCGCTGCACCCGGTGGCCCGCCCGGGCCTCGATGTCGGTCGGCCGGATGCACCAGTCGGTGCACCCCACCAGCCGCTCGGGGCAGGTGAGGGCGATGGCCTCGGTGATGGAGGGCACCAGACTCACGATGCGCCGGGCCGGGGCAGTCAGTTCGACGAGGTCTCCGCAGTCATCGACAGTCACGGCTCCACCCTGCCACGGACGTCGCCCTGAGCGACATCCCGGACGACGTCACCAGAACAGGGCCGCACCGATCGCCAGAACCGCCCACAGCACGCACTGGGTAGTCTCGTTGAGCGATCCGAAGCAGTCCCCGGTCACCCCGCCGAACCGCCGCACCAGGTGACGGGTCCAGCCCTGGGCCCAGACCAGCGCCAGCACCGCGGCGACGACCACGAGCGCGGCGCCCGCCCAGCCCGAGACCAGCCAGCCGAGCACCGCCCAGACCACCGCCAGACAGACCATGTTGATCCCGGCGGCCCGACCCGTGGTGACCCCGGCCACCAGCGACCCGAACCCGCCGGGCCGGGCGCACGGCACCGAGGGAAGGGTCGCCAGCAGGATCGAGGCGCGTCCCACCGAGGGTCCGACCAGCACCAGCAGCGCGACCCGCCACCAGGATCCCGGCCCGGCGACGGCCGCGGTGGCGGTGAGACTGGTGAGGGCTCCCAGGTCGATGAGCAGCACCATCAGCAGGCTGATCACCCCCATCGGCCCGATGTCGGACTGCTTCATGATCGCCAGGGCGCGTTCGGCCGGCGCCCGGGAGCCCAACCCGTCAGCGGTGTCGGCGACCCCGTCCAGGTGGAATCCCCCGGTGGCCGCGGCCAGCCAGGCCAGGGCCAGCACGCCGGCCAGCCAGGGCCCGGCGCCGGCGGCCAGCACCCCGCCGGCCACCGCCCCGGCGACCACTCCGAGCAGGATCCCCATCCACGGGAAGGCGCGGATCGCCCGGGTGGCGATCCGGCGGTCGACGGTGGGCAGGACGGGGGCCGGGATGATCGAGAACAGTGCGAAGGCCGAGACGATGCCCAGCAGTGGGCCGGGAATCCGGGCCGGGGCGGGAGTCTGACTCATGCCCACCTCTTCGGGATGCCGGCGATGCACACCCACACCTCGTCGCAGGCCCCGGCGACGGCGGCGTTGAGACGCCCCAGCTCGTCGCGGAAGAGCCGTCCGGACGCGGTCTCCGGGACGAGTCCCATCCCCACCTCGTTGGACACCATGACCACCTCGCGCCGGGTGTGATGGACGGCGTCGACCAGATCGTCGACGCGCCCGGCCAGCCTCTGCCGCCAGCCCTCCTCGCCGGTCCAGGCGCCGGCCTCGTCGAGCACCCGGGTGATCCACACCCCCAGGCAGTCGACGAGCACCGGGGCGTCCTCGTGACGCCTCAGCACCGAGCCGACATCGAGGGTCTCCACCGTCGTCCAGGAGTCGGGACGCCGTTCCCGGTGGAGCCGGATCCGCTCCTCCCACTCGGGGTCATCGGGGTTGCGGGCCGAGGTGGCGACATAGGTCACCTCGGGAAAGCGGGCCATCCGGGACTCAGCCCAGGAGGACTTGCCGGACCGTGCCCCACCGAGCACCAGGGCGCGCACCGGAGGGGCGCCGACCGGGCTGGGGACGTGCAGCTGGCTCATGCCGGGTCGCCCTCCTCGGCGGCCGCCGCATCCGGCGCATCCGGGATGCCGGTCTCGCCGGTCACCTTGATGTCTGTGACGGCGGCGTCCTCGAAGGTGGCCATCTCGTTGAGGATGTGCGCGGAGGCCTGGACGATCGGCAGGGCCAGCACGGCCCCGGACCCCTCCCCCAGACGCATCCCCAGATCCAGCAGGGCCGGAAGCCCCAGGACGCCGAGGGCCGCGGTGATGCCGGGCTCGGCACCAGCGTGACCGGGCACCAGGAAGTCCACCGAGGCCGGCGCGATGGCGGCGGCCAGCAGGGCCGAGGAGCAGGCGATGACGCCGTCCAGGACCACCGGGACGCGATGGGCGGCGGCCCCCAGGATGAGTCCGGCCATCGCACCGTGCTCGAATCCGCCGACCTTGGCCAGCGCCTCGACGGGATGGTCGGCATCGGGCCGGTTGAGGGTCAGGGCGCGCTCGATGACGGCGACCTTGTGGCGGTGGCGGTCGTCGGCGGCGCCGGCTCCGCGGCCGGTGACGTCGGCGGCGGACAGGTTGGTGAAGACGCTGATGAGGGCCGATGCCGGTGTCGTGTTGGCGATCCCCATCTCTCCGGTGACCAGGATGTCGGCCCCGGCGGCGACCGCCTCGTCGGCGGTCGCGATGCCGATCTCCAGGGCCTGGACGGCCTCGTCCACACTCATCGCCGGACCCCGGGAGATGTCGTCGGTGCTGTGCCGGATGCACTTCTCGCGCACCCCGCAGCCGGCGGGCAGATCCACCGCGACGCCGACATTGGTCACCCAGACCTCGGCTCCCATCTGGCGGGCCAGAACGGTCACCCCGGCCCCGCCGGCGGCCATGTTCACCGCCATCTGGGCGGTGATCTCCTGCGGGTCGGGGGAGACTCCCTCGGCCCAGACGCCGTGGTCCCCGGCGAACAGGCCGACCACCGGGTGGCTGGGCACCGGGGTGGGCACCCGACCGCTCATCCCGGCCAGCCGGATCGACAGGTCCTCGAGGCGGCCCAGTGATCCCTCGGGCTTGGTGAGGATCTGCTGACGGTCGCGGGCGGCGGCCAAGGCATCGGGATCGGCCGGGCGGATGGCGGCCACCGTGCGGGCGAGCAGTGCCTGGGCGGGCAGGGAGTCGGGGAGCCGAGTGTCGGCCATGCTGTACGTCTCCTGTATCTGGACGCATGGCCGGGTCCGGGGATCCTGTGTCCTCGCAGTGCTCCCGAACCCACCTCGGCCTGCGCCCGAGGGTTCTGGCGGACCGCTGATGCGACCCGCGATCCACCGGTGATGACCTGGCTCGCGCCGCCACGCACTCGACGGCCGGAGGGGTTCGCCTGGGCTCGCCTCATCGGTCGGGTGCACGCGCTGACGCTCACAGTGGCGGGACCGCCCCGGAGTCGCACCGGAGTTCCACCTGGGACCGGAATCCATCCTCCCACACCGGTGAGGCTGCTTTGATGGACGCCATGGACGTTCTCATCCTCGGCGGCACCCGCCGCGCCCGCGTGCTGGCACGGCAGTTGGTCGACGAGGGGGTCGACGTCGTCACCTCCCTGGCGGGGGTGACCACGTCCCGGCGTCCGCTCCCCGGAGAGGTCCGGGTCGGCGGGTTCGGCGGGGCAGACGGCCTGGCGGCCTTCCTCGGCGACCACGCTGTCAAGGCGCTGGTCAACGCCACCCATCCCTTCGCCGCGACGATGTCGCAGCACGCGGCCGAGGCGGCCCGGCGTCTCGGCCTGCCGCTGGCACGTCTCCAGGCACCCAGCTGGCGGGCCCTGCCCTGGTCGACCGAGTGGATCTGGGCCGCCGGCCATGACGCGGCGGCCCGGGAGGCGGCGTCACTGCCGGGGGACATTCTGCTGACCGTCGGACGCCAGCCCGTCCCCCACTACCTGGCGCCCCTGGCCGACCGCAGGGTCACCGCACGCTGCATCGACGCCCCCGAGGGGCCGCTGCCGGCCGGCTGGACCGTCAGACAGGAGAAGGGGCCGTTCACCGTCGACTCCGAGCGAGCCCTGCTGGCGGGGTTCGACGTGATGGTGTCCAAGGACGCCGGCGGGTCCCGGCCCGACGCCAAACTGACCGCCGCCCGACAGTCCGGCACCGCAGTGGTGATGATCTCCCGGCCGCCGTCACCGAGCTACGGGCAGCAGGTCACCACCCCGGAGCTGGCCGCCGAGTGGGTTCGCAGCACGCTCGGCTGACGGTCCGTGGAGGTCGCCGTCCGACCCCCAGAACCCCTAGGCCCCCACGATCCTGGACCTCTCGATAACCCTCAGTGATCCGAGTGGTGCCGGGCGGCGGCGTCGGCGTGATCCAGATCCAGTCCGGCGACATCACCGACCACCACGATCGCCGGCGGCCGGACCTCGGCGGCGGCCATCACATCGGCCACCTCCGCCAGGGTCGTGCTGATCACCGACTGGTCGGGCAGTGAGGCCTCGCGCACCACCGCGACCGGGGTGTCGCCCGCCAGTCCGCCGCCCATCAGGTCCTCGGCGATCCGCTTGATGTGAGCCACCCCCATGAGAATCACCAGGGTGGTACCGCACCTGGCGAGCTGACCCCAGTCCAGTACCGAGCGGGAGTCGCCGGGGGCGACGTGGCCGGAGACCACCGTGAACCCCTGGACCATGTGGCGATGGGTGAGCGGAACCCCGGCCAGCTCCGGCCCGGCGACCGATGAGGTGACTCCGGGGATCACCCGGACCGGCACCCCGGCGGCGGCGCAGGCCTGCCACTCCTCCCCTCCCCGGCCGAAGACGAAGGAGTCGCCGCCCTTGAGCCGGACGACCCTCTGCCCGGCCCGGGCGTGCTCGACGAGCAGTTCGTTGATCCGCTCCTGGGGGACGTAGGGGCCGCGCGGCACCTTCCCCACCGGGATCTTCTCGGCGGCGGGGGCGTCGGCGAGGATGTCCTGGGGTGCCAGCCGGTCGTAGAGGATGACGTCGGCCTGGCAGACCGCCTGATATCCGGCCAGGGTGATGAGGCCGGGGTCTCCGGGCCCGCCGCCGACCAGGGTGACGGTGCCGGGGACCAGATCTGGCGCGTACCGGGGGGTGGTCATCGAATCTCCTTGTCGAGATGGTCAGGGTGGGGTCGGGAGGTGCGGCCGGCGGAGATGTCGGCCAGGGCGTCGGCGAGCCGGGCATGGATGTCGGGATCGCGGACCGCCAACCGGATCCAGGTCGGACCCAGTCCGGGGAAGGTCTCCCCGCGGCGGACCGCCAGGCCGCGGGCGGCCAGCTCCTCGCGGATCGACCGGTGCGGATCGACCGACGAGGTGTCCACGAGCACGAAGGGGGACTCGGAGTCGATGACGGTCAGCCCCTGGGCCCGCAGTCTCGCCACGAGATCCTGGCGTGCGGCCGGGAGCGCCTCGACGAGGTCCCGGCGATGGGCGGTGGCGGCCGGCGAGCAGCAGGCGATCATCGCGGCGATCGCCGGCGTCGACACCGACCACGGGGGCTGCTGGGCGGCCAGCCGGGAGACCAGGGCCGGGTCGCCGAGGACGTATCCGGCGCGGATCCCCGCCAGGCCGAAGGTCTTGGTGAGGGAGCGCAGCACCAGCAGCTGGTCCATCCGCGGGCCGATCAGCGACTGGGCGCCGTCGGTGGCGTCCATGAAGGCCTCGTCGACCACCAGCACCCGCCCGGGAGCCCGCAGCCGGTCGAGGATCTCGGCGGGGTGCAGGACCCCGGTGGGGTTGGTCGGATTGCCGACCATCACCAGGTCGGCGTCGCCGGGGATCTCCTCGGGGTGGAGACGGAACTGGTCGGCCGGGTCCAGCAGCACCCTGTCGACGCGGTGACCGGCTGCGCACAGGGCGGCCTCCGGCTCGGTGAACTGGGGGTGGACGACGACCGCACGGCTGGGGTGCAGAGCCCGGGCGACCAGCGCGAAGGCCTCGGCGCCGCCGCTGGTGGGCAGCACCACCGCGGGGTCGACGCGGTGGTGGGCGGCCAGCGCGAGGCGGGCCGGTTCGGCGTCGGGGTAGGTCTGCCACCGGGAGGACGTGTCGGTGATGGCGGTGACGAGCCACCGGGGGGTGTGGTCGACGCGGACATTGACGGCCAGGTCGACCAGTCCGGCGGCGACGTCGCGGTCGCCGTGGTGGAGAAGGTCCGGCTCAACGGCCCGATCCCGGGGCTCGGGTTCGGCAGCCGGCGAGGGCCGGGGGTCCGCCGGGCGGGGAGGGGCCGTCTCCCCGATGCCGGACGGCTGCGGGGCGGACGACGCACACCGCCAGGCCTCGGCGGCGAAGCGGGCGGCGCAGGCCGGCTGTCCGGCCCAGTGCAGGTGGAGGTAGGAGGCGTGGACGGTGGAGCGTCCGATCCCGGCCGGATCCGAGGAGACGCCCTCCAGCCGGGTCGACCCGTCGGGCATCGCGAAGCTCCAGGCCGGGGTCGAGGGGCCCGACTCCCGGTCTCCGGTCGGGTCGACGGCACTCACACCGGTCCGGTGGAACTCGTGGCCGATCACCCTCTCCCCCGCTCCCGCCAGCAGGGTGTCGGAGTCGGCGACGGCGTCCCGGTACCCCATCGTGAGACGCGGTCTCATCTCGGCCTGCAGGTCCAGCACCCCGGTCATCGGATGGCCGTCCAGGGTGCGGCACAGCATCAGCAGCCCGGCGCACTCGGCGACCACCGGCATTCCGGCGGCCACATGGGAGCGGATCGACTCGTGGAGGGACCGGTTGGCGGCCAGCTGGTCGGCGTGCATCTCGGGGAACCCGCCGCCCAGGTACAGCCCGGCGACCCCCTCGGGCAGGGCGGCGTCGGTCAGCGGGTCCACCTCGACGACCCGGCAGCCGGCGGCCTCCAGCAGTTCGGTCGTCTCGGCGTAGCGGAAGGTGAAGGCCCGGCCGCCCGCAATCGCGACCAGCGGGGACTCGGCGCCACCGCGCCGACGGGCCTCCTCCAGCGATCCCCAGGCGGCACTGCCCCTCAGCGCCGCCGCCGGATCCCAGGGGTGCACGGCCAGGTCGGGGGCCCGGCGGGCCACCGCCAGCACGGCGTCCAGATCCACGTGGTCGGCGATCAGCCGGGCCAGGGCGCCGACCTGTGCGGCCGAGGCGTCCCGTTCGGCGGCCGGGACCAGTCCCAGGTGCCGGGAGGGCACGAAGATGTCCTTGTCGCGGGGGATCTCGCCGAGCACCGGGATCCCCAGGCGATCCACCCCGCGCCGGATCTCGGCTCCATGGCGCGCCGAGCCGACCCGGTTGAGGATCACCCCGGCGACCCTCACCCGCGGGTCGAATCCCGCCAGTCCGGCGACCACCGCGGCGTGGGTCAACGAGGCGTGGGAGGCGTCGACCACCAGTACCACCGGGGTGGAGGTGAGCCGAGCGATCTCGGCGGAGGATCCGGCGCCGTCGCCGAGTCGGCCGTCGAACAGCCCCATCACTCCCTCCACGACCGCCAGCTCGGCGGACCCGGGAGCCTCCCCGGACACTGCCGAGGAGGATGCGCGGGTCTGCGCAGAGGTCTGTGCAGTGGTCGCGGGGGCGAGGAATCCGTGAGCCAGCAGCGGGGCCATCAGATCGGGCCCGCACATCACCGAGTCGAGATTGCGGCCGGGACGACCGGCCGCCAGGCTGTGGTAGCCGGGGTCGATGTAGTCCGGGCCCACCTTGAACGGGGCCACCGGGTGGCCGGCCCGGCGCAGGGCGGCCATCAGCCCGGTCGCGACGGTCGTCTTGCCGCCCCCGGAGGCGGCGGCGGCGATGAGGATCCGGGGGATCCTCATCGGCTCAGGTCCGGCGCTCACCATTCGATCCCCGCCTGACCGCGCTGGCCGGCATCGAAGGGGTGCTTGATCTTGGTCATCTCGGTGACCAGGTCGGCGGCCTCGATGAGCGTGTCGGGTGCCCGCCGTCCGGTGATGACGACGTGCTGGGTGCCGGGCCGGTGGGTGAGGACGTCGACCACCTCGTCGACGTCGATCCACCCCCAGTCCAACGGGTAGCTGAACTCGTCGAGAAGGTAGAAGTCGAGGGCCTGTTCGGCGAGCAGCGAGCGGACGTGACGCCACCCCTCGCGGGCGGCCTCGGCGGGATCCTCAGAGGCCGAGAAGGCCTTCGTCCAGGACCATCCGGTGCCCATCGTCTCCCAGGTCACCGGCCCACCGACCCCGGTCTCGCGGTGGATCCGACCGAGGGCCTCCAGGGCGTCCTGCTCACCGACGTGCCAGCGTCCGGACTTGATGAACTGGAAGACGCCGACCGACCATCCCTGGTGCCAGGCGCGCAGGGCGGTGCCCATCGCGGCGGTCGTCTTGCCCTTCCCGTCGCCGGTGTTGACCGCCAGTACGGGCCTGAGGCGCCGCTGGCGGGTCGACAGCCCGTCGTCGGGGTCGACATCGGTGTGTGCGCGCGGCATCCGGATCCTCCTCGCGGGTCCTCGCCCGCATCGTGACCTCCGATGGCGTCACGGAGGCTGCCGGCAGGGACGACCTGGCTCGCGCAGATGCGCTCACAGTGGCGGGACCGCTCCGGAATGGGGGACGGAGGACCCGTCCCCGGCACCGGGATTCCTCCCCGACCGGCCGAGGGAGATTCTGTCACACGATCCGCCGAGACGGCGTCTGCCCCCGCGACAGGGCCGACGCCGCGGCCCCCGGCGTCGATTCCCGCCCGGCGCCGATCTCGTAGGGTGTGCCCGTGACCGATGACCCTGACACCAGCCTTCTGGGACGTACCCCCGGCCTCGACGAGGAGCACTTCGTCCACGACGGCCTCATCACCAAGCACCCGGTGCGGGCGATGGCCCTGGCCGTGCTGCGCCCGCTGCCCGGCCAGCTCCTGTGGGACCTCGGCACCGGTGCCGGCTCGGTGGCCGTCGAGTGGTGCCGCACCGACCCCTCCTGCCGTGCGATCGGGGTCGAGAGGAGGGCCGACCGGGCCGCCAATGCCCGGGCCAATGCCCGGGCCCTCACCCTGCCCGGCCAGTTCGAGGTGATCGACGCCGACCTGGCCGAGGGGCTGCCCGAGATGGAGGCCCCCGACGCCGTCTTCATCGGCGGCGGGGCGACCCGCGAGCTGGCCGAGGCCTGCCGCCAGGTTCTGGCGCCGGGGGGCCGATTCGTCATCCACGGGGTGACCATCGAGGCCGAGAGCCTGCTGGCCGAACTGCACGCCGAGTGGGGCGGGGAGCTGATGCGGGTCGGCGTGGAGACAGCCGATCACATCGGTCGACTGCACGGCTGGAAGCCGGCCCGCACCGTGATCGGCTGGAGCTGGACGAAGTAACCGCCCGGATGCGCCTCCGGGCCGCTTGTCAGGCGGTCGGCTGACGGGAGCCGATCAGCGCCACGACCTCCTCGACGGTGCGCGGCCGGCCCTCGAGTCCCAGTCGGCGCGCCAGATCCAGCGGCCACGGCAGTTCCAGGTGAGCCCTCTCGATGAGTTCGGCATCGGCCAGCAGCTGGTCGATCGGCCCCTGGACCACCTGGTGTTCCACCACCACGAGCGCCTCGTC
Source organism: Acidipropionibacterium jensenii (assembly GCF_005890135.1). Lineage (NCBI taxonomy): Bacteria > Bacillati > Actinomycetota > Actinomycetes > Propionibacteriales > Propionibacteriaceae > Acidipropionibacterium > Acidipropionibacterium jensenii. The sequence continues at coordinate 1,165,549 of NZ_CP040635.1, read as the reverse complement.
GGCCCAGGCCAGCGCCCGGTCGACGTCATGGGTGGCCATCGCCACCGTCGTCCCGGCCTCCTGCAGCCTGTCCAGGGCCCCCATCATCTGGACGACGCCGGCCGGGTCCAGCCCGGCGGTCGGCTCGTCGAGCAGCAGCAGGTCGGGCATCATGGCGACCGCCCCGGCCACCGCGACCCGTTTGCGCTCGCCGTAGGACAGCTGGTGGGTGGCCCGGTCGGCCAGATGGTCGGCACCCACCAGGTGCAGGGCGCGGGACACCCGGGAGCGCACCTCCTCGACCTCCAGGCCCAGGTTCATCGGCCCGAAGGAGACGTCCTGGGTGACGTCGGCGCTGAACAGCTGGTCGTCGGGGTCCTGCAGCACCAGCTGCACCGACCGCCGGTGCTCCCTGAGCGCCTTGCGGTTGTGGCGCAGCCGGACATCTCCTCTGCGGACCTCCCCGGAGACCGGTTCCAGGGATCCCGACAGGCAGCGCAGCAGGGTCGTCTTGCCCGACCCGTTGGCCCCCAGAATCGCCACCCGCACGCCGCGTCGGATGGTCAGGGACACCTCGGACAGCACCATCGGCCGACCCGGATGGGTGGCGCACAGCCCCTCGGTGCTCAGCAGCGAGTCGGCGTCGTGCAGTGGATCGTTCATCTCCACAGCCTTCCTGCGATGGGCCAGCACGCGGCCCAGGATCCGAGGATCACCAGCACGGTGACCAGTTTGAACCGCCAGCTGCCGACCCGCTGGATCGGCAGGGTGAGCAGCGAGTCCTCGAACCCGCGGTTCACCAGTCCCTCGTTGAGCCGGTTGGCGCGCGACCAGGCGCGCACCCCCACCGACCCCATCAGGGCGGCGGTGTTCTCGAGTCGACGCCGGTACCCGTTGAGCCTCCCGACCGGGGCGTCTCCCAGCCGGCACTTCTGCGCCTCGTGGGCGGTGAACACCGTGTTGAGCAGCACGAAGATGAGCCGGTAGGTGAGACTGGCGATCTCCAGCAGGGGGTCCGGGACGCGCAGTCGGCGCATCCAGGTGAGCAGGTCGACCATCGGGGTGGTCAGGGCCAGGATCATCAGGGCCAGCGTCCCGGCCAGTCCGTGGGCCACCAGGTTGGCGGCCTGGCGGCCCGAGACCGGTCCGATCGCGAAGATCCCGCCGTGCCACCAGACGTCGGCGGTGGCCTGCGCGGTGCCGACGCTGACCAGCACCGAGAGGCCGCCGAGGATCAGGAAGACGATCGGGGCCGACATCGCCTGCCGGAGCACCTTCGGCCGGATCCGGGCGCAGCCGAGGATCGCGACCACCGCCGCCACCGAGACGAACAGGGTGCCCGGCCAGGCGGGGGTGCACAGCGCGACGAGGATCAGCCCCACCGACAGCCCCACCTTCTCCCCCACCGGACGAGACCGCCAGGGAGAGTCCCAGGCGGCGTCGTCCAGAGAGGTGATGGTCATCGCGCGGTCCGGTCGGCGGCCGGATCGGCAGCCCTGGCATCGGCAGCCTTGTCAGCAGCCGGCTCGACGGCTCCGTGAGAAGTCGCGACGGCGGGAGGCATCGCGTCGGGCAGCCGGGCGGCGTCCATCTCCTCCTGGGCCTTCTTGCGGCCGCTCATCCGACCCAGGGCGTATCCGGCGATGCCGGCCCCCAGCGCCGCCTGGAGGGCGAACAGGCCGGATGCGACCTCACCGGAGTTGGGCTCGAAGATCGGCTTGATCCACTGCTTGGCGCCGGCCTTCTCGGCCGCCTGGGCGGCGGCGTCGTCGGTTCCGGCGAATGCCTGGCCCTCCCCGGCGGGCTTCCTGCCGCCCACGATGAGGCTGACGACGAAGATCGCCACCAGCAGGGCCAGCAGGACGGGGGTGACCCACTTGTGGTTGCTGGTGAGGAAGTTGTTCTGCTTCTGGACGGTCTCAGACATCTGCGGCCTCCTTCGTCGGGGTGGTGGATGCGTCGGACCCGCCGGACAGCACGCCGAGGGAGCGCAGCTGGGGGCCGGCGACCTTGGCGAGGAAACGGAACAGCAGGATTCCGAGAACTCCCTCGGCCAGGGCCAACGGGATCTGGGTGACGGCGAAGATCCCCAGGAACTTGCCGGCGGCGCCCATGATCCCCGAGTTCGGGTCGGGGAAGGCGAAGGCCAGCTGGAAGGAGGTGACGCAGTAGGTGCTGAAGTCGGCGAAGACCATGCACAGGAAGATCGCCAGGGCATCGGGACCGCCCAGCTTCTTGGTGATCCGGTAGAACGCGTACCCCACCCAGGGGCCGGCGATGGCCATCGAGAAGGTGTTGGCGCCCAGCGTGCTGATGCCGCCGTGGGCGAGCAGCAGGGCCTGGAAGATGAGCACGATCATGCCCAGGAAGGCCATCACCGGTGGTTTGAACAGGACCGCCCCGACACCGGTTCCGGTCGGGTGGGAGGAGGAGCCCGAGACGCTCGGCAGCTTGATCGCCGACAGGACGAAGGTGAAGGCTCCGGCGGTAGCCAGCAGGAGCTTGTTCTCCGGGTGGTGCTTCACCTGGCGAACGACCTCGCGGGCGCCGTGGATGACAAATGGTGCGGCCGCCGCGTACCAGACGGCACACTCGGTCGGTGAGAGAACTCCCTCTGCGATGTGCATGAGTGAAGTCGCTCCTTTCTCGGGATCTGCGTCCCATCCTGGAAAGGATCGATGCCGTGACTTTCTGACTCCCACCCTCGACGGGGTGCTCACAGTGGCGCGACCGTGCCGGATCTGTCCGGCTTCCATCTCGGCATCGAAACGTTATTCGTGATGTGTGTGACGGCCGACGGGCGTCCGGCTGATGTGCTCATCAGTCGTCCACGGGCTCGGCCGTCCTCAATCCAAGCACAGCCGGTCCCCGCCCGATGACCCAGGGTCGGGGTGGGGTCCGCCACCTCGCCGCCACCTCGCCGGCCCAGGATCCCACAGGCACCGGACGCCATCTCGACTACGCTCGACGCAGGTCGGGGCAGCGGCTCCGTCCGCACAGCCAGTCCGCACGGACAAGGAGCCACAGGTGGGACACGAGTACGTCAACAACGGGGCAGACATCTACCGGGAGTCCTTCCGGATCATCCGTGCCGAGGCCGACCTGTCGCGGTTCCCCGCCGACGTCGAGCACGTCGTGGCACGGATGATCCACTCCGCGGCCGACACCGCGATCGCTCCCGACATCGCCTTCACCCCCGGTGTGGTCACCGCCGCCCGCCAGGCTCTGGAGCAGGGTGCGGCGATCCTGTGCGACTCCTCGATGACCGCCACCGGGATCATCCGTTCCCGACTGCCCCGCAACAACGAGGTGGTCTGCCACATCAAGGAGCCGAGGCTGGCGGAGCTGGCGAAGGCCCAGCAGACCACCAAGACCTGTGCCGCGGTCGACATGTGGTCGGCCGACGGCCAGCTGGACGGCTCGGTGGTGGCGATCGGAAATGCCCCGACGGCGCTGTTCCGGCTGCTGGAGGTGGTCGCCGAGACCGGTCAGCGTCCGGCGGCGGTGGTGGGCATCCCGGTCGGCTTCGTCGGAGCGGCCGAGTCGAAGCAGGCCCTGGTGGACTCCGACCTCCACCTGGAGTACCTCACCCTGCTGGGACGCCGGGGCGGCTCGGCGATGACGGTGGCGGCGATCAACGCCATCGCCTCCTGGGACGAGTTGGAGAACAACCACATCTGAGCCCTGCCCAGGGCCCTTGAACCGAGCGCCCCGAGGCACCGGGGACGACGTCATGAGGCTTGAACGGGACGTCTGACTCCCCGGCGACACAGCGGGGACGACGACGTCATGGACCCCGAGGGGGACGCCTGACGTGAGCCGTATGAGACGAACAGCCCGACCGGGAGATCCCGGTCGGGCTGTTCGTCTCTGAGTTGGCGTCCGGTGCGACTCCGAACGGCTACTTCATGGTGCCCTGGGACACCGACCCCTGGAGCTGACGCTGGAAGATGATGTAGACGATCAGCACCGGGAGGATGGTCAGCACCACCGAGGCGAACAGGGCGCCGAAGTCGACCTCGTAGTTCGTCCGGGCGGCAAAGGCCGCCAGGCCCTGGGAGAGCACGTAGTTGCTCGTGTTCGTGTTGAGGGCGACCGGGATGAGGTACTGGTTCCACAGGCCGAGGAAGTTGAAGATCGCGACCGAGGCGAAACCGGGCTTGGCCATCGGGAGCATCACCAGGAAGAAGGTCTGCCACTCCCCCGCACCGTCGATCTCCGCCGCCTCGTAGATCTCATTCGGCAGCGTCTTGAAGAAGGCGTAGAGGAAGAAGACGGTGAACGGCAGGGCGAAGGCCACATAGGTGATGATGAGGCCGGGACGGGTGTTGAGAAGTCCCATGTTCTTCAGGGTGAAGAACAGCGGCACCACGGCCAGGAAGATCGGGAAGGTGTTCCCGGCCAGGAACAGCACGTAGATGACCTTGTTCCCGTAGAACCTGAGGCGCGCCAGCACATAGGCCGACATCGCCCCGAAGACCATCACCAGGATCAGGGCGGAGAACACCACGATCACGGTGTTGATGAAGTAGTCGCCGATGCCCGCGGTGGTCCAGGCGTTGCTGAAGTTCTTCCACTGGATCTTCTTGGGAAGAGCGAAGGGGGAGGAGAAGATCTCGCTGGTGGTCTTGAAGGAGGTGACCAGGGTCCACAGCAGCGGACCCACCACGATCACCGACCAGATGATCAGCAGAATGTGGGAGACCGTCGATACCGCCCTGTCACCCTTGGTGACCTTGACGTGGTGCACCGCGACCTCGTCGGCCGACAGGGGAGCCGTGAGTTGACTGCTCATGCCATCGTCACCGTGTCCTTACCGCCGGTGAGACGGTTGAGCAGACCGATGATCCCGGCGAAGATCATGGTCATCAGGGCGATCACAACGCCCATTGCACAGGCAATGCCGTACTGGCCCTTCTGGAATGCCGTGGAGAACAGCTGCTGGCTCATCACCAGGGTCGAGTTGCCCGGCCCGCCGAAGGGGTTCAGCACGCTCATGTAGACGAAGGCGTCCAGGGATGCAATACCGGCTCTTCCCAGATGAGGGTGTAGCGCACGTCGCGCGGCGGGCCGGCGCGTCGGTGGCCGGATAGAGGTCGAGGTCTCCCGAGGATGAGAGCTCCTACACACTCAGCCCGAAAGACCTCGACGTGCACGACGCTACCGTCGGCGGGCGCGCTGATGCGTTCGCCAGCCCCGACCTGACTGCCTTCTGCCGCCTCGACGAACTCGGCCTCGTTGTCACCGGGCAGCGACTCGAGCCGGATCGTGCCGTATTGGCCTGCCAGGTGGTCGAGCCCGACCAGTGGTGCCGGCGCTGCGGCTGCGAAGGGAGACCACGTGACACCGTGGTCCGACGGCTTGCCCACGAACCACTGGGCTGGCGGCCCACGACGCTGGAGGTCGTCGTGCGCCGTTACCGCTGCAGCGGCTGCGGGTATGTGTGGCGCCAGGACACCACCGCCGCGGCCGAGCCCCGGGCCAAGTTGTCTCGGCGCGCTCTGCGGTGGGCGCTGGAAGGGATCGTGGTCCAGCACCTGAGCGTGGCTCGGGTCGCCGAGGGGCTCGGGGTGGCCTGGGACACCGCCCACGACGCCGTTCTGGCCGAGGGCAAGCGGGTGCTGATCGACGAGGAGCACCGCTTCGAGGGGGTGAAGGTCGTCGGGGTCGATGAGCACGTGTGGCGCCACACCCGTCGCGGCGACAGGTACGTCACCGTGATCATCGACCTCACCCCAGTGCGAGATGGCACCGGCCCGGCACGGCTGCTGGACATGGTCGAAGGACGCTCCAAGCAGGCGTTCAAGACCTGGCTGGCCGACCGCCCGCAGGAGTGGCGCGACGGCGTGGAGGTGGTCGCGATGGACGGCTTCACCGGGTTCAGGACCGCCGCCGTCGAGGAACTTCCCGACGTGGTGACGGTGCTAGATCCCTTCCACGTCACGCGCCTCGCTGGCGAGGCGCTCGATGAGTGCCGACGGCGAGTTCAGCAGGCCATCTGTGGGCACCGCGGCCGCAAGGGCGACCCGCTCTATGCCGCCCGCCGGACCCTGTCCACCGGCGCGGACCTGCTCAACGACAAGCAGAAGGACCGACTGGACACCCTGTTCGCCGACGGAGCAATGATCAGAACCTGTGGATGGCCCTCGGCGGGTGAGCGCGACGGAGCGCACCTTCCCGAGGAAGATCTTGTAGTCACAGAACTCTGATCAGGACCGGCGTTGGCGCGCTGGTTCGGGAAGGTGCGCTCATGTTGAAGGTAGTCCAAGACGTCGAGGCGTCCAACCATGCAGCCGGTGGGTCGCTGCTCGATGAGATCGTCCGCGACGGCGCTCGGCAGATGCTGGCGGCGGCGTTGCAGGCCGAGGTCTCGGCCTACGTCGAGCAGTTCACCGACGAGCTCGACGAGGCGGGTCGTCGCCTGGTGGTCCGCAACGGCTTCCACGAGCCGCGGGAGGTGACCACCGCGGCGGGCGCGATCCCGGTCAAGGCGCCGCGGGTCAACGACAAGCGGGTCGACCCGGTGACCGGTGAGCGCAGGCGGTTCGCCTCGGCGATCCTGCCGGCGTGGGCCAGGAAGTCGCCACGGGTTGCGCAGGTGCTGCCGCTGCTGTACCTGCACGGCCTGTCCAGCAGTGACTTCACCCCCGCACTGGAGCAGTTCCTCGGCACCAGCCACGGCCTGTCGGCGTCGGTGATCACACGGCTGACCAAGGGACTGGCAAGACGAAGCCAGGGCGTTCAACCAGCAGTCCCTGGCCGGCACCGACTTCGTCTACTGCTGGGTCGACGGGATCCACCTCAAGGTCCGCCTGGAGCAGGACAAGGTGTGTCTGCTGGTTATCGTCGGTGTCCGTGCTGACGGCACGAAGGAGCTGGTCGCGCTCGACGACGGGCACCGAGAGTCCACCGAGTCCTGGCTCGACCTGCTCCGCAGCTGCAAGCGCCGCGGGATGCGGGCTCCGGTCCTCGCGGTCGGCGACGGGGCGCTCGGGTTCTGGGCCGCGCTGCGCGAGGTCTGGCCCCAGACCCGCGAGCAGCGGTGCTGGTTCCACAAGATCGCCAACGTCCTCAACGCCTTGCCGAAGTCCGCGCAGCCGGGCGCGAAGGCCGCGCTGGCCGAGATCTGGAACGCCGAGAACCGCGACCACGCCGAGCGTGCTGCGGAGGCGTTCGTCGCTGACTACGGCACCAAGTGGCCCAAGGCCGCCGCGAAGATCGCCGACGACCTCGACGTCCTCCTGGAGTTCTACAACTACCCCGCCGAGCACTGGGTTCACCTACGCACGACCAACCCGATCGAGTCCACGTTCGCGACCGTCCGGCTGCGCCAGCGCGTCACGAAGGGACCCGGCTCCCGAGCCGCCGGAATCGCGATGGCCTTCAAGCTCATCGAGTCCGCCCAGACCAGGTGGCGCGCCGTGAACGCGCCCCACCTCGTCGCCCTCGTCCGCGCCGGCGCAACGTTCAAGAACGGCATCCTCGTCGAACGACCAGACGGCCACGACGAGCAGACCTCCACCCACGAATCAGGAGGTGACGCTCAAGCCGCATGACACGCCGATCCACAGGTCTTGACTATTGCTCTCGCCGACGACGCCCACGTCGAGGTCGAGGTCACCTGGAGCGTCTACCAGCGCATGATCGCCGCCTACCGCCACGAGAACCGGCGCCACGGCCGCGAGCTGATGGCCCGGCTCATCGACTCGATCAGCACCGGCGTCCCCAAGGCCCTGGTCGAGATCACCAAGCTCGGCAGGACGCTGAAGAAGCGCGCCGCCGACGTCCTGGCCTACTTCGACCGGCCCAGCACCTCCAACGGGCCCACCGAGGCGATCAACGGCAGGCTCGAGCACCTGCGCGGCTCGGCGCTGGGGTTCCGCAACCTGACCAACTACATCGCCAGATCCCTGCTCGAGACCGGCGGGTTCAGACCCCGACTACACCCTGGATTCGGATGAGCCAGTTTGCGGAAGCCTCTGGTGTGCCAGGAGTTCGTGCGTTCCACCATCCAGCGTTTCCCGGCTTGGAGGGGCTCGCCCTTCTTGCTGATGACATAGTCGCACCCCAGGGTGTTCAAGAGGTCGCGGGTCTTCTTCGAGTCGTAACCGGCGTCGAGGTGGACAGTGATCCGTTGGGGCAGGTCAAACCCGAAGCGGGCCAACTGCTGGAGTGTTTCTTCCAGGAGTGGTGAGTCAGGCCGGTTGGCCCCTGCGATGACGAACCCGATGGGCAGGCCTTGGCCTTCGATCATCAGGGAGCGTTTCGTGCCCTGTTTGCCCCGATCAACGGGGCTCCGTCCTGCGGCTTCACCCCCGCACGGTGCTTTCACGATGCACCCGTCCACGGTGAGGTCCTCCAGTTGGAGGCCGAGCATCTTGTCTGCCGCCTTCAGGCACAGGTCCTCGAGGTCTTGGAAGATTCCGGCCTGAATCCACTCATCTCTGCGCCGCCGGATCGTGGTGGCTGAACAGGTCTCATCCGCGATCCCCTCATAGGGGATGCCCCACTTGAGGACCTGGATGAGCTTGTCGAAGACGATGCGCGCATCCACCCGGGGGCGGTGGCATCCCAGGGGGTGAGTGTCCACCACGGGTGGAATCAGGGAGTGGAACTGGTCCCAGATGGGTTCGATGATGGAAGATGGAAGAGCGGGCATGAGGAACCCCTGGCAGCACTGATTTCTTGGTCGAAACCGTGTGTAGCAGGCCTCATGCCCGCACCCCCACAACGACACGCTCCCCACCTATCGGCGGAACCTCTAAGGCCCCGTAGTCGGCTACAAGCAGGAGCAGTGGTTGCAACCGAACCGTTACGTCGCACTCACATAGTGCGTCATCAACGGGCTTTCGGGTGCAGATTCGATCGAATCTTCTGAGCGATCCGCTCCATGCCGGTGATCATTTCGGACCCCCGGGATGATGCCCGGAAATGTCGGCGCCACCGCCGGCTCTCCGGATGACGACGCTACCGCAGTGAACGCGAGGATGAGCGAGCACCGCCGGGGACGACCCACATTCACCCAGAGTCTCACCGCCCGGGGCCGTGGTGGCAGGATCGGCGGCATGGGAGCTTTCACCGTTGACGACGTCGCCCTGGTTCTGGAGGGTGGCGGAATGCGCGCCAGCTACTCCGCCGCGGTGATCGTCAAGCTGCTTCGCGAACAGGTTCACCTGCCCCATGTCTCGGGGATCTCCGCCGGCTCCTCGCACACCGCCAACTACCTGTCGAATGACCCGCAACGGGCCCGGGCCAGTTTCGTGGAGTTCTCCGGGGACCCGCGGGTCGGCAGCCTGTGGACCTTCCTCACCGGACGCGGACTGTTCAACGCCGACTACATCTATCAGCAGACCTCGGCCCCCGGCCAGGCACTGCCCTTCGACTACGCCGCCTTCAACGCCAACCCGGCCTCCCTGCGGATCGGCGCCACCCGCACCGCGGACGGCACCCGGCGCTGGTTCACCCGCAAGGACGTCTCCTCGATGGGCGACCTCATGACGATCGTCCAGGCCTCCTCGACGATGCCCGGGCTGATGCCCCCGGTGACGATCAACGGGGAGGAGTACGTCGACGGAGCGATCGGACCCGACGGCGGAATTCCGCTCGACGCCGCCCAGATGGACGGCTACCGGCGGTTCGCCGTGGTGATGACCAGGCCTCGCAACTACGTCAAGAAGCCGCCCCGCGACATCCGGGCGCTGCGCCGGATCTTCCGCCTTCGCCCCGCGGTCGCCGATGCGGTGGCCGGCCGGTGGCGCCGCTACAATGCCACCCGCGAGGAGCTGTTCGACCTGGAGAGGGACGGCCGGGCGGTGCTCTTCTTCCCCGACACCATGACGATCTCGAACCGGGAGCGCAGTGTCGCCAAGCTGCGGCGCTGCTTCGGTCTGGGGATGGGTCAGATCAACCGGGAGTGGCCCCGCTGGCGGGAGTTCCTGGGGATCTGAGCCTCAAGCCCGAACCGGGGCCGCCCCCGGACCGGGTCGATGGCCCGCCCGGGAGCAGCTTTCAGGCTCGAACCGGTGCCGGAGCGATGGCTCGGGCGAAGGCGGCCAGGCAACGATCGTTCTCGCTCGGGCTGCCGATGCTCAACCGGATCCCCTCGCCCTGCCAGCAGCGGGCGAAGACGTGCTCGCCGCGCAGCACCTCGTCGATCCGGGCGGTGTCGTCACCGGTGGGCAGCCACACGAAGTTGGCCTGGGAGTCGCCGAGCGTCCAACCCTGGTCGCGCAGGGCGGCGGTGACCCGGCCGCGCTCGGCCACGATCTTCTCCACCCGCTCGGTCAGCTCGTCCTCGTGCTGCAGTGAGGCCAGCGCCGCGCACTGGGCGACATCGCTGACGGCGAATGGCACGGCCACCCGGCGCAGGTCCTCGCACATCTCGACCGACCCGATCCCGAAGCCGACCCGCAGACCGGCCAGCCCGTATGCCTTGGAGAAGGTCTGCAGGGCGATGACATTGGGGTGCCGGGAGACCATCTCCACCCCGGAGACCGCCTGCGGGTCCCGGTTGAAGTGAACATATGCCTCGTCGATGGCGACCACGATGTTCTCGGGCACCTGCGAAAGGAAGTGCTCCACCTCATCGGTGGACAGGGTGGTGCCGGTGGGATTGTTCGGGGTGCACAGCAGAATGAGCTGGGTGCGATCGGTGATCGCGGCGAGCATCGCCGCCAGATCGTGATGCAGGTCGGCGGTCAGCGGCACCTTCACCGGGGTCGCCCCGGACACCACGGTGAGAATCGGGTAGGCCTCGAAGGACCGCCAGGCGAAGATCACCTCATCCCCCATTCCGGCGGTGGCATGAACGAGCTGGGTGGCGACCTCCACCGATCCGGCACCGACGGCGACCTGGTCGGCGGTGACCCCGAATCGAGAGCCGATCGCGGTGCGCAGCTCCATGGCCCCCATCGAGGGGTACCGGTTGAAGCTGCCGCGCGGATCCCGCATCCGGTCGGCGATCTCGGCCACGACCGAGGGCAGCGGCGGGTACGGATTCTCGTTCGAGGACAGCTTGACCGCATCGGGCCCCTCGGCCGCTCCCTGCTTGTACGGCGGCAGTGACCTCACCACATCGCGTCGGCTCATCGTTGACATCCTCCCTGCTTGACACGCACCTCTGACTGTTTCACACGCCGGCCCCGGTGCTCATCAGGGGCCACATGGGGAAATGCACCTGCCGGCACGGGGCCGCCAAGCACCAGACCGGACCACACAGGGGAATCCGCCGGCGCCGGGCTGGTGCCACATCGGGAGGTACCGATGAGATCTGCCACCACAGCAGCCACCGCGTGGATTATCCAGCCCCCGGCCCACAGATGGCAGATCTCAACCACAGCCCCGTCAACCCCCACACGAGATCTGCCACCACGGCAGGCACCACGTGGATATCGCAGGCCGTGCCGCCGTGGTGGCAGAAGTCGTCTCAGGTCCGGCTCACAGCACCTTGGACAGGAAGTCCTGGGTGCGCTCCTCCTGCGGGTGGGCGAGAATCTGGCGGGGATCCCCCTCCTCGACCACCACCCCGTCGGCCATGAACATGAGATGGCTGCTCACCTCACGGGCGAAGCCCATCTCGTGGGTGACCACGATCATCGTCATGCCCTCACTGGCGAGCTTTCGCATCACATCGAGCACCTCGCCGACCATCTCCGGGTCCAGGGCGGAGGTGGGCTCGTCGAAGAGCATCACATCGGGCCTCATCGCCAGCGCCCTGGCGATCGCCACCCGCTGCTTCTGTCCGCCGGAGAGCTGGGCGGGCCGGGCATCGGCCTTGTCCTCCAGATGGACCTGGCCCAGCAGATCGGCGGCCCGGTCCAGGGCCTCGGCCTTCGTCATCCGCTTCAGCTGCACCGGGGCCATGATGATGTTCTCGGTCACGGTCATGTGCGGGAAGAGGTTGAAGTGCTGGAAGACCATCCCGATCTTCTGTCGCACCTCGTTGATGTCGGTGCCGGGGTCGGTGAGGTCATGGCCCTCGATGAGGACCTTCCCGGAGGTGACCTCCTCCAGCAGGTTGAGGCATCTCAGGAAGGTGGACTTGCCCGACCCGGAGGGCCCGATGACAGAGACCACCTGCCCCTTCTGGATGGTGCTGCTGATGCCCTTGAGCACCTCATTGGAGCCGAAGCTCTTGTGCAGGTCGACGGCCTGGACGACCGGCGCCTCGGTGGTGTTCTCGCTCACTTGTTGACCTTCCGATCGACGAAGTTCGACAGTGTTGTCAGGGCGTAGATGACGATGAAGTAGATCGCGCCCACCATGATCCAGATCTCGAAGGACCTGAAGTTACGGGCGATGATCTGCTGGCCCTGGTAGGTCAGTTCGGCGAATCCCAGGACAGCCAGGATCGAGGTGTCCTTGAGGCTGATGACGAACTGATTGATGAAGGAGGGGGTCATGATCTTGAACGCCTGGGGCACGACCACCTTGCGCATCGACTGGAGCCAGTTCAGGCCCAGCGACCGGGAGGCCTCCATCTGTCCGGGATCGACCGACTGGATGCCGCCGCGGACGATCTCGGTCATGTAGGCGCCGGCATTGAGGCTCAGGGTGAGCACTCCGGCGGTGAAGACATCGATCTTCTGTCCAGTGACGGTCGGCAGGCCGAAGTAGAAGAAGAAGGCCTGCACCAGCAGCGGGGTGCCGCGGAAGATCGCGACATAGACCGATGCGATGCCCGACAGGATCTTGACCCCGGACACCTTGCAGAAGCCGAAGATGACGCCGAGCGCCAGGGCGATCAGCAGGGACAGCGCGGTGGCCGCCACGGTCATCGCCAGGCCCTTCATGAGGGCTGGGAAGCTCTCGGCCAGCAGGGCGAAGAACCCCTCGTTCTTGTCCGACTCGGAGTCAGGAGCCTTGAGGTACTTGTCGATGAGCTGCTGGTAGGAACCGTCGGTCTTCATGCCGCTCAGACCGGCGTTGAAGGCGGCCAGCAGCGGAGCGTTGGTGCCCTTGAGGACGGCGAAACCGTAGGAGGCACCGGACTCCTTGGCGGTGACCACCTTGAGACCGTTGCCCTGCTTGATGCCGTATGCCAGTACCGGGTAGTCGTCGAAGACGGCGGCTGCATTCCCGGAGTTGACCTCGGAGTAGAGGGTGTCAGCCTTGTCGAGGGCCTTCACCGTGTACCCGTACTTGGAGGCGTTCTTCTGGGCGAAGGACAGCGACTCGGTGCCGGTCTTGGCGACCACCGTCTTGCCCTTGAGGTCGTCGTACCCCTTGATGTCGGAGTCCTTGGCGACGGCCATCTGGATGCCCGAGTCGAAGTACGGGTCGGAGAAGTCGAAGACCTTCTTGCGCTCATCGGTGATCGACATCCCGGCGATCACGCCGTCGGCCTGCTTGGCCTTGACCGCCTGGAGGGCGGCGTCGAACCCGACGGACTTGATCTGGACGGTGAACCCCTGCTGCTTGGCGATGGCCCGGATGAGGTCCATGTCGATGCCGGTCATGTTGCCCTTGGCATCGCGGTACTCGAAGGGGGCGAAGGTGGTGTCGGTGGCGATGATGAAGGACTTGCCCTTCACCGCCGCGACCGCGGCGTCATCGGCCGGGGCATTGTCGCCGAGGTACTTGACGAGAAGCTTGTGGTACGAGCCGTCGGCCTTCATCGCCGCCAGGCCGGTGTTGAAGGCCTTGAGGAGGGCGGCATTGGTGCCCTTGAGGACGGCGAAGCCGTAGGACGCGCCGGCCTCCTTGGCGGTGACCACCTTGAGGCCGTTGCCCTGCTTGATGCCGTAAGCCAGCACCGGGTAGTCGTCGAAGACGGCCGAGGCATTGCCGGAGTTGACCTCCGAGTACATGGTGTCGGCCTTGTCGAGGGCCTTCACCGTGTACCCGTACTTGGAGGCGTTGGCCTGGGCGAAGGACAGCGACTCGGTGCCGGTCTTGGCCACCACCGTCTTGCCCTTGAGGTCCTCGTAGGACTTGATCGAGGTGTCGGACTTCTTGACCGCCATCTGGATGCCGGAGGCGAAGTACGGGTTGGAGAAGTCGAAGGCCTTCTTGCGCTCGTCGGTGATCGACATCCCGGCGATCACCCCGTCGGCCTGCTTCGACTGGACGGCCTGCAGGGCCGCGTCGAATCCGACCGACTTGATCTTGACGGTGAACCCCTGCTGCTTGGCGATCGCCTGGATGAGGTCCATGTCGATGCCGGTCATATTGCCCTGGGCATCGCGGTACTCGAACGGAGCGAACGTGGTGTCGGTGGCGATGACGAAGGACTTACCTTTCACCGAATCGCCCGGAGAGTCGTCGGCCCAGGCCCTGACCCCTTGAGATCCGGGCGCTACGGCGAGAAGCGTGACCAGCACGCCGATGAGGGCGGCGAAGCGGGTCGCCCACCGCGACCTGCGAGTTCTGGAATGCATGGGGCCTCCAAGCGGTCAAGTGGCGGATAGATACGCCGTGACGCTACAGGGTCGTTTCGCCAGTTGGCGTGGGCATTCGCTGTGTCGAGACGTTTCGCAGAGGACACACGAAAGGACTACGGGACGGTGTCGACGACGTCATCGAGACACCTTGAGCCCATCTCACCCTCGGATGAATGCCCGCCGTGGGAGGAGCCGAGCACATAGCATGGCGTGGCTCCGGAGAGCTCGATGGAGACCAGCGAAAGGCGATGCGGAATGCACGGTGAGCACCACGGCGAGTACAAGGTTCCCGGCGGAAAACTGATCGTCGTCGACACCGGGGTCGAGGACTCCCGGCTCAGCGGCCTGCAGATCTCCGGCGACTTCTTCCTGGAGCCCGATGAGGCCCTGGGGCGCATCACCTCCTGCCTGGAGGGGGTCCCGGTGGAGTCCTCGGCCACCGAGATGGCGGCCCGGGTGAGGGCGGCCCTGCTGCCCACCGACGTCCCCTTCGGAATCACCCCGGAGGGGGTCGGGATCGCTGTCCGCCGGGCTCTGGGTCGCGCGGTGGACTGGGACGACATCGACTTCGATGTCATCCACGGCCCGGTCGTCGACCCGATGGTCAATGTCGCGATGGACGAGACCCTGGTCGCCGAGGTGGCGGCCGGACGACGTCGCCCCTTCATGAGGCTGTGGGAGTGGAACGCCCCGCAGGTGGTGATCGGCTCCTTCCAGTCCTATGACAACGAGGTCAACCAGGCGGGGGTGGACCGGTACGGGATCACGGTCTCGCGGCGGGTGACCGGCGGTGGGGCGATGTTCATGGAGCCGGGCAACTGCGTGACCTACTCCCTGGTGATCCCCCAGGCACTGGTTGACGGGCTGAGCTTCGCCCAGTCCTACCCGATGCTGGACCAGTGGGTGATGGAGGCTCTGGCGGAGGTCGGGGTGAGTGCGCACTACGTCCCGCTCAACGACATCGCCTCGACGGCCGGCAAGATCGGCGGCGCCGCGCAGAAGCGGTTCGGCAACGGCTACATGGTCCATCACGTGACGATGTCCTACGACATCGACGCCGAGAAGATGCTGGAGGTGCTTCGGATCGGCAAGGAGAAGGTCCGCGACAAGGGGCATCGCTCGGCGGTGAAGCGGGTGGACCCGATGCGGTCGCAGACCGGGATGTCGCGATCGGCGATTCTCGACGTCTTCTACCGGCACTTCAAGGAGAAGTACGGGGCCACCGACGGGTCCATCACCGATGAGGACCTGGCGGTCGCCGAGGAGCGCTGCCGGACGAAGTTCTCCACCGAGGAGTGGACCCACCGACTGTCCTGAGCCCGGGCCGGGTCCGGGAGGGGCGGGTGGATCCCTCCCGGCAAGACATCAACACCACACACGGCATCACCACCACACACGGCATCGACAACACATCTGCCGGAGGCCTTGATCCCTCCTTGGTTTAGTGGTTCACTAGTTGAGTAACGAACCAAGGAGGTGCACATGAGTCCTG
Source organism: Acidipropionibacterium jensenii (assembly GCF_005890135.1). Lineage (NCBI taxonomy): Bacteria > Bacillati > Actinomycetota > Actinomycetes > Propionibacteriales > Propionibacteriaceae > Acidipropionibacterium > Acidipropionibacterium jensenii. Next base: position 1,149,697 of record NZ_CP040635.1, on the reverse strand, counting down.
TGCTCGACGACGGTCGCCCGATCTTCCTCTCCCTCGCCGACCAGATCGCCGACGACATCCTCTCCGGCGTCTACCCCTCCGGAAGCCACGTGCCCTCGACCAATGAGCTCTCCGCGTTCTACAAGATCAACCCCGCGACGGCGGGCAAGGCCCTCAACAGACTGGTGGACCAGCAGGTCCTCGAGAAGAGACGGGGGCTGGGCATGTTCGTCACCGAGGACGGCGTCGAACTGCTCCGGGAACAGCGAAGAGCCCGGTTCACCGAGAGCTACCTCGCTCCCCTGCTGGACGAGGCCGAACGCGTCGGCCTGTCCACCGACGACCTCATCACACTCATCCACCGCCAACGTTCCGGGCCCACCCACTCCCGCCCCTGACGGAAGGAGCATCCCATGCCCACCACCGGCACGGCCGCCGAGAGCGGCATCACCATCTCCTCAGTGTCCAAGTCCTTCGGTCGCACCGAGGTCCTCCACAGCATCGACCTCCAGCTGCCGCCCAACCAGGTCTACGGCCTGCTGGGGTCCAACGGGGTCGGCAAGACGACCCTGATGTCCATCATCTGCAATCACATCTTCCCCACCTCCGGCGAGGTGCTCATCGATGGCCGGCACCCCGCCGAGAATGCCGAGATCCTGGAGCGCACCTGCTTCATCCACGAGGACCAGCGGTGGCACGACGACTTCACCCTCGACATCCTCATGAGGGTGGCCCCCAGGTTCTTCGCGAGATGGTCCGCCCAGACCGCCGAGACCCTGGCCGAGAGGTTCCGGCTGCCCCGCCGGACCAGGCTCAAGAAGATGTCGCGGGGGCAGCGCTCGGCCCTGGCGATCACCATCTCGCTGGCCTCCCGCGCCCCCTACACCTTCCTCGACGAGCCCTACCTCGGCCTTGACCCGAGCGCCCGCTCGATCTTCTACTCCGAGCTGCTCCAGGAGATCTCCGAGGTGCCGCGGACCGTCATCATGTCCACCCATCTCATCGACGAGGCCGCCTCCCTCATGGAGGACGTCATCCTGATGCGACAGGGCCACGTGGAGATGCACGCCGACGTCGACTCGATCACCTCCCAGTCCTTCACCGTGCGCGGACTGAGCGCCGACGTCGCCCAGGTGGTGGCCGGCCTGGAGGTGCTCTCCCGGAAGTCGATGGGACGCATCGAGTCGACCATGGTGCGCGGCAACCTCAACGGCCAGGCCCACCGGCGGGCCGAGGAGTTGCACGTCTCGATCGAACCGGCCGGACTCCAGGACCTCGTCGCCGCCCTCGGCGTGATGTCCGAGCCGGCGTCCACCGCCCCGGAAGGAGCACAGTCATGAACCGCACTCCACGACCCCTCCGGTCGTTCCGACTCACCGTCTACTCGCTGAGCTCGGTGCTCCTGGCACCGCTGTCGATCCTGGCGATGATGGTGATCATCTCGGTCGCCATCGTGCTCATCATCGGCATCAGGACCGGACTCCCCCTCGACCCGCAGGCATCGATGGGGATGGCCAACAACATGGGATCGGTGCTCTCGATCCCCGGATTCCTGGTCACCCTGGGAGCGATGACGGTCAACCGGCAGTTCGCCACCGCGATGGCCTTCGGCTCCACCCGAAAGTCCTTCTGGCTGGGAAGTTCACTGGGCTTCCTGGTGATCTCCCTGGTCACCGGGGTGGGCAGCGTGCTGCTGCTGTGGCTCGAGAAGGCCACCGACCACTGGTTCATCGGGGCCCGGGCGATGGACGTCTTCGTCCTGGGCAGCGGCGACCCGTGGCAGACCTTCCTCACCATCACCGCCACCTCGCTGTGCTCGCTGTTCCTGGGCGCCGGGTTCGGCACCCTGTTCCGGGCCTGGGGACCGCGGGCGGTCATCGTCGCCTCGGTCGCCCTGGGAGTCGTGCTGTGCGGCGGGCTGGCGCTGACCGTGTGGCAGTGGGAGGCCTGGGGTCCGGCCCTGATGCGGCTGGGAGCCTGGCTGATCACGATCGCCACGACGGTTCTGGGTCTGGTCGCCGCGGCCGGCAGCTTCATCGCCGTCCGCCGCAGCACCGTCTGAGCAGGCGCCACGGCCCCCGACGCCGGCCACGATCAGCGGGGAGCCGGGATCTCCCCCGACCCGCGCTCCACCAGGGTGGGCCGGATCACGATGTCGCGAGGTGCTGCGGAACTGCCGCGGATCCGCTCGGCCAGGCAGTCCACGGTGGCCCGGGCGAGCTGGTCGATGTCCTGACGCACGACGGTCAGCGGCGGGTCGACCAGGGAGGCCATCGGCATGTCGTCGAAGCCGACGATGGCCACCGTGTGCTGGAGACCGTTGTGCTGGAGGGCCTCCAGGGCGCCGATCGACAGATCATTGCGGCAGACCAGGATGGCGGTGAAGTCCACACCCTCGTCGATGAGGGACTGCACCGCCCGGCGTCCGTCCTCCGCGGAGCGCTCCCCGGAGAGCACCAGCCTGGAGTCGACCGGGACACCGGCGTCGCGCATCGCGTCGAGATACCCGGTCAGCCGGTCCTGGGCCGGCTCGATCGTGGTGCGGTCACCCAGACAGGCGATCTGTCGGTGGCCGGCGGCGATCAGGTGAGCGGTTCCCATCTGCGCGCCCAGCCAGTTGTCGGTGGTCACGGAGTCGACCGGCAGGCCGCGCGGCCGACGGTCCACGCAGACCACGGCCAGCCCGGAGTTCACCACCGTGCGCAGATAGGACTGGTCGGACAGGGTGGGCACCAGCACCAGGCCGTCGACCTGGTGGGCCACCAGATCCTTGACCACCCGGCGCTCCCTCTCGGGCTCCTCGTCGAGGCTGGCCGCCAGCAGGGCGACGTCCTTGAGGAACTCCGAGCGCTCCAGCGACCTCAGCAGCTGGGAGGAGAAGTTGTTGCCGAGGTCCTGGGTGACCACCGCGATGCTGCGGGTCGAGCGGTCGTTCCGGCGCAGCCCGGCGGCGGCGACGTTGGGGGTGAAGTCGAGTTCATGGATCGCCCACTCGACCCGTTCGCGGGACTTACGGGCCACCTCGGGGGACTCGTTGATCACCCTGGAGACGGTTTTGGTCGACACCCCGGCCAGCCTCGCGACGTCGCGAATGGTCGGGCGGCGGGTCGCCGGTGAGGCCACCTGTCACCGACCCTTCCGTGCGTTGCCGGCCTGACGCCGCTCAGCCCAGTCGAGGTACTCCGAGACGACCTTCTTGCTCTCGGGGCGCAGCGCCTTGTTGTCGCGCAGCATCTGCTTGGAACGGGCCTCGACGAAGTCGAGGTACTCGCCGTTGTGCGTGCGGTTGTACTGCTTCTTCGCCTCGGCGAGGTCGGAGAAGTCCCCGGTCGCCTGACGCTCCAGCATCCGCCGGCCGAGCATCGACATGATCGCGACCGCCAGGCAGACCACCATCGCCCAGGGGGTGACCAGGTAGAGCACGCCGCCGAGCACCATGAGACCGGTGACCAGCTTGCTCACCCCGTAGGTGTACCCCCCGTGGCCGTACTCGCCGCGCACCCACTCGGCTGCGGCCGTGCGCCGCTCCTCCTTGCTGGGGCGGTCCTCCTTGCGAGGGATGATGGCCATCATTTCTGCTCCTTGAGGATCTGGGCGATGAGTTGGGCGGCGGAGTCCACGGTGGCCTCGCAGTGCGCCCGCACCTGCGCGGGCGAGTGGGCCAGCGCGACGGGGTGGTCTGCCACCTCGTGCATGGACAGATCGTTCCACGAGTCGCCCAGAGTGTAGACGTCGCCGTGGTCGCCGATGAGATCGGTGAGGAGCCGGCGCAGGCCGGCCCCCTTGGACACCCCGGGCGGGACGACGTCGAGGAAGTTCTGGTTGCGGTGCACCTCGGCACGGCCGGCGCACAGCTTCCTGAGCGCGGGTTCGACGCGGTCCATCACGGTCGGGTCGGGGATGTAGAGGGGGATGCCGAACAGGTCGGTGTGACGGAGTCGGTCGAGGTCGGCCGGGTAGGACCGCGGCACGATCGAGGAGTGCTGCGAGACCCGGGCGGCGACCACGTAGTCGTGCTCGATGTCCGAGGCGTAGAGCACCAGGGGTTCGCCGTCCACCAGGGAGACGATGTCGTCCAGCAGGCCGGGTTGGTGGGCGGTGACGGCCAGCGGGTGGAGGGAGCCGTCGGTGATGACCGATCCCGTGAAGGCGATGACGTAGTCGGGGTCGGGCATCCCGACCTCGTGCCAGACGAGTCTTACGGCGTCCACGGACTTTCCGGTGGCCAGCACGAGGGTGTTCCCGGCCGCCAGCCAGGATCCGATGGCCTCCCGGTCGGCGGGGTGGATGCCGTCCTCGAAGACCACCGTTCCGTCAAGATCGGTGGCAAGCACGGTACTCATGCGGACTCCATGCTCATGAGACTCGATGTTCATGGGACCTCGATCCCCTGGCGACGGAGCCAGGATCTCGTCCACGCGACGTCAGTGACGGGTGGAGCTGCGCGTGGGGCGACGACTGGTGACGGTGGGTTGCGGAGGGCGGGTAGTGGAGGGTGGGTTGCGGAGTGCGGGTGCGGGAGCGCGGTGTGCGGGACGGGTGCCATCACGAGGTGATGACGACGATCCCGACCGCAGGTCGGGTCCCGGGTCGAACGACCCGGGACCCGACCCCGGCGGAATCTTCAGGATCGACGGCCTCAGCCGAGGAACCCGGACCAGTAGCCGAGGATACCGACGGCGAACATGCCGAAGATGATCCAGATCGGGTTGACCTTCTTCTTGAGGATCCACATGCACAGGAAGGTCAGCAGCAGGGCGACCAGGCCTGGCAGCAGGGAGTCCAGGATGCTCTGGAGGGTTGTCACAACCTCCTTGCCGTCACTTCCCTTGTACCTGGAGATGACCAGTGGGAAGTTGATCGTTGTCCACTTGGACACCAAGGCGCCCATCACGAACAGGCCGAGCACCGAGGCGGTGGCGGTGAGCTTCTTGAGCTGGCCGCCGCCGAGATCGGAGACGATGGCCGTGCCGCGCTCGTAGCCGACCTTGAAGCCGTACCAGCGCATCAGCATCCGGATGATGTTGATGACGACGAAGAACAGCAGGGGTCCGATGACCGATCCGGTGAGCGCCATCGAGGCGCCGAGAGCCGCCAGGACGGGTCGGGCGGTGCCCCAGAAGATCGGGTCGCCGACGCCGGCGAGCGGCCCCATCAGGCCGATCTTGACGTTGGTGATGTCCGAGTCCTGAATGGGCTCGCCCTTGGACTTCTGCTCCTCCATCGCCGAGACGACGCCGAAGATCGGCGATGCGATCCACGGGTGGGTGTTGAAGAACTCCAGGTGGCGCTTGAGGGCCTCGGCCTGATCGTGCTTGTCAGAGTAGAACCGCTTGATCGAGGGGATCAGCGAGACCGCCACGCCGATGGCCTGGAAGCGCTCGAAGTTGAAGGATCCCAGCATGAAGGTGGACCGGATGTAGATCGACCGGTAGTCCTTCTTGGTGAGAGCCCCGGCAGGAGCCTTGCTGGTCTCGGGAACAGTGTCTGTAGTCATGGGTGTCCTCCTCAGTCCAGCTCGTCGTCGAGATCGTCATCGAGAGCGGCTGATCCGCCTCCGCCGGTGGCGGCAGCGGGCATCTTGATCTGGTCGTGGTACAGCGGGTTGAGCTGCACGTAGATCACGGCGAGGCAGGCGCCCATGATGCCGAGACCGACCAGGTTGAAGTTCGTGAACGAGGCCACCACGAAGCCCAGGAAGAAGAAGGGCATGAGGGCCTTGGCCTGCATCATGTTGATGACCATGGCGTAGCCGACGACGACGATGAAGCCGCCGGCCACCTGAAGGCCACCGGTGACGACATGGGGGATGGCGTCGAGGGCGTTCTTGACCGCATTGGTGCCGGAGACGGCGGCCACCACGGCGGTCGGGATGGCGACGCGCAGACCCTGCAGGAGCAGGGCTGTGACGTGCATCAGTTCGACGCCTCTGAAGCTCGCCTTCGCCGCGAAGTTGTCAGCCTGATGTTGGAAGAACACGTTGATGGTACGGACGAAGATCGTCAGCACCTGGCCGGCGGCGGCCAGCGGCACGGCGATCGCGATGCCCTCCGCGACCCCCTGTCCACTGGCGATGACGACGACCGCGGAGATCGTGGAGGCCAGGGCGGCGTCCGGGGCCATCGCGGCACCGACGTTCATCCAGCCGAGGGCGATGAGCTCCAGGGAGCCGCCCAGGATGACACCGGTGTGAAGATCACCGAGGACCAGACCCATCAGGGTGCAGGCCACCAGGGGACGGTGGAACTGGCGCTCATCGAGCACACTCGCCATGCCGGCGACCAGGGCCACCAGGATGACGAGAATCATCTGAACTGCAGACATGTGGTGATCCCCGTCCTAGATGAGCTTCGCGGAGCGGAGCTTGTCCATCATGTTGGCGCGCGAGCTGGAGGGGACCTGCTGGACCTCGAGCTTGATGCCGCGCTTGTCGAGCTCCTGGAAGGCCTCGATCTCGGCGGGACCGACGGAGACCGACTCGGTGACCCGGGTCATCCCCTCGCGGTAGGTGATGCCGCCGACGTTGACCTTGTCGACGGGCAGCCCGGCGTCCATCAGTCGGATGACGTCCTGGGGGGGGACTCCACCACGACGAGGGCGTCGAGGTCCTTGTACTTCGGGTTGTTGTAGACCCGCATCATCTTGGCGAGGTCGAGCACGAAGGTCTTCGTGTTCTCCTTGCCGACCTGCAGCAGCAGGGTCTTGCGGATGTCGTCGTGGGCGGCCTGGTCCGAGACCGCGATCATGGTCTGGACGCCGACCGTGTTGACCCAGTTGTTCGCGATCTGACCGTGGATCAGTCGGGAGTCGATGCGCAGCAACTTGATGTTCATCAGAGTTCATCTCCTTCATCGTCCCCGGCGTCGCTGGCCGAGGTGGTGTTCATGTCGCTGAACGTGCGCACCCCGGCAGTGCCGGAGGTGCGGGCCTGCTGGACGAGCGCCGGAACGTCGGTGAGCACCGCCCGGCTCATCAGCACCTCGATGAGCATCGGCAGGTTGACGCCGGTGACGACGTCGGTGCCGGGGTGGGCGGCAGCGAACCGGGCCGCTGCGTTGAACGGGCTCCCGCCGAACAGATCGACGAGGAACAGGACGTCGGAGCCGAGCTCCTTGCTGGCGTCCTCATATTTCTTGAGAAGGTCATCCGGCCCCTCCGACTTCGAGAAGGTGACGGCTCTCACGTCTTCTGAGGGGCCGGCGATCATCTCGGCGGAGGCAAGCAGTGCCGGGGCCATTTCGCCGTGTGCGGCGATGACCAGAGCAACCATCCTTGGTTCTCCTTGCATGTATCGGGGCACCACGGCCCCTGGGGTCACCGAGTTGTGACTCGCCGTTATCCGACCACACGATTGACAACGTTGACAACGTTGACAAGAGTGACTCCCCGGGGCTCGGGACACGACGGCGCGAGGATCCGCCACGGGACTCACAGATTCGGTGCTGACTAGGCTCGCCACCCCGATATCACGCGCCCGACCGGGACTCGTAACATTTCGGTAATAATCAGAACCCGACGATGTCGCGCTCAGTAGTTATGAGCGTTTGCTGTTTTGTATGAACATGGAAAGGCGGCCCGGTCCGAAACACCCTCCGGACCGGGACCGCCTTGTGCCGTGCGGCAAGGCATCTTGTGCGAGTTATCACAGTCTGTCCGCGATTCAAGACGCCTCTCTGAGCGCGCACCCGTCCGGGCGCGCCAGATCAGGGCCTGGCCGGCTTCACGGCTGCCGCCACGGCGGCATAGACGTCGTCGACGCCACCCTGGAGGATCCGGGCCACCGCGTGGAGCAGCGGGAGTGTCCCCTCATCGGCACCGGCCTGGTGGGCGAAGGCCACCGCCAGCGGTGCGGCTGGGTACCCCTCGACGGTCTGCTCCAGCCGGTTCATCTCGGCGAGGGCGCCGTCGGGCGTCTCCCCCTTGCCGAGTCGGACCCCGTAGAGCTTGTTGCGCCCGGACAGTCCGGTGACCTCCAGGTCGCCCACCCCGGCGAGCCCGTAAGGGGTCTCGGAATGCCCGCCGACCGCGGCCACCAGCAGGGACATCTCGCGGATCGCCTGGGCGAAGGCCGCCGCCTTGAGATTGTGACGCGGCACCCCGGTGGCCTCCCCCAACCCGTCGGCGATGCCCAGGGAGATGGCGTAGACGTTCTTGAGGGCTGCGCACAGCTCCACCCCGGTCTCGTCGTCGCTGGGCCGGATGCCGTAGGTGTCGGTGGCAGCCTCGCGGGCCAGTGTCTCGGCGAGAGCCAGATCCCTGGAGGCGTAGGTGGTGGCGGTCACCTCCCCGGCGGCGCACTCGTTGGCCTTCACCGGGCCGCCCACGGCGACCAGCGGGGGCAGCGAGACTCCTTTCTGGTCGGCGATGGCGCGGATGGCGTCGGGCAGCAGACGGATCCTGCCCTCGGGGTCGGTCCAGAATCCCTTCGCCGTCAGGCACAGCGCCCTCAGCCCTGCGATGTGATCGAGAGCCATCTCGGTGACCCTGGGAAGTCCCTCGGAGGTGACAGCGATGTCGACGACGTCGGCCCCCTCCAGGGCCTCAGCCAGTTGGCCGGAGCGGAAGGTCCTGATCCCGGGGGCGGCCGCCACCTTGATCCGGGGATGGGGCTGACCGGCCTCGATCGCGTCGATCAGGTGGTCGTCGAGCCAGGTTCCCCACAGCCGGACCTCCCACCCGGCGTCGATGAACGGCTTGCACAGCGCGGTGCCCATGGCACCTGCGCCGAGAACGGTGAAGGTTGGCATCTGTGATGTCCTTTCGCGAGTGCTCAGTAGTCCCGGGTCTGACTGCCCAGGTCTGTACTGCCTACTGGTCTGTTCGGTACTGCTCAGCTCTCCACGGTGGGGGACTGCGGCTTGGTGCTGGGGTAGCGCTGGGAGAGGGTGTGGAGGTCCTCGAAGACGTCCTGGAGCTGAGGGTAGAGGCGGCGCTGGACGGCGGCGACGTCCCGGTACTGCTCATGGAGGGCAGCGTCAGGCTCGGTGGTCTGCCCGAAGTGGGCCATCGCGATGGCGGAGGCCGCGACGTCATGACTGCCGTGGGCCCCGATCGCGGCCATCGCCAGCACCGCGGCGCCGAGGGCGGAGATCTCGTCCTGGACGCAGGTGGTGATGGGCAGACCGGCGGTGTCGGCCATGATCTGACGCCACAGCGCCGATCGGGTGCCTCCGCCCATGGCGCGCAGGGTGGTGATCCTCACCCCGGTGCGCCTCTCGATGGAGTCGAGATTGGCGCGCATCTCGAAGCCGATCGATTCCAGGATCGACCGGTACATGTGGGCGCGGGAGTGGGTGCCCCGCCAGCCGACGACGGCGCCGCGAGCCACCGGATTCCAGTAGGGGGACTGGACGGCGTTCCAGTAGGGCAGGGTGATGAGGCCCTCGCATCCCGGCGGAATCTGGGATGCGGCCGAGTCCAGTGCGGGGTCGGGGGCGCCCAGCAGTTTCGGGTCGCCGAGGGCCTCGCGGAACCAGCCGGCCAGGTAGGAGCCCGAGGACTGGAGCACCTCGAAGACATACTCACCGGGGATACCGGAGACCAGGGTGCGCACCCCGGAGTCATAGGCGTAGGTCGGTGACTCGACGCCGGCGTTCACCGCGGTGCCGAGGTTGAGGTAGGCGATCTCCGGGCTGATCGCTGCGGCGCCGATGCCGGCGGCCTGACCGTCACCGAGGCCGGCGACGACCGGGATCGAGCCCGACAGCCCCCAGGCCTCCGCCAGATCGGCTCGCAGGTCGGCGACCGGCTGGGCGGGCGGCACCAGGTCGGCCATCTGGTCGCGGCGGACCCCGGCGATCTCGAGCAGCTCGTCGGCCCAGGTGCGGGCCTCGATGTCGAACAGCCCCAGGGAGTCGGCAGAAGCCTCCGAGGTGGCCCACCGACCGGTGAGCTGGAAGGAGATGTAGCCACCGACGTCGACAATCTTGTCGGCCTTGTCCATCACCTCGGGCTCGTGCTCGCTGACCCAGGTCATCTTGTAGATGGCGGGGGTGACGCCGGCCGGCTTGCCCGACAGCTCATGGACATGCTCCGTGCCGAACCGGCGGATCTGGTCGGTGGCCCGACCGTCCAGCCACAGGATTCCATTGCGAAGAGGGGTGCCGTCGGCCGTGAAGGGGGCGAAGGACTCGCGTTGCTGAGTGATGCCGATCGCACTCACCCGCGCCCGATCGGCCGCGCTGAGGCGTGCCAGCACCTCGGCGATGGTGTCGCGGGAGGTCTCCCACCATCGAATGGGATTGTGCTCGTACTCGTCCATCGCCGGGGTGTGGAGCTGGATCTCCCGCTTCGCCGTCTCCCAGACGTTGCCCTCGACGTCGACGACGATGGCCTTGGTGGAGGTGGTCGATGAGTCGATGGCCACGACGAGCGGGCCCTCAGAGCTCCGGGCTTCTACTGACATGTGAGTCCGTTCCTGTCTGGCTGGCTGCTGTGCCAGCGATGGTGTCCGGAGTCCGTCCCTTCTCCTCCCTCACCGGGCTTTCCGACGGGAGAGTGTCCTAGTCAACGATGATTGGGGGACGGTCTCGCGGGTACTCAACCCTAGAGGTTCGAGACCGTGGACCCCAGCCCGCGCGCACCCCTCACCCGGATGGCGCCAGTCGATGAAGCCCAGGCAACCCGAGGACGCCCACAACACCCACGGATCCCAGCACATCCACGATGCTCGCGAAGTTCGACGATGCTCGCGCTATAGCGCGAGCATCGTCGAACTTCGCGAGCATCGTGGAAGAGGGGGCGGGCCGGCTGACCCCTCCAGCGAGGAGGAGCCCGCCTGGAGCGGCTGACAAACTCCCGACAAAAGCGGGCATGCCCCCATTTGACACATGCAATTGGGTCATGTAGACACATATGTAACGACAAATTGGAGGCTGGCATGCCACTGGTCCGCATCGACTTGAACAAGGGTCGCACCCCGGAATCCATCCGCGCGATCGCAGACGCGATCCACTCCGCCCTGGTCGGCGTCTACGGGATCCCGGAGCGCGACCGGTTCCAGATCATCACCCAGCACGACGAGGGCGAGATCATCGCCCAGGACGCCGGACTCGGGTTCGAGCGCGACTCGGGCGTCGTGATGGTCCACATCTTCACCCAGCAGGGCCGCTCCGACAAGGAGAAGGAGGCGCTGTTCGCCGGGATCGCCGGCAACCTGGAGAAGGCCGGAGTGCCGGCAGAGGACGTGTTCATCGGCTACTTCGAGAACACCCATCACGACTGGAGCTTCGGATTCGGACGTTCCCAGTACGTCGATGGCGAGCTGGCGGTGCCGAAGTCGGGTCAGTGACGGCGGCGAGCGCTCACCTGCGCCGGCCTCCCCGGCCCGGTGTCATCGGCGCGTAACGGCGATCGACCACAATCTGTCCTGACCGCTGTGGGCCCGCCACAGCCCACACGATCCCGAGGATCCCGCCGATGAAACCGATCAGTTCCGCGGCCAGCGCGACGCCCCTGTCCCTGCTGCGGGTCATCTTCAACCAGATTATCGGGATGGACGACGTCATCTCCTTCGCCGTCGGCGAGCCCGACTTCCCCACCCCGCCGGCCGTCATCGAGGCCGCGACCCGGTCCCTCGAGCACGACCGGATCGGCTACACCGACAACTCGGGGATCCGCCCGCTGCGCGAGGCGGTGGCCCGGGAGTTCCGTCGCTTCGACCGGATCGACTACGACCCGGCCTCCGAGATCATGGTCACCAATGGCGCCATGGAGGGGCTCTACCTCACCCTCGCGACGCTGACCAACCCCGGCGACGAGGTGCTGGTGACCGATCCCTGCTACGCGAACTACCAGGGCACGATCGTCCTGAACCGGTGCATCCCGGTATTCGTCCCGACCCGCGAGGAGACCGGATTCTGCTTCGAGGAGGAGTCCCTGAGGAGGGCCATCACCGACCGGACGAAGGTGATCCTGGTGAACTCCCCGGCCAATCCGACCGGCACCACCGCCTCCCGGGAGAACCTCGAGATGATCGCCCGGGTCGCCCTCGAGAACGACCTCTACGTGATCTTCGACGAGGTCTACAAGCACCTGGTCTACGGGCAGACCGAGTTCTTCAACATCGCCCGACTCCCCGGCATGCGGGAGCGCACCTTCTGCGTCGACTCGGTCTCCAAGGCCTACGCGATGACCGGATGGCGGGTCGGGTTCATCCTCGGCCCCCGGGAGATCATCGGCCGGATGCCCGCCATGCAGGAGTGCCTGCTGAGCTGCGTCAATGCCACCGCACAGGTGGCCGCGGCCGCCGCCCTGGACGGCGACCAGTCGGTGGTCGAGACGATGCGGGCCAGCTATCTGCGCCGACGCGATCTCATCGTGGCGGCGATCAACCGGATCGACGGTCTGGAGTGTCGCACCCCCAACGGCGCGTTCTACGTCTTCGTCAACATCGAGCGCACCGGCCTGTCCTCGCAGGAGTTCGCCACCCGACTGCTGGCCGAGCAGCGCGTGGCGGTCGCCCCCGGGATCGACTTCGGATCCCTCGGAGAGGGACACGTCAGACTCTCCTACGCCACCTCGGAGGACGCCATCGAGGAGGGCACCAGCCGGATCGCGACCTTCGTCGCCCCGCTGATCCAGTCCCCCAGGCTCGCGGGGTGACGGTTCTGCGGTCCGCATGCGGCGCGTCATAGGCTGTCGACCGGAACCAGGAGGCAGCACGATCAACCCGACGGTGATGACCGCCCAGGGGCCGGTGGTCGGCGTCGACCAGGGCGCCACCCGGGCCTGGTACGCCCTGCCCTATGCCGCCCCTCCCCTCGGCCCGCTCCGGTTCCGTCGCCCCTCACCGCCACTGCCGCATCGCGAACCGCTGGACGCCGGGAGGTGGGGTCCGGCTCCGGTCCAGCGCCTCATCGACGGCAGCGTGTCCGGATTCGGCGGTACCGCCGTCGCCGAGGACTGTCTGACCCTCGACGTGGTCCGGCCCAGCACCGACCGTGCCGAGAGTGATGCCAACGATGACGTCGACAGTGACGTAGAGGGTGACGTCGCTGACGGTGCGGGCCTTCCGGTGCTCGTGTGGATCCACGGCGGGGCCTTCATGACGGGAACCGGCTCGACCTACGACGCACGGCGTCTCGCCGAGGCCGGCCGGATGATCGTGGTCACCCTCAACTACCGCGTCGGCCCGTTCGGCTTCCTGGACCTGTCCAGCCTGTCGACCCCCGGGGTCCGGTGCGACTCCAATGTCGGCCTGTTCGACCAGATCACAGCGCTGAAGTGGGTACAGGCCAATATCGCGGCCTTCGGCGGCGATCCCGGCAATGTCACCCTGGCGGGCCAGTCGGCCGGCGGAACCTCGGTGCTGGCGCTGCTGTGCATGCCCGCGGCCAGGGGCCTGTTCGCCCGAGCCGTCGCCCAGTCCCCGGCGCCGGCGATGGGGCTGAGCGGGGCCGTCCACGCCGGCTGGGCGCACCGGTTCGCCGATCTGCTCCGGGCGAGGGTCGGTGCCGACACCGCAACTGCCCTGGCGACGGCGTCCCCCGATCAGCTCCTGGACGCCATGGACGAGTTGCACGCGATCTCGGCGGCCCGGTGCCCCGACGTCTCGATCCTGTGTCCCTGCATCGACCGGTCCCTTCCCGCCCCGATCCTGGAAGCCTTCGAGACCGGCAGGCAGGCCGCCGTCGGGCTGCTCATCGGCACCAACAGGGACGAGGACGGCCTGGCCCCGGGCCCCTACGACGAGTCGGCGGCCGCCGAGCTGAGGGCCTGGCACCTGACCGTGGTGCGGACCGCGGTGGCGCACGGCCGACGCGCCCCGACCTGGATGTACCGGTTCGACCACGTCTCCGCCGACCCGCGGATCGGCCCGCGGGGAGCCGCCCACAGTCAGGAGCTGCGCTACCTCTTCGGCACCCTGCCCGCCGACTCCCCCGACCGCGACTCACGGTTCTCCTCGATGATGCAGCGGCTGTGGTCCCGGTTCGCCGCCGATGGACGCCCCGCCGAGTCGCGGGACTGGCCGACATACCGTGCCGACCGCCGTCGGATCATGGTCCTCGACGACGACCCGGCGGTCATCTGCGGGGCTTGATCATCGTCACCAGCATGACGATCCCCCACACCCGGATCGCCTCGACCCGGAGACCCGCGCTCTCGGCCATCTGCCGGACCTCCCCGATCGGGAAGACGCGGTGGCCGAAGTGCTCCAGGACCCGGACCACTACCGAGCGCCGAGCAGATCGACGGCCGAAGGTCTGACAGAGCAGCACGCCTCCGGGGTCGAGGATGGCACCGGCCTGCTGCAGCACCCGATCGGCATGACCCATCTGGTGGAGTGCACCGCAGATCCACACCTCCTCGGCCCCCGGTCCGAGCAGTTGTGCGGCCCGGCCGGCGTCCCCCACCGAGAACTGCGGGGACCCGTCGGGGTCCCCTGCCCCGGCCCGGGAGGCGGCCTTGCGGCGTGCGACGTCGATCGCCTGCTCGGACAGATCCAGGCCCACCACAGGGAGGCCCCGGTAGTGCGGGTCTGCCGACATTCGCCGCGAGTACCACCCCGTGCCGCAACCCAGATCGACGATCCGGCCACCGGTACGAGGCCTGCCATCAGAGCCTCCCGGACCGACGTCACCGGTTCCCCCGGCTCCGGCAGCCATCTCCCGAAGGCTCCGGTAGACCGTCCGGTAACTCACCGGCCGCAGGGCGAAGGCGCTGAGGAAGGGCCCGTAGACGAACCGTTCGTAGGCCGCCAGGAACCACGGGTGCTGGAAGGTCCGTTGCGCGAGGGTGCTCATGCTCTCCTCCGACGGGTGATCGCCTGGATTCCCAGCAGCCCCAGGACCACGATGCCGCCGAACCAGGCCAGCACCAGCGCCCACCGGCCGGGGGTGGCGCCCGATCCCAGGGTCGCGTCCATCAGAGAGACGACCGCGCTGACCGGGGTGTGGGCGGCGAAGCCGCGCAACGAGGGGGCGAACAGATCGGCCGGCAGGATGCCGGTGTTGACGATCATGAAGACGATGATCACCGGGATGACGCCGACCTGTCCCTGGGGGCTGTTGATGGCCACCGAGACCAGCACCCCGGTGCACGAGGCCGCCGCGGCCGCCAGGACCGTGACCGCCACCAGTGTCGTCGGAGCCTGGCTCCACAGGGTGAAACCGGTGGTCCAGGCGGAGACCGTCTCGACCAGCACCATCATCAGCGCGCACAGCAGCAGCTCGGCCAGCACCCGGGCGTACAGCGCGACTCCCTGAGGGGAGCGGCCGGTCCGGGCCCGGCCCACCGGCAGGGTGTCGAAACGATCATGGAGTCCGGCCCGACGCTCGGCCAGCATCGCCCCCGACCCGCTCACCGCCAGCACGAAGGCCCAGGACACCGCGACCACCATGGTGATGTGGTTGGCATCCAGGGTCCCCGTGAGGGTGCGGATGAATCCTCTGAACAGCTCATGGGTGATGTAGAGGTAGATCAGCGGCACCACGAGAGCGGTCAGGTAGCTGGCGGGCTGCCGGCTCCAGACACGCAGGTACCGGCCGGCGTGAAGGCCCAGCGCCCGGGGCACTCCCGGGCCTCCGATCAGGCCGGAGAGATCATGATCCGTGCTCATCGGGTCCTCCTGCGCCGCAGTGCGTGAACCGACAGGACCAGCCCCACCAGCAGCATCCCGGCCAGCCAGCACAGCGCCTCGGCCCAGGTGGCCCGGGAGGCCGAACCGGCCGATCCGTGAGCGGCCAGGACCGAGCGGGTGACCTCGATGACCGGTGACAGCGGCATGTGGATCACCACGTTCTTCAGGGCCCCGGAGAGGCTGGCCGCCGGGATGAAGGTCGTGGAGAACAGCACCAGCAGCATCTCGAGGGTCTGGATGAGATCGGCCCTCTCGACCGGGTGCCCGGCGACCAGAACCAGTCCGGTGGTGAGCACCCCCCACACCAGGGCCACCAGCAGACCCCACAGGCAGGCCGTCAGCACCCGCGAGGCGGCGACGTCCATCCCGCAGGCCCGGGCCACCGCGATGACCGCCAGGCTCGACAACCCCATCCGCACCATGTCGGTGGCCATCCGACCCAACAGGTATCCGGCGAACAGGAAGGTGGCGTAGTCCAGGCCGATGGTGTCGGCCGCGTGGCCGAAGACGGCGTACAGACACACCATGAACAGTCCGGGCACGATGAAGGTGCTGATGAGGGAGGCCATGTTCCGCCTCAGCAGGGTGAGGTCGCGGACCAGGAAGGCCCCTGCCGATCTCACCCCTGCCGGGCGTGAACCACCCACCACACCGGCGGCACCGGCGGCACTGGCCCCGGGGGACCTCACTGAGATCTCGCTCATGAGTCCGCACCGTCCGTCATGAGGTGGACGAAGACGTCGTCGAGAGTGGGCGGGGCGACCGAGACGGACCGCGGATGGGCACCGGTTCTGCCGAGTGCCTCGGCTATCCTGCGCACCGCCGCGCCGGGCTCCTCGGTCCGGAAGCTCACCTGGTAGCCCTCGGCGAGCCGGGACACCTCGACGGCCGCCGGACCCTGCCGCGTCGTCGAGTCGGACGGAGTGGTCGGCCCGGGTTCCCCGGTCAGGACCGGCCGTGCGGACATCCCCGCCGTGCCGCTGCGCACCGCATCCCGGAATGCCTCGGCGAGGGTCTTGTCCTCGAGCACGACGGTGCAGACCGACCCGCCGAGTCGGTGCCGCAGGTCCTCGGGGGTCCCCTCGGCGGCCACCTCGTGGTCCTTGAGGATGACGATGCGGTCCGAGAGAGCCTCGGCCTCGTCGAGGTACTGGGTGGTGAGCAGGACCGTCAGACCGCCGTCGCGCAACTGTCGGATGTAGCGCCACAGGTCGGCGCGGCTGATCGGATCCAGTCCGGTGGTCGGCTCATCGAGGAAGAGCAGTCGCGGCACGACGCACAGCGACACGGCGATGTCGAGACGTCGTCTCATTCCCCCGGAGTACCCCGAGACCTTCTGCCGGGCGGCGTCGGCGAGCCCGAACTGGTCGAGCAGTTCGCCGGCCCGGTGGCGCGCCTGCCGGCCGCTCAACCCCTTCAGCTCCCCGAAGAAGACCAGGTTCTCCAGCCCGGTGAGGTTCTCGTCGACGGCGGCGAACTGGCCGGTCACCGCGATCATCGACCTCACCCGGTCGGGATCGTGCCGGACGTCGGCACCGAAGATCCGCGCCTGCCCGGAGTCGAACCCCAGCAGGGTGGTGAGGATCCGCACGGTCGTCGTCTTGCCCGCTCCGTTGTGGCCGAGCAGGGTGACGATCGTGCCGCCGGCCACCTCGAAGGTGACGCCGTCCAGGACCGTTCTGCGGTGCCTTCCGGTGCCGTAGGACTTCTGCAGTCCGACCACCTCGATGGCCGCCGAAACTGTGTTATTCACGTCATTTCCGGACCGATGTCCGTGCATTGTCATGATGGTCATCACTTCGTCACCCCAGTCACACTCTGATCCCCTTGTCGATCATTCTTCCCGGTCCTCATCGGCGCTGATTCCCGAGTACTCCCGGTGATGTCCGGGGCGTCGATCCCGAACCGGGAGAGCTCCGCCCAGATCGCCCGGCGGTCCTGTCCCAGCCGGTCCAGCTCACTGACCCCGGCCGGCACTCGGTCGACCTCCTCGGTGACGACCCGAAGCACCGAGAGGGCGCATGCCGCCGTCATCCGGTAGGAGGACGGCCCCGTCACGGTGCCCCGGAGGGTCTGCCCGTCTCGTCCGTGCAGTGCGATCGACAGGACGGCGGGATCGGCCTGGCGCCCCCGGCGGCGGTTGAGGGCCGTCGCGATCCCGGCCGCGCATCCGGCCAGGGCGGCGACGGTCCGGGCGCGGCGCGCCCTGCCCCGCTCGGACACCCCGATCCCCCACCCCTGCCGTACTCCGAGAGGCGGTGAACCAGATCCACCGCAAATCCCGGGAGTTGCTCGAAACAGGCTCTTCACGAACGAGGGTGTAGGTGGGGTCTGAATCCGCCGGCTTCGAGTAGGGAGCGTGCGACGTAGTTGGTGAGGTTGCGGAAGCCGAGGGCGGAGCCGCGGAGTGGACTGAGTGAAGCTTCCCGGACTTCTGAGGAAAATCGTAGTTTCGAGAATCAGGTAGGATCACATCATGTCAGGATCGAAGTACAGTCCCGAGTTCAAGGACCAGGTCGTTCTTGAAGTCGTGGACAAGCATCGCACCATCAAAGCCGTAGCAGAATCATACAATCTTGTCGCTCAGACTGTCGGCGTATGGGTCAAGGAGTATCGCAAGAAGCATCCGGACCCGGAAACCGAGAACCTCACCAGTGCCGAGTCGGCCGAACTCGAACGGTTGAGGAAGGATCTCCGTGAGGCCCGGATGGAGAACGAGTTCCTAAAAAAAGCGGCAGCCTTCTTCGCGAAGGAATCACAGTAGCTGTCCGCTACACGTACATCTTCTCGCAAGAAGGCAACTACCCCATTCGGCTCATGTGCCGATGCCTCACCGTGTCCCCCTCCAGATATTGTGACTGGCGAACCAGGCCCATTTCTGCGACCGCACGTCGACGCCGTGGCCTCGCTTCCACGATTCGTTTCTATTTTGCTGACTCGGACGGTACCTACGGCTACCGGCGGATCGCCGCCGAGCTCGCCCGGGCCGGTGAGGCGGTGCACCCGGACACGGTCCGCTCCATCATGCGGGCCGAGGGGCTGGTGGCCGCCCAGCCCCGCCTGAGGGTCCGCACCACGATCCCGGCCGACGACGCCGACGGGCGCCCAGACGTGGTGGAACGAGACTTCACCGCGGCGCAGCCGGGATACAAATGGGTCCGGTGACATCACCTATATTCGCACCCTGGAAGGATTCTGCTATCTGGCGACGGTACTGGACTGCTGCACGAAGAGGGCCGTGGGTTACGCGGTCGATGATCACATGAGGACCGGATTGATCTGCAAGGCCATCGACATGGCCGTCAGGAATTGTGAGTATGTGAGAGGGGCGACCATTTTCCATTCGGATCATGGCTCGCAGTACATGTCGAAGGAATTCACCGAGCTGCTCGAGTCCTATGATATCAGACTGTCAGTGGGGAGGACGGGACTGTGCTGGGATAATGCGTGGGCGGAGTCGTTCAATGCGACATTGAAGAACGAGAGGGTGCACCGGGTGATCTATCGGACCAAGGATGAGGCGGTCCGGGATATTGTGCGGTGGATCGAGCTCAGGTATAATCAGAAACGTCTTCACTCGTCGTTGGGGTATCGGACCCCTAATGAGATTGAGGCGGAGTACCGGGAATCACCTCAGATGTCCTGAAACCAAGTGTTTGGGCGTGTCCGAGAAACGGCAAGCAGTCCAATCCGACCCGACCTGGCCCATCGACTGGGAATCTCCGGCGTCGCGGCACACCATGGCAGATCCGTTCGCGGTTCAGGTTGTGACCAGATCGGTGGGGAGGATGACACGCGGGTTCTGGTCCTCGCGCCAATCCTCGTTCCCTGACGGCGTATCGAGTCACTGCGCATTGCCCATGGTCCGGAGAATCCTCACTCAACGTCAGATCGTCAGATTTCGTCCTCGGTCATGGCGTCGGCCATCTTCTTCAGCAGCGGCAGGGTGGCCCGTAAGGTGGCGCGCTCCTCAGCGTCCAAGGCCGATGCAGCCCCTTTGTAGATCACGATCCACATGCCATCGAGGATCCGGCGTCCCGACAGGGCCCTGTCCGTGGCCACCAGCCGGACGACCCTGCGGTCCTGCGCGTCCGGGGACTTCTCCACCAGATCGGCAGCTTCAAGGCGTCCCACTGCAGAGCTGGCATTGGAAGGGGCGTACATCAACGACCTGGCGACGTCCTGCACCCGGCACCGCGGATGGTCGACGATGAAGCGGAGGACTTCCTCGAGAGTGGGAGGGAGAAGTTCAACCTCAGAACGACGAAGCGCGGCGATGTGACCCTGCCGCGCGATCCGTCGAGTGAGCAATGCCAGATCGGCCCACTCGGACGCATCGTTGTGACGAGACGACGCTGGGACTGTCATGCGCTCACCCTTAATCCGAGTTGCGGTCAGGACCGGTACGCTCAGCACCTCGATCAATGTATATCAATCTATATACAGTGTGGATGTGCACTCATCTCAGACTGTCGCAACCACCGGAAGAGCCGACATCGGGGCGGGGGGTACTCACGACAGTCGCTCTCGTGTCGGGACTCTCGCCGCTGGCCACCGACACCTATCTGGCCACCTTCCCCGCCCTGGGCCGTGAACTCGGTGTCTCCAGCTCGGCGGTACAGATCACCCTGACGACCTACATGCTCGGGTTCGGGGTTGGGCAGTACGTCATCGGCGCGGTATCGGATCGGCTGGGACGACGGTACCTGCTCATCGGAGGCACGTCTCTTGCTGCCGCCGCGAGCGCCGGTGCGGCTCTTTCTCCGACCATCCAGCTACTGTGGCTGACACGGTTTCTTCAAGGAGTCGGGGCTGCTGCCGGGGCCGTGCTGGCGAGGGCTGTGGTGGGTGACACCTCGTCGGGGCGACGTCTGGCACAGCTGCTGTCGCTGATGATGATGGTCCAGGGCGTCCTTCCAGTCGCCGCGCCGCTGCTCGGAGCCTTCCTGGCAGAGCCGTTGGGCTGGCGCGGCATCATGTGGCTGTTGGCTGGAATCTCGATGGTGCTCCTGGTGGCCCTTGTCATCGTGGTACCGGAGTCCTTGCCTGCGGAGAGGCGTGTCCGCACTCCCATCGCGCGAGTGATCGCTGCTCCGCTTCGAGTTCTTTCGGTGGGGCAGTTCGGCGCATTCTCGCTGGCGATCATGGCCGGTTTCGGTGTCCTCTTCGCCTACATCTCCAGCTCGTCGTTCATCCTGCAGGATGTCTTCGGGCTGACGGAGATCGAGTACGGGCTGGTCTTCGCCATCAACGCGGC
Organism: Acidipropionibacterium jensenii; assembly: GCF_005890135.1. Classification (NCBI taxonomy): domain Bacteria; kingdom Bacillati; phylum Actinomycetota; class Actinomycetes; order Propionibacteriales; family Propionibacteriaceae; genus Acidipropionibacterium; species Acidipropionibacterium jensenii. Next base: position 1,128,881 of record NZ_CP040635.1, on the reverse strand, counting down.
GGTCATGATCATCGGCAGTGCGCTCAACTCGCGGTTGGTGATCACTCATCTGCCCATGAGAGTCGTTCGAGCAGCCCTGGTGGTGATGATGGCTGGTTGCGCGGCGGCTCTGATCGATGCCCTCGCCGCCCCTCGGCTGGTGGTCTTCGTGGCCGCAGTGTCGTTGGCCTCGGCGGGTCTGTCCGCGCTGTTGCCGAACCTCACCACGCAGGCCCTTTCGGCTCTGCCTGCTGAGAGTCAGGGAGCCGGATCGGCTGTCATCGGCACCGGGCAAGCCGTCAGCGCAGCAGCAGTGGCCCCTTTGGTGGGCTTGGGGACCTCCTCGCTGCCCACCGCGATCGTCATGACATCATGTGCCATCGTGGCTGGTGGTGCGGCCCTTGTTGGTTCAGGTGCTTCTGAGCCTCGCCATTGAACCGTCAGTAGCCGGTTGCGCACCGCTGGATGCTCACCCGATCGTGGGTGCGCACCTCCTGGGGAGAGAGGCCGACTGACGAGGACTCGAAACTCCGCCGCGGTTCCAGGGATGAAGGGCTGCCAGTGCCGAGGGATCCCCTCCCAGATGAGGGTGTGTCGAGTTGGCGTCGGTCCTCAATCGACCAGGTTGTCCGGCCGACGAGTATGGAGCCCGCTGGATGGCCCCAGAACGCCGGGGCCATCCAGACGCGCCAGGACAACCGTTCAGAGCTCCTCCGATGCGAGCATCCGATCGAGCAGAGCGTCGTAGATCGGTGGCACTCTCAGGGCATCGGCGGTGAAGACCGCCAGGATGACGACCACGGCGACCGGCAGTAGATGAGAGAGGCTCCCGCTCATCTCGGCGGTCAACAGGATCGAGGTCAATGGAGTCCGTACGCTCGCAGCGAGCAGACCGGCCATCCCGCACACCGCCAGGATCGCCTGGTCACCCCGGGGCGCACCCCAGGCCTGGAGGACCAAGGCGTATACCGTGCCGGTCAGGGTTCCGATCGCGAGGATCGGCATGAAGATGCCGCCAGGGATACCTGATCCGAAGCTGATGGCGGTGAACGCTGTTTTCGCGCACAACATCAGGACGACCAGGCCGATACCGGTAGCGGTCTGTTCCGCCCACCCGATCAGTGGTTCTCCGCCCCCGAGGACCTGAGGAAGCATGCAGCCCGCAAGCAGGGCGCCCACCATCGCGGTCAGGATCCCAGCAGGCCCCGGCAGACTCGCCAGGCTCTGGGAGGCCAACAGGATCCGATTGACCAGAGCACCCATGAGCCCCGCGAGAACTCCCAGAGGCATCACCATCCACAGTCGCGACAGATCAAGTGTGCCCACCACGCCGAACTGGAGGATCGGGTGCGGACCGAAGACCAGAGTCGATACCGCACCCGCCGCCAGCGCGCCGGTCGAGGCCGATGCGATCACCAGCGGGGAGAAGCTGCGGTGAAGACCTTCGATGCCGAACAGGATGCCGGACACCGGTGCGTTGAAGGCTGCTGCCAGACCCGCTGAGGCGCCGCTGGTCACAAGGTGGTCCTGCTCCTCGCTGGTGGCTCGTAGTGGGCGCGCCAGCAGTTTGGCAATGGCGGCCCCAATGTGGATCGAGGGACCCTCCCGGCCCAGCGACAGGCCGAAGAGCGCTCCACCCACCCCGCCCAGGAAGCGTGTCGCCACGACCGGTGTGGGACGCATTCCCATTCGGGCGATCAAGTAGGCCTTGACCTGGGGGATTCCCGATCCGGCCGCCTGCGGCTCCCGTAGCAGCAACAGCCACACCGTCGCTGACACGATGACCGCCGCTACCAGCCAGGGGAACAGCGCCCACCAGTGGCGTCCCAGGAAGGAGTACCCACTCAACGCCGCCCTGGTGGCCTCCTCGATGAAGAAGCGGTAGAGGCTCGCGGCAGCGCCGCCGGCGATTCCCGCGAGGATACCGTTGCGTGTCACGCGCCATCTGCGCGACGACGCCAGCCGATGAAGACGTGTGATGGAGAAAGTTCGCACGGGATCAATTGTCGCGCAACCTGCTTCCTCCTCCCGCGCCGCGATACCCGACAGGTGACCACGGAGGCTGATACGGCCATCGGGAGCATCGTCGCCGGTCGTGTCCGAGGTGCAGCCCTGACGCGCGTCCCGCCGCAGCGTCACGGCGGCGGGCCTCGCGACGATCACAATGGCGATGAGGACAGCGATCCGGGCACCGTCCGTGAAAGTGCTGTCGGGAAAGGACAACCCAGCGATCAGCGGAGAGACCGTGAGTCCGAGTGCGATGAGCATTGGGAGGAACGGCAGATCGCACCTGCCACTCGCGTCGGGAGGCCTCAGCCGGGTCAACAAGGCCACGAGGAGAATCGTCCGATAAATCAATGGGCCTGACCACCAGCAAACCCGACCACGATCGGTCCCGAAGCTCTCAAGCATTCAGTCGACAGGGTCCCGCCAGACCGATCCCGCATCCATGGAGTATCGGAGGCTCCCGTCACCCTCAGGGCCTGAGTTGATCTACTCGTGGCCTGAGTCAGCAAGTCGTTGCCTATGGTGTCAACCGTAGTGTAACCCCACCAGACACTGTCGCGGGTTCCGGGAGGTGCGGGCTGGAATCGATGTCCCATCTGAGAGAACAGGTCGCCGCTCTACGAGAGGGACTGGCCGGTAACGGGACTACTTACACTGCCGAGAAGGTTTGACCTTGACGTCATGCCTTTGGTCCTGGAGTATCCGCTGACACCGGAGCCGGCTGGACGGCTCGCACCAGCAGAGACTGGATGAGGTGTGCCGAGGAGATCTCGGCGACATCGGTGCCGTTGAGTGTGAAGACCTGTCCGCTCGCGCGCTTGAAGACCACACCCCACGCCACCGTGATCCGGGACCCCTCGATCCGAGTCGTCCACATGTGCCGTGATGCGACGTTCCGGGCGAAAAAGGCTGTGAAGAACTGCCGGATCGCCGCCCTGCCACGCACGGGATCGCCACCATTGGGTGTCAGGACAGCGTCATCGGCGAACAGAGCGATCAACCGCTCGAAGTCCTCCGGGTCGGCGCCGGCAGTGTCGGAGAGCTCGAAGTACCTGTCCAGAACCGTCTCAGCCATCGGAACTCCATTCGTCAGTTAGGCAACTATCGAATAGATAGTAGCATGGAGACATGCCCGTGCTCTTTCACCCGTCGGTCGAGTCCTTGGACCTGGTCACCGTGCTGTCAGCACTGGCGGACCCGGTTCGGTTGCAGGTCGTTCGCTACATCGCCGACGACCAGCCACATTCATGTGGGGAAGTTCCCACGCCCCTCAGCCCGGCGAGTATGTCGCGCCATTTCCGCATCCTTCGTGAGGCCGGCGTCATCACGACCACGCCGGCCGGCAAGCATCGTCTGCTCACTTTGCGTCGCGGCGACCTCGAGGCCCGTTTCCCGGGCCTCCTGGCATCGGTGGGCGCTCTTCCAGCTCCCCCCGCAAGCTCATCGTAAGTTCATCGTGAGGTGGGCCGACGGAATACCCACCAGACGCTGAATGTCAGACGGTCGCTACTGAAGCGTCCCGGGCTCGGTGGAGGCTCTCAATTCACGGAGGATGAGAGTTATGGCTGCACCGAGGAAGTACCCGGATGAGTTGCGTGAGCGTGCGGCGCGGTTGGCGGTCGAGGCGCGACAGGATCCGGATCGGAAGGCTGGTGCGCTGCAGCGTATCGGTGAGCAGCTCGGGATCACCCCCGGGGACGCTGCACAGAACAACGCGCCGTACGGGCCGTTGTCGGAGGTTCACAGGACACAGCCAGGGGCGCCACACAGGGAACAGTCCGGGACGCCAGAAGAGCGTTGTCCAGGACTCCCCGCCCAACCATTTCCCTTCATCCGTGGAGTCCCACGCCAGGCCGAGCGACCACCACACCAGGAGACCCGACCCACCGGCCCGGGGCCTCCCGGTTCACCTTGCCGACTTAGGTTCCCCTTCGGTCTGGTTGCTCTAGAGTGTCAGCAGGGTCGACCCGCAGCCCATCGCGCCGGTCACCGCGTCAACCTGTCGGAACCCCAGCTGATACCAACTTGCCCGATTCACCCCGATTCACTTCACTGAAATTCACTGCACTGCACCCCAAGAGCGTGCTGACCAGGAAGGCGTCATCATGAGTTCGTCAATCGAGTCCAGGAGGCCGTCGAAGGTCTCGATCGTCGGGGCCGGGAGCGTGGGAAGCTCGATGGCCTACGCCTGCCTCATCAGGGGGTCGGCCGATGTCGTCGCCCTCTACGACATCGCCAAGGAGAGGGTCGACGCCGAGGTGGCCGATCTGGCCCACGGCAGCGAGTTCGTGCCCTCCCGGGTGATGGGCGGCGGGGACGTCAACGAGACGGCGAACTCCGATGTCGTCATCATCACCGCCGGCGCCCGCCAGAAGCCGGGCCAGAGCCGCCTCGACCTGGTCGGGGTCAACGCCGGGATCGTCTCCAGCCTGATGAGCCAGCTCGTCCCGCAGTCCCCCAATGCGATCTTCGTCATCGTCACCAACCCCTGCGACGTGCTGGCCGTGGTCGCCCAGCAGGTCTCCGGGCTGCCGGAGAACCGGGTGTTCTCCTCGGGCACTCTGCTGGACAGCTCGCGGTTGCGCTTCCTCATCTCCCAGTGGGCCGACGTCACCACCCCGAACGTCCACGCGGTGATCGCCGGGGAGCACGGCGACTCGGAGTTCCCGGTGTGGTCGACAGCCAACATCTCCGGCGTCCCGATCCGCGACTGGACCGTCGACGGCGAGCAGACCTTCACCCAGGAGGTGCTCGACGACCTGGGCCAGGAGGCAGCGCTGGCCGCCTACAAGATCATCGAGGGCAAGGGAGCCACGAACTACGGCATCGGACTGACCGGAGCCCGGCTCACCGAGGCGCTGCTGGGTGCCGGACGGTGTGTGTTGCCGGTCTCGGCGATCGTCCATGACCTCTACGGGATCGACGGCGTGGCTCTGTCCCTGCCCCGTCTGGTCTCCCGCGACGGCATCGGCGACACCGTGCCGATCCCCCTCATCGACTCCGAGGTGACCGAGCTCAAGGCTTCGGCCGAACGCCTCCACGAGACCCTGCTGGCCATCAAGAGCTGACTCGGGGTTGCCGCCGGGGCATCCCCCACAGGGATACCCCTGAGTGCCCTCCACGGGGTCACCCCCGGGGCTCCCTCACGGGATCTCCCCCAGGTGCCCCGGCCAGCGGTTCGAATGGTCCCGACTGTCTCAACGATGAGGGCAGTCGGGACAGCACAGCGCGTCGGTCCTGGCCAGCGGCATCAGCCCGCAACATGCCGGACGCCGGAACCCGGCCTCCCCCGGACCAGACGTCGCCCGCGGCTCCAGCGCCCGCCAGAGCCGCTGCGCCAGCTCGATCCGGGCGCCATCGGCATCCTCCTGGCGGGCCAGGGTGCCCAGTGAGCTGGCGATCGCGCTGCGCCCCTGAACCCGCGGGCACCCGGCGCGCTCCAGACAGTCACCCAGCAGGACGGCCAGATCCACCAGTGCCGGGACCGGATCGACAAGGGACACCGCCGGATCTGCATCCTGCCGACGGTCGACATCCTCCGGGCGCTCTGCGCCCTCCGACTTCTCGAGACCCCCCAGCTTCCCGACACCCTCCAACTTCTCGACGCTCTCCGACCACCCTGCGCCGTCCATCCTCACCGCCCGCGACCACACCAGCAGATCGAAGCGGCCGAGGTCATCGTGGGCCTCGCACCCCAGAGCGGCCGGCCAGCCGTCAACCGGACGGATCCCGTCGGCCGCCAGAGCCACGGTGGGGGCCAGCGTCCAGCCGACCACATTGAGCGCCCACGCCGTGTGGTCGAGGAGGCGCGGGTCTCCGGGCATCCGGGCGAGATGGGCGGCCACAGCGCCACGACGTCGCTGAAGATTCTCCGGATCAAGGAAGTCCCGAAGGGTGGCGGGCAGGTCGTCGACGATCCGGCAGTGGTCCACCCTCGGCAGGTTGCCGGCGGCCGGTACATGGCCACCAGACGGCAGGCGGGCACCGGACCGCGCGGCATCATCCCGGGACCGCGCAACGTCGGCCCTGGAGCTGGAGATGGTGCCGTTTGTGTCGCGCAGGGCGAGCGGGGTCTCGGTGTTCACCGGGAGCGTGACCGCGTCCTCACCGGTCCCGTAGGTCACCGAGCTGCCGAAGTAGCGGGTGTTCTCGGCCAGCGAGCCGAGGCTGGGGAGCACGGCGAAGACGATGCACATCGCGGCTGCGAAGCACAGTCCGGAGATCATCACGGCGCTCCAGATGCTCATCCTCTTGGCCAGCGCGCGGCACACGTAGCAGGCGACGATCATCAGCACGATCGAGATGAGCACGGTGCCCAGGTACAGATTCCCGCGGGCGTGAATGGTCCACGGGTGGCCGATGGCCGGCGGGTTGGCGGGGTACTTGAGGGCCGGGACGACATAGACCGACAGCCATCCGAGAAGGCCGATCAGCAGCACGGTCATCTGGATGGACAGGCCGGGCTCTCCCTTGCAGATGTAGAGGACGATCCGGTAGGCGGCGGCCATCAGAAGGCCGAATGCCACACCGATGAGAATCATGCCGGTGGCGATGCCGATATTGCGCTGGATGCCGCGGGTGAAGATGTCGACGTCGGCCCCGGCCGGCGGGATGAGGCCGGTCTTTCCGGCGGCCTCGAGGGCCTTGTCGACGGTCTCCTGGACGGCGTCGCGGGCGCTCTCGTAGTCGATGGCGTTCTGAATGAGCGGCTCGACGAGGATGCGGGCGAAGATGAAGGCGAAGAAGCCGGCGATCGCACCGGCGAGTGCGCCGGTGCCGAAGATCCGGCGATTGGTGAGTCTGGAGAGCATGTGCTGTTTCCCGGTACGTGAAGGGCAAATGATGACAACCGGGAGCCGGGAAAGGGCGCACCGGAGCGCTGGCGCGACCCCTCGTGACTGCACAGCAGTCGCGGGAGAGGGCGTCAGAAGAAGGATCAGAGACCTGCGGGCCGACGGCCGGCAGGACAGGGCGGACGGTCCGAGGACCGTCTCAGATCAGTGGCAGGGGAACCCGAGGAAGTGACGGGAGTCGTGCACCCACTCGTGGATGTGCATGTCATTCCCGAAGACCGAGTAGGCGCCCTGGTCGACACCGATGAAGTAGTACAGCAGCAGAGCGACGACGACAGCGCCGATCACCCAGCCGAGGGCCGAATCCTTGGCCCAGTCAACAGCGCTCTCCTTGGACGGAGCAGCAACAACGGATGAACTCATGATCGTTCACACCTTTCCTGGGGGATACTTGCGTCCCCTCGTGGTAGGAACGTCTCCTGCGGGAGGTCTGGCTCGTCCCACCTTGTCGGTGGGCTTCACAGTGGCGCGACCGCGCCGGGTTCGACCGGCTTCCCCTCACATGAGGCTGAACAAGCATGACTCCGGCCCGCCGGATTCCCTCACCGGCATCATCTGTGAACGCGCCCCTTTGCACGGTGCTGCACACGGGCATTCGGACCGGCCGCGGCACAGCCCCGCCGGGGCAGCGGAATCACCCCCCGCCGGGCCCCGATCACCCCTGCAGGAGCCCGCAGGATCACCCCCGCTCGGGCAGCGGCGGCATCGCCTCCTGCATGGTGCGGATGTGCTCCAGGGACGCGTCGAAGGCCTTCTTCTCGGCGTCGCTGAGATGGATGTTGACGACCTCCTGGATGCCGTTGACCCCGAGGATCACCGGCACCCCGGCGCAGACGTCGCGATGGCCGTACTCCCCCTCCAGCCGCACCGAGACCGGGATGATGGAGTGCTCGTCGCGCACGATGGAGGCGATGATCGAGCAGGTCGTCGCGGCGATCCCGAAGGACGTCGTCCCCTTGCCCTTGACGATCTGGAAGGCGCTGCGCTTGGCCTCGTCCAGCACCGTGTCGGGATCGACGCCGCTGGCCCGCTCCGGGTTGTCGGCGATCGCCTGGTCCAGCGGCTTGCCCCAGAAGGACACCGCCGACCAGGGCACCATCTGGGTGTCGCCGTGCTCGCCCATCGCATAGGCCTGGATGGACTGCTCGTCGACCGAGAAGATCCGCGCCAGTTCGAGTCGGACCCGCAGCGAGTCCAGGGCCGTGCCGGTCCCGATGACCCGGTCCCGCGGGAATCCGGAGAGCTTGGCGACCCGTTCGGTGATGACGTCGACCGGATTGGTGATGACCACGAAGATGCCGTGGAATCCGGCCTCCACCACCGCCGGGACGATGGAGTCCACGATCGCCGACGAGCTCTGCAGCAGGGATCCGCGGTCCGCCCCCGGTGCCAGCTTCGCCGAGGCCGTGATGACGACGATGTCGGCGTCCCCGCAGTCGGTGTAGTCACCGGAGGTCACGACGGTGCCGAAACTCTGCGCCGAGGCCGCCTGGTTGAGATCCATCGCCTGGGAGGCGGCGGCCTGGGCATTGAGGTCGATCAGGACGAGGTCGTCCACCAGACCGGTGATGATGAGTTCGAAGGCGGTGGCGGTGCCGACCTGTCCGGTACCGACAATGGCGATCTTGGTGCGGGTGCGCATGGGACTCCTCGACTGGGACGACATCTCTGATCTGGAGTCTGCCCCTCCCATGAAACGCGGAGGTGACAGCGCCTCACCCCGAGGGCTCCCCCAATCCTTCCCGCCGCTGTTGCGGCTCCCGCAACCGCACATACCGTAGGGGCATGGGAACAGTCATTTTCATTGCAGTAGTTGTCGGCGGGGTCTGGTACTGGCGGAAGCATCGCCACTGACCGTTTCACCAACAGCGCCTCCTCGAACCAGCCGAGGAGGCGCGCACAATGGAGGGCGATGACAGACGCCCACCACGAAGATCCACCTCCTGACCCCCGCGGGACCGGCAGCGGCCGACCCCCCTCGGGGGTCAAGTCTGTCGGCACCCCACGCCGGGCCCGGTCACCGCTGACCGAGCTGGCGATGCCGATCTACGTCCCCTCCATCGTCTGGGCGACCTCCTACGGTGCACTGACGGCGGTGATGGTGCTGGCCGCCCTGCAGATCGGGTTCAGTCCGACTCTGGCCTCCGGGGTGGCCGGCATCACCGGGCTCGTCGGCGTCCTCACCGGGCCGTGGGTGGGCCGCGAGATCACCCGGTTCGGGGATCGTCCGGCATTCATCGTCGGCACCCTGGCCGCCGTCGTCTCCCTGCTCGGCGCTCTCGCATCGCTCTACTGGCCGGCGGCGTCCTGGTCGCGGACGGTCTTCCTGATCGCCATGGTGATCCTGTCGATCTCCAACAACATCTGGTCGCTGGCCCGGCAGTCCTATGTGGCCGAGTCGATCCCTGTCGCGATGCGCGCCCGCGCCCTGTCGATGCTGGGCGGGATGCAGCGGATGGGCCAGGTGATCGGTCCGGCGGTGGGCAGCGTCGCGATCGCCCGGTGGTCCTATCCCGGGTCCTTCTGGGTGCAGATCGTGATGGCGCTGGCCGCCCTGGCCTTCGTGCTGGCCTTCACCCTGCCGACCCCCGAGCATCTGGGTCAGGATGTCGAGGGGGTGCAGGGGAGCGACGACGTCGAGGCCCCGGTGCGCGACCATGCCGACCGCCGCGCCACCACCCTGCTGGCGGTCTCGGTGGTAGTGCTCACCATCGTGCGGACCAACCGCAACGTCATCATCCCGTTGTGGGGCCACGCCCTGGGGATCGCCCCGCACACCATCACCGCGACCTTCGCCGCCAGCGCCGTGATGGACTCCCTGGTCTTCTACCCGAGCGGGCGTCTGTCGGACCGGTTCGGACGACGCGCCTCCCTCATTCCGACCCTGGTGATCATGGGCGCCGGGTTCATCGGGATGGCGATGTGGCAGTCCCTGGTCGGGTTCGTGGTGTGCGCCTGCATCATCGGGCTGGGCAACGGCTTCGGTGCCGGAATCGTCATGACGATGGGGGCGGACCTGTCCCCGGACGTGGACCGCTCGACCTTCCTGGGCATGTGGCAGTCGGTGCAGCAGGCCGGAATGACCGCGGGGCCGTTCATCGTCGCCGGGATGGTCGCCGGCCTGGGGGTCGGCGCCTCGGTGTGGGTGACCGGCGTGTTGTCCCTGCTCGGGGTGGGATACGCCGTGGTCGCCGTGCCGAGGGCCTACGCCCGGATGGGGCTGGACGACCGGGGCCAGACCCTGGAGCACCGCTGATCTGCAACCGCGCCGCAGACGGCACCCGAACACGGACCACCGGTCGGCCCCGAGCTGTCAGGGGGTTGCGGCGAAGACTCGCTGGACGAGATACCTTGCCGACCTGAGCCCCAGGCGCGGTTCAGCCTCACGGAGCACCTTGATCGCCTCGACCTGCGACATCACAGAGACATCGACGACGCCGCAAGCCCACTCCAGCGCCTCTGGCTGCACATTCCCGCTCGCCGGGATGTCGACGCCGAAGATCGTCGAGAGTTCCTCGCGGGGATCCCGATGGTCTCCGAAGGGCTGACGTTCCCACTCCTGCATCATGTTCCTTCTCCTCCGAGACTGAGCCACACGGATACAGAAACAACAGAAGCCCCCGCGTCCACCACGCATCAAGGAGATACGCTACCTACGAAGGGGCTTTGCACGGGTTCGGTGGGCCTAACTGGACTTGAACCAGTGACCTCCGCCTTATCAGGGCGGCGCTCTAACCAACTGAGCTATAGGCCCGAACCACCGCCGGTCTCCCGGCTGCGAGAGAAGACGTTACCGCACCGCCGCGCAACGGCACAAATCGGACATCCCGGCCGCCCGACAGTCTCAACACCTGCCCCGGCCAACACCTCGCCGGTGCACCGGAGCATTCTGGGGGGTGGCGGCGACGAACGCAGCGCCGCCTCCACGAGAGAGGTACTTGAACATGGCGCACGGTCCGCATCTGGTCATCATCGGCGTGGGGCACGTCGGATCCGACGTCCTCACCTACGCCACAACCCTGGGCCTGTTCGCGAGGATCTCCCTCATCGACATCGACCAGGACGTCAGCAAGGGACAGGCCCTGGACCACCACCAGGCCACCGGCGTGCTGCCGATGCTGAGCACCGTCGTCGAGCAGGCCGACTACACCGCCTGCGCCGACGCGGACGTCATCATCGTGGCCGCCGGCCCGTCGGTCTCCCCGGCGGCCGCCGAGTCGGTCGGCACCGCCTCGCGCAACAGCCTCGCCGAGATCAACGCCCCGGTCATCCGTCAGGTGATGGCCGGCATCAGCGCCCACACCCATTCGGCGGCGGTCATCCTCATCACCAACCCCCTCGACGTCAACGTCCACATTGCGTCGACCGAGTTCGACTACCCGCGCTCGCTGATCTTCGGCACCGGCACCGCCCTGGACTCCGCCCGGCTGCGCCGAATCATCGCCGACCGGACCGGCGTCTCCCCCGACTCCGTGCAGGCCTTCATGCTGGGCGAGCACGGCGCCACGGCCTTCCCCTACCTGTCCCACGCCACGGTGGGCGGGCTGACCCTCCCGGAAATCTCGAAGATCCTCGACATCCCCGCCTTCGACCATGAGGAGATCGGCAAGGCCGTCGTCGACGCCGCCTTCGACGTCTTCTACGCCAAGAAGTGGACCTCCTCGGGTATCGCCCGGTCGGCCATCGCCCTGGCCCGCAACGTGGTGCTGGACCAGAAGGCCGTCGCCCCGGTCTGCACCGTCGCCGACGGCGTCCTGGGCTTCCACGGCGAGGTCTCGCTGTCCCTGCCGGCCATCGTCGGGGCCAACGGCGTGGAGCGTCACCTGGAGATCCCGCTGGACGACTGGGAGACCGAGCACCTCACGATCTCCGCCGAGTCGGTCCGCCGGGCCTACGACTCGGTCGCCGAGCACTGAGACCGACGGGGACGGCGTCTCTCAGGCGTCGGTCCCCGGGAAGTGGACGCCGATCTGGCGCCTGATCTCATCGAGGGTGCCCATGATCGCCACCGTCTCGTCGATCGGTTCCAGCTCGGAGTCCAGCCTGCCCTCGGCGATGTAGCGTTCGGCCGCCAGCGCCTCATACTGCATCCCGCGGCCCTCCACCGGCGTCCGGTAGTCCTCGACCACCGTGCCGTCGGTGGCGACCACCCGGAAGCTGGTGGCGGTGTACCAGACCGGGTCGATCTCGATGCGGCCCCTGCTGCCCAGGATCGTCGCGGTGTTGGACCCGGCTCCCCGCGACGAGGACAAGGTCGTCGAGACGGCACCGGAGGCATGGGTCATCACGGTGGCCACCTCGGTGTCGGTGCCGACCTCTTGGAGGCGCCCGACCGCCGATATCGAGATGGGCTCGCCGAGGATGTCCCAGATGAAGGAGACCGGGTAGACCCCCAGGTCCAGCAGTGCCCCACCGCCCAGCTCGGGCGCGTTGAGACGGTGGGCGGGATCGGTGGACAGCGCCTGGGTGTGGTCGGCCCACACCGCCCGGATCTCACCGATGGCCCCCGAGGAGACCAGCTCCCGGATGCGGATCATGTGGGGCAGGTACCGGGTCCACATCGCCTCCATCAGGAACACCTCGCGGGAGGCGGCCAGCTCCCTCAGGTCGGCGGCCTGGGCGGCGTCGAGGGTGAAAGACTTCTCCACCAGGGCGTGCTTGCCGGCCTCCAGCACCTGCCGGGTGTGCTCGGCGTGCAGGCCGTGCGGCGAGGCGACGTAGATGATGTCGGCCTCTGGATCGTCCACCAGCTCCTGGTAGGAACCGTGGACCCGCGCGATGTCGAAGGTGTCGGCGAAGGCGCGGGCGGAGTCCAGAGATCGGGAACCGACCGCGGCGACGTCCAGCCCTGCGGTGCGCAGATCACGGGTGAACATGTGGGCGATGCCACCGGTGGCGAGGATTCCCCAACGAAGTCCAGTCATGCCCCGACCCTAGGCCAGCACGAGCTCCCTGGGCCCCACAGAGCCCTACCGGGCCCCACAGAGCAGCACCGAGCCGCACCGGGCCGGGAAGACAGGGAGGACCGGGCTGGAAAGCCCGGTCCTCCCTCACATGCCGCTCGCAGAGCCGTTACAGATTGGCCTGACGATCGGCGACGACCGCGGTCAGCGCCCCGAACAGCGGGTGGTCGGAGCCAAGGCCGGTGACCTGGGTGACGAACTCACCGGGCTCGAGATCTGCCAGCAGCTTCTGCAGCTCGACGCTCTGCGGATCCTCGGGCACATCGAACTGGAGAGCCTTCCCGACCGCCTCGACGAGGGCGTCGACCGGCAGGCCGGCCTCCGCCAGTGCCGCCGCGGGTCCGATGAACCGCTCGGGGCCCGACAGCTTGCGCAGCGGCTGACGTCCCACCCGCTCGACGGTGTCGGGCAGGGCGGGCTCGGCGAACCGGTTCAGGATCTTCTCCCGGTAGCGCGCCAGGTCATCGGGATCGAGCCCGTGGCGCCGGCTGAGAAGGGTCGACGTCTCGGCCTGGACCCGCTTGACGAGGTCGGCCACGGCCGGATCCGCGAGGGACTCGGCGATGCTGTGGTGACCCGCCGCGAAACCTGCGTAGGCAGCCGTCGCGTGGCCGGTGTTGACGGTGAAGAGCTTGCGCTCGATGTAGGGGGCCAGCGAGGGGACGAAGGTGGCACCGGGCAGATCCGGGACCTCGTCACCGAACGGAGGCTGCTCCACGGCCCACTCGAAGAACGGCTCGACGGCCACATCCAGACCCGCATTGGGATCCTGGGCCGGGACGATGCGGTCCACGGCGGTGTTGGCGAACACCGCGCGACTCGCGATGGTCTCCCAGTCCCCGGCCGCCTTCTTCATCTCGCCGACCAGCACATCAGTGGCATTGATGGCGTTCTCGCAGGCCATCACCGCCAACGGTGCCGCCGACGGATCGCGGGACTCGATGCCGCGGTTGATGACCGGCGCCACGAACCGCAGGATCGTCGGGCCGACGGCGGTCGTCACGACGTCGGCCGTGGCGATCTCGTGAACCAGGTCGTCCTCGTGCTCGGCGCTGTTGATCCCCCGGTAGCCGGTGACCGTGTGGTCGTGGCCGGACTCTCCCACCTCGTGCACGCGGTAGCTCGGCTGCGCGTTGAGGGCGTCGATGAGGGCCGCGCTGACGTCTGCGAAGACGACCTCGTAGCCCGCCTCGTGCTCCAGCAGACCGATGAATCCGCGCCCGATGTTTCCGGCTCCGAAGTGAACTGCCTTCTTGCTCATTCTGCATTCACTCCCTCGAGGATGTGGTAGATCCCGTCGGCATCAGGGGCGTCCAGCAGCTTCTGCGCCTCGTCCTCGTCGGAGAAGATGATCGCGATCTTCGACAGGATGGTGAGGTGCTCGTTGTTGACCCCCGCGATGCCCGCGACGATCCGGACCGGATTGCCGTCTCCCCAGTCGATCGGGTTGGCGTAGCGCACCAGGGAGATCGCCGAGTGCGCGATCTTCTCCTTGGCCTCATTGGTGCCGTGCGGAATCGCGAGGTGGTTGCCCATGAAGGTGGACACCGTGTGCTCACGCTCCACCATGGCATCGACGTACTCCTCGGACACGGCGCCCGCCCGGACGAGCAGGCCGCCGGCCTCACGGATGGCGTCCTCCTTCGTCGACGCGGTTCCGGACGCAATGATGAGGTCGCGCGAAAGGATCTCACTCATGGGACTCAGCCTCCTGGGCTTCCTTGATCTCCGTCACGACGGTCTCGTAGACGGGGCTGTTCATGAAATTGTCCACCGACAGATGCTTTGCACTGGGCGCCTTCTGCCTGGCCCGGTCTGTGAGCTCGCGCTGGGTGATGACCAGGTCGACGTCATCGGAGAGGCTCGCCACCGCAAGGTTCGTGACCGTGACACCCTCGACACCAGCCTTCTTGAGCCTACTGCGCAGCACGCTGGCACCCATCGCACTCGACCCCATGCCGGCGTCGCAGGCGAAGATGATCTTGTGCACCGAGGCCATCGAGGGCTCTGCGGTTGCGACGGGACCGGCGGCCGCGGCGGCCGGGGAACCGGTCTGCGCGTCCTCGGACTTCTGGTCTCCCAGGTTGCCCAGGACGGCGATGCTGCCGCCCTTGTTGGCCTCGGTCTGGGCGATGGCGGCGCTGAGGTCGCCCGTCTTGCCCGCGGCGAGGTCACGACGGCGGGAGGCCCGCAGGATGACCGACGCCACGATGAAGGACACGGCTGCGGCCAGCACGACCGAGAGGATGACGCCGATGAAGCTGCCGCGCGGCGTCTGGGCGATCACGGCGATGATGCTGCCGGGGGCGGCAGGCGCCCTCAGGCCACTGCCGAAGACCGCGTTGGTCGCGATGCCGGTGGCGCCACCGAGGATGGCCGCCAGGATGAGGGTCGGCTTCATGAGGACGTAGGGGAAGTACACCTCGTGAATGCCACCGATGAACTGAATCACCGCTGCACCGGGGGCCGACGCCTTCGCGGCGCCGATTCCGAAGAAGGTGTAGGCCATCAGGATGCCGAGGCCGGGGCCGGGGTTCGACTCGACGAGGAAGAGCAGGGACTTGCCCGCCTCGATGGTCTGCTGGGTGGCCAGCGGGACGAGGACGCCGTTACCGATGGCGTTGTTGAGGAACAGCACCTTGGCGGGCTCGACGATGACCGCCAGGACGGGAAGCAGCTGGTGGCTGGCGAGCCATGCCGCACCGGATCCCAACCACGAGCTCACCTGGGTCACCAGCGGCGCGACACCGAAGAATGCCGCCACCGACAGCCCGGCGGACACGATTCCGGCCGAGAACATGTTGACCAGCATTTCGAAGCCGGGCTTGATCTTGCCGTCCCAGATGCTGTCGATCTTCTTCATGATCCAGGCGGCCAGCGGACCGACGACCATGGCGCCCATGAACATCGGGATGGTGCTGCCGACGATGACGCCGACGGTCGCGATGCTGCCGACCACACCGCCACGCTCGCCGTAGACGATACGGCCGGCGGAGTTCGCGATGAGCAGCGGGAGCAGATAGGTGATCATGGGCTGGACGAGACCGACGTACTGCGTGAAGGTCGCGCCGTTGGCGGCCTTGGCCAGCGTCGTCGCCGCGCCCTGCCAGCCGATCAGGTCGGCATTGCCGAATCCACCGAGGATCCCGTTCGGGGCCCATCCGGTGGCGATGAACAGGGCGGTGATGAGGCCCCAGGCGACGAAGGCCGGCAGGTTCGGCATGACCATGCCGGACAGGAAGGTGCCGAACTTCTGGGCGCCGACCTGGGCTCTCTTCAGGCCGGACTGGGCCGGCGGACTGACTTCTGTTGTCATCATTGACTCGATTCCTGTGAGTGACGGTGTTCCTGATGGGAGTCGGCGGCAGCTATCAACGGCAGAACCTCGTGGCCGTCACCGCCGTGCATGGTGGACTCGGGCAGTATCGCGACCGTCGCGCCATGGCGGGCCGCGGCGTCCCGGATCTCATCCAGATGGGCCGACAGGTGAGTGGCGACCAGGACGACGTCGGCATCGACGACGCGATCCTCGAGGTCGGTCAGGGCGCACGGGGTCACGACCACCGCCAGGCCCGCCTCGCCTGCGGCGTGGCGCACCCGGTGTGCGACGAACGCACTGGAGGCGCCCAGACCGCACACGATCACGATCCGGCGCGCACCATTCGTCGAAACCTTTGCCATCGATTCCCTCCTGATGACATATTGGCCTGCGACAAGAGGTCACGACCAACACGTCTCTTTCCGCACCCGAGGAAGATCCGCTGCGTGGCCCATGGCACTATTGGAATGGCGACGGGCCAAGGAAGGTCCCACGAGATGGGCATCCGCCGAAGGTCGGCAACGACGGGGGCGCGGTCGTGAACCAGGAACGGGAACAGCAACTGGTCGAGCGTCTCGGTCGTGCCGAGGCATGGACGACCAGCAGCTCTCTGGCCGATGCCCTGGGAGTCACCAGGCGTTCCATCAGGAACTATGTGGCGTCGATCAATCGGCACTCCCGCAACCACGAGATCATCGAGTCGAGCCCGCGCGGCTACCGGCTCAACGCCGCCGCCTACGCGGTCTACCGCGAGTCCTTGTCCGCCGGTGAGGCGGCGACCCCCCGTCAGCGGCTCTACGACCTGGTGCGCACGCTCGTCGACAGCGACGACGGGGTCGATCTCTACGAGCTCGCGGACGAGCTCGCCGTGAGTGACTCCACCGTCGAGTCCGATCTGGGCCGCGTCCGCCGCATCCTGCCCGAGGGCCTGGGGCTGTCGCGGTCCGGCAGCATCGTCGCCCTGGCGGGCGGGGAACGGGCCAAGCGCCGACTGCTGAGCCGGATGTTCCACGACGAGACCGAGCACGGCGTCGTCGGGCTGGAGGCCATTCAGCGGGAGTTCGTGCCCGATCACCTCTCCGAGTTCAAGACGGATCTGGTCTCCGCGTTGCGCGAGGCCGGCTACTACGTGAACGACTTCGGCATCGACAGCGCCCTGCTGCACATCGCGATCGCGGTCGACCGCACCAGGAAGGCTCCCGTCGCCGAGGAGGCCGAGGCCGTCCCGGATGACCCGGTGGCCAGGATCATCGCCGGGCTCACGGCGCAGCACTTCGACGTCGCCCTCAGCGGCGACGACCTCGAGTACCTGCCCTCCCTGCTCGCCGTGCACGCCATCACCCCCCTGCTCAATGACGCCGGGCGCTCCTACCTTGACCCGAAGATCGTGGCGGTCGTCCGCTCGGTCATCGAGGACGTCGGGCGGGAGTACCTCATCGACCTGTCGGATGACGAGTTCATCAACCGGTTCGCGCTGCACGTGCGCAGTCTGCTGCGTCGGGCCAGCCAGCGCGCCTACTCCCGCAACCCGCTGGCCGGCTCCATCAAGACCTCCTACCCGATGACCTACGAGCTGAGCGTGTACGTGGCCCGGGGCCTGCAGAAGCGGCTCGGCGTGACCTTCAACGACGACGAGATCGCCTACATCGCGCTGCACATCGGCGCCTATCTGTCGGAGCGCGCCCAGGCCGAGGAGCGGGTCACCTGCACGATCGTCTGCCCGACCTACTACGACCTGCAGACCACACTGCGCAACCGGGTGCAGGTGATGCTCGGGGACGTCCTCGACGTGAAGATGCTCATCGCCAGAACCGATGTGGACTGGGACCATCTGGGCACCGACCTCGTCCTGACGACCATCGAGCCGCCGGTGCCCTCGCCCTCGGCCCTGGTGATCAAGCCCTTCTTCTCGCCGGCCGACGCGGACCGGGTGCGCGGCGCCCTCCCCCGGATCCGGACGACGCGACGCCGCCGGGCCATCAAGGAGAACCTGCTGGCCTACTTCGACGAGTCGCTGTTCGTCCGGGACGCGCCGCTGACGGGCGCCGACGACACGATCCGGATGCTCGGGGACCGCATGGTGGCGGCCGGTGCCATCACCTCGCAGTACGTCGAGGGAGCCCTGGAGCGCGAACGGCTGTCCTCGACGGTGTTCGCCGACGGGCTGGCCGTCCCGCACGCCCTCGAGATGTCGGCCCGGCGGACCGTGATCGCGGTCGCCATCAACGGGTCCAGCATCCCGTGGGGCGGCAAGAGGGTGAATGTGGCCGCCTTCGTGGCCTTCAGCTCGGACTCCCGGTCCGACTTCCAGACCTTCTTCGACCAGTTCATCGCGGTGTTCTCAGACGGTTCGAACCTGCGGCGGATCGTGGAGCAGGCCACCTCGTTCCAGGCCTTCATCGCCGAGCTCACCGCGATCCTCGACTCCTGAGTCCGAGGGCGCTGCGCCGGGGCCGCACACAGCGACGTCGGCCGGCCCCGGGCAGTCCCGGGGCCGGCCGACGTCGAAGCGGGCCGATCAGTCCTCCGCGAGGGTGACCTCCAGGCCTCCCATGACCTGGGCGGCCAGGTTGTACAGGAAGCTGAACAGGGTGGCCAGAGCGGTGAACAGCACCGCGTCGATCGCCCCGATGATCGCCGTCAGCCCCAGCACCCGACCGGTGTTGAGGTAGTCGGACAGCTGGAACTGCTCCTGGGAGGTGGGCGAGGCGATGAGGTCGTTGACGGCCTTGTTCATCGAGTCGAAGGCACCGGAGGCGCCGATCACGCCCCACACCACCCACACCGCGATGAAGAAGATGATCGCTCCGGCGACACCGAACAGCAGCGAGGTCTTCATCACCGACCACGGGTCGATCCGGGAGATCCTCAGCCGTGCCTTGCGGGTCCTGCGCAGTCCCGCGGCGGCGGTCCGGCCGGCAGGGGCCTGAACCGGACCGCTGGGGGCCGACTGGACGCCGGCGACCGAGGCCCCGGAGACCGCGGCCTGATTCTGTGCGGCCGGGCTCTGCGCGCCCTGGTTCTGGGCCGGCGGAACCGTTCCGGACTGGTTCGAGGGGCCCGGTCCGAAGCTCTCCCGGGCGTCCTTGGCGGTCCAGTGCGTCGCGTCGGGGTCGTTCCCACCCGGGTCTTTTCGGGGGTTCACCCGCGTCCTGAAGTCACTCACCGTCGTCCTCTCCAGTTGCGACGCCGTCCTGGTCGGTGCCCACGCTACCGTGATCCTGCTCGGAGTCGGGCACCGTGCCATCGGCGGGCGTGGTGTCGGTCTCCTCATCGTCATCGCGCTCCGGGTTGAGCGCGATGAGGGAGACGGCGTCCTTGCCCTTGACGGAGACGAACTTCACACCCATCGTCGAGCGGCCCTTGACGGGGATCTCGGCCACCTGGGAACGGGTGACCTGTCCGGAGTTCTTGATCGCCATGACCTCGTCGGCCTCGCTGACCACCAGCCCGCCGACCAGCGAACCGCGGTCCTCCGACAGCGCCATCGCCTTGATGCCCAGGCCGCCGCGGCCCTGGCGCCGGTACTCCGAGACGGCCGTCCTCTTGGCGAACCCGCCGTCGGTGACGGTCACCACGAAGCGGTCGTCCTCGGGCATGTCGGCGGAGATGATCGACATCGACAGCAGCTCGTCGTCGCCGCGGAACTTCATCCCGGTGACTCCCGAGGTGGCCCGTCCCATCGGCCTCAACTGGTCGTCGGAGGCGGCGAAGCGGATCGCCTGGCCCTTGCGGGAGATGAGCAGGACGTCGTCATCGGGTCCGCACAGCTCGGCGCCGATCAGCTCGTCGTCCTCGGTGCGGAAGTTGATCGCGATGACGCCGGCCGACCGCGGGGAGTCGTAGGCGGACAGGACGGTCTTCTTCACCAGTCCGCGCCGGGTGGCCAGCAGCAGGTAGGGCCGGTCGTCGTAGCCGCGCAGCGTCATCACCTGGGTGATGTGCTCCTCCGGCAGGAAGCTCAGCAGACCTGCGACGTGGCCGCCGCGGGCGTCCCGGCCGGCCTCGGGCAGCTGCCACACCTTGGTCCGGTAGACCCGGCCCATGTTGGTGAAGAACAGCAGCCACTGGTGGTTGGTGGTGGCGAACAGCTGGGCCACCTCGTCGTCGGCCTTGAGGGCAGCCCCCTTGACCCCCTTGCCGCCGCGCTTCTGGACCCGGTACAGGTCGGTGCGGGTGCGCTTGGCGTAGCCGCCACGGGTGATGGTGACGACGACGTCCTCGTCGGGGATGAAGTCCTCCTCGGAGAAGTCCCCGTCGGCGGCGATGATCCGGGTGCGCCGGTCGTCGCCGTACTTGTCGACGATCTCGGCGAGCTCGGTGGAGACGATCTCGCGCTGGCGGGCCTCGTGGGCGAGGATGTCCTTGAAGTCGGCGATCTGACGCTCCAGATCGGCCAGCCGGTCGATGATCTTCTGGCGCTCCAGGGCGGCCAGTCGACGCAGCTGCATGTCGAGAATGGCGCGCGCCTGCACCTCGTCGATGTCGAGCAGCTGCTGCAGTCCGGCCGAGGCCGTCTCGGTGTTGGGGGAGCGCCGGATGAGGGCGATCACCTCGTCCAGCATGTCGAGAGCCTTGACCAGGGCGCGCTGGATGTGGGCGTCCTTCTCGGCCTGGGAGAGCCGGTAGGCGGTCCGGCGCCGGATCACCTCGAGCTGGTGGGTGATCCAGTAGCTGATGAACTGGTCGAGCCGCAGGGTCCGGGGGACGTTGTCGACCAGGGCCAGCATGTTGCAGCCGAAGGTGTCCTGCAGAGCGGTGTGCTTGTACAGGTTGTTCATCACCACCCGCGGCTGCGCGTCGCGCTTGAGGATGATGACCAGCCGCTGACCGGTACGCGCCGAGGAGTCGTCGCGGATGTTGGCGATCCCGGTGATCCGCCCGGAGTTCACCAGGTCGGCGATCTTCTGGGCCAGGTTGTCCGGGTTGCACATGTAGGGCAACTGGGTGACCACCAGGCACTGGTGGCCGGCCTTGTCCTCCTCCATGTCGATGACCGCGCGCATGGTCACCGAGCCGCGCCCGGTGCGGTAGGCGTCCTCGATCCCCTGGCGGCCGACGATGAGCGCCCCGCCGGGGAAGTCGGGCCCCTTGATGCGGGCCATCGCGGCCTCCAGCAGCTCCTGCTGGCTCGCCTCGGGATGGGCCAGGGACCACTGGACGGCCTCATTGACCTCGCGCAGGTTGTGGGTCGGGATGTTGGTGGCCATTCCGACCGCGATGCCGCTCGAGCCGTTGACCAGCAGGTTCGGGAACCGGGCCGGCAGGACGATCGGCTCGGTCTCCTTGTTGTCGTAGTTCGGCTGGAAGTCGACGGTGTCCTGGTCGATGTCGCGGACCATCTCCATCGCCAGCGGCGCCATCTTGCACTCGGTGTACCGCATCGCCGCGGCCCCGTCGTTGCCCTGGGAGCCGAAGTTGCCCTGCCCCTGGACCAGCTTGTAGCGCATCGCCCAGGGCTGGGCCAGCCGCACCAGGGTGTCGTAGATCGCCGAGTCGCCGTGCGGGTGGTACTTGCCCATCACGTCCCCGACGACGCGGGAGCACTTGTTCCAGCCGCGGTCGGGACGGTAGCCCGAGTCGTACATGGCGTAGATGACGCGGCGGTGGACGGGCTTGAGGCCGTCGCGGACGTCGGGCAGGGCGCGCCCGACGATGACGCTCATCGCATAGTCGAGGTAGGCGTTCTGGATCTCGTCGCGGATCTCGACGGGCTGGACGCCGGTGTGGCGTCCGGTCACCAGGCCCTGGGTGTCGGCCTGGTTCTGCTCATCGGGACCGGTCTCGTCGTCAGCCATGGAATTCCTTGTCAGTGATCATGCATGAAGTTGTTGATGGGGAGGCCGGCGACCCCTGCCCCCTGCCGCGGGCCCCCTCCGGAGGGGGCGGGCGGCCTCGCGAGGGGCGTCCTCCTCAGATGTCGAGGAACCGGACGTCCTTGGCGTTGCGCTGGATGAAGTGGCGGCGCTGCTCGACGTCCTCTCCCATCAGGATGGAGAACATCTGGTCGGCCATCGAGGCGTCCTCCAGAGTCACCTGGAGCAGCAGCCTCTTCTCGGGGTCCATCGTGGTGTCCCACAGGTCCTCGGCATCCATCTCGCCCAGGCCCTTGTACCGCTGGATCGGGTTGACCTGGGGCAGCTTCTTGCCGTGCGCGATGCCGTCGTCGCGCAGCGCGTCGCGCTCCTCGTCGGAGTAGGCCAGCTCATGGGGGGAGTTGGTCCAGCGCAGCCTGAACAGCGGCGGCTGGGCCAGGTAGACGTGGCCGGCGTCGATGATCGGGCGCATGAACCGGAACAGCAGGGTCAGCAGCAGGGTCCGGATGTGGGCCCCGTCGACGTCGGCATCGGCCATCAGGATGATCTTGTGGTAGCGCAGCTTGTCGAGGTCGAACTCCTCGTGGACGCCGGTGCCAAGCGCGTTGATGATGCTCTCGATGGTCTCCGAGCTCAGCGCCCGGTCCAGTCGGGCCTTCTCGACGTTGAGGATCTTGCCGCGCAGCGGCAGGATCGCCTGGATCATCGGGTCGCGGCCCTGGGAGGCCGAGCCGCCGGCGGAGTCGCCCTCCACGATGAAGATCTCGCACTCCTCGGGATCGGTGGAGGAGCAGTCCTTCAGCTTGCCGGGCAGCGAGGTCGAGCCGAGCAGGCCCTTGCGGTTGCGGGCCATGTCGCGGGCCTTGCGGGCCGCCACCCGCGCCTGAGCGGCCGCCTGGGACTTGCGGACGATGTTCTTGCCCTCGTTCGGGTTCTCCTCGAACCAGTCCGACAGCCTCTCGTTGAGCACCTTCTGGACGAAGGAGCGGGCCTCGGTGTTGCCCAGCTTGGTCTTGGTCTGGCCCTCGAACTGGGGCTCGGTGAGCTTGATCGACAGGACGGCGGTCAGGCCCTCGCGGATGTCGTCTCCGGAGACCCGGTCCTCGCGCTTCTTGATCAGGCCCCAGGTCTCGCCCCACTTGTTGACGGTGCCGGTCAGCGCCGCCCGGAAGCCCTCCTCGTGGGTGCCTCCCTCGATGGTGTTGATGGTGTTGGCGAAGGTGTGGACGCTGGTCGCGTAGGAGGTGTTCCACTGCATCGCGATCTCCAGGCCCATCCCCTCGTCGGGGCGGTGCTCCTCCAGGGAGATCACGGTGGGGTTGATGACGTCCTTGGTGCCGGTGAGGAAGCGGACGTAGTCCTGCAGACCCTGCTTGTAGCAGAACTCGTCGTGCAGCGGCTCGCCGTCCTCGCCGACCCGGCCCTCGCGGCGGTCGGTCAGCGAGATCGACAGGCCCTTGTTGAGGAAGGCGTACTCGCGGAACCGGGTGGCCAGCGTCTCGTAGTCGAAGACCGTGGTGTCGAAGATCTCGGCACTGGGCTGGAAGGTCGTCGTGGTGCCGGTCTCGTCGGTCTCCTCGAGCATCTCCAGGGGAGCGTCGGGCTCGCCGAGGGTGAAGGCCTGGCGCCAGCGGTGGCCGTCGCGGCGGACCTCGACGATGTAGTGGCTCGACAGCGCGTTGACCACCGAGGAGCCGACGCCGTGCAGGCCGCCGGAGACCTTGTAGCCGCCGTTGCCGAACTTGCCGCCGGCGTGCAGCACGGTGAGCACCAGGGTGACGGTGGGGATGTGCTCGACGGGGTGCTCCTTCACCGGGATGCCGCGGCCGTCGTCGACGACCCGGCACCAGCCGTCGTCGAGCAGTTCGATGGAGATCTTGTCGCAGTAGCCGGCCAGTGCCTCGTCGACGGAGTTGTCGGCGATCTCGTAGACCAGGTGGTGCAGGCCGCGCTCGCCGGTCGACCCGATGTACATGCCGGGGCGCTTGCGGACCGCCTCCAGACCCTCGAGGACCTGGATCTGCTCGGCGTCGTAGGCGCCGTCGACCATCGTGGGGGTGATGTCGTCGGGTGTGGTGTCGGCCTGTGCGCCGTCAGCGGTGGGGGTGTCGTCCACGAGGAGTTCACTCATCTCTGGGTCGGACGACGGTTCGGGCTTCGGCGACTGGCTCACGGGCAACGCGCTCCTGTGTGATCGGGATGATCGGAGAGAGGATCTCTCGGCGTCGGGAGATCCGCGCGAGCGGTTTCCCTGACATCGGCCCCACTCTACTCCTCCTCACCCCCGAAATCCCCTCGGCCCCGCCGCTCAGCGCGGCCCTTCGCGGGTGGGTCCCACTTCAGGACGCCGTGAGTGCCGCTGAGAGTCGCGCGACCCCCGGTCTGGACTCCCGGGCCGACTCCGGGGGTCCAGACCGCGACACCGAGGATCGCGGGAGAGCCGGCCCCTGGTGAGGGGTCACCGGTCCGGTGCTCACCCGGTGATGGGTCGGACCCCGACCCGTCGCACCGCCGGGTACAGGGCCGAGGTGACCGGCAGACCGGCCAACCGGCCGGCACCGTCCAGGGCGGTCCCGGGGTGCTCGACGATCCGCACCCCGGGAACGGTGCGGGTCAGGTGCTCGTCGAAGGCCTGGCGCACCACCTCGGAGCCGAAGACCTTGCCCACCCGGGCCACCGACGGGGTCCCGACCGCGCGGGTGACAGCTGGGGCCGGGGTCCGGGTTGCGCTCTGCTCGGTGAGCCCGACCACCCGCAGGGCGGCCAGCACCGAGTCCGCCAGGGTGTGCCCGGCGTCCCGGCAGATGCCAGCGGCCACCGGGTCCTCGGCGGCCAGCTCGGCGGTGATCCTGGCGTAGCGGGCCACCCGGCTCACCTTCCCGGGGTCGGCCTGGACCTGGAGGTAGAGGGTCGACAGGTCGGGGAACTCGCTGGTCACCCGCTCGGTGAGGGCGGTCCGGGGGCCGCGTCCGTCGTAGGCCCTCAGGACCGCATCGATGGCGGCCCGGCCGATCCAGAACCCGGACCCGGCGTCTCCGAAGAGGTATCCCCATCCGTCCACCCGGGCGACCCGGTGCTCGCCGACGCCCAGGGTGACCACCCCGGTGCCCGAGGCCACCACCGCGCCCAGGCTGACGTCGCTGGCCCCGCCCTCGGCGTTCTGGGCCAGGGCTCCGAGGTAGCTCGTCACCGAGTCGTGGGCGAGGATCACCTCGCTCACCCGGTCGCTGTCGACCAGGCGGCCCACCTCGGCCGGCTCGGCGTCGTCGGACCATCCCGAGGAGCCCACCGCCACGGTGAGGTTCTCGGTGCCCTCCGGCAGGTCGCCTGCGGCCCGGCCGATGAGTTCGGCCAGCTGGGGTTCCAGCGCGCTCTGGGTGAACACCGGGCCGTACTCGGTCTCCGAGACCGTTCTCCCGGCACTCATCAGGCGCGCCCGCGAACCGCTCTGCCCGCAGTCGATGGCCAGTAGCTCACTCATCGTCGTTCACCTCTCCGTGTCCGATCCCGGCCCTCGTGTCGACGTCTCGTGTCGACGGCCGCATCCATTCTTCCGCCATCGCACGCCCGAGATGAGCATTCCTGGGATCTGGGAGCGGGATCTGCACGACTGGCGGTGCGGTGCGGCCATACTCGGTCCCATGTCATCCGGCGATCTCCCTCATGTCACCGTTCTGGACAGCGGCTGGACCCTCAGCCATCTGGGCGGGGCTCCGGCCCCGTTCCCCATCGAGGAGATCGACGCCCGGGTTCCCGGGTGCGTGCACACCGACCTGCTCGAGGCCGGGCTCATCGCCGATCCCTTCCACGGCACCAATGAGCACCTCACCGACTGGATCGGGCTGTCCGATGTCCGCTACCGGTGCCGCTTCGCGACCCCTGCGGGAACCCCTCCTCGGACGCCGTCCGAACCATTCGAGCCGACCTCCGAGTCATCCGAGGCGTACGAGACGGCCGGGCCCTCCGAACGTGTCACGCTGCGGTTCGAGGGGGTCGACACGGTGGCCGACATCGTCCTCAACGGCACCCTGCTGGGCCGGGTCGCCGACATGCACCGCAGCTACGACTTCGACGTCACCGACCTGCTGCGTCCCGGCCTCCCGCAGGACGCCGGTGGCAGCCCTGCCGAGACCGGGGCCCCTGACTGCAATGTGCTGGACGTCGTCATCCATGCCCCGGTGACCGCGGCCCGGGAGGCGGCCCGGCGGATCGGCGACCGGCCCCAGACCGGTAACGCCCATCCCTTCAACGCGATCCGCAAGATGGCCTGCAACTTCGGCTGGGACTGGGGTCCCGACCTGGCCACCTCCGGGCTGTTCCGGCCGGTGCAGTTGATCCGCTGGCGCACCGCACGGCTGCGGGACCCGCTCAGCGTGGTGGCGGCTGTGGCACCCGGGGCCGGCGGTCAGGTCGGGACCGTCCGCGTCCAGCCGTTCGTCGACCTCGACCCGGCAGCCACCCTGGCAACGGCCGACCTGACTGTCGACGTCTGCCTCACCGACCCCCAGGGCCGGACCCTCGCCACCGTCCGCGTCAACGGCCGCGACCTGTTCCTGCGCGGGGCCAACTGGATACCCGACGACGTCTTCGTCTCCCGGATCGGCCACCAGAACTACCGGCGCGGCATCGCCGACGCCCTGGACGCCCACATGAATGTGCTGCGCATCTGGGGAGGCGGGCTGTTCGCCGACGAGTGGATGCTCGAGCGCTGCGACGAGGTCGGCCTGATGATCTGGCAGGACTTCCCGTTCGCCTGCGCCGCCTACGCCGAGGAGCCCGAGCTGTCCCGCCAGGTCGAGGCCGAGGCGGTCGAGAACGTCATCCGGATGTCCGTCCACCCCAGCCTCATCCTGTGGAACGGGTCCAACGAGACCGTCGAGGGGTACGTCCACTGGGGCTGGCAGGACCACCCGGCCCCCGATCAGAGCTGGGGGCTGGGCTACTACACGCGGCTGCTGCCCGAGATCGTGGCCCGCTGGGACGGCACCCGTCCCTACACCCCGACCTCTCCCTTCAACCCGGTCGACCTGATGGACCCGCGGAATCCCGATCATGGTTCGGTGCACTCCTGGCAGGTGTGGAACCAGCTGGATCAGACCCACTACCGCGACTCCGTGCCGCGGTTCTGCGCCGAGTTCGGCTTCCAGGGGCCGGCCGAGCGGGCCACCCTCGCCGAGTACCTGGACGACGACCCGCTCACTGCCAGCAGTCCGGGGATGGTCCTCCACGAGAAGGCCGCCGACGGGCTGCGGAAACTCGAGGACGGCTCCGCCCCTCATCTGCCCCGACCGGTCGACTTCGAGGACTGGCACTTCACCACCTCGCTCAACCAGGCCCGGGCGATCGAGTGCGGGATCTCCTGGTTCCGATCATGGTGGCCGCGCTGCGCCGGATCGATCATCTGGCAGCTCAACGACTGCTGGCCGGTGAGCTCGTGGGCGGCGGTCGACTCCCGAGGACGCCGCAAACTGCTCTGGTACGCGCTGCGCGACCTCTACGACGACCACTTCCTCACCATCCAGCCGCGCCCGACTGACGGCCTGGGCGGTGTGCCCACGGTGGTCGCCAGCAATCTGGCCGGATCGTCCTGGGAGCAGACGCTCAGCGTCCAACGGTGCGATCTGGGCGGGCGGGTGCTGGACTCACTGACCACCCCGGTGGTGGTCGGACCGCGCGACAATCTGACGATCGCCCTGCCTCAGAGCCTCATCACCCCCGCCGACCCGAGCCGCGAGCTGATCGTCGCGCAGCTGGGCGACCGGCGAGCCCTGTGGTGGTTCGTCGAGGACATCGATCTGGCCCTGGAACCCGCAGATCTGGACATCATCCCTGGTGAGGCCATGATCACCGTGACGGCGCACAACCTCGTCAAGGATCTGTGCCTGCTGTGCGGTCCGGGCGACCCGGTGCTCACGTCGGGGCGACGACGTCTCACCCTGCTGCCCGGGCAGACCGCGGTCCTGCACCTCGATTCGGCGCGACCGAGTGATTCGACACGGCCGGCAGGGCCGCGACTGCGCAGCGTCAACGACCTGCTGGAGGCCGCCCGCCGCAAGCGCTGAGGCAGCCTCCCCGTGCCTCCCCGGTGCCTGCCGGGTGCGTCACCACAGTGTTGAGTCGGTCGAGTCGGCTGAGTCGGTTGACTCGGCGGCGACTCAGATGCCGGGGCCGGCGAGGAAGGCCAGCGTGTCGGGGGCCGCGCAGATGGCGACCTTCTCCCCGGCGGCCAGCCACGCCGATCCGCCCGCGGTCACGGTGAGGCTCTGGTTCCCGGCGCTGCAGTCCAGGGATCCCTCGATGACCAGCAGGATCCGGCCCCGTTCGGTGTCGGGCAGCTCCACCGGTTCGGACGGGGTGAGCCGCCACAGCCGGAACTCGGGGTAGGGGGTCTGGTACAGGGCGATGCCCGGGGCGCACGGCTGCGCCAGGGAGGGCACCACCGGATGCGGTTCCAGATCGACGATCGTGAGCAGGGCGTCGATGTCGACGTGCTTGGCCGTCAGGCCGCCGCGCATCACATTGTCGGAGTTCGCCATGATCTCGATGCCGGTGCCCTGGAGGTAGGCGTGAATGGTGCCGGCCGGCTGGTGGATCTGCTCGCCCGGGCTGAGCCGGACACGGTTCATCAGCAGGGCGGCCAGGATGGACGGATCCCCCGGGTGGTCTGTGGCCAGGTCGACGGCGGTCCTGGCGAACTCCCCGGCGGGCCCGACGCCGTCTGCCCGGTAGCTGCGGGCGGCATCGAGGAGCTGTGTGAGAGCGGCCCGGACCCGGTTCGATCCGGTGAGGCAGTCGCGGATGACGGCGGCCAGACCGGTGGCCGGGTCGGACTGCCTCAGCGGCTCCAGAACCTGGTCGACCAGCGGCATCGGACCGAGGGCCGCCACCAGGGCCAGCGACTCGGCGGGGTCGCGGAATCCCGAGAGGGCGTCGAAATCGGTGAGGGCGACGATCATCTCCGGCTTGGGCCAGTCGTCGCGGAACAGTCTCTCGGGGACGTCCAAGGGGATCCCGGCGGCATTCTCGGCGGCGAAACCGGCCTGGGCCTGGGCCCGGGAGGGATGGGCCTGAAGGCTCAACGAGTGGGCTGCCGACAGAATCTTGACCAGATAGGGGAGTCGCTCGCCGAAGGTGGCGCGCGAGACGTCACCGATCTCCTCGCCGTGCCGGGCCAGGTACTCGTCCAGGACGTCCCCCGAGCCGACCTCACCGGACTGCGGATCGTCCAGGGCCGAGGGGGCCGAGGCGTGTGCGCCGAGCCAGTACTCCGCCCACGGGGTGCCGTCGGGGGGAGTGCCGAGGATCCGTGGAATGGCGTCGGTCGAACCCCACGCATAGTGCTGAACCCGTCCGGTCAGCGACCGCATCCCACCCCTCCTTGTCGACCGGTCCGTCCCGGTCCCAGACAGAGTCAACCACGAGTGCGCACCGGCTACACAGAAACGGCGATCTCACCGGTCGGGTCGGGGGCCGTCAGCCGTAGGTGTCGCGGGGACCCCGACCGGGAACGCTGCGGATCCCGTGCTTCCAGCTGGGTGCGGTGGGTCCCTCCACGACCACCCTGGTCACCGTTCCCTCCCCCAGCTGATGGTTGAGCTCTGCGACCAGA
This sequence comes from Acidipropionibacterium jensenii, assembly GCF_005890135.1. Taxonomy (NCBI): domain Bacteria; kingdom Bacillati; phylum Actinomycetota; class Actinomycetes; order Propionibacteriales; family Propionibacteriaceae; genus Acidipropionibacterium; species Acidipropionibacterium jensenii. Next base: position 1,099,335 of record NZ_CP040635.1, on the reverse strand, counting down.
TTCGCGGCGATCGAGCGCAGCGAGGTGGCCCACACCGTCGACTCCGCCTGGACCGTGAGCACGCTGTCCCGGTAGCCGATCGGATGGGAGTGATGGGCGTTGACCGGCCCCACGAGGTCGCTCCAGCGTTCCAGAACGACCCTCAGGCTGATCTGCCGGGACCATCCGCGGTCGGCGATGAGACGATCCATCGCCGTCCCGAGGGAGACCGGGTCGCGACCGTCGGGTCCCGATCCCGACCAGGGGGAGGAGCGACGACGACGCCGCTTGCGGGTGCGTCGGATGCCCATCGGCGGGGGCAGGATGACGTCGTGGTCGGCCCCTGACCGGGGGGTTCCGGCCGGATCGCCCCTGGCCGACAGGGCGATGATCCGAGCCAGGTCGACACCCTCGTCGTCGTGGTCGGCCAGGGCCTCCAGGTCGAACTCGTCGGGAGCCTGGTCGGGGTCTCCGGTGCTATCGGGGCCCCCGGACCGGTGCTCGCTGTGACTCTCGACGCGGCCTCCGCTGTGACGAGGTGCGCTGGTGGACTGTGGATCCTCGGGCGTGGTCGGGTCAGTCATCCTGCCTCCTCCCGTCATCGTCGCTGTGCTGTCCATCCGGGTCGAGCTCGGCACCACTGGTGGTCGTGCTGCTGGGCTCGTTGCTGCTGGACTGGTCGCTGTGGGTCCCATTGTCGTCGGACCCACTGACAGTCTGGGACATCTGCTGGTCGGCGGGGTGCACCTCTCCTCCCCCGACGTGGAACCGCGCCCCGGCCAGCTGGGCCGGCACGTCCTGGGCGACCGCCGCGGTCACCAGAACCTGGTCGGCGTCAATGACGGCGGCGGCCAGCCGGTCGCGACGGGTGGCGTCGAGCTCGGAGAAGACGTCGTCGAGCACCAGCACCGGCTCGATGCCGTCGGCGCGCAGCAGCTGGAAGGAGGCCAGGCGCAGCGCCAGGGCGAGAGACCAGGACTCGCCGTGGGAGGCGTACCCCTTGGCGGGCAGGTCGCCGATGGACAGGATGACGTCGTCGCGGTGGGGTCCGACCAGGGTGACCCCGCGCACCAACTCGTCCGGACGGCGTCTTGCCAGGGCGTCGAGGAACTCCTCGACCAGCAGGGTGCGGTCGACCGGAGCACCGGGGTCCTGCCCGGCGACCGGGGGCTGCCACAGCCGGGAGAGGTCGAGGCTGGCCCGGTAGTCGGCGCTGGCCAGGTCGTTGACCGGCGCGATCTCGCGGTAGGCGGCCGAGGCCAGCGGCATCACCGCGGTGAGGGTGTCCAGCCTGGCCGACAGCAGTTCGGCGCCGATGGTGGCCAGCTGGTCGTCCCAGATGTCGAGGGTGGCGCCGATCTCGGAACCGGCGGAGGACCCCCGGCCCGACACCGACTTCAGCAGCGCGTTGCGCTGGCGCAGCACCCGCTCGTAGTCGGCCTTCACCCCGGCCATCCGGGGCCAGCGGGTGATCACCAGGCCGTCCAGGAACTCGCGGCGGTCCGAGGGGTCCCCGCGCACGATGGCCAGGTCGCTGGGGGAGAAGACCACCGTCCTCAGTACCCCGAGCAGGTCACGGGTGCGGGGCAGGTTCGCCCGGTTGATGCGGGCCCGGTTGGCCCGGTGGGCGTTGATCTCGATCTCCAGCAGCAGGGACCGGTCGTCGCCGTGACCGGCCCTCACCCGGCCGCGCACCACCGCCTGGTCGCAGCCCATCCGGACCAGCGGCAGATCCTGGCGGACCCGGTGGGAGGAGAGCCGGGAGAGATACTCCACGGCCTCGACGAGGTTGGTCTTGCCCTGGCCGTTGGAGCCGACGAAGGTCGTGACGCCGGGTGCCATGGGCACGTCGGCGCGGACATAGGACCGGAAGTCGGTGAGGGACAGATGCTCGACAAACATCGGGACGATCCTAGAAGACGACGATCCCGGTGAGCCACGGGAGACCGACGGCCCGGGTGGTCGTGGCCCATGATCACCGGGTGCCGGACCGGCAGGCCCGGGTCCGTGAGAGGTCGGGACCGGGTGATCTGACTGGTCAGGCCCGGGACAGCCAGGACCTGCCGCAGTGGACGATCGATCCGACCGGCAGATGAGGGTCGTCCCCGGAGCGCACCGCGTCGACGATCTCGGCAGGCTCGGCGGGACCGTCCCCCTGGAGGCTCCAGTCCTCCTCGGTGGCCACGATGAGGAAGCGCGGCACCGGGCGGTCCGAGTCGTCGCGACTCACCGGTCCGATGACGACCACCAGGCTTCCGGTGACCGTGGCGACGAGCAGCGCGTCGAGCTCTGCCAGCAGGGCGTCCGAGCCCGTGTCGCAGGCGTCGCAGGCGCACCCGGGAAGGAGTCCGAAGTCGACCGGGTCGTCGGCGATGCCCAGTGCGACGCAGGTGATGCCGCCGTCCTCCAGGACCGTGGTGCGCAGCGGGAGAGTGCCCTCCCGCGCACTTGTCCACAGGCTGGTGGTGGCTGTGGACAACTTCTCCTCCGGCGCGAGGTCTCCCGCCGATGGTGCGTCCCCGGGCTCCGCGACGTCGACTCCCCAGGCCTCAGCGAGACACCTCCGCCACGCCTCCAGGCGCAGCCTCAGAGCTCGGAAACGGCCGGGATCTGTGACCCGTCCGTACTCCTCCTCCATGACTCGGCGACCCTCGTGCGGATCGGGCCAGGAAGGAGCGTCGAGCCGGATGAATTCGGCATCGACGGAGGCCATGGCCTCGTCGATGATGCTCATGTCCGAAGTCTGGCATGGGGTCCGGGGGCCACTGTCGTCACCCCGTCTCAACAGCTCCGGTCCCCCAGTGGTAAAAGACCCGGCGCCCCACCACCTGAACCACCCACTACCCAGCCCGCCTTCTAACCCACCTCACGCGTCCACCCCCACCCCACGCGTCCACCCCCACCCCACGATGCTCGCGAAGTTCGACGATGCTCGCGCTATAGCGCGAGCATCGTCGAACTTCGCGAGCATCGTGGACATTTCCGGGCCGGGACACTGCCGGGCCGGGGCATGTCGAACCCCGGCATTTCAGACCTGGGCACTCCGGAAAGCCCCGGACATGGCGACGGACCCCCGGCTGTGGCCGGGAGTCCGCACACGACGGGGGGACGGAGTCCCTCAGGTCAGTTGGGCAGCCTCATGAGCATGATCACGTGGCGGTAGTCGACCTCCGGCTCCCCCTCCAGGGAGTCCAGGCCCATCACCAGACAGGGCTTGCCCGGGGCGGTGAAGGAGAAGTCGACGAAGGGGGTGTCCAGAGCCCCCAGCGCATCGGTGAGGTAGTGCGGGTTGAACCCGGCGGCCAGGATCGACGGATCCCCGTCGACATGGTCGGTGACCAGGGCCTGGATGGCCTCGGAGGCCTGGGCCTGGTCGCCGGTGGCCGCCGACAGGGCGATGTCGTCCTCGTTGATCTCCATCCGCAGCGAGGTGTTGCGCTCGGCGACCAGGGAGACGCGACGCACGGCGGCCATCAGCTCGTCGGTGCGCACCCGCACCGACCGGGTGGCCTTGATGTCCATCAGGTGCCGGACCTTCGGGAACTCGCCGTCCAGCAGTCGGGTGGTCATCCGGCGGCTGCCCGCGGTGCCATGACCCTCGAAGCCGACCAGCCCGTCGCCGGTGGCTCCCGAGGACAGGTTCACCGTCACGCTGTCTCCGGCTGTCATCGACCGGGCGGTCTCGTTGAGCACCTTGGCCGGGACCAGGGCGGTGGCCTCCAGATCGGTGGCGGCGGGCTGCCAGGTGATCTCCTTGAGGGCCATCCGGTACCGGTCGGTGGCCAGCAGGGACAGGGTGTCGCCGTCGATCTCGACGCGCACCCCGGTGAAGACGGGCAGCAGTTCGTCGCGTCCGGCGGCCACCACGACCTGGGCGACGGCCTTGGCGAAGACGTCGGCGGCCACCGTTCCGGTTGTTCCCGGCATCTCGGGCAGGGCCGGGTACTCCTCGACGGGCAGCCCCTGGAGGGTGAACCGGGCGGACCCGCAGACCAGCTCCATCCGGGAGGCGTCGGCGGTGATCTCGACCGGCTTGTCGGGGAGGGACTTGGCGATGTCGGCGAGCAGCTTGCCGGAGACCAGCGCCTGACCCGGCTCGTCGACCTGGGCGGTGAGGGTGATATGACCGGTGGTCTCGTTGTCGGAACCCGACATCGTCACGGTGTCGCCCTCGGCGCGCACCATCAGTCCGGCCAGGATCGGCACGGCCGGCCGGTTCGGCAGGGTACGGGCAACCCAGGAGACTGCATCGGCCATGACGTCGCGTTCCAGCCGGATCTTCACGTGGATCGCCTCTTCTGGTTGTGGAACAAGTTCATCTCGCAGCACACGACTGCGCGCGCATCGATCATATCCAGCCCACCACCCCTCACGCGCCGACAGCAGCCGCGACCTGGAAGGCCCGGTTGAAGGTTGAGGTCCCGCCACTCGGTCCCACTCGGTCCCGCCACTCTGCCCCACTACTCGGTGGCGATGGCGGTGAGCACGTTGATCCGGGTCGCCCTCCTCGCCGGCCACACCGCCGCCAGCACCCCGACCGCCGCGGCCGCCACCAGGAAGACCAGCAGCTGGAGCCAGGGGATCGACAGCACGGTGATCCCGTCGTCGACCAGCAGACGCTGCAGGACGGCGCCGAAGATCACTCCCAGGATCAGGCCCACCACCGCTCCGAACAGGGCGATGAGCACGGACTCCAGGGTGATCATCCGCCGCACGTCGCGGCGCTTCATGGCGATCGCGCGCAGCAGTCCGATCTCCCGGGTGCGCTCGATGATGGACAGGCCCAGGGTGTTGACGATGCCCAGGATGGCGATCACCACGCTCAGTCCGAGCAGGGCGTAGATGAACACCAGGATCTGATTGATCTGGGCCATCTGCTGGCCGGCGTACTCGTTGATGTCCATCACCGAGACCAGCGGCATGTCGGCGGTGGCCCGCTCCAGTCCGGCACGGACGGCGTCCCGGTTGGCGCCCGGGGCGATGTTCACCGAGACGAAGGTGTCCTGGCGTCCCAGTCCGACCCGGGTGAGGGTCTGCTTGTCGGTCCAGATGCCGGCGCCGGCCTGACCCTCCCCCGAGCTGAAGACGCCGACCACGGTGAAGGTGACCTTCTTCTGCTTGGAGGCGTTGTAGCCGGCGAAGGTCGACCCGACGCGCATGCTGCGCATGGAGGCGGCGTCCTCGGAGACGATGACCTCCCCGGGGGCGCGGAACATTCTGCCCTGGACGATCTTCTGCGGGAACATCGTGTCCAGGTCGGAGGGCTTCATCCCGGCCACCGAGAAGTAGAGCAGCCGGTCGCCGCTGCCACCGGGCAGGCGCTGCAGCTTCCCGTCCGGGCCGAGCAGCTGGAAGCCCGCGGTGGTCATGGTGTGCACGGACTCGACGCCGGGAACCTTCGCCGCGCTGGTGGCCACCTGGGTCGGGAAGTCATCGAATCCCTGGCTGCCGATGAGGTAGTCCCCGCGCAGCCCCTGATGCACCTGGTCGGAGATCGAGGCCTTCGCCGAGGCACCGAAGACGGTCATCAGGGTGACCAGGGTGAGGCCGATCATCAAGGCCGAGGCGGTCGCGGCGGTGCGGCGCGGCTGGCGGATGGAGTTGAGTTCGGCGATCCGCCCCACCTCGCCGAAGACCGCGCGGTAGGCGCGCCCGACCAGCCAGACGACGGGCCGGCCGAGCAGCGGGGTCGCGATCGTCACCCCGATGGTGACCAGTCCCATCCCGATCCCGGCCCAGGCGGCGTCGTGTCCGGGATGGCCGAACAGGCCCATCAGGATTCCGATCGTCCCGACGCCGGCCATCGACAGTCCGACGGCGGTGCGGGCGCCCAGCCCCTGGGGGTTCTCGGTGCGCGACCCGGTCATCGCCTCCACCGGGGGGACCCGGGTGGCGCGCTGGGCGGGCAGCAGGGCGGCGACCAGGGTGACGGTCATCCCCACCACGACCGAGATGGCCACCGCTCTGGCCGGCACCGACAGGTGGGAGACCCCCAGGTCGTAGCCGGCCATCGCCATGAAGGTCTTGATGGCGTAGGCGACGCCGATCCCGGCGACCACTCCCAGCGCGGAGCCCACCAGTCCCACCACCGCGGCCTCCACCAGGACCGAGTTGCGCAGCTGCTTGCGGCTGGCGCCGATCGCCCGGTACAGGGCCAGCTCGCTGGACCGCTGGGCGATGAGGATCGAGAAGGTGTTGAGGATCAGGAAGGCGGCCACCACCAGGGAGATCCCGGCGAAGATCAGCAGGAAGGTGTTGACGTACTTCAGCGCCTCGTTGATCTGGGAGGTGACCTCGGCGGCCAGTGTGGCACCGTTGGTGGCCCGAATATTGGAGGGCAGGAAGGCGTTGATGGCGGCGGCGACGGCGTCCCTGTCGGCGCCCGGCTCGGTCTGGACCCGCACCCCGGTCCAGGCGTCGCGGCCGGTGGTGAGCAGGGCCTGGGCGCGCGCCGGAGTGAAGAAGATGTAGGAGGCTCCGGCGGTGCCTCCCGACTCCCAGCCGGCGGTGCCGACGACGGTGACGCGCACGGTCCCCTTCTCCGGGGTGATGACGCGCATCGTGTCGCCGATCCGGTAGCCGGACTTCTCCAGGGTGGCGGGATCGACGACGATCTGGTCGTCGGCCCTCGGGGCGTGCCCGGACTTCAGGACGACGCCGGGCTGCCCGCCGTAGACCGGCAGGGTGGTCCAGCTCATCCCGAGCTGGGGCGGGCCGAAGGCGGTGAGGGCCTTGCCGTCGGACCCGATGGCATAGACCCCGGGGGTGCTCACCACCCCGACCGCCTTCGCGACGCCGGGGACCTCGCCGATCTTGGCGACCAGGTCGGAGCTGATGAGCGGGGCCTCGGCGCCCGCGGAGACGACGGCGACATCGGTCCTGGGGGACACCTCGACGTCGCTCGTGGTGCCCTTGACGATGGCGTCGAAGGATCCCTGGAGCATCGCGGTGAAGATGAAGGAGCCGGCCACGAAGGCGACTCCCAGGACCACCGCGAGGGTGGACATGAGCAGCCGCACCTTCCGCGCCCACAGCGACTTCCAGGTGGTCTTCCACACGGTTCTGCTCCTTCCTGCGTCCGGTTGATCAGTTGGTCAGTTCGGCGACGCCGGAGACTCCCGAACCGGACGTCGGCGCGACGGGGCGGGCGGCCACCGGCCGGCGCGGGCGACGGGCGGGACGCGGTGCGGCCGGTGTCCGCTCGTCGAGACGGGCCATGGTGTCCAGGACGTGCTCCCGGGTGGGGTCGGCGAGGTCGTCGACGATCCGGCCGTCGGCCAGGAACAGGGCCCGGTCGGCGAAGGAGGCGGCGACCGGGTCGTGGCTGACCATCACGATCGTCTGGCCCATCGTCTCGACGCTGGACCGCAGGAAGTCCAGGACCTCCCCCGATGAGGTGGAGTCCAGGTTGCCGGTGGGTTCGTCGGCGAAGATGATCTCGGGCTGGGAGACCAGGGCGCGAGCGCAGGCGACGCGCTGCTGCTGGCCCCCCGACAGCTCGGAGGGCTTGTGACTGAGGCGGTTGGCCAGTCCGACCGTCTCGATGACCTCGTCCCACCAGTGGGGGTCGGGTCTGCGACCGGCGATGGCCAGCGGGAGCAGGATGTTCTCCTTGGCGGTCAGTGTCGGCACCAGGTTGAAGGACTGGAAGATGAATCCGATGCGATCGCGGCGCAGCTCGGTGAGGCCGTTGTCCGAGAGGGTGGCGACGTCGGTCTCCCCGATGAAGGCCTGCCCGGAGGTGGGCCGGTCCAGTGCGGCCATGCAGTGCATCAGGGTCGACTTGCCCGAACCGGAGGGTCCCATCACGGAGGTGAAGTGTCCCTGCTCGAAGCTCACGTCGACACTGTCGAGGGCAACCACCAAGGTGTCGCCGCGACCGTAGGTCTTCGTGAGCGCGGCCGCGCGTGCAGCGGGTGCCGTCATCTGTCCTCCTGGAACTGGTGTCGGGTGCGCGGACCGCGGTGCGCCGGTCCGGTGTCCCAGTGTGCTCTTGTCCACAACCCGCATCGACCCAGGACCCGCGAAGGGTTGGCCACACGGTGCACCGCACTTACTTTGAAGACCTTTGGATGTATGTCCTTTCGCCGTAGTCATCACCACTGTGGAACCTGTGGACAACTCGAGTATTCCCTAGTCAGAATCGGATTGAGGGTGTGCAGTGGGATGGGGATCGAGGTGGATCCCGAGGGCCTCGCTGTGGACCTTTTCGGCTGTGAACAGGCGTCCCCCGGTTGTCCACCAGTTATCCACAGGCCCCTGGGGACAATCCCCACCCATCGGTTCTGGACCGGGATCGCGACGACGAGAACGGCGGTCGTCCCCGGTTCTGGGGACGTCTGGACCCGACTGTGCAGAGGATGGGCGGCAGCCGACCACGGCGTGTCGCGAAGGGATGACGCGTGCACGGGAACGGGAGAAGGGACCAGGGCGTCCTGCACGGTCGGCACGGGTCTGCTTCCCCGGAGTGCCTCCGGGAACAGGGTCAGTTCTGCTTGATGCGGTTGGTGAGCTCGGAGACCTGGTTGAAGATCTGGCGTTTCTCACCCATCAGGGAGCGGATCTTGCGATCGGCGTGCATCACGGTGGTGTGATCCTTGCCGCCGAACTCGGCCCCGATCTTCGGCAGCGACAGGTCGGTGAGCTCCCGGCACAGGTACATGGCGATCTGTCGGGCGGTGACCACGGTCTGGGTGCGCGAGGTGCCCATCAGGTCGTCTCGGGTGATCCCGAAGTAGCCGGCGGTCACGGTGATGATCCGGTCCACGGTGACCGGGGCCTCCTGGCCGTCGGGGATGAGATCCCTCAGGACCACCTCGGCCAGGGACATGTCGACGGGCTGCCGGTTGAGGCTGGCGAAGGCGGTGACGCGGATGAGGGCGCCCTCCAGCTCGCGGATATTGGTCTGGATCCGGCTGGCGATGAACTCGAGCACGTCGGGACTCACCGACAGCCGCTCGGAGGCCACCTTGCGTCGCAGGATCGCGATCCGGGTCTCCAGGTCGGGTGGCTGGATGTCGGTGAGCAGACCCCACTCGAACCGGCTTCGCAGCCGCGGCTCGAGGGCCTCCAGGAGCTTCGGGGGGCGGTCGGAGGTCATCACGATCTGCTTCTGCGCGTTGTGCAGGGTGTTGAAGGTGTGGAAGAACTCCTCCTGGGTCTGGATCTTGTTCTCCAGGAACTGGATGTCGTCGACCAGCAGGACGTCGACGTCGCGGTAGGCGCGTCGGAAGTCGTTGGCGGTGTTGGTGCCGATGGCATTGATGAAGTCGTTGGTGAGCTCCTCGGTGGAGACGTACCTCACCTTGACCTTGTCGTAGTAGTTGACGACGTAGTGGCCGATGGCGTGCAGCAGGTGGGTCTTGCCCAGTCCGGAGCCGCCGTAGATCAGCAGCGGGTTGTAGGACTTGCCCGGTGACTCCGCGACCGCGACCGCGGCGGCGTGGGCGAACCGGTTCGAGGCGCCGATGACGAAGGTGTCGAAGGTGTACTTCGGGTTGAGGCGCATCAGCCCGTTGGCCTCGCCGGCCAGTCGCTCATCGGCGCTCTGCGGCCGGTAGGGCAGGGCGTCGGGATCCCCGGGATTGACCTTGGGGACGAACTCGGCCGGGGGCAGCTCCTCCTCGGCCTCCTGCGGAGAGGAGTCGGGGGCGCCAAGGGCCAGCTCGATGTCCGGGTCGATGGTGATGGCCAGGTGGATGGGCCGCCGGAAGTGGTCGGACAGCAGTTCCTCGAGCTCGCTGCGCATCTTGGTCTCGATGCGGTCCCGGGTGAACTCGTTGTGGACGGCGATCATGGCGGTCGAGGTGTGCATCGTCACCGGGCGGCTGTTGGTCAGCCAGGCGCGGTTGGCCGGTGAGACCTTGCGGATGATCGAGGACCAGGCGACGACGAGGTCGGCGGTCGGATCACCGGGTTCATGGGCGCTCATCGGTGGCGGCAGGATGGCATCGGGATGGGGGGAGGTCCCGACGGTGTTCGGACCGGGCTGTGAGGGCCCGGTCGAGTCGTGCTCGATGTGCTGGTGCCCGGCCTGCGGATCCTGTCCGGAGCCCGGGTAGGACGTGTCGCCCTCGGAACTGGCCTCCGTCATACTCGCCACCTGGTTCTGTCGCTCGCTCGTGCAGTGTCCATCCGGTCCCCCGTCGGCGTTGCCGTGGTCGGCGACCGGTTTTCGGCTGTGCCCCCGGCATCCCGAGCTCGTGCGGCCCGTTCCCAGTTGTTCACACCGTTGTCCACAGGACATGGTAGCGGCGGACGGTCGCGGCCTGTCTCCGAGGACCCGGGCTGCGATCGGGCGCCCGGAACCACTCCTGCCATCATTGCTGTCCGGGATCGGCGTGTCGAGTGGACTACTCCGGTGTGATTCAATATGGGTTCTGTTCGAGTTGCCCCGGACGGGGTTGGACTCGTATCGTTGACAAGTCGCCGTCCTTGGCGACTCTTTCCTCCGCGCCCGTCCGGGCGCCCCGGACACAGGGCTGCGGGTTCCGCCGTCACTTCCGGGTGATCCTCGAAACACAAGGGAGAATATCCCGTGAAGCGCACCTTCCAGCCCAGCAATCGTCGCCGTGCACGCAACCACGGTTTCCGTTCCCGGATGCGTACCCGCTCGGGTCGCTCCATTTTGGCCGCCCGTCGCCGCAAGGGTCGCGCGAAGCTCTCCGCCTGAGATCTTCCATGCTGCCTGCCCGCTGCCGGGTGCATCGGCCCGGTGAGTTCCGTGCCGTGACGCACCGCGGCGTCCGGGCCGGTCGGTCCACGCTCGTCGTGCACGCCTCCCGGACCGGTGGTCCGGGCGCGCGCGACGGCGTCACACACCCGGAGTTGTCCACAGCATCTGTGGACAACTCCGTTGACGCTGTGGACAGCCGGCCGCGTGTGGGCTTCATCGTCTCCAAGGCGGTCGGGAACGCGGTGACCCGCAACCGGGTCAAGCGGCGTCTGCGTCATCTCAGTCGCGACCTTCTCGGCGCAACCCCCGATCACACCCTGGTGGTGGTGAGGGCGCTTCCGGCGGCCTCGACCAGTCCGGAGTCCGTGCCCGGGGATCTGGCCGACGCATGGCGGTCGGCGATGCGCAAGGTCGAGCGGGATCGACGTCGCTCGGCCGACCGGTCCACCTCGGCGCGCCCCTCCGGCGGCCCCGGTACCGCCGGGACACGAGGGTGATCCCGATGGCTGGTCGACTGGCCGTTCGACGGTTTCGTCCGGTGACCTGGTTGGCGATCGGGTTCGTCAAGGTCTGGCGCCTGGTGATCTCCCCGATGTACGGCAATGTGTGCAAGTACAAGCCGAGTTGTTCGGCCTACGGCCTTCGGGCACTCCAGGTGCACGGGGTGCTGCGCGCCACCCCTCTCATCGTGTGGCGGATCCTGCGCTGCAACCCCTGGTCCAACGGCGGCTACGACCCGGTTCCCGGAACACCCGAGGCTGACGAGTGGGCCGAGCGCCAGGCGGAGCGGGTTCGCGACGTCGCCTCCAGCCGTTCGGGGGCGTGCGGACCAGAGGGTGGTGCCAGCACCGACTCCTGCGCGGTGTCCGCGTCCCTGCGCGTCGATGAGGATGCACAATTGGACGAGATGACGACCGCTGAGGGTCGGCACCGCCCGGAGGCCTCCGGGCCCCACACAGTCCCCGGGTCGCACGATCCGGACGATTCCGCGGACAACACCGCGACCATGAACCATTCTCGGGCCGGCCGGTCCGGGAAGTACCTGCGGGACGGCGGTCTTCCGTCTCTCGCGGGGTACACCCGCTGATACCTCTGAGGTGAAGAACTGATGATGAGCCCGCTGGTCATTCTTGGCCTGTGGAGTGGACTCCAATCGCTTGGCCACGCCATCATGATCCCGCTGTACTGGGCAGTCTCCGGACTGCTGGTACTTTTCCACAAAATGTGGTCGCCGCTGCTCGGCGCAGACTCCGGATGGTCCTGGACCTTGGCGATTGTCTTTCTGACCATCTCCATCCGAATCATCCTCATTCCACTGTTCGTCAAGCAGATCAACACGTCTCGGCAGATGCAGCTCATCCAGCCGAAGATGAAGGCCATCCAGGAGAAGTACGGCGACGACCGTGAGCGCTCCGGTCAGGAGATGGCCAACCTCTACAAGGAGGAGGGGGTCAACCCGACCGCCTCCTGCCTGCCCCTGCTGCTCCAGATGCCGATCTTCCTGGCCCTGTTCCGGGTCCTCGACGGTGCGTCGAGGGGGATCGCGCGCGGCAAGTTCCTGGTGGAGAATCCCGATCTGCTGAACTCGCTGCGACACTCCAAGATCTTCGGCGCAAATCTGTCGGGCCGGTTCCTGCCGTTGAATGATGGTTTCGGCGGTACTCAGATCGTGGCCATTGTCCTCATCATCATCATGGTGGTGACGCTGTTCTACACGCAGCTCCAGCTGATGCGGAAGAACATGCCGCCCGAGGCTCTCACCGGGCCCATGGCCCAGCAGCAGAAGATGATGATCTACCTGTTCCCGCTGATGTATCTGTTCACCGGCGTGAGCTTCCCGATCGGCGTCATGCTCTACTGGTCGACCACCAACCTGTGGACGCTGGGACAGCAGGAGATCCTCATTCGGAGCAATCCGACACCGAACACTCCCGCCTTCGTCGACTGGCAGGAGCGGATGCGCGCCAAGGGCAAGGATCCCGACGAGATCGAGCGGCGTCGTCGCGAGAAGGGACGTCGCAAGTCCGTCAAGGCGACCACTGTCGCGGCCGGTTCCGATGAGTCCGGATCGGCCGTCGTGGCCCGCCAGGGGGGCGTGACCCGCCAGACCGTCCGCAAGGCCAGCGACGGCACGAAGCAGGTGGTGCGGCGACAGCAGCCCACCCGCAAGACTCGTGCCGACCGCAAGCATTGAGGTCGGGTCCCCCAGTCGCTGACGGTCATGGGATCGTCACCATTGTCACCAGGTTGCGGGCCCTACCGTCCGCTGGATGAAGGAACCAATTTCATGAGTGAAGAGAGTGCACAGCCGCAGGCCGACGTCCAGGTTGATGACGCGGTGGCAGAGGTGACGATCGAGTCGACCCAGGTGGGCGAGGAGCCCGTGGAGGTCGTCTCCGAGGTGGTCGTCGAACCTGCCGATGAGGCAGATGCCGATGCACAGGCGCCGGCTCCGGAGGAGGTGGACGTGGTCGAGGTCGTCGAGGAGGATGCCCCGGTGGTCGTGGTTGAGACTGCCGAGGCCGCCGAGCCTGCCGGGGATGTCGCCGGCGAGGCTGAGGAGTCCGGGACCGACGACACCGAGGGTGCGCAGGCCGCCCCCAAGGATGCCGAGGAGTCCGAGGAGGGCGAGGAGGGCGAGGAGGGCGACGTCGATCCTCTCGATGAGGAGGGCGATATCGCCGCCGACTACCTCGAGGAGCTCCTCGACATCGCCGATCTGGACGGTGACATCGACACTTATGTGGAGGCCGGGCGTGCCCACGTCTCCATCGTGACCGATTCCCAGACCCTGGTCGGCAAGGACGGGAAGGTGCTGGAGGCCCTCCAGGAGCTGTCCCGACTCGCCGTGATGACCGAAGCCGGTCACCGCTCACGGCTGATGCTCGACATTGCCGGGTACCGCGAGGTGCGCCGCAAGGAGCTGCTCATCCTGGCCACCGAGGCGATCGCCTCGGTCAAGGAGAGCGGCGAGCCGGAGCACCTGGCCCCGATGAATCCATTCGAGCGCAAGATCATTCATGACGCCGTGGCGGCAGCCGGACTCTCCAGCGAGTCGGAGGGTGTGGAGCCCCGCCGGCATGTGGTGATCTCGGCCTGAGTCTGGTTCGGCAGAGCCTGTTGCGCGCTCCCCATCTGAACCTGCTGTGCGTTCTCGGTTGAGGGCGTGTGGGAGTGGCTGCCTGTAGGCCGAGGGTAGTGGGCCGGAGGTATTCAGTCGAGGGTGGTGCCCTTCACGGGGGACGTCGGGAGTCCGTTGATGCGGACCTCGACGTCCCCCGTGGTGCATTTCCCGTGGCGAGCGTTCTGTGGGGAGCTGTACCGGGAGCTATACCCGTGGTCGGTTCCCAAGGAACGCGGCGTCGGTGGTGCCTTCCACCGTGGCGTCTTCCGCTGCGGTGTGCTCCGATGTGTTCCGTCGGTGCTTTCGCAGAGCGGGGCCCGGGAGGCATGGTTTCCGCATCACTCGGGCCAACTGCATCACCCCGCACGTATGGGCATCGGATGAAAGCATGCGCACAGTCCGTCGATGAGCGGAAAGGACATTTGTCGACAAATAGACATATCGGCGAAGCGATGGTGAACCCCGGCGGCCTCGTGCGCTGGTGCCCAGCTCGCGTCGGTGGTGCCGCGAGCGCTGTCTCCATTGTGAGCCTGTTCTGCTCGATCCTGGGGGTGGTGTGCTGGCCACGAGCAGTGTCCCAAGAGGTGAGCCTGGTGGACTCAAGACTGACCACCCGGGCTCACACACGAATCCGGTGGCAGCTGGGCCCGAGAGAGTGCGGGTTGAGCTGGATAGCTGCCGGTCGTGCCCTCGATGGGGGGCTTCGGGGGGGTGTCTAGACGCCTGAATCCTTAGAAGTTTGCAGAGAGAAGTCGTTGAAACTGATCCTAAAAGGGCTGGAGAAGCGGCCCGGGTAGCTCTCCAACAATTCTTGTGATCCGGTCGGCGCAGCATGGCTGCAGAGCGGCACATGGGGTGTTGATCATGGTCCGGGGAAGGAGTGTTGCCGGAAGCTGACGCGCAGCGAGCCGATGATCTCGACCGGTCTGGTGATCATGGTTGGGCCGGGGAACCGGCGCCGGATCCGCACGTGACCCGTGGCTCTGGCAGGAGCATAGTCCGGCTCCTCGGTCGTTCGAAGGGTGTCGGGTTGAGAGTGTTGCCGCGGTGCGTGGCACGGAAGCGATGAGATGGGAGACCTCGCACGTGCGAAGAGCGAAGATGTCGGGAAAGATGGCAGGCATGGCAACAAAGGATTCCGAACTTCAGACTGCGGCTGAGGTGTTCGACACCGGACTCGCGCAGATAAAGCAATATGTCGACATATTGACATCGCGCGGTGTGGAATGGGGTCTTCTGGGACCCAAGGAGGCTCCGAGGGTGTGGGAGCGGCACATTCTCAACAGTGCCGCACTGACCTCTCTCATCCCGGAGGGATCGCGTGTTGCTGATGTGGGCAGTGGCGCTGGACTTCCTGGAGTCCCTCTGGCCATCCAGCGCCCCGACCTGCGGGTGACTCTCATGGAGCCCCTGCTCAGGCGGTTCAACTTCCTCAGCCAGGTGGTTGAGGAGCTGGGTCTTGGGGATCGCGTCGATGTTCTTCGCGCCCGGGCTGAGGACTGCGATGAGCGTTTCGACATCGTCACCGCCAGGGCGGTCGCGAAGCTGCCGACCCTCATTGGCTGGACGAAGAGCCTCTTCCTTCCCGATGGGTACCTGCTGGCATTGAAGGGAGTGTCGGCTGCCGACGAAGTGAAGGGGTCGGCCAAGGCGCTGAAGGCCGGGGGCCTGGAGGCCGAGGTCCTGGTTGTGCGTTCTCATCCACAGGCCCAGGTGACACACGTCGTGCGAGTTGGCAGGAGCAACTGACTCCGGGTTGTTGTCACGACGCCCGGGCTAGTGGGCCGTCGTGACTGGAGGTCGCGCCATCGTCGATGTCGTCCCGGAGTCCAGTAGCGGCGCACTGGGAGTGGCCTGCCAGCGGTGCGTCCTGGTGATCAAGGAGGCCCGCGTGGGACTGCGGCGACGATCAGGGCTGTGTCCGTGCCGTTGTGAGTGCGGCGGACACGTGTTCCGGTTGGGCAGCGCGGCCCTTCGCGAGCTCCCCACTGAGTGGCGCGAGAAGCGGTTGAACGAGAAGCGGCTGGGTTGAGTTCGCCGTACATCCCGGCGCTCGGGTCGGGTTGGGAGGGGCTCAGCCGGAAGGCCTGTCAACCGAGCGGCGACCTGCGGCGTGAGGATCAGATGGGTCCCAGGTGTCTCCGAATGTGTGTGGATGTTTCACGTGAAACATCGAAGGGGACTCGTCGGTGAAAGCGGCCGTGGGCCGGCGCCCTGAGAGGGGGGCCAGCGTCCGCTGAGTCACCGAACGGTTGTGAGGAGCACCTGATCAGGATGTGCCGCGTGATCCTGGATGGCGTCGCCGGAAGATGGAATGGGCGCCCGCACGGCGAGTGACTGGCTCGACGTCCCGGGGTCCACCAACACGCCATCCATCGTGAAGACCACTTCATCGCGAACACACCGCGGGGAAAACACTGCGGTCCCAAGGCGAGTGGGCTGAACTCGGGTGTTGCCGATGATGAACTCGGGGTGAGCCTTGGGGCGGGCAGGTCAGGGTGTCGTGGCACGGAGTCGGGAGGCCGACTCTGAAGTCTGGGTCCGGAGTCCAGGGCGGGACGAAAGCCACAGCCGAGCAGCGTCGTGAGAGTGGTTGGGCTGACACAGCGGCGGGCAAAGTGGGCCGAGGTCAGCTGGTTGAACCGGGAGGTTGGCACACCGTCTTACGACGAGTCGCGGAGCTACGCCGACTAACCCTCGACGTGTGCGGGGCTCAAGCGGTGGACAGCCTGTGGATATGTGGATAAGTCGACATCGGGGCCGGCGGCAGTCCCGCCGTCGATCAGCTGGGGAAGAGAGCGTCAGGTGAAGACTCTCAGTGGGAGAGCGCAATGA
This sequence comes from Acidipropionibacterium jensenii, assembly GCF_005890135.1. Lineage (NCBI taxonomy): Bacteria > Bacillati > Actinomycetota > Actinomycetes > Propionibacteriales > Propionibacteriaceae > Acidipropionibacterium > Acidipropionibacterium jensenii. The sequence continues at coordinate 1,082,722 of NZ_CP040635.1, read as the reverse complement.
GGACCATGTCGGTGCCAGGTGCCAGGTGCCAGGTGCCAGGTGTTGCGAGCCCTGGCTGGTGCACCCGGTGCACCCGGTGCGGCCGGGAAGGCGAGAGGCAGCAATGATCCCTTCAAACCAGGTCCGCGATCCGTGGCGCTGCCTCGACGATGCAGCCTCCTGTGGATAACTGTTCTGAGTCAGGGGAAGTTGTCCACAGCTGGACTGTGTCGTGATGAACCTGGGGTGACCCACGGCTAGAGTGTCGTTGCGGCCCGCGGTCAGTCGGCATTGTGTGGAACACGCGATGTTTCACGTGAAACATCGATGCTGCATGTGACTGCGATGGGCATGTACATCCACTCCACGCATAGCCACGGAGGATATCCATGAAGGACGAGGTCCCGGTCTACAAGGACGCTCCCAAACGCGCGGCCTTCGAGGTGTCAGACGTACCGGAGCAGCAGAGCCCCGAGGCCGACAAAGCAGATGAGGCCGAGCTGCGCGCTCTTCCATTGACTCTCCCCCGGCCGACGACTCGGCGTGTGGTGGGAGTGGCGAACCAGAAGGGTGGAGTCGGGAAGACCACGACGGCGGTCAATCTCGCAGTCGGCCTGGCGATGAGTGGACTGAGGGTCCTGCTTATTGATGTCGACCCACAGGGGAATGCCTCAACGGCCCTGGGGATTCCGCATGAGATCGGAACACCCGGCACCTACGAAGTGCTGGTCGACCAGGAGAAGATCTCCCCACTGGCGCAGATGAGTCCCGAGACTCCGGGGCTGGAAGTGGTTCCCGCCACGATCGACCTGTCGGGTGCGGAGCTCCAGCTCGCCATGGCTCAGAATCGGGAGAGGCGGCTGAAGGACGCCATCGATGAGCACCTGAAGGACCACGACATCGACTACGTGATCCTCGACTGTCCGCCCTCTCTCGGACTGCTCACCATCAACGCCCTCGTCGCAGCTGACGAGGTCCTGCTCCCCATCCAGTGTGAGTACTACGCGCTTGAGGGGGTCACTCAGCTGCAGCGCACCATCACGGCTGTTCAGAAGGCGTTTAATCCGCAGCTGACGCTGACCAGCATTCTCATGACGATGTTCGACAAGCGCACCCGTCTCTCGGCCGATGTGGTCGAAGAAGTGCGCCAGCACTTCCCAGGTGAGGTGATGACGACGCTGGTGCCACGATCCGTTCGTGTTGCCGAGGCGCCCAGCTACCAGCGATCGGTCCTGACCTATGAGCCACGATCAACGGGAGCAGTGGCCTACCGGGCGGCCGCCGCCGAGTTCGCCAAGCGGCACAGCAAGGCCACGGTCAGTGCTGGTCAGACCGGGACCACAGGGAAGTCAACATCCAAGGGACAGCGGAAGAGGAGGGCATAAATCATGGCGAGCAAGCACCAGGGTGGGCTGGGACGAGGGTTCGGCGAGTTCTTCCAGCCATCGGCGCCGGTCGGCACCAAGCCCGTGGAACCCACTCCCGACGGCACCGTGACAGAGGCTGACACTGACGCAGCGACACTGACGCGGCCATCCGGACATGAGGATGCCGCGGGCCGGACTCCAGAGGAGACCGAGACGACCGGCTCCTCGACCGACAGTCACGCTGACCAGGTGACTGGCTCGCAGGCTTCAGAACCAGTACACGGCCAGGGGGATGCCGCACCCGAGGAACCCCATCGTGACGGCTGGTCCCAGACCGAGGGCACGGAACTGGTGGATGGTTCTCGTCTTCAGTCGGTCGCTGTGAACAAGATCCATCCCAATCCACGGCAGCCCCGTCGTACCTTCGACGAGGAGGCGCTCCTCGAGCTGTCTGAGTCGATCGCCGAGGTCGGTTTGCTGCAGCCCATCGTGGTGCGTCCAGAGGGCGACAGTTATGAGTTGGTCATGGGCGAGCGCCGCTGGCGGGCTACCCGGCTGGCGGGACTCGAGAGGATTCCCGCAATCGTCAGGACCACTGAGTCCAAGGATCTACTGCGTGACGCCCTGCTGGAGAACCTTCACCGTGCTCAGCTCAATCCCCTCGAGGAGGCTGCTGCCTATCGGCAGCTGCTGGATGACTTCGAGTGCACCCAGGACGAGCTGTCCAGAAGGATCAAGAGGTCCCGATCGCAGATCGCCAACACTCTGCGGCTCATGAGGCTGCCGAGACCCGTCCAACGGCACCTCATCGATGGATACCTCACAGCCGGCCACGCTCGCGCACTCCTCGGTGCCAAGGATGCGGAGGATCAGGTCAGCATCGCTGAGAAGATCGTCGATGAAGGGCTCAGCGTAAGAGCCACTGAGACCTTGGTGAAGTCCGTCAACGACTCGAAGACCACGGTGAAGCCGCATATCCGCCGCAAGCCCGGAAGCGACGAGGTCGCCCTTCAGCTGGCCACTAGGCTTGCCGATGTCTACGACACCGAGGTGAAGGTCAAGCGCAGGAAGGGTCGGGGAACCATTACCCTGGGCTTCGAGGACGACAACGACCTTGATCGCCTTATGGGGATTCTGGAGCGGACCCAGGAGCCAGCGACAGATCACTAGATCTATATATCGATTTGTCGACATATAGACGTGTCGGTCGTGGTCCCGCTCAGCGGGGGACGCGGTTGGCAAGCCTGCACCCGCCTTGGCAGGCGGGCGTCACAGGATCCGGTGAGCGCCACGGGGCCCGGTTGTGCGCTGAAGGGTGACGAGTGCCGCAGTGTGAGAGCGGCAAACGGCAGGGCGGGTTCAGCATGGGCACCACGTCCATGATCACAAGCTCTCCCGGCAAGTCCCCCCATGCCGAGCCCGACGAAGGTGAGGCTTGTCCAGTCGCCGTGCGCGGGTGAGGGGCCGGCAACCCATCCACGCTGTGGTCGTCACGGTGGAACTCTGCTGCCCAGTAGCTTCGGGCGGCAGTGAGCCATGTGGGGTGGGGCCAGACGGCACGTCTGCGTGTCGAGTGCTGGTTGAGTGCCGGAGAAGAGCCTCTCAGTGCCGCTGCGAGAGAGCCGCAGAACAATCAGATCATGCTTCTGGCTAGGAACAATAGAAGATGATCATGCTGGCATGGAGATGTGGATCATGATTGGCACCAGTGTGGCCATCTGACCGCACAGCCCTGGTTCCCAGTGGGCCAGGGCCACAGGAGTCCGCATGCGTCAGCTCCTGCTGACAGCAGCAGACTACCCCGACCGGCGCACATGCCTCTCCTGCGGCCTGAGGGAGCTGGCTGGGACTGGCTCGTCAGGCAGACAGTCTGGCGCTGCATTGTCTTGGCGACAGGTGGGACTGGCCGGTCAGGAGGAGAGTGGCACGTGCCTTGTCTTGGCGACAGGTGACACCCACTCGACTCGGCGAGGGGTAGAACTGGCAGGTCGTGGGTAGCGGGCCGCCAGGTCCCCTCGTCACGAGGTGTGCCGACCGAGCTCGGTTGGCCCTCAGGCCTGTTCCGGCGAGTCGGAGTAATAGGCGGTCGACTCAGCGATGCGGCGATTCACATCGGTGCGCGCGTAGTGCTCTGCGACGAAGGACAGGAATGGCACGGTCCCGGCCAGGGCGATGATGGCCAGTCTCCACAGCGGCCAGCCCGCTCTCCTTCCCAGCATGTACGCGGTGATGAGCAGCAGTGCGTACAACCACCCATGGGCGACGCCGACCACACTGGTCATCTGGGGCATGTCGGCGAAGTACTTCAGGGGCATGGCGACGCAGACGAGCACGATGAGGAGAGTCCCCACGACGTAAGCCATCACCCGGTAGCGCAGCAGGGCGCTACGGACCGCGGGGATGTCGTCTGGCAGGATCCAGGGCTCCTGATCGTCGGGGCCGGACTGTGTGGGTTCGGATCCGCCGTCGGAGGCTCGTGGCTGGTCGGGGGTCTCATAGAACGCGTCACTGGTGACGTCGTCGACAGGATGCTGCTCGGGCACGCCCCTCAGGCTACTCGGACACCGGTAGGGGCCTCGACCACTGCGAGGAACCGCCTGCCGAGGTCGGCAGCGACATCTGCAAGGGCCGAGTCGGCCGCCCCGATCTGCTGGGAAGCAGTCAGCGCCGTCTCCCGTGACGCACGGACCTGCCATCCCGACGTCTCAGAGAGCCGCAGCCACCCGTCGAAGATGGACTGATCGGCCTCGGGGTGGAACTGGACTCCCCACGCACGCGGGGCGAACCGCACCGCCTGGGGCTGGCCGGTGGGGTCGGTGGCAAGCCGAGTCGCACCCGTGGGCAGGCTGACGGCGATGTCGTCATTGAAGTGAATGGCCTCCGATCCCGCGAGGCCGCCGACAAGAGGGTCCTCCCGGCCCTCGTCGAGCAGTCCGACTGGAGTCATTCCCAGCGTGACGTGATCGCTGCGGCCCACCTCCCCACCGAGTGCGACGGTGGCGAGCTGAAGTCCGAGGCACACTCCGAGGAACGGTGTTTCACGTGAAACACTCGAGCGGATCAGTTGTCTGACAGCTGGCAACCAGCCCCAGACATCGTCGTCCAGGCAGTTCTGCGTGCCACCCATCACGACCAGAGCGTCGGCGTCGTCGATCGACTCGGGTACTGGCTGGTGCCACGCCTCGATGACATCCAGGGTGCAGCCGAGATCGGTCCACACCCGCTGGAGGTGACCCAGCGGGCACTCAGGTTGGTGCACGATGACGCGGATCAGAGTCATGACGAGGATCCTAGGCAGATGCCCGTGTCGAGCGTGTTACCACCCTGGACGCCCGGAATCGTCACCTGGACGCCTGGAATCGTCACCTGGACGGTATGACTCCAGCTGGGTGCCCTGCAGTGACTGGCCGGTTGACGCCGGAACCACGGTCAGTGCCGTGCGTTCCCACCGTTGCGGTTCTTGCCTGCCGCCCGGGCGAAGACGATCGACATCCCCAGGGCGAAGGCCGCGAAGGCCCACCACTGCAGCGCATAGCTGCGGTTGCGTGCCCCACCGTCGGTCTTCGGCAGCGGCAGGGTGGCCGCCTGCATGCCTCCGCGTGCGGCGTCGTCCTTCCCGAGGGTGATGTAGCCCGGCACCATCGGCTCCGGCCACGACTGGGCCAGCACCTCGAGACGCAGTGCCGGCAGGATGGAGGCCGGCATGTGCACCGACGGGCTCTGTGCCTCGGTGGGTTGGGCATCGGATGCGAGCAGGACGCCGACGAGGGTCACGGTGCCGCTGGGTGGCGCGGTGACCTTGGAGACCTGGCTCACCTGCCCGCGGACCACCGGAATCACCTCACCCGAGGTCATCCTCAGTCCCGTCACGACACGCAACGGGTAGGAGGTGCCGACCAGGACCTGGGTGTCCTTGAGGTAGCTGCCCGTCACCTGGACGCGGCGTCCGTAGACGTCGCCGGCCTCACTGTGACGCTGCTGGTTTCCGGACCACATGACCGGTTGCTGGCTCGCGCGAGCCTGGGCGGTACTCGCCCGCTGCGACTCGAAGACGTTCATCTGCCACAGTCCCAGCCCCGTCATCACCACGGCCAGCACCAGTCCGAGGGTGACCAGGAGGAACTGGGTGAGGCGAACCGAGACCTTGCCCGAGCGTCCACGACGTGCGGCCGACGGCGATGCACCTTCCCGGGAGGTCCGCGACACAGGTTCGGTGGGATCAGGCATCGTGGGCGGCGTCGGAGACCAGACGGGAGCAGACCTCCGCCAGATCGACACCGGCGGCTCGCATGCCCACCGGCACCAGGGAGGTGCCGGTCATGCCGGGGGCGACCCCGGCCTCCAGGAAGACCGGTCGTCCGTGCTCATCGATGATGGCGTCCACCCGCGAGATGCCGTTGAGGTCGAGGGTCTGCTGGACGGTCCGGGCCATCTCTGCGGCGGCCCGGGCCTGGGTCTCGGTGATGTCCGCCGGCGCGGTGAGCCGGGTCTCCCCGGCGGTGTACATGGACGCGTAGTCGTAGACGCCACTGGCCGGCCTGATCTCCACGGCGGGCAGCACCTCGGTGCCCTCCCGGGTGGTGAGTATGCCGATCGCGAGCTCGGTGCCGGTGATGAACTGCTCGATGACGACCATGTCGTCATAGGCGTAGGCGGTGGCCATCGCCTGCGGGAGGTCGGCGGCGTCGGTCACCTTGGTCACCCCGAGGCTCGACCCGCCCCGTGCGGGCTTGACGATGAGCGGCAGTCCGATGCGCTCGGTGAGGGCCTTCACGAGTTCGACCGCCCCCAGCTCGCGGAAGATGTCATGTGGCAGCGCCGCCTGGCGAGGCGTCGTCACGCCGGCCCCGGCCACGATCCTGGTGGCGATCGACTTGTCGAAGGACACCCGGCAGGTGGCCGGTCCCGAGCCCACATAGGGAATCCCCAGGAGTCGCAGCACCTCGGGCAGGGCGCCGTCCTCCCCGACCCCGCCGTGCAGCATCGGGAAGGCCACCAGCCCCTCGGTGCCGAGCAGGGTGGGGACCAGACCGGAGTCGACGTCGGTCTCCACCACCGTGTGACCGGCTCGGCGGAGGGCCTGGGCCACGGTGCGGCCGGACTTCAAGGACACATCTCGTTGGTGGCTCAGACCACCGGCAACGACGACGACGGGGTGCTTCATGGGGCCCATTCTGTCAGGAGGTACCGCCCGACGTCGGGCCGACACCTCGCGAGCACCTGACGGACCGCACCACGGCCCACATGACAGACCGCAACCAGCTCCCCCCGGCGACCCGCACGACGTCCTGCACTGCAGCGGGAAGCCCGGCCCACTGTCACAGTGAGTTGGGCCCGGGGCCGAGATCGCGGGAACGCGAGCCGACAGAGGGTCCGACACCGAAGGTCTCGCGGATGTCCAGCTCACGTCGCATCACCCCGGCGAGCCGGTCGACACCCAGCCGGATGCGCTCGGGAGTCGGATAGCAGTACGACAGCCTCATGTTCTGCTGTCCCCGCCCGTCGGCGTAGAAGGCCGTGCCGGGGGTGTAGGCGACCAGCTCGGTGACCGCACGCGGCAGCATCGCGGCCGAGTCCAGCCCGTCGGGCATCGTCAACCACACGAAGAAGCCCCCCGAGGGGTGGGTCCAGGTGGTGCCCTCTGGCATCTGCTCGGCCAGCGACTCCAGCATGGCGTCGCGCCGCTGGCGGTACATGTCGATGAACACCCGAACCTGTTTGCGCCAGTCCCAGCTCCTCAGATAGGTCGCCACCGCGAACTGGCTGAACACCGGCGGGCACAGGGTCGCCGACTCCTGGGCCAGCACCAGGCGTTCGCGCACGAAGGTCGGTGCCAGCGCCCAGCCCACCCGGAACCCGGGCGCGAAGGTCTTGGAGAAGGATCCCAGGTAGACGACGTTCTCGGGAGTCATCGAACGCAGCGTCGGCAGCGGGTCACCGTCGAGGTTGAGCAGGCCGTAGGGGTTGTCCTCGACGACCAGCAGATCCAGTCGTCGGGCCTCCTCGGCCAGCGCATGGCGCCGCTCCAGGCTCTGCGAGATCCCCGACGGGTTCGAGTGGTTGGGGATCGTGTAGAGGAACTTCACCCGCTTGCCGGCCCGACGGGCGGTGCTCACCTTGACCCTGAGGTCCTCTGGATCGATCCCCTCCTCGTCCATCCCCACGTGGACCACCTGAGCCTCGTAGGAGGCGAAGGTGTTGAGCGCCCCGACATAGCTCGGCGACTCGGCCATCACGACGTCCCCGGGATCGCAGAAGATCCTGGTGACGAGGTCCAGCGCCTGCTGGGAGCCACAGGTGACGGTGACGTCGTCCGGGTCGGCGTGGACTCCCTCGACCGCCATCACCTGACAGATCCCCTCGCGGATCTCGGGCTCCCCCTGCCCGGAACCGTACTGCATCACCTGGGCGCCCCGGGCACCGATGAGATCCTTGAGGACGTCGCCGACGACGTCGAGCGGGAGGTCGCTGATGTTGGGCATGCCACCGGCCAGGGACACCACCTCGGGACGGTTGGCAACCGCGAACAGGGCGCGCACCGGGGAGGTCTTGAGGCCCAGGGTGCGGTTGGCGTACAGCCGGTGGAAGTGGTCGAAGGTGGTGTCGATGCGGGTCTGGTGGCGGGTGGGCTGCTGTTCGTGAGGTGTCATGTCGGTGCGCTCGCTGCTCGTGCTGAGGGTGGTGGGGGTGGGGTGCTGCGAACCGGCGCGGGCCGGCTCAGTAGCCGCGGCGGCCCGACAGCCTCGGCGGCGCCCGCAGCGGGAGCGATGAGGTGTGCGAGGTCGGGTGTGGTCTGGCTGAGTCGGTCTGTCATACTCACCCGGCTACTGTGCCTCAGAATCCGGTCCGGTACCTAGAATGACACGGCTGAAATTGTGCGGTTTCTCACTCCGCGAGCCCGTTCTGCGGCAATGGGGTGCCCGCTCGAGTGGCCGCACCGGCACCCTGCGGGGACGAGGTCGACGCGGTTCTGGAGCCCGGCTGTCGGGGATGGCGGGTGTGCGGCAGGATGGGAGCACGGTCCGGGAACCACTCGGATGCTGCTCCAGGGCAGGAGGTCCGGATGCCCCTCAGGCGATTGCGCCCCGTCACGCGGGATCTGGTGGATCGACTTCGCGGTCTCCCGGACGATCCGGCCGCTCATATGTGGGGGCTGGGCCATGGCGATCCGCTGCCCGACTGGGCCGAGGCGGCACTGGAGACCTGGGGAATGATCGGCGTCAGCTACCACGGCCCCGATGGACTCGGATTCCTGCTGGTCGCACCGGGCGACGTCCTGCCCCCCGGCCATCCGATGGGTCGTATCCCTCGGGCGCGAGGAGCCGCGGTCGTGGTGGCCGCCCTTGCTCCCCAGCCCGGGCACAGCAGGGACGCCGGCTCCGGACACGGTCGCAATGGCGCGGCGGGGCACGGTACTGGGTGCGGCAATGAGTCTGGTGGTGGCTCTGGGCACGGTACGGTGGCTTTGGGCCGGCACGGTCGAGATGGCGAGAACGGACCTGGCCGCTGGCACAATGTCGATAAATCGACCAACCGACATGACGACTCGTCAGACTCCGGCTGGGGCGCGGCCGGCGCAGCCGTGGAGGATCGTGATCCCTTCCACTCGGTGGCCGGTGGCCATCAGCTCACCAGCTTCCTGGTGGGCCGACTCCACGGCAGCGTGACGGCGATCGAGGCCGGCGGGGTCGAGACGCTGTCGCGCGACCCGCGGGTCGCCCCGACCACCTGGTGGGAGCGTCTGGGGTTCAGGCTGGTCGACCCGCTGGATGCCGCACCGGTGCGCAGACTGCATCTGGACCTGCGGGGCACGGTGGTCGCCGACGACTGGGGTCACCGGATCCTGGGATGGGTGAGACGGTGGTCCCCCGAGGTCGCGCCCGAGCCCAACAGCGCCCAGAGGCAGTAGCGCCCGCGGCGGTGGTGCTCAGAGTGGGCTGCGCGGAGACCTGGGGCACGGAGCACGAACAGCCAGCGTCGTGGCCCTCAGACCCGTGGTCCCGACTCGCGAGGTCCCTCTCGGCCCGGACTGACCACCGGCCGAGGATCCGTCCGGTGACTCAGTTGGCGGTGAGGTTGAACTGGAAGGAGTACAGCGCCGCGTTGTACACGTGGGAGCCGTACTCGATGACCTGTTCCCTGGCGTCATAGGCGGTCCTCTGCATGGTGAGCAGGGCCGCTCCGGCGGAGATCGCCAGCCGGGAGGCGTCCGCGTCGTTGGCCGACCGTGCGCCGATCGCCTGCTCGGCGGCGACCGGACGCAGCCCGCGCTCATCGAGGCAGGCGTAGAGGCCGAACTGACTGAGCTGGGTGAGGGAGGGGGCGATGTCGGCTCTCAGCAGGTTGGACATGAAGGCCAGCGGACGCTCGTCGATGAGTCGGAGTCGTTCGATCCGGACGATCTCGTGGCCCTCCTCGCAGTGCAGCAGGGCCGCCTCCTCGTCATTGGCGAGCCGCACCTGGTAGCTCATCACCTGGGTGTGCGGTTTGAACCCGGACTTCACCAGGTCGTCATTGAGTGAGGTCAGGGACAGCGAACGCCTGACATGGGAGGGGGTGACGCGGGTGCCGGCGCCGCGCCTGCGGGTGAGCAGTCCACGCGCGACCAGGTCCTGCAGGGCGCGCCTGGCGGTGGGCCGTGAGACGCTGAGGCGCTGGGCCATCGACACCTCGTCCTCGATGAGCCGGCCGGCCTTGAGGGCCCCCGACAGGATCAACTCCTCGAGGGGTTGGGAGATCTGCCGGTAGAGCGGATCGGCGGAGTCGCGGTCCAGATCGATCTGCGGGATGAAGGGCTGGTCTGCCTCACCGTCGGCAGCTGAGGTTGAAGTCGTCGTCATGGCCTTTGGATGGGGTTGGGAGGGCGGGCTGGCGGTCCATGAGAGAACATAAAGCCAGTATCAGTCGAACGTCCCACAGTGTAGCGACGGAAGGTTCGTTCGGCAGCGAATTTGTGACATGACATGCAGCGCCCGGAAAGGGAAGGGGACGGCGGCCGGTTCCGACGAACCGGCCGCCGTCCGACGCCCCTGTGACCGACGCCGACCGGCGTCGGTCCCCCGAGTGAACTCAGAGACCGAAGGTCTCGTGCAGGTACTTGCGGGCGTTGAGGGCCTGGACGAAGGGATCGGCCAGGGCCGGGTCCTGTTCGGCCTCGATCATGAACCAACCCTGGTACCCGGCGTCGATGACCGGCTTGAGGAGCGGGCCGTAGTCGGTGGCGCCGTCGCCGGGGATGGTGAAGACGCCGGCCAGCACGGAGTCCAGGAAGCTCAGGTGCTCGTCGTGGGCCTTGGCGACCATCGCCGGGCGGACGTCCTTCATGTGCACGTGGCCGATCCGGTCCGCGTAGCGGGTCGCGATGTCCTGGGGGTCCTCACCGGAGAACAGCAGGTGGCCGACGTCGAGCAGCAGCTTCACCTTGGAGGGATCGGTGTTGTCCATCAGCCGGTCGATCTCGGCGGTGGTCTGGACGCCGGTGCCCATGTGGTGGTGGTAGGCGATGATGAGGCCGGCCTCGGCGGCGCGGTCGCCCAGCTTGTCCAGCCCGGTGGTGAGGTTGTCCCACTCCTGGTCGGTGTAGGTGGGCTTGCCGTCGAAGATCGGGATGTCGCGGCTGCCCTGGATCGTGTGACCCTGCTCGGCGACATTGATGCAGTCGGCGCCGAGGGCCGCCATGTAGTCGCGGAAGGCGATGAACTCCTTCTCGACCTTCTCGTAGGGCTCGGTGGTGAGGTGGAGGCCGCACCACGCGGCGGCGATCCGGATGCCGCGCATCTCGAGCTGAGGCTTGAGGACGGCGGGGTCCTTGGGGTACTTGTTACCGATCTCGGTGCCCTGGAACCCCGCCAGAGCCACCTCGGAGAGAATCTGCTGGTAAGTGGTGTCTCCTCCAAGCGATGGCATGTCATCGTTGGTCCAGCCGATCGGGGCGATACCCAGCTTGATGGTGCTCATGATCTCCTCGCAGTTGCCGGGGCGGATCGCGCGGACGCTCGTCGTCCGCCAACTCCGACCGCCCGGATGGGCGCAGCCGTCAGTCGTTGACGTCGGGATAAGTCTGCCTCGGCACGCCATCTATGTCAATACATTTACTCCCTGTCGGTGTACACCGGGGGTGGGGGCGGTGCTGAGATGATGCCGGGACCCTGCCGGAACGGCGTCGGGGTCGGTGTCCGCGGTCGATCTGGCGGCCAGGGACGGGGGCTCTCGGTGCACAGTCCCGCTTTGTGTGCACAAAATGCTGCGGGATCGGTTAGGATGATTCCCGACACCGTGAACGACCACGGTTCGAGTGAATTCTGGTTCCAATGAAGGACTCAAGAATGTCGGTACAAATTCCTGAAACCATGCGCGCCGCTGTGCTGCGGAGCATCGACAAGGGGTTGGAGGTGCAGACCATCCGGACCCCCCACCCGAAGGCCGGCGAGGTACTCGTCAAGGTCAGCGGATGCGGTCTGTGCCACTCCGACCTGCATGTGATCAGCGGGGCGATCGCCTTCCCGCTGCCCGCGGTGCTCGGCCATGAAGTGGCCGGCGAGATCGTCGAGGTCGGCCCCGGCAATGAGCACAATGCGCTGGAGGTGGGTCAGCGGGTGGCCGGCGCCTTCCTGATGCCCTGCGGCCAGTGCGAGGCCTGTTCCGAGGGTCGCGACGACCTGTGCGCCCCGTTCTTCGACCTCAACCGCATCCAGGGCAAGCTCTACGACGGCACCACCCGGCTGGCCGATCTGGACGGCACCCCGATCGCGATGTACTCGATGGGCGGCCTGGCGCAGTACTGCGTCATCCCCTCCACCTCCGTGACACCGGTCCCCGACGCCATCGACCCGGTCTCCGGGGCCATCCTCGGCTGCGCGGCGATGACCGCCTACGGTGCGGTGCGCCGCGGCGCCGACCTGCGCTTCGGCGAGACGGTGGCGGTGGTCGCCACCGGCGGGGTGGGCTCCAACATCATCCAGATCTCCAAGGCCTTCGGAGCCAAGCAGATCATCGCCATCGACGTCGCCGACGACAAGCTGCAGGCCGCCCGCGCTCTGGGCGCCACCGACGTCGTCAACTCGATGACCGCCAATGTCCACGACGCTGTGTTCGCCGCCACCGGCGGCCGCGGGGTCGACGTCGCCTTCGAGGCCCTGGGCCGCCCGCAGACCTGGGCCTCGGCCCTCGACGCGCTGCGCGACGGCGGTCGGATGGTCCCGATCGGGCTGGGTGCCGGGGTGCAGACCGCCGAGGTCGAGATCAACCGGACGGTGCGCCGCTCCCAGTCGATCCTGGGCAACTACGGCGCCCGGACCCGCCAGGACCTGCCCGAGGTGGTGCGGATGGCGGCCGCCGGAGCGATCAATTACCAGGAGATCGTCACCCGCCGGTTCTCCCTGGACGACGTCGCCGAGGGGTACGACCTGCTGCGGCAGGGCCACATCCAGGGCCGTGGAGTGGTCGACATGTCGCTGTGACCTCCTCGATGAGGTGGGCCACGGACTAGCTGTATGAGCACCCGGTGGTCCGTGCGGCCGACGCGAGGTCGGTCGCACGGACACTGGGAGCGGGATCGGCGCTGGGAGCGGGATCGGCGTCGGGAACGGGATCGGCGTCGGGAACGGGATCGGGATCGGCGCCGGACCCCGGGACACGCTCAGGGCGATGACCGCAGCCGGGTCATGGGTTCGGTCGGGGCCTCAACACGCTCAGGGCACCGATCCCTGGGGTGTCACCGATCCCTGGGGTGTCCCCAAAGAGGGGATGGCGGCTCGCCAGGAGTGTCCATACGGTGGTGGCATGTCCGCACCTGGACCCGCGCACCTCGGATCGGCCACCCGATCCAACGCTCGTGGGGCCCGTGACGTGAGGTCCATGTCCTGGAACCCGCGGCGGTGGGTGTCGCGTCCAGCGACCCCGCACCTGGACCGCACGGCCGACGTCATCGGCTGTTTCATGAACGGCCTGGGTCTGCTCTGGGGAATCGGCGCCACCGGATTCCAGTGGTTCCACCACCAGTTGACGCCGCGCGACGGCGTCATCGTCGCCACCCTGCTGCCCCTCACCGCGATCACGACGGGATGGATCGCGACCGCGGTCGTCCGGCGGCGCAGCGCCCGCGTTCCGTTGGTGGTGCACACCGCGGTGTGCTTTCTCTCGGTGCTGGTCTTCCTGGGGTTCTGGGAGGCCTCCCCGGGCCAGTTCCTCTCCCCGATGACCTTCGCCGTCGAGCTCGGTGCCGCCGCGGCCTGGACCTGCCTCACCTGGCCGGTGGCCGTCGTCGACCAGCTGTTCACGGTGAGTCTCGGCGGCGTGGTGATGGCCCGGACCGGGGCGGTGGGCCAGACCGAGGCCGTCGTCCTCAATATCGGCAACTCGGCCTACTACGGTGCGATCGGGCTGGTGGCGACGATGGCGTGGACCGCCATCGTCTCGGCCGTCCAGATGGCCCAGCGCGCCAGCGACAGCTCCGCGGCAGCGGTCTCCCAGCTCGTCACCGCCCAGGAGTCCGCCGCGGCGTCGAGTCGGTGGGACGGCGTCATCCACGATCACGTGCTCAATGCCCTGGCCACGGTGGCCCATCCGGGACTGGTCTGCGAGCAGGCCGCCCGGACGCTGTCGCGCCAGGCTCTCGACGCCCTCAGTCAGGACCAGATCCATCCCCCGGCGAGGGGACTGTCCGCAAGACTGGTCGACGCCGCCCGGCTGCGCGGGCTGGACGCCGACATCGACATCACCGGGGAACCGCCGTCGTCGATCGTCGGCGTTCTGGGACGAGCGGCCGAGGAGGCGCTCACCAACATCTCCCGACATGCCGGGACGGCGTCTGTGCGGGTGACAGGGCGGTTCACGCCGGAACATGCCGAACTCGTCATCAGGGACGACGGATGCGGATTCGACCCCGACCGGGTGCCCGAGACCCGGCACGGCCTGCGGGGATCGATCGTCAGCGCGATGGAGGTCAGAGGGGGCCGGGCCCGGATCGACTCGGCCCGGGGCCGGGGCACGACCATCACCCTGCTGTGGGACGATCCCCGAACCGAACCGGTTCATCTGGCGCGGTTCTGGTCCTTCCGCGCGATGGTCGTCTTTCTGGCTCAGGCCCTGGCCATCAGCCTGTTTCTCGGCTGGTTCGTGAGCGAGGACGTCATCGAGACCAGAGTGCAGATCGGGTTGACGGTCATGCTCATCGGCCTCGTGATCGCCGCCTTCTGCTGGCGTCCACTCAGCCGCAACGCCAAGGTCGTCATCACGGTGCTGACGGTGTGCTGCCAGGTCGCGATGCTCGGGAATCTGCACACCGGCACGGTCCAGTCCTGGCAGGAGTGGTTCATCGGATTCGGGCTGGGAGTGTTCGCCCCCCTCGCATGGCGGACCATGAGGAGATCCTGGGCGGTCGTGGTGGTGGCGAGCTGGCCGGTGGTGACAGTGGTCGGCACCCTGATCAACGGGGCGAATCCCTTCTGGGTGATGCTGAGCAGGGGAAGCTCCTACACCTGGCCGTTGACCCTCACCATCGCCGCGGCCTGGGCGGGCCGCAGCATGAGGAGCTCACTGCGCGAGATCGCTCACAGCCACCAGGCGACCCTCGACACCCTCCGACGACGGGCCCGCGCCGATGCCACCCGACACGAGACCGAGCGGCGGCTGGCCACCATCAAGGGGGCGCCGATGGAGATGCTCGACTACCTGGCCTGCGGAGGAGCGATCACCGGATCGGTGAAGCAGCAGTGCAGCCTGTTGGAGGCCTCCACCCGCGATCTCCTGGTGGCCCCCTTCATCCTCGACCACACCATGCAGGCCCAGTTCCAGCGGGCCCGGCGCCGGGGAGCCCGGGTCACCATTACCGGCGGCGAGGCGATCGAGGATGCGTCCCTGGACGCCGCCCAGGCCTTCCGGCGGGCCTGCGCGATCCTGGCGGAGGTGGCCGGAGCCGGCCAGCGGCTCACCTGCCGCTGGCATCCCGGCGCCGAGGGGGACGCCGCCACCGTGGCGCTGGTCAGTGAGAATGGTGCGACGGTTGGTGACGGCGTCGACTCCACCGGCGAGCAGGGTGGGCAGTCCTGGCGGCAGACCGTTCTGGCACGGCTTCGGGACGCCACCGGGAGGAGCACGCCGGGCACGGCGGGCACGGTGGGCATGGCGGGCACGCCGGGCATCGAGATCATCGACGCCGATGGGGATCTCCTGGTCCTGATCGGCGCCGCATGACGGCCGGGTCTCACAGGATCGTGCTGGTCACGAGGATCCCGGCAATGATGTCGACGACTCCCAGAACCATCCAGCCGGTTGATCTCACGCTCAGGCTGCTGGCCTTGCCCGCCTGCCAGATCGCCAGAACTCCGAGGACCGGGCCGCCAGCAGGAATCCGGTCACCGCGAGGATGCCCGCGTTGCGCCTGTGCTGGAGCCCCTCGCTCCGCTGAGCTGATCTCCTTGGGACAGTTCCTTGGAACACTGGTGTTTCTCCATCTCCTGTGCACACCTGTTGGGGGGAGGATCCTGAACCCGAGGTGATTCCCGGAGAATCGGTCGAGTCATGATGTCAGGCGTCAATCGCCAGCCCCCGCGAAAAGGGTATGAATTGAGGGGATCCGTCGTCCAGAGACCATTCGTCCCCGATCCCGGGTACACAAGAACCCGGCGCACAGGTTCTCCCGATCTGTCCCCTCAACAGGGGATGGTCGGGGGTGGGCACACGTCAGTAGCCTCGCCTCATGTAGTCATATGGCCCCGCAGTCAGATTCGTACCTGCGCCGGGTTGGCCGGCGTCACCCGATCCGGGATATCTTCCCCCATTGGGCTGGATTCCCGACGCGCAATGGCCGGATCCCCCGGAGGGATGGGTGTTCTATGTCGACAGCGCCGGACACCCGGCCGCACCGCCTGCAGGGGCATCGGTGCCGGCTCCTGGACGCACCCCGCTGCGAGTGAGGATCGGGCGTAGGTGGCTGGTCGCAGCCGGCGTCGGGGTGGTGGTTCTGGCACTGGTGCTCGGCGGCGGGTTCTGGTGGCTGAACAGGCAACCCACGATGGATCCCGACGAGGCGGGCAACGTCTTCTCACCAGCGATCATGAGTCTCACCAACAACTCGTACTACGGCAGCATCGACGGCAATGGCCAGTACTCCGGTGACGAGGTCAGGGCGAACCTGAGTCGGACAAAGTTTCACGGCGACGCCCTCAATTCCTGCATCAGTGCTGTCAAGCAGAAGATGACTCATGTGGACATGCTGCAAGTGCTCGCATCATCTCAGCGGCCGACATTCTCCACCAATGGTGATGCACTGCCCACGGATGACTCGAGCTCCTCCTCTGGACTGGCGACAGGAGGGTGCCTCGTACGTTATGGAAATACCATCACTCTGGCGGCCAGGAAGGCCGAGGACAAGGGCGGCGCCGGCTCGCCATCGCTGTCCGACATCGACTGCGCCGAGTTCGCGCAGAGTGTCAGCAGTCGCATCGACCACCTGGCCTGACAGACCCGCGTCACTCACGCCGCGCCGTACCGGCGGGGTCCGGACCTGTCCCCTGTTCAGGGGACAGGTCCGGCATCTCCCCTTGCCCGGCACGACCGGAGTGACCACTTTTCGCTCACTGCCACCGAGCGTTACCGTGTCGTGTCACCATGCTGGCGTGACAAGCATGATGCACGCTGATAACGGACCGTCTGCTGCTCGCCGTTCGGCCGCCGCGCCGTCGAGCAAGCCCCCGACCGGCCTTGAGCATTCGCTTGTCCTGGCTGCCGTCGACGACGTCCCGGTCCTGCTCGAGGGGGTGCGCGTCGTCCTGGCGACACGGATGCCGATCGCCGACTACACCTGCGCGGCCACCGTCGACGAGCTGCTGGCCAGCGGCATCCGACCCGACGTCGTGCTGCTCGACATCCGTCTCAACGACGGCTCCCTGCCGCACCAGAACGTCACCCGGATCGTGAGGGATCTCGGTGCGCCGGTGCTGATGTTCTCCCAGGAGGCGCAGCCCAGCGTTCTGCAGGCCTGTCTTGCTGCCGGTGCGGCCGGGATGCTGGAGAAGAACGCCGACGCCGACACCCTCGCCGAGGCGGTGGCCACCGTCGCCGGTGGCGAGCCCTGGCTGTCCCAGGAGTGGGCCCAGGTGGTGTCCGACCCGACCTGGATCATGCCGCACCTGGCAGAACGCGAGCAGGAGGCACTCAGGCTCTTCGCGGCCGGACTGAAGGCCGCCACCATCGCCCGCAGGATGGGCGTCCAGGGTGACACCGTCGGGACCTGGCTCAAGCGCATCCGGGGCAAGTACATCGCGGCGGGCAGGCCCGCCCCGACCCGGACCGATCTGTACATCAGGGCAGTGGAGGACGGGTACTGCGAGGGCCCCCAGCCTCACTGAGGCGCATCCTCGTGGGCGCCGATGATCTGCCCGCGAGTGGTCCACGACGGCCACCGTGGCGTCTGTTGCGAGTCCTGGCCCCCAGTGCGGGCCGGCGTCTGGACCGGACCTCCGACCTGATCGGCGCGTTCGCCGTCCTGCTCGGCATGGCGTTGAGCACCAGCTCGACGATCCACCAGTGGCGCGCGCACCAGATGACCTCGCGCGACACCGTCATCATCGGGGTGCTGCTGCCGGCCCTCACCCTCACCACCGGGTGGATCCTCACGGCGGTCCTCAGACGCCGTTCGGCCCGTCCGGCTCTGGTGGTCCACACCGGACTGTGCCTGGCGGGCGTGGTCGTCGCGGCCCTGTTCTGGCAGGTCACCCCGGGTCAGTTGGCGCCCTCTCTCGCGCACTCTGCGGTCCTTGCGGCGGCCGCCGCGTGGACCTGTCTGTCCTGGCCGTTCGCCGTCCTCGACATTCTGGCCACCGTCGCGATCGGCGGCACCGTGCTCGACGGAACCGATGAACTGGGATCTCTCAGCTGGGTGAACTCCGCCTACTACGGGACGATCGGCATCGTCACCACGATGGCCTGGATGACCGTGGTGACGAGCGTCCGGATGGCTCAGCGGGCCGACCGGGAGTCGCGTCGCACCGAACAGGAACTCATCGAGTCCGAGGAGGCTCTCGCGGAGTCGAGCCGGTGGGACGCCCTCATCCATGACAAGGTCCTCAACGCCCTGGGCTCGGCCGCCAGGGCGGCCCACCCGAGTGTCGCCGAGCCGGTGCGCCAGCTCGCCTGCGACGCCCTGGCGGCGTTGGCGGGCACCGGGCCACGCAGCCATCTGGACCAGTTCGACCAGCAGATCCGACAGATGGCCCGCGCGATCGGCCTGGACGCCGAGGTCCAGATCGAGGGGTCGCCTCTGGGGCGGGTCGCCGAGAGCTTCCGCAGGGCTGCCGGGGAGGCCCTCACCAACGTGGCCAGGCACTCCGGCGTCCTTCAGGTGAGTGTGGTGGGCCGGTTCGACGACGGACAGGGCGAGTTGACGGTGCGCGACCGGGGCTGCGGATTCGACCCTGATCAGGTTCCCGACAACCGGCACGGCCTGCGGGGGTCGGTCCGGGAGACGATGGCAGGCTGCGGCGGTCTCGCCGAGATCCTCAGTTCCCCCGGCAACGGCACAACGGTCACCATGAGCTGGCACGCCCCCACCGGTGAGCAGGTCCGGGTCGGTCAACTGCCCGCCTTCCGAGCCATGGTGGGATTCTTCATCCTCTGTCTGCTGATCAGCCTGTCGATGGGAGTGCCGTGCAGCCCATACGTCATCGACTGGCGGATCGAGGATCTCGGTCTGGCCATCCTGGTGCTGAGCGTCGGCGCCGCGATGTGCTGGCCCAGGCTCAATCTCCGGATCTGCACCCTGCTGGCGGTCGCGACGATGGCGGCGCAGATCATCATGCTGGCCAACCTGCGGCTGACCCCTGAACCCGAGTGGCAGGAGTGGTTCATCGGATTCAGCCTCGGAGTCTTCGCACCACTGGCATGGCGTACCCGGAGCCGACTGTGGTGGCTGGTCGCTGTTGCGAGCCTTCCCGTGGTGACGGCCGGAGCGGCGATCCTCGGCGGCCACGGCATCGGCTGGCTGATGGCCAGCCGGGCGAGCTCGTTCAGCTTCCCGGTGGTGATGTCGATGGGGGCCGCCTGGGCTGCCAGCAGCATGGACGCCGCCCTGGAGATGGTCCGTGACCGGCGTCGGAGGATCTCCGAGGCGATTCGGCGGAGGGCCCGTGCCGACGCGGTGCGGCTGGAGACCGAGCGTCGTCTGGCGGCCATCGGCGGGGATCCTCTGGTGATGCTCGAGAGGTTGTCGGCGGGGATGCCGATCGACGCTGAGGTGCGTCGGGAGTGCGCCATCCTGGAGGCCTCCACCAGGGACCTGCTGGTCGCCCCCCATGTGGTCTCCGCGACCATGCACCGAAGCTTCCGGAAGGCGCGCGAACGCGGCGCCACCGTCGTGATGACCGGCGTCGATCCGGTCGACGCCGACCGCGCCGAGATGGCCGCTCTCTTCCGGAGGGTGTGTGTCCGGCTCGCCGGGGAGGCCGGCGAGGGAGCCAGACTGACCTGCCGCTGGGCTCCCCGATCATCCCCCGGGCAGGCCACCGTGGCGCTGTCCGGGGCGACGCCCGGGGCGGCCGCCGGAGTCTCCGAGATCCTCGGCGGCGGTGGGTCCGCGGGTCAGGTGAGTGCCGAGGTCATCGCGGACGGCGACGATCTGCTGGTGATTCTCACAGTCCCGAGGACTCCCGGCGGGGACGCGCCGGCACCCGAAGACTGCCAGCAGGGTGCCGAACAGACCGAGACTGCTGCCGGCCCGCGCTGAATGTGTCGACCTGGCCGATTCCTTCATGGCCCGTGTTGTTCAGAGCTTCGGTGACGATTGCGCATCAGAGGATCGGCGACACTCCAGGTAGCATGATGTCGACATTGTTAGACAAGTCAGTGAGACGCCATGGGTGAGATCCCGGGGGAGAATCTGGAGGACCGTTTTCTGCGGCATCGACTGGAGTGGCATGAACACTCTGAGAAGGCGCTGAGAAACTGCCATACAAGAGTGAACTGGTTGTCTGTAGATGAATCAGAGTTCAGGCTCACGGGCACGGTATCGACGCGTAGCGCCCTGCTTCGTTTCATCTATGAGGAGCAAGTATCCTCATTCCTGTCCTGCGGCATAGAGGTGATGCGTCTTGAGGACTCGGGACAGTTCTCCGATCTCTTGGAGGCGACCGATGAACTCATCGACGTATCGGTCAACTTCATTGCAGGAAACTACACCCTGAGAAATGACAAGAACACACTTTGGCTGGACATTCCCTACGTCACCGGTGATGGAGATCACTGCGTACAACAGGCCTACAATCAGGAGCCGCTCTTCGACAGAATTCATCGGTTCGTGCGGAACGTGATCCGATAGGGTCGGAGAATTGACGCCGAGCAGTCCGGGTCACTGACTCTCGGCCCGGGAGGCGAAGACGTTCAGCCCGAGTGCCCGCGACAGGTGTGCGATCGCGCATCGGCCGCGCACACTGTTTCCCGCCGGGTCCAGCCGCGGGGAGAACGCCCCGATCGCGCACTTTCCAGGGGCGATCGCGACGATGCCGCCCGCCACTCCCGACTTCGCGGGGATCCCGATCTCGAAGAGCCACTCTCCCGACCGCTCGTACATGCCACTCGCCGCGAGCATGGAGAGGGTGTCGCGACACACGGCCGCCGGGATCACCTGCTCGCCGGTGACCGGGTTCACCCCGCCGTCGGCGAGAGTGGCGCCCATCACGGACAGGTCGTGAGTGGTGACCATCAGGGCGCACTGCCGGGTGTAGACGTCGACCGTCTCCACCGGGTCGCCGTCAAGGCGGCCGTAGCTCTGGAGCAGCTGGGCGATCGCCCGGTTGCGGACATTGGTCGCCATCTCGGAGGCGTACACCTCGTCGTCCACCTCGAGCCGGCGCCCCGCGAATGCCGACAGTCCCGTGCGGATCGACTCCCACTTCTCGGCGTTGTCGGTACCCGGCATCAGAGCGGTGGTGGCGATGGCGCCGGCGTTCACCATGGGATTCATGGGATGTCCGTCATTGAGCTCGATCGCCATCACCGAGTTGAACGGAAGTCCGGTGTTGTTGACCCCGACGCGCCCCTTGACGATCCGATGCCCACGTGAGTGGCACACCAGCGCGTACACGAAGGCCTTGGAGATCGACTGGATGGAGAACGGGTGGCCGCTGTCGCCGACGTCGTGGGTCGCACCGTCGACCTCCGCCACGGAGATGCCGAATGACGCCGGGTCCGCCTCGGCGAGGAGGGGGATGTAGTCCGCCACCTGGCCGTCATCGAGGTGGCGGTAACGATCGTGGGCCTCGACGGTCAGCCTCTCGACCTGTTCCCAGGCGGGGAGGTGACCGGTCGACACCTGTTGCTCGACGTGGTCGATGTCTTCGACGCTGTCGGACCCGGAGGGGATCATCAGGCGGCCATGCGGGGGTACACGCCTATCCGGCGGCCAGGATCCGCTGCTTCTGGGCCTCGAACTCGGCGTCGGTGAGCACTCCTGCCTCGCGCAGCTGGCCGAGTTGGGTCAACTGGTCGAGCATCGTCGCAGTCGAGGAGTTCCCGGCGGGCGCGGTTGCCGGGGCGGCAGCCGGTGCCGTGGGGGACGGCGGGGCGGCGGGCGGTGCAGGCGGGGCCGCAGGGGCCGCGTTCTGGGCGGCCCAGCGCTGCTTCTGACGGCGATGGGTGCTGCCGATGACCCTGGTCGCGACGTGGGCGCGGGCGGCAGTGCGGAGCAGGCTCATGAGGGCTGTCCTTCCGTGACGGCGAGTTCGAGATCGGCGACGGCGATCCCACCTGTGAGAATCTCGGTTCCGCCGGCCCGCGTCCAGGCCGCTGCGGTCGCGGCGAGAGACCGGTCCTCGTAGACGACCACGAGGGCGAACTGGTCGTCGTGGATCTCCGCGGCGATCGTGGCGATGTCCTCCTCGTCGAGGATGCCGGACTCGATTCCCTTGAAGATCTCCAGATCGACTGCCGAGAACGCGGCCAGTCCGCTGAGCGCCTCCCTGGTCGCGGTGCCCGTGGCCGGGTCGCGGGTGATGAGTTCCATGTCGAGGACCTCGATGGTGCCGTCCTCGACCTGCTGGAGGAGAGTCTGGAGTCCGTCATTGAGGTCGGCTCCGCGATCGAAGGCGAAGACGACGTAGTCGACGGGTCCAGAGAACAGTTCGGTAGCCACTGACAGCCTCTTTCTCTGGTGGGCCTGTGGACGGCATAGGGTGCTCAGACCACAGGAGCGGTCCGAGGTGCCGTCAGAGCGACACCCTATCCCACCCGTCCCCCTCCGGGGCCGAACCGGCGATGGGTTCTCACGGTGTCGATTCACACGGCGTCGGTTCACACGGCGTCGGTTCACACGGCGTCGGTTCACACGGTGTCGACCAGCCTCAGTCGACCAGCCTCAGTCGAGGGTCTTCCCGTCGACCTTGAAGGTCACCTGGGTCGACGACGCCACCGTCCGGGCAACCGTGCACTCCTTGTCGCGGGACAGCTTGACGAGACGCTTGACCAGCCCGGCGGCCTCCCGGCCCTCGTCGGTGTCGCGGAAGTGCACCGCGAAGTCCAGGGTGACCGGGTCGAGACGGTTGCCACCGGTCTCGTCGACCATCCGCTGGCCGCTCACCACCACCTCGAACTGCTGCGGCTCGTCGCGCCGGCTGGTGACCAGGTCGACGTCGACCGACGAGCAGCCGCCGATCGCCGCCAGCAGCAGCTCCACCGGCGTGAAGTCGTCGTCGGCCCCCGAACCCAGTCGAACCTGACCGCCGCGCGCATTCGTGGCGACATAGCGTCCCTCGGACTTGCGGGTGACGGTGACCTTCTTGGTGGCTGACGGCATGACGACCTCTTGGTGCTCTGACATGTGTGTGGGCTCACTGTCGGACCGTGCAGGGTCCGACTGAGCAACTTCGCCCATTGTGCGCCCGCGCCCGGTGAATGTCATTCCGCGGTCGCCCACCGGCCGAGGTGGTCCCGCCGATTCGATTCTGCGCGACCGCTACTTGCTCCCGGCGGCCTGGATCCCGATCTGCTGGGCCAGATCCGCCAGATCCTGACGGGACTGGTCCTGCAACCCCATCGCCAGCACCGCGGTGTCGCCCTGGAGCACCACGCAGCCGGTGTCGTTGTGGTCGGCGTCGACTCCGCACAGGGCGGTACCCGACCGGTCGGACAGCTCCTGCTGGGTCACCGAGGTCATCCCCGCCTCCGACATGAACTTCTTCAGATCGGCCTGGGGGCGACTCATCAGAATCACGGCGGAGTCCTTCCCGCCCTTGGAGTAGGTGGCCGAGATGACGGTGCTGCCGGCCTGGGTCGAGGGAGATGCGGCGGCATTCGGGTCGCGGGTGTAGTCGCCGATCTGGACCGGGAGCTCGAGCTTCCAGGTCGAGCTGGCCACCGGGCTGGCGGAGCGGGTGCTCGGCTGGATGGAGTTGATGGCGTAGGCCGCGAAACCGACCACCAGGGCGATCACGAGCACGACGATGGTGCCGACGGCCATCACCTTGTGGGAGGGGGCCCGGTCGTCCTGGTGGGGATCGTCGGCGGCCCTGCTGGGTCCCCGGCGCGCGGCCTGTCCGGCGGACGGGGCAGTGGTCTTCCCAGCGGAAGTGTCGGTCCCGGGGGAGTCCTCGGCGGGGTCGGCTCCCCGGCGGGGCCTCTCCTCGTCGGGAAGCGGTTCGTTCTCGTGATCGGTCATCGCGGCCTCACCCGACGACCTCGTCGAGGGCCTTGATGAGGGCGCGCCTGGAGCGTCCTCCTGGCCAGGACCTCACCAGGCGTCCGTCCCGCCACACCTGAATGGTCGGCAGGGACAGGATCTGCTGGTCGGCGGCGGTGCGCTGGTTGGCATTGGTGTCCACCGTGGCGAAGGTCATCCGGTCGCCGTAGGTCTCCGAGAGCTCCGCGACGACCGGGGACAGCTGCTTGCACGGTGCGCACCAGTCGGCCCAGTAGTCGACCAGGACCGGCCGGGCCGAGCCCAGCACCACCGATGCGAAGGTCGCATCGGTGACTTCGATGACCTGGCTCATGGCTCACCTCTCGGATGGGGGGACTCGACGATCTTAGAGGACGGTCGGGACACACCGAAGGACGGCGAGGAGTACCGCAGAAGTGCCGGGACGGACCCGACGCATAGGGTGCTCCCATGCCACCGCGCTCCCCGCTGCCCCAGCGTCACGGCCTGGAGTCCGCCTGGGTGCGCACCCCCGACCAGGGAGAGTGCCGGCGTCTGGCGGCGGCCGAGGGCGTCCCGCCAGCCGGATCGGGACAGGCTCCCTGGGCCACGATGCGCGATTTCCTGGTGTGGAAACTCCCCAGGATCGGGCCGGCCCGGATCGACGAGATGCTCGCCCGGGGACGATTCGTGGGGTGCGACGGGGACGCGATGGACCGCGCCACCCCGTTCACCGCGCAGACCTTCGTCTACTTCCACCGGGACCTGCCGGTCGAGAAGCCGGTGCCCTTCCCGATCGAGATCCTCCACCGGGACGAGCGGATCCTGGTGGTCGACAAACCGCACTTCCTGTCCTCGATCCCCCGCGGCGCCCACGTGCTGGAGTCGGTGGTGGTCAAACTGCGGACCCAACTGGGAATGCCGGAGCTGACGGTCGCCCACCGACTGGACCGGGTCACCGCCGGAGTGCTGATCCTCACCTGTCAACGTCGGTGGCGGCGGCCCTACCAGGAACTCTTCGAGCACCACCAGGTGCACAAGATCTACCGGGCCGTCGCCCCGGCCCTCGACCTGCCCCCCGAGGGGGTTGAGGTCGCCAGTCACATCGTCAAGCAGCGCGGCGTCCTCCAGGCGACCGAACTGCCCGGGTCACCGCCGAATGCGCGCACCCGGATCCGGCTCCTGGAGCGCCGGGGCGATCTGGGCCTCTACGAGGCCCTCCCGCTGACCGGCAAGACCCACCAGGTCCGGCTCCATCTCATGCGGCTGGGGGCGCCGATCCTCAACGACCCCTTCTACCCCGAGGTGCTCGACATCCCGGTCGACGACTTCAGCCGCCCGCTCCAGCTCCAGGCCTTCGAGGCCTCCTTCACCGACCCCGTCACCGGCGAGCCGCGCTGCTTCCGCTCCCGACGGACCCTGTCCTGCTGGCCCGGGGTCACTGGGCGACGGTGAATCGCGCCCCTCGGTGGGCCGGCGTCTCCAGCTCGTCGAGGATGGCCACGGCGAAGGTTCCCGAGCTGACGAAGCTGCCGGCGGGCGAGTCGAGGGCCACCGAGTAGTGGTCCGCGGTGTCTCCGGGGGCGATCTCGGGTGCCGGGGAGATCAGCGTCCAGTCGAGCCCGTGGGATGCCCGGTACAGGCCCAGCACGGTCGAGAAGGCCTCGGCCTCCGGCTTGTAGAGGGGCGGGAACCCCAGTCCGTCCTTGAGCTCGACCCCGTCGGCCAGCAGGGATCCGGCGCCGCCGACCACCAGCAGGCGTCCGGTCGGTGCGGCGGCGATGAGATCGCGGTGGGCCTTGATGACGGGCTCGGCCGAGCCACCGGTGCGGTCGGTCGGCACCGCGATGACGGTGGCGTCCGAGGCGTTGATGAGGTCGATGACGGTTGCGGTGTCCGACAGGTCAGCGGCGACCGGGGTGGTTCCCTCGACCGCCGTGCCACCACGGGTGACGGCGGTCACCCGGTGTCCGCGGGACAGCGCCTCGGCGACGACGCGGGAGCCGACCATGCCGGTGGCCCCGATGACGGTGATGTTCATGTGTCCTCCTGAGAAGTACGGCAGATCGGGAGTGATCTCGATCCCACGCGATTCACGGTATACGGTGGTAACGAAGTACCTCAAGGTAACTGAAGGAGTGTGAGGGCGTGTCAACCACCGCGCAGCCGAGGACCGTCGGGGCGGGATCGCGGCGCAGCAGCTCGCCGCAGGGGCCGATGGCCTTCGACGTGATGAACCCGGCCTGCCCCTCCCGCACCGTGCTGAGGCACCTCACCGACCGCTGGACCCCGCTCGTCGTCTCCGCCCTTGCGCCGGGGTCGCTGCGCTTCGGACAGTTGCGCAGCCAGGTCGCCGGGGTGACGGCGAAGGTCCTCACCCAGACGCTGAGGTCGATGGAGCGCGACGGACTGCTCACCCGGACGGTGACGGCGTCGGTGCCTCCGCGGGTGGACTACGACCTCACCGCGCTCGGGCAGAGTCTGATTCCCCCGATCGGTGCGCTGCGGGACTGGGCCGAGGGCCATGCCGGCGAGGTGCTGGCCGCCCGACAGGCCTGGGACGCCGGCAGCGGCGAGGCCTGAGGGATCGGTGGGGCTGGAGGGGTCGGAGCGGTCGGGCGTTGTGGGGCCCCGGAGCCACCGGCCTGCCGGTCGCTGCTGGTTCGACGGCCCCGGGTGCGGAAGAATTGGCAACGGTGCGACGGTCACCCTTGGAGTCCCTGTGAAGCAGCAGTGTGATCAGGAGGCTCAGAGGCAGTACTCATCTCTCACACAGGAAGCCGGGCCAGCATGATGTCCATGGATGACAGCAACAGGAGCTCCGGCGAGGCCCCCCGCGACGGAGCGGAGTGGTCTCAAGACGGCGTCCGGCTCGATGGTTCCGGGCAGCCGATTGACTCCGGTCAGCCCGCCGGTCCGGGGCAGCCCGCCGAACCGACTGTGTGGAGCGGGTGGGACACCTTGGACGCCTCGGCCGGCAAACCCGCCGATCAGGCCTCGGAGACCGCTGCGGGTGCCGGGGGCCAGTCGCCCACCGGTCCCGGCAGTGACGCCGGACAGCAGGGTTACCCCTCCCAGTCCAACGCCGGGCCCTACTCCCAGCCGTCATCTCAGCCGTATTCGCAGACCTGGCAGGACTCGGGGACCTCTCCCTACTCGGGCCAGGGCCAGTACCCGGGCCAGGGGCAGCAGGGCCCGTATGCGGGGCAGGGGCAGTACCCGAACGCCTCCTACCCGGGGCAGGGGCAGTCGGCCAACCGGGCCCCGTACCCGGGCCCGGCGGCACCCAACCCGTCACAGGGTGCGGGCTCGGCACAGGGCTTCGGCTCCTCTCAGGGATCCTGGGGGCAGGGCCCCGCCGGACAGTACGCCCCCCCGGCGTCCGGCCCTGCCACGACCACCCAGCGCGGCCGCGGCACCGGGATGAAGGCCGGGGCGGTCGCCCTGGTCGCGGTCCTGGCCGCCGGGGCGGGCGGTCTGTCCGGCTGGGCGGTGAGCAGCCAGACCCAGAACGACGCCGCCACCACGAGCTCCTCGGTCGCCCCGAGCGCCTCTGGCACCCGGGTGATCCAGGGCAATGCCTCGAACCCGGACTGGACCGCCACCGCCAAGGCCGTCTCCAACTCGGTGGTCTCCATCTCGGTGAAGACCGGGCAGGGCACCGGAGCCGGTTCCGGCGTCGTTCTCAACACCAAGGGCGACATCGTCACCAACAACCACGTCGTCGCGGCCGGCGGGTCCGGCGGCACCA
The DNA here is from genome assembly GCF_005890135.1 of Acidipropionibacterium jensenii. Classification (NCBI taxonomy): domain Bacteria; kingdom Bacillati; phylum Actinomycetota; class Actinomycetes; order Propionibacteriales; family Propionibacteriaceae; genus Acidipropionibacterium; species Acidipropionibacterium jensenii. The sequence continues at coordinate 1,055,001 of NZ_CP040635.1, read as the reverse complement.
TCGCGGTCTCGATGGGCGACAAGACCTACGAGGCCACGATCGTCGGCACCGATCCGTCCACCGACCTCGCCGTGATCCGCCTGGGCCAGGTGCCCAAGGACCTCACCCCGATCACACTCGGCAACTCCGACCAGCTCGCCGTCGGCGCCCCGGTGATGGCGATCGGAAACCCGTTGGGACTGTCGGGATCGGTCACCACCGGCATCATCAGCGCCCTCAACCGCCCGGTGACGACGTCGACCGGGGACCAGGGCCAGGCCAGCGGCTCCGACTCCGCCGGTGTGGTCGTCACCAGCGCCATCCAGACCAGCGCCCCGATCAATCCGGGCAACTCCGGCGGCGCCCTGGTCAACGCCGACGGTCAACTCATCGGGATCAACTCCTCGATCGCCAGCCTGTCCTCGGCGTCGTCGAACTCCCAGTCCGGCAGCATCGGGATCGGATTCGCCATTCCGGTCAACCAGGTGAAGATCATCACCGACCAGCTCATCGCCTCGGGCAAGGCCCGGCACGCCTACCTCGGCGTCACCACCGCCACCGGCACCGCGACCGTCGCGGGCGTGACGACCACGGGAGCCTCGGTGCGATCGGTCCAGGCCGACTCGCCGGCCGACAGGGCCGGGATCAGGGAGGGGGACGTCGTCATCTCGATGAACTCGACGACGGTCACCTCCGGGGAGTCCCTGGTCGGGCTGGTGCGGTCCCGCAAGGTCGGGGAGAGAGTGACCCTGACGGTGGTCCGCGACGGCTCCCAGCAGAAGATCCAGGTGACCCTGGCGGCGTCCGCCCGGTGAGCCCGGGAGCCGGCGTCACATCAGGTCCAGGACTGCCCGGGCCGTCTCGTCGTCGACCACCAGATCGGTGGCCACCCGCGCCCTGAGGGCCGCCAGCAGGGCCTTGGCCTTGGCGCGTCCGGCCACCACGCAGACCCTGCGCGGCACCTTCTGGAGCTGGTGCGGGGTCATCCCGGTGGCCCGCTCGTTGAACGGGATGTCGGTGAAGGACCCGTCGGCCTTGAGGAAGACGGTGTTGACGTCGCCGACCACCCCGTAGGCGGTCAGCTCGCTCATCTCGGCCTCGGTGAGATAGCCCGCGGAGTAGACGTGGGAGGGCACCGGGGCGTCGAGTGCTCCCAGTCCGAAGACCGCCAGATCCAGGTTCCGCTGGGCCGCCAGCACCGACTGCACGGCCCTCTCGCGCCACATCGCGACCTTGGTCTGGGGGTCGTCGAAGAAGGCGGGTACCGGGAAGTGCACGACCTCCCCCTGGAAGGCCTGGGCCATCCGCGTCATGATCGCCCCGGTGTAGGGGATGCCGAAGCTGCCGGGATTGGCGGCTCCGTTCATCTGGACCACCCGCACGTTGCGGACGTCCTTGGGGATGAGGTGCTGGGTGATGGCGTCCAGGGTGGTTCCCCAGGCCAGTCCGATGGAGACGCCGTCATGGACGAGGTCGGTGATGTGCTGGCCGGCGATCCGGGCCACCTGGTCGAGGCGGTGCACCTCGGTGGTTCCCGAGCGGACCGGGACGATGGTGGTGCGCACCCCGAACATCCTCGACAGGGAGGTGCCCAGGCCGGTGCGGGCGCCGGTCGGCTGGGCCAGGCTGATCCGGACCAGCCCGGTCTCCCGGGCCTGCTTGAGGAGACGGGAGACGGTGGATCGCGAGGTGCCCAGATGCTTGGCGATGACCTCCATGGTCTCGCCCTGCATGTAGTACATGGACGCCGCCGTCCAGAGGTCGTCCGCCCACTCGTTCATACTCTTCCCTTCAGGATGCACGTTAGTGCACGCTCGCTGACGCCATGTTCACGGCCATGGTTTAATTCGGACAGTTCGGCGCGCAAAGCCGGACCGGGTGCGGTGAGGTCGTCCACGACGGATGACCACGCGGCCCTCGTCGGATGGATGTCACTGGTGACATCCCCTTCATAGGAGTCCTTCATGGTTCTGGAAACGGCGGTTCCCGCCGCGACCGCATTCGGGTCCGAGTTCCTTGGAACAATGATCCTCATCATCCTTGGTGTGGGCGTCGTGGCGAACAATCTTCTCCCCAAGTCGAAGGGTCGGGCCAATGCTCCGGGTTCCCTTCAGATCAACTGGGGCTGGGGTTTCGGCGTCATGTTCGGCGTCTACACAGCCTACAAGACCGGTGGACAGCTGAACCCCGCCGTCACCGTCGGCCTGTGGCTGGCCGGTAAAGACCTCGCTCCCGGCCTCCCGGCCAACGCGACCAACATCCTGGTCTGCATCGCCGGTCAGTTCGCCGGCGCCTTCGTCGGTGCCGTCATCGCCTGGCTGGCCTACAAGCAGCACTACGACGAGGACTGCGACCCCGCGCTCAAGCTGGGCACCTTCGCCACCGGCCCCGAGATCCGCAACCCCTTCTGGAACACCATGACCGAGCTCATCGGCACCTGGGTGCTGCTGATCTGGGTCCTGCTGTCCGGCTACACCACGACCGCCATCGGCCCGCTCGGCGTTGCTCTGCTGATCGTCGCGATCGGCGCCTCCCTCGGTGGCCCGACCGGGTACGCCATCAACCCTGCTCGTGACCTCGCTCCCCGTCTTGCACACGCCGTCCTGCCGATCAAGGGCAAGGGCAGCTCCGACTGGGGCTACGCCTGGGTCCCGATCGTCGGCCCGATGCTCGGTGCCATCCTCGCCGCGCTCACCTACCGGGTGTTCTGGCTCTGACACGTCGTGCGGGGGACGGCGGTCAGCCGTCCCCCGCACAAGCTCCTGGGTGAGCGTTGGCGGGAGCCCCTTAACGGGCAGTCGTCGACAGGCACCCGGGTGGACTCCTGCGAGTCCCCGGTGGGATCCGTCGGCCGCCTCGGTGGCCGGTGGTTCGACTGGGTGTGATACCAACGATGGTGGTGGTGCCGAGGCATAACGGCTTGTCACGGCGTCACCGGACAATCGAATAGACAACTCCATATCCAGTGCTCAGTCAGCACGTGGAGACCGGTCGACAGCAGACGTCGTGGACGACGTCGGGCAGGAGACCGGATCCGAGGAAGACCGGTCGGATCACCTGAGGATCCGGCCGGGATGGACCAGACAACATCGGGCGGCGCTTCGCCCCATCGACCTCCGGAGCACCGCTGCGGAGTCTCGACACAGAAAGGGATCACTCATGAGTGACCAGCAGTACGTTCTCGCCATCGACGAGGGGACCACCTCCGCTCGCGCGATCATCTTCGACCACGCCGGCACGGTGGTCTCGGTCGGTCAGCAGGAGTTCGAGCAGATCTTCCCGCGTGCCGGCTGGGTTGAGCACGACCCGATCGAGATCATGGAGGCGGTCAGGGAGGTCGTCGGCCAGGCCCTCGGCAAGGCCTCCATCAACCGCCACCAGCTGGCCGCCATCGGCATCACCAACCAGCGCGAGACCACCATCGTCTGGGACAAGAACACCGGACAGCCGGTCTACAACGCCATCGTCTGGCAGGACGGCCGCACCACCTCCATCGTCAACGAGATCAACGCCGGGGACCCCGCCGGCTCCGAGCGCTACCGCCAGATCACCGGCGAGAACGTCTCCAACTACCCCTCCGCCCCGAAGATCAAGTGGATCCTCGACAACGTCGACGGCGCCCGCGAGAAGGCTGAGGCCGGGAACCTGCTCTTCGGCACCCCGGACACCTGGGTGCTGTGGAACCTCACCGGAGGCGTCAACGGCGGCATTCACGTCACCGACGTCACCAACGCTTCCCGGACCCTGCTGATGGACGTCCGCGAGCTCACCTGGCGCGAGGACATCTGCAAGGACTTCGGCATTCCGATGTCGATGCTGCCCGAGATCAAGTCCTCCTCCGAGGTCTACGGCTACGGCTCCAAGAACAGCCTGCTCATCGACACCCCGATCGCCGGCATCCTCGGCGACCAGCAGGCCGCCACCTTCGGCCAGGCCTGCTTCGAGCCCGGCAATGTGAAGAACACCTACGGAACCGGCTGCTTCACCCTGATGAACACCGGCGAGGAAGCCGTCTTCTCCAAGAACGGCCTGCTCACCACCGTCTGCTACAAGATCGGCGACAAGAAGCCCGTCTACGCTCTCGAGGGTTCGATCGCGGTGGCCGGTTCGCTGGTCCAGTGGCTGCGCGACAACCTGCAGATGATCGACTCCGCCCCGGAGATCGAGGAGCTGGCCAAGACCGTCGAGGACAACGGCGGCGCCTACTTCGTGCCGGCCTTCTCGGGCCTGTTCGCTCCGTACTGGCGCACCGAGGCCCGCGGCGCCCTGGTCGGCCTCACCCGCTACGTCAACCGCGGCCACCTGGCCCGCGCCGTCATCGAGGCGACCGCCTTCCAGACACGCGAGGTCGTCGACGCCATGAACGCCGACTCCGGCGTCCCGCTGACCGCCCTCAAGGTCGACGGTGGCATGACCGCCAACGAGACCCTGATGCAGTTCCAGGCCGACCAGGTCGGCGTTCCGGTGATCCGTCCGGTGGTCGCCGAGACCACCGCGCTGGGTGCCGCCTACGCGGCCGGCATCGCCGTCGGCTTCTGGAACGGCGAGCAGGACGTCATCGACAACTGGGCCGAGGACAAGCGCTGGGAGCCCAAGGGCGAGGAGAAGGAGCGCGAGCGTCTCTACCGCAACTGGAAGAAGGCCGTCACCAAGACCTTCGACTGGGTCGACGACGACGTGATCGACTGAGCATCAGTCAGTGCTGAGCGGCTGAGCAGCTGACTGCCTGACCGAGCCGACAGGGCGGGGAGAGGACCTGGAGTCCTCCCCCGCCCTGTTTCTGCGTGCTTGTGGGTGCGGGGGTGGCCAGAGTGCGGAAGATGGGCGGCCGGTCGGGTTGGGGCAAGCAGACGGCCCCAAACATCCACGATGCTCGCGAAGTTCGACGATGCTCGCGCTATAGCGCGAGCATCGTCGAACTTCGCGAGCATCGTGGAAGAAGGGTGGGGTGGGAGAAGGGCGGGGGTGGATGCACACCACGGGACTTGACCACACGGCCGGGGGGAGAAGGCGAAGACGGCCGTCAGAGAAGGGGAGACCCCCGCCGGATGGCCGGCGGGGGTCTGGCAAAGCCCAAGGACGGGTCAGCGGTGGGGTTGGGACTGTCGCAGTCCCAGGCCCTTCTTCGTGTAGTGGGTCGGGGCGTTGGTCCCGAAGGTCCCGGTGACAGATCGTCCCAGGAGTTCGCCGAGGGAGTCCGACTTCGCCCGCTCTGCGGCCTGGCGGGTGGACTGTTCATCGCCGAGCGCCGCCAGCACCGTCTCGACCACATCGTCGGGGGCTGAGGGGGCGTTCTGGGAGGCGAGAAGATCGCTCACCCAACTGCACTCGGGGTCGTTCAGACTGTCATCGTTGAGCCGGCTGTCATCCACGATGGCCTCCTTCGAAACCGGGTGCGCGTCCTGTGAGGGCTCGCCACGTCTCAGATGGGACGCGCCAGGGTCGCCGGCAGTTCCCATCCCCCGCCTGTCTGCGTCTCCTCCACCCGCCAAGGGGTCGGACGTCGTCACCGCGACCCTGCTGGTCGCCTGCTCCGGTCGACGTCGGCGGTGACCCCCGTCCGGCGATGACGGAGCGTCGAACCGGCCCGTCATGAGACGTTCCGCAACGGCTCCAGAAGCACCGCCAGCCGCGCCCGACCCCGCGCGCAGCGGCTCTTCACCGTCCCTTTCGGCACCCCCAGCGCCACCGAGGCCTCCTCGACGCTCATCCCCTCCATGTCCACCAGCACCAAGGCCGCCCGCTGGTCGGCATTGATGCGGCCCAGCGCCTGCTGGACGGCGTCCGCCAGCTCGGCGGACTCCACCCCGATGGTCGGGTCGTCGGAGGCCACGAGGTTGAGATCACGATCATCCCCCGGCTCCAGGGGCTGGGCCCGGCGCACCCGGTTGCGACGGATCCGGTCCAGACAGGCGTTGACCACGATCCGGTGCAACCAGCTGGTCACCGCCGAGTCCCCCCGGAACGATCCGGCCCGCCGGAAGGCCGAGACCATCGCGTCCTGCAACGCATCGGAGGCCTCCTCCCGGTCGTGCATGGTGCGCAGCGCCACCGCCCACAGACGGTCGCGGTGTCGCAGGAAGAGCGTCTGGAAGGCGGTCGCATCGCCGGCCACGTGGATCCTCAGCAGCTCGGCGTCACTCAGTTCGTCGTGGTCTGGGGAACCGCCCGGGGTCGGGACGCTGTCCTGCGGCTCGCGTCCGGGTCCCGCCACTCCATCCCCGGGGAGGGACTCGCCGTCGCTGCGACCGGTCACGGGTTGACCTTGATCTCGGCGATCCCGCCCTGGTAGCGGCCCTGGCCGATCCGCGGCAGGGAGGTGAGGTACACCAGCAGGTATCGGCTGGAGGTCGGGTCGCTCGGCTTCAGGGTCGTGGTGCCCTGGGCGGTCGCATCGCCGGCCACCCTGGTCCAGTCGTTGATGGACGACATCGGCGCCCGTCGGCTCGAGCCGGACGGCACGTAGAGGCCCACATCGGTGGCCCCGTTGACCAGGGTCACCGTCACCGAGGAGAACCGGGTGTCCTGGCCCAGGTCGACCACCAGTCCGACTCCGGGCTTGAGCCGACCGAGCTTGGGGGAGCCGCGGTAGACCAGGGTCTTCCAGGCGGTGGCGGGCTTCCCGTCCCAGGCCAGGGCCACCTGGTCGGGGTTCTCCTCGTCATTGCCGCCGTCGCGCTGGGGGTCGAAGTCATCGACCTTCGAGATGGAGATCGTGGACCCGGGGGAGACGGCGGCCTCGCCGGCCGAGTCGGAACCGGTGCCGCGCCGGACACCCACCACGATGAGGCAGATGACCAGGACGACGGCCACCGCCGCGACCAGCAGGACCTGCCAGCGTCGGGAGGAGGGGCGGGGCTGCGCCAGGTCGTGGGAGACCTGCTCGACGTCCTCGGGACGGATCCGTCCCATCGCCGGCATCTTCAGCGGGTCCGCGGACCTGGACCGACCCGACCGGGACCGGCGTCCCGAGGCCGAGGAGCCCGAGGCGGAGAAACCTGCGTCGCCTCCGCGGTCGGAGCGACCCCCGGTTCCCCGGCGCGAGGAACGGCCTCGAGCCGGCGACCCGGCACCGCGCGGCAGATCCGCGCCGTCGCCGGGGTGTCGGGGAGCCGGCACATGGGCCCACTCGCCGGCGGCCGCCTCGGGGGTCCAGTAGCCGTCCTCGTCCAGGACCGGCTCCTCGGGGGAGCCGGTGCCGTCGTCGTCGACAAAGCCGCCCGCACGGCCGGCGGAGTAGTCGACGGGCAGGCCGTCGGCGCCCACCGCCGGCTGCCGGGCGGTGGTGCCGTCCCGGTCGGGCAAACGGTCGGCACCACCGGAGCCTGTGGCGCTCCGGGAGCCGCTCGGGCCGCCGGGGCTGCCGAATCCGGAAGAACTGCCGAATCCGGCGGAACTGCCGGAACCGGTGGGAAGGGAGGTGGTGACGGTGGTCGCGCTGTCACTGGGGTAGCGCAGCCGCCGCTCGAGGTCGGCCGCCGCATCCGCGCTGCCGAGCACCCGGGTGAGCGCTTGGGCGACCTCGTTGGCGGTGCGGATCGGCACCTCGTTGTGGCGCGGCACCTCGGAGAGGATCTGGTCGCACAGCACGTCGAGGGCGGGGGAGACGCCGGCGCGGACCTGCCGAGGGGGCAGCCAGCCGTGCTGATCGGCGGGGGCCGGGACAAGACCCCAGCGCACCCGGCCGTCACGGGTGCTGGTCGGACGGGGGCTGCGGGCGGTGCCGGCCGGCCAGCGGGACACCAGGCAGGCGTAGAGCAGCCGTCCCATGTCCGAGACGTCGCGGGCCTCGCGGTCGGACCAGCTCAGCGACTGGTCGCCGGGCCAGGGATGGAGGGCGGCCTGGATGAGCAGGCCGACGATCTTGACATTGCCGGTCGAGGTGACGATGACATTGTCGGGGTTGAGCCGCTCGTGGAAGATTCCCTGACTGTGCAGCGGGGCGAGGGCGTCGGCCAGCTCGCGGACGATCCAGGCGGCCTCCAGGGCCGACAGCGGGCCGGACTGCAGAAGCTCGGAGATCGATCGACCGGGGGCGAACTCGCAGACGATGTAGGCCCCGGGATCCCCGGGACCGGCGGCGACGGCGTCCAGCACCCGGAGGAAGCGGGAGTCGGTGGCGACCGCCGCGCGGCGGGCCGCCGCGAGCACCTCGGTGGTGTGGGCGCCGTTGGAGGCCAGGATGTGCATCAGCACGGGGCGGTGGAGTTTGAGGTCGAAGGCCCGCCAAGTCATCGTCCCCAGCGGCCGGCCGAGCTCCTGATCGAGTCGGAACCGACCCCCGAGCTGGGCTCCGACGCTCAGCAGCGGGACGGCGTCGGGAGCCTCCCGGTCCTCCGACCACTCCCGCGAGCGGGTGTCCTCGGAGTCATCGGGACTCGAGTCGACGGTGGAGCGGTACCCGTTGTTGTATCCGCTGTCCACCGTCACCTCCATGCTCCTCGATCCTCGGGATCCCCGCGCCGATCCCGACGACATCGGACCATCGGGCCAATGCCCTCATCCAGTGTGCCGCCTCGCCTGCCGGATCGGAACTCGGCTCACCGCGGAGTGGGCAAGGGGCGGGGAATGTCGGCTCTGCGGCTGCGAACCGTCGGGCGTCGTCCCCTGCTACTCGGACTGGCTGCGTGGCTCGGTGTGTGGCTCGGTGCGGGAATCGGATGACGTGCCCGGTCGCGAGGCGTGCCCGGTCTCCGCCTGCCCCTCGGGCGGGGTGCCCGGCGTCACCGGGGTGGTCGAAGTCTTCGGAGCTGTCGCCGGGGTGTCCGGCGCAGCCCCCTCGTCGGGGTGCTCGGTGGCCTCCTCCAACCCCTCCGACAGCTCCTCGGCCAGGCTCGCCGCCCCGGTGCCGTCACGGCTGCGGACCTGATGGATGCGCAGCAGGGTCGCTCCCAGCACGACCGCCCCCGAGATGATGATGATGATCCAGCCGATGTCGTCCATCCGGGTGGCCCGGACCACGAACTGGTGGGGGGACCCCAGAGGTCGGCCGGAGGGGCTGGTGAGCTGGGCCGACATCTCCACCACGCCATTGGAGCTGGCCCTGGGGGCGAACCGGATGGTCTGGGTCTCCCCCGACCTCACGGTCACCACCGGGGTGGCCGGGATGGTGATCCGCTGCGGGTTCTCCGAGGTGAAGACCACCTTGAGCCGGATGGTCTCGGCGAGCCGGTTGGTCACCGTCAACGGGAGAGCGTTGGAGGACGACGACATCACGAAACTCTCGGCGGAGTGCAGGGTGATGGAGTGACCGGCGAGCAGCTGGTCGGCCGAGGCCATCGCCTGGTTGAGCCACTGGCTGTGCCCGGCGCTGCCGAGATTCATCGAGGTGGCCCGCGACAGGGTGCGCGCCGTCTTGGTCCTGGCGAGCTCGGCATCCCCGAGGATGTCCCCCCAGTCGGCGGCGTCGCGGGCCGCATCGCCCTGGTCGGTCCACCACGATCCGCGCAGGGAGGTGGGCACCGTGCTCGACGCCGGCAGCGGGCTGGTGATGGACGGCGTCCCGACCGCCGTCGACAGCGGGGACAAGGTGAGCCAGGAGGTCAGTTCGGTGGCCGCCAGATCGGAGTCGGAGGTGACCACGGTGACGACGTGGCGTCCCGCCTGGGAGTTCAGCAGGGTCTGGGCGAGCAGCCGTCCGCGACTCTGGGCGGTACTGGTGGCGTGGTCGGGACCGCCGTCGAGAAGGCCGGCCGTCAGCGGGATCAGCGTCGTCCCCGAGACCACACTGGAGGACTCGGACGGGCTGCTGGCGGCGCTGAGCACCACCTCGGGATGCAGGGCCGAGGAGATCGCCGAGAACGACCGGCGGTCCAGCGCGCCGGCCTCGTCGACGATCGCCAGGGGGAGGGAGGAGGCCGGGTTGTCGGAGGTCAGGGCCGTCTGGGTCCTGCTCAGGACGACGGACCGGCCGGCCCGGGCGGCGCCGACCACGTCGGCATTGCCGTAGGGCAGCCGGAAGACCCGCCCGGAGGACAGCAGCGGCCGCACCTTGCCCAACCAGTCCTTCGCCGCCTGCGTCCCGGTCCCCGGCTTGCCGTCGATGGTGTAGCCGGCCGCCATCGAGGTGACCTCGTCCAGCAGGGCCGGATCGATGACCACGGTGGAGCGGCGGGAGACGGCGGCGTCGACGAGGGCATTGAGACGACCGGTGAGCTCGCCGGCCAGATGGTCGTCCATGAAGGTGCCGTCCAGCCCCACCGACGGCCGGGAGGACAGTTCGATCACCGGGGTGAGCTGGGCCTTGGTGGCGGTGTCGGAGACCACGGTGAGCACCCGGGCTCGACCCACCGTCATCCTGTCGCGGCCCTTCGGGGTGGCCTGGACGTGGACGCCGACGAGATAGCTGCCGGGAGTCGTCAGACCCATGTCCTTGGCCGTGCCACTGACCTGGAAGGGGGCGGTCTGGCCGGGCTCGAAGGTCTGGGTGGCCTCCGGGTCGGTGATGTTGTCCAGGCTGGCCTCGTTCTTCTCGTTGAACCAGCGCTCGCCCACCGGCATGGTGATCGGGGAGGCCAGCACGGAGTCCAGGGATCCGACGTCGGTGATCGGGTCGCGGGACCGCCAGAAGGAGACCTGCACCCAGGTCATCGGCACCGTGGAGGTGTTGCGCACCGTGCCGCGGATGGTGATGGTCCCGTTGGCGTCCACGGTGTCCGGGGTGACGCTGGTCACGGTGGCCAGCACCTCGGGGTTCGTCGGCTGCCGGGTGGATCTCGTGGGCATGGACGGGGCGGCCAGCGCCGTCGCCGATCCGGAGACGGTGGCCAGGGAGGCCAGGACGGCCATGATCAGGGCCAGCAGAGCGGCTGCAGGTCGACGCCATCGCCGCGGTCGCCGCGATGCGGGCGGCGTCGCGGCGGACGCCCTGTGCGAGGCTGCCGCCGGGAGCCTCCCCGATCCGGCGACAGGGGTGCGCGAACAGCTCCCTGGTCGGTCGGTCGGAGAGGTGGACATGGCGCCCATCCTATGGTCGCCGGCTGTGCGGAGGGTCGGGCACCGGCCCGCGGCTACCGCTTTCTGCCCGGCGAGGTCGCCTCACAGACCGGTCGAGGGACCTGCCGGGAGGGCGGTTCCCGGGGCTGCGATGACGTAGACGGTTCCGGCCGAACCCGACAACCAGACCCGCTCGAACTGATCGCGTCGGTAGACCACCCGGACCTGGTCGTTGTCGGCCAGCTCGTGGCTCGCCGGGTCGTTGACGACGACGTCTCCCCGATCGGTGAATCCGACCACCACCAGGAGATGGCCCTCGGTCGAGTAGCCGGCGCCGTACAGCTCCGCGGCGTCGAAGGAGACCGAGGCCGCCAGCGGGACGCCGGCCGCGATGAAGGGCTCCATCTGGGCCACCGAGGCCAGCCGGGTGACGAAGGTCGTCAGGCCGTACTCGGCGGGGTAGGCGGTCGAGAAGGCCCAGTTGCCGGCCCCGCCGTACTGGTGGTCCCAGGTGGCCCGGGCGCTGAAGGGGACGATGGCGTCGTCGGCGGGCTTGACCCAGGCGAGATCCTCCGGGGAGGGGCCGACCTGGTACCTGGTCATCACCATGGCCACCGAGGTCGCAGAGCACCAGGAGCCGCCGCCCCCGCCCCACTGCGGGTACTGGCCGCAGTGGGTCATCTGGGACAACGTGGGGACCGGGATCTCGATGCTCCGGGCCGATGTGGTGGCTGGGGTGACTGTGCTGGTGCTGGTGCTGGTGCTGGTGCTGGTGCCGGTCAGGTCGGTGGGCGCGCCCTCGCCGAGGTGCTCGGGAGTCGTGAGAGTCGGCGTCCTGGAGGCGACCGCTCCCAGCAGAGAGACCACCGGGAGCTCGGACTCGTCGGCCGGGCAGAACAGGGTCACCCGCAGCCGGTACCCGGTGATCGGTCGGGTCCCGCGGGCCCTGAGGGTGTCGGTGTCCACGACGGCGACGTCATCGGCCTGGCCGTCGACGCTGACGCGGTGGATCCCGCCGCCCTGGGCGGGAAGCTTCTCGCACCAGCGGGCCATGGTGAACCAGCTGGCCGGGGCGGTGTCGGCCGGGCTCGCGACGACGTCGCCGTCCGCGGTCCGGCTGCTGGGAGTCGGGGCGGTGTCGGGTGTGGTGGCCCAGGGCTGGATCTGAACCTCGATCCAGGAACGTCCCGGGGTCCGGGCATTCCAGGACACGATGATCTCGTCGGGGATGAGCCCGAGACTGTGCAGGGGCGAGGTCCAGGTGGCACAGCGGTAGTCCACCGGCGCGGCGTCGGCGACCCTGGTCACCTCGCCGTCGGGGGTGTCGACGAAGGGATCGGCGAAGGCGACGGGGCCCGACAGATGATCGACGGTGAGTCCCAGGTCGCCGACCCGGGTGCCGTCATGGTCGCCGTCGGCGAAGGCCTGTCGACCGGCTGCCGTCTCGGCGGGATGGGCCTGCCAGGCGTGGAACTCGATCTGGTCGGCAGGCATCGGGGTGTGCATCGCATGATCCTTCGTGAGGTCTCGGCAGGTTCCATCGGTCTTCAGGGTTGCGGTCCCCATCATCTCGTGCGGGCGTGCGGGTCTCAGGCCTGCGACTCCGGCTGATCCGCCCACCAGGACCGCAGCGCCTGGCCGGCCTCCTCGACGCTCTGGGGGCCCTCGTCCAGGCGCAGGTTGAGCAGGAACTTGTAGGCCCGCCCGACCACCGGTCCCGGCCTGATGCCGAGGATCGCCATGATCTGCTCGCCGTCCAGATCGGGACGGATCGCCTCGAGCTCCTCGCGCTCCTCGAGCTCGGCGATCCGGCGCTCCAGGTCGTCGTAGGCGAACTCGAGGCGTTCCGCCTTGCGCCGATTCATCGTCGTGCAGTCGGCCCGGGTGAGGATGTGCAGTCGTTCCAGCTGGTCACCGGCGTCGCGCACGTAGCGGCGCACCGCCGAGTCCGTCCAGCCCTGGTCCCCGTAGCCGTGGAAGCGCAGATGGAGTTCGACGAGGGTGGAGACGTCCTTGACGAACTGCGAGGGGAAGGCCAGCGCCTTGAGGCGCTTGCGGGTCAACTTGGCCCCGACCACGTCGTGGTGGTGGAAGGAGACCTTGCCGCCGGGCTCGAACCGTCGGGTCGCCGGCTTGCCGACATCGTGCATCAGCGCAGCCATCCGCCCGGTGAGGTCGGGTGAGTCGCCCCGGGAGTGCTCCAGGGCGATGGACTGCTCCACGACCGTCAGGGTGTGCTGGTACACGTCCTTGTGACGGTGGTGCTCGTCGCGCTCCAGCTGCAGGGCCGGCAGCTCTGGAAGGACATGGTCGGCGATCCCGGTGGAGACCAGCAGGTCCAGGCCCTCCCTCGGGTGGTCGGTGAGCAGCAGCTTCGACAGCTCGTCGCGGACCCGTTCGGCCGAGATGATCGCGATCCGGTCGGCCATCTCGGTCATCGCGGTGCGCACCGGGGCGGTGACGGCGAAGCCGAGCTGGGAGGTGAACCGTGCCGCCCGCATCATCCGCAGCGGGTCGTCGGAGAAGGACCGCTCCGGGGGGAAGGGGGTGCGCAGCACCCCGGCGGCGATATCGGCCAGACCGGCGTGCGGGTCGACGAACTGCCGGGTGGCGGCGTGCACGGCCATCGCGTTGACGGTGAAGTCCCGCCGGATGAGGTCCTCGTCAATGCTCGACCCGAAGGCGATCGCGGGCTTGCGGGAGTCGGGCCGGTAGACATCAGTGCGATAGGTGGTGATCTCCACCACCCAGGCATCAGGAGAGGCCTGCCCCGGGTCGCCCCCTGTCAGGGGCTCGGTGGCCGGGGCATCTGCCACCGGGATCCGGGCCCCGATGGTGCCGAAGGCGCGGCCTATGTCCCAGACCGCATGGGTTCTCGTGCGCAGCAGGGACTCGATCTCATCGGGGTGGGCATCTGAGGTGAAGTCCAGATCGTGGCCGAGGGTTCCCAGCAGGGCGTCGCGGACCGACCCGCCGACCAGGTAGAGGTCGTGGCCGTGGTCGGCGAACAGCTGGCCGAGTTCGCCGATCAGCGGGATGGTCGAGAACAGCCGATCGATCCGGTGCTCCAGCAGCTGTGGCAGCGTGAGACCCCGTTCCTCGGGGGACGGGTTCAGGCAGTCAAGAGATGCGGACACGGGGCTCTACTTTACGAGATGCCGCGGAACTGGTCAGAGTTCCCTCGGTGGCGATGAGTTCTGCCATGTGTGGGCCGGCGTGTGGGATAGTCCAGTTGCTTGTGTGCTCTGTGGCAGATCTCGTGTGGGCCCGTCGTGGCGTGCGATTGAGTTCTGCCATATGCAGGCCGGCGTGTGGATTATCCGCGTCGTGTGCTTCCCTGTGGCAGATCTCGTGGGGGCCCGTCCTGGCGTGCGGGTGAGATCTGCCATCTGTGGGCCGGCGTGTGGATAATCCGGTCGCTTGTGCGCTCACTGGCAGATCTCGCCCCTTGCAGGGGTGGGGGCACCTTGTGGGCCGTGGCGGCTCACTCCTTCCGAGGTGCGGGTGCCCGGATCCTGCGGCGGACCTCATGTCGCTCCCAGCAGCGGGCACCTCGTGGGCCGTGGCGTGCCCACTTACTCCAAGGCTGTTGGCCACCAGGGCCTCGGTGTGTGGGAACCATGGCCTCGGCAGAGGATCTCATCTCCTCTTCCCCGGGCGACGCCTGGCTGTCGGGCCCCTACCATTGCGGGCATGGGATCACAGTCCGACGCGGGCAGCGTCGTGGTCGCGGTGGACTCCTTCAAGGGGTCGTTGACCAGCGGACAGGCCTGCATGGCGGTCACCCAGGGCCTGCGGCAGGCCGAACCCGATATCGATGTCGTCTCGATCCCGGTGGCCGACGGCGGCGAGGGCACTCTGGATGCGGCGATCGCGGCCGGCTACCACTCGGTGTCGACCCGCTGCCACGGCGCCACCGGTGATCTCGCCCAGGTCGACTGGGCCCGGCGCGGGGACGATGCGGTCATCGAGATGGCAGCCTGCTGCGGCTTGGAACGGGCAGACCGGGTCTCCGGCCCGCCCACTCCCGAGCGCGCCCTGGCCGCCTCCAGCAGAGGGCTTGGTGAGGTGATCGTGGCCGCCCTGCGCGAGGGCGTGAAGTCGATCACGATCGGGATCGGGGGCTCTGCCAGCACCGATGGCGGCGCTGGAATGCTCGAGGCCCTCGGGGCGATCTTCCTCGATGCCGAACGCCGCGATGTCACACCGGGCCTGACCGGTCTGACCAAGCTCGACCTGGTCGACCTCACCCACCTCCATCCCCGGCTGGCCGATGTGAGGCTGACCGTCGCCTGCGATGTCACCAGTCCACTGCTGGGACCCGAGGGGACAGCCGCAGTCTTCGGTCCGCAGAAGGGGCTGGATGAGGCCGGCGTCGCGCTGGCCGACGAGACCCTCGAGGTCTTCTCCGGTGCGGTCGAGCCGGCTCTGGGAGTGATGCACCGCGATGATCCCGGTGCCGGGGCCGCCGGCGGGGTCGGCTGGGCGCTGATGTGTCTTGGGGCGCAGTACCGGCCCGGGGCAGAGGTCGTACTCGGCTGGTCGAATGCCGCCGAGAGGATTCGTGACGCCTCCCTGGTGATCACCGGCGAGGGTCGGCTCGACCACCAGACCCTGCTCGGCAAGACCCCCGACGCGGTGCGCCGGATCGCCCGTGAGGCCGGTGTCCCGGTCTGGGCGGTGTGCGGGGTCTGCGAACTGGAGGGCGCCGACCGGGACGCCTTCGACGGGGTTCTGGCGCTGTCGGACATCGAGCCCGATCCGAAGCGGTCGATCGCGGCCGCCCGATCGTTGCTGATCCGGCTGATCGCCGAGGCGATGGGGGAGGAGTAGCCGGCTCGTTCCACATCCCGACCGGGCCGGGCGCAGTCGGTGCAGGTGGCTGGACCGGAGTGCCATCGGTGCGGATGGTCGCACTGAACTTGGGATCATCCGAGGTGGTGGGACAGGGTCGGAACTCTGCCGGACCGGGGCCGGGGTTCGGCTGGGGGCTCGACCGGCGGGAACCGCCGCTCAGAAGGCGCCGCGGATCCGGGCCTCGTCGAAGGCGTCCTTCACCTTGCGGCGGATGGTGCGGATGACGTCGTACTGGGTTTGGGCGACGCACTTGGTGGAGATCTGGAAGGTCATCTGGTCGCCGGTGATGTCGGTGACGCCGAGCACCGTCGGGGTCTCCAGCAGGGAGTCGCTGAACTGCGGGTCCTGGTCGACCTCGCGGATCACCATCTTGAGCACCCGCATCACGACCAGGGGATCCTCGGAGGCGTGCACGGTGATGTCGGTCAGGGTGGTCGCCACTCCCTGGGTGCGATTGCCGACCGTGGTGATCTCGCCGTTGCGGATGTACCAGATCAGCCCGTCGAAGTCGCGGATCCTGGTCACCCTCAGCCCGATGTCCTCGATGGTGCCCTTGATGTCGTTGATCTCCACGACGTCCCCGACCCCGTACTGGTCCTCGAAGATCAGGAAGAGGCCGGACAACAGGTCCTTCACCAGGGTCTGGGCGCCGAAGGCCAGGGCGATGCCGGCGACACCGGCCGAGGCGAGGATCGGGGTGAGCTGGATGCCGACCGTGTCGAATCCCCACATCACCGCGATCGCCACGATCAGTGCGACGCCGATGTTGGACAGCAGCCGACCGACCGTGGTGGTGCGTTGAGCCTGGCGTTCGGCGTTGAGGCCGGTGAGCTCGCCGATCGCGATTCCGCCGTGGGTGGTCTCGGAGGACCGGCGCTTCTCGGTGCGTCGCAGCATCCAGCCGATCAGCCAGTTGATGCCCTTGCGCAGCAGCCATCGGCAGACCAGGGCGGCCACCGTGATGATCGCCAGGTTGATGGGCGTGTAGGGCCAGTTCCAGGTGAAGGACTTGACGATTGAAGTCCTCATCGGAATGAGCACGTGGAGCGGGTTCAGCAGCACCGGACCTCCGTCATGTCAGGAACGCCTTGATGATCGGGCCGGCCGTGCCGGACCCGGACTCCCCGACCTCCACCATGCACGCCACCGCGATCGACGACGTCCAGCAGATCATCCAGGCGTGGGTCTTGAGCTTTCCGCTCGGGCCGAACTCGGCGGTTCCGGTCTTGGCGCCGGTCGCCAGCCCAGACAGCACCCGTCCGGACCCCTGCTTGACGGTGGTGACCATCACCTCGCGCAACCCGGCGACCTCCTTGGTGCTCAGCGGGGTGGCCTTGGATGCTGGACGGCGGCCCTCAATGAGCCAGGGGACGACGGTCGAGCCGGCGGCCACCGAGGCCGCCAGCCCGGCCATCGCCATCGGCGAGGCGAGCACGCCGCCCTGGCCGATGACGTCGGAGGCCAGCACGTCGGCGGTGGTGGTGTCGGCGATCGAACCGTAGAAGGAGGTGAAGCCGGGGTCGTAGTCGGTGCCGACCCCGAGGCTGCCGGCCGCTCGGCGGAGGCTGGCCGAGGTGACCTTGGTGTGCTGGGAGATGAAGGCGGTGTTGCAGGACTGGGCGACGGCCTGCTTGAGGGGGATAGCCCCGGAGTAGGCGGAGTCGTAGTCGGAGTAGTTGTGGAACCGGCGTCCGTTGACGGTGATGGTCGGCGAGCAGGTCACCGTGGAGTCGGGGGTGAGCCCGGTGCGCAGCAGGGCGAGGGTGGTGGCGATCTTGAAGGTGGAGCCAGGGGCGTACTGGCCCGAGGTGGCGAAGGCGTTGGCACCGGCGTCCTTGGAGTTCGCGGCTGCCAGGATGGCACCGTCCGAGGGCCGGATCGCAACCAGGCAGGCGACCCCGGAGACCCTGGCCAGGGCCGTCTCCGCCTTGGACTGGAGGGTCGGGTCAAGGGTGAGCCTGAGCGGCTTCCCGTCGCTCTTCGGTGTGGTGAACAGCGTTGTGGGACCCGAGCTGGTGCTGCCGGACGCCGAGGTCGCGGGCTGCGGGGCCGGTGAGGCGGAGGACGTCGGATCCTTGCGCGCGACCAGGGCGATGATGTGACCGACCTTGCCGCGCAGCTGGGCGTCGTAGCGCAGCTGCAGACCGGACTTGCCGACCACGTCGCCCTCCTCGATCTCCCCCTTGCCGCGCTTGACGTCGGCCTCGTCGGCCAGTCCGGAGGTGCCCAGCAGGCCGAGGGCAAAGGTCTTGGTGGGGGCCAGCGGAAGTTCGCGGTCGGTGACCGCGGCGCCCGGGATGACACCGATGTTGCGGGGGATGTCCTGCTCGCGCAGGGTGATCGCCACCACGAAGGCCTGCGGGCCGGAGGCCTGGACCAGGGCGGTGAAGGCCTTGGGATCGATCTTCAGCTCTTTCGCCAGGGCGGTCGCCGAGCCGGCCCATTTCGTCTTGTCGATTTTCGTCTTGTCGATGCCGACGTCATGGACGGTGTGGTTGACGATGATGTCGGAGCCGTTGGTGCCGGTGATGGAGGCGCGCTCGCCGAGCTGGCGGGTGTGACGCAGCCGGGTGGCCTGGGTGAGTCGGGGGTGGATGACGGTCGGCTCCCAGGCCACCCGCCACGCGCCGCCGCTGCTCACGATGCGGGCGGTGGAGGTGAAGGTCCAGGGTTTTCCGGCCAGCGAGAGGGTGTGGGACAGGGTGGCGGTCACCGTCCCGCTCCCGGCGCCGGCGACGGAGCTGACCTTCGTGGTGGGACGCAGGCCGTCCATCCCGGCGAAGACGACCTTGAGGTCGGAGGCGGCGGTGGCAGGGTCGTCGACGGGGACGCCGGTGAGGTCGCCCCTGGTGAGGCCGGCTGCGAGCTTCTGGGCGGTCTGGCGGGCGTCGTCGGGGACATCGGAGGTCGAGTCGAACCCCTTGCATCCGCTCACGGTGACCAGTGCGGCGGCCGCCAGGGTGCCGACGGCGGCGCCCCCGAGGGCGCGGCGCGACAGGCGCGGGCCTTGTGGCGTCATGCGGCTCTCCTCCCTCGTCCCGATACCTCGGTACGTCGTGTCCGGCTTGGACCATCTGAACAGGACTGCCCTGCGTGGACCGCTTGAACGGCACTGCCCGACCCGGATCATCCGAACGGCGCCGCCGAACAGTGAACCCAGTGCGGACAGGCCGATCTCCATCCGAACTCTCCCACCGATGTCATCCGGCCGACACATGTGCGGGTGCCATCGGCAGGACCCATGAAACCACCGCACACCGACAGTCTTCAGGCGGCCCACCCAGAAGTACCCGTGTGGGGTGGTCAGGCCCGTGTGATTGGGCCCGATGCGGTTGCCTGGAGTTGGAGTCGACACGGGCTGGTGGGGCCGGGCTGGTTGGGCTGGGCTGCTGGGGCCGGCTCCGCGTTCACAGGCCCTTGGCGAGGAGGTCCTGGGCGATCCGGACCGCCCCGATCACCGGTTCGGTGGCGGTGACCACCCGCCAGCTGCGATCCTCCAGGGCGGCCAGGACGGCGTCGCGGACCGGGTTCGGGTGGCTCAGCACCCCTCCGGCCAGCACCACCTCGTGGGGGACGCCGCCTGCGCACTTCTTGGGCATGCCTGTTGTCTCTGCATCCGGGCTGACCGCAGTCTCGTCGAGCCCGCCGACCCCGACGGTTCGTGCATGATCGATCACGACCCCGTCGGTCCCGGCGTCGTCGATGACGGCGTCCAGGCTGGTGACCAGCGCCCGACCGGCCTGCTCGGCGATCCGGCCGGCGACGGCGTCGTGGCCGGCCACTCTCAGCACGATCGGTGCCATGCTGCCGATCTGTGCAGGAGTGAGGTCGTCGACCCGGCGCACCAGATCCTGACACGGATCGCCGGTGACTGGACTCACCCCCAGGGCCGTCACCAGCAGTCCGGTCAGCTCGGTGCGGGGGCCGCGTCCGTCCAGATCGGCGGCCGCCGCCCGCAGACCCTGCCAGCCGATCCACAGCCCCGAGCCGGTGTCACCGAGGATCCAGCCCAGCCCGTCGGCGCGCCGCTGCAGGACTCCGCCCTGGAAGCGCCCGGCCACCGCGCCGGTCCCCGACAGCAGGAGGTAGCCGTCGCCTCCGGAACTGGCCGAGCGGAAGGCTGCGGCCAGGTCATTCTCGACGTGCACCCGGTCGCAGATGCCCGTCAGTGCATCCCGGAAGGCCTCCGCGACCTCGTCATGACGCGCCGGTCCGGCACCCGAGGCGGCCACGACGACGACCCGGGGGCGGTGCCGTCCCAACGCGATCCTCGGGGCGACGTCATGAGGCGCGCAGTGCGCGACGTCGTGAGGGCTGTTGCGCGGGACGTCGCCAGGGCCAGCTGTGCCAGGGTTCTGCGCGGCCGCCAGGGCCATCTCGGCAGCAGTCCGGACGGCGTCGGCGGCCCCGGCGATACCGCCCCCGGCCGAGCGGAGGTTCGCGCCACCGGCCAGCCCCCGCCCCAGCAGCGCGCCGGAGCCGTCCACCAGCTCAGCTCGCGTGCTGGTCCCGCCCAGATCGATTCCCATCACCGTCACGGGCAGGAGGCTACCGCCCCTGCCACCCGGTTCCAGCGGCGCGCACCGACCCCCGGCGGATTCGCTCCGGTCGGGGGCCAGAGGCGACGTCGCGCCCCCGGTCGGCGCCGCTTTCCGGACGTGACAAGATATGGACCGCCCCAGCCACCGAAGGAGACCCTGTGATCAGCAGTTCCGAGCATCCCGAGGACCCTCGAACCACCTCCTCCGAGCTGCCCGGTATCCCTGATTCCGGACCGAAACCCCACGTCACAGCCGATTCGACGGTGGCGGCCGAGTCCTCCCCCCGGCTCACCTGGGCGACCGAGTCGCGCAACCGGAGAACCCTCGACATCGACCAGCTGGACGCCGCCGGAGTCGTCTCCGAGATCCTCGCCGAGGACGCCCGGGTGGCAGCCGCGGTGCAGGCCTGCATCGCCCAGATCGGCCGGGTCGTCGACCTGGTGGTCGCCGCGCTGAGCGCGGGAGGCAGCGTCCACTACGTCGGGGCCGGGACCTCGGGGCGGCTCGGTGTGCTGGACGCCGTCGAGCTGCTGCCCACCTACGGCATCCGGCCCGACCAGGTGATCGGTCACATGGCGGGCGGCGAGCGGGCCTTCGTGCGGGCCGTCGAGGGGGCCGAGGACTCCCCGGAACTGGGCGCCGCCGAGCTGGCGCAGGCCGGTCCGCACGATCTGGTGATCGGGATCGCCGCGAGCGGTCGGACCCCCTACGTCGGTGGCGCGCTGGCCGAGGCCAGACGTCGCGGCCTGCCGACCGCACTCATCTCCACCAATCCGAACGCCCCGCTGGCCGATCTGGCCGACATCTCGATCCTGCCCGACACCGGTCCCGAGGCGGTCACCGGATCGACCCGGATGAAGTCGGGGACCGCGCAGAAGATGACCCTCAACGCCATCTCGACGGCGGCCATGATCCGGCTCGGCAAGACCTGGTCCAATCTCATGATCGACGTCGTCGCGACCAACGAGAAGCTGCGGGTCCGGATGGTGCGGATCGTCGAGCAGGCCACCGAGGCCGATGCGGGCCGTGCGCGTGCCGCGCTGGAGGCTGCCGACGGGCGGGTCCGGGTGGCCATCGTCGCGCTGGCCGCAGGGGTCGACGTCGCGGAGGCGGAGGCGGCTCTGGAGGAGACACCGCCCAGCGCCGAGCGGGCGGGGGACCCGTCGGGGGTGCGCACCGCGATCGATCGGGCGAGGTCGGCCTCCGGTGGGTCCGGGACGACCGGTGGTGCTGTGGATTCGGGATCCGCCGGTGGTGCTGCGGGCACTGGGTCGACCGGTGGAGTCGCGCCGGCCGGGGATGACTCCGGGAGTGTTCGTGGGATCGGGAGGGACCAGCGGTGACGACCCGACTGAAGCATCTGCTGATCCCCCAGGTCGACGTCATTCCCCTCGTGGAGGACGACCTCATCTGGCTGTGGCACTGGAATGTCGAGGCGGTCGATCCCGAGTGGAAGAAGTGGGACGGCCCCTACTTCGGCGACCAGGACGACCGCAGCTACTCGGAGTTCGCCCATGACTGGCGGCCCCGGGTGAGGTCGGGGGACCGGGCGATCATCACGGTGGAGGGTCACCGCTGCGGCTTCGTCAACCGTTTCGAGATCGAGCCCGCCGGCGGCGGCTGGTGGGAGCTCGGCCTGGTGATCTTCGAGCCCCGGCTGTGGGGACAGGGGATCGGACGCCGGGCGCTGTCGTCCTGGACCCGCCAGACCTTCCAGGAGACCGACGCCCACGTCCTGACCCTCACCACCTGGAGCGGGAACACCCGGATGATGAGGTGCGCCGAGCAGCTCGGTTACACGGTCAGCGCCCGGATCCCGGAGGCGCGGTCGTGGAACGGACGCCGGTGGGACTCCATCACGATGTCCCTGCTGCGCAACCAGATCGCCTGAGGTCTGTTTTGGCGGCGTCCCGGTCTGGGGTCGCAGATCTGGTGACGGGCGTCGTCCACCATCGCCGCGTTGATCCAGTTCTGTGGCAGTTCCAGTCCACGTTGCCGCGTTGATCCAGTTACTCGGCGTTGATCCAGCTACAAGAGGATCAACGCCGAGTAACTGGATCAACGCGGAGTGGGGTCGGGCGGAGTGGGGTCGGGCGGAGAGCTTCGGCGGGCGGAGCGTCGGGCTGGATCGCAGACGGACAGACGGTAAGAGCGGGATCACAGACAGACGGCAGGAGCGGGAGCGGACCAGGTCTGAGGGGACAGCTGCCCACCCGACGTCCCCGCCGTGCCGAGGATCCCGCTGGAGCCCTACCAACGTCCTCGGCTGTCCAGGGATGCGGGAGGATGGGGACCATGAATGCGATCATGACCGTCACCGGCAACGACCATCCGGGAATCATCGCCGCCATCTCCACGGCGCTGGCTGAGATGGGGGTCAACATCGTCAACGTGTCGCAGACCCTGATGGGCGACTACTTCACCATGATCATGCAGTGCGTCCTCGGTGACGGCACCCCCGACCTGGCCACCATCCAGGCCCGGATGAAGGACGCCGGCGAGCAGGCCGGCGTCGTCGTCCACATACAGTCCGAGGCCATCTTCGACGCGATGCACAGGCTGTGATCCGATGAGCTCCGAACCGATGGACACTGCCACCACCAAGAACATCCTCGAGACCATCCACATGATCGAGGACGAGCGGCTGGACATCCGCACTGTCACGATGGGGATCTCGCTGCTCGACTGCATCGACTCCGACGGTGAGGTCGCCCGCCGCAAGATCTACGACCGCATCACCACCCGGGCCCGCGACCTGGTGCAGACCTGCCAGGGGATCGAGACCGAGCTCGGCATCCCGATCATCAACAAGCGGATCACCGTGACGCCGATCTCGCTGATCGCCGCCGCGAGCGGGGAGCACGACTACGTCCCCTTCGCCCGCACCCTGGACGCCGCTGCCAAGGAGGTCGGCGTCGACTTCCTGGGCGGATTCACCGCCCTGGTCGACAAGGGCCGCACCCACAGCGACAAGGTCCTGGTGGACTCCATCCCCCAGGCCCTCGCCGAGACCGACTACGTCTGCTCCTCGGTCAACATCGGCTCCTCGCGGGCCGGGATCAACATGTCCGCGGTCGCCGACATGGGCCGCGCGATCAAGCGCAGCGCCGAGCTCACCGCGGACGCCGGCGGCCTGGGGGCCGCGAAGCTCGTGGTCTTCGCCAACGCGGTCGGGGACAACCCCTTCATGGCCGGCGGCTTCCACGGCGTCGGGGAGGCGGACTGCTGCGTCTCGGTCGGCGTCTCGGGCCCCGGGGTGATCGCCCGCGCTCTGAAGAAGGTGCCGGGAGGATCCTTCGGGACGGTGGCCGAGACGATCAAGAAGGCCGCGTTCAAGGTGACCCGGATGGGCCAGCTGGTCGGGACGATGGCCGCCGCCCGACTCGGCGTCCCCTTCGGGATCGTCGACCTGTCCCTGGCGCCGACCCCGGCCGTCGGCGACTCGGTGGCGCGGATCCTGGAGGAGATGGGGCTGGAGCGGGTCGGCACGCACGGCACCACCGCGGCGCTGTTCCTGCTGAATGACGCCGTCAAGAAGGGCGGCATGATGGCCTGTTCGCACGTCGGCGGGCTGTCGGGGTCGTTCATCCCGGTCAGCGAGGACATCGGCATGATCGAGGCCGCCGGTCTCGGTGCGATCAGCCTGGACAAGCTCGAGGCGATGACCGCGATCTGCTCGGTGGGGCTCGACATGATCGCGCTGCCCGGGTCGACCAGCGCCGAGACGCTGTCGGCGATCATCGCCGATGAGGCGGCGATCGGCGTGATGAACCACAAGACGACGGCTGTCCGGCTGATCCCGGTTCCGGGCAAGGAGGTCGGCGAGGAGGCCGAGTTCGGGGGGCTGCTCGGGCGCGCCCCGATCATGGCCACCAGCAGGTTCGGGTCCGACGAGTTCATCGCCCGGGGAGGTCACATTCCGGCCCCGATCCACGCCTTCAGGAACTGATGCATGGCCCAGTGACGGAGGCGCCTGGGTAGTAGGTGCCGGGGTGGACCCGGGGGTGGCCGGGGCACCGGATCCCGGGCTCCACGCCTCGGCCCACCCCCAAGTACACGCCCCAAGTTCCACGCCTGGGCCCCCCAAGTTCCACGCCTAAGTTCCACGATGCTCGCGAAGTTCGACGATGCTCGCGCTATAGCGCGAGCATCGTCGAACTTCGCGAGCATCGTGACAAGGGATGGGTGGGAAGCAGGGATGGGTGGGAAGCAGGGATGGGTGGGAAGCAGGGATGGGTGGGAAGCAGGGATGGGTGGGAAGCAGGGATGGGTGGGAAGCAGGGATGGGTGGGAAGCAGGGGTGGGTGGGAAGCAGAGGAACGGGAGGACGTCGGGCCTTCCCCCGGGCGCGGATCTGGATTGCGGATCCCCAGCGGTTACCGTGGCGGACATGACAACTATCGGATTGATCGGTGCGGGACACATTGGCAGCCAGATCGCGCGGAAGGCGGTTCAGCTCGGCTACCACGTCGTCCTCAGCAACAGGCGCGGGCCCGAGGTGCTCAGGGGCCTGATCCAGGAACTCGGAGACCACGCACGGGCAGCGAGCCCCGCCGAGGCCGCCGAGGCCGCCGACCTGGCAGTGGTGACCATCCCGCTGAAGGCGATCGGCAGCGTCCCGATCGAGCCGTTGATCGGCAAGATCGTCATCGACACCAACAACTACTACCCGCAGCGCGACGGCCAGATCACGGCCCTCGACGAGGAGACCACCACGACCGCCCAGATGCTGCAGGAGCACCTCCCGGAGTCCTTCGTCGTCAAGGCCTTCAATCACATTCCGGCCGCCGACATCACCACCGCGGGCCGTCCGGCGGGCGACCCGGACCGCCGCGCCCTGGCAGTGGCCAGTGATCATGACGCCGCCCTCCTGGTCGTGTCCCGCCTCCTCGACCGCTTCGGCTTCGACCCCGTCCCGATTCAGCCGCTCAGCGAGTCCTGGCGCATCCAGCGCGACACCCCCGGCTACGTCCAGCCGCTGACCGCACCGCAATTGGTGCACGCCCTGGCGCTCGCCAAGCGCTACCGCGACATGTGACATGTGACGTGTGATCTCCGGGCATCGCGACAGTCGGGGCGACGGCGTCCTCGGTCCGGGGAACATCCGTCGGGGGTGACGCCGACAGTCCGCGGAGCATCCGTCGGGGGTGACGCCGACGGTCCGGGGAGCATCTGCCGGAGACGACGTCCTCCATCCGTCGCAGCTTGTCGTGCACCCACTCGACTCGACGACGTCCCCGGAGACAGCGGACCCGCCACCCCGGTCCGGAGCCGGCGGACGGCGTCCACCCGATGGGAGCGGACGCACCGTCCCTGAGCGGTCCTCGCCCCGGTCCCATGATCACGGCAGGATGGGACCATGGCTCAACAGCTCGGCCGACCCGAACCCCTGGACCCCCGATTCGACCGCTCCGCGTGGTGGCGCGAGGACCGTTTCGGGATGTTCATCCACTGGGGCGCCTACGCGGTGCCGGCCCGCGGGGAGTGGGTCCGGTCCTACGAGAGGCTGAGCGTGGCGGACTACCAGCCGGCCATCGACGCCTTCGACCCCGACCCGGACTTCGACGCCTGGGCCGCCACCGCCGCGGCCGCCGGGATGAGATACGTCGTGCTGACCGCCAAGCACCACGACGGCTACGCCCTGTTCGACACCGCCCTGTCGGACTACTCCACCGTCGCCACCCTCGGTCGCGACTTCGTCGCCGAGTTCCTCGCCGCCTTCCGGGCCCGCGGGATCAAGGTCGGCCTGTACTTCTCCCTGCTGGACTGGGCGCGCCCCGACTTCCCCCACCACGGCGACCTCCAGCACCCGATGCGCGACGCCGTCGAGTTCCGTGATCATCGTCCGGACCTGGCCTCCTACCGCGCGTTCATGCACGGTCAGGTCCGCGAGATCTGCTCCCACTACGGGCCCCTGGACATCCTCTGGTTCGACTTCTCCTATGCCGGGATGGGCCCCGACCAGTGGGGCGCCGCCGAGCTGATCCGGATCGTCCGGGAGCTTCAGCCCGGGGCGGTCCTGGACAACCGGCTGGAGGGATCGGGCCCCGAGCCCGGGTCGATCCTCACCGGCGACCCGACGCCGTGGTCGGGCGACTTCACCTCTCCCGAGCAGGTCATCCCCGCCGAGGGGATCCGCGATGCGGCTGGTCGACCGGTGCCGTGGGAGAGCTGTCTGACGCTCAACAACCACTGGGGATACTGCCGCCACGACGCCGACTGGAAGACCGCGCCGATGCTCATCCACAAGCTGGTGGAGTGCGTCGCCAAGGGCGGCAACATGCTGCTCAACGTCGGCCCCGACGCCCGCGGGACCTTCCCGGCACAGTCCCGCGAGATCCTGGCCGGGATCGGCGAGTGGATGGACGCCAACGCCGACTCGATCCGCGGCTGCGGCCCGGCCGGGTTACCGAAACCCGACTGGGGATGGTGGACGGCGGGCCGGGGGAGGCTTTACGCCCATGTGATGGAGTCGCCGATCGGACCACTCCAGCTTCAGGGCCTGCGCAGGGACCAGATCGACGACGTCCACCTGCTGTCCGACGGGTCCCAGGTGCCGGTCGTCGACGCCTGGTCGGTGGCCGACCACCCCGAGGAGGCCTTCGTCTCCTTCGGACCCCAGCCGGAGTGGACCTATCCGCTGCCCGATCCGGTGGACACCGTCCTGGAGGTCACCCTCCGATGAGCGCGAAGGAGCATCCGATGACACGCGAGTCCGTGGCTGAGCCCCTGGCGGGCGTCCCCGACGAGCTGCTGGAGCGCCTCGGCGTGGGTGCCGATCTGCTCGCACCGACCCGACACCTGCTGGACGCCGTCGCCGCCGATCCGGCTGCCGGTGCCAGAACCGCTGAGCTGGCGGCCGGGTTCCGCAGCCGTATCGGCCACTTCTTTGGCCAGGAGACTCTGCTGTCGGAGACCGACCTGGCCGGGTTCGGCGGGGTCGAGGGAGCCGTGCCGCTGGCTGCGCTCATCGTCGCCGGACCGGCTGTCGAGGCGTTCTGGGGTGGACTCGGGTACCCGGATGACATCATCGCCGACACCCTGTCCGACCTCGGGCGGCAGGTCCGCAAGACGGTCGCGGTGACGGGGCGGTTCGGGCTCGGTCAGGCGAGCTGGCTCGAGATGATCTGGCGCGGCGGGTTCGCCCAGCTGGGGCGTCTCCAGTTCGAGATCACTTGCTCCGATCTGGGGCGGGGAGGGGAGGGCGCTGGTTCCCTGGTGTTGTCGACCCACATCGCGCCGATCGGGTCATTGTCGCCCGACGCGGTGGCTGCCTCCCTTGGGCGGGCGCACGGATTCTTCGTGGAGCACTTCGCGGAGCTGGCCGCCGAGCCAGGCGCCTTTGAGGTTGCCGTGTGCTCGTCGTGGCTGCTCGACACCGAGTTGATGGGGCGGATGCCGGGGTCCAATGTGGATTCCTTCGCCCGGCTGTGGACGGTGTGGGACAGGAAGATCTCGGACGGCTCCGGGGTGTTCTTCGGCTTCGACCGGCCCTATTCGGACGGCGAGCGGGTCGCCGAGATCATCGATGAGCTCCCTTACGACACCCGCCTGCACCGCACCATGATCGATCAGTGGCGGGCCGGCGGGCATGTGCACAACTGCTGGGGGTGGCTCTCACTGGTGGGGTGATGTTCCGGGGAGTGGATATTTCACTCGGGGAACCGGGTATCGAGTGACGGAGACGTTCCGCGCGGGGCTTCTTCGTGTGGTGGGGTGAACATTTCACTCGGGGAAGTGGGCATCAGGTGGCGGGGATGCTCCGCGCCGGGCTCCTTCGTGTGGTTTCGTGCGGTCGGGTGAACATTTCACTCGCGGAACTGGGGTTGGTGCGCTGTGGGGTGCGGGATCCGGGGTTCGGCGAGTGATGTGTTCACCTGCGGCGGCGCAAACTCGACTCATGGGCCCGTCGAGGGTCATGAAGGACTCGGTGTTGGGGTCAGCCCAGGTCGTCGAACTGCTCGGTGACGGTCCGATCGAGATCCTCGAAGGTCTCCTCGTCGCAGAACGCCGCCTCCAGCCCGGCAAGGGTGATCTGGCGCAGATCGGCCAGCTCCCAGTCCAGCTGCTCGGCGACCAGAGTCAGCTCCCGGGTCATCGAGGTGGCGCTCATCAGGCGGTTGTCGCAGGAGATGGTCACCGGGATCCCGGCCCTCCACAGGGGCCCGATCGGATGGTCGGCGAGAGTGCGACACACTCCGGTCTGGATGTTGGAGGACGGACACACCTCAAGGGTGATGACCTTGCCGCGGACATCGGTGGCGATCGGTCCCAGACTCATCACCCCTGAGCCGTAGCTGGTGATGTCGTCGACCAGCCGGACCCCATGGCCAAGCCTCTCGGCCCCGCAGTCGATGGCGTTCTGGATCGACTCCAGCCCGTCGGCCTCCCCGGCGTGGATGGTGAGATGGCCGCCGTTGGTTCTGACTGCGTCGAACAGATCGGAGAAGCGGGACGCCGGGAAGCCGGCCTCGGGGCCCGCCAGGTCCATGCCGACCACTCCGCGACCCAGCCAGGAGACGGTCAGCCGGGCCAGTTCCGGGTCGGGGTCGAGCTGGCGCATGACGGTGATGAGCTGTCGGGCGACTACCGGCGTGCCGGCCGACCGTGCGGCGTCCATCCCCTCGGTGAGGCCCTGCTGGACGGCGGCGACGGCCTGGTCGAGGGTGAGTCCGGCGCGCAGGTGCTGCTGAGGGGCCCACCGGGTCTCGGCGTAGACGACGTGGTCGGCGGCCATGTCCTCGACGAACTCGCGGGCCACCCGGGTCAGTGCCGGAGCGGTCTGCATCAGCCCGACCGTGACGTCGAAGGTCTCCAGGTAGCGGGGCAGGGAGCCGGAGTCGGCGGTACGGAAGAACCAGTCGGCGATCTCCTCCTCCGTCTGGCCGGGAGCCTGAGTCCCTTTCTGACGACTGAGGTCCAGGACGGTGGCCGGTCGCAGGCCTCCGTCCAGGTGGTCGTGGAGGGCGACCTTGGGGGCCATGCGGACGAGATCGGGACTCAGGGACATGGGTTTGAGCCTAGCTGGGGTCATGCCCGGTGTTCGGGGTACGGATGCTCGGGGACGGTGGTTCGCCTGGGCGGGTCACGTATGGGGGGCTGCGTCGGTGTTCGGGCACGGGGGTCTGCCCCGGTGGTCGTGCCCCGTGGTCTTCCCCGTCGTTCGGTCACGGAGGTCGGGTATGGCTTTCGGCCCAGCAGTCTGCGCCGTCGTTCGGTCACGGATGCAGCCAAACGTCACGGATGCAGTGGAGCTCCACTGCATCCGTGCCTTTTGCCTGCACCTGTGCCGTTCTCCTGCCCCTGTTGGGTCTGCGGAGGGCAAACAAGGCCAGGTGGACCCGTCGGGTCCAGCGGACTTGCTGCACTTGTGCTGCTTCCCTGCATCTGTCGGGCCCGAGGGAGCAGGTACGCCCGGTGTCCGGTGGATTTGCTGCATGTGTGGCGTTGCCCTGCATCTGTGGGTTCTGCATGGTGTTGCAGGTCAGACCACATCAGATAGGCGACTGGAGTGTCCACCAAACTGGGAACGGTCCAGACAGGTCAGATCTGATGGACGTCCTGGGCCGGGTGGACTTGGGCGAAGGTCGGGTCCGGCGGGTTGGATTTGCTTGCGGACTGTGAGTGGAGCCCGGTGTTCGGGCACGGCGGTCTTCCGAGACGGTCGGTTCCGTCGTTCGGGCACGGATGCAGCCAAACGTCACGGATGCAGTGGAGCTCCACTGCATCCGTGACACCTGCCTGCACTTGTGCTGTTTTCCTGCATCTGTCGGGCCCGATGGGGGGCAAACAGGGCAGGTGGATCCGGTGGGCCCGGCAGATTTGCTGCATCTGTGCTGTTTGGCTGCATCGGTCGAGACCGGGGGGTCAGGTAGGCAGTAGGTCCGGCGGGCCGGGGGGTCAGGTAGGCAGTAGGTCCGCCAAGCCGGGAGGCCAGGTAGCCCCGAGAGGCCAAGCAGGTCAGTCAGGTTCGGTGGGCCAAACAGGACAGCATGCCCACCGGACCCCTGGGCACGGGGCAGATCAGGGACGCAGTTCGATGGGGCGGTAGGCCCTCTCCTGCTCCCCGGTATAGAGCTGGCGGGGCCGCCAGATCTTGTTGTTGGTCTGCATCTGCTCGCGGTAGTGGGCGATCCAGCCGGGCAGCCGACCGATGGCGAACAGCACGGTGAACATGTTCACCGGGAATCCCATCGCCTCGTAGATCAGCCCGGAGTAGAAGTCGACGTTCGGGTAGAGCTTGCGCTCCTTGAAGTAGTCGTCATTGAGGGCTGTCTCCTCCAGCTCCTGGGCGATCTCCAGAAGGTCTTGGCGTCCGGTGTGGAGTTTGAGGATGTTGTCCGCGTGCTCCTTGATGATCGCGGCGCGCGGGTCGTAGATCTTGTAGATCCGGTGCCCGAATCCCATCAGCTTCACATTGGACTTCTGGTCCTTGACCTTGTTGACGAACTCCTGCGTCGACATCCCGGAGTCGCGAATTCCCTGGAGCATCTCGATCACGGCCTGGTTCGCCCCGCCGTGCTTGGGCCCCGACAGAGCATTGACTCCGGCGGCCACCGAGGAGTACAGGTTCGCCCCCGAGGACCCGACCATCCGCACGGTCGACGTCGAACAGTTCTGCTCATGGTCGACGTGCAGGATGAGCAGCACCTCCAGAGCCCGGGTGACCTCGTCGTTGAACTCGTAGGGCTCGGTCGGGAAACCGAAGCTCATCCGGATGAAGTTCTCGATGTAGGACAGCGAGTTGTCCGGGTAGAGGGTCGGCTGGCCGACGGAGTTCTTGTAGGAGAAGGCGGCCAGGGTCGGCGTCTTGGCGATGAGCCGGTCGGTGGCGTTCTCGACCTGCTCGGGATCGGTGCCGGCGCTCTTCTCGGAGAAGGTCGACAGCGCCATGATCCCGGCGGCGAGCACCGGCATCGGGTGGGAGCGGCGGGGGAAGCAGCGGAACAGGTCGCGCATCCGCTCGTCGATGAGGGTGGTCCGGCGGATCCGCTGCTCGAAGACCTCCAGCTGCTCGGTGGTGGGCAGATCGCCGTAGATCACCAGGTAGGCGGTCTCCAGATAGGAGGAGTGCTTGGCCAGCTGTTCGATCGGATATCCCCGGTAGCGCAGAACTCCCTTGTCACCGTCGATATAGGTGATCTTCGAGCTGCAGGACGCCGTGTTGACGAAGGCCGGGTCGAGGAGCAGATTGCCGGTCTTGTTGAGGAACCCCGCGGTGTCGTAGCCGACCTGGCCGTTGCTGGCGGTCACCTTCTCGAGTTCGAACTCGGTGTCGCCGTCAATGAAACGCGCGGTCTCGCTCA
Source organism: Acidipropionibacterium jensenii (assembly GCF_005890135.1). NCBI lineage: Bacteria > Bacillati > Actinomycetota > Actinomycetes > Propionibacteriales > Propionibacteriaceae > Acidipropionibacterium > Acidipropionibacterium jensenii. The sequence goes on along the minus strand of NZ_CP040635.1, from coordinate 1,023,383 downwards.
TCTTGCTCCTTTCGGGGGCACACGTCCCGCAGCTCACGGACGGTCGGGTGCAGAGTCCGGCGAGCCGTACTGCGGTGCAGTCCGGGACGGAGCGGGTTCTGGCGGTGCGGCGGACATTGTCGCGGCTGCCGACTGACGTGAGGGACGTCGTGGGTACGTCGATCCCGTGTCGCGGGGAGGACGTCGTTATGTGAGTTTCAACGTGGTGTACAGCTCATCCCAGCCTAGGGCGAGCCGGTCGGATGTCAACGCGATCCCGCCGTCAGCCGAATGGCTCGCGGGCGCGGGGCGGGGCGCTGTACGGCGCGGGGAGAACGCCGGTCGGAGGTCCTCGGCCCGGGCTCCGTGCGGCATGGACCGGACCATCCGGAGCGCACCGCGCGCTCGAGATGGTCCGAGGGCAGAGCTCTCAGCCGAGCACCGTGTAGTTCAGCCGAGCACCGTGTAGTTCACCGCGATCACTCCGGCGGAGGTGCTGGCGATCGCCGAGAATGCCGCCTGGGACAGGTCGAGGCAGCGTCCCGAGACATAGGGTCCGCGGTCGTTGATCCGCACCACGACCGACTTGCCGTTGGCCACATTGGTCACCCTGAGCCGGGTGTTGAATTTCAAGGTCTTGTTGGCGGCCGTGTAGGCGTCCGGGTCGAAGGTCTCGCCGTTGGCGGTCTCCTGGGGGTCGGAGTAGAAGGACGCCCGGCAGGATCCGGTGACGGTCGCCTGTCCCTCTCCCGAGCTGCTCGACGCCGTGTTCGCGGCCGGGCTGCTGGGCGCCGAGGTCGCCAGGTAGCGGCTGGTCACCCACTTGGTGGAGCCCCCGATGACGATCTGGGTGCGTCCGTTGGCGGTGCGGTTGGTGATCGCCAGGGAGGTTCCGGGGTCGACGTCGCCGACATACCTCGCGCCGCTGGAGGCGGTCCACAGGTTGAGGCTGGTGGTGGCGTAGCGGGTGCCGATGACGGTCGCGGTTCCCGATCCGCTCGACCCGGAGCTCGAGGAGGACCCCGAGCTCGACGCCGACTGGGACAGATATCCGGAGTTCACCCACCCCGAGCCCTGCGAGGAGCTCACGCTCACCCAGCTCCCCGAGACGTTTCCGGTGAGCACCACCCGGGTGCCACCCGGCAGCACGGTGCGCACCGCCGCGGACATCCCGGGCCCGGTGCGCAGATTGAGGGCGACGCTGGCATAGGCGACCCCGGTCTGGGAGGAGGACGTCGGGCGCGACGTCGACCCCGACTGGCCGACGGACAGGTAGGCGCTGGCCACCCAGGCGTTCTTGCCCTGGTAGCGCACCGGCGTCCATCCGCCGACCGATGCCCCGGTCACCACGATCGGGTCTCCGGGGTACAAGACGGCGATGGAGGGCCTGGAGGTGCTGGGTCCGGTGCGGACGTTGACGGCGGTGGTGGCGCGGGTGGTCGCGGTGTCGGTGGCCAGGGCGCTCGACCCGACCACGGCAGGGACGCCGAAGGCCAGGGTGCCGGCCACCGCGAGGGTCGCGGCGGTGCCGCGCACTTTCTTGACGATCAGGTGGGTGTCGATCACGGGGTGTCCTCCGACCTCGGCGGGGGCCCGTGGGGACCAGGACCCTGATAGTTCAGGGAGCCTAGGAAAGGACGCGACCAACCTCAATCGACGTTGAGAGTTCTCAGCTTCGGATCATGCGCTGACGCGGAATGGAACTCTCGACCGTGCCTCGAGGTTGAGAGTTCCGGGATCAGACGGCGCTGAGTTTCTGCCACCCGGCCCAGTCGTAGACCCAGCAGCCGATGCCCTCCGAGGGCTTGAAGTTCCTGCTGGAACCGGTGTTGACCACGATGTCGCCGGCGCGGCAGAAGTTGAACAGCCACTGGGCGTTGGCCGTCGACAGTCCGACGCAGCCGTGGGAGACATTGGCCGAGCCCTGGGATCCCTGGGACCACGGGGCGGCGTGGATGAACTCGCCGGTGTAGGTGACCCGCATCGCCCACTTGACGTCGAGCCGGTAGGAGTCGGCGCTTCCCTCCGGGATGCCCACTGTGGAGGAGTCCATGATGAGCGAGGAGTCGCGCTCGATGATGACCTTGGTGCCCGACCGGGTGGCGAAACCGTCCTTGCCGGTGGTGATCGGCAGGGTCTTCACGGTGGCACCGTTCTTGGTGACCTTCATCGTGTGACCGGGAATGTCGACATACATGATCCGCACGGCGTCCACCGTGAACCCGCCGGAGACGTTGTCGGTGACGAATCGGTGGCTGGAGGTCGGCAGGCCCGCGATCTTGCCGGAGACACTGACCTTGGTGCCGGCCTGCCAGTACTTCTCGGGACGCCACACCAGCTGGGTGTTGTCCATCCATCCCCAGGCGCCGGTCTGCTGCGGGGAGGTGGTGATCGTCATCGCCTCCTGGATGGCCTTGCGCTTGTCGGCATCGGCGACGTCGTTCTCGAACTTGATGATGACCGGCATCCCGGCACCGACCTGCATGTCCTCGTAGAGGAAGTTCACGGTGTTGGAGTCGGCGTCCAGGGTGGTGACCCTGGTGGTCACCTTCGAGGTCCCGGCGGCACCATTGAGGGTGGAGACGGCGGTGTAGTTCCGGTTGAGTCGGAACGGGTGCTTCGGGGTCCACACGCCCTTCGCCAGAGTGCCGTCGACCGACTCGCCGTCGGCATTGGTCACCGCGACCGAGGCGAGGGTGCCGTTCTTCACTGTGAAGGTGAGGGTGTCGGCGGGCCGGATCTGGTTCAGGGGGTGCTGGGAGGTGACGACCACCGAGGCCTGGGCGGGCGTCGGTGTCGCGCTGGGCTGCGCCGATGCGCCGCCCTGGCCGGAGGAACCGGCCGGGGATCCCGCTGTGGAACCGGCGTTCTTCGAGCACCCGGCAAGGACCAGGGGCACCGCTACGGCGCCACAGGCGAGAACAGATCGTCGGGTGGGGAATGACGGCACAAATGCCTCCAGCGAGTGATGTGTGGGAGGGTAGATCGGCGGGGTCGGCGCCCTGCCGAGGATCCAAACTCCATACCATGGTAACTCGTGCTCGGCACAGCGCCCCCCGGGTGGGACGCCGGTCGGCGCGCTCAACGGCTCCCGGGGGAGGTTTCGGTGGCCGGGATGTGTGCCGCCGACGACCCTTGGACCCCACGATCCGGGTGGCAGAGACGTCGCCCCGACAGGAGATCTGCGATGACTCATTCCCCACGCCGTGGCGTCGCGGCATGTCTGACCGTCCTGGCGCTGGTGAGCCTGTCCGCCTGCAGCAGTACCTCGCCGAGCACTCCGGCGAACACCTCCTCGGCGATCGGGACAGCCGGTGGCTCTGCCGGCTCAGCCTCGCCGTCGTCGACGGCGAGCTCCTTCGCGTTCACCGTAGGCTCGGGAACCGTGGCTCCCCGCGACCTCGGCGAGCGGATCTCCACAGCCCAGAAGAGTCTGCGGAGCTATCACCAGGTGACGTCGATCACCGCCGGCTCCCTCGAGATGTCCCTGAAGGGTGACATCGACCGCGCCGACACCGACACCCCGCGGGCACACGCCTGGATGACGATGAGTGGAGAGACCTTCGAGATGGTCGTCAGGGACTCCGCGGCGTGGGTCCGCCAGGACGGGAAGTGGGTCAAGAGCGACATGGACCTCAGCTACACCTCGGTGGCCGCGAACCCGGCGGATCCCCTCAAGGCCCTGGACGCCTCGACCAGGGGCAGCTATCTGGGTCGGGACTCCTCGGGGCACCACTTCAGCTTCGTGCTGGACCGCAAGGCCCTGGCACGGTGGGCGGCCGATCGGCGCGGCGCCTCCAGCGACTACATCGAGACGCTGCCGAGCGGCGCCACTGCGCACTACGAGCTGTGGACCACCGATGACTTCCTCGCCACCAGGTCGGCGGTCACGATGAAGGCCCAGAAGACCACGGCGGTGAACTCCACCCAGCTGTCGAGGATCAACCAGCCGGTGACGATCCCCGAGGTCGGCTGACCCGGTTCGGCATCGCGCACGACCGGGGGTTCGCCGCCGGCCGCCCCTGGCGCGCAGCCGGTTGGCGCAGGTGGGATCGGGACGGCGGGGCACCGGCACGGGGCGCCAGGGACTCCGGCGCAGGGCTCCGGCGCGGGGTTCTGAAGCCGGGCTCTGACGCAGGGCCGTTGGAGAGGCTCCGTAGAATCGTCCTGTTTGCCGATCCAGGAGATGCGATGACCAACGCCCCCGATGAGTCCGAGGGACAGCCCGACGACGGGCGACCCGAGGAGGAGCCGCTGCCCCCTCTCCACGAGAAGCTGATCTGGGCGCTGGTATGGGGGATGGGGATCATCGGGGCGATCATCCTCGTCGTGTGGACCTGGATGCTGTTGTTCCTGAACTGAGGACCCCGAGGGCCGAGGTCTTCCTGAACTGAGGACCCCGAGGGGCCACGCTCCCCACGGCGTCCCGAACCCGGCTGACGCGGTTGGCGGCGTCCCGAACCGGTGGCAGCTCTGGCGGTGCTGGTGGGTCCGGTGGTGGGCCCGGTTGACAGGGCGCCGGGCCCGGCCAATCAGAACAGGGTCTCGGCCGGATCGATGAGGGTCGGGTCGTGCGGATCGATCCGCGCCACGCTGTTGACCCGGGGACTCACCCGGTAGCTGGACAGCGAGGAGGCGACCCGGCGGGCCTGGTCGGCGGCCAGGTGCACCAACTCCTCGCCCTCCTGCGGCTCGAGCTTGCCGGGGGCCAGCCAGTCGTCCAGGCAGTCAGCGGTCATGAAGACCGGCATCCGGTCGTGGATCTCCCCGGCACGGTCGGTTCCGGTGGTGGTGACGATGGCGACCGTTCTCGCCTCCCCCTCCTCGGACCTGCCGCTGGTCGTCACGGCAGCGGCGTGGAGCAGGGCGCCGTCGGCATGGATCCAGTGCGGGATCTTCGTCCGGCCCGGCCCCGGGGTCCACTCGTAGTAGCCGGTCATCGGCACGATCGCGCGGTGCGCCCTGAAGGAGGACCGGAACATCCCATTGGTCGCCACCGTCTCCAGCCGGGCATTGATCGGACGGGGCCGGCCCTCCTTCGCCCAGAACGGCCGAAACCCCCAGACGGCCGGCTCCAGGGCCCGCGCCACAGCCGGTTCCCGGGTGCGCGCCGCGGCCGGCTCCTGCGGTGCGGGTATCTCCGCCGGCAGCTCACCGGGCAGTGCAATGAGGATCGGGACGGTGTTCGACGGCGCCACCGAGTACCTCGGCGTCCACTCCTCGATGTCCCTGCCGATCGTTTGGTAGACCCGCATCAGATCGTTGGCGTCCACATTCAGGCCGTACCGTCCACACATGGCTTCTCCTCGGGTGCGCGGCTGAGGAATCTCGCGACACGCTCCCCAGTGTGACGTACTGCCGGCTCGGTCCAGGAGAGACCTGGACCGAGCCGGCAGTGTCGATGGATCGGCGCGAACCACCATCCGGCGGCTGCGCATCACCACTCAGGGGTTGTGCATGTCGAGTCGGTGCTTGTCGACTCAGTGGCTGTGCTCGGACTTTCCGGCGTGCTCGGCAATCAGGCGCTTCTCCTCAGGGCCGATGAGCGCAAGCAGCACGATCGCGACGACGACGCCGCCGACCAGGGCACCGTAGGTGACTCCCCAGCCGTAGTGCTGGGCGAGGAAGCCCACTCCGGAGGATGCCATCGTCGCTCCCAGAACGTATCCGAACAGTCCGGTGAAGCCCGCCGAGGTGCCGGCGACATTGGCCGCGGACATGTCGATCGCCTGGAGGCCGATGAGCATCACCGGTCCGTAGATGAAGGCACCGATGAAGAACAGGAAGACCATCAGCAGCCAGTACGGAGTGCCGACAGGGGCGAGCCAGTAGGCGGCCAGGAAGACCCCGACGCCGATCAGGAAGGTGACTCCGGTGCGGGTGCGGTTGCCACCGAAGACGTGGTCAGAGATCCAGCCACAGGCCAGGGTGCCCACCAGTCCAGCCAGCTCGAACAGGGAGAATCCGGCGATACCACCCGTGACGGAGGCCCCGTGGACCTCGGACAGGTAGGTCGGAACCCAGTTCAGCACGCCGTATCGCAGGGTGTAGACGAAGACATTGGCGAAGGCCAGCAGCAGCATCACCTTGTTCTTGAAGACGTGCTGGACGACGACCTGCCAGTAGCTGCTGGTCTCCAGCTCGGAGGTGTCGGTCTCGACCTTCGCCGGGTCGTCGCGGTACTCCTCGATCGGGGGCAGTCCGACCGATGCCGGGGTGTCACGGATCAGCACGAAGGCGATGATCGCCACCACGATGGCGACCAGGGCGGGCAGCCAGAATGCGGAGTGCCAGTCGTTGGCGGTGATGGCCAGACCCCAGGCCGAGACGGCCCCGACGCCCATTCCTCCGACGTTGTGGGCGCAGTTCCAGATCGAGGTCTTCCAACCACGCTCGTTGGTGGAGAACCAGTGCACCAGGACGCGGCCCGAGGGAGGCCACCCCATGCCCTGGAACCAGCCGTTGATGAACATCACGATCGCGAAGACGGTGACCGACGCCGAGATGGCGGGCACGAATGCCACGGCGAGGTTGGCCAGCGCCGACAGGAACAGGCCGAGGGGCAGGAAGTACCGCGCGTTGGAGCGGTCCGACACCATCGCCATGAAGAACTTCGAGAAGCCGTAGGAGATCAGGACGGCGTTGGCGATGACGCCGATCCCGACCTTGTCGATCCGACCCTGGTCGAGCAGGATCGCCGAGACCAGCGAGATGTTGTTCCTGATGAGGTAGAAGCCGGCGTAGCCGAGGAAGATCCCGAGGAAGACCTGGAGACGCAACCGGGGGTACCGGTGCTTGACCTCGGCCTCGTCGAGACGAGGGGCGGGCGGGGGTGCTGACAGCCAGGAGCGCTTCTGCGTCAGCGGCTTCTCAGTGATGGACATGAATGGACACTCCGGTACTCATCGTCGTCCCGTGTGGACGGCACTGTTCAGCTCCTTATGTTTGCAGCTGGTGAGGGCCGTGGCGATGGTTTGTGGTGACAGTTGGTCACAGTGCTGTGACCAAGGGCCCGCACTCTCTCGGGGCAATCCGTGCGGCTGACTACCTGTCCGGCTGACAGTCCATGCGGCCGACGGCCTGTGGACCCGGCACCTGCGCAGCCGACCGCATGGTGAGCCGGCGATCCGGTGGTCACGGCGAGTGGTCACGGCGAGTCGTCAGGCCAGCAGCCACAGGTGGTCGGCTGCGAGCTCCAGCCTGACCCGCTGATGGCGGGCCAGCGGCTCGGACCACAGGTCACCGGTACCCAGCAGGCTGCCCTGCTCGGTCTCGATGAGGTACTCCATCGTCTCTCCGCGGTAGCGCACCTGCTGGACGACTCCCATGAGCCCGTGGGGTGCGGTCTCGTACGCATGGTGTCCCACCCGCGTGGCGGAGTCGCCGTCCCCGCGATGACCGGCGTCCCCGCCGTCACCGGCCCTCCCGAGCTGGTGGATCGTGAGGCAGTGGGGGCGCACCAGCAGGGTCGCGGTGCGTCCCGGCACCAGGGGGACGCCGGCAGCCACCGGCACCACGAGTTCGACACCCAGCACGCGGACCCTGGCACGCTGGTCGTGGCCGGGACCGCGAGGAGTCTGCGGGCCCAGGATCGCGGCATCCAGGAAGGATGACCGGCCCATGAACTCGGCGACGAAGGAGTTCGGCGGATGCTGATACATCTGACGAGGCGTCCCCGCGCCCGCGACTCGGCCATGATCGAGCACCACGATCCGGTCGGAGGTGGCCAGCGCCAGCCCCTGCTCATGGGTCACGTGCACGACGGTGGTGCCCAGCCTGCGCCTCAACTCGTCGATCAGGTCGAGCAGGACGGATTTGAGCGCTTGATCCAGACCCGACAGGGGCTCATCGAGCAGCAGTACCCGAGGCTGCGTCACGAGCGCTCTGGCCAACGCCACCCGGCGCCGCTGGCCCCGGGACAGCTCGTGGCTGTGGGCCCCCTCCAGCCCTGCCAGCCCCAGCCTCAGCAGCATCACCTCCGCCCGGTCGGCCACCTGCACCGGACTGGCGTGCGCGGCGCGCAGCGGATAGGCCACGTTGTCGAAGACGGTGAGATCGGGAAAGAGATTGTCCTGCTGGAAGACCGTCGCCGTGGGACGTCCTGCCGCCGGCACGCCGCTCATGTCCCGGCCCGAGATCAGCACTCTGCCGCGGTCGGCGGTCTCCAGCCCGTTGAGGATCATCACCAGGGTCGACTTTCCCGACCCCGATGGCCCCATCACGTCGATCAACTGTCCGGGCTCGGCGATCAGGTCCACCTCGTCGAGCGCCGGGTGCGACATCCCGGGGAAGATCTTGGACAGTCCCTGCACCTCAACCCGGCCCTCACGCACGGCGTCTCCCTCCAGCACTCAACCAGATCCCCCACGCCACCAGCGCCACCGTGATCGCCGTGACGGTGGACAGGGTGCATGCCTCGGTGAGCCGTCCCGCCTCCACCTCGGTGACGATCTGGGCTGCGATGAACGGCGTGTCGGCGCCGGTGAGCAGGATCACCGAGGGCACCGACGTCAGGCCCATCGCAAACGCCAGAGCCGTGGCTGCGGTCAGCGCCGGGCGCAGCTGAGGGATGATCAACGGCCTCAGCATCCGTGCCGGGGCCATCCCCATGCCGGCCGCGGACTGCCTGATCGGCAGCGTCATGGCATCGGTGCGGGCCCGCAGGAAGGCCACGACGACGGGCACGAGCACCAGACCCTGAACGGTCATCACGAGGACCAGGATCGTCGATGTCGAGTTCCCGCTCGTCCCGGTCCTCCGCCAGATCTCCAGAGCGCCGAGGGCCAGGGGCAGCGTCAGGGCCGAGGACGCCAGCAGGTTGGTGGAGACCGAGCCTCCCCGGCGCAGTCCTGCGGTGGAGACGATGGCGGACCCGGCGACCATCGCCATCACCGTTGCGCCGGCCGCGACGATCACCGAGTCGGCCAGCGCCAGCCCGTTCTGGCCCGCCAGCAGCTCGCGATATCCCGACGCCGTCCAGGACAGGCCGGAGGTGGTGTCGATGACCGAGCCCAGCATCACCACCGGAAGGCTGAGCGCGTTCGCTCCCGCCACGAACCAGGCCACCCCCACCATCACGCGCTGCCAGATGGAGGATGGCGGACGCCGCCGGGTCCGGATCGAGGACTGCTGGGGTGCGGCGCCCCCGGTCCTCGACGAGATCGCCGTCATCACCAGCCATGCCAGGACGCAGATGGCCAACATCACCGAGGAGGTCGCGGCAGCCCCCACCGCGTCCCCCTCGCCGATGGCCGCCTCTCGGAGACGCGTCGCCAGCACCTGGTACGAGCCGCCCAGGGCCAGCGGGTTGGCCACGTCGACGGCCGTGTTGGCCACCAGGAGCAGGAACACGGCGGCCAGCTCCGGCCACAGGTGCGGAAGGACAATGACCCGCAGGATCTTCCGGGTCGGCAGGCCGAGGTCGCGGGCCTGGTCGATCAGCCCCTCATCAAGGGTGCGCAGTCCGGACAGCACTGCCAGATATGCCAGTGGCACCATCGCCAGGATGTCGGCCAGCGCCAGGCCGGTGAACCCGTAGACCGACACCCAGTCCCCTCCGGTGAGCTGCGCGACGACGCCGTTGTTCCCCCAGATCTGCAGCAGGGTGGTGGAGGCCGTCACCGGCGGCAGCAGCACCGGGGCCAGCGTCATCCAGTGGAGGAAGCCGCGGCCGGTGAAGCGGTAGGCGTGGTGCACCGCCGCCATCATGGCTCCGGCGGCGGTGCCCACCACCCCGACCGCTGTCGCCAACCCGAGGGTTGCTCCGACGACCGGGAACCGATGGATCAGCACGCCGGCGAGAGCGGTTCTGCCCGCGGTGCTGACAACGGTTGCCAGCGTCGGGCGGAGCAGTATCGCGATCGGGACGGCCAGACACAGCCATGTCATGGCTCGCAGGGCCCGGGCCAGTGGATCCGCGGTCACCCCAGCACCTGCTCCCGGAACTGCTCGGTGAGGTGTTCGCGGCGCTGGGCGCCCTCGGCCAGCGGCAGGGTGACGATCCGGCGATCGGCCGGCAGCCTGAGGCGCTGGTCGGAGGGCAGGTCGGCGCGGGCCGGGAGTTGTCGGGAGTGCGTGCGGCCCCCGAGCTCCTGACCCTTGGCCGACAGGATGAAGTCCTCGTAGCGTCTGGCGGCGGCGAGGTGCCAGGCGCTGCGGTGATCGGTGCCGCGAAGGATCGCCACCGCACCGATCTCCCGGCCGGTGCCCTCACGGGGATAGCTCACCACGAGATCGCGGTGCCCCTGCTCGATCTGCTTGACGCAGTGCTGGGTGAAGGTGATCGCGGTCGCCACCTCCCCGCGGGCCACAACACCGGAGGGTGCCAGACCCGAGGAGGTGTACTGCAGAACGTTGCTGTTGAGTCGCCGCAGCCAGTCCATCCCCGCCTGCTCGCCGCCCAGTCGGGCCACCTGGGTCTCGACCATGGTGTAGCCGGTGCCCGAGAACATCGGGTTGGGGGCGGAGATGAGGCCCCGGTAGCGGGGATTGAGCAGGTCCTGCCAGGACATGGGCACCGGAAGGCCGTTGCGGGCCAGTACCGAACGGTCCGAGCAGAAGCCCAGGATCCCCTGGTAGGTGCCGGTCCAGTAGCCCTCCTTGTCGCGGGCGAAGGCAGGAACCTGCGACCAGCCCCGGGGGCGGTAGGCCACGAAAAGGCCGCGGCTGGTGCCGGTCGCATAGGCCTCCGATGGGCCGCCGTGCCACACGTCGAAGTGGTGACCGGGCTGGCTGATGAGGGTGAGCGCCTCCCCGGCGGAACGGCGGGTCATCGTGACCCGGATCCCGGTCTCGGCGGTGAAGGCATCGGCCCACTCCTGGCAGATGTCATCGATCGACGAGCACAGCACCGACAGCTGTGATCCACGGGCATTGCCGACGACTCCCACGACGGCCCATCCGACAACGGTGATGAGGATCAGGAGTCCGGCCAGTCTGGTCCGCCAGCGGCGAGCCGGGCCATCCCGGCGCCCGACGCGGCCGAGGGGATCTGCCGCAGCGCTCACTGGGGGTTCCCGGCGTCCGGCATCAGGTAGCCCTCGCCGCGCACCGTGAGGATCAGCGCAGCACCCTCCCCCTCGAGATGTTGACGCAGCCGGTAGATGGTGGTCTTGATCATCGCCCTGGAACCGACCTCGGAGCTGGTGAACCACACGTCGTTGAGGAGGACGGCCCAGGAGGTGACCTCCCCCTTGCGGCGCATCAGCGCGGTGAGCAGCCGCAGTTCGAGATCCGGCAGATGGAGGTTCCGGCCTCTCCAGAAGGCGGCGCGCACGGCGGAGTTGACGGTCAACTCGCCATTGACCAGGGTCGTCTCATCACTGGCCGGCGAGCTGCGCCGGAACACCGCCTGGGCCCGCAGCGCCAGTTCGCGAGGGCTGAACGGCTTGGTGAGGTAGTCGTCGGCGCCCGCCATCAGTCCCTTGATCCGGTCCTCGGTGGCGTTCTTGGCGGTGAGCAGGATCACCGGGGTCGCCGAGACCGAGCGAACCCGTTCGCACAGGCTGATTCCCGAGGCGCCGGGAAGCATGATGTCCAGCACCATGATGTCGATGTGCTGCTGGTTGAACAGTTCCCAGGCGCGTTCGGCGTTGCGCGCCGTCAGGCACCGGAATCCCTGAGTCTCCAGGGCGAAACTGACGATCGACAGCATCTGGGCCTGGTCGTCCACCACCAGTGCCAGCGGCTCTGCTGAGGACGTCATGCCTGGTCCTCCTTCTGGACCGCCGGGCTGGGGACGATCGGGATGGTGCAGAAGATGGAGGTGCCCCGCCCGGCCAGGGTGTCGACCAGGACCCGGCCGCCGTGGGCCTCGATCACCCGCTGGGTCACCATCATTCCCAGACCGGTGCCGTGGTTCTCCATCGCGGTGAGGTCTCCGGTGAACGGACGGAAGAGCTGTTCCCGTTCCGCCTGGCTCATCCCGGCGCCGTCATCGGAGACGCAGATCACGACGCAGCCCTCCGACTCGGTCACCTGAACCGTCACCACCGCCCCCTCCCCGGCATGGCGCACCGCATTGTTGACGAGATTCCACAGTGCCTGGCGCAGCAGATTGGCGTCTGCGGCGAGCAGGATACGTCGTCCCGAGTTCTGCATCTCCAGGGCGGTGTGGGTGAGCCGCCGCAGCTCGTTGACGGCGTCCCGGACCAGGCCGCGGATCTCCACCTGGCTGCGATGCAGCTCCACCAGCTGCGCATCGACGCGAGCCTCGGCCAGCATGTTCTCGGCCAGCGCCGACATCTGGGCGGTGTTGTCGAGAATGGTCTCGACGAACTCGCGCTGCCGCTCGGTGAGGGGCCCCGGCGTCTCCTCGCTGAGCAGCTCGGCCGCGCCCTGGATGAGGGCCAGCGGGGTGCGCACCTCGTGGGAGAAGACGTTGGGGTGCTCCATGCGGTGGGCGACCAGGGTTCGCAGCTGCTCGTTGTCGCGCCGGATGAGAACCAGGCTGCGCCGCGAACGGATCCACAGATTGGTCAGGACCAGTCCGGCGGCGATCACGACGAGGAGGATCCACATCGGTACGAGCACCGCGTCAGTATGCCATCCGGGTGAACGGCTGCCAGATCAGGAGACCACCCTCTCGACGAAGTCGACCAGGGTGGCCTCGATCTGGGCCCGGGAGGCCGGCTCGTTGTGCACCTCGTGGCGCACCCCCGGGTAGACGTGGGTCTCGACGTCGGTGTGGCCGGCGTCCCACAGCTGGTTGGCGACGTGCAGCGCCCCCTCGCCGTAGTTGGCGACCGGGTCCTGGTCGCCGGCCAGGATGAGCACCGGCAGGCCGGCGGGGATGCTGGCGGGCCAGTCGGCGGCGTTGACCTGGTCGTAGAGGGCGACGAAGTCGCGGACGAAGCGCAGCGACATCGGGGCGCCGAAGTTGTTGAGCGGGTCGACGCTGTGGTCGGCGACCACCGCGGGATCGGAGGCCACCCAGGCGGTCGGGCCGGCGTCGGGTCCGAATCGGTCGACGAAGCCGTCGAACATCTCGTTCTGGAAGCCGGGATCCGGCTCGGTGCCGTCCCCGGCGGCCAGCGCTGCGGCCAGCGCCGCACGGTCCAGGGTCTTCTCGATGCCGTGGATGTGGGCGGCGATCCCGCACAGCACCAGCCCCGAGAGGTCCTCGCCGAACCGGGAGGCGTAGCCGCGGGCGATCATCGATCCCCAGGAGTGGCCGAAGAAGACATAGGGCAGTTCCGGGTGCAGGTCCACGGCCAGATCGTGCAGGGTCTTCTCGTCGCGCAGCACGGTCTCGACGCCGTCGGCCCCGGTGTCCTGCCAGACTCCGGAGGCCATCGCGGTCGCGCCGTGCCCGGCATGGTCATCGGCGGCCACCGCGAAGCCGGCGTCCAGCAGGGTGCTGATCATGTGGATGTAGCGCCGGGAGTGCTCCCCCAGACCGTGGGCGATCTGCACGACGGCCCGCGGCGGTTGCGCCGGGGTGTGGATCCAGGCGTGGATCTCGTCGCGTCCGTTGTGGGAGGGGAAGGTCACTTCATTGAGAGCCATCGACAGTTCCTGAGTGTGAGGGGTGGCGCCCGCGTGATTGGGGGCGCAGCTCCACCCTAGTCGGGACTGTCGGGGACCCCGGGCAACCAGGAACCACCCGCGCAGAGATCGGCGAGATCGCCTTCCCGCGCCCTGGGCTCCGCGCCTCGGGCTCAACTCCTCAGTTCGTCGGAGACCGTCCTCACCACGGCGCGCAGGTCGAGCCACCACTGGTCGCGGGGACGCCGGTGCTGGGGGTCGACCAGGGTCGGCATGGTGTCCATCCTGCCGGGACGCAGGTGGCCCTCCTTGACCCCGATGAACCAGGCGTCGTCGTGACCGGCGGCCAGCTCGTCGTCGGTGAGATTGAGGGCGTGGTAGGCGAGCCGGCTGGCGAGCAGCCGGTCGAAGGGGGAGGGGGAGCCGCCCTGCTGCATGTGGCCGAGGACCGCGGTGCGCACGTCGTACATCCCGTGCGACTCCTCCTCCATCATCCGGGCCAGGAAGTCGGTGGTGTAGTTCGCCGAGGCGTTCTCGTTGCGGACCGCCAGGAACAGCCGGCGTCCGTTGGCGAAGGACTCGCGAAGCCAGTGCATGTCGGCGACCAGGTCGTCGAGGCTGATCCCCTCCTCGTTGAGATAGATCCGTTCGGCACCGGCCGCCAGCCCCGACATCATCGCCAGGTAGCCGCAGTTCTTGCCCATCGTCTCCACGACGAAGCACCGCTTGGAGGCGATCCCGGACTCCTTGATCTTGTCCATCGCGTCGACGATGACGTTGAGGGCGGTGTCGGCGCCGATCGACAGCTCCGAGCCGGGCAGATTGTTGTCGATACTGGCGGGCACGCAGACGGTGGGGATCCGGAAGGCCGGGTAGCGGTCCCGTTCGGTGGTCATCTTGTGGACGCCGTCGTAGGCCGAGTAGCCGCCGACGACGATCAGGGCGTCGATCTCGTTCTTCTCCAAGGCCCTGCTGATGGCGTACAGGTCCTGGGTGCGCGGCACCTCGCGGCGGGTGCCGAGCATCGCCCCGCCCTCACCGGTGAGACCCTCGGTCTCCTCCCAGGTGAGTTCGGACAGGTCGCCGGCGGCCAGCCCGATGAACCCGCTGTGGATCCCGATCATGTGATGACCACGGGAGATGCCCAGGCGGGCCAGTGCACGAGCCGCCGTGTTCATTCCCGGCGCCGGGCCGCCGGCGTGCATGATCCCGATCCTCTTGTCCCCCTCGGCCGGGATGGTGCGCACCGGCGCGGCCAGTTCGTTGAAGATCGCGTCCATCTCGACGAAGGAGCGTCCGCGCATCCGCATCGCGTCGCGGTACTTGCCGTCGCCGATGAGGTCGGGGACGCGCTGGGTGTCGGCGACCGCCTTCACCAGGGAGATCCGGTCGATCCGGTTGGAGCGGGTGGCGATCACCCGGCCCTCGGAGTCCGGGGTGGCGGTGAGCACCTCGTGGACGGCGTTGTACCCCAACCAGGTGGAGGCCCACCGGTCGTAGGCGCTCGGCGTCCCGCCGCGCTGGACGTGGCCGAGGATGGTGACCCGGGCGTCCTCGTTGAGCCGGTCGATGAGGACCTGACGGACGTAGTCGGCCTTGATCGGGTTGCCCTGCCGGTCGGTGGCCCCCTCGGCGACGATGACGATGGAGTCGCGCCGCCCGGCCTTGCGCCCGGCCTTGAGGTCGGCACACATCCGGTCCTCCCAGCCGGGCTCCGGGGGCTGCTCGGGGACCAGCACGAAGTCGGCCCCGCCGGCCACCGCGCTCATCAGGGCCAGGTAGCCGCAGTGGCGTCCCATCACCTCCACCACGAAGGAGCGCTGGTGGCTGGCCGCGGTGGAGGCCAGGTCGTCGATGGCGTCGACGATCCGGTGCAGGGCGGTGTCGGCGCCGATCGTCATGTCCGAGCCGACCAGGTCGTTGTCGATCGAGCCGACCATCCCGGCGATCATCAGGCTGGGGTGCTCGCGGGCCGTCTCGGGGGCCAGGTCGCCGCGCTTGACGAGCTCGGCGACCAGTCCGGGCCACTCGTTGCGCAGCAGGTTGAGGCCGGTCAGCGAGCCGTCCCCGCCGATCACGACCAGCCGGTCGATGCCGCGGTGCAGCAGGTGGCGGACGGCCTTGAGGCGTCCCTCCCGCTCCCGCATCTCCTTGGACCGGAAGGTGCCGATGACCGTGCCGCCGCGATTGAGGATCGAGCCGACGTCCTCCCAGTCGAAGGGGCGGATCCCGTCGCCGCCGTCGATCATCCCCTGGTAGCCCTCGAAGATGGCGTAGACCTCGGCCCCCACGCTCAGTGCGGAGCGGACCACGGCGCGCACCGCGGCGTTCATCCCCTGGGCATCGCCGCCGCTGGTGAGGATGCCGATGCGCACCCCACGGCCGTCGGGTAGGGAGGGGGTCGGGTTGATGTCGGTGAAGTCTCGGCTGTCGTCGTTCCACTCGTCACTGGGCACGCCCCTAGTCTGCCGTGCCCCGGTGACGGGCGGGAGATGCGGGGGTGTCCGCAGGAGGGTGTGTCAGCAGGATGGTGCGTCAGCAGGAGGAGGTGGAGAAGGACGACTCCCGCACGATGATCGTCGACACCGATCCGCCGGAGATGAGGAAGTCGACCTCCGAGCCGTCGTAGCTGATGGCCAGCGCCTGTTCGATGGACTCGGTGGTGTAGGCGGTGGTGACGTCGGTCAGCTTCGATCCGTAGATCGACTGGAGATCGGCCAGGCTGGTCCCGATCCCGGCACCCTTCGCGGTCTTGTTGGTCCCCCCGGTGATCGAGAAGGCCTGGATCTTCCCGTCACTGGTCCACACATCGGACACGAATCCCGAGTAGCGGTCCAGCGGGGGAGTCGACCGGGTGCACACGGTGCCGAGGTCGCTCGGCATGATCTGGGTGGTCGACAGCTCGTCGACCGGCCGACTGACCCGCAACGGTCCGAGACCGGCGGTGGTCAGCGGCTCGCCGGAGACGATCTGGTAGACCACCTCGGGATCGCAGAACTTCCCCTTGGTGACCGCCGAGGCCGCCACCGACTCCTTGCGGCCTAGAGCCATCAGCGCCGAGCAGTCTGTGGAGGAGACGATGACGCCGCCGGGCATCTTCGTCCAGCGGCCGTTGGAAGCCGTCATGATGAGGTGACCGCCGTCGGCACCGGCGGCCTTCCCATCGATGGTGAAGCTCGTCGAGTAGGCCACCGCCGTCTGGCCGGACTCGCTGAGGGCCACCCAGGAGACGTCCATGTCGGGGGCGGCGAAGATCTGGCGGACCAGCTCCGGGCTCGGCTTCATCTGGGTGGAGTTGACCAGTCCGGTGGCCTGGGGTTTGGCCGCGCCGCCGGTGACCGGACCCGCCGTGCCGGCGACCGTGGCGCCGCCCGACGGGCTGGCGCCACCGGACGCCGAGGAGGCGGCCTGATCGCCGCGGTTCATCAATGCCCGGACGCCGAACACGCCGCCGACGACGATCGCCAGGACGATGGCCACGATGCCGACGATGAGGCCGGGGGAGCGCCGCTTGGGCGGTTCGGGCTGCGGCGGCGCCTGGAAGGGGGCCGGCTGTCCCAGTCCGGGGACCCAGGACTGGGCCGAGGGGGCCGACTGGGTGGACGGTGCGGATCCGGCCGAGAAGGGGTAGCCGGCCGACTGGGGGTAACTGGGTCCAGACTGCGGATATCCGGCGGGGGTGCCGGGGTATCCCGCCTGGGGATAGCCGCCCTGCGGGTATCCGGCGGACTGGGGGTAGCCGGAACCGTCCTGGGGGTAGCCGGCGGACTGGGGATAGCCGCCCTGCGGGTATCCGGCCGACTGGGGATAACTGGGTCCGGACTGCGGATATCCCGCAGCCGCGGGCGGGTAGCTGGCAGCGGACTGGCCGGGTGCCGCGGGCGGGTAGCTGGGTGCCGAGGGAGGGTAGCTGGGACCGGACTGGGACTGGCCCGCGCCCGCCTGGGGGTAGCCGGAGGGATCGCTCTGCGCGCCGGGGTTCTGTCCGGCCTGCTGGGCGGGGTTGACGATGACTGTCTCGGTCGGCGCGACAGGCGGGACAGCAGTCTCGGGGCCGATCACCTCGGTCCCGTGGTCCTCACGCCACAGGCCGGTCCCGGCCAGCGCCGGGTCGATGGTGGGCCCGGTGCTGCCGGTCTCCGTGTCGTCGTCGCTCATCTCAAGTGTCCTTCCGCCCGGGCGGGTGGGACGCACGGCCCCTCCCGCGCGCATTCTCCCATGCCGATCCGATGGCGAGGGCGCCGGCACCGGTGGGCCGATCGGGGACGACGGCGTCCCTGCTGGGTTCTGGAGTGATCCCTGGTCGCCGTTGTCCCTCCAGTTGGGGACAACGGCGCCGGGTCACTTGATGACGTACACCTCGATGTTGTTCTCCGACTTGGTGCACATGTAGTACTGCCCCGAGGTGCAGGTGAGGGTGTAGTTCTTGCCGGTCACCGGCGAGTAGGCGGTGACGGTGAACCGGTCCCCCGGGTTGTCGGGGATCGCGGCTGCCACATTGGCGGCCAACTGGCAGGAGGTGTTCTCCGTTCCCACCCCCACCTTCGGGCTGCACAACTTCGCTCCGGCCGGCAGGGTGACGGTCTGGGTCGGCTGGCTGGTGGTCTGGGCGGAACTCGACTCGGAGCCGCTGGCGGAGGAGGTCTGGCCGGACGGCGTCGCGGTGGCGGACTGCGCGCTGCCGGCGGAGGGCTCGGAGCCGAACGGGTCCAGGAAGATCGCCCCGATCACGACGACGGCGAGCAGGGCCAGTGCCGCCACCGATATCCACAGCCCGGTGCGACGTCGGGGCCGGCTGGACTCGGTGTGCGCGGTCTGCTGGGTTCCCGCACCCCCGGAGTGGGGGAGTCCGAGCAGAGTCATCCCCGATGGCGAGGTGCCCGAGGTTCCCGCCGGGCCGGGTGGGACCGACCCGGAAGGATAGGAGCCGGGCGGATAGGAACCAGGAGCACCGGGGGAGTAGGCCCCGGAGGGGTAGGAACCCGCCGGATAGGAGCCCGAACCGTAGGACTGCGGCGCTCCCGGGTAGACCCCGGCCGGGTACCCCGACCCGGACGCTGCCGGGTATCCCGACTGCGCGGGGTATCCCGGCTGCGGCGTCCCGGAGGGCTGCGGGGCAGACCCCGGGGGGAGCTGCTGGCCGCCGCCGGCCGGTTGGGGAGGCATCGACGTCCAGCCCTGCCCGCCGACCTGGCCGACGATCTGGGTCGCGGCGCCCCCGGGGAGCGGACCGGGCGCCTCCGGTGGCATCCCCGAGACCGCCGGCTGGACCAGCACGCCGGGGTCCAGACCCTCGACCAGCCGCCGCAGGCTGGTGCCGACCGAGGCGGCCGAGACGGGCCGGTGGGCGGGATCCTTGGCCAGGCAGCACGAGATGACGTACCACATGGCGTCGCTGATCCCGGTGGGTCGCGGTGGCTCCCGGTCCAGGTGGGCCAGGATCACCGCCTCGCGGTTGAGGGCCGGGAAGGGGGTGTGGCCGGCGACCATCTCGTAGAGCATCACCCCGAAGGAGTACAGGTCGCTGGCGGCCGACGGCGTCTGACCCTTGATGATCTCGGGAGCCACATAGTTCGGGGTGCCGGCGAATGCGGTCGAACCCTCGAGGGTGGAGTCCAGGATCTTCGAGACGCCGAAGTCGGTGAGCTTGGGGTGCCAGTCGCCGTCCGGCCCCTGGGAGAGCAGCACATTGGCCGGTTTGACGTCGCGGTGGCAGATCCGTGCGGCGTGGACCGCCGACAGTCCGTCGCAGACCTCGGCGCCCAGTCGTGCCGCGTAGCCCTCCTGCATGAGTTCGTGGTTCTTCGCGTGGAGTGCGAGCTCGGACCCCAGGTCGGGGCCGTCGACGTACTCCATCACGATGCCGAGGTGCTCCCCCTCCATCACCATGTCGAAGACCTCGACCACCGCCGGGCTGTGGATGGAGGTGAGCAGTTCCCGCTCCTCGATGAACCGCCGGACGATGGCGCGGTCCGAGGTGAGGTGGGGGTGGAGCATCTTCACGGCGACCTTGTCGCCGTTCTCGCGGTGGGCGAGCCACACCTGGCCCATTGCGCCGCTGCCCAGGATCCGGTCGAGGGTGTAGTGGCTGCCGAGACGGTCGCCGGACTCGGTCATCGTCTCGCTCCTTCCCGGGCGGTGGCCCCCGCCGTGCCCTCGGACCCGGCCTCAGGCACTGGCCCTCTGACGTCTCAGCACCACAGCGGTCGCCACCCAGCTCACCAGGCAGATGGCCGCCAGCGCGGATCCACTGATGAGCCACTGGGTGGCCTCGTGACGCCACAGCCAGTCCTCGTGCGCCCCCGGTGAGGGCGGTCGGATATGTGTGAGATCAATCGTGCTCGCCGACTGAGCATAACCCCAGCGTCCCGGAGCGGGGGCGGCCAGAATCTCCATCGCGGTGCGTCCGGCGACCTCGATGATGCCCCCGCACAGGACCAGCTGGGCCATCACGAAGACCACCATGGCGGGCATCACCTGCTCATTGGTGCTCACCACCGAGGAGATCAGCAGGCCGGCGACAGCCGAGGAGAAGGCGGTGCCGAAGACGCACACGCCGAGCTCCAGCCAGCCCGGACCGAGGATGACGCCGTTGCCGGGGGGATCCTTGCCGATCAGGACGACGCCGATCAGCAGGGCCGACTGGACGGCGCTGATGAGCACCAGCATGGTCACCTTCGACAACAGGTACATCTGTTGGGACAGCCCCACGGCCCGTTCCCGCAGGAAGATCGGGCGTTCGGCGATGAGCTCGCGGATGCTGGCCGAGACCCCCATGAAGGAGGCACCGATGACGATGATGGTGAGCAGGGTGGAGGCCTCGCCCGGATGCTTCGGGTCGTGCGGTCCGAACCCCCCGGAGCCCGGAATGGCCAGCGCCATCAGGGCGATGACGATCGGCATGAAGAGGCTGGAGAGCAGATAGTTGCGGTCCGAGGCGATCAGCCTCATCTGGCGCGAGGCCAGCGTCGACCACTGCCGGGTGGCCGAGCTCACCCGGGTTCGACGGCGTCTGGCCCCCGAGCCGCCGGGCCGTGCGGGCGGCTGTCCGGCAGGCATCGCGTCGGGAGGGTTGCCGGCCCGCTGGGCCCACAGCTGGGGTTCGGCGGTGACAGCCTCGAAGACGTCTGCATAGTCGGCCATCTGGAAGTGCTCGAGCAGCTGGTCGGGAGCTCCGAAGTAGGCCACCCGGCCGCCCGGGGCCAGCAGCAGCACCTTGTCGCAGGCGGCGAGGTTGCTGATCGAGTGGGTGATGACGATGACCACCCGGCCGGCGTCGGCCTGGCTGCGCAGCAGCCGCATCACCGACCGGTCGAGGTTGGGGTCCAGGCCGGAGGTGGGCTCGTCGAGGAGCAGCAGGCTGGGCTGGGTGAGCAGCTCCAGGGCGACCGAGACCCGCTTGCGCTGGCCCCCCGACAGCCGCGAGATGGTGGTGGCGGCGTGCTCGGCCAGGCCCAGATCCGCCATCACCCGGTCGATCTCGTGGTCGCGCTGTGCGGCGGTGTAGTCCTTGGGCAGTCGCAGCCGGGCGGCGTAGTCGAGGGCCTGGCGCACGGTGAGCCGGGTGTGCACCAGATCGTCCTGGGGGACGACGCCGATCCGGCCCTTGAGTTCGGCGTAGTTGCGGTAGAGGTCCTCGTCCTCGTAGACGACGGCCCCGGAGGTGGCCGGCTGGGACCCGGTGAGGGCCTTGAGGAGGGTGGACTTGCCGGCCCCGGAGGGCCCGATGACGGCGACCAGGCTGCCGGTGAGCAGGCCGAAGCTGACGTCGTGGAGGAGCTGCTTGCCGTTCGGCAGGGTGAAGCACAGTCCGTGGGCGGCCAGGATGTTGCGCGGCGGGGCCGCCAGGGTGAGCTGTCCGGCCCTCAGCACCAGGTTGGTGCGCCCGACGGTGAGTCGGTCCCCCTCGCCCAGGTGGCCGCGGCTGATCCGCCGCGAGTTGATGTAGGTGCCGTTTCCCGACCGCAGGTCCCAGACGTCGAATCCGTTGCCGGCCGGCCGCAGCTGGGCGTGCGAGCGGGAGACCAGCGGGTCGTCGATGACGATGGCGTTGTGGGGGTCGCGCCCGATTCCCCAGACCGGGGTGCCCGGGCCTGGAGCCTGAGGGGTGGTCTGGGGTGCGTTCTGTGGTGGTACGGCCCGGGGTGCGGTGGCCGGGGTGGCCTGTCCTGGGCCGCCCTGTGCGCCTGGTGTGCCCTGTGCGCCGGGGCCGCCTTGAGTGCCGGGGCCGCTGGCGCTACCTGGACCGCCCGCTCCGCCGAACCCGCCCGGACCTCCTGGACCGCCGGGTTGGGAGGGCGCCCCCGGGCCGGGGGCCATGCCGGGCTGTCGGTGCACCATCACGGTGCTGAACGGGGAGGACTCCACCGGGCTGTGGCCGCTGGCGGCCTCGATGTGGACCGGGAAGCCGTCCGGGGCACCGAGCGCCAGGGTGAACGGGGCGACGAGGACGGTGCTGCCGATCCGGGACCCGTTGAGGAAACTGCCGTTGCTGGAGTGGTCCTCGACCCCGACGCGGTCGCCCCCGAGGGCGGTGAGCACGAGATGGGTCCGGGAGATGCGGCCGTCGTCGATGACCAGCTGGGCGCCCGGGTCGCGTCCGATCCGGATCGGCGTGCCCTGGGCCAGCAGAGTGGTGCGGGGTCCGCAGGTGACCGTGAGCACCGGTGCCAGGACCGTGCCCGTCCCGGCGTTGGAGGGCATGGGCGCTCCCGGATGGGGACGAGACGGCGTCTGGGTCACGTGGTGCTCCTGTCCGGTGGCGGATGGCGGCAGGGTGAATCCTTCGGTCAGACTACCGACCGGACTCGCAGGAGGGGGCGAACCCGGCCCGATGGAGTCGGGCCGGGTCCGGTGTGGGCCGGGTCAGGTCAGCTGCGGGACAGGTTCGGGGCTCCCGTGCAGGGGTTCCTGGGCGGCGCTGGCGAGGGCCCCTACTTGCGGACCGTGATGGTCCAGCTGGCGCTGCCGACCTTGCGGAAGTCGGTCACCTCGTGGCCGGCGTCGGCGGCCCAGGCAGGCAGCGCCGAGGTGGCCTGGGTGCAGTCGAAGTTGATCACCAGTTCATCGCCGGTTGGGATCTGGCTGATCGCCTCCTGAGCCTCGATGAGGGGGAAGGGGCAGACGTTGCCGCCGGTCTCCAGGATGTGGGTGGCCATGGTTGTCTCCTAGGGGTATGGGACGGGTGGGATGTGCTGGGTGGAACGTGCGTGGACGAGATGGCGCGTGGACGAGATGGTTCGGGGAGCCGTGTCGACGAGCGCAGGTCGGTGGTGGCGTCCGGCACGTCGTCTGCGGCAGCGCGATGAGGCCGCCGAGTCCGCGTGGGGGCGTCGGTGATCCGACTCAGAGCGAGACGGGGACCGAGGTCGGCGTCTGCGCCCCGACGGTGGTGAGGGTGTGGGGGACGGAGCGGGCGGCGCGCGGCTGGAGGTAGCGGACGGCCAGGCCGACGCCGATGAAGGTGAACCCGAAGGCCAGCCAGCCCTGCCAGGCGAGCTGGGCGGTCTCCACCATCGAGTTGCCGATGGTGCAACCACCGGCCCAGGAGGCTCCCACGCCCAGACCGATGCCGCCGATCGCCGAGCGGATCGCGGTGCCGGCGTCGGGGACCCGGATCCGGAACTCGCCGCTCGCCCAGGCGGCCGCGGCCGATCCGAGCAAGATGCCGAGGACCAGCCACACGCCCCAGTCGATGCGGGCGGGGTTGCCGGTGACGAACCAGTTCGCGAGGTTGGCGGACGGGGTGGTGATTCCCAGGCCGGCCTGCCGGCCGCTGGCGAAGCTCAGCGGGTAGGCGACGATCGCGACGGCCGAGATGGCCAGGGCGGTGACCAGCGGGTGCCAGGACTTCTCGAAGAGCAGGTGGGCCAGGCCGGTGCGGGTGGGAGGCAGGGTGGCGACCTTGGGGCGCGGGGTCGTCAGCTCCCGGTAGACGAGGTACCCGGCGCCCGCGACGATCACCGCGATGACGATCCACGAGGAGATGTGGAGACTGGCCGGAATCGTGGTGACCGGCAGGGTGACGCTGCGCAGCCCCTGGTTGAGGGGCTCGAGGGGGCCGTACTTCATGGCGGCGGCGGAGGTGGCGTAGAGCACCAGGGCGATCCAGCTGCCGACCAGACCCTCGCCGGCCCGGTACCAGGTGCCGGTGGCGCAGCCGGCGGCCAGCACCATGGACACCCCGAAGATCAGGGAGCCGAGGCTCACCGCCAGCCAGGGCAGGGCCTTGTGGGTGATGTGGATCACTCCGGTGGCGTCGAGGATGCCGACGCCGACCGCCTGGACCGCGATGACCGTCACGAAGGCGGTGAAGTAGGTGGCGCGCCGGGACTGCCAGACGTCGCGGAAGGCGGTGGTCACGCAGAATCGGCCCCGTTGAAGGGCGAATCCGAATATCAGACCGACGAGAAGTCCGGTGATGGCCATGGTTGTTCCTTGTCGATAGGGGAGGTGACAGGGGTGCAGTGTGCAGCCGGAAAAGGCGTGCAGAATCTGCGGAATGGTGAGAATGAAACAGCCGTCAGATCGATGACGGAATACTGCCCGGAGTTTCGGGGGATCCGATGAGTACGGGATGGTCTCGTCGGCGTCCGGTCAGCTGGGCCTGCGGGGGCTGGGTCTGCTGAGACTCAACTCGCTGAGACTGAGCTTGCGGAGGCTGGGCCGACGGATGCTGAGCCCGCTGAGACTGAGTTTGCTGATACCGAGTCAGTCAAGACTGAGCCTGCGGATGCGGGGCCGACGGCGGCTGAGTTCTACCGAGCAGGGATCCGGGGAGATGAAGTCACACCGCGTCCCTTACCGGCTGTCGGAATGGACAGATGCCGGTTCAGCGAGGCCAGACCGGCCTCACAAGGTGATCAGCGCGACATCTGATGGGGGCTCAGCAGGCCAGACAGGGCATGCAGGCCGGACAGGAAGGACACGACATCCGGGCGGCGGTGCTGCGACCGGTCCGGAACGGGATGAACCCGAGTGTCGTCATGACGGTGTCCTTCGATGCCTTGCGACTCGTCGTGGCGCCGGGATCAACCGGGCGCCGAATCGCTGGGATGAATCGTGCTGTGAATCCAACTCGTCAACCCCTGATCGGGGTGAACGGAATTCATAGAATCACGAAATCGTTCCGAGTGCAACCGCTCGAGATCCCCTGAGATCGTTCGGAGTGCAACCGCTCGAGATCTCGTGGGAGCGATGTCGTCTGTGTTCGATCTTCAGGTGACTTTGCCCGAAGATCGCACACAGACCCCGCAGCGACTCGGCCTCAGCAGTGACCCTCCTCGGGAGCGGCGTCGTCTGGAGCGGCGCCTTTCCGAGCGGAGCCATCGGACCGCTTTGCGATCTCCGTGCGATGCCGCCAGGCAGATCAGCCGGCGGGCTTCACGTGGGTGTCCCAGGTCGTTCTTCAGGGTGCCGAGGTTGAAGGCGCAGAAGAAGTCCCCGGCGGCGATCCCCGCGGCGTAGGAGTCTGTGGCTCCACCAGGGTCGCCATGGCTCTCGAGGACGGTGCCCAGCGGCAGGGACAGGAGCTCAGCCTCGTGCTTGGCCTCGATCGTGGTGCGCAGCAGAGTCACGGCCTCCTCGAAGCGATCGTGGTCCTCGAGCCAGTATGCGAAGTCGGGGACGTAGCTGACATCCAGGTCGGCGAGGGCTGCGAGAGTCTCCTCGCTGACGTCGTCGTGGCACACCTGGGTCCAGTAGGTCAGTGTGACGTCCTTGAGGCGCAGGATCTGCGGGTCGACGGGGTCATCGACCGGGTCCACGATGTGGTGCCGGGACCTGACCCGGATCGCCTGCGCTCGTTCTCCGTCCTCCCACAACCAGTTGGAGTAGCGCATGATGCCGTCGATATCGCCCTGCCTCGCGCTCTGGCGCAGGGCGCTGAAGGACTCTCCCGGCCGGTCGACCATGTCGTAGGCCAGCGCGAGGTTCCACCAGCCCTCGCGCTGTCCCATCAGGATCTCGGAGGTGGCGTTGTCGAGGGCCTGCTCGAAGGTGGAGTCGACGCTGTCGGCCTCCCTGGCGTCGGCGTCCGGGTTCGGGTAGGTGAACTGGACTCGCCGCTGGTTGTACCTGATGGTGTCCTCCTGGGTTTGATGTCCCCACCTGACATGGGTGTCGGCTCTTGGCGTTGGGGTTTGTGTTCGATCGTTGGGTAACTTCGCCTGAGGATCGAACACGAACCCCGGAGGAGATGTGGGCCGGGCGACGTGCTGGCGGTGTCGAGGAGAAGTGATGGTGTCTTCCTGGATTGGTGTCGACTCCTGGCTCCGGGGTTGGTGTCGATCCCTGGCGTCGGGACCCACTCCTGGCGTCGCGTCATCGATGACGCCGGGCGGATCGGTGGGTGAGCGTTGGGGTGTGTGTTCGATTGTGGGGTGACTACGCCTGAGGATCGAACACAGAACCGGAGGAGAGGCGGGCTGGGGCGACGTGCTGGCGGTGTTCGAGGGACCTGGCGGTGGACGGGGAGATCCGGGGAACCCGGCGTTGTCCAAGGGCCGACAGCGTCCGGAGGGTCAGCAGTGCCGGGGGGAAACCGGCGTTGCCCGGGAGGTGCCGACAGTCCGCCCCGGGAAAGGGGTCACTTGTCGGGGACGGTCTCCAGATCGGCCAGCCAGGCATGGGCCACCGCATCGGAGGGCATCCGCCAGTCCCCGCGCGGCGACAGCGACCCGCCGGCCACCACCTTGGGCCCGTTGGGCAGCGTCGACCGCTTGAACTGGTTGGTCACGAACCGTCGCAGGAACAGCCGCGTCCACTCCTTGATGTCGCCCAGTGAGTACTGGTTGCGATCCTCGGCCCGGAACCCCGGCGGCCACTCGCCGGCCGCGGCGTCGGCCCAGGCGTGAT
The DNA here is from genome assembly GCF_005890135.1 of Acidipropionibacterium jensenii. Classification (NCBI taxonomy): domain Bacteria; kingdom Bacillati; phylum Actinomycetota; class Actinomycetes; order Propionibacteriales; family Propionibacteriaceae; genus Acidipropionibacterium; species Acidipropionibacterium jensenii. Next base: position 997,064 of record NZ_CP040635.1, on the reverse strand, counting down.
GGCTCATGAAGACGATCCGACTCGGACGCAGCCCGCGGCGCAGCAGATGGAAGAGGGTGAAGTCTTGAAGCTCGTAGGGCCCGATCTTCGCCTGGGTCGACTGGATCTGTTCGCCGGGACGCGAGGGCACCAGTTCGGGGGAGATCTCGGTGCCGAGCACCGACTCCAGCACCGCATCGGTCGCCTCGTCGAACTGGGCCGACGAGATGCACCAGCGGATCAGGTGCTGGATGAGGGTCTTCGGCACCCCGGGATTGACGTTGTAGTGGCTCATCTGGTCGCCGACCCCGAAGGTGCACCAGCCCAACGCCAGTTCCGAGAGGTCTCCGGTACCCAGCACGATGCCGCCCCGCTGGTTGGCGATCCGGAACAGGAAGTCGTAGCGCAGCCCGGCCTGGACGTTCTCGAAGGTGACGTCGTAGACGGGCTCCCCGTCCCCGGCCGGATGCCCCATCGCCTTGAGCATCTGGGTGGCGGCCGGTCGGATGTCGAGGATCTCGCAGGGCACCCCCAGCGCCTCGCACAGCGCCAGGGCGTTGCTCTTGGTGTGGTCGCTGGTGGCGAACCCCGGCATCGTGAAGGCCAGGATGTCGGAGCGCGGACGTCCTGCCTGGTCCATCGCCTTGGCCGCGACCAGCAGGGCGTGGGTGGAGTCCAGACCTCCCGAGACGCCGATCACCACCTTGGACCCGCCGATCGCCTCCAGTCGACGTCGCAACCCGTAGACCTGAATGTTGTAGGCCTCGTAGCAGTCCTGCTCCAGCAGGGCCGGGTCATTGGGGACGAAGGGGAAGCGGCTGATCTGGCGTTCCAGACCGATGTCGGTGCGCGGCGGGTCGAGTCTCAGGTCCACGAAACGGTAGCCGGCGGACTCGCCGGTGCCGGCGGACTCGCCCCGACCGGTGGCCCGGGCATTGTCGTCGAAGGAGCCCTGGCGCATCCGTTCCTGGCGGATGGCGTCCAGATCGACGTCGGTCAGGCAGTAGCCCGGCTCCGGATCGAAACGCGGGGTCTTGGACAGCAGCTCACCGCACTCGTAGACCAGCGTCTGGCCGTCCCAGGACAGGTCGGTCGACGACTCACCGGGCCCGGCCGCGGCGTAGATGTAGGCCTGCAGCTGCTTGGCCGACGCCGTCCGGCACAGCCTGTGGCGCTCCCGGGACCGGCCCACGGTGATCGGGGAGCCCGACAGGTTCGCCTCCACGGTGGCCCCGGCCAGGGCCGCCTGAGCACTCGGGGAGATGGGTACCCACAGGTCCTCGCAGACCTCCACGTGAAGAACCAGCCCGGGGACGTCGGTGACGCGGAACAGAAGGTCCGTGCCGAAGGGCACCTCGGACCGGTCGCCCGGAAGTGATCCGGCCGGTGCTGGGTGCGATCGGTCGGTCGCGCCCGACCCGGCAGTCACGCTCGACCCGACGGGCGTGCTCGACCCGTCTGCCGGGTTCGGCCGATCTCCTGCGCCCGGGACATCAGCCGTCTCCGGGCCGGTCGGCAGTCCGGTGAGGAACCCGCCGTTCTCGACCCCGTCGGCGGCCGCCGCGAAGTGCCGCTTCTCGTAGAACTCCCGGTAGTTGGGCAGGTAGCTCTTGGGCACCACGCCCAGCACCCGACCCCGGTGGACCACCACCGCGCAGTTGTACAGCCGGTTCCCCCTGCGCAGCGGGGCGCCCACGATGATCACCGGGAGCAGCCCGGCCGAGGCGGCGCGCAACGTCTCGATGGCCGCCACGGTGGCGTCCAGCACGACATCCTGGAGGAGCAGGTCGTCGATGTTGTAGCCCGTCAGGCACAGTTCCGGGAAGACGGCGACCGCCACCCCCCGGGAGTCCAGCTCGCGGGCCGTCTCGATGATGCCGGTGACATTGGCGGCCGGGTCGGCCAGGTGCACCTGCGTGGTGCAGGCGGCCACCCGGGCGAATCCCTGGTCATAGGCGGAGTGGAAGTTCACGCCCCCAGTCTGGCATCCGAGCACCCGTCAGGGTGTCGAGCGAGTCCGAGCTCAGACCAGTTCGTCGAGGCGGGGAGGATTCGCCCCGGCCCGGGAGACGGTGATCCCGGCGATGGTCGTGCAGCGGTCCAGGATCGCGTCGAGGGTTCTCGAATCGATCCGGCGCAGGGCGTCGCGGTTGTCGGCGCCCAGCAGCCCGGCGGTCCACAGTCCGTCGATGAGACCGGCCGTGAAGGAGTCGCCGGCGCCGACCGTGTCGGCCACCTCGACCTTCTTGGCGCTCGTCCTGACCCCCAGACCCGAGGCGGTGAGGGCGACCACATCCCCGGCGCTGGCGGTCATCACGACCAGCTTCGGGCCCAGGTCGAGCCAGCCCGCGAGCACCTCCTCGGGGTCGGCCCCCTCGCCGATGTAGGCGAGGTCCTCGTCGGAGGCCTTGACGACGTCGGCCAGCCGGACGAACCGCTCGGCGATGGCGCGGGCGGCCGCCGGATCGGGCTGGAGATCGGGGCGGATGTTGGGGTCGTAGCTGATCGTCGCGGCTCCCCGGACGTCCTCCACGGCGTGCCGGACGACCTCGGCGCCGGGGTCGATCGAGGTGCCCAGGGATCCGACGTGGACCACCGGGCAGTTCGGCGGCACGCTCACCGACGGCAGCGACCAGTCGAGGTCGAAGACGTACTCGGCGCTCCCGTCAGCGGCCACGTGGGCGATCGCGGTCGAGGTGCTGGAGGCCTGCCGGGAGCCCTCGGAGACGATGACGCCGTCGGCGGCCAGATGGTCGTCGATGAGCCGGCCGTGCTCGTCGGAGCCGTACCAGGTGGCCAGCTCGACCCGGCGTCCCAGCCGGGCCAGGCCTATCGCGACATTCATCGGGGACCCGCCCGGGTGCTCGACCGGAGTCTGCTCGGGGCGGCTGACGATGTCGATGAGGGACTCCCCGATGACCAGGGCGGTGGACTGGGTGGGTGCCTGCTCGGTGGTCATGGGGTCCTCCTGGAGTCGTGGGCGGAGCACGGTCTGCGGTCGCGGCCCGCCGGTCGCGTCGGCGGGGTCACGGCCCAAGTCTGCCCTCCCGGTACCGGGATCCGGTGCCCGGGTTGAGTGGCGGGACGAGCTCGGGGATCCGACCGGCCGACATGCGGGGTGCTCGTCGGTCCCGGGAGGAGCCTCGAGTGGCGCCATAGAATGCGCTGATGGGCCCGCACGGCGGTGCGGCGCCCCTGAGTCAGGGAGGTGACGGATGGTCGATCTGCGTGCGATGGTGACGGCGCTCATCACGGTGCCGTTGCTGGCGAGTTGCTCGGTCGTCGACGTCGCTGCACCCTCCGGCTCCACCGACTGCGTCGACGCGGTGCCCCGGGCCGGGGACCTCAACGATCGCACCCGGATGGCTCCCAACCGCTGCCCGGTCGGGTCGGAGGCGGAGCAGGAGGCCGCCGGCACCGGCGTCGCGGGACCGATCGTCGCCGACCCGGTGGCCCCGACCGCGCCATCTGCCTCCGCCTCGGCCCCGAGGGCACCCTCGGCGTCTGCCACTCCCCGGGCCGCGTCGACTCCCTCACCGTCCTCATCGGTTCCGCCGGCCTCGCTGCGGGTCGGCCAGAAGTCCTCGGCCGGCGGCGGGTCCTATGTCCTGTGGCTGCGTGCGGAGAACCACGTCTACCTGGTCCACAAGGGGATCGTCACCCGGGTGATGCCGACCACCGCGCTGTCGTGGAAAACCCCGCCCGGCACCTACAAGGTGAAGTACAAGGTGGCCGAGAGCGCCTCCCTGGACGGGAAGCGCACCTGGGCGCTGCCCTACTTCGTGGCCTTCTGGCGCCGTCCCGGGGCCGACGGGGACATCGCATTCCACGAGGTGCCCCACGACCGGCACAGCCGTCGCGCCCAGCCGCTGGACACCGTCGGCGAGAACGGCCGGGTCTCCGACGGGTGCGCCAGGATGAGGCCGGCCGATGCCAAGGCCATCTGGGCGTTCACCAGGGTCGGCACCCACGTCGTGGTGCGCTGAGCCCCCTGTTGGCCATCAGCTGAGACCTGTGTCCAGAGGTTGGATGGGCGATACTCCCCGCGGAAGGATGGGGAGCATGGCCACCCTGGTGTTTCTTCATGCTCATCCCGACGACGAGTCCTCCTCGACCGCCGGCACGATGGCGCGTGCCGCTGCCAGGGGGGACCGCGTCATCCTGGTGGTGGCGACCGACGGGGCGTGCGGCGAGGAGGCTCTGGACGCCGACCCCCATGAGACCGTCGCCGCCCGACGGCACCGCGAGCTGGAGGCCTCCGCGAAGGTCCTCGGGGTGTCGCGGGTGGAATGGCTCGGCTACCACGACTCGGGGATGACCGGTTGGACCCAGAACCACGCGCCGGGATCCTTCATGGACTCCGACGCCGAGGAGGCCGGTCGCAGGCTCGCCGACATTCTCGACGAGGAGGACGCCGACGCCCTGATCGGCTACGACTGGCACGGCAACTACGGCCATCCCGATCATGTGATGGTCCACCACGTCACCTGGAGCGCCGTCGAACAGGCCGCCCGAAGGCCCCGGGTGCTGGAGGTCTCGATCAATCGCGAGCGTCAGGCGAAGGCCGCCCGACTCGCCCGGTCTCGCGGACTCACCCAGAAGATGCCCGACCCGGTCTACCCCGGTGACGACGGCAACCCGATCGGCACCCCGGAGGCTGATCTCCGGTGGGCCGTCGACGTCCGCGACCTGGCGGAGGTCAAGCGGGCGGCCCTGAAGTGTCATGCCAGCCAGACCAGCGACATCACCGCCTTCACCTCCCTGCCCGACGACATCTTCGCCGAGGTCTTCGGCTGGGAGTGCTACCGCGAGCCCAGTGTCGAGGGGCCGGTCAAGGTGGCCTGGCCGTTCGACGGCGCGCCCTGGCCCGGCACCCCCTCGCGCTGCACCTGCGCCGACGAGGGGCGCCCGATGCCTGGCGATGCCCCCGACACCAGACCCGAGGACGCGGTGGGGCCGATGGATCCGGTGAATCCGGGGAGTCAGGTGGACCGGCAGGTCTCGGACCCGGGAGCTCCGGGGGTCCAGGGGCACGCCGTGGACTCGGCGGCCCGGCACTCATGAGGGGCGATCCGATCGGCGGGGAGTCGGTGCGGGTCGGGCGGGCCGCCGGCGGCCTGGTGCTCGCCGCGGTGGCCTCCGGGCTGGTGTGGGGACTCAGCCTGGCGATCTGGTCGTCGATGGGGACCGGATCGGCCGGAGACGCCGGCACCCTGTCGGCCCGTGGCTGGCTCGGCGGTCTGCTCCTGGGGCTGCTGTGCGGGGCCGGGGTGGCGGTGGTCTGCCTCATCCCGGTGCTGCTGTGCGCCGCGCTGAGCGGGTCCCGGTTGGTGGGGCGACGTCGTCAGCAACGGCTCGCCGGGGTGCTGGTCGCCCTGCTCGGCCTGGTGGTGGCGGCCGTCGGACAGTACTGGATCGTCGGCACCTGGTCGGTCATCGCACAGATCAGCTGGCCGGCGGCGCTGGTGGCGCTGGTGCTGGGTGCGATCGGCGGGCCCTTCGTGATGGAGGGCCGGTTCGGGATCCGTGCGCGCGGAGCCCGGTGAGTGCGGCTCTGGGCGACTGATCGCAGCGGCCGGAGGGGGCGAGCGGCGCGACCGGAGGGGCGGAGCGGCGCGCCCGGCCGGTAGCTGAATCCGGCGTCGCCTCGCACCGATCCTCATACTGTTGGCGCCATGACAGCATCCGACTCGCCCCACGCCTCCGACCGCCCCTCTGCTCCGCACCTGGCCCCCGGGTCGGGGCCGACCATCCCGCCGGTCCTCACCTGGGCCTCGTGGGTCGCGGTGGTGCTGGTGCTGGGGCAGCTGGTGCTCGGGATCCTGATGCTCAACGGCTCGTGGAACCTCATCGAGGCCCATGCCGGACTCGGCTACGCGGCCACCCTGGCGGCTGTCCTGGCGGCGATCTCGGCCGTGGTGTGGCGTCGGCGCGGGGGACGGTCGGGAGTGATGGCCCACGCGATCTCGATGCCGATCCTCATGATCATTCAGATCGGCCTGGGGGAGTCCGGGATCAAGTGGGTCCACGTCGTGCTGGGAGTGATCATCCTGATCGGTCTCATCGGGCTGCCGATGAGCCTGCGGTCGCGCCGCCACTGATTCAGTCGGCGATCGCGGCGGTGGTCGCCCCGATGACCCGGATGAGGTCGGCGGGGGCCAGCTCCACCGACAGGCCCCGTCGCCCGCCCGAGACCAGCATCACGTCGTGGTCCAGGGCCGAGGAGTCCACACAGGTCGGCAGCTTCTTCTTCTGACCGAGGGGGGATATACCCCCGACGATGTATCCGGTGGCCCGCTGGGCGACGTCGGGTTCGGCCATCGACGCCTTCTTCGCCCCCATCGCGGCGGCGAACGCCTTGAGGTCGAGCATGCCGCTGACCGGGACCACCGCCACCGCCAACGGGGTCCGCACCCCCGATCCCTCCAGATGGACCACCAGGGTCTTGAACATCACGTCCGCCGAGAAGCCGAGCTGGGCGACCCCCTCCTCGCCGTAGTGACGGTTCGAGGGGTCGTGGTCGTAGGCGTGCAGGGTGTGCTTGACCTTGGCCCGGGCCAGGGCCTTGGTGGCGGGGGAGGCGGCATCGGAGTGGGGCATGATCCCAGCCTAATTCCGACGCCGGGGCGGGTCGGAGACTGGACAGGCGGCAGGATGCGGCGCTGAGTCCATCGCGCCGAGGTGTCGGAGACGAGTGTTCGCAGCCGAGTGTTCGAAGCAGTTACGCGTGGCTCAGGACTCGAGCAAGACCCGGATCTCGTCGATCCCCGGTGCGGTGTCGGGTCCGCGTCGGGTCACCGAAATGGCTGCGGCGGCATTGGCCCAGCGCGCGGCGTCCTCCCAGTCTGCCCCGTTCACCTGTGCCGTCCCGCCGACCTGTGCGCCCCCGCTCGCCTGTGCCGTCTTGTCGACCTGCGTAGCTCTGCCCAACCGTGCCGTCCCGCTCAACCGCGCCGCCAGCAGGGCTCCGGTGTGGACATCACCGGCGCCATTGGTGTCCACCGCCTCCATCGGGAAACCCGGCACCACACTGAGCTGGCCATCGGCCAGGACCGCGCAGCCATTCGAACCGTCGCGGGTGATGACCACCGTCCCGCGGGGAAGCGAGCGGGCGCAGGGCTCCAGGGTCTGGGCCATCGTGAGGTCGCCGGCATCCGGTGCGACCAGCCCCGCCAGGGCGCGGGACTCCTCGAGGTTTCCGGTCCACACCGTTGTCAGGGCACGCATCCGCTCGTGCACCGCGGCGGGCAGCCCGGCCATCACGTCCCCCGGGTCCAGGACGACGTCGACCCCGGCGGGCAGCCCGGAAAGCCACTCCAGCAGAGGGTCCCGGGTCGAGGCCATCACGAGCGAGTAGCCGGTGACGCAGACGGCGTCCCCCGGCTGAGGATCGCTGGTCGCCAGCGAGCCGACCGAGATGATCCGCTCGGCCCCGGTGGTGGTGATGAAGGTGCGTTCTCCGGAGGGTTCCACCAGGACGATGCACACCCCGGAATCAGCCTCCGGGACGGCCGGGGCGCTGATTTCCACCCCCTGCGCGGCCAGTACCTCGCGGATCAGACGGGCATTCGGCCCCTGACCGATCGCACCGGCATGAGTCGCCCGGCCGCCGCTGCGGGCGGCGGCCACCAGGGTGTTCACCGCCCCGCCGGCGTACTGCCGGTAGCTGCTGGCCATCGTGTTGCCGCCATTGCGCGGCACGGCCGGAATCTCGACGACCGCGTCCACCAGGGCCTGCCCGGTGTGGATCAGTCGGGACGGGTCGCGTCCCGCTCGTGACTCGGCGCTCATGGGCGTCAGGCTAGACCACCGCCGAGGGTCCGGCCCGACCATTTCCGGACCGCTGTGTGCACTGACCACATCTACCGGTCGCCCGAATGCGCGACGTCGTGAGTCCCCTTGTGAACCGGCCATATGATGTCAATCAGCTGTGGATCGGTGTCAACACGGGTCCGCGGGGCGCCGGGATGTCGTGGGCGTGTGCCCGGCCCCATAGAGTGGATGCTCACGAAGAATGGTGCGGGCGGCCGGATGCGGCTGTCCCGCACTTCCTACTTGGGGGACGACCATGCCGCAGGCACGCCACGCAACTGACGGACGACGAGACACATATCATCACGGTGATCTGCACCACGCCCTGGTGATGGCCGGTCTCGACCTCGCCCGCACCGGTGGACCGGACGCCGTCGTGCTGCGCGAGGCGACCCGCCGCACCGGCGTCTCCCCGAATGCCGCCTACCGACACTTCAACGGGCGGGAGGCTCTGCTCGACGAGGTTGCCGTGCGAGCTACCGGATACCTCACCGATGCGATGAATGAGGCCGTCGTGCGGGCGCGCGTCGAGTTCGCCAACGCCGAACCGAAGGTGAGAACCACCGAGGTCATCCTGGCGGCCTGCCGTGGCTACATCGACTTCGCTCTTGATGAGCCTGGCTGGTTCGGTGTCTGCGCCTCGATCTCCGACTGCAGCGTCGAGACCTATGTACGGCACACCAGTGCGGGCAGGAGCAACGGGGCGACCGACGTCGCTGAACGTCCCCCCATGGTCCCCGAGGTGCTGCGCTCGGTGCTCCAGCTGCCCGAACCGTTGAGCTGGGCCCCCGATGTCACGGTGGACTACTTCGAGGTGGTACTGCGCTCGACGCTCTACGGCTTCAGCATGCTCGCGACCACCGCGACGATGCGTGTGGACGACCAGTCCCGCCGTGCCGGTCAGGTGCTCAGCCAGCTCCGCACCTGGATCTTCCACTCGATCCAGAAGTGAGGGTTCCCAGCAACGCTCAGTCGTCCAGGCATCACCAGGTACTCAACCTGGCGGTGCCTGCCTTTCTGTCCCTGGTGGCTGAGCCCTTCTTCCTGATGGCCGACTCCGCGGTCATCGGCCACGTGGGCACCGTGGAACTGGCCGGGCTGGGAGTGGCCAGCACCGTGCTCACGACGGTGACCGGACTGTTCGTCTTCCTGGCCTACGCCACCACCGCCACCAGCGCCCGACGGATGGGTGCCGGGGATCGCGAGGGTGCCGCCCAGGCCGGTGTGGACGGCGTCTGGCTGTCGGTGCTGCTCGGTGTGATCTCCGCCCTGCTGCTGGTCTTCGGCGCCCCGACCGTGGTGCCCTGGTTCGGGACGGCGGCCAGCACCGCCCAGCCCGCCGTCACCTATCTGCGGATCGCCGGCTGCGGGGTGCCGGCGATGCTGGTGACGATGGCGGTCACCGGGGTGCTGCGAGGATTTCAGGACACCCGCACCCCGCTGGTGGTGACGGTGATCGCCTTCTCGGTGAACCTGATTCTCAACCTGTGGTTCGTGATCGGCCTCGGCTGGGGGATCGCCGGGTCGGCATGGGGAACCCTGATCTGTCAGTTCGGAATGGCGCTGGCCCTGGTGATCGTCTTCGTGGTGCGGACCATGGGGACCGGCGTCTCATTGAAGTTCCAGGCCGTCGGGGTGCTGGCCTCCATGCGCGACGGCGTCCCGCTGCTGATCCGGACCCTGGCGCTGCGGGCGAGCCTGCTGCTGACCACCTGGGTGGCGGCCGGCCTGGGTGTGGTGGCGCTGGCCTCCTACCAGGTGTCGATGACGGTGTGGACATTCCTCACGATGGCCCTGGACGCGCTGGGGATCGCCGGGCAGGCGCTCACTGGAGCGGCGCTGGGGGCCGGCGACAAGAGCCAGGCCCGCGAGCTCACCCGTCTGATGGTGAGGTGGGGGCTGTGGGTCGGGGTTGGCCTGGGGGTGCTGCTGCTGGCCGTCCACCGGGTGCTGCCGATGGCCTTCAGCCCCGATCCCGCCGTGCGGTCCGCGCTGGCCGCCGGGCTCATCGTCATCGCGTTGACTCAGCCGTGGTCGGGTGTGGTCTTCGTCCTGGACGGGGTGCTCATCGGGGCGGGGGACGGACGCTGGCTGGCCGGGGCCCAGGTGGTGATGCTGGTGGCCTATCTGCCGATGGTTCTCGCTGTCCGGATGGCCAGTCCGAGTGGCGCCTCGGCGATGGTGTGGATGTGGGTGGCGTTCACCGGGTTCATGGTGGTGCGCGGGGCGATCCTGGCCTACCGGGAACGGGGAGACGCCTGGATGAGAGTCGGAGTCTGACCGTCGGGGCTCTTTGTGGGCTCTCTCTGGGTTCCGGGGTGGTGGGGTGGGTGACCTGGCCGGTGTGGCCGGTCCAATCCGTGTAGCCCGTTGCAATCCACATCCGTTCTTGTCCACGATGCTCGCGAAGTTCGACGATGCTCGCGCTATAGCGCGAGCATCGTCGAACTTCGCGAGCATCGTGGGGTCAGGGCCGTGGCCATTGGGGGTTGAGGCCCGTGGCCGTCGTGGGGTCAGGGCCGGTGGCTGTTGGAGGTCTGGTTCCGTCTCGGCCTGGCCGGCAGCCCCATGTGGCAGACCTGGGGAGTGCCGGGTGGTGCACAGGAGCGGCTCGGTCTGGTCGGCTCGCTCGTTCGGTCCAGAAGTCAGGTGGTGGTTGGCTGTGGACGTGAACAGGATGGCCCAGGTCGAGTATGTCGAGTATCAGGTTGGGGCGGCCCCCGACGTCGGTGAGCTGACAGAGCTGTACGCGTCGGTCGGATGGAGCGGGTACACCGACCATCCGGAGAAGATGAACGCCATTCTTGCCGGGTCGAGCTGGTTCATGACCGCGCGGGCATGCGGCGACCGTTCACTCGGGGAGTCCACTGCGGACAATTGCAGTGTGGACGCCGGGTCAGGCGGTGCGCGATCCGCCGTGGTGTCCCAGGAGCTTCAGGAGAATGAAGAATCCGCGAAGGGCGCGTCGTCACAGGGCGAGGATCCCTCCCAGACGTGTTCGACCTCGGGCCGGGCAGGAGCCGGCGAGCTCATCGGGCTGGTGAGGGTGGTCTCGGACAACTGCTCGGTGGCCCTGGTCCAGGATCTCTTGGTGGCGCCGGCGATTCACCGATGCGGTGTGGGAAGTCACCTGTTGATGGCCGCGATGGACCGCTACGCCGTCATCCGGCAGCTGATGCTCATCACCGACGATGATCCGGCCACTGCCGCCTTCTACCGTTCGTGCGGATTGCGGAGTCTGGACCAGACCCACGGCATCGGCTTCATCCGTTACAACTTCGCCAGCTGAAGTCCGGCGCCGCGCTGTCGCCGCCGAGGTGCAGACGTCGGCCGGGCAGAGTCGTGACAAGGGTCGGGGCAACGCGACAGGAGCACGCACCACCGTCCACCCACGCCCACCACCACCATGCTCCACGATGCTCGCGAAGTTCGACGATGCTCGCGCTATAGCGCGAGCATCGTCGAACTTCGCGAGCATCGTGGAAAAGGCCGGACGAGCTGGAAGAAAGCCGGAAAAAGGGCAGGGCGAGACAGGGCCGGGCCGTGGGAAAGGACAGGGTCAGGACGTCTGGGTCACTGGAAGGGGATTCTGGTGGCGTCCAGTCCGTCGTAGCGTTCCGGGGCGCTGGTGAGGACGATCACCTGGTGGTTGCGTGAACCGGTGGCCACCTCCTTGAGGACCCGGGAGGTCCGGACCCGGTCGGAGTAGACCAGCGCGTCGTCCAGAATCACCGGGACGCCGTCCTTCGGATCCACCAGCTGGGCGGTCGCCAGACGCACCACCAGGCCGAGCTGCTCCTTCGCCCCGGTCGACAATTGGTCCCAGTCCAGCCAGGCCCCGTTGAGCAGGCGCTTCGTGACCGTGAGGGAGTCGTCGACCCGCACGGCCATGTCTCGCCCGAAGACACCGCGACCGAGCCTCTCGACCTCCCGGGTGAACGGCTCGAGGTATCGCCGGTGCTCCTCGTCGCGATGGCGGATGAGGGTGTCGTGCAGCAGCCGCGCGGCATCGGCCCGCCGGGTGAGGGCCGCCGACTCGATCCCGCTGCGGTGCGCCAGCCCTGACAGCTCGTCGAACCGGTCCTGACGCCCCTCCCGGTCCAGTCCCCTCAGCTGGCCGGTGAGCTCGGCATGGCGTCCCCGGCTCGCCACCAGCCGCTCACCTGCACGGGCGAGACGCCGTGCGGAGGCCTGCGCCGCCTCCCGCACCTGGTCGGGGGAGTGGGACTCCAGCTCCCGGGAGGCCGCGGCGACCCTGCTCGTGGCGTCCTTGTGCTGCTCCTCGGCAGCGCGTGCCGCATCCTCCAGGGCCTGGTCGCTGGTCTGTTCGCGGGCTGTCTCCAACCGGTCCTGGAGCCGGTGCACCTGATCATGACTGGAGGTCAGCGTGGAGGACGCCGCCGAGGCCGCCTCCCTGGCCGTCGAGCGGCGCTCCTGGACAGTGTCGCGGGCCGAACGCGCGGTGGTCTCCGCCAGGTCGGCATCCTCGTGGGCGGACTCCAGGAGGTCGGCCCTCTGGTCGGCCTGTTCCGGGGTCTCGGTGCTTTGGTCAGCGCCTTGGAGTGCTTCGGATCCGTCGGTCATGCCGGGCGCCGCGTCGGTCTCGGTGTTGGTCATGGTCACCTCGGTTGTGGTCTCACGGACCAGGGCCGAGGAGGCCGTGATCCGGTCGCGGACCGCGATGAGATCGGCCAGACTCACCGATCCGGCTCCACTCCCGGCCTCGGCTCCATTCCCGGCCTCGACCGAACTCCCGGCCCCGACCCCAGAACCGGTGCCACCCGACCCCTCGGCCTCGGCCCCGGCGTCCTCGAGTTCCCTCGCCACCCGCTGGCGCAGCGCCATCAGCGCATCCTCCTCGCGGCGACGTCGACTCAGCAGGTCGCGGGCCTCCTCGACCGTGGCGACCCTCATCGGGTCCAGCAGCGCGGCCAGATCTCGTTCGGCAGCCTCCACCTGATGGGCCAGGTCGTCGACGTCTGCGGCGGGGACGACTGTGATCCGCCACGCCTCGGCGACCTCGACGACGGTCCGCCGGTCGACCACCCGGCTCTCATCGTCGCCTTCACCGCTGATCGGCTCGCCGTCGACCCGCAGTTCCGGGGCGTCCTCGGCCAGTCGGCTCAGCGTCATCCTCGGGCTGGCGGTTTCCAGCCGGATCCGGGCCGCGGTGAGCTTCTGCTCGGCCGCCCGTGCCGCCTTGATGCCGGCGGCGGTGGCCGGGTTGGTGTCGATCCGGTTCTCGGCCTCGGCGATCTCGGCCTGGAGCGCGGTGATGGTGGTGATCGTCTGGTTGAGCCGCTCGAGGCGGGCCTGGTCGCGCAGTTCGGAGGCGCGACGCCGGGCGGCGTCCCAGGCCTCCTTGGCCTTCCTGCGCGCAGAATCGGCCTCCCGCCACGCCTGGTCGGCCTCGGTGAACTGCGACTCGACCGCTTCGACCGCCTCGAGAGCCGTGCGTGCGGCCGCACGGGCGTCCTCCTCCGCGTCCCGGGCGTCAGCCAGTTCGGCGACTGCGGCCCGGCGATCCTTCAACTCGTCGACGGCGGCGTCGCGGAGGTGCCGGGCGTCCTGCTCGGCCCGGGTGGCCTCGGTGACCGCGTGCTCCAGATCCTCCAGATCCGCCAGTGCGGCGGCGTCCCGGGCGGCCGAGACCTTCAGCGCGGCCAGGGACTTCTGCTGGTCCTCGAGATTCTCCTGGGACTCCTCCAGATCCGAGACCACCGTGTCCACCTCGGCCAGCCGCGCGGTGGCCTGCTGCAGCTCGGCCGTCAGCCTCTCGGTCTCCGCGGCGGCCTCCTTGAGGACCTTGCCCGGCTTGCCGGTCGGCGTCCAGTACTGCTCGTACTCGTGCGTGACGGCGGCGAGCAGACCCGCCCCGTCACGATCGGCGCCGTTCCCGGACGCACCGTCGGGGGCGGCGACGTCGTCCCCCTCCCCGCCCTGGTCGCGGACCGCCCGGTCGAGGGCGGCGGTGAGCGCGGTGGAGGATCGCAGGGACAGGGCCTCCAGGCTGCCGGCCTGCATCAGCCGGAGCGCCTGCCACAGTGTGTCGTCGGTGCCCCGCCAGATCTCAGCCATCGCGTCGGTGGCCTCCTCACCGGTCAGCACCTCGCCGGCGCGCCGTCCCGAGACGAACTCCAGGCGGGCCTGGGGCTGGTGGAGGAACTGCTTGGAGTGGATCAGCCGCACCCCGCCGACGGTCATCTCGGCTTCCACCACGACGGGCAGGTCGGTGCCGTAGGGCTGGGTCTGGGCCACTCGGCCGGCCCTGGAGGTGGCCTTGAGTTTGGGGTCCAGCAGGAGGTCCAGGGCCTCGATCATGGAGGTCTTGCCGACCTCGTTGAGACCCTCGGCGATCACCAGGCCGGAGTCGGGCAATGTGAGGGTGCGCTCGTGGATGGATCGGAAGTTCTCGACGTGGATCCGGTGGAGTCTCATCGGCCGGCCTCCGATCGGGCGGCCAGACGTCTCAGCAGTCCGAGGGCGTCGACCGCGGTGGCGGGCGCGACGTCGCCGTCATGGCGTCCGGGACCCGCCAGGTCGGCGAGCTCCTGGGCGGCGCCGCCTGCCCAGCCCGGCAGGTCCATCCCGGCGAGGTCGTCGTCATCGGGCAGGACGGTGAGGTCGTTGCGGTCCTCGCTGGGTTCGAGGCTGGCGAAACTGTCCGACTGATCCTGCAGCAGCGCCTCCAGCCGGGCGTTCTGGGTGACGGTCAGGCCGCCGTGCAGGTCGTAGCGGATGATGGTGTGGGTCGGGTCGTCGAACCCGGCGAGCTCGGACGCCAGCGCGTCGATGTCCTCATCGGTGGACATCGGGCGACTCACCCTGGCGTGCAGCCAGATGCCCACCGGAAACGGGGTGGCGCTCACCCGGCCGTCGGCGATCTCGATGACGTCGACGCTGCCCTTGCCGGGATCGCTGAATCGCGTCGTCTCCTGGGTGCCGGAGTAGCGGATCGGCGCATCCGGGCTCTCGGGCCAGCGGATGTGACGGTCGCCGAGGGCGACGTAGCTGATCGCGCCGCGGGCGATGGCCGCGTCCAGGGCTGGCCGGTCGATGAGCACTCCCTCGACGTCCTGGCCTGACAGCCCGGGCAACTGTCCGTGGGCGACCAGCACTCGGGTGGTGCCGTCGTCGGTCAGCCCGGCGACCACCGGTCCCACCGGATCGCTGGAGGGATGGCGCGACAGCAATGGGACGCCGATCACCTGGACCCCGTCGGCGGCGTCGATGGGTGTGGAGTCGCGCAGCACCGTGACGTTGTCGGGGCAGGCCTGGGTGAAGTCTGGCCGGTCCCAGACGCAGCCGGGTTCCAGGGAGTCGTGGTTGCCCGGCAGCAGGTAGACCGGCAGGGCGATCGAGGCCATCGCCCGGCAGGTCCGGGTGATCACCTGCCGGGAGACGTTCTGGGTCTCGAAGACGTCGCCGGCGACCACCACGAAGGCGCAGCCCTGGGTCCGGGCCAGGTCGCCGATCCGGCGCACGGCGTCGATCCGGTCGGAGGTGAACCGGGCCTGTGGGTCGTCGTCTCCGCCGCGACGGCGCGCCAGGTAGTGGCGGGTCATGCCGAGCTGCCAGTCGGACGTGTGCAGGAACTTCACCATCATCGGGCCTCCTGAATGGGGTCAGAGCTCACTCTAGAGAGAGGGTCTGACAGTGTTCGCCGTCGCCGTCGCTGTGTCGTGGTGCCGCTGTGTCCAGGTGTCCCTCTTGTTGTGCGCTTCCCTGTTGTGTCCTTCCTGCTGTGTCCCTCCCGAGGTGGCGACTTTCCTGCATTCGTGGGTGGTAGGAGGTGGACTTGAGGGAATCGGGCTCTTCACGAACGAGGGTGTAGCGGGTTGAGCGTGTCGGTGGCCGGGTAGGGGTCGAGGTCTCCCTGGGGATGGAAGTTCTCACACTCGCCATCTGCCGGAAGACCTCGACGTGCCCCACGCTACTTTCACTACACCTTGCCTGACCACGTTCTGCGGTCTCGACGAGCTCGGCCTGGAGGCTGTCGGGCAGCGTCTGGACCCGGATCGGGCGGTGATCGAGTGCCGTGTCGTGGAGCCGGACCGGTGGTGCCGCGAGTGTGGATGCGAGGGCGCCCCGCGCGACACGGTGATCCGTCGGCTCGCGCATGAGCCGTTCGGGCATCGGCCCACGACCCTGCTGATCCGGGTCCGGCGCTACAAATGCTGCGGGTGTGGGCGGGTCTGGCGGCAGGACACCACGGCCGCCGCGCCGGTACGGGCGAAGATCTCCCGCGGTGGGTTGGCGTGGGGGCTGGCGGGCTTGGTCCTCGATCATCTCTCGGTCACGCGTGTCGCGGCAGGGCTGGGGGTGTCCTGGTCCGCCGCGAACGACGCGATCCTCGCCGAGGGCCGCCGGCGGCTGATCGATGACCCGGCGCGGTTCGAGGGCGTGACCACGATCGGCGTCGACGAGCACGTGTGGCGACACACCCGCCACGGCGACACGTACGTGACCGTGATCATCGACCTGACCCCGGTGCGCGACAAGACCGGCCCGGCACGGCTGCTGGACATGGTCTGGACTGCTTGCCGTTTCTCGGACACGCCCAAACACTTGGTTTCAGGCCACCTGACGTGATTCCCTGTACTCCGCCTCAATCTCATTAGGGGTCCGATACCCCAACGACGAGTGAAGACGTTTCTGATTATACCTGAGCTCGATCCACCGCACAATATCCCGGACCGCCTCATCCCTGGTCCGATAGATCACCCGGTGCACCCTCTCGTTCTTCAACGTCGCATTGAACGACTCCGCCCACGCATTATCCCAGCACAGTCCCGTCCTCCCCACGGACAGTCTGATATCATAGGACTCGAGCAGCTCGGTGAATTCCTTCGACATGTACTGCGACCCATGATCCGAATGGAAAATGGTCGCCCCTCTCACATACTCACAATTCCTGACGGCCATGTCGATGGCCCTGCAGATCAATCCGGTCCTCATGTGATCATCGATCGCGTAACCCACGGCCCTCTTCGTGCAGCAGTCCAGTACCGTCGCCAGATAGCAGAATCCTTCCAGGGTGCGAATATAGGTGATGTCACCGACCCATTTGTATCCCGGCTGCGCCGCGGTGAAGTCTCGTTCCACCAGGTCTGGGCGCCCGTCGGCGTCGTCGGCCGGGATCGTGGTGCGGACCCTCAGGCGGGGCTGTGCGGCCACCAGCCCCTCGGCCCGCATGATGGAGCGGACCGTGTCCGGGTGCACCGCCTCACCGGCCCGGGCGAGCTCTGCGGCGATCCGCCGGTAGCCGTAGGTACCGTCCGAGTCAGCAAAATAGAAACGAATCTTGGAAGCGAGGTCACGGCGTCGACGTGCGGTCGCAGAAATGGGCCTGGCTCGCCAGTCATAATATCCCGAGGGAGACACGGTGAGGCATCGGCACATGAGCCGAACGGGGTAGTTGCCTTCTTGCGAGAAGATGTACGTGTAGCGGACAGCTACTGTGATTCCTTCGCGAAGAAGGCTGCCGCTTTTTTTAGGAACTCGTTCTCCATCCGGGCCTCACGGAGATCCTTCCTCAACCGTGCGAGTTCGGCCGACTCGGCACTGGTGAGGTTCTCGGTTTCCGGGTCCGGATTCTTCTTGCGATACTCCTTGACCCATACGCCGACAGTCTGAGCGACAAGATTGTATGATTCTGCTACGGCTTTGATGGTGCGATGCTTGTCCACGACTTCAAGAACGACCTGGTTCTTGAACTCCGGACTGTACTTCGATCCTGACATGATGTGATCCTACCCGATTCTCGAAACTATGACTTTCCTCAGAAGTCCGGGAAGCTTCACTCAGTCCACACGACGTCTTCGGCCGGCGGGGCATGAAGGGCGATCCGCTCTACCAGGCCAGACGGACCCTGCTGACCGGTGCCGGTCTGCTCACCGACAAGCAGCAGGCGCGGCTAGATGCCCTGTTCGCCGACGACAGGCACGTCGAGGTCGAAGCGACGTGGGGCATCTACCAAGACATGATCACCGCGTACCGGGACAAGGACCGCGGCCTGGGCAGATTCTTCCTCGCGCACACGATCGACAAGATCAGCGCCAGCGTCCCGGAGCAGCTCGTCGAGATCCGCAAACTCGCCCGCACTCTCACACAGCGCGCTTCGGACGTGCTCGGCTACTTCGACCGCCCCGGCACCAGCAACGGCCCCACCGAAGCGATCAACGGCCGACTCGAACACCTCCGCGGCACGGCCCTCGGCTTCCGCAACCTCAGCCACTACATCGCTCGGTCGCTGCTCGAAGCCGGCGGATTCAGACCCGCGCTACACCCTCGTTCGTGAAGAGCCGGGAATCGCACGTGAGCGCGAGCGGCAGCAGGCTTGGTAATTCCCTGAGCATCCGATGAGGTGAACATTTCACTCGCTGAACGAGGTGCGGAGCGACGGCAGCGTCGAGATCTGCACTTTGGCGAGTGAAATGTTCACTTCTTCCATGTCATGTTGCCCAGAACCGTGCTGGAGAGGGCTCGTCGGCACGGATGCAGGAAAATGGCTGGGACGGGTGCAGGGAAACTGCCGGGGTAGACGCAGGGGAACGGCACGGATGCAGGGGAGAGGTGCGGACGCTCTGGTGGGTTGGGACAGGTGCAGCGAAACAGCACGAATGCAGGGAAGCTGTCGGGGTAGGCGCAGGGGGAGCGGCACAGATGCAGGGAAACTGCCGTGGTCGGTGCGGACAAGCAGCACAGATGCAGGGAAACTGCCGGGACAGGTGCAGGAAGAAGGACGGATGCAGGCAAAAGGCACGGATGCAGTGGAGCTCCACTGCATCCGTGCCTTTTCCCTGCATCCGTGGGGAGGGGCGCCCCATTCTGAGAGGACATGTCATGGATGAGGCCTTTTCCCTGCATCCGTGGGGAGGGGGCGTCATGTTCCGCCGACTGTGACGGTGGTCGACGGCTTTCCCTGCATCCGTGGATGGGGGCGCCGGCCGGGCGTCGCCGAACGGGCCGGCGTGACCGGTGCACGGCCAGTTCTGGTCCTCACCCGGCCGAACGCGGGCGGCGGCTCCGTGGAGTCTGCTGAGGTGCCCGCGGAACCTTTGCCAGTGACCCAACTGACGCCGGGAGGGGCGGTCGCCACCCAGCTGAAGTCGGGCGGGGCCCAGTTTGGCCCCAGTCGGCCACTCAGCTGGAGCCGGGCAGGCCCCAGTCGAAGCCGGGCGGGCCACTCAGCCGAACAGGAGGAAGAGGAAGACCTCAGGCCTGCTTGATCGCGCTGACCTCGAGCTCCAGGGTGACGTCGTCGCTGACCAGCACACCGCCGGTCTCCAGGGCGGCGTTCCAGGTGATCCCGAAGTCCTTGCGGGAGATCTTGACCTTGCCCTCGAAGCCGACGCGGATGTTGCCGAAGGGGTCCTTGGCCTCGCCGTCGAACTCGAAGGGGATGGTGACCGGCTTGGTGATGCCCTTGATCGTGAGGTCACCGGTGAGCTCCAGGTCGTCGCCCTTCACGGCCGCCGAGGTGGAGGCGAAGGTGATCTTGGGGAACTTGTCGGTCTCCAGGAAGTCGCCGGACTTGATGTGGGCGTCGCGGTCGGCGACACCGGTGGTGAAGGAGTCGGTCGCAATGCTGACCGTGACCTTCGCCGACGAGGGATCCGAACCGTTGCCGGAGGCGGTGCCCTCGAAGTCGGTGAAGGAGCCGCGCACCTTGGTCACCATGGCGTGACGGGTCACGAAGCCGAGGCGGGTGTGGGCGGGGTCGAGGACGTAGGTGCCGTTGAGGTCGCTGAGGTTGGTCATTGCAAGTCTCCCTGAGTGGAACACATGAGATGGAGTGGTTGACGCGTCACCAATAGTGACGCACACTGTGTGACATGTCAACCAGTGAGACCGGGAATTATTCCGCTGCCCCTCCCCGGGGGAGGATGAGCGACATGACTGAGGACACCCCGTGGCTCGACGACCATCAGCAGCGCGTGTGGAGACTCTGGCTCGACGTCACCAATGGACTCCCGGTCCTGCTGAACCGCCAACTCGCCCGCGACACCGATCTGTCCCTCCAGGACTTCGAGGTGCTGGTCTGCCTCTCGGAGACCGAGGGCCACGCCATGCGCGTGGTGGCACTGGCCGACGCCATGCACTGGGAGCGCTCGCGGCTGTCCCACCAGCTCACCCGGATGGAGAAGCGCGGCCAGGTCCGCCGCGAGTCCTGCTGCACCGACGGCCGCGGGCAGCTCGTCCGGCTCTCCGACAAGGGGTGGGACGCCGTCGTCGCGGCCGCTCCCGGCCATGCTGGTCTGGTCCGCCGGGTGGTCTTCGGAGGCCTGGACATGGATCATCTCGACGAGTTGGAGCAGATTCTCAACCACATCCGGGACAGTCTGGTCAAGGAGCGGGAGGCCCTGGAGTCCTGACAGCTCGGCGCCTCGGCCCGACGCCCTCGGATGTGCGACGCGAGAAGCGAGGGAACGGCTGAGACCAGTCCCCGTGTCCGGTGCCTGTGGTCGGGGGCACGTCGCGACACGCTGCAGGGCTGCTGACGCGCGCGGCGTCCCGTCGCGGCGACCAGGAAGTGCGGACTCCCACGTCCCCGGCGTCCCACGCTCTGAGTCGACCGAGGACCACAGCGTCCGGCGGAATAGGCTCAGTGGTTGGAAATTCGTCGTGCCAAAGGAGCTCACGTGTCGAGCAGTTCCAGCCACTCGCAGGCATCCGGGGGTCAACGGGGGACCGCTCCCGCACCCAGGATGAAGGGCCGTCATCTGGTGATGATGAGCCTCGGCAGCGCCATCGGCACCGGCCTCTTCCTGGGTTCCGGCAAGGGCATCGCCGCCGCCGGACCGTCGGTGCTGGTCGCCTACGTGGTCGCCGGCCTGGTGGTCATCGCCATCATGCGGATGCTCGGCGAGATGGTCGCCGCCCACCCCGACTCCGGAGCCTTCTCCGTCTACACCTCCCGCGCCATGGGACCGGCCGCCGGATTCGCGATGGGCTGGGTCTGGTGGGTCGAGCTGGCCGTCGTGGTGGCCGCCGAGGGCACCGCCGCCGCACAGATCTTCCTGGCTGCCTGGCCGATCGCCCCCGACTGGCTGCTCACCCTCGTCTTCATGGTGGTGCTCACCGTCATCAACCTGCTGGGGGTCGACAAGTTCGGCGAGTTCGAGTTCTGGTTCGCCCTCATCAAGGTCGCCGCGGTGGTCGGCTTTCTGGTGGTCGGCGTCCTGCTGCTGTGCGGGGTGCTGCCCACCCCGGCCCCCGGCCTGTCGAACTTCCTGCACCACGGCGGGTTCATGCCCAACGGCTGGCCCGGAGTGGCCACCGGCCTGCTCATCGTCATCTTCGCCTTCGGCGGCATCGAGATCGTCGCGGTCGCCGCCGCCGAGACCGAGAACCCCCGCAAGCACATCGGCAAGGCCATCAACACCATCATCTGGCGGATCCTGGTCTTCTACATGGGGTCGGTGGCCATCATGGTCTTCGCCCTGCCCTGGGACGATCCCAAGCTCGCCAGCTCCCCCTTCGTCGCGGTGCTGTCGCTGGCCCGGATCCCCGGCGCCGACGCCGTGCTGACCCTCATCATCGTGCTGGCCATCCTCAGCTCCCTCAACGCCAATCTGTACGGCGACTCGCGGATGCTCGGCTCGCTGGCCCAGCGCGGGATGGCTCCGCAGTTCATGATGCGCAAGGGACGCCGCAACGTCCCGGTCGCCGCCGTGCTGTCGAGTGTCGCCTTCGGCTACGTGTGCGTCGTCCTCACCTACATCTGGGGCGCCAAGGTGCTCGACGTGCTGCTCAACATCGTGGGCTCCACGATCATCGTCACCTACCTGTTCACCATCGCCTCGCAGATCATCCTGAGACGTCGCGCCGAGCGGACCGGTGAGAAGCTCCCCTTCAAGATGTGGGGCTACCCCTACCTGTCCTGGCTCACCCTGGCGGTGCTGATCGGGATCATCGGTCTGGGGATGACCGACCCCGGTGTCCGGGCCCAGATCCTGGCCACCTTCGGGCTGACTCTGGTGCTCTTCCTGATCGGCATCGCCCGGACCCGTCGGCTCGGCGAGGACCCGTTCCGTCCCTCCGAGACGCCGTCGAGCCCCGACGACTCCACCGATCCGGCCGATCAGCAGACCGTCGACCACGCCTGAACCGGCCCCGGGAGCGGCGATAGTGTGGCCCTATGGCCAGGATCATTGTCACTGCTCCTCAGATGCCCGAAGCTCTCGATCGGCTCAGCGACCACGATGTGGTGGGCGGGGACCACTTCATGGACCGTGCGGAGTTGGAGTCCCTCATCGGTGACGCCGACGCCCTGCTGACCTCCCTGTCGGACCCGCTGGACGCCGAGATGCTCGCCCGCGCCGACCGGCTGAAGGTCATCGGGCAGTGCGCCGCTGGGTTCAACAACATCGATCTGGACGCCGCCACCGCCCGCGGGATCGTCGTGACGACCACTCCGGGGGTCCTCCATGAGGCCACCGCCGATCTCGCCTTCGGGCTGATGCTCATGGTCACCCGACGGCTCGGCGAGGCCGAGCGGCTGGTGAGGGCGGGAACTCCCTGGCGATACGACCACACCTTCATGCTGGGGGCCGGTCTCCAGGGCGCCACCCTCGGCATCGTTGGTCTCGGCCAGATCGGCGAGGCGATGGCCCGGCGCGGGGCCGCCTTCGGGATGGACGTCGTCTACGACGCCCGCCACGACCACGACGTCTCGGCCATCGACGCCGTCAACCCGCACACCGCGGCGACCCGCCGGGTCGATCTCCAGGAGCTGCTGGCGGTCTCCGACGTGGTCTCCCTGCACTGCCCGCTCACCCCCCGGACGGCCCACCTCATCGACGCCGATGCGCTGGCGACGATGAAGGACAGCGCCTTCCTCATCAACACCGCCCGCGGCGGCTGTGTCGACGAGGCGGCCCTGGCCCACGCCCTGCAGACCGGCCAGATCGCCGGCGCCGGGCTGGACGTCTACGAGCACGAGCCCACGATCACCCCGGCCCTTCTCGAGATGGACAATGTGGTGGCTCTGCCGCACATCGGCTCGGCCACCCGGCAGACCCGCGGGGTGATGAGCGCCCTGGCGGCGCGCAACATCCTCGAGGTGCTGGCCGGCCGGCCCGCCGAGACCCCGGTCAACTGAGTTCTCCATCCCGGAGTAAACCCGGAACGGCCGTATTTACAGCACGAGGAAGTGCCGTAAATAAAGGCTCCCACGACCAGGACGGCCGTAAACATGCACGGATGTGGCACTCAATGCACGTCCGTGCTATGTGGGTACTGATCCCTGCACATCGGCAGGCAAGATCGAAGATTCGCCGGAGGATTCACTACTCTCTGTAGTGGACTTTGGCAACGGCGCAGGGCAGGTAGCTCGGAGAGTTCGTCCCGGCGCTTCGGAAGGAGCTTCAAACATGAGGACCATGGACGCTGACGTCGTCGTCATCGGTGGCGGTGCCACCGGTGCGGGCGTCGTGCGGGACGTCGCGATGCGCGGGTACTCCGCCGTCCTGCTGGACAAGGCCGACCTCGGCCAGGGCACCACCGGCCGCTATCACGGCCTGCTCCACTCCGGCGGACGCTATGTCGTATCGGATCCCGAGTCGGCCACCGAGTGCGCCGAGGAGAACGAGATCGTCACCCGGATCCACGCGGACGCCGTCGAGAAGACCGGCGGCCTGTTCGTCGTCACCCCCGACGACCCGATGGAGTTCTCCGACCAGTGGACCGAGGGGGCCACCAAGGCCAAGGTCCCGTGGACCGAGATCAGCGTCGCCGAGGCACTGCGCCGCGAGCCCCGCCTCAACCCCGGACTCAAGCGCGCCTTCGCCGTCCAGGACGGAACGGTCGACGGCTGGCAGATGGTCTGGGGCGCCGCTCACTCCGCCGAGGACCACGGAGCCCAGGTGCTCACCTACACCGAGGTCACCGAGATCATCCGCGAGGGCGACCAGGTGACCGCGGTCGTCGCCCACGACCTCAAGAAGGATGAGCAGGTCAGGATCTCGACCCGCTTCGTCATCAACACCGCAGGCCCCTGGGCCGGCCGGATCGCCGACCTGGTCGGCTGTCACGACGTCGAGGTGGTGCCCGGTCGCGGCATCATGATCGCGATGAACCACCGCCTGGTGAACACCGTCGTCAACCGCTGCATCTACCCCGCCGACGGCGACATCCTGGTGCCCGTGCACACGGTCTCCATCATCGGCACCACCGACGTCAAGGCCGACGATCCGCAGCGCCTGGCGGTCCCCCGCAACGAGGTCCAGCAGATGCTGGACTCCGGCGAGGCCCTCATCCCCGGATTCCGCGACTCCCGAGCCGTGCACGCCTGGGCCGGCGCCCGCCCGCTGTTCAAGGACAAGCGGGTCGCCGCCACCGACACCCGGCACATGTCCCGCGGCATGAGCATCCTCGACCACGGCACCCGCGACGGCGTCAACGGCATCGTCTCGATCATCGGCGGCAAGCTCACCACCTACCGCCTGATGGCCAAGAACGTCGTCGACGTGATGTGCGAGCAGCTCGGCGACGACCGCCCCTGCACCACCGACAAGGAGGCCGTGCCGGGATCCACCGAGGGCCACACCTACGTCATCACGCACCGCCTCCACGACAACGAGGTGGCCCGGGCCAAGCATCTGGAGACCACGCCGAACAAGACGCCCTCGCGCGCCGCGATCGACGACCAGATCATCTGCGAGTGCGAGCTGATGAGCCGCAAGATGCTCACCGACCTGCTCGCCGAGCAGCCCGACTCCACCTTCGACGACCTGCGCCGCCAGCTGCGCCTGGGCATGGGCCCCTGCCAGGGCGGCTTCTGCTCGATGCGCGCCACCGGCGTCGCCCTTGAGGAGGGCGCTGTCGACGTCGAGCGGGCCACCGGCCTGCTGCGCCTGTTCCTCAAGAACCGGTGGATCGGCCTGTGGCCCATCCTCTACGGCGAGCAGGTCCGACAGACCGCTCTCGACGACTGGATCTTCCAGGGCACCTTCGACGTCGAGCATCTTCCCGTCCCCGAGAGCGAGGTTGAACTGTGACCGCCACAGCCATTACCACCACCGCCAGCTGGGCCGGCGCCCAGCCGCACGTCGTCGTCATCGGTGCCGGCATCGCCGGGCTCACCGCAGCCCTGCGGCTGCGCCGGGCCGGCGCCCGCGTCACCCAGATCACCAAGGGGCTGGGCGGCATCCAGCTCGGCCAGGGGTCGATCGACATCCTGGGCTACGCCCCCGAGCGGGTCGAGCGTCCGTTGGACGCCATCGAGGCCTTCGCCGCCGCCAACCCCGAGCACCCCTACGCACGGATCGGGGTCGACGCCGTCCGCGCCGGCGTCGACTTCCTGCGCGAGGCCGCCGGTGAGGACCTGCTGGTCGGCGATCCCGAGCGCAACGTCAACCTGCCCACCGCCGTCGGCGCCGTGCGGCCCACCGCTCTGGTGACGCCGACGATGACCGCCGGGGAACTGCACGACGGGCTCAAGCTCGTCATCATCGGGGTGGCCCAGCTCAAGGACTTCCACCCGATGCTCATCGCCCAGAACCTGGAGCGCACCACGCTGCCGGACGGCGGCAAGGTGTCGGCCCGCGCGGTGATGACCGATTTCGAGCCCCGCCAGAACGAGTACGACGCGACCGGGCTCACCTTCGCCCGGGCCCTGGACGACCCGAAGACCCGACGCACCTTCGCCGAGGGAATCAAGGGATTCGTCAACGAGGGGGAGACCGTCGGCCTTCCCGCCATCCTTGGCGAGGAGGACCACAAGGCCGCCTTCGCCGAGATCTCCCAGATCATCGGCGCCCCGGTCTTCGAGATCCCCGCCCTGCCGCCGTGCGTGCCGGGCATGAGGCTCAACGAGGCTCTGGTCAAGGCCGTCAAGGATGCCCGGGTGGAGTTCATCCTGGGCACCAAGGTGACTGGTTTCACCGCCGGTCCGGACGGCCGGCTGGCCTCGGTGACCGCCTCCACGGCGGGTCACCGTCGTGAGATCGCGGCCGACGCCTTCGTGCTGGCCGCCGGCGGCTTCGAGTCCGGCGCGCTGAAGCTGGACTCCCACGGACACGTCCTGGACACCGTCCTGGGGCTGCCGCTGACCCTCCCCGAGGGGGTCGACGAGGACCATCTGGTCACCGACAAGTACTGGGGAGTGGCCCAGCCGCTGTTCAAGGTCGGCGTCGCCGTGGACGACTCGATGAAGGTCGTGGCCGACGGCAAGCCGGTCTACGACAACGTCTACGCCGCTGGTGGCGTGATCGCCGGAGCCACCCGTTGGCAGGAGAAGAGCGGCGAGGGCATCGCGCTGGGTTCGGCCGTCAAGGCCACCGACGCCATCCTCGCCTCACTGCCGGTCGTTGCCGCGAGCGCGGCGTCCCCGACTGCGGAAAGGAACTGAAATGGGAGTCATTGAGGAGACATTCGCCGGCCATGAGGTGGCCCGCGCCTCCCTCGACAACTGCGTCAAGTGCACCATCTGCGAGACGGTGTGCCCGGTCGCCAAGGCCAACCCGCTGTTCACCGGCCCGAAGTACAACGGCCCGCAGGCCGAGCGGTACCGCGACGGTGCGTCGGTGGACCACTCCCTGGAGTGGTGCGACTTCTGCGGCATCTGCACGCTGAACTGCCCGCAGGGGGTCAAGATCGCCGAGCTCAATGAGCAGGCGGCGACCAAGATGAAGGAGCAGAACGGCTTCCCGCTGCGGGACCGGATCATCCCCGAGACCAACATGGAGGGGATGCTGCTGTCCCCGATGGCTCCGGTGGCGAACTGGGCCCTGGGGCTGCGTCCGCTGCGGATCGTGGTCGAGAAGGTCATCAAGATCCATCGCGACGCCCCGATGCCGACCGCCCACACCGAGACCCTCGCCAAGTGGCTCAAGCACCGCAAGAAGCCTGACATCACCCCCACCAAGGGGCCGGTGGTCTTCTTCCAGGGCTGCGCCGGCGGGTACTTCGAGACCGAGACCTCCAAGAAGTCCATCGAGGTGCTGGAGCACCTGGGCTACGAGGTCTTCGTCCCGAAGCAGTCCTGCTGCGGGCTGGCCAAGCAGTCCAACGGGCTGTTCAAGGGAGCCACCAAGGACATCCTCAACCTGTGCGACAACCTCCTGAAGTTCGGCAACGAGCTCCCGGTGGTGTCCTCCTCGGGTTCGTGCATCGGGATGGTCAAGCACGAGGCCCACGAGGTCATCGGGGTCGACGACCCGCGGCTGGCCAATGTGTCGGTGCGCTCGCGCGACTTCTGCGAGTTCCTCATGGAGGAGTATCGGGCCGGTCGCCTGGACGCCTCGGAGTTCAAGGAGATCGATCTCACGGTGCCGTACCACCAGCCCTGCCAGGTGAAGAGCCAGGGAATGGGCTTCCCGGCCGTTCAGCTGATGGAGCTGATCCCCGGGGTCAAGGTGATCGAGTCCAACGAGCCGTGCTGCGGAATCGCCGGCACCTACGGACTGAAGGCCGAGCGCTACGACACCGCCCAGAAGATCGGCAAGGGCGTCTTCGAGCACATGCAGAACTACAACGAGGGCGTCGGTGTCTGCGACACCGAGACCTGCCGCTGGCAGATCGCCAAGTCCTCGGGGGTCAAGATCGTGCACCCGGTGTGGCTGCTGCACCATGCCCTGGGACTGTCGGACAATCTGCTGAAGTGAGTCCGCGGGTCGGCTGGTTCGGCTGGCTGGGCTGAGGTCGGCTCTGGTCGCCCTGGGTCCGGCGGGGCCAGTGCTTGGTCTGGTCCGTCGGACCAGCCGTCCGGCCGGGCCTGTCCTCTTGGTCGTGTCCGTCAGACCAGCCGTCCGGTCGGGCCTGTCCGTCCGACACGGTCTGGTCTGTGGTCTTTGGTGGTCCGGCCGGTCTTTCGGCACGGATGCAGGGAAATGGCACGGATGCAGTGGAGCTCCACTGCATCCGTGCCATTTCCCTGCATCCGTGGTCTGGGGCGGTGGGGGTGGGGACGGGTCCTGTCAGGGGACTGGGATCTCGGCGGAGTCTGCTGTGATCGGGACCGACAGCTTGAGCGACCAGAACCCGTCGGAGAGTCGGGTGCGAAGTGTCCCTCCGATGAGCTCGGCGCGTTCCCGCATGCCGATGATCCCCAGGCCGTCGCCACCGTAGGGCGTGCTGGTCGCATTGGTGAAGGACACGGCGATTCTGCCCTTGTCCGCTCGGACGGTCGCCTCGCACGACTCGGTGGGATCCCCGTGGTGGACGATGTTGTGGAATGCCTCGCGCGCGATCCGGCCCAGGACATCGGAGACCTCGGGGGCTATCGCGTCGACGTCGCAGTCGGTGTAGATCTGCATGTCGAAACCAGCGGCGGCGAGGGTCCTCTCACCGGTCTGGAGCTCCTCGGCGAGCGAGACGCTGGGTGACGGCGTCCCCACCCTCATCACTCTCATGAGATTCGTGAGATAGGCCGAGGCCCGGCGACCGCGGGCGACGATATCGGCCAGTGCGACGTCCCGGTCGGCCTCAGGGCCGAGGCGGGCAGCCTGCGCCCGCGCAATGATCTGCGCCAGATCGTGGGTGACGTTGTCGTGGAGCTCGGCGGCGGTGTCGCGGCGCTGAGCCTCGGACTGGGCCGTCAGTCGTTGGCGCTCGGTGCGCTGAACGCGTCGCAGTGCCAGGCCGAGGATCCAGGGCAGGATGTAGAACCCCAGCCACAGCAGCAGAGCCTGGGCATCCTCCGCTGTTGTGGTGGTGTTGCGGAAGGACAGCCAGATCGACAGCGCGTATCCCCAGACCGACGCCAGCGCTCCGGCCCACAGGTCGTCGCGCCACGCGCAGGCCAGGATGACGACCAGAGGCGCGTAGATCGAGCCGGTCACGACAGTGGGGACGACGATGGCGGCGGCGGTGAATCCCAGGCAGCTGATCGCCGCGCCGATTCGGGCGTGCCAGGCGGCCAGGCCGGCGCCGGCACAGGTGAGGAAGGCCAGTGGCAGCGCGGACGCCGGGTCGTCGGGGCGGCGACCGATGAGCTCCATGACGAACAGCAGGCCCGCCAGACCGACCTCGACCGATCCTCCGCTGAGGAAGCGACGCAGACTATCCGGATGTGAGGCCATGCCACCGATCGTATGGGGCGGTGGCCTGCTCGAACGCCACCGACCGAAAGTCTGGCCTAAAGTCACGTATCATGCCGACGCGCGGCGCGACTTACGACGATGGAGCTGACATGAAGCGACTGACACCCTCCCGGGCAGCGGTCCTGGCCACCGGTCTGCTGCTCGTCGCAGCCGTCCCCCTGGTGAGTCGTCGCGGTGGTGGGTGGTGCAGCAGGCATCCCTGGTGGCCGGGGTGCCGTTCCTCGAAGTAGCGGTCGCGTGGGCGTTGGCTCGTGACGTGTGGCATCCCAGCGGCATCGCCTCCGAGAATGAGGCGTGGAGCGAGCTCAGCCGCGGCACTTCTGCAGCGCTGCCAGGGTCTTGCCCATGGTCGGCGTCTGGACGTACTGCTCGACGCCGAAGAGCTTCTGCAGGTCCGCCAGATCGGTGCCGGCGCACCAGGCCTGGGTGGAGTAGGAGAGCGAGTCGCCTGCCGCCGACCCCAGAGCTGTGGGCGGGGTGAGACCGCGTCCCGGAGCGGCCCCGAGGTCCGGCGGGTGCTCCAGGCCCATGGGGTGCATGCCGCCGCCCATGGTGCCTGTGGTCGTCAGGTGTATCAGCCGGGGTAGTGCCTCGGGGTGGGCGGACTGGTCGTAGATCTGCGAGACGGTGGTGACGGCGGCGGGCAGGTATCCCTTGTCGGGGGCCGGCGCGCAGACCGTGACGTCGTGGCCGGCCACAGTGGCGCAGGTGGTGTACCCGTACCGGTCGGCCCACAGCTGGTCGACGTCCTGAGCGGGTGGCCGCGGCGTGGCGATCATCGCCGCGAGGGCCAGGATCAGGCATGCCGGGGCCAGCCAGATCCGACCGTTCCACCAGCCCGCGCAGACGCCGAGCACCGCAGCGGCGGCCACCTCGGCCAGTACGACGAGGGTGGGTGGCCATCCGGCGAGGAACTCGGTGGCGACGACGCTCGCCCCGACGTCGTGGGAGGCCAGGTCCCAGGTGGCCATCAGTGCCATCACCAGTGCGGGGGTGCCCACCGCGATGACGGCGGTGAGGGCTGCGGCACCGCAGGCCCGTCCCAGCAGTGTCCAGGCCGGGCGGCCCGACAGCTTCTGCCAGACCGCGACTCCGCTGCGCCACCGGTACTGGCCGGTCACCACGCCGGCCAGTACCGCGCAGGGTATGGCGAGGAACGAGGCGGGGATCTCGCCGGCCAGCAGCAGCCTGGGGCTGCCGCCCCACCACGACAGCGACGTCACCCACGGCCAGGCCGAGACGACGGCGACCAGGCAGGCCATCGGCACGGCCAGGGAGGCTCTCCTGATGCCGGCCCGGGCACTGGAGCGGTGGGGCGTCACGCTGCGGTTGTGTGGTCGCCCAACGGGGGCGGTTGGGCGTGGGGACCATGTCAGGCCGTTGACGAGGACGACGACTCCGGCCGCCCCGATCAGCAGGCACAGCGGAATACTCAGATTGGGCACGCCCGGGTCCAGCAGCAGGTCGGCCGGGGCGCGCAGCGCTCCCCACAGTCCCAGGGACAGTCCCGGGTGCAGCGGCCAGCTGAACATCATCGACGCCAGTGCCGCGACCAGCGGGGCCACCCAGATGGCGGCCGGCGGCAGGACGGCCAGGCTCAGCAGGCCCAGCCCGAGCAGGGCGACGGCGTCGCGCCAGGTGGCGATGAGTCCCCATTCGCCGATGGTGGTGGGGAAGGCTGCCAGCGAGATGACCCCGCTCGTGAGGACAGCGATCCCCAGCAGGGCCCCCCGGCGGGCCGCCAGGGATCGTGGGGCGGTGCGGTCGGTGTCGGTCTCGGTGGTGAACATGAACAGCAACGGGACGGCACAGACGGTGGCGATCCACAGTGGGGCCACCTCGATCCCGCTTCCGTCGGAGGTGATGAGGAGCACCAGTCCGCGCACGACCGCCGAGGCGATCACGGCCACTGCGACCGATGGTCCCACCCGGTGGTGACGGGCCCACAGCATGACTCCCGTGTGCCTCACGGTGTCACCGTCTCCAGGTAGCGCGATCTCACGGCCTCCAGATCGCGGGATCCGGCGAACTCGTCGAAGGCCCCGCTGTGGGCGAATCGGGCCTGGTTCATCACGGTCAGGGTGTCGGCGTGGTCCAGGACGTCCTCGACGATGTGGGTCGACACGATGGTGATCGCCTCGGCCGAGACGCGTTGCAGGACCGAGGACAGCGCCTCCCGTTGGGCGACGTCCAGCCCTGCCGAGGGTTCGTCGAGGATCACCAGTGAGGGCCGGCCCACCAGCGCCGAACCGATGCCGACCCGCCGGCGCATCCCTCCGGACAGGGCGGAGATCCGGTCGTCGGCACGCTCGGCCAGATCCACCAGCTCAATGACCCGGTCCACCTCGGACGGGACCCGGGAGTCGGGGATACGGTGCAGCCAGCACATGTAGGCCAGGTGCTCGCGAACGGTGAATCGGGACCTGCCGAGGTTCTCCTGGGGGCAGTAGCCAAGATGGGCTCGGATCTCGGTTCCGCTGCGTCCGTCCAGCTCAACGGTTCCCGAAACCGTCGGCTGGAGGGTGGCGATCGCGCGCAGCAGCGAGGACTTCCCCGCGCCGTTGGGGCCCAACAACGCGTGGAAGCCCTCGCCCAGCCGCCATGACACCGCGTCGACAGCGGTCCGCCTCCGGTACCGCACGGTCAGGTCGTCAACTGCCAGCGCCATAGATTCCATTCGTGTGTCATACCTCCCGTGTGTCATACCCCTGAAATTTCAAGTGACTGTCAATTGTCGTGAATGGGGGATGACATGAATCTCCTTCCGGGTACAGATATCGAGCCTCTGACGATACCGAACAGCACACTGAATGAAAGTGAACCCACCAATGCCATGAACGTATCCCAATGGCCAACTATCCACGTGATGAGCATTACTACAAGAGAGGCGGAGTATGCCAAGGAAAAGTTCATGAGAAATCGTTTGAACCAAGAATGCGGATTCACAATCACTTTCACGGTCATTCACCTTCCTCTCACCGCAGCAGTTAACACGCATCATTGAATTTCGGCATTGCGCCGAGGAGTCCCATGGTGACAACACATGCCGATGCTGCGGGTCCCGAGACTGGAGCACACATGAGCGTTGATCCTGTCAATCAGGCGGCAAAAGCTACCCAGCCCGTGCCGCATCTCGGGCTCATCACACCCCCACTACACCGTGGATTGTGATGAGCCGCATCTCGGCATGAAGGTCGACATTATCCAATCAATCCTTGATGAGATCTTGAAATGAGTACATGCTCTCTGGTAGGGGTTCGAAGCTCGAGCTTGGATCCGATGATGCTGGAGGGTCAGGTGCCCGCGCAAGGGTTTCAAGCGAACTCTGCCCGATCGGGCATTTCTTGATGCTCCGGCCCCTCGCCGACCGGTGGTCTCCCTCGAGGGTTACGATCCGGCTATGGGAGTTGGGGGAACAAGGGTCGGGGTCTGTGATGACAGTGCTGTCGTGCGTCGTCAGCTGGGGATCTATCTCTCCACTGCGCCGGACCTGCCGCTGTGCGCGGCCTACGCTTCTGGTGCCGATGCCATCGCCGGTGTCTGCCGCGACGACATCGAGGTCCTGCTGCTGGATGTCCGGATGCCGGGCATCACGGGCCCCTCGGTGGCCGCAGAGCTGGCAGCGTCGGGGATCGGCTGCAAGGTTCTGTATCTCACGTCGTATCCTGATGAGGTACCGGTCCGTGGCGATCTGCGCAAGACCGTGCTCGGTGCACTGACCAAGGACATCAGCCCCGAGAATCTGGTGGCGGCGATTCGCCTGGTGGCCTCCGGGATCTCATTGCTCGCCCCCGAGTTCATCCGGCAGCCGGCCCATGGCGGGGCTGGGTCTGGCGACTGGGTCAGCGACCCGCGGGAACGCGAGGTCGTCCGGCTCGTCGGCCGGGGCGCGACGAACTCCCAGATCGCCGCCGAGCTCAACATGTCAGCGTCATGGGTCAAGCAGACGGTCTCGGCATTGTGCAGGCGAGCCGGGGTGAGGGGGCGGGCGGGGCTGGCCGCGTACTCAGGAGAACTGTCCGTCGGTCATGGAGACGGGAACTGACACCGTCACCGACCAGTATCCGTCGATCAGGCAGGTCTTGAGGGTGCCGTCGATCCCCTCGGCCCGTTCCCGCATGCCGATGATGCCCAGGTCGTCTGCGCGGTACGCAGCCTTTGTCGCGTTCGTGAAGGAGACTGCGAGCCGGGATCCAGAGGCCCGCACACTCACCTCGCACGGTTCACTCGGATTGCCGTGCCGGAGGATATTGCTGAACGCCTCATGGGTGATGCGGCCCAGTGCATTCGATATCACCGGGGTGAGGGCATCAATATCGCAGTCGGTATAGATGTCCAGGGTGAATCCGGCACCGGACAAGATGTCATGACCGCGCTGGAGTTCTGCGGAGAAGGTGACCGGGGATGAGGTGCGCCCCAGCCGCAGCAGTGTGACCAGCTGCGTCACATAGGCCGAACTGCGCCTGCTTCGAGCGGCGATCTCGACCAGGGCCGCATCACGGTCGGTCCCCGGATCGATGCGGGCGGCCTCAGCGGCCATGGTGATGAGCGCCAGCTCATGGGTGACGTTGTCATGCAGTTCGGCGGCGATCTCCCGGCGCTGCGCCTCGGCCCTGACCGTGAATCGACGGCTCTCGGTGAGCTCCACTCGGCGCAGGGCCAGTCCGATCACCCATGGAAGCGTGTAGAAGCCGCACCACAGGGCAATCGCCTGGGCATCCTGGGCCACACTCGTCGTTCGGCGGAGAGTCAGCCACAGGGAGACGAGAAATCCCCACAGCGATGTGAATCCTGCGGTCCGGAACTCCCCGTGCCAGGCGCACGAGAGAATGACGATCATCGGGGCGTACAGGGTGGTGCCGACCATGCTGTCGGGCAGCAGCGCCAGGCCACCGAACCCGATGCAGCTGATCACTGCACCAATGCGAGGGTGCCAGGCGGTCAGCGCGGCACCTCCACAGGCGATGGCGCCCATGAGAAGTGCGAGTGTGGCGTCGCGGCCGGGATGAAAGGGCAACGCATCGATGGCAAGAAGGACAGTGGCAAGACTCACTTCCATGACACCGCTGCCGAGGGCTCGGTGCAGACGTTCTCCGGGAGTGGTCATGGAGCAGATGGTAGGGGTTCGCGCGTGAGAGGGTTCGCCCGGCAGCCAGATCCTGATCGCGTACAACACGTCGAAGATCCGCCGGGAACTCGATGAGATCCGCGCGCTCCACGCACACGAGAACCGTCCGGTGTCCTGAGCGTGCGTGGTCGGTTTTTCGTCCGCTGTCGCGGACACTACGGCAAGGTGCGCGACCCCGGGCTCAGAACTTCTTCCCGGGGTTGAGGATGCCGTTCGGGTCGAAGAGCTGCTTGATCCGGCGCTGAAGGTTCAGGGCCTCCGGGGCCATCTCGGTGTCCAGGAAGGGCAGCTTCTCCAGCCCGACACCGTGCTCCCCCGACATCGTCCCGCCCATCTCCTGGGCGAGCCGGCTCAGCGTCCTGAGGGCCTCCTCGGCCCGGGCGTGGGCGCCGGGATCGCTCGGGTCGAAGGCGACGATGGGGTGCAGATTGCCGTCCCCGGCGTGGCCCCCCAGCGCGATCGTGACGCCGAACCGTTCACTGAGGCCGGGCATCCTCGCCGCGAAGTCCACCAGGGTGCTGCGGGGCACCCCGATGTCTCCCTCCACCGACCCGCCGCGCAGTGACTTGGCGCTGGGCTGGAGCCGACGCCTGACCGACAGCACCTCCTCCAGCTCCTCGGCGGTCGCGGCCCGGTGGACCGAACTCGCCCCGGCCCGGAGCAACGTCGTCTCGTAGCTCGCCAGGTCCTCCTCGGCGCCGTCGTGGGCGTCGGTCACTGCCAGCACCCAGGCATTCGCCCCGGCCGGGATGTCGGCGTCCGGGAGATGGTTGCGCAGGGCCTGCAGGCACAGCCCGTCCATGAACTCCAGCCGGGAGGGGGTGCGGGCGCCCGAGGCGATCCGGTTGGTGGCGGTCAGCCCCTCGGTGAGGGTGGGGAACAGGCCGAGGACGCCGCGCTCGGGCCCGGGTGCGGCCAGCAGTCTCACGGTGACCTCGGTGACCACTGCGAGGGTCCCCTCCGAGCCGACGATCAGGCCGGTGAGGTCCAGCCCGCCGACCGTCTTGACGGTTCGTGGACGGGTGCTCATGATCGTGCCGTCGGCCAGCACGACCTCCAGCGAGCGCACCGACTCGCGGGTCACCCCGTACTTGATGCAGCGCATCCCTCCGGCGTTGGTGGCCACCGTTCCGCCGAGGGTGGCGATCTGGGCGGACGCCGGGGCGGGGGCGTAGAACAGCCCTTCGGCGGCGGCCGCCTCCGCCAGGTCCGAGACGATCACCCCGGGCTGGGCGACCGCGATCATGTCCTCGCGGCTGACCCGCAGGATCCGGTTCATCCGGGTCAGGTCGAGCAGGATCGCCCCATCGCTGGCCGACGCGGCGCCGGCCACCCCGGTGAGGGTGCCCTGCGGCACGACGGGGATCCGGTGCCCGTTGGCGTAGCTCAACAGGGCCGAGACCTGTTCGGCGGAGTCGGGTCGGGCCACCACCAGGGGATGATCGGAGCCCGGCATCGACGACCGGTCGGTGCGGTGGGCCTCCAGGGTCGCGGGGGAGTCGTCGAGCTCCAGGTCGGGCAGCGCCGCGCGCATCGCCTCGGTGGTCACGGCGGCCGTCTCCGTGCGAACTGTGGTCATTCGGATCTCCTGTGGGAATGCCCGGTCGCCAGGTCCGCTCGGTGGGCGGGTGTCTCGAAGTCTGGGACGACTGGATGTGCGGCTGGATGCGAGGGGTGGGGAGGGCTGTGTGGTGTGGGAAGGCTGCGTGGTGGGGGAGCGCTCAGTGGAGCTTCTGGAGACGGTCGGCGGCCTCGATGATGCTGGCGGTCGACTTGCAGTGGGCGAACCGCACCAGCGAGGCCATCCGGGTGGCGTTCTGCCCCCCGGCCGCGGTGAAGGCGGAGACCGGCACGGCGGCCACACCGATCCGGCCCGGCATCTCGCGGCACAGCGCGGCGCCGTCCTGATAGCCCAGCGGCGCTGCATCGGCCACCGTGAAGTAGCCGGCGGCCGCCTCGACGACGTCGAACCCGGCGGCGCGGAGCCCCTCGCTCAGCAGGTCCCGGCGGACCCGCAGGGATGCGCGGTGGGCGTCCAGGACGTCGTCGGGCAGCCCGAGTCCGGCCGCGACCCCGGCCTGGAAGGGGCCACCACCGGCGAAGGTGAGGTACTGCTTGACCGCGGCGATCGCGGTGATGAGCTCCGGGGTGGCGGTGATCCAGCCGATCTTCCAGCCGGTGACCGAGAAGGTCTTGCCGGCCGAGGAGATGGTGATGACCGTTGCCCGGGCACCGGGCAGGGTGGCCATCGGCAGATGCGCCCCGGAGAAGGCCAGATGCTCGTAGACCTCATCGGTGATGACGTAGGCGCCGTGCGCCCGGGCGGCGTCCAGGATCGCCGTCAGCTCGTCGCGGTTGAGCATCGCACCGGTCGGGTTGTGCGGGGTGTTGACGATGATCGCCCTGGTCCGGTCGGTGAACGCGGCGCGCAGGGCGTCCAGGTCGAGACTGAATCCGGTGGGCCGGCCGTCGGCGTCCTGATCGAGGGTCAGCGGTGCGTACTTCTGGACCCCTCCGGTCAGGCCGATGATGGCGGCGTAGGCGTCGTAGAAGGGGTCGATCGTGATGACCTCGTCGCCGGGTTCCACCAGCGCCAGGAGGGTGGCGGCCATCGCCTCGGTGGCGCCCATGGTGACCTGGACCTCGGTGTCGGGGTCGACGTCAAGCCCGTAGAAGCGCTGCTGATGGGCGGCGATGGCGGTTCGCAGGGCGGGAATCCCGGACAGCGGGGGGTACTGGTTGAGGCCGTCGGAGATCGCCTGGCGGGCGGCGTCGAGAACCTGCTGGGGACCCGGGTCGTCAGGGAAGCCCTGGCCGAGGTTGATGGCTCCGGTGGCATTGGCCATCGCCGTCATCTCGGTGAAGATGGTGGGGCGGACCTGTTGATCATCACCGAGCAGTCCGGCCCCGGCTGCGGCGCGCAGCCATGGTCCGGTGATCTGGTCGGGACGGGGAAGGTCAGCAATTCCACTCATTCTTCTAGTCTTTCAATCATCGGCGATGTCGTGGTCAGTGTTCGACTGGTGACCGGTCACCGTTCTTCTGGTTCTCTGGACTCTGGTCGTCTGGGGTTCCTGTGTCGGCCCACTCCTGATGGCCGGCACCGTCTTGGTCTCTGTCCTGCCGTCTCCGCCTGCCTTATCCCATGCCAGTTGCCTTCCAGACCCCACCCCAATCCGCGTTGATCCAGTTACTCGGCGTTGATCCTCTTGTAACTGGATCAACGCCGAGTAACTGGATCAACGCGGGGGAAGGAGGCGGGGGAGAGGGCGGGCAGAGAAGGTGAGGGGGGTCAGTCGGAGGTGGGATGGTCCGGGGTGGGGGAGGCCGGGTGGGCGGTCAGTTCGGTGTCGATCCAGGCCATCACGATCTCCACCAGCCGGTCCAGCTCGACGTCGGTCAGCTGATGGCCTGCCGCGATGCCGTGCCACTTGGCCACGCAGCCGCGGCAGCAGGTGGCGGTGGCGTGCTGTGCGATGAACACCGGATGACCGCGCATCGGGGTCTGGCGCCCGTCATTGTGCGGTGCGGCGGCCCCGATCCGGCCCCTCAGCAGGTCACGGGCATGATCAACGATCGTCTGTCGTCCCTTGGCCCGGGCGTAGTCGCGGTCGGACGCCGACAGGTGGAACCGGGACCGGAACGTCGACCGGCGCAACCGGGCCAGGGTCGCGGCGACCGCCTCCGGACGCCGATCTGCCGGACCTCCGGCTCCTACCCCGGCCTCAGGCCCGGCTTCCACTCCGGCGTCGGGCCCGGCTCCCACCCCGGCCTCAGGCCCGACGGGCCCCCGGCTCACGACATCCGGCTCATGGCTCACAGCGAGGCGTAGTCGACATCCGGGTCGGCCACCTTCGCCGGATCCACCACCCTCCCGGCGAGGATGAGGGGCTTGACGGCGTCGATGACATCCCACACGTTGACGTTCATCACGGCGGTGATGTGCTTGTCGGAGTCCAGCCAGAAGGCCACGAACTCGCGGGCCTCCAGATCTCCTCGGATCACCACCCGCGCCGCGGTGGAGATGTCGCCGTAGAACTCCATGCCCAGGTCGTACTGGTCGCTGAAGAAGTAGGGCAGCTCGTCGTACTCGGCCGAACCGCCCAGCAGATTGGTCACCGCGACTGCCGGCTGGTTGAGGGCGGCCGCCCAGTGCTCCACCCGCACCCGGCGTCCGAGGCGGGGGTGTTGCTGGTTGGCGATGTCGCCGACCGCGTAGATGTCCGGATCGCTGCTGCGCAGCCCGGCATCCACCAGGACGCCGTCGTCAACGGCCAGTCCGGCGCTCTCGGCCAGGTCGACCACCGGGACCGCTC
This sequence comes from Acidipropionibacterium jensenii, assembly GCF_005890135.1. Lineage (NCBI taxonomy): Bacteria > Bacillati > Actinomycetota > Actinomycetes > Propionibacteriales > Propionibacteriaceae > Acidipropionibacterium > Acidipropionibacterium jensenii. The sequence goes on along the minus strand of NZ_CP040635.1, from coordinate 958,782 downwards.
CGATCCCGATCACCACGGCGTCGGCGTCGATCACCTCGCCGTCGGTCAGCTTCACACCGGTCGCCCGGCCGTCCTCGGTGAGGATCTCGGCAGCGGTGGTCGAGGTCCGCAGGTCGACGCCGTGGGCACGGTGCACCTCGGCGTAGACCGCGGCGACCTTCGGGCCGATCGCCCGGGCCAGCGGCAGCTCTGAGGGCTCGATGACCGACACCGCGGTCTCGGCGCCACGGGCGGTGGCGGCGACCTCCAGGCCGATCCACCCGCCACCGATGATCACCAGCCGGCGACCCTTGCCGAACTCGGCGCGGATCTGCTCGGCATCGGTCCGGGTCCGCAACTGGTGGACGCCGTGCGCCGCGGCCCCCGGAAGGGATGCCGTGCGGGGCACCGAACCGGTGGCCAGCACGAGTTTGTCGTAGCCGATCGTCGAACCGTCATCGACGCTGACCTGGTGGGCGCCCGGGTCGATCGCGGTGACCCGCTCCCCGCGGCGCATGTGGATCGAGTGCTCGGTGTACCACTCCTGTGGGTGGACGACGGCCTCCTCGAAGGGGGCCGACCCGGCAAGGAAGCCCTTGGACAGCGGCGGCCTCTCGTACGGCAGGTCGGACTCGGCGGCGATCAGGGTGACCGCGCCCTCGAACCCCTGGTCGCGCAGGGCCTCGACGGTCTTGGCCCCGGCCAGACCCCCACCGATCACCACAACATGTTCAGGACTGCTCATCGACACTCCTCAGATCGCTGTTTCCGACTGAATCTCTCAGTCAGTGACAACGAGGACGCCGCACCCGGCATTCCGCGCCCGATCCCCGGGGACGCCCGCACACGCAAGGAGGACGGTCGGGGGATGACGGAGGACCTCGCAGGAGCGACCGCGTTCCGGACCGCGCCGACCCCGGAACCGAACCGTCCGAGGTCGGGAACCGGGCCGCTCCGACCCCGGGATCGGCCCAGGAACCGCCCGAATTCAGTCCAGGATCAACTGATCCGGGGTCGCGGTGGTGGCCCTCATGGTGACCTCCAGCTCATCGCCCACATGCACCGAGGGGGGCGCCCACAGCAGACTGGCCTGCATGTGCGGCGGCTCGGCGAAGAACAGCTTGTGCCCGCCGGCCGAGTACGGCGACAGCGCCAGCCGCCCCGCCTCCATCGCCCCGTTCGCCAGGGTCTGGACCACCTGGCGCAGAGTGGCCGCGGCGGTCGGCGCCTGCATCGCCACACCATTGGCGGTGCCTCCGGAGACCACCGCCAGATGGTGGTGACGACGTCCCGCCCGTCGCTGCCAGTAGCCCACCCGCTGACCGGCGGTCACCTCGTGGACGTCCTGGACGCTGGCCAGGTAGCGCATCGCACCGTGGGCGCCGAGCCACAGCTCGGTGCCGATCCGGGGGCGCACCGGCACGTCGAAGGTGCGCCGGAACCGGTCCAGATCTCCCGCCGACAGGTGCGAGACCCACAGCGGCGCCCGATGGGCCGCCAGGGCCGAGGTGGCCAGATCGGTCGCCTCGCCCAGGTGCTCCCCGATCATCGGCAGATGGATCGTCCAGCCGACGATCTCCAGCGGCCCGGCGGCCGCCACCGCCTCGGCGAACTGCCCCGGCTCCAGCCCGTATCGGGCCATCGAGGTGAGCGCCTCCAGGATCACCCGCGCTCCCGGATGGCCGGCGGCCACCGCGGCGACGTCGTCCACCCGAGACAGCGTGGTGATGACATGGGGATCCGAGATCAGCTGCTCGGCCACCGGATCCCCGGGTCGCCATGGGGTGAGCACCACGACATCCCCGGAGAATCCGGACCCGGCCCCGGACTCGGAGTCTCCGGGGATCCCGGCGCGCACCGCTGCGACCTCCTCGGCGGTCCCCACCGCCAGCACATCGCATCCCAGCCGGGCCGCCTCGGCCCCCAGTCGGCCCAGTCCGAACCCGTACCCGTTGCCCTTGGCCACCGGTACGATCCCCTCCCGGGCCGCCACCACGGCATCCTGATGAGACCGCCAGGCAGCCGCGTCGACGTGGAGCACCAGACTCATCGCGACCTCCTGGTCATGTACCAGTCGAAGGCCTTGTAGAGCAGCGGATCGATGACCAGGTCCCACTCGCCGATGTAGGAGACCGCCTCGCCCCCCGATCCCACCTTGAACTTGATGAGACCCAGTTCCGGGTCGTCGGCCTCCAGCCCCTCGGTGATCCCGCGCAGGTCGTAGACGTCGGCGTCGACCGCCATCGAGTCGCGGATCATCTGCCACTGGATGGCGTTGGAGCCGCGCACATCGCGCTTGGCGCTGGTCGAGGCCCCGTAGGAGTACCAGGTGTGCCGCCCGACATGGACCCAGGTGGTCGACGCCACCAGGTCGCCCTCGTGGTGGGCCAGGTAGAGGTGCATCCGGTCGGGGTCCTCGCCGTTGAGGGCGTCCCACATGGTCTGGAAGTAGTCCAGCGGCCGGGGGGTGAAGCCGTCGCGCCCGGCGGTCTCCACGTACACCTTGTGGAAGGCGGCCAGGTCCTCGCGGCCGCCCCGGCTCACCTCGACCCCCTTCTTGTCGGCCTTGCGGATGTTGCGCCGCCACAGCTGGTTCATTCCGGCGAGCACCTCGTCCTCGCTCAGCCGGGTGCGGACCCCGCCGGTCCAGGTCACCAGGGGCAGCTGGAAGTTGAACTTCGGCTGGCCGGCCGCGAATCCCTCGGCGGCCTTGGGGGGACGCCATCCCAGGTGGCGCAGCTGGTTGGCCAGCCGGGTGGCGTGCAGATTCGTGACATCGGCCGGAGCCTGGGACAGGGCGGTGATCGACTCGTCGGCGATGGCGTCCTTGATGGTGTCCTTGCGCCAGATCCGGTGCGGCAGGGTCGGGCCGATCCGCAGCGCGAAGGCGTGACGCCGCTTGGCGTGGGCGCGCAGGGCGTCGAGGATCTCGGGCAGGTCGGGGCTGGTCCAGTCCAGCACCGGGCCCTCGGGAAGGTAGGCGAGGTAGCGCTTGAGCTTCGGGACCTGGCGGTAGAGCACCAGTCCGACGCCGAGCAGCTCCGGGCCGCCGGGGCCGCCGTCGCGGACGATGCCGATCGACTCGGAGCGCCACTCCTGCTTGACCTTGGCCCATGCCGGGGTCTGGAGGAAACTCACCGTCTCCTCGGCTGTCGAGCCCGGGGCGGCCCAGTCGTGGAGGAAGGCGAGGTGCTGGGCAGGAGAGATCTGGCGTACCTGAATCACACTCACACCTTAACGGGGAGGAGCCGGTGCGACCGGGAACAGGAGGTCAGCAGCCGACGGTCGGGGCTCGACGGGGCCCTGGACCATGCGGGTTCGCAGCGACCCGGGCGCTGCGCGGGCGGGTTCAGGAGCGACCCGGGCGCTGCGCGGGCGGGTTCAGGAGCGACCCGGGCGCTGCGCGGGCGGGTTCAGGGCAGATCGGCCCGGTCGATGCCGGGCTCCTCGATCCCGAAGCAGACGTCGCAGACCGGCTCGTCCATCGCGGTGGCGTCCCAGTCGGCCCAGTAGAGCTCCCGCGGCGGACCGGTGCGACGCCATCCGCGGGCGGTGCAGGCGTCGTCCAGATGCTGGTAGAACTCGTCGACCTCGGGGTAGGCGAGCTCGGCCTTGGTGAGGGTGATGTAGGCCTCCACGCGCCCGGACTCGAACCGGCGGACGACGCCGTCGGGCAGGTCGGCGGGTCCGGGGGAGTCGGGGTCGATCGGCTGGCAGACCTCGACGGTGCCGTCGTGGCCGGTCGACAGGCCGTCGTGGTAGATGACGAACTGGGCCGCGGCGACCGGGGCCAGGGTCCGCATCAGTTCGGTGGCCTCGTCGATCCAGGAGTCCAGGTCGTCGATGCTCACTCGCCGCCAGACGGCCAGCACGGTCTGCCCGGGGACCCTGCGCAGGCGGGGTCGGTGGGAGCCGCGATGGCCGAGTGGGGGCGCCATGTCACCCGGCCGAGGGAGATTCGGGCGGTCTCTCGTCGCCCTTCTCGGTCGACGCCTTCTCCGCTTTCTCGGCCTTGTCCGCCGCCTTGCCCAGAGCCAGCGTCCGTGCGTAGTCGGCCTGGGTCGGCATCCCGTAGGCGCGCGCCGTCTGGTCGTGGAGGGTGATGATCTGCCGGCGGATCCGCTCGGAGAACTCGTGGGCGATCTCGCCGGGGGCCGGCTGCATCGGATGTCCGTAGACGACGTGCACCGGGGGGCGTCCCTTCGGCAGTCCCTGGAGGTCCGAGGGCATCGCCGAGAAGGCCCCGACCAGGGCGACCGGGATCACCGGCACCCCTCGGGAGATCGCCAGGGCCGCGGCGCCGGGCTTGAAGGTGCCCATCCCGCCGGTGCGCGACCGGGTGCCCTCGGCGAAGATCAGCAGCGGGATGCCGTCGGTCAGCAGGGATCCGGCGAGTCCGCGGTGGGTGTGCGGGGCGCTGCCGGAGCGGGTGCGTCCCTTGCCGCGGTCGACCGGGAAGGCGTTGAAGAACAGCACCGGGGTGAAGGCCCGCCACCAGTTCGTGAAGAAGTAGTCGGCCGCCGCGCCGGTGGACAGGTACCGGCTCAGCCGCTTGGGCAGCGACCCGAAGATCAGCGGGGTGTCCAGGTGGGAGGAGTGGTTGGCGGTGATGACATAGGCGCCGTCCAGCCCGCCGAGATTCTCCAGACCGTGGACGGTGACCTTCGTCACCCGCCAGACCAGCGGCTTGAGCAGAAGCATGTTGGCGGCCTGACGGGCCACCGCGTTGATGTCGCTGGTGTAGCGTCCGCGATCCTTGACCTTGGGCTTGATGGGCATACTCAGCGCTCACCGGCCTCACCGGAGGGGCCGCGGTCCGGCGAGCCGTCCGGGTGGGGGGACGGGAAGTCGGTCTTGTCCCGGCTGGAGGTGAGGTTGCGCGACAGCCACCGCATCGTCGATCGGGGGACGACCCCGGCGACCGCGATCGCGGCCTTCCAGCGGGCGGTGGGCACCGAGACGACCTTCCCCTTGGCCAGGTCCGACAGGGACTCGCGGACCAGGGTCTCGGCGTCCACCCAGACCACCTCGGGGAGGTTCGTGGCGGTGACATGGGCCCGGGAGTGGAACTCGGTGTGCACCCAGCCGGGGCACAGCGCCTCCACCTTCACCCCGGATCCGTGGAGCTCATTGGCCAGACCCTCGGTGAAGGTGAGCACCCAGGCCTTGATGGCCGAGTAGTTGCCGGTGTTGATCCAGGCGCTGGAGGAGGCGACATTGATGATCCCGCCGTGCCCGCGGTCCCGCATCGCCCGGCCGGCGGCCGCCGAGAGGATCAGGACGGCCCGGCACATCACGTCGAAGGCCTTCTCCTGGAGGGGGAGGGTCTCGGGATCCAGGATCTTGGCGTGCAGCCCGAAACCGGCATTGTTGACCAGCAGGTCCACCGGTCGCTCCCGGTCCTCGAGCCGGGCGGCGACGACGTCGACATCGGCGCGCACCGCCAGGTCGGCGCGGATGGTCTCAACCGAGACGCCGTACCGGGGTTCGATCTCCGCCTTGATGGCCGCCATCCGGTCGACGTCGCGAGCAGCGATGATGACGTCGTCCCCCCTGGCGGCGAGCTGCGTGACGAACTCCCGACCGATGCCAGACGTACCACCGGTGACCAAGCAGGATGACATGGGCTTTAATCTACGACCTCTCGTGCTGCGATGGCTGTCTCGGCGTCCTGTGGGAGTGACCGGACCGGCGTCCGGGAGGGTTCTGGGACGACCGGCGGATAGGGTCGAGTGGTGACTGAGTGGACGATAGGCGGAAGCGTTGACGAGGCCGAGCTGGTGGCCCAGACCCGCGAGCGCGGAGCCACCCTGGCGCAGGTGATGCTGGGTGACCCGCAGTCGTGGCGGAAACCGGTGGTCCAGCATCCGGGCGGTGCGGCCGGGCTGCGCGAGGCCGCCGGCGAGGCGGGGATCTCCGTCGTCGTCCATTCCGCCTATGTCATCAATGTGGCCTCCCTCAACAACCGGATCCGGATCCCCTCGCGCAAGCTGCTCCAGCAGACCCTCACCATCGCCGCGGAGATGGGGGCCATCGGGGTGGTGGTGCACGGCGGCCACGTCCGCGAGGGCGAGCCGATCGAGAAGGGCCAGGACAACTGGCGCAAGGCGGTCGACGGGTTGGAGATGCCCGTCCCGCTGCTGATCGAGGACACCGCCGGCGGCAAGCACGCGATGGCCCGCCAGCTGGAGCGGATCCGCGGCACCTGGGAGGCGATCCGGACGGCGTCGGGATTCGAGAGTGTCGGCTTCTGCCTGGACACCTGCCACGCCTTCGCCGCCGGACTGGACATGACCACCCTGGTCGACGACATCCATGCCGTCACCGGGCGGATCGATCTGGTCCACGCCAACGACTCCCAGGGTCCGGCCGGGTCGGGCCGCGACCGGCATGCCAATCTCGGCCAGGGGCAGATCGACCCCGATGAGCTGGTCCGGGTGATCCGTGCGGCCGGGGCCCCGGTGGTCGTCGAGACCCCGGGTGGTGCGCAGGACCAGGCCGCCGACATCGCGTGGTTGCGGGAGAGGCTGTGAGTCGCTGATCCGGCGCTGGTGGCGTCCTCCTACGATGGGGGCACAGCACCGGCGCAGGATGAGTCCCGATGATCGGTGCATCATCTTCGAGGAGCCCCCATGCCCGTTGCCGATATCTCCTCCCGTCCCGGAACCGACGCTGATCCTGCCGCAGCGCTGCTCGGGTCCCCGGTGGCTGGGGAGGACCCTGCCGAGGTCCATCTGGCCCACATGTTCCGCAACACCGTCTCCCGCTACGCCTACCGGCCGGCGTCGAGGGTCAAGGTCGGCGAGAAGTGGCAGATTCGCACCTACGCCGACATGGGACGTCGGGTCGAGGCGATCAGCCTGGCCCTGGTCGAGCACGGGATCGCGCGCGGCGACCGGGTGGCGATCTTCTCCCACAACAGCCCCGAGTGGATCGAGATCGACCTTGCGGTGATGACGGTCGGCGCCGTGCCGGTGCCGATCTACCCCACCAGCACCGGCGAACAGGTGGTGCACATCATCGCCGACGCCGGAGTGCGGATCGCCTGCGTCGCCGGGCCCGCCGAGCGCGACCTGGTGGTCTCGATCCACGACCGGACCACCTCGCTGAAGGCCGTCGTGGTGATCGACACCCCGGAGTCCGACGAGGACGGTCGGTCGGGGAGCGAGGACGCCGCCGGGGGCGGTGTCGCGGGGACCTCCTCCGCCACCGAGGGCGGTGTCGCGGGGACCTCCTCCGCCACCGAGGGCGGTGTCGCCGGGACCTCCCCTGCTGCCGACTCCCAGGACGCCGGTCCCAGCGTCCCGGGCGGCGCGCACGACAACCAGGACGCCGCCGGGGGCGGCCTTCGCGTCGTCGCCCTGGCCGACGTCCTCTCCCCGCAACGCACCCCCGAACGCACCGCTGAGCTGAAGACCGGCGTCGAGGAGCGGATGTCCGCCTCCTCCGGTGACGACGTCGCCTCCCTCATCTACACCTCCGGAACCACCGGCGCTCCCAAGGGAGTGATGATCACCCATCGCGCCGCGATGGCCCAGGCGCGGACTCTGGACGCCTTTTTCGATATCCGGCCCTCCGACCACTCGCTGTGCTTCCTGCCGTTGTCCCACGCCTTGGAGTGGGCGTGGTCGATGGTGCTGCTCACCCATGGCTGCCTCAACACCTTCGTCACCAACCCCAAGACCATCGCCTCGATGCTCGTCGAGGTGCGCCCGACCCTGTTCGTCTCGGTGCCCAAGCTGTACGAGCAGGTGATGACGGTCGCCCATGAGAAGGTCTCCGACTCGCGTGTCAAGACCCGGCTGTTCAACTGGTCCATCGACGTCGGCAGACGCTGGTGGCAGGCCTCCGAGGACGGACGGCGTCCGGAACTGGGGTTGAGGCTGCGCCACAAGGTGGCCGACGCGCTGGTCCTCAGGGCCGTCCGGGCGGCGGTCGGCGGACCCAAGACGGTGCTGGCCGCAGGCGGTGCACCGCTGCGCCAGGAGGTCGAGGAGTTCTTCGCCTCGGTCGGGCTGCTGGTGTGCCAGGGGTACGGGCTGACCGAGGCGTCACCCCTGGTGAGCTTCAACTCGCCGGGCGCCCACAAGTTCGGGACTGCCGGGAAACCCCTTGTCGGAAGCGAGATCAAGGAGGGGGCGGAGGGAGAGATCCTGTATCGGGGGCCCAACATCATGAAGGGGTACTGGAATGCCCCCGAGGCCACCGCGCAGACGATCCAGGACGGCTGGCTGCACACCGGCGACGTCGGTCATGTCGATGAGGACGGGTACCTCGTGATCACCGACCGGCTCAAGGACATCATCGTCACCCTCAACGGGAAGAACATCTCCCCCCAGCCGATCGAGGGGCTGTTGATGGCCGACCCCTTGTTCGAGCAGGCGGTCATCCTCGGCGACAACCGGCCGTGCCTCACCCTGCTCGTCAAGCCGTCCTTGCCGCGCGTCGAGGAGCTCGCCGAGAAGCTGCACCTGAGCTTGTCGGGGGTGGATGCGATGCGCAGTCCGGAGCTGGTCGAGGAGCTGCGACGCCGGGTCGCCGACCTCACCGCCAAGCTGCCCCACCAGGAGCAGATCCGCGACCTGCGGGTGCTGTGGGACGACTTCACCCAGGACAACGGGTTGTTGACGCCGACCCTCAAGGTGCGCCGGCGCGAGGTGGAGAAGCGGTTCACCGAGGTGATTGACGAGATGTACTCCCGGTTGGCGAAGTTGCGGAAGGCCGACCATGTGAGGCATGACCATGAGGAGGCCGAGCATGAGAAGGCTGAGCATGGTCATGCTGGGGATGGGCATGGTCATGCTGGTCACGGTCATGGGCATGGGGATGGTCACCGGGGGACCGGGGAGTAGCAGGCCGAGCGCCGAAGGACTGGGGAGCAGCAGGCCGGCCACCGGGGCATGGCGTCGACAACGTCATGACCTACAACACCTAGAATCACCGCCATGGGACTGCGGAATTTCCTCGCCAACCGAGGCATGCCGACCGGGGGGATCGACCTGCCGGCCGCCCTCACCGTGCTCGCGAACGGAGGGGTCCTCGTCGATGTGCGGACCCTGCCGGAGTACGAGGCGGGACATGCGCCCGGTGCTCATCTGGTGGAGGCCAAGGAGCTGGTCGACGATCCGTTCACCGCGGTCTACGGCGATGATCCGCTGGCCGAGCCCGATCCCCATTTCGTGCTGGTGTGCGACACCGGTTTTCGTTCCGGCCATCTGGTCCAGGCGATCCGCGACAAGGGCTATGACGCCGACTTCCTCACCGGCGGGCTGAGGGCCTGGCGCGAGGGCGGGGAGATCCTGATCCCAGGGCCCCCGCGCCACTGAGCAGACCTGGTCGACCAGATCTGAGTTGTCAGACCCGAGAGGCTCAGACCTGGGCGTCCCAGCGTCACCTTGACGGTGAACGCCGACTTCTTGCCACGCTTGCTCAGACCAGGGCGTCCCAGCGTCAACCCTGTCGGCGGATGCCCTACCCAGGGGGCGTCGCTCGGCCGGTGTCCTACCAAGAGGGTGTTGCTCAGGGGCCAGATCCCGGGTGTTGCACCCCTGGCTGAAGTGCTGGGCTGGTGTTCTACCCAGGGTGCGGTGCTGGGCCGGTGCCCTGCGCGACGGATGCAGGCAAACTCCTGCTTCCTCCGACAGATGCAGCCGAATGGCTCCCGGGCGGTCTTCCGGTGTCGACAGATGCAGGGAAACATGCCTCGGTCTTGACGGATGCAGCGGAAGTGTCGTGCTGGGGCTGACGGATGCAGGGAAATGACCCCTTCTTTCGACGGATGCAGGGAAATGTCACAGATGCAGTGGAGCTCCACTGCATTCGTGACATTTCCCTGCATCTGTGGCTGGAGGTGGGGCGGCCGTGTCGTGGATGGGGTTGGCCTGCGCCAGAGGGTCGGAACGGGGCGCATGGGGTCACCTGCGCCAGAGGGTGGGTGTGCCTGGCGGCCGCCTCCGCCCGCAGCAGGCACCCCCGGTCCGCAACAGGCACCTCCCTCGGCTCCAAAGCAGGCACCCCACCCCTCGACAGCCGACCATGTCGCATCTCACATCAAGAAATCCCCTTGTCGGAGGGGTTGACGACGTCCCGCCGGGATGATTAGGTGAGGCTTGCCTAACAGATCCGGGTAAGTCCGGATCGGGACAGAGACGGAGCCCCCATGTTCGTCGCCAACCTTCTCATCGCCCTCCGTGAGGGGTTCGAGGCGTCCCTGGTCGTCGGCATCATCTACGCCTACCTGGTCAAGGCCGACCGCCGCGACCTCATCGGCAAACTGTGGCTCGGCGTCGGACTGGCCGCCCTCGTCCCGCTGGCCATCGGCGCCGTCCTCACCTGGGGTCCCAAGACCCTCACCTTCCAGGCCCAGGAGATCATCGGCGGCGTCCTGTCCCTGGTCGCGGTCGCGATGGTCACCTGGATGGTGTTCTGGATGGGGGAGAACTCCCGGCAGCTCAAGGGCGACATCGAGTCCGACCTCACCCGCTCGCTCAGCAGCCACGGCTCCGGCTGGGGAGTGGTGTGGATCGCCATCCTGGCGGTCGGCCGGGAGGGGGTCGAGACCGCCCTGTTCATCTGGGCGACGGTGAAGTCCTCGGTCCAGACCAACACGGTTGCCACCACCGCCGGGGTGGTGACCGGCCTGGCCGCCGCCGTCCTGCTCGGCTGGCTGGTCTACCGGGGTGCGGTGCGGATCAACATGCGCGCCTTCTTCGCCCTCACCGGCGGATTCCTCATCCTGGTGGCGGCCGGCATCGGCTCCTACGGGATCGGCGACCTTCAGGAGGCCGGCGTCCTGCCCGGGATCATGACCCACGCCTGGGACCTGTCGGCCTGGCTGCCGGCCGCGTCGTCACCGGTCTACTGGCTCTACGTCGTGGCGGTGGCGATGTTCCAGGTCAATCTCGCCCCGACCCTCGCCCAGACCATCGCCTGGTGGGTCTACCTGATTCCCGTGATGGCGCTGTTCATCGCCCAGGTCAACGGTCGACTCCACGGTCGCGCCAGGGCTGCCAACGAGGGGGAGACGTCGAGGACGACGTCGGTGCTGCCGGAGGAGAGGCCGGTACCTCCGGGGGCGACGCCGATTCTCCCGGACGGGACGCCGCAACTCGGCTCCGGGACGGTCCCCCATCCCCAACCGCCGCAGTCCCCGGAGACAACGTCGCGGCCCCTCGCCTGACCCCATTCCATCCCCGCATCTCATCCCCACCCCGAAGCGTGTCCACGCCCCGAACCCTGAGGACATCCATGCCCACCACCGCTACATCCAGCAGTTCCACCCGCAGCAACCGCACCCACCGGCGTCTCGCCCGGAGCGGCATCGCCCTGGCCACCGCCGCCGTCACCGCTCTGCTGGCCACCGGCTGCACCGACAATGTCGACGACGCCGCAGCCCCCGCCGGATCCGCAACGGCAGTCAGGCCGGTCTTCACCATCACCGACGACGGCTGCTCGCTGTCCACCAGCACCCTGCCCGGCGGGGTGGTCACCGTCACCATCACCAACAAGGGCACGGTCCCCAACGAGTTCGAGATCCTCACCGAGAACCAGCTGCAGATCGTCGGGGAGAAGGAGAACATCGGCCCCGGGGTCACCACCACCTTCACCACCGCCCTGGAGAAGGGCACCTACTACACCGCCTGCAAGCCGAACATGGTCGGCGCCCTCAAGGGGATCCAGAAGATCACCGTGACCGCCGGCTCGGGCGCCTCGGTGGACTCCGGCACCGCCGCCCTGGAGAAGCGGGCGATCACCAACTACACCGCCTACGTGAGGGACCAGGTGGGTCAGCTGCTCACCGGCACCCAGGCCTTCACCAAGGCCTACCTGGCGGGCGACGTCGTCCGGGCCCGTGAGCTCTACCCGGTCGCCCGCAGCCACTACGAGCGCATCGAACCGACTGCCGAGGCCTTCGGGATCAAGGAGGCCGGGGACCTCGACACCGCCCTGGACCTTCGCGTCCAGGACCTCGCCGCCGACGCCGGGAAGAAGGTCACCGACCCCTCGGTGCTGAAGTCGTGGACCGGCTGGCACCGCATCGAGGCGGACCTGTTCACCAAGAACGGATCGGCCTTCAAGTTTGCCTCCCAGGCCGATCGCAGGGCCGCGGCCGACCGCCTCGACAAGGACACCCAGAGCCTCTACAACCTCGTCTACGGCAAGATCACCGGCGCCTCGGGAGCCTTCAAGCTCAATCTGGCAGACGTCGTCACCGGCGCCTCGAGCCTGCTGGAGGAGGTCGCCACCTCCAAGATCGTCGGCGAGGAGGAGACCTTCTCGCACACCGACCTGTCGGACTTCAAGGCCAATGTCGAGGGGGCCGAGGTTGCCTACGGCAACGTCGCCGCTCTGGTGAAGAAGGCCGATGCCGATCTGGACGCCGAGGTCACCCAGTCCTTCAAGGACCTCAACTCCCTGTTGGCCAAGTACCAGGACGGCAAGGACTCGATGGGCAACGTGAAGTACGTCGACTACTCGACGATCGCTGCGGTCCAGAAGGATGCGGGCGAGGCCCCCAAGGACTCCGCCTACACCAAGGCTCAGCGGACCTTCTCCGATGAGGTCAATGTCGCTTCCGAGGCGCTCGGCAAGGTGCCCGGGACGATCCTTCACTGAGCCACCACTCCCCACACGATCGAGATCGACGAGGTGATGAGATGACCGAGGAGCACCACTCCCAGCCCGGCCCCGATCCGCAGCAGGGGCGCGACGCCGTCGGCGCCGATCCCGCTGCGGCTACTTCCGGGGGAGCCGGTGATGGTGGCTCGACCTCCCGGGAATCGGGTTCAAAGGGCGTCCCCGGATCCGAGGGGCAGGCCCCGGCGGGACGCCCGATGGTCTCCCGCCGGGCGATGCTGGCAGGCTCCGGCGGGGCTGCGGCGGTCTTCGGGATGGGTGGCTTCGCCTGGGGCCACCACCGCGGTGCCGAGTCTGCCGAGGCAGCCTCGGCCGACCATTCGACCCGGACCAGCTACCCGTTCCGCGGGGACCACCAGAGCGGCATCCTCACCCCCGCCCAGGACTCCATGTTCACCGCCGCCTTCGACATGCGCGACGTCGACGTCCGGCTGGTGCGAAGCCTGCTGCGCGACTGGTCGACCGCCGCCGAGCAGATGATGGCCGGGGAGCTGGTCGGCGGGCAGCCGCTGGCCAACCGGCAGGCCGCTCCCACCGACACCGGCGACGCCTGGGACTACCCGCCCTCGGGGCTGACGATCACCTTCGGGGTGGGCCGCGGGCTGTTCGTCGACGAGAAGGGGCGCGACCGGTTCGGGTTGAAGTCGCGGATGCCGAAGATCCTCGCCGAGGGGATGCCCCGGTTCGCCAACGAGGCACTGCAGTCCGGCCAGTCCGACGGGGACCTGCTCATTCAGGCCTGTGCCGATGACTCCCAGGTGGCGGTGCACGCGATCCGCAATCTCACCCGGATCGCCTTCGGGCGGGCGGTGATGCGATGGACCCAGGTGGGGTACGGACGCACCTCCTCGACCTCGAAGGATCAGCAGACCCCGCGCAATCTCTTCGGTTTCAAGGACGGCACCAACAACCTCAAGGCCGAGGCGCCCGCCGAGCAGCTCGACGAGCACCTGTGGGTCCAGCCCGGCGACGACCAGGGCGACTGGATGGCCGGAGGCACCTACTTCGTGGCCCGCCGGATCCGGATGTTCCTGGAGATCTGGGACCGGCTGAGGCTTGCGGAGCAGGAGGACACCATCGGGCGCGACAAGATGTTCGGCGCCCCGCAGTCGGTGGCCAGTCCCAGCTCCGCACGCCAGGAGTTCACCGCGGTGGACCTGTCGGCCCAGCAGGGGGGAGCGCCGATGGTGGCCGCCGATGCCCATGTCGCGATCGTCTCTCCCGAGCAGAACAAGGGCCGGCGGATGCTGCGGCGCGGGTACAACTACACCGACGGGATCGACTCCCTGGGGCGACTCAATGCGGGGCTGTTCTTCATCGCCTTCGTGCGCGACCCGAGGACGAACTTCTACCCGATCCTCATGAGGATGACCACCTCCGACGCCCTCACCGAGTACCTCCAGCACCAGGCCTCGGCTCTCTTCGCCATCCCGCCGGGGGTGGGGGCGGCCGAGCAGGGGATCGCCGAGAAGCTGTTCAAGGGTGTGGTGGCCTGATCGGTGGACATTTCACTCGGGGAACTGGGGGATCCGGCGTGTGTGGGCCGGGAAGGGTGGTTCCCTGAGTGAAAGGTTCACTCCGGATCCCGGCGCCGGCCCCTGGTGCCCGGGTCCGGAGATGAGGTGGCCGTACCGGTGCTCCTTGGAGTCGCTGAGGGCGGTGCCGGCTGATCGGGGATCGGCGGGAGGCTCTTCGAGGGTGTTGGGACCTCTTCGGTGGACATTTCACTCGGGGAACTGGGGGATCTGGCGTGTCTGGGTCCTGATGAGCGGTTCTCCGAGTGAAAGGTTCACTCCGGGTCCCGACGGCGGCCCCTGGTGCCGGCTGATCGGGGATCGGCGGGAGGCCCTTCAAGGGGTGTTGGACCTCTTCGGTGCACATTTCACTCGGGGAACTGGGGGATCTGGCGTGTGGGGGTCGTGATGGGCGGTTCTCCGAGTGAAAGGTTCAGGCCAGACCGGGGGAAGTGATGATCGATGGGCCCCAGGCGCCGGCATCAAGACCAGCAGGCGCCAGCGGAAGCCAGACCCTGGCGACCCCGACACCACAGGCGTTGGCGATCGATGGTGGGCTGGCGTAGAGTGTGCGGCTGGCTGTCCCTCGTCGGGACGGCCGCGTCGCGGGGCCATTCGGCCACCGTGACGGGCATATCGCCCTCCTGCCACGGGACCTTCCCGTGGCCGCCGAGACCAGAGGAGGTGGAGTCAGCGTATGCGTAAGTACGAGGTCATGATTCTCATTGACCCGACCGTTGACGAGCATCAGGTCGATTCCCTCATGGAGCGCTACCTGAAGGTTGTCACCGATGAGAAGGGATCTGTCGACAAGGTCGACGTGTGGGGCAAGCGTCGCCTGTCCTACGAGATCCAGAAGAAGTCCGAGGCGGTGTATGTCGTTCTCGATGTCACCTGCAAGCCCTCGACCGTTCAGGAAGTCGACCGCCTGTTCGCGATCGACGAGAAGATCCTGCGCACCAAGGTGATGCGCCCGGACGTCCACTGAGACGTCGGACACATCTCAAGAACCCTTGTAACGACGGTTCTGACGCCGTCCGCCCCGATCGCTTGGACCCGCTGCTGAAAGTGTCAGTGGCGGCTGGCAGTCTGGGGGACACGACGTCGTACCCCGTTCCGATTCGGAGAGTCACATGGCAGGCGAAACATCCATCACCGTGATCGGCAATCTCACTGCTGATCCTGAGCTGCGGTTCACCCCCAACGGGGTGCCGGTGGCCAACTTCACCGTTGCGTCCACCCCGCGCACCTTCGATCGCCAGAGCAATGAGTGGCGTGACGGTGAGGCGCTGTTCCTCAACTGCTCCGTGTGGCGCAACTACGCGGAGAATGTCGCCGAGTCGCTGTCCAAGGGGATGCGCGTCGTCGTTCAGGGCAACCTGAAGGCGCGCTCCTACGAGGATCGCGACGGCAACCGCCGCACCGTCCACGAGCTCGATGTCCAGGAGGTGGGCCCGTCGTTGAGGTACGCCTCGGCGAAGGTCACCCGCAATCCCTCGGGCAGCGGCCAGGGTGGTCAGGGCGGCGGATGGTCCGGTGGCGGCTCCGGCAACCAGGGCGGTGGCTCCGGCAACCAGGGAGGAAACTCCGGCGGTTGGGGTCAGCAGC
This sequence comes from Acidipropionibacterium jensenii, assembly GCF_005890135.1. Taxonomy (NCBI): domain Bacteria; kingdom Bacillati; phylum Actinomycetota; class Actinomycetes; order Propionibacteriales; family Propionibacteriaceae; genus Acidipropionibacterium; species Acidipropionibacterium jensenii. Next base: position 943,045 of record NZ_CP040635.1, on the reverse strand, counting down.
CTCAGGGTGGCAACTCGGGTGGCTGGGACAACAACCAGTCGGGCAACCAGCCCGGACGCCAGTCGGGAGCTCCGTCGGGCAATCAGGGGAATCAGGGGTCCTACAACCAGGGAGCGGACAACCGCGGAGGCGGCGTCGACCCGTGGGCCCAGGCCCAGAGCGACGAACCTCCGTTCTGATCCGCACCCTTTCAAGCAACGTCAAGTTCCGCTCCCGGCGGCGACGGCCCAGGCTGATCGTCGACGAGGACACGGACAGGCACATTCCGGCGAGAGCCGGGCTTTCACGGGAGTGATCCCGTAGACAAGGAGAGCACCACAATGGCCGGTCCACAGCGTAAGCCTGTGAACAAGAAGAAGGTCGTTCCCGTCAAGACCGTGCACATCGGCGAGGTCGACTACAAGGACATCGCCCTGCTGCGCAAGTTCATCTCCGAGCGTGGCAAGATCCGCGCCCGCCGCGTGACTGGGCTGACTGTCCAGGATCAGCGCAAGGTCGCCATCGCGATCAAGAATGCGCGCGAGCTCGCGCTTCTTCCCTACGCCTCGACCGCACGCTGAGAAGGAGGTCCGACATGAAGCTCATTCTCACTGCACCCGTCCCCAAGCTCGGGGAGCCCGGTGACATCGTGGTGGTCAAGGACGGTTACGGCCGCAACTATCTGCTGCCGCATCGTTTCGCCATCCGGTGGACCCGTGGCGCCGAGACCCAGATCGGGCAGATCAAGCGGGCGCGTGACGCCAAGGAGATCAAGACCCGTGAGCAGGCCGAGGAGGTCCGCGGCCAGCTCGAGGACTTCAAGGTCCAGATCCCGGTTCAGGCCGGAGACACCGGTCGCCTCTTCGGCGCCGTCACTCCCGCCGACATCGTGCTCGCCGTCAAGCGCGCCGGTGGCCCCGCCCTCGACAAGCGGTCCATCGAGATCGACAAGCCGATCAAGACCATCGGCACCCACTCCGTAGGCGTGAAGCTGCACGAGGCCGTCAAGGGCCACGTCGCGGTCGAGACCGTCGCCAAGTGAGCTGACGACGGCCGACGCCGGTCCGCGCAGGGCGATCTGCACGTGTCGGTGACGGCCGTCGGTCACGGTTGATGAGAGCCGTCCGGTTCGCCGGGCGGCTTCGTCACGACTGGCACAGGTTTGTTTGCACAGGTCTGTTGAGGCAGATCTGCTGACACAGATCCGACAAGGGGTCGCGTCCTCGGGGCGCGGCCCCTTCGTCGTACCCTCCTGTGCTCCGGGGGCATTGCTGGTCCGATCGTCGCCGAGTCTCAGCGCGTAGTCCCCACCCGGAACCGAATCACGGGGCCCACCGGCCACCGGGGAATCGCCGACACGCGGAAGGGCGGCGACGTCGTCCCGACGATCTAGGCTATGGGCCTGTGCGCCCGGGCCGGTGCGCGTCCCCCACAGAAAGGTCTCTGCTCCGTGAACTGGTGGCAGGCTGTCATCCTCGGAATCGTCGAGGGCATCACCGAGTTTCTGCCGGTATCGAGTACCGGGCATCTGCGCATCGTCGAACACCTTCTCGGGTTCAAGACCCAGGGCGTGGGCATCACGGCGTTCACCGCCATCATCCAGGTGGGTGCGATCGCCGCGGCGATCATCTACTTCTGGAAGGACATCGTCCGGATCGTCGCCGCCTGGTTCCGCGGTCTGTTCAACAAGGAGGGACGCGACGATCCCGACTACACCCTCGGCTGGGGGATCATCATCGGATCGATTCCGGTGGCGGTCGTCGGGCTGGTCTTCAAGGACGCCATCCAGGGCCCGCTGTCGTCGATCTGGGTGGTCGCCGGGGCGCTGATCATCTGGAGCTTCGTGATGATGGCCGCCGACCGTCGCACCGATCTCGGTCGCGGGATGAAGGACGTCACCCTGGTCGACGCCACCATCATCGGCTGCTTCCAGGCACTGTCCCCGCTGTTCCCCGGCATCTCCCGATCCGGCGCGACGATCTCCGCGGGCCTGTTCCGCAAGTTCGACCGGACGACCGCGACCCGGCTGTCCTTCTTCATGGGCATCCCCGCACTGGTGGCCGCCGGCATCTTCGAGGCGATCACCGAGGCCTCCCACATCACCGCCTCCACCGACATCCTGATCGACGGCGGGATGGGCGTGATCGGCTGGGGGCCGACCATCATCGCCACCCTGGTCTCCCTGGTCGTTGCCTACTTCTCGATCGCCTGGCTGCTGAAGTTCGTCTCCTCGAACAAGTTCACCGGCTTCATCTGGTACCGGATCGTGCTCGGCGTGGTGCTCCTGGTCCTCGCGTTCACCGGGTTGATGGCTGTCTGATTGAGGCAGAGGGACGACCCCTTGCGACCCCGGGCGGAATCCTGGGTGCGTGAGGGGTCGTCGCTCACAGTCATCGCTGACAAGGGGGTCCCGGCAGACGCCGGGGCCCCCTGTGGCATTGTCCGGGGCTCCCTGTGGCATTGTGTTGCGTGGACACGGGGTGCGCCGCTGCGCTGAGATCACACCCGTGGAACCTGATCTAGTTCGGACTAGCGAAGGGATGTCCCAGTGACCTCCACCATCCACCCATCGGTTCCCGGCGCCCTGCCACGGGTGCTCTCCATCGCCGGAACCGATCCCTCCGGGGGAGCCGGCACAGCTGCCGACATGAAGTCGATCACGGCGGCCGGCGGCTACGGCATGACCGTGGTCACCTGCCTGGTCGCCCAGAACACCACCGGTGTGCGCGCCATCCACACCCCGCCCACCGACTTCCTCGCCGCACAGCTCAAGGCCGTGGGGGACGACGTCGTGGTCGACGGCGTCAAGACCGGGATGCTCGGCACCGCCGCCATCATCGAGACGGTGGAGCAGTGGCTCGACGTCCATCAGCCGCCGGTCCTCGTCGTCGACCCGGTGATGGTCGCCACCAGCGGCGACCGCCTCCTGGAGCCCGACGCCGAGGCCGCCATGAGCCGGTTCTGCCGGCGGGCCACCGTCATCACCCCCAACATTCCCGAGCTCGCCGTGCTGGTCGACGACAACCCCGCACCCGACCAGGACGCCGCCGTCGCCCAGGCCCGGGCGTGGGCGGCCGACACCGGCGTCGCGGTGATCGTCAAGACCGGACACCTGGACTCCCGGCTGGCCACCAACCTGTGGGTCGGCCCCGACGGCCCCCTCGTCGAGGTGCCCTGCACCCGGGTCGACACCACCAGCACCCACGGCACCGGATGCTCGCTGTCCTCGGCCCTGGCCACCCGGCTCGCCGCCGGAGACGACCCCGCCACAGCCCTCGTCTGGACCACCGAATGGCTCCACGAGGCGATCCTCCACGGCAGCGAACTCGTCGTGGGCCACGGCCACGGTCCGGTCGACCACAGCCACCGGATGCGCCGGCTGGCGGCCGCCGGACAGCCCGTCGCCTGGCTGACGGCGGACGACGTCCCCGCCGCCCTGGAGATCCCAGACCAGCTCGCCCCGGTGACCGACGCTCCCGCGGCCGTGATGCCGACCGCACCCGCGACGGCGACCGACGCTCCCGCACCCGCGACGCCGGCCGCACCCGATGCCCCGTCCGCGCCCGATGCCCCGTCCGCGCCCGATGCCCCGGCCGCCGCGGTGCCCGCCGCCGGACCCTGGACCGCGGCCCTGTGGCGCGCCGGGTCGGACCTGGCCCGCCGGATCGCCGACTGCGACCTGGTCACCGCCCTGGTCGACGGCACCCTGTCGCCCGGCGTCTTCTCCTTCTACCTCGGCCAGGACGCCTGCTACCTGGCCGGGTACACCCGCGCCCTGGCGGCGGTCGCCGCCTCATCGGCCGATCCCGCCGAGGCCGCGGACTGGGCCGGCGGAGCCACCGCCAGCCAGGTCGTCGAGGCCGAACTGCACCGCAGCTGGCTCGGCGCCGACTCCCAGCCGCCCGCTCCCAGCCCGGTGACAAGGGCCTATGTCGACTTCCTGATGGCCAGGGCACTCGGCGACGACCATCCGGTCGGTGCCGCCGCGGTGCTGCCCTGCTACTGGCTCTACGCCCAGGTCGGCGCCTCCCTCCCGCAGGTCCCCGACGACCACCGCTACGCCGGATGGCTGGCGACCTATCGCGACGACGCCTTCATCACGGCCACCGCCACCGCGCTGGGTCACGTCGAGAAGGCGATGGAGGTGGCCGCGCCCGCCCAGAGGTCGGCGGCCGCTCGTGCCTTCCTCATCTCGTGCCGCCATGAGCTCGAGTTCTTCGAGCAGGCACTGCGGATGGACGGTCTGCGATGACCCCGGCAGGTAGCACCAGAACGTCCAGCCGCGCCGCATCCAGCACCAGGACGTCGACCGCCGCATCGTCCACGACGACGTCCACCGGTGCCACAGCGTCCAGCCGGGTTCTCGACGTCGAGCAGGCCGAGCGGATGCCTGCCGCCGGCCGTGCCGCGCTGCGCGCCGGTGTGGTCGGCAACTGGATCGACAACGTCCACGTCTTCCTTCCGCTCACCGCCCTGGCCCCCGCGCTGGCGGTGATCGCCGGACCCGGGGTGGCCGCCTCGACCGGCGCCGTCATCGTCATCGCGATGATGCTCGGCCGTCCGCTGGGAGGGATGATCCTCGGGCGCGTCTCGGACCGGCTCGGTCGCACCCGCACCACCCGGATCGCGATCACCGGAACCGCCTGCTGCGCCCTGCTGATCGCCGCGGTGCCCACCCACGAGATTCTCGGGGCCGGCACCATCGCGGTGATCCTGGTGCTGCGCTTCCTCGGCGGGATCTTCGTCGCCGGCGAGTACTCGGCGGCGATTCCGCTGGCCATGGAGTGGTCGCGGCCGAAGCGCCGCGGCCTGATGAGCGGGCTCATCCTGTCGATGGCGCCCTGGGCGCAGGGGTCCATCGCCTTCGCCACCGCCGGCCTGCTGGTGGGACTCGGACCCCAGCGCTACGCCGCCTGGGGATGGCGGCTGATGTTCGTCGTCGGCGCGCTGTGCTCCCTCGGGATGCTCATCTACTACCGCTACCGGGTGGTCGACGCCCCGGTCCTCCACCGCCAGGCGGCGTCCCCGGCGCACACTGCCCATTCGGGCACTGCCCAGGCGAGCTCCACCCACCCGGCCGACTCCCGGACGTCGCAGACCGGACCCGCCGCCGATCGTCCCGTTGCCGGAGTGCGCGAGGTCCTGGTCGGACGCTGGGCACCGGCCTTCTGGCAGGTCTTCACCCTGATGAGCGGCCTGTGGCTGCTCACCAACGCCGTCGTCATCATGCTCACCGCCAGACTGTCCACCGACGCCGGACTCCCGGCCACCGGCGTCTCGGTGGCGATGGGTGTGGCATCGGTGGCCCAGGCCATCCTGATGGCCGTCGCCGGTCACCTCTCGACCCTCACCGGACGACGCAACCTGCTGGTCGTCTGGGGAGCCGTCGCCGCGCTGGCCGGCCCGGGACTGTGGTGGGCGACCGTCAACTCCCACACCCTCGGCCGCGCCGCGATCCTGGCCGCCGTCCTGCAGGTCATCACCGTGTCGGCCTACGGGCCCGTCTCGGCCTACCTGTCGGAGCGGTTTCCCAGCGAGGTGCGCTCCACCGGCTACGGGATGGGATACAGCCTCTCGCTCATCGTGCCGGCCCTCTACCCGTTCTACCTGCCCACCCTGGAGAGGGCTGTCGGGTCGCACTCGGCGATCATGGGTCTGGTCGCCCTGGGCGGGATCCTCGTGGTGATCGGCGCGCTGTGCGGGCCGCGACTGGGACCCTCCGACATCGACGCCGGGATCGACGAGGTGGCCCACGCCTCGACCCGCCGCCGGGCCCTCCGGGTACCGACGTCGGCGGGTTCGCGATGAGCTGGGGACTGCACCCGGACCTGGCCGAGGACGGGGACCTCGCCGAGGTGGCCGACGTCATCGCCCGGACCAGACGGCGTCCCCCGTTGGTGCACTGCATCTCGGCGGCCGTCTCGATGGACCTGGTCGCCAACGGACTGCTGGCCGCCGGCGCCCGGCCGGTGATGACCGAGACCCTCCAGGAGGCGCCCGCCGTCACCGAGATCGCCGACATCCTGCTGGTCAACTTCGGAACCCTCAGCACCGACGCGATGGACGGGATCCCCGCCACCGTCGAGGCCTCCCGCCGGGCCGGACATTTCTGGGTGCTCGACCCCACCGCCATCGGGGCCGCCCCGATCCGCACCCGGATGGCCCGCGACCTGCTGGCCGGCCGGCCGGCGGTGGTGCGGGGCAATGCCTCCGAGATCCTGGCGCTGACCGGGGGAGGGGGAGGCCGCGGGGCCGACTCCGAGGACCCGGTGGAGGACGCGCGGGGAGCCGCCGAGACGGTCGCCGGGCAGACCGGCGGTGCGGTGGCGGTCTCCGGGCGGGTCGACCTGGTGGTTGGCGCCGGAGAGCCTCGACGGGTCGCCCGCGGGGACCCGATGATGGCGCGGGTCACCGGGACCGGATGTCTGCTCGGCGGTCTGGTCGCCGCCTGCCTGGCGGCCTCGACCCCGACGCCGGTGTCAGACTCGACGCCGACGCCGGCTCCCGCCTCGGTGCCCGATCCCACCCGCGCCGCCACCGCCGCCCTGGCCGCCACCGTGTGGATGAACCTCGCCGGGGAGCTCGCCGGCTGGCGGGCCGCCCGCCCCGGCAGCTTCCGGATGGCCCTGCTGGACGCCCTCGACGAGGTCGGCGAGGCGGCCGAGAGGCTGGACGCCGACCGGGGCCTGGAGATCTGAGGAGATGCCGATGACGCACACCGAACCGCTGGACATCCGCTGCTACCTGGTGACCTCGGGCACCGACCGGCACACCGTCGAGACGGCCGCCCGCGCCGCCGCCGCCGGAGCCGGAATGGTGCAGGTGCGCGCCAAGCAGCTGCCCACCGCCGAGCTGCTGGCGCTGCTGACTGCGGTGGCCGAGGCGGTGCACCAGGCGGCCCCCGCCACCCGGGTCGTGGTCGACGACCGCGCCGACGTCGCCTTCGCCGCGATGCACGCCGGCACCCCGGTGCACGGCGTCCACCTCGGCTGGGACGACCTTCCCGTGGAGGCGGCCCGCGCCATGCTCGGACCCGACGCGATCATCGGGCTGACCACCGGCACCGCAGACCTGGTCCGGCGCGCCGACGCGCTGTCGGAGTACATCGACTACCTCGGCTGCGGACCCTTCCGGCCCACCCCCACCAAGAACTCCGGCCGCACCCCGCTGGGGGTGGAGGGATACCGGCCGCTGGTCGCCGAGACCCGGCTGCCGATGGTGGCGATCGGCGACGTCGGCCCCCACGACGCACCCGCCCTGGCCGCCACCGGGGTGGCCGGGGTCGCGGTGGTGCGCGCCATCATGACCGCCGACCAACCCGAGGACGTCGTCCACCAGATTCTCAGGGCCTTCCCGCACCCCTGAGCCAGCGTCCCTGAGCGGGGGTGGATCCCGCCGGGCTCGGGCGCACGGACCCCTGCTGGGCCCGCGCCGATACCCCCTGTGTCGGGCCCCTGCTCGGGCGTTCTCCCGTGTTGACTCGTGCCCACCACCCCGTAGTGCGCCACCAGCCGGACCATCACACCCTCGGGGGTGTACCCGCCGGCTCGGCCGAAGGGCAGTCTGGTCAGGTACTGGGGCCGCTGGGCCCGCGCGGCACCCGCAGTGTCGGGCAGCCCGCCCCAGGACCGTGCGGCCGGCGAGACCGCTGGAGCCCGAGCAGGGAAGGAGTGCGACATGGCCGAGGACGACACCAGAAGTCTTGCGGAGGCTGCAGATCTGGCGGCGCAGCTGCGCGTGGACTCCATCCGCGCCAGCACGAGCGCGGGCTCGGGCCATCCGACGTCATCCCTGTCGGCCGCCGATCTGCTGGCGGTGCTGGTCCTTCGTCATCTGCGCTACGACTGGAATCACCCGTCGACCGCCACCAATGACCACCTGATCTACTCCAAGGGGCACGCCTCCCCGCTCGTCTACTCCGTGCTGCGGGCCACCGGGCAGATCAGCGAGGAGGAGCTCCTCACCGGATACCGGCGCTTCGGGCAGCGACTCCAGGGCCACCCGACACCGGTCCTTCCGTGGGTCGACGTCGCCACCGGCTCGCTGGGGCAGGGGCTGCCGGACGGGGTGGGAATCGCCCTGGCCGGCAAGTATCTGGAGAAGCTCCCCTACCGGGTGTGGGTGCTGTGCGGAGACTCCGAGATGGCCGAGGGGTCGATCTGGGAGGCGCTGGACAAGGCCTCGCACTACGAGCTCGGCAATCTCGTCGTGATCGTCGACGTGAACCGGCTCGGTCAACGGGGTGCCACCGCACTGGGCTGGGACCTCGACGCCTACGCACGGCGCACCGAGGCCTTCGGCGCCCGGGTGCTGACGGTCGACGGGCACGACCTCGCCGCCATCGATGCAGCACTGCACGATGTGGACTCGGGCCAGGACGACCGACCCACGGTCATCCTGGCGCGGACGGTCAAGGGCAAGGGGGTTGCCGAGGTCGAGGACAGTCCCGACTGGCACGGCAAGCCGCTGCCGGGCGACCTCGCCGAGGAGGCGATCGAGGCCCTGGGCGGCGTCCGAGAGATGACGGTCACCAGCATCGCCCCGCCGCAGGCAGAGTCCGTCGAGGGCCCCGCAGAAAGTCCCGCCGAGAGTCCCGCAACCAGCTCTGACACGAGCTCCGACACCAGCTCTGACACGGACCCTGCCGCTACCCCTGACACGGGCGCGGGTGCAGAACAGCACTCCTCGCAGCCGGACGCGGCCACCGCGACCGCTGCGTCTCAGCGGTCCGGGGCCGTGATGCCGCGCTACCGGCACAGCGACCGGGTGGCCACCAGGAAGGCCTACGGGGAGGCACTCGTGGCTCTTGGTGAGATCGACCCGCTGGTGGTGGGACTGGATGCCGAGGTGTCCAACTCCACCGGTGCGGGAGCATTCGCCGAGGCCTTCCCCGACCGGTTCTTCGAGATGTTCATCGCCGAGCAGCAGCTCATCGCGGCGGCCACCGGAATGGCCGTGCGCGGCTTCAAGCCCTTCGCCTCGACCTTCGCGGCCTTCCTCAGCCGCGCCTTCGACTTCATCCGGATGGGTGCGATCACGGGCGCCGATCTCAGAATCGTCGGCTCCCATGCCGGCGTGGAGATCGGTGCGGACGGCCCGTCCCAGATGGCCCTGGAGGACCTGGCGATGATGCGCTCGGTGCTGGGCTCGACGGTCCTCTACCCCAGTGACGCGCCCAGCACGGTCGCACTGGTTGCCCAGATGGCGGACATCAGCGGCATCAGCTATCTACGGACCACCCGGGGGTCCTACCCGGTCATCTACGGTCCGGCGGAGGAGTTCCCGATCGGCGGGTCGAAGATCCTGCGCTCCAACGGGATGGACGACGTCACCGTCGTGGGTGCCGGGGTCACGGTCCACGAGTGCATCGGAGCCGCCGACCTGCTCGCCCGCGAGGGCATCGGGGCGCGGGTGATCGACTGCTACTCGGTCAAGCCGATCGACGTCGACACCCTCGCCGAGGCCGTCAGGCACACCGGGGGCCGGCTCGTGATCGCCGAGGACCACCACCCCGAGGGCGGCCTGGGAGAGGCGGTCATCGCAGCGCTGACAGAGGTCGAGGGCGTCGGCGCACTGTCTGTGCGGCACCTGGCGGTACGCGACCTGCCGGGCTCCGGCACGGCCGCCGAGCTGCTCGAGGCGGCCGGTCTCTCGGCCGGTCGGATAGCCCGGGCCGCACGCGAGCTCTTCGACGAGCGTGACGCCGAGCACGATGCCCAGGGCAACGTCCGGTAGGCAGCGAGTCGGCATCGAGTCGGCAGCGGAACGGCAGCGAGTAAGCAGCGGGTCGGAACAGACGTGGGGCCGGCGAATCGCGACCAGCACCTCCTCATTCCTGGAGGAGCGGGTCGCGGCACCGGTCCCGGAAAAGTCCCCAGACATCATGGGGAATTGACACACAAAGGAAAGGATCAGTCGTGGGAAACATCATCTCATGGATCATTATCGGAATTCTGGCCGGAGCCGTGGCCAAACTCATTCTTCCGGGAAAGCAGGAGGGCGGCTGGTTCAGCACCATGGTGCTCGGCCTCATCGGAGCCATTGTCGGCGGACTCATCGGCGGCCTGTTCGGAGGCGGTGGAGTCGGCGCGACATTCTCCAACCCGTGGTCGTGGGGGTCATTCATCACGGCCGTGATCGGCGCCATCATCTTCTCGTTCGTCTGGGGATGGATCAGGAGCAGGTCGAAGGCCTGACACCGATCGCGCGGTGGGCCCCTCCGGGGTCCGCCGCGTCACCCCTCGGGGCGCCGCCGCAACGTCGCGCAGTGAGTCCGAACCGACCAAGGGACCGAACCGACAAGGGGACCGAGATGGCGTACACGAGCATTGATGATCTTCCGGACTTCCTGCGCCAGACCCTGCCGCTCCACGCCCAGGAGATCTACCGCGCGGCCTACAACCGGGGAGTGGGGTGTCCCGGATCTCCCGAGGGCCAGCACCCCGACACCGACACCACGACAAGCGGGCAGGACGCCGTCCGGAGTGGGACGGCCGTCACCGAGCAGGGCGCCGGGAGATAGCCCCGGCGCCTCACAGAAGACTCCGCCCGGTCTCACAGGCAGCGCTGCCCGAGCCTCACAGGCCGGCCGGGTGCCGGCCGGCGCCTCAGGCCTGGCCGCTGCCCACCGTCTCGGCGCTGCTGGACGGCACCATGCCGTGCGCCGCACCCCAGAGGATCGCCTGACTGCGGCGCTCGACTCCGATCTTGCGGTAGGCGTTGCGGATGTACGTCTTGACCGAGTTGATCGTGAGATAGCAGGACCGGGCGATCTCGTCGTTGGTGGCGCCCTGACAGATCAGCGCCATCATCTCCGCCTCCCGGGGCGACAGCCCGGTCTCCTGCCCCGGCCACGGGTGGGACTGGTCCTCGGCGGTCCAGGGGTCCAGCACGACGACGTCCTCCCCGCGGTAGATCTGCACGAGGGCGTCTCCGAGCTGGCGTCTCTCCAGGGCCTTGGAGAGGTATCCGCGGACTCCGGCGTCCAGCACCTGACGGACCCGCTGCGGGTCGAGGTTGCCGCTGTAGATGACGATCCTGCTGCACGCGGTGTTGTGGAGAAGGGCCATCAGCTCGGCATCGTCCTCGCGTCGCGCGAAGGCGTCGAAGAGCACGATGTCCACCGGGGAGGAGGGCGTCGCCCGGGCCAGCGACTCGAGGACCTCGAAGCGGGGGTCCTCGTTGAGCATCTGCGCCAGGCCGTGGGCGATGACCGGGTAGTCATTGGCCACGGTCACCGAGATCGGTTCCTGGATGTCCATTCCTGCCTTCTCCCTGCGATGGATCGACGAGCACTCCGGTGGACGCCGCCCGTCGGGACAGCCTCTCACGGGCGGCTCCTCCGGGCCCTTGGCGGGGGTGCCCCGACATCCCTCCTCGGACGGTCTCTCAGTCTCCCGACTCGGCGATCATCGCCTTGTTGAAGCGGCTCTTGATCGCCCGCCACGCCTCGGTGTCGCGACCCGAGAACCAGTACGCCGACAGGTGCATCCGATCCTTCGGGAGCCCCCGGTCCACCCGCAGATGGCGGCGCAGCGGCCGGACCATCTCGGCCTGGCCGTGCACGAAGGCCCACCACGGCCCCGACGGCGTCGCCAGGTCGCGGACCGCGTCCACCAGGGCCGCCCCTCCCGGCGAGACCGGCACCGGGACGATCCGGACCCCCGGACGCTGCGGCAGCGGGTAGTGGAGGTCCCCCTGCTCCACCAGGACGACCGCCGAGGAGTCGGCCGGCAGCGCCTCGAGGGCGTTGGCGATGGCCGGCTGGGCGACCGCGTCACCCACCATGAGCACGGTCATCGGCTCGGTGGAGTCCGGCATCTGCCAGTGCCCGCCCGGGCCGCGCACGGTGACGACGTCGCCCGGCGCCACCGAGTCGGCCCAGCGCGCTCCCGGCCCGTCGTGCGGCAGCCGGAGGACGTCGATCCCCCAGGCGCCGGTGGCCGGGTCGGCGCGACGCCGGGTGTAGGTCCGCAGCAACGGCGCGGGGGCCGGGGCCGGCTGGGTTGCCTGGGCTGCCGGGGCCGCCGGATCTGGCGTCGAGAGGGTCTCGGAGCCGGCGGCGGGCAGGGTCTGGGAGTCGGGGGCGGACAGGTGCTCGGGGCCGGGGGCGGGCAGCATGATCTTGACGTGGTCGTCGACGAAGACCCGCGGGGAGAGACCACCTGGCTCGAAGTCGATCGAGACGACTCCGGGGACCTGCCGTGTGACGGCGGTCACCCGGACCTGCTGTATCGATTTCGCCATGCCCCGAAGCCTAGTTGCGGGTTGATAAGGGTTACCTCACTTCGGGGTGTCGCAGTGATCGGGTCCGGTCGGCACTCAGCCGAGCTGTCCGGCCCCCTGGAGCTCTGCCGGCGTCACCTGGTCGTCGGTGGTGGCGTCCCTGCGGCTGAGATGCCGGGAGCTGATCGCCAGTCCGGCCAGGGTCAGCGCGCCGCCGATTGCCACGTACACCGAGATCCCCACGCTGCCGTGGAAGTGACCCAGCAGGGCGGTCGCGATGGAGGGGGACAGGCCCCCGCCCAGCACCGCGCCGAGGTTGTAGGACAGCGCCACCCCGGAGTACCGGTGCTCGGGCCGGAACAGGCTGACGTAGTAGGCGGCCATCGGCCCGAAGACGAAGCTCAGTCCGACATAGGCCGCCACCATCGCCAGGAAGAGCCCCGGCAGGCTGCCGCTGTTGATGAGCCAGAAGTAGGGGAAGGCCCACACGATCTGGAACAGCGCGCCGACCGCCATCACCCTGGCCATCCCGAACCGGTCGGCCAGATGGCCGGCGATGAAGACCACCACGAGCATTCCGGCGGATCCGACCAGGCCGGCCAGCAGCACCTCGCTCTGGCTGAAGCCGATGGTCTTGGCGGCGTAGGAGGTGGTGAAGGAGTTGACGATGAAGATGAACTGGTTGAACCCCAGGTTCACCAGGATGCCCGCGACCAGGAAGATCAGGGCATGGGAGAAGACGCCGGCGATCGGCACCTTCCGGGTCTTCGACTCCGCCTGGAGTCGCTCGAACTCGGGGCTCTCGCTGATCCCGACCCGCACGTACAGGCCGATCGCGATGAGGATGGCAGAGGCCAGGAAGGGGATCCGCCAGCCCCAGACGCCGAAGGCGCTGCCGGTGATCATCGCCACCACCTGGAAGCTGGTGATGCCGAGCAGGCTGCCGATCGGCGAGCCGGCGGTCACCGAGGCGCCGAGGAAGGCCTTGCGACCGGCCGGGGCGTGCTCGGCCACCATGATGAAGGCGCCGCTCTGCTCCCCGCCCATGAAGACCCCCTGGAGCACCCGAAGGGTGACCAGCAGCACCGGGGCCAGTGCACCGATGGTCTGGTAGGTCGGCAGCAGCCCCATGCACACGGTGCAGGTGCCGGTGGCCAGCAAGGTGATGACGAGCATCGTCTTGCGGGAGACCCGGTCGCCGAAGTGGCCGAAGATGATCCCGCCCAGCGGCCTGGAGATGAAGCCGGCCCCGAATGCCATGAAGGATGCCAGGGTGCCGGTCAGCGGATCGGAGTGTGGGAAGAACAGGTGGGGAAAGACCAGTCCCGCTGCCAGTCCGAAGACCAGGAAGTCGTAGAGCTCGATGCCGGTACCGAAGGCGCCGGCAAGGGCGATCCTGCGCATCTCATCGGGTGAGGTGGGTCTGGTGGGGGCGCCGTTGCCTGAGGCGAGCGCGGTCATTGCGGGTCTCCTTGCTGGGGTACCGACGAGTCTGCCGGAGGGGCCCGACCCCTCGCCGCGCGTCTCGGATGACAAACAGTCCCTCCATCGGCCGGTCCTGCTGCCGGCACGGCCACCGGCGCGACGGTGCAGCCTCGCCTGGCGGGGCCAATCGGTCGGGGACGCCATCCGTCGGGGCTGCACCGGGAACCGATCGGTCCGGGTGGGCGACTACACCCCGGAGGGTGTGGTGGGTGAACCCGGTGGATGGCAGCATCAAAGGATGCGCACGCAACGGTGCACCGTTCGGGGGGCTGCAGGATCACGATCTCGGCGGTGAGCCGTGTTGTCGATCCGGAAGGACTCGCCATGACCACCGAGGAGACCACTGCCGACGATGGCAGCCGCACTGCCGCGACCCCGGCAGACATCCCTTCGAAGGTCTCTGCACAGGCCGCCACGGGATCGGACCAGGAGAGGCCTGACCTCGCGGAGGTGGCCGAGCTCGCAGCGCAGCTGCGGGTCGACTCCATCCGGGCCAGCACCAGCGCCGGCTCCGGCCATCCGACCTCCTCGCTGTCCGCCGCAGACCTGCTGGCGGTCCTGGTGACCCGCCATCTGCGCTACGACTGGGACCAGCCGGCCACACCCACCAATGACCACTTGGTGTACTCCAAGGGGCATGCCTCCCCGCTGGTCTACTCGGTGCTCAAGGCGACCGGGCAGGTCAGCGATGAGGAACTGGTCGGCGGATACCGGCGGTTCGGACAGCGCCTTCAGGGTCACCCCACCCCGATCCTGCCTTGGGTGGACGTCGCCACCGGATCACTGGGCCAAGGGCTTCCGGACGGCGTGGGGATCGCCCTGGCCGGGAAGAACCTCGAGAAGCTGCCCTACCGGGTCTGGGTGCTCTGCGGAGACTCCGAGATGGCCGAGGGATCGGTCTGGGAGGCTCTCGACAAGGCCTCCTACTACCATCTCGACAACCTCATCGTGATCGTCGACGTCAACCGGCTCGGGCAGCGGGGGCCCACCGAGCTGGGCTGGGACGTCGACAGCTACGCGCACCGTGCGCAGGCCTTCGGAGCCCGCACGCTCACCATCGACGGCCATGATCTGGACGCCGTGGACGCCGCCCTGTCGACCGCCGAGTCCGACCGGGACGGCCGCCCCACCGTCATCCTGGCCCGCACGGTCAAGGGCAAGGGGGTCCCCGAGGTCGAGGACAGCCCGGACTGGCACGGCAAGCCGCTCCCCGAGGAGCTCGCGGAGAAGGCAGTGGCCGAGCTGGGTGGCCCCCGTCAGATCCTGGTGAGGAGCCTGCGGCCGCCCGAGGCGCCCCGTCAGGAGACGCCGGCACCGGGCGCCGCTCTGCAGCTGCCGCACTACCGCCACGGTGAGGAGGTCGCCACCCGCAAGGCCTACGGGGCCGCCCTGACGGCTCTCGGACAGGCCGACCCGCGAGTCGTGGCGCTGGACGCCGAGGTGTCGAACTCGAGTGGTGCGGGGGCGTTCGCAGAAGCCCTTCCCGATCGCTTCTTCGAGATGTTCATCGCCGAGCAGCAGCTCATCGCCGCCGCCACCGGGATCGCCGTGCGCGGATACAAGCCTTTCGCGTCGACCTTCGCGGCCTTCCTCACCCGTGCCTACGACTTCATCCGGATGGGGGCGATCACGGGCGCGGATCTCAGGATCGTCGGCTCCCACGCCGGTGTGGAGATCGGTGCGGACGGCCCCTCGCAGATGGCCCTGGAGGATCTGGCGATGATGCGTGCGGTGCTGGGCTCGACCGTGCTCTACCCCAGCGACGCCGTCAGCACCGGCGCCCTGGTCGCACAGATGGCCGATCTCGAGGGCATCAGTTATCTGCGGACCACGCGCGGCGGGTACCCGGTCGTCTACGACTCCGATGAGGACTTCCCGATCGGCGGATCGAAGATCCTGCGCTCCAACGGAAAGGACGAGGTGACCCTCGTCGGCGCCGGGGTGACCCTGCACGAGAGCCTGAAGGCCGCAGACCTGCTCGCCGAGGAGGGCATCGAGGCCCGGGTGATCGACTGCTACTCGGTCAAGCCGATCGACGCCGCCACCCTGGTCGATGCGGTCGGTCAGACCGGCGGGCGGATCGTGGTGGCCGAGGACCACCATCCCGAGGGAGGCCTCGGGGAGGCCGTGGTCGCCGCGCTGGTTCGGTCCGGAGTGGCGGACCTGTCGGTGCGCCACCTGGCAGTGCGCGAACTGCCCGGATCCGGCACCACCGCCGAGCTTCTCGGCTGGGCCGGTATCTCCGCCTCGGATATCGCCCGGGCGGCGCGGGAACTGGCCCGCTGAGGTGCCGGTGTCAATGATCAAGCGACGGGTCGGTTCAGCGGAAGCACGTATTCACCTCTCGGAGTAATTTGCCTCCGGGGGAGAGTTCTGGTGAATTTTCCCGTACTCTGGAGGAGAAGGAGGTTTCTTTTCGAAAGGAGAAATCATGGGAACTGTGATCTCATGGATAGTTGTCGGTCTGTTGGCCGGAGCACTGGCCAAATTGATCCTCCCTGGTAAGCAGGGCGGCGGCTGGGGCAGCACCATTGTGCTCGGTCTTATCGGCGCCATCGTCGGCGGATTCATCGGAGGCCTGTTCGGTGGCGGCGGCGTGGGCGCAACCTTCTCCAACCCTTGGTCGTGGGGATCGTTCATCACCGCGGTCATCGGCGCGATCATCTTCTCCTTCGTCTGGGGCTGGATCAGAGGCCGCGGGCAGAAGGCCTGAAAGGTCTGAACCCGAGCCGTACCGGCGAGCTCGAGGATGCGGGGCGGTGCGAAGGCGCCGCCCCCTCGCGTATCACCGGCGATCCGCGGCAGGCCGCCTGACCGGAGATCTCAGGCCGGCGGCGGGAGCCGTGCGGCCTAGGCAGGTCCGCGACGGCTGACCGAGAGCGGGGTCAGCCGGTGGTCTGCTCGGATCTGGAGGTGGTTGTCGGTGACATGCCATGTCCGACCCCCCACAGGATCGCCTGGCTACGCCGTGAGACGCCGATCTTGCGGTAGGCGTTGCGGATGTAGGTCTTCACCGAGTTGATCGTCAGATAGCAGGACGTGGCGATGTCCTCATTGGTGGCCCCCTGGCAGATCAGGGCCAGCATCTCGGCCTCACGGGCCGACAGTCCGTAACTCTGGCCTGGCCAGGCGTGATACTGGGTGTCGCTGCCGGTGGGTTCCAGTTCCATCACCCGCTCGCCCTGATGGATCCGGACCAGCGCATCGCCGAGCTGACGGTCGTCCAAGGCCTTGGAGAGGTACCCGCAGACCCCCATCCGGAAGGTGAGGCTCACTCTCTCGGGGTCCAGATTTCCGCTGTAGACCACGATCTTGCCGCACTTAGGGTCTCGCAGCAGAGCCCCCAGCTCGGAATCGTCATCCCGCCTGGCGAAGGCGTCGAACAGGACGATGTCGACCGGCGACGAGGGGGTCGCCAGGGAGAGCGACTCGACGACCTGGAATCGGTGGTCCCTTCCGAGCATCTCGGCCAGACCGTGCGCAATGACCGGGTAGTCGTTGGCCACGGCGACCGAGATGAGTACCTGGGCGCTCATTGCTGAGATCTCCTTGCGGTTGCCGGCGGTGCGCCGGTGATGGCGGGTGTCGGGAGTGCTGTCGGCCGTCGGCGGCCCCCGAGGAGGACCGGCCATCACCGCTGCGCGACTGCCGGGGCGAGGATTCAGCCCCGGGAGCGGTCAGTTCGCACGCCCCGATTCTGAAGGGATTGTACCCGCTGGGCTGAACCGGCCGTGCCAACCGGGAGGGTCCCGGATCCGGAGCCGGGGGTTACTTACGAAGTTCTTAATATGACACATCTTGGGCGATGGGATGGCGACGTAAAATAAATAGAGGTGGTCAGGACTGGCGACCTTCGCTTCACTTTCGAAGGAGAGGTTCCATGTCAGACACTCCACTTGCGGTTTCCGGAATTCATCCTGTTGAGGATGTCAAGAATATTGGGAATGGCCGTGCTGGGCCCCGCGACGGCGGGTCGCACCGCACCGGCCGAGTCCCCGGAAAGGCCCGTCGGCAACGGGCCACGACGGAGTTCTCCCAGTTGAGCTCCCAGATGCAGGAGGCGGGCCTGATGGGCCGCCGACGCGGGTACTACTGGGTGCGATTCGCGCTGCTCACGGTCGTGCTCAGCGGACTCGTGGCAGTGTTCATCCAGATCGGCAACTCGTGGTGGCAGCTGTGCACGGCGGCGGTCTTCGCCCTGGTCTTCACCCAGATCGCCTTCCTCGGCCATGACGCGGCCCACCGGCAGATCTTCCAGTCCGGGAGGTGGAACAACTGGGCTAGCCTGGTGATCAGCAATCTGTACGTCGGCATGAGCGTCGGCTGGTGGAACAACAAGCACAATCGCCACCACGGCAACCCCAATCGCGTCGGCTACGACCCGGACATCCAGATTCCGGTGGTCCGGACCGACTCGCTGCGGGCCCTGCGCAGCCGCAGCGCGGTGGCGAGGTGGGTCCTGGCTCATCAGAGTGTCGGCTTCACCCCATTCCTGCTGTTCCAGGGGCTCATCCTCCATGTGCAGAGCCTCAAGCGGTTGTTCGGCCGTGGCCCCGTCCAGCACCGCAGCGTGGAGATCAGCATGATCCTGGTTCGCCTCGTCGGCTTCACCGGCCTGGTGTTCCTGGTCCTCTCACCGGGCCGCGCACTGGCATTCCTCGGGCTCCAACTCGCGGTGTTCGGGTTCTATCTCGGCACCGTCTTCGCCGTCAATCATATGGGGATGCCGCTCGTCCCGAAGGACGTGAAACTCGATTTCTTCCGGCGTCAGACTCTCACCGCCCGTGATATTCGCGGGGGCCGACTGGCGGCTTTTCTGATGGGTGGTCTCAACTATCAGATCGAGCACCACCTGTTCCCCTCGATGGCCCGTCCCAATCTGCGCAGGGCGGCACAGGTCATCAAGAGGTTCTGCGATGAGCACGACGTGCGCTACACCAGGACCGGTCTGGCCGAGGCGCTGCGGAGCGTCACCGCCTACATCGACAGCGTGGGGCTGGGCCATCAGGATCCCTTCGAGTGTCCCCTCATCGCAGTGCGACGTTCGGGCGCACCGATCGGATGATGCCGTCGCCACGGTCGGGTACCCGGCCGTGGCGGTCCCGGTCGGTGATCGGCTGGTTGTAGCCTGGGCCGCGTGAACCCGCACGGGGGACGCGGGCGATTGATCCGAGGACATTCACACGACGGCATAGGGTGCCGTCCAAAAGCATTGCCACGGGGTTGTCACCGCTGCTCCATCACGAATTCCATCGAGGGAATTCTCCGCCGCGTTGAGTTTGCGGCACCCAAGGGTAGCGTCGGAGAAGTTGGGCGATCCGTTCAGTGAGTCGATACAGAGAGGAACGAGCCATGGCCACCAATACTGAGCCTGTATTCCGATCGCAGGAAGAGGGGCGAGAGCTGTCGGCTCGGGAGGCACAGATGCTCGCGCTGATCTGCGAGGGCGCCACCAACGACGAGATCGCCTCGATCTGCTACCTCACCATCAATTCCGTGAAGGCCTATATTCGCAATGCGTATCGCAAGATCGGGGTCGGCCGCAGGAGCCAGACCATCGTGTGGGGCTCGCGGCACGGCATGGTGAGGTCGGCGGCGCAGTACCGATCGCAGCCGGACCTCGCGCAATGACCAGTTCCGAGAAGATCGTCGTGGTGGGCGGCGGATGCGCCGGCCTGTCGGCCGCCGACACCCTGCAACGAGCCGGGCTCGATTACGTGCTGCTGGAAGCCGGTGACCGGGTCGGTGGCCGGGTCGGGAATCGCACGAACGGCAGTTCCACCTGGGCCATCGGCGCGACGATGACCGAGCCGCAGTGGGAGACCACCGGCCAGTATCTGCGTGAACTCGGGATCCTCGACGAGGTCCGCAAGGTCCGCACCCAGTGCTTCGGGATGTGGGACGGTCAGTGCACCTGGTACCTCACCCTGGGACGCGGAATGCGCCCGGCCCAGCTGTGGCACTTCCTGCGAGGTGCGTTACCGCTCTCGGTCTACCTCCAGGCGATCTGCTTCGGGGCGACCGTGCTGCCCCACCTGGTGAAGGCCGGGCCCGCCTCGCGCAAGTACGACCTCAGTTGGCTCTCACGTCTCCAAGCCACCACCACGGCGCAGTTCGGCCGACGACACGGCGGCCCGGAGTTCACCGACCGGATCCTCGGGCCCTTCCTGGCGACGATGGTGCTCGGTCGCACCACCGATGTCAGCATCGCCCTGCCACTGGCCACCCTGGCACTGATGAGAGGCATGCGAACCCTTGAGGGCGGCATGGCGTCGATCACCGATGCGCTCCACGATCGGGTGCAGGACCACGTACGGCTCTCGACGCCGGTGGAGGAGATCGTGGTGGAGAACGGGGCTGTCACGGGTGTACGCACTCCCGAAGGAGTCGTTGCGGCGAGCGCCGTCATCTGCGCCACCGATGCCCAGGTGGCACGAAGGATCATCCCTGCGCTGCCCGGGCGGATGGCCGATGACCTGTCGGCGTGTAGTTACACCTCCACCTACAACTACGTATTCGGGCTCGAGGGTCAAGTCCCTGGTAGTGGTGTATCCGTTTCGTGATCTTTCGATACGGGGTCAGGCTGCCAGTTCGGGTGGGATGGGGTCTGCTCCTTCCAGGTGCGTCTGGTCCGGGCCGTCGGGGTTGTGAGTGCCTCGTGAGCGTTCCAGGACCTCCAGGCCCAGGTAGCGCCGGCCCTCGGCCCACTCATCGGTCTGCTCGGCCAGCACGGCCCCGACGAGCCGGATGACGGCCTCCCTGTTGGGAAAGATCCCCACGGCATCGGTACGCCGCCGGATCTCCTTGTTCAGCCGCTCCTGAGGATTGTTCGACCAGATCTGGCGCCACACGTCGACCGGGAAACTCGTGAACGCCAACAGATCGGCCCGCGCGGCGTCCAGATGGGCATGGACCTGGGGAAGCTTGGCCTCCACATAGTCCAGCAGCCGGTCGAACTGGGCGTCGACGGCGGCCGCGGAGGGCTGGTCGTAGACCGAGTGGAGCATGGCCTTGACCGCCTGCCACAGGCTCTTGGGGCACACGCTCATCAGATTGGCCGCGTAGTGGGTCCTGCACCGCTGCCAGGCAGCCCCGGGCAGGTTCGCCGCGATCGCCTCCCTCAGCCCGGCATGGGCATCCGAGGTGACCAGCCGCACCCCGGACAGGCCCCGGGCCACCAGATCGGCGAAGAACGTGTTCCAGGCCGGCCCGGTCTCAGCGGTGGCGACCTGGAGGCCCAGGACCTCCCGGTGGCCGTCCGCGTTGACCCCGGTGGCAGTCAGCACGACCGCGTTGATGACCCGTCCGGCCTCCCGGACCTTCATCGTCAGGGCGTCAGCGGCCACGAACGTGAACGGGCCCGCCTCGCCCAGAGGCCTGTGGCGGAAGGCCTCGACCTGGGCGTCGAGGTCGGCGGCCATCCTGGAGACCTGGGACTTCGACAGGGAGTCGATACCCAGGCTCTTGACGAGCTTGTCCATCCGGCGGGTGGAGACCCCGGCCAGGTAGGCGTCGGCGACCACGGTGATCATCGCCGACTCGGCGCGCTTGCGCCGCTCCAGCAGCCACTCGGGGAAGTAGCTGCCCTGGCGGAGCTTGGGGATCGCCACGTCCACCGTGCCGACCCGGGTGTCCAGGTCGCGGTGACGGTAGCCGTTGCGCTGGACGAGGCGGTCGGGGTCGGGGCGGCCGTACTCCGCGCCGGCGACCTGGTCGGCGTCGGCTGACAGGAGCATGTTGATCATCGTCTGCAGCAGTGAGCGCAGCAGGTCCGGGGAGGCCTGGCCCAGGGCTTGGTCCAGGACCCGCGTCGGGTCGACAATATGAGGAGCGGTCATCGTGGTTGTTCCTTTCGAGTGAGAAGTAGAGAGCTTTCTCGAAGGATCACACGGTGACCGCGCTGCCGTCCACCACGAAGTCGCGGAGGCCGACGGGTTGGTCACCAGCGGGTTACACCACCATAAGGGGCACTACTGGCTCGCGAGCGCCGAGTCGTGCCCGACGACTTCGTCTCGCTGATGATTCCCGAGAGCGAGGACTCCATCCTGGTCCGGGCCTTCGACGAGAACTGCGGTGCCTTCGGGCAGCGCGGCCCGCGGGGCAGCGGTCTGATGCACGCCTTCACCGCCGGTTGGCACGACGACACCCTGGTCGCCATGGACGAGCCGACCCGCCGGCGGGCCGTGATCTCCGAGATGCAGCGATTCTTCCCGGAGTTCCCCGACGAACCGGCATTCACCGACGTGATCCGCTGGGACCGGGCGCTGTGCCAGCAGTCACCGGAACAGCTCGAGGCGATGACCGATCTGCGAGGTCATCTCGACGATGTGGCAGGGCTGCATCTGGCCGGGGAGTACCTCTTCGTCAACTCCACCACCGAGGGAGCGCTGCGCACCGGGCGGCGTGCCGCCGAGCAGGTCATCTCCAGGCGCTGAGCCCGGGACCGACCGGGCACAGCGCCGCTGTCCGGCGGCCTCACCGCCGGACAGCAGACTCCAGGTCGGCCGGACTCACGATCCGTCGAGTCAGCAACGATCTGGCGGCGTCGAGTCCGTCGGCGATCTGCCACAGCAGCACCCCGACTGTCCGGCCGTCACGAATGTAGGCGACGACGCGTCCGCCGTCGCGCATTGTGGTCGTGAGAGTCTCCAGGGAGGGGTCCAGCTTGCCGATCGCCTGCCAGTCGATGCCCAGCACCCGGGAGTAGATGTACGGGGTGTAGTCGTAGGGCTCGGGGTCGCCGGCCATCGCGCGCCCGGCGGCTCGGCCCATCGTCTGGGCGTTGTCGACGTGCTCCACCCGGGCGGGTCCCAGAACGGCGTCGCGGTAACGGGCGATGTCGCCGGCGGCCCAGATCGACGGGTCGGACGTCCTGAGGTGAGCATCGACGATGATTCCGTCGTCGACACTCAGCCCGGCCTCGCGCGCCATGTGGAGGTCGGGTACCGCTCCCAGACCGGCCACCGCGGCATCGGCGGTGATCTCGCGGCCGTCGTCGAGGACAGCTGTCACGCCCACCTGCAGACCGTCCTCGCAGGGGCCGCTGCGTCGCACCTGGCGGACCCGGTGGCCGGTGATGAGACGGACTCCGGCGTCGGCGAACTCCTGGTGGTACTCCTGGGCGATGTCGGCGGGGAACATCGTGTCTCCCAGCATCTGACCCGGCAGCACGAGGGTGACCCGCCGGCCGTGCCCGACCAGGGCCGCGGCGAGCTCCGCACCGATGTACCCGCCACCGATCACCAGGAAGCTGTCACGGTACAGCGACAGACTCATCAGCCGGCGGTAGTCCTCGGCGCTGCGGTAGTAGATCACCGTTCCGGACTCAGCATCGGGCAACGTCCTCGGGACGAGCCCGGTGGCCAGCAGCAGGCGCTGGTAGCCGATCGTCTCGCCCGCGGCGGTGACGACTTGCTGGTCCGTCCGGAGAATCCGTGTCACTCTGGTCTGGAGTTGTAGGTCTGCGCCGGTGGCCTGCTGGGTGTCCAGTAGGGCGCGGTGCCACGGGAAGTGCATGTCGGTCCACAGCCTCTTGCTCAGCGCCGGACGCGCGTAGGGGGGATCGATGTCCGCGCTGAGGATTCCCAGTGCCCCCGCGACGTCGAGCTCCCTGATGCCCCGTGAAGCAGCGTCCGCGGCCATCCCGCCGCCCACGATCAGGTAGTCGTAGTGTCTCATCTGCTCTCCTTGACGGCGGTTCCGGCGGAACCGGTGATGGCTGGTCGGGGCGGTCGGCGATCCCCGTCGGCCGCCGTCGGGTCAGGGCGTCGGGCTGCCGCCGTTGACGTTGAGGGTCTCGCCCACCACGTAGCTCGACTCGGCAGAGGTGAGGAAGACATAGGCGGGTGCCAGCTCGGTGGGCTGGCCGGCCCTGCCCAGGGGGGTGTTCTGACCGAAGGAGGGCAGCGCCTCGGTGGGCTGGCCCGCCGATACCTGGAGCGGTGTCCAGATCGGACCGGGCGCCACTGCGTTGACCCTGATCCCCTGCGGGGCCAGCTGCTGGGCAAGCCCCTTGGTGAAGTTGTTGATGGCCGCCTTGGTGGAGGCGTAGTCGAGGAGGTGCGAGCTCGGCTGGTAGGCCTGGATCGACGTCGTGTTGACGATGGTGGAACCGGGGACCAGGTGGGGCAGCGCGGCCCGTGCGATACGGAACTGGGCCAGGATGTTGACCTCGAAGGTGGCAGTGAGCTGGTCGTCGGTGAGGTCCTCCAGACGCTCCACGGAGATCTGCTTGCCGGCATTGTTGACCAGCGCGTCCAAGCCTCCGAGCTCCGATGCCGCCTTCTCCACCAGATCTGAGCAGAAGGTGGCCTCGGCGAGATCGCCGGGGATCGCGACGGCGCGTCGTCCGGCCCCCTTGATGAGCTCAGCGATCCTCAGCGCGTCCTGCTCCTCGGCCGGCAGGTAGGAGATCGCGACATCTGCACCCTCTCGTGAGAAGGCGATGGCGACCGCAGCCCCGATTCCGGAGTCGGCGCCGGTGATGAGGGCCTTGCGGCCCTCCAGTCGTCCGGTGCCCCGGTAGCTCTGCTCGCCACGGTCGGCGGGAGGGTCCAGCCGCAGGTCCAGGCCGGGTTCCTGCTGGGACTGCTCGGGCGGTGAGATGGACGGGTAACGGGTGACCGGGTTCTGGAAGGTGAGCTGGGTCTCATCAGTCATGTGCTGGCCTTTCTCGAAGGAGCGTGCCCGAAGGTCTTTCCCGACCTCCGGGCACGCAATTGGAACGCAGGGTTAACAGGGATCAGTTGCCGTCGTGGCTGTGCTTGCCACCCTCGACCTTCGCCGCGTGGGGCTGAGCCTCGGCTCCCTGCCGGCCGGCCTCGCTGGGGTCGGCGGCATTCTTCTCACCGAACTTTCCGGTGCTCTGCTCGCCGCCCTTACGGGCCTGCACCTCGGTGTCCGAGCGATTGCCGAACTGGCCTGAGTTGTTCTTGTCAGCCATGGTGTACTCCTCTCCGTGCTTCTCCTCCCAACGGGACATGTCATCTCATTGGGGGTCCAACCACTCCACGAGATGTGGCATCCACCGCGAATTCCTCGGTCGTGTGCCACTGGCGGGCGAAACGCGGACGGTCATTGTTCCGCGACGTTCTCGTCGAGATATCAACTAGGATACGCAGGCCAGGGTCTGACGGCCTCACCCATAGGGGTGAGAGGTCGCGCATCGACCGCGCAGGGCACTCAGTGAATTTCCTGGCTATCGCGCACGCGAGGTCGCGGATCGGGCCGGTGAAGCACGGTGTTGACGACTTCCTGGTGAACGGGAGTTCCGGTACTGTGCGACGATCCGGGGATGGAGTAGCGAGGGGCGAGGATGACGCGACGATGGGCGCAGCGAGCGGCGATCGCCCTGCTCGCCTCAGTGGTCCTGGTGGTCGGGGCCGGCTGCGGGGCCCAGTACCCCCGCGACACCCATGGCTCGCTGCGCGCGGCCACCGGTGGCAGCCTGCGAGTGGGTGTCTCTGCCAACCCGCCGTGGACCGAGGTGGGCGCCGATGGCGAGGTGGGCGGTTCGGAGGCACGGCTCGTGGAGAGTTACGCCGCCAGCATCGGCGCCACGGTGCGGTGGCGGGTCGGCGCCGAGAGCGTGCTGGCCGAGGAGATCGACGGGGGTCAGCTCGATGTCGTGATCGGCGGCCTCACCGCGAGCTCGCCGTGGACCGAGAAGATGGCCTTCACCAGGCCCTATGCCACCGTGCAGAGCCCGAACGGCGACTCCGTGAAGCTGGTGATGGCGACCCGGCCGGGAGAGAATGCCCTGCTCGTCTCGCTGGAACGGTTCCTGGCGCATCAGGACCGGCGATGACGGCTGGCTCTCGCGGCACCGGTGACGGACGCGAACTCCCCGAGCCGCTCCAGCGCACCCTGCGGGCTGCGATCCGGCTGGAATGGCTGACAGTGGCCTCTCAGCTGGTGATCGCTGTGCTGGTGGGCGTGGTCTCGGGCCAGTCCCAGGCGATGAAGGTGGCCTGGATCGACGATGCGCTGTCCCTGCTGCCGCCGGCCGCGTTCCTGGTCGCCAGCCACCGGATCCGCAGGAGTCCCAGCGCCGACCACCCCTACGGCTTCCACCGCTCCATCGGCGTGGCCCATCTGGTCGCCGCCACGGCGCTGCTCGCGATGGGAGGCTATCTGGCGGTCGACTCGCTGATCAGCCTGGTGACGGTGGAACGGCCGCCGATCGGCATCGTGGTGATCGGTGGCCACGCGCTGTGGGCCGGCTGGCTGATGGTCGTCGTGATGGCTGTCACCAATGTCTCGCCGATCGTGCTCGGACACTTCAAGATGAAACTCGCCGAGCCGCTGCACGACAAGGTGCTCTACGCGGACGCGGCGATGAGCCGGGCCAACTGGACCTCGGCTCTGGCCACCATCGTCGGCGTGCTGGGAGTCGGTCTGGGCTGGTGGTGGGCCGATGCCACGGCCGCCGTCGTGGTGTCTGCGGGGATCGTGCGTGACGGGGTGTCGAACCTGCGTTCGGCGATCGGGGGGCTCACCGACCGGCGGGCGCGCACCTTCGACGACGCCCGCCCGCATCCGCTGCTGCGACGGATCGACGACGTGGCTGCAAGCCAGCCGTGGGTGGACGCCGTGAGAAGCCGGGTCCGTGACGAGGGGCATCTGTTCCACGTCGAGGTCTTCGTGGTGCCGACAGATCCTCGGCAGCTCTCGGTGCAGCGGTGCGCCGATCTGGTCGAGACCCTGCGGGGTCTGGACTGGAAGATCCACGACGTCGTCGTCGCACCGCTGCCCGCGCTACCGGAGCACCAGGCCTTCCCGCCGGAGGAGGCGGAGCCGGCCTAGCCCCCGGTCGGACCCGAGCCGTCCTGGTCTGCCGGCGCAGGTCACGCGTCACCGCTCAGGGCCGGGCGGTCGGATCGGTGGATCCGGTAGCCGGCAGTTCGGGGGTGAAGCGCTCCCAGACGCGGTGTGCTGCCAGCAGCTCGGTGACCGCCGACAGGACGGCGGGGGGCTGCTGGTCCTCGACGACGCCGGGGCCGGCCTCCACCGCCTCGTCCAGCACTCGCCGGCCCTGACCCCAGGCCCCGATCGCCTTCGCATGGCGCCAGCACTCCTCGACCATCAGGGTGATCCGCGGATCATGGCCCGAGGGTGCCGGGGCATCGGCCTTTTGGTCCGGGTCGGGGGTGGCGACGGGGTCGCTGGCCAGCAGCAGCGCGTCGAACTGCACCGAGCGGGCGGTGGCGAAGGTCTCGTCGACCGGATGGCCCGCCACCGATCCACCGTGCGGTGCCACCAGGACCGGCGTCATGGAGTGCTCGTCGATCCATCCGAGGACCGCGTCGAGCTCCGCCCGGTCCTGATCGGATCCGACGACCAGGCCGATCATGCGGCCGTCCACCGGCCAGCGGCTGCCCAGCTGGCTCAACGCCGGACTCGGCGTCACCTCGGCCAATGGCTGGTCGGGGGCGGGGGCGTCCTCCCCCAGGGCGTCGGCCACCTGCTGGCACAGATCCGCGTCGATCCTGGCCAGGCACTCGAGCTGGCGCCGACGGACCTCCGGGACCCGGCACTTGCTCAGCTCGAAGGAGTAGGCGCCGACGATGTGCTGGCGCTCCACCGGCGTCATACTCGTCCAGAACAGCCTCGCCTGGGAGTAGTGGTCGGCGAAGCTGGCCGACAGCTCGCGGTTCTTGACCGTCTCGGGAATGTGCACCGGGGCATCGGTGAACGGCCGGTCGGCGTCACCGGCGGTGAACGGGCAGCCCCCGCCGAGACTGTTGGGTCGGTAGGGGGCGATGCCCTGGTGGATGTCCTGCTGCCCGTACCCGTCCCGCAGCATGTCGTCGACCGGCGCGTGCGGCCGGTTGATCGGCAGCTGGTTCCAGTTGGGACCGCCCAGCCGGGTGAGCTGGGTGTCCTGGTAGGAGAACAGCCTCACCTGCAGCAGCGGGTCGTCGGTGACGTCGATGCCGGGCGGAAGATTGCCCGGATGGAAGGCCACCTGCTCGGTCTCGGCGAAGTAGTTGCGAGGATTGCGGTTGAGGGTGAGCCTGCCGACCAGCTGGACCGGCGCCAGCTCCTCGGGAACGAACTTGGTCGGGTCCAGCAGGTCGATCCCCTCGAAACTCTGTTCCTCGTTGTCGGGGAAGACCTGAATACCCAGCTCCCACTGCGGGAAGGAGCCGGCGTCGATGGCGTCTGCCAGATCGCGGCGGTGGAAGTCCGGATCGATGCCGGAGACCATCTGCGCCTCCTCCCAGGTGAGGGAGTGGACGCCCAGGCGTGGCTTCCAGTGCCACTTGACCAGGGAGGTCCGGCCGTCCTGGCCGATGAGCCGGAAGGTGTGGATCCCGAAACCCTCCATCATCCGGTAGGAGCGCGGGATCCCGCGGTCCGACATATTCCACAGGGTGTGGTGCTGGGCCTCGGGGTGCAGCGAGACGAAGTCCCAGAAAGTGTCATGGGCCGACTGCGCCTGGGGGATCTCCCGGTCGGGATGGGGCTTGGCGGCATGGATGATGTCGGGGAACTTGATGCCGTCCTGGATGAAGAACACCGGGATGTTGTTGCCGACCAGGTCGAAGGTGCCCTCCTCGGTGTAGAACTTCGTCGCGAAACCCCGGGTGTCGCGCACCGTGTCGGCCGAGCCGCGCGAGCCCAGGACGGTGGAGAACCGGGTGAAGGTCGGGGTGATCGCTCCCTTGCGCAGGAAGGCCGCCGAGGTCACCTCCTCGGCCGTCCCGTAGCTCTCGAAGACGCCGTGCGCGGCGGCCCCGCGGGCATGGACCACCCGCTCGGGAATGCGCTCATGGTCGAAGTGGGTGATCTTCTCCCGCAGATGGTGGTCCTGGAGCAGGACCGGGCCGCGGGCACCGGCCTTGAGGGAGTGGTCGGTGTCGCGCAGGCGGGCACCCTGGGAGGTGGTGAGGAAGTCCCCCTGCTGGCCGGGTGCCTCGGGGTCGGGACGCTGCTGGTCGGGTGCCTCGGGGTCGGGACGCTGCTGGTCGGATGTCATGAAATGCCGCCTTCGGTGTGGTGGGTGGTTTCCGGAATGCGCTGCTCCCCGGATCTGTGCCGTGGGCCAGGAGGTCCGGATATCGGGCTGGTCGGTCCTTCATCTGATATCCAGGTGACGAGGCGCTCACCAAGAGTTCGGTGTCGGCCACGCTGCCGGATCGATTCCGGTGTACGGAGATCGCTGGGAATTCCTGGTTCGGAGTGCGCGGAGTCCTCAGAAATCAGAGATCGCGCGCTCGTCGAGAAATTGGTACGACCATATTCCAGTGCCATCATGATGCCCCCATCACCGTCCCCCGAGACGCATTTCATTGCCATTGGATCGGGACCGCCTTATGGGCACAGTACCCACCGATCGGCTCCGATCAAAGGCGCCGTCGGCGACGGGCACACCGATCGCCTAGCCTCGATCTTTCATGGGTGGCGGCTGGCTGAGGGTTCGGTGGCGGCGCCGTCGAACTGGGGGTGATTCTGGCATGCGGGTGTGACGGTTCGCCGCATGTCGGTGCGGGGGCCGGGCGGTCCAGGCCGAAGGAGTTCTTCCAGGTCGTGGTGGGTGTGGTCGCTCGGCAGCTATCGGGCGGGGGCGGGCAGGCCCCGCAGGGTTCCGACAGCGGCGACGACGGTGTCGGCCCATCGGTGGCGGTCTGAGACGTGCAGCACGGTGCGCCGCCCGGTGCGGGCCAGGGTGGCCGGGATCGACAACAGCCGGTGCCGCAGCTTCTTCGGCTCCCACCGGCGCGTGTCTGATCTGGGATGGGCCAGCAGCCCCATCCAGGCCAGCAGATCACACGCGATCGCGACGATCTGGCACCAGATGCGATTCTGGCCGAAGCCGTGGAGCGGGAGGTTGACCAGACCGGTGTCCTTGGCGTTACGGATCCGGTCCTCACACCGGGCCCTTCGGCGGTGCCGGACCTCCAGATCGGCCAGCTGGCCTGTCCTCGTGTTGGTGGCGAAGGCCGTCAGCCGGTAGCCCTCGACATCGTCGAAGCGCAGCTGGGCACCCGGATGCGGGCGTTCCCGGCGCACGATGATCCGCATACCCTCAGGCCAGCCCGTCAGGTCCAGCAGGCCGGTGAACTCGGCGACGTCGGCGCCCTCGCGCACGTCACCATCGCTGTTGTAGGCAGGTGTCCAGACACTCTCGGGGATCTGGGCGTACAGGTCTGGGGTGTCGGTGGGAAGGGTGAACCCGACCGAGTACGAGACCCGGCGGCGCATCAGTTCGGCGAGAGTCTGGTGGGTCGATCCTGCCCCGTCGATACGGATCAGGACTGTGCGGCCGGGCCGCGATCCGACCCCGGCCTGGTCCAGCGCCTGGCAGATCACCGTCTTGTGGTCGGCGGCCGTGTTCGACCCGGCGTTGCCGGGGCGCAACATGATCACCGCGGCCTCACCCGAGCCGGTCCGACCGTGGTCGATGAACGCGCACAACGGGTGGTGGCCGAAGCCCTTCTTGAACGTCGGGGCCGCCTCCTCCTTCTCGGAATGGGCGGTGACCAGGGTCGCATCCACATCGATGATCAACGGATCAGCCGCCGAGAGGTGAGCGTCAGGGGCGTGAGTTCCGGCCAGGGCCCACACCCTGGCGCGGGCCGTCTTGCGGGCCTTCGCAATGGCTTTCTCGGCCCGGTCGGCGTCAGCGCCCAGCAGGCTCATCAGCCGGGACACCGTGGGATCGGAGGCCACCGGCCCGTAGATGCCGGGCTCGGCGCGGATCTGGGCCAGGTCGGACAGGCAGTCACCTCCGGTCGCCAACGACAGGGCCAGATCGCACAGGATCTTGCCCGGATCATGGGTCGCCCACGGTTTGACCCACCGGGCCAGGGCCGCCGACAGGTCTCGGTCCAGGCCGGCGGCGCGGATCGTCTCGACCAGCAGGATGCCACCGGCCTGGCCGACAGCAGCCACCGGCGCGGTATCGACATGGACACGCGGGTACGAGCCGGTACTCTTCACCATGAAGGTGCTCCTCGACCTTGACGGATTGGTACTCTCAACAAGCCCTATCCTGCCAAGTCAGGAGCACTTTCGCCTACCCGGCGACCACCCCTCGCACACTCAACGATGAAATACCGAGGCTAGGCTGGCAACGGTCTGCGTGGGCGGACCGCCGATGCCGATGGCGTCGTCGCCGACGCCGGCCGCGGGCCAGCGGCCGGCCCCGGCGTCCAACCCAGATGTCAGCAACCGAGTGGAGAACCGATGAGCGTCAAGGAACTGTCCGGGATCCCGTGCAGCGAGCGAGAGGTCCCCGCCGAGGTGGCCGAACCCTGGTTCCAGGTGAGCCCGGAGAACAAGCAGCTCGAGGGACTGTGCTTCGACCGGGCCGGCGATCTGCACCTCGTCGACGTCTTCGAGGGCAATGTCTACAAGCTGGAGATGACCGGCAGGAAGCTCACCGTGCTGGCCACCCTCACCGGGGAGAATCCCGCGGCTCTCAAGATCCACCGGGACGGCCGGCTGTTCGTCTGCTGCCTGGCCAATATGCGCGACAACGGGTCGATCGTGGCGATGGCTCCCGACGGCAGTGAGCTCGAGACCATCGTCGGCCCCGAGCTCGGCTACGTCCCCGATGACATGGTCTTCGACTCCGATGGCGGTTTCTACTTCTCCGACTTCACCGGCCCGGTGTTCGATCCCACCGGCGGGATCTACCACGTGTCCGGCGATGCCCTCGGGGCAGGACCGGTCGACGGCTCACAGATCACCGCCGTGGTGCCGAACCTGGCCACCCCCAACGGCCTGGCGCTGTCCCCCGATGAGCACCGGCTGTGGGTCACCGAGATGGCCGCCAACCGGCTGCACTTCATCCAGCTCGGCGACGACCGCGTCTCCATCCCGCCCTACGGCACCTCGGTGCCCTACACCTTCTCGGGCCTGGAGGGTCCGGACTCCTGCTCGATCGACGCCGACGGCAACCTGTACGTCGCGATGTACGAGCAGGGTCGGGTGCTGTGCTTCACCCCCGAGGGAGTGCTGGCCAAGCAGATCCTGCTGCCCGACCGGGAGCAGGGGCGCAACCGGCGTTCCACCCATCCGATGATCATCCCGGGCACCTCGACCCTGCTGATCTGCACCAATGACTTCGGCCATGACGGGGGCTCGTGGATCTTCGCTGCCGAGGCGCTGGGCAAGGGCTACGACTCCTACCAGTTCAGCTGATCGGGGCCGTCCCCGCTCCCGGGCGAGGCGCCGTCATGGCCCGAGGGGAGGGGTGCGCGGCGGGAGAGTGTCCACGCTGCCAGCGGATCTGAGAGTTCCGTGGAGAATTTCTTAGGTTCTGGCCGGGTTTCGCATAGAATGGCTCCCTATGAGGAGCCGCTGGGTTGTGCTGATCGCGGCGGCTGTTGCCTTCGGGACAGCCGCCGTGGCTACTGCCGTCCACATCGGCTCGCGTGACACCGCCACCTCGGTGCACCGGATCGACACCCTTCCGAGTGCTGCCGCGCTTTCCTCAGGAAGCGCACCGGCCGCCCCGGCTCCCGTCCAGAATCTTCGCCTGATGGCCAATGACGGTGTCCGGTTCACCCTGGCATGGGTGGCCGGCAGCGGCGCCTCGGTCTTCGAGGTCTACCCCGAGGGCGGCGATCCGATCCGGGTCGGCGTCCCCTCGGCCACTCTCAGCTGGCCGGACTCGGTGGACAGCATCAGGGTGCGGGTGGCCTCGGTCAGTGCCGCGGGGGCCTTCAGTCGGTGGGCCACGGTCACGGTCGACCTCACCTCCCAGCCCGCCGGCCCCCAGGATGCGCGCGGGCCTGCCGGGTCGGACCACGACTCGCGCCACTCGTCGCAGGCCGACGGGCGGTCCGAGAGGTCGACAGACAGGCCCGATCGCACCGGTCGGACGTCGGGAACCGGTCAGCCGGGCAGCCCCGGCCGGAGCACCAGGACGACGCCCGCCGTCCCCGGATCCGACGCCCCCGTCACCCGGCCGAAGCAGACCGGCGGCACGGAGACCGGCACCGCGACCGGTTCGAGTCGGCCGACTACCCCGAAGACTCCCGAGACGCATCATCCCACCCCGACGCCCACTCCGACGACTCCGACCGGCAACGGGACCTCCACCCCGACTCCCGAGGGGTCCTCGGAGGTCACCCCGGAGCACTCGTCCGGGTCCTCGACCGCTGGTGAGAAGCCCGCCACCGAGCCAACCTCGAGCGGCGAGAGCAGCGGCTCCAGGCAGGGCGGCTCCACGCAGGATGTGACGCCGGCCTCGAAGGGGACGAGCACCGTCGAGCGACCGTCCAAGGCGTCTCCGATGGCGATGCCCAGCGGTCGCTGAGGCGCAGGTCGGGAACCTCTCAGAAGTGGATGAACCCGTCGAAACCGGCGCTGCCGCCGGAGCTCCAGTTCACCCGCGACCGGGTGTCGAAGCCGCCGGGAACCTCGAAGTTGTACTCGGAGACGTCGATCGTCCCGTCGCCGTGGACGGCGGTGACCCAGGCGACGTGGCCGGCGTACCCGCTGGTCCGCCAGGCGACCGAGCCGACCGAGGGGGAGGTGTCGACCCGCACTCCGATGGCGCGGGCGGCGGCTCCCCAGTTGACCGCGTTGCCGAAGTGGACGCCGTTGGTGTCGTTCTGGAAGTTCGACCAGTTCGTCGTCGAGCGGACCTTCCAGGCGGCGTAGGAGACGCACTGGCCCCAGTAGAAGCCCCACGGGTCGACGCCGTTGTAGTTGGCGACGGCCCCGTAGCTGCCGGCGGTGCTCGACGAGGACTGGCCGCTGCCGGAGCGGGTGCGGTCGGCGGAGGCGGCGGCGGTCGCCAGCTTGTTGGACGCCGCCTCCGCCTGACGTCGTGCCTCGGCCTCTGCCTTGGCCGCTGCGGCCTGTCGGGCTGCGGCCCTCGCGATGGAGGTCTTGACCTGGGAGACCTGGCTGGTGAGGCTACTCGTCCTGGCCCGGTCGGCGTCCAGCTGGGCCTGCTTCTGGGCGGCGGTGGCGGCGTTGAGCTTCACCGTGGCGGCGACCGCCTCGGCGGCCGACTCGGCCTCCTGCTCCAGGGTCCGGGTGGTCTGGAGGTGGGCCGCGGAGTCCTTCTTGCGCTCGGCGGCCTGCCGGGTGGCCCCGGCCTGGGCCTTCTCGGCGGCCTGCAGGGTGACGACCTTGCGGGAGATCTCCTCGACCGCTTCCTTGCTGACGTTGGTGGCCACCGTCGACCACTGGGTCCGCTGGTTCATGTCGTTGGTGGTGAGGTTCGTGGTGAACACGGCGATGCTCTGCAGCGGGCTGGACTGCTGGACCAGCCGGTTCATCGACGTCGCGTAGGTCTTCCGGTCGGCGTCGAGCTCGGCCTTCCCGGTGGCGACCGCCTGGTTGGCCTTGGTGAGGGCCTCCTGGGCGGCGGCCAGCTTCACGGCCAGCTGGGTGTCCTTCTGCTTGGCGATGGCGACGTCGGACTTCGCCTGGGAGAGGACGGCCTGCTGACTGGCCAGGCGCTGCTGGGAGGTCGTGAGATTCTGCTGGGCGGTTGCGGCCTCGGCCTTGCTGTTCTTCAGCGAGTCCTGGGAGGTCGCCAGCGCGGTCTCGAGACGATTCTGGCGGTCCTTGTCGGACTCGGCGTGAGCGATTCCCGCCGACCCCGCGCCGGCCACGATGGCGAGAACCACCGCGCCGGAGGCGACGTGTCGGGCGCGACGGGCGAAGTCTGGGGAAAGCTGCGGAAGTCTCATCCCTCGCCTGTCTACCATCGCGAAAACGACCCCGACATCGCGACACGCCCGAAGTGGGTGTCGGGATTCTGCAGGTCGGGGGCTCGCTGGGTGTGGTGGTCGTGTCCGGGGCCTCGGGACTGCCCATCAAGAAGGGGTGGGGCAGCGTGGGTCGTTGAGCCGCAGACATAGGCTCGGCTACTGAGAACACGAGATACAGAGAGGTCATCGAAGTGGGCTGCACAACGATTCTGGTGGGTAGGGACGCAAGCTACGACGGGTCGCCGATCGTGGCGCGTAACGAGGACTCGGCCAACGGGGAGTGGAATCCCAAGCGGATCGTCGTCGTCTCCCCCGCCGACCAGCCGCGCAGCTACACCAGCGTCCTGGCGCACCTCACCATCGACCTCCCCGACGACCCGCTGCGCTACACCGCCGCGCCGAACGCCATCCCCGATGAGGGGGTGTGGGGAGAGGCCGGCATCAACGCCGCCAATGTCGCGATGAGCGCCACCGAGACCCTCACCACCAACGAACGCGTCCTCGGAGCCGATCCCTTCGTGGAGTACCAGGCGGCCAGCGGCACCCCGGGCGAGGCGGGATATCTCGCGGCGGTGGCCGGGGGCATCGGCGAGGAGGACTTCCTCACCCTCGTGCTGCCCTACATCCGCACCGCCCGCGAGGGTGTGCTGCGGCTGGGAGCACTGCTGGAGGAGTACGGAACCTACGAGTCCAACGGTGTGGCGTTCAGTGATGCCGACGAGATCTGGTGGCTGGAGACCGTCGGCGGGCACCACTGGATCGCCCGGCGGGTCCCCGACGACCAGTACGTGACCATGCCGAACCAGCTCGGCATCGACTCCTTCGATGTCGACGACGCCCTGGGGGAGGGGGCCGAGTATCTGGCCAGCCCCGACCTGCGAGAGTTCATCGCCGACAACCATCTCGACCTGTCGCTGGGCGGTCAGCCCGGGATGGTGAATCCGCGCGAGGCCTTCGGCTCTCACTCCGACTCCGACCATGTCTACAACTCGCCGCGCGCCTGGAGCATGCAGCGGGCGCTCAACCCGCACGCCGAGGATTGGGACGGGCCCACCGCGCGGTACACGCCGGCCTCCGATGACATTCCGTGGGGCCGGGTGCCCGAGCGCAAGGTCACCCTCGAGGACATCAAGTACGTGCTGAGCCTGCACTACCAGGGCACCCGGTACGACCCGTACTCCGCGCTGGGCACCGAGGCCGAAAGGCACCTGCTGCGCCCGATCGGCATCAATCGGCACTCGGAGTTGTCGATCCTGCAGATTCGCCCCTACCGGCCGGAGGCCAGCAGGGCACTGCAGTGGGTGGCCTTCGCCTCCAACCCGTTCAACACCCTGGTGCCGCTGTACACCAATGTCGACCGGACCCCGGACTACCTCGCCAACACCACCGGGCGGGTCAGCACCGACAGCTTCTACTGGGCCGAGCGGATCATCGCGGCGCTGGCCGATGCCCACTTCAACGACATCATTCCCGAGATCGAGCGCTACCAGGAGAAGACTGTGGCCACCGGACATGCCAGTGTCCGGGCGACAGACACTGCCCTGGCTGGTGGTGCTGGAGCCGGAGCTGGAACCGGGGCTGGAGCCGGAGTTGGTGTCGGAGCAGGAGTTGGTGTCGGAGCAGGAGCTGGTGTCTCCGGTGCGGCCGCTGCTTCAGATACTGGCGAGAGCGCTGATGGGACAGTCGGCGAGTCCGGCGAGGAGGGGGTCCGCCGGACTCTGGAGGCCGCCAACGATGAGATCGCCGAGCTGGTCAAGGGTCAGACCGATGAACTGCTCGGCAAGGTGCTGTTCATCGCCAGCAACCTCATGACCAACCGGTTCTCCCGCTCCGACAACTGATCCCACTGGTCCTGGCCGTTCCACTGGACCTCAGGACTGCCGTTCGGCCGGCTCTTGGATGCTCGGTCGAGGTGCCGGGGCGCCGGTGGGGATGAGTTCTGCCATTGGGAGGCCTGGTAGCTGGATAATCCATGTGCCCAGGGCTGGGTTGGCAGATCTCGTGGGAGGCCGGATCGGGGCTGTGATGAGTTCTGCCACTGAGCGGCAGGGGAGCTGGATAATCCATATGCCTGGGGCTGTGGTGGCAGATCTCGTGTGGGCCCGGATCGGGGCTGTGATGAGTTCTGCCACCAGGAGGCCGCCGCGTGGATTATCCGCACGCCGGCTCCCTGGTGGCAGAACTCAACCGCATCCGGGAAATCGTGCCCCGATCAGGGGGTCCAGAACAGGGAGCTCAGGGGGTCAGGATCCTCAGGGGGTCCAGAACTGGGTGCCCAGGGATCAGAGCAGGGTCGCCGCGAAGTCGGGCACCCGCCGGGTCTCTGACAGCGGTGGCCGTTCGTACCCCTTGGAGGGCGGGCGGTCTGGGATCTCGATCTTCGGACGGGCGATATCGGTGTAGGGGACCTGGCTCAGCAGGTGGTGGATCATGTTGAGCCGGCCGCGGCGCTTGTCCTCGTTGTCGACATCGAACCATCGGGCCTCGGGGATGTCGGTGTGGATCAGCATCGTGTCCTTGGCTCGCGAGTAGTCCTCCCACTTGGTGATGGACACCATGTCATTGGGGCTCAGCTTCCACCGGCGCATCGGATCGTCGGCCCGCGACCTGAACCGGACCTCCTGCTCGATGTCGGAGACACTGAACCAGTACTTCAGCAGGATGATGCCGTCCTCGACCAGCATCCGCTCGAAGATGGGCGCCTGGCGGAGGAAGCGCTGGTACTCGTCGTTGGTGCAGTAGCCCATCACCTTCTCCACCCCGGCACGGTTGTACCAGGAGCGGTCCATCAGAACGATCTCGCCGGCCGCCGGGAGATGGGCCACGTAGCGCTGGAAGTACCACTGCGTCTTCTCGCGCTCGGTCGGGGTGGGGAGGGCGACGATCCTCGTCACCCGGGGGTTGAGGTACTCG
The DNA here is from genome assembly GCF_005890135.1 of Acidipropionibacterium jensenii. Classification (NCBI taxonomy): domain Bacteria; kingdom Bacillati; phylum Actinomycetota; class Actinomycetes; order Propionibacteriales; family Propionibacteriaceae; genus Acidipropionibacterium; species Acidipropionibacterium jensenii. The sequence goes on along the minus strand of NZ_CP040635.1, from coordinate 905,762 downwards.
CTGACCCGTTTGATGGTGGAGCCCTTGCCGGCTGCGTCCCTGCCCTCGAAGATGACAACGATCCGGGCACCGGTGTCCTGCACCCAGGCCTGCATGTCGACCAGCTTCGCCTGCAGCTTCTTCAGCTCTTTCGCGTAGACCTTCTTCGGGAAACGCTCCGCTTTCGCCATGTCCGAAGCCTAGAGGGGCGGGGCGCCCGCGGGGCGAGTTCCGATGGCGCGGCCGTCGGCCGGGGGCCCGCGGCACCGGGCTCCGGCGGCGTGCCCCTCGGCTGGGGGGTGCCCGCGGGGTGGTTTCTGGCGGTGTGGCCCTCGCCTGGGGTCCCGCGGCACCGGGCTCCCATGCTGGATTCCGCTTCACCGCGTCTGCTTGCGCAGCCCGATTGGACCGAGTCGTCCCATCCCGGCCCCAGCTAAGCTCACCCACGTCTGACCCGGCTGTTCGGGAGAACCGGCGCACTGGCCCCGCCACTATCGGCGTCGGTCGGCGGTGTCGCAGATGAGACCTGGAGGATGAGCTTGAGGATGATCGCATGAAACTGGCTCTGCTCGGTGGCGGCGGATTCCGTGTCCCGCTGGTTCATGAGGCTCTGCTCGGCCAGCAGGGTGACCTCATCGATGATCTGTGGCTCTTCGACACCGAGGCCGACCGCCTCGAGGTGATCCGCAACGTTCTGGTCCAGGCCAGGGGGAGTCGCCCCGGACCGACCATCCACACCTCGACCGACCTCGCGGAGTCCGTTCGCGGCGCCGATTTCGTGTTCTCCGCGATCCGGGTCGGGGGCCTCCCCGGACGGGTCCACGACGAGCGCGCCGCCCTCGGCCTGGGAGTGCTCGGTCAGGAGACGACCGGGCCCGCCGGGATCGCCTTCGCCCTGAGGACCGGCCCGGTGGCCCTCCGGATCGCCAGAACGGTGGCCGAGGAGGCGCCCGGCGCCTTCGTCATCAACTTCACCAACCCGGCGGGGATCATCACCGAGCTGATGCAGACGGTCCTGGGCAACCGGGTGATCGGGATCTGCGACACCCCGTCGGGACTGGGGAAGCGGGTCGGCGCCCTCTACGGGGCCGACGAGTTCGAGCTGTCCCTGGACTACGTCGGGCTCAATCACCTGGGGTGGCTGCGACACGCCTGGTACCGGGGCCGCGATCTGGTCGCCGAGGTGCTTGACGATCCGGGCAAGCTCTCCCACCTGGAGGAGGCCGACGTCTTCTCGATCGAGTGGATGCAACGCCTCGGGGCACTGCCCAACGAGTACCTCTACTACTGGTACTCCACCCGCGAGGCGATCGCCTCGATCCTGTCGGCCGACGCCACCCGGGGCGAGTTCCTCCAGGCTCAGCAGGCCCGGTTCTACGAGCAGGCGAAGGCCCACCCCGAGCGGGCATTCCAGCTGTGGACCGCAGCTCATGACGAGCGGGAGGCCACCTACATGGCCGAGGCCCGCGACGAGGGGGAGGAACGTCCAGACACCTCAGGCGGCGGGTACGAGCGGGTGGCGCTGGCGCTGATGAGGGCGATCGCGCTCAATGAGCGGGCCGAGATGATCCTCAACGTGCGCAACGGTCACACCCTCGCCGCGCTCCCGGACAACGGAGTGATCGAGGTGCCATGTCTGGTGGATGGGGCCGGTGCCCATCCGTTGGCGACCGAGCCGCCCGGTGGGGCGGAGCTGGGCCTCATGATGCAGATGAAGGCGGTCGAGCAGCTGGCGATCCGGGCAGTTCTGGAGGATGACCGCGGTCTGGCCTTCGAGGCCCTGGCCAAGCATCCCCTGGTGGACTCGGTGAATGTCGCCGAGCAGCTCACGGAGGACTTCTGGCCGCAGGGGTGAGGGTCTGCGCGATCTGGGTGAACGCATCACTCGCACATCCCGGGGTGTCGGCTCTGTGGGGTCGAGATGTGCGGTTCCGCGAGTGAAATGTTCATCGAGAGGCCCGGAAGCAACGGGGTGAGGGGCACTTTCGCCCCTTGCGTCGAATCAGCAGCCCACCCGGATCAGGCCGAGACAGCGCCCTGACAGGCCTCCACCACCATGGCGCAACCCAGCCCACCGCCTATCGAGATCCCGGCGAGTCCGTAGCGACCCATCTGCTGGCGCACGAGCCTGGTGAACAGCCGCACGACCAGAACCGCCCCGGAGGCGGCCCACGGATGCCCCAGGGCGATCGCTCCGCCATCGGGGCAGATCCGCTCCTCCCCGATTCCCAGGGCGTCGGCGCAGGCCAGGACCTGTCCGGCGAAAGCCTCGTTGAACTCGATGGCGTCGAGCTGGTCGACCGCCACTCCGGCCTCGCCCAGAGCGGAACGCACGGCGGGTACCATCCCCAGGCCGGGCCGGTCCGGGTCGCACCCCGCCGAGACGACCGACAGCACCCGCAACCCGCTGCCGCCCAGCCCGGCGAAGGTGCGGCCGTCGATCATGGTCACGGCGGCGGCCCCGTCGCTGATCCCGCACGAGTTCGCTGCGGTCGCGGTGCCGTCCGGTCCGAAGGCGGGACGGAACCGGGCGAGACGCTGGGCCGTGAAGCCGGGGCGCGGACGCTGATCGTCGACATGTCCGCCCACCGGCACGATCTCGGGGGCGAACCCACCGGCCGAGCGCGTGGCGACCGCCCGCTGGTGGGAGCGCAGCGCGTAGCGGTCCTGCCGGGCCCGATCGATCCCGCGCTCGGCGGCGACCCGGTCTGCGGCCGGCCCCATCTCGGGGTCGGCCCACGGGGCGGGGGCGAATGGGGCCCGGTCGTAGCGCCGCGGAGGGTGGTCATCGGTGCCGGGCCACATCGTCACGGGCTGGGTCGACGCCGCCTGGACCCCTCCCGCCAGGACAGCCCCCGGGCGGCTCAGGCATCGGTACCAGGCCTGTTCCACCGCTGCCAGACCCGAGCCGCACTCGTCGTCCAGGGTGAGTGCGGGGACCTCGACCCCCAGACCCGCGGCCAGGCCGGCCAGCCGGGCCGGGTTGCCGCCGGGACCGCGGATGTTGCCCAGGATGACGGCGTCGGTGCCCAGCCCCTGCGGCAGACGCTCCGCCAGCCTCTTCAGCACGGGGGCGGCCAGGTCGGTGGTGGTGAGGTGCGAGAACATCTGGCCGGTGGTGCCGATGGGGGTGCGCAGGGCGTCGATGATGACGGGTCGGTCGTCGCTCATTCCCTGCTCCCGTCCAGAGTGCTCCTGCCCAGATCGTGCCTGCCCAGATCGTGCCTGCCCAGAGGGCGCCCGTCCGAAGATTGCCTGCTCAGTGAATCCCTGCCCAGCACGCCGATGTCGATCTTGCCCGCCTCGGTCAGCGGCGGGTCCGGGACGCACAGCCATCGCCTGGGTCGGTCGGCCCCCTCCAGATGAGCGCGCGCCCAGCGGCGCAGTACCGGCAGGTCGCCGGCCTCGGTCACCACGGCCGTGAGCACCTCGCCGACGCCCTCGCGCGGGCTGCCGACCAGGAAGACGTCGCCGTGCGCCAGGGGCTGCAGCCGGGCGAGAAGCGGGGCGAGGAGAACGGTCTGCCCGGCGGTGGTGACCGCACCATCGCGCCCAGTCACCGTCAGATGCAGTCCGTCCAGCTCCCCGTGGTCGCCGACGGTGGCGAAACCGTCAGGGTCGACCCTCAGCGATCCGCGCGGATGGGGATGCAGATATCCCCTCGACAGCCAGGGGGAGCGCACCCAGATGTGACCCGAACGGATGCTCACCTCGACCCGGTCGAAGAGCTCAAGATCGTCGCGGCAGCTGCCCATCGCGATCATCGACAGCTCGGCCGCGCCGTAGTAGTGCGTCACCGCCAGCCCCGCTGCCCGGGCGCGGTCGCGCACCACCGGGGACAGTCCGTCGCCGGCGACGATGACGCCGCGAAGTCGGTCGGACCCGGGCAGACCGGCGTCGAGAACCTTGGTGAGCCTGGCCGGAGTCAGCTGCCAGACGGTGGCCGAGCGGGGGTCGTCGACGGTCCAACGGGCGCCGGTGTGCTGCGCCAGGCAGGCCGCGAACAGATTCATGGTCGCCCCCATCGGTCCCGGGATCCAGACGGTGTCGGCGCTTGTGAGAGCACAGATCCGTGCGGTCGGGGGGAAGGAGTCGACCCAGGAATCGGTGGTCCGGACGATGATCCGCCCGTTTCCGGTGGTGGTGCCGGAGGTACGCAGTCCGATGAGCTGGTGGCGTCTGTGGGCGCTCCAGAACTCGTCGAGTGCCCGCCGGTCGGCGCTGAGGACCACCGGTTCCGTGGAGGGGGACGGACTCATCGATGCCGAACGGCGGGAAGGAGCCGGGGGTAGGCGGTGAGGATCGCGATGGCGAGCACGACGGCGAAGGCCGCCTTGACCAGGTCGAGGGCGAACAGCGGGGCGTTGACGGCGAGGCTGGCGCTCAGGGACAGGGAGACGTTGATCATCTGGCCGACGATCCCGCCGAGGTAGATCACCGCCAGGCTGACCAGGGCCACCACGTACAGCCACACGATGAGAAGGGGTTTGCGGGGGCGACGTCGCAGGACGGCGGTGGCCACAGCGCCGGCGATGAAACTGGCCGGGATGAAGGCGATGAGGTAGCCGCCGCTCGCGCTGAGCAGGACTCCCGGGCCGCCGCGCTGGCCGGCGAAGATCGGCATTCCCAGGACTCCGACGACGACGTAGAGCGTGCAGGCGGCACCCGCTCGCAGGGACCCCAGCACCATGGGGGCCAGGAGCACCCCGATCATCTGCATCGCGAAGGGAACCGCGCCGACGACGAAGATCGGCGGGATCTGAGCCAGGGCGCCGATGAAGGCGGCGAAGACGGCGATCAGTGCCAGGTCGGTGGGTTGGAAGCCGTGGCGCCGTGGTGGGGCGTCCGCAGCGACGTTGGATGTGCTGTTCTCGTTCGCATATTCGGTCTGAGCGCCCACGAGGCCGTCTCCCATCGGTTCCAGTCACCGGCTCGTCCGGCTCTGGCGGGTCTGATGCTACGACATCTATTGAACAGTGTTTAAGTCGGGTGGTGGGGTGAGATCTGCGCGGGTGGGTTCGGGGCCTCCCGGCGTGTGTCGGGAACTCCCTCAAGCTTCCGAGCGCTCCCGGTGAGCCCGCCCGTAGGTGCTTCGGGGCTCCGGTGGCTCGTGTGCTCGCTGTGGTTGGCATCTGGGTGAACGCATCACTCGCCAAAGGGCGGTGTGTGACGCCCGGGATGCTGCGGGCCGGGTTCCGCGAGTGAAATGTTCACGGCCGAGGGGCCGACGAGGAGGAGGAGAGCCATGGGGATGGGAACGAGCACCAACAGAGACAGGATCTGGTGCCCGGGGGGTGAGGCCGAGCGCTCACGTGAGACAGTCGGGAGAGCGCGGTCACGCCCGGGCGCAGCACAACCCGCAGGGACCCTCAGTCCCCAAGCCAGGCGGTGATCCCCTCCAGCTGGGCCCGGATAGAAAGCCATTCCCGGTTGAGGTCGAGTGATCGCGCCCCGATCCGGTTCCCCTGCACCACGACATCGAGTCCGGGCTGATCAGGGGCGTCGGTCCCCGCGTAGAGCAGCAGCCCGCTCACGGAGCCGTCCCGCATCACATCGGCATTCTTCACGTAAGCCAGTACTTGATACAGGTGGTCTGAGCGGACGGTCGCCTTGCCCCACCTGCCGGATTGCATCGATTCTCCGTAGTACTTGGCATCGATGATGAGGGTCCGCGATCCCCTGCGGAGGGTGACATCGGTACGCATTGCGGGGAGCTGCTTGACGCCCAGCGCACTCGCCTCGTCGTAGTCCCAGTGGACGGCTGCCGCACTGGGTGAGAACTCCGGGTGGTGGAAGGAGTAGTACTCCCGCAGGAACTTCTCGTAGAGGTGGCTCATGGCGTCGTCGGAGAACCACGCGGCGAGTTCTGTGGGGCCGGACTCCTGGGTGGGAAGGAGTCCTCGCACGATCAGCTCGCACACTCCGATGAGGAGCCGGTACTTCGCGTTGGCCCGGTGGTAGTTGAGCTCGCTCCATCGGATCGAGGTCGGCGCGATGAGCGTGACCGCATCCAGATAGGGGAGGAGACGCCGCAGCGCGGCTCTGCGAGCCGGCGCCACGTCGCCGTGACGAATGAGGAGGACGATCACCGACTTCAGGACTCGGTTGTGCGGGGTGTCGGGATCGTACTCGTCGAACTGACACGCGAGCCGCCCGCGGGTGACCGAAAGCGTCGCCACGGTGCGACCGATGTCGATTCGGCCGCGTACCGTCGACAGCTCGTCGCGGTGGCGTCGGTACTCGCGGTACAGCCCGCGCTTCACCTGGGCCCCGACTCCTTGGACGAGAATCTCCCCGAGCAGGTCGTGAAGGTGTTCGAACCGCTCGCCACTGATGGGGTCACCGTCCTTGCTGCGCAGGGCGCCGAAGGCGTAGGCCAGCATGATGTAGACATTCCGGATGACGATGGAATGGTCGGTCATGACGCCGCATTCCGCAATCTTTCCGCCCACTCCTGGGCTCTGTCCGGCTCATCGAACCAGTACTCGTCGAGCAGGGGAATGAGTTCGTCCTCGACGACGGATTCCAGCCATCCGTCGTCGGCGCTGGTGGGGCGGCAGAGGAAGCTGTGACCGATCATGAACCCGGATCCGAGCGCAGGGTCCTCGGCGATCGCCGCATTGAGGTCGATGATGTCTGCCACGAGATGGTCGAGGGCTGGACTGTCGACCTCGCGCTGCCACCGCATGAATCCCGAGGAGTTGAAGCCGGGGTCCATCTGGAAGAATCCGAAGCGACGCCGCAAGGCGTAGTCCAGGACGGCGAGGCTGCGGTCCGCGGTGTTCATCATGCCGATGATGTACACATTCGGAGGAACCGAGAACGTCTCATTCTTGTAGAGCAGGCGCAGTTCCTGGCCGCGCTTGTCTGCTTCGATGAGCATGAGTAGTTCGCCGAATATCTTGGAGATGTTGCCGCGGTTGATCTCGTCGATGATGAAGAAGTACGGCCGGTCCGGATCGTCGGCACGGGCCTTGTCGCAGAATCGGTAGAACGGCCCCTCGGTGAGGGTGAATCCGCCGGACTCAGTGGGTCGGTATCCCATCATGAAGTCCTCGTAGGAGTAACTCTGGTGGAACTGGACCATCTGGACTCGGCTGGGATCCTTGGCGCCGATGATGGAGTACGCCAGGCGTTTGGCCGCGTAGGTCTTCCCAACTCCGGGAGGGCCGGCGAGGATGACATTCTTCTTTCGTGTGAGCAGCCTGCGCAGCCGGTCGTAGCGCTCCTCGGAGAGGTACACCTCGTTGAGGAAGGACGTCTTGTCGTAGCGGGGGAGAGGAGTTACCACGACGGACTCCTCCGGTTCGGACTCGTCGGCGAAGATCTCCTCCAAGGTGTCGACATAGTCGTGGTAAGCGCTGATGTCGGTGAGTGTCTTCAAGACAGCGTTGCCGGGGTGCTCCCAGGATCCGATGTGATCCCAGCTCACAGAGCGGACGTTCTTGAAGGAGTCGCGCTCGGGCTCGTACCGCGCGTCAGAGGTGACCTCGCCTCGGCCGATGAGCTTGCTCTTACCGTGCTTGGCGTAGACGATGTCACCCACTGCCATCTCATTCTGGAACTGCCACACCGCGAGGACGTCGTTCGTCATCGGTCCGCGCGTTCCCTCGGGGTCGAGCTGCTGTCTGATCGATTCGCGGTTGGGGTATTCCGAGAAATCGCCGAGCTCATCCCAGGCGATTCCCATGATCCCGTTCGTCGAGAACTCCGGCCACTGCGAAGCCTGCGCGCCAGGAGAGTAGAGCCAGTAGTGGCGAGGCCGGGGCTCATTCAGATCGGTGCTGTCGGACGCCGACGATTCCGAGTCAGTGGGGTGTGCTTTCCAGAGTTCCTCCACACCGGGGGTCCAGAACTGGAACGGTTCCGCGCGGTCCTGGGCCAGTGCGGCGCGGATCTGGAACAGGTCGCGGTCGATCGCCGCCGGGTCCTCACCCGTCGAGCCGCCGATCTGACTGGCGAGGCCATCGCGGGCCTTCTTCTTCATGTCGGCCGACGAGATGGGCTCGAACTCGTCCGGCCTCGCGAGGAACTGCAGAATGTTGCGGATATCGGACCGGTCTTCCCCGGAATTGATCATGGTGTGCTGCAGGGTCCACGGATCGCTGCGAGCAGCGTCGCGTTCGAGGTCGGTCAGCCCACGCCAGTGGATCACGAACTGTGAGAGCCAAGGGAGATGTTTCCACACGTGACTGTTGTACGAGGTTCCCACCGTGAGTCCCGCCGCCCCCGCCGGGCGGCCCAGCCATCCAGACATGGGTTCGGGAATGGTCACGGGGACGTCGAGATGGGCGAGCACTCGCTCGACATGGCCTCGTCGTGTTGCCGGCAGATTCGAGTGCAGGGGGTGTTCGCGCAGGAAGACCAGCTCGGCCGCAAGAAGCACGGCATCGCGAGAGGCGCCTTGGAGCTGGACGTCGAGCTTGTCCCACTGGCTCATATGCGTACCGGGTATGGGGTTGTCTGCGATCCTGGCGCGAAGTTCCCCGGCAGCCTCAGCCGTCCAGATTGTGGCGTCAGGGAGGATCACGGATCTACCGTCACCAAGCATGTGGGAGATCACGCTGTCGACCTCACGGGCCAGGTTCATCTCGGCGGTCGGTCGTGAGGCCACGACGCGGTCGTGGAGGTCTTCAAGCATGACAGTCAGTCCCGCGGATCGCTGTCGTCGCTGTCGCCGCCCCGACGCAGGGTCCGTTCGGCAACCGTGCTGGAGAGCCTGTCCGTCACCGATCTGGCACGACCGAGAGCCGTGCTGCCGAAGCGCTTGGCGGCATCGACACCTTGAACCCCGGTCTCAAGAGCGTCGTCCTTCAGCTCAACGACCGCGTCCATCCACGGACGCGCTTCCAGTTCCAGGAGGTCATGCGTGATCCCGAGTTGCTCCTGGAACTCAGAGATTCCGGTCGCTACATGATTGCTGGAATCCACCACGTCATGAGACAGCCTCGGGTGCAGTATCACCTTCGTGTTGGCCCTCTCGGCAGCTGCAGTCATGCGATCCAGAAGGCGATCGGTGGTCTGCAGAATGAGATCCTGTCGCTTCTTGCGAGCGGTGTTCAGACCCAGACGGTGTCGGTCGAGATCCTCGGGAGAGGAGTCCAGCACCCGGTCGAGCTCCAGAATGGAGATTCCGTCCTGGAGCTGGAAGCAGCGCGCCAGCACGGTGAGCCATTTGCGAGCATCGGACTCCACTGTCCTGGACGTCTTGGCGAGCTCGTCGACCTTGGTCTTGCTCTCCAACTTCTCAGCCAGCGCATCGAGCCGACGTAGCGCGTAGGCCTCGGCCACCGCGATCGTTTCTGACGTTCCCTGCATCTTCGACCATGTGACCCCGGAGACCAGTCCGACATGCTCGCGAATGGTGAGAGCCTCCTCGATCATGAAACCTGCTCCGGTTACCTTCGCGAGCTCGGCGTCATTCAGGGCGTGGAGCACATCGTCGACTTTCTCGTCGATCTTGGCGAGGTAGTCGGTGATCTCGTCCATGGTCTGCTGCATGGCCATCTGCGCCATGATCCCTGCTGCTCCGGCCAGTATCGCCGGGTTCGTCAGCATGGCGCCGGGCGTCCTCGAGATCTCGAGCAGCCCCTTGATCTTCCCGTCCTTTGTCAGGACGGCACGACTCACATTCCGCTCAGATCCCTTCATCAAGGTGTTCTGCTTGAGGGCTTTTGCCGACTTCTCGGTGAGCTTCACCCAACGTCCCGAGTTGGCGGCGATCTCTGAGCCAGCCTGTGCGACTCCGGCCCCGGTGTTGAGAGCAGACTTGAGCCGTTGCAGTCCGAGGTCTCTGGAAGGCAGTCCTGCTGAATCAAGGAATGTCTGGACGGTTGTCGGGTCTCCGATGACCGCCACACCGTCTCCATCATTGATCAGTTGGATTTCGCTGTCCACGGCCACTCCTGACGCTCAGGCACAGGGATTCCCCTGCGAGATGTTGGTACCGTACCGTACCGTGATCTTTCGCCCAGGATCGCGGGAGTTCGGCTCGCACGGAGTTCTCTGCGGTCTCGGATGTCGGCCTCGTCCGGTATGAATGGTGTCGTAGTCGGCCGAAGGACACACCATGACAGAGACGTCTCACGAACCCGTTCGCAGCGACCTGCTCATCCGGGCCGCCCTCCAGGTGCTCGCCGATGACGGCGGTCGGCTACCCCGTGCCAAGGTGCTTGCCCATGTGAAGGACCGGGTTGAGCTCACCCCATATGAGGCGGCGTTCGCCAAGGACGGTGACGCGATCTGCAGAGGCTTCACTCACCTGGCCTGGCGCAGCACCGACATGAAGGTTGCGGGATGGATCACGAAGACCAATGCCGGCTGGGAGATCACGGACGCCGGTCGTGCGGCATTGGCGTCTCATCCGAAGGGCGGAGAAGGCCTCGCCGCGGTATCGAGTCAGGCCTATCAGGAGTGGGCGAAGGCGAATCGCCATGGCGGGTCTGAGTTCAAACGGATTCTGGACGCGGCACTGGACTTCATCGACCAGGGCACGTGGACGACTTGCGGCGACCTGGCCGGGGTGACCGGTACCGACGACGGTGCGATCTCGAATGCACTGTGGAGCAGCACGGCCGACGCTGCCCACCGTGTCATCCCGCAGACCGGCAAGCCGTCCCCGAACTTTCACTGGCCGGACGGCCGTCACCAGACCCAGCGGGAGGCGCTTGAAGCGGAGGGTGTTGTGTTCGACTCCGCTGGCATCGCCAGTGAGTCCCAGCGTCTGAGAACCGCAGATTTCCGGGACTTTCTGGAGGACAGGGGAATCCTCAACCCGGCGCCCAGGCGCGCTTGGCTCGTCAAGGGGTCTGCCGTCGACGGCCACGATCTCACCGAGTCCTGGCGGCACGACGGCTACGTCTCCATCAGGGCCAGCAAGCTCCGGCGGGTCGAGCCCGGCATCTCACGGCACGACCTCAAGAGCATCGTCGAGGACGACTTCTCCCAGTCGGCCTACTCCGCCAAGGCCGCGAAGGTCGACGACTTCCACAACTTCCTCACCCGCATGAAGGTCGGCGACCTGGTCACCACCACCAGCCAGGGCCGACTCTTCCTCGGGACCATCACAGGAGACGCCGAGTACCTGGGATCCGCGGACAGTGCGTCGAGGCTTCGTCGCACCGCGGAGTGGCAGGTCGACAGCGTTGACTACGCCAAGCTTCCCAAGGACGTCACCGCACGGTTCAGACAGCAGTACGACGTCATTGAGATGACTCAGCAGCTCGACGTCCTCGAGCCCCTACTCGCCGCGTCCGCGCCCGACGGTGAGGGTGCGCCGCTCGCGGACTCTGTGCCGCCACGCCCGCAACTCGTCCTACCTGACGCCACCGACTCTCTCGCTGAATCCCTCAACGTCGACCGAGCATGGCTCGAGGACTGCATCGAGCTGCTGCGCGACCGCCCCCAGCTCATCTTCTACGGCCCGCCTGGCACCGGGAAGACGTGCATCGCCCAAGCACTGGCCGAACACCTGGCCGGCGACAATGTCCGCCTGGTCCAGTTCCATCCGGCGTACTCCTACGAGGACTTCTTCGAGGGATACCGGCCCACATCGGCGGGCACCTTCGAACTGCGCCCCGGACCGTTCCGCAAGACCGTTGACGCCGCGCGCGAGAATCCCGGGGTTCCCTACGTTCTCATCATTGACGAGATCAATCGGGGAAACCTCGCCAAAATCTTCGGCGAGCTCTACTTCCTGCTCGAATACCGCGACCAGAACGTCGACCTGCTCTACGCCACCGACGACGACATCGGCTTCACCCTTCCTGAGAATGTCTTCATCATCGGCACCATGAATACCGCCGACCGATCCATCGCCCTGGTCGACGCCGCAATGCGACGGCGCTTCGCATTCGTCTCCCTGCACCCGAGCGAACCTCCGGTGCGCGACGTCCTGCGGCGCTGGTTGGCGGCCACCGGAAGGGACGCCGGTGTCGCGGATCTGCTCGACGAACTCAACAGCCGGATCGACGACCCCGACTTCAGGATCGGTCCCTCCTACTTCATGCGCGACGCCGTCCACGCCGACGGTGGACTGGAACGCGCCTGGCGCACCGCGATCCTCCCGCTGCTGGAGGAGCATCACTACGGAGACGGCACCGACGTCGCCTACCGGTACGGGCTTGACGCCATCCGCTCCCAGGTCGCCAGGAAAGCTCAGGTCAGGCGGGACAGCGATGACGACGCCCCTGATCCTGCGTGAGGGGGCCCCGGCCCGCCTCGTCGCTCTGTCGAGTGCAGTGGCCGACGCCCTCAATGACACTCGGATCGCCCGGTGTGTCCGCACGGCCCAGCCCGGCGTCTGGGAGGTGACCGCTGGGACGCACATCGGCGTGGTGGAGGCGGCCGGCCAGCTGCGCCACCACTGGGGCCGTACCATCCCCCTCGAGGTGCGCTTCGACGAGTTCACGGTCGACATCCCCGAGAATCAGATCCTGCTGGCGGCCGCCGTGCGACTGTTGAGGATACCGACGACCAGGCCCATGCAGCGGGCCGCGCTGCAACGTCTGCGGTTCCAGCTCGCCGACGTCACGCCAGCATCGGCCTCCCCGGCCATCCCGAGGTGGACGCCGAGCCGCCTCAATGCGCGGTACCAGCCCGGGTTGGAGATCGCCGAACTGATCCTGGCTGGAAGGTCGTTTGAGCAGCGGGTCGGCCAGGTGAGGGTGACCGGCTATCTGTTCTCGATGGCGCGGATCTTCGAGGACTTCGTCACCGTCGCCCTGGCCAAGGCGCTGACACCCTTCGGCGGGCACTCGCGGCGCTACGACACCTGCCTGGACGACGAGGAACAGGTCGACGTCCTGCCCGATTTCGTCTGGTTGGAGGCCGACCGGCCGGTGGCCGTCGCCGATGCCAAGTACAAGGCCGAGAAGCCCGCCGGATTCCCCAACGCCGACCTCTACCAGCTGTTGGCCTACTGCACGGTGCTGGGTCTGCCGGTCGGCCACCTCATCTACGCCAAGGGCAACGAGGAGTCTCGCCAGTACACGGTTCGGCGCGCCGGGATCCGGTTGTTCGCGCACACCCTGGACCTGTCGCTACCGCCCCACCAGTTGCTGGCGTCCATCGGCGATCTCGCTCATAGTCTCGAGACCAGTCGCCAGCGTCGGGACTGATGTCAGGCTCTGGTTGCCTTGGGCCGGATCTGGGGCGCGAGAGTCACCGACACCTGGAAGATCGAGGCCGGGCTACAGATTCCTGAGCTCCGGGAATGCGTTCTTGATGATGGTAATGAGTTCTGCGGCGCTCCGCGCGTCCAGTTGCATGCTCTGGCTCGACTTCGGTCGGCTGGACCGGTGGTCTGAACCGAAGGTGCTCAGATGGAGGAGCCGGACGCCGTTGTCCAGGAAGGACTGGTACTGACAGTCGACTTCAGTCGGATGCCGCTTCACGTCTTGGGCCGAGGGCTCGAAGGATCTGATGCGCGCCATGGGTGTGCTCGTTTCTAACGGTTGGGATGGTCGTAGTCACCGAAGGCCTGGGCATCGGCGACGATGTCCGACAGCGCCTTGGTGGCACGGTGTCGCTGTCGCTTCTGGGACTCAAGGATGTCGGCAAGCATCGTCCCGCGCGTTGACGCATCAGTCCACCGGCACGGCCGCCAGCTGAGCGGTTGCGCTTGTCCCAGGACGCCCACTCCGAGCCTCTCTACTATGCTCACACGTGTCTGACAGCGTTGTGCACAGGGGAGTTGCAGCCATATGACCGTCGCCACCGACCTCAATGTCGCGCCGGGCTCAATTGTCCTGGTCCGGGATGAGGAGTGGCTGGTCACCGCCGTCGACCAGACCTCTGACGGCCAGCTCCTCCATGTCATCGGCACCTCCGAACTGGTTCGCGGCACCACCGCGAGCTTCTATCCCTCGATCGACACCGACGCCACCGCGCTGGATCCCCATGACGCCAAGGTCATTGCCGACGGCTCCTCCCACTACCGCAAGGCTCGCCTCTGGCTCGAGTCGACGATCAGGTCCACGTCCACCCCTCTCAGCGACCCCAGTCTGACGGTCGCCAGGGGAGCTCTCGCTGACTCCCTGCCGTACCAGATCTCGGCCGTTGAGAAGGCTCTCGATCCGTCCCGCCTCCGCACAAGAATCCTCCTGGCAGACGCCGTCGGGCTCGGCAAGACCCTTGAGATCGGCATGATCCTCTCGGAGCTCATCCGGCGTGGACGAGGTGAGCGGATCCTCATCGTGTGCCCTCGTCACGTCCTGGAGCAGACCCAGAACGAGATGTGGTGCCGCTTCGACATCCCCTTCGTGCGCCTGGACTCCCTGGGTGTCCAGCGGGTCCGCCAGAAGATCCCCGCCAACCGCAACCCCTTCACCTTCTACAAGCGGGTCATCATCTCGATCGACACCCTCAAGCAGGACCGCTTCGCCCATGATCTGCGCCACCACCACTGGGACGCCGTCGTGATCGACGAGTCGCACAATGTCACCAACTCGTCGTCCAAGAACAACCATCTGGCCAACGTCCTCGCCCCCAACACCGACGCCCTCATCCTCGCCTCGGCCACTCCGCACAACGGCCGGCCGGAGTCCTTCGCCGAACTGGTCCGGCTCCTGGAACCCACCGCCGTCTCCCCGACCGGTGAGCTCAACAAGGACGATCTGGCCAGCCTCGTCGTCCGGCGCCACCGCAACTCCGAGGAGGTCGCCCGCGTCGTGGGGACGGAGTGGGCCGAGCGCCTACCCATGGACAACAGGCTCATTGCTGCATCCCCTGCCGAGGACGCCGTCGCCGCTGAACTCGCAGACACCTGGCTCCACCCCGCCTCAGGCACCTCGCCCTGCACTGGGCAGTCGAGCCTGTTCCCCTGGACCCTCGCCAAGGCCTTCCTCTCCTCCCCGGCGGCTCTCCGCGAGACCATCGCCAGCCGGCAGACCTCCACCGGTAAGAAGATGGAGAATCTCCCCGGCCCCGCCGAGATCAGCGCCCTGGCCACCCTCCACGAGCTCAACGACGCCGCCTTCGACCACTCTGCGAAGTACGACGCCCTGGTGGGCTACCTGCGATCGATCTCCATCGGCCGACGCTCTTCCGAGCGGGCCGTCGTCTTCTCCGAACGAGTCCCCACCCTCCACTGGCTCCGCAGGAAGCTCATCAAGGATCTCAAGCTCGCCGACGACCAGGTGCGGGTCCTCCACGGCGGCATGACCGACATCGAGCAGCAGGAGGTCGTCGAGAGCTTCAAGCAGTCCAGCTCTCCGATCCGCGTCCTGGTCACCGGCGATGTCGCCTCCGAGGGAGTCAACCTTCACCTCCAGTGCCATCAGCTCATCCACTACGACATTCCGTGGTCCCTCATTCGCATCGAGCAGCGCAATGGCCGCATCGACCGCTACGGCCAGCGGCACCGCCCCCAGATCACCACCCTCCTGCTCGAGCCGAGCACCGAGTCCTGGACCGGTGATGTTCACGTGCTGACCAGGCTTCTCGAGAAGGAGGAGCAAGCGCACAAGGCCCTGGGCGACGCCGCCTCCCTGATGGGTGAGTACTCCGTCGCCGCGGAGGAGAACACCATCCGTGACGTGCTGGCCCACAACCGGGACGTTGACGCCGTCGTCAAGGATGTTGATGATCTCGCCGCCGACCCGCACCAGTCGCTGGCCGCATTCCTCGACATGATCGGCTCCCAGCCCGGTCCTCAGGCCGACACCACGCCGGAACCGGAGGCCGATCCGCTCTACCGCACCTCGGTGGACTTCCTCAGCGAGGCCGTCGCCGACGCCTACGACGGCAATCAGAGTCAGGCCCCCGGCGACGGTGGCACCGGAGGGATCTCCTGGCAGAGGTTCCCCGAGGAGCATCTGGTGCGGTTCGTCCCACCGCCCGATCTCAGGACCCGCCTGGAGGTGCTCCCGGACTCCTACCTCACGCAACGCCACGTGCTGTCGTCCATGACTCTGGCCACCACCCGGCAGGAGGCCGACCGCCTCCTCAAGAACTCCCTCAACGACGAGAGCGGTTCATCCTGGCCGGAGGCCCATTACCTCGGGCCTCTCCATCCGGTGCTCGACTGGGCGGCCGACCGCTGCCTGTCGGCCCTGTCGCGCAATGAGATCTTCGCCGTGCGGGGAAGCGTCGCACACCCGACGGTGCTGCTGGTCGGGACCATCACCAACAAGCGCGGACAGGTGATCTCGGCGGTCTGGATGTCGGTGATCTTCGACCCCGAGGAGTTCCAGCCGGTGGTCGACCCGGCGCCCTCCAGCGCCGCGATGCTGCGGGCTGTCGGATTCGGGCAGCAGCTCAACAATCCCGGACCGGTCGCCGATCTGAGCGCCCTCCAGGAACTCATTCCGCAGGCGGTGAGGCAGGCGGGCCAGTACCTTGCGCAGGTCTCCCGGGCCACCCAGCAGGACGCCGAACAGCGCGTCCAGGGCTGGAACCAGCAGGTGGACAACTGGTCGGCGCAAGCCGAACAGCTTCCGCTGCGCGGCTCCATGAAACGGCGCAGGGTCGACGTCGAACGCGAGCGAGCGCTCATCGCCCAGATGGCACCCGACCGTCGCCTGGTCCGCCCCCTGCTGGTCGTGGTGCCGGCAGACACCCCAGTGGGCACCGACACAACGCAGAGCCGGGATGGTGAGTGATGGCCAGCAGTGATGCCCTCCGTGTGGTGGAGGATTGGATCAGCGAGCACTACTTCACCTCCGACGCCGCCAACGAGACCTTCCACAGGCGGGTGGTGGATCGCCGCAAGGAGTGGGACGCCGCCGAGGAGCCCACCTCGCGGTCCCGGCTCACCGCCCCGCGCGGCAAGAAGCTGCTGGCCGCGATGAGTGCCCTCTACCCGGACGCCACCAGCGGGGAGACGCTCACCAACGGCGACACCACCGGGCCACAGCAGCAGCCGACCCTGGTCGATGACGACGTGCGGGACGCCGCCGCGGATCTCTACAAAGCACTGCGGACGGTGCTCGGCTACCAGACCGGCGAGTTCCACCAGGAGGGGGACACCCCGGTCCGACGCTATGGCGCCCGCGGACTCGCCGAGACCCCGCTGGCCATCGTCGAGGCGGCTCCGGTCCAGACCTTGGAGGACCTGTTCATCAAGAAGGCCCCGACCCTGTTGACGGCCTGGACTCCCCTCGAGGAGGGGGAGCCGCTGGTCTCCGTCTCGCAGGCCCTCTCCGAGATCTTCGCCCCTCGTGGCGACGGGCCAGCCGCCTCCTTCGCTCTGGTGATGGCTGGCCGGTGGCTGGTGGTCACCGAGGGCTCCCGGTTCCAGCAGGGCCGCTACCTCGGCGTCGACCTGCAGACCGTCCTGGAGCGCAACGAGACGAAACGCGCCGGCGAACTCGACACCGCCCTGACCTGTATCGACGCCCAGTCCCTCGCCCCCGATCCCGACGGCGCCATCTGGTGGTCCGGAACCCTGGAGGACTCCTCACGGCACACCGCCGGCGTCTCCGAGGATCTGCGTGAGGGAGTCCGCACCAGCATCGAGATCATCGCCAACGAGGTGGTCGCCCGCCGCCGCGCCCAGGGTCTTACGCCGTTGCCCGATGACCAGGCCCAGTCGCTCGCCCAGCAGGCCCTGCGGTTCCTGTACCGAATCCTCTTCCTGCTCTATGCCGAGGCCTCCCCGCAGCTCGGCATCCTGCCGGTCGGCGCCCCGGAGTACGACGCCGGCTACTCGGTGGATCGGCTGCGCGACCTGCTCCAGGTGAGGCTTACCAGCCAGCGGGCCCGCCAGGGCACCCATATTCACGACTCCCTCGGGGTGCTGTTCCGGCTCATCGACAAGGGACACGATGGCCTACAACTCCCAGACGGCCAGCTGGACGCCGACCAGCCCATCGATCAGGGCCTGCAGTTCCACAGCCTTCGCGCCGACCTGTTCCGCCCAGAGGCCACCGCCCTCATCGACCAGGTGGGGCTGGGCAATGAGGCCCTCCAGAAAGTGCTCTCGCGGCTGCTGCTCACCAAGGAGTCCAAGGGGCGCGAACGGGGCTTCATCAGCTATGTCGAGCTCGGCATCAATCAGCTGGGGTCGGTCTACGAGGGGCTGATGAGCTACACCGGCTTCTTCGCCTCCGAAGAGCTGTATGAGGTGGCCCACGATGGGAACCCGGCCAAAGGTTCCTGGGTGGTGCCGATCGGTCGTGCCGACGACATCGACGCGAAGGACTTCGTGCGCATCGAGGATCCCGACACCGGGGAACGGGTGCCGCGCCGCTACTCCAAAGGCGAGTTCGTCTTCCAGCTCTCGGGCCGGGAACGTCAGCAGTCGGCCTCTTACTACACCCCAGAGGTGCTCACGAAGTTCACGGTCGGTCAGGCTCTGGAGGAGCTGCTCGACCAGGGCGGGGAGACGACGCCGGCCGACGACATCCTGAATCTCACGATCTGCGAGCCTGCGATGGGGTCGGGAGCCTTCGCCATCGAGGCCGTCAACCAGCTCGCCCAGCAGTACCTGGACCGCAAGAAGAAGGAGCTCGGGCCGGAGGTGGTGCTCGACCCGGACGACTACCCGGCCGAACTGCAGAAGGTCAAGGCCTCCATCGCCCTGCACCAGGTGTACGGGGTCGACCTCAACGCCACCGCTGTGGAGTTCGCGGAGATCACCCTGTGGCTCTCCTCGATGGCCAAAAGGCTGCAGGCGCCATGGTTCGGACTCCACTTGCGGCGCGGCAACTCCCTGATCGGGGCCCGGCGGGCGGTGTACCGGCGTAGCCAGATCATGGACAAGTCCTGGCTGACCGCCCCACCCACCGATGTGCCACTGGCCGACATCGCCGCCCGCGTGCAGCACGACTCGGACGAGCTCACGGACGCTGCCGGCAGGATTCCGCACTGGCTGATGCCCGCCGCCGGATGGGGCTCGACCGCAGAGTCCAAAGAGGCGAAGAACCTGGCCCCCGAGAGGGTCAAGGAGATCAAGGCCTGGCGGCGCCGTGCCACCAGCAAGCCCAGCAAGAAGGAGGTCGACCGCCTGGTCGACCTGGGCTACCAGGTCGAGGAGCTGTGGATCATGGCCTACCGGCGGCTGTCGGTCGCCGAGCAGCAGACCCGGCGCACCATCCCCCTCTGGGGCCAGGAACCCGATGACTCGCCCGCCAGCTATGTGACCCGTGAGCAGATCGAGGAGAGCCTCGCCGATCCCGATGGTGCCTACCAGCGGCTTCGGCTGATCATGGATGCCTGGTGTGCGTTGTGGTTCTGGCCTCTCACTACCGAGGTGAAGCCGCCTGAGTGTGACGAGTGGCTCGCCGTCTGTGAACAGGTTCTTGGGACGCGTCGGAAGAAGGATCGCACTGCTTCGGCGAGCGGGGCGGGTGCTCTGGCCCCGGCCAATGCTTGGGAGGCGCTGGCATCCCAGGAGAGCTTCGAGCTCGCGGGCGCCGGAGCGGTAGCGCATGTCTCAGGACTTGTGAGCGAGCATCCATGGCTGGCGGTGTGTGAACGTGTGGCCCGCCAGCAGGGGTTCTTCCACTGGCAACTCGACTTCGCCACCGTGTTCGGGTGCGGTGGTTTCGACCTTCAGCTCGGAAATCCGCCGTGGGTGAGGCCGATTCTGGACGTGGACGCCCTCCTGGCCGAGGGCGACCCCTGGTGGATGCTGGCCCACAAGCCCTCGGAATCAGCCCGGAAGCAGAGGCGCGAGAAAACGCTTCGGGTTCCCGGCATGGCCGACGAGGTCCTCGACGGCGCGGGCGACACGGTGGGGCTCGCGGGATATGTCGGCGATCCCACGAACTATCCGGTGCTCGAGGGCCTCCAACCCGATCTGTACCGGTGCTTCATGTCGCAGGTCTGGTGGCATCAGTCCCATCGTGGCATCAGCTCACTTGTGCACCCCGAAACACATTTCACCGATGAGAAGGCGGGATACCTGCGTGAGAACACGTACCTGAGATTGCGTCGGCACTGGCAGTTCGTCAACGAGCTCAGGATGTTCTCTGAGGTGCATCACTTGGTGTCCTATGGAGTTCATGTCTATGGGCGTCCACGAAACGTCGGATTTGATCAAGCAACTGCCCTGTATCACCCTGACACGGTAGTGAACTCCTATCGCCACAATGGCGATGGCGAAGAGCCGGGATTCAAGTATCAGGGGCACTGGGACACTCGCCCGCACCGGTCGCGAATCCAGCGGGTCACCGATGAGACGCTCACTGTCTGGCGTGATCTGCTGGAATCGCCGGTCACCCCCATCAGGCGGACCCGGATGGTGTACACGGTGAATCGGGAGGTGGCCGATGTGCTGACAAGACTGGCCCACGCCGACCGCATGAGGTCACTCAGGCTGCGCTTTTCGGCAGGTTGGCATGAGAAGAACGACCGCACCAAGGGCTACTTCGTGCAGAGGTGGGGGGTGCCCGAGAGCTGGGATGATGTGATCCTTCAGGGGCCCCACCTTCACGTGGCGAACCCGGCCTACAAGCAGCCGAACCCCACCATGAAGAGCAACGAGGACTGGTCGACCATTGACCTCGAACACCTCGCCGCCGACGCCATCCCCGCCACGGCCTACAAGCCCGCCGGTGACCGTGCCAAGTACGACCGCGACTACACCCACTGGGATGGAGAACCCGCGCGAGATCACTACAGGATCGCGTGGCGCGCCATGGCGGCCAATACCGGCGAAAGAACGCTTATTCCCGCAATCATCCCCTCCGGAGCGGCCCACATACATGGCGTATTCAGCGCCGGATCCTTTGGGGGTGGTGTGCTTCCGGTGGTGGCCGGAGTGTGTCAAAGTCTTATCGCTGACTTTTTGGTTAGATCGACGCCTAAAGCGACGATATATCAGGGGGTCTTTGAGCGTCTCCCCCTCCCACCCCTTGATCACCCCCTCATCGCCGCTCTCATCCTCCGCGCACTGCGTCTCAACTGCCTCACGAACGCTTATGCCGATTTGTGGGGCGAGTGCTGGAACACGGCGTTCACCATCGACTCCTGGACGGCCACGGACCACACGACCACAGGCCTCGGCGATGTGGCCCCCGACTGGTCCGTGGACACTCCGCTCCGCCGGGACTCCGACCGTAGGCAGGCTCTCGTGGAGATCGACGCCCTGGTGGCCCTCATGCTGGGGATTCCTGCCGAGGAACTGTGCACCGTCTACCGCACCCAGTTCGCGGTGCTCTACGGCTACGACCACGGCGAGGGCCGGGGCCGATACATCTTCGACGCCAACGGCCGGGTGATCCCGAACACCGTCTACCAGGCGTGGAGGAAAAAGGGGGACTACGTCGCCTGGAGCGACCGCACTGCGACCAATGCGTCCGGCCACGAGTACACCTACGAGCTGCCCTTCCAGACCTACGACCGTGAGGCCGACATGACCGCCGCCTACCAGGAGTTCGAACGGCGTCTGGCCCTCATGAGAGCTGAGGGGTCAGTCGACGCCGAGGAGAAGAGCGTGTCATGAGCGAGTTGCTGCCACCCCGCGAGGCCAGGGCACTCCAGAACCGGCTGGAGGAGTACCTCACCACCACCTTCGCGCTGGCCGACGGGGATGCGCAGACCGCTCTCAAGGCGTTCCTCAGCGACCCCACCGATGGCCTGTTCAAAGGGCCGTACATCCGCACCAGCCTGCCCTTCCAGCCGGCCCCGCGGCGCTCCGTCGAGGGCCTGTCCTGGGTGCCCGACAAGTTCACCCCCTACGGACACCAGGCCGCCGCCTTCGCCAGGCTCAACTCCGCCCACCACCGTCCGCTGCCGACCCTCATCACCACCGGCACCGGGTCGGGCAAGACCGAGGCTTTCACCTACCCGGTCCTCGACCACGCCGCCCGGGCCCGACGCGCCGGCCAGCGCGGCGTCAAAGCCCTCTTCCTCTACCCGATGAATGCCCTGGCCACCGACCAGGCATCCCGGCTGGCCAGAACCATCTGCGCCCCCGGCGACCGGGCCGCAGAGAACCCCTGGGCCGGGGTCACCGCCGCGATCTACACCGGGGACCAGACCCACCAGCGCACCACGATGAGCGCCGAGGGAATCATCACGAGCCGCGAGGCGATCCGTTCGGACCCGCCCGACATCCTGCTCACCAACTACAAGATGCTCGACCAGCTGTTGCTGCGTCCTGCGGACCAACGCATCTGGGCCGAGTCCGCAGACAGCCTCCAGTACCTCGTCCTTGACGAGTTCCACACCTATGACGGCGCCCAGGGCACCGATGTCGCCATGCTGCTGCGCCGCCTCGGCCTGACCCTCAAGTCCTACTGGTCGCCACCCTGCGACACCCTGCAGAACCAGCGCGACCTCTCACCGAGCGTCCACACCGCCGAGGAGTGGGCCAGGCCGCTGGGGCGGATCACACCGGTCGGCACCTCCGCCACCCTTGGCGGAGGATCGGAGACCGGTCGCCAGCAGATGGTCGACTTCGCCACCACCATCTTCGGCGAGCCCTTCGACACTGACTGCGTGGTCACCGAGTCCCGCAAAGCCATCGACGAGTGGGCGCACGGCGTGGGCTCCAGAGCCAAGAAGGTGATGCTGCGGCCGATGACTATCACCACGAGCGGGGCCCGGCAGATTCACGACGCCGCCGAGCGGGCGGGCGGTGATGCCGCCGCGATCTGTCAGGCCGTCCTCGAAGGTATGTACGAACCCGAGGATCCGCACGCCTCCTCGGGCGACTCTGGCTCCGAGGTTCCGGACGCCTCCACGGACCGCGCTGGCTCCCACGATTTCGACCACGACCGATTGCTCGCCCTGGCCGCAGCTCACCCTTTCATCCGGACCCTCATCGCCAGGACCACCGAAGCCACCCACATCGATCGGCTTGCCGACGACAAGGAGCTGTTCCCCGGCGAGGGAACCGACCCCGACTCCCATGATCATCGCGTCCTGTTCCTCCTGGATCTGGTCTCCGCACTCGCCCATCTGCGCGCCCAGCCCGACCGCGACGCCATCAGCACCGAGACCCACCTGTGGATCCGTGAACTGTCCCGGATCGACCGTGAGGCCAGCACCGAGGTCCGCTACCACTGGTCCGACGACGGCGTTCCTGCCGGGGCGGGCGATGACTTCACCGCTGCCAACCTCGCCTGGTTCCCCGCCGTCTACTGCCGGCACTGCGGCCGCTCCGGATGGGGTGTCCAGCTCGCCAACACCGGGGCGGATCTGACCGCCAACGATGACCACATCCGGACCGGTCACGCCAGTCACAGCAACCGGTTCCGTGCCCTCATCAGCGCCACCCGCGAGGCCGAACAGGAGGAGGCGGAATCCGGCGGGGAGCATGATTCACGACTGATGTGGTTCGACACCCTGGCCCGCCACTTCTCCTCCCAGCGTCCCGAGGCCGATGACCCGGCCTACCGGAATGGCTCGGTGATCCCGGTCCTGATGCTCACCGGGGAGGACGCCGACGACCAGTCCCGCGATGATCGTTGCCCCTCCTGCCAGCAGCGTGACGGCATCCGGTTCCTCGGCTCGGCCATCGCCACCCTGCTCTCGGTGACCATGTCGAACCTGTTCGGCAGCCCCACCATCAACCCCGGGGAGAAGAAGGCCCTGGTCTTCGCCGACTCGGTGCAGGACGCCGCCCACCACGCCGGGTTCATCTCCGCCCGATCCCACTCCATCACCCTGCGCGCCGTGCTCCGCAACGGCCTCGGCGACGAGCATCTCAACCTCAACGAGCTCACCGACCGGGTACTCGAACTGGCTCGCGACGACGTCTTCAAGCGCTATCGGATCCTTCCTGTGGAGTTGGCGAGCAATCCCGAGAATGCCGAGTTCTGGACCTCATCGAGCTGGTCGGGGATTCACAGCGGGCTTCGCAACAGGGTGCGGCGGCGTCTCCTCTTCGACGCGATCATGGAGTTCGGCCTGTCGAGTCATTTCGGCCGCACCCTGGAACGCACCGGTTCAGCCTGGGCTCATGTGGGCACCGAGAGTGGCACGGAGTTGGGCGCCATCGCCCAGCAGGTTCTCGCCGATCTGAATCAGGACCGCATGGACGAACCCCTGGCGGATCTCTCCCAGCAGGTGCGTGTCCGATGGGTGCGCGGTGTCCTGGAGCGGATGCGCTCCCAGGGCGCCATCGATCATGAGTGGTTCGATCGATTCATCGACCACGACGGCCAACGGTACTTCCTGTGGGGAGGCCGCACCCCGACCCAGCGGACAGGCGGGATGCCGGCCTTTCCGACCGGCCGGGCCGCACCCGGGTTCCCCTACACCGGCGGAGGAAGGACGCCGCGGGCGCGCAGGGACCGGCGTTCAGACACCATGCTGCTCGACCCCGTCACAGGCTCCCAGTCCTGGTATGCCGACTGGACCCGGCGGGTGCTCGGCGTCCCACCCCGACTGGGCGGGGTGCTGGCCAAGGATCTGCTGGTGCGACTGGCGGCAGCCGGAGTGATCGCGTCGGTGCGGACCGGAACCGGCGACCACACCGTCTACAAGATCCGCGCCGACCACGTCATTGTGGGAGCCGCGGACGCGCAGGACGTGGCCACCGGTCGGATCCTGCTGCGTTGTGACGTGTGCCGGACCCCGTACCCCGGATCCCCCGACACCGTCGCGGATCTGCGCGACGGGCCCTGCCTGTCGTCACGGTGCCCGGGCCACCTGCGCCCCGAGGCAGGAGACCCGGACAACGCGTACCGGCATCTCTACGAGTCCAGCGACATGCGTCGCGTGGTCTCCCGCGAACACACCTCCCTGCTGAGCAACCAGACCCGCGCCGAGTACGAGGAGGCGTTCAAGCGCGGCTCCACCGATCCCGCCGCGCCCAACGTGTTGGTCGCCACCCCGACCCTGGAGATGGGCATCGACATCGGTGACCTGTCAGCCGTCTTCCTGGCCGGGCTGCCGCGTCGGGTCGCGAACTATCTGCAGCGGGTCGGGCGCGCCGGACGCCTCACCGGCAACTCCCTGGACATGGCCTATGTCCGTGGCCGGGGAGAGTTTCTGCCCCGGCTGGGGGAGCCGGAGTCCCTCATCAACGGCGAGGTCCAACCGCCGGCCACCTACCTGTCGGCCGAGGAGATCCTCAAGCGGCAGTACCTGGCCCATATTGCCGACGGGATGGCGCGCGACGACATCGAGAAGCACCACCCGCGTTCCATCGGCGAGGCGATGAACTCCCAGCCGGGCGAGTACCTCGGTGATCTCATCAGCGCCGCCGAGCAGCCCGGGCGACTGGCCGCCTTCCTGGCCACCTTCGACGGCCGGGTCGATGAGGCCGCACGGGAGACCCTCAAAGCCTGGGCCGACCCCGGATCTGCACCCGGCAGCAGCGACCTGGCGGCCCTGGTGCACGGTGCAGCGCAGTCCTGGCACCACGAGCAGGAGGCGCTGCGCTACCGCAAGGACCAGATCATGAGCGTCCTTGAGGAGCTGGACCAGCGCGCCAAGGTCACCCGGGCCAGCGACGACGTCGACCAGTTGCAGGCCGCGACAGCAGAGCTCGCGCTCGTGGAGGGTCAGCTGGACCGGTCAGACGAGCGGACCGACGACACAGCGGAACGCCGGGCAGAGCAACGGACGGCCACGTCTGCCCTGCGCCAGGTGAACCGCGAGATCGCCGAGACCGGTACCGAGTACTGGATCTCCACCCTGGAGAGGGTCGGGCTGTTCCCCAACTACACCCTGTTGGACGACTCGGTGACCCTCGACGTCGCGATGAGCTGGTTCAATCCCGACACTGGCGCATACGAGCACGAACCGGTGAGCTATCAGCGCGGATCGGCCATCGCCCTGCGTGATTTCGCTCCCGGTTCCACCTTCTACGCCCACGGCTACGCCGTGAGGATCGACTCGGTGGATCTGGGGCCCGACGCCCAGGAGATTCGCAACTGGGTCTTCTGCCCCCAGTGTGGCTACGGGAAGGACCTCACCGAGAGCGGCGTCGAGGAGACGATCACCGAGTGCCCACGGTGCGGAACCCCTGGGATCGGGGATTCCGGCAACCGCATGGAGGTCGTGGAGTTCAAGAAGGCGTCAGCCAATGTGAACCGGGACTCCTGCCGGATCACCGACTCCTCCGACGAGAGGGTGAATGCCAACTACACCATGGTGCTCACCGCCGACGTCGACGAGGCCCGGATCGCACACCAGTGGTTCGTCGAGGGCTCCGAGTTCGGTGCCAAACTCGTCAACGGGATGACGCTGCGATGGCTGAATCTCGGCAAGCGCCAGGAGCAGGGCTCCGAGCGGATGATCGCCGGGGATTCGTACATCGCCCCGCTGTTCCGGGTGTGTGAGGGCTGTGGCCACCTCGACACCCAGTCGCGGGCGAACTCCCGTGCCGAGCACGCGCCGTGGTGCCAGTACCGCGATGCGCCGGAAGAGCACAATCGGGCGATCGCGCTGTCGAGGACATTGACCACCCAGGGGGTGCTGCTGCCCCTGCCATGGTCCATCACCACCGGGGACAGCTTCGCCATCCCGAGCCTGGCGGCTGCCGTCCTCATGGGGTTGCGCTCCGAGTTCGGAGGATCGCCGGATCACATCGGGGTGGAGGTGGTCGCTGATCCGACCGCCCCCGGCGAGACGCCGCAGCAATCACTGCTGCTGCATGATCAGGTGCCAGGGGGAACGGGGTACCTGGCCAAACTCGCCAATCCGGGAGACGTCTGGCAGATGCTCTACAGCGCGTGGCAGCGGGTCCACGACTGCGAGTGCCAGGCGGAGGGGAGACTGGCGTGCCACCGATGCCTGCTGCCATATGCGTCTCCACAGGCGGTGCCGCACATCTCACGGATGGCGGCCGAGCGGCACCTGCGTGTGCTGCTGACCGGATCTGTCGACGGTCCCGAGCCCACCGAGGAGATGGCCTGGAAGCGGACTGGCGCCGCTGTGGCGACCGATCCGAGCGACGAGTCCGCACTCGAGCAGCGCTTCCGGGTGGAGGTTCGCGCAGGACTCGAGGGGGTCGCCACGGTGCACGAGGTCCCCGGGCCCACCGGAAACGCCATGACTGTGAGCGCCGGGAACCGTCAGTTCCGGATCCAGCCTCAGGTCGATGTCCTGGGCGCTCGCCCCGATTTCCGGCTGTTCGGGTCGGGGATCCCGCAGGTCGAGATCTTCACCGACGGATTGCGCTACCACGCCACGAGGGAGCACAACCGAGTGGCCGATGACGCCGAGAAACGGGCAGCGCTGAGGCTCGGCGGGGACCAGGTGCTGGCCATCACCATGGCGGACTGCGAGCAGGAGGCGGCGCGCAGGGCCTCCGGAGGCTCCCGCGTCGCGCCGCCGGCCTGGCTCAACGAGCAGATCACCGGGCCGCTGCGGACTCAGTTCGGGTTCAGCCAGGACGCCGCCGATGCGCTCACCAGCGGGCCTTTCGCCTTCCTGGCCTACGTCGTCTCCGGTGGAAGTCAGGCCGATCTTCGACGGTTCAGCAACGCCGTGCCGGCGTACTTCATGATCACTGGCGGGAACTCCGGGGCCCGGCGGGTGTACCTCGACGAGGCCACGCCCCTGCCGGAGATGGCGGCCGGGCTGATCTGTGGGCAACCGGCCGTTCCCTCGCAGACATCTGGCGGATTCTGGTGGCACCGCGGGGAGGTCGGCGTGCTGGTCGACGCCCAGAACGTGATGAATATGAGGGTCTGCGTGGTGCTCGACGACCGGACGGCGTCGCTGGGGTCCGAGACCTTCGCCGACTCCTGGCGGCTGTGGTTGCAGATCTCCAATGCGCTGATCGCCAGGACGCCGGACGACACAGATGTCGTCACCGTGGAGTCGGTACGGACCAGTCGCAGTGCAGCGGCAGCGCCCTCGTCGCAGGCCGGGGCGCTGGCGGCGGCCGGGAGTTCTGAGCTGTTCGGAGGCCCTGTCCTGACCGGAGAAGGTACGCCGTCTCGTGCGCGCGCCGACATCATGGTGCCCGATCCGGCGACCCCGGTGGAGCTGGTCGGACAGTGGCAGGCCGTCCTCGGCAACGTCGACAAGTCCGTTGGTCCGCTGGTGCGTCAACTGGCCGATGCCGGTGTCTCGGTGCCGGAATCGGGCGAGGAGGTCGCCGGGATCCCCACAGACTTGTCGTGGCCATCTGAGAAGATCGTTGTGGTTGCCGAACCCGAGGAGGGGGACGCGGAGGAGCTCCAGCATGAGGGCTGGCGGCTCGTCCCGGCCGAGGTGAAGGCGATCGTCAAGGCAGTGAGGGGGACCGATGGCTGAGTCAATGCTGATCATGACCAAGCAGGCGCATCAGGTTGATGGGTCGGTGAAACAGAAGGCGTACACCTTCCTGGAGAAGCTCGCCAAGGATGACGCCGCTCCCGGGTTGCACATCGAGACGATCAAGAGCTCGGTGGACAAGCGGGTGCGGACCGGACGGGTCGACGACAAGTACCGCGCGGTGCTGTTCAAACTGGCGGGGGAGCATCCGGCCTATGTGGTCTATGGGATCTGGATGCATGACGAGGCGATCGAGAAGGCGCGAACCGCCAAGTTCTGGATGAACCCGGTGAACGGGATCGTGGAGATCGTGCGGGCCGAGGCGGCGGCCGTTCCCGAGGCGGATGCTGTTGGCGAGGTGCCGAAGGCGGATTCGGGGGCCGACCGTGGTGTCGGAGCGGGTGCTGGTGCTGATACTCATGCCGATCATGTGGAGGAGGCCGCTCCGGCGAGGGATGGCGTCCCCGCTGCGGCGCCGGGTCCGGATGTCCATCCCGCGACTGCAGATCCTCTGCTGAAGGTCTCCGTTGCGGAACTGGAGGGTCTTGGCATCGAGCCGGGGCTGGCTCGGCGAGCCATGCGGGTGACAGATGATCGCGCCTTCGGGCAGTTGGTGGAGTCTGCCCCGACCTGGCAGTCGGAGGCGCTGCTGGCTCTGGCGACCGGCAGTTCACTGGACCAGGTGCGCGAGGAGTTGGAACTCGACCAAGCCGCGGCAGGGTCTGAGGCCAACGATGCTGACATGATCGAGGCGCTGAAGAGGCCGGCGAGCCGAATGGAGTTCGCCCCGATCGACGGCGTCGACGAGCTGAGACGCGTCATCGAGGAGGGCGACCTCGGTGCCTGGCGGGTCTTCCTGCACCCGGTGCAGCGCACCTGGGTGGACAAGAGGACAAATGGCTCGTTCCGGCTGGCGGGTGGCGCGGGGACCGGGAAGACGGTCGTCGTGGTGCACCGTGCCCGGCGTCTCGCAAGGACAGATCCCGGCTGTCGAATCGTGCTCACGACCTTCACCAGGAACCTTGCCGATGAGCTCAAGGAGAGCCTGACGCGTCTGGATCCGGGGATTCAGCTGGCTCCGGGGCTGGGTGGTGACGGCGTCTACGTCAACGGGATCGACGCCTTGGCGTCGGCAGTGGTTCGCGGAGCCGGCGCGCGCATTGCGACGGCGGTGGAGAAGGTGCTGGGCGCGGCGAGGACCGACGTCGGCGGCCGGCTGCCCAGGGATCTCTGGCGTCAGGTTGTCCAGGAGACATCCGGGCTGAGGGAGCAGCTGGGTGCCGCCGCGAAGCCACAGTTCCTGGAGACCGAGTACGAGCTGGTGGTGTTGCCGAACCGCATCACCACGGAGGCCGAGTATCTGCGCGTGCGACGGCCCGGCCGTGGCGTGCGGTTGAGTCGCTCGGCGCGTCAGGCGGTCTGGAAGGCGGTGGAACGGTACCGGGAGGAAGAGGCCCTCCAGGGTTGTGCGGACTTTGCGGAGAAGGCGGCAATCGCCGCGGAGTACCTGAACGAGGTGGCTGACCGCGAGGGCCGGCCGGCCGATCACGTATTGGTTGACGAGGGGCAGGATCTCAAGCCTACTCACTGGATGCTGGTGCGGGCGCTCGTCGGGGAGCATGCCGATGACATCTTCATCGCCGAGGACGGACATCAGCGGATCTACGGCCAGAAGCTCGTCCTGTCCCACTACGGGATCGCGACCCGTGGGCGGTCCAGGAAGCTGACGCTCAACTACCGCACGACGGCCGAGAATCTTCGATGGGCGACGGCAATCCTGGCGGGTGTCGAGTACGACGATCTCGAGGGGGACGAGGACGGCACCGACGGGTACCGGTCGGCCAGACATGGAATGGATCCGGTGGTGCGCCGGTGCTCCGGGTTCATTGAAGAACTCGATGCCACTGCCGAGACGCTGATGCGCTGGATCAAGGAGGCAAGTGGCACTGGACGAGCTGAGGCCTTCGCTGTCCTGGTGAGAGACCGTAATCAAAGAGACCGGGTCGTTTCCGGGCTCAATGAACGCGGAGTTCCGGCCAAGGCTGTGGATCGAGGGCCAGCCACGGGGAAGGAACCGGTGGTGATGACCATGCACCGCGCCAAGGGAACCGAGTTCACCAGGGTGATCCTCTTCGATGCGGATCTGACCGGTGCAGACTCCAGCGCATCCCGCAGCTATGACTTCAGCGATCAGGACAAGGCTGATGCCCAGAAGAGGGAGCGATCGCTCCTGTATGTCGCTGCGTCAAGGGCAAGAGATGAGCTCGTCGTCAATGCGATAAGCGGCGAGTCCTCGACGGAAGGACGATCGTGAAAATACGCTGGATTGAGATCGAGGGTCTGAGGGCGTACAAGAACCGGGTCCATCTAGAATTCGGGAATTTCACAACACTTACAGGGAAAAATGATGCTGGTAAGAGCACTGTCTTTGCGGCTCTCAGAATGTTCCTAGACTCACATAAGCCTGATCCGGGAGACTATTCAGTAGGTGGCATTGATGAGATACGTGTTTGTCTGTGCTTTACCTCGCTTCCGGAACGAGTAGTGATCGATAGCACCGTAGAGACAACCCTCGAGGAAGAGTTCTTGCTGGACTCTAGTGGAGGTCTAACTGTCGAGAAACGGTGGCAAAAGGGGAAGACTCAACCAACTGTATATGCGAAGTCGCTCCAGCCAATCAAGGACGAATCAAAACCGTTGGTCGCGGCAAAGAACGGTGAACTCAAGCGTATCGCCAAAGACGAGGGTGTTCTTGACCGAGTAAGTGATAAGCGAGTCAATAAGCAGATACGAAGGGCAATCTGGGATAAATGGACGGCGAATTATGAGGCCACGGACGAGGAGGAGTTCGTGGCACTTGATGCTGAGGATGGAAAGCAAATTGCGACATCGCTTGAGCGCTACTATCCAATGTTTGAGCTTTTTGAAGCTGATAGGCAAGGTACAGACTCTGACCAGATCGCTCAGGATCCAGCAAAACTTGCGGTAAAAGCCGTTCTAGGGCGCCGAACGGACCAGTTGGCAAAGCTTTCCCAAGAAATCAGAGAAGAGATTTCTGATCTCCTCGGGAGGGTCGTATCAAAGCTGGCTGAGATTGATCCGGGGTTGGCCGATAGCCTATCTCCCATCGAGACTGAACCAAACTGGGAGAAGGCGTTCTCTGCGGTCCAGTTCGTAGATGACGTAGGTGTAGCACTAAACAAGCATGGAAGTGGCACAAGAAGACTCGTGCTGCTGAGCTTCTTTCATGCAGATATCGACAGGATAGACACCGTAGACTCCGAAAAGTATGATCGTGGTGTGGTGATCGCTGTCGAGGAACCTGAAACAGCGCTCCATCCGGATCTTCAGCGAGAGGCAATTGAAGTATTTCGCGAGATTTCTGAATTCGATGGCCGTCAAGTGGTTATCACAACGCACAGTTCTAACCTGGTGCGAGATCTTCCAATTGAATCGGTTAGGTATTTAGAGGTCGGCAAAAATAGGGAGAGACTGTGGGTAGCAGGAGATGAGAAGAATCCGGCAGTGCTGTTGCGCAAACTGTCTCAGTCAATGGGGATATTCTCCCACACTTCCGTGTCGCAGTTCCTATATGTCGAGGGGAAGAATGATATTGAGTCACTTCGGTATCTTACTGATGGTATCGCAGCTGTCTATCCCGGTATGATAGTGGACATAAGAAAACTAGAGGCGGCTGGGGAACTCTGTTTTATCCCAATGGGTGGATGCGGAGCGGCAGAGCTTTGGGAGAATCGGCTGAACCCAATACGTGCGAAAGGTTGGTATCTTCTAGTGTCCTGAGTCGGAAGTTTCTGGTCAGGATTGGTAGACTCTTCTCATGGCGAGTCCCAGGACTGAACCCGTGCACTTGACCGACGAGGAACGTGCCGTGCTGGAGGGCTGGACACGCGGGCGAACCCTGGCGGCCTGGCGGGCGCGGCGAGCCCGGATCATTCTGGAACTCGACGGTGGGGCCACGATCGGGCGGGCGGCCGAGCTGGTGGGTTGCTCGCGGACCACAGTCGGTAAGTGGCGGTCCCGCTTCGCCGCCGACCGGCTTGACGGTCTGGAGGACGCGCCCCGTCCCGGGCGGCCGCGTGCTGTCACCGACGAGGCTGTCCAGGCCCTGGTCGAGAGGACCTTGCACTCCAAGCCGGCGAACGGGGACCGGGCATGGTCCACCCGTAGCGCAGCGCAGGCCTCCGGGATGAGCCAGTCCATGGTCTCTCGGGTGTGGCGGGCCTTCGGACTGAAGCCCCAGGCGATCGATTCCTGGAAACTCTCGACCGATCCCGAGTTCGTCGACAAGGTCCGCGACGTGGTCGGCCTGTACATGGACCCGCCAGCTGACGCCCTGGTGCTGGCGGTCGATGAGAAAACCCAGATCCAGGCCCTGGACCGGACCGCCCCGATCCTTCCGGTGCTGCCGACCAGCCCGGCCAAGGCCTCCCACGACTATGTGCGTCATGGCACCACGAGCCTGTTCGCCGCCCTGGACATCGCCTCGGGTTCGGTGATCGCAGAGCACCACGCCCGGCACACCGCTGCCCAGTTCATCGGTTTCCTGACCACCATCGACAAGGCCGTGCCCCAGGACTTGGACCTGCACCTGGTCCTGGACAACTACGCCACTCACAAGACCCAGAAGGTCCACACGTGGCTGCTGCGTCACCCCCGGTTCCATCTGCACTTCACCCCGACCTACTCGTCGTGGTTGAACCTGGTCGAGCGCTGGTTCGCCGAGTTGACCTGCCGGAAACTCCACGGTTCGGCACACCGGTCAGTCACCGAACTGAAAGCCGACATCCAAGCCTGGATCAACCAGTGGAACCACGATCCCAAACCCTTCATCTGGACCAAGACCGCCGACCAAATCCTCTCCACCCTCGCGGCCTACTGCACCATCCTCAACCACACCAACGACCAACCAGAAACTTCCGACTCAGGACACTAGATAGCGACAAGGATGGTCCGAATGCCAAGTTGAAGCCCGCTGCTAAAAAATACCTTGACTGGTCGAAAAATTCTAGAAGTAGCAGTGACTTCGTGCACCTTTTGGACCGCCGAGAACTTGAGAACTACTTGACAGAGACTGCAGTAGTTCAAGCCTATGCTGATCTAGGCAATTTTCTGGAGTGGTTCAAGTACTTTCAGAATGGGGATGAATGGAACTACTTGGATATACCAAGAACATGCGCGAAAGCCAGCCTGTCTTGCCGGAATGGAGCGGATTGCACAACATCATTATCGGAGCGCGCAATTAAACGTGAAGAGAAAGATGCGAAGGTCCTGCTTTCTAGAGTCTTTTCCCACGAGTCGGTTGTCCATAACCTGATGGACGGGACCGGTAATGACTTGTCTGTTGCGCTCCGCCAGATATTCAGGTGAGCATGTTGGCGGTGAGGAATAAAGCGCGATCTCGTGCGAGGACTATTGGTCAGAGCGCGTATCCACTCTCGCCGCTCGGTGAATTCAGCGAGGACATGCCGTGATCTGCGATTCTAAGACGTCGATTGCTGAATGACTCATCGGTCTTCGGTGAATCGATTAGGAAGGTTTTGAGTAGTCCATATACGGCAAATTCTGGCAATAATTAGAGGGTGCCGACTGCGGAGTACCGCAAATCGATTTGCGCGCCTCCAGCCGGCCGTCTGAGTCTGTCGCCAGTGGTGTACGGCGACGGATGATGGGGGAGCCTGAGGGGCACTGGAGCGGTCTGCGTTGCCGACCTCACACCGATGTGAGTACCCCGTGTCAGGATCGTAGGGTGAGCCGGAAGAAAGGCCGAGTCATGCGTTCCGATCCGCCCTCACTGTTCGAGGTCGACAACTCCTCCCGACCGTTGGCCGACCGTCTGCGCCCGACAAGCCTGGCCAACGTCGTCGGGCAGGACCACCTGCTGTCTCCTGACGGCCCGATCGGACGGATGGTCGCCGACCACCGGCTCGTCTCGATGATCCTGTGGGGTCCGCCTGGCTGCGGGAAGACCACCATCGCCCGACTCCTGGCCGAGGCTACCGGCCTGGCCTTCGAACCACTGTCGGCCACCTTCTCCGGGGTCGCCGATCTGCGCAAGGTGTTCGCGGCGGCGTCCCGGCGTCGAGAGGTCGGACAGGGCACCCTGCTGTTCATCGACGAGGTGCACCGGTTCAACCGCGCCCAGCAGGACTCCTTCCTCCCCTACGTCAAGGACGGCACGATCATCCTCGTCGGGGCGACCACCGAGAATCCCAGTTTCGAGCTGAACGGCGCCCTGCTGTCGCGCTGTCAGGTCTACGTGCTGAAACGCCTCGACGACCGGGCGCTGGACACCCTGATCGACCGCGCGGAGGCCCTCACCGGGACCACCCTCCCCATCGACGACGACGCCCGCGACGCACTGGTGGCGATGGCCGACGGCGACGGACGCTACCTGCTCAACCTGGTTGAGCAGCTGTTCGCACTGCCGGGCCCGATCGACATGGCCACCCTCACCGAGGTCGCCCAGAAGCGCGCACCGGCCTACGACAAGGCGCAGGAGGGTCACTACAACCTCATCTCGGCCCTCCACAAGTCGATGCGCGGATCCGACCCCGACGCGGCGCTGTACTGGCTGGCGAGAATGCTCTACGGGGGCGAGGACCCGCTGTCTCATCGCCCGCCGGGTGGTGCGGTACGCCACCGAGGACGGCGGGATCGCCGATCCCCAGGCGGTGCAGCAGGCCCTGGCGGCATGGGACGTCTATCAGCGCCTGGGCTCCCCGGAGGGGGAGCTCGCCATCGCCCAGGCCGTCGTCTACCTGGCCACCGCGCCGAAGTCGATCGCGGTGTACCGCGGCTTCGGCGGGGCCCAGCGGCTGGCGCGCAGAACGGGTTCCCTCACCCCGCCCGCCCACATCCTCAACGCACCCACCCGACTCATG
Source organism: Acidipropionibacterium jensenii (assembly GCF_005890135.1). Lineage (NCBI taxonomy): Bacteria > Bacillati > Actinomycetota > Actinomycetes > Propionibacteriales > Propionibacteriaceae > Acidipropionibacterium > Acidipropionibacterium jensenii. The sequence goes on along the minus strand of NZ_CP040635.1, from coordinate 870,777 downwards.
AAGAACCTGGGGTACGGGAAGGGCTACCAGTACGACCCCGAGACCGCAGACGGGTTCTCCGGGGCCGACTACTTCCCCGAGGGGGTGGACCGGCCGACGCTGTACCGGCCCACCCGTAACGGGTACGAGCAGATCATCGGCGAGAAGCTCGCCGAGTGGGACAGGCTCCGGGAACGTAAGCGTCGCGGGCAGGGGAACTCGGCTGGCGGATCGGGTCCCAGTTCCGACTGACTTGCGGGCGGGCTGGGGCTACTTCGAGGTTTCGTGCGGCTTTGGCGCCTCGACGGGCTGGAGATGTGGTCGACTTCGGGTGCGTGTAGTGGCCCCAACTCGACCGAACCTCAAGGGCCGGACGGGCCCTCTACGCGGTGCTGCTCAGTCTCAAGCATGAGTGTGGCACCTGCGGTGCTGAGGCTGGAGCCGGACCAGCACGTCCTCCCGCTGGCGGCCGATTTCTCATCTGCGAGGACCGGAGTGGCCGACGGGAGGCTGGCCGTGCAGCGACCGATCACCAATCGCGGTCGTCCCGCGCCTCCGCGTCGAGAATGCGATTGATCGCCTCCATCGAGGGGGTGACGACCTGGTCCACGTACGTCCTCGACGAGAGTTCCGCCTCCTCCTGCCGGCGGTTGTGGTTCTGCTGCGCGTCGCGGCGCATGTGCGCGATCTGCGTCGATTTCCAGCCCTGCAACTTGGTGGCCAGGGCGTGCATCTGCTGGGTGGTGTCGATGACGGTTCTCTCGGCGCCGAAGGGGACGAGATCCAGGACCGAGATCACGGTGGCGATGGTGTCATCGACGACAGGGCTGCCGAGCGCCCTCGACATCACGGTGACCGACGCCTCGGCCAGGTCCGCCGCCGCTGGGCTCGCGGGCCCCTGCTGTGTGCAGCGAGTCATCGCCGCCGCGGTGGACTCGGTGACTCCCGGCATCTCCGCGAGGTGCGCCAGGGCCGTAAGGCATCGTCCTCTCGGGCCGGTCAACGTCGACGGATCGATGAATGTGCACATGTCCGCCACAGCCTGGTGCCGCTTGTTCCGCTCTCCCATCGGGATGCCCCACAGTGCCGCAAGAGCTGCCAGACCTAGCATGGTTCCCAGGCCGTTCCCGCCGGCGATGGACGTTGCGACAAGGCAGGTGAGAGAGCCGGCCACGATGCCGAAGAGCTGGGCCCGGGTGAACCGTCCGCCGTCGCTGAGCGGCGCGAATACCCCCTGCGTCGCCGCAGCGACGGCCTGGTGAATCTCAGCGACGCTGCGGTTGCGGTTCGGGACGCCGATGTGCCAGTCGAAGCCGCCGTTGCTCCGCTGGACGGCTTCGACGTATCCCCATGGTGTGGGCGTCATGGTGCGCCACCCCGACTGCGACTTGACCCGGTCGGAGTTGATGAGCGTCATGACCTGCTCGAGACCGGGCAGCACGGCCGGGACATTTCTCAGGTTCTGGCCCGCACTGGTGTGGTTCATGTGCCGGGGCGCTCCGCTCATCGGACTCTCCTGTGGAGTTGTTGTCGAGGCCACGGCGCGGCGGCCTCCTCATCGTTGATTCCTCGATGATGTCAGAAGGCTGTGACAGTTCTGCGCGGGCGGTGGCCGTCGCCTGCTCTCCTCGGGCTTTGAGGCTCAGCGAGGCTCTACGGCCGACCGAGCAGGAGGTGTGGTCGAGTTTGGGTGCGTGTAGTGCCCCCAACTCGACCAGACCTCAAGGGGCCTGGGCGGCCATGTGCTGTGTCGAGGCCGGGAGTACTCGCATCTACTGCAGCGGCCTTGTCCCGATCGGGCGGGGACCGTCGCCACACCCCGCTGACGGCCGCGGACGAAGGCCGCCGACTACAGGAGGGATCGTCCTCACAGCTCCGAGGCTCGTCGCGAGGCCGCGATGACGGCCTCGGAGAGTCCCGATCGGACGCCTGCCCTCTCCATCGCCCGGACTCCTTCGATCGTCGTGCCGGCAGGGGAGCAGACCGCGTCCTTCAGATCCCCGGGCCCCAGATCGGTCTCGAGCATCAGTTGAGCACTGCCCAGCAGCGATTGCAGCACCAGTCGCCGGGCCACCGGTCGCTTCAACCCCTGCTGCACCCCGCCGTCGGCCAGCGCGTCGACGATGATCGCCGCATAGGCCGGGATCCCTCCCGACAGCCCGGTGACGGCATCCATCAGCTTCTCGGGCACCCACTCGACCAGCCCGATCGTCGAGAACCAGTCCTGGATCGTGGCCTTCTCGGCATCGGTCACGGTGGTCGCCTCCGACATCCCGAAGGCTCCAGCAGCGACCCGGGCCGGGGTGTTCGGCATCACGCGCAGCACCCGGGCGCTCTCGGGAAGGTGGGCGGACAAGGTCTCCACGTCCCAGCCGGCGACGATCGAGACGACGGCCTTGCCGGCCAGCCCGGCACCAGCCTGCTCGAGCACCGTCGGGGCGTCCTGGGGCTTGACCGACAGCAGCACGATGTCGCAGGCCGAGCACAACTCGGCGACGCTTCCGACGGTGGCGATGCCCACCTCGGTGGCGTGCCCACGGGCATCCGGGGAGAGATCCCAGGCCGTCACCTGGCCGGCCTCGAGGGCTCCGTTGGCGACCAGGCCGGAGCCGATCGCTCCGCCCATCTGGCCGAATCCGATGATGCCGAGACGGTGGTTCATGGGGTGTCCTTTCGGGGGATCAGCGCAGTTCGAGGGGGCCGTTGGGGGTCTGGAGGGAGGCCGTGATGGTGGGCACCAGCCCGAATCGGATCGGCGGCAGATCCGTCAGGCCGAGCCCCGCCAGGGCGTTCCCGAGGGCCTGCGGGTTGGGGGTCTCGAACCTCAGGCCCAGCAGCCGGATCTCGTCGAGGGCCGGATTGCTGGCGGGATGGGCAGTCGTCCCCCAGTCGATGAGGAAGGGCTGCAGCCCGCCCAGTGGCAGGGCCGGGTTCATCGAGACCCGCCATCTCAGCAGGGAGCCGTCGGGGGCGGTGCGCGACCATGCCTCGACGGTGCCGACCGCCACCCCAGCGGCGGTCGCCTCGGCCGCCGTCGCCTCGATGTCGGCGGGGTGCATCGCCCAGGTCACCAGGGCCGGCCGCGGGTCGGGTCCACGGCGTCCCACCCCGAACATGGTGTCTTCCGGGGCGACGTCGGGCTGGGCGTCGTCGAGCCCGAGCAGTTCGAGGTAGGAGGGGTTGCCGGGAGTGCTCACGGCCTCGGCGTCGAGCCGCACCAGGTAGTTCTTGGTGCCCCTGCCGGGGTGGCTTCCGCCGAACACCGGGGGACGCCGGTGACCCGGGCGAACTCGTCGACGTAGTCGTCGATGTGGGGGACGAGCAGGACGAGGTGATCAAGAGGAACGCTCATTATGGTCTCCCTCGGGGCCGGACTGATTATCTCGCTCGGGGTCGGTGTTGATGCTGAGGTCTCACGGGGTGTGTGGACTGGTCGCCGAGGGCTGGCGAGGGCCGGCGGGGGCTGGCGAGGGCTGTGGCCCGGCATGGCAGGGGGTGTGGTCGAATTTGGGTGCGTCTACGGCCCCGAAGTCGACCGAACCTCGGTGAATGGGGTCGATCCCGAATCCCGGACAGATGGTTGTGCGGTCAGACGGCCGAGGTGGCCTTTGAGGCGGTGTGGGCCCGGCCCCGAGGCCCAGTGAGGCCCGGAGGCCGGTGGAGCAGGAGGTGTGGTCGAGTTTGGGTGCGTGTAGTGCCCCAAAGTCGACCAAACCTCGGTGGATGGGGTCGGGGAGTGGCTGGAGGGTGGGTGCTGAGGGACTACGGGGTGTGTGGCCTGGCCGGCGAGGACCGCTGTCGAAGCCAGGCCGGGTCCGGAAACCCTCCAAGGCCAGGGCCGCACCAGCACCGAGCAGCCAACCAGCGGAAAAGGAGCCCCTCAGAGGTCCCATCCGATCGTCAGGGGAGCCGGCGCCACCGCCGGCGCATCCAGTGCGCAGTCGGCCAGGAAGCCGAACCGGCGTCGCATCGCCTGGTCGTCGGAGGAGTCGCCGAGGCCCTGCCACCAGGCGCCGATCTCCGCCCAGCCGGGGGCGGCCATCGAGCCGGTGAGGCCGCGCACCGCGAGGCTGGAGGCCAGACTGGCCAGGTCCAGACGCTGCCCCAGCGGCCAGCCGGACAGCGTCGCCCAGGTGAAGGCGGCATCGAAGACGTCGCCGGCCCCGGTCGCGTCGACCACCTGGTCCGCCGGGACCGGGATCGCCCCGACGTGGCACTCCTCGCCGCTGCCGGCGTCAACGGCCCAGGCCCCCGACAGGCCGTCGGTGACGACCACCACCGGCACCGTGTCGGCCAGGTCCCGGGCCGCCTCGCGCGGAGAGTCGCGGCGGGTGAGCCCCATCGCCTCGACGGCATTGGGCAGGAAGGCCCGGCACCAGGCGAGCTCGTCGAGGACCCCGCGGTCCCACCGGCCGGTCTCGTCGAAGCCGATGTCGGCGATCACCGCGGTCCCCGCGTCGGCCGCGGCTCTGGTCCACGACGCGCCCTGCCCGGAATGCAGCTGATCCAGGTCGACCAGAGCCGCCCGAGGAGGGCGGACGCCGGCCAGCAGGTCGTCGGTGGAGACCGGGGCCGGGCTCTGGTGGGTGAACATCCGCCGGTCCCCGGCATGGGTCACCGAGACCGTGACCGGCGTTGTCCAGCCCTCGCAGACCCTCGAGGAGCCCAGATCGATTCCCTCGGCGGCCAGCATCGAGGAGCAGAACCGGCCGGCCATGTCGGCCCCGAAGGTCGTCGCCAAAGATGTGAACACCCCCAGCCGGGAGGCGGCGACGGCCAGATTGGCCACCCCGCCCGGTGCGGTGGCCATCCGGTCGGCCCGGATCTCCTCGCCATTGGCCGGGATCCGGGGCAGTCCCGTCATCACCAGATCCCAGAACACGGTGCCGGTGAGGACGACGTCGACCGGCTCCGCGGCGGCGTCCTCCATGTCATCTGTCACGGGACTGTTCACCCCGGCATTGTGCCGCGAAAGATGGACCGGGATCGATCCACGGCCGCCGGGGCGCTCGGGCAGTAGGGAGACGAGGTGCGTGCGCGGGGTTCAGCCGATGAGGTCTCCGATCGGGGAGGATGCGATCCCCAGGGCCTGACCCACCGGGACGCTGACCAGCTTCCCGTCGTAGGTGGTCAGCCCCCGGGCCAGATCCGGCCGGGCGGTGAGGGCGCCCTGCCATCCGGTGTCGGCGAGCAGGGTGGCGTACCGCAGGGTGGCGTTGGTGAGGGCATGGGTGGCGGTGTGGGGGACCGCGCCCGGCATGTTGGCGACGCAGTAGAAGACGGTGTCGGCGACCCGGAAGGTCGGGTCGTCGTGGGTGGTCGGGTGGGAGTCGGCGAAGCAGCCTCCCTGGTCGATGGCGACGTCGACCAGGACCGAGCCGGGAGACATCGCGGTGACCATCTCGTGGCTCACCAGATGGGGTGTGCGGGCCCCGGGGACCAGTACCGATCCGATCACCAGATCGGCCTCCGTGCAGGCCTGCCCGACTCCCAGCGAGGTGGAGAACTCGGTGTCCACGGCGCCGCCGGTGACCTCCTCGATATAGCGCATCCGCTCCTCATCGACGTCGAAGAGTCGCACCCGGGCGCCCATCCCGATGGCGACCCGGGCCGCGCACAGCCCCACCACCCCGCCGCCGAGGACGACGACGTCGCCCTTGTGGACGCCGGTGCCACCGCCCAGCAGGGTGCCCTTGCCGCCGTAGGGCTGCATGAGGCAGTGCGCGCCGACCTGGGTGGCCAGCCGCCCGGCGATCTCCGACATCGGGGAGAGCAGGGGCAGGGCGTGCGAGTCGGTCTCGACGGTCTCGTAGGCGATCGAGGTGATCCTGCGGTCCAGCAGGGCCTGGGTGAGGGGGCGGTTGGCGGCCAGGTGCAAGTAGGTGAACAGCACCATCCCCTCGTGCATCAGCTCGTACTCCTCGGGGACGGGCTCCTTGACCTTGAGGATCATGTCGGCGCCGTCCCAGACCGCACGGGGGTCGTCGACGATCGTCGCCCCCGCCCGCAGGTACTCGGCGTCGGTGATCGACGAGCCCAGTCCGGCGCCCTTCTGCACCAGGACCTGGTGGCCGTGGTCGGTGAGGGCGTGCACTCCGGCGGGGGTGATCGCCACCCGGAACTCGTTGTTCTTGATCTCGGTGGGGACTCCGACTCGCATCTGCTCTTCTCCTTCGACGAGCAACAACCTTCGACAGCGGTGTCCTGGCGATCATGGCCCGTCCGGCGTCGGTGCCGGAGAGCCGTCGTGCCGCGGATGCGGTCGAGATGCTGAGTCGCGAGGGAACAACGCTCACCGACCACAGTAGTGCCCCGGTCACTCAGAATTCGATGCCCCGGAGACACGATGGCGACCGCCCGCGAACCCTCTCCGAGATCGTCCGGGCTATTCGGCGCTGTGCGCCTTGAGGTACTTGAGGACTCTAGAGATCAGCTCGACGAGTACGACGCGGCCCATTCCGCGACCCGGCGGGAACTCTCCTCCTCGGACAGGTCCTCGACACGGCTCATCACCGACCATCGGACGCCGAACGGGTCGCAGATGCTGGCGTAGCGGTCACCCGAGACGAAGGTGGAGAGCTCTTCGCGAATGGTGGCACCGGCTGCGACCGCTCTCGCGACGACGGCGTCGACGTCGGGTACGTAGAGCCCGAGTGAGTAGCAGGCCTGGTCGGCGTCCGGTGGTGGCACGAGCCGGTAGTCCGGGCTGGGGACTCCCAGCTGGAGCTGTCCGAGTCCGAGGTCGAGGTCGGCGTGAGCAACCTGGCCGTTCATCTCGGTGACGTCGATGACGCGTGCGCCGAAGACGTCGCGGTAGAACTCGATCGCCCCGGCGGCATCGGTCAGGGCGAGGAATGGGGGCAGAGAGGTCACGCCGTGAGGCCGGCCGTCCGTCGTGAATGTGCCGGTGACGCCCCGGCTCGGCGTGTTCTGCTCAGTCATGGCACCCATCGTGCGGCGGGCGCGGGTCCGGCCGCTTGGAGATGCGCGCCACCTTCTCGGCTCGGCTACCGTGGGCCCATGGTCGACCCGTCCCGAGGGGTGCTGTTCCCGTCGCGACTGACCGCGTTCCATCGATATGCGCCCCCACCGGTCACAGCGGATCTGGTCCAGTGGTTCTGGATACCGGAGTGGGATCTCGAACCGGGCGTCGTGTCGCGCCAGACGGTCCTCGGCTACCCGGCGCTGAACCTGGTCGTCGAGCCGCACGGGGTGTCGCTCGTGGGCGCGACGACGCGGATGAGCGAGCGGGTGCTGCGCGGCTGCGGTTGGGCGGTGGGCGCACTCCTGCGCCCCGCGGCGGTGGGCGCCCTGACATCGGACGCGAGCTCTCTGGTCGACGTCGAGCAGCCCCTCAGCGCTCCCACTCTTCACGCCCGGGTCGTCGCGGCAATGGCTGGAGAGGCGTTGGTGGGAGAGCCGGGGGCGGGCCCGGAGGCAGGAGTGCCGGTGGCAGGCCAGGTGGCGGGTCAGGAGGCGGTTGATCATGAGGCGGATGCCCCGGCCGATCGGCATGATCACGCGGTCGACATCGTCGCGCAATGGCTCAGCGACCGGGCGGGCGAGATCCCGTCCGTCGCCCGGCACGCGAACATGATGCCCGACGTGCTGATCGGCGAGGGCGGCGCGAACACCCCCACCGAGGCGGCCGTGCGGCTCGCGGTGTCGCTGCGCACGCTACAACGTATGACGCACCGGTACATCGGCCTGCCACCGGCCGCCATCATCCGGCGTCGACGACTGCAGGAGGCCGCACAACTGGTGCGCGAGCACCCCGACGTCTCCCTCGCGACGATCGCCGCCGATCTCGGCTACGCCGACCACGCCCACCTCACCAGTGATTTCCGCACCGTTCTGGGGTTCACCCCCAGCGGCTACCGCACCGAGTCGTCCTGAGGCCGTCGGCGCGTGAGGCCCATCCCGGCCCGGGGATCACGGGCGGCACCACCTGGTTGTGACAGCTTGGTTTGGCCCCGTTGTGACGGCCTGAATCGGCCCCACGTGCAGCCTGCCGGGGTGTTGACGGTCTGAATTGGCCCCGCCCCTCCACGCTGGTCCCCATCCACTGGTGTGAGGCGAGGAGGCCGAGATGGGGTCACGAGTGCAACTGTTTGCCGACATCCGCCACGACGCGCGAGTCGATGGCCTGTCCATCCGCGAACTCGCGCGCAAGCACGGGGTGCACCGCCGCACCATTCGCCAGGCACTCGCGGCAGCCGAACCCCCGCCCCGCAAGACCCCGGTACGGTCCGCACCACGTCTGGACCCGTACAAGCCGGCGATCGACGAGATGCTCACCTATGACCTGACCGCGCCGCGCAAGCAGCGCCACACCGCCACGAGGATCCTGGCCAGGTTGCGTGACGAGCACGGTGCCACCGACCTGTCCTACTCCACGGTGCGGGACTACGTCCGGGTCAGGCGCGCGCAGATCGATCTGGAGGCCGGGCGGCGGGTGGAGGCGATGGTGCCGCAGGACCACGCCCCCGGCGCGGAGGCCGAGGTCGACTTCGGCGAGGTGTACGTGATCCTCGACGGCGTCAAGACCAAGTGCCACATGTTCGTCTACCGCCTGTCCCACTCGGGCAAGGCCATCCACCGCGTCTACCCGACCGGCGGGCAGGAGGCCTTCCTCGAAGGACACATCGAGGCCTTCCACGCCCTGGGCGGCATCCCGACCCGCCACATCCGCTACGACAACCTCACGTCCGCGGTCGTCCAGGTCATCCACGGCGGCGACCGGCTACGCGACGAGAACGAACGCTGGGTGCTGTTCCGCTCCCACTACGGCTTCGACGCGTTCTACTGCCAGCCCGGCATCGACGGCGCCCATGAGAAAGGCGGCGTCGAGGGCGAGGTCGGCTGGTTCCGCCGCAACCACCTCACCCCGATGCCCGAGGTCGCCACCCTGGACGAACTCAACGACAAGATCCGCGCCTGGGAGCACGACGACAACACCCGCCGCATCACCGGCCATGCGAACACGATCGGGCAGGACCACCACGCCGAGCTGCCCCACCTGGCACCGTTGCCGGCCGATGACTTCGACCCCGGCCTGATCCTCCACCCCCGCGTCGACCGCTCCGCCCTGATCACCGTCCGCATGGTCAAGTACTCCGTTCCGGCGCACCTGATCGGGCAGCGCGTCCGGGTCAGTCTGCGGGCCTCGTGCGTGGTCGTGTTCGAGGGCCGCACCGTGGTCGCCACCCATCCCCGCCTCGGCACCCGTGGCGTGACCCGGGTCGAGCTGGACCACTACCTCGAAGTGCTGCGGCACAAGCCCGGCGCGTTCCCCGGCTCCACCGCCCTGGCCCAGGCCCGCGCCGCCGGAGCATTCACCGCGGCCCACGACGCGTTCTGGGCTGCCGCCCGCAAGACCAGCGGCGACGTGGCCGGGACCCAAGCGTTGATCGACGTGCTCCTGCTCCACCGATCCCTCCCGTCTGACGCGGTGATCGCCGGCATCACCTCGGCCCTGTCGGTGGGCGCGATCAGCCCCGACGTCGTCGCCGTCGAAGCCCGCCGCCACGCCACCACCCACACACCCGCCCCAGCCGCTCCGGCCGGGCGGGGGACGGTCGTGAACCTGCCACCCCGACGCCCCACCAACCCGCACCAGGTCATCGCGCACCTGCCCGAGGACACCCGGCCCCTGCCCAGCGTCACCGCCTACGACGAGCTGTTGCGACGTCGCCAACCCGACCCCGCTTCGGCCACCGCCGAAGCCCATCACCACACTCCGACAGGAACCCCATGACCACCACCAACACCAGCAGCTCCCGTCCGGGCGGTCTTCGTCGTCGTCACGGCCTCACCGAACAAGCCGCCCAGGCCGCGATCGACCAGGCCTGCCGCCGCCTACGACTGCCCACCATCCGGTCCGTCGTCGATGAGGCGATCACCACCGCCACCAAGGAACAACTCACCTACCAGGGCTTCCTCGCCGAGCTGCTCCTGGCCGAGGTCGACGACCGTGACCGGCGCTCTACCCTGCGCCGTATCAAGAGCGCCGGATTCCCGCGCGAGAAGTGGCTGGCCGACTTCGACTTCACCGCGAACCCGAACATCAACCCCGCCACCATCAACGAGCTCGCCACCGGGGACTGGATCCGCCGCGGCGACCCGCTGTGCCTGATCGGGGACTCCGGCACCGGCAAGTCCCACCTGCTCATCGCACTCGGGACCGCCGCCGCCGAGCAGGGCTACCGCGTCCGCTACACCCTCGCCACCCGCCTGGTGAACGAGCTCGTCGAGGCCGCTGACGAGAAGCAACTCACCAAGACCATCAACCGCTACGGAAGAGTGGATCTCCTGGTCATTGACGAACTGGGATACATGGAGCTCGACCGGCGCGGGGCCGAGCTGTTGTTCCAGGTCCTCACCGAGCGGGAGGAGAAGAACGCCATCGCGATCGCCTCCAACCAGTCCTTCTCCGCCTGGACCGACACCTTCACCGATCCACGACTGTGCGCAGCGATCGTCGACCGCCTCACCTACAACGCCACCATCATCGAGACCGGCACCCACTCCTATCGCCTCGCCCACACGCGAGCTCGCCAGACTCTGTGACTCGACGGGTCATGGCGTGGCCATCGAGAGAAGTGCACGGCAGAGAGGCGGCCGAACCGAGTGCCGGTCGACTTCTGGTGGGTTTCTGTGCCACTGCGGGTACTGCACAGGTCCGGGGCATCGATGGTCCGGACGGGGGAGGTGGGTGACAGCCGGTGTTCGCGGTGGATCTTGATCATTTCTTCACACTGTCTTGCTCGTGCTCGACATGCCGCCTGGAGGCTTGGCGGCATGACGACGAATGAATCCTCATCCCTGGCTCGTGGGTCCCTCGCATTCCTGGGAATTGCCAGCGTGGCCGCGGTCGGGCTGGCCCTGGCCGTGCCCGACCTGACTGCTGGCTCGGGCACGGCTGGTATGGCGATGACCCACTACATGGAACTCCTCGCGGTGCGGCAACCGTGGAACCTGCTGTTGTTCATGGCCCTCCCGGTCATCCTGGTCGAGACCTTGGCGATCACGGAACTGGTCATGCTGCTGGGGCGCCGCAATGACCGGCCCGCAGCCCCGTGGGTGGCGAGGCTCAGTCGGGCTGCTGGCCTGCTCGCCGGTCCCGTGTGGGTCTTCATCGGGACGCACCTGATGGTCCACGCGGTGGTGCCCTTGACCATGAATGGGGGATGGCGCGGCCCGGCTGATGTCATCGCGGTCCTCAGCTACCTGGTCGGTGGCCTGCCCATGCTCGTGATCAGTCTCCTCGAGGCGGGGGTCCTGGGCCGCAGTAGTGAGAACCGTCTGCGGATGCACGTGGCGATGGTGGCGGCCTTCCTCGTGGTGGCCCACGTGGCGATGATCTTCGGGATGGTCGATCCGGCAGTCCTGGGAGGTGACACGTCGTCGAGCGTCATGACCCATGACATGGGTGGCATGTCCGGCATGAACCACGACATGGGCAGCATGAACCACAACATGTCCCCGTCCTCGCAACCGACGAGGTGACGCCTGCTGGGTCTCGTGGTGAGGTGGAGCCATGAGCGATGTGGCGCGCACTTCGGTGCTGGTGGTCGACGACGAACCGGTGCTGGCCGGCACGGTGAAGAACTACCTGGAACGGGCCGGCATGGCCGCAGACACCTGTGCAGACGGGAACGAGGCGGTGTCGCGGATCCGGGAGGAGCAGCCAGATGTCGTCATCCTCGACCTCGGCCTTCCGGGCCTCGACGGAGTGGAGGTCTGTCGCAAGGTGCGCACCTTCAGCGACTGCTACGTCCTGATGCTGACCGCGCGAGCTGACGAGGTGGACATGCTCATCGGGTTGTCCGTGGGCGCGGATGACTACCTCACCAAGCCCTTCAGCCCGCGCGAACTCGTCGCACGTGTCCAGGTGATGCTGCGTCGCCCGAGATCCACGGCTTCGGCATCCGTCGCCCGCAGGATCGGGGAACTGGTGGTGCATCCCGACTCGCGCGAGGCTTCCATGGATGGTGTGGCGGTGGACCTGACACGCACCGAGTTCGACCTGCTGAAGGCCCTGTCCGCGCATCCCGGACGTGTGTTGAGTCGGCGTCAGCTCACGGACATGGTCTGGGGCGAGGACTGGGTCGGCGACGACCATCTGGTCGATGTCCACGTGGCACACCTTCGCAAGAAGCTGGGTGAGGAGGCCGCCGATCCCCGCTACGTGCTGACTGTGCGGGGCGTGGGCTACCGGATGGGCCGAGGCTGATGGGAGGACGGCCATCAGAGCTGTGGTCCGGGTTGTCGTGGGGTCGACGGCTGGTGTGGACCCAGTTCGCCGTCCTGGTCACCATGAGCGTCACGCTGGTCCTGACCGCCCTGGAGATGGGCCCGCCGTTGTTCAAGAAGCACATGGCCGAGGCCGGGCACACCCAGCCCATGGTGCTGGACCATGCCGAGCGTGCCTTCCATGACGCCGGTGCGGCCTCCCTGGGATTGGGACTTGCCGCCGCGATGATGATCGCGGCGGTGACGTCATGGGTGCTGAACCGCAGCCTCATCCGAGGGCTGGATGCCCTGGCCGAGGGGGCTGAGAGGGTCGCGCACGGCAACTACGACGACCCCGTGCGCATGCCGCCACTGGGGCGCGAACTCGAATCCGTGGCCCATGAGTTCAACCGGATGGCGGCCCAGATCGCGGCCACGGAGGCCACCCGACGACGCATGTTGACCGATCTTGGCCATGAGCTGCGAACGCCCCTGTCCGTGACGCGGGTGACACTCGAGAGCCTCCAGGACGGAGTCGCCGTGTATGGGCCGGAGGTCCTTGAGGTCCTCCAACGCCAGAACGAGCGCATCACGGCGCTGGCGGCCGACATCTCCGAGGTCTCCAGGGCAGAGGAGGGGCGGATCCCCTTGGAACTACGGCTGACCCGCATCGATGACCTGGTGGAATCGGCGGTCACCTCGTGTGCGAAAGCCTGTGCCGAGGCAGGTATCCAGCTGGTGACCCGTGGCAACTGCCCCGTGGAGGTGGATGTCGACCCTGCACGCATCGGCCAGGTCCTGGACAACCTGCTGCGCAACGCCGTCCAGCACACGCCACGCGGGGGTGAGGTATGTGTGACGAGCTGGTCTGACACGGACTCGGTGTCCATCCAGGTCAGCGACACCGGCGCAGGCATACCCGCCGGTGAGGTGCCCCACGTCTTCGAACGCTTCTTCCACCAAGGATCACGCAGGGTCCGTGACGTCGACGGCGGAACCGGAGTCGGCCTGACCATCGCCAGAGCCGTCGCCCGGGCACATGGGGGCGACGTGCTGGCGGCCAGTCCGGGGGTGGGCTGTGGTGCGTCGTTCACCCTGGTGCTGCCACGAAGTCTTGATCGAATCTCCACACTTCCCTGACCCGGTCCCAATGCGGGGCGGGAAGAGTCGTGGGCATGAACACGATCACTCGCCGACAGGCCTTGCTCGCCGGCCTCGGCCTGGCATCCACCAGCGCCCTGGCTGCATGCGGCGCCAAGCAGCCCTCCCCGGCCAGCACCACCCCGGCCACATGGGCCATCCCGACCCAGACACCACTCGCCACCCCGGCCGGGGCGACGACCGTCACCCACACCCTGACCCCGCGCCCTGTCACCTTGGACCTGGGCGGTGTCCTGGCCAAGACCTGGGCCTACACCGACGAACTCGACGGGAACGTCCTGCGCGGCAAGGCGGGCGACCTGTTCCGGGTCACGGTCGACAACCAGCTCCCCACAGCCACCTCGGTGCACTGGCACGGCATTGCCCTGCGCAACGCCTCCGACGGTGTGCCTGGTGTCACTCAGGACCCCATCGCCGCCAAGAGTGCCTTCACCTACGAGTTCGTCGCACCCCATGCCGGAACCTACTTCTTCCATCCCCACAGCGGAGTCCAGATCGACCGGGGCCTGTACGCTCCCCTCGTGCTGGACGACCCACGCGATCCGGGCGACCACGACGCGGAATGGGTCCTGGTCCTGGATGACTGGACCGATGGGGTGGGCAAGTCACCGGATGCGATCTTCGCCGACTTCAAGGCCAACAGCGGCCCCCTGTCCCAAGGAATGAACCACGACATGGGAGGCATGGACCACGGCAGTTCCCCCTTGGGCGATGCCGGAGACGTGAGCTACCCGCACTACGTCGTCAACGGCCGGATCCCGGCCGCACCGCGCACCCTCACGGCACGCCCCGGAGACAAGATCCGGCTACGGCTGATCAACGCCGGAGCCGACACGATCTTCAAGGTCGGCCTGTCCGGGCACCGACTCACCATCACCCACGCCGACGGATTCGCCGTGCAGCCAGTCGAGGCGACGGCCATCTACCTCGCCATGGGAGAAAGGATCGACGCCACCGTCACCGTCGGCGACGGCGTCTTCGTGCTGCAGGCCGCCCCCGAGGGCAAGACCGGTACTCCCGCCCGCGCCATCGTCAAGACCGGCGCCGGCAGCATTCCGCCGGCCACCACCCGAATCCCCGAACTCGGAGGAAAGGCTGTCCTTGGCACCGCCCTGCGCGCCGCCGACGCAGCCAAGCTGCCCGACAAGGAACCGGAGCAGACCCTCGAGGTCCAGCTCAACGGCCAGATGAAGCCCTACGCCTGGGGCATCAACGGCAAGAAGTTCGGTGAGGACACACCCCTGTCAATCAACCTGGGACAGCGGGTCCGGATGCGGATGACGAACATGACGATGATGGCCCACCCGATGCACATCCACGGCCACACCTGGTCCCTGCCGGGCAGCAACGGACTACGCAAGGACACCGTGCTGCTGCTGCCCATGCAGACCATCGAGGCCGACCTGCAGGCCGACAACCCCGGAGCCTGGATGCTGCACTGCCACAACATCTACCACGCCGAGATCGGCATGATGACCAGCCTGCGCTACTGACCCCAGCCCACGCCGATGCGGTTCCCGCGTCGCCCCGGGAACCGCACCGCCGCATGCCCGCACATGCCTCCGACGTCTTGGTCAAACCTTCATCATTTGCCCCGGTCCAGCTTCATGGACGCTCGACAGTCTGGATGGTGACGGCAGCCAGCCACACACGACGAAGGAGACCACCATGTACACAAACCCCACCCAGCTCAACCGCAGTGACAGCGACGCTCCCCGCCCCGCCGCCGACCCGGTACTCGAGCCCGTGCAGCACCGGCACGACCCGAAGATGACAGGCCACGGCAAGAGCCACCACTGGATGCACCTGCTGATGTGTGCCCCTATGCTGCTCATCGTGGCCGGATACCTGTGGACAGGTCGTGCCAGCCTCGCCGCAGGCGGCGTCATGGCCGCCGTCATCCCCGCCCTCGGCTGCGTAGTGATGATGTGGCTCATGATGCGGATGATGAACCACGGGGCCGATCACCACTGAGCCAAGAACCTCGCACCACGCGCCCACCAGCACCACAGAGCACCACCACTCAACGGACGAGGAAGACCATGACCAGCCCTACCCCACCCGACGAGCCCATCACAGCTGAAGGGGACTCCTTCACCTGCCCCATGCACCCCGAGGTCACCAGTGACCACCCTGGCCGCTGCCCCAAGTGCGGCATGTTCCTCCAACCGGACGGACAGCCCCCCGCGCCAGCAGCACACCAGCACACCCACCCCGGGCAGACTGCTGCCCACCAAGAGCACGGCGGGCAAAGCGCCCCGCCACCACAGGCCGACACCGGCCCACGCGATGGCGAATGGACCTGCCCCATGCACCCCGAGATCCGGCAGGATGGGCCGGGCGAGTGCCCGATCTGTGGCATGGCGCTCGAACCGGTCTCGGTGGGCGTCCACGACGGACCCAACCCAGAGCTGGCAGACATGCGCCGCCGTCTCCGCGTGGCAGCCGTGCTCAGCCTGCCCCTGGTGGTGCTGGCGATGGTCCCGGCCCTGGCCGTCGGGGCGTGGGTGCCCTGGGTCGAACTCGCGCTGTCCACCCCCGTGGTGTGGTGGGCCGGGTGGCCATTCTTCGCACGTGGCGCCCGATCAGTGGCCAGCCGGCACCTCAACATGTTCACCCTCGTCAGCCTCGGTGTGGGTGCCGCGTGGTTCTACAGTGTGGTCGCCGTCCTGGCCCCGGGGATCTTCCCGGCCATCATGCGTGATGACGGTGGCCGGGTCGGCGTCTACTTCGAGGCCACCGCCGTGATCATCACCCTGGTGCTGCTGGGGCAGGTACTCGAACTGCGGGCACGCGACCAGACCTCGGGTGCCATCCGCGCCCTGCTGGACCTGTCGCCAGCCACCGCGCACCGCATCAACCCCGACGGAGAAGAAGAGGAAGTGCCATCCGCGGACCTGCAGGTCGGCGACCATTGCCGGGTCCGCCCCGGTGAGAAGATCCCAGCAGACGGCATCGTGGTCGACGGCCACGCCTACGTCGACGAATCCATGATCACCGGCGAGCCGGTACCTGTTGACAAGAACCCCGGCGACCGTGTGATCGGCGGCACCATCACCAGCGGCGGCAGCCTGGTCATCGAGGCCACCGGCCTGGGCGCCGACTCGACCCTGGCCCGCATCGTCGACCTCGTGTCCCAGGCGCAACGTTCCCAAGCCCCCATCCAAGGGCTCGTCGACAAGATCTCCGCTGTGTTCGTGCCGGTCGTGATCGGCATCGCACTGATCACCTTCGCCGTCTGGGCCACGGTCGGGCCACAGCCCCGGCTACCGTTCGCGATCGTTGCTGCAGTGTCCGTGCTCATCATCGCCTGCCCTTGCGCGCTTGGCCTTGCCACACCCATGTCCATCATGGTCGGGGTTGGTCGCGGAGCCCGCGATGGCGTCCTGGTCAAGAACGCCGAAGCACTCGAACGACTGCAGAAGATCGACACCCTGGTGGTCGACAAGACCGGGACCCTGACCCAGGGCCATCCCAGCCTCGTCGACCAGAAGGTCGTCGCCGGCCACCACGCCGAGATCGTGCTGGCCATGGCGGCCGCTGTCGAGTCCGGGTCCGAACATCCCTTGGCCCGCGCGATCGTCGACGCGGCGCGAGAACGCGACGTCACCGTACCGACCGCCACTGCATTCACCGCCCACCCGGGTGGCGGCGTCGAAGCATTGGTCGACGGTCACCAGGTCATGGTCGGCAGCCCTGCCTTCCTCACGACCCAGCATGCCGACACGACCCCCCTGACCGACGACATCGACGCTTTCCGTCGCCAAGGAGCCACTGCCGTCATCGTGACTGTCGATGGTCAGCCTGCAAGCATCCTGGCCATCGCCGACCCACTCAAGCCCACCACCGCCCAGGCCATCGACGACCTACGTCACCGTGGCATGCGGATCGTGATGCTGACCGGGGACAACGCCACCACCGCCCACGCCATCGCCGACGAGCTCCACATCGACGAGGTGATCGCGGACGTGCTTCCGGATCAGAAGCATGGGCACGTCCAGCGGTTCCAGGAGCAAGGTCACACGGTCGCGATGGCCGGTGACGGCGTCAACGACGCCCCTGCCCTGGCCGGGGCGGACGTTGGCGTCGCCATGGGCACCGGGACCGACGTCGCCATCGAGAGCGCAGACGTGACCCTCCTCGGCGGCGACCTCGCAGCCCTGGTCAAGGCCCGCGACCTGTCCGTCGACACTATGCGCAACATCAAGCAGAACCTGCTGTTCGCATTCATCTACAACGTCATCGGCATTCCGAT
Source organism: Acidipropionibacterium jensenii (assembly GCF_005890135.1). Taxonomy (NCBI): domain Bacteria; kingdom Bacillati; phylum Actinomycetota; class Actinomycetes; order Propionibacteriales; family Propionibacteriaceae; genus Acidipropionibacterium; species Acidipropionibacterium jensenii. The sequence goes on along the minus strand of NZ_CP040635.1, from coordinate 853,148 downwards.
CGCCGCGGGAGTGCTCTACCCCGCCTTCGGCTGGCTGTTGTCCCCGATGATCGCCGCAGCCGCCATGGCCCTCAGTTCGGTGAGCGTCATCACCAACTCCCTGCGCCTGCGCCGACACCACTGACATGAACCGCCCCCATAAGCTGCCCGGAGTTCACTCTGGGTTGGCTTCTCGCACCCAACCGGGGCCCAGCCAGACCGACAACCCGGGGCCAAATGAAGTTGACATAGCCAACCACCTACGCTGGGGAACGGCCGCCACAGCCGACGGCCATCACCAGCCGAGGGGAAGTCATGTCTGACGAGTTCGACGTCCAGAACCGGTGGCCGGAACTGTTCGAGCAGCTCAGCCCGCAGCAGAGCGACTCGGTCGCCCGGGCGCTCGAGCACGCGCGCAGCGAGGGTCGCACGGTCACCCGCCAGGAGGTCGTCGACCTCATCGATGAGACGCGGGGAGCCGTCCCGCCGGAGGAGTACGTCCGCCGCGACATGCCTCCGCAGTGAGCAGGCAGCGACCCGGGCCTCGATCTGTGGGGCCCAGGTCCGTGGGGCCGAGCGCACGGCCGGGAGATCAGGCCTGCAGGACGATGTTGACCGGCTCCTCGCCGCGCGCCAGCCGCTCCGCCTGGCGGACCAGCAGCCGGGTCATCCGAGGCTTGAGGGCGTCCGAGAGCCCGCCGATGTGCGGGGTGATGATGACCCCGTCCAGTGACCACAGCGGATGGCCGGCCGGCAGCGGTTCGGGATCCCAGACGTCGCTGGCCACCCGGATCCGGCCGCGGCGCAGATGGGCGACCAGGGCATCGGTGTCCACCGTCGGCCCGCGTCCGATGTTGCACACCAGGGCGCCGTCCGGCAGTGCCGACAGGACGGCGTCGTCGATGAGGTGATGGGTCGCCGGACCGCCGGGAAGGGCATTGAGGAGGATGTCGGCACCGGGCAGCAGGTCGGGCACCTCCTCCATCGCATGGACCTGGACGCCGTCCTGCACGCGGGCAGTGTGGGCGACCGGGACCAGATCGACCTCGAAACCGGCCAGTCGCTGCGCGATCGCCTTGCCGACCCCGCCGTAGCCCAGCATGACGATGCGGCGGTCGGCGAGTCCGGGGCAGCCCATCATGTGCCACTGTCCGAGCCGCTGCAGCTCGAGGAACTCGGGGAGTCGGCGCTGGGCCTCCAGCAGCAGGGCGACGGTGAGTTCCGCGGTCGCCGTCTCGTGGACGCTGGCGGCATTGGCGTAGCTGACGCCGTGCGGCAGGGTCTGCTCGACGCCGTCGAAGCCGATCGCCGAACCCTGGACGAAGTGACACCCCACCGCACCGAGATCGGGCATCGCGTGGGTCGGGCCGACCGCGGCGGGGACGTACATGTCGATGTGCTCGCAGGGGGCCTCGCCGGTCCCGTCCCACAGGACGAGGTCGATGTCGAGGGCGGGGTCCAGACGTGCCGTGACGTCGTCGACCAGCTCCTGGGTGGGAAGGGAGACCACGATGCTCATGGGATGGAGGCTATCCCGACCGTCGCTCCGGCGGGACCCCGTCCGCGGGGCATCCGCCACCGGCGGACGGGCACTCCGTCCCGGTCACCGGCTCCGGGCCGACCATCCCTGCCGGTCGATGACTCCGGACATGCCACGGCCCCTCCACCGAAATAGGTGGAGGGGCCGTGGCCAGGTGAGAACCTCACAGATGCAGGGCTGCAGGGCGTTCAGCACCGGACCACACGGATCCGCCGGTGCTGATCGTCGACCTGCGGTGCCTGTTCAGCGCGATATGGGCCGATCGGCTCAGGCGTGCTGACGCTGCTTGTCGGCGTCGGTTGTGCTGGCCTTGGCTGAGTCGGTGCCGCTGTCAACGGCACTGCCCTTCGAGCTTCCGGTGCCCACCTGCTGCTGGCCGTGGGTCACCTGAATCTTCTGCGGCTTGGCCTGGTCGGCCACCGGGATGGTGATGACCAGTTCGCCGTTGGTGTAGTCGGCGGAGATCCTGCTGGCGTCCAGACCGGAGTCCAGGGACAGCTGGCGGGCGAAGGACCCGTAGCTGCGCTCACGAGACACCCAGCCGGAGTGCTCGTCGTGCTTGACATCCTGAGCGGTGCGCTCAGCGCGGACGGTCAGAACGTTGTCGTTGACGTCGATATCGATGCTGGCGGGATCAACTCCCGGCAGGTCCATCTTGGCGACGTAGTTGTCGGCATCGCGATAGACATCCATCGGCATCAGCTTGGCGTCGCCGGTTGCCAGCTGGGCGAACTGATCGAAGAAACGATCAAGACCACGGAACGGATTGGCTTCAACGAGAGCCATTGTTTTCCCCCTTCTGACGGGTGAGTCCCGGAGTCTCCGGAACTCGGAAGCATGCAGTTTTCGGTGACGACGTCGAGACACCTGCGGAACATCTCGCTGCCCCGCCGGCCTCCTCGCCGTCACATACAGCAGAACCACAGGGGGGCCATGGTTATTCCATAGTTGAGCCGAAAAGACTCAACTTTCTTGGATTTCACCAACACTCCTTGTCAGAGGGTCGTCGGTGCCCCCTCCCGGAGACGCCTGTGGCGGCGTCCCCGGGAGGGGGACGCCGCCACAGCGGCGGGCGGGTGCGGCTGGCACTCGCCTCAGATGCCCTGTCTGTCGGGCATCGCCTACTGGTTGTCCTTCTTGTCGCCGAGGGCGTCCTTGACGCGCTCCCCGGCCGCCTTGAGGCCGGCCTTGGCGTCCTCGACCTGGTCCTTGAGCTGGCCCTCCGCGTTCTGCTGCCGGCCCTCGGCCTCGGCGTCCTTGTCCCCGGTGAGCTTGCCCGCGGTCTCCTTGAGCTTGCCCTGGAGCTTGTCTCGGGTGGCATCGCTGTCAGTCATATGTGCTCCTTCTCAGTGGATCGGTTGCACTGTCGACCCTCGCACCCGATCCGGCGGTATTCAAGGCGCAGCCGCGATCCGGCGGTGCTCAGAGCACGGCCGCGAAGGGGATCTCCCGTGGTGGGACCGGGATTCAGAGGCCCTTGGAGAACTCGTCGAAGTGCAGCCCCTCCACCTTCGGCAGGCCGAACCGCTCGTTGCCGTAGGGGAAGGGGGAGGAGACGCCGGTCGGCCGGAATCCGCGGCGCCGGTACCAGGCGATGAGGTCGGTGCGGGCGGTGATCACGGTGAGCCGCATCTCGTCGAGACCCCAGTCCTCCCGGGCGACCCGCTCGGCCTCGGCCAGCAGCTGCTTACCCAGCCCCTGGGCCTGCAGGGTCGGGTCGACGGCGAACATCCCGAAGTAGGCGTGGTCGCTGCGGCGCTCCAGCTGGCAGCAGCCGAGGATCTTGCCGTCCTGCCGGGCGGTGAGAAGGCCTCCTGCCGGCTGGTCGATGAGGCTGGTGATCTCGTCCAGATCGGTGCGCTGGCCGTCGAGAATCTGGGACTCGGTGGTCCATCCCGCCGCATCGCCGGTGGCCCGGTAGGCGGCCTCGACGATGGTGTGGATGCGGTCGGCGTCGGCGAGGGTGGCGAAGGAGAAGTGTGGTGTGCTGGCAGGACTCACGGCGTACAAGTATGCGCCCGCAGGTCCCGGCGTCCAGAACTGTCAGTGCCGTGATGCACAGTAGGAGCACTCGACGAAAGAGGGATCGTGAACTGGACCGACGTCCCATGGCTGGGACTGGACACCGAGACCACCGGGGCCGATCCGGCCACCGACAGGCTGGTCACGGCCGCCCTGGTGCTGCGCCCCGCCGGCGCGGGGACCCCCGCCCAACCCGATCGGGTGCGCACCTGGCTGGCCGATCCCGGGATCCCCATCCCGGCCGCCGCCTCCGCGATCCACGGGATCACCACCGCCACTGCCCGCGATCGCGGCCGCCCGGTCGTCGAGGTGCTCGACGAGCTGGCCACCGCCCTGGTCGAGCACTGGCAGCAGGGGCTTCCCGTGGTGGTCTTCAACGCCCCCTTCGACATCACCCTCATCAACGCCGAGCTGCGCCGCCACGATCTGGGATCCCTCGAGGAGCGCCTCGGCGCCGAGACCGCCCCGGTCATCGACCCGCTGGTGCTGGACCACAGCCTGGACCGCTACCGGCGCGGGAAACGCACCCTGTCGGCGATGACGTCGGTCTACGGGGTGACCCTTCAGGAGGACGCCCACACCGCCCAGGTCGACGTCTCGATGATGCTCGGGGTGCTCCAGGAGATGGCCGTCCGGTATCCGCGGATCGCCGGGGTGGACGCCGGGGCGCTGCACCAGTTCCAGGTCGAGGAGCACCGCAAGTGGGCCGACAACTTCGGATCCTGGCTCGCCTCCAAGGGCAGGGTCGACGACATCAGCCGCGCCTGGCCCCAGGAATGAGCCCTCGATGAGCGTCCCCGGCGGTGCTGCGGCGCACCCTATAGTGAGCATCCACCCGTCCGCGTCGATCCGCCCGGAGATCACCGGCAGCGGTTGCTGAGAGGACCGAGCACGACATGGCAGCAGAGCACCAGGACGCCCCCAAGGTCGACGACCGGCCGTTCATCGACGCCACCTCCCAGGCGAGGAGCCGCTACGGACGGTTCAACCTGGCGATCGTCGGGGAGACCGGGGTGGGCAAGTCCTCCCTGGTCAACGCGGTCTTCGGCCGCGACTACGCGGCGGTCGGCAAGGGTCTTCCGGTGACCAGCGGGGTCAACTACTACCACGACGAGTCGCTGGGGATCTGGGACTTCGAGGGGTTCGAGGTCGGGTCGGCGGTGTCGCCGGCGCAGTCCCTCAGGCAGCACCTGGAGACCGTCTCGAGGCGGCCGGCCGACGAGCAGATCGCCGTCGTCTGGTACTGCGTGCTCTCCCAGGCCGACCGGCTCACCCGGTTCGACATCGACCGGATCCGTGAGCTGGACGCCCGCGGGCTGCCGGTGATCCTGGTGCTCACGAAGGTGCACTGGACCAGGAACACGGTCACCGGCAGGTACAGCGCCCCGAAGGACACCTCTGACTTCGTCGACTGGCTCGAGCACCCGGTCGACGAGCACGGCACCCCGATCCACCTCCCGATCCGGCGGGTCATCCTCACCGCCTCCCACGACGAGCACGGAAAGGGCACGGGGCACGGACTCGGTGAGCTCGTGGAGGCCACCCTGGAACTGTCTCCCAGGACCGAGCAGGACGCGTTTCGCATCGCCCAGCGACTCAACCTCCCCTGGAAGCGGGAGATGGCGCGACCCATCATCGCCACTGGGGCGGCTGCGGCGGCAGCTGCTGCCGCCGTCCCCATCCCGGTTGCGGATGCGGCCGCCCTGGCGCCGATCCAGATGACGATGATGGGCAGGATCGCGGCCATCTACGACCTCGAGATGACCACGATGCTGTCCACCTCGGCGCTGGCCCAACTGGGGGCCCAGGTCACCGGGCAGGCCCTGGCCCGCAGCTTCATCAAGCTCGTCCCGGTGGCCGGCAGTGTGATCAACGCGGCCGTCGCCTCGGCGATCACCGCGGCCGCGGGGGAGGGCTGGCTGCGGCTCTGCGAGCAGGTCCACACCGGCAAGGTGGATCCGGCCAGGGTCGCCGACGCCGTCGGACAGTTCAGGCCCAGTGTCGTCGCCGTCGTCACGAAGATGGCGGTGCGCAGGGTCTCGAAGCGCTGACCCGGCACGTAGTCTGTCCCGGGGGCCGACGCGAGGCGGGACCGGTGCGTGCACCGAGTCCGGGTCCGGCGGGGGGAGCTCGGGCCGGGAGATCGCGGTCAGCGGCCCCTGATGTCGACAGGGAGATGAGGATTCACCCATATGCGGAAGGCGTTCCAGAAGTGATCGGTACGAGGATCTCCAGACGGACCCGCCGGATACCGTGGGGACTGCCCAGGACGCACCTTCCTGCGCTGGTGGTCGCCCTCATCGTCACCATCATCGGGCCGGTCTTCGTGGCGTCCTACAGCCTGGCGATGGGCGATCCCTCGCCGCGCAACGTGCCGATCGGCGTGGTCGGCTCCTCAATGGATGCCACCGCGATCTCCCACACCCTCGACGACACCGGGTCGGAACTGTTCGAGGTGGGCGAGTATCCCTCGCTGCCGGCCGCCCAGAAGGCCCTGGAGCGCCAGCAGATCTACGCCATCATCGACTCCTCGGTGACCCCCGCGACGGTCTGGATCTCGACCGCCTCCGGGGCATCGGTGGGCCAACTGCTCACCCAGCACAGGCAGGCCCTCAGCGCGGTGGTCGGCACCGACCTCAAGTTCGTTGACGCCCATCCGCTGGCCCCGCACGACCCGAACGGCCTGGTGCTGTTCTACCTGGCGCTGGGTGGCACGATCCTCGGATTCGTCGGCGCCATCCAGACCAGGGTCAACGCCAAGGACATGTCCCTGGTCGCCGACTTCGGCTGGGACATCGCGCGATCGCTGGGGGTGGCGCTCACGATGACCCTGGTCATCGGCCCGGTGCTCGGCCTTGAGGCGCTGCCCGTGCTGCCGGTCTGGCTGATTCTGGCGGTGACGATGTTCATCGCCGGGTCGGTGTACAGCTTCTGGCGGGTGACGATCGGCGGCAAGTGGGCGCTGCTGCCCACCTGGATCACCTTCGTCATCATCGCCAACCCGTCATCGGGAGGGGCGGTCGCCCCCGAACTGCTGCCGGCCTTCTACGAGTTCATGGGGCGATGGCTGCCCACCGGCGCCACCGTGCGCGCGATGAGAGATGTCACCTACTTCCCCGACGCCGTGCACGCCGAACCCTTCGTCGTGCTGGGCATCTGGGCGGTGGCCTCGTCGATCCTGTTCGCGGTCGCCCGGGTGCGCCGCTACGGCTGGGGGTCGGTTCCCGACGAGGTCCCGACGCCGAGGGTTGCGACGCCGTCCGTGCCGGTGCCGGCGTCCCCGCTCTCGGCGGGGTCGGGGCCCTCACTGGTTGCGCTCGACGGGACGCCGCCAGACCAGCACCACGACGATCAGGACGAGCACGACCGCGGTGGCCGCGACGTCGAAGGGAAGTAGCGGGCTCAGGAGGATCACCGCGGCACCCAGCGGCAGCGTCGTGTTGACCAGCCGGTCCCCGAACCGACTCAGCGCGATCCACCAGATCGCCAGGACGAAGACCGCGACCGGGATGCTCACGGTGTAGCCGACGGCGACCCGCGAGAGCTCCGACTCCCCGGTGAGGGCGTCGATGTGCACCTCGATCCCGGCCGAGAAGGCCGCCGCGGCGGCGAAGACCACGTAGTGCACGTAGCCGTAGCGCAGGGACTCGCGCAGCGAGCCGATCAGCCCGTGGTGGGGCGGCCAGAAGTAGATCCACCAGAGCGCCGCCGAGGTGATCAGGGTCAGTGTGCCGACAGGCCCACCAGGGAGCCCAGCAGGTCGGCATGGGCCGCGGCCTCGGCGTGCTCGCGGGAGGTGTGAAGGGCCTCGATGATGGCGTTGGCCGAGGCCAGCACGCTCTCGCCGAGCACGATGAGGGTGAACAGGCCGTACCGCTCGGTGATGTGATGAGGGTGCCAGGGGGTCGCGTGGTGTCGTTCGGCGATCACCGGAACCGCGAGCTCGGCGAGGATGAGCACCGGGATGGCCACCGGAATCGCCTTGCCGGGCAGCCCCAGCATCACGATCCAGAGTGCCTGGGTGATCGCGATGCCCAACGCATAGCTGATCGTGGTGGTGCGCAACGCCCGGTCCGAGACGGCCGCGCGCACCCACTGCGCCACCATCGCCACGCGCATCACCACATAGGCCCACACCAGCAGCCGGAAGTCGTGGTGCTCGAAGGCCGGCTCGATGCCCGCGGCGAGCACCAGGACGCCGCCCATCTGGACGATGGTGACGACCCGGTAGAGCCAGTCGTCGACCGCGAAGGAGGTCGCGAACCAGGTGAAGTTCATCCACGCCCACCAGATGCCGAAGAAGGCCACGGCATAGATGAGGACGCCGTTGAGCACCCCCCTGTCGGCCAGCTGGTGGTGCAGCTGGGAGGAGGCCACGCTCACCGCCACCACGAAACCAGGTCGAAGAACAGTTCAAGACTCGAGGCGGCGCGATGCGGTTCGTGCGGGTCGCGGGCGCGCATCGGGGAGAGTCTGGCGGCCGGTCGCGACGGGGCCGTTGAGTCGGGATGGCCATGGGGCAAGAGCATGCCAGCCGCGGAGTCCGCTGGCGGGGCAGCGCGCCGGTCAGTCCGCCTCGGGGCGACGGATCTGCGCAGTCCCATGAGAATCTGCAGCGAGATCGCCCCCTGTGCGGGCGACGTCATCGTCCGAGGACGTGGCGCAGCTGGGACTCGAGATCCCGGTGGCGGAACTGGTAACCGAGGCCCTCGATGTGGGCCGAGGAGACCCGCTGATCGGCCTGCGCGATCTCGCGCGCCCCCTCGGGGCCGAGCAGCAGGGCCGGTCCGAGGGAGGGCACCGGGACCAGGGAGGGTCGGTGCAGGACCCGTCCGAGGGTGGTGGCGAACTGGCGGGCGCTCACCGGTTCGGGCGCCACCGCGTTGACCGGCCCCTCGACCCGGTCGTTGAGCAGGGCGAAGGCGTAGATGGAGACGATGTCGTCGATCCCGATCCAGCTCTGCTGCTCCCGGTCCCCCAATGGGCCGCCCACACCCGCCAGGTAGAGCGGCAGGAACTGCGCCAGAAGCCCGCCGGCGGGGGTGAGGACCAGTCCGGTGCGCACATTGACCACCCGGACGCCGGCATCCGAGGCCGGCCGGCAGGCCTCCTCCCAGACCCGGGTGACCTGCGCGAGGAAGTCGTCGCCGGGGGAGTCCTGCTCGGTCAACGGTCGCGGCAGGCCGTCGCCGGAGCCCTGGGAGTCCGGCCCGCCCTGGGGATCGTGTGCGTCCCGGGAAGGGTTCGGGTGGTGCGGGTGGGCGCCGTAGTAGCCGATCGCGGAGGCCGAGACCAGGGTGCGGGTCCGGCCGTCGGAGGCGAGTTCGGCCAAGGTGCGGGCGACCAGGTCGGTGCCGGTGCGGCGGCTCTCGAGGATCTTGCGCTTGTTCTCCTCGGTGAAGCGGCCGCCGATCGGGTGCCCGGCGAGGTGGACGACGGCGTCGCAGCCGGCCAGGTCCTCGGGGTTCAGGGTTCCGGAGGCCGGGTCCCACTGAATCTCACCGTCGTGGCGGGGCCGGTGCCGCACCATCCTCAGGACCCGGTGCCCGCCGCTCTCCAACAGCGCGCAGAGCTGGGTCCCGATCAGCCCGGTGGCCCCGGTGACCGCCACCGTGAGGGGCGCGACGTCGCGGAAGGTGTGGTGGAGGGCGAGGTCGTCCTTCAGCTGCGCCGTCCGGTAGTCGAAGATCCGCGACAGTTCGGCCGGGACGTCGAGGGCACGCGCGGCGCACCGGTTGGCCAGGGGTGCGGGCAGCGAGTACTCGACGGTGTCGCGCATCTGGCAGCCCGGACCCTCATCGCTGAAAGAGTGGTGGTGGCGCCAGGAGGCCAGTGGCCCCGACTCCATCACGTCGGTGAAGGAGCGCCCGGGGTCCAGCTGGGTGTGCCGGGCCCGCCAGGGCACCTCGGCCCGCGGCGATCCCGGGATCCTGGACCCCACGACGGCCGACAGAGCGGTGCCGGCCAGCCCGGCCCGGCCGGGCAGACCCACCGACAGCAGGGTCTGCGAACCGGGGTTCAGTCCGTCGCTGGGCGGGCGGCGCACCCGGCCCCCGAAGGGCGGCGAGAGTCGCACGATCGCGCCGGGGCGGGAGAACCAGTCGAAGACCTCGGTGCGTGGCTGGGGCAGGTGGCTGTGGTACTCGAAGACGGCCATCGGAGCTCCTCTCATCGGGCCGAACCGCGTGTCGGGCCGGGGTTGAGTGTCGGGTCGGAAGGGTCTGTGAGATGTCGCGCGGGGTGGTCGGGTTCCGGGGGCCGGGCGGGGCCGGGGTCAGATCAGCCCGGCGATCGCCGGGTGGCAGGGGCCGGTCGACTTCGCGCAGCAGCCCCGACGGCACACGTCGAACCACGGGCCCACCGAGGTGACGTTGGCGCGCTCGGCTGCCGGGGTGCCGGCCAGGCGCTCCCGCACCAGGTCGACCAGGGCGTCGACGAACTGCGGGCTGGTGCCGGGAGTGGGGGTGCGCCGCACCCACAGACCGGCGTCCCGGGCCGTCTGGCAGGCCTCGCGGTCCAGATCCCACAGCACCTCGAGGTGATCGCTGACGAAACCGGAGGGCACGATGATCACCGCCGTGCGGTCGGACAGGGCCCCGATCGCGTCGTTGATGTCGGGTTCCAGCCACGGCGTCGAGGGGGCTCCGGAGCGCGACTGGAAGACCAGCTGCCAGGAGACCTCGGGGGCGACGGCGGCCATCATGTGCTCGGCGACGGCCAGGTGCTGACCGACATAGGCCCCACCCTGCCTTCCGTCGAACTGGCCGGCACCCGACAGGGCGGCGTCGGCCGAGGGGATGCTGTGGGTGGAGAAGAGCACCTCGATCTCGGAGCGGGGGTGGCCGTCCTGCTCGGCGGCGGCGATCGCCTCGCGCACCCCGTCGACGAAGGGCTGGACGAATCCGGGGTGGGAGAAGAACTGTCGCACCTTGTCGATCTGCAGTCGGTCCTGCAGGCCTGCACTCTCCAGGGCGTCGGCCCAGTCCTCGCGGTACTGCCGGCACGAGGAGTAGGAGGAGTAGGCGCTCGTCGGGATGGCGAGGATCCGCTGCACCCCGTCGGCGGCCGCCCGGGCCAGGGCCTCGTCGAGATAGGGCTCCCAGTTGCGGTTTCCCCAGTAGACCGGCAGGTCGATGCCGGCGGTGGCCAGCGCGGCCTCGAGCAGGCCGCGCAGCTGCCGGTTCTGCTCGTTGATGGGGCTGGCGCCGCCGAAGGCGAGGTAGTGGTGGGCGACCTCCTCGAGTCTCTCGTCGGGGATGCCTCGGCCTCGGGTGACATTGCGCAGGAAGGGCATGACGTCGTCGGGCCCCTCCGGGCCGCCGAATCCCGACAGCAGGATCGCGTCGTAAGCGACCGGCCGGGTGACGTGGGCGGGACCGGACTGGGCGGGCTCGGTGGCCGAGGCGACCCTGGCGCCGGGTTCGAGATGGACGCCTCGGGCCCTGGGCGGCTTGCTTGTGCGGTGGCACGGCTGGGCGGGCAGCGTGGTCACGGGGTCTCCTTCGAGGCGGCATGGGTGGGTGATGGGTCGCTGGCTGATGGATCGGCGGGGAACGGGTGTGGTGACGACGTCCGAACGGACGACGCCGGGGGCGGGACCGGGGAGGTGCGAGTCGTCGGTGACGGGTGGGGTGCGGTGGGCCCGGCGCTGTGGTCCCCGGTGATCCGCTTGAGGACCAGCTCGGCGCTGATGAGGCACATCGGCACCCCGACGCCGGGGGCGGTCGTCGCGCCGGCGTAGTAGAGGCCGTCGACCCGGCGGGACTGGTTCTGGGCCCGGAACATCGCGCTCTGCCGCAGGATGTGACCCGGCCCGAGCATGCCGCCGTGCCAGGAGTGGTACTGGTCGGCGAAGTCCTGGGGGCCGACGGTGTGGCGCACCAGGATCCGGCTCGCCAGGTCGGGAATCCCGGCCCAACGGCTGATCTGGTCGATGGCCGCGTCGGCGGTCCGCTCGATCGTCGGCGAGCCGGTGCCGTCGGGCCCGCCGTGGCCCAGGCCGGGATCTGCCGGGACCGGAACCAGCACGAAGAGGTTCTCGTCCCCCTCGGGGGCGACGGTGTCGTCGGTCTGGCTCGGCTTGCACAGGTAGATCGACGCCGGGTCGGGGATGCGGGGTGCGTCACCGAAGATCGCGGCGAAGTTGGTGTCCCAGTCCCGAGTGAAGAACAGCGAGTGGTGCGGCAGCTCGGGCAGCCGGCCGCGGACCCCGAGCATCACCAGGACCGCTCCCGGGCCGCTCACCCGGCGACGCCACCATCGTTCCGGATAGCTGCGGGCGTTCGGGGCCAGCAGCCGGGTCTCGGTGTGGTGCAGGTCGGCCGCCGAGACGACGATCTCGGCCTCGGTGTGCCGGTCGCGGCCGTCGGCCGATCGCCAGGAGACTCCGGTCACCCGGCGCGGGCGGGGACGTCGGAGGAGGCGGCCGAGAGGATGGGGACGGCGGTCACCCGGGGACGTCGCGCTCCCGGCGTCTCGCGCAGCGGCGCTCCCCGCGTCCCGTGAATCGGTGCTCCCCGGGACCTCCCGACTGCCGGGCCCGGTGGTCCGCGCATCGGTGGTGATCTGCGTCACACGTGCGCCGGTGGTGATCCGCACCCCCTCGGCCCGCGCGAGATCCTCGATGCGGCAGACCAGCTCCCAGAATCCGCCGATCGGGTACTGGACCCCCTCGGCCAGGTCGAAGGCGCTCATCAGGTGGTACATCGCCGGTGCCCGGTCGGGGCTGGTGCCCAGGAAGACCGCGGGGTAGCCCAGCACCTGCCTCAGCACCGGGTCGCGGAACCGGCGTGAGATGTAGCCGGCGAGGGACTGGGTGAGCAGGCCGGCGAGGTCGGGCAGGCTGCGCGTGATCTCGGGGGTGAGGATCGGGCGCAACCGGGTGTACGGGTTGTAGAGGAAGTACTCCTGGGCCAGCCGCGAGGTCCTGGCGGCGGAGTCCAGGTAGCTCCGGAGGGCCGTGCTGGAGCCGGGCTCGCGGCTCTCGAAGACCCTCTCGACGGCGTCCTGACCACGGGGAATGATGACCGGGGGAGACGCCGGCGCGCCAGGATCGGGTTCGCTGAACACCGCGTAGCCCGGATCCAGGGTGCGCAGGTCCAGCTGTTCGGCGCTCGAGGTGCCCAGCAGCTCGAAGAAGTGCTCGAAGACCTCGGGCATCAGGTACCAGGAGGGGCCGGTGTCGAACCGGAACCCGTCGCGGGTGAGGCTGCCGGCCCGGCCGCCGACGTCGTCGCGCCCCTCGAGCACCTCGACCTCGTGACCCTGATGGGCCAGCAGGGCGGCGGTGGCGAGTCCGGCCACCCCTGCCCCGATGATGACGACCCGACTCATCGGCGTTCCCTCCATGTCCGGCCCACGGCCTCGGCGATGATGGCGGCCTTCCTGAGATCGGGGACCCTCACCCGGCGTCGGTAGAGGTCCTCGACCGGTGTGCGTGACAGCCGGTCGGCCAGCGCGGCGAACAGTCCGGCGGCGCTGCGCACCGCGGACCTGGAGTCGATGGGCAGCAGCCCGATCACCGCTTCGGCGTCGGCGAGCTGGTCGCGGATCCGCGAGACGATCCGGTCGCGGTCGGCGTCGGTCAGCCGGTGGGCGGGCCCCAGGTAGGAGCGGCCCAGGCGGTCGGTGTCGTCGGCGAGGTCGCGCAGGAAGTTGACGTCCTGGAAGGCCGCGCCGAGTCGGGCGGCACCGTGCTCCAGTCGGGAGCGGGTGGCCGGATCGAGGTGCTCCTCGCGGACGAAGACGGCCAGGCACATCAGCCCCACCACCTCCGCAGAACCATGCACATAGGAGTCGTGGGCCTGCTCGTCGAGCCCGGCGGCGTCGTCGTGATGGAGGTCCGAACGCATCGAGGCGAAGAAGGGATCGACCAGATCGCGTCCGAAACCGGCCGCCCGGGCGGTGTGGGCGAAGGCGTGGACGACCAGGTTGCTGCTGTAACCGGTGTCCAGACCGCGGTGGGTCTCGGCGATGAACCGCTCCAGGACGTCCTCCTGCGCGGCGGTGTCGAGGCCCGCCTGCTGGCAGACGCCGTCGACGATCTCGTCGGCCACCCGGACCAGGGCGTAGACGTTGCGGACGTGCTGGCGGTGTCGCGCTCCCAGCAGCCTGGTGGCCGCGCCGAAGGAGGTCGAGTAGCAGGAGATCACCTCGGCCGAGGCCCGCTCGGCGGTGCGAGTGTAGGTGCGCAGGGCCGATCCGGTGGGAGTCGGTTCCGGTGCGGACGGTGAGGTGGGAGCCGGTCCGTCCAGGTGCGGGGAGGCAAGGTGCGGGGAGGTCATGAGGATCGTCCCCAGAGCTTCTCGATGAGGTCGATGAGGACCGTGCGGACCGGCTGGGGGAGGTCCTCGCCCGAGGTGTCGATGAGCATGGTGGCCGATCGCAGCTCCTGCTCGGCGAGGTCGGCGACCCGGTCCTGGGCGCCGCACTCGGCCAGCATCGCGGACAGCCGCGCCGCCTCGTGCTGGGAGAGCGCCGCCATCTCGAGGAGACCCTCGATGTCGGGCCAGGCCGGGGTGGTGCGGGCCGCGGCGATGATCGCGGTCTGCTTGCCCTCGCGCAGATCGGAGAGGTGGTCCTTGCCGTGGGCGGCCGGGTCGCCGAAGGCGCCCAGCAGGTCGTCCTGGAGCTGGAACCCCAGCCCCAGATGGCGTCCGATCGTGCCCATCCGGTCCTCCACGCAGCGCGGTGCCCCGGTGAGCACCGCCGCCATCCGCATCGGCAGCTCGAAACTGTAGGTGGCGGTCTTGCGGGCGGTCATGTCGAGGATGGTGTGCAGCTCCGGCGAGATGATCGCATCGCTCAGTCCGACGTCGATCTGCTCACCGGCGATCGAGTCCTCGATCGTCTCGTCGAGGAGGTCGAGAAGGCGGAGCCGCTGCGGCTCGGGGACGGCGGCGCGGGCGAAGATCTGGTGGCTGGCCGACAGCAGCAGATCGCCCATCAGGATCCCGCAGGTCTGCGCCCAGTGCATCACCCGGGCGACGTCGTGGTCGGCGGTGGCGTCGTCGTTGACCATCGAACCGATGAGATTGGGTCGGCCCCGGCGCAGCAGATCGCCGTCGATGACGTCGTCGTGGAGGAGGAAGGAGTAGTGCAGCAGCTCCACCGCGACCGCCAGGTTGGGGACCGGGTCGTTGGAGATCGGGTCGCTGCCGGTGTGGTGGCCGTGGTGGCGCGAGTCGGGATCGGAGCTCAGTGCGTCATGGCAGTTCATGAGCAGCAGGGGCCGCATCAGCTTGCCGCCGGCCACCGATCGGCCGGCGATCTGCCAGAGTTTCTGGAAGTGGCTGCCGTAGCCGGTGGCCCGACCGGTGCCGCGCTCGAAGAACTCGGAGATGAGGGTCTGGAGGTGGGCTCGGGTCGCGGCCTCGTCGGTGCAGATGGGCGCTGTCATCGCTGCCCCCCAGTGCGTGGGGGTGACGAGTGGGCAGCTGTGAGACTGTCGTTCATCCGTGATCCCTCCAGACGTAAGTGGCTTCCTTGAGACTTTAATAGCCAGGCTTGCAATATGTAAAGGATGTATCTGCACGTGCTGATAATCTTTCCCCGTGAGTGAAGACCGCGATGCGCAGACGAGTCGCCTCAGTCTCTACGACGTCGAGTCAAGTGACCTGGTGGACCGGTCCTCGCTGTCCGACGCCGACATCGCCCAGATCAACACCCTGATGGGCGCCTTCGCGCGGTTGCGGCAGGTCGAGGAGGAGCTGGTCGAGGCCTCGGACGCCTATATGAAGCTCAACCGCACCGACATGCGGGCGCTGCACTTCCTGATGGTGAGCGGGCGTCGCGGGGAGTTGGTCACTCCCAGCGTCATCGCGGCCCACCTGGGCATCTCCACTGCCTCGACGACCAAGCTTCTCGACCGGCTGGAGCGCGGTGGCCACATCACCCGCCGGCCCCACCCCAGCGATCGGCGGGCGCTGGTGATCAGCATCACCCCGGAGACCCGCGAGGCCGCCGCGTCGACCGTGGGACGCCAGCAGGCCCGCCGGTTCAACGCCGCGGCCCGGCTCACCCCGGCCGAGCGCGACGTCGTCATCGGCTTCCTCGACGACACCGCCCAGGAACTCTCGCTGTCCCACGCCCCGTGGGCCGCGGGTCCCCCGCGCCACTCGCGGTGATCGGGAGGTCGACTCAGGGCAGCGCCGTCCAGGACCGCTGCCGCGGTGTGGCCAACAGGCCGCTCATCGGGGTGGACCAGACGTCCTGACCCTGGACTCCCCAGCGGTGCAGCAGGGTGTTGGCCGCCAGGAAACCGGTGGTGGCGGCGCGCTCCATCAGCGCGACCGGAAGGTCGCAGGCGACCCAGTCGCCGGCCAGCACCAGGGCCGGGGAGGGGGTCGTCACCCCGGGACACTCGGTCCAGCCGCTGGGACCGATCACCGGGCAGTCCTGCCTGGCCAGCACCTCGCGGTGAACCACACCCAGCCGCGCGGTCTCGGGAAGGGCCGCGTGGAGCTGGTGAGACAGCTCGGTGACGACGTCGTCCAGGGCGGCGGGGTCGGTGGTCACCGACGGGTCGCAGGCGTAGCCGTGCAGCTCCACGACCGAGGCGCCGCCGTGCTGGGCGGACCAGTTCCGGGCGCCGTCCTCGAACCGTTCCAGCACGGAGATGTTGTCCAGCGGACCGTATCCGCTGGTGCCGAGGAAAGGCGGTCGATCGGCCTCGACAGGTCCGTCGAGCCAGAGCCGGACCACCACGAAGGGAGGGGCGTTGCGGGTGGCTGCGACGGCGTGGCGCCAGCCGGCCAAGGAGGGCGAGGTGGTCGACGCTGCCAGCTGCCGGGCGGTGCGCGGATCGGTGGCCAGCACCACGGCGTCGGCGGACAGGACGCCGTCGTCCAGGGTGAGGGTCGCGCCCTGCGCGGTGGTGTCGATGGACCGGACCGGGCAGGAGGTGCGCACGTCGACGCCGAATCCGTCGAGGACCCGTCCGAGGGGAGCCCACAGGGTGGTGTCGTAGTCGTCGACCGGGACGTCGAAGACCAGGCCCTCGGCGGAGCCGAGGAAGTAGGTGTGGAACATCGCGACCAGCTCGCCGGCGGCGAAGTCGTCGGGATCGGCGAAGAAGGAGCGCGCGAAGACCTCGAGGGCCAGGTCCCTGGCGCCCGGCGGGAACCGCAGCCGGTCGAGGAATGCCGCGGCCGACTCGCCGTCGTAGGCGGAGAAGGTGTCGGGGAAGCGGACCCGGACCAGTTCCAGTGCCGCCGCGACGTTGACGTCGACCAGGGAGCGCAGGGTGATCGTGGGGCTGCGCAGAACGAAGCCGAGGATGCTCCACGGCGGGGTGAGCGGGATGTTCGAGAAGGAGTCGCGCAGACCGTCGGGGCGTTGCAGCGGGTAGTCCGGGACCGGGGCGAGGCTGGTGAGATCGGGGTCGAACCGCTTCAGCAGGGAGCGCAGGTTGTAGTACTGGCGGAAGAAGGCGTGGAATCCGCGACTCATGGTGCGGCCCTCGCCGATCGGCCAGGAGGCGACCCGGCCACCCAGCCGGGGTTCGGACTCCAGAAGGGTGACCCTCACCCCGCGCTCGGCCAGCACGGTGGCGGCCGCCAGCCCGGCGATCCCGCCGCCGACGACTGCGACATGGCGGTCCTCGGTGATCCGGTAGCGGCCGGTGGGGGCGGCGTGGCGGACCGCATGGCGGTCGCGTCCAGGGCGGTCGGTGCGGGCCGAGCGGCTGGTGGCGTCGGCGTCGCCGTGGTCGTTGCTGTCGGCGTCGCTGTGGTCGGCGTTGCCGTGGTGGTGTGGGAACGGGCTTCTCGCGCTCATCGTGCCTCCCTGTGGCCGAACTTGATCCAGCAGATGATCGTGAATGTGATCATGGCGAAACCGAAGCCGAAGTCCTCTATGGGGATGTCCCAGGGGAATCGGATGCCGGAGAACTCGGTGGGTTCGTAGATCACGATCGGCGCCGACAGTTTCGTGAGCCAGCCGTCCACCCAGATCTGGAAGAAGAAGACGATCGCCATCGTCAGCCAGTAGCGGGCCGAGGAGAAGATCCCGGTTCTGGCCCAGGCGAGCTCCCAGACGACCACCGCGACGATGCCGATCAGCGTCAGAACCGTGTACTCAGGCATGATCACTGCTCTCGTGGGGTCGGGTGGCGGACTCGTCGGCGATCCGGACCAGGCCGTCGGGCCATCGGTAGCGCAGGCGTCCGGGGGTGCGGGCCAGCAGCAGGATCCGGCCGACCGCCTCGTAGGTGAGCAGCGCGCAGATCGGAATGATGGTGAGGAAGAGCAACTCCTCCAGGGGCAGCGCTGCCAGGTGGATGCCGGAGATGAACCGCGGCTCGTACCACCAGTGGTGGCGCAGGATGCCGACGACGTCCCATCCCACGAAGATCACCAGCATCGGGATGAGGGTCAGCAGGAGTCGGCGGGGGGAGCGGTAGACGCGGGCGCCGATGAGGAACTCCAGCGGGAGGGTGATGGCGACACAGGCCGCCAGGACGATCAGGTACTGCCAGTGGTTCACGAGACCTCCCTCGTCGGGGTGCTTGACGGTGACCCATCGCGTGCCCGGTCGAGGTGCTGCGATGACCGGGGGTCCGCCCTGGATGTCTCGATCGTATGGGGCCGGTCCAGCCTGTGCGGGATTGTCGGGGTCGAGACGTCGTCGAGCCGGGTTGTCCAGCACCCGGTGTTCGGGGCTGCCCGGCGTGCTGCGCCTTCCTGGAATCGGGCTCGGGACGTCGTCGAGCCGGCGTGACAGGATGGTTGCGCAGCATGTGGATGAGGCAGTGTGAGGACCACGACGATCCGAGGAGTCGCGGTGGACGGACCGAACAGGCGACGGGCGGTGCAGCCCGGAGATCCGCACGAGTCGACGGTGGAGCAGGCGCCGGGGGTGTGGCGGATCGGCTCCTACCCGGTGGCGCGCGAGGTCCTGCAGGCCCGCGGCTGCACCACTCAGGCCGGGTTCACCTCCGAGTTCGTGCCGAAGGGACGGCTCAAGCACCACCCGATTCTGTTCTCCGATGGGCCCCTGCACGACGAACAGCGTCGCAAGGTGGGGCGGTTCTTCGCGCCCAGGGTGGTCAGCGAGCGGTATCGGCCGCTGATGGTCGATGCCGCCGAGAGGTTGCTGGCCGATGCGATGGATGACGCCGGGGACGTCGGGACGGCCGGTGGGGTGGGCTGTCGGGTCGAGGACCTGGCGCTGCTCTACGCCGTCGACGTCACCCGTCAGGTGGTCGGACTGACCAACTCGTCGGTGAAAGGCCTTGCCGGGCGCCTGGTGCGGTTCTTCAACCAACCCCCCTTCGACATCACCAAACCCGATCTCGGCCGGACCCGGAGACAGTGGGCGTCCGCTGCGGTGCACGGCCTGGGACCGGTGGTGAGCCTCTACCTGGCCGACGTCAGAACCGCTGTGCGGGCGCGGCGGAGGCGGCCGGGGGAGGACGTCATCAGCCACCTCATCGCGGAGGGGTACACCGACGTCGACATCCTCGTGGAGTGCGTCACCTATGGGACGGCCGGGATGGTGACCACGCGCGAGTTCATCGCGATGGCGCTGTGGCACCTGCTCACCGACGAGGACCTGCGCGCGGGGTATCTGGCCGCGGATGCCGATGGGCGGATCGGCGTCCTCGAGGAGATCATCCGTCTGGAGCCGGTGGTGGGGCACATCTACCGGCGGGTCGGCGAGACGCTGAGGGTGGCCGACGGCGCCGACGAGCGGTGCCTGGGGCGTGGAGACCTCGTCGATCTCCAGGTGCGGCAGGCCAATGTCGATCCGGTGGTGATGGGGGCCGATCCGCTGTCGCTGTGTCCGGGCCGTCCGCTGGACCGCGACGTGCACCCGGCCGGGCTGAGTTTTGGGGACGGGGCGCACCGGTGCCCCGGTCAGGCGCTCGCCCTGCTGGAGACCGACGTCCTGCTGACCCGGATGCTCGACCTCGAGCCGCAGATCCTGGCCGAGCCGCGGATCGAGTGGGACGATCTGGTCGCCGGGTACTGCCTGCGCGGCTTCCGGGTGGGTCTTGCCGGGCATCACCTCACGAACAGGTAGTCAGAGGCGGTTTCGGGGGTGATACGGGATGTCGTCGACGACGGCATCAGAGGCACCCGGGGCGACGTGGCGGCCGTCTCCGTGGTGATCATCGCTGTGGCGGCTGTCTCCGTGGTGATCCCGATCCCGGGTCCGGTGGCCACTGGTGCGCGGGGCGAAGTCAGTGTCGCCCAGCCTGCCTCTAGCTCGAAGCCAGTGGCTGCTGGTGTGCGGAGCGGAGGGTTCCCGTTGAGCCCGGCACTCCTGAGCCGGGGGTGCGGGCTCGGCTAGAGTCGGGAGATCGGAAGGTGCTGCCGGGACGACCCGGACAGCGCAAGTCATGGGCCGGGGACGACCCCGGGGAACAGATCGTCTCCGTGCCATCCGCCGCCTCCCTGCGCGCCATTCTCACTCCCGCTGTGCTCCTGCGGATCGGGGTGGGCTGGGTCGCATTCATCGCTCTGCTGATCGCCCAGCCGCTCCAGGTGGGGCAGATGCCCAGCCCGGTGCTGTTCCTGGTGCTCGCCGCGATCGTGGCGGTGATCGTGGTCTCCTCGAGCGGGGTCGTCGCCCAGGCCGAGCGCCTCGCCGACCGACTGGGAGACCCCTACGGCACGCTGGTGCTGACCCTGTCGATCGTGCTGATCGAGGTCATCCTCATCTCTGCGGTGATGCTCGGACCCGGCGAGCACACCACCATCGCCAGGGACTCCGTGATGGCCTCGACGATGATCATCCTCACCCTCGTCATCGGGGCGGCCCTGCTGGTGGGCGGGTTGCGGCACAGGGATCTGCGCGTCAACCGCACCGGCGTCTCCAGTTACCTTTCCCTGCTCGTCGTGCTGCTCGCCACCGCCTTCGCACTGCCGGCCGTGATGGGCACCGGAGGCGCTTATCCGGCCGGCCTGGCGATCCCCGTCCTGACCCTCACGATCCTGCTCTACGCGTTCTTCCTCTACCGGCAGACCGGGGCGCAGAGCAGCGATTTCAAGGAGGTCGGCGCCACCACTTCGGTGTCGAAGGGGTCGGCGTCGAAGGGTGCGGTGTCCGGGGGTGTGGCGTCCAGCCCAGCCGTGGCTGAGCCGGTGACCTCCGCCATCCCGGCTCAGCCACGCCGGACGGCCGGGTTCTCGCTGCACGAGCACGGGACGGAGGTGATCGTCCGGTCGCTGGTGCTGCTGATCACCGCGATCCCGATCGTGCTGCTCTCGCACCACATGGCCGTCCTCCTGGAGGACGGGCTGGGCCGGCTCGGTGCTCCGGTCGTGCTGTCGGGGGTCCTGATCGCGGTGATCGTGCTCCTGCCCGAGACCATCACCACGATCCGCGCCGCCTGGATGGGCGAGGGGCAGCGGGTCACGAATCTTGCCCACGGCGCACTCGTCTCCTGTGTCGGCCTCACCCTTCCCGTGGTGCTTGCGATCGGTCTGCTCACCGGGCAGACCGTCGTTCTCGCCGAGCGACCCGTGAACCTGCTCCTGCTCGCGGTGAGCCTGTTGCTGAGTCTGACCACCTTCAGCGCCCAGAGGGGCACCGCATTGCACGGCGCCGCGCACCTCTTCGTGTTCGTGCTCTACGCCATCAGTCTGTTCTCCTGAGCCGCCGCCGCGGCCGTTGCCCGGGAGCCGTTGCGCCGGCCCCGCGAAGGCGACCTCACGACGCGGTGCTCATCGAGCGGGGTCGGGTAACCCAGTGAGGCCTGTGGATGCGGGGGTTCCCAGGAGCCGCTCAGCGAACCGGTGGGAGGGCGTGGTCGAGGGCCTGGTCGATGTCGGCGATCAGATCGTCCGGGTCCTCCAGGCCGACGGACAGCCGCAGGTGTCCGAAGCGGCGGAACTCCGCGGGATAGTGCTCTGCTCCGCCCCGCCCATCGGGGCCGACGTGGACGATCAGGGACTCGTCGTGGCCGAGTGACACGGCCGAGGTGATGACTTGCAGCCGGTTCACGAACCGGTCCTGCAGATCCGAGTCACCGTCGAGCGCGAAAGCCAGCATCGCTCCCGGCCCGATCGTGCCGAACTGGCGGCTGGCCAGATCGTGCTGCGGGTGCGAGGGCAGGCCGGGATAGGCGACGAAGGCCACCCGGGGATCGGCGTCCAGGTGTGCCGCGACCCGTACGGCGGAGCTGATGTGCTGTCGCAACCGCAGTGGCAGGGTGACCGAACCGCGCAGGATCAGCCAGGCATTGAACGGCGAGATGGCTCCGCCGACGTCGACCAGCGCATCGCCGCGGATCCGCGACACCAGCTCGGCGCTGCCGATCACCGCCCCGCCCATCGCGTCGCCGTGCCCGTTGATGTACTTCGTGAGCGAGTGGATCACCAGATCGGCCCCGGCGGCGAGTGGCCGGAACACCGGTGGTGGGGTGAACGTCGAGTCCACCGACAGCAGTGCGCCGTGCTCGTGCGCGATCCCGGCGAGCGCGGCGATGTCAGCGACTCGGGTGGTGGGGTTGGCGATCGTCTCGACATGGACGAGCCGTGTGGTGGGGCGGATCGCGGCCGCGACGAGGTCAGGGTCCGAGGCGTCCACGAAGGTCGCCTCGATCCCGTACCGCTCTGGCAGCAGCTCGCTGAACAGCCGCCACACCGCCTCGTAGGTGATGTCTGAGACGACCACGTGGTCTCCTGCACGCAACAGGGTGAAGAACACCGCATGCAGCGCAGCCACCCCGGTGGCGAACACGGTGGCGGCGTCACCGCCCTCCATCGCTGCCAGCTTGCGCTCCAGAGCCTGCTGATTGACCGCACCGTTGCGGGTGTAGATCAGACTGTCGGTGCCCGACCAGTCGATACTGGCGGGGTCGTCGGGCAACAGGTAGGAGTTCGCCATCACCAACGGCGTCCGCAGCGCTCCACTGCCGGGGTCGGGCCTGTTGCCGCCGTGCACTGCCCAGGTCGCTTCACGCACCGTCGTGGGATCGTGTTTGTCGGGAGCGGCGTCGGTCATGGTCTTGTCTCCTTCGCGGACAGGTGTTGTGCCTTGGGTCGGACGCAGTGGTGGACAGCTGAGGGATGACTGCCGCCCGGGCTGCGACGAATGACGCCGTGGGCCGAGGGGCTTGTGAGGAGGGAGAGTCCAGATGTTGCAGGGCGTGACGTTGGTGACACCAGAGGCTGCGACCTGTGGCACCTACTCGACGTCCACCGTCTGCCAGATGACATCGGCGACGCACATGCCGGTGGTGGTCTCACGGTAGAACACATCCGTCGGGACCTTCTCGCCGGAGGTTCTGGCGATACCTGCTCCTTCGAGGTTGATTCTCCACGTCGCGTTCGGCATTGGCCGATCACCGGACGTCGTGGGCTCTACCTGCTCCGGCTCTCCTGCGCGCAGTCCCCTCCAGGCCGCTGCGTCCCCGAAGACCGCGGACGAGTCCTCGCAGGCGAGTGAGTTCTGGCTGCCGGACGACGCGCCGGCGATCAGCGTCTCCGTCGTGCTGATCACTTGCGCGCCGTGGGGACCCCAGAGCATCCCATCGGGGGAGCACCCTGACAGAGCAACGAGTGACGCACCAGCGATGGCCAGTGCGGGCAAGCGGCGAGGAGCCTTCACAGGACCCACGGTATAGGAGGCGGAACGCCGCTCCCGGACTCGACTATCGGACTGCTCGGTGCTTATCGGGCGCGTCCTGGGAGTACCGAGCGGTCCGGTCGAAGGCGCGGTCGGCGTCAGCGCCCGGTGACTGTGCGGTTGTAGGCCATCGCGACGGAGACCCAGGATGACAGCGTCTCGTCGTCGCTCACTGCCTCGGCCGCGACCTCGATCCAGCCCGGTCCCATGTCGCGTCCGGGGCCCATGACCGCTTGCGTGGCTCCGGGGCCGCGCAGGAGCTCGTCGTGCTGGTCGGCGTCGACGCGTACCAGGAGTCCACCGTCCTTCCGGGCGCTGGCGATCATCTTCCCGCTGACCATGATCGACCGGCCGCCGAACATCGACACCTCGCGCACCTCCGGCTCATCGGTGAGCAGCGATCGAAGCCGTTCAACCAGGTGAGTCTGTTCTGTGGTCATCGCGTGCTCCTGTCTCGGCACTTCCTGGGGGACGGAGGAGACGGTCGACGTCCAGAGTACGGTCTGCGGTCTCAATCTGAGGACGTTGGGAGGTAGCTCGGAACAGCGGCTGCATAGGGTTGGGTCATGGTCCGCATCCTTGTCACCGGCATGTCGGGCGCGGGGAAGTCGACTCTGCTCCAGGAGCTTGCCCGGCGCGGACATCTCACCGTCGACACCGACTACGACGGCTGGACGTTGCCCGGAGTGTTGTGGGACGAGCCTCGGATGAGCGCATTTCTGGCGCGCCACGACGATGTCGTCGTCTCGGGGACTGCCGAGAACCAGGGCCGCTTCTATGGCCGGTTCGAGCATGTGGTGCTGCTGAGTGCTCCGGTCGAGGTTCTGATCAAGCGTGTTGCGACGCGGACGAACAACCCGTATGGGCGCTCCGCGGACCAGCAGGCCGAGATACGGCAGTACGCGGCGGAGGTTGAGCCGCTGCTTCGCCGGGGTGCGTCGATCGAGCTCGACGCATGTCGACCGGTTGGCGAGTTGGCTGACGTCGTCGAGGGGTTGAGCTGAGCCGGGTCGGCTTGGGTTCACCTGGGTTTGCCTGGGTGGCTTGGGTCGACTGGGGTTTGCCTGGGTTTGCCTGGGTTCGGTTGGGGTGGGTCTGGCTCTGCCTGGGTTCGGTTGGAGTGGAGCCGGTCTTGCTGATTCTTGTCGGTGGTCTCTGTTAGTGTTGGACACAATGTGTCGGCAGGGTTTTTCGTGATGATTGTCGCGTGTTCACGAGAACATCGGGGAAAAACATGCCCCACACCTCCGACACACGACACCGGTACTACTGCCACGTGGTTTCCGCGGTCGGGTTTGGTCGAGTTGTGGGACAATTTCTCCTGTGAATATCGGCGATTCTTCACAGGAAACAATCGGCGTGATTGTCTGGTGTGCAGGTGCCGGTTTGCGTATCATTGACCCATGGATGACACGTCGGAATTCTGGAGAGGGATCGCGGTGATCGAGGACGCCCTCACGGCGCTGGACCTCACCGGGATCGCCGCCATGACCGACGCCCAGAAGGTCACCGCGATGACGCGGATCCGCACCCTGGAGGGGCGGGTCAGTGCCGCGGCGGCGGTGGCGACCGACGCGGTCGCCCGCTCGTGTGCCACCGAGAGGACCACCGGCACCCCGCTGGCCGACTTCCTGGCCACCACCGAGGGACGCACCCCCTCCCAAGGGCTGGGTCAGGTGTTCCGGGCCTCCCGGATCACCGCCGACCCCCGGATCCGCGACGCCGCCCTGTCCGGCCGGGTCGGGCCCGATCATGCGGCTGCGATCGGCGACCAGTTGCGCACCATGCCCCGCGACCATATGACCCCCGACCAGCGCGACGCCGCAGCCGACCGGTTCCTGCAGATCGCCGGCACCACCACCCCCGGACGCATCGGACGTGCCACCCCGAAGATCCTGGAGGAGGTCGCACCCCAGGCGGCCCCGCCGCCGCATGATGCGGCGGCGCAGGCAGCGGCCCGGCGTCGTCGGGCCGTGGCGGCCCGCCGTCTGGTGTGGAGTCGTGACGGGCAGGGGTCGGTGCACCTGCGCGGACAACTCCCCGAGATCGAGGCGGCCCGCATCATCCCGGTCCTGGAAGCGTTCGTGGAACACGGCCGGGGAGCCGAACGCGACCAGGTCGACCGGTTGAAGACCGGGCGCAGTGCTGGGACGATCACGACGGGCCAGTACCTGGCGGCCCGGCGTGACCTCGAGGGGCTGCAGGGCCGTAGTACCGGGCAGCGGGCCGCAGACGCGCTGGTCGAGATGGTCGATGTGCTCGCCGGTCTGGACCAGGTCCCCCAGACCGGTGGGCAGGCGCCCCGGCTGGTCGTCACCCTGGACTACGACAGTCTGCGGGCCGCGGTGGCCGGCGGGACGCTGGCCGGTGGGGTGCCGGTGGATGCCGGATCGTTGCGCCGGTTGTGCTGTGAGGCGCAGATCCTTCCCGCCGTGCTGGGTGGCGGCTCCCAGGTCCTGGACGTGGGACGGGCCCGGCGCCTGGTCACCCCGGGGATCCGCAGGGCCCTGGAGATCCGGGACCGGGGGTGCATCTACCCCGGCTGCACGGTCTCGGCGCAGGCATGCCAGGCCCACCACGTCCGGCCCTGGTGGGACGGGGGTCCGACCGCCCTGACCAACCTGGTCCTGGTGTGCCGGCACCACCACGGCCTGATCGAACCCGACCGCCACCACTCCCGGGACCAGTGGCAGGTCAGCTTCGACCCCCACACCGGAAACCCCCAGATCCACCCACCCACCCGCCTGACACCCCACCTCCGCAGAACCAGTGGTGGGCCGGGTGGGAGGCCGAACAGCACCGCCCCGGACAGTGCCGGGCCACCGGACCAGCCTCCCCAGGCCGGGCCGAGTGGAACGCCGAGCAGGACACAGATCGGACCCGACAAGTCGAGGCGGATACCCGATCCACCAGACGTCAGCCCCACTCCGTCCGCAGCCGGACCCGAACCGTTATCGGTCGCACCCCGCCCGCAGGCCGACCAACCCGACCTACTGGCAACCGAGTCCCAGCACCCAGAAGGCAGACCCCGGCCCGAGGCCGGGCCCGACCCGTCCGGACCCAGATCTGACCGGCACGCCGCCAGGTCCGGCCGAGCAGGAGTCAGCCGAGGATCTGAGTTGGCGAGAACGAAAGACAACCGCGACCTGCCCACAGACGGACCCGCCCGGCGCGACAGCAGATCCAATCCGCCATACCTGACCAGACGCCCCTCACCGAACCGGACCAGAACGACACCACCACAGTCGTCACCACCGTCGACGACTTCACTCACCCCGTGGAACCAGAACGCGCCCGCAACCCTCCAACCCGACCCATGACCATCAGCCGATAGTAGGATCTCAGTACGGCAGTAGCGGGTTTTGCGGTCAGGAACACCGCATGTGAAAAGGCGCAAATTTCAGTCGCAGTATAGGAGAATCTATATGGGATTGTGGAGTATTGGTGTAGCGGTTGCGGCACTGGACCCCAGATAATCAAGGATGATCACAACAACGGGCGGGACGCCGGGACGATAAGACAACGTTGCCTCTGTCGGACTGCGAACCTTCACCGTGGACACGGTGTCGGTTCGATTATGACGCTTTTGTGAGCCTATCGGACGCGGTCGTCTCGCAGGTGTTCAGACAGGGGTGGCCTATCACGCAGTGGTCTCGCTGGGTACTGTTGGGGCTCATCCGGCGGAACGCAGATCGGCAGACGGTGGCCTGCCGGGGACTTCGGCTGGTAGGCGTGCGGCGGCCAGGGTGGTGTCTCGAGGACCATCCACATCACCCATCGTCAGTATCTCTGCGGAGAGCGCATGCTTCAGTCAAAGATCAGTGAATGGCGCAGCGGAGATCGAAAAAAGTATGAGATTTCATGGATTGCAAGGCGGTCTCATGGATGTCGTAAGGATGTCGGATTTGGGATTGGCATCGACGGATAACAGTCGTTTACTGGAGCGAAGATATTAGATATTTCAGTGCAGGCGAAATTTCACAAATTTGATGGAGCGATCCCAAATGGCGTTGCGGATCAATTTGGAGCACGCGACGATTCCCTTCTGTGGTCTTGGGGTCAGATTGTTGGAAACCGAGTGTCTGGGCAAGGTACTATCTTTGGCTCAACGTATGCAAGTGGTTCCATGATCACCGGATGGAAAGGAAACTGACGTGACTTCGAGGTTGATACCTATAGAGAAACTTCCCCACGGATTTGACTATCCTCCAGAATTTCTACACGTTGTCGAGCTTGGAATCCTCAACTTGGAGCCTTGGGCAGTTGTAAGAAACGGCGCAGAGAGGATGGGTGACCTGAGAGAGCGGTTTCCGAATCGGAGACTTGTCCCCTTTGCCAGGAGAATCGACAGCGATGATATCGCCTGCTGGGACATTTCGAAGAGTGATAAGAAAATATTCGTCATTCATGACTACGCGTCGCCCGGCTGGGAGCAGCGAGACGAGTTTTCGGAATTCAACGATTGGCTCAGGAAAGCAGTTGAAGACCTCATAGAGTATGAGTATGACTCAGGGATCATTTGAATGGTGCTTATCGTGCTTTCTTCAACTCTCGATCGTGAAGAGACGGTTACGCGCGTCCAGGGTCATGTGAATTCGTTCACTCCACGTACACTTCGCTCCGGGCAGCCCGGGCATCGCACGTTGTCAGCGAATCTCTGCGACGCACACGTCCCCGACGAGCGTTCACGCGCATCGTGAAGCATCGGCAAACATGAGAGGAGGCCGTCGGCCAGGCATGACACCCGGCCAACCGGCCCCTGACTACTGGTGGAGCATAGGGGATTCGAACCCCTGACCTACTGCTTGCAAAGCAGCCGCGCTACCAACTGCGCCAATGCCCCTCGTGATCGAACGGACGCGCTGACATCTCAGTCGACGAACGAATCGACCATGACAGTGTACGCGACCCGAGCCGACCCCGCGACCCGAGCCGACAGCCCCGCCGAAGAACGCTCAGTCCAGCAACTCCGACGGCGAGATGACCTCGACCATGAACCCGGCCTCCTCAAGGGCCGGTCCCAGCGTCCCGGCCGGCCCGGCGATGCCGACCCGCCATGTCGACGCCGGCAGCAGCTCGCGCCACGCCTGGTTCGCCAGGTCGGTGGTCACAGCCGCAGTGTCGGCCATCAAGTGGTCCACCCACGCCCCGGTCAGCCCGGCCATCTCCAGGGTCGTCACCTGGCTGGCCACCGCGCCGGCGGTGTCGTACTGCAACGGAGCGACGCCGACCGCATGGTTGCGGGCGTCGCGCACCTCGGCGTCCTCGAGGGAGGGCGAGCCGGGGTCCACCAGGTCCAGAGCCGCGCGGACGGCCTGTGCCGCCACCTCGGCGCGGAACGCGCCGCCGACCGTCACCAGACCGCCGTCGCGCATCGCACGGGCCGCCGCCGACACGCCGTATGACCAGCCCTTCTGCTCCCGCAGCACCGTGTTGAGCCGCGAACCGAAGGTGCCGCCGAGCACTCCGCAGGCCACTCTCAGGGCGGCCCACCGGGAGTCCTGGCGCCCGGGCACCCGGGTCTGGATCCGGACATCGGCCTGAACGGCGTCCGGCCGGTCGACCAGCAGCACCCGGGTCGGCCCGTCGGCCCTGATCGGGTCGCTCCGGACCTCCTCGGCCGCCTCCTCCCGGGCGCCGGTCCACTGCGAGAAGGCGCCGAGATCCACCCCGTCGATGTCGGCCCCGGCCAGCACCAGGACGCCGCCGGCCGGCAGCCAGGTGGCGTCCCGGAAGTCGCGCACATCGGCGGTGGTGATGGCGTCCAGAGTGCTGGCGGTGCCCCCGGTCGGCCGCGAGGCGCGGTGCCCCAGCGGCCAGACCTCCCGCGAGACCGCCAACCCCGCCAGACTCGGACCGTTCTGAGCGGCCTGGGCCAGCTGCGAGCGGGCCTGGGCCATCTGGCGCAGGACGTCCTCATCGGCCAGCGCCGATGAGGTGACGATCTCGGCCAGCAGGTCCAGTGCCGGATCCAGGTGCCCACGCGGGACGTCGATGCTGACACTGCTAGAGGTGAGCCCGCAGCCCCCGTCGTAGCTGGCACCGATCGATTCGATCGCCTCGGCCAACTCCGCCCCCGGATGGTGCCGGGTGCCCTCGTCGCTGGTGGTGAGCACCAGATTCGCCACCCCCAGATGAGCCGGGTCCTCGGCCGACAGAGGCACATCGATGCCGAGCTCCACCGTCACCACCTGCTGGCCGGGGATCGGCACCCGCACCACCCGCAGCCCGGATTCCAACTGCTCGTGGTGCGAGTCGGGGAAGGTCCACGGGGACGCCGCCGACACCTCGGGCCGCGGGTTCAGTGGCGCTGTGTTCTCGCTCATCGTGACTCCTTGCTCAGCTCGGCGTCCCCATCGGCGCCCTGGTCGATACCGATCTCGTGCGCGACGCCAGTCTCGTCCTCGACGCCGGCTCCATCCTCGATGCCGGCCTCATCCTCGACGCCGGCCTCGACACCACCCGCAGGGCCGCTCTCCAGACGCCGGTACACCAGCATCGAGGCCTTGTCGGGGTCCAGCCATCTGGCGGCCGCCCGCGCCACGTCGTCGGCCCCCACCCGGCTCATCCGGTCCAGGTAGTCATTGACCCGGTCGCCCGAACCCATGATCGTCTCGTAGAAGTTGATCGCATCGGCGCGGTCGTCGGCGGTCGCCAGCTCCAGCAGCCAGTCCCGCTCCACCTGGGCGTGGACCCGCGCCATCTCGGCGGCGGTCGGGCCCTCGGCGGCGAGCCTGCGCAGCGCCGCCGACACCTCGTCGATGTACCGCGACTCCTCGACGCCGGGCCGCAGACTGGCCACCAGAGCCGCCGTCGAACGCCCCCGCGACAGCCCCAGGTCGTACCCGGAGATCCCCTCCACCAGCTGAAGGTCGCGCAGTAGATGGCGCACCAGCCGCGACGCCATCCCGGTCTGGAGCACCGACAGGGCGTCCTCCAGACTCAGCTGGTCGGCGTCGCTGACCGGCGGCGAGGGCCAGGACAGCGAGACGGCGGTGCGCGGCACCTCGCGCTCCAGCACCCGCCGCGAGGGCAGCGGCAGGGCGGGCACAGTCAGAGAAGGCTCAGACAGGGAAGACACAGACAGAGAAGGCGCGGCCGGCGTCCGGTCCCGCGACGGCGCCGGCCCCTCTCCGGCCGGGACAGCTCCCAGGTAGCGGTCGGCCAGCAGCAGCGCCCGGTCGGCGTCCACACATCCGGCGATCACCAGGCAGGCGTTGTCGGGCCGGTACCACTGGCGGTGGAAGGAGACGACGTCGTCCAGGCAGGCGGCGTCCAGGTCGGGAACCGAGCCGATCGTGGGGTGCGCGTAGGGATGGCCCTCCGCGACGCCGTCGGCGCCGAACTGCTGGGCGAGTAGGTGGGCGAGCATGTCGCCGTAGGGGAGGTTGTCGTAGCGCTGGCGCTTCTCCTCCTTGACCACCTCGCGCTGGATGTCCAGGTTCTCGGTCGTCACCGCCAGGTGGGCGAGCCTCTCCGACTCCAGCCACAGGGCCAGTTCGAGCGCGCCGGCCGGGACGGTCTCGAAGAAGTTGGTGCGGTCGAAGCTGGTGGTGGCGTTGGCGGTGCCGCCCACCGACTCGACGGTGGCCAGGTGCTCACCCGAGGCGATGCCGCTGGTGGTGCCGGAGAACATCAGGTGCTCGAAGAGGTGGGCGAAGCCGAAATGGCCCGCCGTCTCATCGGCCGAACCGACCCGGTACCAGATGTTGACCGCCACCGCCGGGCAGGTCATGTCCGGGTTGACGACAACCCGCATCCCGTTGTCAAGGGTCGTCGACCTCAGTGCGATGTCTCCAGGCATGTCGCCGAGAGTATCCGGTATGCGCCGCGCGGGCTCTCGGCAGGACTCCGGGCGGGATGTCGGCAGGACGCTGAGACGCCTCGCGCCCTCCGCACTGACCCCCGATTCGCCGGGCATCGTACGCTGGAGGCCATGAAAACGCAGCGAGAAGTGGTATCCCACGCGCTGCAGCGCCGTCGAGCACTCGAGGCACTGCGCAGCCCTCGGGTGGATCTCAACGCCCCGGCATCCTGCGACGCCGACCCGATGCTGGTCCGTGCCGCCCTGCACCACGGCGAGGAGATGGACATCCCCTGCCCGGTGTGCGAGTCCCCGCGGCTGACCCTGCTGCGCTACACCTACGGCCGTCAGCTCGGCCAGTTCTCCGGACGGATCAGAACCGCCGAGGAGCTGGAGGAGATGGAGACCGAGTTCGGGGAGTTCCGGGTCTACGAGGTCGAGGTGTGCCCCGACTGTCTGTGGAATCACATCGTGACCCATTACATTCTGGGGGACGGTCGCCGTCGAAGGCCTCCGCGACACCAGCAGACAGTGGAGGACATCTATGGCTGATCCGAAACGCAGGGGACGGTCCGGTGCGCCCAGGCGCGCCGCCTCCGCAGGCGTCTCGGGGCGCAGCTCACGCCGGCGCCGGTCGCGGGTGGCCACCTTCTTCAGGCGGCTGGGATTCACCGTCCTGGTGCTGTTCCTGGCGATGGCCGTGACGATCGGCGTGGCGGCCATCGTGTTCTACAACCGCACGAATCTGCCCGACCCCAACAAGGACTTCCAGACGAACACCTCCTTCGTCTACTTCCATGACGGGAAGTCGAAGATGGGGTCCTTCTCCATCCAGAACCGCCAGACGATCAGCTACAACGAGATGCCCGAGTCCATCAAGGACGCCGTCATCTCGGCCGAGAACCGGTCATTCTGGGAGGACAAGGGGATCTCCTTCGAGGGAATCGTCCGGTCCGCCGTCGCGATCGCCCGGGGCGGCGACGTCCAGGGCGGTTCGACCATCACCCAGCAGTACATCAAGGTGCTCTACCTCACCCAGGACCGCACCATGCAGCGCAAGTTCCGGGAACTGGTGCTGGCGGTGAAGATGGGCAAGCAGGTCCCCAAGCAGGAGATCCTCGCCGGCTACCTCAACACCATCTACTTCGGCCGCGGCGCCTACGGCATCGAGGCCGCCGCGAAGGCCTACTTCAACGTGAGCGCCAGCAAGCTCACTGTCCCGCAGTCGGCGGTGCTTGCCTCGGTCCTGAACAACCCGAGCCTGTTCGACCCCTCCGACGGGGTGGCCGCGCGCAACCGGCTGCTCAACCGGTACCGCTACGTGCTCGACGGGATGCTGGAGGCCGGCAACATCACCCAGAGTCAGCACGACGAGTACTACCGGGCGCTGCCGAAGTTCCCCGAGGTGCCGATCAACAACCGCTGGGGCGGGACGAACGGCTACCTGCTGAAGATGGTCGAGCAGGAGCTGCTCAACCAGGGATTCACCGAGTCCCAGATCAACGGCGGCGGGCTGCGGATCACCACCACCTTCGACGTCAACGCCCAGAAGGCGGCTGTTGCGGTCGGCAAGCAGTACCAGCGGACCGCCGGCGCCAACGCCGGGGCCGCCAGGGCCAAGCAGCTGCACGCCGCGATCGCCTCGGTCGACGCCTCCAGCGGAGGGGTCATCGCCCTGTACGGCGGCAACGACGACTACATCTCCAACACCCGCAACTGGGCGACGACGGCGCGCCCGGCGGCGTCCACCTTCAAGACCTATGCGGCGATCGCCGGGATGCGACACGGGTTCAGCCTGAGGTCCAGCCTCAACGGCGACACCTTCACCCCCAATGGAGACTCCGTGCCGATCCGCAACGAGTTCAACGAGGAGTACGGCACCGTCACCCTGCAGAAGGCGGTCGAGGACTCCATCAACACCGCCTTCGTCGACATGGTCTCCCAGATCGACAACGGCCCCGCCCAGGTGGTCAAGGCCGCCAACGACGCCGGGGTGCCCAAGGGCGACGGATGGGATCTCAACAACCGCATCCCGCTGGGCGTGGCCGAGGTGAGCCCGCTCAACCAGGCCGCCGGCTACGCCACCCTCGCCAACGAGGGCAAGCGGGTCGATCCGCACGTCGTCGCCTCGGTGACCGACAGCAGTGGCCGGACGCTGTACACCGCCAAGGCGCCGAGTCAGCAGACCGTCGAGAAGGACATCTCCCACGACGTCACCTACGCCCTGGAGAATGTGGTCAACGAGGGCACCGGAACCGCCGTCTCCGACCTGGGCTATCCGGTGGCCGGCAAGACCGGTACCAACGGGGTGGGGGACGACATCACCTCGGCCTGGTTCGTGGCCTTCACCCGCCAGATCTCCACGGCCGTGATGTTCGTGGCCGGGGACTCCGGCAATGCCGACCTCGACCCCTACGCCGCACCCGGGGATCCCACCTTCTTCGGCGGGACCTACCCGGCCCAGACCTGGGCCTCCTACATGCGAGTGGCGATGTCGGGCAAGAGCCCCCAGGGGTTCCCCGAGCCGGACTGGGTCAACCTCAGCGGACACCACTACGGCGGCACCGATCGCAAGGAGGTCGCCACACCGACGCAGACGGCAGCGTCTGCGACCAGTGCCCCGACCACCACCCCGAGCAGCGCTCCGCCGTCGTCTGCGACGGTGACCATCCCGCCCACCACGACGTCCACCAGGACGACCTCGGCCCCGACCAGCTCCGCTGCTACCCACGAGACCTCCACCCGGAAGCCCACTGGCGAGCAGACCGCCACGACGACCTCCAAGAAGCCGAACCACGAGCAGCCCGAGGAGGGCCGGGGCGCAGAGGCTCCGGGAGGCAGGCACAGCCCGCGCAACGGCGGCTGACTGGACGCAGTCGGGCGGAAGGTAGCCTGACCCCGTGACCTTCCCCCAGCGCTACGCACGGCCCGAGCACCGCCGCTCCCTGGCGTCGCGCTGGGGTCTGGACGGGCGCATCGGGGGCCCGATGGGCCGGCACGCCTGGCCGCGCGGACGGTTCTTCGACCCGGCGCCGTGGGCGGTGCTCACGGCCACCCTGGTCTGGCTGCTGGCCATCTACCGGATGACGCCGTGCATCCAGCACAACGTCACCAAGGGCGTCGACCCCTATCAGCGGCTGTGCTACTCCGACATCCCGGTGATCTACCAGAGTTCGGGGATGGGCCACGGCGCCGGGCTGCTGCGCGGCATCGGCATCGAGCAGAGTCCCCTGGTGATCGCCCTGATGGCCCTCACCCGGGCCGTCACCGGGCTGGTCGGCGGCCATGTCGTGCCGACAGCGTCCCCCCAGCAGGTGCTGGACGCCTCCAACATCTACTGGGGGATCGCCCAGATCGTGCTCTTCGCGGCCTTCCTGGGGGTGGTGGTCGCGGTGATGCTGATGGGCCGGGGGTCCGATCACGGCGTCGGGATCACCGCCCAGGGCCGGCCCGACTCGCCGCCGCGACGCAGCTGGGACGTCTTCTGGGTGGCCGCCAGTCCGTCGATCTACCTGGCCGGGCTGGTCGACTTCACCCTGGTGCCGGTGTGTCTGGTGATGTTCTCCCTGCTGGCATGGGCGCGACGCCGCCCCGCCCTGGCCGGGATGCTCATCGGTCTGGCCTGCGCCGGTAGCCTGCAGGCCGGCCTGGTCGCCTTCGCCGTGGTGGTGCTGTGCCTGCGGGCCACCCGGCTCACCGAGCTCGGCCGCTACCTGGTCACCGCGATCACCGTGCTGGCCGCATGCCATCTCGTGGTGCTGCTCATCAGCCCCAGAACGTGGTGGCGAAGCTTCCACAACACCTTCTGGTCGGGCACCGGGCTGGGCACGGTCTGGTACATCGTCAAAGACTCCACCGGTTCGATCGTGCCCTGGGTGGGGTGGATCTCCGGCGTCCTCACCGCCGCCGGGCTGATCGCCCTGGCCTGGTTCTCGCTGTCGACCCCGCGTCGTCCGCGGTTGAGCCAGGTGGCCTGCTTGGCGGTGATCGTCTTCCTGCTGACCGCCAAGGTGTACTCCCCTCAGTTCGTCCTGCTGCTCATCCCGCTGTGCGTGCTGGCGCGGCCCGACTGGCGCGACTGGACCGTCATCACGATCACCGAGTCGCTGTACTTCTGCGCGGTGTGGGCCCATCTGGGCGGTCTGACGATGCCCGGCGGGTCCAGTTCCGACGTCGTCTACTGGGTGGCGATCGTGCTGCGGCTCGGCGGCCAGGTGTGGTTCGGGTGGGGGATCCTCGACGACATGAGACGGCCGTGGGTCGACTCGGTGCGGGTCGGGTTCACCGACGACCCGACCGGGGGAGTGCTGGACCATGCCCCCGACGGGCAGGATGAGGCCGCTGTTGTCGAGCCTGAGGCGCCGGCGTCCAGTACCGCGATGGCGGAGGACTCGACCGGGACGCCGACGGATCGGCCAGATGCGGCAGGGGAACGGCTCGCGGCAGACGAACCTGAGACCGGACCGACCCGGTGAGCGCACGGACGTCCCGGACCACCGCGGTCCGGGCGACGATGCCTGCCGATGACCTGGGCCTGGTGATGAAGACCTGGCTGGGCACCAGGGCACTGCTCGCTCTGGTCCTGGCGGTCGTGGTGATGACCGGCCACAGTCTGGAGAGGGCGATCTCCAACTGGGACGTCCAGCACTTCATGACCATCGCCCGCGACGGCTACGCAGACTCCCTGGAGATGGCCTTCTTCCCGGGGCTGCCGCTGGTGATGCGCGCCGGAGCGCTGATCGGGGTGCCGATGCCGGTCACCGGCGCGGTACTGGCACTGATCTGCTCCCTGCTGGCCGCCGTCGCCCTGTTCCGGATCGGTGGGACCGTGCCGGCGTGCCTGTGGCTCATCGCGCCGACCGCCGTCTTCACCACCGTCGGGTACACCGAGGCGCCGTTCTGCGCGGCGGCCTTCTGGGCGTGGGAGCGCGCCCGGGCCGGAAAGTGGTGGCCGGCAGCGGGGCTGGCGGCGCTGGCCTGCACACTGCGCGTCTCCGGACTGTTCCTGGTGGGGGCGCTGGCCGTGATGGCCATCCTGGGGGACGGTCAGTGGCGCGACGGACGGGCCGGCAGGTCCGCCCGGCCGATCAACCGGAAACCGGCGGCGGTCGCCGAGAGGCTGGCCCCGCTGCTGCTACCGCTGGCGGTGCTGGCCGGCTATGTCGTCTATCTGCACTCGCTGACCGGGTCGTGGACCGCGTGGTTCCAGGCCCAGGACCGCGGCTGGGGACGCGGCTTCACCACCCCGATGGAGTCGCTGCGCAACACCATCCCGGCCACCGTGACGTCAACCTGGCGATCGGTCTACGGGGCCGACGCCGGGGCGGTGGCGATGCTCTTCCGCCTTGAGATCCTCGCCCTGGTGGTCGGCATCGCCACCACCCTGTACTGCCTGCTGAGACGCCGCTGGGCGTCGGCCTCGTGGGTGGGGATCCAGGTGATCGCCTTCTCGATCGGGCACTGGTTCATGAGCGTGAACCGGGCGGTGCTGCTGTGGTTCCCGCTGTTCATCGCGATCGGGGAGCTGACCCGCGGGCCGTCCCGACCGGTGGGGCTCAAGCTGTTCTGGCGGTGGCTGGTGCTGATCGCGGTGGTTCTCGACCTGGCGGTGATGGCGTGGTGGGGATGGCTCTTCTACTCCGGAAAATGGTCCAGCTGACGGTGCTGGGTTGATCGGCGTCCATGCGTCTGGATCCCGGTCGCTGGTGTTCGGTTGGCCGGCGTCCAGGGGTCGGATCCCGGGTGGCTGGTGTTCAGGCAGCCGGTCTTCCGACACAGTCGACCCGACACCACCTCCCGATCAGCGTTCCCGCCCCGCCCCCGTCTCTGCCTGGCCCCGGCGTACCCCTTCCCCCTCCGCTCCGCCGTACCCCTACCCCTTCTTTCTCAGCGTTGATCCAGTAACTCGGCGTTGATCCTCTTGCAACTGGATCAACGCCGAGTAACTGGATCAACGCGGGGACGGGGAGTAGTGCCCCTTATGGTGGTGTAACCCGCTGGTGACCAACCCGTCGGCCTCCGCGACTTCGTGGTGGACGGCAGCGCGGTCACCGTGTGATCCTTCGAGAAAGCTCTCTACTTCTCACTCGAAAGGAACAACCACGATGACCGCTCCTCATATTGTCGACCCGACGCGGGTCCTGGACCAAGCCCTGGGCCAGGCCTCCCCGGACCTGCTGCGCTCACTGCTGCAGACGATGATCAACATGCTCCTGTCAGCCGACGCCGACCAGGTCGCCGGCGCGGAGTACGGCCGCCCCGACCCCGACCGCCTCGTCCAGCGCAACGGCTACCGTCACCGCGACCTGGACACCCGGGTCGGCACGGTGGACGTGGCGATCCCCAAGCTCCGCCAGGGCAGCTACTTCCCCGAGTGGCTGCTGGAGCGGCGCAAGCGCGCCGAGTCGGCGATGATCACCGTGGTCGCCGACGCCTACCTGGCCGGGGTCTCCACCCGCCGGATGGACAAGCTCGTCAAGAGCCTGGGTATCGACTCCCTGTCGAAGTCCCAGGTCTCCAGGATGGCCGCCGACCTCGACGCCCAGGTCGAGGCCTTCCGCCACAGGCCTCTGGGCGAGGCGGGCCCGTTCACGTTCGTGGCCGCTGACGCCCTGACGATGAAGGTCCGGGAGGCCGGACGGGTCATCAACGCGGTCGTGCTGACTGCCACCGGGGTCAACGCGGACGGCCACCGGGAGGTCCTGGGCCTCCAGGTCGCCACCGCTGAGACCGGGCCGGCCTGGAACACGTTCTTCGCCGATCTGGTGGCCCGGGGCCTGTCCGGGGTGCGGCTGGTCACCTCGGATGCCCATGCCGGGCTGAGGGAGGCGATCGCGGCGAACCTGCCCGGGGCTGCCTGGCAGCGGTGCAGGACCCACTACGCGGCCAATCTGATGAGCGTGTGCCCCAAGAGCCTGTGGCCGGCGGTCAAGGCCATGCTCCACTCGGTCTACGACCAGCCCTCCGCGGCCGCCGTCGACGCCCAGTTCGACCGGCTGCTGGACTATGTGGAGGCCAAGCTTCCCCAGGTCCATGCCCATCTGGACGCCGCGCGGGCCGATCTGTTGGCGTTCACGAGTTTCCCGGTCGACGTGTGGCGCCAGATCTGGTCGAACAATCCTCAGGAGCGGCTGAACAAGGAGATCCGGCGGCGTACCGATGCCGTGGGGATCTTTCCCAACAGGGAGGCCGTCATCCGGCTCGTCGGGGCCGTGCTGGCCGAGCAGACCGATGAGTGGGCCGAGGGCCGGCGCTACCTGGGCCTGGAGGTCCTGGAACGCTCACGAGGCACTCACAACCCCGACGGCCCGGACCAGACGCACCTGGAAGGAGCAGACCCCATCCCACCCGAACTGGCAGCCTGACCCCGTATCGAAAGATCACGAAACGGATACACCACTACCAGGGACTTGACCGGACGGGGACTGGTCCAGGAGTTGATGGCACTGTGATGCCAATGAGAACGCAGGGCTTTGCGACGGGCAGTACGGACGCTATGAACACCGGAATGTGGGCACCAGATCCCGGTTCAGGGAACAGAATCGGTCGGCGAACCTCCTCAGCGGGGACGGGGAGTGCACAAATCACTCGCTAAACCAGGGTTCGCGCCGCTGGCGCTGCCTAAGTGCTCGACTGGCGAGTGATCCGTGCAGTGAAGAGGTCAGGCTCCTCCCGGGTGGCATGATCGGGGTGCTCCGAGATGAGGTGGTTGAGCGACATGGTGGCAGGAGAACCCGGCGACGGTCCGGCCGACACAGGCGGTCCGGTCGACGGCAATAAGCCGGCCGGCGCAGGCGGTCTGTCTGGCCGTGATGAGGCGGTCGACGCCAACAAGCCGGCCGACGCCAGCGGGACGGTCAACGCCAACAGGATGGTCGTCCCCGACGCCGCAGACCTCGGTGACCACACCACGGCCGTGGGAGGGGTGGCTCGAGGGAGTCGGGTGACCCCCAGCAGGGGTGACACACCTGGTGACGAGGTGGCACTCACATCAACGGCGACTCCCGGGAGTGGAATGGCACCTAGCACAGAGTCCGGAGGGACCCGGACCCAGCGAATCCGCGACGCCGCAGCTGACTGGCGCCATTGGCTCCCCATCGTCGCCCTCACCGCACTGATGGTCATCGAGACCTTCTTCGACCTGAGACGCGCCCCCACCCCCAGCCCCTGGCTGTGGAACAGCTACTTCTTCGTCTACTACATCGGCACCGTCATCTGCCTGATGCTGTGGCCCCGTCCGGCGACGACGTTCTCCAGACCGGGGAGCACCATCGTGCTGTCCGGTACAGCTCTGATGGTCTACGCCCTGGTCTCGGCATCGATCACCCCCAGGCCCTACGTCTCCTACACCGTCATTCCCCGGTCCTATCTCACCGTCCCGATCCTCACCGCACTGGCCACTCTGCTGCTCGCCACAGCCATCATCCGCGTCCTTCCCCCCGGCCCGCTGCACCGGGTTCTGTGGTGGCCGGCCGCGGCCACCATCGTCTGCTCGTTCCTGCAGTGGCCGCGTTCGGCCGCGGTCCACGGGTCGGCCAGGCTGGCCACCGGGATGGGTGGTTCGGCGGTGGTCCACGTCCCCCTCATGCTGGCGGCAGGGGTGACGATGGCGGCCGCACTGGCCGGCTGGCGGCGATGGTGGAGCCTGGGGCTGGCCGCACTCGGCGTCCTGGCGGTGGTCCTCACCGGCTCCCGCGCCGGGGTGATGTGCATGCTGCTGGCCGGGGTCGTCATCGCCCTGCAGTGGTTGCGCAGCCGTCGCGCCTGGATCGGAGCGGGAGTCGTCGTGGTCGTCGCGGCGATCCTGGTCACCGCCGTCCCGGTCCTGCACCGGCTGTTCAACCCGATCGACGAGCTGCGCGCCAAGAACCTCGACACCTCGCTGACCTTCTGGGCCAGCACCCCGACGCACATCCTGATCGGTGTCGGTTCGGGTCGGCTGTGGCCGTGGTACGCCTTCGACTCCCACCTGCTGAGGACGCCGTGGCGCGGCATGGTGACCACCCACTGGGGGCCCGCCCTCAACAGCGCCCACTCGACCTTCCTCCAGGTGCTGGTGGAGCTCGGACTGGTCGGATGTCTTCTCCTGGCGCCGGTGATCATCGTCCCGGTGGTCGTCCTGGTCCGTCGGCTGTGGCCGAGCCTGCGCCGACACGCCCGTCCGGACCCCGAGGACGTCATCCTGGTCGCCCTGGTGGCCACCATCGGTGCCTTCCTGCTCGACACCTATCTGCTGAAGAACTACGGCGCGAGCCTGTGGTGGTGGCTGGTCGCGCTGGGTGCTCTCAGACGTCGGCCCACGTCTCACGAGGAGAGTGAGCTCGAGCTCCACGGCGAGGAT
The DNA here is from genome assembly GCF_005890135.1 of Acidipropionibacterium jensenii. Lineage (NCBI taxonomy): Bacteria > Bacillati > Actinomycetota > Actinomycetes > Propionibacteriales > Propionibacteriaceae > Acidipropionibacterium > Acidipropionibacterium jensenii. The sequence goes on along the minus strand of NZ_CP040635.1, from coordinate 812,888 downwards.
CAGCTCACCTCCCCCGACCTGGCCGGGACTCCGTCCTGCGACTCCTCAGCCCCCAGCACCTCGGCGCAGAACGCCGGGTAGACCTTCGCCTGGTCGAAGCCGGTCTCCCACACCTGGCGGGACGCCGCGCAGGCGGCCTGGAAGGCATCCGCATCGAGTCCGGCCAGCCAGGCCAGGGCATCGACGGCCTGCCCGCCGGTGAACTCCGCCGGCAGGAGTTTCCCGTTCACGCCGTCGTGGACGATCTCGGCGACCCCGCCGACGTCGGTCGCCAGGATCGGGATTCCCAGGGCGGCGACCTCCATCATCGACACCGGCAGACCCTCCGAGGTCGACAGGTTGATGAAGCAGGACGGGTTCAGCGCCCGCTCGACATCGGGAACCTCGTTGTTGGGGACGTGCCCGCGCAGATCGGTCCACTCCCCGACCCCGGCCCGCTCGACGGCCTCGCGGACCGCGTCCATCTGCGGGCCGTCGCCCAGATGGGTCCAGACGGCGTCGATCCCCCGGCTGCGCAGCCCGGCGAGGATCGCCGGCAGCCTGTCCACCCGTTTGACGGGCACCAGATGCGAGCAGCTCACCAGATGGAACGGGCTCCTCGCGCAGATCGCCTGCTCGCCGGGGTCGACCGTGCCCAGATGGCGGGTGTGGATCTTGTCCGCGAAGGCCGGCCAGCGCCGTCTCAGCTCGCGGCTGCCCTGCTCGGAGACCGGGTAGACGCCGTCCAGGGCCCCCAGCAGGAGCTTGCGCTCGGGGATATGGCCGTACTTCGTCTCGCCCTCGTAGAGGTCGTACCGGTGAGCCCGCGACACGATCCGGTCGACGACGACCCCGCGGCTGCGCAGGTCGGCGGCCAGCAGCATCGCCAGCCGCGCCTGGACGTGGAACCAGAAGGAGTAGATGACGGCGTGCGATCCGGGTGCCAGACGCAGCCTCGGGAGCTCCGCGGCCAGTGCGTCGGCGGTACGACGGGCATGGTTCTCAAACATCGCATCCAGAGCGAGTATCCGGGGGTTCCTGGCCGCGTCGCCACTCAACGCCTCGCGCGGCAGCTGCGAGAGGCCGGGGAGTACCTCCTTCAGCGCGGCGAGGCCGGAAGGAAGAGCACCCCCGGCGACGACCACCTCGACATTGCTCGGCACTTCTCGGGTCATGACATCCGTCGGTCTCGTCTGTGTGGCCACGACGATCACACGGTCGAATGCGTGGGCGAGGTGTCCGATCTCGTTCTCGATGAACTCCTCGCCTGTCGACAGCGGATAGAAGCTGGTGAGGAGGAACAGACTCGTTGCGCTGGGCATGACCACAGATTACTGAGGGCATTGCAGCGAGCTTCCAGGATGTTCCTGTACGCCGATTCGGAGCCGGCCGGACTCGTCCTCACACGACTGATCAGGGACACTCATGGAGTGGCCCCCATCGCGCTGCGTCTTGTGGCAGCCATCGCCGGTGGGCGATGTGAGCCACTACGCTTGGCCTCGGATTCGCGGACTCAGAGGAGACCCATGCCTACCAGCAGCCCAGATCGCTCGGCCCAGGAGCATGACCGAGGAGGCAGGTGTATCTATCACCTTCCGTACCCGATCGACATGGCCTCCAAGTTCGGTGGCCAGGTGCGCCCTGCGCGCATGATGGAGGCCCTCAGTCAGTGGGGAGAGGTGTGGTTGGTCGCGGGCACCGCAGCACAGCGGCGTCGGCAGATGCGCCTCGTCAGCGAGGCCATCCAAAGAGGCACGCACTTCGACTTCTGCTATTCCGAGTCCTCGACGATGCCGACTGCGCTCACCGAGCGGCATCACCTACCGACTCATCCTTTCGAGGACTTCGCCTTCCTCGCGCGGGTGCGCAAGGCTGGAATTCCGGTGGGACTGTTCTACCGAGATATTCATTGGAGGTTCCCGCTCTATGGCAAGGGGCTCTCGCCTCTTCGGCGCAAGGCCGCCATCGCGATGTACCGATATGACGTGATGGCCTATGGCCACTGCTTGGACGTCATATTCCTGCCGTCGTTGAAGATGGCGGACTATGTGGATCTGCCCTCCAATGTCCAGCTGGCCGAGTTGCCGCCCGGTCACAACATCGTCGAGGAGCCGAAAGAGGCTCCCGCTCACCCGCTGTCGCTGTTCTATGTTGGAGGATTCGGTGACATATACCGCCTTGACCGCCTTTTCGAGGCGGTGAACCGGGTTCCCGAGGTGCACATGACGGTGTGCACCCGACCCGAGGAGTGGGCTGCCGCAGAGCCACGGCTCAGGCAGTGGGTGGGGGAGAATGTTGAGATTGTGCACGCACTGGGGGCGGAGCAGCTGGCCCCCTATTTTGCTCGATGCAACGTTGCCACTCTTGCCGTCGAGCCGCAGCCGTACTGGACCTTCGCGGCTCCGTTGAAGCTCTACGAGTACATCGGAAACGGCAAGCCCATGCTCGCCTCCGAGGGCACCCTTGCCGGGCAGCGAGTGGCTGATGGTGGTCTGGGGTGGACGGTGCCGTGCACCACCGATGCCCTGGCAGGGAAACTGAAGGAGCTCTCGGACCATCCGGAAGAGGTGGGTCGAGCCCGGAAGACGGTGATGGAGGTACGGGACTCTCACAGCTGGAGGGGACGGGTGAGGCAGCTTGCCCAGGTTCTGGCCGATGTTGACCGGCGCCAGGGGTCGCACACTGGGAACTAGTCTGGGGGCGCGGGACCGCCCGCGGTTCATGACGACGGGAGTGCAATGGGGACCCTTGCAGGATCCACTGGGCAGAGCACGGCAAAGCGTGCTTCGGCCCCCTCAGCGGTGGGGAGCGGCGTCCGACCGGTTCCGGATCGAAGCTGGGCACCTGGCATGGTCTTGGCCGTCGTGGCCGCCATGCTGGTGATGCGGTTGCCCCTGAGCTTCATTCTGCTGCTGGTGGTGCCATGGTTCATGGTGTTCGTGGGCGTGGCCCGGAGCCGTTCAGGGCCAACCTGCCCACCGGTGGTCATTCTGCTGTCGTGGTGCCTGATCGGGTCCGCGTTGAGCGTGTTGCTCCTGCATCGGGACTCGTTGATCAGCACAAGCAACAATGCCGCCATCATGGTTGCCGTGATCGGCTTCGCTTGGGTGATGTATCGGTGTCAACGTCCTGAGCTGGCGGCACGGCGCACCCTGGAAGGGCTGTACTGGGGCGCGTTTGCAGTGTGGCTGATGGGCATCGGAGAGATGGTCACGGGCATCAAGCTGCTGCCCATCCTGTATCCGGGCGCCAACACGGTCGGCGCCGTCTCCACCAGCCGATTTGTGGTGAGCGCCACCTATCCGAACTACAACGACTTCTGTGTGGTCCTCGCCATGCTGTTCACCGGTGTGCTGGCCCGGATCTGGTTCCAGCCGGTGCGGGGGGTGCGCAACGCTGGCCGCTGGTTCGTGCTGCTCACCACTGCGTTCATGGTGACCTACATGGGATCGCGGGGAGCGCTGCTCGGCTGTGTGGCAGCCTTCGCGCTGCTCGCAATCCTCAATATCCGTCGGCTGCACCGTGCCGCGTTGGGGGTAAGGGCTGCGGTGCTGGGTGGATCGCTCTTCGTCGTGTCGGTCGTGGCGCTGCTCAGCAGCTCTTACATTCAGGACAACTCGACTGCGAAGCGCGGCGTCATCCTCGGGAATGCGCTCGCGATGTTGATGGGAAGTCCCGGGAACGCCCTGCTCGGTTACGGGTCACTGGTCGACTATCAAGCAGCGGCAGCCAGCGCCTACGGAGACATCCTGATGGATCCGCACAACGTGTTGCTCGAGTTCTGGTTGCGGTACGGCATTCTCGCCCTGGTGTTGTTCATCGCGATGTGGTTGTGGGTCCTGGTCCGCGGCTATCTTCCCCGCTCCCCCATGGTGAACTGGCAGACGGCCTTTGGCTTGGTGGTCGTGGTCCTTGTCCCTGTTCTGGGGGTGGTTCCGTCATCGACGCTGCGATATCACGTCACCTGGCTCTATCTGTTGGCGGTCGGGCTCCTGGTCGAGGTTGGCCAGCAGCGGAGACGCCAGTCAGTACCGTTCAGCTCAACTGAACTGTCGACGGCGGGAGTTCCGCATCTCGAGGGCGGCCATCGCGAGCAGGCCGACGACGATCCCAGCGATCGCGACGACAGCCGGTGACTTCAGCAGCTTTCCAGCCGTGCCGCCGGCGGCTCCGGTGGGTGACGGGTTCGCCGGCGACGGAAATGCGGGCTGGACGACGGTGAAGGTGGGCCTGCCGGCGCCGGAGACCACCGGTGGCAGGAGTCGGCCGGAGTCGTTCACGAAAGCCGCTGCATAGGCGTTGGCCCGCTGTTCGGCCTTCTTCTGATCGGTACCCAGAGCGTAGAAGGCGATGATCTGGCCGCCGCCCCCCCAGTACATTGAGAGCGCGTTGGAAAGCGTCTCGGTGGTGGTCCCGTCGTTGAGGATCTTTGCTGTGTCGGCCAACAGTGTGGCTGAGCTCTCGACAGCCAGGTAGCTGTTGATCAGACGGTCCGAGGAAGCAGCCAGCAACTGCGCCTGAGCCTCGTTCGTCGGCGCTGGCATGGTGACCATCACATGAGTTCGCGCCCACACTGAACCCACCGAGTCCGAACCGCTGGCAAGGCCTGCACCGAACAGGGCAGCTGCGACGACGACCGCCGTGATGATGCCCGCCAGCCAGTGATGCGCGAGCCTCTTGAGGTATCCCAGCAGATCAACGGGTTCGGGCTCACCAGAGACATCGGTCTGGGCGGTCACAGGGTCTTCGGACGGAGTCGGGTTGCTCACGATCCTGAATGCTACACAGCGGCGTCGCGGTGGACGCCGCGCGTGGGCTCGGTCGTCCGCCCGCTCCGAGTGCGCCACATGTCCCCCTCGATGCAGGAGCCTGACGCCGCCGGCGTCGGCGCACCGCCGGGCCACCCCGGGCGGTCCGGAGCGCACGCGCGACACCACGTCGCCCGCGGGTCCACACAGCCCCCGGGAACATCTCGCAACCGGGATGCGGGGGTGTTGTCGGCCTCGGCGTCCGGCCGGGAACCGCACTGATGGCCCGCCGATGGCCTTCCGAATGACAGACGCGCGCCCTCCTGAGGTGAAACGGGGGTCGTCATGAGTAGGCTGAGCACGTGACTCAGCACTCCAGAAGGGTGGATTCATGACGAAACCGCGGATCATTCCCACCGCCGATCTTGACGATGGTGTGACCATCGGCGACGGTTCGTCGATCTGGCACCTCTCCCAGGTGCGCTCCGGTGCGGTGCTCGGCGAGAACGTCGTCGTCGGCCGCGGCGCCTACATCGGCGAGGGGGTGCATGTCGGCGACAACTGCAAGATCCAGAACTACGCGCTGGTCTACGAACCCGCGTACCTGGAGGACGGCGTCTTCATCGGACCTGCCGTGGTCCTCACCAATGACCACTTCCCGCGGGCCTGCAACCCCGACGGCAGCGTCAAGAGCGCCGACGACTGGGAGCCGGTCGGCGTCACCCTCAAGCACGGATGCTCGGTCGGTGCCCGCAGCGTCTGCGTCGCCCCGGTGACGATCGGGGAGTGGGCCACTGTGGCGGCAGGTTCGGTGGTCGTCAAGGACGTCCAGCCCTATGCCCTGGTGGCCGGCGTCCCGGCCCGCCGGATCAAGTGGGTCGGCCGCTCCGGCTTCCCGCTGGATCCCGAGGGTGAGCACAAGTGGGTCGACACCCGCACCGGCGACCATTTCGTCGAGGATCCCGCCACCGACACCCTCAGCCTGGTGTCCGAAGGTCGATGACCAGACGGGGCCGCCGACCGTTCCTGGTCGACTCAGAGCGACTGCCACTGCTGGCGCAGCACCCCGCACAACTCAATCCGAGCGCAGGCCCAGGCCACCGCGCAGGACGTCATTTCACACAGCGTCATTCACACAAGGAGCTCACGTGAGCAACGAATTCATTCCCCCGGCCAAGCCGATCATCGGCGAGGATGAGCGCAAGGCCGTCGACGCCGTGCTGGCCTCCGGGCAGGTCGCCCAGGGACCGCAGGTGCACGCCTTCGAGGAGGAGTTCTCCGCCCAGGTCGTCGACGGCGTCCACGCAGTGGCCGTCAACTCCGGCACCTCGGCCCTGCACATCGGGCTGCTGGCCTCCGGCGTCGGCCCCGGCGACGAGGTCATCGTGCCCTCCTTCACCTTCGCCGCCACCGGCAACTCGGTGGCCCTGGCCAATGCCAAGCCGGTCTTCGCCGACGTCGACCCGGCCACCTTCACCCTCGACCCGGCCTCGGTGGAGGCCTCGATCACCGAGCACACCGTCGGCATCCTGCCGGTGCACCTGTACGGTCTGCCGGCCAACATGCCGGCCCTCAAGAAGATCGCCGACAAGCACGGTCTGGTGCTCTTCGAGGACTGTGCCCAGGCCCACGCCGCCGCCATCGACGGCAAGCACGTCGGCACCTTCGGCACCTTCGGCGCCTTCTCCTTCTACCCGACCAAGAACATGACCGCCGGCGAGGGCGGCATGATCACCACCTCGGATCCCGAGGTCGCCCGCAAGGCCGCGATGATCCGCAACCAGGGCATGGAGAAGCGCTACGCCAACGAGCTCATCGGGCTCAACAACCGGCTCACCGACATCAATGCGGCGATCGGCCGGGTGCAGCTCACCAAGCTGGCCGGCTGGACCAAGACCCGCCAGGCCAACGCGGCCTTCCTCACCGCCAACATCACCGAGGCGGTCACCCCCTTCGTCCCCGAGGGCTACGAGCACGTCTACCACCAGTACACGATCCGCCTGGAGGGGGCCACCGGCGCCGAGCGCGACCGCTTCACCGCCGCCCTGAAGGACGAGTACGCGGTCGGCTCCGGCGTCTACTACCCGATCCCGAACCACCGGCTGCCCTCGCTGGCCCCCTACGCTCCCGGGCTCGATCTGCCGAACACCGAGAAGGTCGCCTCCGAGTGCGTCTCGCTGCCGGTCCACCCCTCGCTGTCCCAGGAGGACCTGGAGCGCATCGTCACCGCCGTGAACGCGGCCGCGAAGGCCGGAGCCTGAGATGGCGAACCTGCGCGCCGGCATGGTCGGCATCGGATCGATGGGCAAGAACCACGTCCGCAACCTGCGGGCCATTGACGGTGTCGACCTGGTCGCCATCGCCGATGCCGCGGGCAAGGACCCCTACGGCGTCGCCGGCGACCTCCCGGTGCTGCCGGACGTCGACGACGTCATCAAGGCCGGCGTCGACTACTGCGTCGTCGCCGCTCCCACGAAGTACCACGAGGAGATCGGCCTGAAGCTGGCCGAGGCCGGCGTCAATGCTCTTATCGAGAAGCCCCTGGCGTACGACACGGCCGCGGCAAGGCATCTGGCCGATGCTTTCAGCAGCCGGGGGCTGGTGGGTGCCGTTGGCCACATCGAGCGCTACAACCCGTCCCTCCAGTCGCTGCGCAAGCGCCTGGAGAACGGCGACCTGGGCGATCTCTACCAGGTCGCGACCCGTCGTCAGGGCCCCTTCCCGGCGCGGATCGCCGACGTCGGCGTGGTCAAGGACCTCGCCAGCCACGACATCGACCTCACCAGCTGGGTGACCCAGCGCGACTTCGAGTGGGTTGCGGCCCGCACGATGTTCAAGGCCGGGCGTCAGTACGAGGACATGGTCTCGGCGACCTGCTCGCTGTCGGGCGGGCTGATGAGCAATCACCTGGTCAACTGGCTCACCCCGACCAAGGAGCGTCGCACCTATGTGACCGGTGAGAAGGGCATGTTCGTCGCCGACACCCTCACCGCCGACCTCACCTTCTACGCCAACGCCAATGTGGAGACGGTGTGGGACGACATCGCGAACTTCCGCGGCGTCGCCGAGGGCGATGTCACCCGGTTCGCGATTCCCAAGCCGGAGCCGCTGCGCACCGAGCACGAGAACTTCCGCGACGCCGTGCTGGGCAAGAAGTCCGACATCGTCACCATGGAGCAGGGTGCCAAGGTGGTGCAGGTCTGTGAGGCGATGATCCGTTCGGCCGCGACCAACGAGTTCGTCAAGATCGACTGAGTCCGACTGAGTCCGACTGAATCCGGCTGAGTTCGGCTGGGGGCGGTTGAGTCCGGCCTCGGCCGGAAGCGGCCGAGCTCGGTCGGCTTGGCCGGCTTGGCCGGTGGCGGCTGCTGCCGGCCCCAGGACGGAGCGGGTGCCCGGGTGTGCCAGAACTGGCCGCCCGGGCACCGCTGCGCGTCGGGGACGTTGAGTGTGGCCGGATGCGTCGGGACCGAATGTGTCGGGTCGTCGCCCGACCTGCACCGTTAGGATGAGCACATCACGAAGTCTGAGCAGCAGGGTGGCGTCATGGACGCAGTGCGCCCTGGCGCGGCCAGACTGGCGGCCGATCTCCTCGCCCACCCGGTGAGCTGGCTGGCCGAACTGGTGCTGGCCGTGCTGCTGGTCACCTGCACCTTCGTCACCACCGAGCGGGGAATGGCCGACGACCGGCGCTACCCGATCATGCTCGGGCTGCTCGCCGGATCCCTCGTGGTGTGCCTCCTGCTGTGGCCGGTGAAGTGGCTGCTGGACCGTACGGGTCGCGGTCGTTCGGGTCTCGGAAATCGTGGGGATCGCGCGGGAGAGTCGGGCCGGTCGGGTCAGTCGGGCCCTGTGGGTGTGCCCGACCAGTCGGTCCAGGCGGGTCTGCCCGAGCGGCCGGCGGTGCGGGCTGCCGTCCTTGTCGCCGGACCCTTCCTGGCGATGCTGGTGTGGGCGGCGTGCACCATTCCGATGCACTCCCACTACGTGCTGGCCGGCCGGACGGCGTCGGCCATGGTGCGGGTCACTGTTCCGGCGTCGGCTCTGGTGGTGCCGCTGCTGGAGTCCGTTCTGGTGCTGGTGACTGCCGTCATGCTCGTCCTGCTGATCGGGCGGGACAGGCTGGCCGACGCACTGTGGCGGGCGTGTCTGGTGCTGGCGGTCGTCACACCCGTCGACCTGGTTCGAGAGTTCTTGTGGGAACCGAAGGTGGGATGGAGGCTGGCCACCCGGTTCGGCGGGGCCGCCATCTACCACACCGCGCTCATTCTGGGGATCGGGATCGCTGCTGACGGCATTCGGCGCGGGAGACATCGAGTGCTGTCCTGGTTGATGGTGGCCAGCTTCGTGTTCGCCCTGGTGGCCAGCGGGTCACGGGCCGGATTCATCGATCTCGGACTGCTGTGCGTGGCCCTGCTGATCTGGGGGCGTCCTGCTCGCATCGGCACCCGCCACAGGCACTTCCTGAAGGGAGTCATCGGGTTCCTGGTGGCCGGCGCGGCGGTGCTGTGGATGGGACAGCTGCGCGGCGTCGGACTGGTCGATCATGGGCGTGCGCAGACCTGGCGGGTGGCTTGGGAGAGCATCTCCGCCAGTATCGGCAGTGCCCTGTTCGGCAAGGGGTACGGCGTGATGTGGCCGTGGTTCGCCACCGAGAGCGGGCAGGTGCCGGGGGCCTCCCACGCGCTGCGGGTGACGGGATTCGGGGTGAGCCTGCCGCACGCCCACAACACCGTGGTCCAGATCGCCGCGGAGCTCGGTCTTCTCGGCGTCGTGCTGGCACTGGCCAGTCTGGTGGCCGTGGTGGTGTTCTGTCTGCGCGGCATCGGGGGTCTGCACGGGGCGACCTGTCTGGCCGTGCTGGCGACCTTCCCCGGGCTGGTGCTGGACACCTATCTGGTGAAGAACTTCCCCACCTCGCTGATGTGGTGGGTGGTGGCGATCTCGGTGGCCGTCCTGATGAGTCGCCGGACACACCCTTCCGCCGACTCCTCGTCGCCCGTTCCGGCGTCTCCTTCTTCCTCGTCCCCGTCCGGCAAGACCGCCTCCTGACCCCGGCCTTCCTGACGCCGGCCCATCTTCCATTCCCCGCCCCTCCTCCCTTCCCGGCCCTCCCCCTCTCCTCGCCCTCCCTACTCGCCTCCGCTCATCCGCGTTGATCCAGTTACTCGGCGTTGATCCAGCTACAAGAGGATCAACGCCGAGTAACTGGATCAATGCGGCAGGGGTCTGGCAGCAGGCAGGGGTCTGGCAGCAGGGAGGGGTCCAGCAGCAGGTAGGGGTCTGGCAACAAGAAGAGTCGGGTGGCAGACAAGCGTCCAGCAGCAGGCAGGCTTCAGCCCTGAGTGGGTCGGACGATGCCGAGTCGGCAGGACGCCGTGTTGCCCTGGGCGATCCAGCAGCCGGTCGGCACCTGTGGACAGAATCGGGGCCGTCGACACCGCCAAGAGTTATCCACAGTTCAGGTGCCGGCTCCTGGACGGTTGTCGGGTCGGTGTGGCTGACTCCTGCCATGACGAGGGCGACACCGCGGGTGAGGATGGTCAGAGATCTGGTGCGCGGCGGGGTGAGCCACGAGGTGCTCGCCCGGGGAAAGCGGGACGGCACCTGGACACCGGTCCGTCGGGGAGCCGTCGTCCCCGGTGACCTCGCCGAGGACGTCCGCGGTCGTCACCTCGATCTCGTGGACGCGACCATCCCGATGCTGGCCGATGACGGCTGGGCACTGAGTCATGTCTCGGCTGCTGCGCTGCTCGGACTACCGCTGTCGGGACGGGGCCTGGACTCGGTGTGGATCACCAGGGCGCCGGGTCGCGGGCAGAGTTCGCACCGACGTCCACAACTGGTGACGCGGGTGTGCACGATCGAACCTGACGAGATGATCGAGGCGCAGGGCATCCGTCTCACCAGCATGGAAAGGACCGTGGTGGACGTCGCCAGGCAGTTCGGTTTCGTCACCGGTGTGATGTGCGCCGACGCGGCGCTGGCCGAGGGCGGATCCCGGACCGTCCTGGCCGATCTGGTCGCCCGCGGTGCCGGACGGCCTGGGAACAAGGTCGCACGGGCCGTGGCGGCCTTCGCCGATGGGACCGTCGAGAGTGCCGGCGAGTCCTTGATGCGCGCGCAGCTTGAACTGCACGGCTGCCCCAGACCGATCCTGCAGTACGTGGTCCTCACCGAGGACGGACGATTCGTCGCCCGATGCGACTTCGGATGGCCCGAGGACGGGTTGGTGGGGGAGTACGACGGCCGGGAGAAGTACGGCGCCCTCGTCAGACCGGGACAGACGGTGTCCGAGGTCGTGATGCCGGAGAAGGCCCGGAAGGCGAGGATTCGGGACCAGGGTCTGGAGATCATCCGGTTCACCGCAGACGACCTGCGCCGACCGTCCTTGGCGGCCGGACGACTGCGGCGGGCGATGTTCCGCAGCAGCGGTTCCGACACCACCGAGCAGCCCGCGACTCCGTGGTGACCCTGCGACGTCCCGCCCCTGCGTGCTGACTCTCCGGCGCTGCACCGGCAACGTCGCAATCCGCTGGATCCGGTTGCCGTCGACCCCGACAACCCCACCCCTCCCGACCCATCCCTCCCGACCCATCTCGCGTTGATCCTCTTGTAGCTGGATCAACGCCGAGTAACTGGATCAACGCGGTCTGAGGACGACGTACTGTCAGGGCAAGACGGCCTTCGGGGGATCAGCGGGCGAGACGGCCCTGGGGATCAGTGGGGCTAGAGAGACTGAGGATCAGGCGTCGAGGTCCTTGGCAACCAGATCGGCGATGGTCTCGACGTCGGCCTCCTTGTTCCCCTCGACAGTGACGTAGTCGCCGGATCCGGCGCCCAGAGTCATGATGAGCAGGACGGAACGGGCGTCGACGGGCTCGTTGCCCTCGGTGGCAAGGGTGACCGTTGAGCCGAGCTTGGCGGCCTCCTGGGCGATGGTGGCGGCGGGGCGGGCGTGCAGCCCGACCGAGGAGCCGACGGTGACAACCTTCTTGGCCATGATGTGTCTCTTCCGGTGATGTGCTGGAGCCCCGCGACGGCGGCTGACGACTCCTTGACGATATCCAATCGGCAAGGCCTACCGGCAGCGGTTCACGCTGACGGACACCGCGGCGGCCTGCTCGGCGGAGGGCCGACCGGTCCCGGGCATGCACACCGCAGCGGTCCCGTACGCGACGGCGGTGCGCAGCGCCGTGGGGGCATCAGACCCGCGGTCACGGGCCAGCAGGAGTCCGGCCAGGGCTGCGTCCCCCGCCCCGACCGTCGAGCGGACGTCGACCGGACCGGTCACCGCCTGCCAGCAGGAGTCGCGACCCACGAGCAGCGCCCCGGCACCGCCGAGGGTCACCAGAACCTCGCGAATCCCCTTGCCAACAAGGGTTCGGGCAGCCTCGATCACCGCGGACAGGTCGCCGCCGGAAGTGCTGGCCTCCATCTGTGCGCCGTCTCCTCCGCACACCTGGGCGAGCTCGGTCGAGTTGGGGGCGATGAGATCGGGAGCACATCCGGGGCATCGGGAGACGAGCGCCGCCAGCGGCGCGTCGGAGGTGTCGACGGCGATCCGCACACCACTGGAACCCAGCTGTTCGCGGAGCCGAGCGACCATCGAGGCGTACCAGTCGGCGGGGACGCCGGGAGGCAGTGACCCGGTCATCACCACCCATTCGGGCGAGTCATCACCGGCTCTGCCACCCGACCCGGCAGCGGTGCCTGAACCGCTCCCCGAGACCGACCCGGCATCTACGTGCGGTCCCGTGCTCCGGATCGGGGAGGGAGACGGCGCGGCACCGTTGAGCGCCGCAGCCAGGACGGCCTGTTCGAGGGCCCTGAGCTGTGGACCGTCGAGCCTGGCCCCGGGCTCGTTGAACTTGGTGGTGGTGCCGTCCGGTGCGGTGACGGTGAGGTTGGTGCGGACCGCCCCGGTGATCGGCACCCCGAGGTGGGGGACGCCGTCACGGACCAGGCCGGCGAGCAGCGGGTCATCGGCTCCGTCCGGGACGACCGCCAGGGTGGCGACGCCGGCGGCGTGCAGCACCGCCGAGATGTTGACCCCCTTGCCGGCCGCCACCGTCACCGAGTCGACGAGACGATGGACCTGTCCGGGCACAAGGGGTCCCTCGAGTCGGACCGTGCGGTCGAGGCTGGGGTTCGCGGTGACTGTGAGGATCACGGCGTCCAGCCTGTCACGACCGCGGGCAGTTCCGTTCGGCGATCCGAGTCCACTGCCTAGCGACCAGTGCCCCGGGCGCCCCTCACACCTCGTCCGGAGGACGCCTCTTCTCGTGGATGCCGGACTGGTCGACGACCTCCTCCAGGGCCCCCTCGTCGTGCAGGAAGGACTCCTGGTGGGCCTGCTCGATGGTCACCATCCGGGTGCCGCGGCTGCGTCCCATCCTCTTCTGGAGGTACTCGGCCAGCTGGGTGAGGGAGTAGTTGATGACGATGAACAGCACCGCGGCGATCAGGAAGACCGGGATGATGTTCGTCCCGCCGCTGGACAGGTTGGTCGCCGAGCGCAGCAGCTCCGGGTAGGTGATGATGTAGCCCAGCGCGGTGTCCTTGACGATGATGACGAGCTGACTCACCAGGGCCGGCATCATCGCGGTGATCGCCTGGGGCAGCAGGATCATCCGGCGGGTCTGGCCCAGGGACAGCCCGATCGACAGTCCCGCCTCGGTCTGCCCGCGCGGCAGGGAGTTGACGCCGGCGCGCAGCAGCTCGGCCATCACCGCGCCGTTGTAGAAGGTCAACCCGGCGACCACTCCGACCAGGCCCTTGAGGTTCGGCGGGACCAGGGTGTTGAAGGGGGCGGCGAAGACCATCAGGTAGTAGAAGAAGAGCATCGCCATCAGCACCGGGACGGCGCGGAAGAACTCCACCAGGATCGAGCAGACCCAGCGCAGCGGGCGGACGAAGCTCATCCGGCCCATGGCCAGCACGAATCCCAGCAGGGAGGCCAGGATCAGGGCGGCCGCGGCGGCCTGCAGGGTGTTGATGATGCCGGGGATGAAGTAGTCGGTCCAGGCCTCCCCGGTGAACACCGCCGACCAGGCATCGGCCCCCAGCTGGGAGCGCAGTCCGTAGATCAGCAGGGCCACCAGGGCGACGATGAGGATGACGCCGACGATCCCGATGATGCGGTGCCGGTGGAGGGCCTTGGGGCCGGGTACGTCGAACAGAACGCTGTTGCTCATCGCTGCACCGCCAGTCGGGTCGAGGCCCAGGAGACGAGCATCCCGACCGGAAGGGTGAGGATGACGAAGCCCAGGGCCATCAGGATGAAGATCGCGTAGATGAACTGTGGCGAGAACTCGATCATGTTCTTCATGACGTAGGAGGCCTCGGCCACCCCGATCGCCGAGACCACGGTGGTGTTCTTGGTGAGCGAGATGAGGGTGTTGCCCAGTGGCGTGATCGCCCCGCGGATCGCCTGGGGGAGGATCACCTGGCTGAGGGTCTGCCCGAAGGTGAGTCCGACCGATCGGGCGGCCTCGGCCTGCCCCGATGGGACCGTGTTGATCCCCGACCGGATGCCCTCGGCGACGAAGGTCGAGTGGTAGACCGACAGCGCGACGCTGCCCCACCAGAACAGCTGGACCGAGGATCGGGCGGTGCTGCCGGCAAGTCGCCAGGCCAGCACGTTGTAGAAGGCCAGGGCGCAGAAGGTGACGATCACCGTCAGCGGGGTGTTGCGGATCAGCTCGACGTAGATCCTGCCGAAGACCTGGAAGGCTTTGACCGGGCTGACTCGCATGATCGCGACGATGGTGCCGAGGATCAGCGATCCCAGCGCGGCGACGACCGTCAGCTTGATCGTCATCCAGAACCCTCCCAGCACGTCATAGTCGCGCATCAACTGGGCAAGATCGGACATGAATCACCTCCAGGGTGGGGTTTGACCCGCCCCGCCCGGGCCGAGCGGCCCGGGCCGAGCGGCCCGGGCGGGGGAGTCGGAGTGAGTGTCGGGTTCAGCTGCGGGCTGCCGTCACTCGCCCTCGGTGGGCTTGGGCGGGTTGGTCTTCTTGTTGTAGGAGAACTCCGGGACGTTGTCCTTGAGGGCCTTCTCCCAGGCGCCGTCGTCGATCATCTTCTTGATCGCCGCGTTGATCTTCTTGGCGTCCGCGGTGTCGCCCCTCTTGATGCCGACGCCGTACTGCTCGGTGGTGAAGGGCTTGCCGACGACCTTCAGCTTGCCCTTGTACTGGGGCTGGCTGGCGAATCCGGCGAGGATGATGTCGTCGGTGGTGACGGCGTCAATGGTGCCGGCCGACAGGGCGGCGACGCACTTGGAGTAGGTGTCGTACTCCTGGAGGTCGACCTTGGAGGCGTAGCTGTCCTGGATCTTCTTGGCCGAGGTGGAACCGGTCACCGAGCACAGCTTCTTGCCGTTGAGGGAGTCGGGGCCGGTGATGCTGGTGTTGTCGGCCTTGACCAGCAGGTCCTGGCCGGCGACGAAGTAGGGTCCGGCGAAGGAGACCTTCTCCTTGCGCTGGTCGGTGATCGAGTAGGTGGCGAAGATCATCTTCACCTGTCCCGACTGCAGCATCGTCTCGCGCTGGGCCGAGGGGGTCTCGATGAAGTTGACCTTCGAGTAGCCGAGTTCCTTGGCGACGTAGTTGGCGACGTCGACGTCGAACCCCTTGAAGCTGGAACCGTCCTTCATCCCCAGGCCGGGCTGGTCGTACTTGATTCCGATGTTGACGGTGCCGCCGCCGCCCGCGGAGCCGTCGTCGGAGCTCGAGCCGCTCTCCCCGGCCACGCAGCCGGACAGTGCCGAGAGGCCGAGGGTCGCGGTGATGAGGACCGCTGCCGCCTTGCGCATGGACTTCATTGACATCGTGTGCTTCTTCCTGGTCGTGTCGGTTGGGAGTCCGGCGGCCGGGGTGCACGTCTGTGGTTGTGCGCTCCCAGGTCGTCGGAGGTCGTGGTGTTCTCGCGAGTCGTGATGTTCTCGCGGGTCATGGTGCCGAGCGAGTCGTGGTGTCACGGGGATTGTCGGTGTCGGGACGGAATCAGTGCAGGATCTTGCCCAGGAAGTCCCGGGCCCGGTCGCTGGTGGGATTGGTGAAGAAGGTCTCCGGGTCGGACTTCTCGACGATCTGGCCGTCGGACATGAAGACCACCCGGTTGGCGGCCTTGCGGGCGAACCCCATCTCGTGGGTGACGACGATCATCGTCATGCCGCCGCGCGCCAGGGAGACCATCACGTCGAGGACCTCCTGGACCATCTCGGGGTCCAGGGCGGAGGTCGGCTCGTCGAAGAGCATGATCTGGGGCTCCATCGCCAGCGACCGGGCGATCGCGACGCGCTGCTGCTGGCCGCCCGACAGCTGTGCCGGGTACTTGCTGGCCTGGTTGGCGACGCCGACCCGCTCCAGAAGCTCGCGGGCCTTCTTCTCGGCCTCGGCGCGCGGACGCTTGCGCACCTTGACCGGGCCGAGCATGACGTTCTCGAGGATGGTCTTGTGGGCGAACAGGTTGAACGACTGGAAGACCATGCCCACCTCGGCGCGCAGTCTGGCCAGTTCACGGCCTTCGTGGGGGAGTTGGGTGCCGTCGATGGTGATGGTCCCCGAGTCGATGGTCTCGAGGCGGTTGATGGTGCGGCACAGGGTCGACTTCCCGGAGCCCGAGGGGCCGAGCACGACCACCACCTCGCCCTTGGCGACGGTGAGGTTGATGTCCTTGAGGACGTGCAGGTCCCCGAAGTGCTTGTCCACGTGCGAGAGCTCGAGAATCGTCTCGCCGATCTGGTGCACCAGGGGGCCGGTGTCCTCGGGGTTGAAGGCTGCCATGCGGGGAGGTTAGCGGCACAGGCGTCCTCGAAGCGCGAATATGTGCAGTATGGAACAGTATTCTTACTCAACTGTGACCATTGTTATCTGTTCGTAACACAGGCGGAGGGTGTCGCAGCGTCGCGGGATGCGCTCCTGCTGGGACCCGGCACAGCTCAGGACACCTCCAGGGGGCGTGCTGCACGGTTCCGGGCGGCCGTCTCCCGGCGTCTGGCAGGGTCCCGCAGAGGGAGTCCCGCAGAGGGAGTCCCGCAGAGGGAGTCCGGCACCGTCGCCCGCTGTGCGGGGTTTCGGGGGACGGACCGTCGCCCTCGACTAGACTGCTGGCGTTACTCAACCTGCGCGAGGAGTCCTGAATGAAGATCGCCGTCGTCGCCATGGGCAAGATTGGCCTGCCTCTGGCTGTCCAGTTCGCGGAGAAGGGCCACGACGTCATCGGCGTCGACGTCCAGCAGAGGGTCGTCGACGAGGTCAACAAGGGCAATGAGCCGTTCCCCGGCGAGGCCTTCCTGGACGAGAAGCTCAAGAAGCTGGTTCCGGCCGGCAAGCTGCACGCCACCCTCGACTACGCCGAGGCGATTCCCGGCGCCGATGCGGTCGTGCTGGTCGTGCCGCTGTTCGTCAACGATGAGACCTGGGAGCCCGACTTCGGCTGGATGGACACCGCGACCAAGTCGCTGGCCGAGCACCTCACCCCCGGCACCGTCATCTCCTACGAGACCACTCTGCCGGTCGGCACCACCCGCAACCGCTGGAGGCCGATGATCGAGAAGATCTCCGGTCTGAAGGAGGGCAAGGACTTCACCCTGGTGTTCTCCCCCGAGCGGGTCCTCACCGGCCGCGTCTTCGCCGACCTGCGCCGCTACCCGAAGCTGGTCGGCGGTCTGAGCCCCGAGGGCACCGCCAAGGGCATCGCCCTCTACGAGCAGCTGCTGGACTTCGACGAGCGTCCCGACCTGCCCCGCCCCAACGGCGTGTGGACGATGGGTACCGCCGAGGCCGCCGAGATGGCCAAGCTCGCCGAGACCACCTACCGTGACGTCAACATCGGACTGGCCAACCAGTTCGGCAAGTTCGCCGCCAAGAACGGCATCGACGTCTACAAGGTCATCGACGCCTGCAACTCCCAGCCCTACTCGCACATCCACCGTCCCGGCATCGCCGTGGGCGGCCACTGCATCCCGGTCTACCCGCGGCTGTACCTGTGGACCGATCCCGACGCCACCATCGTCCGGACCGCCCGCCAGGCCAATATGACGATGCCGCAGTACTGCGTCGACGAGGCCGCCGCGGTGCTGGGCGACCTCAAGGGCAGGAAGATGGTCGTGCTGGGCGCCTCCTACCGCGGCAAGGTCAAGGAGACCGCCTTCTCCGGGGTCTTCCCGACGGTCAAGGACCTGGCCGACGCCGGCGCCGAGGTCAGCGTCCACGACCCGATGTTCACCGATGCGGAGCTCGAGAAGTTCGGATTCACCCCGTACCACGTCGGCGAGCCGGTCGACGGTGCGCTGCTGCAGGCCGACCACCCCGAGTACAAGGACTTCACCCCGGCCGATCTGCCGGGCATCAAGGTCCTGGTGGACGGCCGCCATGTCGTCGATCCCGCCAAGTGGGACGGCGTCAAGGTCATCGTGATCGGTGACGGCGAGGCCTGATCCGAACCGAATCGGCCCTCGATGGCTGATCAGGAACCACCGCGGCGGTCGGCTGTCGATGACGGCACGGCCGCCGCGACGCATCTGCCAGGACGCCGGCGCCGGGCGCTGGTCGCCTGGTGCGTCGGCGCCCTGCCGGTCGCGGCCCTGCTGGGGCCCTGGGCCGGGGCGGGACCACTGTTCGGCTACCGGGTGCTGGTGGGCGTCGTCGCCGTCATCGCGGTGGTCCTCGGACGCCGCAGCCGGGCCAGCCTGGCGGTCCTTGGACTGGCCGTGCTGTGGCTCGGTGTGGGCGCCGCCACGGCGCTGACCGGAGGAATCGGCCGGCAGTGGAGCGAGCTGGTCGCGGTCGCTCTGGGACTGGCCGGCGTCTGGTCGATGACCAGGCTGCGCCGCTTCGACCTGGTGCGCTGGCTGGCGCGAGGCTGGACGGTGGCGATCGGCATCAGCCTGCCGGTGGCGGCCTGGGAGGTGGCCACCGTACGTCACCTGAGCAGCTATCTCAACGGGGTGTGGCGCGGCTATCCCGGCGTCTACCGGGCCCCCGCCACCTGGCTGACCAACCCCAATCTGTATGCGGTGCTCACCGCGATCGCCGTTCCTCTGCTGGCTGTCCGGTGTCGACGGGAGAGCGGGCCGTGGCGATGGGCGATGGCCGCCGGCGCCGCAGCGTCCGCCGTCCTGCTGGTGCTCACCTCGGGCCGTTCGGCGATGCTGGCGCTGGCCTGCGCGGTTGCGGTGCGGGTGCTGGCCTCGCGCCGGTGGCGGTGGCTGCTGATCGCCTGCACGGTGGTCGCGATGGGCGTCCTGGTCGCGCTGCGCGGCGACTCCCTGGCCCGGGCATGGCACCGGGTGGTCGGCGTCGTGATGCACCACTCCAACGAGGGTCCGTCCTCCCTGTCGGTGCGATCCGCCCTGGTGGCGGTGGGGCTGAGACTGGTGAGACAGCACCCGTGGGTGGGCACCGGGCCCGGCGGATACGAGGCCTCGGTGCGCGCAGGAGGGCTGCCGTGGACCCTCCACGGCAAGGTGAACCCGCACTGCGGGGTGCTGGAGATCGCCTCCCAGTACGGCCTGGTGGTGACGGCGGCCCTGGTGGTGATGGCGGTGCTGGCGGCCGTCGTGGTGGTGCGCCGCGGCAGGGGCGGCAGCGAGCGGTGGTGGGTCGTCGGCCTGCTGGTCGCCATGCCGATTCTGTCCTTCGCCAACAGCACCTACCTGGTGCAGTCGGTCACCCAGCTGACCTGGCTGCTGGCCGCGGCGGTCATCAGCTGTGAACCGGAGGAACCCGTCGGGTCGCTGCCGGAATCAGTGCTCGCCAGGCAGAGTGACGGCCGATCTCGATAGGCTGACACTCCGAGACCAGTGCGAGCCCTGCCAGACGCGGGCTCTGACAGAAGGTGCGGAACTATGCGAGTTCTCCTGGTGGGAGCGGCTTCCTCGATTCATATGGTCCGGTGGGCCAATGGGTTGGCTGAGCGCGGACATGATGTGCATCTCGCCACGGCTCACCGGCCCGGTCGACACACATTCAGTCGGGACGTTCACCTGCATCTTGCACCGGACCTGCGTGCCGGCCGCTATCTCACTGACGCCTGGTGGTTGCGGCGGTTGGCAGACTCGGTTGACCCGGACATCGTCAACGTGCACTTCGCCACCGGGTACGGACTGATGGCCCGACTCGCACACATTCGGCAGCCAACCTTGTTGTCGGTGTGGGGGGCCGACATCTACGACACGCCACGGCGCAACGCGGCGGCCGCCCGAATCGTGAGGGACAACCTCGCTGCGGCCACCCGGCTGGCCTCCACCAGCCTGTGCATGGCGGACGTCATCCGTCACTACGCCGGACGGCGGCCGATATCGATCACCCCATTCGGTGTCGACACCGATGAGTTCGTGCCCAGCCCTCGTCCTGAGGATGGTGTGGTGCGTGTCGGGACGGTCAAGGCACTGTTCGCCAAGTACGGCATCGACGACCTCATCAGGGCTTTCGCGGTGGTGCGTGAGCATCGAGCCGACCAAGGTCTCGAGTTGCACCTCTATGGCGAAGGACCCGACGAAGGTGCACTGCGCGAGCTCGCGTCCGGTCTGGGCCAGTCAGTCGTCTTCCACGGCGCAGTGCCCCATGAGGAGGTGCCGAAGGCGTTGGCCGGCCTGGACGTCTTCGCAGCCCTGTCGACTCTCGACTCCGAGAGTTTCGGAGTGGCAATCCTGGAAGCAGGAGCATGTGGGCTTCCGGTGGTCGTCACCAACACGGACGGACCGGCAGAGGTTGTGGAGCAGGGCCGCACCGGCCTCATCGTCCCCCGGCGGGACGTTGGTGCTGCAGCAGCGGCGCTCGGGCGTCTCGTCGACTCCTCGGACCTCAGGCGGCGAATGGGCCAGGCCGGACGCCACCACGTTCTCGCCCACTACTCATGGAAGCTGAGTCTTGAACTGATGGAACAGGCCTACCGTGACACCATCCACGATGCCTCGCGTTCACCTGAGCGGCGTGGGCGGCACTGAGGCTCGTAGCTCGGCAGAGTCTAGAGTCTGAAGGGCTTGGTCCGAATGACCTGAGTAGGGCGGAGACTCGGAGCGGGTCCCCGGGGCGGACGTCTGATGGCGATCCCGGTAGTTCAACTGAGAGGAACAGATTTGCGAGTCGTCAGCATCGTCGGCGCCAGACCGCAGTTCGTGAAGCTGGCCCCGGTGGCCAAGGCCTTCGCGGCGGCCGGGATCGACCACAAGATCATCCACACCGGACAGCACTATGACGTGAACATGTCCGACTCCTTCTTCATCGAGCTGGGCATCCCGGCCCCCGATCTCCACCTGGGTGTCGGCGGCGGCTCCCACGGCGTGATGACCGGCCGGATGCTCGAACAGCTCGATCCCGTCCTGGAGGAGATGGATCCGGACTGGGTGCTGGTCTACGGGGACACCAACTCCACCATCGCCGGAACCCTGTCCGCGGTGAAGATGCACCTTCCGGTGGCTCACCTGGAGGCCGGCCTGCGCTCCTTCAACCGGCGGATGCCCGAGGAGCACAACCGGGTGCTCACCGACCACGCCGCCGATCTGTGTCTGGCTCCCACCGAGGTCGCCATGAAGCACCTGGCCGACGAGGGACTGGCCTCGCGCTCGATCCTGGTGGGCGACGTGATGACCGACGTCTGCATGCAGGTGCGCGACTCCGTGCTGGCGAAACCGCGCCCGGTGCCCGGCGTCGCCGAGGGCGAGAAGTACATCCTCGCCACCATCCACCGCGCCGACAACACCGACGAGCAGGACCGTCTGGAGCACATCCTCGACGCCCTGGGATCCCTGGACCGCAAGGTCGTCCTGCCGGTCCACCCCAGGCTCCGGGTGCGGGCGAAGACCGACGGCATCACGATCGCCCGCGGAAATCTGGAGACCATCGACCCGCTGGCCTACCCCGACATGGTCAATGCGGTGATCCACGCGGACGGCGTCATCACCGACTCCGGCGGCCTTCAGAAGGAGGCCTTCCTGCTGCGGACGGTGTGCACCACGGTGCGCACCGAGACCGAGTGGACCGAGACCGTCGACAACGGCTGGAACATCCTCGATCCCGACGCCGAGCACCTGGCCGCCACCGCGGTGCGTCCGGCACCGGTGGGAGATCCCGGTCATCCCTACGGCGACGGCCATGCCGCGGCGAAGGTGGCCGAGGTGCTGCTGGCCGCCAAGACCCCCGATCGGGACTGAGTGGCTGGAGTGAGTCAGGCTTCGCCGAGGGTCGTCCACCTGTCGACCGTCCACAACGGCCACGACAATCGCGTCTTCAACAAGGAGGCGCGCGCGGTGGCCGCCGCCGGCTACGACTTCCACCTGGTCATCAGCGCCGAGCGCGACGGGCTCGACGACGGCGTCCCGGTGGTCGCGCTGCACCGCACCGGGGGGCGGGTGCTGCGGATGCTGGCGGGCCAGCCGGAGGCCTGGCGGGCGCTGAGCAGGCTGCGTCCCCAGCTGTTGCAGATCCACGACCCGGAGCTCATCCCGATGGCCCTGCTGTGGGGCCGCAGCCACCGCTGCAAGGTGATCTACGACGCCCACGAGGACCTGGTCGGCCAGGTCGACACCAAGCCCTATCTCAACCGCCTCACCCGGCCCCTCGTCCGGTGCACCGCCCGCATCCTGGTCGGACTGGCCGACCGCGGCGCCGACAGCATCGTGGCAGCCACCGAGACGGTCGCCGCCGGGTTCGGCAACAGCCGCACGGTGGTGGTGCACAACTACCCCTGGCTGGCGAACTTCACCGTCGATCCCGCCCCGGTGGCCGGACGCCTGGTCTACGCCGGTGATCTCAGCCAGGAGCGCCGGCTCTCCTTCATGATCGACGTCGTCCGGGCCCTGCGCGAGCGGGTCCCGAAGGCCCACCTGGTGCTGGCCGGACGTCCGCTGAGGGGCTGCGGACCGGTGGTCGAGGCGGCGGTGGCCGAGGGCCTGGTGGACCATCTCGGCCTGGTGGCGCCGACCAGGGTGCCGGCCGTGCTGGCCAGTGCCCAGGTGGGTCTGGTGTTCCTGGAGCCGCTGCCCAACTACGTCCGGTCGCTGCCCACCAAGCTGTTCGAGTACATGGCCGCCCAGGTGCCGTTCTGCGCCTCCGACTTCCCGGCCTGGCGTCAGATGTTCGCCGGGTACCATGCCGGACGGTTCGCCGACTCGGAGTCGGTGCAGGCCGCCGTGCAGGTGCTCGCCGAGATGCTGGAGGACCCGGCCGGCTGCGCCCGGATGGGCGCGGCGGGCAGGGCCGCCGTCGACCGGGGCCTCACCTTCGAGGCCCAGGCCCAGGTGCTGCTGGATCTCACCGCTCAGCTGGTGGGGCGGCCCTGAGCCCCAGGGCGCTGCAGAGACGGAGAGTACTGGTCCTCGTCGACGAGTTCGGGGGTGATGCCCACACTGGGCCCTCTCCAGGCTTCGCGGAGTCGGGGGAGCTGGTCAGGAGCCTGTGGATCAGCCGAGGACGTTGTACTGGTAGAAGTCGTAGCCGATCATGTGCTTGGCGCCCCATCGGCCGTTTCCAAGATTCTCGTAGAGGTAGAGCGGACCGCGGTCAGTGGGGTTCCCGTTGTTTCCCTCCTGCGGGACATACATGTTCGTGGGATGGTTCAGGTTCTGCAGCCCGACCAGGTCCCACAGTCCGTCGCCAGTCATGTCCCCGGGTACAAGAGCGATCTGGAATCCGTTCCATCCTCTTCCACACTGTCCGGCATTGCTCAGTTTGCCGAGACCGGCCCCGCGGTAGCAGAACAGTCCGCCGTTGTTGTCGATCGCCATGAGGTCGTACTTCTTGTCTCCGACCAACTGACCGGGAGCCAGGATGAACCTGACACCACCCCAGTTCCTCCCGATCTGGCCGACGTTGCTCAGCGCGCCGTCGACTCCCATGGTGTAGCCGTACAGGTTCCCGTCCGACTTGCTCCTGGCCACCACATACTGCACACCATCCCCGTTGAGCTGGCCGGCAAAGATGATCTGGTCCATGCCGCTCCAGTTCTTACCGACCTGCGGTCCTTTGACGAGGTAGCCACTGCCCTGGTTGTAGTAGGCATACATCTGGCCATCCTGGATCGCCAGGAAGTCGCACCACTTGTCGCCGTTCAGGTCAACCGTGGGCATGAGGGATGTGACGTTGTGCATGTGGTAACCGATATCACCCGGATACTTCATGATGTCGATGTGGCGCTGCTGATGATACATATACGGAGGCACGGCAGAGAAGAATGAAGCGATGCCGTTGGCCTTGTTCATCTTTGACCACCGACCGTCCCACTGAATTCCCCAGATATCTGCGTACTTGTCACCTGTGCTGTCACCGAACACGTTGTTCCCCGTGGACCCAGTCGTGTGCGGCGCGGGGTTCTCAAGTTCCCAGTCCTGCCCCGAGGGTGTCCCGGGGACGATCAACGGCTGATAGGGCGTCGCATAGTCGGCGTGGGCGACGCTGGCGGTGCACAGCGAGCCCAGCAGGGTCGCTCCGGCGGCGATGGCGGTGACGAGACGGCGTGCAAGGTGTTTCGGCAAGAGGATGGGCCTTCGACGGAGGGTTCGACCTTGAATCAGGGGACACGCTATTCCCCTCGGGCGAGGTTCCGCCAGCCGGTTTTGTCCCGATATTGGGGACGACAGGGAGTTCGATGGTATTCCCGATGTGTGCCCTTGTGGCAGCGCACGCATCGGGTTCGTGGCGCCGGGCCGGCCTCCGCGAGGACTCAGGCCAGGGGTCAGGCCTGACCGGCCGGACGGGAATGACGTGACGGGGTGCTTCGAAGCGCTACTTCGCCCTGGCCGTGCAGTACATCGCCAGAATTCCGGTGATCGCGATCGGGTGGCACTGGGACGGACTCGCCGTGTTGATCATGATCTGGGTGTTGCTGTCGGTGTCTGCCTGCGGGCTCAGATACATCAGCCACAGGGTGTCGTGGTCGGCGAGTCGGACACCGGAGGGGAATGTCAGTCGGCTGACATAGCGGTCAGGGGTGAGGGCGGCGACGGTGCGCGGGTCGTCCGGGTGCGAGGTCGTCCCCACGGCCCACTGCGGATCGAGGTTGCCGGCGATGCGCACCTCGGGATGGGTATGGCGAGTGGTCATCGCGAGTCGGACGGCCGCTCTGAAGTCGGTCTTCCACGGACTGCGGTTGGCGGAGACGACGGTGGCCAGACCGGCCGTCAGCACGATCACCAGGGCACTGCTGAGGAGGGTCCGGACAGCAGGTCGGCCGGGCACCGAGACGACGAGGAGGCCAAGGGCGATCCGGATCACCGGGTCCACGACGATGAGATTGCGGGGGGTCCACAGCGGGGTGATCTGGGAGACCAGCCAGCTCGAGGTGATGATCAGCACGGCCAGCAGAGCCAGGCCGGTCGCGGCCGAGATGGCCGGCGGGGAGGGTGTGCCGCGGGACGACGCCGAGCGTCTCCAGTAGCGGTTCAGCGCCACCGTGAGTACCACGATGACCAGGGCAGGTCCCGCAGGGGTGTGCCACACGAATCCGCCATTGGTCATCGACGGGACACCCCAACTGAAGACGCTCTGGAGCAGGAGAGTGACTGCCGAGAGGTCGGGTCTGGCGTTCCAGGAGGTGCCGGCGGCGAACCCCGGCACCGTGAGCCGGCCATGGATGATCCAGATGGCTTCGGGGAGGCAGACCACCGCGAGAAAGAGGAGGCCGCGCAGCGGACGCATCCTGCCACGGGGGACCAGCACGACGAGGCTGCAGCCGGCGAGTACCAGACCGAACAGGTGGGTGAGGGAGGCCAGCACCCCGAGGCCCAGATGGACGGCCTGGCGCCGTGCGGTGGGCCCGCCCGTGCGGGGCTCCCACTCGAGTCGGAGATGACTGACGGTCAGTGCGACCGCCAGTGCCCACAGCAGACCGTAGGGGCGGATCTCCTGCCCGTACACGAATCCCAGTCCGCTGGTGGCCACCGCGGCGGTGAGCAGCCAGCGGGTCGGCGCGGGTATCGGGGTCCGCCTGAGCATGAGCGGCACACAGGCGATGCCGAGGGTGGTCACCAGTGCCGAGAATGCCCGGGCACGCACGGCGCCCACGGACACGATGTGATTCCACAACCACACCAGCATGGCGAAGAATGGCGTGTGGATCTCGGTGTGTCCCCGGTCTCGCAGCCGGGTCAGACCGCCGCTGGTCTGACTGAGAGTGAACTGCTCATCGGACCAGACGCTCTGGGCGCCGAGCTGGGTCCACCGGGGAATGACGGCCAGGACGATGGCCCCACCGATGAGGACCGCCATGACAACGGTCTGGTGTCGCGCCAGCCAGTCACGAGCCCCAGTCAGGAGAGTGGGGTGGTCGTCACCTCGCCTGGTGCCGGTGGAGGGCGACGACATGTGCATGGCCGCAGCCTAGACTGCGGACCGGGTGGGGGCAGTGCCCTGGCGGTGTCGAGCCTCGACAGCTCTCAGGCGGTGAAGTAGGAGGGGGCGGTGCCGGGACGGCCGTGGCCGCCGGCCGGCGTGGCGTGGCCGTCGGAGCGCGGCGAGTTGCGGCGTCCGCGGCCCCTCCTGCGGCTGTCGTGCTCCAGATCGCGCAGCTGGTGCTTGAGGTCCCCGGCCACATCATGGCTGTGCCGACGGCAGCGACTGCTCAGCACGATGAGGGCGCCGGCTGCGACGAGACCCGCGATGATGATCGTTGTCCTGTTCATGCTGTGAGGCTAGTGCGCCCCGGACGCTGCGTCACGGGCACTTCGCCACAAGGGGACCGCGGCCCGGGCTCCCGTGATCTCCCCGCATTTAGGATCTCGGCACCCACAGCCATCGGCCCCCTGTTCGCGGTGGCCCCACCCGTGCACCCCTTCCCGGTGGCATGATCGCGGCATGAACGAGCTGCTGCCCACCCCCGTCGTCACCGTCGAGGAGCTCGCCACCGCCCTGGCCGGCCCCGACGCCGGCCGCATCCTTGTCCTCGATGCCTCGATGGGCGCCGCGCCGACCGCCCCGCACCTCCCCGGGGCGCTGCGCTTCGATCTGGACGGTCCGATGAGCGACCAGACAACCGGCCTGCCGCATACCATGCCCTCCCCTGAAACCTTCCAGGAGGCTCTGCGCGGGTTGGGGATGAACGAGGACTCGCACGTCGTCGTCACCGAGACCGACTCCCTGTTCGCCGCCGCCCGGCCCTGGTGGATGCTGCGCGCGATGGGGATCGACGACGTCTCGATCCTGGACGGCGGCAACCCGGCCTGGCAGCGGGCCGGCCACCGTCTCACCACCGAGAGCACGCCGACGCCGGCGCCCGGAGACGTCGTCCTTCACCCGCGGGAGGGCCTGGTCGTCGACCAGGACTATGTCGAGCAGATCCTCGCCAGCGGTGCCGAGACCGTGGTGGACGCCCGCTCCCGCTCCCGGTTCCGCGGCGAGGAGGCCGAACCGCGACCCGGACTGCGCACCGGTCACATGCCCGGGGCGGTGAACCTGCCCTTCACCGAGCTGCAGGAGGCCGGACGGCTCAGATCGGTCGACGATCTCAGCGCCCGGGTGGACGAGGTCTGCCACCAGCCCGGTGTGGTGGCCAGCTGCGGATCGGGGGTCACCGCCTGCGTGGTGGCCCTGGCCGCGGTGCTGTCCGGACGTCGCACGGTGCGGGTCTACGACGGCTCCTGGAGCGAGTGGGGGCGCACCGGAGGACCGGCCGTCGTCACCGGCGGCTGACACCGCCGTCCCTGCTGGTCGCACCGGGCCGACTGGCATCGCTGCAGAGCCCGCTGATCCCCAGGGCGGGCCCCGCACATGGACCGGCAACCCACTGAAGACGCCGCGGCACCCCAGGAGGACCTGGGGTGCCGCGGCGCTGTTCGAACCGATCAGACTGTCGAGTCGCTCGAGTCGTCCAGTCTGGTGAGGCTGATCAGGCCTTCGGGGCGTCCTTGTCGGAGCCCTTCATCTCCTCGGCGATCTCCTTGCGGAAGGTCTCCGAGTCGCCCTTGCCCGGGTTGCCGTCGGCGGTGAGGACGTCGCCGACGATCGCACCGGCCTCGCGGTTGAAGGTGAGGTAGCGCGAACCCAGGTTGATCATCGCCTGGATGCGGTTGCGGCCGCCCAGCAGGGAGTAGATGTGGATGGTCACCCAGACCAGCCAGGCCAGGAAACCAGTGAACTTGGGACCGTTGGCGAGCTGGACGACGGCGGCATTGCGGCCGATGGTGGCCATCGTGCCCTTGTCGACGTACTGGAAGGTCTCCAGCGGCCTGTTGTTCTCCAGGTTGACGATCTGGCGGGCGATCAGCTGGCCGCCCTGAATCGCCGGCTGGGCCAGCTGGGGAAGTGGGTTGTCGTCGATGATGGCGCCGTCGCCGACCGCGAAGATGCGGTCCTGCCCGTGCACCCTCAGGTTTGAGTCGGTGACGATGCGGCCGCCGCGGCCGGTCTCGAAGCCCCAGTCCATGGCCACCTTGTGGGCCCCGACGCCGGCGGCCCAGATCACCATGTCGGCCGGCAGCTCGTGGCCGTCCTTGAGCAGCACCGAGTCCTCGCGCACCTCGGCGATGGCGGTGTCGGTGCGCACGTCGACGCCGCGCTTCTGGAGCTGGCGGCGGGTGTAGTGGCGCAGGCTGGAGTCGAAGGGGGCCAGCAGGTGGGAGCCCATCTCGACCAGGGTGACGTGCACCCGGTCGATCGACACGTCGGGGAAGATCGCCGGAATACCGACCGACTTCATCTCGGCCAGGGTGCCGGCCGTCTCGACCCCGGTGGGGCCGCCGCCGACGATGATGACGTCGAAGGTCTTGGAGACGTCGGTGTCGAGGGCCTCCAGGTTGGAGAAGATGACGTCGCGGGCGGTCAGCGAGGAGCCGCGGGTGTAGATCGTGTAGGAGTGCTCGGCCGCCCCGGGGGTGCCGAAGAAGTTGGCGCCGACGCCCTGGGCCAGCACGAGGTAGTCGTACTCGATGGGCTCGCCGTTGTCGCAGTGGACCAGGCGGTTCTCGGTGTCGATGCTGGTCACCGAGGCGCGGCGGAACCGGGCGTGGGAGCCGAGCTTGGCGGCGAAGCTGCGCAGCCGGTAGGTGACGTCGCCGGGGTTCAGGCCGCCGGTGGCCACCTGGTACAGCAGCGGCTGGAAGGTGGTGTAGGGGTGCCGGTCGATGATGTCGATGTGGCATCCCTCTGCGGCCAGGGCCTTGGCGGCCGCCATTCCGCCGAAGCCGCCGCCGACGACGGCGACCCGGGGGTGCCGGCTCGTGAACGCCGCGTCGTGACCAAGTGTGGGGAACAGTTGAGAGAGCTGCATCAAGACCTCCGGGATGTCGCTGGGCAGGATTCGCCGGCGCAGGGTACTGGTTGTGCTGAGAACACGTTAGTAGCTGACCCTCACAAAGTGCGATTCTTCACTTCTCGGCAGAGTCCGAGGGGTGGGGGTGTGGCCGGCGCGGCGGGCCGTGGTGTCCGCGGTGCTGCCGCCACGAGGGGTGCAGGGGAGTCGTCTCCCCGCCTAATCTAGCGACTGTGCACCTGAACACCGAGGCCCATGGCCATGACATCACCATCAGTGCCTGGATCTTCCGGAACGTTGACGGCGTCTGGCGGGGTCTGGTTCACAAGCACCGGAAGATGGGGATCTGGTTGCAGCCGGGCGGTCACATCGAGCACACCGAGAATCCCTGGCAGGCGCTGATCCACGAGATGCGCGAGGAGACCGGCTACGAGGTCGGCCAGTTCAACGTCCTGCAGCCGCTGCCGCAGATGCACGACGGCGTGCACGACATCATGCACCCGGTTCCGGCCGTGATGAACACTCATTCCCCTTATCAGGGGCATTTCCACTCCGATCTGATCATGGTCCTCACCACCGATCAGGATCCGGCCCACGACCCGCGGCCCGGGGAGTCCCGCGAGCTCGCCTGGCTCACCCCCCAGGAGTACGCCGTGCACCCCGACGCTGAGCCGGACGCCGTCGCGATCATGACGATGCTGGCCGATCGGGTGGTGGGGTCCTGGTACGAGATCCCGGCCACCCGGTGGAGCCTGCGCGACGCCGAGCCCGAACCGCTCACCGACCGCACGGTCGCCGAGGCCACCGCCCCGGACCCCGAGGACGCCCGGGAGACCTCCTGGTGATCGACCTGGCACGGATCGGCGCCGGACTGCCGGTCGCCGCCCACGCGCACCCACTCAGAGACGGCCTGGCCACCGGCCGCCTGGTCGTCCAGGCCCCGCCGGGCACCGGGAAGACCACCTTCGTCCCGCCGCTGGCCGCCGCGGTCGCCGAGGAGACGGGCCGGCCGGGCAGGGTGATCGTCACCCAGCCGCGCCGGATCGCCGCCAGGGCCGCCGCGCGCCGGCTGGCCGCCCTCACCGGCACCCGGCCGGGCCAGTTCGCCGGCCACACCGTGCGCGGCGAGTCCAGCACCACCCGGGCCACCCGGGTGGAGTTCGTCACCACCGGGGTGCTGCTCTCGCGGCTGCTGCGCGATCCGGAGCTGGACGGCGTCTCCACCGTGATTCTCGACGAGGTCCACGAGCGGCACCTGGACTCTGACTTGGCTTTGGCGATGGTTCATGACCTCGCCGAGCTGCGGGAGGACCTCACGGTGGTCGCGATGTCGGCCACCCTGGACGCCGACTTCTGGGCCGGTCTGCTGGGCTCGGAGGAGCCGGCCGCGGTGGTCGAGATCGGTTCGGTGCTCCATCCCCTGGAGGTCCGCTGGGCACCGGCCGCCGGTTCCCCGACCGATGCGCGAGGAGTGACCCGGGACTTCCTGGGACATCTTGCCGAGGTGACCGCCACCGCAATGCACGACCTCCTCTCCCACCCCGCCGACGGGAAGGCCGGGGAGGCCGGGGACGTCGACCGGTCGGCCGGGACCGGCGGACACCCCTCCGCCCTGGTCTTCGCCCCCGGGGGACGAGAGGTCGACGCCGTGGTGCGCGGGCTGTCGGGTCGTCCCGACCTCGCCGGGGTCGACGTCCTGGCCCTGTCGGGAGGAATGGAGGCCCGCGATCAGGACCGGGCGCTGACCCCTTCGTCGCGCC
Source organism: Acidipropionibacterium jensenii (assembly GCF_005890135.1). Taxonomy (NCBI): domain Bacteria; kingdom Bacillati; phylum Actinomycetota; class Actinomycetes; order Propionibacteriales; family Propionibacteriaceae; genus Acidipropionibacterium; species Acidipropionibacterium jensenii. The sequence goes on along the minus strand of NZ_CP040635.1, from coordinate 782,203 downwards.
CCCGGATCGTGGTGTCCACCTCGGTCGCGGAGTCCTCGCTCACGGTGCCTGGGGTGCGTCTGGTGGTCGACTCCGGGCTGTCGCGGGAGCCGCGACTGGACAAGGGCCGGGGGATGACCGGGCTGGTGACGGTCCGCGAGTCGAAGGCCTCGGCCGTCCAGCGGGCCGGCCGCGCGGCCCGGCTGGGACCCGGCGTCGCCGTCCGCTGCCTGCGGGCCGAGGACTGGGCGGGGATGGACGAGGAGACCCCGCCCGAGGTGCGTCACGCCGATCTGGTCGGACCGCTGCTGGCGCTGGCCTGCTGGGGATCCCCGCGCGGGGAGGGGATGGCATTGCCGACCCCGCTGCCGGTAGACCGGGTCGCCGAGGCCGAGGAGGAGCTGCGCCAGCTGGGTGCGGTCGACGCCGACGGACGGGCCACCGCCACCGGACGGGCACTGGCCCAGATCCCGGTCGACCCGCGGCTGGCCCGCGCCCTGCTGGAGTCGGCGGGCAGCATCGGCGCCCGACACGCCGCCGAGGTGGTCGCCATGCTGGCCTCCGACGCCCGCGCCGAGGAGGGCGACCTGGTGGCCCTGCTGAGGTCGCTCAGATCGGGGCGCCACCCGGCCGCACGGGCCTGGCGTCAGCAGGCCGCCCGGCTGGAGCACCTGGTGACGGAGGGCGGGTCCTCGCGAGGCGCTCGTCCCTTGACGGACGCCCATCTCTCGGCAGACCCGCATCCCGCGGCAGACCCGCATCCCTCGACCGACACAGTGGTCGCCACGGTGGTCGCCCTGGCCCATCCGGGCTGGATCGCCCGACGTCGCGCCGAGGGGTCGAGCGGATACCTGCTGGCCTGCGGGACCGGTGCCGACCTGCCCCGCGGCTCACGGCTCGCCGGATCGGCCTGGCTGGCCGTCGCGGAGACCACCCGGTCACCCGGTCGTTCCGGATCCGGGGCTCTCATCCGGGCCGCGGTGCCGATCGACGAGGGTTCGGCGATGGCGGCCGCCCGCACCCTGGACCACACCCAGGACACGGCGGTCTGGCGGTCCGGGAAGGTGGTCGGACGCCGTGAGCACCGCCTCGGCGCCATCGTGCTGACCTCCACCCCCACCCGGCCCCGGCGCGCTCTGGCCCGTCCGGCGGTGCTGGAGGGCCTGCGCAGCGAGGGGCTGGGTCTGGACCCGGCCCGTGGACACGGGATGTTCGTGTGGAGCCGCAACGCCGTCGAGCTGCGGAACCGGCTGGGCCTGCTGCACCGGGTGATGGGCGATCCCTGGCCGGGAATGGACGAGGAGACCCTGGTGGCCCGCGCCGAGGAGTGGCTCGGACCCGAGATCGACGCGCTGGCCCGGGGTCGGTCGGCGGGCGGGGTCTCGATGGCCTCGGCGCTGCGACGTCTGCTGCCCTGGCCGGCCGCCTCACGGCTGGACGAGCTGGTCCCCGAGGCCGTCCAGGTGCCCACCGGATCCCACATCCGGCTGGACTACCCGCCGGTGGACTCCGATCTGGCACCGGTGCTGGCCGTCAAACTCCAGGAGTGCTTCGGCTGGTCGCACGGCCCCACGGTGTGCGACGGCCGGGTGAAGGTGGTCCTCCACCTGCTGTCGCCGGCCCGCCGGCCACTGGCGGTCACCGACGACCTGGCCAGCTTCTGGCGTCACGCCTACCCGCAGGTGCGCGCCGAGAACCGCGGCCGCTACATCAAGCACCCGTGGCCCGAGGATCCCCTGTCGGCCCCACCCAGGCGGGGAACGACCCGGTCGGGACGCTGAGCCCCGCGGACCGCGGTCCCGCCGCCGAGCGGGGCCTGTGAACCCGGAGTGCTCGGTCCGGCCCCCGGGTCCGGGTGAGCCTTGAGGCGCGACGCCGGGCCGCGCCGGGCGGCGTCCGGCCCGTTAGGCTGGGGCCACGCCGTCACGCCAGGAGGACAGATGCCCAACCGTCGGGTCACCGTCATCAACCATTACGCATTTCCCCCGGGATCAGGCGGCATCACCCGCAACTTCGACATGTTCTCCCGGCTGAAGCACTGGACCCCGCACTTCTACGCCGCCAACATCAACCACACCAGCGGCCAGAAGATGACCGTCGACGATCCCCGCTACACCCTGGTGCCGATTCCCCAGTACTCCGGCAACGGCGCCAAGCGGATCCTCGGCTGGGTGGCCTTCGCCGCCGGCGCCGGGGCGCGCGCCCTGGTGCGTCCCGCCGACGTCATCTTCGCCTCCTCCCCGCAGATCCTGGCCCCGGCCGCCGCGATGGTCGTCGCGAAGCTGCGACGCAAGCCCTTCGTGGTGGAGGTCCGCGATCTGTGGCCCGACTCCCTGGTCTCGGGCGGGGCGGTCAAGGAGGGCTCCCTGCTGCACAAGATCCTGGTCGGCCTGGAACGGACCATCTACGCCAACGCCCGCCAGATCGTCGTGGTGCCCAGGGGCTGGGAGGAGCACTTCGAGGAGCTCGGGATCAACACCGACAAGCTCACCGTGGTCCCCAACGGCGCCGATCTGGCCGAGTACGAGGTGCCCGAGAGCCGCGACGAGCTGCGCTCCCAGTACGGCATCAGCGGGTTCGCCGCGGTCTTCTCCGGCACCCACGCGAACTACGTCGGGCTGGACCTCATCATCGACGCCGCCCAGAAGCTGCCCGACGTCAACTTCCTGCTGGTCGGCGGCGGCGCCCGCAAGCAGTGGGCCATCGACGAGGTCGCCGAGCGGGGGCTGACCAATGTCACCTTCCACGACCAGGTGCCGAAGTCGGAGCTGGTGCGGATCCTCAAGGCCTGCGATGTCGGCCTGCACACTGTCACCCCGCAGAAGGTCTTCAACAAGGGGATGAGCCCCAACAAGCTCTACGACTACATGGCCGCCGGGCTGGCGGTGGTCAGCAACGCCAAGGTGCCTCTGCGCGACGTCATCTCCGACGACGAGGTCGGTGCGGTCGTCGACCCCTACGACCTGGTGGAGGGGATCTCGCGGGTGCGCGACGCCGACCAGGCCACCCGGGACCGGTGGCACGCCCGCGGTCACGACCTGATGGCCCACCAGTTCAGCCTCCAGGCCAGCGTCAACAAGCTCGAGGCGGTCCTGGACAAGTCCCTCTACCGGTAGTCTGCGGCTCCGTTTCGGACCACGGGTGGCGGCCCGATTCCGGGCGGCTCACGGGCGGATTCGGGACGCCGTCGCCGTCGACGCCACGCTCAGTGACGCCACCCCTCAGTGACGCCGGCCCGACACGGTGGGCTCGCCGGGGATGATGAACCGCCAGGGGGTCTCGGCATTCTTCGAGATGCCGATCCTGGTGGTGATCCTGGCGGCCACCGGTGCCGAGGGCGCCTCCAGGCTCCAGTCGGAGGAGGTCCCGTCGGTGGGTGGCGCAAAGCCGTCCAGCGCCAGGGCCATCCCGGAGTCGGCGAGTTCGACGCCGAGTGCCTGGCCGAGATTGCCCGGCCCGCTGGCCAGCTTGCGGTCGGGCGCTTTCGGGCCGCGCCTGTCCCGGACGATCTGGGTTCCTCCGACCACCTCCCCGGCGCGCAGCAGCACTCCGGAGGCAACGCCGTCGGGGGAGCAGATCACGTTGATGCAGTGGTGGATCCCGTAGGACAGGTAGACGTAGAGCCGGCCCGGAGGACCGAACATCACCGCCGCCCGGCCGCCCGGTCCGTTGAAGGCGTGGGAGGCCGGATCCACCAGGCCCATGTAGGCCTCCACCTCGGTGATCCGCACACTCACCGGACCGTGCCGGATGATGGCCCCCAGCAGATGGGGGGCGACATCAAGGGCAGGTCGGGACAGGTCGATCACCCCTCGAGAATAGGGCGGGGACAGGACCCTTCTCGGGGCGCTGAGGTCGGCCGGGGCTATGAGATCGACCGGGTCCTTGAGAATGGCCCCCGGCTGACCGAGGATCGATCCATGGGCAGCCGAATGTACGTGGCACTGGTGCCGCCGGCCGAGGTGCTGGAGTCCGTCGACGACCTGGTGGAGCGGATGCGCGAACGACAACGTCCCCAGGACCCGCGGCGATTCCGGTGGATTCAGCCCGGGGACGCCCACATCACCCTGGCCTTCATGGCCTCGGTCGCCGATCCGGAAGGCCTCGCCGACTCCCTCACCGCCGACCTCGAGAGAGTCCCTCCGGTGGAGATCGGCCTGTCGGGATCGGGTGCCTTCCCGGACCCGGTCTCCGGGCGGATGCTCTGGCTCGGGATCGCCGACCCCACCGGGCGGCTGCCCGGACTGGCCCGCACCATCAGATCCTCGGCGCACAGCGCGGGGGCCCAGCCCGAGGTCGGCGCGTTCAGCGCGCACCTCACCCTGGCCCGGTGCCACCGTGGTGATCTCACCGCTGAGGTCGACTCCCTGTCCGGATTCAGTCGACCCCCGTGGCGTGCCCGAGAGGTGACCCTGCTGGAGTCACACCTGAGCCGTCAGGGGGCCCGCCACGAGGTGGTGGCGGGGATCCGGCTGAACGGCCTCGACAGGACTCAGTTCCGGTCTCCGAGGTAGTGGGCGGCCGCGGTGATCGCCGAGGTGACCACCAGCACCGAGGGCCACGCCCCGATCCTCTTGGCCAGCGGGTGGGACAGTCCGAAGGCAGCCAGGTAGCCGGCGCTCAGCGCAGCGGTGGTGGCCGGTCCCTTCCTCGCCAGCCAGCTGCGTCCCGCCAGGACGCCGGCCGCCGCCAGCACCACCCCGCCGATCGGGCGGATGCCGGTGGCACGGGCGATCTGCCACCCCCCGATGAGCCCGGCGGCGACCACCGGTGCGGTCTTGAGGGATTTCGGGTCTTTCGCACAACACGTCATGTCGCCCAGCTTAGGGACGGCCTCACCAGGCGTCGGCCTCGGCTGTGCTCTACCAGGCGTCGGCCTCGGCTGTGCTCTACCAGGCGTCGGCCTCGGCTGTGCTCTACCAGGCGTCGGCCTCGCAGTGCTCTACCAGGCGTCGGCCTCGGCTGTGCTCTACCAGGCGTCGGCCTCGACGACGACCTTCCCGATGGTGTGGCCCGACTCGACCAGCTCGGTGGCCTCGCGCAGGGTGGCCGCGTTGATCCCCTTGAAGCACTTGGTCATCGTGCTCCGCACCTTGCCGTTGTCCACCAGATCGGCCACCCGGGCCAGGATCCGGCCCTGCTCGGCGATGTCGGAGGTGTGGAACTGGGTGCGGGTGAACATCGACTCGGCGACCATCGACAGGGACTTCGGCTTGAACGCATTGGTGTTGAGACTGGGCATCGCGTCGATCACCACCAGACGCCCGAAGGGCGCCATGATCTCGGCGAAGTCGGCCTCGCGTCCGGACGAGTAGGCCGACAGAATCCCCTGGAACCCCTCCACCCCCAACTGCTGGACCTGCTCGGCCAGCGGACGGTGGTGATCGATGGTGGCGTCGGCCCCGAGCCGGCGGCACCACTCGTCGCTCTCGGTGCGCGAGGCGGTGGCGATCACCGGCCCCTGGGTGAGGACCCGGGCGAGCTGGATGGCCATCGAGCCGACCCCGCCGGCCCCACCGACCATCAGGAAGGCGTCGTCGCCGCCCAGGTTGATGTGCTCGCACAGCGCCTCGGATGCGGTGATCGCGGTGAGCGGCAGGGCGGCCGCCGAGGCGGCGGCCAGCGTCCCCGGACGCCGGGCCGCGACCCGGTGGTCGACGAGGGTGTAGCGGGCATAGCTGCCCTGCCGGGTGCGGTCCCCGGCGAACCACACCTCGTCACCGATGGCGAAGTCCTCCACCGCCTCGCCGACGGCCCTCACCTGGCCGACCCCGTCGAATCCCAGCACCAGGGGCTCGGACGGGGTGCCGGCGCCCTGACGGATCTTGACGTCGATCGGATTGACGGAGATGGCCCGGATCTCGATGAGCAGGTCATTCTGGCCGGGAGTCGGAACGGGCAGGTCCACGTCGACCAACGAGTTCGGGTTCGTGATGGGCAGCGACTCGGTCACCGCGACGGCAGGCATGGTGGGCATGGTCCCACGCTAACCGCCGGCGGACCGCCGGTCACGACGGGGTGCCGCTGGAGCGGTCCGGGACCACTGCGGGGCGACCGGCGGGAATCACTCGCCGCGCTCCCGCGTTGGTCTGAGTGGTGGGCCAGGCCGTAATCTCTGGTTCTCAACACTCGGAAGGGCAACCATGCGAGACGTCATCATCATCGGGTCCGGCCCGGCTGGGTTCACGGCGGCGATCTACGCTGCACGGGCGAACCTGTCGCCGCTGCTGATCGCCAGTTCCGTGGAGGTCGGCGGTGAGCTGATGCAGACCACCGAGGTGGAGAACTTCCCCGGATTCCCCGAGGGGATCATGGGCCCTGACCTGATGGACCGGATGCAGAAGCAGGCCGAGAAGTTCGGCACCGAGATCGTCTACGACGACGTCACCGCCCTCGACATCGCCGGACAGGTGAAGTCCGTCACCACCGGCGAGGGGCAGACCTACCAGGCCCGCACCCTCATCTACGCGACCGGGTCGGCCTACCGCAAGCTCGGCTGCGAGCGGGAGACCGAGCTGTCGGGCCGGGGGATCTCCTGGTGCGCCACCTGTGACGGAGCCTTCTTCCGCAACCGCCACGTCGCCGTCATCGGAGGGGGCGACTCCGCGATGGAGGAGGCCACCTTCCTGTCCCGGTTCGCCTCCCAGGTGACCGTCATCCACCGCCGGGACGCGCTGCGCGCCTCGGCGGCGATGGTGGAGCGCGCCAAGGCCGATCCCAAGATCGACTTCCGCTGGAACTCGACGGTCTCGGCATTCCAGGGCGACCAGAAGGTCACCGGGCTGGTGCTGCGCGACACCGTCACCGGGGCCGAGACGCCGATGCCGGTCGACGGCGTCTTCGAGGCCATCGGCTCTGACCCGCGCACCCACCTGGTGCATGGACTGCTCGACCTCACCGACGCCGGGACGATCGCCGTCCAGGGGCGCAGCTCGCGCACCTCGGTGCCCGGGGTCTTCGCCGCCGGGGACGTCGTCGACCCGACCTACAAGCAGGCGGCCACCGCCGCCGGATCCGGTGTCGTCGCCGCCCTGGACGCCCAGGCCTACCTGGCCGATCTGGAGGACAAGGCCCCGGCCCAGATCCAGGACCGCCCCCAGGTGGAGGACGCCGCCGGGAACACCGCGACGTCCCGCACTGTTGAGACAGAGGACGTCGAGACGGCGGACAGGGCTGGGGCGCACGCCTGAGCGGTCCGCCCGACACGCGGGATCGTGCCTGCCGGCCGGTACCGCGACACGTGAGTCATCAGGAAGAACACCATCCAGGAGGTATCTGAAATGTCCATTGAGGTCACCGATGCCAGCTTCGACGCTGACGTCCTGAAGTCCGACAAGCCCGTTCTGGTCGATTTCTGGGCCAGCTGGTGCGGCCCGTGCCGCCAGGTCGGCCCGATCCTCGAGAAGATCGCTGACGAGCACTCCGACGCCATCACCCTGGCCAAGGTCGACGTCGACGCCAACCCGGCCACCGCCCAGCAGTACGGGATCACCTCGATCCCGGCGATGTTCGTGTTCAAGAACGGCGAGGTCGTCAAGAGCTTCGTCGGCGCCCAGCCCAAGCCGGCCCTGGAGCGCGCCCTGGCTGAGTTCATCGGCTGAGGGTTCATCGGCTGAGGGTTCATGGTGCTGGGGGCATGGGTCTGAGACTCATGGTCTCGGGATTCATGGGCTCGAGGGTTCCTTGGCCCGGCGATGCCCCGAGCCGTGCCTTGAGGGGCACAGATGGCCCCGACGGATCACTCCGTCGGGGCCATCGTCTGTTCCGGGCGGATCGGTCCCGGCCGACTCATGTCAGGTGGCTCGAGACAGTCGGCCACCAGACAGCCAGCATGCCTCCATGCCGGCACCCTCGACTCCATCGGGGCCATTCGGCCCGGGTTATTCGGTGCGGTGACTGTCGGGGCCGGACTTCTCGATGGCGTCACTGCGGTTCTGGCGCGGGTACTCGCGGTGGAACATGTCTCCGATCTGACTCCAGGCCGCGAGTACGGCGAGTCCGATGCCAATGATGGTGCCGACAACGGTCACGACCATCGGTTCAGGCCGCCTGGGCGATCGTCACCTGAGCGGTGTTGTCGCGCGCCGTGAGGAGCTTGGAGACACCGTTGAGGAAGTTCTTGTACTGGGCCATGCCGGTGATGAGCTTGGGGCCGACGGGGATGAAGCCCATGTACTTCTCCTGGCTGGTCTTGTAGGTGTCGAGACCCCCGACCACGATGTGGGTGTGCCCCGAGGAGTCCGACGTCGCGCGGGCCTTGAAGGTGCACAGCTCGATGAGGTTCTTCCCCGAGTTCATGGCCAGATCCAGTTCGGTGTCGGAGCGCCGGACAATCTCGACGTGTGCGCCGATCGACCACAGGCTGGCGAACGCGAGATCGCTCGCCTTGCCGATTCCTGGCTCTTCAGGATCCAGGGTGTAGTCGGGGTCTGAACCCGCCGGTCTCGAGCAGGGATCTGGCGATGTAGTTGGTCAGGTTGCGGAACCCCAGCGCCGAGCCGCGCAGGTGCTCGAGCCTGCCGTTGATCGCCTCGGTGGGCCCGTTGGAGGTGCTGGGCCGGTCGAAGTAGGCCAGGACGTCGGCGGCGCGCTTCTTCAGCGTCCTGCCGAGCTTGGTGATCTCGACCAGGGCCTTGGGGACGCCGGTGCTGATCGAGTCGATGAGCCGGGCCATCAGCTCGCGGCCGTGGCGCCGGTTCTCGTGGCGGTAGGCGGCGATCATGCGCTGGTAGACGCTCCAGGTGACCTCGACCTCGACGTGGGCGTCGTCGGCGAACAGGGTGTCCAGTCGGTCCTTCTGCTTGTCGTTGAGCAGGTCCGCGCCGGTGTGCAGCGTGCGCCGCGACTTGTAGAGCGGATCGCCGGCACGGCCGCGGTGGCCGTGCAGATCCTGTTGGATTCGACGGCGGCACCGGTCGAGGGCGTCGCCGGCGAGGCGCGTGACGTGGAAGGGATCTAGCACGGTCACCACGTCGGGCAGTTCCTCGACGGCGGCGGTCTTGAACCCGGTGAAGCCGTCCATCGCGACCACCTCCACGCCGTCGCGCCACTCCTGCGGGCGGTCGGCCAGCCAGGTCTTGAACGCCTGCTTGGAGCGTCCTTCGACCATGTCCAGCAGCCGGGCCGGGCCGGTGCCATCTCGCACTGGGGTGAGGTCGATGATCACGGTGACGTACCTGTCGCCGCGACGGGTGTGGCGCCACACGTGCTCATCCACGCCGATCGTGGTCACCTTTTCGAACCGGTGCGGGTTGTTGATCAGCACCCGCTTGCCCTCGGCCAGAACGGCGTCGTTGGCGGTGTCCCAGGCCACCCCGAGCCCCTCGGCGACCCGAGCCACGCTCAGGTGCTGGACCACGATCCCTTCCAGCGCCCACCGCAGAGCGCGCCGAGACAACTCGGCCCGGGGCCCGGCCGCCGCCGTGGTGTCCTGGCGCCACACATACCCGCAGCCGCTGCAGCGGTAACGGCGCACGACGACCTCCAGCGTCGTGGGCCGCCAGCCCTGCGGGGCGTGGGCGAGCTCGCGCGTGACCGAGTCGCGCGGGCTGCCTTCACAGCCGCAGCCGCGGCACCAGCGGTCGTCGTCGACGACCCGGCACGCGAGAACGGCACGGTCGGGCTCGACCACCTGGCAGGCCAATACGGCACGATCCGGCTCGAGTCGCTGCCCGGTGACAACGAGGCCGAGTTCGTCGAGGCGGCAGAAGGCAGTCAGGTCGGGGCTGGCGAACGCATCAGCGCGCCCGCCGACGGTAGCATCGTGCACGTCGAGGTCTTTCGGGCTGAGTGTGTAGGAGCTCTCATCCTCGGGAGACCTCGACCCCTATCCGGCCACCGACGCGCCGGCCCGCCGCGCGACGTGCGCTACACCCTCATCTGGGAAGAGCCGGAAACGTGACACGGAGACGCCAAGCGCCGGCTCGGGAAAGAGATCACCGAAGACGATCCTCAAGGAGGTGACGCATCCGGCGCTGATCCCCGGGATCGGGGTCGAGGACACGCCGCGCGTGTTCAGTACCAACTGGGCTGTCTTCGGGATCGCCGGTGTCCTCGTCCTCGGAGTCGTCGTCTGGGGCTTCCTCGCCCCCGACAGCATCAGCGCCGCGGGAGCGGCGTCTCTGGGCTGGGTGACCGACAACTTCGGCTGGCTGTTCTCACTGCTCGCGATCGCGACCATCGGGTTCATGTTCGTCGTCGGCTACGGCCGGACCGGCGGCATTCGCCTCGGCGCCGACGACGAGTCGCCGGAGTTCTCCACGGTGTCGTGGATCGCGATGCTGTTCTCCGCCGGCATGGGCATCGGCCTGCTGTTCTGGGGCCCCGCCGAGCCACTGGCCTACTTCACCGACGTGCCGCCGGGCTTCACGGCGGAACCGGGCAGCAGAGATGCGATGCTCGACGCGCTCGCGCAGTCGATCCTGCACTGGGGCCCGATGGCGTGGGCGTTCTACGCGCTCGTCGGCGGCGCGATCGCCTACGCCGCCTACCGCAGGGGACGGGCGCCGCTGATCTCGGCGATCTTCCGCCCCATCTTCGGAGAGCGCACCGAGGGATGGATCGGCGCGGTCATCGACGTGTTCGCGATCATCGTCACCCTGTTCGGCACCGGCGTCACCCTCGGGATGGGCACCCTGCAGATCGCCAGCGGCGTCGAGGTCGTCACCGGCATCGGCCCCCTCGGCAACGCGGGGCTCATCGTCATCATCACGATCCTCACCGCCGCGTTCGTGGTCTCCGCCGTCTCCGGTATCAAGCGCGGCATCCGTGCCCTGTCGAACACCAACATGGTCATCGCCGCGGTCATCGGGGTGTTCATCTTCATCGCCGGCCCGACCCTGTTCCTGCTGAACATGATCCCCGCCAGCGTCTCCGCGTTCTTCGGCGAGCTATGGACCATGCTCCTGCGCAACCCCGCCCAGGGCAACGACGCCGCCGCGTTCATGGCCAGCTGGACCAACTACTACTGGGCCTGGTGGATCTCCTGGACACCGTTCGTGGGCATGTTCATCGCGAAGATCTCCCGCGGCCGCACCCTGCGCGAGTTCGTGACCGTCGTCATCGTCGTCCCCTCGATCGTGTGCATCGTGTGGTTCGGGATCATGGGCGGCACGACCATGCTCTTCGAGTCCCAGGGGAGCGGGATCGCGGATGCCGGATCCCCGGAGGCGATCCTGTTCGCCGTGTTCGGCGCGCTGCCGTTCGGGGTGGTCCTGTCCGTGCTGGCGATGATCTCCATCATCCTGTTCTTCGTCACCTCCGCGGACTCGGCCGCGATCGTGATGGGGTCGATGAGTCAGCGCGGCAAGCCCGAGCCGTCGACGTGGGTGACGATCACCTGGGGCGTTCTCCTCGGCGCCGCAGCCCTCGCGCTGCTCCTCGCGGGAGGGCAGACCGCGCTGTCCGGGTTGCAGTCGATCATGGTCGTCTCGGCGCTGCCGTTCGCGATCATCGTGATCGGGATCATGATCTCCTGGGCCAAGGAACTGCGCACCGACCCCTACATACTCCGCTACCGGTACGCGCGTGCCGCGATCGCGCAGGGCGTCCGGCGCGGCATCGCCGAGCACGGTGACGACTTCGTCTTCGAAGCCGCCGAGGTCGCCGCCGACGAAGGCGCCGGAGCGGGCATCGACGATCCCGCCCTCACCGAATGGTACGAGACCGCGACCGGACAGATCCCGATCGTCACCGCCCAGGACGTCACCCGCACGCTCGAACCGGGACGCATCCAACCCAAGGGCCCGGGGGACCCCACCCACACCGCCTCCGGAGACGCCTCGCTGACGGTCGGCGAAGAGCGGCGAGCCTCTCGACGAGAAACCCGAGAGAAGATCAGCGACACCGAGAAGGGCGACTGAGCATCGGTCGCCTGCGCGCGCACGGTCCCGAGCAGGTCAGCGTGCGGCGATCTCGGCTGCCGTGTCGAGGAGATCGTAGAGATCCGAACCGTCCAGCCCACGCCGCGGTCGACGAGATGCGAACGATCGGGGAGTGTCTTCTGCGCCACATCGATGAGGACGATCTGCTCGGCAGGGTCCGGAATATGCCGCAGCCCGAAGACGCCAAGGACACTCACCGACGCGGGGCCGTCGCCCCGTTGCTCTCCCGCTGCCCGCGAGCCGACCACGTTATCCGGTTCCGGAAGCTGCGCGAAGGTCGTCTCATAGAGCTCCACGACGGGAGCCTGATTCAACGCCGTGTCGCCGTGCACATGCCCGATGACATAGACATCCCCGGTACGGATGGCGAGGAGGTCGCCGGGCCGGGTGAAGGTGATCGTCTCGCGCGTCGGAGGGCGGCGCGTCAGGGCAACGGGGGCGGAACGAAGCAGCGCAGCGACGTCCGCCGACTGACGCTCGAAGACGTCACTGAGCCAGACCCGGGCGTTCAGCTCGGCGATTCCGGAGACTGCGCGCTCTGTCAGCTCCGGGTCGATCAGCCCCACCTGGTGCAGGCAGGTGGCGAGTGCCAGGGCGACCTGATGGCCGAGCATCCGGTCCGAATCGGAGTGGTCGGCATCGAGCAGTCCCGACCATCGGCGGATCAGGCGCGGGACGACGTCCTCATAGCGTGCTCCCCGATGCCCGGCGTGCTTGGCGTAGATGAAGCTCGTGCCCGCGAGACGGGCGACCTCGTCCTCCACGGTCGCGGGGATCTGGCCGATCGCGAGCTTGTCCAGGATCTGCTTATGTCGCACGCCGACAACGATACGACGGGACGAGGAGGGACTAGCCAACGGCGACGGCCCGGCGCGCCTGCCGGCGCGCGGCTGTCGAGTTGTCACGTAAGGTGGATTCCGGCGTGCCTGCCGGCGCGCGGCTGTCGAGTTGTCACGTAAGGTGGATTCCGGCGCGTCGGGAAGTCTGGTCGACATCGACGCCGGCGACACCCGCCGGCGGTGTGACCAGAGGAGACCCATGACGCCAGTGACCCGTGTTCGTGACGCCCGCCGCCGTGTGCGGCGATGGGTGACGCTCGAGACCACCAGCGGATTCCTGCTGCTGGCCGCGGCCGCACTCGCTCTCCTCTGGGCCAACTCGCCGTGGCATGACACTTACACTGCCTTGTCGGAGATCACCCTCGGTCCCGCCGTTCTTCATCTCGACCTCTCGTTGTCGAGTTGGGCGGCCGACGGTTTGTTGGCGGTGTTCTTCTTCGTCGTCGGCGTCGAACTCAAGCACGAACTCGTCGCCGGAAGCCTCCGCCGTCCGCGGGAGGCGGCCGTTCCCGTCCTGGCCGCGGTGGGTGGGATGATCCTGCCGGCCGTGTTCTTCGTGAGCGTGATCCTCGTCTCCGGGGATCGGGAGGCCCTGCACGGGTGGGCGATCCCGACCGCGACCGACATCGCGTTCGCTCTCGCCGTGCTGGCGATCTTCGGCCGCGGGCTGCCGCGGGCGCTGCGAACTTTCCTGCTCACGCTGGCCGTGGTCGACGATCTGCTGGCGATCGTGGTGATCGCGGTGTTCTACACGACCGGGATCGACATCATCGCCCTGGCGTGCGCTCTCGGCCTCGTGGTCCTCTTCGGGGTCATGGTGCGCATGCGGCGCCCGCAGTGGTGGCTTCTCGTCCCGCTCGCTCTGGCCGCATGGGGGTTCATGCACGCATCCGGCGTGCACGCGACCATCGCCGGAGTCCTGCTCGGCTTCACCGTTCCTGCCCGGATCATCCACGGCGAGCCGGAGCCGCGAACCCACCGGCTCGATGACGCGATCCGCCCGTTCTCCTCCGGCATCGCCCTGCCCGTGTTCGCGTTCTTCTCCGCCGGTGTGTCTCTGATCGACGGCGAGGGGCCCGCGGCAATCCTCGGCCAGCCGGTCGTGCTCGCCATCGTCGCCGGGCTCGTGCTCGGAAAGCTCCTCGGCGTGCTGGGCATGACCGCGCTGGTCGCCAAGCTCACCCCGTTGCGACTGCCCGACGCGATCGGCATCCGTGATCTCCTCCCCGTGGGGCTTCTGACGGGAATCGGATTCACCGTGTCCCTGTTGATCGCCGAGCTGTCGTTCCCCGACACCGAACACACCGACGGTGCGAAGATCGCGATCCTGATCGGCACCCTCATCGCCGCGATCTCCGCCGCGATGATGCTGCGATGGGACGCCCGCAAAGCACGCAACGCGGACATGAACGAGGACGGGCAGCCGGACCGGGATATCGCCCGCATCGGAGACGACGATGCCTAACGCGTCCTCGGCTCCTCGCCACGGCCGGGTCCTGCTGGCCACGGCCGGGAGCCGAGGGGACGTCGAGCCGTTCTTCGGCCTCGCCGCGGTGCTGCAGGAGGCAGGGCACGAGGTCCGCGTCGCAGCGCCCGACGATCCGATCCCCGGTGAGGGCATCGACGTCGCCAGCCTCGGCGTGAGCTTCCGGCGACTGACCAGCATGACGCAGGAATCGCGCAACGGTCTCCGCGCCTTTCGTGAACAGATCCGGCCCGCGATGAGCATCATGCTCGCACGGGTCGTGGACACCGCCATGTCCTGGCAGCCGGACATCATCGTCTTCCATCCCAAGCTGCTCACCGTCCCGGTCGTCGCCGAGCGCCTCGGCATCCCCGCTCTCGACGTCGGGTTCACGCCCGTACTCAGCCCCACGCGCGAGTTTCCCGCTCCCGGTGTGGCGAGTCGCTCTCTCGGTGCGGTCGGCAACCGGCTGAGCTATCGCGCCGTCACACTGGGGGAGCGGTTGTTCGCCGCGGACATCCGCGCGGCGAGACGCAGACTCGGCCTTCCCTCTTCGGGCTCTTCAGGATCCAGGGTGTAGTCGGGGTCTGAACCCTCCGGTCTCCAGGAGGCTTCGGAGTCGGTAGTGGACCTCGTTGCGGAAGCCCAGGGCGATGCCGCGGAGGTGTTCGAGTCTGCCGTTGATGGCCTCGGTGGGCCCGTTGGAGGAGCCGGGGTGGTCGAAGTAGGCCAGGATGTCGGTAGCACGTGTGGCCAGGGTGTGGCCCAGTGTGATGACCTCGGGTAGGGCCTTGGGAACCCTGGTGGCGATCGCGTTGATGAGGCGTTCCATGACCTGCCGGCCCTCGCTTGTGTTCTGGGCGCGGTAGGCGGTCACGACCTGCTGGTAGACCGCCCAGGTGACCTGGACCGGCGCGTGAGCGTCATCGGTGAACACAGTCTCCAGACGGGTGGCCTGGCGGTCGGTCAGCAGGTCACGGCCCGTGTGCAGAGTCAGGCGGACCCCGAACAGCGGGTCTCCTTTCCGGCCCCTGTGACCGCAGGTGTCCTGCTGGACGCGGGTACGAGTCCGATCCAGGGCGTCGCCGGCCAACTGGACCACGTGGAAGGGGTCCATCACCTCTGTCGCGTCGGGCACCTCTTCGGCCGCGGCGGTCTTGAAGCCGGTGAACCCGTCCATCGCCACACTATGGATCTGGTCGCGCCAGGCCTGGTCACGGCCGGCCAGCCACGCCTTGAACACTTTCTTGGAGCGTCCGGGAATCATGTCGAGCAGCCGGGCCGGCCCGCTGCCGTCTCGTGCCGGGGTGAGGTCGATGATCACGGTGACATACCGGTCACCGCGTTTGGTGTGGCGCCACACGTGCTCGTCGACCCCGATGATCTCCACACCGTCGAAACGGTGCCGATCATCGATCAACAGACGCCGGCCTTCGGCCAGGACCGCATCATTGGCGGTGGTCCAGTCCACTCCCAAAGATGCTGCGATCCGCGAGACCGGCAGATGATCCAGCACCAGAGCTTCCAGCCCCCAGGCCAGCCCGCCGCGGGACAGTGTAGCCCTCGGCTCGGCCGCAGCACTGGTGTCCTGGCGCCACACATGACCACACCCGGTGCACCGGTAACGCCGGACGCGGACCTGCAGGATCGTGGGCCGATGGCCCCACGGGGTGTGGGCCAGGCGCCGGATCACCGTGTCACGCGGAGCGCCCTGGCATCCGCACCGCCGGCACCAGTCGTCAGCCTCGACCACCCGGCAGGCCACCACGGCCCGCTCGGCGGTGATGTGCTGGCCGACCACCTCCAGGCCCAGCTCATCGAGACAGCAGAACGTGGTCAGGTCAGGGGCGGTGAAGGTAACGTGAGACATGAGGGCCTTGTGGTGCAGGAACGGGACTTGAACACTCCGATCCTTCCGCAGGGCCCTCCCCCACGCACCCCGTCCTCACAGCGAAGTGACAACCGATCCACACACAGTCAAGACACAACTACACCCTGGATCCTGAAGAGCCCCTTATCCTTGGAGAGCATCGAGCATCCACTGACGCTGCCGGTCAGCAGGACACCTGCGGTGAGAGCCGCAATGGATGCGGCGAGGCGTGGACGAGTCATATCGGCGATCCTTCGTTGGAGTGGCGCGAAATGCTGGTGGTGTTCGGGAGTTCGAACGTCCTGACCACAAACTAGCCATCGCGGGCGTCGTCGTCGACGCTGTTGATGTGACCCATTCATGGGACATCGGAGGATATGTACCGCAGGTGGGGGACATCGCGTACCGGCCGTTGTGGGAATGGATTGTCACCGGCCCTCCTGTGGAGGCGCTCACCGCTGGCATGTCCCATGATCGGGGGACATGCGCGGGCTATTCAGACGAGAATCCCCCGGTCCCGGACGCACATTCTGCCGTAGCGTGATGACGGATCAGGTGTGTCGGGTGATCAGTGCGGAGATGAAGGAGACGCCATGATGGTGGATGCCACGGATGATCGTCGGCCGGCTCGCTCGCGTCGTGCGGGTCGTGCTGCGGTGATGGGGGTGACCGGCCTCGCGGTGCTGGCCCTCGCCTCGGGCTGCATGGGGAGTCGGAGCACGGCCAGTCCTCCGGCCCAGACCACTGTCACCGCCACCGCCACGGTGAGTGCCGTCGCCTCATCCCCGTCCTCGGAGTCTCCGACGCCCACCGATACCGGCTCCACCGACGCTGCCGGCGTCACGGCCTCCCCCGACGCGAGCACCGATGCCAGTTCCTCGGCGCAGCCCGGTGGGTCAGGCGCCGTCTACCTCCACGACCTCACCCCGGTGAGCGGGACCCTTGACTCGGGGGCCTATGAGGTGAACGGCAAGCTGCTCGCCAACTCGGTCCGCACCACGATCGGTCGCTACAGCGACCCCAGTGAGGTGGACTACCTGCTGGCCCGGCGGTGCACGAGGATGACCGCCACCCTTGGACTGGATGATGAGCAGACCGACACCACGCCGGCCGTCGCCAGCATCCTGGTGGACGGCAAGGCGGTCCTCACCAAGAAGATCGCCTACGGGGCCTCCGTCCCGGTGGACCTGAACATCACCAATGCGCTGCGGGTCACGATCCGCACCCAGTGGCTGGAGTCCGAGCAGAGCAGTGAATCGGTCTACATGATCTGGGGAGATGCTGCCGTCCAGTGCACCGGAGATCTTCCGACCCCGACCAGCTGAGACCCGCCGGGGCCCAGCTGAGACCCACCGGGAACCACGACCTCACAGCTGGGCGTGGGCTATCGCGGTGAGAGCCATCGAGTGCAGCGGCCCGTCGACCCGGGAGCCGTTGAGGTAGATGAGCGTGGTGTCGTGGGTCTCGGCGTTCTCCAGGTCGAGGTTGTCGTTCTCGACCCGCTCCCAGTCGTCCTGGTGACTGATCCGGGTCTCGAATCTCTTGGTGTCCAGCCCGATCCGGGCGGCGATGGAGTTCACGGCGTCGGTGTCCAGGCTGTTGCGCGAGGCGACCAGGGCGTCGTGCATCTCCCAGAACCGTCCCTGCTCGGCGGCGGCCTCCAGCGCCAGGGCGCCGGTGATCTCGGATCCCTCGACGGCGTGGTGGCGGTAGACGATCCGGATCGAGTCACCCAGGGCGGTGCGCGTCTGCCTCAGCGCGACGGCGGTCCGACGCCGGTAGTCGTAGTTCATCGGGGAGTAGACGACCAGGGTGACCGGCGCGTCCACCGGGCCCCGGATGTGGTCGTCCTCGGCGTCGACCGGACGCTCCAGCCGTTCGCCGGCGGGCCGGGGGAGCGGCTTGAAGTGCCGGCTCAGCCGGAAGATCAGCCAGGACAGCAGCAGCGCCAGCATCGAGGCGACGATGACGCCGACCCTCGCCTGGTCGGCGGCCACCGGATCCTCGACGGCCATTCCGACCACCAGCAGGGAGATGGTGAAGCCCATCCCGGACAGCGCGCCGACCCCGGCCAGCCGCGGCCCGTCCAGGCCCGGCAGGCGTGAGCCGGGGGACAGCTTGAGCACCAGCAGGGAGGCGCCGGCGATGCCCGCCGCCTTGCCGACCACCAGGCCGGCGATGATCCCCCAGGTGAGGGAGGAGGTGAAGGCCTTGGTGAGGCTGTCGCCCGACAGCGAGACGCCGGCATTGGCCAGGGCGAACAGCGGCACGACCAGGTAGTTGACGTAGGGGGCGATCGCCGCGGAGAGCCGCTGGTTCATCGGCACCGAGAAGATCACTGCCTCGCGGGCCCGCTGGGCCATGTCGGGCTGAGGAGCCTGGCGGAACTGGTCGAAGATCTGGGAGGCGAACTGGAGGTCCTTGCGCCGCGGCGGGTAGACCGGCATCAGCAGGGCGATGAGCACCCCGGCCAGGGTGGCGTGCACCCCGGAGGCGAAGAAGCACCCCCAGGTCCAGATCGCCAGCAGGACGTAGGGGCCGACCCGCCAGACATTGAGCCGTTCCAGGCCCCAGACGCCGAGCAGGCCGATTCCGGCCAGCATCAGGGCGACCAGATTGAGGTGGCTGGTGTAGAAGACCGCGATGACTGTCAGGGCGGCGATGTCGTCGATGACCGCCAGGGCCAGCAGGAAGGATCGCAGCCGCGGTGCGTTGCGGGGGGCGACGATGGCGAGCATGCCGACCGCGAAGGCGGTGTCGGTGGAGATCACGGTGCCCCAGGCGCTGGTGTGCCCGGAGTTCCCGGCGACCAGCAGGAACAGCGCCGCCGGGACGACCAGTCCGCCCAGGGCGGCGGCCAGCGGCAGCATCGCGCGGCGCTTGGAGCGCAGTTCGCCGAGGGTGAGGTCGCGCCGGACGTCCAGACCGATCATGAAGAAGAAGAGCGCCATCACCCCCTCGTCGACCCACTCGTAGATGCTGAGCTCGAAGTCGGTGCCGCCGAGGATGAACCCGAAGTGGGTGTGCCAGAAGGCGTGGTAGCTGCCCCCGATGTTGGCCCACACCAGGGCGACGACGGTCGCCGCGGCCAGTGCGATGGCCGCGTAGGTGTCGTTGTTGAGCCAGTGGTGGAGTTTCATCGAGCGGCGCAGCGGCTGCATCGGGTGGGACGCCACCGGGTCGTCGGGGTGATGGTCCATGGGCCTTCTTTCCTGCCTGGTCTTGTCGGTCACGGGGTCGGGGTCGGTCGGGGTCGGTCATCCAGCCGGTCTGTCGGTCACGGGATCGGTCGACCGGGGCCGCCCCGAGGGTCGGGTGCGCTGGTCCCGTCGGGATCGCGCCGGTGCCTACTTGTTCTGCATCTCGACGAACCGGGACAGGTGTCCCTGGAATGCCGTGTGGATGGTGGCCGTCGGGCCGTTGCGGTGCTTGGCGACGATGAAGTCCGCCTCGCCGGCCCGGCTCTCCTTGTCGTAGACGTCCTCGCGGTGGAGCAGGATGACGATGTCGGCGTCCTGCTCCAGGGATCCGGATTCACGCAGATCGCTCATCATCGGCCGCTTGTCGGTGCGCTGCTCGGGCCCTCGGTTGAGCTGGGACAACGCGATCACCGGGATCGAGAGTTCCTTGGCCAGCAGTTTGATCTGGCGGGAGAACTCGGAGACCTCGAGCTGTCGGGACTCCACCTTCTTGCCCGAGGTCATCAGCTGCATGTAGTCGATGACGACGAGTTTCAGGTCGTGCTGCTCCTTGAGGCGGCGCGCCTTGGCCCGGATCTCCATCATCGTGAGGTTCGGGGAGTCGTCGATGAACAGCGGCGCCGAGGAGATCGTGGTGGTCTTGGCGACCAGCTTCTGCCAGTCCTCCTCGTTGAGCTTGCCGCCGCGGATCCGCGACAGCTCGACCCCGGCCTCGGCGGCCAGCAGTTTCATCACGATCTCGGAGTGGCCCATCTCCAGGGAGAAGATCGCCGAGGTGAGGCCGTGCTTGATGGACGCCGCCCGGGCGAAGTCCAGGGCCAGGGTGGACTTGCCCATCGCGGGTCGGGCCGCCACGATGATCATCTGGCCCGGCTGGAAGCCGTTGGTGAGATCGTCCAGGTCGGTGAACCCGGTGGGGATTCCCGACATCGAGTCGCCGCGGGCCTCGATGGCCTCCATCTCGTCGAAGGTGGACTCGAAGAGTTCGGACAGCGGGTGGTAGTCCTCGCTCGTCTTGCCCTCGGTGACCTGGTAGAGGGTCTGCTGGGCGGCGTCGACGATGTCGGCCACCTCGCCCTGAGCCTGGTACCCCATCTGTGAGATCTTCAGTGACGCCTCCACGAGACGCCGCAGCACGGCCTTGTCGCGCACGATGGCGGCGTAGTAGGAGGCATTGGCGGCCACCGAGACGCTGGCCAGCAGATCGGCGAGGTAGATGTGACCACCCGCCTGCTCCAGATCGCCGTGCCGCGAGAGCTCGTCGGCGACCGTCACCGGATCGGCCGGTTCGCCGCGTCCGTAGAGCTCGAGGATCGCATTGAAGACCAGCTCATTGGCCGGACGGTAGAAGTCGCGGGGCTTGAGAGCCTCGACGGCGTCGGCGATGGCCTCCTTGCTCATCAGCATCGCGCCGAGGACGCTCTGCTCGGCCTCCAGGTCCTGCGGCGGCGTCCGGTCGATGTTGATGGTTCCCGGGCCCTGGTCCGCAGGCTGTGACATCTGAACTCCTCACCGCATGCCCTGGCTGTGGGCAGAGTACAAACTCTGAGTCTTTCATGCCGGCCAAGGCCGGGGGAAGCGACCCGGGGTTCCAGGCCGTGATCGGCCCGCGTGCAGGGCGGGGAGACGGGCGGTCCAGGGAGTTGTCCACAGGGTCTGTGGACAACCGGTGGACAGCTCTCCCAAGCCTGGGGATATCCCGGGCCGAGCTGGGCACAAGTTCCGCCGAGGTGTTGACGACACGCCGGAGACCAGGCTCTGACAAGGGGCGATGGTGGGTGTGCTGAATCTTGGAGGGCGATTTTTCGGCGCCCGGCGAGTCGGGACCTGGGCCGACGGGCTGTGGATCGATCGGTGGTACAGTCCCCGCGTTCTGCCGTGGGGATGAGTTGTCCACAACTGCTGAATGGGCTAGTGGAAGCGGACTCGGCGATCTGTGGGGCGGTCGGGGGCCATTGAATCGGATACCCCCTGTGGGTATAGTCCGGTGTGGAGGTGGGAGATGGACGAGCACGAGACCTGCTGCGATCCCTCGGATCTGCAGCACCCGCAGCACGGCTACCTGGAACACAAGGAGGCGCATCTGCGCCGACTCCGCCGCATCGAGGGCCAGGTGAGGGGTCTGGAACGGATGGTCGACGAGGAGAAGTACTGCATCGACATCCTCACCCAGATCGCAGCCGTCAACTCGGCGCTCAAGTCGGTCTCCCTGGAACTCCTCTCCGAGCACATGGACCACTGCGTCGTCAGGGCCGCACGTGCCGGAGGCCAGGAGTCCGAGGCCAAGATCGCCGAGGCCAACCAGGCCATCGCACGACTCGTCCGGTCCTGACCGACCGGACCCAGCGTCACCCACCAACTGTCCAGACATCGTCCCAGGAGGACATCAATGCAGAAGACATACACCATCAACGGCATGACCTGCGAGCACTGCGTCAACGCCATCACCGAGGAGGTCTCGGCCATCGACGGCGTCTCGAAGGTGCAGGTCTCGCTGGCCTCCAACTCGATGGACGTCACCTCCGAGGCCCCGATCGACCTCGACACGATCAAGGCCGCCGTGGACGAGGCCGGCGACTACACCGTCGCCGCGGCCACCAGCCTGGACACCGCCGGTCACCCGGGCGGCGAGTGCGGCTGCGGCGGTCACCACCACGCAGACTCTGCCGAGAGCGGTTGCGGCTGCGGTGGGCATGAGGGCCATCAGCACTCCGCCGATGCCGCCGAGAAGCACGCCTCACACGGTGAGGGCGAGTCCTGCGGCTGCGGTCACCATCAGAAGGCCGAGAGCGGTTGCGGGTGTGGTGGGCATGAGGGTCATCAGCACTCCGCCGATGCCGCCGAGAAGCACGCCTCACACGGTGAGGGCGAGTCCTGCGGCTGCGGTCACCATCAGAAGGCCGAGACCCACTCTCACGTCTTCGCCGCCGACGGGACCCAGGACGCCGAGCCGGCCGGCAGCGGGCACAAGGGCTTCCTCGGGCGCCTGCTGCACCACTGAGTCCGGTCCCGATGACGCCCTGCCGTCGTCCCCGAGGGGCCGGGGTCGGGGCGTCCCGCCGGTGTCACCGGCGTCAGTCCAGCTGACCACACGAAACATCTGAACACAGGAACCTTCCGGGCGACGTCGACCCCGTCGTCCGGAAGGGGTTCCGAGAGGAATCGTCATGACCGCCACGAGCACTGACGGGCGGACCGCCGACAGGCCTTCCTCCCGCCGGTCCATCGACCTCGACATCCAGGGCATGAGCTGCGCCTCCTGCGCCGCCCGGATCACCAAGAAGCTCAACCGGATCGACGGCGTCAACGCCACCGTCAACTACGCCACCGCCCGGGCCCACGCCCTGGTGCCGGCCGGCACCTCCGCCCAGGATCTCATCGACGTCGTCCAGCGGACCGGCTACGACGCCTCCGTCCCGACCCCCGAGTCGGCCGTCCCCGACCGGGCCGCCGAGCTCAGGGTCCGACTCATCGTCTCCGCGGTGCTGTCGATCCCGGTGATGGTCGTCTCGATGGCCCCGCCCCTGCAGTTCCCGGGCTGGCAGTGGGTCGCCCTGGCCATGACCCTGCCGGTGGTGTTCTGGTGCGGGCTGCCCTTCCACCGCGCCACCTGGGCCAACCTCAAGCACGGCGCCACCAGCATGGACACCCTCATCTCGATGGGATCGCTGGCCGCCCTGGGATGGTCGGTGTGGGCGCTGCTGTTCGGCCATGCCGGGATGATCGGGATGAGGCACGCCGTGCACCTCACCCTCGCCCGGGGCGACGCCGGCTCCACCATCTATCTGGAGGCTGCCTGCGCACTGGTCACCTTCATCCTGGCCGGCCGGTTCATCGAGGCCCGCAGCCGCCGGGAGGCTGGGTCCGCCCTCACCGCCCTGATGGCGATGGGGGCGAAGTCGGTGCGGATCCTTGGGGCGGACGGCACCGAGACCGAGACGCCGATCTCCGCGCTCGGCGTGGGACAGCGGTTCGTGGTGCGTCCCGGTGAGAAGGTCGCCGCCGACGGTGTCGTCGCCGAGGGGTCCTCGGCGGTGGACGCCTCCCTGGTGACCGGGGAGTCGGTGCCGATGGAGGTCGGCCCGGGAGACCGGGTGATCGGCGCCACCGTCAACGCGTCGGGGCGCCTGGTGGTCGAGGCCACCGCCGTCGGATCCGACACCCAGATCGCCCAGATCGCCCGGCTCGTCGAGCAGGCCCAGGTGGGCCGCTCGGCCACCCAGGATCTGGCGGACAAGGTCTCGTCGGTCTTCGTGCCCACCGTCATCTCGCTGGCCGTGGTCGTCCTGGCGATCTGGCTGCTGATCGGTGAGGGGGCGACCGCGGCCTTCACCGCCGCCGTCGCCGTCCTCATCATCGCCTGCCCCTGCGCCCTGGGACTGGCCACGCCGACCGCCCTGCTCGCCGGCACCGGTCGCGGCGCCCGGATGGGCATCGTCATCCGGGGGCCCGAGGCGCTGGAACGCGCCCACGGCATCGACACCGTCGTGATGGACAAGACCGGCACCCTCACCACCGGCACGATGGGCGTCGCCCAGCTGCTGGACGCCGGGGGAGCGGTGCTGGAGGCGTCCTCGGCGCAGGGGCGCCCGGCCGCCGAACGGCTGCTGGCGGTCGGCGCCGCACTGGAGTCCGGTTCGGAGCACCCGATCGCCAGAGCGGTCCTGGCGGAGGCCTCCCGCATCGGCGTCCGGGTCGCGCCGGTCGACGACTTCACGGCCCTGGCGGGGGCCGGGGTGAGGGCGGTGGTGGACGGCCGCGACGGCCTGGCCGGTCGGCCGCAGCTGCTGCGCGATGCCGGCGTCACGATCCCCGCGGGTCTGGATGACGCGGTCGACAGGTCGGCCGCCCAGGGCAGGACCGTCGTGGTGGTGGCCCTCGGCGGTGAGCTGCTCGGCGCCATCCTGGTCGCCGACACCCTCCGCCAGACCTCATCGGCGGCGATCGGCCGGCTGCACTCCGACGGGATACGCACCGTGCTGCTGACCGGCGACAACGCCGGGGCGGCGCAGTACGTCGCCGACCAGGTCGGCATCGACGAGGTGCACGCCGATGTGAGGCCCGCCGGGAAGCTGTCGGTGATCGAGCAGCTGCGCGGGCAGGGCAGGAAGGTCGCGATGGTCGGCGACGGTGTCAACGACGCCGCGGCCCTGGCCGGGGCCGACCTCGGCGTCTCGATGGGCACCGGGACCGATGTCGCGATCGCCGCCAGTGACATCACCCTCACCCGAGGGGACCTGGGGCTGGCGGTCGATGCCCTCCACCTGTCGAGGGCGACCCTGCGGACGATCCACCAGAACCTGTTCTGGGCCTTCGCCTACAACGTCGTCGCGATCCCGGTGGCGGCCCTGGGCTACCTCAACCCGATGGTGGCGGCGGCGGCGATGGCCTTCTCCTCGGTCTTCGTGGTGACCAACAGCGTCCGCCTCACCCGGTTCCGCATCCGTCACTGAGGCGGACGCTCGCACTCTGTCCGCCACCGTCCTGACGCCCGCTGACGTCTGCTGACTTCTACCGACGATGCTCGCGAAGTTCGACGATGCTCGCGCTATAGCGCGAGCATCGTCGAACTTCGCGAGCATCGTCGCAGGTGTGGGCGCAGGTGTGGGCGCAGGTGTGGGCGCAGGTGTGGCCCCACGGCCGGGCGCGGTGTGGTCCCATGGCCGGGCGCGGTGTGGGGTCAGGTGTCCGGCTAGGGAGGGCTCCGGCGGGCCCGTGACTACGCAATACTGAGGTTTCTCAGGAAAAGTTTGGCTTTCTTCGGCTCTTCATATAGTCTGAAGCGGTCGTTGGTCGACACCGGCCGGCGGACAAGTTCCCAGATACCGCGGACGGGTCACCGTCCTCCCGAAATCGAAGAAGTTGCATGTCAAAAGTTGTTGCCGCAGCCATCGCCGGAGCCCTCACGCTCACGACCGCAGGTGGACTGACAGTTGCCAAGGTCATGGATCGTGCCGATGTGACGATCTCCGTGGACGGTGTCTCCCAGCAGGTGAAGGTTCGTCCCGGCTCGGTTGACCAGGCGCTCAAGGCGCAGGGCATCTCCGTCGGCTCCCACGACACCGTTCAGCCGGCTCTGGCGACCAAGGTCGCCGACGGCACCTACATCGCCGTCAACTACGGCCGCAAGGTCAACCTCGACGTGGACGGCACCGGCAGCTCCCGCTGGACCACCGCTCGCACCGTTTCGGCCGTGCTTCAGCAGCTGAACCTCGACAACCCCAAGAACATCGTCTCGGTGAGCCGGTCGGCCCAGATCCCCCGCAAGGGTCTGAACCTCGCGGTCTCGGTCGCCCGGGACGTCTCCGTCACCGCTGCCGGCAAGACCACCAAGGTCACCACCCCGGGTACCGTCGCCGACGCCCTCGACGCCGCCGGGGTCAAGTACGACTCCAATGACATCTCCAAGCCCGGCCTGGGCACCGCCCTCACCGAGGGGATGTCCATCGCGTGGACGAAGGTCGACGTCAAGAACTCCACCAAGAATGTCTCGGTCGCCTACTCCAAGACCTCGGTGGACACCTCGAAGCTCACCAAGGGCGACACGAAGATCACCACCCAGGGCGTCGACGGCGTCAACCAGGAGACCTGGGTGATGACCTACCACGACGGCAAGCTGGTCTCCCAGAAGAGGACCGCGGTCAAGAAGGTCAAGGCTCCGGTCACCCAGGTGACCGAGGTCGGCACCAAGGCCCCGGCCCCCAAGCCGAGCTCCTCCTCGTCCAGCTCCAGCTCCAGCTCGAGCTCAAGCTCGTCGGGCGGTAGCCCGGTGACCGGCGGGACGACCTGCACCGCCTCGACCTACGGCGCCAACGATGGCACCGCCGGTGGCCCCACCGCCTCCGGTGAGACCTTCGATCCCTCCCAGTTGACTGCCGCCAGCAAGACGCTGCCGCTCGGGTCGTCGATCCGGGTCACCAACGTCGCCAACGGTCAGACGGTGACGGTGCGGATCAACGACCGCGGGCCGTACGTCGGTGGCCGGTGCCTCGACCTGTCCACCGCTGCGATGAATGCGATCGCTCCCGGAGAGGGCCTGGTCACGGTGCGTTACAGCTCCTGATCCGGATCCCGGGCCCTTGGCCCGGAACCCCTGACACAGCAACACAGCAGCGGGGCCCCACGGAATCCGTGGGGCCCCGCTGCTGCGCGCTGAGGGGAGACCACAGCCCGGGGGAACTGTCTGCGGCCGCGGGGGCCTGCCGCAGACGCAGTTCGGGCCACCCGTGAGGACGGGTGGCCCGAGAGGTCGTCGCTGCGAAGCACGCCTCCGGCAGGTGGCAGCGGCCTGCCGGAGGGCTGCCAGATCAGGCGCCGTAGGTGGCCTTGGCCTTCTCCAGTGCGGAGACGTAGCCGTTGCGCTCGTACTCGGAGCTGGAGGCGTCGGCCGGCACCGCGAGCAGGCCGCGGGCCTGATCCAGGGTGAGACCCTTGCGCTCCAGCCAGGCGGAGACGCCGTCGATGAGGTCGGCGGCGTAGCCGGCCCCGTGACGCACCAGGGAGGAGGTGGTCATCACGACATCGGCTCCGGCCAGCAGGTACTTCAGGACGTCGTCGGCGGTCTCCACGCCGGAGGTCGCGGCCAGTGAGGCCTTGACGCGCCCCGACAGGCTGGCGATCCAGGTGAGCGGGATCCGGGAGTCGGTGGGGTTGCTCAGCCAGACGCCGGGCACCACCTCCAGCTTCTCGGTGTCGATGTCGGGCTGCAGGAAGCGGTTGAAGAGCACCAGGCCGTCGGCGCCAGCGGCGTCCAGCCGGGCGATCATGTTGCCCGGGGCGGAGAAGAACGGGGAGAGCTTGACGGCCACCGGGATGTCGACGGCGTCGCGCACCGCCGAGAGGATCTCGACGTGACGGTCCTCGACCTCGTCGGCGGTGGTGTCCACCGCTCCGGGGACCATGTAGATGTTGCACTCGATGGCGGCCGCGCCGGCCTCCTGCATGCGGTGCGCGGTCTCCACCCAGCCGCCGTTGGTGGCGCCGTTGAGGGAGGCGATGACCGGGATGTCGACGGCCTTCGCGGAGGCCTCCAGATGGGCGAGGTACTCGGCGGTGATCCCGCCCTCGTTGCTCTGGACGGTCGGGAAGAAGGACAGCGACTCGGCGAAGGAGTCCATGTACTCCAGCTCGATCTCGGCCTGGCGGGCCTCCTCGTGACGCACCTGCTCCTCGAACAGGGAGTACATCACGATGGCACCCACGCCGGAGTCGGCCAGCGCGCGCACCCCGTCGAGGTTCTGCTGGATGGGTCCGGCCGAGGCGACCAGCGGTGACCGCAGACCGAGGCCGAGGTACTTCGTTGACAGATCGACGCTCATTGACTTGCCTCTCGTAGTGCTGTGTGGTGACGGGGCCCGGCGGTGGGGCGGCTCGGGTGAACCGCCCCACCGCCGGGATCAGGTGAGTTCAGGACCGGTTGGAACCGGCGGCGAACTCCGAGGTGCGGGCGTCGAAGGAGAACCGGTCGGCGCTGCGGGTGGCCATGTCCTCGTACTCGGTCCAGCGGCGCTCCACGGTCCTCTGGTCGAGATCCAGGAACCTCTCGGCGGCCTCCGGATTCGTCTTGTTGAGCATCTTGTAGCGCAGCTCGAGCTTGGTGTACTCGCGCCAGCTGATGTCGGGACGGGGGGAGTCGAGAAGGAAGGGGTTGAGCCCCTCCTCGGTGAGCACCGGGTTGTACCTCATCAGCGGCCAGTGGCCGCAGTGCACGGCCTTGTACTGCTGGTCCAGGCCGTTCTTGAGGTCGTAGCCGTGGGCGATGCAGTGGCTGTAGGCGATGATGATCGACGGGCCGGGGTAGGCCTCGGCCTCGCGGAAGGCCCGCAGGGTCTGCTGCGGATCGGCGCCCAGGGCCACCCGGGCCACGTACACCGAGCCGTAGGCGATGGCCTGCATCGCCAGGTCCTTCTTGGAGGTCGGCTTGCCGGAGGTGGCGAACTTCGCCACCGCGCCCATCGGCGTCGACTTCGAGGCCTGGCCGCCGGTGTTGGAGTACACCTCGGTGTCCAGGACCAGGACGTTGACGTCGCGGCCGGAGGCCAGCACGTGGTCGACGCCGCTGGAGCCGATGTCGTAGGCCCAGCCGTCACCGCCGATGATCCACACCGAACGGCGCAGCAGGTGGTCGGCGACGCTGATCAGGTCGCGGACCTGCGGGGTCTGCTCCATGTCGGCGAGGATCGCCTGCAGGGTGTGCACCCGCTCCTGCTGGGACTGCAGATCGTGCTCGGTGAGCTGCGGGGCGTTGAGCAGGCCGTCCACCAGCTCGGCGTCGAGCCCCTCGGCGAGCTGACCCAGGCGCACCTTGGCCAGGTTCGTCTGGACATCGGCCGCCAGCCGCATGCCGAGACCGAACTCGGCATTGTCCTCGAACAGCGAGTTGGACCAGGCCGGGCCGCGTCCGTCGGCATTCTTGCCCCACGGGGTGGTCGGCAGGTTGCCGCCGTAGATCGAGGAGCAGCCGGTCGCGTTGGCGATCTCGGCGCGGTCGCCGAAGAGCTGGCTCACGAGCTTGACGTAGGGGGTCTCGCCGCAACCCGAGCAGGCTCCGGAGAACTCGAAGAGAGGCTGCAGGAACTGGGTGCCGCGCACCGAGGCGAAGTCGACCCGGGAGCGGTCGTTGACCGGCAGCGTCTCGAAGAACTCGAGATCGCGGCGCTGCTTGGTCTTGTCGAGGTGCTCGGCGAGGTTGATCGCCCGGCGGTCGGGATGGGCGGCGGGCCGCACCGGGCAGGCCTCCACGCACAGTCCGCAACCGGTGCACTGGTCGGGCACCACCTGCAGGGTGTAGTTCGACTCCGGCAGACCGGCCGCGTTGAGGGTGGCGGTCGGGAATCCGGCCGGCGCCCCCTCCAGGGAGGACTGCGGGTAGTACTTCGAACGGATCACGCCGTGCGGGCAGACGAAGGCGCAGTTGCCGCACTGGATGCACTCCTGCGGGTCCCACTCGGCGATCAGGTCGGAGAGGGTGCGCTGCTCGAACTTCGTGGTGCCGGCCGGGTAGGTGCCGTCGTCGGGAACCGCCGAGACGGGCAGCAGGTTGCCCTGGCCCTCGATCATCCGGGCGGTGACGTCGCGGACGAACTCGGGTGCGTCGGCGGTGACCGGCGGGATCAGCCCGTGCTTGGAGGTGACCTGGCCGGGGACCGTCACCTGGTGGAGATGCTCCAGCGAGGCGTCGACCGCCGCGTGGTTCATCTCGACGATCTTCTGGGACTTCTTGCCGTAGGTCTTCTGGATCGAGTCCTTGATCCGCTTGATCGCCTCATCGCGCGGCAGCACCCCGGAGATCGCGAAGAAGCAGGTCTGCAGGATGGTGTTGGTGCGGTTGCGCAGCCCCACCTTGCGGGCCACCGGCAGGGCGTCGATGGTCCACAGGTTGATCTTCTTGTCGATGATCTGACGCTGCATCGAGTCGGGCAGGTGGTCCCACAGCTCCGAGGCGTCGTAGGGGGCGTTGATGAGGACGGTGGTGCCCTCGTGGGCCATCGTCAGGACGTCGATCGACTCCAGGATGTTGAAGTTGTGGACGCCGATGAACTCGGCCTGGTTGACCAGGTAGGCCGACTCGATCGGGTTGGGGCCGAACCTCAGGTGGGAGGTGGTCCGCGACCCGGACTTGCGGGAGTCGTACTCGAAGTACCCCTGGGCGAAGGTGTCGGGGTCGGACCCGAGGATCTTGATGGTGTTCTTGTTGGCGCCGACGGTGCCGTCCGAACCCATCCCGAAGAACACCGCGCGCAGCGTCTTGGGATCCTCGATGTCCAGGTCCTGCCAGGGCAGCGAGAGGTGGGTGACGTCGTCGTCGATGCCGATGGTGAACCGCGGCCGGGGCTGGTCGAGCTCCAGCTCGTCGACGATGCCGGAGACCATTCCGGGGGTGAACTCCTTGGAGGAGATCCCGTAGCGCCCGCCCGAGACGATCGGCATGGTCTTGCGGTTGCCGCGCGAGACGGCCTCCGACAGGGCGCTGACGACGTCCAGGAAGAGCGGCTCGCCCTCCGAGCCGGGCTCCTTGGTGCGGTCCAGGACGGCGACGGTGCGGGCGGTCTCGGGGATCGCCCTGACCAGCTCGGCGGCCGGGAAGGGACGGAACAGCCGGACCATCACGACACCGAGCTTGTGGCCCTCCTTGTTGAGGTGCTCGATGGTGTGCTGGACGGTCTTGGCTCCCGAACCCATGCAGACGATGACCTGCTCGGCCTGCGGGTCGCCGAAGTAGTCGACGAGGTGGTAGCTGCGGCCGGTGAGCTCGGCGAACTGGTCGAACAGGCCCTGGACGATGCCGGGAACCTTCTCGTAGTACTGGTTGGCCGCCTCGCGGGCCTGGAAGTGGATGTCCGGGTTCTGGGCGGTGCCGCGGATGAACGGGTGGGCCGGCGACAGCGCCCGCTCGCGGTGGGCGTGCACCAGGTCATCGGTGATGAACTGGCGGATGTCGTCGTCGCTGAGGGTCTCCAGCACGTTGAGCTCGTGGGAGGTGCGGAACCCCTCGAAGAAGTGCATGAAGGGGACCCGCGACTGCATCGTCGCGGCGTGCGAGATGAGCGCCAGGTCGTGGCACTCCTGGACGGTGGCCGAGCACAGCATGGCGAAGCCGGTCTGGCGGCAGGCCATCACGTCCTGGTGGTCGCCGAAGATCGACAGGCCCTGGGCGGCCAGCGAACGGGCCGCGACGTGGAAGACCGTGCTGGTGAGCTCACCGGCGATCTTGTACATGTTCGGGATCATCAGCAGCAGGCCCTGGGAGGCCGTGAAGGTGGTGGTGAGGGCGCCTCCCTGGAGGGCTCCGTGGAGGGCTCCGGCGGCACCTCCCTCGGACTGCATCTCCATCACCGTGGGGATGTCTCCCCAGATGTTGACCCGCTTGGCGGAGGACCACTCGTCGGCGGTCTCGGCCATCGGCGAGGAGGGGGTGATGGGATAGATCGAGCAGAGCTCGCTGCAGCGGTAGGCGACCGAGGCAGCTGCCGTGTTGCCGTCGGCGATCGTACGAGTGCGTTCCATGGCTATCTCTTTTCCGCTCAGTTCTCAGGGGTGACGGCGGTACGGGCTTCCGGTCCGTAGACGGCGGGATTGGGTTCGGGACGAACCGCCCATCCGGGGGTGGGGTTGCCCGATCCGGGAATGCTCTCGATCGGGGTCTCCTCGGGGACCATCTCGATGGCGTGCACCGGGCACTGGTCGAAGCAGGTCGCGCAGCCGGTGCACTTGTCGTAGTCGAACTCGTACCGGTGGCCGGGCCCGAGCTTGATGATGGCGTCCTCGGGGCAGGACCCGAAGCAGCCGTCGCACTCGAAGCAGTTGCCGCAGGACAGGCAGCGGCCGGCCTCGAAGTGGGCCTGGCGCTCGTCCAGGCCGCCGACCACCTCGTCGAAGTTGACGCGCTGGGTCGGGTCGAGCTCGGGCTGGTGGCGGCGCAGGTGGTCGCCGAAGTACCAGACGTTGAGGTCGTTGAACTCGGCGATGTTCTTCCGGGGGGCCGGGTAGCTGTCGTCGCGGCGCAGCCACCGGTCGATCTGCCGGGCGGCCCGCTTGCCGTGGCCGGTGCCGACGGTGACGGTGCGCTCGGAGGGGACGGTGTCGCCGCCGGCGAAGACGCCGGGGACATCGGTCATCAGGGTGGAGGGGTTGACGTCGACGACGTCGTCCTTGAACCGCATCCCGGGCAGCTTGTGCAGGAAGCCGGTGTCGGCCTCCTGACCGACGGCCAGGATCACGGTGTCGGCCTCGAGCTTCTCGTAACGGCCGGTGCCGTGCGGCTTGCCGTTCTCGTCGAGCTCCATCACCTCGACGGTGAGGTCGTTGCCGACATCGGTGATGGTGCGCAGCCAGTTCATCTGGACGCCCTCGCGCTCGGCCTCCTCGCGCTCCTCGGCGTGGGCCGGCATCTGGTCTGCGGTGCGCCGGTAGACCACGATGGACTCCTCGGCGCCGAGCCGCTTGGCGACCCGGGCGGCGTCCATCGCCGTGTTGCCGCCGCCGTAGACGGCGACCCGGCGGCCGATCATCGGCTTCTCGCCGGATCCGACCTGGTGCAGGAAGCTCACCGCATCGACCATCCGGGAGGCATCGGTGGTGGGGATGTCGACGCGCTTGGACAGGTGGGCGCCGATCGCTACGAAGACCGCGTCGAAGCGGCCCTGTGCCTTCTCCTCTGCGAGATCGGTGACGTTGTGGTGGAGGACGATCTTGACCCCCAGGTCGACCAGCCGGTCGACCTCGGCGTCGAGGACCTCGCGGGGCAGCCGGTACTCCGGGATGCCGTAGCGCATCATGCCGCCGGCGGCGTCGCCGCCGTCGTGGATCTCGACCTCGTGGCCCATCATCGCCAGGTGGTAGGCGGCCGACAGTCCGGCGGGGCCGGCGCCGATCACCAGCACGCGGTGGCCCGAGCGCAGCGTGGGGCGGTGGAACTTCCAGCCCTTCTCGATGGCCAGGTCGCCGAGGTAGCGCTCCACGGAGTGGATCGACACCGATCCGTCCAGGTCCGCGCGGTTGCAGGCGACCTCACAGGGGTGGTAGCAGACCCGGCCGTGGATGGCGGGGAAGGGGTTGTCGGCGGTGAGCTGACGCCAGGCCTTCTCCTCCTGGTGGGCGGTGACCAGACGCAGCCACTCCTGAATGTTCTCGCCTGCCGGGCAACCGGCGTTGCACGGGGGGAGCATGTCGAGGTAGACGGGACGTCGCGTCCGGACCGGGGCGACCCGCCCGGTGGTGGTTGCCAGATTCGGCAGTGTGGTGAGGTCCTGGGTGGTGACCTGGTGTTCGGGCGGGGTGACCTGGCCCTCGGTGCTGAACGGGGTGTCCGTGCTCATGCCTGACTTCTCCCTTGGATTCGGGTGCCGACTCGCTCGGTGGTGGACAGTGCTGTGACGCGATGCCACGTCCGCGGGCCCAGCGATCCGGGCACGTCGCGTCACAACGTCAACTGACAGCGATGGTAAACCCCGGTGATCGTTTGTTCAGAACCGGGGGCCGCTATTGCGATTATGTTCAGCAGGCGTTGCGTAAATAGTGTGGTAAATGCCACAAGACAGCGCTTTCCCGGGCCTGAACAGGCACCGCGAAATACGAAAGCGGCATGTTCGCTAAACGTGCTGGAATGCGCTTTCCATGGATCGTGCGGGTGCCCGGAGTCGCCTGGTGGTGTTCCGGGAGCGGTGTCGGGCGGGGGCCCGGCGGTGCCGTGCCGCGAAGCGATGGAGGGGGTGCGGTGAGCGGCCCGACGGACGTGCGGCCGGGTCAGTCCAGCAGGATCCGGTAGGCGTGCCGGATGTGCTCCTCGGTGAGCCTGGCGGCCCTCTCGATGTCGCCCTCGCAGATCGTGGTGAGCATCGCGTCGTGCTGGTCGATGAGGGTCTGGCGGACGGTCGGCCAGCTGACCAGGGCGTGCTCGGCGATGCTGATGGGGTCCTGGACGGCGCGCCGGATGGCCACCGTGATGTCGCTCATCAACCGGTTGTCGCCGGCCTCGGCCAGGGCGACGTGGAACTGGGTGTCGAGCTCGTTGAAGGGGTTGGGGTCCAGCGCGGTGCGCATCCGCTGCTGGAGCTCCCGGGCGCGGTCCAGCGGCTCGGGCTCGCGCCGGCGGGCGGCGGCGGCGCAGGCGGCCCGCTCCAGGGCCACCCGGGTCTCGGTGAGATCGGCGAAGGAGACGATGTCGAGGGCCAGCTGCAGGCGAAGGATCCGACCCATCGCGTTGGTGGAGGTGGCCTGCACCCGGGTGCCGTTGCCGCGGCCGGCCCCCGAGACGAGGATCCCCTGGGCCTGGAGCACCCGGATCGCCTCGCGCACCGCTCCCCGGCTCACCCCCAGATGGATGGCGAGGTCCCGCTCGGCGGGAAGCCGGGTGCCGTTGACGTACTCTCCGGCCAGGATCTGGGAGTCGATGTACCCCAGTGCGACGTCGAACCCGCCCTGGGGGCCGGGGTTGTCGGCGGTGGGCTGCTTCGTCGCAGGGCTGGCGGCCGGGGTGGTTCCAGGGTTGGCCGGGGTGGTTCCAGGGTTGGCGGGGGCTGTGCCGGGGCTGGGGCTGGCGCCCGCCTGCGGGGCGGGGTCGGCCAGTGGGGCGGGGCCGGCGGTCGGGCTCGGAGCGTGATCGGCGTCTGAGGTCGCGTCGGGGTTGCCAGGGGTGGCGGGGGATGGAGTCATGGTGCGCCTGTCGTCGAGCGGCCTTGGTCGATCAGATGCCTGGCAAGGGGTGCCGGGTGGGGCCCATTCTCACCCCGATCGGGGCCGATCGGTAACCGGGCGTGTGCGAACTCGGGGGTGTGCCGAGCCGGCTGAATGTTGGTGCAGGACACGTCTGGAGAGTTTGCACGAAAGTCTTGACACCCACTCTGGCTACGACCTACTGTAGTTTTTTGGTAGGACCAGAGGCTTCCCGCGAAGAAAACGGTCCGTTTCCCTGACTTAAATAACTCAGCCAACTTGGCGGAACAACGGAGTTTCCATGGTTCTTCTTGAGGTATTCAGACCAGACACCAACCCCTTGGGGCAGCGGTGGCTCTCGGCGCTGGTGGCCTTCGTCCCCGTGCTCGCGATGCTCATCACTCTGGGCGCCCTGAGGTGGAAGGCCCACTGGGCCGGCATCTTCTCCTGGGCGGTGGCCCTGGTCATCGCGGTGGTCGCCTTCAAGATGCCCTTCCTGATGGCGCTGTCGACCAGCGCGGAGGGTTTCCTCTACGGCCTCTTCCCGATCGTGTGGATCCTGATCGCCGCGATCTGGATGTACCAGCTCACAGTGGTCTCGGGCCGATTCGACGATCTGCGCAAGACCTTCTTCCTCATCAGCGACGACCCCCGGGTGCTCGGCATCCTCATCGCCTTCTGCTTCGGCGGTCTGCTGGAGGCCCTGGCCGGCTTCGGCGCCCCGGTGGCCATCGCGGCCGCGATGCTCATCGGCATCGGTTTCGGCAAGCTGCGCGCCGCCATCACCGCCCTGGTGGCCAACACCGTCCCGGTGGCCTTCGGAGCGGTCGGACTTCCGGTGATTCAGGCCGCGGCGACCGCCGGGCCGGTGCCGGGTCTTCCGGTTTCTGCTGTCGCTCCGGTGAGCGCGCGGATCTGCGCCATCCTCTGCCTGGTGGTGCCCTTCCTGATGCTGTCCATCATGGACGGTAAGAAGGGCGTCAAGGAGGTCTGGCCGTTCGGTCTGTTCTGCGGTGTCGTGTTCGGCGCCACCAAGTGGATCGTCGCCTCCACCCCGATGTTCAACCTCACCGAGGTCTTCGCGGCGGTCATCACCGTCGGCCTGGGCATTCTCTTCCTCAAGTTCTGGAAGCCCGTCGGCGGCCATGACGCCGCCCAGCGGATCGGCATCCCGATGGACACCACCCTGGAGACCGACCCGGTCAAGGCCGAGAAGGTCGACACCTCCGACCTCACCGGCAAGCGCATCTTCATGGCTCTGGTGCCCTACATCCTGGTCATCGTGATCTTCGCAATTGCCGCCGTGCCCTCTATCAAGAAGGCCTTGGCCAGCGCCGACGTCAAGATGGCGTGGCCCGGCCTGTCCGGTCTGCAGTCCGCCTCCGGCAAGGCCGCCGGTCACGCCGCGTACACCTGGCCGTGGCTCTCCCAGCCCGGGTTCCTGCTCGCCATCGTGGCGATCCTGGTCGGCCTCATCTACCGGATGAAGCTCGCCGACATTTTCAAGGAGCTGTGGGTCAACGTCAAGAAGATGAAGTTCACCATGCTGACCATCGGCATGGTGGTGGCACTGGCCTATGTCATGGGCGACTCCGGCCAGACCCTGGCCCTGGGCCTGTTCATCGCCGGCGCCGGGGCGATCTACCCCTTCCTCGCACCGCTGCTCGGCTGGATCGGCACCTACGTGACCGGTTCGGACACCTCGGCCAACATCCTCTTCTCCAACCTGCAGTACACCGTCGGTCAGTCGATCGGCCAGGGCTCGTACCTGGGAGTCGATGGCATGACGCACCTGTTGGTGGGTACCGGAGCTGCCGGCGGCGTGGTCGGCAAGATGATCTCTCCGCAGTCGCTGGCCGTCGCGGCCAGCGCGATCGGCCTGGTCGGCTCCGAGTCGGTCATCCTGCGCAAGGTCTTCAAGTACTCGATCTTCCTGATCGTTCTCATGTGCATCCTGGCCGGACTGATGTCCACGCCGGTGCTCTCCTGGATTCTCCCCTGATACCGGTACTAGCTCGGAGGCCCCGTCAATGACTACAACAACAGCTGCCGCGAGCAGCACAGCATCCCTGGCCAAGCCCGGCGACGGTATGACCGTCGGCCTGTTCATCACCTGCATCAACGACGTGATGTTCCCCCAGACCGGTCAGGCGGTCGTCAAGATCCTCGAGCGGCTCGGCTGCTCGGTGGAGTTCCCCAGGGCGCAGACCTGCTGCGGCCAGATGACCACCAACAGCGGCTACTTCGAGGAGTCGATGCCGGCGGTCAAGCAGTACGTCAAGGCCTTCTCGGGCTACGACTACGTGGTCGCCCCGTCCGGCTCCTGCACCGGTGCGGTCCGCGAGCAGCACCCCATGCTGGCCCGCAAGCTCGGCGACGCCGGGCTGATCCGCGAGGTCGACGAGGTGAGCCAGAAGCTCTACGACCTCCCGGAGTTCCTCATCGACATCCTGGGTGTGGAGGACGTCGGCGCCTACTTCCCGCACCGCGTCACCTACCACCCGTCCTGTCACGGGCGCCGCTTCCTCAAGCTCGGCGACAAGCCGGCCCGACTGCTCAGCCACGTCAAGGGCATGACCATCGTGCCGCTGCCGATGGAGGAGCAGTGCTGCGGATTCGGCGGCACCTTCTGCGTCAAGAACTCCGACATGAGTGCCGCGATGGCCTCGGACAAGGTCCGTCACATCCGTGAGACGGACGCCGAGTACGTGGTCGCCGGCGACAACTCCTGTCTGATGAACATCGGCGGGGTGCTGTCCCGCCAGAACTCCGGGGTCAAGGCCATCCACCTGGCCGAGATCCTGGCCAACACCGAGGAGGACTGACGGCATGGGTACCGAACTGCGTCGCATCACCGACGGTAATCACGGCGTCGCGCGGCTGACACCGGCCCCCGACCACGGCGGCACCTTCCTGGGAATGCCCAAGTTCCAGAAGGCCGTCAAGCATGAGCTGGAGCTCAACGTCCAGCGCAAGAATATGCGCAACGCCACCACCACGATCCGCAACAAGCGGGCTCTGCGCGTCTCCGAGTCGCCCGACTGGGAGGAGCTGCGGGAGGCCGCGACCGAGATCAAGAACCGGGTCTCGCGGCATCTCGACTACTACCTGGAGGAGGCCGAGAAGAGCCTCACCGCTCACGGCGTCCACGTCCACTGGGCCCGTGACGGCCAGGAGGCCAACCAGATCGTCGCCGAGATCGCCCAGGCCAAGGGGGTCGACGAGGTCGTCAAGATCAAGTCGATCACCACCCAGGAGACCGACCTCAACGAGTACCTGGAGGAGCAGGGGATCGCAGCCTGGGAGACCGACCTGGCCGAGCTCATCGTGCAGCTCGGACACGACCGGCCCTCCCACATCGTGGTCCCGGCCATCCACCGCAACCGCGCCGAGGTCCGCGAGATCTTCCTGCGGGAGATGAAGAACTACGGGCGTCCGGCCCCCGAGGATGTCTCGGAGAACCCGCCGGAGCTGGCCAATGCGGCCCGCCTCCACCTGCGCGAGAAGTTCCTGCGGGCCAAGATGGCGGTCTCCGGCGGCAACTTCGTGCTCGCCGACACCGGATCCCTGGTGATCGTCGAGTCCGAGGGCAACGGCCGGATGTGCCTCACCCTGCCCGACACCCTGGTGTCGATGGTGGGCATCGAGAAGATCCTGCCCTCCTTCGACGACCTCGAGGTCTTCCTCAAGCTGCTGCCGCGCTCGGCCACCGGCGAGCGGATGAACCCGTACAACTCGGTGTGGAGCGGCGTCACCGACGGCGACGGCCCCCAGGAGCAGCACGTCATCTTCATGGACA
This sequence comes from Acidipropionibacterium jensenii, assembly GCF_005890135.1. Taxonomy (NCBI): domain Bacteria; kingdom Bacillati; phylum Actinomycetota; class Actinomycetes; order Propionibacteriales; family Propionibacteriaceae; genus Acidipropionibacterium; species Acidipropionibacterium jensenii. The sequence goes on along the minus strand of NZ_CP040635.1, from coordinate 744,016 downwards.
ACGGCCGCACCGACGTGCTCGCCGACCAGGTGGGACGCGAGGTGCTGCGGTGCATCCGCTGCGCCTCCTGCATCAACACCTGCCCGGTCTACGAGCGGGCCGGCGGTCACGCCTACGGCTCGGTCTACCCCGGCCCGATCGGCATCTCCCTCACCCCGCAGCTGCGCGGCGTCGAGGACCCGGTCGACCGGGCGATGCCCTACGCGTGCTCGCTGTGCGGGGCCTGCAACGAGGTGTGCCCGGTGAAGATCCCCTTCACCGACATCATCCTTCACCTGCGCCACAAGGTGGCCCAGGCCGAGAAGGCCGACCGCTTCGGCGCCGATGCCGAGGGCACCGTCGAGCGCAACCTCATGAAGACCGCAGGATGGATCTTCGGCGACGCCAAGCACTTCGAGGCGGTCCAGGTGGCCACCCGCGGCGCCGGCAAGGTCCTCAAGGGCAAGCCTCTCGGACCGATCCCGGTCCCGGTGGCCGAGCGCTGGTTGAAGTACCGCGACGTTCAGGCGCCGCCGGCAGACACCTTCCGCAGCTGGTGGAAGAAGAACCGACAGGAGGGCAAGTGATGAGTGCCCAGCAGACCACGATGAGCGCGAGGGACACCGCGGCACGCACCGAGATCCTGGCCAGGATCCGCCGGGCGACCGCTGACATCACCGACAAGGATCCCGAGACCGACTCCCCCATCCAGTGGGAGTACGGCCGCGGGATCGAGATGGACGACGTCGTGAGCACCTTCGTCCAGAAGGTCATCGACTACTCCGCCACCGTCGTGCGGGTGGCTCCGCCGGACGTGCCGCAGGCCGTCGTCGAGGGTCTGCGGGCCACCGGCGCGCGGATGAGCGCGGTGGTCCCGGCCGGGCTGGACGCCGACTGGATCTACGCGATGCGGGCGGCCGGTCTGGAGGCCCGGGTGGACGAGCCGGCGCTGAGCAAGGAGGTGCTCAACGACACCGAGGCGGTGGTGACCGCCGCCGCCTGCGGTATCGCGGACACCGGCACCATCGTGCTGACCCACATCGCCGATCAGGGACGCCGTGCGATCACCCTGGTGCCCGACCGCCACGTGTGCGTGGTGCGGGCCTCCCAGGTGGTCTCCGATGTGCCCGAGGCGACCCAGATCGTCAAGCCCGCGGTCAAGGAGGGTCACCCGTTGACCTGGATCTCGGGAGGCTCGGCGACCAGCGACATCGAGCTGTCCCGGGTGGACGGGGTGCACGGACCGCGCAAGCTGTACGTCATCGTCGTCGACGACATCTGAGTCTCACCGCGGCTCGCCGCGAATGATCCTGGTGCTCGAGGGGGGCGCCGTTCCGGTCCAGGCCGGGGCGGCGCCCCCCTCATGCGTGCTCAGGTCGAGGGTGTGCGTGCGAGCGTGTTGGGCCGGGCGAGTTCAGGCTTTGTCTGGTGAGCAGCCAGGCGTGTTCAGTGCGTGCCCGGTAGGCCGAACCCGTCAGTCGATCTTCCAGACCCGGTCGCAGCGGTCCATCACCGAGGTGTCGTGGGTGATGACGAGCATCGCAGCATCCTGGCTGCCGGCCCACAGGTCGTCGATCAGGGCCGCCGAGGTCTCGCTGTCCAGATGCTCGGTGGGCTCGTCGAGGATGAGCAGCGGCGGGGCGATCCCGGGCTCGGCGGCGTCCCGGTGGATCACCAGCACCCGGGCCAGGGCCAGCCGCTGGGCCTCGCCCCCCGACAGGGTGGCGCCGTCCTCCCCGACGATCCGGTCGGGGTCCATTGCCAGACCGGCGTGGGCCAGCGCCTCGGCGACCTCCCGGTCGGTGGCGTCCCGGTCGCCGATCCGGACGTTCTCGGCGATCGTGGTGGCGAAGACGTGGGCGTCCTGGGCCAGGTAGCGCACCCTCCCGGTGGTCGTCACGGTCCCCGCCAGTGGCGGGATGAGACCCATCACGGTGGCGGCCAGGGTGGTCTTGCCGATCCCGGAGGGGCCCACCACCGCGACCCTCTCGCCGGCCTCGATGTCCAGGTCCAGGCCCGCCAGGACCGGCGGGTGACCGGGCCAGCCGATCGTCAGGCCGCCGACGTGCAGGCCGGGAAGCTCCCCGGCGCGCACGTGCTCGCCGTCCACCCGTGCCTTCGTGGAGTCGCCGGTGCCGACCGGCGGGGTGTCCAGCACCTCGACGATCCGGTCCAGGGACTCGGTGGCGCGGGTGTGCGCCTGGGCGGCGGCGGTGAAGTTCGCGAAGACCTCGTGGAGGGCCAGCGGGGTGAGCACCAGGACGGCCAGGATGCGGCCTCCCAGCTCCCCGTCGGCCACCGCCTGGCCGCCGATCAGCAGGGCCCCGATCACCGCGACCCCGGCCGCCAGGACCTGTCCGGCGCTGGCCAGGCCGCGCGCCCGGGCGGCCCGGCGCTCGGCGTCGCGCAGCCTGGAGTCGACCTCCAGGGTCCGGTCCAGGGCGTCCCGGTCGGCCCCCAGGGCGACCAGATCGGGGGCCAGGTGGGCCAGTTCGCGGGTCCGGTCGGCCAGTTCGCCGCGCAGCGGGGTGATCTCCCGGTCGGCGCGCAGCGAGACTCGCTGGGTGAGCCAGGGCATCAGCACCCCGGCGATCAGGGCCGAGCCGAGCAGCACCGCGGCCGAACCGATCGAGAACCGGCCCAGCAGCACCGTGGTCCCGATGATCACCAGGCTGGCCGAGCAGGCCGGGACGACCACCCGCACCACGAGGTCCAGCACCGCCTCGACGTCGGCGGTGGCGCGCACCAGCAGATCGCCGTGACGGCGTCCCAGCAGGGTGGTGCCCGACAGATGCCGGTAGACCCGCATCCTCAGGGCGCTCTGCATCCGCAGCGCCAGGTCGTGACCGACCAGCCTCTCCACGTAGCGGAACGCGCCGCGCGAGATGCCGAAGAACCGGACGCCGACCGCGGCGGCCTCCAGGTAGAGCACCGGCGGCAGTTCGGCGGCCCGCGACAGCAGCCAGCCGGCCACCCCCATCAGGGCCACCGAGGCCCCCGAGGCGCAGGCCGACAGCAGGATCGAGCCGAGCAGTCGGCGTCGTCCGGCGGGCACGTCGCCCAGCAGCAGCCGCAGCAGGCGCCAGGCGGGACGCCGGATCAGATCCGGGTGCGTCGTCATGAGCTCACCACCGACTCGAGGGTGACCACCCGGTCGGCGTCCTGGAGGACCTGGGGCCGGTGGCTCACCACCAGCACGGAGTAGCCGAGGCTGCGCAGGGTGGCCAGCACATCGGCCTCGGTGACGTCGTCGAGTCCGGCGGTGGGCTCGTCGAGGACCATCATGCCGGCGCCGCCGTGCTCGACCCGCAGCAGGGCCCGGGCCATCGCCACCCGGCGACGCTCCCCGGCCGACAGGCCCTCGGCGTCGTCGTCGATCTCCTTGTTGAGGGGCAGCGAGCGGCCGCCGCAGCGGTCCAGGCAGTCGCGCAGGACCTCCGGGGGAAGAGTCTTCACAGGTGCGGTGTGCGAGGGCAGGGCGGCGGATCCGGCGGTGCCCAGCAGCAGGTTGTCGGCGATGGTGCCGCGCAGCAGCCCGGGGACCTGCGGCACATAGGCAAGACGGCGTCGCCAGGCCCGCCAGGTGTCCGGGTCGGCGCCGGTGAGATCGAGGTCGCCGATGAGGATCCGGCCCTCGTCGGGGGCCAGGAAGCCGAGCAGGCAGTCCAGGGCGGTGGTCTTCCCGGCTCCCGAGTGGCCGGCCAGGGCGACCAGCTCGCCCGGGGCGACCGCCAGGGACAGCCCGGACAGGGCGGGGGAGGGGGCACCGGGATAGCGGTAGGTCAGTCCGTCCAGGACCAGCCTCGCCTCGCGCGGGGAGGGGACCTCGATGGGCCGGCCGGATCCCCCGGCAGCACGCGATCGACCCGACGCGCTCGGCAGGTTCGAGGGGGTCTGGGACCTCTCGATGACCGAGAAGGCCGCCTCGGCGGCCGCCATCCCGTCGGCGGAGTCGTGGTAGCGGGCCCCCACCTCGCGGACCGGCAGGTAGACCTCGGGGGTGAGGATGAGGATGAACAGGGCGGTGCGCAGATCCATCCCGCCGGCGGCGACCCGGAAGCCGATCGTCACCGCCACCAGGGCCACCGACAGGGTGGCCAGCAGCTCCAGGACGAAGGAGGACAGGAAGCTGATCCGCAGGGTGCGCATCGTCTCGGTCCGGTTGGCGCCCTCGGTGCGCCGCAGCCCCTTGAGCTGGGCCCGGGCGCGCCCGAAGACCTGCAGGGTGACCAGACCCGACATGAGGTCGGAGAAGTGGTTCGCCAGCCGGGTCTGGACCTGCAGCCGGCGAGTCATCGCCGTCTCGGTGCGCCATCCGATGAGGGCCATGAAGACCGGGATGAGCGGGATCGTCACCGCGATGATGATGACGCTGGTGAGGCTCTGGAAGCCGATCGCGGTCGCCAGCACCACCGGGACGATGCAGGCCAGCACCAGCTGCGGCAGGTACTTCGAGTAGAACCCGTCCAGGGCGTCCAGCCCGGTGGTGACCAGGGTGATGAGGGTGGCCGAGGAGACCGAGGAGTCGGTCGGCCGGGCCAGTCGGGCGCCCAGCAGGTCACCGCGCAGCTGCGACTTCACCGCGGCCGCGGCCCGGTGGGAGAGCCATTCGGTGGCCCAGGAGGTGACCGCCCGACCGGCGAAGACCGCGGCCAGCAGCAGGCACCAGCCGGCCAGCCCGTCGGTGCGGTGGGTGGTGAAGACCGAGGAGATGGAGCGCGCCAGCAGCCACGCCTGGCACAGCACCAGGGCGGCCGTGACCACCCCCGTCGCGCAGAGCGCGATGAGGAAGGGCACGGTCGCCCTGGCCCGGCGCAGGAGCCGGGGATCGATGGGACCCGCCACGCGATATCAGGCCGCCGCGGTGCGCAGCATCAGTGCGCCCCGGCCGGGATGGACTCCCGGGAGATCCGCTTGCGGAACACCCAGTAGGACCAGATCTGGTAGGCCAGCACGACCGGCACCATCACGGCGGCGGCGATCGTCATGATCTTCAGCGTGTAGGGGCTCGAGGAGGCGATCCACATGTCGAAGGGGACGCCGACCGGGCGGAACCCGATGTTGCCCCACATCTTGACGAACATCGCGGCCATCATGAGGGCGATCGCCAGTCCGTTGAACAGGAAGGCGAAGCCGTCGCGCTGGCGTCCCGAGAAGACGGTCGCGATCACCACGAGCAGCACCGCCAGCAGCGAGACGATCCAGGTGATCAGGTGGGCGGTGCCGTTGGCCGGGGCGTACATCGTGTTGAACATGACGGCCCAGACGGCCATCACGATCGCGGCGGCCCAGCCCAGCCGGGTGGCGTAGCGGCCGGCCCGGTAGTGCATCCGACCGGTGGTCTTGAGGGCCACGAAGCCGGCGCCGTGGGCGCAGAACAGCACGACGAAGAGGATCCCGCCGATGAGGGCGAAGGGGGTGAACAGACCCCAGAAGGAGGTGGTCACCAGGGGGGCGTCGCCGTTGAGGGTGGGGACGGGCCCCAGGGTGATTCCGCGGACGAAGTTCGCGAACCCGACGCCGAGCACCACGGTCGGCAGGAAGGAGCCGATGGTGGCCATCCAGTCGAAGGAGTTGCGCCACTTGGAGGACGGGTGCTTGGACCGGTACTCGAAGGCGACACCTCGGATGATGAGGCCCAGGACCACCAGCAGCAGCGGGAGGTAGAGGCCCGAGAAGAGGGTCGCATACCAGCCGGGGAAGGCGGCGAAGGTGGCTCCGCCGGCGGTGATGAGCCAGACCTCGTTGGCGTCCCAGGTGGGGCCGATGGTGTTGACCATCACCCGCTTGTCGGTCTCGTCCTTGCCGAGGAAGGGCAGCAGCATGGCGACGCCGAAGTCGAATCCCTCCAGGAAGAAGAATCCGATCCACAGCACGGCGATGAGGATGAACCACACCGGAGTGAGCGTGGAGTGGGCGATCTCGAGAATGGGGAACATGAACAACACCCCTCAGTAGGCGAAGGACAAGGGGGCGTCCTCGTCCTTATCGGTGGTGGCCGGGGTGACATCGGGCAGACCCTTGCGGATCGCCTTGAAGAACAGGCCGACCTCGACGACCGCCAGGGCCCCGTAGATCAGCGTGTAGACGGCGACCGAGGTGAACACCGATGCGGCGGAGACCCCGGGGGAGACCGCCTCGGTGGTGGGCAGCACGCCGGCGACGATCCAGGGCTGGCGACCCATCTCGGTGAACAACCAGCCGAAGGAGTTGGCGAACAGCGGGCACAGCGGTACCAGCACCAGGACCAGGGTGAGCCATCTCATGTGTCTCGGGTTTCGATCCCGGGCCAGCCAGATCAGCATCACCAGCCCGGCGGCCATCGCGATCATCCCGAGGGTGATCATGATCCGGAAGCTCCAGTAGGTCACCGGGATGTTGGGCTGCAGCTTGATGCCGTTCTTGGCGATGTGGCCGCGCAGCACCTCCGCGTAGCTGGACTGCAGGGAGGTCTGGGTGCCATCCTTGCGACGGTAGGTGTACTCGTTGAGGTCGACGTTCTTGAGGTTGTTGATCCCCTCGATCGTGCTGCCCCACTTGCCGTTGCCGAGGAAGCCGAGCAGCCCCGGAATCTTGATGGCGAAGATCTCCTGGGACCCGTCGAGCTTGCCGATGGTCAGCAGGGAGAAGTCGCTGGTCTTGTAGTAGGCGCCCTCGGCCGAGGCCATCTTCATCGGCTGGACGTCGGTCATCACCTTGCCCTGGTAGTCGGCGGAGATCATGGTGACCGCTCCGGCGGCGATGAGCACCCAGGCGCCGAACTTCGTCGCCCAGCGCCAGGTGCGGGCGTCCTCGACCTCTCCGGCGTCGGTGATCGCGGTGGTGCGCCGTCCGTTGGCGACCTTGGAGAGGTGCCAGAAGGCGGTGGCCGCGATGATCGCGCCGGCGACGACGTAGCAGGCCGACAGCTGGTGGAGCAGGGTGGCCTTGAGCACCGGGTTGGTGAGGACGGCACCGAAGTCGGTGAGCTCGGCCCGGCGGGTCTGCGGGTTGTAGCTGGCGCCGACCGGGTTCTGCATCCAGGAGTTGGCGGCCAGGATGAAGACCGCCGAGATCATGGTGCCGAAGGCGGTGAGGTAGATGGTCGCCAGGTGGACCTTCTTCGGCAGGCGGTCCCAGCCGAAGATCCACAGCCCGATGAAGGTCGACTCCAGGAAGAAGGCGATGAGCGCCTCAAGGGCCAGCGGGGCGCCGAAGATGTCGCCGACGAAGCGGGAGTACTCCGACCAGTTCATCCCGAACTGGAACTCCTGGACGATGCCGGTCACGACACCGAGTGCGAAGTTGATGAGGAACAGGTTCCCGTAGAACTTCGTGAGTTTGAGGTAGCGGTCATTCGAGGTCTTGACCCAGATCGTCTGCATGACGGCGACCAGCATCGACAGCGCGATGGTGATCGGGACGAAGAAGAAGTGGTAGATCGTCGTGATCCCGAATTGCCATCGAGCGATCAGTTGGGCGTCCATGGGGCCGAACCTACTACCACAGGTCGTAAAACGTCCACACGGAGCCGTACTGGAATCGTACTGGTGACGGGGCCGCGTGCCTCGTCGGGGGTGCCTGTTTCGCCATCAGGGGAATGGTGTACGGCACCGGCTCCCGGGGCCGCTGGCTGGCCGCGAGGATACTACAAGTTGTCGTATCAGGGGCGGCGGATGGCTACACTGTGGCCCATGGCCGTACTGGGAGATCTTGAGCACCGCATCATGGAGGTGCTGTGGAACGCCGATGGGCCGATGTCGGTCCGCGACGTCCACGACGTGCTCCTCGCCGACGGCAAGATCGCCTACACCACCGTGATGACGGTCCTCGACCGGCTCGCCAAGAAGAACGTGGTCTCCCGCCACCAGGAGTCGCGGGCCTGGATCTACCGTCCGGCACGGTCGAAGGCCCAGTTCATGGCGGGCGAGCTCGGCCAGGTGCTCAACGAGGCCGGTTCGGACCGCTGCGAGGTGCTGGCCGCCCTGGTGCCCACCCTGGACCCCAGCGAGCTCGGGGCGCTGGCCAGCGCCCTGGACCGGGCCGCCAGCAGTTTCCGCTCCGGACGTCGGGGCCCCGTCCCGGCCGGCAGCCCGGCGTCCCCCGACGAGGACGCCGCCCTGGTCGAGGAGTCGGGGAAGGGTGCCGACGAGAGCACTGCCCCGGTGGTCGCTGCTGGGCTCGAGGGTGGTGCTGTGCCCGAGGCCGGTCGCGTGCCGGTGGTCGGTGCTGAACCGGTGGACGTGGACCGTGGCTGACCATGGGGACCGCAGGGCTTGAGTCGATCGCGGCGCTGATCAGGCGCGCCTGGTTCGGGCTGACCCCCCACGAGGCGGTTGCCGTCCACGACGTCCTGTTGAGGGCCACCGACGCCGAGATCCTGGCGGACCCGTTCCTCATCTACGGCCGCATCATCGGCCACTACCTGGCGGTGCGCGCCGACCTGGGAGGCGATCAGCACGGCCCCCTGATGGCCAGTGCGGGTCTGGTCGAGTACTGCCTCAATGCGGTGACGACCTCCCACGACATCGACGAGGTCATCGGCTACGGGACGATCCTCATCGTCGGCACCCGGATCCGCGGCGATCTGGCCGAGGCCGACCGGCTCGGCGAACTCGTCCAGCGCCGGGTCCGCGAGGTCCAGGACTGGGCGGCTCGCCTTCCGGACCAGGACGAGGTGCTGCGTCCTGGCCAGCTGGAGATGCAGCGCGGACTCACCTTGACCCTGATGGGCGAGCTCGGGGCCGCGATGAGGTGCTACGACCAGGCCTGGTCGAGTCGCGGGGAGTCTCCCTATCGACATTTCGCCGGGGCGAACGCGGCCGCGAACGCCGCGATGCTGGCGGCCTTCGAGGGCCACTACGAGCTCGCCGAGACCTGGCTGGCCCGGGTCGGGGGGTACCGGGACCGGGTCCTGTGGTCCTCCCATCTCACCTACCTGGGGGAGTACCTCGCCCGCGCCCTGCTGGCCGCCGACAGCCTGGATCCCGAGGCGGCGTCGGCGGCCTGCCGCGACGCCGGGGACGGCAGCCAGGCGGTGGAGCTGTGGCCCTTCGTCGCGGCCGCCGGCTGCGCGGTCGACCTGGCCTTCTCCGATTCTTTCCGGGCCTATGAGAGGTTGCGGTCGGCGGCCTTCGCCCACGGCCACGAGTTGGCCCACAGCACCGCTGCCGGAGGCCTGCTGCAGCGGGCCTACCTGGACTGCCTCATCGCGATGGGGGACGGCGCGCGGGTGCTCCATCTGGTGGGGCAGGAGGAGCCTCCGCCGCGCACGCTGGTGCCGATCGTGCGGGTCCATCTGCTGAGCGGGAGCAACGAGGTCGCCGCGCGGGTGGCCATCCGGGCCGTCCGACGCGATGACATCTCACTGCGCGACCAGCGCGAACTGGCCCTGGTGAGATCGGTCGCGCTGATGCGGATGAATCGGGTGGCCGAGGCGCGGCAGTGCTTCTCCGCCCTGCACGCCTGCCGGACGAGGTACTCCGCCGGCGCGGCGTCCCGGATCTCGCCGAGCGCACTGGCCCAGCTGCGCGATCTGTGCGGCCCCGGCCCGTCCCGCGAGCCGGCGCGAGAACTCCCGCTGCCCCTGGAGACGGTGAACCTCACCCGCGCCGAGACCCAGGTGCTGCGACTTCTGGCCCGCGGGTGCACGGTCGCCCAGGTCTCCGCGGAGACCTTCACCTCGGTGAACACGGTGAAGACCCACGTCCGCTCGATCTATCGCAAGCTCGGCGTCAACAAGCGGACCGAGGCCCTGTGGCGGGCCGACGAGCTGGGACTGCTCGGATCCGACTGAGGAACGGCGTCACAGCGTCCGGTAGCGGCCCCGGATGTGGTGCAGCGGGGCCGCGTCGTCGGCGATCTCCAGGTGGTCCAGCGTTCCGGTCACCTCGAGCAGCCAGCCCAGCGGGCGGGTGTCCTCGACCCGGACCCCGGCCCAGGTGTGCCCGGCCAGCCGCGGTCCCCACTGCGAGTCCAGCCACCGGCCCCTGCGGAAGGGGCCGCCGAGGCTGGGCAGGGCGCCGGCGAAGGTCTCGGAGATCTCCTCGTCGGGGCCGTTGAGAAGGGTGATCGCCAGCCGGCCGGTGGTGGGGATGAGCTCGGCCAGGTCGGAGTCCACATTGATCAGCCCCGCCACCCGCCACGGGTCCCCCGGCACCGTCATGAGGGAGGAGACGGTGAGGCCGGCGGCCTCACCGTCCGGATTACTGGGCTCCAGCTCCCCGGCGGTCCAGACGGTGACCCGGGAGCCCAGTCGGCCGCGCAGCTGGCGGGCCGGCTCGTTGACCGGGTCAGCGAAGGGGTTGGTCGAGTGGATGCTCATCGGGCCGAGGTGAGGGACTCGCTCAGGTCGGCGTCGGGGACGCTGGTGAACCGCGAGCGCAGCCGGGCCCCGCGCAGGTAGCCGACCAGGGACAGCGCGACGATGAACCCGATGGTGCCCAGGGTGAGCGCCTCGAAGGCGCCGTAGGAGACCCCGGAGGCCTGGGAGAAGTCGTGGGGCAGGCCGAGCAGCGCCTCCAGGGTGCCGGGGAAGACCGTCACCCAGGAACCGAGGGCGACCAGGGCGGTGGTGATGACGCACATGCCCACGAAGACCCAGTTCGGGCCAGGAACCCGGAAGGGGCGCTCGGCATCGGGGAAGCGGGTCCGCAGCCGTGCGGCGGCCGGGATGATGAGCAGGTAGCTGAACAGGTAGGTGGTGATGGCCACCCCGAGCACCACGTTGAACAGCGAGGCCGAGGAGCCGGTGAGCTGCATGGCGGCCAGCATGAAGGCCGTCGAGACGGTGCCCGACAGCAGGTTGACCCGCACCGGGGTGCCCAGGGTGGGGTGGAAGTGCCCGAAGAACCCGCCGAAGAAGGAGCCGTCGGCGGCAGCCATCGCCTGCATCCGGTCGGACATGATCATCCAGGCGGCGCCCTGGCCCACATTGGCGCCCATGAACAGGGCGACGGCCAGGGTCATCATGGCCCCGGAGGCCGGGCCGTAGACCGAGAAGACGGTGGACACGGCGGTGAGCAGCCCGGAGACGCCGTCGATCATGGTCGGCGGGATGACCAGCAGGATGGTGAGCACCGGGATGAGGTAGAAGATGCCGGCCATCGCCGAGGAGCGCAGCACCGAGACCGAGACGTCGTGCTGGGCGTTGTGCATCTCCCCCGAGGCGCTGGAGGAGCCCTCGAAGCCGAGGAAGGCGAAGAGCAGCAGCGGGGTGAGGGTGACGAACCCGGACAGGGTGGGGGAGAAGCCGGACATCGGCAGGTGCTGGACGCCGTGCCGGGTGGCGTAGAAGGCGGCGGTGAGGATGAACAGGGCCAGGAAGGCGATCTTGAGGAAGGCCCCCGCGGTGGGGATCCACTTGGCCTTCTTGAGCGAGAGGATCGCGGCCAGCACCGTCAGCCAGATGAAGACCAGCTTGAAGAGGTAGTCGGGGGTCGACCCGGGGGCGAAGTGGACGACGTGGTTGCGGGCCGCCTCGGCGTTGAGGAAGGCCATCGACCCGCCGACCCAGACGGGCTGGGTGATCCAGGTGAGGGCCGAGGCAACGGCGGCCGCCGGGCGCCCGAAGGCTTTGCGGGTCCACAGGTAGACCCCGCCCTCGCCGACGAAGGCCGATCCGGTCTCGGCGAAGATCAGCGCGTAGGGGACCAGGAAGACGACGATCAGGATGACCAGCCAGGTGAAGGTCTGCGAACCCTGGGCCGACACCGAGCCGAGCATCTCCAGGCCGACCACCGCCGAGACGATGAGGAAGACGATGTCGAACCGGCTGAGGGTTCGTTGCAGGACCTTCGTCTGGTCCTGCGCCATCTCGGTGTCGGTGTGTGCGGTGACCTCGCGGGTCCTGACCTCGGCCATGGGTCTCATTTCAGTAAGAGGACGTGACGCCTCGACTGGGGGCAGGCCGGGACGGGGACCTCGCCGGAGGTTCCGGGCGAACAGTCTAGACGCGCCCCGCCGGTGGCCCGCCGGGGGTGAGACCGGTGGTCAGCGGGCCGTCTCGGGTGCTGGGGTGCGCTGCCGGCCCGGTGCAGGTGCTGCTCTGGTGGTCGTGCACCGCCGGTCAGCCGCCGGTCAGCCGCCGGTCAGGCGTGGAGACGCCGTGTGCGGGCGGCCTGCTGGAGCACCAGCGGGCGCAGGGAGGCGATGACGCACAGCGTCCAGGTGCCCAGCAGGACGATCCAGGTCAGGGTGCTGGCGAGCGAGTAGCCCGCCAGATGGGACCCCTTCGACAGATTGAGGGCGCCCAGCGAGAGGGTCCCGATCGGGAAGGTGAGGGCCCACCAGCCCGGCGAGAAGGGCATTCCGTTGCGCACCCCGTGGAGGGTGACGCTGATCGCGAGGAGGACCAGCGGGACGGCGATCGACAGCATGAGGTAGCCGTAGCCGTCGGCGACGGCCTGGGCGGCAGGCACCGATTCCGGGGTGAGGAACCGTCCGCTCTGGGCGGCGATGGCCTGGGCCGCGGCGGTCGACTGGCCGACCACCCCCAGCGGGATCCACGCCGAGATCGACAGCGGGACAGGGATCGGCTCGATCCGCAGATGGTGGTGGTAGGCGGCGGTGAAGATCACGATCCCCAGCGTCAGGGAGCACACGAAGCAGGCGATCAGGAAGGCCAGCAGGCCCAGGGACAGCAGCGGGGAGGAGATCTGGGCGACGAAGGGGGCCCCGGAGGTGGCCGAGACCATCGGGGGCACGATCGCCAGACCCCAGGCCGGACGGGGCTCCTTCGGGCGGTGCCTCAGCAGCCCGACGGCGAACCCGAAGGTGCTGAGGAAACCGATCAGGGTGCCGATGACCCACAGCGTCCGGTCGGCGGTCCAGGCCGCGCTGGCCAGGGCCGGGCTCCAGGCCGGCAGCACGGTCCCGGTCGCCGATCCGACGGCGAGGATGCCCATCGCCACCATTCCCCAGGCAGAGGAGCCGACCCCGCTCACCGAGTCCCGCCAGACCTGCGCGCTGCGGCGCACCCTGAGCAGGAAGAGGGTGGCGAAGGACACCATCAGCAGCCATCCGGCGACCAGTAGGCACCGGGCCAGGACGGCGCCGGGGGTCGAGGTGCCGATGTGGAGCTGGGTGAGGGTCGACAGGATCCCGGTACCCATCACCGCACCCCACCACGGCGGACCCATCGGGACCAGGGCCGGGGCGGGCAGGGGCTCCACCGCGATGGGATCAGAGGGAGTCGTGGCGACCGAGGGGGACGGGTGGCGGGTGGTGACCATATGTCACACCCTGCTCCTGGCTCCGCCGCTCCGGTAGCCGCCACCTGCCCATGGGGGCATATCATTCGCGCATGTCCCGATGGCCCGATCTGAGCGCCCTCGAGGTGCTGGTCGCGGTGGTCGACCACGGCAGCCTGTCGGCGGCCGCCCGCGCCCTGCGGATCGCCCAGCCCAATGCGAGCCGATCGGTGACCAGGCTGGAGCACAGCCTGGGACTGCCCCTGCTGCGCCGCTCCACGACCGGATCGGCGCCCACCCCCGAGGGACTCCTGGTGGTCGAGTGGGCCCGCACCCTGCTGGGTTCGGCCGACGACCTGCTGTCCAATGCCCGGACCCTCAGCCACCGGGGTGCCGGGACGATCGCCGTCTCGGCGAGCCAGACGATCTCCGAGCACCTCCTGCCGGGATGGCTGGCGGCCTTCCGGGCCCTCAGCCCCGAGGTGCGGGTCACCCTGTGGGTCACCAACACCGCCGCGGTGCTCGAGGACCTGCTGGTGGGCGGGTGCGACCTCGGGTTCATCGAGGGGCCGATCCCCCGGGGCGCCGCCCACCTGGCCACGGTCGGCCAGGACGAGCTGGTCCTGGTGGTCTCGCCCGGCCACCCCTGGGCCCGCGGACACCGGGCGGTGGGCCCCGAGGATCTGCACGACGGCGTGCTGGTCACCCGGGAGTCCGGCTCGGGCACCCGACGGGTCCTCGACGACGCGCTCGGCCGACCGGTCACCCCCCAGCTGGAGCTGGGCAGCAATGCGGCGGTGCGGGTCGCCGTGCTGTCGGGGGCCGGCCCGGCGGTGCTGAGCAGGCTGGCGGTCGCCGAGGCGATCGCCGGCGGATCACTGGTCGAGATCCCGATCGACGGGGTGAGGCTGAGACGTCGCCTGTGCGCGGCCTGGACCGGGCCGCAGGCCCTGGGCGGGCCGGCCGGGGCACTGGTGAGGATCGCCACCGAGCATCGGGGATCGCGGGTGCAGCCCGGCAAGGGCTGGCAGGATTGAGGACGGACCGGCCCGGGGCCGGCCGCGCCGTCACAGGAGAGGCACATCATGGAGTTCGACTTCGCCACCGCCGGGAGAATCGTCTTCGGACCGGGCCGATTCGCGGCCCTTCCCGCCATCGTCTCGGGGTTCGGCCCCCGGGTGATGATCGTGGCCGGCGGGCACGCCGCCAACCTCCCCGGACTCGACCTGCTGGGATCCGAGCGCCTGGTGGTGCGCACCAGCGGCGAGCCCTCCATCCCCCAGGTCAGCCAGGCGGTCGACTCCGCCCGGCAGTTCAAGCCCGACGTCATCGTGGCGGTGGGCGGCGGCTCGGCCATCGACACCGCGAAGTCGGTCGGCGTGCTGTCGCGCAACTCGGGCGACATCCTCGACCACATCGAGGTGGTCGGGCGCGGGATGGCCCTCAAACCGGAGACGATCCCGGTGGTCGCCTGCCCCACCACCTCTGGGGCCGGCGCCGAGGTCACCGCCAACTCACCGATCATCTCCCCCGAGCACGGGGTGAAGGCCAGTCTCAGGTCACCGGCGATGCTGCCGGCGATCGCTCTGGTCGACCCGGAGCTGACGGTGAGCGGTCCGGCCGCGGTGACGGCGTCCTCCGGATTCGACGCCCTCACCCAGTGCATCGAGCCCTTCGTCTCGGTGAAGGCCAATGTGCTCACCGACCAGATCGCCGCCGAGGGGATGCGCCGGGCCGCCTCCGGGCTGCGCCGCGCCTGGACCGACGGCGCCGACATCGAGGCGCGCACCGACATGAGCCTGTGCTCGCTGTTCGGCGGGCTGAGCCTGGCCAATGCCAAACTCGGCGCGGTGCACGGCCTGGCCGCCCCGATCGGCGGGGTGACCGGCGGCGCCCACGGCGAGATCTGCGCGGCGATGCTGGCGGCGGCGACGAGGGTCAATGTGCAGTCGATGATCCGGCGCGACTTCGACAACCCGGCACTGGCCCGCTACGACACCGTCGCGAAGCTGCTGACCGGCCGACCCGAGGCGCGGGCCGCCGACGGGGTCGAGTGGCTGGCCCGGATCGTGGCCGACCTGCGGGTGCCCGGCCTGGCGGCCCTGGGACTGAGGCGCTCCCAGGTCGACGAGGCGGCCGAGGCGGCGATGAGGGCCTCCAGCATGAAGGGCAACCCGATCGTGCTGACCCACGACGAGGTGGCCGAGATCATCGAGACCTCGATGTGACCTCGGGCCGTCCTGTCCCTGCCCGTCCTGCCCCGACGGCCCTCAGCGGGCCGGCTCGGCGGCGTCCTCCTCGATCGCGGCGTTGAACTGGGTCTGGTAGAGGTCGTAGTAGGCCCCTTGGGCCTCCAGCAGTTCGGCGTGACTGCCCTGCTCGATGATCGCGCCGTGCTCCATCACCAGGATGAGGTCGGCGTCGCGGATCGTGGAGAGCCGGTGGGCGATGACGAAACTGGTCCGTCCCGACCGCAGATTGTTCATCGCCTGCTGGACCAGCACCTCGGTGCGGGTGTCCACCGAGCTGGTCGCCTCATCGAGGATGAGCAGGTCGGGGGCGGCCAGGAAGGCCCGGGCGATGGTGATGAGCTGCTTCTCGCCGACCGAGACGTTGGACCCCTCCTCGTCGATGACGGTGTCGTAGCCGTCGGGCAGGGAGTGCACGAAACGGTCCACATAGGCGGCCCGGGCGGCGTCCAGGATCTCCTCCTCGGAGGCGTCGGGGCGCCCGTAGGCGATGTTGTCGCGGATCGTCCCGGAGAACAGCCAGGTGTCCTGGAGGACCATCCCGATCCGGGAGCGCAGCTGCTCCCTGGGGACGGTGCGGATGTCGGTGCCGTCCAGGGTGATCCGGCCGCCGTCGATCTCGTAGAACCGCATCAGCAGGTTCACCAGGGTCGTCTTTCCGGCCCCGGTCGGCCCGACGATGGCCACCGTCTGGCCCGGCTCGGCGACCAGGGACAGGTCGGTGATGAGCGGCTTGTCGGGGGAGTAGGAGAAGTCGACGTGCTCGAAGCAGACCCGGCCCCGGGTCGGGGGCAGGACGCCGTCGGCCTCGGCCGACAGCTCCGAAGCGTCGAGGACCTCGAAGACCCGCTCGGCCGAGGCCACCCCCGACTGCAGCAGGTTCGCCATCGAGGCGATCTGGGTGATCGGCTGGGTGAACATCCGCGAGTACTGGATGAAGGCCTGGACGTCGCCCAGTGGCATCTGGCCGCTGGCCACCCGCAGGCAGCCCACCAGGACCACCACGGCGTAGTTGATGTTGCCGATCAGGAACATCACCGGCTGGATCATCCCGGAGATGAACTGGGCCTTGAAACCGGCCTGGTAGAGCTCCTGGTTGCGCTCGTGGAAGGTGGCCGCGACGGCCTTCTGGCGTCCGAAGACCTTCACCAGGGAGTGACCGGTGTAGGCCTCCTCGACCTCGGAGTTGAGGTCGCCGGTGGATCGCCAGACGTGGGCGAACTGCACCTGGGAGCGCTTACCGATGAGCGCCGAGACCACCCCGGCGATCGGGATGACGACGATGCTGATGACGGCCAGCAGGGGGGAGACCCAGAACATCATCACGATGACGCCGATCACCATCAGCGCCGCGTTGAGCAGCTGCTGGAGGGTCTGCTGGAGGGTCTGGGAGATGTTGTCGATGTCATTGGACATCCGGCTCATCAGCTCGCCGTGCGGCTGCTTGTCGAAGTAGCTCAGCGGGAGTCGGTCCAGTTTCGCCGAGAACCGCTTGCGCAGCCGGTAGATGGAGTGCTGGACGGCGGTGTTGAGCAGGAATCCCTGCAGGAAGGACAGCACGGCCGAGACGACGTAGAGGGACAGCGCGAAGATCATCACGACGCCGAGCCGGTGGATGTCGATGCCGTGGCCCACCACGATGTCGTGGTACTGGCGCAGCAGGTCGATGACCCGCGACATCGGGTCGGCCTGGCCGCTGGACTGGAGCATCGCGATGAACTGGTCGCTGGTCATCCCGGCAGCCTGGGGGACCCGCGCCCCCAGCTGGTGGCCGATGACACCGGCGAAGATGATGTCGGTGGCGTGGCCGAGCACCTTGGGGCCGATCACGTTGAGTCCGACCGAGACGGCGGCGACCACCACCACGACGGCGAGCACCGTCCGGGAGATCGCCAGCTCGTGGAGCAGGCGGCGCAGCGAGGGGCCGAAGTTCACGGCCTTCTCGGCCACCCGTCCGCCACTCATCGGGCCGTGCGAGGCGCGGCCGCTGCGGGAGGACTCCCGGGCGATCCGGGCCCTTTCCTGGTCCGACATCGCCGGCTTCTTCCCGGCGACCGGTGATTCCTGACTCATGCTGCTGCCTCCTCGGCGGAGAGCTGGGAGTTGACGATCTCGACATAGGTGGGGCAGCTCTCCAGGAGCTCCTCGTGGCGGCCCCGGCCGACCAGCCGGCCGTCCTCGATGACCAGGATCTGGTCGGCGCCGCGGATGGTGGAGACCCGCTGGGCGACGATGAGGATCGCGGCCTCAGAGACCGTCTGGGCCAGGGCGGCGCGCAGCCGGGAGTCGGTGCCGACGTCCAGGGCCGAGAAGGAGTCGTCGAAGACGTAGATGTCGGGCTTCTTCACCAGGGCGCGGGCGATCGACAGCCGCTGACGCTGTCCGCCGGAGACATTGGTGCCTCCCTGGGAGATCGTCGAGTCCAGCCCGTCGGACATCTCGGAGACGAAGTCGGCGGCCTGGGCGGTCCGCAGGGCCTCCCACAGCGCCTCGTCGTCGGCGTCGGGATCGCCTTGGCGCAGGTTCGAGGCGACCGTCCCGCTGAACAGGTAGGACTTCTGGGGCACCAGTCCGATGGCCCCCCAGAGGGTCTCCGGGTCGAGCTCGCGGACGTCGACCCCGTCGACCAGGACCTGGCCGCCGGTGACGTCGAAGAGCCGGGGGATGAGGTCGACCAGGGTGGTCTTGCCGGAGCCGGTGGAGCCGATCACCGCAGTGGTGGTGCCCCTCTCGACGCTGAAGGAGATGTCGGAGAGCACCGGGGAGGTGGCCCCGGGGTAGCTGAACTCGACGTCGCGGAACTCGAGGTGTCCGCGCTCGGGGAGCTCGGTGACCGGGTGCTGCGGGGCCGCCACCGAGGAGTGGGTGTCCAGCACCTCGGTGATCCGGGTGGCGCAGACCGAGGCGCGCGGCCACATGATGATCATCATCGTGGCCATCATCACGGAGAACAGGATCTGGATGAGGTAGGTGGTGAAGGAGGTCAGCGCGCCGATCTGCAGCAGTCCGGAGTCGATCCGCGGGGCGGCGAACCAGAAGACGCCGATCTGGGAGAGGTTCATCACCAGCATCACGATCGGGAACATCGCGGCCATCAGCCGTCCGACGGCCACCTGGATCCGCATCAGCTGGCCGTTGGTGCGGTCGAACCGGTGGGCCTCGTAGGACTCGCGGACGAAGGCGCGGACCACCCGGATGCCGGTGATCTGCTCGCGGGTGACGCGGTTGAGGTCGTCGATGCGCTTCTGCAGGCGGCCGAACAGCGGGCCCATGTTGGCCACCACGACGCCGACGCAGACGGCCAGCAGGACCACCGCGGCGACGATGATCCAGGACAGCCAGACATCGGCGCGCAGCGCCATGACGACCCCGACGATCATCGTGATCGGGGCCCCGACGATGATCGCCAGGGTCATGAAGACGAGCATCTGGACCTGCTGGACGTCGTTGGTGGTGCGGGTGATGAGGGAGGGGGCGCCGAACCGGTTGACCTCCCGGGCGGAGAAGGACAGCGTCCTGGTGAAGACGGCGTCGCGGATGTCGCGGCCCATCCCCATCGCGGTGAGGGAGGCGAAGTAGACCGCGATGATCTGGCAGACGGCCTGACAGGCGGAGACGGCCAGCATCAGCGCCGAGCGTGACTTCACATAGCCGGTGTCGAGGGCGACCACCCCCTTGTCGATGATGTCGGCATTGATGGTCGGCAGGGTCAGTGCGGCGACCTGGGCGCCGGCCTGCAGGACGAGGATGACGACGAGCTGGGGCCAGTACCGCCGCAGATGGTGGCTGACGAGTTTCACGAGCACGGCGACTCCTGACAGGTACGGGATTCAAGGGTGGGGTCCGCATCGGCGATGCCGTTGAGCAGGATGTCGGCGAGCTCGGCGGCGGAGAACCGGTGGGGGGAGATGGCGATCGGGCGGGCGTTGATGGTGACCGCCGAGAGGAGGACCGCGCAGGCCTGGTCGGCCGGGACGCGCAGCTGGTCGGCGTAGGGCGCCATCAGGCGGCCCAGGGAGGAGGTCACCGCGGAGTACCAGGCGCGGATGCCGGCGTGCGGGTCGTCGTCCCGGCCGTTGTGGGGGCCCGGGCCGTGGGTTCGGGTGCGGTCCTCGCCCGGTGGGCGCATCCGGTGCGGGTGCAGGGCGGTCATCACCGCGGTGATGGTGCCCAGCTGGGAGGCCATCAGCTCCAGGGCGGCCTCGACCCGCGGCCGCAGTCCCAGATTCTCGGGCAGGGCGTCGATCCCGGCGCACAGGTCGGTGGGGTCCAGGACGTCGTCGATGACCGCCTGGAGGAGGTCGTCCTTGGTGGCGAAGTGGCGGAAGATGGTGCCCTCGGCGATGCCGGCTGCCCGGGCCACCTCGCGGGTGGTGAAGGCGACGCCGGTGCTCACGAGCAGGCGGCGGGCCGCCTCGACGATCGAGAGGCTGCGTTTCTGGGCGGACATCGCCCGGGCACGAGGGGACACGTCGGAGAATGATATGTGAGTGAGTGCTCACTCACAAGAGCGGGGCGGTGCTCCGCGCACCGGATCTGAGCGCGCGGTCGGGGCCCTGGCGGCGGGGGGATGGAGCGCAGGACCGGCGTCGGACACCACAGGGCCGGCACCGGGCCCATAGAGTGAGGCCATGGCGAGTGACGACCTGGGACCCCTGACCGATCGGCTCTTCGAGGCGGTGCTCTTCGACTCCGACGGAACCCTCATCGACTCCACCCCGGTGGTCGCCCGGTCCTGGGCGAGATGGTCGCACAAGTACCGGATCGGCGATTCCGACGTCCGCCACGGGGTGCCCGTCATCGAGATCGTCGACGAGCTCATCGACCCGCCGCTGCGCCCCCAGGCGCTGGCCGACATCCGCAGCTACGAGCTGAACGACGTCGAGGGGGTGGTGGCGATGCCCGGGGCGGTGGAGGCGCTGAGGGCCCTGGACGCCGACACCTCGGCCATCGCGACCTCCTGCGACCGCGACCTGATGGAGGTCCGGCTCGCCGCCAGCGCCATCCCGGCGCCACCGGTGGTGGTGACCCGCACCGACGTCGAGCACGGCAAGCCCGCCCCCGATGCGTGGCTGGAGGCCGCCCGCCGGATCGGGGCCGACCCCCGGCGATGCCTGGTGGTGGAGGACTCCCAGGTCGGGGTGAACGCCGCCCGGGCCGCCGGGTGCGCCACCCTGGGGCTGCGCACCACCACCGCCGAGGGTCCCGAGGCCGACGCCCGGGTCCAGGACCTGTCGCGGGTCCGGTTCCACAAGGATCCCGACGGGGTGCGCATCTCGCTGCGCTGAGCGGGGCCGCCCTCTGGCCGATTGCTTCCTGGACTCGGGGGTTGAGTGCTCAGGGTGTCGTCGCTCCCGGACGACCTCGCAGGGCCGTGGTCGCGGACCCGGCGGACCGTTCACCTGAGGATGGTGGTCCCCGAGGTCCCGTCGAGAAGGTGGCCCAGGTCGGACAGCCGCCCGATGACCGCCCGCCCGTCGTGCTTGCGGACGAAGTCGCAGCCGGCCTGCACCTTGGGGCCCATCGACCCGGCGGCGAAGTCCATCTGCTCCAGTTCGCCGACCGTGGCGACCCTCAGGGGCCTCTCCTGCGGCGTCCGCCAGTCGACCATCACGGCGTCGGCGTCGGTGGCCATCACGAGCACATCGGCCTTGAGTTCGGAGGCGAACAGCGCGGAGCTGGCGTCCTTGTCGAGGACGGCCTCCACCCCGACATAGCTGCCCTTGGAGTCCCGGGCGATCGGGATCCCGCCGCCGCCGGTGCAGATGACGATGTGCCCGGCGTCCAGCAGTCGTCTGGTGGAGTCGACCTGGATGATGCGGCGGGGGCGCGGGCTGGGCACCACCCGGCGCGGGTGCCCGCCGTCGGAGGCGAAGATCCAGCCGTGCTCGGCGGCCAGCTGCTCGGCCTCCGTGTCGGTGTAGACCGGACCGACGAACTTCGTCGGGTGCTGGAAGGCCGGGTCGTCCATCGAGACCTCGGCCAGGGTGAGCACCGTGGTCACCAGACGCTGGGCGGCCCCGCTGCGGATCGTCTCCCCCTCGCGGCGGGCCTCGGCGCGCTGCTGCTTGGTGAGGGCTCTGGACCGCCGGGTCATCTCATTGCGCAGCTCGGTCTCGATGAGGTAGCCGATCATCCCCTGGGTCTCGGCGCCGAGCACGTCGAGGGGCAGCGGCTGGTTGCCGTCGGGATCGCGCTGCAGGGCGAGCATCCCCACCTGGGGGCCGTTGCCGTGGGTGATCACCAGCTCGTTGTCGACGGCGGCGTCCAGCAGCGGGCCGCAGGCCTGGCGGATCTGCGCCCTCTGGTCGGCGACCGTGTTGGGGCGCCCACGGGGTGCGATGGCGTTTCCGCCGACGCCGATGACGATTCTCATTGCTGGTCCCTCCCGGACTCGGATGGTTCAGATGATCTCTGCTGGTGGGCCAGACGGCGGGTCAGGGCGGCGACCCCGGCCATCAGGTCGGCCCCGGAGCTGTGGCCGGTGTGGGCCAGCCGGGCCACCGCGGTGGCGATGCGAGGCTGCCCGGTCGTGGTGCTGTCGTGGTCGGCGATAAGAGCGTCGAGCAGGTCTAGCACGGTGGCCGAGAAGTCCCCTCCGACGGCCAGCCGGAGGTGGCACAGCGAGGTCTCGGTGGTGAGGCCGGCCGCCCGCGGGCTGGTGAGGATCTCGGTGAACCGGCCGATCACGCGGGTCCCGAGACCGGCGGTGCGGGCGGTCGCGATGAGCCCGATGAGGGCGTCGTCCCCCGAGGGGGTGAGCCCGATCCCCAGTCCGCACAGCCCCTCGAGGGCCTCGGCGTCCTGGTCGCCCCAGATCGCCTCGGCGGCCCGCTCCAGCCGCGGGACGCCGAACCGGCGCCCGTCGGCGGTGTCGAACCAGGAGGCAGGCGCCGAGAAGACGGCGGGGGTGCCGTGGGTCGTGATCCGGCTGGCGACGACGGCCGCCCCGGCGGTCTCCAGGGCGACCGGTGTCCCGATCCCCTCGGGCCGCAGATCCGCCAGCCGGTCGGCGGGGATCCGCGCCTGGGCGACCGAGTCGACGGGGACATCGGAGAGGCTGACGATCAGCGGGACGCCGTGCGGATCCTGGCATCGGATGCTCACCGAGTGGGCGAAGACGCCGACCACAGTGCCGGCCGGTGTCGTGCGGGCCCGTCCCGACCCGTGGTCCGACCCATCGGCGGTGCGCCCCGTCGAGCAGCGGGCCACCGGCGCCGAGACCTCGCAGGCCCGCAGACCGACCGGCGCCGACACCGGGGAGACCGGTGAGGCCGAGGAGACGGGGGAGGCCGGAGGAAGGCCCACCGGGACGGTCATGCCACGTCGATCCCGTAGACCTGCGCCAGGGCCTCGACCGCGGAGGTGAAGCATCCCAGCGGTGCCCGGACCGTGCCGGCGCCGATCTGACCGACTCCCGGGTGGATGGAGGCGATGCCAGAGTTGATGATCGGGGTGATCCCGGTCTGCACCACGAGCCGGATGTCGATGCCGATCGGCGCCCCCTGGAATCCCCAGGTCGGGATCGGCATGGCCGGGTTGTGGCCGGTGACGATCTCGGCCATCTCCTCGGTGGTCGCCAGGGCGTCCTCGAACCCGCCGGTGCCCAGGAACCGCGTCACCCCGGGGGCCGCGACGATGCTCATCCCGCCCAGCCCGAGGGTCTCCATGATCGCGGAGTCGCCCATGTCGGGGCAGGCCTGGGACTGGTCGTAGCCGGTGAAGAACAACCCGGTGGGGGTGTTGACCGGGGCGGTGAACCAGCGGTCGCCCAGCCCGGAGACCCGGATGCCGAACTCGTAGCCGTTGCGGGCCATCGCCGTCACCACCGAGCCGGCGCGGATCGCCCGCGCGGCGTCCGCACTGGCCTTCGAGGCGGCCATCGCGATGTTGAGGAAGAACTGGTCGGTGCGCCCCAGGAAGTCGGTGACCTCGGCGACCACCTCGCTCGGCAGATCGGCCCGGGCCAGCAGCGGGGCCATGTCCTTGGCGAACAGGGCGGAGGCCGCGATATTGCGCTGGTGCATCTCGTCGCCCATCGTGAGGGCGCGCGCCATCACCGGACCCAGCGGGTAGCCGCCCCCGTCGCCGGTGACGCGCAGCGCCGCCGACAGGGCGGGACCGAGCACGTCGCGCATCCAGGCGAGCCGCTCGAGCACCTCGGCGTCGTGGCCGCCGAACCGCAGCACCTTGCCGATGCCCTCGTTGAGGGTGGAGAAGGAGGTGTTGCCGTAGACGGCGTTGACCACCTTCATGACGGCCATGTGGGCGCTGGTGATGCCGCCCATCGGGCCGACCGCGCCGACCTCGTGGCAGGGGATGAGGCGGACCTGGTGCGAGACGATCTCGCGCGCCCCCTCCTCGGTGGTGGCCCAGCCCTCGAACAGCGCCGCCCCGATGCAGGCTCCCTGGATGGTCTGGGGCATGTGGGCGAAGTCGATCGGCGGGCCGGCGTGCAGCAGCACCTTCTCGCCGGTGTCCAGCGCGGGGATCAGGGTGTGGGCCTGGGCGA
Source organism: Acidipropionibacterium jensenii (assembly GCF_005890135.1). Lineage (NCBI taxonomy): Bacteria > Bacillati > Actinomycetota > Actinomycetes > Propionibacteriales > Propionibacteriaceae > Acidipropionibacterium > Acidipropionibacterium jensenii. The sequence continues at coordinate 720,107 of NZ_CP040635.1, read as the reverse complement.
CGTCGACCAGGGTCGGCTGTCCGGAGACCATCACGTCGACCACCGCGCGGTTGGCGTCGTTGATGGTGGCGAAGTCGTCGATGGTGCGGGAGATGTCGGTGGAATTCATCGGTGGCCTTTCAGCGGGCGAGGAGACGTTCGACGATGCGTGCCAGGCGGGCGTCGCCGCCGGCGGGCGGGGCCCAGGACCACTGGACCACCGGGACGTGGAGGCCGGCGAGCTCCTCGGCGAAACCGGCCAGGCCCACATTGATCACCTTCGGGCCGGCCAGCAGGCCGGCGATCCCGGCCGGGGCGGGGGAGGGGGAGGCCGGTGCCGGCTGCCCGATCCGGGCGGCCAGGGCGGCGGCGTGCCGGGCGGCGGCGGCATTGCTGGGCAGCACCCGGGCGCCGGCCTCGGTGAGGGCGGCCACCTGCTCGGTCAGCCCCTGCTCGTCCCGGGCGGTGCCGCACACCGAGGCGACTACCCGGACCTGACGGCCCTCCGCCCGGGCCTTCTCCAGACCCTCGCGGATCGGTCCGGCGATCGCACCGGCCGGGTCGGCGGCCGAACCGTGGCCGAGGACGACGTCCAGCAGCAGGACGGCGGTGGCCGGGTCGGCCAGCGTCGTGACGATCTTCTCGGCGCGCAGCGCCGGGTCGATCATCGGGTGGGGGCGTCCCTGGGTGAAGACATCGTCGCCCAGGTCGATGATCCGGTGCGGTCCGGCCGACAGCACGACGCCCGGGTCCCCGGCGCCCAGGGGGACGTCCAGGTCGAGGGCGTCGCGGATGATGACGGCGGCCTCGTCGGCCAGGGTGCCTCCGGTGTACAGCCCGATCAGCCCTGCGGCGGGGGCCCCATCGCCACCGGGAGACGGGGTGAAGGAGGAGACGCCGACCAGTTCGACGGCGCGGGCGGCGGCCTCGGCCAGAGTCGTGGTGGCGGTGACATTGCCGTGCCGTCCGGCGTCGCGGGGGCCGTCGACGAACATCGTGACCACCGGCTTCGACAGCCCCTGGGCGAGGGTGTCGATGCGGGCCCGCACGGCCGGGGCCGGCGGCTTGCTCACCAGCACGATGACGTCGGTGGCCGGATCGGCGTCCAGCGCGGCCAGCGCCTGGGTCGCGGTGCGCCCGCCCACCTGGTCGGACAGGTCGCGCCCGCCCAGCCCGATCGCGTGGCTGATCCCGGCGCCGAGCCGGTCGACCTGGGTCATCACCTCCTGGGTGCCGGTGCCAGAGGCGCCGACGACACCCACCGAGCCGGCGGTGCACAGATTCGCGAAGGCCAGCGGGACGCCGTTGAAGGCCGAGGTGCCGCAGTCGGGTCCCATCACCAGCAGGCCGGCCTCACCGGCCCGGGTCTTGAGATCGACCTCGTCGGCCAGGGTGACGTTGTCGCTGAACAGCATGACGTTGAGGCCGGCGTCCAGCAGGTGCCGCGCCTCGGCCGCCGCATAGGCCCCGGGAACCGAGACCAGGGCCAGGTTCGCGTCGGGCAGCGCGGTGCGGGCGCGCACCAGACTGTGCGCCCGCCGCATCGAGGAGCCCGAGGCCGCCGAGGCCTGGGCGGCGAGCAGCTCATCGGCCCGGGAGACCGCGTCCCTGCAGACCTCGGCGTCCTCGGCGACGATCCCGATCACCAGATCGGCGGGGGTGGCCGCCGCCAGTTCGGGGGCCTCGAAGCCGGTGTCGGTGAGGATTCCCTTGTTGGCCGGGGTGCCCATCATGGCCGAGGCCCGGTCGACTCCCGGCAGGTCGGACAGGGCCCGGCTGAGCACCATGAGTGCCACCGAGTCCTGATAGTGGTTCTTCTGCACGACGACGGTGAGCAATACGACCTCCTGGGGGAATGACCCGGCTGGCGCCGACACCCGGATGGTATACCGAAATGGTTCGTGTCGGGTAGAGTCCGGTCCATGGAGAGTCTTCGCGACAAGGTCGTCTCGCAGCTGCGCGAGCAGATCCTCAGCAACGACCTTGAGCCGGGAACCCGGTTGCGCGAGAGGACCCTCTCCGACCTCTTCGGGGTCTCCCGGGTACCGGTGCGCGAGGCGCTGATGGTGCTGGAGGCCGACCTGCTGGTGACCTCCTCGCGGCGGGCCGACGGTTCGGAGGGGGCCGGGGTGGAGGTCACCCGGTTCGACCGCAACGATGTGGCCGAACTCTTCGACGCGCGCGAGGCCCTGGAGCCGCTGGTCGCCCGGCTGGCGGCCCGACATCGCAGCGAGGCCCAGCTCGAGGCCCTCCGCGATCAGCTCGAGACGGCCCGGAGGGCCGCCGAGACCGGCGACAACAGGGCCGGGGCGCTCGCCAACACGGCCTACCACGGGATCCTCGTCCAAGCCTGCGGGTCGGGCCTGCTGGCGGCGGTGATGGCCCCCCTGCAGACCCGCATCGAGAGGCTCTTCCGGCGCACCATCGTGGGGCGCGCCCCCGAGCTGGCCGAGGATCACACCCGGATGCTGGCGGCCCTGGCGGACCGGCAGGCCGAGACCGCCGAGCTGCTGGCCCGACTCCACGTGGTCTCCACCCGGGCGCCGAGCCTGGCGCTGTTCACCGAACAGGACGAGAGGCAGGACGCGGGGCGGGCCGATGACTGAGCGCCGGACCCCGGGGGCCGGCACGGGCCGCCGCCGGGAGCGGGCCCGGGCCCTCGCGGCCGGTGCGTCGCGCTCCCGGATCCACGTCGTCGGGTATACCGAAAAGTCCTTCTCTCTCAAGGAGTCCCACTGATGGACACCGCCCAGATCCTGCTCATGGTGGTGGCCGGCGCCGGCGCCGGACTCACCAACACGGTCGTCGGCTCCGGATCGCTGATCACCTACCCGGTGATGGTGATGCTCGGGGTGCCGCCGGTGGCCGCCAACATCAGCAACACCGTCGGTCTGGTGCCCGGGTCGGTGGCCGGCTCCTGGGGGTACCGCCGCGAGCTCGGCCGGCTGCGCCCCCTGCTGCTGAGGCTCGGTGCCGCATCGGTGGCCGGGGCGCTGATCGGCGCTTTTCTGCTCACCCGGTTGCCGGCGGTGACCTTCTCCTACGCGGTGCCCTTCCTCATCCTGGGCGCCGCCCTGCTGGTGGCCTTCCAGCCCCGGATCGCGGCCGCCATGACGCCGGTGGAGGGCACCCGGTGGCGTCCCCTGCTGGTCGTGGTGTTCCTGGCCGGGATCTACGGCGGCTACTTCTCGGCCGCCCAGGGGATCATCCTGCTCGGGGTGCTGGGGCTCTACCTGTCGGCCGACCTGCAGGAGCAGAACGCGCTGAAGAATCTGCTGCAGACCCTGGTCAACATCGTCGCCGCCGTCTTCTTCATCGTCACCGGCGGGGTCTCGTGGCCCTTCGCCGGCTGCGTGGCGGTCGGCTCGGTGATCGGGGCGCTGGCCGGGGCCTGGGTGGCGCGGCGTCTTCCGGCCGGCTTCTTCAGAGTCTTCATCGTCGTGTTCGGGGTGGCGATGGCGGTGTACATGGGGTGGCGGGCGTTCTGAGCCGGACGAGGGAGATCCCCTACCGGGAGACTCGCCAGAATTGTCGGCCCGAGGGGCCGTCCCGGACCCGGACGTGCCCGATCAGACGAGGCGGGTCAGGGGTGCTCGATCTCGTCGAGTTGGCGGTACCCCTCGGTGATCAGACCCACCCGCCGCTCCCCCTGGGCGCCGGCGATCGAGCTGGCCTCGTTGGCGATCATCGCCACCAGGCTCATCGCCGCGGCGTAGGAGCTGAACGGCCCCGAGGCGTCCAGCGAGCAGGGCAGCAGATGGGTCACCCGGTCGGCGTAGCGCAGTGCGGAGTTGTCGGCGATGAGGATGATGTCTGCGCGACTCTCCACGCACAGGTTCAGCAGCGCGTCGAACCCCGAGGTGCGTCGCCGCAGCCCCACCAGCACCACCGTGTCGCCGGGGCCGACCCCCACCATGTCCTCGGCGACCGTCTGGCCGGGGAGGGGCAGCAGCCGGGTCCTCGGGCGCAGCTGGGCCAGCTGCTCGCGCAGGTGCATCGCCACCGGGTAGGAGTTGCGGTAGCCGATGACGACCAGGTCGCCGGCCCCCATGATGCTCAGCACCGCCGCCTCCAGCCGGCCGTCGGCCAGCCGTCCGAGGTGGGAGATGTTGCGGGTCTCCTGGGCCAGATGGGCCTCCACCCCTTGTGAGGGGCCGATCGGGACGCCGCCGGCATGGCGCGCCTCGTTCCTCAACTCCCCGAAGCTGCCGTATCCCAGACGCCGGTAGAGCCTGCTGAGGGTCGGCCGGGAGACCCCCGACAGCTCCGACAGGTCGGCCGAGGAGTAGGTGGCCAGGTCGTCGAGATGCTCCAGGATCGTCGTGGCGGCACGGCGCTCCTGACCGGTGAGCTCCGGGAAGGCGGTGGTGATCCGCGCCTCGATCGGGCTGGACCCCACCGCGGTGATGGCCTGCCCGGTGTCCTCCTCGTCCACTGCGGTCACGATGATCCCTCCGGTTCTCAGCTGCGGTCCTGCCTGGCTCAGTTCTGATACTGGTCGGCCAGTGCCCAGACTGCCGCCTCGTAGGCGTCCAGCGCCACCGCGACGTCGTCGGTCAGCACCGACTCGTCGGGGGCGTGGCTGATCCCGTCGTGGCAGCGGATGAACATCATGGCGATGTCGCACATCTCGGCGACCGCCATCGCGTCGTGTCCGGCCCGCGACCAGATCCGCATCGGCTCCGCGGTGGTCCCGGTGGCCTGCTGGATCCCGGTCTCCACGGCCCTCATCAGCTGCGGTGCGCAGGTCACCGAGCGCGCCTCGTGGATCTGGTTGATGTCGACGCCCAGCCCGCGGCGGGTCGCCATCTCGTCCAGGGCGGCCCGGATGAGCTGCCAGGCGTCGTCGCGACGCTGGTCGGTCTCGGCGCGCAGGTCCAGGCTGAACACGGCGGTGCCGGGGACGACGTTGACGCCGCCGGGCTCCACGCTCATCTGCCCGACGGTGGCGATGACGTCGCGCTCCTTGCCGATCCGCTCGATCTCCACGACGATCTCGGAGGCCCCGACCAGGGCGTCCTTGCGGCGGGAGTAGGGGGTGCCGCCGGCGTGCCGGGCCTCCCCGGTGACGGTGATCTCGAAGCGGCGGGCCCCGGCGATCGAGGTGACCACTCCCAGCGGAAGGTCGGCCTCCTCGAGCAGGGAGCCCTGTTCGATGTGGGCCTCCAGGTATCCCACCACGCCCTTCGGGCCGTCGTCCTGGTGGCGCCGGGCGGCGTCCTGGATCGTCGCGGGGTCGAGTCCGAAGGTGCCGAAGGCCTCGGCCAGGCTGATGCCGTCGGCGTCCTGCAGTTCCCAGAGGTCGTCGGTCCAGGTGTCGGCCAGGGCCCGGGAGCACAGCAGGGTGGCGCCGAAGCGCACCCCCTCCTCCTCATGGAAGGCGTAGGTCTCCAGGGCGAAGGGCAGCCTGCGGTCGCTGGCGGCGATCCGGCGGGCCACCTCGATGGCCAGCAGGACGCCGAGGGGGCCGTCATAGCGTCCGGCGTCCGGGACGGTGTCGAGGTGGGATCCGAGGATCAGGGCCGGCAGGCCGGGACGCTCTCCCTCCAGTCGTCCGATCCGCGAGCCCGAGGCGTCGCGCCAGGTGCGCAGCCCGGCCTCGGTCATCCAGCCGGCGGCCAGGGCGTCGACCTCGGCGTGCTCGGGGCTGAGGTAGACCCGCTCGATGCCGCCCTCCATCGAGGAGTGGGTGCCCAGCTCGTCGCAGCGCTCCATGATGCGCGCGGCGGCCGATGCGGTGGTCTCGGTCCGGTGCTGACCGGCAGTCTGTGTGACGCTCATGCCGGCTGCTCCTCGTTCGTCTTGCTCTGGTCGTAGTAGGCCATCGCGGCCTCGACCCCGCTGCCGGTGGTGGCGTGGCCGAACCGGTGGAGCTCGGCCTCCAGAGCGGCCAGCGTGGTGAGGACGGCGTCGCGACGGGCGTTGTAGCCCATCACGCCGACCCTCCACACGACGCCGGTGAGCGGCCCGAAGGAGGTGCCGATCTCCACGGCGAAGTCGGTGAGCAGGGCGGCGCGCAGGTCGTCGCCGGGCACCCCGTCGGGGATCTTCACCCCGATGACGTTGTTCATCCGGTAGTGCTGGTCGCCGAAGAGCTCCAGGCCCAGGCCCTGCAGGCCGGCCGCCATCGCGGCACCGTTGAGGCGGTGGCGCTCGACGGTCTGTGCGATGCCCTCGGCGTCGATGAGCCGGGCGCACTCGCGTGCGGCGTAGAGCATCGGGCCGGACTCGGTGTGGTGGTTGAGGCGCATCGGGCCCCAGTAGTCCATCAGCATCGCCAGGTCGAGGTAGTTGGACCTGATCCGCTCCCCGACGCCGGCGGAGCCGTCGGTGATGCCGGCCTCCAGGTGACGGCGTCCCTCGATGACCTCGCGTGCCCGCTCGGAGATGGTGATGGGTGCCGAGCCGGAGGGTCCGCCCAGGCACTTCTGCAGACCGGCGCTCACGACGTCGAGCTCCCAGTCGTCGACGAGCAGGGTGTTGCCGGCGATGGAGGCGGTGGCGTCCACGTAGCACAGCGCACCGTAGCGGTGGCACAGCTGCCCCAGTCCCTCCAGGGGCTGGTTCATGGTGGTGGCGGTGTCGCCCTGGACGGTGGCGAACAGCACCGGGCGGTGGATGCGCAGCGCCTCCTCGATCTCGGAGGCGGTGAAGACGGTGCCCCAGGGGCGCTCGATGGTGATGACCGTGGCGCCGACCCGCTCGCAGATCTCCTTGAGGAGCAGACCGAAGCGGCCCATCACCGCGATGAGGACCTTCTGTCCGGGTGCCACCAGGGAGACCAGGGCGGCCTCGATGGCTGCCCGGGAGGTGCCGTCGACGAGGAAGGTCTGCTCATTGGTGGTGTTGAACACCGACCGGTAGAGCGCCATCGTCTCGTTCATGGTGTCGGTCATCCACGGGTCGAACTGGCCGGTGAGGGCCGAGGCCGTCGCCCGGGTGACGCGCGGGTCGGCGTTGATCGGGCCGGGGCCCATCAGCAGCCGGGTGGGCGGGTTGAGCTGGTCGAGCCCGGCAGCGGTGGTGTGCGCTGGTGCGGTGCGGGTGGTGGCTGCGGTGCCGGTGGTTGCGGTGTCGGTTGTCGTGGTGGACATCTGATCCCTCCTGAACGGGGACGGTCGGAAGTGGGTGGGCAGCAATGGACTGTGCTGCGGTGAGGTTTTCGGCCGGGGTGGTGCGGCTGGGTTGTGCTGCGATCGGCGGGTCAGTGGCGGAAGATCTCCCGGCCGAAGGGCCGGGTCTGGCCGGTCACGACCGGTTCCAGCGGCATCCCGCGCAGCCAGACCTTGCTGATCGTGCCGTCGAAGGTGTGGCCGTGCCAGGCCGAGATCGGGTTGCGGTGCTTGAGGGCCCCGGCGTCGATGGTCTGAGGAGTGGGCGACCAGACCGCCAGGTCGGCGTCGCGTCCGGTGGCGATCCCGCCCTTGCCGGGGATCCCCATGACGCGGGCCGGACCCTGCGACATCCACTCGGTCACCCGGTCCAGGGAGACGCCGTGGCGGGGGGCGGCGTCGAGCATCGCCGTGTATCCGACCTGGACGCCGGCCACCCCGCCCCAGGCGGTCGACAGGTCCCCGCCGCCCGAGTACTTGTTGTCGCGGGTGGTGGGGGAGTGGTCGGTGACGACGATGTCGATGAGCCCCTCGATCAGACCCTGCCACAGCGCGTCCTGGTTGCCCTGGTCGCGGATCGGAGGGCAGCACTTGTACTCGGGGGTGCCGTCGGGGATCTGCTCGGCGGCCAGGCAGAGGTAGTGCGGGCAGGTCTCGACGGTCAGCGGCAGGCCCTCGGCCCTTGCTGCGGCGACCAGGTCGAGCCCCTTGGCGCTCGACAGGTGGAGCAGGTGGACCCGGGCCCCGGTGTCGCGCATGGTGTCGATCACGAGCTTGATGGCGGTCGTCTCGGCGGCGTCGGGGCGGCTGAGCAGGAAGTCCTGATAGGCCTTCGAGTGCGGGGAGGGGGCGTGCTCGATGCACTGCGCGTCCTCCGCGTGGACGATCAGCAGGCCGTTGAACCCGGCGATCTCGGTCATCGCCCGGTGGAGCTGGGCGGGATCCAGGGGCTGGAACTCGTCGACCCCGCTGGGCAGGGTGAAGCACTTGAACCCGAAGACGCCCTCCTCCCACAGGGCCTGGAGATGGCCGAGATTCTCGGGAACCGCGCCGCCCCAGTAGCCCAGGTCGACCGAGAGCTGCCCGGCGGCGGCCTGACGCTTGGTGGCCAGCGCCTCGGGGGAGATGGTCGGCGGGATCGAGTTGAGCGGCATGTCCAGAACGGTGGTGACGCCGCCGGCGGCGGCCGCCCGGGTTCCGGTGGCGAACCCCTCCCACTCGGTGCGGCCGGGCTCGTTGAGGTGGACGTGGGTGTCGACCCCGCCGGGCAGGAGCACCGACGCCGGGTCGATGACGATGTCGGCGCCGGGGGTCTCGGACTCGGTGAGGGCGGTGATGACGCCGTCCTGGACGGTGAGGGTGACCGGCCCGGTCGCACCGTTGTGGACGGCTAGCGCCGCCGAGATGGTGAGCGGGGACGATGAGCTGGACGGGACTGTGGACGAATCTGCCATGGAAACCTCCGAGGCTGCCGGGCGTCGATGCGCCCGAAGGACCTACCGCTTGAACTGGGGATGAAACTACCGCTGGTCTGTGAAATTTGTGTTTCAGTCCCTTGGGGGCGCTCCCGGGATGCTTGTGATGGCTCTCGTGGGAGCTCTGGTGGTGGGTCGTGGTCGGGCCTGCGGCGATGCTGCTGTTGATCCTGCCGTCCTGGGCACGGTCGGGGCCCGCGGTGATCACGCCGTCGCAGGACAGGGCCTCCAGCACCTCTCTGCTGTGGGTGCCCTGCGGGCGGGAACCGGAACGCGGGCGAAACACGACTGCAACAGGTGCGGCCGGTGATGTCATCCACATGAAACAAAATTTTGGAAGCGTCTGGATTACAGAACGATAGTTTCGTTCCTCCCGGTGGCCCAGCGTCACCGCGAGGTGTTCAGGACGATCTGTGCCGAGGCGGTCCGCACCCGCGGCTCCTCGGACGTGGCCGCCCGGTATCTGCAGCTTCCATTCCTCGTTCCGGTTCGCATTCCGGCCCAGTCACATCTGGAGGTTCACATGGTCACCACAGAGCTCGCTGAGGGCTCGGGGTCGTCCGCCACGACATCGTCAGCCGATGTCCACGTCGGGTCCGACTACCACCCCAGTCTCTACAACAACGACCTCGCGCCGTTGGTGAAGCAGAAGTGGAACTGGTACAACATCTTCGCGTTCTGGATGTCGGACGTGCACTCGGTCGGCGGCTACGTCACCGCGGGCAGCCTGTTCGCCTTCGGGCTGGCCAGCTGGCAGGTCTTCGTGTGCCTCATCGTCGGCATCGTCATCGTGATGCTGCTGGCCAATCTGGTCGCCAAGCCCAGCCAGGTCGCCGGCGCCCCCTTCCCGGTGATCTCGCGCGCCCCCTTCGGCGTGCGTGGGGCCAACATTCCCGCCACCCTGCGAGGTCTCATCGCGGTGGCCTGGTACGGCATCCAGACCTACCTGGCCTCCGACGCCATCGTGGTGGTCGCCCTCAAGCTGTGGCCGGCCCTCAAGCCCTACTCCGACGTCGCCCAGCACGGCTTCGTCGGGCTGTCCACCATCGGGTGGGGAGCCTTCATCGTGCTGTGGATCGGTCAGGCCTTCGTCTTCTGGCGCGGCATGAACGCCATCCGCAAGTTCATCGACTGGGCCGGCCCCGCCGTCTACGTCGTGATGATCGTGCTCACCGTCTACCTCGTGTACAAGGCCGGCACCAGCAACATCGACCTCACCCTGGGCAGCATCAAGTACTCCGGCTGGGGCACCGTCGGGGCGATGTTCCTCGCCACCTCGATCGTGGTGAGCTACTTCTCCGGCCCGCTGCTCAACTTCGGCGACATCTCCCGCTACGGACGGACGATGCCCGACGTCAAGCGCGGCAACCTGCTCGGCCTGCCGATCAACTTCACCTTCTTCTCGATCCTCACCGTGGTGTGCGCCGCGGCCACCGTCCCGGTCTACGGCAAGCTCATCACCGACCCGATCGAGACCGTCTCGCGCATCGACAACACCTTCGCCATCGTGCTCGGCGCGATGACCTTCGCCATCGCGACCGTCGGCATCAACATCGTCGCGAACTTCATCAGCCCGGCCTTCGACTTCTCCCACGTCGCTCCCCAGAAGATCTCCTGGCGGACCGGCGGCATGATCGCGGCGGTCGGCTCGGTGCTCATCACCCCCTGGAACCTGTACTCCAGCGATGAGGTCATCCACTACACGCTGGACGTCCTGGCCAGCTTCACCGGCCCGCTGTTCGGCATCCTGGTCTGCGACTACTACCTCATCCGTCACCAGCACGTCGTCGTCGACGACCTCTACACGATGAGCTCGAAGGGCCGCTACTACTACACCAAGGGCGTCAACCCGAAGGCCGTGATCGCAACCGTGGTCGGCGGCGTCATCGCCCTGGCGATCGTGCTGACCCCCGTCGAGCCCTTCAAGACGGCGGCGAACTTCTCCTGGTTCATCGGTGCCGGCGTCGGAGCCCTGGTGTACTACCTCAACTCGCGGTCCTCCCGCGTCGCCAACCTGGCCGACAAGGAGATCAACAGCCACGCGCATGTGCCCGGGGCCACCGCGGGCGAGCGGGCCTGACCCCATGCGAATCAGGGTCATCAACCCCAACACGTCGGCCTCGATGACGGAGACGATCGCCGCCTCGGCCCATGCTGCGGCAGCCCCCGACACCGTCATCGAGGCCGTCACCCCGGCCATGGGGCCGGCCAGCATCGAGGGTCACTACGACGAGGCGCTCGCGGTACCGGGAGTGCTCACCGAGGTGGCCCGCGGGGTCGCCGACCAGGTCGACGGCTTCGTGCTGGCCTGTTTCGGGGACCCGGGGATGGACGCCGCCCGGGAGCTCGCCCAGGGACGGCCGGTGATCGGGATCGCCCAGGCGGCGATGCACGTGGCGGCGCTGTCGGCGCGCGGGTTCGCCGTGGTGACGACCCTGTCGCGGACCGCCGGGAGAGCGTGGGACCTCGCCCGCAGCTACGGCTTCGGGGACAGGTGCCGCGAGGTGCTGGCCTGCGAGGTGCCGGTGCTGGCAGTCGACTCGGCCGAGGACATGGTCGCCGACCTGGCCCGGGAGGCGCTGACCCATGACGGGGTCGAGGCGATCGTCCTCGGCTGCGCCGGGATGGCCGAGATGGCCGCCCGGGTGAGCGCCGAGACCGGGGCACCGGTGATCGACGGAGTCGGTGCCGGGGTGGGTCTGGTGGAGACGATGGTGCGGATCGGGGTGGGAGGCTGTGCCCGGGGGGAGTACGCCGTCCCCCTTGAGAAGTCCTACACCGGGTTGTTGGAACCCTTCACGATCTCCTGAGTCACGATCTCCTGGGTCACGATCTCTTGAGGTGTCCATTGGGGTGTGCGCCGTCCCACTGGTGAACTTCTACTCCGGGTTGTGGGACCTTTCGCGATCCCCTGGCGTGTGCCAGGGGATCGCTACTTCTCGGTGGTCTGGGTCCTGGGGTTGCCGGCCGGGTGGTGAGTGCTGCTCGGGGACTCGCTGGGCTGGCTGATCGTCTCGTTGGGTCTGGTCGAGTTCGGGTGTGTGTAGTGTCCCGAACTCGACCAGATCTCTGCGTCAGTGGACCGTTCCCCCTTTGGTGGACACCAGGGTTGTCGGCCGCGTCCGGCTCGCGGCCGGGTCTGGTCGAGTTTGGGTGTGTCTACTGTCCCGAAGTCGACCAGATTTCTTGGGTTCTCGGGGTTTCGGAGCTGGCTACCGCCTTGGGGGTGCCGGGTGGTGAGTGCTGGTCGGGGACTCGCTCGGCTGGCTGAGTGGTCTCGCGGAGTGTGGTCGAGTCGGGGTCCGTCTACAGTAGTGCCCCTTATGGTGGTGTAACCCGCTGGTGACCAACCCGTCGGCCTCCGCGACTTCGTGGTGGACGGCAGCGCGGTCACCGTGTGATCCTTCGAGAAAGCTCTCTACTTCTCACTCGAAAGGAACAACCACGATGACCGCTCCTCATATTGTCGACCCGACGCGGGTCCTGGACCAAGCCCTGGGCCAGGCCTCCCCGGACCTGCTGCGCTCACTGCTGCAGACGATGATCAACATGCTCCTGTCAGCCGACGCCGACCAGGTCGCCGGCGCGGAGTACGGCCGCCCCGACCCCGACCGCCTCGTCCAGCGCAACGGCTACCGTCACCGCGACCTGGACACCCGGGTCGGCACGGTGGACGTGGCGATCCCCAAGCTCCGCCAGGGCAGCTACTTCCCCGAGTGGCTGCTGGAGCGGCGCAAGCGCGCCGAGTCGGCGATGATCACCGTGGTCGCCGACGCCTACCTGGCCGGGGTCTCCACCCGCCGGATGGACAAGCTCGTCAAGAGCCTGGGTATCGACTCCCTGTCGAAGTCCCAGGTCTCCAGGATGGCCGCCGACCTCGACGCCCAGGTCGAGGCCTTCCGCCACAGGCCTCTGGGCGAGGCGGGCCCGTTCACGTTCGTGGCCGCTGACGCCCTGACGATGAAGGTCCGGGAGGCCGGACGGGTCATCAACGCGGTCGTGCTGACTGCCACCGGGGTCAACGCGGACGGCCACCGGGAGGTCCTGGGCCTCCAGGTCGCCACCGCTGAGACCGGGCCGGCCTGGAACACGTTCTTCGCCGATCTGGTGGCCCGGGGCCTGTCCGGGGTGCGGCTGGTCACCTCGGATGCCCATGCCGGGCTGAGGGAGGCGATCGCGGCGAACCTGCCCGGGGCTGCCTGGCAGCGGTGCAGGACCCACTACGCGGCCAATCTGATGAGCGTGTGCCCCAAGAGCCTGTGGCCGGCGGTCAAGGCCATGCTCCACTCGGTCTACGACCAGCCCTCCGCGGCCGCCGTCGACGCCCAGTTCGACCGGCTGCTGGACTATGTGGAGGCCAAGCTTCCCCAGGTCCATGCCCATCTGGACGCCGCGCGGGCCGATCTGTTGGCGTTCACGAGTTTCCCGGTCGACGTGTGGCGCCAGATCTGGTCGAACAATCCTCAGGAGCGGCTGAACAAGGAGATCCGGCGGCGTACCGATGCCGTGGGGATCTTTCCCAACAGGGAGGCCGTCATCCGGCTCGTCGGGGCCGTGCTGGCCGAGCAGACCGATGAGTGGGCCGAGGGCCGGCGCTACCTGGGCCTGGAGGTCCTGGAACGCTCACGAGGCACTCACAACCCCGACGGCCCGGACCAGACGCACCTGGAAGGAGCAGACCCCATCCCACCCGAACTGGCAGCCTGACCCCGTATCGAAAGATCACGAAACGGATACACCACTACCAGGGACTTGACCCCGTCTACTGTCCCGAAGTCGACCAGACCCCTGCTCCAGCTCGGAGGCTTTGAGCGGGCCGCCCGGGATGGCCCCCACGTCTATAGAAGCGGCGTGAGCTGTCGCGTGAGGCCAGGAGTCCGCGTTACCGGGAGTAGGCGGCGTGGCCCCGTCGAGCGCCGACTCTGTTCAGTTGCTGATCGTCCCCGGTGCAGCTCCCGGCCAGGTGTGGTCGAGTTGGGGTGCGTCTACTGTCCCGAACTCGACCAGACCTCTGCTCTAGCTCGGAGGCTTTGAGTGGGCCGCCCGGAATGGCCCCCCACCTCGATAGAAGCGGCGTGGGCTGTCGCGTGGTGCTTGGAGTCCGCGGTATCGGGAGTTGGCGTCGGCGTGGTCCCGTCGAGTGCCGGCTCTCTTCAGCCGCTGATGGTCCCTGGTGCAGCTCCCGGCCGGCTTTGGTCGAGTTCGGGTGCGTCTACTGTCCCGAAGTCGACCAGACCTCCAGATCCTTGGAGACTCGTGATGCTCCGGAGCGCACTCGACCGGGGTCGTGCACCAGGGCGCGCTCCTGCCGGCCACCTCAGGTGTTGTCCGAAGAGTGCCAGGTGTTGTCAATCTGGGTGCATGTGTTGTCCGTCTCGTGCGAGCCCTTCCGATCGCCGCCGTCACACCCGAGGATGACGTGGCATGAGACCACGAAACAGGACCCGCGAGGGGTCCAGCGCAGACCAGAGTGACGGCGCGTTGAAGTGCGGGGCCGGCACCTCGCGAAGACCCGTGCCGAAGCATCCTGGCGAGATGCGGACAGCGAGGCGCAGCGCCCGGGCTCAGGGCGGCGTCTCCTCCGGAGGTGCCACATGATCCCGCGCACGAGCGTGCCCGCGTCGTTGTCCACGGCGGCTGCCTTCCAGGCCGGAGTCGTTACCCGCCAGCAGGCCCTGAGCGCCGGCCTCACCGGAGAGGCGGTCAAGAGCCTCCTCAGGGCGGGACGCTGGGATCGACTCGCTCGTGGCGTCTACGCCATCGATGGTGTCGACTGGGAGCAGATGCTGTGGGCAGGTGTGCTCATCGGTGGCCCCGGATCCGCTGTCGGCGGTCTCGCCGCGGCTCACATCGCGGGGCTGGTATCTCGTCCCGAGAAGATCGACATCTGGGCACCCAGAGATCAGTCCTATCGACGGCGTCTGGGACCGAACCCCTGGGTCTTCCACCGTGGCACCCGACGTCCACGGGGATCGCCGCCGCACCTGGGCGTCGAGGAGACGATCCTCGATCTGTGCGCGGACTCGGATCCGGACGGGATCAGCGCATGGCTGGCGCTGGCCATCACCGAACGCAGAACAACAGCCGCCCGGTTGGCTGATCTGCTGGGCGACTCGCCGTGCCTCAGAAACCGCAAGCTCATCGCCGAGTGCCTCGAGGCGGTGGCCGGTGGATCCCACAGCCCGCTCGAAGTGCGCTATCGCCGCGACGTCGAGCGCTGCCACGGGCTCCCGGCGGGCGTTCGGCAGAAGTCGGTGTCGGAGGGCACCTGCTCCGACGTCGTCTACGAGGAGTTCGGGACCATCACTGAACTGGACGGACGCCAAGGCCATCGGGCCCGGGGCGAGACCCGGGACGCCTGGCGGGACTCCTCCCACCTGGCGCTGGGGCTCGTCACGCTGCGGTTCGGCTGGGCGGATGTGGTGAGTCGGTCCTGCGAGGTGGCGGCGAGGGTGGCCCAGGTCCTCAGGACGCGGGGCTGGGCGGGGGAGCTCAGATTCTGTCCCGACTGCCCGGTGCACGAGACGTAAAGGGCAGTGGGGACCGGCTGAGTAGTGCCCCTTATGGTGGTGTAACCCGCTGGTGACCAACCCGTCGGCCTCCGCGACTTCGTGGTGGACGGCAGCGCGGTCACCGTGTGATCCTTCGAGAAAGCTCTCTACTTCTCACTCGAAAGGAACAACCACGATGACCGCTCCTCATATTGTCGACCCGACGCGGGTCCTGGACCAAGCCCTGGGCCAGGCCTCCCCGGACCTGCTGCGCTCACTGCTGCAGACGATGATCAACATGCTCCTGTCAGCCGACGCCGACCAGGTCGCCGGCGCGGAGTACGGCCGCCCCGACCCCGACCGCCTCGTCCAGCGCAACGGCTACCGTCACCGCGACCTGGACACCCGGGTCGGCACGGTGGACGTGGCGATCCCCAAGCTCCGCCAGGGCAGCTACTTCCCCGAGTGGCTGCTGGAGCGGCGCAAGCGCGCCGAGTCGGCGATGATCACCGTGGTCGCCGACGCCTACCTGGCCGGGGTCTCCACCCGCCGGATGGACAAGCTCGTCAAGAGCCTGGGTATCGACTCCCTGTCGAAGTCCCAGGTCTCCAGGATGGCCGCCGACCTCGACGCCCAGGTCGAGGCCTTCCGCCACAGGCCTCTGGGCGAGGCGGGCCCGTTCACGTTCGTGGCCGCTGACGCCCTGACGATGAAGGTCCGGGAGGCCGGACGGGTCATCAACGCGGTCGTGCTGACTGCCACCGGGGTCAACGCGGACGGCCACCGGGAGGTCCTGGGCCTCCAGGTCGCCACCGCTGAGACCGGGCCGGCCTGGAACACGTTCTTCGCCGATCTGGTGGCCCGGGGCCTGTCCGGGGTGCGGCTGGTCACCTCGGATGCCCATGCCGGGCTGAGGGAGGCGATCGCGGCGAACCTGCCCGGGGCTGCCTGGCAGCGGTGCAGGACCCACTACGCGGCCAATCTGATGAGCGTGTGCCCCAAGAGCCTGTGGCCGGCGGTCAAGGCCATGCTCCACTCGGTCTACGACCAGCCCTCCGCGGCCGCCGTCGACGCCCAGTTCGACCGGCTGCTGGACTATGTGGAGGCCAAGCTTCCCCAGGTCCATGCCCATCTGGACGCCGCGCGGGCCGATCTGTTGGCGTTCACGAGTTTCCCGGTCGACGTGTGGCGCCAGATCTGGTCGAACAATCCTCAGGAGCGGCTGAACAAGGAGATCCGGCGGCGTACCGATGCCGTGGGGATCTTTCCCAACAGGGAGGCCGTCATCCGGCTCGTCGGGGCCGTGCTGGCCGAGCAGACCGATGAGTGGGCCGAGGGCCGGCGCTACCTGGGCCTGGAGGTCCTGGAACGCTCACGAGGCACTCACAACCCCGACGGCCCGGACCAGACGCACCTGGAAGGAGCAGACCCCATCCCACCCGAACTGGCAGCCTGACCCCGTATCGAAAGATCACGAAACGGATACACCACTACCAGGGACTTGACCTGGGTCGGCGGCGTCGGCCGCGGAACAGGACCCGGTCGGGGACCGGGGCGCGCACCCGTCGACGGCTGCTGCCAGCCGGGTGGCTGGGCGGGGGGCCGGGACGAGTTCATGGCCAAATGCTAGTGCGCCGACGAGCCGCCGTCGACGCCGTTGGGTGCATCGCCTCACATCCACCGCGGGGCTCCACTCATTGGTCACCCCGCCGGTGTCATCAGGCACCGGCCCGATCAGCCCACCGGGCCGGGTTCCTCAAGGGCGTGGGCCCGCCAGCCCGCAGGTCCGCGCACAAGCTCAAGGGCCCGTCCGCCCCCGGGCCCACCCGGCCGCCCCGGCCCACACAGCCCACCCCGGCCCGCCACAGCCCGAACAGCCTCCCCGGACCGCCTCGATACACTGTGCCGGTGAGTCAGCATCGAAACGTAGACCCCCAGTCGGCTCCCAGCCAGGATCCCGCCGCCTCCCCCGCCACGCAGCAGGCCCCGGGCGACCAGACCCCCGACGTCTCCGAGCAGATGCAGGTCCGACTCGACAAGCGCTCCCGGATCCTCGCCGAGGGTGGCCAGGCCTACCCGGTCGACCTCACCCGCGACCACACCGTCCCCCAGATCAAGGCCGCCTACACCGGCCCCGACGGCGAGCTCACCCTGGAGCCCGGCGAGGAGACCGACGAGGTCGTCACCGTCGGCGGCCGGGTCGTCTTCGTCCGCAACACCGGGCGGCTGTGTTTCGCGACCATCCAGGACGGCTTCACCGAGACCTCCAACGGCGAGCGCCTCCAGGTGATGCTGTCGAAGGCCGAGATCGGCGAGGACGGCCTCAAGGCGTGGAAGGCCGACGTCGACCTCGGCGACTTCGTCTGGGTGCAGGGCCGGGTGGTCCGCTCCCGCCGCGGCGAGCTCAGCGTGATGGCCTCCCAGTGGCGGATGGCCGCCAAGGCGCTGCGACCGCTGCCGAACCTGCACACCGAGCTGTCCGAGGAGTCGCGGGTCCGACGCCGTTACGCC
The DNA here is from genome assembly GCF_005890135.1 of Acidipropionibacterium jensenii. NCBI lineage: Bacteria > Bacillati > Actinomycetota > Actinomycetes > Propionibacteriales > Propionibacteriaceae > Acidipropionibacterium > Acidipropionibacterium jensenii. Next base: position 702,539 of record NZ_CP040635.1, on the reverse strand, counting down.
GACCTGGTGGTCCGCCAGGAGTCCCGCTCGATGGTGCGCACCCGCGCCGCCATCACCACCGCGATCCGCACATCTCTCCACGACGACGGCTTCCTCGAGGTCGAGACGCCGACTCTCCAGCTGGTGCACGGCGGGGCCGCGGCACGGCCCTTCAACACCCACCTCAATGCCTTCGACATCGACATGAGCCTGCGGATCGCCCTGGAGCTCTACCTCAAGAGGGCGATGGTCGGTGGGATCGACCGGGTCTACGAGATGGGCCGGGTGTTCCGCAACGAGGGCATCGACTCCTCCCACTCCGCGGAGTTCTCGATGCTCGAGGCCTACATGAGCTGGGGTAACCAGTTCACGATCGCCGAGGTGATCAAGAAGATCATCCTCGCCGCCGCCGACGCGGTGGGCATCCACCAGATCGAGACGGCGGACGGGGTCATCGACCTGGACGGCGAGTGGACGTGGGTGAAGGTCTACCCGGGGCTGAGCCGGGCCCTCGGCGAGGAGGTCACCCTCGACACCCCGGTCGAGCGGCTGCGCGAGATCGCGGCGGCTCACCACGTCGACGTCGACCCCGGCCTCGAGGCCGGCAAGATCGTGATGGAGCTGTTCGGCGCGCTGGTCGAGCCCACCCTGCTGCAGCCGACCTTCGTCTGCGACTACCCGGCGATCGCCCAGCCACTGGCCCGGCCGCACCGCGACGACCCGCGGATGGTGGAGGCCTGGGACCTCATCATCGGCGGCATGGAGCGGGGCACTGGGTTCTCCGAGCTGGTCGACCCGGTCATCCAGCGCAAGGTGCTCACCGAGCAGTCACTGGCCGCGGCGGCCGGGGACCCGGAGGCGATGCAGCTGGACGAGGACTTCCTCGAGGCCCTGGAGTTCGGCTGCCCGCCGATGGGCGGACTCGGCCTGGGGGTCGACCGGCTGGTGATGCTGTTCACCAACGCCGGGATCCGCGAGACGATCCTGTTCCCGCTGCTCAAGCCCGAGCAGCACTGACCCACGGCTCAGAGGGCCCTGCCGCTCGTCCTCATCGACGAGTCGCGGGACCACCGATCCACCGCCCGGGGACTGCCCCGGGTGTGGTCCGGGGCCTCGGTCGCGCCCGTCCCCTCGGGTCGGGCGCGCTCGGCTCTGTCGGCTACTTCCAGAGAGTGGCGACGGCGAAGGATGCCGCCATGCATCCCATTCCGATGAGGATGTTCCAGTCGCCCAGCGCCGCCATGAAGGGGATCTGGAACCCGGCGATGTAGTAGACCACGAGCCACAGCACGCCGATCACCAGCAGCGGGATGAAGACCCACGGCACCCAGGTCCGGTCGACCGCCAGACGACGGTGGCGCTCGGCCTTCGCCTCGGCCTTGCGCGCGGCCTCGGTCGACTCCGGAGTCTTGGCCTCGGCCTCCCTGGCCTCCTTGGCGGCCTTCTCCTCAGCGGCCTTCTTCACGGCTGGAGCCTTCTTGGGGTTCTTGGTCGACGCCTTGCTCTTGGCGGGCTTGCGAACCTTGGACTCGGGCACGATGACAACTCCTGAAGATGGCGTGACGGGGCGCCTGCGACTGGCTGGACTCCCGTCCGAGATTACCCGGGTAGCCTAGAGGACGCTGTGGGCAGGTTCATATCAGCCTCCCCGGGCCGACGACGTGGGGGAGGGCGAGATGGCCGACGACGAGCCAGAACCGGACAGCGCCAAGCCCGACAGCACCGAGTCGTCCGAGAGTCCCAGGTCGTCCGAGGACTCCGAGAGCCCCGGGGCCGGCTCCCAGCACACCCACTCCGAGGGTCCCCGACGTCGTCTCAGTCGTCTCAAGTGGGTGCCTCGCGGCAGCCTTCGGGGCCATCTTCTGACCGCCGGAGTCCTGGTGCTGTGCGGATTCATGATCAGCTGGGCCGCGCTGGCCTCCCAGGGCCGGGACCTGCGCCCCGAGTCGGAGTCCGAGGACCTCGCCGGACTGGTCCGCGACCAGGCCAGCCACAATGCCGACCAGGCCCGGCAGGCCGCCGAGATGCGCGCCAAGGTCGACCGGCTCTCCAAGGTCCGCGACGGGGATCCCAAGGTCGCCCGATCCATCGACGCCCTCTCACCGGGGGCCGGACTGACGCCGGTCACCGGGCCCGCCATCCGGGTCACCCTCGACGACGCCCCCCTGGACGTCAAACCCGACGGGGTCGACCAGAACCTCCTGGTGGTCCATCAGCAGGACATCCAGATGGTGGTCAACGTGCTGTGGGCCGGCGGCGCCGAGGCGATGACCATCCAGGGCCAGCGGGTGACCTCGGCCACCGGCATCAAGTGCGTGGGCAACACCGTCGTCCTGCACGGGGTCCCCTACGCGCCTCCCTACCGGATCGAGGCGATGGGAGACGTCCCCGCGCTCCAGAGCGCCCTGGACTCCAGCGAGGCGGTCAAGGTCTACAAGGAGTACGTCACCGCCTACCGGCTGGGATGGGCGGTGGCCGACGCCGGTCAGGTCACCATGCCCGCCTACAAGGGCACCCTCGCCATCACCCACGCCAGCCCGATCAGATAGCAGGGAACCCCGACAGCCGGCACCCAGGCAGGGGGCATCGGAGGGGTCGGGCGTCTCCCACTCAGGTCGTGTCTGGGCCGTCCCAGAACCGGCGCGGCCACCGGCGTCACTCCTAGACTGGGGCCCATGTCAGCCTGTCGGATCCTCGTCATCGACAACTACGACTCATTCGTGTGGAACATCGTCTCCTACCTCGGCCAGATCGGCGCCGAGGTCGACGTCCTGCGCAATGACGATGCCACCTTCTCCACCCCCGGCTGGCACACCCGCTACGACGGGATCCTGCTCTCCCCCGGACCGGGACATCCCCGGGACGCCGGCGTCTGCATCGACGTGCTGCGCAACCTGTCGGACACCCTCCCGATCTTCGGGGTCTGCCTCGGCATGCAGGCGATGGCGGTGGCCTGGGGAGGACGGGTCGACCGCGCCCCCGAACAGCTCCACGGCAAGGTGTCGAAGGTCCTCCACAACGGCACCGGGGTCTTCACCGGACTTCCCTCACCACTGACGGTGACCCGCTACCACTCCCTGGCGGCCGACGTCGACACCCTGCCCGAGTGCCTGGAGACGACGGCCTGGAGCGAGTCCGGCCTCATCATGGGGCTACGGCACCGCGAGCTGCCGGTCGAGGCGGTGCAGTTCCACCCGGAGTCGGTGCTCAGCGAGCACGGCTACCAAATGTTCGGCCACTGGCTGGCAGTCTGCGGCGACGCCGACGCCCCGGCCCGGGCGGCCGGACTCTCACCGCTCATGACGGCCCGCTGAGGGTCCTCACCTCACCGGCCGGCCGGGGCCTGCTGGCCTCCGCCCTGACCGCCGTTCTGCTTGGATGACGAGCGCGGCGAGGCCGGAGACTCTCTTCAAGACGACCCGGACTCGCCGCCGGTGGGCTCAGTGGTGGGTGCAGTGGAGCTCTCGGTCGCGGTGTTGGACGGTGCGGGGTTCTGCTCACCGCCGGTGGTCTCGTCACTTTCTCCATTGCCACTGTTACCACCAGTGGTCGTGGTCGAAGTGACTGTGGAGGGGGCAGGTGCCGCCTGGGCCACCACGATGGTGATGGAGTCCCCGTCGGAGGCCTGCTGCCCGGGGTTCGGCGAGGACGAGATCACGGTGCCCTCGTCGGCCTCCGAGGTCTGCTGGTAGGTGACGTTGATGTCGGTCTTGGCGAACCCGGCGCTCACCAGCGCCGACTTGGCCTGGGCCTCGGTCATCCCGATGAGGTCGGAGGGCACGGTGATCTTCTTCGGCCCGTCATTGATGGTGATCGTCACCTCGCTGTTGGCGGCCACCGACCGGCCACCGGCGGGGTTCTGGGAGACCACCTGGCCGGCGGTGTCGGCCCCCTGACGGACATGGGTGATCTTCGTCCGAAGGCCGGCGTTGCTGAGCACCGACCAGGCGCCCTGCTCGCTCATCCCGGTCACCGCGGGCACCTTCACCATCGCGACGGACGGCGAGTTGCTCGGGCTGGGACCGCCGAACACCTGATAGCCGAAGTACCCTCCGACACCCAGCACGGCGGCCACCAGGACCACCAGCAGGACGATCGGCCAGCGCTTCTTCTTCTGCGCAGCAGGCTCCTCGCCGCGGGAGGCGGTGGCCGGGCTGACGGGGGTCTGGGTCTCGCGGGTGACGGCCTGGGTGCCGGTACCGGGCTGGTACACCGGGTAGGCGTCGACGCCGGTCGGGTTGGGCTCGACGGGCCGCACCGCGGTGGCCACATTGTCGGCGGCTGCTGCCGGGGAGATCACCTGGGTGGCGGCGGCCGACTCCGGATCGTTGGCCGGCCTGGTGACCATCGGTGCCAGCGGCGGAACCCCCTTGAGGACCCTCTCGATGTCCTGGTGCATCTGGGTGGCCGTCTGGTAGCGGTCGGCCGGGGCCTTCGCCAGCGCCTTGAGGGTGACGGCGTCCATCTCCGGGGTGATCTCGGGATCCAGCGAGGACGGCGGGGCCGGGATCTCGCGGACGTGCTGGTAGGCCACCGAGACGGGGGAGTCGCCGATGAAGGGCGGACGCCCCACCAGCAGCTCGTAGAGCAGGCAGCCGGTGGCGTAGATGTCGGCCCGGTTGTCGACCTTCTCGCCGCGGGCCTGCTCGGGGGACAGGTACTGGGCGGTGCCGATCACCGCGGCGGTCTGGGTCATGGTGGCCGAGGTGTCGGCGACCGCCCGGGCGATGCCGAAGTCCATCACCTTCACCTGGCCGGACTCGGTGAGCATCACATTGGCCGGCTTGATGTCGCGGTGCACGATGCCGGCGGCATGGGAGTAGCTCAGCGCGTCGAGCACCCCCTCGGTGAACTCGAGGGCCCGGGCCGGCAGGATCTTGCGGTCGTCGCGCAGCACGTCGCGCAGGGTGTGGCCCTCCACGAGCTCCATCACGATGTAGGGCACCGACAGTCCGGTGGCGTCGTCGACGGCCTCACCGGTGTCGTAGACCGAGACGATGTTGGGGTGGTTGAGCCCGGCCGCGGACTGCGCCTCGCGCTGGAAGCGGGCCTGGAAGGTGTCGTCGGAGGCCAGGTCGGCGCGCAGTCGCTTGATGGCGACGTCTCGACCGAGGCGGTGGTCGCGGGCCTTCCACACCTCAGCCATCCCACCGCGTCCAATGACGCTCAGCAGTTCATAACGCCCTCCGAGCCAGGTACCGGCTGCGGTCATCGGGGGCCTCCTTCGTCAGCAGAGGTAGTGCACGGGTCTGAATGATGGGAGCGGGTTCGGGAGATGGGGATACTCATCGGACCGCCTGGATCACGGAGCGGGCGATCGGGCCGGCAAGGGTACCGCCGGCGATCTCACTGCGCTCGGTGTCGGAGGACTCGATGAACACCGCCACCGCCACATGCGGATTCTCGGAGAATCCGACGAACCAGGCGTAGGGGGAGGCGTCCTTGGTGGTCTGGGCCGTACCGGTCTTGCCGCCGATCGTCAGTCCGTCGATCTTCGCCGCACCGCCGGTGCCGTTCTCGACCACCGAGACCATCATCTTCTGCAGGGACTCGGCGGTGCTCCTGCTGGTCGGGTGGGACAGCGTCGTGTTGTGGTGGCGCCACACCGTCTGCAGGTTGGAGGCGCGCACCGACTGGGTGAGATAGGGGGTCATCAGCTTGCCGTCGTTGGCGATTCCCGAGGCGACCATCGCCATCTGCAGCGGCGAGGCGGCGACGTCGTACTGGCCGATCGAGCTGAGGGCCACCTGGGCCTCGTTCATGTCGCCGGGGAACAGCGAGGGGACGACCGGCACATCGGAGTCGATGCTGGAGTCGAAGCCGTACTTCTTGGCCTGCTCCCGCAGGGCGTTCTGGCCCAGCGACATCCCGATCTTGGCGAAGGCGGTGTTGCAGGAGTTGTCGAGGGCCTCGGTGAGGCTCACCGTGCCGTTGCCGCAGTCGACCTCGTTGCCCAGCCGGTTGGTGGTCTGCGGCAGCACGATCGAGCTCGGCGTGTCGACCTGGCCCTCGGGGGTGTAGCGGCCCGACTCCAGGGCGGCCGAGGCGGTCACCAGCTTGAAGGTGGAACCGGGCGGGTAGATCTCCTTGGAGGCCCGGTTGGCCATCGGCAGGCTGGAGTTCGCGTTGAGGGATTTCCAGGCCTTCTGGGTGGCCGGCAGATCGTGGCTGGCCAGCAGGTTCGGGTCGTAGGAGGGAGACGTCGCCATCGCCAGGATCGCGCCGGTGGTGTAGTCGATCGCGACCACACCGCCCTTCTTGCCGGCCAACCCGTTCCAGGCGGCGTTCTGGGCGCGCCCGTTGATGGTGGTGATCACCGATCCGCCCTGGGGCTTGCGCCCCGACAGGGTGCCGGTGACCCGCTGAAGGAACTGCGAGTCGGAGGTGCCGGTGAGCTGGGCGTTCTGGGAGTACTCCAGGGCGGTGCGGCCGAAGTAGTACGAGTAGTAGCCGGTGATCGGCGCGAACTCGGCGCCCTTCGGATAGGTCCGCAGGTACTTGTACTGGCCGTCGGTGGCGACGGTCCGGGCCACCGCGGTGCCGCCGACCAGGATGTCGCCACGGTTCTGGGAGAACTCCGCGTCGCGGACCCGGGTGTTCTTCGGGTCGTTGTTGAGTCCCGGCTGGCGGAAGGCCGCCGAGTAGGTGACGTTGAGCAGCAGGGCGAAGGTCATCATGGCCGCGAAGACCGCGACGAATCGGATCGGTCGGTTCATCGTCGGGCACCTCCTGGCACGCCGTTCTGCACTGTCTCGTCCTGGTCGGCACTCGCGTTCTGGCCGACCCCCGAGTACGGGGCGGCCTCGGTGCCCTGGCCGACACCGACACCGGCGGCGTGGCGGGCGGTACCGGTCTCGGTGTCCATCAGGGGCGGCGGATCCTCCTCGAGATTGGCCTGCAGCTCATCGGCGGGACGCCGTGCCTGATGGCTCACCAGCATGAGGATGGCGACCAGTGCCCAGTTGGCGACCTCCGAGGACCCGCCCTGACTCATGAACGGGGTGGTCAGACCGGTCAGCGGCAGCAGCCGGGTGACCCCGCCGATGATCGCGAAGACCTGCAGGCCGAAGACGAAGGACAGCCCCGCGGCCAGCAGTTTCCCGAAGGAGTCGCGGCACGACAGCGCGGCGCGCAGTCCGCGGGCCACCAGCAGTCCGTACAGGACGATGACGGCCATCAGTCCGGTGGCGCCCAGCTCCTCGCCGATGGAGGCCGAGATGTAGTCGCTGAAGGACAACGGCGTCAGGCCCGGACGTCCCAGCCCCCAGCCGCGCCCCGACAACCCGCCCCAGGCCATCCCGTACTGGGCCATGATGATCTGGAAGTTGTCGGAGAAGTTGTCGAAGGGGTGCAGCCAGCCGCTCACCCGCACCGCCACGTGGCCGACCATCTTGTAGGCCACCACCGCCAGTACGGCGAAGGACAGCGTCCCGACCACCACCCAGCCGACCCGCTCGGTGGCGATGTAGAGCATCGCGACCAGCAGGCCGAAGAACAGCAGGGCGGTGCCGAGGTCGTTCTGCCACACGATGACGGCCATCGCCGCACCCCACATCACCGCCAGCGGACCCAGGTCCCGGGCCCTGGGCAGGGTGAGCGGGCCGATCTTGTGACCGGCCAGCGACAGCACGTCCCGCTTGTCGACCAGGTAGGAGGCGAAGGCCATCACCAGCAGCACCTTGGCCAGCTCGGCGGGCTGGAAGCTGAACGGCCCGACCCCGATCCACAGCCGCGCGCCGTTGATCTCGCGGCCGATTCCCGGCAGCAGGGGCATCAGCATGAGGACCAGGCCGGCCAGGAAGAGGATGTAGGGGAACCGCTGGAGTTTGCGGTGGTCCTTGAGCCAGACCACGATGACGGCCCACAGGATGATGCCGCCCAGGGTCCAGATGGCCTGATTGGTCATCCGGTCCGGGTTCGGGTGGCCGGCCAAATCGATCCGGTGGATCATCGCCAGTCCCAGCCCGTTGAGGGTGAAGACGATCGGCAGGATCATCGGGTCGGCGTAGGGCAGGAAGATCCTCACCACGATATGGCAGACCATGATGAGGCCGAGCCACACCCCTCCGACGACCTTCCAGTTGGCGGGCACCGCGCCGTTCATGTTGATCTCGGTGAGGAGATAGCCGGAGTAGCCCACCCCCCAGGCGACGATGAGCAGGAAGAACTCCACCCACCGGCGCTTGCTGTGGACCACGATCGTGCCGGGCCGTGCCGACTGCTCGGAGCTACTCATGAGCAGTCATCCTCGGTGACCTTCGGCAGCGAGACGCCGGAGCTCGGGCTGGGTGATCCGGTCGGCGCCGCCTCGGAGGCGGTGCCGGGGGTCGCAGAGGCCGACGCGGAACCGGACGGGGAGACAGCCGGGGTGGACGCCGACGCGGCTCCCGGCGTCGAGAAGCCCGGCGTCGAGGTGCCCGGCGTCGTGGCTCCCGGCGTCGGCGAGGCCGAACCCGGGGTGTTGGCGCGCTCCCGGACCGCCCGGCAGTTCTCCGCCCCGATCCGCAGTTCGGCGACGGTGGCCTGGGCCGACTCCAGGGAGTCGACGTCGATGGTGCTGATGACGCTGCTGCGGTAGAGCCGCGGCAGGTCGCCGACGTTGATGTCGGTCCTCTCCACCACACTCGACAGCCTCAGCCACAGCAGGGAGTCTGGGACGCCGCGGTAGATGGCGACCGTGCCGGCCTTCTCGCCGACGTAGAACTGTCGGTTGAGGAAGGCCCGGCTGCCGAGGGTGCCGGCCAGCGCCAGCACCAGCACCGCGGCGATAGTGAGCAGCCAGGGACGCAGCCGGTGCCGGGCGTCGGGGTCGATGGGGGCGTAGCGGGCCGACTCCTCGGCCTCGGAGTCGAAGAGCAGCGGGGTGCCGTCGTCGCGGGCGGCGTGACGCGGAGCACCCGGACGCGGGGTGCCGGGGCGCGGGGCCGTCTGCTCGGCCATGTCGGCGGCGGTGATCGGCAGCGGGGCGGTCACCTCGTGGTCGGGGACCGCGGTGATCTCGGCGGCCCCGATGATCTTGGGCTCCATCGCCTCCAGCTCGTCGCTGTGCGGGACGATCTCGGCCAGCACCACGGTGACATTGTCGGGGGCCCCCGCGGCGTGCGCCTCGGTGACCAGCATCGCCATCGCGTCGTCGAGGGTGTGGTGGGAGACGATCCGCTCGATCACCGGGTCGGAGACGAATCCGCACAGCCCGTCGGAGCAGAACAGCACCCGGTCGCCGAGCTGGACATCGACCAGTTTGGTGTCGGGGGTGTGCTGGGGCTGGCCGTTGAGGACCTTGAGGAGCAGGGAGCGGTGCGGGTGGACCGCGGCCTCCTGCTCGGTGATCCGGCCCTCGTCGACCAGGGACTGCACCCACGAGTCGTCGTGGGTCATCCGCGACAGGGCGCCGTCGCGCAGCAGATAGCCGCGGGAGTCGCCGATGTGCACCAGGCCGAGCTGGGCGCCGTCGAACATCGCCCCGCAGAAGGTGGTGCCCATCCCCTCCAGGGAGCGGTCCCAGGCGACCAGATCGGCCAGCTCGTCATTGGCCGCCGAGACGGCCCCGGCCAGCAGGGTGAGCATCTCCTCGCCCTGACGCCGCGAGTCGGCCCGGGCGACCTGCTTGACGGCGACCGTGGAGGCCAGGTCGCCGGCGGCCGCGCCGCCCATCCCGTCGGCCACCACCAGCATGGTGGGCGAGACATAGCCCGAGTCCTGGTTGTTCTTGCGCACCAGTCCGATCTCGGAGTGGCACCGGATGTCGAGGGAGAAGGCCATCGTCACCTCCGCCCGGCGGCCTCGACCGCCATGGTGGTGCGGCCGATCCTCACCTCGTCGCCGATGGTCAACCGGGTGAGCTCCTCGATCCGCTGGCCGTTGACGTAGGTCCCGTTGGTGGAGCGCAGGTCCTCGACGAACCAGGCGCCGTCCACCCCCTGGGCGAACTCGGCGTGGTGGGTGGAGGCGTAGTCGTCGTCGATCGGCAGGTTGGAGTCGCCGCCGCGTCCGACCAGGATCCGGTCGGCGAGCGGGATGATCTGGCCGGCGCGGCTGCCCGACAGGATGTGCAGCTGGCCGGGGGCCGGCTGGTTGCGGGACCGCTTGCGGTGCCGCTTGGGGGTGCTGCCGCCGGCGGCAGCGGCGGGGCTCGAACCGCCACGGGTGGCGACCCGGCGTCCGAAGATGTCGGTGCGCACGGTGCTGCCGATGAACAGGATGAACACCCACAGCAGGACCAGATAGGCGATCCGCAGAATGGCTACCAGAAGTTCGCTCACGATCACATCCCTGACGGGGAGTGGACAAGCATGCGGGTCGATCCGATCTCGATGCGGGAACCGTCCCGCAGCTCGGTGTTGGTCACCCGTTGTCCGTCGACGGTGACGCCGTTGGTCGATCCGAGGTCCTCGATCGAGACGCCGACCCCCTCGCCCTTGGTCCACACGTGGATCTGGGCGTGACGCCGGGAGATGCCGGGATCGTTGATCCGCAGGTCCGCCTCGGACCCGCGGCCGATCACCAGGCCGGGCGGCAGCAGCGGGTGTCGGACGCCGTTGACCTCCAGCACCAGCGGGGTGCGACGGACCGCGGTCCGCTCGGACTCCTCGCCGGACAGGGATCCGCTGGCGACGGTGAACCGGCCGGTGGGCAGGGACTCGTCGAGCTCGTAGCGGATGTGGATCGGGCCGTTGAAGACGTAGCGGCGCTCGGTGGCGTGGTCGCGCAGGGCGGGGACGATCTCGGCGTTGAGGGTCTTGGTGTAGGGCACCAGGTGCTCGTAGTCGTGGCTGGACAGCATCACCGAGAAGTCGTTGGGGACGAGCTTCTTGTCGCGGGTCAGGATCTGGGCCTCGGAGTCCAGCTCGCGCTGGAGGCGTCCGGCGATCTCCACCGGCTCGACCTCACCGCGGAAGGCCTTCGCGAAGACGCCGTTGACGGCTCCCTCGAGAGCATTCTCGAACTTGTCGAGGATTCCCACGTGTGCCTCCTCCCACTGACTCTCGCTGATCTGCCCGGATCTGCCCATTCCGGGGTGATTGTCCGCCCATTCTCAGGGCCGATTCCCGGGTGCTGCCGCACCGCTACCGCAGGGAGTCTACCGAGCTGGCCTGTGCGGACGCAGATCCCGGTGATCGAGGGTTGAGAGATGAGGACACCGTCGGGGTCCACGCTACAGCGGTCGATCGCCCTGCGGAGGAGTGCTCTCAGTGTGGCGGGACGTCGGTGGCGAGATACCGGCGCAGCTGCGCGTCCCCGTCCGCCGGGGTGAACCCGGTCGACCGGATCCGGCCCAGATCCAGGGTGGAGTGGGTCGGTCGTGGTGCGATCGGTGTGGCGGAGCTCGTCCCGGCCCTGGCCTGCGAGGCCTTTGCCTGTGAGGCACTGTGCTGGGCGAAGTACTCCTTCGTGGACACCGGTGAGACGGTGCCCTGCGCGCCGAGGATCTCGAAGATCCGGCGGGCGATGTCGTACCAGGACCGGGTCGGGCCGTCGGAGGAGATGTTGTAGGAGCCGTAGGGGGCGTCGACCGCCAGCAGGTGGCCGATCGCCGCGGCGATGTCGTCGGAGAAGGTGAGTCGGCCGAACTGGTCGTCGACCACCGTCGGGCTGACTCCGCGGCGGGCCAGGCCGGCCATCGTCGCCACGAAGTTGTGTCCGTGCCCGATCACCCACGAGGTGCGCAGGATGTAGTGGTGCGCCCAGGTGGCGACGAGCTCGTCGGCGGCGGCCTTGGTGGTGCCGTAGACCCCCAGCGGGGAGAAGGGCTCCTTCTCGGTGTGGACCTCGCGGGTGCCGTCGAAGACGTAGTCCGAGGAGATGTGCACCAGGGTGATCCGGTGGCGTCGGGCGATCTCGACCAGATGCCTTACCGCGGTGACGTTGACCGCCCATGCGGTGGGGCGGTTGTCGGCTGTTTCTGCGGCGTCGACCGCGGTGTAGGCGGCGGCGTTGATGAGGGTGTCGACGCCGTCCCAGTCGTAGTCGTCGATCGTTTCGGGGCGGGCCAGGTCGATCTCCGCACGGCTGAGGAACTCGACCCGACCGGGTCGCTTCCGGCTGGCAGCGTCATCGGCGCCGAGGAGCTTGCGGAGGGAGGTGCCGAGTTGGCCGTTGGCGCCCAGCACGACGGTGCGCGAGGAGGGGAAGGGGGTGACGTCGGCCAGCGCCGGGTGGTGCCGGTCTGCCTCGGACAGCTCTGCCCGCTCCAGCGGGATCGGCCAGTCGATGCCGATCTGCGGGTCGGCGAGGTTGGCGAAGGTGTAGGACGACTTCGCGGCGGCCGACCAGTGCTCGTTGACCAGGTAGGTGTAGGTGGTGCCGTCGACCAGGGCCTGGTAGCCGTTGCCGACCCCGCGGGGGACGTAGACGGCGGTCTCGGGTCCCATCTCGACGGTGACGACCCGGCCGAAGGAGGCTCCGGCGCGCAGGTCGACCCAGGCCCCGAAGATCTTGCCGCAGGCCACCGAGACGAGCTTGTCCCAGGGTTCGGCGTGCAGCCCTCGGGTGGCCCCGGCGGTGGCGTTGAAGGACATGTTGTTCTGCACCGGGGCGAAGTCGGGCAGCCCCAGGGCGGTCATCTTGGCGCGCTGCCAGTTCTCCTTGAACCATCCCCGGTTGTCGGGGTGCATCGGCAGGTGGACGACGAGCAGCCCGGGGATCGCGGTCTTCTCGATGGACAGCGTCGCAGGGTCCACGGTCACTGGCCCTTCGTCGCGTACTTGGCCTCGGTGGCCTGTTTCATCGGGCGCCACCAGGACTCGTGGTTGCGGTACCAGTCGATGGTGTGGGCCAGCCCGTCGTGGAAGTTCGTGAACCGGGGCTCCCAGCCGAGTTCGGTGCGCAGTTTCGTGGAGTCGATGGCGTAGCGCATGTCGTGGCCGGGGCGGTCGTTGACGTGGTCATAGGCGTCGGCGGGTTGACCCATCAGCTCCAGGATCATCTCGATGACGTCCTTGTTGTTCATCTCGCCGTCGGCGCCGATGAGGTAGGTCTCGCCGGGGCGCCCGGACTCCAGGATCGTCCAGACCGCGGCGTTGTGGTCGTCGACGTGGATCCAGTCGCGGACATTGAGCCCGGCGCCGTAGAGCTTGGGGCGGATGCCGTCGATGACGTTGGTGATCTGGCGGGGGATGAACTTCTCGACGTGCTGTCGGGGGCCGTAGTTGTTCGAGCAGTTCGAGATCGTCGCCTCGATCCCGAAGGACCGCACCCAGGCCCGCACCAGCATGTCGGAGGCCGCCTTGGAGGAGGAGTAGGGCGACGACGGGTTGTAACGGGTGGTGGGGGTGAACTTGGCCGGGTCGTCGAGGGCGAGGTCGCCGTAGACCTCGTCGGTGGAGATGTGGTGGAGCCGGGTGTGGTGGCGTCGCACGGCCTGCAGCAGCGTGAAGGTGCCGACGATGTTGGTGTCGATGAACGGCTTGGGGTTCTCCAGGGAGTTGTCGTTGTGGGACTCCGCGGCGAAGTGGACGACGGCGTCGGCGCGGGCCACCAGTTCGTCGACCAGATCGGCATCGCAGACCGAGCCGCGGACCAGCTGGAAGCGGTCGGCCGGCAGACCCGTCAGGGAGGACTCGTTGGCGGCGTAGGTCATGGCGTCCAGCACCGTGACGCTGGCGTCGGTGTGGTCGATCACCCAGTGAGTGAAATTGCTGCCGATGAATCCGGCTCCGCCGGTCACAAGAAGTGTGGACACGAGAGGCAGTTTAGGATATCTCGGCTATTGCTGTATGACTCTGCCATGATGGCCCCATGCGAGGCATCATTCTGGCCGGCGGCACGGGCTCGCGACTGCACCCGATCACTCTGGGCACCAGCAAGCAGCTTGTTCCGGTCTACGACAAGCCGATGATCTATTACCCCCTGTCGACGTTGATATTCGCGGGTGTCCGGGACGTTCTGGTGATCACCACTCCGCACGAGGCCGAGGCTTTTCACCGGCTGCTTGGTGACGGCTCCCAGTTCGGGATCTCCATTCAGTTCGCCGTGCAGGCCGAGCCGAGGGGCCTGGCCCAGGCCTTCACCATCGGGGCGGACTTCGTCGGGGAGGGCCCCAGCTGTCTGGTGCTGGGCGACAACATCTTCTCTGGGCCGGGCCTTGGCACGAGGTTGGCCGAGACCGTCGAGGGTCTGGACGGCGCTCTGGTCTTCGGGTACCAGGTGGCCGATCCGCGGTCCTACGGCGTCGTGGAGGTGGACGACGACGGGCTTGCGGTCTCGATCGAGGAGAAGCCGACCGAACCGAGATCGCACTGGGCGGTGCCCGGGCTGTACTTTTACGACTCCGACGTCGTCCAGATCGCCCGGAACCTCAAGCCCTCGGCGCGTGGCGAGTACGAGATCACCGACGTCAACCGGGCATACATGGAGCAGCGACGGCTGCACGTGCAGCTGCTGCCGCGCGGCACGGCGTGGTTGGACACCGGCACCTTCGACTCGCTGAACGACGCCAGCGACTTCGTGCGCACCATCCAGGCCCGGCAGGGTCTCCAGGTCGGATGCCCGGAGGAGGCCGCCTGGCGGCGGGGATTCCTCTCGGACGAGGAGCTGCTCGAGCGGGCCGCCCGGTTCGAGAAGTCCGGCTACGGCACCTATTTGGCGTCGCTGGTCGCGGCTGGGAACTGAGCGGCGTCCGGTTACGGCGCGTACTTGGCGTCGTTGGTGGCTGCTGGGAACTGAGCGGCGTCCGGAGGTCGTCGGGGGTCGTCCTCAGCGGCGGTTGCGTCGGTGTCGTGGCAGCGATCGTCGGCGGTGATCGTCGCTGGGTCTTGTTCTTGTCCCGGGTCTTGATGTCCTCGGCCGATTCTCGTCCTCAGACCATGGATAGGTGAGACTCCTTCGTCTCGGACGTCCTTGGGTCGGGAAGGGCCCTCCTCCTACTTCTCGACCATGACTTCGGGCGGTCTTGTCGCTGCCTCCTGGCCATGGGTCCGGAACGGCTTCATTCGGCTTCCCGATGATGGGTTGGGAACGGCTCTACTCCGGCTTCCAGGCCATGGCTCCGGGCGGTCTCATCGCCGACTCCCGGCCATGGGTCAGGGTCGTTCGTCCGTGTTCTCTGGTCATGGGTCGGGTTGGAGGGTTGCGGGCGCGTTCTGGTTCCACGGGGTGAGTGAAGTCGTCGACGGTGGTGACGACTGTGGTGGTGTCGTTCTGGTCCGGTTCGGTGAGGGGCGTCTGGTCAGGTATGGCGGATTGGATCTGCTGTCGCGCCGGGCGGGTCCGTCTGTGGGCAGGTCGCGGTTGTCTTTCGTTCTCGCCAACTCAGATCCTCGGCTGACTCCTGCTCGGCCGGACCTGGCGGCGTGCCGGTCAGATCTGGGTCCGGACGGGTCGGGCCCGGCCTCGGGCCGGGGTCTGCCTTCTGGGCGCTGGGACTCGGTTGCCAGTAGGTCGGGTTGGTCGGCCTGCGGGCGGGGTGCGACCGATAACGGTTCGGGTCCGGCTGCGGACGGAGTGGGGCTGACGTCTGGTGGATCGGGTATCCGCCTCGACTTGTCGGGTCCGATCTGTGTCCTGCTCGGCGTTCCACTCGGCCCGGCCTGGGGAGGCTGGTCCGGTGGTCCGGCACTGTCCGGGGCGGTGCTGTTCGGCCTCCCACCCGGCCCACCACTGGTTCTGCGGAGGTGGGGTGTCAGGCGGGTGGGTGGGTGGATCTGGGGGTTTCCGGTGTGGGGGTCGAAGCTGACCTGCCACTGGTCCCTGTTGTGGTGGCGGTCGGGTTCGATCAGGCCGTGGTGGTGCCGGCACACCAGGACCAGGTTGGTCAGGGCGGTCGGACCCCCGTCCCACCAGGGCCGGACGTGGTGGGCCTGGCATGCCTGCGCCGAGACCGTGCAGCCGGGGTAGATGCACCCCCGGTCCCGGATCTCCAGGGCCCTGCGGATCCCCGGGGTGACCAGGCGCCGGGCCCGTCCCACGTCCAGGACCTGGGAGCCGCCACCCAGCACGGCGGGAAGGATCTGCGCCTCACAGCACAACCGGCGCAACGATCCGGCATCCACCGGCACCCCACCGGCCAGGGTTCCGCCGGCCACCCGCCCGGCCACCGCGGCCCGCAGGCTGTCGTAGTCCAGGGTGACGACCAGCCGGGGCGCCTGCCCACCGGTCTGGGGGATCTGGTCCAGACCGGCGAGCACATCGACCATCTCGACCAGCGCGTCTGCGGCCCGCTGCCCGGTACTACGGCCCTGCAGCCCCTCGAGGTCACGCCGGGCCGCCAGGTACTGGGCTGTCGTGATCGTCCCGGCGGCCCGCCCGGTCTTCAGCCGGTCGATCTGGTCGCGTTCGGCTCCCCGGCCGTGTTCCACGAACGCTTCCAGGACCGGGATGATGCGGGCCGCCTCGATCTCGGGGAGTTGTCCGCGCAGGTGCACCGACCCCTGCCCGTCACGACTCCACACCAGACGCCGTGCCGCCACGGCCCGACGACGCCGGGCCGCTGCCTGCGCCGCCGCATCATGCGGCGGCGGGGCCGCCTGGGGTGCGACCTCCTCCAGGATCTTCGGGGTGGCACGTCCGATGCGTCCGGGGGTGGTGGTGCCGGCGATCTGCAGGAACCGGTCGGCTGCGGCGTCGCGCTGGTCGGGGGTCATCTGGTCGCGGGGCATGGTGCGCAACTGGTCGCCGATCGCAGCCGCATGATCGGGACCGACCCGGCCGGACAGGGCGGCGTCACGGATCCGGGGGTCGGCGGTGATCCGGGAGGCCCGGAACACCTGACCCAGCCCTTGGGAGGGGGTGCGTCCCTCGGTGGTGGCCAGGAAGTCGGCCAGCGGGGTGCCGGTGGTCCTCTCGGTGGCACACGAGCGGGCGACCGCGTCGGTCGCCACCGCCGCCGCGGCACTGACCCGCCCCTCCAGGGTGCGGATCCGGGTCATCGCGGTGACCTTCTGGGCGTCGGTCATGGCGGCGATCCCGGTGAGGTCCAGCGCCGTGAGGGCGTCCTCGATCACCGCGATCCCTCTCCAGAATTCCGACGTGTCATCCATGGGTCAATGATACGCAAACCGGCACCTGCACACCAGACAATGACGCCGATTGTTTCCTGTGAAGAATCGCCGATATTCACAGGAGAAATTGTCCCACAACTCGACCGAACCCGGCCGCGGAAACCACGTGGCAGCAGTACCGGTGTCGTGTGTCGGCGGTGTGGGGCATGTTTTCCCGCGATGTTCTCGTGAACACGCGACAATCGACACGAAAAACCCTGCCGACACATTGTGTCCAACACTAACAGAGACCACCGACAAGAATCGGCAAGGCGCGGTTGGGTCTCGACGACGCGGCTGGTCGGTGGATCCCGCTGGGGGGGTGCGCAGCGGCTCGGCGGTCCTGCTCTGGTCCAGTGACTGGTGCAGGTTCGAATCGTGTGCGGAGGCTGGACAGTGTGCCGAAGCGCTGAGGCTGCGGTGTCGACGACGGGTGACGACGTCAGGTCTCGTGGGGCACGGTCTCGGCGACGAACGACGAGATCAAGTCTGTGTTGAGCCGCTGAGGGTGCGGTGCCGGCGGGATCGAGCGACGAGGCCAAGTCTGCGTGGATGCGCCGAGGGGCGCAGCACTGTCGAGATCGAGCGGATCGGGCCAGGGCGAGGGTACGCAGCGTGAGATCCCCAGGTTGAGCAGATTCAGCAGGTGGAGCAAATCGACCGGGTCCAGGGGACGATCAGGTCGAGCAGGTCCAGGGGCAACGAGATCGAGGAGGTCGTCGATGATCGTCCCGGTGAGCTGTGCCGGCAGATACTGCAGGCCGCCAGTCCGACCGCGATCAGAATCCACCCAGCCAACACGGCCCCACTTGCCGAGATCGGCTGTCCCGCGGAGTCATTTCCATGGAACAGCCGATCATCAGACACCTCGCAGGTCACTCACCTGTGATGCTATTCGCAGGCAACCCCGTCATTGTCGCGATCCAAACCGGACCGATATCCGGGAGACCACCTGTGCAACGGAGCCGCGCCAGCCTTTCGCGCCGCAGCGCAGTTCTTGTAGTAGACGGAGGAAGACTTCCTGACGGCCTTCTTCACAGGCGCCTTCTTGGCAACCTTCTTTGCAGCAGCCTTCTTGACGACGGCCTTCTTCGCAGGAGCCTTCTTGGCGGGCACCTTCGCAGCCGCAGCGGTCTTCCACACCACGATCGGAGCCGCAGCGGTCGCCAGCTTCTGACCCTTGCAGCCAGACAGCACCCGGGCGATGGCGTCGTGCTCGGCCTTGGTCACCCACAGCTTGTAGCGCACCTTGACGGCGACCTGGCGCGACACGTACTGGCAGCGGAAGGCCTTGTTGGCGGGCAGCCAGGTGGCGGCGTCCCCGTCGGACTTCCTCTCATTGCTCGGCCCGTCGACGGCCAGCAGCTCCAACGGATCATTGGCCAGACTCTGACGCGCTGATGCGCTGAGCTTCTGCGCGCCGGTCTGCCAGGCGTCCGACAGTGCGACGACGTGGTCGATCTGGACCGCGGTGGAGGTCTTCTCGCCACGGGTGAAGCGGATGGTCCTGGCCGTGTACGGATCATTGAGCACCCCGGAGGTGATGATGCACCCGTGCGTCCCGGCCCTCACGGTCCTCGAGTGGAGATCTCGAGCCAGGATGTCGTTGCGGGTGTCGCAGCCGTTGTGGTTGACGTCGGCCCATGCCGGGCCGAACTGCGCGCGGCTGTAGCCGGTCTTCGGGGCGCGCCCCTTGATCGGCAGGGTCGCCAGAGCAGCCGCCGCGGTCCCGTTCCCGGCACTGGTCTTGGCGGGCACGACGGTGTGCGAGGTCCGCTGGAGCGAGGTCAACGTCGTCGCGGCCTGCGAGCTGGCGGGGACGTCGACGTCGCCACCGGCTGCGGGGGACGCGGCCTTGGCGGAGCTTCCGCACCCGGTCATGGCCAGGGCGGCGGCCATCACCACGACGCCGGTTCCTGCGCGGAAGAGCAGGTCGGGCCGGCGCGAGCGGTGAACTGTATGGGGCATGTGGTGGCGGGTCACCGGGACTTCTTTCGATGAGAGGGGCGTCTTCATGTGGACAGCAGTAGTTCTACCTCTCGTCACCGACAACTTTG
This sequence comes from Acidipropionibacterium jensenii, assembly GCF_005890135.1. Taxonomy (NCBI): domain Bacteria; kingdom Bacillati; phylum Actinomycetota; class Actinomycetes; order Propionibacteriales; family Propionibacteriaceae; genus Acidipropionibacterium; species Acidipropionibacterium jensenii. Next base: position 683,527 of record NZ_CP040635.1, on the reverse strand, counting down.
ACGGCAGGAAGGACCGACCACGCGAAAGAGTAGCGCCAGATCCCCCTCGCGTCTCAGCGATCCCCGATCTGCCAGACGCTCTCGCCGGCCTCCGCCACCACGGTGGGTCCTCCCAGCTCCAGCTGACACACCATCGCCTCGGGCACATCCACGCTCAGCCGACCCAGGCGAAGATCCCAGTCGACGGTCAGCACCCCGCGGCTGGTCCGCCTCCTGGTCCGACACCGGGAGACGCCGTCCACCAGACCCGGCTGCACACGAACCACCGCCCAGTCCGGAGCGATCCGCCGCACCCCGGCCACCCGGGTGAGGATCCAGTCGACCACCGTCCCGAGGAAGAAGTGGTCCCGGCTGCGCGCCCCGGCGTCCCACCTCTCCCACATCGTGGTGGCCCCCAGATCGAGCCACGACCCCCAGGACGGGCAGCTGCGCTGCGTCGCAACCCGGAAGGCGTCGGCGCCGAACCCGGCGTCGGTGAGCACATTGAGCAGCAGGCTCGTCCCGATGTGTCCGGTGTTGAGGTGGTGGCCCCGCTCGCGCACATCGGCCACCAGCGACTCCACCACCCGCGCCCGCATCTTCTCGGGCACGATCCCCAGCGCCAGCGGCATGAGATTGGAGGTCTGCCGGTACTGGCCGTGGGGGTCCGACGCCGTCCGGTAGCAGCCGCGCTCGCGGTCGAGAAACACCTCGTTGATCCGCCCGCGCAGCGACTCGGCGGCACCCATCCACGCCTCCCGGGAATCTCGGCGACCCTCCCCGGCACCAGGCTCGGCATCGAGCCGGGCAGCCAGCTCCGCCCCCTGCAGCAGCCCCCGGTGGAGGAAACAGGACGCCGACAACCGGCTGTCCTCGGGAGGAGGCCCGTCGATGTACCCGGGGGAGAGGTAGTCGCCGAGCTCTGAGGACGCCAGCCCGCCTCCGGTCGCTCCGGTCCCGCCGGACCCGTCCACAGCATCGGCGATCTGCGTCAGTTCCCAGTCCAGGTACCGTCGGCAGGTCTGCCAGTGTCGACGGGCCGGCCCCAGATCCCCGTAGACGTCGGCTAGATGCAGCAGCAGTACGGGGAACGGGCAGCTCCACTCGGGGGCCGGGGCGCACTCTCCATGCTCGTACCCCCAGCCGGGACTGGGGGCGATGACCGCCAGCTGACCGGAGGGCAGCTGGGTCGCGGCGACGTCGTCCAGCCACTTCGTGAACAGCCTCCGGAGGTCGAACAGCCCCGACATCGTGTCCATCCCCACCAGGACGTCGCCGGTCCAGCCGTTCTTCTCGTAGATCGGGGTGTCGTGGGGATGTGGTGGAGATTGTTGAGGACGGTGGTCCGCATCACCTCCACCAGCTGGGTGAAGATGGGCACGTCGCACTCGAACTCGACGGCGCGCCGCACCTGCTGGACCAGGGGCACCGCGAGGATCTCCCCAGGGGCGGGACGCCGACCGAGTCCCTCCACGCTCAGGTACTGAAATCCCTTGTAGCTGAACTCCGGCTGCCAGTGGAGTCGCCGGCCGGCACCGATGAGGACGTCGGTCTGGAACCGGGGCGTGTAGATGTGCTCGTTGGCGCAGACCAGTTCGCCGGACTCGTCGAGCTTCTCGCCGAACCGGACACTCACCTGCTGGCCGGTCTCCAGTGGAAGGTCGTAGCGGGCGACGCCGGCCATCATCTGCCCGACGTCGCCGATCCATCCGCTGGCTGATCGGCGCCATTGCGGTTCGACAGCCGTCTGGGCGGAGACGGGTTCGTGGGGTCGCTCCACCAGGGCGCCACCCGGACCCGAGACCACCGCGACCGGACCCCAGTCGGACGGGGAGCGCCGGTCGTCGTAGGTCTCGCCCTCGTACATCGAGTCGAAACGGACTGGCCCCTCGCCGCACGTCCAGCGCTCGTCGCTCACCAGGATCGTGCGGACTGGATCCGTCGATTCAGTGGGCTCGGCATGCTCAGCCCCCTCAGCTCCATCGCCGCCCGTCAGCGCGCAGATCAGCCGCGGGGACGCCCGCCAGGGCGCCCTGTCCCAACGCCACACATCGGGGGATGGACATGTCGAAGAATCCGCGACCCAGGGTCACCTCCAGCGTGTTCTCGCCGGGTTCCAGGAGGTCGGTCACGTCGTGAGTGGCGTAGTAGACCACCTCACGAGGATCGCTCTGGGCGGGCTCGAGGGCACCCACCCCGACCGGGACGCCGTTGACCCGGATGGCGTGAATGCCCAGTCCGGCGATCCTCAGCACGGCACGCCGGGGCACCGACTCGAGGCTGAAAGCCCGTCGGAAGATCGGCGCGGCCCCGTCATCACCGGTGTCGGCTCTTCCTGGACGGCTCGAAGGGCGGCAGATCCAGCGTGCCTGTCCGAGGGCCTCGGCACCGGGATCCGGAGGAGTCTGCGTCATGTCCAGGACGCTACCGGAGTGGGCGGCCGCAGCCGGTAAGAACCCCCGTGGCGAACACCAGACAGCAGCCATCTACCAAGCGGTCACTGTGATGAATCTGGAGAAGTCGCCTGAATCCGCCACATTTCACACTCGGAACGACATACATCGGCCAATCGCTGGAGGTTCCGATCAGCCTCGATACAATCCAAAGATGGTAGGGGCTACGGCTAGCCCCTCGCACTGAGTTATTCGCTCGAGCGCATCGTCCCGCGCTAGAAGGGCTGGAGTATGAAAGACCTGAACAAGCCGATCACTGTTGCTGGTGGTATGTCACGACGCACAATCCTCAAGGGTGCCGCATGGACCGCTCCGGTCATCGCTGCGGCCGCCGCAGCACCCTTAGCTGCGGCGTCCCAGACAGGGAACTCGCCCTATCACTGGGGGTGGAACGGAGGTGGAGCTAACTCTGATGGCAAGGAGATCACGATTGCCGACACGGTCTACATCCAAGGTCCGGAGAATTCGGGCGGGGTCGCTCGACTGTTCGGTAACGTCAAGGTTGTCAACAGCCATGGTAGGCAGGTTTTCTCTCAAGAATTCTCCGCCGTTCTGCCTGAGATCAACGGTATGAGCACCAGTCCCCTATTGAGGTATCAATTCACCCCAGGCGAAGGGTCTGAGACATACACGGTCACGTGGAACGTTACCTCGGCCACAGACTCCAAGGGCAGGACGATCCCATTGATCCAGCCGAACTTCATCAATGGCAAGACCTATGAGGTTCAGACCTGGAAGTGATGCATGTGTAACCGCCGACTGGTGCACCCCTTGTCGGGGGGGGGCGCCAGCTGGCGCTTGTCCGCGGGGGGCCTGCTCTGGGGTGTGGGAACGCGCACTACCCGACGCGGAGGCCTCTCCTCTCTCGCCAACGGCCTCTCGATCTCAGAGCAGGTCGGCGGCACCCCTGACATCGGCGGTCCGCAGCAGGATCTTCCCGCGCAGATGGCCCGCCGCGAGTCGCCGATAGGCGGCCTGGACGGAGTCCAACGAGTACACCGAGTCGATCGGCAGCACGAGACGGCCCTCAGCCAGAGCCCGGGCCATCCGGTCCAGATCATCGGGCCATGCGGCTGCGGACCCGTCGGTGTGTACCCCCAGCTCTCCTGCGGCCGCTCCGGCGGCAACCGCGTCGATTCGCTCGGGCGGCACCCCCAGGGCAATGAGGCCGCGGACCTCGTCGATCCCCCGGGTGGACAGGGCGGCGCTGACACCGGCCGGCGCCAGCTCCCGGATCCGGTCCCAGACCCCCTCGCCGTATGCGACGGGGATGATCCCCAGGGATCGCAGGAACCCGTGGTTGGACTCGCTCGCGGTGCCGATCACCCGCGCCCCGGCGGCCCGTGCCAGCTGGGCGGCAAGAACTCCCACACCGCCGGCGGCACCGCTCACCAGGACGGTCTCCCCCTCGACCGGCGCCACCGCCCGGATCCCGGCCAGAGCGGTCGTGGCGGCGATCTGCAGCCCGGCCGCGACGTCGAGCCCCAGACCCACCGGAACCCGGTGGAGTTGAGAAGGGGAGGCCAACAGATGGTCGGCCTCGGCGGCCAGACGCCGTCCTCCGAAGACGGGGTCGCCAACCTGAGGGCCGGTCACACCCTCGCCGATCTGGTCGACCACACCCGAGAAGTCGTTGCCGAACCCCGATGGCAGATCGGGCACGATGAAGAAGGTGCCGGCCAGGATCTTCAGGTCCGAGGGATTCAGCCCGGCGTACCGGACCCGCACCCTGACCTGCCCGGGCCCGGCCTGCAGCGGGGCGGCCTCCTCCACCCGGAGCCCCTCCACACCACCGAACTCATGGAACACGACTCGTCGTGGCATCCTCGTTCCCCTCCGTCGCCCGTGTGCACAGCCACATAAGACCGTAGTGGTCAGACGGTAAGCGATCAGTAGGCGCCGTCGGAGCCGACCACCGCCTTCGCCGTGCGGGCGAGGATGGTGGCGTCCTGGAACATCGACCAGTTGTCCACGTAGTACAGGTCCAGACGCACGGTGTCCTCCCAGGAGAGGTCCGACCTCCCCGAGACCTGCCACAGCCCGGTCAGTCCGGGGCGCACATCGAGTCGGCGCAGGACCTGGGGCGTGTACTGGGCGACCTCCGCCTCGAGGGCGGGACGTGGCCCGACAAGACTCATCTCCCCCTTGAGGACGTTGATGAACTGGGGGAGCTCGTCGATGGAGAACCGCCGGATGAACCGGCCGACACGGGTGATCCGAGGGTCGCGCTTCATCTTGAACAGCAGTCCGTCAGACTCGTTCTGGTCCGTCAGGGTGCGGGCCCGGATCTTCTCGGCGTCAGTCACCATGCTGCGCAGCTTGAGGCACTCGAAGACCTCCCCGTTGAACCCGACCCTGCGCTGCCGGAAGATCACCGGACCGCGGTCCTCGATCTTGATGGCCAGTGCCGCGGCAGCCAGGATCGGTGCGGTGGCGAGGATGAGGAACAGCGAGCCGACGATGTCGATCGCCCGCTTCGGGATGCATCCGGCCTTGGCCGCGCGGGGCTTCTCGATGTGGACCAGCGGAATCCCGGCGACCGGGCGCACATTCAGGCGCGCCGCCGCGACGTCGTTGACCGCGGGAACCACGATGAGGCGGGTGCGCTCGTGTTCCAGCTGGCGGGCCACGACGTTGAAGTCGCGGCCGCGGGGGAATGCTCCCTCAGCGAAGATGACGGAGTCCACGTGGGTGCGGCGCACGGCGTCCACGACGTGATCGGGAGTGCCGACCACCGGCACCGTGAGGCTCTCCTGGCATGTGTCGATGTCCTCGGTGAGCAGGCCGACCGGGTCGTACCCCAGCCACCGCTCCCGCTCGAGAACGGTCACGAGCTCCTCGATGTGTTCGCGGTCCCCGGCGACGAGAATCCGGGACCGATACTTCCCCTGGGTTCGCGCCAGCTTCACGAGGCGACGACGAATGATGTGCCCGAGCAGAGCCGCCGGGATCCCGATCAGGAAGACGTTGACGAAGAAGGTCCGGGACATCGGGTACTCGAGCAGATAGGCCGAGACGCCGAGCACCCCCGCGGTGAGAAGGGATCCCTCCAGCACGCTCCGGTACTCTGCGGCCTCTGTGGTGAGCTGCGTACTGCGGTAGCCGCCGACCAGGGCGATCATCGTGACCCACAGCGGCAGGACTACCAGGATCACCGGGGTGTAGAGCTCAGCGTCGGCGAACAACGCTGTTCTGATGAGGGCGCTGACGAGCAGCGCAGTGAGAGTGGACGCGGTGAGCACCACCAGGTCCAGCGCGAGAGCGGGACGGATGCGGATCCCCCTGCGCACCGAGCTGGTGGAGCGTGCCCTGTTCGGGGGCTGCTCGGCCGGGGGTCCCAGTGCCGGTGGTGCGCCCTCGCGGACAGGAACTCGAGGCGCCAGTGAGGTCGACACCACCTCCCGCAACGCAGGAATCGGGCCTGTGAAGGACTCCTTGAACACCACCGGCCTCCTCTGTGAGACTGCGCCCACCGTCGTCTGTTCATCGCCCCGAAGCAGGGCGACGGTGTTGGCTCACCATATCCAGCGTTGGTCTAAAGTTGCGGCGCTCCAGCAAAGCTGGCCGTTTGTCTATGTGCGCGCTGTTTACATTGACGAGGTGGCCGTGAGGGGTTGACTGCCCCCGGTCTCCACGCTCTGACAAGCGGCGATGCATTCTTCCGTGGAGTATCAGAAGTGCGGCAAGGCGGTAGGGTTATTCGCTGTAAGCAGAATCTAGAGGGTGTTCACATCCTGAGGGTCCCATTGGGATGGACGTGATCGGCACTGTCCTCCTGGGTTCGGCTCGAGTAGTAGAGAGTCGGCCCTCGGTCGGCCGGTACGAGTAGCGTTGGGGCGACGGAAGGACCCCTGTGACCCGGCCTGTTGCTCTTGTCTGTTCTCCCGATCCGCGTGACGGTCGGATCGCCCCCCGAGTGCGCCGTCTGGCGAGGGCGCTCGGCGATGCTGGGCAGCCGGTGGTGATCTGGGTGGCGGACGCACCGGATCGTCCGGCGGGCCGCGGTGGCCGGGCTCATGAGTGGAAGCGGGACAGCACGACGGGGGAGACGTCGGTCGCGATTCCGGTGCGCCACCTGCCGTCGCCCCTACCCGGAAGCACGATCCGCTCCAGGGTGTGGGGGAGTCGTGCCGTGGGAAACGCCTCACGGGAGTGGCAGCATGCCCTGAGGGTGGATCGGCCGGCACTGCTCGACGTGCAGGGATTCGGTTCCGGCGGCGTCTACGCGTTGTCTCTGGCACGCCGCGAGAAGACCCCCCTTGTGGTGTCGAGTGCGGGCGAGACGCTGGATCGCGGTCCTCGCGGTGTCGACCGCCAACCCGGGCTGCTCAAGCCCTTCGTCCAGGCCATCCGGCAGGCGTCGGCGCTGACCGCGATCTCTCGCCCGGTCCGAGACGACCTTCACCTGAGGTTCGGTGCAGAGGGGGTCGTGGTGATCCCCGATGGGGTGGATCCCGCGATCGATGTGTCCTTCGGATGGTCCGACATCCCGTGGCGGATCGACGGGCGACGAGTGGTCTTCGCCGCCGGGGCGGTGGATGCGCGCAGCGGATTCGACCTCCTGGTGGGGGCCGCGGGCCGCAGCACGGTGGCCCATCGGCTGGTGATCGGCGGCGACGGCAGCGCGCTGGCCGGGCTCAAGGAGTGGTCGAAACGGATCGGCGGAGCAGCAAGCATTGAATGGGCCGGGCCGCTGTCGGCCCGTCAGATCGCCGCCGGCATGGACCATGCCGACGTGGTGGTGCTTCCGAACAGGGTGAACACCGATGTCAGCGAGATCGTCAGCGCGTGGAAGATCGGGACCCCGTTGGTGGCCTCGGCGACCGCAGGAGCGGTGTCGGTGATCCACCACGGGATGGACGGCCTGTTGGCTCCCCTGGGGCAGTCCGCGTCACTGGCGGAGTGCGTGGGCCGGTTGCTGATCGACCATCGTCTTGCAGAGGGTCTGGTCGCCGAGGGGAAGCGCAGGGTTGCATCCCTCAGCTGGGAGACGACGGCTGAGCGCTACCGAGAGGTCTTCCAGTTGGCCTGAGAGGGTCCGGGCTGCGGACACACGACCTACGTCGCGTACTTTGCCCCCGTGCTCCGCGTCGCCATCTCGGCGATGTGTGACGGCCATGCTGCAGTTCGCCGGCACAGCTACGCGGCTGTGGCAAGATCTTGACCGCCCGATTTCCGGCAGGCGGATACCGGGCTCGGCCCCGGTGATGGCGACCGGTGTGGTCGTTGGACTGGTGGTCGACGTCTTTCTTGTCCGTACTGGATTCAATCTGGCTCTTCACGAACGAGGGTGTAGCGGGTTGAGCGTGTCGGTGGCCGGGTAGGGGTCGAGGTCTCCCTGAGGATGGAAGTTCTCACACTCGCCATCTGCCGGAAGACCTCGACGTGTCACACCCTACTTTCACTACACCTTGCCTGACCACGTTCTGCGGTCTCGACGAGCTCGGCCTGGAGGCTGTCGGGCAGCGTCTGGACCCGGATCGGGCGGTGATCGAGTGCCGTGTCGTGGAGCCGGACCGGTGGTGCCGCGAGTGTGGATGCGAGGGCGCCCCGCGCGACACGGTGATCCGTCGGCTCGCGCATGAGCCGTTCGGGCATCGGCCCACGACCCTGCTGATCCGGGTCCGGCGCTACAAATGCTGCGGGTGTGGGCGGGTCTGGCGGCAGGACACCACGGCCGCCGCGCCGGTACGGGCGAAGACCTCCCGCGGTGGGTTGGCGTGGGGGCTGGCGGGCTTGGTCCTCGATCATCTCTCGGTCACGCGTGTCGCGGCAGGGCTGGGGGTGTCCTGGTCCGCCGCGAACGACGCGATCCTCGCCGAGGGCCGCCGGCGGCTGATCGATGACCCGGCGCGGTTCGAGGGCGTGACCACGATCGGCGTCGACGAGCACGTGTGGCGACACACCCGCCACGGCGACACGTACGTGACCGTGATCATCGACCTGACCCCGGTGCGCGACAAGACCGGCCCGGCACGGCTGCTGGACATGGTCGCCGGACGCTCGAAAGCCGTGTTCAAGACCTGGCTCGCCGCCAGACCGAAGCCCTGGCGAGAGGGGATCGAGGTCGTCGCCATGGACGGATTCACCGGGTTCAAGACCGCCGCCGCCGAAGAACTGCCCGACGCGGCCCCGGTCATGGATCCGTTCCACGTGATCCGGCTCGCCGGTGACGCGCTGGAGAACTGCCGACGCCGGGTACAGCACGACGTCTTCGGCCGGCGGGGCATGAAGGGCGATCCGCTCTACCAGGCCAGACGGACCCTGCTCACCGGTGCCGGTCTGCTCACCGACAAGCAGCAGGCGCGGCTAGATGCCCTGTTCGCCGACGACAGGCACGTCGAGGTCGAAGCGACGTGGGGCATCTACCAAGACATGATCACCGCGTACCGGGACAAGGACCGCGGCCTGGGCAGATTCTTCCTCGCGCACACGATCGACAAGATCAGCGCCAGCGTCCCGGAGCAGCTCGTCGAGATCCGCAAACTCGCCCGCACCCTCACACAGCGCGCTTCGGACGTGCTCGGCTACTTCGACCGCCCCGGCACCAGCAACGGCCCCACCGAAGCGATCAACGGCCGACTCGAACACCTACGCGGCACAGCCCTCGGCTTCCGCAACCTCAGCCACTACATCGCTCGGTCGCTGCTCGAAGCCGGCGGATTCAGACCCGCGCTACACCCTCGTTCGTGAAGAGCCGGAGAAGGCGACGGAGGTGGCGGTGGGGATGAGCGAGGCCCTCAGAGCGTGCCGCCGGACGGCCTGGGCGCGGGTGAGCCCGGTGGCCCGGGCGGTGCGCACGAAGTCGGCATTGATGGTGTCCAGGAGTAGGGACCGCTGGGTCAGGTGGTAGCCGACGTAGCCGAGCACGGTGAGACAGATCGTCGGCAGCAGGAGGTGGGCGAGGGTGTCGCCCAGGGTGGCCCAGAAGCCGGTGACGTCGGGGGAGCTGGAGCCGGTGACGAAGAAGATGCGCCGGCCGACGGCGTCATTGAGGCGGATCGCCCCGAACACCAGGAACAGGGCCGCCACTACGGTCGGAACGTTGTAGAGGATGACGGAGACACTCTGCAGGATGCGATCGGCAGGTCGGTACTGGTGAAGCGCGCTCACCACGCCCAGGCCCACCCCGATGACCACCGACAGGACGGTGGCCAGTAGGACCAGTTCGGCGCTGGTGAAGACCCGGTACCCGACCTCCGCGTTGACCGATCCACCGGTGGGGGAGCGTCCCCAGTCGAAGTGCAGCACGATGTCGCTGAGCCAGTGCCACCAGCGTTCCAGGACGGGAACCCTCGGGTCGAGGTTGTAGGGAGCCAGGGCCTGGTCGATATGGATCTCGCTGGGGACGGGGCGGGTGTCCCGGTAGTTGGATCGGGGATCGAGGAATGCCACCGCGAGGAAATACGTGGCATTGGTGGCGACGACGATCATCGCCGCCCAGCCGGCGATTCGTCTGAGGATGAGTCTGACCACAGGTTCGGCTCCTGAAGGGCATGCAGAACGCCGCCCTCAGGAGCAGATCGTGGTGGTCACTGCGCACATGCGGGCCGCTGCAGAAAAGGTGAGAAGCTGCGTGGAGGCGCAGAGACGCCTCCCGCTGTGAAGCTTCGGAGAATTGACTTACCGGTGATGCACCGTCACAGGCGCAGGATCACAGGCTGCAGGGACAACACATTCGCAGAGCAGAAGCAGAGCTGCCCAGCGAGATACGTGCGTCAGTCATGACCAGGAGCATATGACCGTGTGAGAAATTGCGCAAACATCGCGGTTCCCAGAGGCGGTACCTCGCGCTCACGAGGCGCGGGTATGGTGCTTTCCCGCGGATCAGCCGGCCTGCTCCAGATCGACGTAGCAGGTTGCGCCGGGGTGGGCCTCCAGAGTCACCGGATGGCCCACGACCCCCTCGACGACGCCGCGGTGCAGCGGACAGAGCAGGGCCGCATGCTCCTGGACGACGTCGATGAAGGGGCAGTGGCGCAGTGCGATCCGTGCCTCGCCGTCCGGGCCCTCATCCTGGTCGTCGTCCACCAGGGTCGTGCAAGGGGCGAAGCCGATCTGTTCAAGGATCTCGGTGACGTCGACACCTGCGTACCGACGTCCCCACTCCACCCCGGCCTGGTGGGCCAGGGCGACGGCGTCGTCCTGCCGCGACAGGTGGTCGACGAGCACCCCGGCGAGCATCTGGTAGGCCCTCGGCCCCTCCTTCGGGTCGGGGGTCAGGGTGAACATGGTGCGCGGGCGCCCGCGGGTGGCGCGCTTCTCGCGACCCGACCGGGCGCGTCCGTCCTCGACCAGATGGTCCAGGTGGAAGCGCGCCGTCGAGACGTGGATGCCCAGATCGGCGCCCACCTCGGCGGCCGAGGCCGTGCCGCCACGGCGCCTGAGGGCCTCGACGACCCGGTCGGCCGGAGAATCGGCCCCGGGATCGGTGAGTGTGTGCTGATTCTCGGTCATGAGATCACCTCGATGAGTCCCCTCGCCCCGCGCTCCATCTCGACGAAGGAGTGGTTGACGAAGGTGTAGCGGCCCGGTTCCTCGAAGACCATCTCCACGAATCCTCCCTGGGCGCTGGCCAGATCCAGGGCCTGGGCCCCGCCGCCCTCGGCGTTGTCGGGGCGCAGCAGGTAGGCGCCCTCCTTGAAGACCGTGTCGAACTGGGTACCCACCACATGGAATGAGATACCACGACTCGGGCCTGCGGCCAGAACCCAGATCCTCACCCGCTCCCCGACCTTCGCGGTCAGTGGGGCGAAGACGTACTGGTTGGCGTGGCCGTTGAACATCGTGAGATCGGGGGTCTCGGCCGCGATCTTGTCGGCGTCGACCTCCTTGCCGTTGGCTGAATCGAGGTAGGTCTCCGACTGCACCAGCAGGTACTCGCGGTCGGCGCGGGCCAGGTCGTGGGGAGGCACGACGACCGCCCCGTACATGCCAGCGGCGATGTGCGAGCTCATCGGCATCGTCGAGCAGTGGTACAGCCAGACGCCCGACCGGTGCAGAGTGAAGCGGTAGTCCAGGGACGCTCCCGGCGAGATGGTGCGCATCACGGCATTGGGGGAGACGGTCCCGGCGTGGAAGTCGATCGAGTGGCCCATCGAGCCGCGGTTGACCAGGTGGACGTCCATGGTGTCGCCGATCCGGGCGTGGATCGCCGGTCCCATCACCCGCCCGTTGTAGGTCATGGCGCGGATCGTGGCGCCAGGGGCCACCTCCTGGGTGGACTCGGTGACCGTGAGGGTCATTGTGTGATCACGCCCGGCCAGCAGGGCCGGGAGCCTGGCGTCACGGGTGCGGAAACCCGCACCGTTCGCCTTGGTGAGGTCGATCTTCCGGCGGGTGGACGTTGCCGTCGAGGATCCGCCCTGGGAGGCGGAGGCGCCGCCGACCGTCACCTCGAGCTCCATGCCCATCGAGCGGTGGCCCACGATGGTGCACCACCCCTGGGTGGGGGCGCTGATGACTCCGGCGTCCACGGTCTGGCTCTGCCCGGGGGCCAGCCGCCTCGAGGCCGCACCGGAGGGGAAGTAGAGGTCGTGGGTCTGCTCCGGATCGGCATTGTGGAGCTGGACCACCAGGCGGTTCCCGGCGGGCACCTCGACCGCCGACGGGTGGTAGTGCATGTCCTTCATCGAGATCTTGACGGTGGTGGTGCGGCCGGTCGCGGTGACATGGCCGGAAGACCCGGAGCCGGAGGTGTCCCCGTCAAGGCGCTGGCCCACGGCCACCGCTCCCAGGGCGGCGCCCAGGCCGATCGCCGCCTCGGCGAAGGAGCGCCGGGAGGTCGGGGCGGTGGGAGCCGGGGCCGGATGGTTGGTGGGAGTGCGCATTTTGCTAGCTGGAGCGGCCTTCCCGGGCTCCGGAGCCCCAGAACGGCCCTCGGGCGAGTGATCCGCGCGGTCGGCCGCCGGCACCGGGGCCTTCTGCTCGGCCGCGGCCCGTTTCGCCCGCAGCATCCCGACCCCGGTCTTCACCATGGCGACCATCGCCGGCAGGAATCCCGCCATCCCGAGAATGGCCAGTCCCAGTCCGATCCGGGAGGTCCACGTCCCGGCGGCCAGCGCCCAGATCACCAGTCCGGCGTTGGTGGCGGTGGCCCGCAGCGCCCCCAGGGTGTGCATCCTCGCGTTGGTGGCGCGCACGATCGCCGGCCCGCCGCCCATCACCATCGGCATGAGGTAGCTCATGGCCCCCAGCAGCAACTGCAGCAGGAAGCCGACGACCACTGGCACGGTGAGGGCGGTGATGTCCTCCTGGAGCAGGTGGTCGCGCTTGATGAGGATGGTGGCGGCCAGCCATCCCAGCCAGATGGCGAACCAGATGACCGCCGCACCCATCGAGTATCCGGGGAAGTCCCGCGGGGGCTTCTTCATGGCGCAGCGCACCAGGTCGACCCCGACGACGCACAGCCCGGCCAGTTCGGCGAGCACCCCGGCGGCCTCGAGCCACCACCATCCGGCCAGCGATCCGACCGTCATCACGAGAACGGCGGCGCACATGATCCACAGAGCCCGCCTCCCGTTGCGGTCCTGAGTGGGCTGCATCTTCGTGCGCAGCACCGTGGGCCACAGGGTCACCAGGGTGCCGACCGCCGTCAGCCCCACGAATCCCATGATGTTGAGCCCCTGGTGGGCCATCAGCAGTCGGGTGCGCCAGGGCTCCTCGGGAGAGAAGGCCATCACCGCCCCGGCGATCGCGCCCAGTGGCAGCAGGCAGGCCGCGGCGCTGTAGAACCGCACGGTGGCGTCGAATCGTCCCGGCAGGGCGCGGCGCACCTGCAGGCCCAGGTCGAGGGCGTACCAGCACATCGCCAGACCGACGACGGTGGCGCCGGCCACCACCACCCACGGCCAGCTCGGCACCATGCCGACGCAGCAGGCCAGCACGCCGAGGTTGAGGATGCGGATCCGCCACACCTGGCGCTTGCGGTCCGGCTCCGCGAGCTTCTCGTGGAGGATCGACTCGGTGAAGTACTGCCCCCACACCAGGATCGAGGTGGTCGCCACGCCGAGGGTCACCATGTGCACCAGCAGCCACCGCTGCTGGGGGATCCAGTGCCCGCCGATCACCACGGCGAGCAGGGCCACCAGCCACACCGACACCGGGGCGGAGGCCTTGCGGTGCCAGGCGCTGCGGCGGGTCCGGTCGGAGCCCTTCGGGGCGGGTCTCCCCGGATCCTCTTGCGGGCGCAAGGTGATCTCAGGCACGGGACCTCCTGTCGTGTGGATGGGCTGAATGAGCACCATCTCGTGAATGGGCATGGGTGACGACGACGGCGATCAGGCTCAGCAGGGCGATCACATTGATCGTCCCACCGATCTGGACGGCCAGGGGCAGGCCCAGCCCGTCGCCGATCCCCAACCGGACCACGAGCGAGGCCTCCAGCAGCACCGCCGGCACCCAGAACCAGTTCGACCAGTCGAGGCGGATCCGCAGCACGGCGGGAAGAATGATCGGCGCATGCCCCAGGATCATGCCCATCACGAATCCCAGGAAGACGGCGTGGACGGCGGCGTCATATCCCGTACCGGTGCCCAGCGGCCCGGAGAAGATCCACACGACGCCGGCGATCGCCAGCCACACATAGCCGGCCATCAGCATCCCGCCGATGTAGGCGGCCTGCCCGCCGCGCCGCATGCCGACCCGGGCGACGTCCTTGTCGATGAGCCACACCGACATCACCACCAGCACGACGCCGAGCAGCGGCCAGCCGACCTTCGGCGAGGCGGTCTGGATCACCAGGGCGGCCAGCAGGCACAGTGCGGCGGCGGGCAGGAAGCGGTTCCGGGTCATCGTCAGCCGAGACAGCTCGAGGCGCTCCCCGAGGATGGTCAGCACCAGATAGCACGACAGCCATCCGATCACCGACCTCACCTCGACCCCGGCGAGCAGCAGCCCGGCGGCGCCGACCGCGCATGCCGATCCGGCGGCCTGGATGACGGTGGCGTCGTCCTCGCTGCGCCGCCACAGCGGGATGTAGATGGCGAGCATGCCGATCTGGGCGGCCAGCAGCAGTGCCAGCCCGATCTGCACCGGTGCGGGGGAGGCCAGCAGAATCGATCCGATGCCCGAGGCCAGCGGGGCCAGATAGCCCCACGTACGGTCCAGGGCGACGGCCCGCTCCAGGCAGATGACGGTGCCGATGAAGCCCAGCGTCATGAAGGGGCCGTGCCACTGCGAGAGCCGGGCGGTGAGCACCGGCGACCAGACCCCCAGTAGGATGAGAGCGCCGTCGAGGCCAGCGAGCAGGGAGAACCCCGCGCCGACCATCAACCAGGCCCGGTGCCGGCTGAGGACGCCGGGGCGGGCCTTCGCCTCGAGATGAGCGGCCTGAACGCGGGCGCGGGGATCCCGCGATTTTTGATCAGGCACTCCTTGAAAATATCACGCGGGTCGCCCGCGGCTTCAGGCGGTATGCCCGTCCAGCTCCTCCAGGACCTGCTTCAGAACGACCGCCTGGTTGTGCTCGTGATCCTTCGCGCCGTAGAGCAGTGTCACCAGCGGGTGGCCGGCCATGTCCCGGGCGAAGGTCTCGGCGGCGCCGGAGGCGTCCAGTTCTGCCCGGTAGCGGGCCGTGAACTCGTCGAAACGCACCGGGTCGTGGCCGAACCATTTGCGCAGCTCGTTGCTCGGGGCGACCTCCTTGCGGTGCTCGTCCAGGCCGGCCCGCTCCTTGCTGACGCCGCGCGGCCAGATCCTGTCCACCAGGACGCGGTAGCCGGAGTCGGCACTGCCCTCGCGGATGTCGTCGCGGATGTTGGCGATGTGGAAGGTCGTCATGACGACCCCTTCTGATGCAGCCTCATGAGGATGCCTTCTGACGAAGTGCCACCACGGTGTCGATCCCGTGGCCGTCCTCGAGTGCGGTGACGGTGGCATCGGCCCAGGACAGGATGCCCGCCACGTCCACCTCCTCGACGCGGGCCGGTGCGGCCGCCGTCGCGTAGGGGCGCAGGTACATGGCCCCGCGCCCGATGAGCCGGATCGCGCCGGTCGTGTTGCCGCGCATCTGGTGGGTGACGCCGACGGCCAGCTGGGCCAGACCGTGCCACAGGTCCCGCTCCGCCTCGGGGCAGTTCTTCCACCTGGCCTCGAGTACCTCGTGGGCGTGGAAGGGCCGGCCCCGGTCGAGCAGCTCCTGGGCCATCTCCAGGGTCTCGGGGCCCGGCAGCTCCAGATCGTCCGGAGTCACCGGGACACCCTCCTGGCCACGGGGCAGGGGCCGGCCGAGGCCGTCACGCGGCCTGCTGTTGCGGGGACGCCCCTGGGCGTCCCGATCTCGATCCGCCATGCTCTGAAGTCTGCCACGGCTGATCCTGCTTGCCGGCCTGGTCCTGGCGGGACTCCTCGCGGGTGCGGGCTCGGCGTCCCAGCAGTCTCAGGGCATTGACGATGACCACGAGCACAGACGCCTCGTGGACGAGCATCCCCAGCGCCATCGTCACCCCGCCGAGCAGCACCCCGGCCAGCAGCAGGGTCACCGTCGCGACGGCGATGACGATGTTCTGGCGGATCACCGCGCGGGTGCGGCGGGCCAGCCTCAGGGACTCCGGCAGCCGGGTGAGGTCGTCGGCCATCAGCGCGATATCGGAGGTCTCCACCGCCAGAGCGCTGCCGGCCGCCCCCATCGCCACCCCGACGTCGGCGGCCGCCAGGGCCGGGGCGTCGTTGATGCCGTCTCCCACCATGGCCACGACCGCTCCGCCGGCGCGCAGCTCCTGGACTGCAGCCAGTTTGTCCTCGGGCAGCAGGCCGCCACGGGCGTCGTCGATGCCGAGCTGATCGGCCACCGCGCTTGCGACCTCCTGGCGGTCGCCGCTCAGCATCACCAGACGGGTGACGCCGGTCCGGCGCAGCCGGGCCAGTGCGGCGGGGGCGTCGGCCCGGATCGTGTCGGCGATCGCGAGCACGCCGAGCAGGACGCCGTCGCGGACGACGGTGACCGGCGTGGCCCCGCCGCCGGCCAGCCGGGCGGACGTCCGGGCCGCCCATGCGGTGTCGGACTCCTTGTCGTAGCCCAGTTCCTGGCCGGCCAGTTCCACTGTGCCCACGACCACCCGATGGCGGGTCTGCGGGTGCTCGGCGTCCAGCACGTCGGCGATCAGGCCGCGTCCCGGGATCGCGTCGGCCTCGCCGGGAACTCCCCCGGGGGCGACGCCGTGGCTCCGGGCGGCGTCGAGGATCGGGCCGGCCAGCGGGTGCCCGGAGCCGATCTCGGCCAGCGCCGCCCACCGGAGCACCTCCTCCTCGCCTGCGGCCCCGTACGCCACGACGTCGGTGAGTTCGGGATGCCCGGTGGTCAGCGTCCCGGTCTTGTCGAAGACGACGGTGTCGACCTTCGCCGCGGTCTCCAGATGCTCCCCGCCGCGGATGAGGATGCCGTCGCGGGCCCCGCGTCCGATACCGGCGACCACGGCCACCGGCACCGAGATCACGAGGGCGCCAGGGCAGCCGATGACCAGCAGGGTGAGGGCCAGCGTGAGGCTGCCGCTGATGAGCCCGACGACGATCGCAAGCACGATGATGGCCGGGGTGTACCAGCGTCCGAACCTATCCATCATCGTCTGCACCCGTCCGCGGGCGTCCTGGGCCTCCTCGACCCTGGCCACGATGCGGGCCAGCAGGGTCTGGGAGCCCACCTTCTCGGCGCGCACCTGCACCATCCCCGAGGTGAGCGTGGTGCCGGATCGCACCTGGTCGCCCGGCGTCTTCTCGGCGGGCATGGATTCCCCGGTCACCGCCGACTCGTCGGCGGCACCGGATCCCGAGATCACCGTCCCGTCGACCGGGACGGAGCTGCCGGCGGCGACCAGTACGACGTCGTCGGGCCTCAGCGTGCGGGTGGGCACGGTCTCGGTGCGTCCGTCGCGCACCAGGACGGCGTCCTGGGGGGCCGAGCGCACCAGATCGGTGAGGGCCGATCGGGTGCGCGTCATGGCCCCCTGCTCCAGGACGTGGCCGAATGCGAAGAGGAAGGTGACGGCGGCCGCCTCCCAGTAGTTGCCGATCGCCAGGGCCCCGATCGAGGCGATGGTGACCAGCAGGTCGATCCCGATCGTCCTGGAGCGCAGCGCCCGCAGGGCGGCCGCCGCGATCGGGATGGTCGAGATGATGGCGGCGGCAGCCATGGCGATGTTGCCGGGCAGTGCCCAATCGGTGCCGAGGCGGCCCATCACCAGGGCGGCCGCGATGAGGATCCCGGCGGCGGCAAGTCGCGGCCCCGGGCGTCTGAGAGCAGACATCATCCTTCTCCTTCGCATTCGGTTGGCGGTCGGCTCAGAAGGCCGAGGCGGTGGCGGGGTAGCCCAGCTTGCCGACGGCGGCGATCAGATCGTCGACGCTGGTGCGGGCCTCGTCGTGGTCGGCCTCGATGCGTCCGGAGGCGAAGTGCACGGTGACGTCGCCGACGCCGGGCAGCTTCTCCAGGGCCCCGGTGATCTTGGCGACGCAGGAGGGGCAGGAGAACCCCTCGGCGCGCAGCACGGTGTGGGTGGTGGTGATCTCGTTGGTGCTCATGATCTGTCCTTTCGTCATGCCGCCTGTTCCGGCGACACCTCGAATACTGGTTCGAGGCGGCGCCACACTCCTTGACGTAGGTCAAGATCACATGAACTCCCTTGTCAACATGGATTATCGGGCGGTTGGGCGGGGCCATCTCCGGCTGATCGCCGCAGCTCTGGCCGATCGGCACTAGCCTCGGACGGGTGAAGAACCTGCCTCTGACCGACGTCACCGAGCATGTGAGCTGTGTGCGTCTGGTCCCGCTGTTCGGCGGTCTCAGCGCGCCTGATCAGGACGCCGTCGGGTCCCTGGCCAGGCCGACGTCGCTGGAGCGGGGGGAGGCCTTCGGGCCGGCGACCGGGCGCCTGGCCGTGGTGCACCGGGGGCAGGTGAAGGTGTCGCGGCTCTCGGCGAGCGGCCACGAGCGGGTGCTGCGGCTGGCTGGGCCCGGCGACTTCGTGGGGGAGGGGTCCTTCCTCACCGGGGAGGCACCGAGCTATCTCATCGAGGCCGCCGCCCCCACCCGGATGTGCGTCTTCTCGCGGGCCGATCTGGCGCCCTTGATCGCCTCCCATCCGTCGGTGGCGATGGCCATGCTGCGCTCACTGGCTCAGCGGCTGGACGACGCCGAGCACCGGCTGAGCCTGGCCCCCACCAGCCGGCCGGCAAGGATCGCCGGCTATCTGCTGGATCAGCCGGGGAGCGCCGAGGAGTCGGGTTACCGGGTGAGGCTGCCGATGGCCAAGAAGGACACGGCGTCGCTGCTCGGGATGACCCCGGAGTCGTTCAGCAGGGGCCTGGAGGCCCTGCGATCGAAGGGCCTGATCGCCACCTCGGGCGCGGATATCACGCTGCGCGACGTCGACGCCCTGGAGGAGCTGGCGGCCGGCTGAGGGCGTGCGGGATCCTGCCCGATCGCGACACGCCGGGCTCTCCTACACGGAATAGTGGAGGGCGGTGGGAGGTTCCACCCCACAGAGAGCGAAAGAGACGTCGAGATAGAAGGAGTAGGTCATATGACCGAGCAGTCCATCACCCTTCCGAAGCACGCTGGAGACACCCGGACCGCCGCGGAGAACGCTGAGAAGGGCTTCCGCGCGTCCCAGGAGCTGAGCGACAACATCCAGAAGGTCCTGGTCGATCTCATCGCCCTGAGCCTGGTCGGCAAGCAGGCCCACTGGAACATCGTGGGGCCGAACTTCCGCGACCTTCACCTGAACCTCGATGAGGTCGTCGATATCGCCCGTGACGGGTCCGACGAGTTCGCCGAGCGTCTGCGCGCTCTGCACGCCACCCCGGACGGCCGTCCCTCGGTGGTCGCCGCCCGCACCTCGATCGGCCAGTTCCCGCAGGGCGAGGTGTCGACCCACGACGCCATCGACCTCATCGTGGCCGCCATCGAGGCCACTGTCGCCACAATGCGCGAGGTGCATGACGCCGTCGACGCGGAGGATCCGACCACCTCGGACATGCTGCACGAGTACACCCAGAAGCTGGAGCAGCAGGCCTGGTTCATCAGCTCCGAGACCCGCGCCCCCGAGAAGGCCTGAGCCTGGTAGTCGTAGCGAGTCACAATGCGGCGGTGCCGCCGACCCATTACGGTCGGCGGCACCGCCGCATTGTGACTGTCAGGAGACGTTGTTCGCCAGGGTGGCCAGGTCGGACTGAATGCGTTGGATCAGGTCACGTGAATCTCACCGGTACGGGTCTCGGGGTCATGGCGGGCCTCCCCGGCCAGTCGGGTCGCTCGTTCGCGGAGTTCGGGCGGGTACTTGCTGTATTCAGGCATGATCAGGGATTGCTTACAGAATGTCTGGATACCTCTCAATCAGGCCCGGGACGGTTCAGTCTGAGGATCGGGGGCGACGTCGACGGCGATGAACACGGCACATCCCGAGCAAAACTGGAGACTTCCGGATTACAGGCTCTTCAGGATTGAGGGTGTAGCTGTGGGCTGACTGTGTGAGAAACGGCTGCAGTTGGTCTTTGGGGTCGGGGTACATGGGGCGTCCCTATGTTCCGAGTCAAGCCGCGAGTACAGGTGGCTCGCGTCTCGGGTGGGGGTCAGCCTACGAGGTTCTGGGTGTTGGCAGGGTCTTCGAGATCGACACCGTCGGGATGGGCGGTCAGCCATTCCCGAGGGGCCATGTAGCCCCAGTGAGTAGGGGTCTGTGGGTGTTGTAGACGTCGGCTCATTCGGCAGTCGCAGTATCCACGTCGTCGCTCTGCTCGGGATGACCCCAAAGCCGTTCAGCAGGGGATCATGGCTCCCCGCGCTTCAAGGTCCTGATCCTCACGTCCCGGCCTGAGGTCGTGTTGATCAAGGTCGACGCCAAGGATCCGACCACCTTGGACGTGCTGCACGAGTACACCCAGAAGTTGGAGCAGCAGGCCTGGTTGGTCAGCCCCGAGACCCACGGCCCCTGAGATGGCCTGAGACGTGGTGTGCTGAGTGTCAGTCGTAGATGTGGTCGCGCTTACCCACCTCAACGATGAGGACGACAAGTTTCGCTTCCTGGATGTCGCAGATCACCCGATAGTCGCCGATGCGATAGCGCCACATGCCCGCCAGGCGACCAGTCAGCGCCTTGCCGCGGATGCGCGGATCTCCGGTGGCGATCACGGCCTTAAGGTTGTTCCGGATGCGACGGGCCGTCTGGGGGTCGGCCTTGCAGAGCCATCGGGCGGCGTCGGGATCGTACTCGAGGACCCACTCGGTCATGAGATGTCGTCGAGCGAGGTGGCCGGCGGTTCCCCGTCAAGACCGAGTTGCCGATCGACCTCGTCGGCGGAAACGGCCTTGACGCGTCCCGCGCGCAGATCCGCGGCCCGATCGGCGATGCGTTGCTCCCACTCGAGTGCACCCAGGTCGCGCTCGAGGACTTCACGGACGACGTCGCCCTGGCTGCGGCGCGTGGCGTGCGCGAGGGCGACAACGCGATCACGGAGCTCCTGGGGGAGCCGGACGGAGATGGGACTGCCCAGAGTGGAGGTCATGACTACATTGTAAACAATGTAGTCAATACTGGCCGAGTCCTCAGCTCTGGTGCACTAGGTCGGCGTAGGTGGAGTGGCGCTCGGGCGGACCGATGGATGTCAGGCAACGTCGAGCCACTCGCGGATGGCTGCGCGGACGGCTTCGGAGCGGGTGCTGATGCCTTCGGCATCCGCGCGTGCAGTCAATGCGGCGATGGTGGCGGCGTCGAGGCGGACGGGAACGACGATCCCGGGACCGTCGCCGACAGGCGGGCGGCCACGCCGAGGCTTGGGAAGCTTCGACGGGTCGTACCCGGCCTCGGCCTCGTCGGCCCACGACTGGATCTGCTCATCGCTGACGGGCTTGCCGTGCAGCAGTTGCTTGCTCATGCTCGTAGTGTATACGAAAATGGATGGTTTCTGTATACGGAATCGGGTGGCGGCGGATCATCGCTGCTGAGCCGGCTCTGTAGCTGCGCTGAGTCAGCTCTGGTGCACCAGGTCGGCGTAGTCGGGATGGCGCCGGATCCACGAGTCGACGTAGGGGCAGGTCGGCGTCACCGTCAGTCCGCGGTCCCGGATGTCGTCGAGGCCGTGGCGGACCAGCCTGCCGGCGATGCCCTTCCCCTCGTACTGCGGGAAGACAAGGGTGTGGGGCAGGTCGACGACGTCGCCGGTCTGTTCGTAGACCAGGTATCCGGCGAGTTCGCCGTCCAGGCGCGCCTCGTAGCGGTGCTCCTCGGTGTTGTCGGTGATGGTGGGCTTGGCCATGGCTCCTCCTACGTCGGCGTGTGCCCAGTGTAGGGGCGCAATTTCTCGCTCCAGAACAGCATGATCGTGGTCGGCGACGTCGATCGGTGGGTTCTGGATCCAGAAATTGTCGCTATTCCACCGGCTCCCGCCACGCGACCCGGATGTCATCGATCCCCTCGACCGGCAGCGCCGGGCCCCAGGGCTCGGCTAAGGACCCGTCGGGGCTGGCCTCCAGGCCGGCGACAACCCGGTCCTCGGTCGAGAGCACCTCGGCGGCCAGCCGGCGGGCCCACGTCCACAGGTTCGGGTAGTCGACCAGGGAGGCCGCTCCCCAACCCAGATGGGCCCGGTAGCGCAGGTCCCAGCCGAGCAGCACCCCGAACAGGGGCAGGTCGGCAGAGGTCAGCTCGTCGCCGAGCAGGTAGCGGCGGTCCGCCAGCTGTAGGTCCAGCAGCCCGAGCCGGGCGAAGAGCAGCCGGGAGACGGCGTCGCGCACCGCCTGGTCGGTGGAGAAAACCACCTCCTCCAGGGCGCCGATGAGCTCGGCGTCGATCACCTGCTCCAGGGCGTCGATCTCCTCGCGCCGGGCCGCCGGGTAGACCTTGCTGCCCGACGCCGTGGCCAGCGACCGCGCGATCCACGACCAGTCGTCGCTCACCAGCAGCCCCTCGCCGTCCAGCAGCACGGGCGAGGACACCTCCTGGGACCACTCCACCGTCACCCAGTCGGGGGCGGCGATCCGGGCGCCCAGCACCGCCCCCCAGCTGCGGGGCGATGACGCCGGGGCCACCAGCCGCAGCCGCCGGTCCGGCAGCTCGGCCGGGCCCGGGCGCTTCGGCCTCGGGGCGGAAATGGCCGGCGTCCTGGGCCCCGGCGGGGCGCAGTGCGGTGATGCTCACGGGATCTCCTGGTGGCGGGAAGGGGGAGTCACCGGCCGGGGGGGTCGGCGTGCTCGATGTGTGGCGGGTCTGCGACCGGATCCGGCACCCGGAACGTGAAGCTGCGCAGCCGCTGGTGGCCGTCGACCACCACCGTCTCCTGCTCGATGCGCCGCACGAAGCCGTAGTCCACATACACCTTGTGGGCCGCGGTCATCTGCGGCCCCGAATGGATCTCGATGCTGTCGATCCCCAGGGCCCGGGCCAGATTCACGGCGTGGTCGGTGAGCAGCCGGCCCAGCCCCAGCCCGCGGCCCCGCGGCCCCACCCCCAGGATGTTGAAGGTGAATGGCCCGTCCAGGTACCGCGGTTGGGGGGTGAGCACCGCCGCGAGGACGCCCTCGTCGTCGGCCACCACCCACACATTCGACGTCCGCGCCCGGGCGTCGATGGCGTGCAGGCCGGCGATGTATTCCGGAGTCGACCAGCAGCCCGTGGTGAAGGCGGCCTCCAGGACGTCGCCCACCTCCCCGTACTCCTCGGGCAGGGCGTGGCGCAGCACGAGACGCCCGAGCCGGGACTCGCCCAGATCCCTGAACCACAGATCCACCGGGATCGGGCGCAGCGAGGCGATCACCTCGGGCGGGTAGGAGTAGGCGTCGATGACGGGCCTGACGATGGTGCTCACGGTGTCCTCCTCAGACGATCGGAACCCGGCCGGGCGCGAAGGCCCAGTACTGATCGGTGCCCGCCCCTCCGGGGCCGGCGGTGGCGTCGGCCCCCGACAGCCCTTCGCGGCCCGCGGGCTCGCTCCAGGCCGCCAGGCGGTCGCCCGACGCGGCGTCGGTCGCCTCACCGAACCCGCCCAGGTAGGAGCCGTCGGGGCCGGGCGTGATGCCCAGTGCCTCGGTGTCGCGCTCGTCGACGAACCCCGGCCTCTGAAACAGATCGCGGGCGTAGGCCCACAGATTCGGCAGATCGCGCACCCGCAGCGCGGTGTCGCGCACGGCCTCGGGATAACCGGTGACGTAGGTCTGGTCGAAGCTGGCCAGGGTGACCCACAGCCGGATGTCGGAATCGGTGAGCCGGTCCCCGAACAGGTAGCGCCTGGTCGCCAGCCGGTGGTCGTAATCCCACAGCCGTGCCTCGAAGACCGCCCGGGCCACCTTCGCCGCCTCCGGGGAGGTGGCGAAGAGCACCTTGTAGGGCCCGTTGTTGACGTCGTCGAAGAGCTGCTGGTTGAGCAGGTCGATCCGGGGGCGCAGATCCTTCGGGTACAGGTCGGGCGCCCCGGCCCGGTGGAAGGGTTTCCACGCCGTCTCCAGCTCCAGGCTGAGGGTGTGGTAGTCGTTGGTGACCACCGCACCCGTGCGCGTGTCGACCAGTGCCGGCACCGTCCCGCGTCCCCGGTAGCCGGGCTCGGCGGTGCGGTAGGCGTCGTTGAGGCGTTTGAAGCCGAGCACCGGATCCCGGCCCCCGGGCTGGTCGGCGAAGACCCAGCCGCCGTCGTCGCCGCGCCCCGAGACGTAGGAGATCGAGATGGCGTCCTCGAGCCCCAGCAGCCGCCGCACGATGATCTGACGACGCGACCACCCGCAGACGGCAGAGACGACCAGCCGGTAGCGTCCGGCCTTCACCGGCAGCTCCCCGGTGGAGAACCGCGCGGTGAAGCGGTTGGGCTGGCGCTTGAAGGCGCCGTCATCGGTCTGCTCGGGGCCGTTGATCGACTCCTGGACGGCCCCGCGCGGCTGGGCGTCGATGATGGTGCTCACGACAGGCTCCACAGCTCGAAGGAGCCGCCCGATCCCGGGCCGGAGTACAGCGGCGAACCGGCCAGGTCCTCGCGGCCGCTCGGCTGCCGCCAGGCCGCCAGGGCCTCGGCGGCGTCCGGCAGCTCGAGCCCATCGGCGAAGCCCAGCCCCTGGATGTACTCGCCCGAGGGCCCGGGCAGCAGATCGAGGAAGTAGAGCTCCCGATCGTCGACGAAACCGTGCTGGAACAGGTCGCGGGCGTAGTCCCACAGATTGCCGAAGTCCTGCAGGTGCTTGACGTTGCCGTCGCCCAGGATGTCGGCGAGCCGCGGTCGGTAGCTGCGCTCGAAGGAGGACAGCGTCTGGAGGCTCATCCGAATCCAGGGTGTAGTCGGGGTCTGAACCCGCCGGTCTCGAGCAGGGATCTGGCGATGCAGTGCGTGAGATCTCGGAAGCCGAGGGCGGATCCGTGGGGGTGTTTGAGCCTGCCGTTGGTGGCCTCGGTGGGGCCGTTGCTGGCGCCGGGTAGGTCGAAGAATGCCAGCACGTCGCTGGATCGCCGACGCAGAGCTCGACCGAGGCGGGCCTGTTCGTCGAGGCCTTCGGGGATAGCCGTGCGGAGGACGTCCATGACGGCCTGCATCTCTGGTTTCCCGAGTGTGCGGTCCGGGAGGCGGCGATCATGCGCTGGTAGATGCCCCTGGTCGCTTCCACTTCGACGTGTTGCTCGTCGGCATACAGGTCCTGGATCCGTTCGACCTGGCGGTCGGTGATTAGCGCTGCTCCAGTGTGAAGGGTGCATCGGCAGGAATAGAGCGGGTCGCCGGCGCGGCGCGGTGTCCGTGCAGGAGTAACTGGATGCGCCGTCGGCAGACGTCGACCGCTTCCCCGGCGAGCCGCCCGACGCGGAAGGGGTCCATTACCGCGACCGCGTCCGGGAATTTCTCGGCTGCGGCGGTCTTGAACCCGGTGAAGCCGATTGTCGCAACAACTTCCACTGCCTCGCGCCAAGTCTAGGGGCGGGCGGCGAGCCAGGTCTCGAACACTGCCTTGGAGCGGCCTTCGACCATGTCCAGCAGCCTGGAAGGGCCGCTGTCCTGGCGAACCGTGGTCAAGTCGATGATCACCGTACAGTGCGGCCCGATATGCGACGGCGGGCTTGCAGGGCGGAGACCACCCGCGCGCAGGATCCTTGGCCTCGTCTACCCCACACCGAACAGATCCTGGCGGAGCGTGCTACCTTGTGGTGCATGGAACCTGACGCTGTTCACCTCGTAGGGCAGTTGCGCCGCGGCGCTCTCGAACCATGTGTCCTCGCCGTCATCGCCCAGCAACCGACCTATGGTCTCGACCTGGCTCGAACGCTGAGCGAACGAGGACTCCTCGAGAGCGAAGGGACGCTGTACCCGCTCCTGTCGAGACTCCGAAAACGCAACCTCGTGACCACTGCCTGGCAAGAGTCCCCGAGTGGACCCCCGCGCCGCTACTACCACATCACCCCGGCAGGCAAGACCGGACTTGCTACATTCACCCAGGAATGGGGCCGCTTCCGGCAAGCCGTCGACCTCGTCATTGGAGACCACGCATGACCACTCTGCCCTCGTCCGCCGCCGCCCAGGCCTACCTCAAGCGCCTCACTGCCCTGACCGAATCGCTCCCCTCCAGCGAGCAGCTGGATCTTCTCACCGGAATCGAGGAACACCTCAGGGACGCCGAACAGCGAGGCGTGATCCAGGCGGCACTCGACAGTCTCGGTCCACCTGAGCAGATCGCCCTGGAAGCCGGGGCAGAGACGGCCGGCACACCGCGGTGGATGCGGCTGCTAGCCGTAGCAAGCGCCGTGGCCACAGTGGGAGGCTTCATGGCCCTGGGGGCACTGCTGTGCTTCACGGCGTACTTCGACGATGACTCCGAATACGCTCTACACCCGATGCTCATCCTGCTCGCCTTCGGTGCCGGCAGTATGACAGGAGTCTTCTCGACCGTGCTGTCCTTCCTCGTCAGAGAGCTGACCGGACAGCAGCGGGTTCTGCTGACCGCTTCGTGGATCGCCTCCTCGCTGCTGGCCATCGTGTTCGGCATCGCGGGCGGGAGCGTCCCGGTCGGAGTCAACCTCCCTCTCAGCGCCCTCCCGCTCCTGATGGGTGCCATCGGGGTCGTCCTCGTCCTGCGCTACACCGCACCGAACCCCGCTCGCAAACTGGTCCGAAGCTGAGCCACCCTGGGCCCCATCGCACGTCGCGCTGGGCCGGGTTTCGGGGCTCTTCACAGATGAGGGTGTAGCTGTGGTGCGACCTGGGGCGGCGCGTCGGTGTCGGGGTGAGGGTCGAGGTCTTCCGATGATGGGAGTTCTCACACAACCCGTCCGGAAGACCTCGACGTGCCTGACGCTACCTTCACGCGCCCTGACCTGACTACCTTCACCCGCCTCGACGGCCTCGGTCTGGAGGTCACCGGCCAGCTGCTCGAGCCTGACCGGTCCGTGCTGGCGTGCCGGGTCGTGGAGCCGGACGACTGGTGCAGGCGGTGCGGCTGCCAGGGCGTGCCCCGTGACACGGTGAGCAGGGAGTTGGCGCACGAGCCGTTCGGGTGGCGCCCTACCACGCTGGTGCTCACCGTGCGCCGCTACCGCTGCAAGGAGTGCTCGCACGTGTGGCGTCAGGACACCACCGCTGCGGCGCCGCCGCGGGCCAAGATCTCCCGCGCCGGCCTGCGGTGGGGTCTGGTCGGGATCGTCGTCGGCCACCTGTCGATGGCCCGAGTTGCCGAAGGACTGGGCGTGGCGTGGAACACCGCCAACGACGCGGTCCTGGCTGAGGGCCGGCGTCTGCTCATCGAGGACCCGACCCGCCTGGACGGTGTCAAGGTCGTCGGGGTCGATGAGCACGTGTGGCGGCACACCCGGCGCGGTGACAAGTACGTCACCGTGATCATCGACCTCACCCCGGTCCGGGACGGCACCGGGCCCTCACGCCTGCTGGACGTGGTCGAAGGTCGGTCGAAGAAGGCGTTCAAGGACTGGCTGGCCGAGCGGGACCAGGCTTGGCGCGATGGGATCGAGGTCGTGGCCATGGATGGGTTCGCGGGCTTCAAGACCGCCACCACCGAGGAGCTGCCGGACGCCGTCACGGTTATGGATCCCTTCCACGTCATCCGGTTGGCCGGGGACGCTCTCGATGAGTGTCGCCGCCGAGTCCAGCAGGAACTGCACGGACACCGCGGACGCAAGGGCGACCCGCTCTACACCGCGCGGCGGACCCTGCACACCGGGGCTGACCTGCTCACCGACCGCCAGCACGAGCGCCTTGACAAGCTCTTCGCTGGGGACCGGCACGTGCAAGTCGAGTGCACCTGGGGGATCTACCAGCGCATGATCTCCGCCTACCGTCACCCCGACCGGGCAGCCGGCCGCGTCGAGATGAGCTCCGTGATCGACGCCCTCGCCGACAGTGTGCCTGAGGCGTTGGTAGAACTGCGCAAGCTCGGCCGCACCCTGACCAGACGCGCCTGCGACGTCCTGGCCTACTTCGACCGGCCGCGCACGAGCAACGGACCTACCGAAGCCGTGAACGGTCGCCTCGAGCACCTGCGTGGCCTGGCCCTCGGCTTCCGCAACCTCACCAACTACATCGCCCGCGCACTCCTCGAAGCCGGCGGATTCAGACCACACCTACACCCCGAATTGTGAAGAGCCCAACAAGGGCTACCAAGGCGCCGGCATCGGCATCTGCCACCCGATCAAGGGCCACGGCCTGGCCCCCGACACCAACACCCGCAACCGGCTCATCACCCAACTCCGCGCCCCAGCCGAACGAGCCAATGCCATCATCAAACACTTCAAGGCCCTCCAGAAAGTCACCCTCGACCCCTGGCGCATCACCCAGATCGTCCGCTCAGCCCTCGTGATCGCTACTCACGTGCGAGGAGCCTGGTGAGAAAACCTCACTGATCGAACGCCACATTCAGGAACGACGCCGAACACTGGCGGACGGATCTGAAGCGAACTCGCATCTCAGAAACGATGTCCCCCTCAATGGCACATCACTGCGGATGGTTCGCCACGTAGTCGGCCATCCGGTCGTTCTTGAGAGCGGTGGACAACTCTTTCATGCCGGCCTCGTCGACGATGTCGTAGGCCTGACCGTCTTTCGACTTCCCGAAGCCCGAGATGGGGGCTTGAACCTGGACGACGCCCTTGCCTGAGGAGAACTTCAAGCTGGTCGCGATCTTGCGGATGTTGGCCGTCGTGAGCCCGGAGTCAACGGTGGTGTTCTTGGCATAGACGTCCAGGACGCCCTTGAACTTCTTCGGGTCACTGATGACCCCGCCGCTCATGGACTTCTCGATGATCGCGGTGATCACCGACCGCTGCCGTGCTGCACGGTCCAAGTCGCCGTTGGCCAAATCGTAGCGTTCACGAACGTACAGCAGGGCTTCTTCGCCCGAGATCGTGATGTTGCCCTGGGCGAAGGTGTGTCCATCGATTGTTGACTTCTGCGGGTTGTTGACGGTCACACCGCCAAGCTCATCGGTGAGCGAGATGAACCCTGGGAAGTCGATGATCACGGCGTGGTCCATCTGGACGCCAGTGAGCTTCTGCAGGGTCTTGATGGTCAGTGCCGACCCGCCCCAGGAGTATGCGGCGTTGATTTTGGCCTTAGAATCCTTCTTGACAACCTTGTTCGCCGGAACGGTCACCCACATGTCACGCAGGAAGCTCACGAGGTACAGGTGCTCGCGGTCTCCCGACAGCTGCGCGAGGATGAGGGAGTCCGATCGGGCTCCGGAGACCCCTGCCCGGTTGTCGGTGCCCATCAGGACGAAGTTGATGGGCTTGCCGGTCTCAACTGGTTGGACGGCGGTGTTGTCGGGCATCAGGCTCGAGTCCCGGTGGATCTCGTTGAGTGCTCCGCTGATGCTTCGGAAGTAGTAGAACAGCACGCCGACCACCAGCAGCACAGCTGCCAAGAGAGCGGCAAGAAAGATCTTGGGCCACTTCCGCTTCTTGCGGGCGGTCCTGGTGGCAGTCGCCACCTCACCCTCGTTCGCCGGTTCCGTGGTGTCGTCCCTCCACAGGTCGAGACCCTCGTCGTCGGGATCTGCGTGCTTCGGCGCCTGACTCGGCTCCTGCGGGGTGTTCGACATAGTGATGGTGCAACTCCTCGGAGTGGACCTCAGCGCCAGCCAAGGGAAAGGGCAAAAGCCATGCTAGTTCACCTGTTGCGGTGAAGGAGCATGGGCCTTGACCCTTGATCGTGGACACGGTGTCGGTTCGGTTATGCCGCTTCCGCGAGCGTAGCGGAGAGCGCGGCTTCGTAGGCGTTCGTGCTGATGTTGCCGATCGCGGAGTGGCGCCTTCGGGTGTTGTAACGGTTCGCCCACCGGAACACGGTCCGGTAGGCGGTGGCCTGGTCCGGGAACGCTGAGCTGGGCCTACCCTGTTTTTTCGGACACCTGATGTAGCGGGACCGCGTGGTCCTGCGGGAAGGTGTTGTCATGAGTACGGGGAACGAGAAGGCGCCGCAGCAGCGTCGGAAGTTCACTGCCCAGTACCGTCACGAGGCAGCCCGGATGGTGATCGACTCCGGTCGCACCATCGCTGAGGTCGCCGCTGAGCTGGGGCTGGGTGCCCAACTGTTGGGCAGATGGGTGAGGACGGAGAAGGAGACCATGACACCTGCGCCATTGGGTGCGAATGAACGCGAAGAGCTCGTCCGTCTGCGCAAGGAGAACGCCGAGTTGCGGATGGACAATGAGTTCTTGGGAAAAGCAGCGGCCTTCTTCGCATCGAAGCATCAGTGAGTGAGAAGTACACGCTGATGCAGGCGGAGAAGGCACACTTCACCATGGCACGCATGGCCCGCCTGTTGAAGGTGTCCACCTCGGGGTACTACTCGTGGGTGGGGGCCCAGGACAGGACCTGGGACCACCTGCCTGCCCGGTCGCGGGCCCGCAGGGCCCTGGACCGGGCGGTGCGGCGCATCTGGGTGGACTCCCACAAGACCTACGGGTACCCGCGCGTCCACGCCCAGCTGCTGCGCGAGGGGACCCGTGTGAACCGCAAGACGGTGGCCCAATCCATGCGCCGCCAGGGATTGAAAGGCATCAGCCCGCGCCGGTTCGCCCCGGTGACGACGATCCCCGGTACGCGCACCCACTCCATCCCAGACCTGTGCACACGCCGCTGGGACACGGGAGTGGTCGATGGCGTGTGGGTCACCGACATCACCTACCTGCGTACCCGCGCAGGCTGGGTGTACCTGTGCGGGATCAAGGACGCCTGCTCCCGCAAGGTCATCTCCACGGCCATGTCCACCACCATGACGACCGGCCTCGTGGAGGAAGCCCTGCGCCGGGCCCGCACCCTGCGCCCCAACGCGCCGGGCAGAGTCGTCATACATTCGGATCGCGGAGCACAATTCACCTCCGAACAGATGTACCAGTGCTGCCAGGAACTCACACTGGATCAGTCCATGGGACGCACCGGCGTGTGCTGGGACAATGCCATGATCGAATCCCAGTGGTCCGTCCTCAAAAGTGGCTCTTCCCAGATGAGGGTGTAGCGCACGTCGCGCGGCGGGCCGGCGCGTCGGTGGCCGGGTAGAGGTCGAGGTCTCCCGAGGATGAGAGCTCCTACACACTCAGCCCGAAAGACCTCGACGTGCACGACGCTACCGTCGGCGGGCGCGCTGATGCGTTCGCCAGCCCCGACCTGACTGCCTTCTGCCGCCTCGACGAACTCGGCCTCGTTGTCACCGGGCAGCGACTCGAGCCGGATCGTGCCGTATTGGCCTGCCAGGTGGTCGAGCCCGACCAGTGGTGCCGGCGCTGCGGCTGCGAAGGGAGACCACGTGACACCGTGGTCCGACGGCTTGCCCACGAACCACTGGGCTGGCGGCCCACGACGCTGGAGGTCGTCGTGGGCCGTTACCGCTGCAGCGGCTGCGGGTATGTGTGGCGCCAGGACACCACCGCCGCGGCCGAGCCCCGGGCCAAGTTGTCTCGGCGCGCTCTGCGGTGGGCGTTGGAAGGGATCGTGGTGCGCCACCTGAGCGTGGCTCGGGTCGCCGAGGGGCTCGGGGTGGCCTGGGACACCGCCAACGACGCCGTTCTGGCCGAGGGCAAGCGGGTGCTGATCGACGAGGAGCACCGCTTCGAGGGGGTGAAGGTCGTCGGGGTCGATGAGCACGTGTGGAGGCACACCCGTCGCGGTGACCGGTATGTCACCGTGATCATCGACCTCACCCCAGTGCGAGATGGCACCGGCCCGGCACGGCTGCTGGACATGGTCGAGGGCCGCTCCAAGCAGGCGTTCAAGACCTGGCTGGCCGACCGCCCGCAGGAGTGGCGCGACGGCGTGGAGGTGGTCGCGATGGACGGCTTCACCGGGTTCAAGACCGCCGCCGTCGAGGAACTGCCCGACGTGGTGACCGTGCTAGATCCCTTCCACGTCACCAGGCTCGCTGGCGAGGCGCTCGATGAGTGCCGACGGCGAGTTCAGCAGGCCATCTGTGGGCACCGCGGCCGTGCCGGCGACCCGCTCTATGCCGCCCGCCGGACCCTGTCCACCGGCGCCGACCTGCTCAACGACAAGCAGAAGGACCGACTGGACACCCTGTTCGCCGACGACGCCCACGTCGAGGTCGAGGTCACCTGGAGCGTCTACCAGCGCATGATCGCCGCCTACCGCCACGAGAACCGGCGCCACGGCCGCGAGCTGATGGCCCGGCTCATCGACTCGATCAGCACCGGCGTCCCCAAGGCCCTGGTCGAGATCACCAAGCTCGGCAGGACGCTGAAGAAGCGCGCCGCCGACGTCCTGGCCTACTTCGACCGGCCCAGCACCTCCAACGGGCCCACCGAGGCGATCAACGGCAGGCTCGAGCACCTGCGCGGCTCGGCGCTGGGGTTCCGCAACCTGACCAACTACATCGCCAGATCCCTGCTCGAGACCGGCGGGTTCAGACCCCGACTACACCCTGGATTCGGATGAGCCACATTGGCTTGATCAGGTGAGCGGGACGGGTTGTGGACGGTGACCCGGACAGGCTGGACGTGGGCGTAACACGTTGGCCACGGCGCTGTCTCCAAGAACCGATGCGAGGGCATGTTCCAAGCCGGCCAGCCGCAGCACTATTCCAAGGACTGCACGGTCGGGTCAGGGTTCAGTCAGGACTCAGGGTCATCGCAGACTCGACACTGCGGTCGGTCACCATGTTCACCTAGTGTCCTGAGTCGGAAGTTTCTGGTTGGTCGTTGGTGTGGTTGAGGATGGTGCAGTAGGCCGCGAGGGTGGAGAGGATTTGGTCGGCGGTCTTGGTCCAGATGAAGGGTTTGGGATCGTGGTTCCACTGGTTGATCCAGGCTTGGATGTCGGCTTTCAGTTCGGTGACTGACCGGTGTGCCGAACCGTGGAGTTTCCGGCAGGTCAACTCGGCGAACCAGCGCTCGACCAGGTTCAACCACGACGAGTAGGTCGGGGTGAAGTGCAGATGGAACCGGGGGTGACGCAGCAGCCACGTGTGGACCTTCTGGGTCTTGTGAGTGGCGTAGTTGTCCAGGACCAGGTGCAGGTCCAAGTCCTGGGGCACGGCCTTGTCGATGGTGGTCAGGAAACCGATGAACTGGGCAGCGGTGTGCCGGGCGTGGTGCTCTGCGATCACCGAACCCGAGGCGATGTCCAGGGCGGCGAACAGGCTCGTGGTGCCATGACGCACATAGTCGTGGGAGGCCTTGGCCGGGCTGGTCGGCAGCACCGGAAGGATCGGGGCGGTCCGGTCCAGGGCCTGGATCTGGGTTTTCTCATCGACCGCCAGCACCAGGGCGTCAGCTGGCGGGTCCATGTACAGGCCGACCACGTCGCGGACCTTGTCGACGAACTCGGGATCGGTCGAGAGTTTCCAGGAATCGATCGCCTGGGGCTTCAGTCCGAAGGCCCGCCACACCCGAGAGACCATGGACTGGCTCATCCCGGAGGCCTGCGCTGCGCTACGGGTGGACCATGCCCGGTCCCCGTTCGCCGGCTTGGAGTGCAAGGTCCTCTCGACCAGGGCCTGGACAGCCTCGTCGGTGACAGCACGCGGCCGCCCGGGACGGGGCGCGTCCTCCAGACCGTCAAGCCGGTCGGCGGCGAAGCGGGACCGCCACTTACCGACTGTGGTCCGCGAGCAACCCACCAGCTCGGCCGCCCGCCCGATCGTGGCCCCACCGTCGAGTTCCAGAATGATCCGGGCTCGCCGCGCCCGCCAGGCCGCCAGGGTTCGCCCGCGTGTCCAGCCCTCCAGCACGGCACGTTCCTCGTCGGTCAAGTGCACGGGTTCAGTCCTGGGACTCGCCATGAGAAGAGTCTACCAATCCTGACCAGAAACTTCCGACTCAGGACACTAGCCTCCTATCTGCCATGAATGATCCGCGCAGGAACTCCGACGGCTGTACAGTCATCGGGGACGTCTGTCAAAACCACAGCATTAGCTCCGACTCGAACGTTGTTTCCGATAACTACTCCGCCAAGGATCTTCGAACCCGCGCCCAAGAAAACGTTATCTCCTAGGTGAGGTTGTCCATTTCTTGAACCATCCCCAAGAGTCACTCCCTGGTAGATCCGAACATTACTTCCGATAACCACTTCTTCGCCGATAACAATTCCCGAGCTGTGCACTACAACAAATCCTGGCCCTATATCGGCCGTTCCTCGAACTTCGGCGCCTGTCAACACCTGAGTTAACGAACGTAGCGGATCTGCAAACAGTCCACCAATAGGTCCGCTCATGAGGCATTGTGATACCCTGTAGAGAACGACGACTTGAAACCGTGGATGCATAATAATTCGAGCCAACAGTGCAACCACTCTTGCCGCTCCTGACTCAGGAGACTGCATCATCGCATGCATATCTTTAGAAATCAGCTCCAAGAATATGCGCCCTTGCTTAAACCGACTCATCGCCACACCCATTTCTCAACTCTATATCCATATTGCATGCAAATTTCTCGCGCCAACACGAGGCATCGCTGAGCGGGGTCAAGCCCCCTAGTCTGCTGACCGGAACTGCACTGGGAGAGGCTGAAGCTCACGCCAAGTCATCTCACAAATGTTGTACTGACAGCTCTGCACCCAGCTCGGGCAACGACTATGGGGCACAGAAAAAGGACTACTGCCCGGGTAGGTGACAGTTTGACATGGCTCGGCGAAAAGATCCAGACTCGGTGGACCCTAGTGTCCTGAGTCGGACGTTTCTGGTCAGGATTGGTAGACTCTTCTCATGGCGAGTCCCAGGACTGAACCCGTGCACTTGACCGACGAGGAACGTGCCGTGCTGGAGGGCTGGACACGCGGGCGAACCCTGGCGGCCTGGCGGGCGCGGCGAGCCCGGATCATTCTGGAACTCGACGGTGGGGCCACGATCGGGCGGGCGGCCGAGCTGGTGGGTTGCTCGCGGACCACAGTCGGTAAGTGGCGGTCCCGCTTCGCCGCCGACCGGCTTGACGGTCTGGAGGACGCGCCCCGTCCCGGGCGGCCGCGTGCTGTCACCGACGAGGCTGTCCAGGCCCTGGTCGAGAGGACCTTGCACTCCAAGCCGGCGAACGGGGACCGGGCATGGTCCACCCGTAGCGCAGCGCAGGCCTCCGGGATGAGCCAGTCCATGGTCTCTCGGGTGTGGCGGGCCTTCGGACTGAAGCCCCAGGCGATCGATTCCTGGAAACTCTCGACCGATCCCGAGTTCGTCGACAAGGTCCGCGACGTGGTCGGCCTGTACATGGACCCGCCAGCTGACGCCCTGGTGCTGGCGGTCGATGAGAAAACCCAGATCCAGGCCCTGGACCGGACCGCCCCGATCCTTCCGGTGCTGCCGACCAGCCCGGCCAAGGCCTCCCACGACTATGTGCGTCATGGCACCACGAGCCTGTTCGCCGCCCTGGACATCGCCTCGGGTTCGGTGATCGCAGAGCACCACGCCCGGCACACCGCTGCCCAGTTCATCGGTTTCCTGACCACCATCGACAAGGCCGTGCCCCAGGACTTGGACCTGCACCTGGTCCTGGACAACTACGCCACTCACAAGACCCAGAAGGTCCACACGTGGCTGCTGCGTCACCCCCGGTTCCATCTGCACTTCACCCCGACCTACTCGTCGTGGTTGAACCTGGTCGAGCGCTGGTTCGCCGAGTTGACCTGCCGGAAACTCCACGGTTCGGCACACCGGTCAGTCACCGAACTGAAAGCCGACATCCAAGCCTGGATCAACCAGTGGAACCACGATCCCAAACCCTTCATCTGGACCAAGACCGCCGACCAAATCCTCTCCACCCTCGCGGGCCTACTGCACCATCCTCAACCACACCAACGACCAACCAGAAACTTCCGACTCAGGACACTAGTAAGTGTGGAAGTCACGCACACGCCACGGGGCAGCAAGACGATCACCCTGCCGGCCAATCTCAGACCAGCCAGCAGGAGATCACAGTAGTTTCAATGGTGAGTGCAGACGCTGGTCGCATCGCGTCGCTCGGCCTCGGCGTCGTGGGCACGTGCGTAGCGACCCAGCGAGCTGACCACCTCCTAGAGGGTCGCCAGCGTCGATAAGCGCAACGACACTGACTCGCAAGCGCGAGGAACGGTTCGCCGGAGGCTCAACCGATCCGCCAAGCCCGACTCGCCACGATCGCTGAAGTGGGCCACCAACTACGACAGCGCCGAACGGGCAACTCGGAACTCGGCGGCGACGTCAGCAACAGGGCGCCCGGCGTCGAGGACCTGGGTGACAAACACGCTGGCTCCCGAGCACGGTGAGCGGGGCATAGCGCTGCGTCATCGAACGGGTCTCTCCCAGCAGATGCAGGGCCCCAGCACAACCCATCGCCTCGGTTAGGGACCCGTTCCTTCATCCCCGTACCGATGAACACCACGTCAAAACCCGCAACAGCTACACCACTATCGGGGACTAAACTCATCAGGTCCTTGCTCGGGTCTGAAACTCCAGTAGTGCCCCTTATGGTGGTGTAACCCGCTGGTGACCAACCCGTCGGCCTCCGCGACTTCGTGGTGGACGGCAGCGCGGTCACCGTGTGATCCTTCGAGAAAGCTCTCTACTTCTCACTCGAAAGGAACAACCACGATGACCGCTCCTCATATTGTCGACCCGACGCGGGTCCTGGACCAAGCCCTGGGCCAGGCCTCCCCGGACCTGCTGCGCTCACTGCTGCAGACGATGATCAACATGCTCCTGTCAGCCGACGCCGACCAGGTCGCCGGCGCGGAGTACGGCCGCCCCGACCCCGACCGCCTCGTCCAGCGCAACGGCTACCGTCACCGCGACCTGGACACCCGGGTCGGCACGGTGGACGTGGCGATCCCCAAGCTCCGCCAGGGCAGCTACTTCCCCGAGTGGCTGCTGGAGCGGCGCAAGCGCGCCGAGTCGGCGATGATCACCGTGGTCGCCGACGCCTACCTGGCCGGGGTCTCCACCCGCCGGATGGACAAGCTCGTCAAGAGCCTGGGTATCGACTCCCTGTCGAAGTCCC
The DNA here is from genome assembly GCF_005890135.1 of Acidipropionibacterium jensenii. Classification (NCBI taxonomy): domain Bacteria; kingdom Bacillati; phylum Actinomycetota; class Actinomycetes; order Propionibacteriales; family Propionibacteriaceae; genus Acidipropionibacterium; species Acidipropionibacterium jensenii. The sequence continues at coordinate 646,717 of NZ_CP040635.1, read as the reverse complement.
AGGTCTCCAGGATGGCCGCCGACCTCGACGCCCAGGTCGAGGCCTTCCGCCACAGGCCTCTGGGCGAGGCGGGCCCGTTCACGTTCGTGGCCGCTGACGCCCTGACGATGAAGGTCCGGGAGGCCGGACGGGTCATCAACGCGGTCGTGCTGACTGCCACCGGGGTCAACGCGGACGGCCACCGGGAGGTCCTGGGCCTCCAGGTCGCCACCGCTGAGACCGGGCCGGCCTGGAACACGTTCTTCGCCGATCTGGTGGCCCGGGGCCTGTCCGGGGTGCGGCTGGTCACCTCGGATGCCCATGCCGGGCTGAGGGAGGCGATCGCGGCGAACCTGCCCGGGGCTGCCTGGCAGCGGTGCAGGACCCACTACGCGGCCAATCTGATGAGCGTGTGCCCCAAGAGCCTGTGGCCGGCGGTCAAGGCCATGCTCCACTCGGTCTACGACCAGCCCTCCGCGGCCGCCGTCGACGCCCAGTTCGACCGGCTGCTGGACTATGTGGAGGCCAAGCTTCCCCAGGTCCATGCCCATCTGGACGCCGCGCGGGCCGATCTGTTGGCGTTCACGAGTTTCCCGGTCGACGTGTGGCGCCAGATCTGGTCGAACAATCCTCAGGAGCGGCTGAACAAGGAGATCCGGCGGCGTACCGATGCCGTGGGGATCTTTCCCAACAGGGAGGCCGTCATCCGGCTCGTCGGGGCCGTGCTGGCCGAGCAGACCGATGAGTGGGCCGAGGGCCGGCGCTACCTGGGCCTGGAGGTCCTGGAACGCTCACGAGGCACTCACAACCCCGACGGCCCGGACCAGACGCACCTGGAAGGAGCAGACCCCATCCCACCCGAACTGGCAGCCTGACCCCGTATCGAAAGATCACGAAACGGATACACCACTACCAGGGACTTGACCGAAACTCCACACGACTCCTACGTCACCTGGGCCTACCCTGGTTTTTCGGACACCTGATGTGGCGGGGCCTGGTGGCCCTGGGGGAAGGTGTTGTCATGAGCACGGGGAACGAGAAGACGCGGAGGCAGCGTCGCAAGTTCACGGCCCAGTACCGCCATGAGGCGGCGAGGATGGTGATCGACTCGGGTCGCACGATCGCCGAGGTCGCCCAGGAGCTGGGGCTGGGTCCCCAACTGTTGGGCAGGTGGGTGAAGGCAGAGAAGGAGACCATGACGCCGAGCACGTTGAGTCCGGATGAACGCGAGGAGTTGAAGCGGCTCCGCAAGGAGAACGCGGACCTGCGGATGGACAACGAGTTCTTGGGAAAAGCAGCGGCCTTCTTCGCTGCGAAGCATCAGTGAGTGAGAAGTACACGCTGATGCAGGCGGAGAAGGCTCGGTACCCGATTGCCCGGATGGCCCGCCTGTTGAAAGTGTCCACTTCCGGGTACTACGCGTGGGTTGCGGCCCAGCAGCGGGATGGGGATCATCTTCTCCCCAGCCTCCGGGCGCGTCGGCGCCTGGATGAGGCGGTGCGCCGCATATGGGTGGACTCCCGAAGCACGTACGGGTACCTGCGTGTGTGTGGACTGAGTGAAGCTTCCCGGACTTCTGAGGAAAGTCATAGTTTCGAGAATCGGGTAGGATCACATCATGTCAGGATCGAAGTACAGTCCGGAGTTCAAGAACCAGGTCGTTCTTGAAGTCGTGGACAAGCATCGCACCATCAAAGCCGTAGCAGAATCATACAATCTTGTCGCTCAGACTGTCGGCGTATGGGTCAAGGAGTATCGCAAGAAGAATCCGGACCCGGAAACCGAGAACCTCACCAGTGCCGAGTCGGCCGAACTCGCACGGTTGAGGAAGGATCTCCGTGAGGCCCGGATGGAGAACGAGTTCCTAAAAAAAGCGGCAGCCTTCTTCGCGAAGGAATCACAGTAGCTGTCCGCTACACGTACATCTTCTCGCAAGAAGGCAACTACCCCGTTCGGCTCATGTGCCGATGCCTCACCGTGTCTCCCTCGGGATATTATGACTGGCGAGCCAGGCCCATTTCTGCGACCGCACGTCGACGCCGTGACCTCGCTTCCAAGATTCGTTTCTATTTTGCTGACTCGGACGGTACCTACGGCTACCGGCGGATCGCCGCCGAGCTCGCCCGGGCCGGTGAGGCGGTGCACCCGGACACGGTCCGCTCCATCATGCGGGCCGAGGGGCTGGTGGCCGCACAGCCCCGCCTGAGGGTCCGCACCACGATCCCGGCCGACGACGCCGACGGGCGCCCAGACCTGGTGGAACGAGACTTCACCGCGGCGCAGCCGGGATACAAATGGGTCGGTGACATCACCTATATTCGCACCCTGGAAGGATTCTGCTATCTGGCGACGGTACTGGACTGCTGCACGAAGAGGGCCGTGGGTTACGCGATCGATGATCACATGAGGACCGGATTGATCTGCAGGGCCATCGACATGGCCGTCAGGAATTGTGAGTATGTCAGAGGGGCGACCATTTTCCATTCGGATCATGGGTCGCAGTACATGTCGAAGGAATTCACCGAGCTGCTCGAGTCCTATGATATCAGACTGTCCGTGGGGAGGACGGGACTGTGCTGGGATAATGCGTGGGCGGAGTCGTTCAATGCGACGTTGAAGAACGAGAGGGTGCACCGGGTGATCTATCGGACCAAGGATGAGGCGGTCCGGGATATTGTGCGGTGGATCGAGCTCAGGTATAATCAGAAACGTCTTCACTCGTCGTTGGGGTATCGGACCCCTAATGAGATTGAGGCGGAGTACAGGGAATCACGTCAGGTGGCCTGAAACCAAGTGTTTGGGCGTGTCCGAGAAACGGCAAGCAGTCCAGTGCGCCCAGCTTCGCCGTGAGGGGGTGGTGGTGGATCGTAAGACGGTGGCGGCCTCGATGCGCCGTCAGGGCCTTGCGGGCATCAGCCCGCGCCGGTTCCGTCCGGTGACGACGATACCGGGGACGCGCACGCATTCGATCCCTGACCGGGTCAAGCGACACTGGGACACGGGGCAGGTGGATCGCGTGTGGGTCACCGACATCACCTACCTGAGGACGCGGGCCGGGTGGGTGTACCTGTGCGCCATCAAGGACGCTTGCTCCCGGAAGGTCATCGCAACCGCCATGTCGACGACCATGACGACGGACCTCGTGGAGGAGGCGTTGCGCCGGGCTCGCATTCTTCGCCCGAACGCGCCCAGGAAAGTGATCATCCATTCCGACCGTGGCACGCAATTCACCTCCGAGCAGATGTATGAGTGCTGCCGGGAACTCCACCTCGACCAGTCAATGGGACGCACCGGGGTGTGCTGGGACAATGCGATGATCGAATCCCAGTGGTCCGTGTTGAAGGCTGAGTTCTACGACCGCTACGAGTGGGACACCCCCCCAGCAGGCCATTCAGGGCGTGGAGGAGTGGATCTACGACTTCTACAACACGAAGCGCCTCAACACAGCGATCGGCTACCAGACCCCAGTCGAGTTCGAAGCCCAACACGCGGCAGCCCTGACACGGGCCGCCTGAACCAATCCAACCGTCCGAAACTTGCGGGTAACCCCAGTGCGGAAATAAAGTGTCGTGAGCGATCGAAGCCATCCTCGTCTAGTGTCCTGAGTCGGAAGTTTCTGGTTGGTCGTTGGTGTGGTTGAGGATGGTGCAGTAGGCCGCGAGGGTGGAGAGGATTTGGTCGGCGGTCTTGGTCCAGATGAAGGGTTTGGGATCGTGGTTCCACTGGTTGATCCAGGCTTGGATGTCGGCTTTCAGTTCGGTGACTGACCGGTGTGCCGAACCGTGGAGTTTCCGGCAGGTCAACTCGGCGAACCAGCGCTCGACCAGGTTCAACCACGACGAGTAGGTCGGGGTGAAGTGCAGATGGAACCGGGGGTGACGCAGCAGCCACGTGTGGACCTTCTGGGTCTTGTGAGTGGCGTAGTTGTCCAGGACCAGGTGCAGGTCCAAGTCCTGGGGCACGGCCTTGTCGATGGTGGTCAGGAAACCGATGAACTGGGCAGCGGTGTGCCGGGCGTGGTGCTCTGCGATCACCGAACCCGAGGCGATGTCCAGGGCGGCGAACAGGCTCGTGGTGCCATGACGCACATAGTCGTGGGAGGCCTTGGCCGGGCTGGTCGGCAGCACCGGAAGGATCGGGGCGGTCCGGTCCAGGGCCTGGATCTGGGTTTTCTCATCGACCGCCAGCACCAGGGCGTCAGCTGGCGGGTCCATGTACAGGCCGACCACGTCGCGGACCTTGTCGACGAACTCGGGATCGGTCGAGAGTTTCCAGGAATCGATCGCCTGGGGCTTCAGTCCGAAGGCCCGCCACACCCGAGAGACCATGGACTGGCTCATCCCGGAGGCCTGCGCTGCGCTACGGGTGGACCATGCCCGGTCCCCGTTCGCCGGCTTGGAGTGCAAGGTCCTCTCGACCAGGGCCTGGACAGCCTCGTCGGTGACAGCACGCGGCCGCCCGGGACGGGGCGCGTCCTCCAGACCGTCAAGCCGGTCGGCGGCGAAGCGGGACCGCCACTTACCGACTGTGGTCCGCGAGCAACCCACCAGCTCGGCCGCCCGCCCGATCGTGGCCCCACCGTCGAGTTCCAGAATGATCCGGGCTCGCCGCGCCCGCCAGGCCGCCAGGGTTCGCCCGCGTGTCCAGCCCTCCAGCACGGCACGTTCCTCGTCGGTCAAGTGCACGGGTTCAGTCCTGGGACTCGCCATGAGAAGAGTCTACCAATCCTGACCAGAAACGTCCGACTCAGGACACTAGGCACTTGTCCATCGCAAGGGCCGCTGACAGGTTCACAGCATCGTGGAACACGGCGAACAACGCAATCCCTGCCGAAAGACGGAGGAACTCGATCACCCATCGGAGCTCCTTCGGTCAGAGGTCGGTAATCGGTATTGAAGAGCAAGTGTCACGCGATACCAGCCACGTAGATTGTTACGTGACACTAGACCTCCACAAGGCCCAGTCAAGAACCGCGACCGGCCTTAGGCATATTACTGCTCATGAACGATCCCGGCCTCCAATGGGTGTCCAAGACGCACGGCGGCCAGCGCCGCCCGAGGTCCCGCGACAACATCGACCAGGGCGCGATGAAAGAAGCACACCCGCGCTCTAGCTCATCCGTCGATCAGTCACCACTCCGCACATTCACAACCATTCGGCCACACATCCTGAGGAATCTAACCCATCTTTCCCCTTGATCGATCGACTTCGTCCAATACTCCACCGAAGCCCTTCGCCAAGGCCTCAGTAGATTTCCTTCGATCATCAGATAGATTAGTGACCGCCATACCAACAACGAACCACAGAAGGTACGGAAGTTGAGTAATCATCGCTACGGTTGCAAGTACCGAAATCTGAGACACGGAAGCGATGAGCGAAGGATCATCCGTACCCTTGATAAGCTCCCAAACAAGAAAAATTAGCAGAGCCAAGAACAATACGCCAACAATCCATCCAAACTGAAGACAAATTAGCAGCACTGAGTTATCTACTGTACCGACCACGTTGCCGCTATAATCTGAAGACGCCCATCCCCACAACCCGTCTCCATACTCAGTATACAACCCCGATAATCCGAACATCCGTATGCCAGGCAGCAACGAAAGATAGCCTTCACGATATCCGGTGCTCGCCGAAAGATCACCTGTACCCGCATCCACAAACTCAAGCCACATCGGAGCCAGAAGCAAACCAGCACCAATTGTCGCAACAAGATACGCACTCCTCTCCCCCAGAGCTACCCTTGAATTCCGCCCAAACACCCCAGCAAGGACGAGCGCAAGGGCATATGCGACCAGCCCCGCGCGGCTGAATGTCACCGCAACTCCGGCCAGACATATCGCCAACAGGAGGGCGCGAACTGCCCGATTTAGCTTGAGAAAGAGCACGAAAGTAGTAAGCATCGCGATAGCCGCGGCAAACACTATCGAATGCCCCATCGCCCCCTCGCTCCGAGCGAATCCACCTCTGTATTGAATTGGGCTCCAACGAATTCCGGTTGGAGACCCAAAAGTAAGATTCATAAACGGATGCCAATCGAAAGCAAAGTCGCCAATACTCCATACTGCTAGAACGAGGCCCACGATCCCGAACACGCGTATCATCCGCGATCGGTCCACCTGACCGGCAATCCCTCGACCGAAAAAGTACGGCACCGCCATTGATCCGGCCAAGGTCAGAGCATGCCCGAAGAGCACCCGTCCATCCAAGACACCAACGAGCGCGAGAGATACCATCGCTATCATCAACCAATCAGCTCCCCTGATGTGGAGACTGCCCGGATGCGAAAGTATCAGGCCGAACGCGGCCAGCATAAGGGCCAGTGGAACGAATTGACCAGCTATTGAGAATCCGACCCAGTAAGGCACAAACAAAAGCAGCACCAAATAGCATCCAACGACCAAGAGACCACGAGGGCGAAGTATGGGGATCAGCACCACAGCGACCAGGACAGCGGCGATCAGAAATTCCTTCATTCCGCAATCACCCCGGGCAGATTAGCCCGTACAAGACTGCCGAGCGCGCAACGCAGCACCACTAGCCTCCGCGCGATTCTGACGATCTTGTGGACACGGCAGTGAATGGTCATCTGTGCCTCTCCATAACTCGGACCATTAGCTCTTCAATTGACCTTGAAATCGATTCGTCTGAGTAGTTGGTAACAGCCCAGTCCATGCCGCTGGAGGCGACCCTTGATGCCAGCTTAGGCTCAGTCTGGAGAGACTGGAGCGCTCCAACCCACTCCTCCACACTATCTGCGACCAAGACTTCCCGCCCATTCTTGACTCCGGCTTGATGGGCAACCGTTCCAGTCGCAACAACGGGAACACCTAACGCGCAGGACTCAATCAGCTTCATCTGCACACCAGTGGCCATGGTCACGGGTATAATGGATGCCCTTGCTCCAAGAATGTAGGGACTCACCGAATCAACTTCACCAATAACATGGACACGTGGCCCCTCCAGCGCGCGCACGCGCCTTGAAGGAGATTGACCAACCACATACAGCTTAGCCCCCGGGACATATCTGCCAAGCTCCGGCACCACATTGTCTGCGAACCATTCGATCGCCTCAACGTTCGCCCGATACGACAGACGCCCGACAAACACTATCGGAAACGGGTGGTCATACTGATAAGGAAAACTGTTCACTCCTACCATGTGTGGACTGCGAACTAGGAAACCCTTCCCCGACGCCACCTTCGAGTCGCAATCCACCGGCGAAGAGAACAATACCGCATCAACCTCCGAGGCCGCCATTTTCTCGGCTCCCACCATCCGAGGGTACTCAATTCGCGCAATCCCTCGCCACAAAGGACTGTCTCCATAGGTAGCCATCTGCTTATAGTAATCACTGCGGATATCGTCCATGTCTAGAATCGATCCACATTTGGAATTTTGTATGACCTGCGCGGAACGAATCACATTGTAGTAAACAATATCCGGATCAAGTTGTCGAATCGCCGAAACTACTGACCTCGCGAATGAACCCCTACCGACAAATGATTGCTGCAGCGATCTCGATCTAGACGGGATTGCTAATAGCGCTCGCAGGATGCCAAACAGGCGGCTGCGATCGACTAGTCGGACTTCACAATAATCTCTCAACTCGCGAGCCTGGGCGCGGTCTTTCCTACTCCAAGCACAGGCCACCAGAATGACTTCGTGCTGCCTACTAATGAGTTTTAATAGTTGAAGACTCCTCGGTCGGTACGGCGCAGGAATCCACGGCGTCACGAATAGTATTCTCATTATGCTAGTCCAGCCATTAGTTGCGCGATCCTAGATCGAACTGGAAACTTCTTGATATCGAAATAGGTCGCCATTCCACGCCAATACGCGGACCCCTTACCGTTCTTCGTGGTCACGCTCTCGAAGTGAACTGCGGTGACGTTCCTATCAATTGCTACACGGAACCCCGCGTTGCGGATTCTATTGGAAAGCTCCACGTCTTCAAAATACAGAAAAAACCGTTCATCAAACCCGCCCACGGCCTGGAATGTACTAGATCTCATGATCATGCAAAAGCCAGATACCCATTCTGTATCTAAGAGGCCGCCCGACTCATATACTTTTGAGTATCCACTTCCGCGGACAAAAACTCTATCGTAGGCCGAAATAGCCACTTTACGAATGCGTTCCGGCAAGACATCATCGATTCTCGTTGCGGCCAGCAACTCTTTTGAGATCGAGACTCTCGGTCCTCCCGAAATTCCGATTTGACCGTCAGGATAGACCATCCGTGGCACCACAGCTCCAACTTGACCGCCGTACTCTTCTATGTCTTCGGCGAGAGCTAGTAACTGATCAGCCGTGACAAGGCAATCTGGATTGACAAAGGCTACGTACTTTGAGCTAGTCTTTTTGAACCCCTTGTTGCAACCCGCTCCAAACCCGCCGTTTGAGCCATCACTAAATACTGTGACGTGATCCCCTGTCAATCTAGCGAGAGCCCCCGCCTCATTCCCGTCCTGCGTATTGTCCCAAATGACAACTGTGTTTAGAGTGGTAGGCCGCAGCACATCCAGTGACTTCTGGACCATTTCGGATGCCCCGAACGTAACCATCACCACACTGATATCAGATTTCCTCACAAGCACCATCTCCCGTACGTTCCTTGGTCCTTCGATCCTTGTTGGTCTAGCTGATCGCTGCGTCAGATTTTCTCGCTATGGAGGATATCATGCGAGTCGCTGGCTTGGATCCATCATTTTTCTCTACGGCGTAGGTGGTCCATCCGGACCTGGACGGGTTCGGCGAAGCATGCAAGCTTTGGCCTTGCTCATCGGGATCAGTGCTGCCGCACGGATAGGTTACAGTTTGTCCTCTCGCCGTGGGGCGTCGGTCATGGTGATGGCGGTCCTGAACTCGATGGGAGTCGAACAACTCAGACGCAGCTCGCGTCACCGCCCGTGGATGCGTTCGATCTTGGCCACCATGGGGATCAGTCCTGGTCTCGCAAGGTGCATGCGCGTCGATTTGGACCGTTCTTCTTGAACCGGAGGTCCTAGCTCGTCTTGCTGGCGATCTCACTGCCCGAGTCGTTCGCCCTCCTTGATCCCGACTGTTCGGTCATAGCCAGCGCACGAGGGAGCCGTCCTCTTCTTCGACACTACCTACGACCCTCGGTCCAGCTGGCATGCATAGTCCGCAATTCCGCCGCGCATCTAGTGTCCTGAGTCGGAAGTTTCTGGTTGGTCGTTGGTGTGGTTGAGGATGGTGCAGTAGGCCCGCGAGGGTGGAGAGGATTTGGTCGGCGGTCTTGGTCCAGATGAAGGGTTTGGGATCGTGGTTCCACTGGTTGATCCAGGCTTGGATGTCGGCTTTCAGTTCGGTGACTGACCGGTGTGCCGAACCGTGGAGTTTCCGGCAGGTCAACTCGGCGAACCAGCGCTCGACCAGGTTCAACCACGACGAGTAGGTCGGGGTGAAGTGCAGATGGAACCGGGGGTGACGCAGCAGCCACGTGTGGACCTTCTGGGTCTTGTGAGTGGCGTAGTTGTCCAGGACCAGGTGCAGGTCCAAGTCCTGGGGCACGGCCTTGTCGATGGTGGTCAGGAAACCGATGAACTGGGCAGCGGTGTGCCGGGCGTGGTGCTCTGCGATCACCGAACCCGAGGCGATGTCCAGGGCGGCGAACAGGCTCGTGGTGCCATGACGCACATAGTCGTGGGAGGCCTTGGCCGGGCTGGTCGGCAGCACCGGAAGGATCGGGGCGGTCCGGTCCAGGGCCTGGATCTGGGTTTTCTCATCGACCGCCAGCACCAGGGCGTCAGCTGGCGGGTCCATGTACAGGCCGACCACGTCGCGGACCTTGTCGACGAACTCGGGATCGGTCGAGAGTTTCCAGGAATCGATCGCCTGGGGCTTCAGTCCGAAGGCCCGCCACACCCGAGAGACCATGGACTGGCTCATCCCGGAGGCCTGCGCTGCGCTACGGGTGGACCATGCCCGGTCCCCGTTCGCCGGCTTGGAGTGCAAGGTCCTCTCGACCAGGGCCTGGACAGCCTCGTCGGTGACAGCACGCGGCCGCCCGGGACGGGGCGCGTCCTCCAGACCGTCAAGCCGGTCGGCGGCGAAGCGGGACCGCCACTTACCGACTGTGGTCCGCGAGCAACCCACCAGCTCGGCCGCCCGCCCGATCGTGGCCCCACCGTCGAGTTCCAGAATGATCCGGGCTCGCCGCGCCCGCCAGGCCGCCAGGGTTCGCCCGCGTGTCCAGCCCTCCAGCACGGCACGTTCCTCGTCGGTCAAGTGCACGGGTTCAGTCCTGGGACTCGCCATGAGAAGAGTCTACCAATCCTGACCAGAAACTTCCGACTCAGGACACTAGGCCTTCCACTCGAGCCCTTCGACAGACAGACCAGTCTTCAACCTCGACGTCCCATCGAGTACAGCACGCCCCGCTCACTGAAGGAGTCCGTGGTTGCGCACCCCGGAACCTGTCAACCTGGGTGGGTCAGTGACTGTGCTGGATCGTTGAGTTGGTCGTCTCCTTGGGGGGTTGGTTGATCCACGCCGTCTCTGGCAGTGTCAGCGGGACGGGCGGGTGGTGGACGAAGCGCTCGGGGTGGGCGCCGTATGCGCGGGTCAGGACACGGCAGCGGTGGTCCTGGACGGTGGTGGCGCGGCCGTGGTGGACGTCGAACGGGGTGTGCATCGCGATCCCGGAATGGCGGTGTTCGGTGTTGTACCAGCGGTAGAACTCGGCGCAGAACGCGCGGGCGTCCTTGATCGAGCCGAACTGGTGGGGAAACTCCGGGCGGTACTTCAGGGTCTTGAACTGGGCCTCGGAGTAGGGGTTGTCATTCGACACGTGGGGGCGGCTGTGCGACCTCGTCACGCCCAGGTCGGCCAGGAGGAACGCGACCGGCTTGGAGGCCATCGAGGAGCCGTTGTCGGCGTGGATGCTCAGCTGGCCGCGGTCGACGCCCTGCTTGGTGATCGTCTCGGCCAGCAGCCGCTCGGCCAGCGGCGCGGCCTCCCTCGTGGCGACCATCCAGCCCACGGTGTACTGGGAGAAGATGTCGATGATGGAGTACAGGTAGTAGTAGGTCCACTTCGCCGGACCGTGCAGCTTGGTGATGTCCCACGACCACACGCGGTTCGGGGCGGTAGCGACCAACTCGGGCTTGACCCGGGCCGGGTGGGTGGCCTGGCGGCGCCGCTCGCGCACCTCGCCGCGCTTGCGGAGCAGGCGGTACATCGTCGAGACCGAGCACAGGTAGGCGCCCTCGTCAAGCAGGACCGCGTAGATCTCGGCCGGGGCCATGTCGACGAACCGCGCCGAGCGCAGCACGGTCAGCACCTGGGCCTCCTCCGCCGCGCTCAGGGCGCGGGGCTGGCGGGCCGGCTCGCGTCGTGGTGGCCTCGGCGGGGTCGGGCTCTTGCGGTGGTGACGGTAGTGCGTGGCCCGCGACCTGCCGACCGCCCGGCAGGCGGCCTTGACACCGATCAGGGGTGTGAGCTCGGTGATCGTCTCGTCGATCATCGCTCGTCGGTCTTCTTCGCGCTGTCGGTCGAGAACTGGTCCAACAGAGCCGAGAGTTTTCCCTGGATCTCGATGACCTTCCGGGCCGTGTCTAGCTCGCCGGTCAGCCGCTCGTTCTCCCTGCGCAGCCGGGCCGCCTCCTTCTCGGCAGCAGTGGCCGGCGCAGCGCCCGACGAGCGCCCCAGCGCCTCCAAGGCGCCGCGGTCGCGCTGGTCACGCCACGAGCTGATCAGCGAGGTGTACAGCCCCTCCCGGCGCAGCAGCGCCCCCTTGCCCTCCCGATCGCACGCCTCGTACTCGGCCAGGACCTTCGCCTTGTACCTCGCCGTGTAGGTCCGCCGCTGCGCCTTCGCCGGCACCTGCGGATCCGGGACGTCTTCCATGCCTACAGCCTGCCCCGCCCCAGCGGGCGCCGTCATCGTCGTACTCATCCTGGGGAACTCCTCCCCGCCCTCTACGACACCGATCCGGACTGTCCGGGTGTCTTACTCAAGGTTGGCACAGAGGGGTTCCGGGGGTCCAGGGCTCAGTCGTAGAGTGTTCGAGGCGTGTCTTGATGGCTTTGGTGTGACCGTTGCTGGTGTCGGGCCGGTCGAAGGATGCGGGTTGCGCGCTGCTTGAGGGTTGGCGGAGGATCGCACAGTTCGACGAGTCTGGAGCGAATGCCGCTCGCGGGGGAGTCGACGAGTCGGCGCATGACGAGCCTCCCGAACTTTCGTTGACCGCTTCTGGTGGGCGGTCGCCATTCGCGGAAGAGCATGCCAGGTCGTCTCGACCTCGAGGTTTTGGCCATGGGTGAGTCATGAGCAAAAGCGCTTGCAGGCCGGTCTGCTGCGTCTCGGTGAGCCGTCTGACTCCGGTGTGGAGGGGCACGGCGGTCCCTCGGCGGCTGCCTCAAGGGCCGCTTCGGCGCCGAGTCACGGTGATTTTCAGGAGCAGCTGAGCTGGCAGGTCAGTCTCTGGAGAGAGGCGTACGCCCGGCTCATCCTGCCGATCGCCGACACGAGCCCGCGCGTGATCAACAGTGCTCGAGGTCGCGTCACTGCCAGGTTCTGTTCCACAAAAGAGGTTACCGGACACAATGGTTCAGGGGACAGCCAGCGTCGTTTCGGCGACCACAACCGCATCCGCCCACCGACGCACGGCGCGGCGAGCGGGTCGATCTGCTGGCGATCGCGGGCATAAGCGATCACTCCGCACTTCGGGCAGCGCGTCATCGATGGCCGTGGTGATTCGACCTCGCGCTGCATCGCGGCGTCGCTTCGCTTGACACTGATGACGTGGAGGTCGGGGAGACCGACCAGAAGATCGGAGTGGTGGCAGTAGCCGCCTTCGACAGCGCCGCAGGGAGCACGGGCGTTACTGAAATCGCCTGAATCGAGTGGCGCGGTACCCCGGCTTCTTGCGGGTCCCCACCCCCACCAGCTTCGCGACAAGCTGGCCATCAGGTCCACCCTTGAGCCTGTCGTGGAACAAGTGCCTCCAGAGGCGCGGTCGAGTCATCGTGTGGTTGCAGCGACTCAAGGTGTCCCGGGATCCCATCGGTTGTGAGCACTTGGTCCATCCTGACTATGGTGGTCCCATGTCCCAGAGTACGGCCGCGGTCGGAGCAAAAGGCACCGGGCTCACTGTCTTGGGTAGTGGGTTCTCGATGGGACTCCAGCTAATCTCGGTCACAGTCCTGTCGCGCCTGCTAACTCCTCGAGACTTCGGACTTGTCGCGATGGTCAGCGTCTTCATCGCGCTGGGGAACATCATCCGCGACTTCGGAATGCCGACGGCTGCCCTCCAGGCGAAGTCGCTCTCCCACCAACAGGCTTCCAACCTATTCTGGGTTAACACAGCACTCGCTGGAACAGCTTGGATCCTATTGATCGCGGCTACCCCGGTTCTGGTTGTTCTCTACTCGGAACCGCGACTGGCTGCGGTGGTTCCGGCCATGGCTTCGGTCATTCTCGTTACTGGGGTCGGCGCTCAGATCCAGATCGACCTAGCCCGTCAGCTGAGGTTCAAGGCGCTGGTCCTGAGCGACATCTTGGGTCAAGTCCTGGGCCTGGCAGCTGCGATCGCCCTAGCGCTGCTGGGGGCCGGCTACTGGGCGCTAGTAGCCCAAGCCCTCACCGCGGCTCTCGTCACCCTGATTCTGCGTGCAGTCCTTGATCGCTGGGTTCCATCCCGGTTTCGACGTGGCCACGACTCGGGAAATCTGTTCCGTGCGGGTGCCGAGTATGGCGTGGCCTACCTCCTCACCTTTGCTCAACAGAACGCTGACACCCTGATTGTCGGGGCCACCTTGGGTGCCACTCCGTTGGGCTACTACAACCGTGGCTACCAGCTTCTGACAACACCCGTGGGACGGCTCCTGGATCCACTAAGCCAAGTCGTCGTGCCCACCCTGAACAGGATTCGCGCCGAGGGCGGCGATCTCAATGCCATGCTGTTGCGCGTGCAGTTCGGCGTGGGTTGCGCAATTGTGTGGGTCTTCGCGATGGCAGGAGCTACGGCGCACTGGCTCGTTCCTCTGCTGCTCGGCCCAGGATGGGGGCCTACCGTCCGAGTCTTCCAGATCCTTGCCATCGGCGGATCGATCTGGGTTTTCAGTACAGTGAGCAGCTGGGTGTTCATCCTCTACGAGCAGAGCAGGCAGCTGCTGCGGTACAACCTTGTCTCGAAGCCGCTGGCAGTGGCATGTCTTTCGGTTGGCGCCTTCTTTGGTATTGATGGCGTTGCATGGGGCTACGTTGCTGCCATGGCACTGAGCTGGCCACTGAACCTGTTCTGGCTGTCACGGACAGCGGGCTTACCGTCTCGATCCTTTGCCCGCAATGGGACCACCATTCTCCTAGCGGGTGGGCTCGGTAGCCTAGCTGCCACGGTAGTCGGCACAGTACTGCCCGTCCTGCCTGCTGTCCCCTCGATCTCCTTGTGTGTCCTAGTCGGAACGGCCGCTATGCTCGGTGCCCTCATGGCCATGCCAGTCACGCGGCACTTCCTTGTCGCATCGCTACAGTTATTGGGCGCAGTTTTCGCACGCAAGATCCAGGAGGCAAAGTGACTCACCGCATCGAGGATGTCGTATCCCGGGGCATGTGCATTGGCTGTGGTGTCTGCGCCGTGGCCACCAACGGGGCAATACAAGTCAGGCTGGACGCCAGTCGCCTCTACCAAGCTGACATCAGCAACGCCTCGTCAGGGGCGCTTCGTGCCGCAAGTAGGGTGTGCCCGTTTTCTGACGAGGCACCCAATGAGGATGACCTCGGGGTGCCGCACGGCGACGCCGCCATGCAGCGGCATCCGCAGTTGGGAACCCACATCCGAACGTTGGCTGGACGTGTCAATGCGGAGGGTTACGTATGGGGGAGCAGTTCTGGGGGTATGACCTCATGGCTCACCCGGAAGTTGATCGAAGTCGGCATAATCGACGCAGTCCTTTCAGTCGGACGCCCCGGGCCGACAGATCACGAACTGTTCGGGTACGCCGCTGCTGAAGAGTCAGAAATACCGGGGCGTCGCAAATCCTGCTACTACGCGACGACTATGGCCGAGGTTCTTGGCGTCATCGGCTCGACCAACCTGCGCTTCGCGCTCATCGGCGTGCCCTGCAACATCAAGGCGGCTCGCGCACTCTGCGATCAGAAGCCAGAATTATCAGCACACCTCGCCGTGTTCATCGGCCTTGTCTGCGGACACTACAAGACCCAAGCCTTCGCAGAATCACTCGCTTGGCAGTTAGGCATATCCCCCGAGCACCTAGCCGAGGTTGACTTCCGGGTCAAGAACCCATCTTTGTCAGCCGACCATTACAATTTTGGAGCCAGAGCGATTGGCGAGGATCACTGGCGGTATGCCCCGACCCGCGACCTTGTCGGAGGAAACTGGGGACACAACGCCTTTCAGCCGGAGGCGTGCAACTTCTGCGATGACGTCGTCGCAGAGTGCTCCGACATCAGCTTCGGCGATGCCTGGCTTCCCGAGTTTGCACAGGATTCTCGAGGAACCAACCTCATCATCTCGCGCAACCGTATGCTTGACGAGATTCTGGACGCCGCAGCAAGCTCCGGGGAGATCACGCTGATCCCACTCGCTGCCGCAGATGCGGTTCAGTCCCAGGCGGGCGGCTTCCGCCATCGCCGCGAGGGCCTAGCGCTACGCTTGTCCGATGACCAGTCAGCAGGGCTCTCGGTTCCCCGGAAGCGAGTCGCTCCAGACGGTCACGCGGTCTCCGAGGCGAGAGCCACCCTGCTGCGCCAACGCCGACGGATGGCGAAGCTTAGTCATCAGGCTTTTAGTGAAGCCCGTGCTTCTGGAGATCTCGGACGCTACAAGCGAGCGATGACGAAGGAGATTCGTCGCTACAGACGCTTGGATGGTCCACTCATTTCTAGGGCTCTCTCACGCGCGAGACGGTTCATAAACTTGAGAGCCAAGATGCTCCACTCTCGAATGCGCAGCGTGATTAAGGGATCCAATAGTTGAGAGCAGCTCAGTGGTCCTCCATCACTGAATTACGAAGGAACTCCCAACCGCGATTGATGAGCACATCCAGTGAATCTTGGACATCCGTCCAAAAAATTTCTGGTAGCGGGAACGATAGTTCTGACCGATCCGTGATAAGTCTTGACCGCAGCCCGACATGGTCAAGCAACGATTCGAAGCGCGACAGGCCTCGCTTCCGGTTCCCGATAGCAATGAACGGCTTATGGAAGAGTAATGCCAAAACAACGCCGTGGTAGGAGTCAGTAATAACGAATTCGCAATTGGCAAACGCTCCCAGCCACGCTTCCATCGAAGGCTTTATCCAATGACTCGGGTCATGTTGGTAGGCCCGTCCAGAAGGGACGTCCGGCGGCGAAACACTGGTCGCATTCATACCGACGGCCCCGGCAACATCAGAGACAATGGCGCTCTTAAGTGCGGAGTCATCCAAGATGTAGCTCAGCAACCCAGATCCAGTGTTTGTCATTAACCAGGCCGAGCAAAGGTCACGGTAATGATCTGGTGACAAGAGAAGCACTGGATCGGCCACCCACTGGGCATGTACCCCCAATAACTCAGCGCATAGTCCGACGCCCATATCTTCTCTCACAGAAATATTGCGAAACTCCCGAGCCAGCGGCCGGAGCCTAGAAAACTTACTAATCTCGTCGGGGGTAAATTTGTCAGTTCCAAACGAAATGCCATATGCAAAGCGATTATACTCCTCACTACCCGCCACAAAATCGAGAAAGAAGGATTCGATCCATGGGTTTGGCCTCCATACCTGATCTCCGCCAACAACCAAAGTATCAAAGCTTTGGAGCACCGATCTCCGGGGTTTCCCGCTAACTCCGAATAGCGTGTCCGTAACCATGTGTTCTTTGATGAATCTATCCAACTCTAGATGTGATCGGCGTCGCGCTTCCGCGCGTGTCATAGCAATGCCCCTGGACAGACCTGAGATCTCAGACTTTATTAGCCCAATGGGTCGGACCCTATTTACGACGGGATGTGTGCTGTCAGTAACTGCTTCAATTCCGATGCTTCGGAGTGCAACTTGCAGTGCGTACGCTTGGAGGACGCCTCCGAAGTTCCCGCGCCCCAACCAAGTTGTTAGAATCATGGCTCTTCTTGACTGTATTCTGGTCACTAGTGATAGCTCCAATTCAACCTATTTGTGACGTATTGGTTCCGCAGCAAAGATGCTACTGGGCTTTAGGTGGATCAGCCTCAAGCAAAATACGAGCAAACTCCTTTGACGCGTTTTCGGGAGTGTAAGACATAAGTTGCTCCCGTCCGCGTTCTGCCCGAGATCGTGCTTCTTCCGGATTGCGCATGAGATCAACTACGGCTGCGATTGTGCGTCCGACATCCGGTTCACCTGTAAACCGGCCAAAGGATTCAGCATAAGCCTCCACGCCGCCATTGTTTGTGGACACGATTGCGGCTCCCGCCAATGTGGCCTCGGCTGGGGTCAATCCGAATCCTTCAGTCTGGCTCACGCAAAAAAATACTCGCGAACGCTGGTAAAGATCAAGAAGCGTGAGTCGATCTGGAAGTCGCTTGTATACAACCCTGGAGTCTAGAGAACGAGGACGTGGTTTGGCGCCGAATGCGGCGGCGGGGTATCCGAGGCCGACAAGGCCGTTAAGCACATCTATTGCGATATCCGTACGCTTGAGAGGTATACCGGGGGAGAGCAGCGTGCTAACCAACTTTCGGCGAGGACCAAAGCTACCCAAGGGAAAACTCTCTCCATCTACAGCATTGAGTACGACTTCACAGGGCTCACCCAAGTCGGCGCAGTAGTCTCGTATCCACGGAGCTACAGCTATCTTTCTCAGGGATGACCTAATGGTGTTATCTAGGTATTCCCTTCCATAATTCCACGTCTCTACATGCTGTAAGAAGTACCAGCCGGCGCAGCCTCTTGTCTTCGCTATCAATTCGGCAGTCAGGGCCGTTTCAACGGCAGTTGCAAGTACCAAATCATTCGTTCCAAGCCTGAGGTCGTCTAGGCTTCTAATGGAGTTCTCAACCTCGATTCTAGGATCCCATCGTGCCCAAGGCTTGAACTTCCGAACTCCAATTTTTCCAAGGTGAAATGAAAGCGAGCCTTTGATGAGTGAGAGAATGCGCCTAGGCGTTGGTCTGATAGTGTTCACCAACCTAAACCCATCGTGAACGATAACGACTTGGATATCGGGTAGTGAACAAAGATAGTTCGCGTACTGATATACTACCGAATACCCTCCAACTGGACTCGCGGAGTAACCGGGAAGAAGAATCACTACGCGCATTCTAAACTAACCTCCATCTTGACACTTCAACACAAACGCAGGGTATTTTCCCCAGAACCGGATACGCAACACTATGGGCGTGCGAATGACGACTCCGGGGTCGCGCCGTAATAGCTACATTGAATCGGGGCATGCTTAGATTGTTCGGCTTCGCATGTGGTACCAATCTACAGGATGGATCCGGGAGCTGCATGGCCCATCTCATCTGGACGGTGACGTTCCAAGCTGGTATTCTGTCCTAGCTTCTCGCATCGACTATGCGTTCCACCTCGAAGCTCATCGCGGCCTGCACTTCCGCTGACACAGCGTGAGGCAGGGGCTCTCTGGCTGGGGACCACAGTACGGGAAGTTTTTGACCTGCTTAGGGTCTTGCTGTGAGTCGCGGTGGCTAGCTCATGGCGGGCGGTTCGTTGATGTTGAGTGTGTCGTGTTGTGTTCTATCGGGCACCATGTTCGAATTCACGTGTCAGCGCAACCGGTTGTCAAAGATCACGGTACATATGAGCATTGCGTTCACAAGACCAGCCCGAGTCGTCCACTTCTTCCCGTTTAGGCGCTCGGTCTGCATGAATGATCAGAACCGTTAGGTTATCGTGCCGTGGATTTATATTTCCTATGTATTTGGATGAGAGCATCTGATCTACCAAGCCCACCTTCTTGCCGAGGATCCATGATGTAGATGGTGTATCCGTGATCGGCGTGAATGGTTCTGAAGAGCCCACGAGCGGTCCCGGATGGCCTATGTAGGTGCGTAGACTATCAGGCTGGGGTCCTGGTTGGAACTGATGACCCATTTGATGATTCGCTAGCTGTTACCCATTGAGGACCGCGGTGGTTTAGAGCCGTCGTTCGGGGGAGGGATTCCGACAGGCGTCTGTCCTGACTTGATGCAGTTTTTCGGGGTTCGGTCGGGTGTGTTGGTCTGGCTACGGGTTTCGTGTTCGATCGTGGCTGTTTTGGGGCACTAAGACGGTCCTGGGGACCCGTATTGTGGGGGTCATGACCTATGTCCGGACGGTCCGCACGGGTTCGGGTGCGGTGGCGGTCCAGATCGCTGAGAAGCGACGGGGCAGGCGCATCATCGTGGAGCATGTGGGCTCGGCTCACAGTGACGAGGAACTGGCGGTACTCAGGACCACTGCCCGGGCCAGGATCGAGCAGTTGAGCGGCCAGGAGCCCTTGGACCTGGGCGTGGAGATCCCGGTTGCGGTCGAGGAGTCGTTCACCGAGCCCGTGGTCCAGGACAGGTTGACCGGTGAGGACTCTGGACGCCATGAGAGTTCAGCGCTTGCCAGGCCTGCGCAGGTCGTCTCGACGGCCTCGGACCTGTTGTGGTCTGTGCTGGACAGGGCCTATCGCCGCCTGGGACTCGACGCGGTTGCCGATCAGGTGTTCGAGCAGGTCGTTGTGGCCCGGATCGTCGAACCCACCTCGAAACTGGCTGTCGGGCGGGTCCTGACCGGTTTGGGTCAGGACCCGCCGCATCACACCACGATCTACCGGCACCTGGCTCGTGCCCAGGACCGCGACTACCGTGCCGTGATCACCGATGCCTGCCACCGGTACTCGGCCGGTGGCGGGGAGGTGACTCTGGTGCTCTATGACGTGACCACCCTGTACTTCGAGGCTGAGAACGAGGACAGTCTGCGCAAGGTCGGCTATTCGAAGGAACGCCGGGTTGATCCCCAGATCGTGGTCGGGCTCCTCGTGGACCGCTGGGGCTTTCCCCTCCAGATTGGCTGTTTTCCCGGCAACAAGGCCGAGACCACGACCCTGATCCCGATTGTTGAGGCCTACCGGTCGGCCCACGAGATCGCCGACATGGTGGTGGTCGCAGACGCCGGCATGCTGTCGGCCTCCAATCTGGAGGCCCTGGACGGTGCAGGTCTGCGGTTCATCGTGGGATCCCGGTCGGTAAAGGCCCCCAGCGACCTGGCCGGCCATTTCCACTGGAACGGCACGGCCTTCGATGACGGGCAGATCATCGACACGATCACACCCCGCACAGCGAGGAGGAAGACCTGCCACCCTCGCAGCAGACGGACCGAGCCGGTCTGGGATCCAGCCGGGTCCACCGATAGCTGGCGGGCGGTCTGGCAGTACTCCCGCAAACGGGCCGTGCGGGACTCGGCCACATTGACGGCTCAGGAGAACCGCGCCAAAGCCGTGGTCGACGGTGACAGACCGGCCCGCAAGCCACGGTTCGTCAGCGCATCGGCGAACGGCTTGTCCTTGGATCACAAGGCGATCGACCGGGCCCGCCAACTGGTCGGGTTGAAGGGATACGTGACCAATATTCCAGTATCGGTGATGACTCCGGTCCAGGTGATCGGGGCCTACCACGACCTCTGGCACGTCGAGGACTCCTTCCGCATGGCCAAGTCCGACCTGCGGGCCCGGCCCATCTTCCACCGGCTCTCTGACTCCATCGAGGCCCACCTGACCACGGCATTCGCCGCCCTGGCCGTCTCGCGTTACCTACGACAGGTCACCGGCCTGTCGGTCAAACGGATCGTCCATACCCTCGCCCCACTACGCTCAGCGACCCTGGAGATCAACGGCTCGCTTCACACCATCAAGCCCCAGACCACACCCGAGGCCCGCGCCATCATCAACGCGATCGAGTCCGATGCGGGGCACTAAGCCAATGCAACAAGTCAGGTCTGGAGACTGTGTTCACCGATGACGCTCACGCGCCGGTCCAGGTCACCTGGGCGGTCTACCAGCAGGTCGTGACCGCCTACCGCGCCCAGAACACAAGCGAGGGCCGGCAGGTCATGGAACGCCTCATCAACGCGATCGCCACCAGGGTTCCCAAGGCCCTACCCGAGGTCATCACACTGGGCCACACCCTGGCCACACGTGCTACCGACATCCTGGCCTACTTCGACCACCCCGGCTCCTCCAACGGGCCCACCGAGGCCATCAACGGCAGACTCGAACACCTCCGCGGCATCGCCCTGGGCTTCCGCAACGAGGTCCACTACCGACTCCGAAGCCTCCTGGAGACCGGAGGGTTCAGACCCCGACTACACCCTGGATCCTGAAGAGCCACTTAACCCCTTATTTGCGAAGAGTCAACTCGATTCTAGATCCGGAAGATCCGGCAAGCGTCCAAGTTTGGACTGAAAAGGTCGAGGAGGGACATTGAGTTGCTCGCAAAGCGGGCGATTCGGCCCCGGCCTTGACAGTGAAACGCTTCAGTACGCCCCATTCTCCGGTTTCAGTATGGTGGCCACGGTCTTGGTGACGATGATGATGTCAGAGATTGGCGACCAGTTCTCGACGTATCGTAGATCCAGTCGCATTCCTTCTTCAGGAGACAGGTCAGAACGCCCGCAGATCTGCCAGAGACCTGTGATGCCGGGCTTGGTGAGCAGGCGGCGCTTGTATGCCGGAGTGTACTCAGCCACCTCGCGGGCCATCTGGGGTCGGGGGCCTACCACGCTCATGTGACCTTTAAGAACAGTCCAGAACTGCGGCAGCTCGTCGATTGAGTACTTGCGCAGTGTCGCACCGATCTTGGTCATCCGTGGGTCATGATCGAGCTTGAAGAATAGCGCATGGCCCCCGGCTTCGTCGATGAGCTCTTGGATTTTCGACTCGGCGTTGACGCTCATCGACCGGAACTTGTGGATGGTGAACGGTTCTCCGTTTTGGCCCACTCGCTGCTGGCGGAAAATCACCGGTCCACCATCCTCACGCTTGATGAGGATCGCGGTGATCAGGAATATCGGAGAGAGCAGGATGAGAGCGATGATCGAGACGATGATGTCGAAGGCCCGTTTCACGGCGTACTTCCAGCCTGAAAAGGTCGGGATATCGACATGGATGAGGGAGACCCCAGGGGCGTCGGTGTAGTGGGCGCGCGGGCCGACAATGTCCATCACTCTCGGGGTGACCACTAGTGACGTCGAGGAACCCTCGAGGTTCCACGCGAGCTTGCGCAGGTATTGTTCCGGCAGGCCTTCAGTGGCGATCACTGCGTCGAATGTGGTCGAGGCTGCCGTTCCCAACAACTGGTTGGCTGTGTAGGACGGAATGCCGTGGACGATCGTGGGCTCGTCCTCGTTGTCGACCACGCACACACCCAACGGTTGGAAGCCGGCATCGGTGTGCCGCTTGAGATCACCCACAACGCGTTCCACCTGCTCTGCCGGGCCCACCACGGCGCAAGACGTGAGGTTCTTGCCGTGAAGGCGGGTGCTATTGATCCAGCTTCTGGCCAGCCACCTGCAGAACAGCAACAGGAGCACGCCGATTGGCAGCAGCGAGATGAACAGAGAGCGAGCGAACTGGGCCTTGAGGATGTATGACGCGATCGCAATGCCGCCGAAGACGTACAGACTCACTTTGAAAACTCGCATGTACTCCTCGACGCCGGCACCGATGATCCAGGGGTTTCTGGAGCCGCCTGCGCTGAGCGCAAGCAGCCACACGACTCCCAGCGTTGCGGCCACCGCGGTGTACGGCAGACCCACGCCGTTTGCTCCAACGAGTGCCTCTGCGCTCGGTGTCATCAGAACCATTGAGATCAGAATCGCCATTGTGATGGCTACGAAGTCGCCAGCGATGAGCACCTTGCGATAAGTCTTACCCCAAGCCGGCTCCCGGGTCTGACGTCGGAACTGGTGACCTTGGGCTGCCTTGGCAGAACCGTCAGCTAGCGAGTCAACGGTGAGCTGGTCAGTCGTCATGCGTATCCACCTCGTAAACCGGTTGTAGAGAAACGGCCCCTGGGCCGGCGCTCCGTGGTATGAAGTCCCGGCTCGAGAACTCGAGCCTGACGCCCAACTATTCTGATCCTATGGTGAGAATTCACAGCCTGGCAACCTTGTTGTGTGACCGACCGACCTATGAACGCTTGGGGCTCTCGCGCCACAGGCGACGTCTTCCCGCCTCTTCGTGAATGAACTCGTCGTTCGGGTCAGGTTGGGCGCTGGAAAGCGAAAGGTGTTCGGACTTAGCAAAGGCGACCACGGGCATCCGTCGCGTCTCGGAGATTTCTTCGGCCGCGTCTCTCAGCCCTAACTGGCCATCATTATCTATTAGTCCACTGTCAGCGTGCTGTCCGTCACTCTGTGCGTGGCGGGCGGCGCTGCTGTGGACCGATGAGTCTGGCGTCTTCACGCCGTGGCTATCGTGTTCAGTTCCATACACAGACTGGGAGTAGCCGTACTCATAGCCGTACTCCGCATCCCCGTATCGCAGCCGGGAGAGTTTAGTGGACGACGCCCGGTTCAGCACGATGCCGGAGATCTTGCCTTCGCCGCGCTCGATCGACTCGACGGCGTGCTCGAGCTGTTCGGCCCTCGTACGCCCAGCAGAAACGACCACGACGATCGAATCGGCCAGATGCGAGAGCACAACAGCGTCCGTGACTGGGAGCACCGGGGGAGCATCGAGGATAACGGTGTGATTCTTGGAGAGTTCCTGGACCAGGTCAGTCATCCGATCCGAGCCGAGTAGGTCAGACGGGTTCGGGGGAGTGTCGAAGGCGGGTAGAATCGACAGGCCGTCGATCTTGGTGCGGCGCAAGGCATTTTCCGGCTTCGTTGACCCGACGAGCACCTGCAGCAACCCGAGGGGGCCATGTAGCGCGAAGGTTTCGGCGACGCTCGGACGGCGCAGGTCGGTGTCAACGAGGATGACGTCGTCACCGGCGATGGCCATCACCTTGGCCAGGCTTGCTGCCACCGAGGACTTGCCATCGCCCTGAAGGGGTGACGTGACCAGGATGACCTTGGCCTGGTGGTCGACATTGGCGTAACGCAGGTTGGTACGGAGCTTGCGCAGCGACTCTGCGGACTGGAAGTCCTCGTTCGAGTCGGCGTCGGTGCGCGCGATCCCCTTGGACTGCGGAAGGACTGCCAGCACTGGGTCAGTGAAACGGTCGGTGATGTCGTCAGCGGTACGAAGACGCGTGTCGAAGTGCTGGCGGGCAAAGGCGATGGCAAAACCGATGAGAAGGCCGGCGAGGATTCCGATGGCCAGGTACTTGGCAGGCGATGGCGTCCTAGTGATCTCGGACAGGCCCGCCGGAGCCATCATGACGACCTGAACCGGCGAGTTCGCGCCCTCGAGGCTCTTCACCTGGGCTGCGGACTGCGTGACCACCGCGTCCGCGATCTTTCGCGCCTGCTCCGGACTGTCCCCTGTGGCGGTGACAACGATCGTGAGGGAGTTCGCCGCATTGGATGCACTGACCCGGTCGGCGAGCTCGGCTGGAGTCGTGTCCAGGTTGAGCTCCTTGATGACACTTTCAGCGACCGACTGAGAGGTGAAGACCGAGACGAATGCCTTCACCTTCTGCGACGCGAGCTGAGCTGCAGCAGCGTAAGAGCCTGAGTCGTTGCTTCCGTCGGAGGTCTGCGGCATCGCCACCCGGACGTAGGCGGTTGCTTGTGCCGAGTACGTCGTCGGCGTCACCAGAAGCAGCCCCGCTGCAGCGACGGCACCGAGCAAGGTGCAGACAAGGATGGTTCCCAGCCGACGCCGAGTCAGCTTGAGGAAGTCTCGAAGAGTCATGTGCGGGGTTCCTGTCCGTCCGTCCGGAAGACACAATCTCGATCGCAGTGCAGCGATAAACGGTGACAATAATACTGAGAATGCTCAGTCACTGCATCGCGGTGTCGAGGTTCGCTTGATGGTGACGCGTGACTTCGGGAAATGAGTGCTATGCGCCAGCTATGGTGGCCTGATCGGAGGACTCGAGTGAAGGTGGCGAGGTGGACAACAGGACAGTGCAGTCCCAGAGCCTGACCGGGCAGCCAGGAGTCGCTCCCGAAGGTGGCGCCCAGGGCCGTGGCGGGACCGATCGGCCGGTGCGGGTGTTGTTCGTGTGTACCGGCAATATCTGCCGATCAGCGTTCGGCCAGGTGTGCCTGTCCTCGCGTCTGTCTGGGATGACTGGAGTCCAGGTCGCATCGGCGGGAGTGATGGCACTGGTCGATCACCCGCTCGATGAGCTCATGAAGCAACAGGCCGCCCGGCTCGGACTGGATGGGTCGAGGCATCGTGCCCGCCAGCTCACCGGGCGGATCCTCAAGGATGCCGACATCGTGCTGGTGTTCGGGGCTGAGCATGTGGACTGGATCTCCGCGTCCTACCCGGAGCACCTGGAGCGGGTGGTCGCGTTGGGGCAGGCTGCCGCTGTACTGCGCTCCCAGCCGCGGCGCGCGCTGACCCGGGTGTCGGATCTGGTGAGGGATGTGCGGCAGCAGCGGCCCGATCCTCTGGAGGAGGACTGGATCGCTGACCCGTACCGTCAGGGCACGGAGGCCGCCAGGGTGGCTGCTGAGCAGATCTGGGGCGATGTCGAGGTGCTGGCTCGCAAGATCGAGTGGTCTGCCTGAGCCCCGTCCTGGGGGCTGGAGGGCTGCGCGGAAGCCGCCGTGCGGCGTCGTGTGGCTGTTCGCAGCTCATTGCCCCGATACTGGAGCCATGACCTTCGAGATTCTGGTCGTCTGCACCGGGAACATCTGTCGCTCTCCGGTGGCGGCGCAGCTGCTGGCTGCCGGTCTGGACCGTGGGGGTGTGAGGGTGGCCAGTGCCGGAGTCGGCGCCGTGGTGGGCTCTGATATCGGCGGGGGGATGATGGATGCCCTTGGCCGTGCTGGGGTTTCTGCTGGGCCGCATGAGGCACGGCAGGCCACAGAGGCACTGATCTCTGGTGCTGATCTCGTGCTCACGATGGACACCGATCAGCGCAGCTGGATTCTGGGACGGGTGCCGGCTGCTCTGCGACGCACCTACACGCTGAGGGAGTTCGCGCTGATCTGTGGATTCCTCAGCGGGTCGGGTGAGGTGAATTGGCCGGCGCGGCTCGATGATGAGTCCAGGCTTGAGATCCTGATGGACCTCGCCGGAATGCAGCGTGGCCGATTCCGGGCCGGGCCGGGTCTGGTGATCGACGATCCGTACCGCGGGGCCCCGGAGGACTACGACCGGGCACTGGCTGAGATACAGGCCGCCGTGGGTCAGATCGTTGCAGCAGTGGAGGGGAGCTCAGCTGAGATCTGAGGCCTTTGGGGCTGCCCAGGGTTTAGTTATTGTTGTCACCAGCACTGGGGACAACAGATCTCACAGATGTTCGCGGGAGCGCAGCCCCGCGAACTGGAAGCACACCGCGGCGATGGCGACCCCGATCCAGGCTCCGAAGGAGTTCTGGACGACATTCCAGAAGAGTGGACGGCGGTGGATCTGGGGCAGCAGGAGCTGCAGCATCTCCGCGCTGATGCTGATCACCGTGCCCACCACCCCCCAGATCCACAGCGGGACCCGCTTCCAGGCCAGTGCGAGCAACAGCGTCACCGGGACGAAGGCTGCAATGTTGCTGGCGACGTCGCCTACCGACAATGCCGGCACCTGGGTGATGTGGTGGGCGATCCGCTGGACCAGATGGCCCACCTTGAGCTTCAGCTTGGCGATCAACGCCGGATCCGGCATCAGCACCGCCACGCCGATCAGCAGCAGGTAGAACAGCGCACACATCCTCGCGAGAACCGCGCTACTGCCGACGTTGCGGCGTGAGGGCTCGTCCTGGTGGCTCTGGCGTGCGTCCTGCTGGTCGGAGCTCGCACTCGGATCGGTGTGCATGGACGGGTAGACCGGCGTCGCCTGGCTTCTCGGCATCGGTGCGGTGGACTCCCAATCGGCATTCTCGCGCACGGGTGCCCACTGCTGGGGTGCCTGCTGGTCGAGCCGACCATCGCGCGGGGGAGTCACGGGTTCACAGTACGAGCTATTTGCAACAGTCGTGTAGCAGCGTCACTGGAGATGTCCCCTTGCAAGCGCGCCTCGTGGGACAGGTTCACCGGTGTGCGGGGACCGCGTCAGATTGCGCCGTCGGTACCGATGCCACCACCTGTCCGACGCTGAGGCGGCGGATCTGGACCGCGATCCACGCCCCGGTGAAGGCCCCGGATCCGTTCTCGAGGATGTTGAAAAGATCGGCCCGACGGTTCAGGGCCGGTATCAACTGGAGCGCCTCGCAGGCCATGCTCACCAACAGGCAGACCCCCGCCCACGCGTACGGCCTGACCCTGGGCCACCCCAGCGACAGCAGCAGGGTCAGCGGGATGAACCCCACGATGTTGAGCACCACATCGCCCAGCACGACCGGATCGATCGCCGGATGCGATGCCCCGCCCTGCAACCGGACTCCCGTCATGCGCTTGACGGCGATGGCCTGCTGCCTGATCGGGGTCAGCACCGCGAGGCCGATCAGGACCAGGTAGCCCGCAGTGATCCCACGGCACAGTCGCACCCTGCTGGGGGCGCGATGGGCAGTCGACATGGCGTCAAGATAAGGGACACCACGCGGTCGGACCAAACCGGATGGGCTGCCGACAGCCTCAGCGGTCCCTCACCACGGTCGCACCGGGCCCCTGGAAGGTCACCGCCGGGCCGTCGGCCTCGGCGGTGTCCCAGGCGGCCAGCACCTCCAGGCCCTCCACCTCCACATCGCTGCCCAGGGTCTCGGCCAGATCGACCTCGATGACCCGGTCCGCCCTGCTGGCGATGACGGCGATCTCGCCCCTGATCATCACCACGGTGTCGTCATCGACGACCTCGACTCTGATGTCAGACAGATCGGCGTCGATCAGTTCGGGGATCTCGCGGCGCAGCCCCAGCAGCGTCCGGTACCACTCGAGCATCCGGTGATGGCCCTGCTCGGCGCGCTCGGCCCAGTCGAGTTTGGCCGACTCGAAGGTCTGCGGATCCTCCGGGTCGGGGACCTCGCCTGCCCAGCCGGTCTCAGCGAACTCCCTCCTGCGGCCCTCGGTGACCAGCGGGGCCAGCTCGGGGCCCATGTCGCAGAAGTAGGGGAAGGGAGTCGAGGCCGCCCACTCCTCGCCCATGAAGATCATCGGGGTGAAGACGCTCAGCAGATACAACGCGGCGCCGGCCGCCTGGGCCCCCGGGGGCGTGCTGTGACCGATCCGGTCGCCGGCTGCCCGGTTGCCGACCTGGTCGTGATCCTGCAGGAAGACGACGAAGGAGTGTCCGTCGTAGTGCGGGCTGTGCGGGTCGACGGGCGCTCCCCAGGTCTGGTCGCGGAACGTCGACCAGCCGCCGTCGTGGACGAAGACCCTTGTCAACGCCTTGGCAAGGATCTCCGGCGTCCCGAAATCGACGTAATAGCCCTGGCCCTCCCCAGTCAGGAAGGCGTGCAGGCCGTGGTGCACGTCGTCGGCCCACTGCATGGCCATCCCCTTGGCATCGGGGCTCGCGCCGGCGGGGTGGACGGTGGCCGGCTGATTGCGGTCGGACTCGGCGATCAGGGTCAACGGCCTGCCGATCTCGGCCGACCAGCCGGCGGCCGCGTCGGCCAGCTCGGCCAGGAAATGCCGATCGGAGTCGTCCAGCAGGGCGTGGACGGCGTCCAGCCTCAGGCCGTCCAGGCCGAAATCGACCAGCCACTGGCGGGCATTGCCGATCAGGAAATCACGGACCGGTCCGGCATGCTTCCCGTCGAGGTTGACCGCCGGGCCCCACGGCGTCTCGTGGGCGGGGTTGAAGTAGGGGCCGAACTCGGCGAGGTAGTTCCCCTCCGGTCCCAGGTGGTTGTAGACGACGTCCAGGATGACGCCGATGCCGCGGGTGTGGGCGGCCCCGATGAACCGGATGAAGCCTGCCGGGCCGCCGTAGTCGGCGTTGGTGGCGTAGAGGTCGACGCCGTCATAGCCCCAGTTGCGGTGGCCGGGGGTCTGGGCGACTGGCATCACCTCGATGGCCTGGACGCCGAGGGCGCCCAACTCGTCGAGGTGGCCGATCGCGGCGTCGAAGGTGCCCTCGGGTGTGAAGGTGCCGATGTGGAGTTCGTACTGGACCTTGCCCCGCAGGTCGATGCCCGGGGGTGTGGCGGCGGGTGGCTGGGCTGTCGGATCGAAGACCTCCGAGGGTCCGTGAACCCCGTCGGGCTGCAGCAGTGAGCGCGGGTCGGGTCGCGGATCGCCGCCGTCGATGCTGAAGGCATAGCGCTGGCCGGGACGCACCGCCTTGGGCAGAACCCACCAGCCGTTGGTGGTGACGGCTGGGATGCCCGAAGCGGCTCGGACGGCCGCCATCGTGAGCCGCCGGCCGTCCAGGATGACGTCGACGCGGGAGGCGGTCGGAGCCCAGACGGAGATCTGCTCGTAGTTGCGCGGTGCCATGCCCCCACCGTAACGGTGGAATGGCCAAGTGGCAGCTGGACAACGCTGCTCCCCGGACTTCCACATAGAAAGGCTCCAGCTCTCAACGACTGCCTTGCAGAACCGCCTGTTGCTGGCTTCGGCTGGTGGGGTTGGCCGACTGCATGATTATTGAGTCAACAGACCGTGCTCAGACTTGTGGGTTATGGCACGTGGGGCCATGAAGAGGAGCTTGGCTGGCGTCCACCGTTGCATTATCCAGACCAGTACTAGGGGACCAACGAGCCCGAACATGACCCCCGCCAATACCTGAACGGAAAGGAAGTGCAGACCAAATTTCGAGAGGATGATGCGTGCTCCTGCAGTGAACAAAATGTGTGCAGTGAAGATCTCAAGAGAGCGCCTGCCGAGGATGCTGAGCCACAGAGTCTGCCGGACTGGGGCGAGCGTCTTGGACACGCCAAGCACGAGGGTGACACCTGCCGCGGTGGTTAGGAGGCCTGCGGCCACCGTCATGACGTCGCGGTTCTCAAATCCTGTCGTAGGAGGGGTGAAGGAGACAGCCGCAATGAGCGTCGCGTAGAAGGCTGCTGCTCCGAGCGTAAGGTACCACCGGATCTTCATGCGCTGGTAGGTGTCGGCTTGCATGATGGTGCCAGCGAAGTAGAACACGTAGAGGGCGAGTCCCTGGAGGCCGATGACTGGCCCAGAATAGCCCCACAGACCTACGGCCACGACTGCAGAGCACGCGATGGTGATGAATCCGTGGGGGCGGATCCATGGCCGGATCATTGTGGCCAATATTGTGGCAACAATGATCCAAGGGAAGAACCACAGCTGCCCTTCGGGTCGCCAGATGGCCAAGATGTCGAGCGGAGATGTCTGGGAGTTGACAGAGCCTGCCGCAGCGATCTTGACTATGCCTTGGATAAGAGACCAGAGGACGTAGACCCAGAGAAAGTTCCCAATCCTGGATCTCAGGTATGCCGAGGTGCCCGATTTTTCGCTGCTGCGTGCAACGAACAGCCCAGAGAGGAACGCGAATGTAGTCAGGTGCCACGAATACAGAGCATTGTCCCAACGGGTGAACGCGACTTCGTCGACGATCATGCCAGCGGAATTGAGTCCACGAAGAACGTGACCGAGCACGATCGCGATGATGGCAATACCCTTGGCAATGTCGATGCTGGTGTCCCGTGTCATGAACCTAGGTCCCTCTCCGAGTTCTCGAACAAGAGAGTTCCTTTCATGCCGATCTCGCTCCTCGTCATCACGTTGGCGAACTGACGTGAAGGGGGCCGGACGGGCACCCCGCATGATGGTATCGCATCGCAGCTTTGATCTTGACTGCGATGACGACCCCGCCACTGACTGCCGCTCACTGGATTCTGCCGGCGAGAAATCGGCTTCCTGCAGGTAGGCGCCCCTTCTTGTACCCAATGACGTCGTGTTGACAGCACCGATCATTTCAGCTGGGAAGCTTCTCAGGGGAGAGTGAACGCGCGGTCGACTCGAGGGTTACTAAGGCTATCGTTAGTAGGTAGACTGCAGGGAATACATGGGACCGGCATTCCTTGCGGGGTCAGGCGGCCGCTTTGATGTAGTCCAGGCTCGGGTCGGCGAAAAAGCCCCGCACGATGCGGGCAGACGCTGGAGGCGGCGCAAGCCGGCGATCACGAGGGCCTTGAACTGGTCGGGCCCGGTGATGACGTGCTTGCCGACCCGGTCGGCCTTGACATTCTTCCAGACCCATTCGTCAGGGTTGAGGAACGGGGAGTAGGCCGGCAGGTGGACCAGGGTGAACCGGCCGCCGGTGGCCTCCACCCACTTCGTCACCTTCCTGGCCTTGTGGGCGGGGTGCCCGTCGACGATCAGCACCACGGGTCTGCCCTCGTCACGCAGCAGCCGGCGGCAGAAGTCCAGGAACCTGGTGGCGTTCATCGTGCCGTCCACGATGGAGAACCGGAGCCTGCCCTGCGCCGAGACCGCCGAGATCATGTTCACACTGAACCGGGCCCCGGTGGTCCTCACCACAGGGGTCTGGCCGATCGGGGCCCAGGTGGTGCCGGCGTGATAGTCCGAGCGCACCGAGGCCTCGTCGCCGAAGTAGACCACCGCCCCGTTCTTCCTGGCATCGGCGGCGATCCCCGGATACACACTCTCGCGCCATTCGGCCACCGCCTGCGGGTCGGACTGCCAGGCCCGGTGCAAGGGCCGTTGCGGCGACATGCCCAGCTTATGCAGCAGCCGGCCCACCGACGGAAGCGACAGTTCAACGCCGAACCGTGTGGCGATGATCTGACGGACCAGGTCACGGGTCCACAACCCGAAGTCCAGCTGATGCTGGTCCGGGTTAGTCCCCGCCACGATCTGGTAGACCTCCTCAGTCTGGAGGCCCGAGAGTTTCGGGGGCCGGCCCGGCACCGGACGTGCCTTCAGGGCCTTCTTGCCTCCCGCATGGTAGGCCGCCACCCACTTGAACACACTTGAACGGTTCAGCCCCAGAGCCGCCGCGACGTCCTCGACTCGGGCCCCCTTCTCCACCTGGCCCACAGCCCTCACCCGGAGGACCTCCAAGGTCTTGTGGTCGAGCTTCCGCCCGTCATTCTCGCGCATGCTCCATTCTTCCAGACCAAACCCGAAGAGTCTACATACTTATGAATTTCTTAGTAAGGGATTCGGCGGGATTGGCTGCTTGACGGTTCTGGGCGTTCGGAGCACTTGTCCATGGGAGGTACGTGGGGAGCGCAGGGTGTGGTCGCTTGTGGATGATTGGCTAGAGACCTTCATGCCCGAGAGGATTTCCGGTGCGAGGTAGTCGCCGTCGCCAGGATTAGCTGTGGTGTTTATCTGCCAAGAGGCGAGGCCGTGGAGTAACAGGGGCCAGTCGATTTGAAGCATGGGGAGTGTCAAGTGCGCGGGGCCGAGGTTGACCCCCGGAGTCATTCGGAGGGCACAAGCAGGGCCACCGGAAGGGTGGTCATCAGCTCGGCCAGAGACAGCTGGCCGCCACTCAGCTCCCGGCCGGTGAACACCTCGCGGAACCTCCCGGCGGGCAGCACCACCTTGTGGTCGGCCCAGCCGTGACGCTCGGCGAGCACTCCGGCCAGCCTGGTCGCCACCGTGATCGAGGTCACCTCATCGGCCCCGCGCTCCAGCCGGGCGAAGGCCACCGCATGGCCGGTGGTGGTCGCCACCGGGCGGTAGTCGGCGTCATCCTCCCGGAACGCACTGGGATGAGACTTGCGCAACCGAAGCGCCGACGAGGTCAGCAGGAGCTTCTCGGCATCCAGCTTCTCGGCCTCATCGACCCCGCTCAGGGCATCGGAGGACCCCGGCGCCAGCCGCGACAGCAGCTCTGCGCGGTAGTCCAGATCCACCGGGCGGCGGTTGTCGGGATCCACCAGGGACAGATCGATGAGATCGCAGCCCTGGTAGCAGTCGGGCACCCCGGGCATCGTCAGCTGGATCAGCTTGCGCCCCAGGATCGCGGCCCGCTGGGCGGCGAAGGTGTGCCAGGTGAACTCGTCGAGCAGAGCGGTGACGGTGTTGTCCTCCAGGCAGGCCGCCGCCAGCTCCTGGACGGCCTTCTCGTAGTCGGCATCCGGTTCGGTCCAGTGGGTGTGCAGCTTCGCCTCGCGCATCGCCTTGGTGAGATATCCCGACAGCCGCTCCGAGGAGATCGGCTCGGAGCCGGCCCTGGTCCCGGGCAGCCGCCAGGTGCCGACCAGGGTCTGCCAGAGCAGATTGGCCATCGCCCCGTCGACCCTCTCGTCCCGCCAGGGCCGAGCGAATCGCTCCAGCCCGGCGACCGTCATCTCCCACTGCTTGGGGTACTCCAGCAGCACGCTCAATCGCGCCCGGACATCGGCCGAGCGCTTGGTGTCATGGGTCGACAGGGTCGTCATGGTGGTCGGCCAGGTGCGCCCCAGCTTGCCGGCGAAGTCATGGAAGTCGTCCAGCGAGATCCCCACCAGATCCGGATCCGAACCGACCTCGTTGACGCCGGTGTAGCGGGTGTAGCGGTAGAAGGCGGTGTCCTCCTTCGACTTGGCCATCACCGGACCGCAGGTCTGGGCGAATCTGGTGATGAACTCGTCGCGCTCGGCCTGAGCATAGGGGTCGCGGGCCGGCCCGACGGTGCCGCAGGCCAGTGAGGCGACCAGATCCAGGGTGTCGGACTCGTCGGCGTCCAGCCCCCGCCGTGCCCTCTCGGCGGCCCTGCCGATGACGGCCTTCTCGGCATCGGGCGCCTCGACACCAGGCTCGATGTAGGCCCGGTAGCGGTCCATCGCGATGAGCAGGGCGGTGATGGCGCGGCGCAGGTGACGCCGGGTGTGATCGCGCAACATGATGTCGTCGGCGCAGACCGAGACCGCCAGACTGGTGAGACGGTTGACCTCGGTGAACAGCATCTCGCTGATCACCTCCTGCTTGGCCTTTTGGACCGTGCTCGAGAACGACGGCGCCGGATCCTCGTCGGTGCCGGCCAGCGCCTCCCAGATGTGGTCGAGCTCCGGCAGCCCGGTCGCCTCGCTGAACAGCCCGTCGACCCTCAGCAGCGAGTCGTAGCCGGTCGTCCCGGCGCAGGCGAGGTCGGTGGGCAAGGTCTCGGAGGGCTCCAGGATCTTCTCGACCACCACCCAGGCGCCGTCGGTGGCCCGGCGCAGATCCTCCAGGTACTTGCGTGGGTTCGCCAGGCCGTCGGGGTGGTCGATCCGGAACCCGTCGATCATGTGGTCGCGGTAGAGCTCGATGAGTTTGGCGTGGCTGGCCTGGAAGACGTCGTCATTCTCGACCCGGATCGCCGCCAGGGTGTCGACGTCGAAGAACCGGCGGTAGTTGAGCTCCTCGCTGGCCACCTTCCAGTACGCCAGCCGGTACCACTGCTGGTCCAGGAGGGCTGGCAGAGGCAGGTCCGCGGTGCCGGGCCGGACCGGGAAGACGTGGTCGAAGTAGACCACGACGCTCTGGCGTTCGGTGGTGGTGCCGTCGCCGACCGGGATGTCGCGGGTCTCCAGGTGGATGTTGTCATGGGCCAGCTCGGTGCCGATCCGGTCGCCCAGCACCGGCATGAGGATAGACAGGGAGTTGGAGACGTCGATGTCGAACCAACCCGAGTAGGGCGAGGACGGCCCCTGGCGCAGAGCGTCCCACAGCGGCCGGTTGTGCCACAGCGGGGTCGGCACCGCCATGTGATTGGGGACCACGTCGACCACGATCCCGATGCCCCGCTCGTGAGCTGCCGTGGCGAGCCGACGGAAGGCGTCCTCCCCGCCGCACTCGGCCGAGACCCGGGTGTGGTCGACGACGTCGTACCCGTGGGTGGAGCCGGGGGCCGCCTGCAGGATCGGGGAGCAGAACAGGTGCGAGACGCCGAGCGCGGCGAAGTAGTCCAGCCGCGCACGGGCGTCGTCGTAGCCGAAGTCCGCGTTGAACTGCAGACGGTAGGTGCTGGACGGGATGGTGAAGTCGCTGCTCTTTAGCGTCACGGTGTCAAGCCTACGGCGTCCTCGCCTTGTCCAAGTTGTGAGATTCAATGTTCGCGATGAGAGACGGGCGCACAATTCTCACCACTATGAGTGACGCAATTGACACATCCCCACAGGCAGTGACGAGACCCACCGGTAACTCCAAGGCCCGGATTATCGTGTCCTCCCTGGTGGGGACGACGATTGAGTTCTACGACTTCTACGTCTACGCCACTGCCGCGATCTCCGTCTTCCCGCTGCTGTTCTTCCACTCGAAGACCTCCACCGGAGCGCTGCTGGCCTCGCTGGCCACCTTCGGCGTCGCCTTCGTGGCCCGGCCGGTCGGCTCGGTGGTCTTCGGTCACTTCGGGGACCGGGTCGGGCGCAAGGCCACCCTGGTCGCCTCGCTGCTGACGATGGGCGTGGCGACCGTGATCATCGGCATGCTGCCCACCTACGCCCAGATCGGCGTCTGGGCCCCCGCGATGCTGGCCATCATGCGGTTCTGCCAGGGCATGGGACTGGGCGGCGAGTGGTCCGGTGCCTCCCTGCTGGCCGGTGAGAACGCCCGCGAGGGCAAGCGCGGATTCGACTCGATGTGGCCGCAGCTGGGCGCCCCGATCGGATTCCTGCTGGCCAACGGGTTCTTCCTCTTCCTCACCGTCTCGATGAACTACGACTCCACCTCGGCCACCACCAATCACACCTTCCTGGTATGGGGATGGCGGCTGCCCTTCCTGTTCTCCGCGGTGATCGTGGCGCTGGGCCTGTACGTGCGCTTCAAGCTGCAGGAGACCCCGGCCTTCGAGATCTCGAAGTCCCGCGGGCAGGTTGTGAAGTCCCCGGTGGCCACCGCCTTCCGGACCTCATGGCGTCAGATCATCCAGGGCACCTTCCTGATGCTGGCCACCTACACGCTGTTCTACCTGATGACGACCTGGATCCTGTCCTATGCGATCGGCAAGACATCGGCCGGGTTCCTGGGGATCGGCTACCGCAAGTTCCTCATCGTGCAGCTCATCACCATCTGCGCCTTCGCGGTGACCATTCCCCTGTCCGGATGGCTCGGTGACAAGGTCGGGCGCAAGCTCTTCCTGACCACCACCACCGCCGCGATCATGGTCTTCGGCCTGACCTTCGCGTTCTTCCTCGATCCGGCCCGGGTGGGCACCGGTGATTCCGCCGACATCGCGCGGATCGTCGTCTTCATGCTCATCGGGATGGCTCTGATGGGCCTCACCTTCGGCATCCAGTCGGCCCTGCTGCCCGAGCTGTTCCCGACCAATGTGCGCTACACCGGATCGGCGATCGCCTACAACGTCGCCTCGATCCTGGGTGCTGCGGTGGCTCCGTTCATCGCCACCTGGCTGGCGACCACCTACGGGCCCGGCTGGGTCGGGATCTACCTGCTGGCGATGGGGGCTCTCACCCTGATCGCCTGCCTCACCATCCCCGAGACCAGGAACCGTGACCTGGTGACCATCGGAGAGGCTTCTGACGCTGAGGTTGCCGGCTCGGCCGCCGAGCGGGAGCCCGAGATGGCCGGGAGTCACTGAGGTTCTGAAGTCGGGGGAGGGCCCTGGATCTGGGCCCTCCTGCCGGTGAGACCCCGGATCTGACGGGGCTGGATGCGCAATTGCTCCGCAGACGGGTCTATCTGCAGTCACAGCTGCATGGACCCCCGTCTGCGGAGCAATGTGCGCAGCTGCCGGCCGATTCACACCACGCTGAGGGATGACCACAGGCCTCCGATGGCGTGATCGGCCGGATGGCTGACCACCGGAAACGGCCTGCCCCGGGCAGCAGGGGCGCCGTGGGGATCGATCGACGCCCCGGGCCAGGAGTTGTCCACAGAACAGTCTCCGGGCGCCGGGGGTGCGGGATTCTTTCCACAGATTGACCTGGCAGCGGCAGATCGGAGGTCTCGCCACGAGAAGTTCAGTGTGACAGCACTCAACGAACTTCAGACCGCTCCCCTCATGCGGATTCCCAGGACCTCCTCGGCGAGACGGCAGGTGACAGCGGCCGTGAAGGCGGGTCGCGCCATCCGGCCGCTGCCCGGAATCATCATGTCCGCACAGGTGTGCGACGACTACCGGGCGTGGGTGTTCGCGACCTGGATGTGGCGGCCGAGTGCGATCGTCGCGGGTCGTGCGGCACTGTGCCTGCAGGGGGTGGAGGGGATCACCGTGCAGAACGTTGATGTGCTCCTTCCGTACACCTATGCCGACCGTGGCCGGCTGCGCTACCGCCGTTGCGAGCTGCCGCCCGAGCTCGTCACGGACCGTGGCCACGGTCCCGTCGTGGTGCCGGCGGCAGCGGCCCTGCTGCTGGGTGTGCAAGGAGACCTCGAGGCGGTCTGCGCCGCGTTGAAGCAGCGCATCACGACGGTCAGTGAGATGAGGCAGGCGAGAGCGCTGCTGCGATGCCACCCGGATGCTC
This sequence comes from Acidipropionibacterium jensenii, assembly GCF_005890135.1. Lineage (NCBI taxonomy): Bacteria > Bacillati > Actinomycetota > Actinomycetes > Propionibacteriales > Propionibacteriaceae > Acidipropionibacterium > Acidipropionibacterium jensenii. Next base: position 609,420 of record NZ_CP040635.1, on the reverse strand, counting down.
GCAAGATGGACCGGGTGCTGCGCTACGTGAGTCAGTCGCCGTGGTCGGTGGCCGAACTGGAGGTTCACGAGCTCCTGAGGCTCGTCGGCATCACTGGGTGGAAGGGGAACCCGAAGCTGATCCTTCATCCGAGCGGCCACGAGAGGGGGAGGATCTGCTACCCGGACGCCGCCTTTGAGGCGGAGAAGCTTGCCCTGGAGGTGGCCAGCGAGACCTATCACAACAACTCGATGGCCTTCGCCATGGACACGTTGAGAGCGCGCTGGTTCGCGGCTGAGGGCTGGACCCAGATGCCCGTCACCCCGGTGCAGGTCAGACGTGATCCGAACGCCTTCCTGGCCGACCTCTGTTCGCGGCTGAGCTCACGCCATCGGCCATCCGAGCTTCCCTGGGTGGAGTACACCGGAGGGGCGCCGTTCTGGAGGATCGTCGATCGGCGCGAGAAGGAGGCGCAGTGGTGGGAGAACGAGGCGCCGCTGAGTCAGGAGAATGAGGTGTGGTGAGCGGCAGTGAGGTTCGGAATCGGCCCGAGGAGGAGCTGAAGGTGGTCGATCGGCACTGGTAGCCCAACCTTCTGGCCACGACAGGTGCGCACATTGCTCCGCAGACGGGGGGAGCTGCAGTCACATCTGCATGGACCCCTGTCTGCGGAGCAATCTGCGCAGTGGGGGAGGGAGGTGGCCGTGCGGCAGGAAGTGGTCTTGTCCCAGGAGTGGCTGTGGGCAGGGGGTGGTCTTGTCCCAGGAGTGGCTGTGGGCAGGGGGTGGCCGTGCCCCAGGCGGTGGTCGTGTGGCGGGGGTGGCTGCAACCGACTCCCGGGATCAGGCGGAGGGCTGACTCTCGGGGATCAGCTTCATCCGTGGCCCCATCTGCTGCTGGGCCAACCGGGTGAAATCCCACCGCTCGGCCTCGGTCGCGAAGCCGTCGGCGTCGAACAGCAGGTATCCCACCTCGAGGGTGCCGATCGCGTAGCGTCCCTGCTGGTCCAGGGACTCAACGGTGAGCCAAGGGTTGAAGGATCGGCAGCCATTGCGCTCGTTGAGGGAGTAGATGCCCTCCTCGGCGATGTTGCAGGTCAACATCGTCGGCCCCTTGGCGGCCAGCTGCTTGCGCACCATGCGACGGCAGGCGCTCTTCCACCCCCAGGCTGCGTACAGCAGCATGAACACGCCGACGCCCAGGGTGAACACCGGGAACGCATCCAGGTCCCAGATCTCACCAGACCCCAGCATGACGTCGAAGACCAGGCCGATGGCGAAGATCACCAGGCACAGCACACCCACCGTGATCAGCGTGGTCTTGGTCGAGCGCGCCTGCTTGTGATGCTTCATGTGGTAGTCGTTCAGGGCGTAGAGGGCGTCCTGGTCCATGAGTGTTCGGCATTGCACAGTCATCGGCGTGGATCCTGGGTGTCGGGTGAGGTGGTGGCAGGGCAGACCATCGGGCCTGAGAGTATCGCCTCCGACGGAGGATTACCGGGGATTCGAGGTCGCCGACGCACCCGGAGCCCGGCACCTCCCGCGGTGGCGCCTGCACCTGCAGAGTGGCGGTGCTGTCAATGGGTCCGTGAGGCTGGCAGTCGGTCGCTGCCCGACAGTGAACAGGGCATCGGTGGCTCTCGGACCGCAGACCGTCCGCGGACACCGCCAAGTCCCCGGCCGGTGCCGTCAGATGACAATCCAAGTGACGTCTGACAAGGGCTTCTGCGCCCCTGGAAGGGTAATGGCGGAGGATACGAGATTCGAACTCGTGAGGGCGTGAACCCAACCCGCTTTCCAAGCGAGCGCCATAGGCCTCTAGGCGAATCCTCCGTCGCAGAGGGTACCGGCTGCGCGACGCCGCGCCAAATCACGGGTTCGCCCGGCTGCTTGGGCCGATCGTTCAGTGCCCGGGGCGACACCGCATCAGGCAGCACGCCGGCCGCAGGGTCTCACCGATTCTCCCGGCCTCGCAGCGCCTCGATCTCACGGCGGTCCTTCTTGGTCGGACGCCCGGCTCCGCGATCCCTCCGGGCCACCGGGGCCGACAGGTAGTCCGGGCGAGGCAGGGACAGATCCCGATAGGCCTCCACGGCCAGCTTCGCCCCGACCCGCTTGCTGATCGGGTCGACCACCTCCAGCACTCGGTCCCATCCCGGGGTGTGGATGGTCACCGTGTCGCCAGGTTTGACCACCTTGGCCGCCTTCACCGGCTCGTCATTGAGTCGGATGTGGCCTCCTCGCACCGCCGCAGTGGCCATCGATCGGGTCTTGAAGGCCCGCACCGACCACAGCCACACGTCCACCCTGGTCATCGCGCCTCCTCACGCCGGGCCCACCCGCCCACAGATGACGCCGATTCTGCCACCCGCAGCTGATTGTGGGCACCGGGCGATCCGGATGGCGTCCGGCACGGCGGCCCCGGCGAGTTGGCCGCGGTCGCGGCGTCCCCTAGACTGGATGAAGGTTCCCCGTGCGGCGGCACCTGACCGAACTCCCCCAGGACCGAGAGGTAGCAAGGGTAGGTTGGCTCTACCGGGTGCGCGGGGAGCCCCTTTTCATGTCCGCCGCCGCGGTGCCCAGAGGGCCGGAGGCGCAGGGGCGGGGTTGCAGGAGGACTGTTGACGGAGAGCCGGATCATCACCAGAGACCGAGCCGGAATCATCTGGAGCGGCATCACCTGGTGCAGCCTGCTTCTGGTGATCCCTGCCGGACTGGCCGGGATGATGCTTCAGACCCTGCTGCCGGCCAATCTCGGCTATCCGCAACTGGACACCTCCGAGGCCGTCGTGCCGCGCTGGCTGTCGCTGACCGTGCTCGGCTGCGAAATGGCGGCCTTCGCGGTCCCCGCGATCGTCTGCACGTTGTGCAACCGCAAGGCCAAGAAACTCGGCCATCCGGTCAATGGAGCGGTGATGCTCGGCTGGGGGGTCTTCGGCTTCGTGGCCGTCGTCGGCCTGCTGCTGTGGTTCTTCGGCTGACAGGGGAGAGGCCGGTATCGGTCGGTGGGCGGATTCCGATGAGGGATCTGTGACCGGGGGTCGCAGTGTCGGTGAGGTCAACTAGGGTTCGGTTCGTGGATGAGGACTACGACCCGCTGTCCGGCGACCCGGAACCCGAGGAGGACGAGGATGACTACGTCCAGGACGGTCCGGACCTCTTCGGTGCCCAGCCGGATCCGGTCGACGATGCGGGGGCCGAGGAAGGCACCGCGGGGCAGACGCCGTCAGAGTCCGAGCCGTCCGAGTCTGCCCCGGTTGACGAGGCCACAGACGATGACGACCAGGACGATCCCGAGGGCAACCTGCTGACCGGTCCGGAGACACCCCAGGAGCCCGATGGGCTGGAGTCCGACGAGGTCGCCGACGACCCCGAGTCCCCGGCAGATGAGAGCGACGAGGCCTCCGAGCACCTCGAGGCCGTCAGACAGCTGGCGGCCGCCGAGGAGCTGGTGATCGACGAACCGCCCGTCGACGTCGAGCCTGACCTCCCCGATTCAGACGACGCCGGCCAGCACGACCCCGACTCAGCCAGCACCCGCGGCCACATCGAGGCGATCCCCGCCACCCAGCAGGACGACGGTGAACCCCCGTTGGCCCTCTACCGCCGCTACCGTCCCGACACCTTCGACGAGGTGATCGGTCAGGATCACGTCGTCGAGCCCCTCAAGCGCGCCATCATCAACAACCGGGTCAACCACGCCTACCTGTTCTCCGGGCCGCGCGGCTGTGGCAAGACCACCAGCGCCAGGATCCTGGCCCGGGCGCTGAACTGCGAGAAGGGGCCCACGCCGAACCCCTGCGGCGTCTGCCAGTCGTGCCGGGATCTGGCCCGCGGCGGGGCCGGCTCGATCGACGTCATCGAGATCGACGCCGCCTCCCACGGCGGGGTCGAGGACGCCCGTGACCTGCGAGAGCGGGCCTTCTTCGCGCCGGTCTCCTCGCGATACAAGATCTACATCATCGATGAGGCCCACATGGTCACCACGCAGGGCTTCAACGCCCTGCTGAAGCTGGTCGAGGAGCCGCCGCCGCACGTCAAGTTCATCTTCGCGACCACCGAGCCGGAGAAGGTCATCGGCACCATCCGGTCGCGGACCCACCACTATCCCTTCCGGCTGGTCCCCCCGAAGATCCTCATCTCCTATCTGGAGAAGATCTGCTCGCAGGAGGGGATCCGCGTCGAGCGGTCGGTGCTGCCCCTGGTGGTCCGGGCCGGCGGCGGGTCGGTGCGGGACTCCCTGTCGGTCCTCGATCAGTTGCTCGGCGGGGCCGAGGCCGACGGCGTCTCCTACTCCCGGGCCGCGGCGCTGCTCGGATACACCCCTGACGCGCTGCTCGACCAGATCGTCGACGCCTTCGCCGCCGGGGACGCCCACGAGGTCTTCGCCACCATCGACAAGGTCATCGAGATCGGCCAGGATCCGAGGCGGTTCACCGAGGATCTGCTGCGCCGGGTCCGCGACCTGGTGATCCTCTCGGCGGTCCCCGACGCCTGTTCCACCGGGCTCATCGACGCCTCCCCCGAACAGGCCACCCGGCTGAGTCACCAGGCAGCCGGGATGGGGTCGGGGGAGCTGACCCGCGCCGCCGAGGTGCTGGCCACCGGGCTCACCCAGATGCGCGGCACCACCGCTCCGCGGCTCCACCTGGAGCTGATGTGCTCCCGGGTCCTGCTGCCCAGTTCCGACTCTGGCGAACGCGGCTACAACGCCCGGCTCGAGCGGTTGGAGCGTCGGGTGGGGATGGCCGGGGCAGCGGTCGAGACGGGGGAGACGCCGTCTGGGGCGGATTCCCCCGGGCAGCCGACGCAGTCGCCCGGTTCCCAGCAGGCGGCCGGGCAGTCCGGTCCGCGACAGGGCCGGCGGCCACCCTCCCAGCAGTCGGGCGGGCCATCGGCTCCTCAGCAGGGCATTCCCCAGCAGGGCAGCCCGCAGACCGGTCCCCAGCAGGGAAACGCGCACTCGGGACCGCAGGAGGGGAGCCCGCAGGCCGGATCCCCGCAGGGAAATGTGTCGCAGGGCAACGCGCCGCAGGGCAACGCGCAGGCGGGACCTCAGCGCCCGGCCCAGCAGCCGAGCTCGCAACGTCGCCCCGCCAGCCCCGGGCCCAGGCGTCGTCCCCGGCCCAGCGAGCGCAACTACCGATCCGGTTCCACCCAGTCGGCCGAGCCGCCGGTGGAGGGCTCCCGACCCCCGGCCTCCCCGCCATCGCCCGCTCCCGACTCGCAGCCCCCGGCTCCCCAGCAGACGAGCGGCAACTCGGGTCAGAGCGGCGAACAGCGACCGGCAGATCAGCCGGGCCCCCAGTCCCCAGCCCCGCAGGCATCGGCCCCGCAAGGGGCCGGCCCAGGTCAGGTGGACATATCGATGCTGCGGCGCGAGTGGCCGCGGGTGCTCGACGTCGTCAAGGACCACGGCCGGGTGATCTGGATGGTGCTGACCCAGTACGCCCAGATCCTCGAGGTGCACGGTCGGCGGGCGACGATCGGGTTCGCCAATCCGGGGGCCCTCGACATGTTCGCCTCCGGGCCGCACTCCAAGGTGCTGCACGACGCCGTGGTGGAGGTGCTGGGTGTCGACCTGGACTTCGACCCGATACTGGATGGTCCCGGAGGAGGTCCGAGCGGCGGACCCCAGGGTGGTCCCGGCGGACCAGGCGATCAGGGCGGCCAGGGAGGTTCGGGAGGCCGGGGCGGTTCCGCCCCTCACAATCCCGGCCAGTCCCGCAACGACTACCAGGCTCCAGGCTCATCGTGGCCCGGTCCATCGGGTGAGGCTCCGCCGGACCCTTCTGAGCCCGGCCGGGACGAGGCGCTCCGGCCGGGCGCTGACGAGCCTGACGGGTCTGATTCCGGCGCTCCCGGCGTCGCGGACGGTTCGGATCGAAGCGGTGCGGGCTCGGCCCGGCCCGCCTCGAACGGTGCGGATCGTGCGCCGGCCGGTTCCGGCCCCGTGAGCCGGCCCGCAGACGCTGCTCCGGCCGGCCACAGGTGGAGCCAGCGCGCCAAGGAGGGCATCCGTGAGATGTCCCACCATGTCGAGCAGGAGCCTCCCGAGGATGAGGATCTGCCCGCCTCGGAGTGGGACTCGGAGGCGGTCGAGACCCCCCAGTACTCGGCTGCTGAGCTGATCCGCACCGAACTGGGAGGGGTCGTCATCGACATCCCCGTGGTGGAGTGAGGATCGGGGTGCCGATCCTCCTCCCGGCGCGGCCGGAGACTTGTGCCAGGGATTGCGCTTGCCGCCGACTGCACCCTCGGCAGCGTTGGGCGGGCACCCCGGGTCGGGTAGATTCGAGGGGCATCAATGACTATCTCCCGGGTGCAGCCCGGGCGTGACAGGGGATCCAGATGAGCAGTCCGGCAGATGGTTTCGACCTCAACGGCCTCGACATGAACGGTCTGCTGGCTCAGGCCCAGGCGATGCAGGCCCAGCTGGTCCAGGCCCAGAAGGACCTCGCCGAGTCGAGCTTCGACGGGACGGCCGGTGGCGGCCTGGTCAATGCCGTCGTGTCGGGGTCCGGTGAGCTGCAGTCCTTGGAGATCAAGCCCGAGGCCGTCGACCCCGAGGACACCGAGACGCTGGCCGATCTGGTGGTCGCCGCGGTCCGCGACGCCGCCTCCAAGGCCAGCGCCAAGCAGGCCTCGGTGATGCCCCAGATTCCTGGTCTGGGGATGTGACTGTGCCCCGCCGGGGGATCTGAGGTTGCGCCGGTGGAGGGCCCGAGGGTCTCCATCGATTGAATGTGACGGCGTCTGCCGGTGGCAGGAGATGGCCGGGTTCGGGGGGCGCGTGGTGCGGCGTCTGGAAGTGTCGGTCGTCCGCCGTAGCATGTGAGGGCGGCTGGACGTGACGGTCGCGGAAGGAGACCCGATGTACGACGGTCCGCTGCAAGACCTCATCGACGCCCTGTCGCGGCTGCCGGGAATCGGCCCGAAGGGTGCGCAGCGCATCGCCTTCCACATCCTCGACGCGCCCGCCGAGGAGGTCAACGCACTCGCCGACACTCTCAAAGAGGTCAAGGAGAAGGCGAAGTTCTGCCAGGTCTGCTTCAACATCTCGTCCGACGACACCTGCCGTTACTGCCGGGATCCGCGCCGCGATCAGTCGGTGATCTGCGTGGTCGAGGAGTCCAAGGACGTCATCGCCGTGGAGCGCACCCGGGAGTTCCGAGGGCTGTATCACGTCCTCGGTGGGGCGATCTCACCGCTGGACGGCAAGGGCCCGGCCGACCTGCACATCCGAGAGCTGTGCACCCGGCTGGCCGACGACACCGTCACCGAGGTGATCCTGGCCACCAACCCGAACCTCGAGGGGGAGGCGACGGCCTCCTATCTGTCACGGCTGATCTCGCCGATGGGGGTGCGGGTCTCCCGGCTGGCCTCAGGACTGCCGGTCGGCGGGGACCTGGAGTACGCCGACGAGGTGACCCTGGGCCGGGCCTTCGAGGGACGCCGCTACGTCTCCTCGGACGCCGCCTCGGCCACTACTGCCTGATCGCAGGTGGTGGACTGAGCTGCAGCGCACCCGGAACGGTGGTGGCCGGACGGGGATTGCCAGCAGGGCTACCCCGGCCGAATAGAGTTGAGCCATGATTGCAGCATTCAGTTTGGTGCCCAGTGGTGGCCGGTCGGCTCGCGAGGACGGCGGTGTCGCCAATGCCGTCGCGGCCGCGGTGGCCGTGGTGCGCGAGTCCGGCCTGCCCAACCACACCAGCTCGATGTTCACCGAGATCGAGGGGTCCTGGGACGAGTGCATGGCGGTGGTCAAGAAGGCCACCGAGGCGGTCGCCGAGTACGGCACCCGGGTGTCCCTGGTGCTCAAGGCCGACATCCGGCCCGGTCGCACCGGTGAGATGACCGCCAAGTTGGAGCGTCTGGAGCGCCACATCGCCGAGGACAGCAAGTAGTCGCCGGCCTCGAACTGCGCAAAATGCTCCGCAGACCGGCCTGCCTGCAGCTCCAGCTGCACAGACCCCCGTCTGCGGAGCAATGTGCGCAGCCCTCGGCTCCGGCTACCGCCGGTCGGCTGGGATCGGGCGGAACAGCGGCACCAGGGCCAGCATCACAGCAGCCCCGGCGGGCAGGCAGATCAGCGCCCACCGCAGGCTGATGGCATCTCCCAGCGCCCCGATGCCGACCGGGAAGGCCATGAACCCCAGCCTCATCAGCCATGAGGTGACGGTGAGGCCGAGGCCGTCGGTGACCCCGGGGAGGCGGTTCGCCACGTCCATCGCCAGCGGAATGATGGTGGCGACCCCCCAACCGGCGGCGGTGAAGCCGAGGATCGCGGTGGCCGGGGTCGGCCAGGCGATCGAGATGATCATCCCGATCAGGCAGACGATCGACCCCTGGGCCACGGCCACGGCCTGGCCGAAGTGGTTGACGATGGCGTCGCCGGTGAGCCGTCCGAGGGTCTCGGCGCTCATCAGGCCCACGAAACCCAGGCCCGCCACGAATGGCGTCACGGTGAAGGCCGAGTTGAGATAGAGCGGGGCCCAGCTCGCTCCGCCGATCTCGATGCCGCCGGCCACCGCGCCGACCAGACCCAGGGCGACGATCCTCAGCCAGCTGCCCGGCGGCACCGGGACCCGGTTCCGGGCGGCCTGGTCGGCAGGGATGGCACTGGTGCCGACCGGGCTGGCTGGGCTGGTCCCGGCGGCCGCGAGCGCAGGGTCCGGATGGCCCTCGGAGCCGGCAGGGGAGGGCACCGGGCCGGCATCCGGGGTGCTGGAACCATCGGGGGAGGGCACCGGGCCGGAATCCGGGGTGCTGGGATCCGCGGTGTCGGCGTCGCGACCCGGCAGCATCAACGACCAGGACCACACCAGCACCAGGGCCAGCACCACGATGGTGACCAGCGCCTGGGAGGTGATGCTGACTCGCCACTGGGCCATCGCCGAGCCGATCAGTCCACCGGCCACCGCCCCCACCGACCAGAAGCCGTGAAAGGTGTTGATGATGGAGCGGCGATACAGGTTCTGGACCCGCAACCCCTGGTAGTTCATCGCGATGTCGGTCAACGCATCGAAGGCGCTCATCAGGATCATCGCCACGAAGACCCAGGCGATATGGCCGGCGAGTGCCAGAAGGATCATGGAGGCGGTGGAGGCCAGTTGCGGCCAGATGGCGACATTGCGGGAGCCGAATCTCGCCATCAGGCGGGCGGCAGCCAGGCCCAGGGCCAGCCCGCCGAGCGGCCCCAGTCCGATCGCCAGCCCCCACAGGGTCTGGGACGCCGTCAGGCTCGCCTTGATCTCGGGGTAGCGGGGAACCAATGAGGCGAAGGTCATCCCGTTGACCAGGAAGAGCAACAGGGTGCCGACCCGGGCCCGGACGGCCTGGGGCGGCGGTGTGGTGGTCACGATCGTTCAGCAGACATCACGGCGCGCGTGGTCGTCAAACTCCCCGGTTCCTCAGCGGGGGGAGCGCCAGGGGAGCCGGGGGCTCAGCTGCGCGCCGAGGCCCTGCTCGAGCTGTCCTCGGAGGTCTGATCCGCGGTGGTCTGGGAGGCCTGGGAGGCCTGATCCGGGTCGGGGGCCACGGAGGGGCTGCGATGGCGCCGCCCTCTGGGAACCCAGTCCCTGGGTACCGCCTCACCACGGAACCACGAGGCTCGCACCGCGTGGCGGGTCCGGCGATCATCAGGGATCGACAGCGGCCGGGCGGCCAGCACCCCCAGGCTGGAGCCCGCCGCCAGGGCGACCCCGATGAGGATCGCCTGGGCCAGCACACTGGCCCCCGACCCCGGCGCCGGCAGTCCCAGCTGGCCGGCCATCAACATGTACAGCCCTCGGTAGAGCATCATCCCGGGCATCAGTGGCACCACGGCGATGGTCACCAGAGCCACCTGCGGCACCTTCCAGCGCTTGGCCGCAGTGGCCGAGACCAGCCCGATCAGTACCGCCCCCAGCCCCGATGCGATCACCATCGATCCGCTCAACCACATCCCGACCAGATATCCGCCCCAGCCCAGCGCTCCCAGCACACCGCTGACCCCCAGGGTGCGGGGCCCCGCATGAGCGGTGGCGCCGAAGGCGATCGAGGCGATGGCCGAGGCCAGCACCTGCACCCACCAGCCGCTGGTCCACGGCAGGGTCGGCGAGATGTGACTCGGGACGCCGAGCTTCAGCCCGATCCACAACGCCGTCATCACCCCGAAGATGATCCCGCCGGTCTGCATGATGACCTCGAGGAAGCGCCCCGAACTGGTGACGTAGTAGCCGTCCAGAGCGTCCTGGGCGGCGGCCACCGCCCCGGTGCCGGCCAGCAGCGAGATCATCCCGGCGGCCACCACCAGCGACGGAGACAGGGGCAGATGCGCCCCGGCCACCGAGATCAGCAGCATCATCCCCAGTGCCACCGCGGTCGGGATCGCTCCGCCGACGGCCTGCACGAAGAAGCTGGCGACACGGCGTCTGGCCAGTGCCTGGACCGCGATATCGACCAGGCAGGTGGCCAGGAAGGCGATGATGACGTCCCACACCGTGGCGCCGTAGAGGGCCGCCATCGACGCGCCCAGCACCCCCATGTTGGCGGTGACGAACCAGCGCCGGTACATCCGGGGCGCCCGCACCACATCATCGAGACTGCGCCTGGCGTCATCCAGCTCGATCTGCCGGCCGACGACCTGGCCGACCAGGGTCTCCAGGCGTCCCAGCCGTTGGTAGTCGGGGGCGCGCACCTGGACCACCCGCAGGGCGGTGATGGGGTCGTCGTCCAGGCTGCGGTGCTGGGTGACGATGACCGAGGTGTTGGTGATGTCGACGTGGATCCGGATGCCATAGGCGTCGGCGATCCGAAGGGCCATCGCGATCGACTCGGCCGAGGAGGCGCCCACCGAGATGGCGATCGCGGTGACCCGCATGATGAGGTCGAAGACCCTGCGGGCCTCGGCGGCGGCCATGTCGTCGCGCGCCGCGGCCAGATCCCTGCCCGGGTCCACCGGCTTGGTGCCCCGCAGGTAGCGCTCCAGGGGGATCCGCCAGAGGCTGCGGGAGCGATGGGGCCAATCGCTCTGCTGAGCTGCCACCGCGTCGCCTCCTCCACCCGTACCGGGTTCCGGGGCTACTTCAGCACAGCTCCACGAGTCGGCTCAACCCGGGCCCCCGGGTGGCCGGGTTCAGTCGGGTCGCCGGGCGGGATCCGCCGAGGATCCGACACAGATCTCCTCGGCCCCGGCGCCCCCGTGACGGCCCTGTCCGATGCCCCGCGGTCGCAACGGCGTCGTCCCGATAGGCTGGAGCCGTGCTGATTGCCACCGATCTCGACGGAACCCTGGTCCGAGCCGACAACACCATCTCGTCACGGTCGCGGGCCGCGATCCGGGCGGCCGAGTCGGCCGGGATCCCGGTGGTGCCGACCACCGGGCGCCAGATCGGCGGCCTGGAGACGGTGCTGGACGCCTTCTCCCGCTACGCGGTGGTGAGCAACGGGTCGCTGGCCTTCGACCTGGCCCACGACATGAAGGTGCTGTTCTCCTTGATGACGCCGGCCGCCACGGTCCGCTCCTTCGCCGAGACGGTGTTCAAGTACGCCCCCCACGCGCAGTTCGCCTCGGTCCGCGAGGACGGCCGGGTCTTCGCGGTCACCGAGCACTATCTGGACCAGATGCGCCCCGATGAGCTCGTCAAGGATCCGGCCGAGTTCGTCCAGGTGGACCGCGAGGACATCTTCAGCCACGACTGCCTCAAGGTGATGGTGCGCACCGACGAGATGAGCACCGATGAGTTCATCTCCCGCACCCTGGCGCTGCGGGTCCCCGGCGCCCACACCTCCAACTCCGGCTTCCCGATGGTCGAGGTGTGCGCCGAGGGTCACGACAAGGCCCACGGCCTGGACCAGCTGTGCAGTCTGCTCGGGATGACCAGTGCCGACGTCGTCGCCCTGGGGGATGGCGGCAATGACGCCGAGATGCTGGCCTGGGCGGGCCGCTCCTTCGCGATGGCCGACGGCCAGCAACTGGCCAAGGACGCCGCCACCGACATCGCCCCGCCACTGGCCGAGGAGGGCTTCGCCCAGGTCGTCGAGTCCCTGGTCGAACAGGCCGCCTGATGTTGATCGCCACCGACCTGGACGGCACCCTGCTGTCTCCCGAGGGCACCATCTCCGCCCGCACCCGGGCAGCCATCGCCGCCGCCGAGGCGGCCGGGGTGCCGGTGGTGCCGGTCACCGCCCGCCAGCTCTACGGGCTGACCGGGATCCGCGAGGGGCTGGGCAGGTGGGCGCTGTGCAGCAACGGTGCGATCTGCTGGGACCTGCATGCCCAGACCGTGCTGTTCGCCCTGCCGATGACCTCGGCGGTCGCGCGCCGGTTCGCCACCGCACTGTCGCAGGCCGCGCCGGGAACGGTCTTCGCCGCCATTCAGGACAATGGCCAGTACTTCGCCTCCCAGGCCGGCTACCCGGATCTGTGCGTCTTCTCCGACCACCACCGCGACCCCGCCGAGATGCCCACCCTCAGCCTGGCCGAGGTGACCGGGGCCGAATGCCTCAAACTGGTCGCTCGCCATCCCCGCCTGTCGGTGCCGCAGCTGTCGCGGATCGCCGAGGCGGTCGCCGACCCGGCCGAGGTGCACATCACCAACTCCGGGGCCGGGATGCTGGAGGTCAGCGCGGCCGGGGTCACCAAGGACACCGGGGTCGCGATGCTGGCCGAGAGGCTGGGGATGACACGGGCCGATGTGGTGGCCTTCGGCGACGGCGACAACGACGTCGAGCTGCTGGCTTGGGCGCCGCGATCCTGGGCGGTGGCCAATGCGGTGCCGGCCGCACTGGCTGCGGCGAACCACCGGGCTCCCTCCAATGCCGAGGACGGCGTCGCCCAGATCATCGAGTCACTGGTGGCGGCGGTCCGTGCGGAGCCGCTCGCCGGCCAACGGCAGCTTGGCGTATGATCGCCGCGTCGCACGGCGTCGATGGGGCCATCACCCCGGAGCCGCCGGAAGAACGGACACGTGGCGTCTCGCCGGGTGCTCGTGGGGTCCTGGGCCGAAAGGCACGTACTCCTCGAGAGGCCGGCCGACAGGACGGCCGCGTGGCTCATTAGAACCGGCAGCGATGCAAGGAAGTGGCAGCTGGCGGACCGGACCGGGACCCAGCTGCAATGAGGGTGGTACCGCGGGTGCCCCGGAGACCTCCGGGAGCTCGTCCCTCGTCGAGATCGGACGACGAAGGACGCGACCATCGCGATGAGCGACGCCATCACCCCCCAGCAGAGCGCGGGTACCACACCCAGCGCCTCGAACGGCACCTCACCAGGCTCCTACCGGCCGGTGCCCCCCCAGATCGACCTGCCGGCGATGGAGCACGAGATCATCGACCTGTGGGACGCCAACCACACCTTCGAGAAGTCCCTGGAGGCCACCAGGGACGGCGAGCCGTGGAACTTCTTCGAGGGTCCGCCGACCGCCAACGGCCAGCCCGGCACCCATCACATCGAGGCCCGCGTCTTCAAGGACGTCTTCCCCCGGTTCAAGTCCATGCAGGGCTACCACGTCGACCGCAAGGCCGGCTGGGACTGCCACGGACTGCCGGTCGAGCTGGCCGTCGAGCGCGAGCTGGGCTTCTCCGGCAAGCCTGACATCGAGAAGTACGGCGTCGAACCCTTCAACGCCAAGTGCCGCGAGTCGGTCTCCCGACATGTCGACGCCTTCACCGAGCTCACCCGTCGGATGGGCTACTGGGTGAACATGGACGAGGCCTACTGGACGATGAACCCCCAGTACGTCGAGTCGGTGTGGTGGGGCCTCAAGCAGATCTTCGACAAGGGTCTGCTCGGCGAGGACCACCGGGTCGCCCCCTACTGCCCGCGCTGCGGCACCACGCTGTCCGACCATGAGCTGGCCCAGGGCTACCACGACGACCGCGACCCCTCGATCTACGTCCAGTTCCCGCTCACCTCCGGGCCGCTGGCCGGCCAGGCGAAGCTGCTGGTGTGGACCACCACCCCATGGACCCTGGTCTCCAACACCGCGGTGGCGGTGCGCCCCGACGTCACCTATGTGGTGGCCCGCCGCAAGCCGGTCGACGTCAAGGAGTCCGACGCCGACGCCGCCACCGACAAGGTGGCCGCCGATCTGGGCAAGGTCGAGCCCGGCACCGACCTGGTCATCGCCGAACCGCTGTTCGACGCCGTTCTGGGCGATGAGTGGACCCGCACCGGGCAGTCCTTCACCGGCGCGCAGATGGAGTTCTGGACCTACCAGCGCCCCTACGAGTGGATCGACTGGCCGGCCACCGACCACCGCACCACCGATGGACGCACCACCCCCGCCGACGCCAATTTCGTCATCCTGGCCGACTACGTCACCACCGAGGACGGCACCGGGCTGGTCCATCAGGCCCCTGCCTTCGGCGCCGACGACCTGGCCACCTGCCGGGCCTACGGGCTGCCGATGGTCAACCCGATCCGCCCCGACGGCACCTTCGAGGCCGACATCCCGATGGTCGGCGGGATGTTCTTCAAGTCCGCCGACAAGCCGCTGTGCGAGGACCTCGAGAGGCGCGGGATCCTGTGGCGTCTGGAGATGCACTGGCACTCCTACCCGCACTGCTGGCGCTGCGACACCCCGCTGATCTACTACGCCCAGCCCTCCTGGTACATCCGCACCACTCGGATGAAGCAGCAGCTGATCGCCCAGAATGAGGCCACCACCTGGTACCCCGAGACGATCAAGCACGGCCGCTACGGCGACTGGCTGGAGAACAACATCGACTGGGCCGTCTCGCGCACCCGGTACTGGGGGACGCCGTTGCCACTGTGGCGCAACGACGACGACCGCGACGACGTCATCTGCGTCGGATCCCTGGCCGAGCTGTCGGAGTACGCCGGACGTGACCTCACCGGGCTGGACCCGCACCGCCCGTTCATCGACGAGATCACCTTCGAGCGCGATGGCCACACCTACCACCGCGTCCCCGAGGTGGCCGATGCCTGGCTGGACTCGGGCTCGATGCCCTTCGCCCAGTGGGGGTATCCGCATGTGCCCGGCTCCAAGGAGAAGTTCCTGGCGCACTTCCCGGCCGACTTCATCTGCGAGGCGATCGACCAGACCCGCGGCTGGTTCTACACCCTGATGGCGGTGGGCACCCTGGTCTTCGACCAGTCGCCGTACCGCAATGTGCTGTGCCTGGGCCACATCCTGGCCGCCGACGGCCGCAAGATGAGCAAGCATCTGGGCAACATCCTGCTGCCCATCCCGCTGATGGACAAGCACGGCGCCGACGGCGTCCGCTGGTTCATGGCCGCCGACGGGTCGCCGTGGAGCGCACGACGGGTCGGCGACGACACCATTCAGGAGACGGTCCGCAAGGTCCTTCTCACCTACTGGAACACCGTCTCATTCCATGCCCTGTACGCGCGGGCCAACAACTGGTCCCCCGCGGGAGCGAGCGTGGCCACGGCCGCCGGGGCCGGCCAGGCGGGCGACGACTCCCCGAGGGGGAACGGGGGGGTCGTCCCCCCCGCTCTACAAGACCGCCATGTGTTGGACCGTTGGCTGGTGTCGTCGACGAATGTGCTGGTGCGCGACGTCACCGAGGCGCTCAACGACTTCGACACCCAGCGTGCCGGTGCCCTCCTCCAGGAGTTCATCGACGAGCTGTCGAACTGGTACGTGCGCCGGTCCCGTCGTCGCTTCTGGGACGGCGACCCGAGCGCCCTGTGGACCCTCCACGAGACCCTCAACGTGCTCACCCGGCTGATGGCCCCGATCACCCCGTTCATCACCGAGCGGGTCTGGCAGGACCTCTTCGTGGCCACCGATCCGGACGCCCCGGAGTCGGTGCACCTCAGCAGCTGGCCGACCGTTGACGAGTCGGTCATCGACGAGAGCCTCGACGAGTCGATGGACCTGGCCCGCAGGGTCGTCGAGCTGGGTCGTGGCGCCCGCGCCGAGGCCAAGGTGAAGCTGCGTCAGCCGCTCAGCCGGGCGCTGATCTCCGGATCCCATCTGGCCCGGCTCGACGAGTCCCTGCAGGCCGAAATCCGTGCCGAGCTCAATGTGGTCCGGCTGGAGTCCTTCGGCTCCTCCGGCGATCTGGTCGACCACACCGCCAAGGGCAACTTCCGGTCCTTGGGCAAGCGGTTCGGTAAGGTCACCCCGAAGGTCGCTGCGGCGATCGCGGCGGTCGACGCCGGGAAGCTGGCGGCCGACCTGGCCGCCGACGGTCAGGTGACCCTCGACGTCCCCCAGGCCGAGGGCGGCAGCGCGGTCATCGGGCCCGACGACGTCATCATCTCCGAGCGTCCCCGCGAGGGCTGGAGCGTGGTGAACGAGCAGGGCGAGACGGTGGCCCTGGATCTGGAGATCACCCCGGAGCTGGCCCGCGCCGGTCTGGCCCGTGAGGCCGTCCGGTTCATCCAGGACACCCGCAAGCATGTCGGCCTGGAGGTCTCCGACCGGATCTCGCTGAGCTGGCATGCCGGCGAGAAGCTGGCCGAGGCGATCCGTGACCATGCCGGCGAGATCGCCGACGAGGTGCTGGCTACCTCGATGGAGGAGGCCGAGCCCGGTCAGGACTGGGCGACCGAGCCCGATCTGGGGCTGTCGATCAAGGTCGTCAAGGCCTGAGACGAGTCAGCGGCTCGCCCTGCCGTTGTGCAGCAGGGCGAGCCGCTGGGTCCCGCCCGCGAGCCGCTGAGCGTGGCCTGCACACCGCCGAGTCCGGCCTGTAACCCGCTGGGTCCCGCCCTCCGGGTCACTCACTGCCGCTCGAGTCGTCGGACCGGCCCTCCAGCCTGCGCCGATCCCTCGACCGGTGGGAGCTGTGGCCCCCGGTGAGCACCGGGACCAGGAACACCGGGATGAGGATCACCCACCACCACTGCCAGCCGGTGGCGAAGCAGAAGATCAGTGCCGCCGGCCAGGTGAGGGCCGAGACCACCTCGAGGGGCTTGCGCCGGTTCGAGGTCTCGACCTTCGAGGGGATCGGGGTCGCCACCACGAGGCTGGAGGGGTCCTTCGGCAGATCGACGAAGAGCTCGTCCAGGTCGGCCCGGGTGTGGGCGGCCAGGGCGGCGGCCATCCGGTCGTCGAACTCCTCGGCGGTGAGCCGTCCGGCGACGTGGTGGTCGCGCAGCGCCGCCACCGCGGCGTCACGGTCGGAGTCGCCGATGCGCAGGTTCGGATCCATGGGTTGAGGGTAGTTCAGCCCGGTCCTCCCTGCGGCGGGTACATTCTGCTTCGACCAGTGGCCGGTGCACCGAGCACCGCAGGACGCCGGATAGACTGCGGTGTCCGCACCAACGGGAGGATTGATGACGCGCGTCGTCCAGAAGTTTGGCGGGTCCTCGGTGGCCGACGCCGAGTCGATCAAACGTGTTGCCCGCCGGATCGCCGCGACCAGACGGGCCGGCAACGAGGTGGTCATCGTCATCTCGGCGATGGGCGACTCGACAGATGACCTGATGGACCTGGCCCTCAAGGTCTCCCCCCAGCCGGCCCCTCGCGAGCTCGACATGCTCCTCACCACCGGTGAGCGCCAGTCGGCGGCCCTGCTGGCGATGGCGCTGTCGGATCTCGGCGTGCCGGCCCGCAGCTACACCGGCTCCCAGGCCGGGGTCATCACGACCGCAGCGCACGGCAATGCGCGCATCATCGACATCACCCCGGGCCGGGTGGAGAAGTCGCTGAGCGCCGGCAACGTCGTCATCGTGTGCGGCTTCCAGGGGGTCTCCCAGACCACCAAGGACGTCACCACCCTGGGACGCGGCGCCTCCGACACCACCGCGGTCGCCCTGGCGAGCGCCCTCAACGCCCAGTACTGCGAGATCTACTCCGACGTCGACGGGGTGTTCACCGCCGATCCGCGGATCGTCCCCGAGGCGCGACGGATCCCGGAGATCAGTTACGAGGAGATGCT
The DNA here is from genome assembly GCF_005890135.1 of Acidipropionibacterium jensenii. Lineage (NCBI taxonomy): Bacteria > Bacillati > Actinomycetota > Actinomycetes > Propionibacteriales > Propionibacteriaceae > Acidipropionibacterium > Acidipropionibacterium jensenii. Next base: position 591,577 of record NZ_CP040635.1, on the reverse strand, counting down.
GGAGATGGCCGCCTGCGGCGCCAAGATCCTGCACCTGCGCTGCGTCGAGTACGCCCGCCGCGAGGACGTCCCGGTGCACGTCCGCTCCTCCTTCTCCGACAATCCGGGCACCTGGGTCAAGGACCTCGCCGACATCAAGAAGGGACCAGCCATGGAAGAGGCCATCATCTCCGGGGTCGCCCACGACCGCTCGGAGGCGAAGATCACCATCGCCGGGATTCCCGACGCCATCGGCCGTGCGGCGCAGATCTTCGGGATCATCGCCGACGCCGGCATCAACATCGACATGATCGTCCAGAACGCCTCCCGGGTGATGGACGGCCGGACCGACCTGTCCTTCACCCTGCCGATGTCCGACGGCCGCACCGCCGTCGAGGCGCTGCGGGCGGCGAGGAACTCCCTCGGCTACGAGCAGCTGCTCTACGACGACCAGGTCGGCAAGGTCTCGGTGATCGGTGTCGGGATGCGCTCCCACCCCGGCGTCACCAGCACCTTCTTCCGCGCCCTGGCCGATGCTGGGATCAACCTCCAGATGATCTCGACCTCCGAGATCCGGATCTCGGTGGTCGTCGCCGCCGAGGAGGTCGACGAGGCGGTCCGGGTGGCCCACACCGCCTTCGGTCTGGACTCCGAGGGAGAGGCCGTCGTCTACGCAGGGACGGGACGCTGAGCGCCCGACGCGGGTCGAACGGCGAGCCGCCCGATCCGACCTCCCGCGCGCCTCGACGCTCCGGTAGGAGCCGACAGGAGGGACGGGAGGACGACGCCGTGGAGGACTCGCTCCCCGGCGGTCCGACCGGATCCACCGGCTCCCGCAGAGGCTCTGCCGGGGGATCCATCGGCGGCTCCTTCGGCAGACCCGCCGCGGGGACCGAAGCCGACGTCTACGACCTGCTGAGAGTCCCGGAGAAGAGGCCGGCACCGGCCCCCACCTTCGACGTCTACGACTCGATCGACCCCGACGCCACGATGCTCGGGGCCAATATCGCCTCGCGGATCCAGGAGCTGGAGAGGCTCGAGCTGGACCGCCGCATCGACCAGCAGGCCAGACGCCGCGCCTCCGGCCGGGAGGGGACCGCGGGTCCCGGATCCGCGTCCTCTGGCACTGACGCCTCCCACACCGGCACCTCCCACACCGAGACTGGCCGTACGGGTACTGACCTGGTCGGTGGGTGGGGGACGGGTGCCGGCCCGGACGACGTCCGGGACCTCAGCGGGTCCGACCTCACCGGACCGGCGACCCCCGGAGCCCCCGCCCCGGCGGAGTCCCCCGAGGAGCGACCGGCAGCCGCCCACCGCTCCTCCGGGCTGCCGTCCGAGCTGCCCGACCTGGAACCCGGCCAGACCCCTCCGATCACCACCCCCGGGCCCGGCCTGGAGGTCGCCGAGGCGGAGGCCGACCGAGCCCGGGCCAGCCTGGCCGAGGCCGAGGCCAAGGAGTCGGCGTCCCTGAGACGGGCCAGCGCCGTGATGGCCGCCGGCACCCTCGTCTCGCGGATCCTCGGGCTGGTCCGCAGCTCCCTGCTCACCACCGCGATGCTCGGGACGTCGCTGGCCCTGGACACCTTCCAGGCGGCCAACACGCTGCCCAATGTCATCTTCAACCTGCTGTCGGCCGGCGTCCTCAACGCGATCCTCATCCCCCAGATCGTCAAGGCGATGAAGCGCAGCGACGGCGGCCGGGAGTTCGTCGACCGGCTGCTGACGGTCTCCTTCGTCGCGGTGATCGCGGTGACCCTGCTCGCCACCGTCGGGTCGCCGTGGCTGTTGGACCTGTACTTCTCGGGCTCGGCCCCGGCGCGCGAACTCACCACCTTCTTCGGGTTCATCTGCATGCCGCAGATCCTGTTCTACGGCCTCTACGCGATCCTGGGCCAGGTCCTCAACGCCCGGGGGCAGTTCGCCGCCTTCATGTGGAGTCCGGTGCTGGCCAACATCATCCAGATCAGCGGTCTGGTGTGGTTCCTGGTGCAGTTCGGCGCCCACGGCGACCCGGCGAGCTGGACCCCGCAGATGATCTGGGTGGTGGCCGGCACCACCACCCTGGGCATCGCCGTCCAGGGGCTGTTCCTCATCATCCCGCTGTGGCGCGGCGGGTTCCGCTGGCGTCCCCGGTGGGGGATCCGCGGCTACGGCCTGGGGGCGGCCGCCCGGCTCACGGTGTGGACCTTCTCGGCCCTGCTCATCGCCCAGCTGGTCGGGATCGCCACCAAGAAGATGTTGTCCTATGTGCGGGTGCATCACCCCGAGGTCTCCTCGATCAGCGCCTACGACAACGCCTTCCTCATCTTCATGCTGCCCCACGGGCTCATCACGGTGTCGATTCTCACCGCCCTGTTCCCGAGGATGAGTGCGGCCAATGCCGACGGCGACACCGCCGGCATGCGCTCCCTGGTGCGCCGGGGACTCACCGCCCCCGCGGTCGTCGTCGTCCCCTGCTCGATCGCGATGGTGGTGCTCGCGGCTCCCGGCGTCCAGACCATCTGGTCCCTCCAGCCCGACCAGGTGATGCCGCTGGCCGGGGCGGTGGCCATCATGGGGATCGGCCTGCTGCCCTTCGGCATCTCGACCCTCCAGCAGCGCTACTGCTTCGCCCGCGAGGACGGCCGGCAGAACCTTGTGATGCAGTCCATCCTGTCCGGCTCCCAGCTGATCCTGGCCAGCCTCGTGCTGGTCCTGCCGGCCTCCTCGGCGCTGTGGACGGTGGCCGCGGCGCAGACCATCAGCAACACGATCGTCTCCATCGTGTGGATCCTGCGGGCCTCCCGCGAGGTGAGCGGGCTGGGGATGCGCAGCGTCTCGACGCTGTGGCTGCGGCTGCTGGCGGCCTCCGTGATCTCCGGCGTGCCGACCGCCGCGGTGGTCTGGGCGGCGGGAATGCTCGGTCAGGGACGCCTGTTCAGCCTGCTCACCCTGGCCGCCGGCGGGATCGTCTTCGTCGGGGTGTTCGTGGTGGTCGCCCGGCTGATGAGGATCGGCGAGATCTCGGAGCTGATCGACCCGGTGGTGCGCAGGATCCACAGGCGGTGACCATCGGGATCCACAGGACCCACGGGATCCCGCAGACGGTGGTCCTCGCGGGCGGCGGACGATGATCCGCAGGATTCCGCAGACAGCGACCCTCGGGATCCAGCACGAGACCGCCGGGATCTTTGGAGAAGTGCTCCGCAGCTCGTGGAGAGGCGGGGGAAAGTAGTGCGGGAGGCCTCGGCGCGAAGCTCGAGACCTCCCGCGGTCCACCACAGCCGGGGGAGGGCGCGGTGGACCCCATCACGGGATCTGGGGGAGTCCCCGTGATACCACACAGACTATGCGGCCCCAACCGCGGGGTCAACCCATGTCAACCCGGCGCTGACACCGTGTCGGAATCAGCCCTTGCAGAGGTAGCCGTCCTGCACCAGGGAGGTGCCGCGGCAGTAGGAGTGGGCCGTCTTGAACCCGCCGGTGTTGAGGGTCAGCTCCGAGACCGTCACCAGGGTGTAGCCCTGCTTGGTGAGGGTGTTCACGATCGTCGGGACGGCGGCCACCGTGAAGTCGTGGATGTCGTGCATCAGGATGATCGGCTCGGTGTAGATCGGCACATCCTTGAACACCTTCTGCTCGGTCGCCGAGGTGCTCTTGGTCTTCCAGTCCTCGGTGTCGACACTCCAGTTGACGATCGCCATGTTGAGGGATCCCGCGACGGCGTCGACGTCGGCATTGTGGTCGCCGTAGGGAGGCCTCAGCAGCAGCGGGGCCCGGCCGATGAGCTTCTTGATCCGGGCGTTGTTGCCGCTGAGCTCCCGCGTGACGGCGCCGGAGCTCAGCGTCGACAGGTCGGGGTGGGTGACGGTGTGGTTGCCGATCTCGAACCCGGAGCCGGCCACCAGCTTGGTGAACTTCGGATAGGTGTCGACGGAGTTGCCCATCTGGAAGAAGGTGGCCCCGCCCTTGACCTTGTTGAGGTCGGCGACGACCTTGTCCGTCTCGGCTCCCGGGCCGTCGTCGAAGGTCAGTGCGACGGCCTTGTGGACGATGCAGTCGATGCCGATGGCAGTGGTCGGGTGCGGGATCTTCTTCGGGGCAGGCGAAGCAGATGTCGATCCCGAGGGGGATGCCGAGGCCGAGGAGCCGGCCTGGTCCGAGCCCGCGGTCGAGTCTCCCGGCAGCGGATGAAGATTGGGGGAGTCAGCCGGCTTGGGACGGTCCTTCGGCGGCTTGTACCAGACGACCGTGGTGGACGGCGTCCCCGAGAAGGCGCTGGGATGGTGCGAGGCGCCCTCCGCCTTGCTGCCGAAGTCCGAAAGCACGGGGGAGACGGCGTTCTTGTCGAGGACCACCTGGACCAGATCGGCGCCGACCGTGCCCGGGGGGAAGGAGACGACGAATCCGCCGTTGTCCGCGAAGCCCATCGCCGGGCCGGTGCCGTAGGGGGCGGCGGTGTCCTGGAGGGACTTCAGGGCCTTGGCCCTGTCGAGCCCCTGGGCGGCGGCGCGGTCACCGACGGCCTTGGCGAAGGCGTCCCAGCCGGGCCAGGAGATGAGCACCGAGGGGGAGAAGGTCTGCGACATCGTCGCGTCGTACCACAGCGCGGTCGGGGTGGTGGTGGTCTTCCCGTTGACGGTGACCGCGGCGCGCAGCTCGATGCCGATGACGTCAGTGGAGGAACCCATGTAGGAACTGGTGATGGTGACCGCCGAGGCGTTGTTCCAGCCCGCCTGGCGCAGGGTCCGCTCCCGGACCACCTCGATGGCCTGACTGAGGTTGCGCGCCAGGGGGATCTGAGGAACCGAGGCGCTCACGGTGCGCGGCTCGCTCACCGTGAGCACGGTGGGCGTCGAGCCCTTCACCAGGGACTCGCTCGCCGAGGTCAACTTGGCGGCCGCGGCGGCCTTGGAGGCGCTGCTGTTGGCGGCGGACAGGCCGTCGGAGTCAGCGCCACTGCACGCCGCCACCGAGAGTGTCGCGATCGCACCAGCCGCGGTGCCACAGAAATTGCGTCGAGAAACCATCACGACCCTCAGATTACGTTCTTTCACAGCTCATTTCGAGTGAGGCGCGACGGAGTTGACAGCAGTCTCCTTCTGCTCGGTCTCGGAGCTGCGCTTCGCCCGACGGCTGGCCAGTAGGGATGTGATCACCGTCACGGTGAGGACGCCGAGGATCACCAGCAGGGAGACGTTCGTGGTGATCTGCGGGACGTGGAGCGGGTGGCCGCCGTTGATGAAGGGCAGCTTGTTCTCGTGGAGGGCGTGCAGGATGAGCTTGACCCCGATGAAGCCCAGGATCACGGCGAGTCCGTAGGACAGGTGGACCAGCCGGTCGAGCAGCCCGTCGAGCAGGAAGTAGAGCTGCCGCAGCCCCAGCAGGGAGAAGGCGGTGGCGGTGAAGACGATGTAGGCGTTCTGGGTGAGCCCGAAGATGGCGGGGATCGAGTCGACTGCGAACAGGACGTCGGTGCCGGCGATGGCGACCATCACGAGCATCATCGGGGTCATCGCACGGCGTCCCTGATGGATGGTGGTCATCCGGTCGCCGTCGTAGTAGTCGGTGGTGTGGATGAACCGCCGGGCGAACCGGACCATGACGTTGTCGCCGGCCTCGGTCTCGCCGTCACCGTGACCGCGCAGCATGCTCGCGGCGGTGACCATCAGGATGGCGCCGAAGAGGTAGAAGACCCAGGAGAAGGAGTTCACCAGCGCGGCGCCGGCCAGGATCAGCCCGGTTCGGGCGATCAGGGAGAACACCACCCCGAACATCAGCACCTTCTGCTGGTTGGCGGAGGGCACCGCGAAGCTGGTCATGATGACCAGGAAGAGGAAGAGGTTGTCGACGCTGAGGGCCTTCTCGGTGACGTAGCCGGCGAAGTACTCCTTGCCCAGTTCGGGCCCGGCCACGAACCACACTCCGACGCCGAAGGCCAGGGCCACCCCCACGAAGATCCCCGACCAGATCGCCGCCTCCTTGAGGCTGGGCGTGTGCGCCTTGCGGACGTGCGTCATGAAGTCGATGACGAGCAGGGCGATCAGTCCGGCGACTGTCAGGGTCCAGACGAGGGGGCTCATGGGGCTCCTAGAAGGGCGGATCGAGGGTGTCTCCGGTGAGTCCCAGGGGATCTGGGCCCACAACTACGAGATGGGACGCGCCACCCTGGCGATCGGTTCCGTGTGGTCGTGGAGGTCAGAGTGGCGTCGCGCTCAGGCCGTGGCGAGGCGTCGTGCCGAACGGGCGACGATGCCGGCGAGAGCGCAACCCACCAGGACCAGCCCGAGCAGCCACATCATGAGCGCTGTCCACCCTGCGGCGTGGAAGACGTGCCCCGACAGGTAGCCGAGGATGGAGGATCCCAGGTAGTAGCAGGTGAGGTACATCCCGGAGGCCTCGCCGCGGCTGGTCGGTGCCAGTGCACCGACCCACCCGGAGGCGACCGCGTGCACCGTGAAGAAGCCGTAGGTGAAGGCCGCCACTCCCGGAAGCATCATCCACAGACTTCCGGATGCGGCCACCGGCAGGCCGACCACGCACAGCACGGTGCCCACCAGGATCGCCACGCCGCGACCGCGCTGGGCCGCCATCCGCCCGCCCCGCGCCGAGGCGAGGGTGCCGAAGAGGTAGAGCAGGAAGACCAGGCCGGCCAGCGATGGCGGCATCCCGAAGCGGCCGGTGAGTCGGTAGCCGAGGAAGTTGTAGAGGGAGACGAAGACTCCCATGAAGATGAACCCGACGCCGAACAGTCCGGCCAGCCGGGGGTCGCGCCACTGGCGCACCATGGTGGCGATCTCCGAGCGCAGGTGGAGGGCCTTGGGTCTGAAGCGGCGTTCCTTCGGAAGGATGACGGCCAGCACGATGCTGAAGGTCAGAGCCAGCGCCATGTCGACGTTCAGGGCGGTGCGCCATCCCGCGAACTGGAGTACTCCCGAGGGCAGCAGTCGCCCGATGAGACCGCCGACCGAGTTGCCGGCGACATAGAGTCCCATCGCCCTGGGCAGGTCCTTGGGGTGGATCTCCTGGGCCAACCAGGCCATCGCGGTCGCGGGGACACCCGACAGCAGCAGCCCCTGGAGGCCGCGGCCGGCCACCAGCCATCCGAGACTGGGGGCGAAGGCCAGCAGCTGGCCGACGATCGTGGCGGCCAGGGCGGAGAAGACGATGACCCGACCGCGGCCCAGTCGTTCCGAGAGGATCGATGCCGGCAGGATCGCCAGGGCCAGGATGCCGGTGGTGGCGGAGACGGTGAGTGCGGACTGGGCCGGGGAGGCGTGCAGGTCGGTGGAGAGCTCGGGCATCAGGGCCTGGGTGCAGTACATCGCGTTGAAGGAGGCCAGGCCGGCGAAGAGCAGGGCCAGCGAGGCTCGGTGGTAGGAGGGCTGGCCGTGGCGCAGCCCCTCGACGAGTGGCTGGTCGCCGGTGCGGGGGACTCCTGACAGGGAATCCTCCGATGAACGGCGAGAGGGGACAGCGGCCGGGAACGTCACCCATCTACTGTCGGTCCGCACCTGCACGAATGGAAATGCATTTGAACGCCGCTTCTGATGCATATGGCGGATAAGCTGACGATGTGCTGTCCGACGACCTGTCCTGGTTCCTGGAGCTCGCCGAGACCGAGCACGTGGGGGATGCCGCAGCTGTGCTGGGAGTTCCGCAGTCGACCCTGTCACGGCGTCTTGGCCGCCTGGAGCACCGGATCGGGACGACCCTGTTCGACCGTCACGGCCGCTCGCTGGCCCTCAACTCGCGCGGTCAGGTGCTGAGGCGGCGGATCCGGGCGGCTGTCACCCAGCTGGACCTTGGGGAGTCCGAGGTGCGTCGGCTGCTGGACCCCGAGACCGGGCTGGTGCGCTTCGACTTCATGCACTCCCTGGGCACCTGGCTGGCGCCCCTCGTGATCCACCGGTTCGTGCGGGACCACCCGCGCGCCGAGATCCGGCTCCATCAGGGGATCGGCACTGAACTGCTCGAGAGGGTGATCGCCGACGAGTCCGATGTCGCGCTGTGCTCCCCGCAACCGACCGGGGAGGGGCTGGCTTGGCGGGAGGTGCTGCGCCAGCCGCTGGCCCTGTGCGTCCCCGTCGATCACCCGCTGGCCGGCCGTACCGCGGTCCGGCTCTCGGAGGCCGCCGGGGAGAGATTCATCTCGACCCCGACCGGTCTGAACTCCCGGGATCTGCTGGAGAAGGTGGCCCGGGACGAGGGACTGGACATTCCGGTGACCTACGAGTCCGATGAGCTGTCGACCATCGTGGGTCTGGTGGTGGCCGGGGTCGGGGTGGCGCTGTTGCCGTCGGGGGATCCGCACCTCCAGTTGGCGGGGACGGTCTTCGTGCCGCTGCTCACCGAGCGGACCAGGGAGGTCGGATTGGTCTGGCGGGCCGACCAGGATGTCCGTTCCACCCCCGGACTCCTGCTGGCCACCGCCCGCCATGCTCTGGCCGGTTGACGCCTCGGCTGCGGCGTTGCTGGGACCTCGGTTGTGGCGCTGTTTCCGGGGAGGTGGAGGTTTCACTCGCGGAACGGGCCCTGGGGTGCTGGGAGCGACGGGGAGGCCACTTCCGCGAGTGAAATGTTCACCTGGGGGTTCGGCGCGCAGCACTTTGGCTGCATCTGACGTTGGCGGGGGCGTCGTTCCCGGATCTCGGCTCGCGGCGGTGTCGCCGGGGAGGTGGAGGTTTCACTCGGGGAACGGGCTGGTGTGGGCGTGACGGGCCCGTCGGGTGGAACTCCCACTCGCGGAACCGGTCTTGGTGCGCTGGGAGCGACGGAGAGGCCACTTCCGTGAGTGAAATGCTCACCTGGGGGTTCGGCACCCAGCACTTTGGCTGCATCTGACGGTGGCGACGCGCGCTGGCGCCGGCGCAAACCCCGGGGACATCGCGGGGAGGGCGCTGCATCTGTCTCCGGGGAGCCCGCTGAGGGCCCTGCACCTGTCGCCAAGCAGCCCACTGAGGGCGCGATTCCGCGGTCTCACCCCTCGGCGCTCCCCGGTGCAACCCGTATAAGGTGTTGCCGGGGTCATCTCGAGGCGGGTCAACCGCCGCACGACCCCGAGGGCGATGGACCCCACCCGTGACCGAGCGACGAGATGTCGGCCACGAACCGCCATGTGCTGATGGGCCCTGTCTCATGGGAGGACTGTGTCCGCGCAGTCTTCAGGAGGCGGGCGCCCGGCCCGCCGGATGGTGAGGTGGCAGATGGCAGACTCAGACATCGGCCCGGTGCCGCAGCCCGGCCTGGACAGAATGGTCGACTTCAGATCGGGGCCCGTCCTGGCCGCAGTGGTCCCCGACCAGAACCCGCTCGTCGTGGTGACTGCAGCGCGATTGGTCGCCGCGGTAGGCCAGTCGGTCGTTCAGTTGGCCTATGTCGACACCAGCCGGTACACCGTCGAGGAGTTGCCCGACGGATCGGTGCACCACGCCCCGCTGAGCCCCGACGCGGATGTCGAGGACTGGCACAGGGTGCGCGCCGAACTCGAGACCCAGATCGGCGAGGTGCTGGCTGGGTCCGGGACCTCCTGGAAGCTGTGGTACCTGGCGGGCCGACCCGACCGGTCCCTCACCCATCTGGCGCGAGTCCTGGACGCCTCCGTGATCGTCATCGGAACCCGCCACTCCCGGGGCGGACACCGTTTCGGCGAACTCCTGGAGGGGTCGGTGGCCGGCCATCTGGCCCACCACCAGCACCGGCCGGTGCTCACCGTGCCGGTCGAGACGATCGACTGGAAGGATTGGCGCACACCGTGGAGGCGATGACATCGGGAGCACCCGACACGCCGGACGACGGGGACGATCGCCCGGACCGCCGGGAAGAGACCACGGCGGGCATCAGGCACCGACCTCCGACCGGCGCCGGGGGAGCGGGTCAACTGCAACGGCGTGTCACCCCCACCTGGGCGCTGGCCGTGCTGGTCGGGGCGGGCGGCTGCCTCGGGACACTCCTGCGGGCGGTGCTGGAGAGCGCCGCGGCCGCCCCGCACGGCGACCTCCCGGTGACCACCCTGGCCATCAACCTGGTCGGCTCGGTGGTGCTGGGTGCACTGCTCGAGGGGCTGGCGCGCACCGGGGACGACGTCGGAGCCCGCAAGGCGGTGAGGCTGGGGGTGGGCACCGGAGTGATCGGCGGGTTCACCACCTACTCGACCTTCGCGGTGGAGGCCGACCGGTTGATCGGCGGCGGTTCGCCGCTGCTCGGTCTGGGCTATGCGGTCGGGTCGGTGGTCGCCGGGGTGCTGTGCGCCATCGGGGGGATCGTGCTGGCGCGCTGGTTCGTGTCCCGGTCGGCCGGTCGGCGTGACCGCGCCAGGACGGGGGAGAGCCGATGATCTGGTTGTTCGTCTCTCTGGCCGGTGGGCTGGGATCTGCCGCCCGGTTCATCGTCGACTCGTGGGTCGCCCGTCACAACCGTCTCAACACGCCGCTGGGCACCATCGTCATCAATGTGACCGCCTGCTTCATCCTCGGCCTGGCCACCGGGATGGGGATCGACCACACCATGACGCGGTCCTGGACGTCGGTGATCGGCACCGGGTTCTGCGGCGGCTACTCGACCTTCAGCACCGCCTCGGTGGAGGGGGCGCGGCTCATCCTGGTGGGCCGACCGTGGGTCGGGCTGGTGCATGCCGGCGGGATGCTGGTGCTCTGCCTGCTGGCGGCGGGACTGGGGATGACGCTGGGCTGAGGCCGCAGTCGAGCGGCGCTCAGCCCAGCGTCTTGAACTGGCTGGACGACACTCAGCCCAGGACCGCCAGCTCCTCCTCGGTGAGCTCCAGGTCGGTGGCCCTGAGGGAGTCCAGGATGGTCGCGCTGCGGTGCGATCCGGGAATCGGGATGACGTGCGGTCCCTTCGTCAGCTCCCAGGCCAGAATCACCTGGGCGCGGCTGACGGAGCGGGCATCGGCGATCTTCTGGAAGGGTTCGAAGAGCGCCTGGTCGAGGGCCGCCCGGTACCCGCCCAGCGGGCTCCACGCCACGAATGCCAGGCCGAGCTCCCCGGTGACCTCGATCTCGGGCTCCGAGCTGCGGAAGCCGGGGGAGAACTGGTTCTGCACCGCGACCAGCCGGTCCCCGAGGATCCGGTGGGCCAGACGAATCTGGTCGGGATTGGCGTTGGAGATGCCGACCACCGAGGCCACCTCCTCGTCGATGAGGTCGGCCAGCGCGCCGATCACCTTCTCGTAGGGGACGTCGGGGCTGGGACGGTGGGAGTACAGCAGATCGATGGTGTCGACCCCCAGCGCGCGGGCCGACTCGTGGGCGCGCTCCTTGAGATGGTCGGGATCGTCATCGATCCCCCAGGTGGGCCTGCCGTCGGTGAAGTTGCGGAAGTGACCGACCTTGGTCGCGATGGTGACCCGCGACTGGTCCCCCGACCAGGTGCGCAGCGCCTCGGCGGCCAGCTCCTCGCCGTACTGCGGGGTGTCGCCGGAGGGATAGTAGGCCCAGGCGGTGTCGATGTGGGTGACGCCGGCGTCCAGGACGTCGTGAATCACGGAGATCGCGGTCGCCCGGTCGGGGCGTCCCTCGATCGCCAGCGGCATGTTGCCGTAGGAGATGGCGCTGGCCTGGTAGGGGCCGAGCTTGCGGTACTTCATCGGATCCTCCCGAGTGCGAGGTGAGAAGGGGAAAGCGTCAATCCCGACCCTATCCACGAGTGGTCGTCCGACGGCTGCCGACCCGGGTCCCCAACGTTGCCAGAAACGGCGAATGGCTCGTGACCAGATCTTCATCCGGTCACGAGCCATTCGCATCGTGTGCGCGAGAGAGGAGTTGAACCTCCACGTCCCAAGGGACACTGGCACCTGAAGCCAGCGCGTCTGCCATTCCGCCACTCGCGCATGGACCCGCCGTGCGAACCCAACCCGGAAAACATAGCACGGCTTCGGCAGATGAGGAAAATTGCAGGTCGCGGTGGAGGACCCGGCGACCCCAGCGCACGAACGGTGATCACAGCGCACGAATGGCGGTGACAACGGCGATCGGAGGTGACAACGGCGGCGACAGCGCACGAACCGCGGTGACAACGGCGGTTGCGTACAGTGACTGCGTGTTCGAACTTCTGGCCGCCGCACTGGCCCTGGGCATTGCCGGCTTCGACCCGCTGGGTTCGGTGGTGCTGGTCGCGGCCCTGGGCCTGGGCGCCCGGCGAGCCGGGGTCATCGCGCTGGGTGGGGTCTCGGTGGGCACCTCCCTGCTGCTGGCCCTGGCGGGAACCTTCGGGCTGACCGAGCTCGCCCGGCGGATGGGCATCCACCCCCCGCACATCCCCCACCCGGTGTGGCTGGTGGCGGTCGCCGCGGTCGGACTGGCCCTGGTGATCTGGGGGATCGTCTACCTGCGTCAACGCTCAACGCCCCCCGGCAGCGGAGACGACGGCGTCGACGGTGACGGCGGTGAACCCGAGCAGGCCACCGATCAGCGGGCCGGCGGACGGGCCCGTCCCCGGTCCTCCAGCGCGCGCGCTCTGGCGCTGAGCGGCCTGCTGGTCGGACTGTCCTCGCTGGCCGATCCGGCCTTCTGGGCGATGGTGGTCCACGCCGCACGCTGGACGCGCCGGTCCTGGACGATCACCGAGGCGCTGATCTGGGTGGTGTGCAGCCACAGCCTGCTGATCACCCTGGTGGTGGTCTATCTGGTGGTCGGTGCGACACGGGTCGAACATCTCGTCGGCGAGGTCACCGGCTCCCACGCCACCGCGGTGCGACGGATCGTCGGCATCGCGGCGGTCGGGTTCGGCGTCGTCCTGCTGATCGACGTCGCGGTGGCGATGACCACCGGGTCGTGGTGGTTCAGTCTGTGAGGTCCCGCTCGACCGGCACCCGTCGGCGTCCCGACCTCCGGACCCCGACCAGCACCCCGCCGGCGATGCCCAGCGCCAGGCCGACCAGTCCGGCGCCGATCGCCACCAGCACCTGGGGACGCCCCCACGATCCTGACTGCACCCCGATCGTCTGACCCCGCGGCACCGGCCGACCCTTGGATGCGGCCGCACCGACCGCATTCGCCCGCGCGGCGACGGCGTCCAGGGTGGCCCTGAGCACCTGCGGGGTGTAGCGCCGGTGCACCACCAGACCCGACTGCAGTTCGGAGTCGAGGGTGGACTGCATGGTGAGGATTCGCGCCATCGCCGGCGCCGCGTCGCACACCGGGTCCCCGGCCAGGCAGATCGAGAAGGTCCCCGGATATGCCGTCGCCGGTATCAGAGCCTGATGGTCGGCGATGTCGGTGCGCGCCGCCGACATGTCGAAGGATCCCTTGTGGACGTCGATCGTGGTCTGGATGAGAGTCCTCACCTGGGCGCCGCGGTTCTCGCCGGCGGTGCCGACCTGTCCCCTGAGGTAGTACAGCAGGGCCGCCAGCCCGATCGAGTTGAGCGGGGCCGTCCCGGAGAGCTCCTGGACGTTCTGGCCCGGATGATGGTCGGGATTGCCGGCCAGGATCGCCCCGGCCAACCGGGTGCTGACGTCGGTGCGGGCCAGCGCCTCGGTGATCGCCTGGGCACCCTGGGAGAATCCGGCGAGCACCACCCACTCCCGGGGGCAGCGCTTCGACTGGCTGGTGAGCAGGGCCGACAGCCGCGTCGCACCGGTGGCGGCGGAGTCGAAGTACTCGGTCGAGGGCATCGTCTGGTCGAACAGCAGGGAGCTCATCGAGGCGTTCCGCAGGGTCAGCGGGTCGGACGCCTGGTAGTCGAGCCAGACCTGACGGACCGTCCCGCGCCCTTGCCATCGACTCGCCAGGGCGTCGCGGATGCCGGTGATGGTGGTCCCGTAGGGGGCCTTCTCACCGGAGCCGCGCACCCCCACGAACATCAGTGAGGCGCAGGGCTGGCTGGACGCCCTGGCCGAGGACACCGGCACCCCTCGCCACCCCTTGCCGGACGCCGCGCCGGCCCCGACCGCAGAGGGCCGGGCTGAAGAGGATCCAGAGGAGGATCCAGATGGGGATGCCCCGGTCGAGGACGCAGGGGCCGGCCCGGCCGGGGAGTCCTGGGCGACCGAGCTGCCCGAACCGCCCGAGCTGTCCGAGCCACTCGAGTCGCCGGGGTCGGCGGCGGCCGCCGGGGCGGCGAGCAGACTCAGTGCCAGCACCAGACTGATGAGTCGAGCCGGCTTCCCGAGGTGGTGGTGCAGCAGGGAGTGCAGTCGGGAAGCCATGGCCCCAGTCAACCAGTCGTCGCCAGCGCTACCCGTGTCGGTCCCAGAGGAGCGGTGGGAGTCCTCAGTCGACGATGAAGGTGCCCGTGATGCTCGTCGAGTCCAGCTCGCTGGTGTGGATGGCGAACCGGACCTGCACATTGGCGGCGTCGTCGGGTGCCGCCAGCCGTGCGGTCGGCAGGGCGTGGACGGTGTGGATGTAGCGGTGCGCCGGACCGGGCGGCGGGAAGGGGCCGGAGTAGCCGTCCTCCTGGGCGTCATTGACCCACTGGCGCGCACCCGACGGCAGCGGACCGCCCTCGGGAATCTCGGTGACGTCGGCCGGGATGTCGGCGAGGATCCAGTGCCAGAATCCCGACCCGGTCGGTGCATCGGGGTCGTAGATGGTGATGGCGTAGGACCTGGTGCCCTCCGGTCCCGGTGTCCAGGACAGCTGGGGGATGACATTGCTGCCGCCCACATTGGGGTGCGCGTAGGTCAGACCGATCGGCTCGCCGTCGGTGATGGAGGTGCTGGTGAGTTCCATGTCGACTCGTCCTTCCTCGTGGAGTGGGTCCCATCCTGCCGCCTGGACCCGCGGTTCGCTCGGACAACCGGGTCATCGGGCGCTGCGGCTCCCGCGGTTCGACCCGGACCGGCCCGCACCGGACCGGCCCGCACCGCACCGGACCGGGGAGATCCGCACCGGATCAATCAGGTCAGAACTGTTTCTGTCAGTCCATCCGGGCGAAGGCCCGGGTCCGCAGGACGAGCTCGTCGGCGTCGTCGCACTCGTCGAGATCCACCGTGGCGGCGATCGACCAGTCGTGGTTGCCCTCGGGATCGTCGATGATCTGGCGCACCAGCCAGATCCGCGAACCGCCCCGGCCGGACTCCTTCTCGACCATGAACAGGGCCGGGGAACGGGCGTCGGGCCCGTCGTTGAGCTTCTCGTGCTCGTCCCAGTAGGCGCCCAGGGCGTCCTCCCAGTCGTGGACCTTCATCGGGGAGCCCTCGGGCTCCAGGGCGGCCAGTCCCTCGAAGTCGTCGTCGGCGGCCAAAATCACCTTGCGGAACATCGCATTGCGCAGCGCCACCGTGAAGGCCCGCCGGTTGGAGGTGAAGGTCCGCACCGGACGGACCTCCTCGGCCCCCTCCTCCTCGGGCGGATGGGTCAGCGCCTCCCACTCGTCGATGAGGGAGGAGTCGGTGGTGCGGATCACTTCCCCCAGCCAGGCGACGATGTCGGCCAGATCCTCGGTCTGCTCGGCCTCCGGCACCGTCTGACGCAGCGCCCGGAAGGCATCGGTGAGGTAGCGCAGCACCAGCCCCTCGGACCGTTGCACCTTGTAAAAGGCGCAGAACTCGCCGAAGGTCATCGCCCGCTCGTACATGTCGCGGACGATCGACTTGGGGGACAGGGCGTCGGCCGGCACCCACGGGTGGGAGGGCGCGAAGATCTCGAACAGGGCGTCCAGGGTCTCGGCCAGCGGCTTGGGCCACTCGACCTCCTCGAGGGCGTCCATCCGCTCCTCGTAGTCCATCCCGTCGGCCTTCATCTCGCCGATCGCCTCGCCGCGGGCCTCGTGCTGCTGGGCGAAGAGCAGGGTCATCGGGTTGTCGAGGGTGGCCTCGATCACCGAGACGACGTCCAGGGCGTGGTTCTCGGACTCCGGGTCCAGGGTCTCGATGGCCTCGGCGGCGAAGGAGCTCAACGGCTGGTTGAGGGCGAAGTCCTCCTGCAGGTCCTCGTTCATGGCGTAGCGGCGCCCGCCCGGGGTCGGCTCGTCGAGCCGGTGCACCACCCCGGAGACCAGCAGAGCGTGGCCCAGCTGGAGGGACCGACGGTAGAGACGGCGTCTCTCCCGCGGGTTGCTCGTCGCCCCGTCGATGAGGTGCTTGGCGGCGACCACGGTGTCCTCGTCGCGCGACAGCAGGTTGAGCAGCATCGCGTCGGTGATCCGCATCCGGGCGTGCAGGGTCTCGGGGGTCGAGTCGATGAGCTTGCGGAAGGTCTCCTCGTCGTAGTTGACGAACCCGTCGGGGGCCTTGTGCTTCTGGATCCGGCGGGCCTTCTTGGCGTCCCCGCCGGCCTTGGCCAGGGCCTTGGCATTGGCGACGACGTGCTCGGGAGCCTGCGCGACGACGTAGCCGACGGTGTCGAACCCGGCGCGACCGGCCCGCCCGGCGATCTGGTGGAACTCGCGGGACTTCAGCACCCGCATCCGGGAGCCGTCGAACTTGGTGAGGGCGGTGAACATCACCGTGCGGATCGGCACATTGATGCCGACCCCCAGGGTGTCGGTGCCGCAGATCACCTTGAGCCGTCCCTGCTGGGCCAGGGTCTCCACCAGACGCCGGTACTTCGGGAGCATCCCGGCGTGGTGGACGCCGATCCCCGCCGTGATGAACTTGCGGACCGTCGAGCCGAACCCCTTCGAGAACCGGAAGTCGGCGATCTCGGCGGCGATGGCGTGGCGCTCCTCGGTGCTCACCAGCTTCATCGAGGTGAGCGACTGGGCGCGCTCCAGGGCCAGCCGCTGGGAGGGATGGACGATGTAGACCGGCGCCTTCCCGTCGTCGACCAGGTTCGCGATGGTGTCGTGGTCGGACTCCATCGACCACTCGTAGAGCAGCGGGACGGGCCGGGTCACCCCGGTGATGATCTCGGTGGGCCGTCCGGTGTCGGTGGTGAGGTTCTCGGCGAGCTGGGAGACGTCGCCCAGGGTGGCGCTCATGATGATCTGCTGGGCCTGGGGCAGCTCGGTGAGGGGCACCTGCCAGGCCCAGCCGCGGTCCGGGTCGCCGATGAAGTGGAACTCGTCCATCACGACCTGGTCGACCGCGGCGTGACGGCCCTCGCGCAGGGCGATGTTCGCCAGGATCTCGGCGGTGCAGCAGATGATCGGGGCGTCGGGGTTCACCGAGGCGTCGCCGGTGACCATTCCCACCCGGGCGGCCCCGAAGATCTCGCACAGGGAGAAGAACTTCTCGCTCACCAGGGCCTTGATGGGGGCGGTGTAGTAGGAGCAGCCGCCGCCGGCCACACAGGCGAAGTGGGCCGCGGTGGCGATCAGCGACTTCCCCGACCCGGTCGGGGTGGTGACGATGACATGGGAGCCGGTGACGATGTCGAGGATCGCCTCCTCCTGGTGCTCGTACATCTCCAGGCCGTCGGCGGCGACCGCCCTCTCCAGGTGGTCGATCGCCATGTCCGGATCGATCGCCCGGGCGCCGGGGGAGTCCCAGCCGCGGGGACGCTCCCCCCGGTCGGTCTCGACAGGGGGACGGCCGTCGACCATGTCATCGAGTGCCTCGGCCAGTCGCACGATCTCTCCTCAGGGTTGCCGCACAGGGTCTGACCCACGCTATCGGACCCGTCTGACAGGAACGTCCGGGAGGGGATAGTGGCAGAGGAGAGTGGCACCGGGAGGGGAGAGTGGCAGAGGAGAGAGGACCGGGGAAGAGGCGAGCAGCGGGCACGAGAGAGGGAACCGCGGAAGGCCCCGGACACCCAGGGTCGGTTTGGGCCCGCCGAGCGCGCGTCGGCATGATGGGGCCATGAGTTCTGATCCGGCGCCGACGGTGGAGCGCCTCCCTCTCCCCGAACCGGTGCTGGCCTCGCGGATCGTGGCGGTGCTGCACGATGTCGCAGCCGCCGACCTGTTCGCACCCGTGGAGGTGATGGTCGAGGAGGGGATCAAGGTCTTCAGCCTGCCGGCCGGGGACCTCGAGAGGTTCACCACGGTGACCTCGGTCTTCGGGGCCCGCGCCAGTTTCGCGGTGCACGGCGTCATGACGATCGACGAGATCGACCCGCTGGTGGCGGCCGGGGTGTCGATGTGTCTTCCGGTGGCGGCCACCCCCGAGCTGCTCGCCGAGCTGCGGGCCGCGGGGATCGCCGCGGCTCCCGACGCGCTGACCCCCATCGAGGTGAGGGCGGCCTGGGCGGCCGGTGCCGACGCGGTCCAGGTGATCCCGGCCGATCTGGGCGGGGCGACCTACGGGGAGAGCCTGTCGGCGCTGGCTCCGGGAGCCGTCTGCGTGCCGCGCGGCGGTGTGGGGAGTTACGCGATGCGCAACTGGCTGATGGCCGGCGCCCCGGCGGTCTGCCTGGACGACAGCCTGGTCGGCGACGCCTGCCGCGGCGGCACCCTGCCCTCCCTGCGGGAACGGTGCCGTTCCGTGCTGGCGGTCATCACCGACATCCGGGCCTGAGGGCCGGCAGCCCGGCTCTCCGGGTTCAGCTGAACAGGTCGTTGGCCCCGTCGGAACTGCCCTGGTGGGGGTCCCGGCCGTGCCGGATCCGGTGGATGAGTCGCGCCAGCGCCCGGATCACCCAGCCGATCAGCGCCAGGGCGACCAGGCCGCCCAGGACCACCAGGAAGATGCCGACCGCCCGGCGTCCACCGAAGGAGTCCAGCACTCCTGGCGGGGTCGCCGTGCCGCTGGAGGCGGGCAGTGATGCCGCTCCCGGGCTGGGGACATCCGAGGTCCCTGCACCCGCAACATCGGTCGAGGAGCTGTCGGGGACGGCCTCGGCGTCCTGACCGGCTGTCTGCGTGTCCGTCGGCTGGGGCGAGGGGGACGACGGGGTGGCGGCGCCGGCCACCACCGTGAACCGCCACTGCTGACTGGTGGCGCGGTACCGGGTGTCGCCGACCAGACTCGCCCGGATGGTCGCCGGCCCGCCCGCGGTGCCGAGGGGCACCTGGAGGGCTGCGGTGAACCGGCCCTGGCGATCGGTCGCCGAGAAGGCCCGGGGGACGTCGGAGAAGGATCCCTGGATGGCGATCGAGGCGCCGTCGACGGGCTTCCCGTCGGTGCGGGTCAGGCGTCCGGCGATGTGGATGACGGTGCCGGGTGCGCCGCTGGAGGGAGTCATCGTCGCGGCCAGCCGGGCCTGAGGAAGATCCCGGGCCGGGGCGGGTGGGTTAGCCGCGGAGTCCGCCGGCAGCGATGCCCGGGCCACGAGACGAGCCGGGGCCCGGTGAGGGGCGGCGACGACACGAACGGGAGCTGCGGCGGCGACACCGGCTGCGGCGACACGCACAGAAGCTGGGTGAACGGAGGCGGCGGCCGCGCGGTCACTGCCCAGAACAGACCCTCCCCAGGCCAACGACATCGCGACGACGGCGGCCGCCATTGCCATGGTCACCGGCCTGCTGCCTGCGCGCATCGACTCTCCGTCCTGGCCCCTGGACCCGGCCGGCCGGTCCCGGCCGCCTCCGATCACGGTTCGTGATCAGGATAGTGGCGTGATCTGCCCGGCCATCTCCTAGTGTGGGACCCATGCAGACACCGGTTGATGCCACCACCACCCCCGCCTGGGCAACGCTGGCCCAGCTTCAGCCCACCATCATCGACGGCCCCCACGTGATGCGCCGCTGGTTCGACGCCGACCCCGCACGATCCGAGCGCTACGCCTTCTCCGCCGCCGATCTCCACGTCGACCTGTCCAAGAACCTGCTCACCGACGAGGTCCGCGACGCCCTCCTCGAGCTGGCCGATGAGGTGGGCATCGCCGCACGCCGCGACGCCATGTACTCCGGCGAGCACATCAATGTCACCGAGGACCGGGCCGTTCTGCACACCGCCCTGCGGCGTCCCGCGGGCGACTCGCTGACCGTCGACGGGCAGGACGTCGTCGCCGACGTCCACGAGGTCCTCGACCGGATCTACGCCTTCGCCGAGAAGGTCCGCTCGGGCCAGTGGGTGGGTGCCACCGGCAAGCCGATCCGCACCGTCGTCAACATCGGCATCGGCGGCTCCGACCTCGGTCCGGTGATGGCCTACGAGGCCCTCAAGCCCTACGTCAAGGAGGGTCTGGAGTGCCGTTTCATCTCCAACATCGACCCCACCGACGCCGCCGTCAAGACCGCTGATCTGGATCCCGAGACCACCCTGGTGATCGTGGCGTCGAAGACCTTCGGCACCCTGGAGACCCTCACCAACGCCCGCTGCGTGCGCGCCTGGCTGCTCGACTCCCTGGTGGCCTCCGGGGCGATCGAGGACACCGATGAGGCCCGCAGCGCCGCCGTCGCCAAGCATTTCGTCGCCGTCTCCACCGCCCTCGACAAGGTCGCCGCCTTCGGTATCGACCCGGCCAACGCGTTCGGCTTCTGGAGCTGGGTCGGCGGCCGCTACTCGGTCGACTCCGCGGTCGGAACCTCCCTGGCAGTGGCCATCGGGCCCGAGGGGTTCGCCGACTTCTTGGCCGGCTTCCACGCCATCGACGAGCACTTCGCCACCGCCGACCCGGCCCACAACGTCCCGCTGCTGATGGGTCTGCTCAACGTCTGGTACGTGAACTTCTGGAAGGCCGAGTCCCACGCGGTGCTGCCCTACTCGCAGTACATGCACCGCTTCCCGGCCTACCTCCAGCAGCTCACCATGGAGTCCAACGGCAAGTCGGTGCGCTGGGACGGCACCCCGGTGACCACCGCCACCGGTGAGGTCTTCTGGGGGGAGCCCGGCACCAACGGCCAGCACGCCTTCTACCAGCTGATTCACCAGGGCACCCGGCTCATCCCGGCCGACTTCCTCGCCTTCGCCAACCCGACCCATCCCACCAAGGACGGGACGGTCGACGTCCACGAGCTGTTCCTGTCGAACTTCTTCGCCCAGACCGCTGCCCTGGCCTTCGGCAAGACCGCCGAGGAGGTGCGCGCCGAGGGGACCGCCGAGGCCATCGTGCCGGCCCGGGTGTTCCCCGGCGACCGTCCGACCACCTCGATCATGGCCGCCGAGCTGTCCCCGAAGGTGCTCGGCGAACTCATCGCCCTCTACGAGCACATCACCTTCGTGGAGGGTGCGGTGTGGGGGATCGACTCCTTTGACCAGTGGGGTGTCGAGCTCGGCAAGAAGCTCGCCCTCCAGGTAGCCCCGGCGGTCTCCGGGGACGACGCGGCGCTGGTGGCCCAGGACTCCTCGACCCAGGGTCTGGTGACCTGGTACCGCCAGCACCGGCACTGAACCCCTGTGTGCCCCTGCCGGACGTGCTGTCCGGCAGGGGGCGACCCGGGCGTGCCCGGCGCGGCCCTGGCCGGGGCTCTTCGTGATCCGACTCACCCGGTGTGAGTGCGGAACAGGTCCACCAGCTCCCGGGTGTAGGGGTCGCGATCGGACGAGAGCAGGTCCGTCGAGTCGCACTCGTCGACGAAACGGCCCGCTCTCATCACGATCGTCCGGTCGGCGAGGAACCGTGCCGCTCCCAGGTCATGGGTGATGAAGAGCATCGCCACCCCCAGCTCCTCGCGCAGATCCTTCAGCAGGTTGAGCAGCCGCGCCTGGATCGACACGTCGAGGCTGGCGGTGGGCTCGTCGAGGATCACCACCTCGGGCTGGACGCTGAGCGCCCGTGCGATCGAGACCCGCTGAAGCTGTCCGCCGGACAGGGATCCGGGAAGCCGGTCGAGGAGGTCCGCCTCCGGGTGCACCTGCCGCAGCAGATCCGAGGCCAGCTCACGGCGTCCGACCCCTCGCTCGGCCATCAGTCTCTGGAGGGTCTCGGGCTGGCAGTCCAGCGGTTCCAGCAGTGACCCGATGATCGGGATCCGCGAGTTGAAGGATCCGCTGGCGTCCTGGAGGACCACCTGCATCCGGCGACGCTGGTCGCGGTGGCTGCGGCCGCGCAGGGCGGTGATCTCCTGGGATCCGATCCACACCCGTCCCGAGGCCATCCGCTGGACCCCCAGCAGGCAGCGCGCCAGGGTGCTCTTGCCCGATCCGCTCTGGCCCACCAGACCCGCGCACTCTCCCCGGGCGATGCTCAGCGACACCCCGTCCACCGCGGTGAGCCCGTTCCGGTAGGTCATCGTGATGCCCTCGGCCCGCAGCGCCGGAGTCGCGGCCGACGTCGATTCCGGGGCTGTTGCAGCGGTCTCGGCACTCATGAGGCCTCCTCGGTGGAGTCGTCCGGGTCGTCGAGGACCGGCAGCCGGTCCAGATCCTGGTCGACCATCGGGACGGAGGCGAACAGGTTGCGGGTGTAGGGGTCCTGCGGATCGGCCACCACCTTCGAAGTCGGACCGGTCTCGACGATCCGGCCGCGGCGCATCACCGCGATTCGGTCGGCGCGGGCGGACACGCAGCGCAGATCGTGGGTGATGAACAGCACCGCGCATCCGGTGGACCGCCTCAGATCGTCCACCCTCTCGAGGACGTCGGCCTGGGTGGCGGCGTCCAGGGCGGTGGTCGGCTCGTCGGCGATGAGCAGTTTCGGCCTGCCCATCAGGGCGGTGGCCAGCACCACCCTCTGGAGCTGACCCCCGCTGAGCTGGAAGGGATACCGCTCGGCGGTGATCAGCGGATCCAGCCCCACCCTCTCCAGGGCGTCTGTGATCCGGCCGCGGCACTGCCCCCGGCTCAACCTCTCATGGGCCCTCAGGGCCTCCGTCATGTGCGCACCGATCCGGTAGTAGGGGGAGAAGGCGGCACCGTAGTTCTGGAAGACGTAGCAGATGCTGCGCCCCAGTTCCCGGCGGAGTCGTCGACGGCCGGCGGTCAGCAGATCCAGATCCCCCAGCCGCAGCGCGTCGGCGTTGCGGTGCAGGGAGCGGGGCAGCAGGTCGCCGATGGCATGGGCGGAGATGCTCTTTCCCGAGCCGCTCTCCCCGATGACCGCGAACCACTCGCCGGCGTCGACGGAGAAGGAGACGCCGTGGACGATCTCGCGGTCGGCGGTGCCGATGGTCAGTCCGGACACCTCAAGCATGGGACTCTCCTGTCTGGTCGAGGGAGTACCTCGCGCTGAGCCGGTCTCCGGCCAGGCTGGTGAGGATGACGACCAGGAAGATCGCCATTCCCGGGGCCAGCATGAGGATGGTGGTGCGGGTGAAGTAGGCCCGACCCTCGCTGAGCATCGCCCCCCACTCGGGGGAGGGCTGGGGCACGCCGAGTCCCAGGAAGGACAGCGAGGCCACCAGAAGCACGATCTTGCCGACATCCAGGGTCGCCAGGGACAGCACCGGGCCCACCACATGGGGAATGAGGTGGCGGGTGATGGTGCGGGTCCTCGATGAACCACTGACGGCCGAGACCATGAAGTAGTCCTGGGTCTTCTCCTGGATGACGATGGACCGGACCAGTCGGGTGTACCCCACCCACTTGACGACGACGACCGCCAGCACGAGGTTGAGGAAGCCCGGGCCCATCAGCCCGGTGAGGACGATGGCAACCACGTACTCGGGGAATGACATGAAGGCGTCGGACACCCTCATCGTCACCCAGTCGGTCCCCCTGCCCAGATATCCGGAGTAGAGCCCCAACGGGACTCCGACCAGCACCGAGGCGGCGAGCGCCACCAGGGCGATGCCGACCGTGGTGCGTCCCCCGGTGAGCACCCGCGACAGGACGTCGCGGCCCAGTTGGTCGGTGCCGAGCAGATGGTTGGCACTGATCGGCCGAAGGCTCTGGCCGAGATCGACCAGATAGGGGTCGTGCGGAGCCAGCCAGGGCCCCGCAAGGACCACCGCCAGCAGAATGCCGGCGGCGATCAGCAGCGGCCGGGCGGATCCGGAGCCGGTCCTGCGGGCCGATCGGGCCGATCGGGCCGATCGGGCCGATCGGGTCCGTGACAGGAGTGTTCTCATGCCCGGGCACCTCCCTTCAGGCGCACCTCGGGGCTGATGACGCGGTAGGAGAGGTCGACGAGCAGGTTGATGGCCAGAACAGCCAGACCGATCACCAGCACGAACCCCTGGACGACGCCGTAGTCGCGGCGGGTGACGGCCT
Organism: Acidipropionibacterium jensenii; assembly: GCF_005890135.1. Classification (NCBI taxonomy): domain Bacteria; kingdom Bacillati; phylum Actinomycetota; class Actinomycetes; order Propionibacteriales; family Propionibacteriaceae; genus Acidipropionibacterium; species Acidipropionibacterium jensenii. Next base: position 567,735 of record NZ_CP040635.1, on the reverse strand, counting down.
CGACGGCCAGTTTGCCCATCCCGGGAAGACCGAAGATGGCCTCGACCACCACCGATCCCGACAGCAGACTGCCCAGGCTGACCCCCATCATCGTCACCACCGGGATGAGACTTCCGCGCAGCACGTGGCGGGAGCGGATGATGCCGAAGGGCACTCCGCGGGACCGCGCCGAGCGGACGAACTCCTTGTTCACGGTCTCCCCGTAGCTCTGCCGGTAGATCTTGATGAACGGCGGCGCGATGGCCGCCGCCAGGCTGACCGTCGGCAGCACCAGTCCCAGACCCTGGTGCCAGCCGGAGGCGGGAAGGAGGTCGAGGTCCACGGCGAACCACTGGATCAGCAGGAGCCCGAGCCAGAAGGTCGGCATCGACGCGGCGACGTAGTTGAACATGCTGACGGCCCTGTCCGGCCACCCTCCCCGGAAGGCCGCCGAGACCGTTCCGAGCAGGATCACCAGGACGAAGGTCAGCGCCAGGGCCGAACCGGCCAGCAGCAGAGTGGCCGGCAGGGTCTGGGCGATCTCGGCGGCGACCGGCTGACCGGTCATCACCGAGGTGCCCAGGTCTCCGTGCAGCAGCCCGGTGAGGTAGTGCCAGTACCGCACCGGCAGCGGATCGGTGAGACCCATCTGCTCCCGGTAGGCCTGGATCTCGGACTGGCTCAGAGCCACCGTGTCGACGCGCAGCATGGACAGCGCGGCGTCTCCGGGGGCCAGGGCGACGATGAGGAAGCTGGGCAGGGTGATCACCCAGACCATCAGCACCACCTCCCCGGCCTTCCGGAGGATTGCGGGCAGCTGGTCAGGCACGGGCCAGGTCCTTGGTGATCATCGGGTACTCGAACTCATTGGGCGGGGTGATCCAGCCGGTCACCGAGGAGTCGTAGGCCGCTGTCTCGTTCGGGGAGACCAGGTATGTGTTGTAGTACTTGTCGCGCACGGTGGCGGCGATCCTGCGGGCGATCCCGGCCCGCGGCTTCTCCCCGACCGTCGTGTTGTAGGAGGCGATGAGGGAGGTGACCGCGGGGTCGTCGAGGGAGCCGTGGTTCTGCGCTCCTCCGGGGGCCAGCGAGCCGTTGACGAAGTAGGACCCGTCTCCTCGCGTGATGGTGTTCACCGAGTAGGTGGCGACGTCCCATCTGCTCCTGTTCTGGGTGAGGTACTCGTCGATGTTGTCGGCGGTGACGATCTTGAAGGAGATGCCGACTCGGGAGGCGGCGTTCTCCAGGACCTGCGCCATCTGAGGCAGCTCCGGTCGGGCGACATAGGTGACGATGGTCATCGAGATCGGCTTGCCGGAGTCGGTGACCTTGCCCCCGGAGACGCTCAGGCCGGCGGCGGAGAAGTGGGCGAGGGCCGCGGCGGTGCCCTTCTGGCGGGTCGGGCCGGGTGCCGGTGAGATCTCGCGCTTGCCGGGGAAGGGGTTGTCGGTGGCGACCCCCTGGCCGCTCATCACCGTTCTGGTGATCGAGTCGCGGTCCATCAGGGCATCGATGCCGCGTCGGAACTCCAGGTTCTTCCACAGCCGGGCGTTGGGGCCGGCGTAGTTGTGGATGAGGTGGTAGACGCGGGTGCCGGGCACCGACTCGACGGTGAACTTGGAGTCCTTCTTCAGGGCGTCGAGGCTCTCGGTGGAGGGCCGGTAGATGAGATCGGCCTCCCCCCGGACTGCAGCGCGAGCAGGCGGGCGTTGGCGTCGTCATTGGCGGTCATCGTGACGTGGGCCAGCTTGGGTCGCCCGCCCCAGTACTGGTCGAAGCGGCTGAGCTTGGTCTCCCCTCTGATGTCGAAGGAGTCGATCTTGAAGGGCCCGGTGCCGACCGGGACTTTCACCCCCGCGGCGGTGTCGATGATGGCGGTGTTGAAGTGCACGAAGTCCGAGGGCAGTCCGGGATGGCGCTCGGTGGTGCGGATCCTCAGGGTCTGGCCCTGGGTGCTCATCGAGGCGATCGGCAGCAGCTTGGCGACGCCGGGGTTGACCTTGCGCGCGCGCTCGATGTTCTTCCTGACCTCCTCGGCGGTCAGGGTCTTGCCGTTGTGGAACTTCACCCCGTCACGGATCGTGAAGGTCCAGTTCTGGCCGTCCTTGCTGTCCCACTTGGTTGCCAGCGAGGGTTTCAGGGTGCTCGTCCTGGGGTCGAGAGCGACGAGGGTCTCGACCGCGCCGGAGTTGAGGGTGAAAGCCGCCTGGACGAGATGGGGGTCGGTGGTGTTGGCGGCGATGACGGTGACGAAGTTGAGGGAGTCCTTGGTCGCTGACTCCCCATCTCCCGGTACGGAGCAGCCGGTCATGGCGAGTGCCACGGCGACCACGGCTGCTGCGATTCTGGGGAGTTTCATGGGGCTGGTGCCTCCTCTGGACGTCGCAGACCTGTCCGTCTGCTGGGTCGGATCCTCCGCGGCGGTGCCGGGCGGGGATCGGTGCCTTCCCGGTGCTGGAGCACCAGTGGCGTGATGAGGACGGCCTCCCTGTCACAGTGGCGGGACCGCTCCGGTTTCTCACCGGATTCTCTGTTGGGCTCGGGGGACCGGATGATCCCCATGAGCACCTGCGCGTCATTGAGTTGTGGGCCATGAGCCTACTGGTGGCTCCCGACGGCGCGGCACCGGGGTCCGGCCGATCGACGTCGGGCCGATCTGTGTGAGGACAGGCAGGGTGGGCACAGGCAGGGCGAATGGTCGACGTCGGGCCGGGCTGTTCGTGCGCCGTAGACTTCAGGCCATGGCGACTCGGACACGTTACCGATGGCTGAAGCGCGGGGTTCTCGGTGGTGTCGGGCTGGCAGCGCTGGTGCTGGCGGGCCCCTGGGCGCTGGCCGAGGGGCTCTCGGTGGGCCGGATCCACGAGACGGGCGACGTCCCGAAGGAGGACATCGCCATCGTCTTCGGGGCCGCGGTCCACTCCGACGGCACCCCCTCGGGATACCTGCAGGGACGCCTCGACCGGGCGGCCGATCTCTACGAGGCCGGTCGGGTCCGGGCCATCCTGGTCTCCGGCGACAACGGCACCGAGCACTACAACGAGCCCGACAACATGAAGGCCTATCTGGTCGGCACCCGGGGGATTCCCGCCGTCAAGGTGGTGACCGACTACGCCGGGTTCGACACCTATGACACCTGCGTGCGGGCCCGCAAGATCTTCGGGGTGCGCTCCGCGGTGCTGAGCACCCAGGACTACCACCTCACCCGGGCGGTGGCGACCTGCCGGATGACCGGGCTGGACGTCCAGGGGGTCGCCGACCATCCGCCGCGCAATCGGGTCTGGTGGTACGGCTGGAGCCGCGAGTTCGGCGCCCGTCTCAAGATGGTCTGGGACGTCGTCTCCCAGCGCACCCCCACCCTCGGCGACCGGGAGGACGGCGTCTCCAAGGCACTCGCCGTGCGCTGACCGCTGGCGTCGATCGCTGCGGGGTGATTGGCGCATGTCGATAGAAGTCGTGTCGATGGACGCCGTGTCGATCGAGGCGGGGCGTGGCACCACCGGGGAAATTCACACGTTGCGATGTGATTTTCACATGATCAATTGATGCACAAGAGTGCACGAGGCGCTGTCGGCGAGGCCCCGCCCGGCTCCTCGGCGTAGCGTTCACGGCGTCGTGCAGGTCATCGGGGACTTGACTGTGACAGCTCCCGAGACCGCACGGTTCGGGTCGCAGGCCCGATGATGTGCCCTGAGAGGGAGGCGCTCGACCACGCCGTCCCGCGGCCCGGCCGCGGACGACCGCAGATGTCCAGTGCACACCCGTCGAACACTCGCACTCTCACCCACACCAGATACACCTCTGCACGTCAACGAGGAGTGTCGCCGCGAAGGCGGTGGAAAGGGATGAGAGTCGGATGAGTGCTCGCAGTACCGGGGGATCGTGGGGATTCCTCGAACGACAGGGGATCGCCAGACACCTTCTGTGGGGGTTCATCGCGGTCATCCTGTTCCAGACCGGCAATGGCATGGAGCTGGGCTTCTACTCCCGCTTCCTGCAGGACGCCAAGGGACTGACCGCCGGACAGGTGGCCTTCATGACCGCCGCCTACGGCATCGTCATCGCGATCGCCTCCTGGTTCTCCGGGTCGCTCGCCGATGCCTGGGGATCCCGCCGGGTGATGCTGCTGGGCCTGGTCGCCTGGCTGGTCTTCGAGCTGGTCTTCCTGTGGGGCGGCGTCACCACCGGCACCTACTGGGTGATGGTGGTGGGATATGCGCTGCGCGGCTTCGGCTATCCGCTGTTCTGCTACGGCTTCCTCGCCTGGGTGACGATGGACACCCCCGATGAGCACCTCGGACGAGGGGTCGGCTGGTTCTGGTTCGCGCAGTCCCTCGGGATGGGCGCCCTGGGTGCCTACATCCCCAGCTGGTTCCTCATCCCCGCCTTCGGCGAGATGGGCACCCTGTGGATGTCCTTCGTCTTCGTGATCGCCGGCGGACTGCTGGCCATTCTCCTGGTGCGTCGTCCCAAGGAGCTCCAGACTGCTGCGGACGCTGCCGGCGCCCCCTCGGTGACCGAGACCCTCGGCGGTCTGGTGCGCGGCGTGACGATCCTCGGCGAGCACCCCAAGACCGCCATCGGCGGCGTCGTCCGAATCATCAATCAGGCCGCCTACTACGGCATTCCGGTGTTCTTCGCGCCGTGGATCGTCGGCACCGTCGGGATGAGCCAGGAGAAGTGGCTCACCGTCTGGGGCACCCTCAACCTGGCGAATGTCTTCGCCAACCTGGCCTTCGGCTACATCGGCGATGCAATCGGCCGGGTGCGCACGGTCGCCTGGTTCGGTGGTGGGGGATGCGCCGTCGCGGTCTTCCTGATGTGGTGGTTCCCCAGCCTCTGGGGCGCCAATGTGGCTGCCGAGATGGTGGCCGGGATCCTCTTCGGGATCGGCCTGGCGGCCTATGTGCCGCTGTCGGCGATCATGCCCCTGCTGGCTCCCGACCGTCGTGGCTCGGCGGTGGCCATCCTCAACCTCGGCGCCGGGCTGTCGAACTTCGTCGGACCGGCCCTGGTTCCGCTGGCCGGACCGATCGGGGTCGGCGGCCTGATGATTCTCTACGCCGTGCTGCACGTGGTCGGCGGCGGCATGACCTATCTGCTCGAGCCCTCGAAGAAGGACGGAGGCAGCGGTGCGACCGGGGCAGGGACGGGGCCGAGGTCGTCGGCGCCGGTGAGTCCCGAGCCCGTTTCCAGGTGAGTTCCGGGGCTGTGCTCGGATGAGTCCAGAGCCCGTCGTCAGGTGAGCCCGGGGTAGTCATCTCGGCGTGAAGTGAGCCCCCGTGAGTCGATCGACTCACGGGGGCTCACTGTGTGGCCACTGGCCCTTCAGACTCAGACCTCGAGGGGGTCTCCGCCGAGCCTGACCCCGGTGTCCACGGCGTCGATCCTGGCGATCTGGTCGTCGGTCAGCACGAAGTCGAAGACGTCGAAGTTCGAGGCGATCCGCTCGGGGGTCACCGACTTCGGGATGACGACGGTGCCCGCCTGCAGGTGCCACCGGATGATGACCTGAGCCGGCGTCTTGCCGACCTCCTGGGCGATCTCGACGATCACCGGGTTGGCGAGGTCCTTGGACATGCCCAGCGGGCTCCACGCCTCCGGGCGGATGTCGGCGCTCAGCAGGGACTCGCGGAAGGCCTTCTGGGAGAAGGTCGGGTGCATCTCGATCTGGTCGATGGCGGGGGTGGCGCCGTTGAGGTCGTCCAGGTGCTCCTGGTTGAAGTTGGAGACGCCGATCGACAGGGCCAGGCCCTCGGCCCGGAAGGCCTGCATGGCGTCCCACGCCTCGACGAACTGGCCCGGGTACTTCACCGCCGGCCAGTGGATGAGGTACAGGTTGACGTGGTCGAGGCCGAGCTTGGTGAGGCTGGTCTCCAGAGCCTGGCGGGCGGCGTCCTTGCGGTGGCTGCTGTTCCACAGCTTGGTGGTGATGAAGAGCTCGTCGCGCGGGACCCCGGAGGTGGCGATCGCACGGCCGACGCCCGCTTCGTTGCCGTAGATGGCGGCGGTGTCGATGTGCCGGTAGCCGGTGGCCAGAGCGGTGGAGACGGACTTCTCGGCGATGTCATCTGCGACCTGCCAGGTGCCGAACCCGAGCTGGGGAATCGTGCGACCGTCGTTGAGCGTGATGTTGGGGACTGCCATCTGGAACCTCCGTGAGTTGCTGGTGTTGTCCATCCAGATACAACACCACCACCTCCCGCAGATGTTCCACGCTGTCGGCCCGGCGTCGGTCCACCCCTTCTTCCCCACGCCCTTCCCCATTTCCTCACGCCCTTCCCCACGCCCTTCCCCACGATGCTCGCGAAGTTCGACGATGCTCGCGCTATAGCGCGAGCATCGTCGAACTTCGCGAGCATCGTGGATGTCTGGGGGTGGATGTCTGGGGGTGGACAGGGCCGGGCTGGGAGGGGGGGACGTCTCCGGGGGCCCTGTGGGAGAATGCGGATCATGTCGTCTCTGCCCTCTCAGCTGGCTGCCCGCATTGAGTCCGTCACCGGGGTCGACCCGGAACTGCGTCCGGCCACCAAGCCCCAGTTCGGTCACTTCCAGTCCAATGTGGCGCTGCGCCTGGCGAAGTCGCAGGGGCGCCCGCCGCGCGAGGTGGCCGCCGACATCGTGGCCACGCTGGACGCCGCCGACCTGGTGGAGACCCCCGAGATCGCCGGCCCCGGTTTCATCAACTTCCGGCTGCGCACCGACCTGCTGGCCCAGGCGGCCTCCGAGCTGGTCGCCGATCCGCACGCCGGGATCGCCCAGGCCACCGATCCCCAGCGGGTCGTCATCGACTACTCGGCCCCCAATGTCGCCAAGCAGATGCACGTCGGCCACCTGCGCTCGACCATCATCGGCGACTGCTTCAACCGGGTGCTCACCGCCCAGGGCCACACCGTCATCCCGCAGAACCACATCGGCGACTGGGGCACCCAGTTCGGCATGCTCGTGCAGTACATCGTCGAGCACAAGGTCGACGTCTCCGCCTTGGATCTGGCCGAGACCGAACAGCTCTACAAGGACTCCAAGAGGCTCTTCGACGCCGATCTGGACTTCGCCGACCGGGCCCGCAAGCGGGTGGTCATGCTGCAGAGCGGCGACCCCCAGACCCGGTCCATCTGGACCTCCCTCATCACGGTCTCGCTGGCCGGGTTCAACCAGACCTACGCCCGCCTCGGCGTCCTGCTCACCGACGACGACCTGGCCGGGGAGTCGATCTACAACGACGATCTGCCCCGGGTGGTCCAGGAGTTGGAGGCCGACGGGCTGGCCAAGGAGGACGACGGCGCGCTGTGCGTCTTCGTCAAGGGCGAGGACGCCCCGATGATCGTCCGCAAGAAGGACGGCGGCTACGGCTACGACGCCACCGACCTGGCCGCCATCCGCCGCCGGGTCGGCCAGCTGAAGGCCAACCGGATCATCTACGTCACCGATGTGCGCCAGCACCACCACTTCGACATGGTCTTCGCGGTGGCCCGGATGGCCGGCTTCCTGCCCGACGACGTCACGGCCGAGCACGTCGGCTACGGCATGGTGCTGGGCCCCGACGGCCACCCCTTCAAGACCCGCGACGGCGGCACGGTCTCACTGGCCAGCCTGCTCGACGAGGCCGAGGAGCACGCCGCACCGAACATCGCGCTGGCCGCCATCAAGTACGCCGACCTGTCCAACGGGCTGCAGAAGGACTACGTCTTCGACGCCGAGCGGATGGTCCAGACCACCGGCGACACCGGCCCCTACCTGCAGTACGCCCACGCCCGGGTCTCCCAGATCCTGCGCAAGGCGGCCGCCGAGGCCGATCCCCAGGTCGATCCGCAGGTCGACCTCGCCGGTCTGGACTGGGGCACCGTGACCGTTCTCGAGGAGCCCGCCGAGCAGCAGCTGGCCCTGCTGCTGTCCCGGTTCGGGGAGACCGTCGAGGTGGTCGCCCACGACCTCACCCCGCACAAACTGTGCACCTACCTCTACGACCTGGCCGGGACCTACTCCTCCTTCTACGAGAAGTGCCCGGTGCTCAAGTCCGAGGGGCAGGTGCGCTCCTCCCGGCTGGCGCTGTGCGCCGCGACCCGGCGGGTCCTCGGCAGCGGACTCAATCTGCTGGGGATCGACGCCCCCGACCGGATGTGAGATCCCTCGTCGACAGCAGGTGACCAGCGGCGGCCCGGGTGATCCCGGGCCGCCGCTCAGTTCTTGCTTGCGACTTTGGTTCTTGCTTTCGGATCAGTCCTGCCGGCCGGCGCAATCCGTCCCGTCGGCAAGCATGCCGACTCGGCCTGCTGGTTCAGTTCCTCCCGACTCAGGTTCCGCAGCTCAGTCCTGCCCGCCGGCCGCCCGGATGGCCTCCTCGGCCGCCTTCTTGGCGGTGGCCTGGTTGACCGAGTCGGGATGGTCCATCCGCCAGTTGGCCTGCCAGGCCGCCCCGATGATGCCGGCCCGGTTGAGCAGGGTGGCCGGGACGATCGGGGTCTCGAGCTTGAGGTACTTGAAGAACCGGGCATGGTCCTTGCTCACCCCGCCGCCCACCACGAACAGGTCGGGGGTGAAGAGCATCTCGACCACCTCGTAGTAGCGCTGGAGGCGCTTGGTGGCCCAGTCCTTGTAGGACATGTGCTTCTTGTCCTTGACGGAGGACGCGGCGCGCTTCTCGGCGTCGTACCCGTCGATCTCCAGATGCCCCAGCTCGGTGTTGGGCAGCAGGATCCCGTCATTGATGATCGCGGTGCCGATGCCGGTGCCCAGGGTGGTGAGGATGACGACCCCGGGGACCCCCTTGGCAGCCCCGAAGTGCACCTCGCCGAGGCCGGCGGCGTCGGCGTCGTTGACGACGGTCACCGGGCGTCCGAGCTTGTCGGAGAGGTAGTCCTCGGCGTGCAGGCCGGCCCATCCCTGGTCGAGGTTCGCGATGAAGGGGATGACGCCGTGGCGCGTGGGGGCCGGGAAGGACACCCCTACCGGGCCGTCCCCGATGGAGTCGGCGAAGTGTTCGATGATCTCCCGGATGACGGCGGCGACATTCTTGGGGGAGGACTTGTCGGGTGTGGCGATGCGCAGCCTCGGCTCCGCGATATCGCCCGCCTCCAGGTCGACGGGAGCTCCTTTGATGCCAGATCCGCCGACGTCGATGCCCAGCACTGTGCTCATGTCAGATCACACTACTGGAGCGGAGGCGTCGGCGTCTCACGAGGATCGTCCGCCGATCCCGACAGTGCGGCGGTCTCGGCGCGTCGCGCGGCCCGGCACCGGTCCATCTCGGTGAGGAGCAGCTCGCGGGTGTCGCCGGCGTCCAGATGGCGGCACGACAGCTGGACGGGTCCGGCAGGGATCTGGATACTCAGATCGGCCAGCCGAAGACGCCTCTGGAGCGGCCCCTGGTGCAGGCGGGTCGACTGCACCCGGGAGTGCGGGACCACCGCCCTGACCCGGGTGAACAGGCCGTGCCGCGCCACGATCACCCGGTCGTCGAGACCCCACTGGAAGGTCTGCCGGTCGAACCACCGCAGCCATCGGGCCCGGCGCGGAATCGGGTGCAGGTCCACCGAGTCCATCTGGAAGCCGGGCCACAGGGCGGCGACGGCCCTCGCCACCTGGTCGGCGGTGCCCATCGGCAACAGCACCTTGGCCTCCAGCACGTCCGCCTCGGCGAGGCCGCCGAGAACCGTGACCTCGACCTTGTGCAGACCGGTGAGACGCCACAGCAGCGGCTGGCTCACCGCGATTCCCTGCACCCGGTGCACCGGCACGCTGCGGGTGGTCAGGGTGGTCATGCCGTGCACCACCTTGAGTCCGCGCGCCGACTGCAGCAGGGTGAAGTGCCAGTACTTCATCAGGGTCCCGGTGACCACCCGCACCGCCGCGACGACGGCGCCGACGACCAACGGGATGCTGACGACCTGCGCATCCAGCACCATCGGGACCACGATCCCGGCCGCGGCGAGCACCACGGTCCACAGGAAGTTGCCGGAGATGAAGGTGCCCAGGATGATCTGCCGGGGGGAGACTGCGGTGATCACCGACTCGTCGGTGCGCCGGTCGGCCCACACCGATCCCGGGGCCACCGGGGCGCCGACCTCGTCGGCGGTGGAGGTGAAGAAGTCGCGGAACCGGTAGGCGTCGGCCCGTGTCAGGTACTCGATGGTGTGCGCGCTGGACCCTCCGATGTCGATCCGCAGCCTGGCCAGCCCGACCAGGCGGGCGGCGAAGGGCTGGATGACGTCGACCGACTGGATCTTGGAGCGCGCGATCCGGTCCGAGCTGTGGATGATGAACCGGCGGTCGACGCGGACCTCCTCGTCATCGATCCGGAAGGTGGTGGTGCGCCACTGGAGGAAGCCGATCACGGCCTGGACGAGGGCGACCCCCAGCACCACGGAGGCCCCCAGCAGGATGTTGCGGAGGGACGGCAGATCCTCGGTGGACTGCCAGTTGTCGAAGGCCTGCTTGACCATCCAGGCGATGACGCCGACCAGCACGATCCAGCCGCGCAGGATCGGGGTCGCCCAGTGGGGACGCTGCTCCTGAACCCGGGAACTGTGCTCCGGGGAGGTGGTCTGAATCGGGAGACGCTGCTCCGGCGAGGTGGTCTGAATCGGGAGACGCTGCTCCGGCGAGGTGGTCTGAACCGGGAGACGCTGCTCCTGTGGACCAGTCGGGGACGACATGTCGGGGCCCGGGGAGGGCTGGGCGTGACTCGGGGGGAGCGGGTCGGGAGTCGGGGACGAGGGGTTCGTGCTCACAGCCCGGCGTCCGCGGTCTCGGCGATGGCGGTGATCCGGTCTCGCAGCACGGTGGCCTCGGCGAGCGTCATCCCCGGGATGGCGGCGTTGCTGGAGGGACAGGCGGTCACCAGCTCCACCGAGGCCAGTCCGAAGTGGCGGTCGATGGGCCCGGAGTTGATGGTGACGCTCTGCATCCGGCCGTAGGGGACGATGGTGAGTCGGCGGAACCACGGCCCCGAGCGGATGCACAGATCGGTGCCGCGCTCGCACCAGCCCCAGGCGGCCACGATGGGCGTCATCCGGATCCATCGCCAGCCGGTCCACGCGATTCCGAGGACGCCGGCGGCCAGGCCGGCCCACCAGGTCCACAGCAGCCCGAGGCCGACCACCACGGCCACGGTCAGCAGTCCCCAGGTGAGGATGACGGACAGTCTCCTGACGGTCGTGTAGCGCGGCGAGACCGGTTGCCAGACCCCGCCCGGCGGGTCGAAGAGATCATCCATGGCCCTCACGCTATCGGTAGCGCCACAGCGGCCGGCCGCCCGGACCGATGGCGTCGCACCACCACAGCCGGAAGACGTCGGCGTTCCCCCGGGCTCCCGGCCCGGGTCAGCGTCTCAGACCCCCGCGACCTCCTCGCGGATGACGGCGGCCAGCCGCTCGTGGTTGGCGGTGATCTCGCCGATGAGTCCGCCCACCGACACGCAGCCGATCCCGCCGGGGTGGGCCGGGTCCTCGACGGTGATCCCGACCGCCCCGACCCCCAGCGTGACGTCCTCCTGGGAGAAGGCGTAGCCGTGGTCGCGCACCCAGGAGATGTCGGCGGCCAGCTCCTGGCGGCTCACCAGGGAGTTGTGGTTGAAGGGCCGGAAGGGGGCTCGCGACAGGTACTCCTCGCGCTCCCCGTCGTCCAGGGCGGCCAGCGCCGCACGGCCGGCCGCCCCGGCGTGCAGCGGAAGGGTGCGCCCGGGCCGCAGCACCAGGGCGTCGATGCCGGTGCCCTGGACCCACCGGATGCACACCGTCTCGTCGCCGCGGCGCACCGACAGGAAGGAGGTCATCCCGAAGGTCCGGGTGATGTTCGGCAGGATCGCGGTGATCGGCGCCCACTCCGTCATGGCCTCCCGGGCGCCGTCGGCCAGATCGGTCAGTTTGAGGGTGAGGCTGGCGGCCGACTCATCGCGGAAGGTGGCCAGACCGGCCTCCTGGAGTCCGCCCAGCAGCCGGTAGACGGTGGAGCGGGGGATTCCGGAGGCGGTGGCGATGTCGGCCGGGCTCATCTCGCCGTGCAGGGCCAGCGTCTCGACCACGGTCATCGCCTTGGCCAGGGCTCCGACGGGTTGTTCAGAGGTACTCATGGGTCTTCCTATCCCAGCTATCCCAGCACCGGGGCATGGTCCGCGTCATGGGCGATCCCCTCGTGGTGGCCGAGCCGGGCGGACACGTCGGCGGCGGCCCGGGAGACCAGGTCGGCGGGCGGGCGCACGGCGCTGGTGCGGGCGTGGGCCGGGTCCACCCCGGTCAGCGTGATGGCCCCCTCGATCTCACCGCGCCGGTTGAGCACGGGTGCGCCGATGGTGGCGACTCCCGGGGAGGTCTCCTCGAGGTCGATCGCCAGGCCGGTGCGTCGGGCCTGGTCGGCGTCGGTCCGGAACCGGTTGCGGGTCTGGGCGGTGCTGCGGCCGCTGGGCCGGGTGGCCAGCAGCTGCTCCAGGGCCGCCTCGCGTTCGGAGGCCGGCATGAAGGCGACCAGGAGCAGGGAGGCGGCGCCGATGTCCAGCGGCAGGGAGTCCCCGACGCGCAGCGAGAACTGCGCCGAGACGAGGTCGCTGACCACCTCGATGCACACCGCCCGCAGGCCCCGGCGCACATACAGCGACCAGGTTCCGGCGGTGCTGGAGCGCAGCGGCCACAGCACGTCGCGGCTGATCCGCTGGATGTCCAGCCGGCTCTCGACCAGCCCGCCCAGGGTCACGATCTTGGAGCCGATCCGGTAGCGGCCGCGCTGGGTGCCGTGCTCCACCCAGCCGGCCTCGCACAGATTGGCGACGAGCCGGTAGACCGAGCTCACCGGCTCCCCGATGCTCTCGGCGATCTGGGGGACGCCGGCCTGCCCCAGCGCACGCAGCGTGTCGAGCACGGCGTTCGCCTTCGAGACGATCTCCACGCCATTGCCGAGCTGGGCTGTCGTCATGGTCATAACACCTATCACAGGAAGAACTGCGCCAGCGGCGCGTCGCGTCGCTGGCGCAGTTCCCGGTCTCGTCGGGCGGGGTGTCGCTCAGTGGAGCGGCAGCCGGGGATCGATCGGCTGGCCGGTCAGGGAGTCGTTGACCCAGGCGTCGTGCGGATCGACGGTGACATTCCACTCGCGTGCGCCGGGTCCGGCCATCACATTGAGGTAGTACAGGTCGTATCCCGGGGCGGCCATCGAGGGGCCGTGCCATCCGTAGGGGATGAAGATGCAGTCCCCGGAGCGGACCTCGTCGCAGATCTCGATCGGACGGTTCTGGTCGGCGGTGGACACCCGCTGGACGGCGAACGGGTCGGTGTCGGCGGGAGCTCCCTCGGTGGACCGGACCTCGTAGTAGTAGATCTCCTCGAGGGCGTTCTCGGTGTCGGTGATCTCGTCATGCTTGTGCGGCGGGTAGGACGACCAGTTGCCTCCGGGGGTGATCACCTCGCAGACGATGACCTTGTCGGCCTCGGCCTGGCCCACGGTCCCGAAGTTGTGGATCTCGCGGGAGGTGGGTCCGTTGCCGCGCAGCTCGACCGGGACGTCCTCGGCCTTGGTGACCTTGGTGGGGTAGGCGACGGTTGCCGGGGCGCTGGCCACGGCCACCCTGCCGTCCCCCTCCGAGATGATGGTCACCTCGTGGTCGATGCCGACGTAGATGACGTCGGTCGGTCCGGCGAAGGCGCTGGGGCGTCCGCGCAGCTGGTGGCGCTCGCCGTCGACCACCACGGAGAAGGCGCCGTGGATCGGGACGATGAAGCGCTCCTCCTTGCCCTTGGGAAGGGTCAGCTCCTGGTCGGCGGTGGTGTCGGCCGCCTTGATTCCGGTGTGCTTCCAGCCCTCGAGCTCGGTCGTGGAGCCCTCGGCGCCGACCGACAGTCCCCACTTCCCCTCGGGTGCGTCCTGCCACCGGTATAGCCACTGTGTCATGTCAGTTCCTCCTGGACGTGGGTGTGATGACGGCCGGTCACTTGGCCTGACGGATCTCGTCGACCGTGACCGGGCGGTGCTCCTTGCGGGACAGGTCCATGGCGTCGCAGACGTAGAGGGCCTCCAGGGCGTCGTTGACGGTGGCCACCGAGGGGCTGCCGTCCTTCATCGCCTGGACGAAGTGGCCGATCTCCTTCTTGTAGGCCGGGATGAAGCGCGGGTAGAAGGCCTGGAAGCGGTCCCCGGCCTGCTCGAAGGTGAACCCGGGCTCGGCCGAGGTGATCGGCATGTAGGTGTCGAAGCCGACGGAGATGGTGTCCTTGGTGCCGAACAGCTCGAGGCGGATGTCGTACCCGGCGCCGTTGTTGCGGGTGGTCTGGAAGGTCACGATCGAGTCGTCGGCCAGGGTCCAGACGCCGCCTCCCTCATCGATGTCGTCCCACCGGGCGAAGTAGTCCGCGCCGCGGCTGAAGCCGACCTCGTAGACCTCCTCGATGCGCTGGCCGGTCACCCAGCGGGTGATGTCGGCGTCGTGGATGAGGCAGTCCTTGTTGATGCCGCCGGAGAACTTGATGAAGCTCTCGGGCGGTGCGGGGGTGTCGCCCATGGTGACGTTGCCGCGGCGCAGCTCGCCGATGGCGCCCTCGGCGAGGAGCTTGCGGGCGTTGGCGTAGCCGTCGTTGAACCGGCGCATGAAGCCGACCTGGACGAGCACGTCGGAGTCGTTGACGACGTCGACGACCTCACGGGTGGTGGGCACGTCTAGGGCGATCGGCTTCTCGGTGAAGGTCGGGATCTTCTTGGCGACGGCCTTCTTGATGAGCTCGGCGTGGGTGCTGGTGGGGGTGGTGATGACCAGGCCGTCGACCTTGTCGAAGATCTCGTCGGGGCTGACGGCGGTGGCGCCGAGCTCCTGGGCGATCTTCTGGGCGGACTCCGGGACGGCGTCGGCGACCAGGATGCCGCCGATGCCGGACAGGGTCGAGATGGTGCGGGCGTGGTCGGCGCCGATGCGCCCGGTGCCCAGGATGCCGAGGATGGGATCAGATGTGGACATGAGTGCTCCTGATGGTTCGTGTGGCGGGTGAGAGGAAGGGGGTGCGCCGGGGTCAGTGCAGGGTGTGGAGGAAGTCGAGGGACTTCTTGACGTCGGCGACGGCGGCGGGAAGGTCGTCCCCGCTGGAGAGGATGGCGTCCTGCTCCATGACGTACCAGCCTGTGTAGCCGGCCTTCTCGAGGGTGTCGATCATCTCGGCGATCTGGGCGTCGCCCTCGCCGAGCGGGCAGAAGATGCCCTGGGAGAGGGAGTCCATGTAGGACAGCTCCCCGCTCTGGACCTTGGCGGCCACCTCGTTGTGGACGTCCTTGAGGTGGACGAAGGTCACCCGGTCGGCGTGCTTCCTCGCCAGATCCAGCGGCTTGATGCCGGCGATGGTGGCGTGGCCGGTGTCCAGGCACAGGCCGATGTCGGAGCGCTCGAGGAGCTTGTCGATCTCGTCGGCGGTCTGGATCATGGTGCCCATGTGGTGGTGCAGGGTCGGCACGATGTGGTGCTTGCGGGCAGCTGCGCAGATCCGGTCCAGGTTGGTGAACAGGGTGTCCCAGCCCTTCTCGTCGAGCACCGGGCGGTCGTCGTAGCCCTTGCCGCCGGAGATGGCGGCGCAGATGATGGTGGAGGCGCCGGCCTTCTCGTAGACGTCGAGGATGTGCTCGACCTCGGGGAGGGGGTCGTAGTCCTCCTTGAAGAGCATGATCGGGACGAAGCAGCCCAGGCCCTCCAGGCCGTAGGAGTCGAGCATCGCCTTGCGCTCGTCGCCGTCGTCGGGAAGGTACCCCTCGGGGCCGAACTCGGTGGCCTTGAGGCCGAGGTCCTTGACCGACTGGAGGTACTGCGCGGCCGGCACGGTCCACCCGGACGCTCCGTTGGCCTCCCAGACACCCCAGGAGATGGGTGCGGCAGCGATCCTGCTTGCCAGATCTGACATGTGTCTCGTCTCCTTCGACGATTGGTATGAACGGGCGCGCGGCCACGCCGAGGCGGGCGGGTCGGCTGTGCCCCACCGTTCCATGAACAACGGACACGTTACTGTCCATCGGCCAGAGTGTCTAGTAGGCGAGAATCAGCTAGTCACGGCATGACTGGATCTGACTTTCTGAGGGGTGGCGGGTGTGCGTTCAGGGAGTCCTCCCGGGCCGCTCGAGGCGCCCGGAAGGCGTGCTTGGGGATGGCTGGGGACCGGCTGGAGAGCGGGATGGGCGGCCGACGTCATGTGGATCGTGTCCACTCCCCGCCGGCTCCTCGTCGACCGTCCCCGGGATGCGGGAGGGAGGCTGACGTGCGAGCCCCGGAGAGGACAGCACGTCCGTTGTGTGAGATAGTCCTCCCGGGGACGGGCTGCCGTTGGGTGCGCCGGTCTCCGTGAACTCATGCAGGTCTGACTCATGCAGGGGCGCGATGCGGCGCCCCGCGTCCGTGGGTTCGGCGATGCCGCCGGACTCTCGCTGAAGGGAGGGATCAACAACGACCGTTCACTGGTACGGACCCGGCGCTGCCCGGGGCAGGCCTCAGCCGATATGACGTGACATCGACTCACGACGGCCGACCGGAGTCACCGCGCAATGGCTGCGCGCAGCATTCCGGGAATTCGATGGCCTGAAGTGTGGTGGAGAAGTACTGCTGTCCTCGCGCCAGTCGCAACGATGCGATATTCCGCGATCTCAATGCTCAGCATTTCTATGACGCTGACCGAATGCGTTCGGCGTCGTCCTACATCCTCTCCGAATGAAGAAATCGGATATCATGACAAACACTCTTGATTCAGTTCACAAGTCCGAGGGAAGAACTCCCCCTCCGACTCCTGATGAGGTCAGGGACCTCGTCGAGAAGACGCCGCGATCGGGCCGGCGGGTGCCGGTCGCGCTGCTGGCCTTCGTGGCCACCCTGGGATCGCTGCTGTTCGGGTATGACACAGGTGTCATCTCCGGAGCCCTGCCCTACATGCTGATGCCCGACGCCGCCGGCGGCATGCACCTCAGCTCGGTCCAGGAGGGCCTGGTCACCGGCCTGCTGTCCCTGGGCGCCATGGTCGGCGCCATGTTCGGAGGCCGGCTGTCCGACCGGTACGGCCGTCGGCACAACATCATCCTGCTGGCGATCATCTTCACCTTCTCCACCCTGGGATGCGTCTTCGCCCCCAACGTGGGCATCCTCTTCCTGTTCCGCTTCCTGCTCGGCTGCGCGGTCGGCGGGGCCTCGGCGACGGTGCCGGTCTACCTTGCCGAGACCGCTCCCCAGCACCTGCGCGGACCGCTGGTCGCCGTCGACCAGTTCCTCATCGTCACCGGCCAGCTGGTCGCCTACAGCATGAATGCCGTGCTGGCCCACTACGCCGGCGGACCCTCCGCGGTGGTCGACCACGACCCGACCGGGAAGTTCCCGCACGGTTCCACCCAGTCCTGGGACACCCTGCAGAGCATCGCCAACCTCACCGTGATGTCGGGCAACGGCCAGACCTGGCGGCACATGCTGGTGCTCGCCACGATCCCCGCGGTGCTGTTGTGGATCTTCATGCACTTCATGCCGGAGTCCTCCCGCTGGTACGCCGCCCGGTCGCGCTACTACGAGGCCATCGGCGCCCTCAAGCGGGTCCGCAAGGACGACGATCCCACCGTCACCCAGGAGATCGACGGCATGGTGGACCTCCACCGCGTCGAGGCCGAGGACGAGCAGTGGAGTCTGAGAACCGTCATGAGGACGCCGTGGACCAGGCGACTGCTGATCATCGGGTCGGCGGTCGGTGTGCTGGACCAGCTCACCGGCATCAACACGGCGATGTACTACCTGCCGATCATTCTCACCGCGGCCGGATTCTCCTCGGCCAGCGCGATCACCCTCAATGTGGTGACCGGAATCTTCTCCTTCATCGGATCGGCATTCGGCTTCCTCTTCGTGGGCAAGCTGATGCGTCGCCATGTCGGCATGTACCAGACCTCCGGTGTAGCCGTCTGCCTGCTCTCGCTGGCCGGCGTCTTCTTCTTCGGGATCAACAAGTACGCCGGTGCCGACGGGGCGATCTCCGGTTCGATTCCCGCGGTGCTCCCGTGGGCGGTGCTGATCATCATCTCGGTGTTCCTGTTCATCAAGCAGAGCGGCACGATCCAGTGGATCTACGTCTCGGAGATCTTCCCGGCGAAGATCCGCGGCGTCGCCCAGGGATTTGCGGTGGGCATCCAGTGGCTCGGCAACTTCGTCATCGCCTTCACCTTCCCGATCCTGATGGATCACATCGGCGGTGGCTGGACCTACCTCATTCTGGGAATCATCAACATCGGCAGCCTGATCTTCTACATCAAGATCGTTCCCGAGACGAAGACCCGTACTCTGGAGGAGCTTGAGGAGAGGTTCCGCAACAAGTACGGCGCCGGGGACGCCACCGCGCAGAGCGTCACCGCCGGACACGAGAAGTGATGCAGGGGTCATCGACGACCCGCAGCGCGAGCAAGGAGGCGGGTCGCCATGACCAATGAGACTGCGGGTGGCCCACGGATGTGGGCCACCTGCTGGACCTCGGCGGGGCCGGCCAGCCCGGCCCTGGCCGATCCGAGGTCCCCGGTGAACTTCCGCGCCAGGGTCGAGACGGCCGCCCGGATCGGCTATGTCGGGCTCGGTTTCATCCACGACGACCTGGTGGTCGCCGAGGAGAGATACGGCCTGCCGACGATGAAGCAGATGCTCGACGACAACGGGCTGGCCTGCGAGATCGAGATGCTCAGCGGATGGTGGGCCACCGGCCGACAGCGCGAGCTGTCGGACCGGACCCGTCTGGACATGCTGAGGATGGCCGAGACGCTGCATCCCCGCGAGCTGAAGATCGGTCCCGACGAGGACGATCTGCCCTTCGAGATGGCGCACTGGCAGGAGGAGTTCGCTGCGCTGTGCGGCCAGGCCGCCGACGTCGGCACCAGGGTCGGGATCGAGTTCCTTCCCTGGACCAACATCAAGGACCTGGCCACCGCCCGCGAGCTCGTCGAGGGTGCGGGCCATCCCGGAGGGGGTCTGGTCGTCGACGTCTGGCACACCGAACGGTTCGGGACGCCGGCCTCCGATCTCGCCGAGATCCCGGCAGAGCGGATCATCGCCGTGGAGTTGTCGGATGCCGCCGCCGGCATCGAGGGCGATCTGGTTCACGACACCCAGTGCAACAGGCGGTTCTGCGGGGAGGGGTCGTTCGACCTCACCGGTGATGTGCAGGCCCTGCACCGGGCCGGGTGGCGCGGCCCCTGGGGAGTCGAGATCCTCTCGGACAGGTACCGCGAGATGCCCGTCCAGACAGGGATGATGAGGGCCTTCCGCACCGCCCAGCTGGTGGTGGCGTCAGCCCTCGGCTGAGGGATCCCTCAGCCCGGACGGCCCAGAACCGACTCGGACAACCAGAGCGCGTCCGGACAACCCCAGGGTTGTCCGGACGCGCTCTGTGCGTGCGGTCTCAGCTGTAGATGGCCGGCTTGGCCATCAGGTCCAGAGGCTGCTCGGCCCCCGAACCCATCGCCTCGGCGGCGGCCTCGCAGATGGCCTGGGCGGCGTACCCGTCCCAGGCGCTGGGGCCGTCCTGCTCGCCGGCGATCACCGAGTCGATCCAGCTCTGGATCTCGATGTTGTAGGCGTCCTTGAACCGGTCGAGCCAGTCGGTGCCGATCTCATGACGCACACCGGAGGCGTCCCGGATGGTGGGGGCGAGTTGGTCGGGCAGGGCGACGTCGCCGTCCTCGCAGAGCACCGAGCACCGGATGTCATAGGCATAGCGTCCGAAGCACACCGCCTCGACGTTGATCCGGACTCCCGACTCGGTCCACAGCACCGCGGTGAGCGGGTCGATGAGCCCCTCGGGGGCCTTCGAGGTGGACCGCGAACGGTCGACGCGCACCCGGGTGATCTCCTCTCCGAAGAGCCAGCGGGAGATGTCGAACTCGTGGACCATCACCTGAGTGATGATCTGGTGGGACTCGAACCTCTCCCCCTGAGAGGGGTTGCGGTGCATGCAGTAGGCGAGCAGCGGGTCGCCGATCCTCCCGGAGTCCAGCACCTGCTTCATCTGCTGGTAGCCGGTGTCGTAGCGGCGCATGAAACCGATCTGGAGCAGTCGGCGTCCGGCCTTCTCCTCGGCCTCGATGATCCGCCGGCAGCCTTCGACCGAGGGGGTCAGCGGCTTCTCGCAGAAGACCATCTTGCCGGCCGCGATGGCCGCCAGGGCGGCGGCCTCGTGCTCACCGTCCCAGGCGGCGACCAGGATGCCGTCGACATCGGGACGGGCGCACATCTCGGTGATGCTCTCCGCCACGGCGTCATCGGGCAGGTCCAGTCCGGGGGCCGCCTTGTGGGCGAACTCCGGGGCGGGGTCGCCGATCGCCACGACCCGTGCGCCGCGCAGCGAGTCGTTGATCCGGCGGACATGGGCCTGGCCCATCTTGCCGACACCGAAGACGCCGATTCCTACAGTTCTTTTCATGTGAGAGTTCCTCCTTGAACGGATGATTGATCGAGAGTCGAAGATGCGGGATGACTGGGTCCGACCGGTGGTCAGATCGCCTTGACGCGTGGGTAGTCGGGGCGCCAGATGGCGTCGTAGATGGCCTGGACCGGGTTGTCCAGCGGTGCGGTGGCCAGTCCTTCCTTCTGGGCGGCCAGCGCGACGGCGAGACCGACCTGGGCCGACAGCGGCAGCAGACCGGAGATCTCGGGCAGCAGGGAGGCCCCGGCGGGTCGGGGGTCGACGCTGCGGGCCACCGTGCGGACCGCAGCGGTGATCATCGAGTCCGAGATCCGGGTGGCTCTGGCGGCGGTGACCCCCAGTCCGATCCCGGGGAAGACCAGGGCGTTGTTGGCCTGGGCGATCCGGTAGCTCACCCCGTTGTAGCGAACCGGCGGGAAGGGCGAGCCGGTGGCCACCAGGGCGCGTCCCGACGTCCAGGAGATGAGGTCGGCGGGGGAGGCCTCGGCCCGGTCGGTCGGGTTCGACAGCGGCATGATGATCGGCCGCTGGCAGGACTGCGCCATGTCTCGGACGATCTGCTCGGTGAAGGCGCCGGGCTGCGCCGAGCAGCCGATGAGGATGGTGGGGTGGACATTGCGCACCACATCGGCCAACTCGTAGTGCCCCGGCAGGTCGAGGGTCCAGCCGGCCAGCTCGGCCGCCGAACGGGCGAAGGGCTGCTGGAAGTCGCGAACCGCGATCCCCTCGCGCAGCAGTCCTCGCGATCCCAGCCCCCAGACCCGCGACCGGGCGGTCTCGGGGTCGACGCCGTCCTGGCACATCATCTGGACCAGCAGCCGGGCGATGCCGATGCCGGCGGTGCCGGCCCCGTGGATGACGATCCGCTGGTCGGCCAGGGGGGTTCCCGAGACCTGGACGGCGCTCATCACCGCGGCCGCGACCACGGCCGCGGTGCCCTGGATGTCGTCGTTGAAGGTGCAGTAGTCGTCACGGTACTTGTTGAGGATCCTGGTCGCGTTGGAGGCGCCGAAGTCCTCCCAGTGGAGCATCGCATGGGGGAACAACCGGTGTGCGGTGGTGACGTAGCGGTCGATGAAGGCGTCGTAGCGCTCACCGCGGACCCGGGCGTGGCGGACCCCGAGGTAGACCTCGTCGTTGAGCAGATCGAGGTTGTCGGTCCCGGTGTCCAGGACGACGGGCAGCACCCGGTGCGGGTGGATCCCGGCGGCGGCGGTGTAGACGGCCAGCTTGCCGATCGTGATCGCGACGCCGCCCACCCCCTGGTCCCCGATCCCGAGGATCCCCTCGGAGTCGGTCGCCACGATGAGATCGACCTCGTCGGGTCCGTGACCCATCGACAGCAGCGCGTCCTCGATGCCCTCGGGGTCGTCGATCGACAGGTAGACCCCGCGCGGCCGGTGGTACCAGTGGGAGTACTCCTGGATCGCCTGGCCGATGGTCGGGGTGTAGACGATCGGCAGCATCTCCTCGATGTGCTCGGACAGCAGGCGGTAGTAGAGCACCTCATTGCGGTCGTGCAGGGTGTTGAGGAAGAGGTACTTGTCCAGTGGGGAGCGTTGCGCCCGGTACTGGACGTAGACCCGCTTGAGCTGGTCCTCCATGGTGGTGACGCCCGAGGGCAGCAGTCCCTTCAGACCCAGGGCCTTTCGCTCCTGGGCGCTGAAGGCGGTGCCCCGGTTGATGACGGCGTTGGCCAGGACCTCCGAGCCTCGGGCGGCGATGCGAAGGACCTCCCCGTGGCCGTCAAAGCCGAACTCGAAATCGTGGTGGAGCTGGGTGGACGTCATCGTGGATCAGGTCTCCAAGGGTGTGCGGGGTGAGGTGGGTGGTGGGCCCGCGGTGCCGATTGTCCGAGCGCCGCCGTCCCGCGGGGCGACGTCGTGGGGGCCAGTCCCTGCGACGTCGCCCCGACTCGGCACGGCGGGGGCGACGCGGTGCGCCGGTCAGTCGAAGAGGATGACCTGGCGGATGGCGTTGCCGGCGGCCAGGGTGTCCATCGCCTCGTTGATCTGGTCGAGCCGGATCCTGGAGGTGATGAGCTTCTCGACGTGCAGCTTCCCGTCGATCCACATCTGGGCGTACTTGGGGATGTCGCGGGCCGGCACGGCCGAGCCGAGGTAGCAGCCGATGATGGTGCGGGCCTCCCCGGTGAGGGCGGCCGGGGAGATCTCGGAGCGGGCGTCGGGGTGGGGCAGGCCGACCGTCACGGTGGTGCCGCCGGGAGCGGTGTAGAGCACGGCGTTCTCGAAGGCCTTGGGGTGCCCGGCGGCCTCGATCACCACCGGGGCCTTGAGCCCCTTGGCGAGGGCCTCGTCGGGGGTGAAGGCCTGGCTGGCGCCGAACTCCTTGGCCTCGGTGAGCTTGGCCGGGTTGGCGTCCACGGCGATCACCTCACCGGTGCCCTGTGCGGCGGCGGTGAGGACAGCTGACATCCCGACCCCGCCCAGACCGACTACGACGATGTCGTCTCCGGGCGCGGGGCGTCCGGCGTTGATGACCGCGCCGCCGCCGGTGAGGACCGCACAGCCGAGGACCGCGGCGATCTCACGGGGCAGTTCTGCGGGCACCGGGACGACGGACTTGCGGTTGACCACCGCGTGGTCGGCGAACCCGGAGACCCCCAGGTGGTGGAGCACCGGCTTGCCGTCGCGGTGCAGCCGGATGCCCCCGCCCAGCAGGGTGCCGGCCGTGTTGGCAGCGGTGCCCGGGATGCAGGGCAGTTTGCCGTCGGTGAGGCACCCGGAGCACTTGCCGCAGCGTGGCAGGAAGGCCAGCGTGACGTGCTGACCGATCTCCAGATCGTCGACTCCGGGACCCAGCTTCTCGACGATCCCGGTGGACTCGTGGCCCAGCAGCATGGGGACCGGGCGGGGGCGGGCGCCGTTGAGCACAGACAGGTCGGAGTGGCAGATACCGGATGCGGTGATTCTCACCAGGACCTCGTCCTGCTGGGGATCGTCCAGGTCGAGTTGACTGATGCTGATCGGCCGGCTGGACGCGTAGGGGGTCGCGCGTCCGATCTCCTCGAGAACAGCTCCTGTGATCTTCATCATGAATCTCCTTCTCGGCGGTGTGGGACGCCGGTGAGTCGTGGTCCCGGGCGGCCTGCCTCTGAGCGCTCTCGGGTCACCTGTCGACGCTAGCGCAGGTGGTCAGCGGCCGGTACCGGGTCAGTGTCGAGGTCTCCGGCCCGGCTGGGGCGGGGTGCCGCGCGTCCTTGCGCGTGCGAGGGCCGCCTGTGGTGGGTTGCGGTGGTGGCTGGAAGTGATGATGCTTTGTGGTGGTACCTGGGTGGCAGGGACGGGTGTCCCCGGGGGCGCCTGTAGGTCATCGCTGGGTCTGTGATGAGCACCCCCGGGAACGGGGCGGCCGCCGGAGCCCGAGGACCCCTGAGCGGCCGCCCCCCCCTGGACGGGGAGGGACCTCTCCGTCAGTTCGTGGCCGGCTCCACGTAGAGCCGCTGCTGCTCGCGGCCCTTCATGTAGACCTCGTGGGCCTTCTGGCTGGACTCGATGTGCGAGACCTCGGGAGTGGCGACCTCCCAGAAGCCCTCGGAGCCGAACCGTCCGACCGGATCCACCGGGACGTAGATCGCGGTGATCTCGGTGGCGGCCTTGGCCTTGTCGAGGGCCTCGCGCAGCTCGTCGGCGGTCTCCACCGAGTAGGTGGTGACGCCGTAGCCGCGCAGGATGGCCGCGAAGTCGATCTCCAGGGGACGGGAGGTGTCCTGCCGGCCGTCCTCGCCGCGGTGGAAGAAGGTCGTCTCGAAGCCCTGGGAGCCGACGGCCACCGACAGCGAGTTGATCGAGCCGAAGCCCTTGTTGTCGACGACCAGCAGGATGATCTTCTCCTGCTCCTGGATCGCGGTGAGCACGTCCTGGTGGTACATCAGGAAGGATCCGTCACCGATGAAGGTGAAGATCTCGCGGCTCGGGTCGCCGATCCGCATGCCGAGGCCGGCCGGGATCTCGTAGCCCATGCAGGAGTAGCCGTACTCCACGCCGTAGCCGAGCGGGGAACCGGGCTTCCACAGCCGGTGCAGATCGCCGGGGATGGAGCCGGCGGCGTTGAGGACGACGTCGCGCGGGCCGGCTGCCTCGTTGACGATGCCGACGACCTCGGTCTGGCTGAGGATCTTCGCGCCCGGCTCGGGGGCGATGAGCGTGGCGACCTCGTCGCGCTGTTGCTGGGCGACCTCGGCGACGTGCGCGCGGTAGTCGGCCGGGACGGTCCAGCCCTTCAGCTTCTCGGTGAGCTCCTTGAGGGACTCCCGGGCATCGCCGACGACCGGGATCGCCGACTCCTTCTGGGCGTCGAAGGGGAAGACGTTGATGTTGACGAAGGTGGCCTCGGGGTTCTGGAACAGGGTGTTGGAGGCCGAGGTGAAGTCGGTGTAGCGGGTGCCGATGCCGATCACCAGATCCGCCTCGTTGCCCACCCGGTTGGCGAACTTCATGCCGGAGGAGCCGATGGCCCCGATGGCCAGCTCGTGATCGAAGGGCAGCGAGGCCTTGCCGGACTGGGTGACGCCGACCGGGATCCCGGTGGCCTCCACGAAGGTCTTGAGCTCCTCGGTGGCATCGGAGTAGATCACTCCGCCGCCGGCGATGATGACGGGCTTCTCGGCCTTGCTGATGGCCTTGGCGGCGGCCTCCAAGGAGGCGACGTCGGCGCGGTTGCGGTCGACGTGCCAGGTGCGGGGGGCCAGCAGTGCGGCCGGGAAGTCGTAGGCCTCGGCCTGGACGTCCTGGGGCAGGGAGATCGTCACGGCGCCGGTGTTGGCCGGGTCGGTGAGGGTGCGCATGGCGCCCAGCAGGGCGTTGGCCAGCTGCTCGGGGCGGTTGATCCGCTCCCAGAAGCGGGAGACGGAGCGCAGCGAGTCGTTGGTGGAGGTGGAGGTGCCGCGCTCGTCCTCGATCTGCTGGAGCACCGAGCCGGTGCGGCGGGTGGCGAAGATGTCGCTGGGGAAGAGCAGCAGGGGCAGCCGGTTGGAGGTTGCCGTTCCGGCGGCGGTGACCAGGTTGGCCGAGCCGGGGCCGATCGAGGTGGTGACGGCCATCGCGCCGAGCCGGTTGCGCATCTTGGCGTAGCCGATCGCGATGTCGCCCATGCCCTGCTCGTTGCGGCCCTGGATGAAGCGCAGCTTGCCGGCCTCCTCCAGCAGGGCCTGTCCCAGACCGCCGCAGTTGCCGTGGCCGAAGATGCCGAGCACGCCGCCGAAGAAGGGCTCGGAGTGGCCGTCGCGTTCGACCTGCTGGACCTCGAGGAACTTGACGATGGCCTGGGTCACGGTCAGCCGGACGGTGTCGTGAGGTCCGTAGCTGGTTGTTGACATTGGAATTCCTTCCCCGCATGTGGAGATCTGGCGACAGCTGTGTCGCGGGATGGGGGCTGTTGTGTGGACCCGTCTGCCGTGTCGGGGCCAGGAGCAGCACTCGTGCTGGATTGTCAGGTGAGTCCTCCAGCAGGACTAAACATATCAGTCAGTGGACACCGAGTCTTCTCGGCAGGTGGGTCCTGCCGAGCGCCCGGTGCCGCTGGTCACTTCGCGGCGAGGACCTTCCGGGCGGCCTTGGCGATCCACGGGGCCGACAGCTGGTACTCGTCGAGGAGGAAGTCGAGGGGTCCGACCTGACCGACCCGGTCGTGCACCCCGATCCGGGTGATCGGAACCGGATGGGCCTCGGAGACGACCTCGGAGACGGCGTCTCCCAGGCCCCCGACCACGCTGGCGTTGTCGCAGGTGACCGCCGCACCGGTGCGGCCGACGGAGGCCAGGATGGTCTCGGCGTCGAGCGGCTTGACGGTGTGGACGTCGATCACCTCGGCGTGGACGCCCTCCTTGTCGAGGATCTCGGCGGCCTTCATGGCCTCCAGCAGCTCGACCCCGGAGGCGATCAGGGAGACGTCGGTGCCCTCGCGGACGATCTCGGCGCGACCCAGCTTGAGGTCGGGGTGCTCCGGGTAGATGTTGTGGCGCTTCTTGCGGAAGGAGCGGATGTAGACCGGTGCCGGATCGGCGGCGATCTGCGGCAGCAGCACCTCCATGGAGTGCGGGTCGGCGGGCTCGACGACCTTGAACCCGGCCATCGACCGCATGATGGCGACGTCCTCGAAGGACATGTGGGTGCCGCCGTTGATCTGCGCGGAGACCCCCGGGTCCCCGCCGATGACCTTGACCGGCTGCTTGGCGAAGGCCACCGAGACCATCAGCTGGTCGCAGGCGCGACGGCTGGTGAACGCGGTGAAGGAGGCGATGAAGGGGATGAACCCGGAGCTGGCCAGACCGGCGGCGAAGGAGGTCATGTTGGCCTCCTGGATGCCGACGTCGTAGCAGCGGTCCGGGTGGGCCTTGATGACGGCCGAGGTGCCGAGGGCCCCGGCGAGGTCGGCGTTGACGAGCAGGATCCGCTCGTCCTCGTCCATCAGCTTGTTGAGGGTTGCGCCGAGTGCGGCGCGCATCTCCTGGTCAGCCATGTCAGTTCTCCTCATTGAGCTCGGCGACCCCGGCCCGGACCTGCTCGGGGGTGATGGGCATGGAGTGGTTGGCGACTCCGGCGGCCTCGATGAAGGAGACCCCGTGGCCCTTGCGGGTGCGCATGATGATCATCGAGGGCTGGCCCTGGTGCTGCTCGGCGGTGGTGAGGGCGCGGTCGATGGCGTCGACGTCGTGGCCGTCGATGACCTGGACGAACCAGCGGAAGGCCCGCCACTTCTCGTCCAGCGGGGCGATGTCGTTGATGTCATGGACGTAGCCGTCGATGCACATGTCGTTGTAGTCGGTGATGGCGATGAGGTTGTCCATCTTGCGCTGGGCGGCCCACAGGCCGGCCTCCCAGACCTGGCCCTCCTGGGACTCGCCGTCGCCGAGGATGACGTAGGTCCGTGCTCCCTTGCCGCGGCGGCGCTGCGCCTCGGCGATGCCGGTCGCCGCCGAGAATCCCTGGCCCAGGGACCCGCTGGTCATGTCGACCCCGGGGGTCTTGTTCATGTCGGGATGGCTGGGCAGCCGGGTGCCGGGCTGGTTGAGGGTGAGCAGTTCGGCCGGGTCGAAGTAGCCGAAGTGGGCGAGGGTGGCGTAGTAGCCGGGGCCCGAGTGGCCCTTCGACAGCACGAAGCGGTCGCGGTCCGGGTCGTCCTTGGTGGCCGGGGTCTGGCGAAGGTGCCGGGAGTAGATCGTGACCAGCGCCTCGACCATCGACAGGGAGCCGCCGATGTGGCCGCTTCCCAGGCTGCCGATCTCTCGGAGGATGGAGGCTCTCACCTCGCGGCAGGTCTGTTCCAGGTCGCTCCGCTGTTCTGCGGTGAGCGACGGCTGGGTGCTCAACACGGTCATGTTCTCCTCCTGGCATGCGCACCATGCGACGTTGCGATTGGCGCTTCAGTCTGTGTCGGAGTCTGGGTGTGACGCTGTCCCCGACAGCTCCAGATAATATCAACCAATAGACGGGATGTCTATCCATTGAGATTAGGGACTCGGCTTGTGGATCGCGGGGGAGACGGAGTCCGGGCGTGCCCGGGAGCGCCTGGTGAGAGCGTGGTCGATTGTCCGGGGTGCCGGTGGGTGATTGTCCGGCCAAGGGGGCCGGGGGGGCGAGCGTGGGCGGCCGGGGACAGCCGGGTGTGGTCGGTCGCCGCTGCCGGCCGCAGCCGTCTCACCCCACCCGGATATGGCCGGTGTGGTCGGGCACCGCTGCCATGTGCAGCCGTCTCACCCCACCCGGGTACGGCCGGTCTGCGCGGGGGACCGTCGGGAATGTGGGTGCGGATCAGTCGTGCCCGAACCAGTGACGCAGCTTCTTGAGGAAGGACTTGTGCTCGGGTCCGTAGACCCGCACGTCACCGAGGGCCATGAAACCGGTGAGTGTCACCGTCGGCGCGCTGGCGGGACACGGCGGCATGCCGTGCAGCTTGCTGTCGCCCAGGAACCGGCTGGTCTGGTCGATGACCCGGATTCCCTCCGGCACCATGAGAATGACGTCGCCCATGAAGGAGTGGATCTCGACCTCGACGTCGTGGGCCGCCATCGACATCTGGGTGAGGTCCAGGCGGACGTCGCCCAGTCCGTTGGAGATCTCGGTGTGGACGGCCAGGATCGATCCCGCACCCCGGTTGACGTCGCCGATCATGGTCGAGATCCGGTCCTGCTGGGTGCCCGGAATGATCGGCGGCAGGGCGGAGGCGCGGTCGGTCGGCACCAGGGCCATGCCCGCCGGCGCGCCTGCTGAGGGCATCACCGTCTCGAGGGGGGCGAGGTCTCCGACCAGCGGCGCGATGTCGGAGACGGTCCGCGCGTCGAGGGCCGCGGTCATCCGTTCGCCGTGCTCGGACTGGTCCAGCCGCCCATCTGCGTAGGCGTCGTCGAGAAGATCGGCGAGCCGGGCCCGGTCGGCGTCGCTGATTCGCATCTGCGGGTCATTGTCGGCGGGGGGCATCTCGGTCATGGGTCCAAGCCTAGAAGGTGGACGGCCAGGGGGCGGGGTGCTCGGTTGTTCATTGGTCTTCCATCGGTGGCTCGATGACGTCTCGGCGTCGACTCGTCGGTGCTGTGGCGTGCGCTGGTGAGGGCTCGGTGTCGGGTGCAGTTGCTCGGCGACGTCCTTGTCGACTTCGGCGCCGCGCGCTCGCGCGCGTCGTAGGCTGAGCGGAACGGTGCATCACCGGATGCCCGGAGGTCCGGGAGGGACGACGGATGATTGCCATGAGAGCGGCACGTACACGATGGGCCGACCTCTCCAGGCCGGTGCGGACCGGTCTGGTGCTGGCCGGAGGCGTCGAGGCGGCCCTGCGGGCCTGGAGCCTGGTGGATCTCGCCCGGCGTCCGGCCGAGAAGGTGCGCGGGCACAAGGGGTTGTGGGCGCTGAGTCTGATGACGGTGAACTCGGTGGGTGTGCTCCCGCTGGTCTACCTCACCAGGGGTCGTCGGCGCTGACCTCGGTCGACGCGCCCTCTCGGATCGGCGTCGGGAGGGTGAGCCAACGGTGAGAAGTCTGCTCCAGGTCAGTGCGGGTTCGCTCCAGGTCGGTGCGGGTTCGCTCCGGGGGCACTGTGTGGGTGGCGCGTGCGACCACTTCCCGAATGCCCCGGCATGCGCCGAGTCCCTCGGTGGTTGTTAACTGATGAGGTCGTCGCTCCCCGATCCAGGACCTGGTGAAACCCGTTGACCGTCATCGCCGAGAATGTCATCGCCCTGGCTGTCGTCATCGCTGTCGGATGGTTGCTGCGCAGGACCGGTGCGATCGGTCCCCAGGCCGGCCGGGTGCTCTCCAGCTTCGTCTACTGGTCGGCCGCCCCGGCGTTGTTGTTCTACTCGATAGCCGAGACCCCGATCAATCAGGTCGTGGGTCGGCCGTTGGCGGTCGCCGTCATCTCGGGGCTGGTGACCGCCGTCCTGTTCGCCCTGGTCGCTCGCCTGTTCATGAAGGCCGATGTCGGGCAGGTGGTGCTGGGGGCGATGTCGGCGTCGCTGAACAATGCCGCCTACATCGGCATTCCGATCGGCATCTACGTGCTGGGACACGCCTCCTACGGAGTGCCCGTGATGATCTTTCAGCTCGGATTCCTGACTCCGACGTTCTACGTGCTGTCGGACCTGGTCGGCAGCCACACCCGTCCGACGGTGTCCGGGGTGTTCACGCGGATCTTCACCAACCCGATGGTGATCGCGGCGATGCTGGGGTTCCTGGTCTCGGCCTTCGATCTGCACCCGCCGTCCCTGGTGGTCACCACCTCGCACCTGATCGGTGACGCGGCACCGGGAACCGTGCTCATCGCGCTGGGTGCCTCCCTGGTCGGGCAGACCTTCTCCATGCACTCCCTGGACGGCCGGTTGGCCGGGCTGGCCACGGGCTTCAAGCTCGTCGTCCAGCCGCTCGTCGGGTTCGGCGCCGGTCTGGCCCTGGGGCTGAGCGGGCACGCACTGATGGCGGTGACGATCATGGCGGGGCTGCCCACCGCCCAGAACGCCTTCATCGCGGCCACTCGGGCGAAGGTGGGGGAGAAGATCGCCGAGGCGACCGTTGTCATCACGACCATCGGCTCCCTCCCGCTGACTGTTCTCACCGCGTCCCTGTTCCTCCACCTGGGCGCCTGAGCCGGGTCTCTGTTCCTCCACCTGGGGGCCTGAGCCGGGTCTCTGTTCCTCCATCTGGGGTCCTGAGCCGGGTCCCTGGTGCAATGGGGGAGCGCCCGATCCCGGGCGGGTGGTCTCTCGCGTGCACATTTCACTCGCTGAAGTGGCCCCTCCGGCTTGCTCTCGCGCTCGAGGGCCGTTCGGTGAGTGAAATGTGCACCGGAGTGCGGACTCTGGAGAGCTGCCGGGAGGCGTCCCGGGGCGGTGCGGGGTCGATCCAGGCTCGTCTCCTCAGGCGCGAGCCCGCGCCGCCATCGTGTTGAGCAGCGCGGCTCCCTCCTCGGCGTCCTCGATGGTGACCACCAGGGACCGGCCGCCGGACTGCTCGACCAGCAGCCCAGGACCCGAGCGCAGCACGATTCCGGTGCGTCCCGAATGGTTGACCCGCCAGCCCCACCCGCCGAAGTCGCGGAACGGGGAGACGTGGATCGCCTCGGCCCGCTCGACCTCGGCCGCGCCGATCCGGGTGCGCGGCCAGCCCAGCGCCGAGCGGATCTCGATGCCGGCGGAGTCGACCGTCACCCGGAAGGCGAACATCGTGGCGAAGAGCAGTGCCAGCAGGGCTGCCAGGGCGAGCAGGACCGGCATCCGGGTGATGATCGACGCCACCACGATGACCAGAACCCCCGCGATCGAGACCAGCAGACCGGGTCCTCCAGAGGTCCGGCGCAACCACACCGCCCGGGTCGACGCGCCAAGACTCACCCGGGGAGCGGAGGCCGGCACCGCACCGGTGGCCGGCTGCCGGCGATCTGCGGGGATCAGCAGGGCGGCCAGGACTGCCGGGACGAGCGGTGCGAGGAGGGACAGAAGCAGAACCCCATCCATTCCTCGGGCCTGATGGGCGTCGGTCAGGCCGCGCTGGCCGGCCAGCGATCCGGCGATGAGGATGGCCAGCAGGCCGCAGATCCACACCGTCGATGCTGCGGTGATCCGCAGCGTCGAGGCTGCTCGGCCGCTGAACAGGCCGATCGCCGAGAACAGCACGACGCAGCCCAGTCCCACCAGCGAGGTCGTTGCGAGGAGAGAGCCCAGGCTCGAGAAGCCGTCGGGGGAGCCGCCGGTGCCCCAGTGGCTGGCCACCGGGTCGGGCAGCTCGGCCCGCCAGGACCAGGCAAGAGCCGCTGCGATCGCGAGCAGAACGATCCCGGATGCTGCGGACAGGAGCACGGTGAGGCGGGCGCGGCGGCGCCAGGGCTCATCGGTGGGATCGGGACCCTGCGCACCCGGGTCGTGCGGTGGAGTTCCGGAGTCGGGGAAAGCGTTGGGGCGGGATGTGGAGTTCATGAGCGCAGAGCCTCCTTGACGAGAGTGATGAGGGCCTCGGGCGGTAGTCCGGCGGCGCGGCCGGCTTCCAGGTAGTGGCGCAGCGCTTGGTGGACGGCTGAGGTCGGGGCGGATCCCTGGTGCGCGGTGATGACGGCACCGCGACCTCGGCGCAGCTCGACCACTCCCTCGTCGCGCAGCAGCTGGAAGGCATGCAGCACGGTGTGGATGTTGAGGTCCAGCGACTGGGCCAGCTGTCGGGCGGAGGGCAACCGTTCACCGGGGGCGAGCTCGCCCCGGGCCAGCGCGAGATGCACCTGGGCCGCCAACTGGGCGTAGAGCGGCTCGGGGGCTGTGGGGTCCACCGTCCAGATCATGGGTCGAGTGTACTTGTTCTATGTTAACTAGAACAAGTAGGGGGTGGAACGGGATCTTCGGGGTCATCCAGGGGCGATGCGGGGTGCACACGTCGCCGGGCGGGGGGATGGAGTGCACATTTCACTCGCTGAACTGGCCCCTCCGGCGGATCCATGCGCTGGGGAGCGGTCTGGCGAGTGAAATGTGCAATGAAGCGCAGACCGGGGAGTCCGTCCGGCAGCGGAGGCGCCCCCGGGTAGCAAGACTGTGCACCCGGCCGGGAGGCGAGGGGCCCAGCTGCCGTCTGAGCCGGCACTCGAGTGCGGACTCAGTCCTTCTCGGGCAGGGGATCCTGATCCTCGGGCACATCGGGCTCGCGGACCACCGGCTGAAGTCCGCCGGTCACCGCGTTGTGCGGCCACTCGAGGGTGTGCCGGGCGCTCATGGTCACGAAGTTCGGCGACTCGGTGAAGTGCACCGCATCCGGGTCGTTCACGGGAACGGCCTGCGGCGGATTGGCCATCCAGGCGCAGGTCAGCAGCAGCACGCGCATCACCAGGTTGATCCACAGGATCAGAGTCAGCACCGCGGTGGCCGAGGCCAGCAGCGCGCCGTTCACCGAGCCGACCGCGGTGGTTCCGAGCTGACGCAGCACTGCCGAGGCGACCGCGAAGAGGGCAAGTCCCCACACCAGGTCTCGCTTGGGCACCCGAACCCCTGCCACGAAGCGGACCAGCAGGAGCAGCACGGCGGCGTCCACCACCAGGGAGACCGCGATCGTGGCGATCACCAGGAGGATGTGACCGGCTCCTGACCCCAGGTGCAGCATCCGGTTCACCCAGTTGCCGAAGACATTGACCACGATGCCCAGTCCGGCGCTGGCGAGCAGTCCGACGCCCAGACCCAGCGCTCCCAGCGCATTGCGTCCGATCTTCACCAGGCCGTTCTCCGGCAGTGCCACCAGTCCGAAGACCGATCGGATGGACTGGGCCAGCGACCCGATGAGCGAGACCGCCGACCAGGCTGCGATCACCAGGGCGACGACTCCGGTCACCGATGAGGCGTTCGACTGGACCAGGGAGTTCGGGTTCACCAGTCCGCTCGGGTTCGACTCCGTCTTCAGGACGCCCGGAAGTGCGGCGTTGAGGGACTCGATGAAGGAGGTGCGCAACTGATCGTTTCCGCCGAGCACCGCCATGAACACGGTGATCGCCACGGTGAGGACCGCCGTCAACGAGAGCATTGTGGTGAGCGCCATGCCCGAGGACAACAGCCCCCCGTAGCAGTTCCCGTACCGTGCCAGAGCTCGTGCCAACCGGGTCTGTTTCCACCACGCCACCAGGGCCTTCACTCTGTCCGCGGCGCCGGTGGTGTGAATCGCCTCGCGCAGATCGGGGCCCTCCGGCGGAGCGGGATTGGTGTCGACCTGGGGAGCGGTGTCGTTGTCGTCGGCCATGCTTCAACCTATCCGGGGTCGGGGTTGCGGGCCGATCTGCGCAACGCCGCTCGAGTACGACCGCCCCGTCGCCGAGCACGGCCGCACTGCAGGTCTGGGGGCGCGTGCTCCTGTTCGAGATGCCGCCGATCCTCCCCTCCCTGCCGGTTCAGGGCAGGGATCCTTGTCGCAGATCTGATGGTGGTGGGGCACGATGTGGGCATGGCTCAGGTGACACTTCGCGACGTCGCGCAGGCTGCCGGCGTCTCGATGGCGACGGCCTCGCGTGTCCTCAATGGTTCGGCGAGGAGGCCGTCGGAGCAGATCAGTCAGCGGGTTCGGGTTGCCGCGCGCCAGCTGGGATACGTCCCGAATGCCAGCGCCCAGGCGCTGGCGAGGTCCACCTCGGGACTGATGGGGCTGGTGATTCAAGACCTCGAGAATCCCTACTTCTCAGCGATCGCCTCCGGGTTCCAACGAGACGCCGCCGCCGAGGGTCGGCTGGTGCTGCTCTCCCAGACCGGTGGTGAGGAGGCTGCCACGAGTGCGGCGCTCCGAGGCATGGGGGCTCAGCGCGTCGACGGTGTGCTGGTGGTTGGGGCACTGAATCTGGACCTGTCCCAGCAGTCGGGGATCAGAGGGCTTCTGTCGGAGATCTCAGCCAGGGGAGGTGGGGTCGTGACGGTGGGTCAGGACCACGGTGTCGGGACGGTGCTCGGTCCCGACGACCGGGCCGGGGGAGTCAGCCTCGCCAAGGCTGCGGTGACGGCCGGGTACCGGCGCTTCGCGATCGTGGACGACACTGCCCGAGCGCCCTCGGCAGTGGCGCGGTCAGAGGGTTTCGTGGCGGGTCTGCGAGCGGCTGGACTGTCGGTGGAGCACAGCGTGCGCGGGGCGGTCGCGGTGAACAGCGGAGGAGACATC
Source organism: Acidipropionibacterium jensenii (assembly GCF_005890135.1). Classification (NCBI taxonomy): domain Bacteria; kingdom Bacillati; phylum Actinomycetota; class Actinomycetes; order Propionibacteriales; family Propionibacteriaceae; genus Acidipropionibacterium; species Acidipropionibacterium jensenii. The sequence continues at coordinate 533,252 of NZ_CP040635.1, read as the reverse complement.
GGCACCGCCCTGGTGCGCTACTTGCACAGCCACGGTGGCGGAGGACCGCTGTGCTTCTTCGCGATCACCGATGCGATCGCCGTGGCCGTCCTCGGGCGCGCTCAACAGGCCGGTGTGCGGGTGCCGGAGGACCTCGGGATCATGGGCTTTGACGGAATTCGTGCGGGACGCGACTGCTGTCCCTCGCTCACCACGGTTGATCTTCCGCTGCCCGAGATGGGACGCCGGGCGTTCACGCTGCTGCGTCACTCCGGAGATGTCGAGGATGAGGAGATGGTGCCGGTGGGTTGGCGCGTCGACGGGCGGTCCATCACGGTGCCGGGCAGGTTTCGACGAGGAGGAACCACACTGCGGTAGGCCGTCCTTGTGCCGAGGTGGGATCGGGCACGTGTGGGTCCGCGATGAAGTCCTCGCTGGACACGATCTATGAATCCATCCGTTCAGGAGGGGCGGGTGTTGACGGCGAGGAGTTCGCGCACGGGGAGGGTGCGGGTCGAGGTTCGTGTCATGGGGACGGTGCCCGACTGGTTGGCGGCGTGCCAGGTGATCTGCCAGGTTGCTGTCGCCGTGATCCGGCGGTCTCCCTTGCGCTGATAAGTGTAGCCGCAGTCGGGTGACTTTGCTTTCGGGTCGGCGTTGGCTGGGCGCCGGGTCATTGTCGTGCAGGTGATGACTTTCTCCTGCATGTCGAAACGGACTCTGGTGCGTCGTGCCGAGATGGAGACGCTCATTCCTTGGTTGGCTGCTGACGATGTCACGGTTGATGTTGAGTTGTCGTGAAGCCAGAGGGGTTGGCCGACGGCGACGATTCTCCAGCGGTTGACAGACGGGTCAGGGTCGACCCCGACTGCGGGTGCGGGGAGCCTGACCGAGGTGGCCACCGATATGGCCCAGTTTCGAATCTCCTCAGGTGTGGGTGGCGCGGCCTCCTGTTGTCCTGTGGCGTTTATGTCGTTGAGATATCCTGGGCAGAGTCCTGAGGCTGCCGGGGTTTCGCAGGTCTGGCAGACGCCTGCGCTGTCGCAGCGGCGTACGAGCTTGCTCCCGCCACCTGAGCTCGCTGTCCGGTCAGAGGATCCGCTGGATCCGGTGGATTCGCCCTGCGATGACGACTGGCCACCCCGGGAGCCTCGCTCGCCGGACGAGCCAGAGCTGGACGCGGATACGCCCAAGCCGTCTGGTCCTCCAAGTAGATCGACCTCGGCACTTGCGACTGGAGTGGGCAGCGCGGCCGAAAGCAAGGTCGCCAGGAGTCCTGTCGTGATGATGCGAGCTAGCCTGAACATTTCTTTACCCTTATGGAGTCGCCGTCGGCGATGACAAGACGATTGTCGCGGCGGATGAGAGAAAAATCGTCCTGGCGCAGTGTTCCTTTTCCGGAGATGTTGCCACTTCTATCGCGGATCGTGACTCCTGAGGCGTCAACGCAAGCGCGGATAGCGAATGTTGTTCCCGGTTTGGGTTGAGATTGGTGGATCCACTTGACTTGATATGTGGAGTTGGAGTCAGCATGGCTGCCGATGGACTTCAGTTTCCGGTAGGCGTCTTGTACATCCTTCCTGTATTTTCCAGTCACCAAGGCCTCCAGGCCTGGCGGAAGCGTCTCTGCGCCCCCTGCCTTCTCCAGACTAAGAATCTGTTCCATGTAGAGCGCGTGAACGGCCTTGGCCTCGGTGAAGAGGGGATCCTCCGAGGGCGTCGGTGTCGCGGAGGGTGTCGCCGTGGTCGGCGTCGGAGTTGTGGCCGTGGAGATGCTGGTGGCCGGAGACGGACTCGCCTCAGGGTCGTTCCCGCACGCGGTCAGGCCTGATCCGATCACCGCCATGGCGATCGCGGTCGCCAGCACTCTCCGGTCCATTGCGGCATCCTCACAGCTGACCGGGCAGGGTGCCAGAGCCCGGCACGGAATCTGTGGACAACTCCCCCCACTGTTATGACCGTCACACCGGACCGGAAGTTGTCCACAGCCCTGGTTGCCTCATCATCCTCCGCCGTGGACTGGGTCCGCTGCCATCGCTATCCCGAGCCGGCGCACTCCCTCTTGCCGCATCGGCCCAGAGGCCGGCACCCGCGAGGCCGCGCTCTTACAGCAAACGGACGCACCGCCACGAGTCGAGAAGTAGAAGCCACGCAACGAGCGGAGGAAGCAAGAGAACAGAGGGAACAAGTGGGGGCAAAGGGAGCGGAGACAGCAGGAGGGCAGAAGGCGCAAAGGAGCCGAAGGGCCCACGCGACACCGGTGACATCGAAGATCACTTCGAACATGTCGGATCCGAGAGCGGCAACGCCCTGACAAGGCGTCGGACCCGAAGCACTCGAGCACACCCTCGAGGAAACATGGATGGAGCGGGCGACGGGAATCGAACCCGCGTGTCCAGCTTGGGAAGCTGGCGCTCTACCATTGAGCTACGCCCGCATGCGACGACTGCCCGACAGACTCTAGCGCACTGTCGGCGGGCACGTCACATTGGGCGCTCGCCTGTTCGACGCGGAACAATATCTCCACCCCGTCTCGCACATCGTCGCGCCAGGAGGCCCCGAATGGATCAGCTGACCGCACTCCAGACCGCGGCGCGCATCACCTCTGGCGAGCTCAGCGTCCTCGAGGTGGTCGACGCCGCCCTGGAGCAGGCGCACGCCGACACCTGCAACGCGTGGACCTTCATCGACGATGAGGGCGCGCGACGTCGCGCCGTCCACCTTCAGGAGCGGCTCGCCGACCGCGGCTTCCACCCCGGCCCGCTCTTCGGCGTTCCCTGCCCGATCAAGGACCTCAACGAGTGCAAGGGGATGCCGATGGAGGCCGGGTCGGCAGCCCTGGCCGGCAAGGTGTCCATCCACGACGACGGCGTCGTCACCCTCCTCAAGGGCGCCGGAACCATCCCGATCGGCAAGACCACCACCCCCGAGTTCGGTCTGCCCTGTTACACCGAGCCGGTCGGACGACCGGCCACCGTCACCCCCTTCGACCCCACCCGGATGTCTGGTGGGTCCTCCGGCGGCGCTGCGGCCGTGGTCGGCGCCGGCGAGGTCCCGATCGCTCAGGGATCCGACGGCGGAGGGTCGATCCGGATCCCCGCCAGCTGCTGCGGAGTGGTCGGGCTCAAGCCGACCCGCGGGCGCATCTCATCGGGCCCGTACGGACTGGACGGCCCCGGCCTGACCACCGCCGGCGTCCTCACCCGCACCGTGCGAGACACCGCCGCAGCCCTCGACGTGCTGTCGATCGGGTGGCCCGGCGACCCCTTCCCGGCCCCCCGCGCCGCAGGATCATTCCTGGCCGGCTGCGAACACCCCTCGCCACGGCTGCGAATCGGAGTCCTGACCGATCCGGTGATCAGCGACGACGCCGAGGTCCATCCCGCGGTGGCCGCCGCTCTGGCCCGGACCGTGCGCACCCTGGAGGACCTCGGCCACATCGTCGAGCCCGCCTCCCGGCCCTTCGGTGCCGATGCCTGGAACTCCTTCCGCTGCGTGTGGGCGGTCGGCGCCGCCTCCATCCCGGTGCCCGCCGAGGCCGAGGACGGTCTGCTGCCGTACACCCGCTGGCTCCGCGAGCTCGGGCGCGGCTACTCGGCGGTCGATCTGGCCGACGCCCAGGCCGGGATCCAGCGGATCACCCGCACCACCAGCGAACTGTGGGACCACTTCGACGTCGTCGTGAGTCCCACCCTCGCCCAACCCCCGCTGCTGGTCGGGGGCCTGCGCGACGACTCCGATCCGGCCGGTGACTTCGACGCCCAGTGCGCCTTCACACCCTGGACCAGTGTCTGGAACCTCACCGGGCGTCCCGCCATCAGCCTGCCTCTGCACACCGCCGTGGTCGACGGCGTCGAACTGCCGATCGGCATGATGTTCGGCGCCCGGATGGGCCAGGAGGACGTCCTGCTGGCCCTCGGCTGCCAACTGGAGGATGCCCGATAGTCCCCCGGATAAGCTCGGGGAGTCCCACCGCCGACCCCAGGAGCCCTTCCATGGCCGTTGAACCCGCTGCCCAGTCCACCCTCGCCGCCCGCGGGGTCTGTGTCGGGTACGAGGACGGGCAGGTGCTCAACGGGGTCGACCTCGAGGTGACCTCTGGCCAGCCGCCGATCGGCCTCATCGGGCCCTCCGGAGTGGGCAAGACGACTCTCATCGACGTCCTCCACGGCCTGCTGCGCCCCAGCGCCGGCACCGCCATCTTCAACGGGCAACAGGTCGCCAAGCTGAGGTTCAGCGCGGCGAAGGTCTTCACCGCCGGGGCCCGCTTCATGTCCCAGGACTCGATGACCATCCTCGACCCTCGGGAGACCGTCGACGACCGTCTCAAGGCCGCGGCCAAGGAGGCTCGCAAGGGTGGGCGGCCCCACACCATCGATCCCGAGACCATGCTGTCAGGGGTCGGTCTGGCCGGTGGATATCTCACCCGGACGATGCGAACCCTCTCGGGAGGGGAGCAGCAGAGGGTCGCTCTGGCGACTGCCCTGGCCACCCGCCCGGCCGTGCTGGTCCTCGACGAGCCGCTGTCGGCCGTCGACCCGGCGGGTCGGCAGGCCATCGCCGGAACCCTGCGTCAGATGATCGACGACCTGGGGATCGGGACGCTGATCGCCTCCCAGGACCTGGCGCTGATCGGCGCCCTGTGCCCCGATGCGGCATTCATGGCCGAGGGCCGCATCGTCGCCCGCGGGTCGCTGACCGAGGTGCTGGCCGCCGATCACCCCGACATTCGCGACATGGCCGACAACGCCCGGGCCGCCACCGAGTTCCGCCTCTGACTCCGGACCGGGTGGCAACACCTGTCGTAGGTGACGTCGCCCAGTCGGGACGCCGTCCAGTCGGGACGCTGTCCGGCTCTGACGGCGTCAAGCTGTGAGGCCAGTCGGGACGCCGGGACTCAGTAGTGCTCGGCGATCCTGCCGTAGCGCACCTCTCGAGGAACGAACCGCTCGGTGTCCGGTTGAGCCCTGACCTGGACCCACAGATCCAGCCAGGCGCGGACCGGAGGAGTCCAGACCAGGACACCGGCCAGCACGGCGAAGGGCAGACCGACCCAGGACAGGGTGTTCATCAGTACGGCCAGCGCGGCCGCCGCGAGGCCGCCGATCGCACCCCAGCGGACCCACCGGCGTCCCAGCCAGGTGTTGACGGCGAGAATCCCCGGCATCGCGACCATCGCCGCGCCGATGACCATCGTGAGGGCGGCCAGCAGCACCGAGGCCAGTGAGCCGGGACGCGGATCGTTCCAGGCGATCAGACGGGTCGCGGACCGGAAGGTCCTCATGTGGATCATCTGCCACCACGCCCAGCACAGCGCCACCGCCGAGCTCAGCGCCGCCAGCCCGAAGCAGACCGTGGCGACCACCGCCCAGCGGATCATCCGGGGACGCCCGGTCCTGGGGTCCACCGGCAGCCCGGCCTCCACCTCCTCGATCGGGGGCAGGGTGCCGATCTGGGTGACCGATCTCGTCCCGCCTGGGCTGGACGCCGTGGTGGCGGGGGAGGGGGTCTGCTCGGTCATGCGCCCCAGACTACGTGTCGGTCCGCCTCACGACCTCCAAGATGCGGGGTCCGGGATACGGGGCTCTCGGAAGCCGGGCCAGGAATGCACGGGTACCGGATGAAGGGCCCGCAATGCACGGGTACCGGATGAAGGGTCCGGGATGTCGGGGCGCGACGGTGGCCGAGATCATGCGGTGCGACGACGCAGGGTGGCCGTGCCGCCGACCACCGCCAGTGTGATGAAGCCGACCAGGATGAGGCAGTCCCGGGCGACGTCGGCGCCCGAGTCCGCACTGGTGGCCAGGGTCTTCATCGCATCGACGGCATAGGACAGCGGCAGGATGTCCGACACCCAGCGCAGCACATCGGGCAGCTGGTCACGGGGCACCAGCAGGCCGCAGAGCAGGAACTGGGGCAGGATGAGCGCGGGCATGAACTGCACCGCCTGGAACTCGGTCCGGGCGAAACCGGAGGCCAGCAGCCCCAGGCAGGTGCCCAGCACGGCGTCCAGGACGGCCACTACGACCAGCTGCCAGACGGGGCCGACCAGACTCAGCCCGCACACCCAGATCGAGAAGGCGACGGCGATCACCGCCTGGAGGACCGACATCAGCCCGAAGGCCAGGGCGTAGCCGGCGACGAAACCGCCCTTGGTGACCGGGGTGGTCCACAGCCTCTCCAGAGTCCCCGACCGCCGCTCCCTCAGGGTCGAGATGCTGGTCACGATGAACATCACGATGAGCGGGAACAGCCCCAGCAGGGCGGGGCCGATCTGATCGAAGACGTGCGGCTGGTTGTCGTGGTAGATCCAGGCCAGCAGGCCCATCAGCACGCACGGCACCACCAGGATCAGGCCGATCGTGCGCGGATCGTTGCGCAGCTGCATGAGCACCCTGCGCATGGTGATGAACGTTCCGGTCATGACCGTGCCCCCTTGTTCTGCTCGTCCTCGGCATGACGAGGAGGGGCGCCGTCGGTGCCGTGAGAACCGGACTGGGGGTCGTCGATGAGAGCCAGGAAGGCCGCCTCGGCGTCGGTGGTCCCGGTGCGCCTCAGCAGGCTGTCCAGTCCCTCATGGGCGAGCACCCGGCCGTCGCGCATCAGAACCAGCTCATCGCAGCGAGCCGCCTCGTCCATCACATGGCTGGAGACCAGCAGGGTCGCCCCGCCCGCCGCCAGCTCATCGAACAGCGCCCACAGCGAGCGCCTCAGCACGGGGTCGAGGCCGACGGTGGGCTCGTCGAGCACCAGCAGATCAGGGTCGGCGACCAGCGCGCAGGCCAACGACACCCGCGACAGCTGACCACCGGAGAGCCGGCCCGACAGTTTGTGCCGCTCGGCCGCCAGATCGACCTGCTCGATCACCTCGTCGGCCCGCCGACGTCCGGTCCCGAACAGACGGGCGAAGTAGCGCACATTGCTCTCGACGGACAGATCGTCGTAGATGCTCGGCGCCTGGGTGACGTATCCCACCCGCCTGCGCAGGGAGGGGGAGCCGGCGGGGGATCCGAGCACCGTGACGCTCCCCGAGGCCACCACTTGCACCCCGACGATGGCCCGCATCAGAGTGGACTTGCCGGCCCCGGAGGGTCCCAGCAGGCCGGTGACCCGACAGGTGGGGATGTCGAGGTCGAGATGGTCGAGGACCGGTCGGCCGCCCCGGTCCACACACAGGCCGTCAATGCTGACGGCAGGGCTCGTTGTCATGGGCCACAGCTTAGGAATCGGGGGTCGACCGGTCAGTCCCGAACGGCCGGTGATGAATTCCGGCGGTCCTCGGCGCTGAGCCGACCGGTCAGATAGTGCTGGAGGGTCAGCCCGTAGAGCTCGGCGAGCCGGCTGCGGCTGACCGACGTCACGGGCTCCATCCGCAGGGTGTAGCGCAGCATCGCCATGCCGATCATCTGGCTCATCGCCAGGGTGGCGCGCAGAGTCCGCTCGTCCGGATCGGCGAAGTGAGCGATCCGTTCACGGATCTGCTGGGTGATGAATTCCCCGGCTCCGGCGGTGAGGTCCGGAGTGGCCAGCATCGAGGAGATGAACTCGGTGAACCTCCCGGACCGCCCGGCCGCCTCCCACACCGCCGTGAAGGCCAGCACCAGGGCGCCGCCGCGTCGATCGGCGGGGACGTCGTCGACCATCCGGAAAATCTCCATCGGGTCCGCCGAGACGTCGGCGGTCGCGGTGAGGAAGAGTTCCGCCTTGCCGCTGAAGTAGTGGTGAACCAGGGCCGGGTCGACGTCGGCGCGCCTGGCGATCGCCCGCAGTGAGACCTGGTCATAGGGTTGGGTGTCGAAGAGTCCCCGGGCAGCCCCGACGATGGTCTGTCGGGTGTCCGGGGATCCGGGACGCCGGCCGCGTGGTTTCGAGCTGGTCACCTCGCCATTGTCGTGCAGTGACCCGGCCATGACGCGGTGGGCCCGCCGCGCACAGAATCAAGGGAGATCCCAGTGACACTCGCCGACAACCCCCCTGCACACGCGGCTCGGCCACGATGGAGCACCGTGCTGTTCGACATGGACGGCACCATCGTCGACTCGATGGAGTGCATCGCCGGCGCGCTGCGGCTGATGGCCGCCGATCTCGGGATCGGCGAGCCGGACCTCTCCGATGTCACCACCTTCATGGGTCCTCCGATGCGCGACACCCTGGAGTGGGTAACCGGCTTCACCCGCGAGGACGACATCGCTCGCGCCTCCACCCTCTACCGGGACCATCACGACGAGCTGGAGTACCTCGTGACGACCTACCCGGGGATGGTCGAGCTCATCACCGACCTCCACGACGCCGGCATCCCGGTCGGGGTGGCCACCTCCAAGCGGCTCCGGATAGCCCGGCGCTGGCTGGGCGACTACCACCTCGGCGACGACGTCGACGCGGTGGCCGGCGCGTCGGAGGGCCACGCCGGGGCCGACAAGGCGGGCATCATCGCCGACTCCCTGGCCCAACTGCGCGACCAGGGCCACGACGTCTCGCGGCCCGTGATGGTCGGCGACCGGCGTCACGACATCGACGGAGCCGCGGCCCACGACATCCCCACCATCTTCGTCGAGTGGGGCTACGGCACCGAGGCGGAGGCCGAGGCCGCTGCCCACCGGGTGCACGACGTCACCGAGCTGCGGACCCTCCTGCTGGGCTGAGGATCTCCGGAAGGCTGCGGTCACCAGCGCCTCCGACCACAACGTGAGCCCGGGCGCCGACCGCGAGGTCGGCACCCGGGCTTCTCAGCGGAGTCTAGAGACTCAGTTGAGCTTCATCGTCCCGGTCTCCAGGAACCGGGTGTGCCAGCTGTAGGCCTCATTGAGCAGATGCGGGGTCTGCTTGAACTTGCAGTCACGCAGAGCGCGCTCGTAGTAGTCGCTCAGCATCTCCTTGTAGTCAGGGTGGGCGCAGTTCTCGATGATCTTCGGGGCGCGCTGGCGGGGGGCCAGGCCACGCAGATCGGCGATGCCCTGCTCGGTGATGATGACCATCGTGTCGTGCTCGGTGTGGTCGACGTGGGAGACCATCGGCACGATCGCCGAGATCTTGCCGCCCTTGGCCGTCGAGGGGGACACGAACGCCGAGATGAAGGCGTTACGGGTGAAGTCGCCGGACCCGCCGATGCCATTCATCATCCGCGAACCCATCACGTGGGTGGAGTTCACGTTGCCGTAGATGTCGGCCTCGATCATGCCGTTGGCGCCCAGCACGCCGAGACGGCGGATCACCTCGGGGTGGTTCGAGATCTCCTGGGGGCGCAGGATGATGTGGTTGCGGTAGAAGGCCGCGTTCTCATTCATCTTGTGCGCGTAGTCGGGGGACAGCGAGAAGGCGGTGGCCGAGGCCACGTCGACCTTGCCGGCGTCGATCAGGTCGATCATGCCGTCCTGAATCACCTCGGTGTAGGAGGTGAGGTGCTCCAAGTCCGAGTGCAGCAGACCGTCGAGCACGGCGTTCGGGATGTTGCCGACGCCCGACTGCAGGGGCAGCAGGTTCTTCGGCATCCGGCCCTGGGCGACCTCGTTGTCGTAGAAGTCGAGGAGGTACCCGGCGATCTTGTGGGAGGCCTCGTCGATCGGTTTGAACGGCGAGTTGCGGTCGGGATCGTGGGTCTTGACGATGGCGACGACCTTGTTGGCCGGCACCCGCAGGTAGGTCTCGCCGATCCGGTCGCCGGGGTGGGTGATCGGAATCGGGACGCGGTGCGGCGGCAGCGCGAAGCCGTAGTAGATGTCGTGCATCCCCTCGAGGTCCTCCGACTGCCAGTCGTTGACCTCGATGATGATCTTCTCGGCCTTCTCGATGTACACGGCGTTGTTGCCGATCGAGGAGGTGGGGATGACGTTGCCGTCGGCGGTGATCTTGGTGGCCTCGATCACGGCGAAGTCGAGCTTGCCGAAGAATCCCTCGCGGACCTGCATTCCGAACTGCGACAGGTGGATGTCGTCGTAGTAGCTGGTGCCGTCGTTGATCTTGGCGCGCATCATCGGGTCGGACTGGTACGGGGAGCGCAGTCCGATGCCGTCGACCCCGGCCAGCTCGCCGTCGAGCTCGGGAGCGGTGGAGGCTCCGGTGAAGACGTTGACAGTGAAGTGCTCACCCTTCTCATGGGCGGCCTTGATGCGCTTGGCGAGGGCCGGCGGGAACTCCTTGGGGTAGCCGGACCCGGTGAACCCCCCGAAGCCGATCTGAGCCTTGTCATGAATGAGAGCGGCGGCATCGTCGGCGCTCATCACCTTCTGACGCATTGCCTCGTTGGCAATCCGTTCTGACATCTGTCCTCCTGCGTTGCATGCGTGAGCATTGGGCTGCATAACGTTGAGTCGCGTGGTCCGCCCCGGGTGGGCGAACGGCGTCGTGAAAGCCAGTGGTCACGATATCCGACTGCTGTTGTGTGCCGGTGGCCGGGGCCCTCCCCGCGGGTGTGGTCAGGACCGGGGGTCGGGATGGACGCCGATCTCCAGCTGGAGGGTCGTCGAACGACCTGCCGGGAGCTCGATCGCGTGCTCCTTGGCGGCCCCGGTCTCGACACAGACGAAGTCCCGCCAGGCGGTCCCGGTGAGGTCGGAACGGGTGTCCTGGCTGAGCAGCGGGTTCCACACCACGGCGGTCGGGCACCCCGCGGTCCTCAGGGTGATGCGACGCCGCCAGGCCGGGTCGACCAGGACCAGCGGTCCGGCGGGATCCTGCAGCACGGTGTCGGTGTCGGGGCGCACCGGCAGGACGTCGTCGGCGAGGGGTCCGCGCTGTCCGGTGGCGTAGTTGTGGAGATCGGCCCCGGCGACTCCCCGGACCGTGGCGCGGGAGGCGTCGCCGACCCGCAGGTAGCTGTGCCACACCGCCTCGACCTGCTGGGGATGGCCGAGGGTCGAGGTGAGGGTCAGCCCCAGTCGCAGGGCGGAGTCGGTCATCTCGACCATCTGGACGACGTCGACACCGGGCAGGGATCCGCGGTAGCGCACCCGGAGCCGGTTGGCGCTGTCTGCGAGGATCTCGCGGGTGAAGTCGATCAGACGCATCGCGCCGTGCTGGGGGTTGCGGTCATCGGCCGGGCCGTGGCCGAACCAGGGGGCGCAGACCGGGATCCCGCCGCGGATCACCCCGGGCAGCTCCTGGGGGTCGGTGGGGTCGAACCACAGCACCGGCCGGTCGGTCCATGCCAGCTGCGAGGACGATGCCGCCGGTGCACCGGCGCTGATCGCCGGGACGGGCTGCCAGGCCAGCACCTGGGCACCGTGATCGGCGACCGCCCAACGACTGTGCTGCCTGGTGAGAACGGGTCCGGGAAGGTCAATCACCCGCAGAGGCTACCGACCGAGCAGCGGCTCTGGCCAAGGACTGCGGCTCAGGGGCGGGCCCACAGGGTGCCCAGGGCGTCCAGCCGGGGGAAGGACAGCGCACCGTCGGCCGCCCCGACCACCACCGGCTTGGCGCAGAAGGCGATGCCCAGGCCGGCGGCGCCGAGCATGTCCAGATCGTTGGCTCCGTCGCCCAGCGCGATGGTGCGTCTCATCGGCACCCCGAACTGGTCGGCCCACCGGCGCAGGTACCGCTCCTTGGCCGCCCGGTCCACGATCTCGCCCGCAAGGCGTCCGGTGAGTGCGCCGTCGACGATCTCCAACTCGTTGGCGGCGAGGACGTCGGCCCCGAGCTGGGCGGCCAGCGGGGCCACCATGGCGGTGAACCCGCCGCTCACCAGACCCACCCGGCAGCCCCCCTGGTGCGCCTGGCGGAACAGCTCCGCCGCCCCGTCGGTCACCTTCACCGCGGCACCGGCCTCCTCCAGAGCCCCCTCCGGAAGTCCCTTGAGCAGACCGACCCGTTCGGTGAGGGACTGCGCGAAGTCGAGCTCGCCGTTCATCGCCCGGGCGGTCACCTCGGCCACCTGGTCGGCGCACCCGGCGACCTCGGCCAGCAGGTCGATGCCCTCGGTGCGCGTCACCGTCGAGTCGACGTCGCTGACGATCAGCCCCGGGAGCTCGTCGGCGAGATGGGGCGGCACCGCGATGATGTCGACGCCGGCGGGGCGGGCCTCGGCGGCCAGCCGGCGCACGTCGTGGAGCGGCTGGGCGGGGAGTTTGAACCCCAGCGATCGCCAACCCTCCCCGGTGAGTCCTCGGGCGGTCGCCGCCTGGCTCCAGAAGGGCTGGGCGACATGCCGCAGCGGCTCGAGACTGTCCAGGGCACACAGGAGCACGATGCGATAGGCCATGGCCTCAGCATATGGAGTTCTGCCCTTGTCGGAGCGGGCTCAGGATCCGCAGATCGTGCGGGTCACGGTGTAGGCGCGGGTCCTGGCCACCTGCCGGGTCGGCCCGACCCGCTCGTCGAGGTAGCGGCCCCAGGGCAGATGGGAGTTGTAGACGCACCACAACTGCCCCCCGGGGCGCAGCACCCGGCCGGCCTCGGCCAGCATCCGGTGGGTGGGCCCGGAGTCGCGGGCCGACCCACGGTGGAAGGGCGGGTTGGTGACGATGACGTCGAGGCTGGAGTCGGGCACTCCCGTCAGCCCGTCGGCCTGTCGCACCGCGATGTCCAGACCGTTGGCGGCGGCCGTCATGGCGGTGGAGTCGGCCGCAGCCCAGGAGACGTCGCTGGCCCGCACCAAGACCCGGGCCCCGAACTTCTTGGCGACCGAGGCGGCGATCACCCCGTTGCCGCAGCCCAGATCCAGCACCTCGGCCGGACGGTCGTCGGGAAGATGGCGGCCGATCGACGGCAACTGGTCGAGCAGCAGGGCGGTGCCGGCGTCCAGTCCGGCGACGTGGAAGACCCCGCCGTGGGCCACCAGGTCCAGGGAGTCGATGTGCTGACGGCGCGGCCAGCCCGATCCGCGCGCCGGCCGGCTTCTGGGCCCCGACATGTGCAGCACCCGGGCGCGACGCCGGCCCAGGCTGGCGCTGACGTCGTCGAACCAACGCAGCCCCACCTCGTTCATCGAGCGGTTCATCCGGCGGATTCGGCCGCCGGCCACCACGTGCAGGTCGTCGATGCCGTGCCGGGCGGCCAGCCCGTGGAGGGCCGAGAGGGTCTCGTCGAGGGCGTCCAGGGACTCCGGCAGCTCCATCCAGACCTGGTGGGGAGCCTCCTGGGGAACGCCCGCGGATGAGACGGCCTCAACCCGGGCATCCGCACCGCGACCTGCCCGGGCATCGACACCGTCACCGGCCCGGCGCTCGGTCGCCGCCTCGGCCAGCGGGTTGACCAGCAGACCCTCCCCGGGGTGGTCCCTGTCCACCCGGCGGGCCAGTCTCAGGTCATCGCACCAGACGGATACGGGAGCCCAGGCCCGGGCGGCGTCGACGAGTCCGGGGCGTCCGAGAATCCAGATGTGACGCGCCCCTGCGGGGGCCTCGGCGGCGATGATGTCGTCCACGGGATCGTCCATGGGCCCCCATTATGGGCCAGCGCCCCCGGCAGCGGTCCGCGCGCTGTTAGCGTTCGGACATGCCCGAGTCCGTTCTCGAGATCCATGTCATCGCCGACTCCACGGGAGAGACGGCCGTGCGGCTGGCACGTGCCGCCCGCAGCCAGTTCGAGGGGGTGCACTGGCACATCGTGCGCCATCCGATGATCGGTTCGGTCAAGGACATGGTGGTCGCCCTGTCCGAGATCAAGGAGCGCCGGGACGCCGGGATGTGGGTCACGGTGGTCCACACCCTGGCCCTGTCGGACCAGCGTCAGATGGTCTGCGACGCCTGCGAGGCGATGGAGGTCCAGCAGGTCGATCTGATGGGCCCGATCCTGGGGGCGATGGAGCACGCCTCCGGGCTGGACGCCGACGAGGTGCCCCGGCGTCCGGTGGGTGTGGAGGCCGACTACTTCACCCGGATCTCGGCGATGGAGTTCGCGGTGCGCAACGACGACGGGGCGATCCCCGAGCGGGTCACCGAGGCCGACATCTGCCTGATCGGGGCCTCCCGCTCGGGCAAGACGCCGCTGTCGATCTACCTGGGGTATCTCGGCTACAAGACCGTCAACGTCCCCCTCATCCCCGGCATCGAGGCGCCCGCGGAGCTCTTCGCGGTGGACCGCTGGCGGATCGTCGGGCTGACCATCGACGCCCAGCGGCTGCTGGAGATCCGCGGTCGCAGGGTCAAGGGGATGGGCGGGTTCGGCACCTCGGACGGGTACGCCGATCTGGTGAAGATCTACGACGAGCTGGACGAGGTCGGCAAGGTCCAGCGCAGACTGGGCTGCCCGGTGATCGACACCACCGGACTGGCCCTGGAGGAGGCCGCCACCCGGGTCGTCGACATCGTCGAGGAGCGTGCCCGCACCGCCGGGGCCCACCTGCGGCGTCCCGCCGGACAGTTGCGCATCCGCCCCTGAGCGGCCCGGGAGGACTCGAGCAGACTCGGGAAAAGGCTCGGATCGGATCTGCTCTCCACCGGGCAAAACGTGGAAGAATGTCGACTGCCCGGGGGCGACACTGTCCGCCGTCCCGACACGGGGTTTCATCCAGCGCCGGAGTACCCCACGAGGTCACCCGTCAGGCAGATGGAACCGCGCAGATGAACCCGCAAGGCATGCGATCGAAGGAGATCCTCACGATGAGCGACCAGCACCGTTACGTCTATGACCTGTCCGAGGGAAGCGCCGACATGAAGCCCCTGCTCGGCGGCAAGGGCGCCGGAGTGGCAGAGATGAACCGGGTGGGGGTACCCGTCCCGGACGCCTTCACCGTCACCACCGAGGCCTGCGTGGAGACGATGAGGAAGGACGGCCAGTGGCCGGCCCCGCTGGCAGACCAGATCAGCGAGGGGCTCAAGCGCCTCGAGGAGCGCACCGGGATGATTCTCGGCGACCCCGACAACCCGCTGCTGGTCTCGGTCCGGTCCGGTGCGGTGATGTCGATGCCCGGGATGATGGACACCATCCTCAACCTCGGGATCTCCGATGACACGGTCGAGGCGGTCGGTCGCAAGGCCGGCAACGAGCGGTTCGCCTGGGACTGCTACCGGCGCTTCATCCAGATGTACGGCGAGGTGGTCGAGGGGATCGACTCCCACGTCTACGAGGACGCCCTCACCGCCATGAAGGCCGACCGCAAGGTCGACTCCGACACCGACCTGAGTGCCGCCGACCTCAAGGAACTCGTCGAGATCTTCAAGAAGCTGTCCAACGAGAAGCTTGGCGGCAACTGGACCACCGACCCGCGCGAGCAGCTGATGCGCGCCGTCGACGCCGTCTTCCGGTCCTGGCTCAACCCGCGTGCCTTCGTCTACCGCAAGGCCAACAAGATCTCCGACGACCTGGGCACCGCCGTCAACGTCATGCAGATGGTCTTCGGCAACCGCGGCGACACCTCGGCGACCGGCGTCTGCTTCACCCGCAACCCGGCCACCGGCGCCAAGGAGCTGTACGGCGAGTTCCTCCTCAACGCCCAGGGCGAGGACGTCGTCTCCGGCATCCGCACCCCCAAGCCGCTGGGTGAGATGGAGGCGATCCTGCCGGACGCCTACCACGACCTCATCGACACCATGCACAAGATGGAGTCTCACTACCGCGACATGCAGGACATGGAGTTCACCGTCGAGAACGGCAAGCTCTACCTGCTGCAGACCCGCAACGGCAAGCGCACCGCGGCGGCCGCCCTCAAGGTGGCCCGCGATCTGGTCTCCGAGGGAGTCATCACCAAGGAGGAGGCGCTGATGCGCATCGAGCCCGAGCAGCTCGACCAGCTCCTCCACGAGGCCATCGACCCGAACCACAGCGAGAAGGCGGTCACCGAGGGACTGCCGGCATCCCCCGGTGCCGCCGTCGGCAAGGCCGTCTTCGACGCCGACGAGGCCGCCGAGCTGGGGGAGAAGGGCGAGAAGGTCGTCCTGATCCGTTTCGAGACCACCCCCGACGACATCCACGGTGTGATCGCCGCCCAGGGAGTCCTCACCGCACACGGCGGGATGACCTCGCACGCCGCGGTGGTCGCCCGAGGGATGGGCAAGCCCTGCGTGGCCGGCGCCCGCGGGATCAAGATCGACGCCCAGGCCGGCACCCTGTCGGCCGGCGGCGTGGTGATCTCCAAGGGGGATCTCATCACCCTCAACGGGTCCACCGGTGAGGTCTTCAACGCGGGTCTGCCGCTCATCCCGCCGCAGATCAACGAGGACTTCGAGGAGGTCCTGGGCTGGGCCGACGAGGTGCGCCGGCTCGGCGTGGAGGCCAATGCCGACAACGCCACCGACGCCGCCAAGGCCCGCGAGCTGGGCGCCGAGGGAATCGGGCTGTGCCGCACCGAGCACATGTTCTTCGGCGCCGACCGGCTCCCGGCGATGCACGAGATGATCACCGCCGAGACCCCGGAGGAGCGCAAGGTCGCCGTCGACAAGATCCTGCCGATGCAGCAGGCCGACTTCGAGGGCGTCTTCACCGCGATGAAGGGGCTGCCGGTCACCGTCCGGCTGCTCGACCCGCCGCTCCACGAGTTCCTGCCGAACCTGGTGGAGCAGTCCCTCAAGGTCCAGCAGATGGAGCTCACCGGGGCCGATCCGGTCGCCCTGGACAAGGAGCGTCGCCTGCTGGCCCAGGTCAAGAAGCTGCACGAGCAGAACCCGATGCTCGGCACCCGCGGCGTGCGGCTGGCGATGCTGTACCCCGAGATCCCCGACATGCAGGCCCGCGCCATCATCCGCGCCGTCCTGGCGGTGCAGGAGAAGGAGGGCGAGACCGTCCAGATCAACATCATGATCCCGCTGGTCTTCACCGTCGTCGAGCTGGAGACCCAGCGCAGGATCGTCACCGCGGCGGCCGCCGATGAGCTGGCGAAGGCCGGCAAGGAGCTGGACGTCAAGATCGGCACGATGATCGAGCTGCCGCGGGCCGCCCTGGTCGCCGACCAGATCGCCACCCAGGCCGACTTCTTCTCCTTCGGCACCAACGACCTCACCCAGACCACCCTGGGCATCAGTCGCGACGATGCGGAGAACGGCTTCCTCACCGAGTACCTCCAGAACAAGGTGCTCAAGCAGAACCCGTTCGCCTCGATCGACGTCGACGGGGTCGGCCAGCTGGTCTCCGGCGCGGTGAAGAAGGGTAGGGCCGTCAAGCCCGAGATCTCCCTGGGCGTCTGCGGCGAGCACGGCGGGGATCCGGACTCGGTGCACTTCTTCCACCAGGCCGGTCTGGACTACGTGTCCTGCTCCCCGTTCCGGGTGCCGATCGCCCGGTTCTCGGCGGCCCAGGCGGCCATCGAGGAGAAGAACGGCGAGACGACCGTTCGCGACAAGTAGGACCGGGTCTGGTTCGAGAAGGGTCGAACGGGCCTGAACGGGACCGTGTGCGGCCGAACAGGACCGGACGGGCCTCAAATGGTGCGGTCAGCGCCCCTGCCGGAGTATCCAGGACTCCGGCAGGGGCGCTGCCCCGTCCCGGGTGTCCCGTTGGGGGTGTCCCGTCACGGGGGCGGCTCGTCGGTCTCTGGAGGTCCCACGGTGTCCGGGTGACAACGGGTGCTGCGCATCTGCCCGGCTCCCGGATACCCTTTGAACGGTTGCCGCCCAGCTCGCAGCACCACCGCAGTACCTGTCAACATCCCGTCGTGGAGGACACATGTCTCAGTCATTCGGCTCCTGGCGCGCCAGCTACACACCGGGCAACTGGGTGGTGCTCGCCGGTCCGAGCTCCCTGGTGGTCATGCAGCCGGCGGTCCCACGACACTCGGAGCTGATCGCCAAGATCTGGTACCAGGTGGCCCACGCCGATGACGCCAACGCCCTGGTCCAGACCCTCACCGCGATCGGACTGTCCCAGATGCCCAGTCTCGGGGTGTTCTTCTGGTCCGGCGACCAGATGGTCTCCCTGGCCCGTGGCTCGGTCGTCGTCAAGGACGCCTCCAGCGGCAAAGTGGTCAATCACGGCGATGGCGTCCTCACCTGGCGGGAGGCCGGGCTGGATCCGTCGATCATCACCGTCGAGATGGAGGAGTCGGCCCAGGAGAATCTGGTGATGCCGCTGCTGCTCGGCGTGGTGCAGGCCTCCCGGCTCACCATCGACGCCACCGGGACCGTCGAGCCGCTGGTCGTAGAGGATGACCGCGACGCGGCATCGGCCCCTCAGGGGCAGCCGAGCCGGTCGGCGGCGCAGGATGTCGCCCCGGCGTCGGCCCATCCCGATGCGGTGGCGGAGCAGCCCTCCGCGCCGTCCGACCAGCCCGCTGCCAGCTCGCCGGCCTCGAGCGCCTCCGCCGATGCCTTCGCCGACGTCGACGACCTGGGCCGGGCACCGGCCACCTCGGCGGACTCTGCGGACTCCCTCGGCTCCCCGGCCCCGGTCGCCCCTGCTCCCGTCGACGCTGTTCTGCCGGCCGCCCCCGGGACCTGGTCGACCCCGCCCGCCGAGGCCTCCGGGGATCTCGACTGGGGATCGTCGGAGTGGAAGGACTCCGACGAGGACTCCTCGAAGCCGTGGCCGGCCCCCTCGCGCCTGGATGACCAGGCCGACCAGGATGTCGCCCCCGATGACTGGGGATCGACTCCCTGGTCCGAACCCGACTCCTCCGCGTCCTCCTCCCAGCCTCCGGCCGCCCCTGCCCAGACGGCCGAGAAGACCGATGCGCCGTCGCCGTCGGGATGGGGGGACCCGGAGAGTTCGATGGCCCACGACGGGGCCACCATGTTCATGCCCGGTCTGGCCAACGAGTCGCCGTCGGCCGACCCGGCGGGTTCGGGTCTGGTGATGGCCTCGGTGTGCACCTCCGGCCATGCGAATCCGCCCGGCTCCCAGCATTGCCGGATCTGCTCGGCGCCGATGGACCCCTCGGGTCCCCGGCTGGTCGACCGACCGTGCCTGGGTGTGCTGGTGTGCTCCAGCGGCGACTCGATCGACCTGCTGGGGCCGGTTCTGGTGGGTCGCGCCCCCAATGGCGGCACCACCGATCCACAGGCCGCGCTGATGCGGGTGCTCTCTCCCAACCAGGACATCAGCCGCACCCATGTGCGGGTGGCGCCCAATGACTGGTCGATCGAGGTGACCGACATGAACTCCACCAACGGCACCCTGGTCCGCCATCCGGGGGAGGAGTCGATCCGGCTGTCCGCCGGTGAGACGGTGACCGTGGAGATCGGTGCCGTCATCGATCTGGGCGACGGTGTGACCCTGCAGATCGCGCCGCCGCGCGGCTGAGTCCGAACCCCGGGGTTTCCACAGGGGGAGGGGTGTCGAACCACCCCTTGGTGACCTATCGTGTCCTGATGCCCCGGTCGTCCGGGGCTCAGAGTTCATGAAAGGGACGTGTGATGGCTCGAGTCCTCATTCTGTCGGGTGCCGGGCGGTACGGCGATGCCTGGCACAACTTCGACGAGACCTCCGCGGCGGTGGCCCAGATCCTCACCGATCGCGGTCACCAGGCCGTGGTGCGGCGCAGTTGCCCCGAGGCGCTGGACACCCTGCCCGACGCCGACCTGCTGGTGGTCAACACCGGCGGCGGCGACCCCGAGGAGGGCTGGGACTACATTCCCGCGTGGTCCCGCGCCCATGCCAAGATCCTCGACCACTGGGAGTCCGGCAAGCCGATTCTCGGTCTGCACACCGCCGCCAACACCTTCTGCGACTGGGAGCTGTGGCCGACCATCCTGGGCGGCAAGTGGGTTCCCGGCGTCTCGGGCCATCCGGAGCGCTCCTACGCGGTCTTCGAGCCGATGCCGGGAGCTGAGGGACACCCGGCGCTGCGCGGGGTCGACCAGGTGGTCTGTTACGACGAGCGCTACTCGAACCTGGTCATCGACCCGTTGGCCACCCCGCTGCTCTTCCACGAGACGAGCGAGGAGTTCCAGGTGGTGGACTGGGTGATGGGCAACAACGTCATCTACGACGGCCTGGGTCACTCGGGGCGGTCCTACGAGTCGGCGTCCCGGCGGATGCTGCTGTGCTCGGAGGTGAGCTGGCTGCTCAACTGGAAGAAGCGGCTGGCCGTGCAGGAGGCCAGGAAGGCCGAGGAGGAGGACAGGAAGGCGGGCGAGGAGAGGTTGGTGTCCTCTCCCGCGACCGCCTGAGTCCCCGCCCCCACAAACCCCCTCCGGCGCGCCGGAGAGCTCAGCCGTCCCGCTCCCGGCCCTGCCGCATCGTGGGGTCTGCCGGACCTCAGTCCTGCGGGGCTCCCGCCAGGATCGCGGCGGTGGCGGAGACCCCGAGCCGGGTGGCGCCGGCGTCGATCATCGCGCAGGCCGTCGCGTAGTCGCGGATCCCGCCGGAGGCCTTGACCCCCAGCCGGCCGCCGACGGTGGCGGCCATCAGTTCCACGGCGTGCACTGATGCACCGCCGGCCTTGTGGAATCCCGTCGAGGTCTTGACGAAGTCGGCATCGGCCTGCTCGGCGCACCGGCACGCGGTGACGATCTCCTCGTCGGTGAGGACCGCCGACTCGATGATCACCTTGAGAAGGGTGGGGGAGGGGGCGGCCGCCCGCACCGCGGCGATCTCGGCGGTCAGGGCGTCGGTGTCGCCCTCCTTGAGCAGCCCGATGTTGATCACCATGTCGATCTCGTCGGCTCCCAGCGCCACCGACTCGGCGGCCTCTGCGGCCTTGATCGACGGGGTGTGCTTGCCCGAGGGGAATCCGCACACCACGGCCAGGTGCACCGGGCCCAGCTCGACGTCGCGCAGCGGCAGCATCGCCGGGGAGACGCAGATGGACCAGGTGCCCAGCGACCTCGCCTGCTCGGCCAGGATCCTGACCTCGGCCGAGGTCGCCTCGGGGGTCAGCAGGGTGTGGTCGATGTACTGTGCGAGCTCGCGTGCGCTCGGATGTGCGTTCACGTCTGTTCCTTCCTTGGAGTGCACCCCTCAGGATACGGAGCCCGGCCGCTCCCGGTGGCTCCAGCCTTTCCAGTGGGGGGCGGCCGACAGGTGGAATCCCCAGATGCCATCCTGTCCCAGCCCCGGGGCAACGTCACATGAGCCGTACAGATCACTCACAGACGCGGTGGGCAGGCTGCGGCCATGGACAGCATCGAGAACCCGCATCCCTCACAGACCACCCCCTCGGGGACTGAGTCCCGCATCCCCGCGGAGCACCCCTCGAAGGCCACTGCCTCGGCAGGGTCCGCAGGTCGGACCGGCCGGGGCGGCTGGCGTCACCGGGTCCGCCGCATGGTGCTCGGCATCGCCGCCGGGGCGACGATCGCGGTGGCCGGGACCGGGGCGGTCAGCGCCCAGGAGGCCGCCGCAGCCGGCGTCCCGACCCACAACTACGCGGTCCTCACCCAGACCGTCCATCTGCCGAGCGCATCGGCCGAGCCGAAGGGCGACGACGACTGAGCGGGCGCCTGTTCTCGGCGCTCGGTTCGCCCACATGATGTGGGTGCTCCACCCGTTGGCCGGGCCCAAGGGGGCGGCGGCGCTGGGGCCGCTGCTCCTCGCTCGGGATGACACAGCCAGAGACGACACAGCCAGAGATGACGCAGTGCTGCCGTGGGACTGGGCATCAACCAGTCCCAGGGCAGCTCTGACAGGGCTCGCCGGTGGCGGCCCCTCTCAGCTCTTGGCGCTGGTGAGGTCGTAGACCGTCACGCCGCCCACTGTCCTGGCGGTGAAGGTGGAGGTCACCCAGCTGGTGATGGCCGATGATGCGCCGCTTTCGGCGCCACCGGAGCCGCCGGTTCCCCTGTGGCGTGTGGTGCTTCCTGCACCGGTACCGCGGGAACCGCCCCACTGGCCCATCTCACCGGTGCCCGAGCCGCTGGGCCCGGTGCCCGCACTCCCGGAACCGGACGCCCCGTCTGCGGTGGGGGCGCCGGACGACGAGTTCTCGGTCGTGCCGCCGCCCATCCGGCCTCCCATGCCACCGCCGCCGATGAAGTAGCGGATCTTCCCGTCGGCCACGTACTGCTTGAACTGGGCCAGGGTGATGTTGTTGTCACTTCCGGACCAGCCGCCGATGGAGAACACCGCGGTGTCGGTGGACAGGATGTATCCGGCCGCGGTCTGGTCCCCGACAACGGCCGCAGACCACTTGGTCCCGGCGCTGTTGAGGAGCTTCACCAGTGCGGTGTTGGAGGACGTCGTGCCCCCCATGCCTCCGCCTCTGGCGGTGGTGCCCCCGGTGGACCGGCCCTGCTGACCGGTCTGGCCCTGCGCACCGGGGCTGCCCTGTCTCCCGGAGCCGTTCTGTATCTCGGAACTGCCCTGTGCCCCGGACTCTCCGGGGCTGCCCGAACCTCCGGGTACCGCCGGGCGCTGTCGCGAGGAGCCGGCCGCAGCACCTCCGGGGCGACCCATGCCACTGCCGGACATCCCGGCAGGACCCGAGGTCGGCGTCGAACCGGAGTGCGCAGTCACGACGGTGGCGGCCGTCCACGCACTAGTGGGAACCACCGCGGCCAGCGACCCCACCAGCAGCGCGCCGACCGCGATCCGCTTGAGCGCGATGGCCCCGGTCGGTGATCTCAGCGATCCGGCGACCAGGAAGACGATCGCACCGGCCAGACTCCCGATCAGTGCCAGCCAGCGGATCCAGGACTGCCACCCGGATGCGTAGACCCCGAGCAGGTGGAACCCCCAGGCCCCGGTGAGGACGACCGCGACGGCCAGGCAGACGCGCTTGAGCGTGGCGACCGTCGTGCTGTCACACTCGCCGGGCCACAGGGCGGCCGCACCACTGCCGATGGTGCCGCCGATCAGCGGTGCCAGCGCCACCGCGTAGTACGGATGGATGGTGCCCTGCATGACGCTGAACACGAGGGCCGTGACCACCATGGAGGCACCCCACAGCATGATGCGGGCACGCTGGCGGTCGTGGAGTGGACGTCGTCCGCGGGCGATGAGCCCTGCCACCAGCAGGAGGAGGGCCGCCGGGAGCAGCCAGCTGATCTCGGTGGCGAAGGCCGAGTTGACCATCCGCAGCAGGCCCGCCTCCCCGCCGAACGAGGCGTTGCCACCCCCTGCTCCGCCTCCTCCGCGGTTGCCGTCGCCACCCAGGACCCGCCCCAGGCCGTTGTAGCCGAGGGCCAGTTCCCACAGCGAGTTGTTCTCGGAACCTCCGATGTACGGACGTGAGGAGGCCGGCCAGACCGCGCACAGGGCGATCAGCCATCCGGCCGAGACGACCATCGAGGCGGTCGCCACCAGGAGGTGCCAGATCCGGGTCCACCAGCCCCGCCGGGCGCACAGCAGGTACACCAGACCCAGAGCGGGCAGGATGAGCACACCCTGGAGCATCTTGGTGAGGAAGGCGAGCCCGATGAGCCAGCCGGCGCCGATCAACCACCACAGGGCGGTGCGGCCACGCTCGGTCTGAAGGGCGCGCACCACCATGTAGGCGGCCGCCGTCAGGCACGCGGCCAGCATGGCATCGGGGTTGTCGAACCGGAACATCAGCGCGGCCACCGGCGTCACCGCGACCACCGCACCGGCGATCAGACCCGCCAGGTGCCCGGAGAGGCGGCGCACCGCTCCGTAGCTGAGCGCCACGGTGGCCACGCCCATCAGGGCGTTGGGCAGCAGCAGACTGAAGCTGGAGAACCCGAGGATCCGCGCCGACAGGCCCATCAGCCAGATCGCTGCGGGCGGCTTGTCGACGGTGATCGACAGCTGGGAGTCCAGACTCGCCCACAGCCAGGCGCGCCAGCTCTGCGTCGACGACTTCACACTGGCGGCGTAGAACTCGTTCGCATATCCGGAGATGGTGAGTTCATACAGGTACAGGAATGCGGTGATCGCGACAAGTCCCCACAGTGCCGGGCGCGCCCAGCGCGGATCCTCACGGCGGCCGGTGAATGCGCGGATGTACCACGCGCGTTCCGGTGCGGCACCCGAGGACTGTCGGCGTTCGGAATCAGTTCTCTCTGGGATGCCTCTTCGAGGATGGGGGTCTTCGACCGTGACGGATGTCATATGAGTTCCTCTCGAAATCTCTGAGTGGCAGTGTTCAAGAGTCCACGGAACTGGTGTGGGATTTCTGTGAGCAGAGCGTGGCAGATATGAGAACAGGGAATTGTCCGGCGGGCACACACCGGGCGACGCGCCGAGGACCCACCTCGGCGCGAAAGGGCGTCCGGGGTGGGTCGGCGGCTGCCGGGGGCGGGGTCACCCGGCCGACACCTGCGCGGAGGCGGGGTCGGCGTCGTGGTGGATCACCGCCCGAAGGGTGGCGAAGCGGACCAGGGTGGCGATGGCGTTGGCGACCAGGAGCACCAGCACCTCCGCCCAGCGCGGCACCGTGGTGGCCCAGTGGTGGAGGCCCCACAGCGAGCCACTGGTGAGCAGCAGCCCGACGCCGAACGCGATCAGCCCGCTGGCCTGGTGCTTGAGCATCCCGTCTCGGTTGTGCAGGCCGAAGGTGTGCCTGCGATTCGCGCTGGTGTTCCAGATCTGGGTGATCAGCAGCGACAGCAGGTTGGACAGCTGCGGTCCCATCGCCATCCGGGCCAGCAGGTAGATGACGTAGTAGGCGAGGGTGCTCACCACGCCGACCACACCGAAGCTGACGAGTTCGCCCATCAGTCCACGGGGCTGGCGGCGGGGTGCGCCGGCCGAGCTGGCCGTGTCGGCGTCGCGCTCCAACTCCGCGCGGAGCCCGGCGAGCGGGATCCGCCCGGTGGCGAACCCCTTCATCAGGCGGGCCACCCCCTTGAGGTCCTCGGTGGCGGTACCGACGATGTGGACGGTGGAGTCGGGGTCGTCGATCCAGTCCACGGGCACCTCGTGGATGCGCAGGCCGGCGCGCTGGGCGAGAATCAGCATCTCGGTGTCGAAGAACCAGTTGTTGTCCTCGACCAGCGGCAGCAGGTGATGGGCGATGTCGGAGCGGATGGCCTTGAAGCCGCACTTGGCGTCGGAGAAGGACACCCCGAGGACGGTGTGCAGGATCAAGTTGTAGGAGCGCGAGATGAACTCACGCTTCGGCCCCCGCACCACCCGCGAGGAGGACGACAGTCGCGAGCCGATCGCCAGGTCGGAGTGTCCCGACAGCAGCGGTGCCACCAGTGGGGCGAGGGCCCGAAGGTCGGTCGACAGGTCGACGTCCATGTAGGCCAGCACCGTGGCGGTGGACCCCAGCCAGGTGAGTTTGAGTGCGCGTCCCCGGCCCTTCTGGTCCAGGTGGACCGCACGCACCCCGTCGAGCCGGTCGGCCAGCTCGGTTGCGATGAGCCAGGTGTCGTCGGTGCTGGCATTGTCGGCGATGGTGATTGTTGCCGGCCACGGGAGGTCCTTCTGCAGAAAACGGTGCAGCCGGGTGACGGATTCTCGAAGGTCCTTCTGCTCGTTGTAGACCGGAATGACGATATCGAGGGCGGAATTGACCGCGGGGGTACTGGTCATCGATGTCCGGGGAAGCGTGTCAATGAATGTCATGGCGTTGTCTCCTTCTGAACAAGAGACTTCCGCGTGCAATGAGGTGTTGGCTTTGGCGGCATTGTGGAGAATCTGTGCCGTCATGATGTCGCCTGTGAGAGGTCATAGATTGATGTGCCGCCCACGGACTGTGCCGTGAAGTTCTTGGCGACCCAGGTGGAGATCTCGGAGCTGGCGCTGGAACCGGAGGTGGTGGATCCGGAGCCGGCGTTGGATCCGGCGGCGCCGCCGGAGCCGGTGGAGATGTAGAAGTGGATCCTTCCCTGCGCCACCAGCTGTTTGAACTGGCTCAGCGTGGGCGCCGGTTCCGTGCCGTTGTAGCCGCCGACGGCCATCACTGGATAGCCGGTGGCGAGCTGGTAGCTGGCGGCGTTGTTCGACCCGGTGACGGCCGCCACCCAGGTGTAGGAGCCGGCACCCGATGACAGAAGGGTCCTGGCGGCGGTGGAGACCTGGGCGCTGCCGTTGAGGCCGCCCATCCCGCCGCCGGTGCTGCCGGGCCGGCCGCCCTGGCGCGCGGGGGTCGACCCGTTGGTCCCTCCGGTGGACTGGCCTGCGGCCATGCCGTTGGGTCGACCTCCGGTCTGGCCGGCGCCGGGCGTCCGACCAGTTCGGGTACTGCCCGTCCCCGACTGCCCGGGTCCGCCCTGGCCGTTCTGCGGCTGTCTCTGACCTGCCTGACCCCCTGGACCTCCCCGGCTCGTCCGGCCCGCCTGGCCGCCCGCTCCGCCGGGGCCGCCGCCCTGACCGCTGGAGACCGGTCCCGCAGTGATGATTGCGCCGGTGTGCGGGGTGGCCGCCGTGTTGACCGAGTAGCCGACAGGGCCGGCGAGCCCGGCGGCCGGGGCGATCGCCAGGGATGCCCTCGCGATCCCGGCGGGAAGCAGCGGACCGAGGAGCAGCCCGAGGGAGGCGACCAGTCCGGCGACGCCCACCGCGGCCGCCAGGATCATCCAGGCCCCACCGGCCTGCGAGAACAGGTAGATCGCATAGCCGGCGGTCACCGCCGTGGACGCGGCCAGCGCGATGCGGCCCGTCCACCGGTCCCGGTGCTGCCAGCAGACGGCGGCCCCCAGACCGACCGCTCCACCGATCCACGGTGCGAGGGCGACCGTGTAGTAGTCGTGGTAGATGCCCGACATGAACGAGAACGTGAGGGCGGTGACGACCAGCGACCCGGCCGTCGCGATGACGCCGGCCAGCGTCTGGGTCGACGGCGTCGACCTCGCGTTCGAGGGACCGAGACGACGGGTGGACAGACCGACCCAGCCCCTGCGCCCGATGAGGACCACGGCCGTCACCGACAGGATGAGGGCCGCCGGGATGAACCAGGTGACCATGCCGGCCGAGGTGCCGTCGAACAGCCGGGTGATCCCGGTGCGTCCCCACGACCCCGCCCCGGTGGTGCCGCCGGGAACCACCGATCCGGTCTCGTTGCCGGTGATCCGGCCCAGTCCGTTGTAGCCGAGCACCAGCTCCAGGAAGGAGTTGGTCTGCGACCCGCCCATGTAGGGACGGGAGGAGGCGGGCACCAGTTCGAAGACGGCGATATACCAGCCGGCCGAGAGCACCATGGTGCCAAGGGCCGTCAGCAGGTCGACGAGCTTGTGCCTCCAGCTGCGCGGCGCGGTGATGACGTAGGCGATCAGCAGGGCGGGCAGCACCAGGAAGGACTGCAGCATCTTGGTGAGGAAGGCGAATCCGACCGCGGTCCCCGCCCAGGCGAGCCATCCGCGCGAGCCCTTCTCGCAGGCTCGCAGCACGCAGTAGGTGGCGACGACGAGCAGCAGGGTGAGAAGGGCGTCGGGGTTGTTGTAGCGGAACATGAGGGTCGCCGAGGGCACCGTTGCGAAGATGGCCGTGGCACCCATCGCCGCCCAGTGGGCGCGGTTGTGCAGCGCGCTGGTCTCGGGGGTGACGTCGCGCCAACCGCCGTGGGCCAGGACCCGGCGCACCGTGACGTAGAGGACGGCGGCCGCGGAGACCCCCTCGAGCGCCTCGGGCACCAGGATGGCCCAGGAGTTGACGCCGAAGATGCGCACCGAGATGCCGATGATCCACAGGAATGCTGGTGGTTTGTCGACGGTGATGAAGTTCGCGGCGTCCGAGGACCCGAAGAACAGCGCCTTCCATGACTGTGAGGCCGCCTGCGCGGCCGCCGAGTAGAACGAGTTGGCCCAGCCAGAGGCCGACAGGCCGATGATGTAGAGGCATCCGATGGCGAGGAGCAGGAGACCGAGACTGGCCGCCCGCCATACCCGGCCGGCTCGCAGCGACGAGCGGCGGGACCCACCGCGCGCACCGGCCCGGAGCGTGGTCCTGCGTTCGGTGGTGTCCTGGGAGGCGGCGTCCTGGGCGGTGGTGTCCAGTGTGTTGGGGTCCCGGGTAGTGCTGTTCCGGGCAGCGTCCTGTGGGGCGGTGACGCCGGACATGAGTCGTGTGTGCGTGGGACCGAGAGCCGCTGGATTCTCCATGGCTTCCAGCCGACTGCTGGATCCTGTGCGTCCCGTGTGGGTGGCGGATGCCGCCGGCCAGAAAGCACGATCATCAGCATTCACACAGTCGGAGGACAGCTATCACCCGGTGGGCACACAGCGGATCTGGACGTCGGCCACCGCAGAGCTGGGCCGAGCGGTGGGCTGCTGGAAGCTGGGCGCAGGTCGCGCTGGGAGCGGTGCCATCGGTGGATGGCGCTGTGAGCTCGACTCGTCACGTCGCGCTGTCGGGTGGACTGTGGAGCCTCGGTGGGCGGGGCCTGAGGCGATCAGCCGGTGAGTGGGAGCCGCAGCGTCATCGTCGTCCCGCGCTCGCTGGAGTCGAGGTGCGCCGAGCCGTGGTGGGCCTCCATCACCGCCGCCACGATCGCCAGCCCCAGCCCGGTGGACCCCTCGGTGGAGTCGGTGCGGGAGGTGTCGGCGCGGGCGAACCGTTCGAAGACCGTCTCGCGTACCGACTCGGGGATTCCCGGACCGTCGTCGGTGACCACCACCCGCGCCTCGGTTCCCTCGACCGCGACGGAGGTGTGCACATGGGTGCCCGGCGGGGTGTGCTTGCGCGCGTTGGAGAGCACGTTGACGACCACCTGGGTGAGCCGGTCGGGGTCGGCTGCCACCATGACCGGCTCGTCGGGCAGGTCCAGCGACCAGGTGTGGTCGGTGCTGGCGGCCTGGGAGTCCGAGACCGCGTTGAGCACCACCTCGACGAGGTCGGTGGGCTGGAGGTCGAGGGTCTGGTCGTTGTCTAGACGGGCCAGCAGCAGCATGTCCTCCACCAGGCCGCTCATCCGGGTCGCCTGGGCCTCGATCCGGCTCAGGGAGTGGGCGGCGTCCTCCGGCAGCTGCTGCTCGGAGCGGCGGGTGAGTTCCGCGTAACCGCGGATCGAGGCGAGCGGATTGCGCAGCTCGTGGGAGGCGTCGGCGACGAACTGGCGGACCTTCGTCTCGGATTTCTGGCGGGCCGCCAGGGCTCCCTCGACATTGTTGAGCATGTGGTTGAAGGCCGATCCGACCCGGCCCACCTCGGTGCGCGGATCGGCCAGCGCGGGATCGACGCGGACCGGCAGGTTGACCTCCCCGGAGTCCAGGTCGAGCCTCGAGACGTGGTTGGCCACCGAGGCCAGCCGGTTGAGGGGTTTGAGGTTGTGCATCACGACGGTGCGCGAGATCACCATCGAGGCGACCACGGCCAGTGCCGCCCCGCCGCACTCCAGGATCAGTAGGGCCTTGATCGCTCTGTCGATGTTTCCCATCGGCAGCGCGACCACGTAGGTGGCGCCGTCGCGGGTCTGGGAGAGCACCCGGTAGCGGTCCAGACCGTCCAGCCTGATGCCGTGCTTGCGGCCGTCGCTGGGGACGTCGAGCAGGGTGTTGAGGCCGGAGTCGAGACTCGGCGAGACGGTGGTGGCACTGTTGTTCAGGCCGATCCACATCCCGTTGCCGCGGATGAAGGAGTCCACCTGACCCTCGGTGACCACCGATCCGACCGTCAGCCCGTTGGCGCACCGGGAGACGAAGACCGAGCCCACCGAGTTGCCCAGCACCTTGGACCCCTGGGCGGGGCCGGGGATCTCGGTGAAGCAGGGATCGGCCCCCGGCTGGCTGGACTGGCGTTGGCTGGCGGTGTCGAGCTGCTGGTCCAGCTGGGAAACCAGGATGTGCCAGGTAGCGAAGGTGGTGATGGCGGTCAGCGCGATGGCGACCACCGCGGCGATCGCCGACACCTGGATGATGAGTCGGCGTCCCAGGGTGCCGTTGCCGCGCGGATGGTCCAGCCGGGAGTCCTGCCGGGAGTCTGGCCGTCGGGTGAGGCGCTCCCGGATCCTGCCCATCGTCGCGGCTCAGTTGGCGGGACGCAGCACGTACCCGGCGCCGCGCATGGTGTGGATCATCGGCTGGCGGCCGCGGTCGACCTTCTTGCGCAGGTAGGAGATGTACAGCTCGACGACATTGGCCTGACCGCCGAAGTCGTAGTTCCACACCCGGTCGAGGATCTGGGCCTTCGACAGCACCCGGCGGGGATTGCGCATGAGGTAGCGCAGCAGCTCGAACTCAGTGGCGGTGAGGTTGATCTCCTCGCCGGCCCGGGCCACCTCATGGGAGTCCTCGTCCAGGGTGAGGTCGCCCACCACCAGAGTGGAGTCCGAGCGCGGTTCGGTGGCTCCCGAGCGGCGCAGCAGGCCGCGCAGCCGGGCGATGAGCTCCTCCAGGGAGAACGGCTTGGTGACGTAGTCGTCGCCACCGGCGGTGAGTCCGGCGATCCGGTCGGTGACCGAGTCCTTGGCGGTGAGGAAGATCGCCGGCACCTCGGGCTGGTCCATCCGGATTCGGCGCATCACCTCCAGGCCGTCGAAGTCCGGCAGCATCATGTCCAGGACGATGGCGTCCGGCTTGACCTCCTTGGCCGCGCGGACGGCCTTGATGCCGCTGTCCGCGGTGGTCACCTTCCATCCCTCGTAGCGCATCGCCATGGAGAGAAGCTCGGTCAGGCTGGCCTCGTCGTCGACGGCCAGGACACGGATCGGAGAGCCGTCGGCGCGTGTGAGTTTGGTGGGTGAATTGTCCGTCACGTCGCAAGAATGGCACGCAGAGGGTGTGTGGAGGACGGGGCTTGGCTGTGATGATCCTGAGAGTCGGTAGTCGGGGGCTGTGTGCAGCCGATGGCCAGGGGAGGGTTGGTCCCCGGCGGATGCGCCGATGGCCCAAGATGAACATTTGGTTAACTTTCACCATCGACCCGGAGTACGGCGTGCCGTCTCGTCCGCGACGCCGCGCCGCGGGGCCGGTTCCTGCGTCGGCCTGCGGGGCGGACCGGACGCCGCCCGCCCGCCCCGTTGCCAGGACAGGGCCCGCCCGGACCCGGACGCGGGGGGGCGGGTCCGCGCAGGGGTGAAAACCGGGGGTCACCGATCGCACTAGCGTTCTGCTGGGTTCGGGCGCACCGCTGGAACCCAGGTTTGTGACGGGTGGGTCTGGTCGACCGCGCGCCCTGAGTCCAAGGACTGTCATTGACAACGACTCTGTTCATCGTCTGCCTGGTCGTGATCACAGCGCTGGCGTTTGACTTCACCAACGGCTTTCACGATTCCGCGAATGCCATGGCCACCTCGGTGGCCACCGGTGCTCTCGCCCCGAAGGTCGCGGTAGGTATCGCGGCCGTCCTCAACGTCGTCGGGGCCACCCTGTCGACCGAGGTCGCCAAGACCATCTCCAGCGGCATCGTCGAGGACTCGCTGGTGAGTCCCGAGATGGTCTTCGCCGGCCTGGCCGGGGCCATCATGTGGAACCTCGTCACCTGGCTCTTCGGACTTCCGTCCAGCTCCTCGCACGCCCTGTTCGGCGGCCTCATCGGCGCCGTGGTGGTCAAGGCGGGGATGAGCGGGGTCCACCTCGAGACCATCCTCAGCAAGATCATCCTGCCGGCCCTGGTCGCCCCGGTGGTGGCCGGCGTCGCCGCCGCCCTGGCCACTCGGCTGGCCTACAAGATCAACGGTCGCACCACCGACAAGAACACTCGCGGCATCTTCCGGCACGCGCAGGTCGTGTCGGCGTCCATGGTCGCCCTGGCCCACGGCACCTCCGACGGCCAGAAGACGATGGGCATCATCACCCTGGTGCTGGTGGCCGCCGGCTACCAGACGGCCGGCACCGGCCCGCACGTCTGGGTCATCCTGGCGGCCGGCTGCGCCATCGGCCTGGGTACCTACTCCGGCGGGTGGCGGATCATGCGAACCATGGGCAAGGGGCTGTGCGACATCGAGTCCCCCCAGGGATTCGCCGCCGAGACCTCCTCGACCGTCGCCATCCTCGCCAGCTCCCACCTGGGCTTCGCGCTGTCGACCACCCACGTCTGCTCGGGATCGATCCTGGGCTGCGGGCTCGGCCGAGGCACTCAGGTCCGGTGGTCCACCGCCGGAAGAATGGCGATCGCCTGGGTCGTCACCCTGCCGTGCGCCGCGGTCGTCGGCGCGCTGGCCTCCCTCATCGCCGGCCTCGGGCTCGGCGGCATGGCGATCGATGCGGCCCTGCTGCTGCTCGGCGCCGGGTTCATCCTCCATCAGTCCCGTCATCACTCGATCGATTCGAAGAATGTCAACGAGTCCAGCGACGTCAACGTGCGCAAGCCCGGCGTCGCCCACGTCTCCGAGGGAGCCGCAGCATGAGCATCGACTGGATCGCACTTGCCCAGGTCGCGATGGTGACCGTGCTGGCCGCCGTGGCCATCGTCGGAGTCGTCTCCGGCGGGGCGCTGATGCTCGACCGGGCGAAGATCCGCGAGGGCAACGGGGACGGCACCGCCTCCCTGGTGATGATCGGCTGGAGCATGATCGGGCTGGCCGGCCTGGTGGTCCTCTACGGCCTCTACCTCCTCATCCCCTACTTCCACTGAGTTCTGGGTGGACTGACTGGCCGGCTGGTTCTCCAGCCGGCCAGTTGTCTTCCCGGCCGTCCTGCGGTGCCGGCCCCTATGTGGTGCCGGACGTCCTGTGGTGCCCCCTGGGTTGCCGGACGTCCTGTGGTGCCCCCTGGGTTGCCGGACGTCCTGTGGTGCCCCCTGGGTTGCCGGTGCCACCCTTTTTGCGACGATGCTCGCGAAGTTCGACGATGCTCGCGCTATAGCGTGAGCATCGTCGAACTTCGCGAGCATCGTCGGGGTTTGGGCGGCCAATGGACTGGGTGTGGTCGGGTTTGGGGCTGGTGTGGTCGGATCTGGCCGGGTGGGCAGGGTCGGCTGAAGTCCTGGGTGGTCTCGGTCGGTTGAAGTGCTGGTGGATTCGGCCGGCTCAAGCTCCGGGTGCCCCCGATGACGGCTCCGGGCTATGCGTCAGGTCCTGTCCTGTAGATCAGACGTCGCAGCCGGTACGCCGCTGCCCGGGGGTTCCTCAGATCGGCCGCGCTGAACCTGATGATCTGGAATCCCTGGTCGCGGATGGCCGCCTCCCGGTCCTTCTCGGCGACGACGACGTCTGAGACGGTCTGGCCCGGACGCAGCAGCCGACCGTACTTCTCGGGGCCGTCGTACTCGCCGATCACCCCGAACTCCGGCCACCCGAAGTCGGTCCGTGCGACGAACTGTCCGTCCGGGGTGCGGATGATGAACTGCAGCACCGGGCGGGGGCAGCCCTGGACCTCCAGCATGGCGCGCATCAGCGACTCCCCGGGGCTCTCGGGGGCAGGGTCGGCGAACTCCGCCACCCGCCGTGCCGCTCGGTTTCCCGGTCTGCGGAAGGCACGGTCCGTGAGCTCCTGGAGGTGCTGCGCGGATCCGCCTCTGCCCAGGACGGCGTCGGCGATCATGACGCCGGTGACGAAGCCGAACTCGCGCGCCATGTCGACCGCGGTGCGCTCCGGACTGGTGACGCGGACCCCGCGGACGTCACAGATCTCTTGGGGAGTGATTCTGCACGTCCGCGTCACGAGCCATGGTTTGCGGTGCCTGCTGTTGTCTCCCGGCGGTTTGGTCACCCACACCGTCGTCTGCTCGTCCTTGGTCATCGGGAGCCCGAGGAGGGCCGCAGCCGAGACATGGCTCAGGACCCAGTCGTCCCCGCCGAGGACGGGCAGGGTCGCCTCGATGAGGTCGAGCTGGAGCTCTCGCTCGTCGATGCCCGGTGGACCGGTGCTCACCGCCCCGTGCCGGATCGTGGTCATGGACCCGTCGCTGATGCACCGCGCGACGTCCTCATGGCTCATTCCTTCGCGGACCAGATCGCTGACCCGCCTGACGTTCTTGGATATCCCCTTCACACCCAGAACAGGTGGTCCGAGAACCGCGTTTTGTGACGGTGGTGGCCGGGATTCACAGTGGAGTTCGCTGTGGGCGGAATCTGGGCACGGTGTGGCCGTTCCTGGACTCTCCTGCAGGCGGTGGCCTGCTCGGCGGAGTGGGGCTTCGGCCAGAGGGTGGGACGCCGGTCGGGTTGATGCCCGGTTGGGGGAGTGGGACGTCGGTCAGGGTGGTGCCCAGTTGGGGGTCGCGGCCGCTGGTCGGGGTGTGTCAGCGGGTCCGAACCGCGGTGGCCGTCATTCGGTCCGTGCCGGGGTATCCGTCCACGCCCGACCGGAACCCCGGACTGTGCCCGGCGGCCCCGACCGCAGCGGACCAAGGCCCGGCTGGATTGAAGTATGACCGCCCCGGGCCGAAGTCCCATCCCGCCCGCTGGTGGAGTCCGACCACCCCCACGCGGTCCGACCATCCCTGGGGAAGTCTGACCCTGACCCCACGATGCTCGCGAAGTTCGACGATGCTCGCGCTATAGCGCGAGCATCGTCGAACTTCGCGAGCATCGTGGAATGTGGGTGGGCGCAGACGCGTGGACGCGTGGAATGTGGGTGCGCGGAGACGTGTGGGAGAGGTCGGGAATACCACCGGGGTCACCAGGGTTGAGTCTGGTGTACTCAAGGTTGGAGCACGAGAGGCCCGCTGAAAGGTTGATACGGGTCGACTCAACCGCTAGCCTTGAGCCGTAACCGCTCAAGGGGACGCCAGGCAGATGGTTGGCCACGGGGTCCCGGAGAGCCACATGAAGAACTTTCACCTCACTCAGGAGGAACAGGAAACATGGCCCGTGCAGTAGGCATCGACCTCGGAACCACCAACTCGTGCGTCGCCGTCCTCGAGGGTGGCGAGCCCACCGTCATCCCGAACGCCGAGGGCGCCCGCACCACTCCGTCGGTGGTCGCCTTCACCAACAGCGGTGAGGTGCTGGTCGGCGAGGTCGCCAAGCGTCAGGCTGTGACCAACGTCGATCGCACCATTCGCTCCGTCAAGCGTCACATGGGCACCGACTGGACCGTCAAGATCGACGACAAGACCTACAAGCCCCAGCAGATCAGCGCCTTCGTGCTGCAGAAGCTGAAGAGGGACGCCGAGGCCTACCTCGGTGAGACCGTCACCGACGCCGTCATCACTGTCCCGGCGTACTTCTCCGACGCCCAGCGTCAGGCCACCAAGGAGGCCGGCGAGATCGCCGGCCTGACCGTTGACCGAATCGTCAACGAGCCCACCGCCGCGGCCCTGGCCTACGGCCTGGACAAGACCGAGAAGGAGCAGACCGTCCTGGTCTTCGACCTCGGCGGCGGCACCTTCGACGTCTCCCTGCTGGACATCTCCGACGGGGTTTTCGAGGTCAAGGCCACCAACGGCGACAACCGTCTGGGTGGCGATGACTGGGATCAGCGGGTCGTCGACTGGCTGGTCACCAACTTCAAGAACGCTCACGGCGTCGACCTGTCCAAGGACAAGATGGCCAAGCAGCGTCTGCAGGAGGCCGCCGAGCGCGCCAAGATCGAGCTGTCGCAGGCCTCTGAAACCCAGATCAACCTGCCCTACATCACGGCCACCCCGGAGACCGGTGCCCTGCACCTGGACGAGAAGCTGACTCGCGCCGAGTTCCAGCGCCTCACCTCCGACCTGCTCGACCGCTGCCGCGCACCGTTCAACGCGGTGATGAAGGACGCCGGTCTCGACGTCTCCAAGATCGACGAGGTCATCCTGGTCGGCGGCTCCACGAGGATGCCCGCCGTCACCGATCTGGTCACCGAGCTCGCTGGCAAGGAGCCCCACAAGGGCGTCAACCCCGATGAGGTCGTGGCCCTGGGCGCCTCCCTGCAGGCCGGCGTCCTGAAGGGCGAGGTCAAGGATGTGCTGCTTCTGGACGTCACCCCGCTGAGCCTCGGCATCGAGACCAAGGGCGGCGTGATGACCAAGATCATCGAGCGCAACACCACGATCCCGACCAAGCGGTCCGAGGTCTTCACCACCGCCGACGACAACCAGCCGTCCGTGATGATTCAGGTCTACCAGGGCGAGCGCGACTTCGTCCGCGACAACAAGTCGCTGGGCAACTTCGAGCTCACCGGCCTGATGCCCGCACCGCGCGGCATCCCGCAGATCGAGGTCACCTTCGACATCGACGCCAACGGCATCGTCCACGTCCACGCCAAGGACATGGCCACCGGCAAGGAGCAGTCCATGACTGTCACCGGCGGTTCGGCCCTGGGCAAGGACGAGATCGACAAGATGGTCAAGGAGGCCGAGGCCAACGCCGACGCCGACAAGAAGCACCGCGAGGCGGTCGAGATGCGCAACGAGGCCGATTCGCTGGCCTTCCGCACCGAGAAGCTGCTCGACGAGAACGGCGACAAGATCCCCGAGGACGTCAAGACCCCGGTGACCGAGGCCATCGCGAAGCTGAAGGAGACCCTCAAGGGCACCGACAACGACGACGAGGTGAAGGCCGCCATGGACGACCTCAACCAGAAGGCGTCGGCGATGGGCCAGGCGATCTACGCCGCCGCTCAGGCCAACCAGCAGCAGGCCCCGGCCGATGGTGAGGCCGCCGGCGCCGCCGGAGAGTCCTCGGCCGAGGGCGATGACGGCGTCGTGGACGCCGAGATCGTCGACGACGACAAGGATGACAAGGCCAACTGAGCGCAGCTGTGAGCCCGGCCCCGCGGCCGGGCCCGCAGGCTCCACGCAGTCTCCACGCGTGACCGGGGGCGTCGGGTGAACCGGCGCCCCCGGGGCGCAGAACGCCAGATCCAGGGGTGACGAGAACGACATGAGTGACAACGAGAACTTTGACAAGCCCGAGGACGCCGACCGTCGCGATGGCGGTGACTCCCCGGCCGACCCGGCCGACCCGGCCGATCGGGCCACTGGCAGGGCCAGTGATGACCAGGCCTTCAACGACATCGTGGAGGGAGTCGAGCTGAACACCGACGGCGTCGACCAGAGCACCGGCAGCGGACCAGAGGGTCCGACCGACCCGCCCAGCCGGGAGAGCCAGCTGGCCACCCTGCTGGCCGAGCGGACCGAGGACCTCCAGCGTCTTCAGGCCGAGTACGTCAACTACAAGCGCAGGGTCGACCGCGACCGCGACCTGGCCCGCCAGGTGGGCGTCCGAAAGGTCGTCGCGGACCTGATGCCGGTGCTGGACTCGATCGAGATGGCCCGCCAGCACGGCGAGCTGGAGGAGGGGTCCGGGTTCCGTGCGGTTGCCGACGCGATCGCGAAGGTCGCCGCGGCCCACGACCTCACCAGCTTCGGCGCGGTGGGCGAGGAGTTCGATCCCCACGTCCACGAGGCGCTGATGCAGGTGCCGCTGCCCGGGGCGACGGTGACCTCCGTCTCCCAGGTGATGCAGCCGGGCTACAAGCTCGGCGACCAGGTGCTGAGGCCGGCCCGGGTGGCAGTGTCGGATCCTGATCCGAACGCCGTCTCGGACGGTAACGGCAGCACGGGTACCGGCAGCACCGGCAGCAACGGCAGTGGTGCCTCGGAGGCCGACGGGGGCTCCGGTCAGAGCCCCGCTGGTGACAACTGAGACGCGACACGAGCAGATGAGCAATCGAGTGGATTCGACAGGGAGGAGGCGCTGAATGAGCACGACTGACTGGGCCAACAAGGACTACTACAAGGTGTTGGGCGTCTCCAAGGACGCCAAGCCTGAGGAGATCAAGAAGGCCTTCCGCAAGCTGGCGCGGGAGAACCACCCCGACTCCCATCCGGGCGACAAGGCGGCGGAGGCCCGCTTCAAGGAGGCCTCCGAGGCCAATGACGTGCTGTCAGACCCGAAGAAGCGCAAGGAGTACGACCAGCAGCGCAGCCTGTTCGGCGGTGGCGGCGGGTTCAAGTTCCCCGGCGGGGGCGGTCAGAACGTCCGGGTCGACGACCTGTTCCGCAATGCCACCAACGGCGACGGACTGGGCGACCTGTTCGGCAACCTCTTCGGCTCCACCGGCGGAAGGCGGACCACGACCAGGGCCGCCCGACGCGGTGCCGACGTCGAGGGCGAGGTGACCGTCGACTTCACCGACGCGATCGCCGGTGTCACGGTGCCGATGCGCACCGTCTCCGAGGCCGCATGCCAGGCCTGCCGGGGGACCGGCGCCAAGGCCGGCACGATGCCCAGGGTCTGCCCCACCTGTGAGGGGTCCGGGATGCACACCACCAACAGCGGCGGCGTCTTCCAGATGAGCGAACCGTGCCCAGACTGCAAGGGCCGCGGGATGATCGTCGACGACCCCTGCCCGATCTGCCACGGTTCGGGACGGGCAAAGTCGACCCACACCATGCAGGTGAGGATTCCCGCCGGGGTCGAGGACGGCCAGCGGATCCGCATCAAGAGCAAGGGCTCCCCGGGGGAGAACGGCGGACCGGCCGGCGACCTGTACGTCGTGGTCCATGTGCGTCCCCACAAGCTGTTCGGACGCGAGGGCCACAACCTCACCGTCAAGGTGCCGGTGACCTTCTCGGAGGCCGCCCTCGGCGCCAGGATCGGCGTCCCGCTGCTCCAGGGCGGAACCGTCACCCTGAAGATCCCCGCCGGGACTCCCGACGGGCGCACCTTCCGGGTGCGCGGCAAGGGTGCTCCGCGGCACGACGGCACCCGTGGCGACCTGCTGGCCACCATCGCGGTGACGGTGCCCACCTCGCTGGACGCCGACGCCCAGGCGGCGCTCAAGGAGTTCGCCGCCAGGGCCAACCAGCCCGACCCCAGGCCGTGGGACAGCCCTCACTCCGGGTCGGTGAGCTGAGATGGCCCGGCGCGCGAAGGTCCTCGCCGAGGGGACCGATCTGGCCCCGATCGACGAGGACGCCGCGATCTTCCCCATCTCGGTGGCCGCCGGACTGGCCGGGATGCACCCCCAGACCCTGCGCGGTTACGACCGCCTCGGTCTGGTGGTGCCCAGCCGGGCCAAGGGCCGGGGACGCCGGTACACGGCCCGCGACATCAGCCGCCTGAGGCTGGTGCAGCACCTCTCCCAGGAGGAGGGGATCAATCTCAACGGGATCCGTCGGATCCTCGAGATGGAGAGCCGCATCGACCGGCTCAACGAGCAGATCGATCAGCTCACCGACACGATGCGCCAGATGCAGGACGCCGAGTACCACGGGAATTCGGACCTGCCGAGGGTCTTCACCGCCGAGTCGACCGGGCTGGTGCACATGGGCAGAACCATTGTCCGCGCACAGCTCGCTCTTCCGAGCCGGTGACATGCTGAGGTGATGAGATCGCGTCTGGCTGCTGTCCTGATGGCCCTGCTGGTCATCAGCACGGCCGGTTGCGCCCGATTCCCCAGCGCCGCCGCGGCCCCGGGGACGTCGTCCAGCGGTGCCGGCTCGTCGACGCCGGGGGTGTCGTCGGGGACGGGGACGTCGGGGGCGTCGTCATCCTGGCGCCCGGACTCGACGGGAAGCTCCACAGCCACGCCGACTCCCACCCCGACCCTGGCCGGTCATGCCGGTCGATACGTCACCGTCGAGCTGGGCGACTCGGTCCCCTCGGCGGCCAACTGTCCGGGCTGCGTCTCCTACATCACCCAGGTCGGCGACCGACTGGCCGACCGGGCCGGGGTGACCGGCGTCGTCGTCAATGACGCGGTCGCCGGGTTCACCAGCTCCCAGGTGCTGGACCAGCTGGGCACCGCCGCGGTGCGCTCCCGGGTGGCCGACGCCGACCTGGTCGTCATCACGGTCGGCGCCAACGACCTGCCCGACGACTCGGATGGGTCCTGCGACCCGGACTCGGGGTGCGCCCGGATGGCGATCGCCGAGCTGAGGACGCGGCTCACCACGATCGTCCAGCAGGTCCGCGCGCTGCAGACCGCCCGCGACGCGAAGGTGGTCGTCTCCGGGTACTGGAATGTCGGCGTCGACGGTGCGGTCGGGCGCCAGAACGGGCCGCAGTACATGATGACGTCGTGGACCATGACCCGGCTGTTCAACGCGATGGTGGTCGAGGTCGCCGCATCCCAGAAGGCGATCTACGCCGACTTCTCGACCCCCTTCATCGGGACCGACGGAAGCGCGGACCCGACCGATCTGCTGGCCTCCGACGGGGACCATCCCAATGCCGCCGGGCACGCCCGGCTGTCCGATGCGGTGGTCTCGGCGCTGGGTCGGTGAGGTTCTCCGGCTCCTTGGGGGCGTCTGACCAGGACAGTTTCCGGCTCGTTGAGGGCGTCGGACAGGTGAGGTTCTCCGGATCCTGGATGAGGGTCGGAGCGGTGAGGCCGTCGGCGGTCGGGTGACCCTCCCTTGGAAGTCGTCGGGGACGCTCGGAGGAGCGTGCGGGGAGCCCGAGGATGCTTAAGCTGGAGTCCGTGAATCGACACGAGTTCTTCCAGACCAGTCTCATCTCATCTCTCATGGACGGCGTCTACGAGGACGAGATGTCCATTGCCGAGCTGCTGTCCCACGGGTCCTTCGGGCTCGGCACCTTCAACGGTCTGGACGGGGAGATGGTGATCCTCGACGGACGGTGCTTCCAGCTGCGCGGGGACGGCACCACCCGGCCGGCGCTGATGAGTCAGCACACCCCCTACGCGACGGTGACCAACTTCGTCCCCTCCCACCGTCTGGAGATCAATCAGACCCTGCACCGTTCGGACCTGTCGCGGCTCATCGACGGGCTGCTGCCCAGTGCGAACTACATGTATGCGCTGCGGATCTGCGGTCACGTCGGCTGGGTGACGACGCGCACGGTGGTTCAGCAGGCCAAGCCCTACCGTCCGATGGTGGAGGCCACCGACGGCGAGGAGGTGGTGCGCGCCGAGGACCTGGACGGCGTCTTCGTCGGTTTCCGGACCCCCGTCTACCAGGGCGGGATCTCAGTGCCGGGCTGCCATGTCCACTTCATCGACGACACCCGGACCCTGGGCGGTCACGTCGTCGACTTCGAGATCAGCAACGGGTCGGTCGAGGTGTGCGTCGGCACCGATCTGCGACTTCGACTTCCGGTGACCACCGAGTTCGAGCACGCCGATCTGGCTCCGGCGGATCTGGCCGCCCAGATGGCCAAGACCGAGCACAGCACGATCTGACCTGATTGACGGGGTCGGCTCCGGACCAAGAAGGATCCGGTCCGATTGCCTGGTCTGCTCCGAGAAGGGCCTGGTCTGGCTGCCTGCTGGCTGCTCGCAGTTTCTGGTTGTCGGCGTCTGCGTCTGTCGACGTCTGCCGGTCTTCACCGGTTCCGCCCTCTATCTGCCTGACTCTGCCCGCCCTCACTCCGTTTCTGCCTGCCTCTGCCCGCCCGAACTTCACGTTGATCCAGATACTCGGCGTTGATCCTCTTGTAACTGGATCAACGCCGAGTATCTGGATCAACGTGGTGAGGGGGAGGTGGGGGTGCCGAGTAACTGGATCAACGTGGAGCCAGGGATGGGGGAGGACGTCGTTCAGGGCGGAGAGGCAGCCAGACGCCGTCAGGACAAGGGAGCTGGAGACGCCGTCCAGGGCAGCGGAAGGACACCGTCAGGGCAGGTGGGGAGACGACGGGACGCCGTCAGACCAAGGGCGAGACAGCCAGACGCCGTCAGACCAAGGGTGAGACGGCCAGACACCGCAGGGCAAGAAGCGGAGACAGCCACAGGCACCCAAGAAGGCCGACATCACAACGGAGAACGACGGAACGGCAACCCCCTCAGAGCAGGGCGATGACCTGAACCATGACGATCTTGACCACGGTTCCCAGGGCGAACAGCGCACCGTAGGCCGACTCGATCCGCTCGTCGTTGACCAGGGTGTTGGCATACCCCAGGATCGCCGGCTGGCCGACGAACCCGGCGAATCCGCCGGTGGCCCGCTGGGCCGACAGCTGCAGCCACCGGGCGGCGGCCAGCAGGATGACCCCGCCGAGGATCAGCGAGACGGCCGAGACGATGACCACCGCCAGACCGTGCCAAGTGAGGGCCTGGGAGATGAAGGCCTGACCGGAGGCCAGTCCGACGCAGGCCAGGAAGATCATCAGGCCGATCTGGCGAAGGATGTTGTTGGTGGCGTGCGGCAGGTCCCAGCGCAGCGGCCCGGTGCGGTGCACCGCACCGAGGATCATGCCCATCACCAGCGGTCCGGCAGCTGCTCCGAGCTCGAACTTGAGGCCGCCGGGAAGGGCCACCAGGATCGCCCCGAGCACCAGGCCCATCGCCGCACCCAGACCCAGCGAGAGGGCGTCGACCTGGGAGACCCGGGCCTCCGAGTCGCCGAACAGGTCGGCGGCGTCGGACAGCCGGTTGGCCGGCACCACGACGAGCACCCGGTCGCCGGGCTGCAGGATGATGTCGTCATTGGCGAGCATGTCGAGGTCGCCGCGGCGCACCCGGGTCACCTTGCCGCTGGTGCGTCCGCGGACGTCGATATCTCCCAGACGCCGCCCGACCAGCAGCGGGTTGGAGACCAGGAACCGCCGGAAGTCCACCGTGTTGCGGTCGTCGGTGAGGCGCTTGCGGGACCGGTGTCCCAGGTGCTTGACGGCCTTGTCGACGTCGTTGGGGTTGCCCACCACCAGCACCTGGTCTCCGATGTGCAGGTCGTCGTCGGGGCGGGCCAGGCGCATTTCACCGTCGCGCAGCAGGTAGGACATCCGGATCTGGTCGGCGGTGAATCCGGGGGTGTGGCGGATCGTCGTCTCGCGGTCCACCACGGTGGACACCGAGGTCAGTCCGGCCTCGGCCATCGAGGTGTTGTCCTTCTTGGCCGGCCACTTGCGGGTGGCGATCATCGAGACGACGATCATCGCGACGACGACGCCGACCGGGTAGGAGATCGCGTAACCGACCAGGGTGTCGCCGGCCCCCTGGGTGGCCGACTGGGCGGCGTCAATGGCCGGTGAGGTGAGCACGCCGGCGTAGAGCCCGGCGATGTGCGCCGAGGACAGTCCGAAGAGTCGTCCCAGCCCGATCGCGGCCCCGGCCATCACGACCAGTCCGACGATCGCCGCCACCATCAGCGTCCACTGCCGCTTGAGGTCGGACAGGAAGGTCGAGCCGGCCGACAGTCCGACGGTGTAGCAGAACAGCACGACGCCGAGCGCCTTGACGCTGGCCAAACCCTGTCCAAGACGCGGGTCGAGGGTGCCCACCACGAGCCCCATGAACAGGGCCCCGGCGGCGCCGAAGCGCAGCGGCCCGAACTTGATCTGGCCGAGCATGGCGCCCAGGGCCAGGACCACGAGGATGGTGACCAGCTGGTGGGCGACCAGGAAGTCCAGCACGATGGTGAACACGGATCAGTTCTCCCTCGAGGCGATCTGGTCGCCGTCGGTGTGGTGGTTCGAGTGACGTCGCCGGGCCAGCCGCGACAGCGCCCAGCCGACGATGAGGATGATGAGCCAGACCGGGCCGACGCCGACCGCGATCTGGTAGGCGGGATTGCCCGACAGCACCATCAGGATGACGATAACGGCCATGAATGCCAGCACGAGCCAGTTGGTGACGGGTGCTCCCGGCATCTTGAACCGTAGGGCGCCGATCGCGGCGTCGTCCAGTCTGCGGCGGAAGAACAGCTGGGTGATGACCACCATCCCCCAGTTGATGAAGGCGGCGATCAGGGCGATCGACATCACATATCCGAAGGCCTGGGCGGGCAGTACGGCGGTGAGCAGGACGGCCGCGGCGGTGACGATGCTGGAGACGACGACGCCGACCCACGGCGAGCCGTTGCGGCTCACCTTCGCCAGGACCCGCGGGGCGTTGCCGCGCTGGGCCAGCGAGAAGAGCATCCGGCCGTTGGAGTACAGCCCGGAGTTGTAGGCCGAGACGGCCGCGGTGAGGACGACGGCGTTGAGGATCGCGGCCGCTCCGGGGATGCCGATCTGGTCGAAGATCTGGACGAAGGGGCTGGCCTTCCCGTCGATCCTGTCCCACGGGGTGAGGGCGACGATGACGAAGATCGCCCCGATGTAGAAGATGAGGATCCGGTAGACCACCTGGTTTATGGCCCGGGGGATGGATCGCTGGGGGTCCTGGGCCTCGCCGGCGGTGATCCCGATGAGCTCGACCCCGCCGAAGGAGAACATCACCACGACCAGGCCTGTCATGATTCCGTGCAGGCCGTGGGGTGCAAATCCGCCGTGGGTCCACAGGTTGGAGATCCCGGTGGCCGGGGTGCCGCCGGCTCCGGCCACCATGATCCACAGTCCGAAGCAGATCATCGCGATGATCGCGACCACCTTGATGATCGCGAACCAGAACTCGAACTCCCCGTAGGCCTTGACGTGGAGCAGGTTGATGGCGGTGATGATGACCAGCATCA
Source organism: Acidipropionibacterium jensenii (assembly GCF_005890135.1). Classification (NCBI taxonomy): domain Bacteria; kingdom Bacillati; phylum Actinomycetota; class Actinomycetes; order Propionibacteriales; family Propionibacteriaceae; genus Acidipropionibacterium; species Acidipropionibacterium jensenii. The sequence continues at coordinate 489,461 of NZ_CP040635.1, read as the reverse complement.
CGGCCGCCGAGACCCAGGTCGGCACCGAGGGCAGCCAGTAGTTGATGTAGATGCCCACCACCGACAGCTCGGCCATCGAGACGGCGATGTAGTTGAACCAGTAGTTCCAGCCGGAGACGAATCCGGCCAGGTCGCCCCAGTAGTCGTGGGCGTAGGTGGAGAAGGCCCCGGAGGTCGGGTGGTCGACGCTCATCTCGCCCAGCGCCCGCATCACCAGGTAGATGACGATGCCTCCGATGAGGTAGCTGACGATCACCGCGGGTCCGGCGGCCCCGATCGAGTCGGAGGCGCCGTAGAACAGTCCGGTGCCGATCGCCCCGCCCAGCGCGATGAGCTGGATGTGACGGTTGCGCAGGTCGCGGCGCAGGGCGATTCCGCCTGTCCGATCGGTGCTGCCATTGTCGTCAGCCTTGCCGGTACTACCGGTACTGCCGGTGCTGCCAGCGTTGTCGGTACTGCCGGTACTGCCGACTCCGTCGTCGGACCCGCCGGGTCCCGAACCGGTGTCGGCGGGGGTGGTGCGGTTCGGCGACTGGAGAGGGCTCACTCCGAGCATCCTAGAGTTCGGGTCTGACGGCGGTGGCGGCGGCCGGGGCGTGGACGCCGCCACCGAGACCTCGGGGGTGGGGTAGGGCGGCGGAGGGACCGGGGGAGGGCCACCGCTATGGCCCTGCCCTCCCGGTGCGGCCCCACCTCGCAGCCTGGTCCCTCCCGGTCCGCCTACTCCAGGTCCCGCACGGTGGGCGGTCAAGTCCCCGACTACTCCCCGGCCAGGGCCACCGACGGGCTCACCCGGGCGGCGTGCCGGCCGGGAATCACCGAGGCCAGCCAGCCGGCCGCCATCGCGATCGCCGCGACCGCCGCCAGCTGCAGCCAGGGCAGGGAGACGATGACATCGGCCCCCTGGCTGCCGAGCATGGCGTAGGTCCCGGCGATCCCGTAGCCGGTGCCCAGCACCAGCCCGACCACCACGGCCGCCACCGACTCCAGCACCGCCTCGTGGCCGAACATCGCCCGCACCTGTCGGCGGGTCAGCCCCAGCGCCCTCAGCAGGCCGATCTCACGGGTCCGCTCCAGCACCGACAGGCCCAGGGTGTTGCCCACCCCGACCAGCGCGATGACCACCGAGATCGCCAGCAGACCGATGACCAGGGCCAGCATGATCGTCACCACCCGCTGGATCTCATCCCTGCTCGAGGCGGCGCTGATGATCGACGCCCCCGGGATCGGGCTGATCGCCCGGGTGATCGACGCGGTGGCGTCGGAGGGGGTGGTCCCGGCCGCGTAGCGCACCAGGATCTGGCTTCCGACGGCGTCGGGAAGAACCCTCTTCATGGTGGCGGCGCTCAGGGCGATGCTGGGCGCCCGCTGGTCCGTGGGCTGGGCCACCGCGACCAGTTCCAGGGAGCGCTGTCCGTTGCGGATCGTCACCTTCTGTCCGGTGGTCACGCCGGGCGCCCGGACCACCACGTGCCGGTCGTCCAGTCTGGCCAGCGCCTCGGTGTCGCGCAGTGCCGCCAGGGCTCCGGCGGAGTATCCGGCGACGTCCACCCGCTGGGTTCTGCCGCCGGCGGTGAGGGTGGCCTGGCCGGAGCTCACCTCTCCGGCTGCGGCCACCCCGTCTGCGCCGCGCGCCGCATCCAGCAGCCGGTCGGGGAGCCGTCCGGAGTCGCTGGTCACGATGGCGTCGGTGGGGAAGTGCTCGTCCAGGGTCTTGTTGACGCTGGTCTGCGCGGTGGCGGCGCCGACCGCCGTCATGACGATGAGGGTGACGCCGACCAGCAGGGCGGAGACGGTGGAGGCCGCCCGGCCCGGGTTGCGCTGGGTGTTCTCGGTGGCCAGTTCGGCCGGGACGCCGCCCAGCCGGGCCGCGAGGCGTCCAAGAGACAGGGCCAGTCGGGGGATGACGACGATCGCCAGGATGAGCACCCCGACGAAGCTCGCCAGTCCGCCGGCGATGCCGGCGACCAGGGCCAGGCCAGTGACCTTCGTCCCGATCGCCCCGTAGACCAGCAGGCCGGCTCCAGCGACGAACAGCACGGCGCCGATCGCCAGTCGGACCCGTCCGACCCGCCGGGTGGGTTCGGGCGACACCGGGGACAGGGCGGCGACCGGGGGAACCCGGGTGGCTCTGCGGGCCGGTGGCAGGGCGGCCAGCACGGTGACCAGGATGCCGACCGCCGCGGGGGCCAGCAGGGACACCGGGTCCAGGGTGATCACCGACTGCAGCGGCAGGTTCATCCGGGACCGGCCCAGGGACACCAGCAGCTGGGAGAGTCCGGTGCCCACCGTCAGACCCAGGATCGAGCCGATCACACCGGTGGCCAGGGCCTCGATGAGCACCGAGTTGCGGACCTGCCGGCGGGTGGCGCCGACGCAGCGGGCCAGTGCCAGGGAGCGGGTCCGCTGGGCGACCAGGATGGCGAAGGTGTTGACGATGACGATCGCGGCGACCGCCACGGCGATCGCGGCGAAGGCCCCCATGAAGCCGGTCAGCGCCCCGGAGCCGGCCAGCGACTGGCGGGTCAGCTCGGCCCGCTCGGCATCGGCTGTGCGCACCGTGATGCCGGCGGCGTCCATCCCGGGAACCTTCTTGACAGCCTGGGCGACGGCCTGCTGGCCGCCGGTCCCGGTGACGTAGACGGTGTCGTAGCCGGGGGTGCCGCGGGCCGCCATCAGGGTCCGGGAGTCGGTGTAGACCTGCTGGCTGTCGGTGTTCATCGAGACCCTCGGGGCGGGGGCGATGACGCCGACCACCCGCACCTGCTGCGGCTTCGCGGCGTTGTCGACGCCGAGAAGGGTCAGTGTCGATCCCTGCCTCACCCCGGCGTCGATCATCAGGGGGTTGACGAGGGCCTCCCCGGCGCTGCGGGGGAGCCGCCCCGAGACCAGGGTGCGCTGACCCGAAGAGGGGGTGAGGTGCCCCTCGACCATCGACATGCCGCCGGAGTGGGTGGCCCTCAGCGTCGTGGAGATCGTCGGGTCGACGCCGGTCACCCCGGAGGCTCGGGAGATCGCCTGGGTGGCGGCGACCGGGAGGGTGGTGGAGGGGTCGGCGACCACGACGGCGTCCGCCCCCTCGACCGATGCGGCGGTCTGGGAGGTGATGGAGGCCTTCATGGTGGCCGACATGATGAGGGTGGCGGCCAGGAAGGCGACCCCGAGCAGGACCGCCAGGATGGTGGGGATCAGTCTGCGGCGCTCCGGAGTCATCGCGCGACCCCCACGTTCCGGGCGGCAGCGTCCTGTGCCGATGCGTCCGGTGCGTCCAGGCCTGCAGCATCCCGGCAGGCCGGACAGCCGGCGTCTCTCCAACCGTGTGTCGCTCCGCTGCCTGCGGCTCCGCTGCCGTCCGGTCTCGTGGAGCCGTCCTCGGCCAGCACCCCGGCCCGCAGTGACACCCAGTGGTCCTCACTGGTTCGCCCGTCGCGCAGGGTGACGACGCGGTCGGCGTACTCGGCGGCGTGGTGGTCGTGGGTGACCATCACGACCGTCTGTCCCAGGTCCTCGACGCAGTTGCGCAGGAAGGTGAGCAGGGAGTCGCTGGCCGCGGAGTCCAGAGCCCCGGTGGGCTCGTCGGCGACGATGACGTCGGGACGGGTGATGAGCGCCCGGGCCACCGCGACGCGCTGCTGCTGACCGCCGGACAACTCGGAGGGCCGGTGGGACAGCCTCTCGGTGATCCCCAGCATCCCGGTGACCCGGTCGAACCACTCCTGGTCGACTCGACGCCGCGACAGCTTCAGCGGCAGCAGGATGTTCCTCTCGGCGGTGAGGGTGGGCATCAGGTTGAAGGACTGGAAGACGAAGCCGATCCGGTCGCGGCGCAGCCGGGTGAGGTCGTCGTCGGACAGCGAGGTGATGTCGGTGTCGCCGATCCACACCGTGCCGCTGGTGGGGGAGTCCAGTCCGGTGAGGCAGTGCAGCAGGGTCGACTTGCCCGATCCGGAGGCCCCCATGATGGCGGTGAGATGGCCGGCCGCCAGATCCAGACTCACCCCGTCCAGGGCGTGCACGGTGGCGGGACCGGAGCCGTAGGTCTTGGTGAGGTCGACGGCGCGGACCGCGGACCGCACGGTAGGTCGGGATCCGGACCGGGGCGGTGCGCCGTCGGGGCGAAGGGCGCGGGCGGGGGTGGCTGAGTGGGACATCGTGCGGTCTCCTGGGTCTGGGTCAACGAACACCACAGACGCTAGAAATCGGCCGCATCGTCGCGAATCATCCGCCGGAATGGTTCCGCAGGTCCTTCCGCAGGAGGATGCCGGCCACCACCCAGCAGGTGACCGAGCCGATAACCGCCCCGGAGGTGTTGGCGATGACGTCGCGGATGTCGGCCACCCGGTGGGGCAGGAAGAGTCCCTGGACCGACTCGATGATCACCGTCGCGACGAATCCGACCAGGACATTGCGCCACACCGACCGGCGCCACCACCACGCCACCGCGCCGACCGGCAGGAACATCACGATGTTGGCGCTGAACTCCAGGGCCGGCGTGCTGAAGAAGGAGGAGCCCTCGCCGGGATCGGGGTCGAAGACGATGACGCCGATCACCAGGGTGAGGACGATGGTGCAGGTCAGCCGTGCCGCCCGGCTGGCGAACAGCGCCGCAAGAAATCGACCGAGGGCCGTGCCCTGTCGATCGGGCCCGTTCACCGGCCCGGGCTCCGCTTCGGCGTCGCGTCCCCGCCGACCCGGACCACTCATCGAACCGTTCACTGAACCGCTCACCGACCGGGCCTCACGAGGCCGGCGTCATAGGCGGTGATGACCATCTGGACTCGGTCCCGCAGGCCCAGCTTGGCGAGGATGTGGCCGATGTGGGTCTTGACGGTGGTCTCGGCCAGGAAGAGTTTGGCGGCGATCTCGGCATTGGTCAGGCCCGCCCCGACACAGGTGAGCACCTCGCGCTCCCGGTCCGAGAGAGCTTCGATGAGGTCGGGGTCGGTCGGCGAGGGACCGCCGCCGTCGGTGGGCAGGAACCGTTCCAGCAGACGTCGGGTGGCCGAGGGTGCCACGACGGCGTCCCCCGAGGCGACCGACCGGATCCCGGCCAGCAACTCGGCGGGACCGGCGTCCTTCAGCAGGAATCCCGACGCCCCGGCCCGCAGCGCCGAGTGCACGTACTCGTCCAGATCGAAGGTGGTGAGGACCAGAACCCGGGCCTCGGAGCTGCCGGCGATGATCTGGCGGGTGGCCTCCAGACCGTCCATCCGCGGCATCCGGATGTCCATCAGCACGACGTCGGGCTCCAGCTCGGTGGCCATCGCCACGGCCTGGACGCCGTCGGCCGCCTCCCCGACGACCTCCATGTCCGGCTGGGCGTCGAGGACCATCCGGAATCCCACCCGCACCATCTCCTGATCGTCGGCGAGCAGCAGTCGGATGAGCTGGTCCGGGTTCACGGGGTCTCTCCTGGGGTCCGGTGGGTGGGTGTGGACTCGACCGGGATGACGGCGTCCACCTGATATCCGCCGTCCAGCCGGTCCCTGGCCTCCAGCGTGCCACCCCACGCGCTGACCCGCTCGCGCATCCCCACCAGGCCGTGCCCGGCGCCGTCGTCGGTGGCGGCCAGGGAGCCGCGGCCGTCGTCGGTGACCCGGACCTCCACCCGGTCGGGCCGGTGGATGATCTGCACCAGGGCGCTGGCCCCGGGGCCGGCGTGCTTGAGGACATTGGTGAGGGACTCCTGGACCACCCGGTAGCAGGCCAGGTCGGCGCCGGCGGACAGGGCCGGATGGCCGTCGGGGTCCCCGGTCACCTGCAGGGTCACCGGCAGCGCGCCGCGGGTCTCCTCGATCAGCGCGGGCAGGTCCGCCAGCCCCTGGGAGGGGGTCAGATCGGCGGGGCGACCGGAGTCGTCGCGCAGCACCCCGACCAGCCGGCGGGTCTCGGTGAGGGCCGTGCGGGCGGTCTCGGCGATGGTGTCCAGGGCGGTGGCCGAGGATCGCAGGCGCGACTCCGCGTCGCCGGCGTCGTCGTGGTGGGCCAGGTAGGACCCGCCGTCGGCCTGGACGACGATCACCGACAGGGAGTGGGCGACGATGTCGTGCATCTCCCGGGCGATCCGGGTGCGCTCCTCCTGGGTGGCGAGTTTGACCCGCTGGTCACGCTCCCGCTCCAGGTCCTCGGCGCGGCGCCGCAGCTGCTCGAGGTTCAACCGGCGCTCCCGGGCGAACCGTCCGGCGTACCAGGCCATCAGCACCGTGACGGCGCAGCCGATGGTGAGCGCGGTGATGTTGAGGATGAGCTCCTGGCGGCCGTAGGAGCGGAACACATCGTCATTCAACGACCATCTCAAACCGGCTGCCAGACTGCCGGCCAGGGCCAGCCAGAGCCACCACCGGGCGTGACGGGCGTTGCCGTAGGCGATCACCGCGTAGATCACGATCGGCACGGTGACGTTGCCGGCATTGGGGCCGGTGGCGACGACGAGCTGGACCAGGCAGGCCACGGCCACCCCGGCCGCGGCGACGTCGGGTCGGGCCCGCCGCCAGATCAGCGGGACCACGTAGCACAGCCCCCACAGGGCACGTGCCCAGCCGTAGTGGCCACTGATGGTCCCGGCGAGGGCGAACGGGGTGAGCAGCAGGGCCAGCACGGCGTCACCGACCATCGGGTGGCGCCCGAGCCAGTTGTGGATTCCGCGAATGCTCAGGCGGCGACGAGTGCTCACCGTTCGAGCCTAGGCAGCCAGGGCGCCCGCGGCATCCTCCTGGGGGAGGATCCGCGCTCTCCCGAGGGAGGGTCCGACCCCTCCCGTGGCGAGGATCCGCCTTCCCCGGCAGCGGAGGACCCATGGCACCGGGGCGCTGAGACGTCGAGATGTCGAGGCGCTGGGGTACCCCGGGACCCCGCAGGTCAGCGGGTAGCGAATCCGGGGGTCCAGGGGCTGGTCAGCGACGTTTCGGCGTGGAACGCTCGGCCTCGTGAGTCATCCGATCCAAGAGTCCGATCTCGCCCAGGAGCTGGCCGGGGTGTTCCGCCAGTACCCGGCGGGTGCGGCCGTGCTCACCGCCCGCGGTGCGGCCGGTCCGGTCGGCATGACGGTGTCCTCGCTGGCCTCGGTCTCGGTGCGCCCGGCGATGGTCTCGCTGTCGATGGGCCATGGTTCGATCACCCTGGCGGCCCTGGAGGAGGGCTCCCGCGTCGTCCTCCATCCGTTGGAGGCCGGCCAGGAGCAGCTGGGCAATGAGTTCGCCCACCACGGCATCTCCGAGTTGAGGACCCGCTGGATGGTCTCCTCCGAGCAGGTGCCCTGTCTGGACGTCCCCACTGCCCGGCTGCACTGCGAGGTCGTCAGGATGGTCGACGTCGGGTCGGCGACCGTGGTCGTCCTGGAGGTCGACCGGATCGAGCCGGGACGCCGTGGCCACGACGCCCTGGTGTGGCTGGGCCGGCGCTGGCGCACGATCCCTCGCTGACGAGCCCTGGACAGTCCTGCGGGGCTACTGGTGGACCCGTGAGGGGTCCGATCGAGGGGTACTCGCACCGGGGGGAACGGTGTCCGGACGGTTTCTGGTGATCCTCGTCTGATCCCTCGAGGATCCGGGTACGGTGGAAACGACCCTCGACGACGAGGCAGTCGCTCCTCGCCGAGGCGAATCGTGTCGAAGGAGATCATCATGACTGTCACCATCAACACCGAACAGCTCGACCGGATGCACTCCGGTCAGGGATTCATCGCCGCCCTGGACCAGTCCGGCGGCTCCACCCCCAAGGCACTGAGGGCCTACGGGATCGGCGAGGACGCCTACGGCGACGACAAGCAGAAGATGTTCGACCTGGTCCACCAGATGAGGACGCGGGTGGTGACCAGCCCGTCCTTCACCAGCGCGCACATCCTGGCCGCGATCCTGTTCGAGATGACCATGGACCGCGAGATCGAGGGGATCCCCACCGCCGACTTCCTGTGGCAGCGCAAGGGGATCGTCCCGATCCTCAAGATTGACAAGGGGCTGACCGACGAGGCCGATCACGTCCGCGTCATGAAGCCCATCCCCGGGCTGGAGGAGACCCTGGCTCGGGCCCGCGAGGAGAAGCACATCTTCGGGACCAAGGAGCGCTCGGTCATCCTGGACGCCGACGAGACCGGTATCCCGCGGATCGTCGACCAGCAGTTCGACCTCGGTGAGAAGGTGCGGGCCGCCGGCCTGGTGCCGATCCTGGAGCCGGAGGTCGACATCCACGCCCCGGCCAAGGAGAAGGCCGAGGACCTGCTGCACGAGCAGCTCCGCAGCCACATCGACGCCCTTCCCGACGACGCCCGGATCATGCTGAAGCTCACCATCCCGAGCCGGACCGACCTGTACGCCGACCTCATCGCCGAGCCCAAGGTGGTGCGCGTCGTCGCGCTGTCGGGCGGCTACTCGCGCACCGAGGCCAATGAGCTGCTGGCCCGCAACCACGGCCTCATCGCGAGTTTCTCCCGGGCTCTGGCCGAGGGCCTGAGTGTCGACCAGTCCCAGCAGGACTTCGACGCCACTCTGGCCTCCTCGATCGCCTCGATCTACCAGGCCTCCATCAGCTGAGCGGTCTCCATCAGTCCCGCCTTCATCAGCTGAGCGGTCTCCATCAGTCGAGTCGTGTCAACCGGTCGAGCGGCTTCCTATAGGTTGTTGGCCGTGACTGCGTCAATACCGCCAATGGTCGCCTTCGATCTGGACGACACCCTCGCGCCCTCCAAGACGCGGCTTCCCGAACCGATGGCCGAGACTCTGGCACGGCTGCTGGAGGCCACCCAGGTGTGCGTGATCTCCGGCGGCCAGTTCGGCCAGTTCCGCAGTCAGGTCGTCGAACCCCTCGATGAGGTGGGGTCGGCCCGGATGGACCGGCTCCACCTCATGCCGGCCTGCGGCACCCAGTACTACCGGCTGGTCGACGGCCGGTGGGACAGGATCTACCTGGAGGCTCTCACCGACGACGAGAAGTCGCGGGCCACCGAGGCTCTCGAGGGATGCGCCCGCAGGCTCGGCCTGTGGGAGGAGCACACCTGGGGTCCGACGATGGAGGACCGGGAGTCCCAGATCACCTTCTCGGCCCTCGGCCAGGAGGCGCCGGTTCCGGCCAAGCTCGCCTGGGACCCGACCGGTGAGAAAAAGCTGCGGCTGCGCGCCGCGGTGGCCGAACTGCTGCCCGATCTCGAGGTGCGCGCCGGCGGATCCACCTCCGTCGACATCACCCGGGTCGGACGCGACAAGTCCTTCGGAATCGGCGAACTGCTGACGAAGACCGGCCTGAACCGCGAGGACCTGCTGTTCTTCGGCGACCGGCTCGACGTCAACGGCAACGACTACCCCGTCAAGGCGATGGGGGTGCCCTGTGTCTCGGTCACCGGGTGGCAGGACACCGTCGAGAAGCTCGAGGCCCTGCTCGCCGAGGCCGCCGGGGCCGGCCTCCACCAGTCCGCCTGAGGCCCTCAGCCCGGCCTCACCAGCGGGAACACCAAGAATGAACCCGGCGACAACCCTCTCGTAACCTTCGACTCCCCCTCAGGACAACTGGCCTGCCTACCTTTCTGGAGGCAGGTCCGTTGGACCAGGAGGAGTGAGCGTGACGAGTGCAGCACCAACGATCGCACGGCCGAGAGGCCACATCGGTCGGCGACGAATCCATGAGGCGCTGCTCTTCGTGGCCTTCGTCCTGCCCAATGCCGCACTCATCGCCGTGTTCACCTACCGGCCACTGGTGCTCAACATCTGGTACTCGATGCTGGACTGGACTCTCGGCTCCCCGACGGCGAAGTTCATCGGCCTGGGCAACTACCGCGAGTTCTTCAGCCGCGACGCCGGCCAGGTCCTCACCACGACACTGGTCTTCACCGTCGTCACGGTCGGCGGGTCGATGCTCATCGGCCTGGGCCTGGCCGTCGTCCTCAACCGCAGGCTGGTCGGACGCAATGTCGCCCGGGCCACCGTCTTCGCCCCCTACGTCCTGTCGGGGGTCGGCGTCGGACTGGTCTGGACCTTCATCTTCGACCCGGTCGGCGGGGTGCTGGCCGCGGTGCTGCGGAAGTTCGGACAGTCCTCCCCGCGGTGGTTCCTGCAACCGCCGCTGTCCCTGACGATGATCATCATCGTCTACATCTGGAAGAACCTCGGCTACTGCGCGGTGATCTACCTGGCCGCCCTCCAGGCCATCCCCCGCGACCTGCTGGAGGCCGCCGCCCTGGACGGCGCCACCCGCGGCCGCAGCTTCCGGGCGATCATCTGGCCGCTCATCTCGCCGACCACCTTCTTCCTGCTGATGACGACGATCCTGTCCTCACTGCAGTCCTTCGACCTGATCCGCATCATGACGCCGATGGGCCAGGGCACCACCACGCTGATGTACGCCTCCTACCTGCAGGCCTTCGGCGGTTACAACCGGGCCGGCTACTCGGCGGCGATCTCAACCCTTCTGGTCGTCATCCTCCTCATCCTCACCGTCTTCCAGATGAGGTTCCTCGAGCGGAAGGTCTACTACGCATGAGCCTCGCACTGACCCGGACACCGTCCCGGGACGCCGAGGGGACCAGGCGGGCCCACAGCAGGCACCAGTCCTCGGTCGACGAGTCGATCGTCGGCCCGGACTCCTGGTCGCGGCGCGTCCTCGGCGGCTACCTGCCCCTGGTGATCGCCTGCCTGGTGATCGTCCTGCCGCTGCTGTGGATGATCCTGAGCTCCCTCAAGACCTCCGGCGAGGTCGTCACCCAGGACCTCGTGCTGTGGCCCCACCACCCGAGCCTGACGGCCTATCTCAACGCCTCGGCGAAGGTCGACTTCCCCCAGCTGTTCCTCAACTCGGTGCTGGTCACCGCGGTCGGCGCGGTGGTCAAGCTCGTCCTGGCGATCACCAGCGCCTACGCCTTCAGCTTCCTGAGGGTCCCGGGACGCCGTTTCATCTTCATCGCGATCCTGGTCGCCCTGATGGTGCCCTCCCAGGTGAGCCTGGTCCCCAACTACATCACCATCGCCGGGCTCGGCGGGGTCAACACCTACTGGGGAATCATCCTGCCCGGACTGGGCACCGCCATCGGCACCTTCCTGCTGCGCCAGAACTTCATGTCCCTGCCGATCGACGTTCTGGAGGCCGCCGAGATGGACGGCGCCGGGCACCTGGGCCGGCTGTTCCGGATGGTCGTGCCGATGTCGACGCCGGCGATCGCCACGGTCGGTCTGGTGACCATCGTCGACGAGTGGAACAACTACATCTGGCCGCTGGTCATCACCACCGACGACTCGCGGATGACCCTGCCGGTCGGCCTCACCCTGCTCAAGAACATCGAGGGTGATCCCAGCGCCTACCCGGTGCTGATGGCCGGGGCGGTGGTCGTCATCCTGCCGGTCCTCATCGTCTTCCTCTTCCTCCAGCGATACATCGTCGCTGGTCTCACCCAGGGTGCGGTCAAGTGAGCGCATCCCACTTCCACAAGGAGATCCCTGTCATGCTTCATGATGTGTCCAGCGCCGCCATCTCGCGACGCAGCCTGCTCGGCCTGGCCGGGCTCGGCGCGGGTGCCGCGCTGCTGTCGGCCTGCTCGGGGCCCTCGACGACCTCGGCGGCCGGTTCGGCCTCGGCCGGGGCGACCGGCGGACCCAGCTTCGACGGCGTCACCCCTGCCAAGACCATCTCCTTCTGGTCGAACCACCCCGGCAGCTCCCAGGCCATCACCCAGTCGATCATCAAGAAGTTCAAGGCCCAGTCGGGCATCACGGTGAACCTCGTCACCGCGGGCAGCACCTATGAGGACGTCGCCCAGAAGTTCCAGAGCGCCCAGGCCGGCGGCCAGCTGCCCGACCTGGTGGTGCTGTCGGACGTCTGGTGGTTCCGCTACTACATGCAGGACTCGATCATCCCGCTGGGCAATGTCATCAAGGCCGCAGGCCTCGAGCTGTCGGACTACCGCGACGGCCTGGTCGCCGACTACCAGTACAAGGGCGAGCAGTGGGCGGTGCCGTGGGCCCGCTCCACCCCGCTGTTCTACTACAACAAGAACCACTTCAAGGCCGCCGGACTGCCTGACCGGTCACCGACCAGCTGGGAGGAGTTCGCCACCTGGGCGCCCAAGCTGATGGCGGTCAAGGCCACCACGAAGGCCAAGTACGCCTACGAGATCCCGGCCCTGGCCGGATACGCCGGTTGGACCCTCCAGAACACCCTGTGGGGGTACGGCGGCGGCTGGTCCAGGCGCAACAGCTTCGACATCACCTGCGACTCCCCGGCCACCGTCAAGGCCCTGAACTACTTCGCAGACGCCGTCAACACCTCCAAGTGGGCCGGGGTGGCCAGCACCGCCGCCATCGACGACCTGGCCGCCGGCGCCTGCTCGGCGACCATCGAGTCCACCGGATCGCTGGTCGGCGTCCAGAAGTCCATCGGGTCCCGCTTCCAGGTCGGCGTCGGCTTCCTGCCCGGGGGACCGGTCTCCACCAAGCCGGTCTGCCCGACCGGCGGCGCCGGGGTCGGCATCCCGAAGGGGATCGACAAGGCCAACCAGCTGGCGGCCGCGAAGTTCATCGCCTTCCTCACCAACCCCGAGAACACCGTGGACTTCTCCTCGGCCACCGGGTACATGCCGGTCCGCAAGTCGGCCGACACCTCCTCGCTGCTCGACAAGAACGCCCTCATCGGCACCGCGATCAAGCAGCTGGACGTCACCCGCACCCAGGACTGGGCACGGGTCTTCATGCCCGGCGCCGACCAGGAGATCGCGAAGGCGGTGGCCGGCATCCTCACCCAGAAGGCCGACACCACCGCCACCATGAAGAGCCTGCGGTCCACCCTGGAGGGGATCTACACCAGCCAGGTGAAGCCCCACCTCAACTGAGTGCGAGGGGTCCCCGACCCCCGGAATACTCCACGCCTCGGCAGGGTTGAGTCTGTGTCGCTCAAGTATGGCTTGACGTTCAGAATGAACGGGCCATACTTGAGTCAGTAGAACTCAACCCTGCGAGGCACATACATGGATACCAATCTCACCACGATGAGTCGTGACGCGGTCTCGGCCGCCTCGCGGCACGCGTTGGCCCACGGGAATCCCTCCGTGGAGCCCTCTCACCTGCTGCACGCCCTGTTCACCATCCCCGACAACACCGTCGGGCCGCTGGTCAAGGGACTGAACATCGAACCCGAGGCGATCGACCGGATCGCCACCGAGGCGATGCGCAAACTGCCGTCTTCCTCGGGGGCCTCGGTCTCCCAGCCGCAGCTGTCCGGCGCGCTGGCCCGGGTCATCGCCGACGCCCAGAACCGCGCCCAGGAGATGGGCGACTCCTTCGTCGCCACCGAGCACCTGCTCATCTCGCTGACCACCGTCCCCAGCGACGTCCAGCCGGGACTGACCGAGCTCGGTCTGCGCCCCGACACGCTGACCCGCGCCTTCAACGAGGGCCGCGGCGACCGCCGTGTCACCTCCGAGGAGTCCGAGGGCGGGGAGTCGGCCCTGGCCAAGTACTCGGTGGATCTCACCGAGCGCGCCCGCGCCGGCAAACTGGATCCCGTCATCGGCCGTGACGCCGAGATCCGACGGGTCATCCAGGTGCTGGCCCGACGCACCAAGAACAACCCCGTGCTGATCGGCGAGCCCGGCGTCGGCAAGACCGCCGTGGTCGAGGGGCTGGCCCAGCGAGTGATTGCGGGCGACGTCCCCGACTCCCTGAAGGGTCGCCGGGTGGTCTCCCTGGATCTCACCTCGATGGTCGCCGGCGCCAAGTACCGCGGCGAGTTCGAGGAGCGCCTCAAGAGCGTCCTCAACGAGATCAAGGAGGCCGAGGGTCAGATCATCACCTTCATCGACGAGCTGCACACCGTGATCGGTGCCGGCGCGACCGGTGAGGGGTCGATGGACGCCGGCAACATGCTCAAGCCGATGCTGGCCCGTGGCGAGCTGAGGATGATCGGTGCGACCACCCTCGACGAGTACCGCGAGCACATCGAGAAGGACCCGGCCTTCGAGCGCCGGTTCCAGCAGGTCTTCGTCGGCGAGCCCTCGGTGGAGGACACCATCGCCATTCTGCGTGGCCTGCGCGAGCGTTACGAGGCGCACCACAAGGTGCGTATCACCGATGGCGCCCTGGTGGCCGCGGCCACCCTGTCGAACCGGTACATCACCGCCCGTCAGCTGCCTGACAAGGCGATCGACCTGATCGACGAGGCCGCCTCTCGACTGCGGATGGAGATCGACTCCTCCCCAGAGGAGATCGACACGCTGCGCCGTGAGGTCGACCGGATGAAGATGGAGATCTTCGCCGTCGAGAAGGAGGAGGATCCCGCCTCCAAGCAGAGGCTGTCGCGTCTGCAGGCCGAGATGGCCGACAAGGAGGAGCAGCTGCGCGGCCTGGAGAGCCGGTGGGAGGCCGAGAAGTCGGGTCTGAACAAGGTCGGCGAGCTCAAGAAGCAGATCGACCAGTTGCGCACCACCGCCGACAAGTTCCAGCGCGAGGGCAACTTCGGCAAAGCCTCGGAGATCCTCTACGGGGAGATCCCTGCTCTGGAGGGCCAGATGGAGGAGGCCAACAAGGCCGAGGAGGAGACGCCGCGAATGGTCTCCGAGGAGGTCTCCTCGACCGATATCGCCGAGGTGGTCTCGGCGTGGACCGGGATTCCGGTGGGCCGGATGATGCAGGGCGAGCAGGAGAAGCTCCTCCAGATGGAGGGACGTCTTCATGAGCGTCTGATCGGCCAGGAGAAGGCCGTCAAGACCGTCTCGGACGCCGTGCGGCGCTCCCGCGCCGGCATCTCTGACCCCAACCGACCGACCGGGTCGTTCCTGTTCCTGGGGCCGACCGGCGTCGGCAAGACGGAGCTGGCCAAGTCGCTGGCCGAGTTCCTGTTCGACGACGAGACGTCGATGGTGCGTATCGACATGAGCGAGTACATGGAGAAGCACTCGGTCTCCAGGCTGGTCGGCGCTCCTCCGGGCTACGTCGGCTACGAGGAGGGTGGCCAGCTCACCGAGGCCGTGCGGCGTCGTCCGTACTCGGTGATCCTGCTCGACGAGGTGGAGAAGGCTCATCGTGACGTCTTCAACATCCTGCTGCAGGTGCTCGACGACGGGCGTCTGACCGATGGTCAGGGCCGCACGGTGGACTTCCGCAACACCATCCTCATCATGACCTCGAACCTGGGTTCGCAGTTCCTCTCGGACCCGAATCTCGACGAGCCCGCCAAGCGGGAGGCCGTGATGGGCGCGGTGCGTGCGCAGTTCCGCCCCGAGTTCCTCAACCGGCTCGACGACATCGTGATGTTCGACCCGTTGACCACCTCGGACCTGAGCCGCATCGTGGACACCAACCTGACCAAGCTCAACGCCCGGCTGGCCGAGCGTCGGATCACCATCGAGCTGAGCCAGGCCGCCAAGGACTGGTTGGCAATGACCGGTTACGACCCGGTCTACGGCGCCCGTCCGCTGCGGCGTCTGATCCAGACCACCGTGGAGGACCAGCTGGCCCGCAAGGTGCTGTCCGGCGAGATCGCCGAGGGCAGCACGGTGCACTTCGACGTCAGCGATTCCGACGACGGTCTGGAGATCGTCTCCCAGCAGCCCGCTGCGGCGGTGTGATCACCGGCTGTGCCACCGGATGTGCCCGGTCCCTCAGGGGGCCGGGCACATCTGCGTCTGCGGGGGCGTGCAGGGCCGGTGGTGTCGGGCCGGTGGTGTCGGGTCGGTCGCTTGTCGGGGGCAGCGCGGGGACCCGGTCGGGGGAGACGCGGCCACCCACCACCCGCCGACCGGGCTCAGGCCCCGGCCACCGTGCCGAAGAGTCGTCCGACGCCGTAGGTGACGGCCATCGTGAGCAGGCCCATGCCGATATTGCGCAGTACGGCCCGGACCTTGGGGGCCCCGCCCAGGTGAGCGCTCACCAGGCCGGTGATCGCCAGTGCCAGAGCCACTGCCAGCACACAGATCAGGACAGCCTGGGACAGCGGCAGCAGAATCGCGATGAGTGGGATCGCCGCACCGACGCTGAATGACACCAGCGAGGAGACCGCCGCCAGCCAGGGGTTGGTGAGATCGTCGGGGTCGATGCCCAGCTCCGCCTCGGCATGGGCCCGCAGCGGATCGCGGGCGGTGAGGTCCCTGGCCACCAGGGCGGCGACGTCGGGGGTGACGCCGCGGTCGACGTAGATGTCGGTGAGCTCCTTGAGCTCGGTGTCGGGCATCGTGTCGAGTTCCCACTGCTCCTTGGCGAGCAGCGCCCGTTCGGTGTCTCGCTGGGTGCTCACCGACACGTACTCGCCGCCGGCCATCGAGAAGGCGCCGGCCACCAGGGCGGCGATCCCGGCGGTGGCGATGGCGAAGGTCTGGCTGGTGGCGCCGGCCACCCCGATGACCACTCCGGCGGTCGACACGATGCCGTCATTGGCACCGAGCACCCCGGCGCGCAGCCAGTTGAGGCGCTGGTCCACAGAGCCCAGGTGCTGCTCTCCTGAATGGGGGTGTCGCGTGGTTGACCGTCTCAAGGAAGGTTCTCTCTGTCGGGTGGGTGGGGGATCGAGCCACCACTATATCTGCAGCGTCGAGCTCCCGGGCGGCGCTCGGGAGTTCCGCTCAATCGGCCACCAGGTCGCCGTCGACGTAGCACCATCGTCCGGCCCGTCTGGCGAATCGCGCCACCTCGTGCAGGCAGTCCTGCTGGGCCCCGTCGCGGAAGAAGGCCCGGTACTCCACGACTCCGGTGGAGTCCCCGGGCTGGCCGTCCTGGGTGCGCACCACCTCCAGGCCGGTCCACCTGAGCCCGTCGTCGTCGATCAGTTCGGGGCGGGTGCGGGGATGCCAGGTGACATAGAGATGGTTCCAGCGTCCCAGCACATGGGCGGTGTAGCGCGAGCGCATCAGTGCCTCGGCCGAGGACGCTGCGCGGGGATCGTCCAGGACGGGCCCGCAGCACTTGCCGAGAGGCAGCCCGGAACCACAGGGACAGATCGTGGAAGCCATCACGGTCCTATCGTGCCCGCTTCCCTCCGGTGATGCCCGCCGGGCGGCGTCGTCCTACCGGCGTCTCCCTCTTGAGGGGATCCTCCAGAGGGCAGACGCCCTCAGTGGTGGAACTGGGACCGTCGGGCGAACTCGTCGGGCAGCGGGGACTGCAGCGAGTTGAGCTTGTGCACCTCGGCTGTGAGGTCGGTCAGCAGGGCTGTCGCCAGATCGTGGCTCATCCCGAACCTGACGACGATCCGCTGGAGCACGACATCCGACATGGCGTCGGCCATCGGGTAGGCGGGCACCAGCCAGCCCCTCATCCGGAGCCGTTCGGCCAGATCGTACAGACTCCAGTTGTCGGTGTAGCCCTCCTTGAGCACCCATGCGAAGACCGGGATGGTGTCGCCGCGGCTGATGAGCCGGAAGGGGCCGAGCTTCTCGATCGAGCCTGACAGGAAGGTGGCGACGTCGATCGAGTTCTGCTGGACCTCGTGGTAGCCCTCGAAGCCCAGCCGCAGGAACTGGTAGTACTGCAACAGCACCTGGGCTCCGGGCCGTGAGAAGTTGAGCGCCAGGGTGGGCATGTCCCCGCCGAGATAGCTGACGTGGAAGATCAGGCTCTCAGGTATCACCTGGGTGTTGCGCCACACGACCCAGCCGAGGCCGGGGTACACCAGTCCGTACTTGTGCCCCGAGGTCGAGATCGAGTTGACGCGGTCCAGGCTGAAGTCCCACGCCAGGTCGGGCTGGCAGAAGGGCGCCACCATGGCACCCGAGGCCCCGTCTATGTGCATCCTGATGTCCAGCCCGGTGTCGGCCTGGATGGTGTCGAGCTTGTCGGCGATGGCGGCCACGTCGTCATAGAGGCCGGTGAAGGTCTGGCCGAGGATGGCGACGACGCCGATGGTGTTCTCGTCGACGTAGTCCTCCAGGCCGGTGCCGTCGAGCACCAGGTGGTCGGGGGTCACCGGGACGTAGCGGGGTTCGACGTCCCAGTAGTTGCAGAACTTCTCCCAGACGACCTGGACGGCCGCCGACATCACCAGATTGGGCTTGTCGCTGGGCTCTCCGTGAGCCCTGCGCCGCTCCTGCCAGAGCCGCTTGAGTGCCAGCCCGCCCAGCATGCAGGCCTCCGAGGAGCCGATCGTGGAGGTGCCGAGGGTGTCGTCGATGTCGGGCACGTGCCACAGGTCGGCGAGGATCCGCCAGCAGCGCTCCTCGATGGCGGAGGTCGCCGGGTACTCGTCCTTGTCGATCATGTTCTTGTCGGCGGACTCGAGGTAAAGCTTCTTGGCGTAGTCGTCCATCCAGGTGGTGACGAAGGTGGCCAGGTTCAGCCGCGAGTTGCCGTCCAGAATCGATTCGTCGTGGACGATCTGGTAGGCGGTCTCGGGCTCGCTCATCGAGTCGGGGAGTGTGAACTTCGGCAGATCGGTCGCCTCGCCGGGTCTGACGAAGATCGGGCTGAGGCTGAGGTTCGGATCGACGTTCGTGGAGTGATGCGGCTGGGAGAGCCGGGCCTTCCGGGGATGTCGAGGGCTCGTCATGGTCACTCCTCGTCAGGGGCTGCGCTGTCCTGGTCACAGTAACTCTCGGTCCGGCCTCCCGAGGCCGAACTGAGGGTAGGGCCGAACGGTTCCCCGGACCTGACCTGCCCATCCCTCCTCAGGCGGGCCGCCGTGGGTGGGCGGCGACCGTCGCCTCCCCGAACCCATCTCGCTGGCCGGATCGGCGAGGATCTGCCTGCATCCGGCCCTCTTTCTGTCCTCCACTCAAGTTCTCACTATCTAGAGTGATGGTGTCACTGAGATACAGTGAGGCCCTCACTTGTCTACAGTCAGGATCAACTGACCATGGGTTTGGACATTGCCGCCCGGATAGCGCGACTTCGCTCACTGGGCTCCGACGAGGGAACGACCGAGGTCAAGAGCGCCGTCGGGAAGCTGCCCAAGCGAGTGTGGGAGGCGGTGAGCGCGTTCGCCAACTCCGGAGGAGGCCTCGTACTCCTCGGCCTGGACGAGCAGACCGGGTTTGCGCTGGCTCCGGGATTCGATCCGCAACCCATCTTGGACGCACTCAGCGACGGCCTCAATGCGACACCAGGCCATGGCACGAAAGTCACGCCGGTGCCACCCACTGAGGTGGAGCAGCTGGAGTTCGAGGGAGGGGTTGTTGTTGCACTTACGGTGCGACCACTGGTGGCGATTCCTGCGCCGTGCTTTGTGACGGATCAGGGCTTGGAGAATGGCGCCTATCGGCGTTGGGATGACCAGGACATCCACTTGTCCACCTATGCGATCTACCTGCTTCGGCATCGCCACGAACAACTGGGGACCGACCGTGAAGCGGTTGCTGCCGCGACTGTCCAGGACTTGGATC
Source organism: Acidipropionibacterium jensenii (assembly GCF_005890135.1). NCBI lineage: Bacteria > Bacillati > Actinomycetota > Actinomycetes > Propionibacteriales > Propionibacteriaceae > Acidipropionibacterium > Acidipropionibacterium jensenii. Next base: position 470,182 of record NZ_CP040635.1, on the reverse strand, counting down.
CGCATCTTCTGGATCGCATGATTGCCCGACTTCGCAAACAGGGATCTCGCGTGTTGACGGGAACCACCGACACACTCAGCCAGTTACGACGTCTCAATGTCGTTGACCAGGCCGGCCGCCCCACGCTCGCCGGCCTTCTGAGCGTTGGGACCTACCCGCAACAGTTCTTCCCCCAGCTGTTCATTGATGTGGCGGTGCACCCGGGTACCGCCAAGGGAGCCCAGCCGGGCAGCACCCGGTTCTTGGATCGGAAGGTGTGCGAGGGGCCTATTCCGGTCGCGGTCGATCAGGCAGTGCGAGCCGTCGCTCGCAACCTGCGTACGGCTCGCGTCGTGGAGGGTTCCCGCGGCACCGATGTGCTGGAGATTCCCGAGGAGGTGCTCCGTGAGGCGATCGTCAACGCGGCGACGCATCGCGACTACAGCTCCCATGTGCTGGGCCAGCAGGTGGCCGTCGACGTGTATCCGGACAGAGTGGAGATCATCAGTCCGGGTGGATTCTGGGGAAGTGTGTCGAGGGAGAACATCGGTGAAGGTGTGTCGTGTTCACGAAATGACTGCTTGGCGAAGCTGCTGACCCAGGTTCCGCTGCCTGACAGCGACGCGATGGTCTGTGAGAACCTGGGCTCAGGGGTGCCGCTCATGATCGGGGCCATGCGGTCACGGGGCCTCCCCATCCCAGCCTTCGACAGCAGCGCCGACAAGGTGAAAGTTGTTCTGCATCGGTTCGGCCTTCTGACACCCGAGACGCGTGAATGGCTCCATTCGCTGGGGGGGGCCACGCGCATCACGCCACGCCAGGAGATCGCGCTCGTGCTCACCCGCACTCAGGGAAATGTCACCCCTCATGACTTGCGGGAGCAGGCTGCAGTCGACTCTGACGATGCGCGGAACGATCTGGAGCGGTTGGTCGACCTCGGATTGCTCACCGAGACAGGCATCGAGACTTACGAGTTGCCGAGGGAACTTGACGCGGCGGTGCTGACTCCCGTCCAGCGTGACGTTCTGACTGCCGTGGATGCAGGGACTGCGAGGAACATTCAGGAGCTGGCCCGGAGAACCCACCGATCGGCAAACGCGCTTCGCCCGGTACTGCGCGACCTCGTGGCCCGGGGCCTCGTGATTGCGACAGCGCCCCCGACCAGTCGGAATCGCGCCTACTTGAGAGCTGTCGACGAGTCAGCGCATCCGGACAGTCCCCAACTGCCGCTGTAGACCAGTCGCTGGCAATCCACTCGATGTGGGTGCGTGCCGCTCATCTCAATGCCGGCCACATGAGTGACGGCCAATCCCCTTATGCAGCGCTCTGGTAGCCGGGAGCCAGCTCCTCCATCTGCTCGATGACCCGGGTGACGGCCTCGGGCTGCTTGTCCGGGGGGTACTTGTACTTGCGCAGAAGTCGTCTCACCGCGGCGCGCAGGGAGGCCTTGACGTCGTCGCGGACCTTCCAGTCGGTGCGGGTGTCGCGGCGCATCACGGCCACCAGTTCGCGGGCCATCTCGGCCAGGACGCCGTCGCCCAGCAGCTGGACTGCCGAGTCGTTCTGGCTCACGGCGTCATAGAAGGCCAACTCGTCGCGGTTCAGTGGTGGGGAGAAGCGCTTGCCCCGGTCGGCCTCGGCCTGGACCTCCCCGGCGACCGAGATCAACTCGGCGAGCACCTGGGCGGCGGTGAGCTGCTGGTTGGTGTAGCGCAGCATGAGGTCGGAGATCCGTTGGCTGAAGGCCGTCCGCCGGGCGATATTGCTGGCGGTGGCGGCCCGCGACTCGGTGATGAGCATGTCGCGCAGCGCCTCGATGGCCAGGTGCGGGGTCGTGCTCTGGCTCAGCGCCTCGGCGTCGCCGGGCTTCAGGGAGCGCAGATCCGGACGGTCCAGCCCCACCTCGCCGAAGATGTCGGTCACCCCGCCGGCCTCGGTGGCCTCGGCCACCAGGCCGCGCAGCATCCGCTGCACATCCTCGGGGATCGGTCGGCCGTTGGCCTCCCGCTCCTTGGCGTCGAACTTGGCCATCCACCCGCGGACCTGCTCGTAGAAGGAGATCTCCTGGCGCAGACCGGCCAGCGTCGTATCGCCGGCCGACAGCGCCCACATCCGGCTGAGCTGTCCCGACAGCATCCGGAACCGGTCCTTGAGGGTCTCCTGGCCCTCGGCCACCCGGTTGCCAGGGGTGTGGGGGGAGCGCAGATACTCCACGGCCATCGTCACCGCGTCGTGGGCGGCGCGGCGTCCCCCGCCCTCGAGAACCGGACGCCAGTCGCACCCGGAGAGCAGCCCCCGCAGCGCCTCGACCAGCCGGCGTGTGGTGGCCGCCGCCTCCCCGACGTCGCGCCCGATCTCCTCGGCGCTGGCACCGCCGTGGGTGTACTCGGCCAGGGCCGCCTTGAGGTTGGCGTCCAACGGGGCGTAGGCCACCAGCAGACCGTCCTGCTTGCCTCGGAAGGTCCGGTTCACGCGCGCCAGAGCCTGCATCAGCTGGGCCCCCTTGAGGGGCCGGTCCAGGTACATGGTGTGCCAGGGCGGGGCGTCGAATCCGGTGAGCATCATGTCCTTGACGATCACCAGTTCGAGCTCGTCGTCGATGTCCTTGAGCCGGTTCTTGATGGTCTTGTTGGCCGACTCGGTGCGCACATGCTTGCTGATCGGCGGCCGGTCGGAGGCCGATCCGGAGTACACCACCTTGATGACCCCGCGGGTGTCGTCGTCGGAGTGCCACTGCGGCCGCAGCGCCACGATCTCGTCGTAGAGCCTCGCCGCGATCTCCCGGGTGCCGCACACGATGATCCCCTTGCCGTGGGGGGTTTCATCGGGTTCTCCGTCGACCGGCTGGAGGGTGGGGGCGACCAGTCTCTGCCGGTTCTCCCAGTGGGTGACGATGTCGGCGGCCAGGGCGTGGAGTCGTTCGGGGGCGCCGTAGATGGCGTTGATGACGGCGACCGCCTGCTCGATGCGCTGGCGTTCGGAGTCGTCGAGGCCGGCGGTCTGCTCGTCGGCGGCGGCGTCGATCTGCTCGGCGGTGAGGTCGCTGGACAGCCGCACCTTGACCAGTCGCGGCTCGTAGTGGACCGGCACGGTGGCTCCGTCGGCGACGGCCCGGTCGAGGTCGTAGATGTCGATGTAGTCGCCGAAGACCGCGCGGGTGTTGCGGTCGGCCTCGCTGAGCGGGGTGCCGGTGAAGGCGATCAGGGTGGCGTGCGGCAGCGCGTCCTTGAGGTGGCGGGCGTAGCCGTCCAGGTCGTCGTAGTGGCTGCGGTGGGCTTCGTCGACGATGACGATGACATTGTGCCGGTCGGTGAGCAGCGGGTGGTCGGCGCCGGAGTCGCGCTCCTGGCCGGTGCGGCCGAATTTCTGCAGGGTGGTGAAGATGATCCCGCCGGAGTTCTTGGAGGACAGTTCCTGGCGCAGCTCCCAGCGGGTGGTGATCTGGAGGGGCGCCTCGGGCAGCAGGGTGGACCTGGCGAATCCCTCGTAGAGCTGCCCGTCGAGCTCGTTGCGGTCGGTGATGAGGACGATCGTCGGGTTGTGCAGCACCGGATGGGTCATCACCAGGTTGGTGTAGAACTCCATCTCCAGGGATTTCCCGGATCCCTGGGTGTGCCACACGACGCCGGCCTTCCCGTCGGAGTCGACGGCGGTCAGGGTGTGGGTGAGGGCCTTGCGGACCGCGAAGTACTGGTGGGGTTTGGCGATCAGCTTGGTGGGCCTGTCGCCGTGCTCGAAGGTGACGAAGTGTTTCACGATGTCGATGAAATGTCGTTGGTCGAACAGCCCGTAGGTGAGCGGCTCGAGCTCCTCGGTGGGCGGTGGGGAGAGCGGGACGCCCTGCTCGTCGACGGTCCACGGGCTGAAGTGGTTGTAGGGGGTGAACGGTGTGCCGTACTTGGCGCTGATCCCGTCGGAGATGACGGTGGCGACCACGGTGCGAAAGGCGGTGGGGAACTCGTCGAGGTAGGTGGCGAGCTGACTGTGGGCCTTGGAGATGGTGGCCCGGGTGCTGCCGGCGTCCTTGAGCTCGACGATCACCAAGGGCAGGCCGTTGACGTAGAGCACGACGTCGAAGCGGCGGTGGTGGCCGGACTGGCGGATGGTGACCTGCTGGATCGCGCGGAAGACATTGCGTTCGGGGTCGTCGGCCAGCAGTTGGATGGTCGGGGTCTGCTCGACGCCGTTGAGGTCGAGGTAGCTCAGCCCGCGGAAGCCGTGGACCAGGAAGGTGTGGATGCGCTCGTTCTCGGCGATGGCGTCCTGGGACGCCGGTGCGCAGATCATCGCGGCCGCCTCGGCCAGGTGGTTGGCCGGCACCTCGGGGTTCAGGCTTCGCAGGACCGTCAGGAAGTCGTCATGGAGGATGAGGTCGGACTCGGACTGGCGCTGCGCGGAGATCTCGGATCCCCTGCCCGGTTGCCAGCCGATCTGCCCGAGCCAGTCGAGCATGTCGGCCTCCCAGTCGTCCTCATGCATGAGCGACCTGCCGGCAGGTGACATCAGAGCACTTCCTCTACATGTGTCTCGGCATCCTTGACGCGGATGGTCCCGTCCATGAGAGCGGGGAGGAGAGTGTCACGAAGTGAGGCGAGAGTCCGGGATTCTGCACTCAGAATCTCGGCGTGCTGGAAGCAAGACCTCGCCAGATCGCCAAACTGTCGCATAGCCGCACGATCAGAGGTCAAGTGAATCGGAACTTTGGCGACATCCTGCGCCTTGACTCGCTGTCGACCCGATGTCCCCGTCATTCGTCGGATCGCCTCTGCTCTGAATGTTGCGTCGGTCGCGATGAAGTAGCTCACTTCGAGAGGGTACGGTTCTATACTGCGCAAAACGATGTACTCGGTGGATCCAATCCCGATTTCACCCTCGGCCAGACTTCCAACGAATGCAGTCTTGCCGTTCTCCAGACATGGAGTGATCCTGGCGAGAAGTGTGTCTCCGTTCGTGAAGCGAACTCCGCCCTTCGGGGTATCCCGAGTGAACTCGGGAATAGTGATTCCAGGGGTCGGGAGAGCCTGCATGGGGATCAATGGCGCTGGATCCTTTGGTGCTGGACGTTTCGGGTTCAGCTGGACGATGCTGTCAAGCGGACTGGTTGGAAGATCATTGCTTGCGAGATCTCGATCGAAGATAGCGCGCAGGTAGGACTCGGCGGTAGTGACGAGCTTGCGGTTGGCGGCGATCTTGTCGTCCAGCGCCCCCAACACCTCCGCAATGGCTTGCTGGACACAGATCGGTCGAATTGGCAGCTTGACCTGACGTAGGGCAGACTGCCTGATTCCAAGCACGGTTGTACCAGTCGCGCGGCTCTGGATATCGTTCGAAACTCGAGATGATTGTAGCGCATAGTAAAGGTATCGGGAGTCAAGGTGTCCGCTCCGGCCTCGAAGAGCGAACAGGCGCTGACCTAGTACAAGCGGTGAGTTTGTGTCGACCTGAGCGACCCTTCCAAGTGGTGCCTCGCTGGTGAGGATTACATCCCCTTTTTGAAGTGGTTCTGGCATCCATTTCTGATATGTCTCATCATTCACGAATCTCGCGTCGGTAAGGTCGATTAGGCCATCCTTCACCAACATTGCAGAGGCGACAGGGATTCCATAAGGTACGAATTCAGAGCCGAGCTTTTTTGGAGTCATACCACGATGGTCCAGTATGACTGACACGGCCGCCTCCAAAGGCTCCCAGTCAACGGCGACGCTCATGCGAGATTCTCTAAGGCTCGATGGACGCGGTTCTGTAAAAGTGATGACTCGGCGAATTGCGCATTGAGCTCACTTGTTAGCCTCGCGATCTTCTCGTCCAAGGGCTCGGCATCCTTGGGCGCCTCGGCCATCCCGACGTAACGCCCCGGCGTCAAGGCATAGCCGGCGGCCTTGATCTCGGCGGTGCTCACGGACTTGCAGAATCCCGCGACATCCTCGTACTCCGCGCCGGCCGCGGTGACTTCGGCATCCTCCTCGACGGTGACATCCGCAGTCGACACCGCCAGCTGCTCCATCCCTCGCCAGGCGTGGACGGTGTCGGCGATCCTCTGGATCTCCTCGGCCCTCAGCCCCCGCTGGGCCCGGGTGATCATGTAGCCCATCTCACGGGCGTCGATGAACAGCACCTGGCCGCGCCGATCCACCGATCCACCAGGACCCGCCCCCTTGTCGCGGGCGAAGAACCACAGGCAGGCCGGGATCCCGGTCGAGCGGAACAGCTTGTCGGGAAGCGCCACCATCGCCGCCACCATGTCGTGCTCCACGAACTGCGCCCGGATGTCGCCCTCGCCATTCGACGAGGAGGTCATCGACCCATTGGCCATCACCACTCCGGCGGTCCCGCCCGGCGCCAACTTCGACAGGATGTGCTGCATCCACGCATAGTTGGCGTTCTTGGCTGGCGGCACACCGTAGACCCAGCGCGGATCGGACTCCCGCCGGTTCCAGTCCTTGATGTTGAACGGCGGGTTGGCCATCACGAAGTCCATCTGCACATCGGAGTGGAAATCCAGCGCGAAGGTGTCCCCCCACCGTGGGCCCAGATTGCCGCCCAGACCATGAATGGCCAGGTTCATCTTCGCCATCCGCCAGGTCGACTCGTTAAGCTCCTGGCCGTAGACCGCGAGATTCGTCGGATCGGCGTCGTGGGCCTCCAGGAACTTCTCGGCCTGGACGAACATCCCGCCCGACCCGCAGCACGGGTCGTAGACCCGGCCGGTTCTCGGCTGCAGTACCTCGACGATGATCCGCACCACCGAGGCCGGGGTGTAGAACTCGCCACCGCGATGTCCCTCCGACAGGGCGAAATTGGCCAGGAAGTACTCGTAGACCTCGCCCAGCAGGTCCCTGGCCTTGGCGGCCCCCTGCCCGGAGAACTGCACCGAGTTCAGCAGGTCCATCAGCTCGGCCAGTCGGCGCTGATCCACATTGTTGCCGTTGAACAGCCTCGGCAGAGTGCCCGCCAGTGACGGGTTGTCGCGCATCAGCAGATCCATCGCCTCATTGATCCGCTGGCCGATGGTGCTCCCCTCGGTGACCTTCGCATCGGCCACCAGGGCCGCCCAGCGGGCATCGGGATCCACCCAGAAGGCGCCCGAGGCGTACTCGTCGCGATCCTCCAGGGTCTCGGCGACGTCCTCCTCGTCCAGACCCTCGGTCCGGGCCTGCTCGGCGATCTGGTCGCGCTTCTCCTGGAAGGCATCGGAGACGTACTTGAGGAAGATCAGCCCCAGCACGACGTCCTTGTACTGGGCGGCGCTCATCGAGCCGCGCAGCTTGTCGGCCGCCTTCCACAAGGTGTCCTTGAGCTCCTTGCGGGTCGACGGGGTCGTCACGGATCGCTCTGCCATCACTGGCCTTTCTCATCGACAGGGGCTGGCTCGGGGTGCGTGCAGGCCGCGGCTGCGAACCTCACCGCACCCGACGTCACTGATCGGGTGGCCAGACGCCGCAGCTCGCCGATCTGCGCCAACCGAGTGCGGGTCTGATCCTCCCACGCCTGTATCCGGGTCATGACGTCCTCCACCTCACGGCGGCTCCCCGAGACCAGCGGCACCTGCCATGACCGCCACTTGCCGATCCCGGTGCCAGGTCTCAGCTCATTGATGGTGGCCGCGATCGCTCGCGGGGAGCAGGACGCTGTCGGCGAGACCCGCAGGATCCGGGCCGGATAGGCCACCACCGAGCCTCCACCGGCGTCCACCACGGCATGCGGGGTCCCGGTCGAGGTGAAGACGAGGTCGTCGGGCGCGGTGAGGGCCGCCCCCGGGATGGCGGTGGTCAACGCGAGCAGGTCGACGCCGGCAGGCAGGTGAGTGGCCACGGCCTCGGCGGTCCACATCTGGAGCGTCCCGGCCGGGAGTCGGGGGAGCCGGTAACCGGAGATGATGCGGACCAGCCGCTTGCGGGCCAGGTCTCCCAGGGTGGCAGACAGCGCCGACCCGTGACCGCCCCCTCCGGCGTCCGAGGCCTCGGGCCTCAGCCCCGACAGCGGATCGGGCATCGGCTCGGCGAGAAGCGCCAGCAGCTCGGCCATCCGCGCGGCGTCGTCGGCCGCTGAGACGGGCAATGGGTCGGCGGGGGAGACGTCCAGGGCCACCAGGGACTGCGACAACGCGATGACCTTGGCGGCCTCGGCCCGGTGCAGGATCGAGAAGGCGCGCTGCCGTTCGGACCTGGCGACCGCGACCACGTCATCCAGCAGCTGCTGACTGGTCGCCGCATCCAGGCTGCGCCCCGACAGATCCCCGGCCCACAGGTGACGGGAGTCGCCCTCCGCCAGCAGCCACAGGGCCAGGTGCTCCCCGCCGCCTCCTCGCAGCAGCCCTGCCGGCAGGCGTACCGCGGCTCGCACCAGACCGCGGCGCAGGAAGGCGTCGCGTTGACCCACCAGGGCGTCCGGCAGTTCGTCGATGAGGATCGAGGCCGGGCCGAGGACCAGGGCGGTGGTGCCGGGGCCCATCTGGAGGGTGAGGTCGTCGATGAGGCCAAACGCCTCGGCGGTGGCGGGAGCGGCCTGGACAGAATCAGTGTGGGCGGAGTCGGTGTGGTCGGGATCGGACTGGGCCGGATCGGCGCGGGCGGGATCGGTGTGGTCGGGGACTCGTGCCAGGATCACCGACCCGGCGGGTAGATCCCAGTCGTCCTCCATGGCCACCGTGCCGACCTCGCAGCGATGAACCCGGTAACGGCGCAACGTTGCGCGCAGCGGCGTCCGCCGGGCAGTGGCCCGGTCGGAGGGCAGGTCACGGGCCAGCAGGATGGCCGGCGGCGTCAACGACTCGTCCGCGGCCAGCCTCAGTGCGGTGCCGGTCGCGGTGCCGGCGACGTCCACCAACTTGCTGTCCTCGCCCAACAGCGCTGCGGTGAGCTCGGCCAGGAGGTCGACCAGCGGTGCGGTGAGGCCGGAGGGGTCCGGATCGGCGGCCAGGAGCTGCTCGTAGGCCTCCGCGGGGGAGTAGGAGTTGTCGGCCACGGCGTCGGCGGTGCGGGCGAGCCGCTCGACGTCGGCCCCCTCCACCTCGGAGAACAGCCACTCGTCGTCAGGATCGAGGGCCTCCACATCGTCGAGCAGGTCCTCGACGTCGGTCTCGGCCAGGGCGTCGGCACCCAGCACCGCCCTTGCCGCCAGCAGGGTGAGCAGGTCTCCGCGGTCTGCCGGGTCGGTGGCCGAACTCGAGGCAACGGTGAGATCCGACGTCAGCTCCGGATCGGGATTGTTGCCGCGGCCGGTCGCCGACAGGTAGGTGAGGACATCCCCGGCGCTGAACCGGCCGTCGGCCCGCGGGGTGGGGAAGGGGGCGCCCGGGACGGCGCGCTGGCGCCACATGGAGACGACCGGACGCTGAACGTGCGCCAGCCGAGCGATGTCGGCCATCGACAGTGTGGCGGCCATGGCGTCTCCTCTCCCTGGTGATGCTGGCACTCTACGCAAGCAGTCCGACAGGAATTAGCAGGTATCTGATAAGTGGGGTTATCAGCACTATAAGACGCTGATGTCAGCCGGGAAGGGCACGGTGTTCCTGTCGCTGCCGGTGAGGACCGACGGCCAAACCACCGATCATCCAAAATGCACAGGAAGGACACACCATGTCCCAGCAGAACCCCGGCTTCAGCGGCCCGAACCAGCAGTCAGGTCAGCGCTTCACCGGTCAGCAGCCCGGCCAGCCGATGCCCAACGGCCCCTACCAGCAGTACCAGGGGCCCGCCTTCCAGCCGCCGCGCAAGCCGAAGAAGTCGATCTGGAAGCGCTGGTGGATGATCTGCTTCTACGTCATCGTGGGCGCGATCGTCGCCTCCCACCTGGGTGGAGGCGGGGACGACAACGCCAGCAGCGGTGCCGCCGGTGGATCGGAGTCCGCCAGCGCGGCTGCCGGCGGCGGTGCGGCGAAGGCGGCCGACAAGGCGAACGCGCAGGCCCCCTCGAAGAAGGCCGAGCCCACGAAGGAGGAGCCGAAGAAGGCCGGGATCGGCACCGCTGTGAAGTCCGGCGACCTGACCTTCACGGTGACCGGGTTCAGGTGCGGCGTCACGGTGTCCGACCCCATGGAGCAGCTCACTCCCCAGGGCCAGTTCTGCAAGCTGTCGGTGACGATCGCCAACGGCGGCAAGGGTCAGGCGACTGTCGATGACTCGCAGATCAAGATCTCCGACGCCAAGGGCAGCGAGTACTCCACATCCACCGACACCTGGGCCGTGGACGGCAGCATCTTCCTCAAGAAGATCAACCCCGGGAACAAGATGAGCGGCGTCGCCTACTTCGACGTGCCGAAGGGAACCACTCCCACCACATCCACCTTCAAGAGCTCCCTGTTCAGCGGCACCGCGGAGGTCGCCCTCTCCTGATCCGGTGCACACCGCAGGGGTGCAAAACGGTCGTGTCGGGCGATGACAGATTCTCTGTCATCGCCCGACACGACCGTCGGCGCTGTGGTCGCCCGGGTGGGCTCTGTCCGTCCCTCCTCAGTCCTCGACGAGCTCCCCGTCCGTGTAGAACCACCTCTTGGCCCGCCGCTCGAACCGAGCCTTCTCGTGGAGGACGTCGCGCTGCCCGTCGAGGCGGAAGGATGCGGCGTACTCGACGATCCCGTTCTTGTCGTCGGGCCCGCCCACCTCTGTGTCCAGCACCTGAAGACCGATCCACTCCAGACCGTCGTCGTCGACCAGCTCGGGGCGAGTCCGCGGATGCCAGGTGACATAGAGGTGGTTCCACTGGCCGAGGACGTGGGCGGTGTAGCGCGACCGCATCAGCGCCTCGGCGGTCGACGCCGTGCTCGGGTCGTCGAGTACGGGCCCGCAGCAGTGCCCCAAAGGCAGGCCGGAACTGCAGGGGCAGGGGTCAGAGGATCTCATGGCGTCCATCCTGCCCGGTGGGTGCCAGACCGGGCGCCCTCCATCAAGGACTGCTGCTGCGCCCATGCCGTGCAAGCCAGGCCATCGGCCCCGTCCGCAGTGATCTGGCCGGTCGGGTCAACACCGTGCCGATGAGTGAATTCGTCGTGTTCGACGACATGTGGCGCAACGGCAGATGAGAAATATCGGTATCGCTCGTCGCACCCCGCCGATTGACACCGTCGGGGCGTGTGATAACGGAGCCCCTCTCGTGGGAGTGACATATATCATGCATCGCTATTCAGAACGTCTGCGCCAAGACCTCAAGACATGATTTTGGCGGCGTGCTACAACATGTTCTGCAAGAACCGTCGCGATGATCCCTCCATGTGCATGGGAGGGTCAGTCGATGACGCTGACGAAGCCTCTGCCACGGCGTACGACAATCGTGAAGGAGGATGCTCCTCTCGCAGTGGAGGAATCGTATAACCCCTTGCCACGGCGGTATTGGAAGATGCTAACGGCACGGAGCCACGGGTCGGGTCACGGGATTCCCGGGGGTGTCCTGACATCGTTGTCTGATCATGTGATCTCGCCCTAGACACGGTGTGTCGAGGGGGCCTCCAGAGGCGTCGCGCTGGTGCGCCGGGCTTGCCTGCCTCAGTTGTCGCTGCTAGCGTTGACCAAGTTGTTCTTCCAGCAGGAGGGGCTATCAATTGCGGCATTTTCTCGTTGGGAGCTGATTATTCGGCGAGTCGTTCCAGGTGTCGTGGCGACAATTACACGGAAGGTCACACTCGAGTGGAAATCGTACGTGCATCACATGTCTACAAGGTGTTCGGAAGACGTGAGAAAGAGGTCGTCCGGCGGCTCAAGGAGGGGGAGTCCAGAGAGGCGCTGAAGACCCTGGGCACCGCCGCGGTGATCGACGCCAGCTTCTCGGTGCAGAAGGGCGAGACGTTCGTCGTGATGGGTCTGTCGGGATCGGGGAAGTCCACCCTCATCAGGATGATCAACGGACTGTGGACTCCCTCGGCCGGCAGCATCTCCATCGGCGACTCGGTGGTCTCCCAGATGAGCCCGGTCCGGTTGCGTCAGCTGCGCCGCGACCATGTCTCGATGGTCTTCCAGAGCTTCGCGCTGCTGCCCCACCTCACCGTGCGCGAGAACGCGGCCTACGGCCTGCGGCTCCAGGGCAGGATTCCGAGATCGGAACAGCTGGAGCGGGCCGACGAGTGGTTGCACACGGTCGGCCTCAAGGGCTGGGGGGAGAAGTACCCCCATCAGCTGTCGGGCGGCATGCAGCAGAGGGTCGGACTGGCCCGCGCACTCGCCGCGGAGACAGACATCCTTCTCATGGACGAGGCATTCTCGGCGCTGGATCCACTGATTCGCCGGGAGATGCAGGACCAGCTGATGGAGCTCCAGGCCCGCATCCAGAAGACCATCATCTTCATCACCCACGATCTCAACGAGGCGATGTACCTCGGCGACCACATCGCGGTGATGCGGTACGGCCAGATCGCCCAGATCGGCACCTCCGAGGAGATCCTCACCGAGCCCGCCGACGACTACGTCGCCGACTTCATCCAGGACGTCGACCGCACCCGGGTGCTCACCGCCTCCGCAGTGATGAGAGAGACCGAGGCCGTCATCTCCCAGAACGCCCGGCCCCGGTACGCCCTGGCAGTGATGGAGCAGCTCGGCGTCTCGGGAATGTTCGCCGTCGACGAGAACCGCAGGCTGCTCGGATCGATCCGCGACGAGCGGGTCGTCGCCGCCACCCGCGCCGGGGATGCCACCGTCGCCCACATCATCGACAACTCGGACATCCTCACCGTCAAGCCCGATGCCCCGCTGGCGAAACTCTTCGCGCCCAGCGCCAACGTCCGCCTGCCGCTGGCCGTGGTGGACGACGAGCTGCACCTGCTCGGGATCGTGCCCCGCGTCGCGCTCCTGGACTCCATGTCGCGCATGGACCAGGACGCCGAGGAGTCCGGCGTCGCCACATCGCTGGAGGACACCGGGGAGCTTCCGATCATCACCGATGATCACGAACCGGTCGGCCTGGAACCGGCCGACCAGAAGGCCCTGGCGCACCAGCCCGGCACCACCCACACCACCGACACCCGTCCGGGGACCACGGGACAGCAGGAGGTCAGAGCCTGATGGAATTCGATGTTCTCAATCCGCGCATTCCGCTCGGCAGCTGGATCGAGCAGTTCTTCGACTGGTTCCAGCACTGGTTCGGCTGGCTCATCGATGCCACCAACTGGGTGATCGGAGGCCTCTACAGCGGCTTGCAAACCGCCCTGTCGACGCCCCTCTACCTGGTGATGATGGTCCTCCTCGCCGCCCTGGCATGGCTGTGCGCGAGCTGGCGGGTCGCCGTGTTCACCCTCGTGGGGTTCTACGTCGTCCGCGCGATGGACCAGTGGAACCACACCATGCAGACCCTCGCGCTGGTGCTGGTCGCCGTCGTGCTGGCGCTGCTCATCGCGATTCCGGTCGGCATTCTGGCGGCCAGGAGCAAGAGGTTCTCGGCGATCGTCAAACCGGTGTTGGACTTCATGCAGACGATGCCCTCACTGGCCTACCTGGTGCCGGTCATCGTGCTGTTCAGCGTCGGACCGGTCCCCGGAGCCATCGCGACCATCATCTTCGCGCTGCCGCCCGGGGTCCGATTCACCGAACTGGGCATCCGGCAGGTCGACCGCGAGACGGTCGAGGCGGCCGCCGCATTCGGCGCCAGCCCGCTCCACATCCTCACCCGCGTCCAGATCCCGCTGGCGATGCCGACCATCATGGCCGGCGTCAATCAGGTCATCATGCTCGCCCTGTCGATGGTGGTGCTCTCGGGAATGGTCGGGGCCGGCGGCCTCGGCGGAGATGTGGTCGCCGCACTCTCCCAGGTCGACATCGGCCTCGGCATGGAGGCGGGAGTGGCCGTCGTCGTGGTCGCGGTCTTCCTGGACAGGATCACCGGCGGACTGGCCAATCGCACCCCGCTGGCCCGCGCCCAGAGGGCCAACTGAGGCCCATCCCCATTCACCATCCGACATGACACAGGAGAAGACACATGGTGAGGAAGAACCTTGTGGCCCTCACGGCCTTCATCAGCGCCGCCGCACTGGCGCTGTCGGGCTGCGGAGCCTCCAACAGCGGTACCGGCTCGGCGCACCCGGGTGGCAGTGACGCACCATCCTCCACCGTCGACAAGAAATGGGCCGACTGCACCCCCGGCGCAGGCGCCAAGGACGTCACCGGCATGAAGAAGGACGACGATCGGACGATCACCATCGCCGCCTTCAACGGCTGGGACGAGTCCTTCGCAACGGCTCACATGCTCAAGTACGGGCTCGAGAAGGACGGCTACTCCGTCTCCGTCAAGAGTTTCGACGCCGGACCGGCCTACACCGGAATGGCTGCCGGCGACGTCGACCTCATCACCGACACCTGGCTCCCGCTCACCCACGCCGACTACATCAAGAAGTACGGCTCCAAGCTGGAGAGCCTCGGCTGCTGGTACGACAACGCGCGGCTCACCATCGCCGTGAACAAGGACTCCCCCGCCACATCCATCGAGGACCTGAAGTCGATGGGCAAGGAGTACGACAACACCCTCTACGGCATCGAGGCGGGGGCCGGGGAGACGAAGGTGGTCAAGGACACCATGATTCCCGCCTACGGTCTGCAGAGCACGACGTTCAAGGTCTCCTCGACGCCTGCGATGCTGGCCCAGCTCAAGAAGGCGACCTCCTCCGGGCAGAACATCGCCGTCACCCTGTGGCGTCCGCACTGGGCCTACTCGGCCTTCCCGGTCCGCGACCTCAAGGATCCGAAGGGGGCGATGGGAGGGGCCGAGAACATCTACACCTTCGCGCGCTCCGGCTTCGGCTCCGACAGCCCCAAGGCCGCCCAGCTGGCACGCAACCTGGCCTTCAGCGATGAGGATCTGGCCAGCCTCGAGAATGTGATGTTCTCCGACACCGAGTACGCCGGCAAGGACAATGACAAGGCGGTCGCGCAATGGGCCGAGGATCACCCGGAGTGGATCAAGAAGTGGGAGCAGGGCACGCTGTCCGCAGGTCAGGGCTGAGCCCGTCCCCGGCGGGCCGCCCGCCACCGCGGCCGGTGGCTATCATGTCCGGGGAATCAGGCCGGGGCAGGACTGGCCCGGAAGTGCGGGGAGGAAGCCATGGCCGACTCGGTTCGATCCGCAGCGCCGGGTCGCCGGTCCGACGTCGGTGAGTCCGGGGGCGACCGGCTGGTCCCCGACCCCGACCACCAGGGCGCCTGGATCGTCCGGATCGGAGGGGCCGACCAGTCCTGGCTCGACCCCTCCGACCCCACCCGTCTCGAGTTCGACTACATGGAGCGGATCGCCGACCACCTCGACCTGCACCGGCCCGCCGGGGAGCGGATGAGGGTGATCCACATCGGTGGGGCCGGGATGAACCTGGCCCGCTACGTCACCGCCACCCGGCCCACCTCCCCCCAGATCGTGCTGGAACCTGACGCCGCCCTCACCGAGGAGGTCCGCCGCAAGGCACCCCTGGCCCCGCACTCCGGGATCAAGGTGCGCCCGGTCGACGGCCGGGCCGGGATCGCCGCGATGCGCGAGGACTTCGCCGACGTCGTCATCCTCGACGCCTTCGCCGGCGCCCGGGTGCCCGGCGAACTGGTCACCGCGGAGTTCTTCGCCGACGTCTCCCGGGTACTCCACCCCGACGGGATCATGGTGGCCAATGTCACCGACTCGGCACCCCTGAGCTGGACCAGGAGGGTGGTCGCCGGGATGCGCCAGACCTTCGGCCACGTGCTGCTGGAGGCCGAGTCGGCCACCCTCAAGGGACGCCGTTACGGCAACATCATCCTGGCCGCCGGCAACGCGCCGTTCCCGCTGGTCGACGTCATCCGGCGCTGCGCCGGAGCGGCCTTCCCGTTCAGGGTGGTGCGCGAGGCCGCCCTGTCGAGGATGCTCGCCGGGGTCCAGGCCTTCACCGACGCCGACGCCGCATCCTCGCCCGGGCCGCCCCAGGGCGGCACCTACTTCTCCTGACCACTCCCGATCCCGCCACGGCACCTGCTGCGCATCGTCTCGGAGAGGCGTCATCCAGGAGAGTCACTCCCGGCAGTCCTCGGCGTCGTCGCCGGTGAGCCACGATCGACCCGTGGAATGATGAACCCATGAGCTCCCACCAACCACCGCCGCAGGGTCAGTGGGGCCCGCCCGTTCCGCCGGGCGGCCAGCAGCGCGGCCCGCAGCCACCCCGGCACGCGGCCCAGCCGGGATGGCCCGGACAACCGGGCCCGGCAGGCCCGGGCGGCCCGTGGCCGGTCCCGCCGCAGTTCCAGCAGAACTGGCGACGCACCGCCGCCAACTTCCCGCGGCCCAGACCGCCGGGTGCACTCACCGCGGTGAGAGTCCTCGTGATGGGTCCCGGCGCGATCTGGCTGTTCGGCATCGGAGTGATCTGGTGGGCCTCGCGCGGGGCCTCCGACTCCGCTCTGGGAGCCGTCATGCAGACCTTCGTTCTCGGATTGGCGGCCGGTGACTGGGTGCCGATGGTGCTGCTGCCGGTGGCCGGGGCAGTGCTCACGATGACGATGAGAACCGGTCACCAGGTGGACCGCTGGCTGTTCACCGCACTGTCGGCCGCCTGGCTGGCATGGTTCTGGCGCAACGTCCACTTCCCCCTCACCCCCACCTGGCTCACCGCGGCACTGGTCGTGGTGGCCGTCACCCTCACCTGGAGCAGGACCATGAACGCCTGGGTGGCGATGGTCGGGATGTGGGAGATGGACCGCGCCGGACTCACCCCCGAGAGCAACGGACAATGAGCAGACGATCCCGCGGCGCCGAGAGCGCATCCACCACCAGACGGCGTCTTCGCCCCTTCGGCTGGACGGTCGTCTCACTGTGCGCGCTGCTGCTGGTGGCCGCGATCTGGGTCGGCTGGACCTGGTGGGGCAGCACGATGATCGCCGGCGACAAGGCGCGGGTCGCCGTCTCGGCAGCCAGGGCCTCCTGGTCGGCGTCGCCCGCCCCGGCCGGCTCCTCGTCGGCGACCTCGGGTCCGGCCGACGGCAAGCTCATCGCCGTGATGCGGATCCCCCGGCTGGGGACCGACTGGGCCTGGCCGGTGTACGCCTCCACCGATGACGCGACCTCGGCCCTGGACCACGGCCTGGCCTGGTACCGGGGGTCGGTGCTGCCCGGGCAGACCGGCAACTTCGCGGTGGCCGGACGCTCGGCCACCGGGGCCGACGCCTTCCGCCACCTGGACCGGGTCCGCAAGGGCGACACCGTGGTCGTGGAGACCCCCTCGAGCGTCTTCACCTACCGGATCGATGTGCCGCCCTCGGCGCTGACCGTGACCTCCTCCGACGACTGGGTCCTCGACCCGGTCCCCGGATATCCCGACGCCAGCGCCCAGCGCCCGCTCATCACCCTGACCACCAACCGCGACATGGTGCCCAGCTCGGCCCGGTCGGTCGGCGTCGGCCATCTGGTGTCCACCCAGCACCGGGTCTCCTGACCCGGGGGCCGGGATTCCGGGGAACCAGCCACTCCTGTGTCGCTGTGCCCTGGCCCGGGTCGTGAGGCCGGCGGGCTCCCGGCGTCCCTACCGCTCGCCCTCTGCCTCGGTAGGCTGGCCGACAGATCCCCTATCGGAAGGCAACCCCGAGATGACACTCCTGATCGTCATTCTGATCCTCCTCGTCGTGGTCGTCGGGGGTGGGGCCGGACTGTTCATCGCGCCGTACAACTCCTTCGTGAAGTTGCGCAACACCATCCAGGAGTCCTGGCGGCAGGTCGATGTCGAGCTGAACCGCCGCTACGAGCTCATCCCCAACCTGGTCGAGACGGTGCGGGCCGGGGCAGCCCACGAGCGCAACACCCTGGAGGAGGTCACCAGGCTGCGCAACCAGGCCGTGCAGCTGGCCGCCGGCTCCCACGGCGGCCCCGACGGCCAGCGCGACCAGGTCGAGTCCCAGCTCACCGGGGCGGTCCACAACCTCATCGCCCAGGTGGAGTCCTACCCCCAGCTGCGCAGCAACGAGAACTTCCTGGAGCTCCAGCGCGAGCTGGCCTCCACCGAGGACCGGATCGCCTCCGGACGCCGCTACTACAACGCCAATGTGCGCGCCTACAACACCAAGATCGAGAGCTTCCCGTCGAACATGGTGGCGAACATGTTCCACTTCGAGAAGGCCGGCTACTTCCAGGTCGACGACCCGGCGGTGCGCACCGCCCCCAGCGTCAGCTTCGGGGAGATCAGCCAGCGTCCGGCGCAGAGCCAGCCGGGCGGGCAGGGGCAGATCGGTCAGGGCGACCAGACGCCGGCCCCCGGCTACCAGGTTCAGCAGCCCGACAGCGCCGCTGCGCCCGAGATCCAGCAGCCTGCCACCGAGGCCAACCCGTTCCCGAAGAACCAGCAGGGCGGCCTCTTCGGCAACTGACCTGTCACGACACAGAGGGTGGTGGGTCACCGCTGATCCACCACGTGGAGGGGCCGACGGCGCCGAACGTGCGCCGTCGAGGGCTCAGCGGGTCTGGCCGGTCTCCGAACTGACCGGCTGGACCCGGCGGGCGCGCAGCCACTCCACGGCCATCGGGATGACCGAGATGACCACGATGAGGATGAGGGCCAACTCGAAGTTGTCCCTGATGAAGGACACCTGACCCAGGAAGTGCCCGGCCTGCACGGCGATCAGCACCCACGCGACGCCGCCGATCGCGGTGTAGGAGATGAACTTGCGGAAGTCCATCCGGCCGATCCCGGCGACCATCGTCACGAAGGTCCGCACCACCGGCACGAAACGGGCCAGGATGAGGGTCGAGGAGCCGTGCTTGGCGAAGAACTGGTCGGTCTTGTCGACATAGGCGGGGTTGAGGATCCGGCCCGCCAGCCCCTGGCGCGGGCGGAACAGGGCCGGTCCCAGCTTGCGGCCGATCCAGTAGCCGACCACGTTGCCGGCCACCGCCGCCACCAGCAGCACCACATTGACCACCAGCACGGTGGTGAACCGGTCCCCGTACTGGATCAGCGGCCCCGATCCGGCGGTGACGCCGACCGCGGTGAACATCCCGATGGCGAACAGCAGGGAGTCGCCGGGCATGAAGAAGATCGCCAGTCCGCACTCGGCGAAGACGATGAGGGCGACCACCCACAGGGCCGACGCTCCGGCCGCCTGAATGATGTGCTGGGGGTCCAGCCAGGAGGGCAGCAGGAGCGGGGTGAACAGGGAGGCGACACTCGTCATGGGGGACACAATACGTTGGAGCCATGGATGACAGCTGTGCAGAAGCGCCCGTGACGGACCTGTCGGTGCGCCTCCCACCGCCCGCCAGGCGGCGTCGGGAGGACGCCGACAGGGCCGCCGGGAAGGTTCCTGGCAAGGACTCCGACAAGGCTCCCGACAATGACTCGAGCAGGGACCCCGGCGAGGGCCCGACCTCGCAGGTGGGGGTGGGCCCGATGCCCGAGCCCTGGCCCACCGACCCGCGCTACGACCGCGAGCTGCTGAGGGAGGGGGACCGGCGCAACGTCATCGACCGGTACCGCTACTGGAGCGTCGAGGCGATCGTCGCCGAACTGGACACCCACCGCAGCCCGCTGCACATCGCCATCCAGAACTGGCAGCACGACTTCAACATCGGCTCGGTGGTGCGCACCGCCAACGCCTTCAACGTCTCCGGGGTGCACATCCTGGGACGACGACGCTGGAACCGGCGCGGCGCGATGGTCACCGACCGCTACCTCGACGTCCACCACCACGAGACGGCCGAGCAGTTCTTCGACTGGCTCGACGAGCACGGCGTCACCCCGGTGGGGGTCGACAACCTGCCCGGATCGGTCCCCCTGGAGGAGGCCGAACTGCCCCGCGACTGCTGCCTGGTGTTCGGATCGGAGGGTCCCGGACTGACCGACGAGGTGGTTGCCGGCTGTCGGTCCCTGGTGGCGATCACCCAGTACGGATCGACCCGCTCCATCAACGCCGGGGCGGCCTCGGCGATCGCGATGTACCACTGGTCCCTCCAGTGGGCACCGCACCACCGACCCCTCCTCTGAGTCCTTGCGCCGGGCCGACCCCCACTAGGCTCGGCTCCATGACAGACGATGGCGGACCGGCCCTGGAGGTTGCCTACAACCCCGTTCCGGCGGCCGGGCGGGTGGCCCGCCACCAGGCGACCCGGCTGAGGCTGGCCCTCCAGGCCCTGGTCATCGTCGCCGTCGTCGCCCTCATCTGGGCGATCACCCGGTCCTCCTTCGACCTGGGCACCCTGGCGGGCATGCTGGTCGGCTGGCTGGTCGTCTTCGCGGTCCTGTTCATCATCCAGAACCTGCGGCTGAGGGCGGCGCGCAAGGACCTGCTCACCATCAACGAGGGGGTCGTGCTGCGGCTGGATCCCCGCGGCATCGCGATGAGACGTGAGCAGCGGGTCACCGGGCCGCGCCGATCGACCCGCGAGGAGGACGCCGCCGACGGCTTCCAGACCGTCCCCGCCCACCCCGCCGACCCGGCCCTGGACCTGGTCGGCTGGCACGACGTCCAGGAGTTCGCGGTCCTCGGCAGCAGCATGGGATCGGGGCCCGTGGTGCGCCTGGTGGACGCCGCCGGACATCGCTGGGAGGTGCCGGTCTCCTGGCTGGACGCCCTGCCCGGAGCCATCGACTCGGCCGCCAGGGCATGGTCGGGGGGCCGCCTCGGGCTCGACGTCACCGGTCTGGACCGTCCCTTCTGAGCCGTTCCGGGCCGTTTCCGCGCAGCTGCCCACGGGTCGGGTCGGCGCTCGCGACGAAAGTGCGCGAGAATGGATGCCGTCATCGCGAGTACATCAGCAGAAAGGCACACATATGCCCATCGCAACACCTGAGGTCTACGCAGAGATGATCGACCGGGCCAAGGCCAAGGCCTTCGCCTACCCGGCGATCAACGTGACCTCCTCGCAGACCGTCAATGCCGCCCTGCAGGGTTTCACCGACGCAGGCTCTGACGGCATCATTCAGATTTCCACCGGCGGCGCCGAGTACGCCTCCGGCCAGACCATCAAGGACAAGGTCACCGGCGCCGTCGCGCTGGCCGAGTACGCCCGCACCGTCTCCAAGAACTACCCGGTGACCGTGGGCCTGCACACCGACCACTGCCAGAAGGAGAAGCTGGACTCCTACGTCCGTCCCCTCATCGCCCTCTCCCAGGAGCGGGTCGACAAGGGCCTGGACCCGATCTTCAACTCCCACATGTGGGACGGATCGGCCATTGAGCTCGAGGAGAACCTGCAGATCGCCGACGAGCTTCTCACCAAGGCCGCCAAGGCCCACATCATCCTCGAGATCGAGGTTGGTGCTGTCGGTGGCGAGGAGGACGGCGTCACCGGTGAGATCAACGACAAGCTGTACACCACCGTCGCCGACGGGATGCGCACCCTCGAGGTGCTCGGTCTCGGCGAGAAGGGCCGCTACACCACGGCCCTGACCTTCGGCAACGTGCACGGCGCCTACAAGCCCGGACACGTCAAGCTGCGCCCGGAGATCCTCAAGGAGATCCAGGACGCCTGCGGCGCCAAGTACGGCAAGGACAAGCCCTTCGATCTCGTCTTCCACGGCGGATCCGGCTCGACCCCCCAGGAGATCGCCGACGCGGTGTCCTACGGCGTCATCAAGATGAATGTCGACACCGACACCCAGTACGCGTTCTCGCGTCCGGTCGCCGACCACTTCTTCACCAAGTACGCCGGCGTCCTCAAGATCGACGGCGAGGTCGGCAACAAGAAGGACTACGACCCCCGCGCCTGGGGCAAGAAGGCCGAGGCCGGGATGTCCGCCCGTATCGTCGAGGCCTGCGAGGAGCTCGGCTCCAAGGGCACCTCGATGACCGCCTGATCCTCCCCGGATCGGCTCGACAACAGATTCGAGAACAGATGAACAGCAGTGGGGTCGGCCCGGTCGGGCCGGCCCCACTGCTGCGTCCGGTCCGGCCCGGGTTCTGGGGCCAGTTGTGGCGGTTCGCCCTCATCCAGGTGCAGTGCTGCGTCTTCCCGATCGCCCTGGTGGCCGGACTGGCCCTCACCATCGGGGTGTGGTCGGTGTGGGATCCGCCGGTGGCCCGCTACGACGTCCTGTTCGGCTACGCCCTGGTGGTGCAGCTGGTACTGGTGGCGATGCGCGTGGAGACCGGCCGCGAGCTGGCGGTGATCTGCTGCTTCCACCTGCTGGGTCTGGGCCTGGAGATCTTCAAGACCCACATGGGGTCCTGGGGATACCCCGATCCCGGGCTGCTCAGGATCGCCGGGGTGCCGGCCTTCTCCGGGTTCATGTACGCCAGCGTCGGCTCCTACATCTGTCAGGCCTTCCGGCGGTTCGCCCTGCGGGTCTCCCACTACCCGGCTGCCGCGATGGTGGTGCTGGCGGGCTGCTCCTACGCGAACTTCTTCACCCACCACTGGCTGCCCGATCTGCGGGTGATCCTGGCGCTGGCCTTCGTGGCGGTACTGTGGCGCAGCCGGGTGTGGTTCCGGGTCGGCCTGCGCTGGTACTGGATGCCGCTGTGGGCGGCCTTCGTGCTGATCGGCGCGGCGCTGTGGGTCGCCGAGAATCTGGCCACCCTGCTGGGGGCCTGGCGGTACCCCGACCAGGCATCCGGATGGCATCTGGTCCACGTCGGCAAATGGGGTTCCTGGGCGCTGCTGGTGAGCCTGTCGTTCGCCCTGGTCGCGGCCGTCAAACAGTGGGAGGGACAGTTGGAACCGGACGGCAACTGGCCCACCGCAGACTGAACAATGTTCAGCTTCTGAAGGACGACCCCTGCGCTGCGAGTGTCGGTCGCGGGTGCAAGGATAAGGGGTATGAGTCCGCGAAAGATTGGCGTTACCGAGCTCGCGCTCCGCGACGCGCATCAGAGCCTGATTGCAACCCGCATGGCCATGGAGGACATGGTCGGTGCCTGTGCCGACATCGACGCAGCTGGCTACTGGTCCGCAGAGTGTTGGGGTGGAGCTACCTTCGATTCCTGTATCCGATTCCTCAATGAGGACCCGTGGGAGCGGCTGCGGACATTCCGCAAGCTGATGCCTCACACCCGTCTCCAGATGCTGCTGCGTGGCCAGAACCTGCTGGGCTACCGGCACTACGCCGACGACGTCGTCGACAAGTTCGTGGAGAAGTCCGCCGAGAACGGCATGGACGTCTTCCGCGTGTTCGACGCCCTCAACGATCCTCGCAACCTCGAGCGCGCCATGCAGGCCGTCAAGAAGACCGGCAAGCACGCCCAGGGCACCATCTGCTACACCACCTCCCCGATTCACACCCCGGAGAGCTTCATCAAGC
This sequence comes from Acidipropionibacterium jensenii, assembly GCF_005890135.1. Taxonomy (NCBI): domain Bacteria; kingdom Bacillati; phylum Actinomycetota; class Actinomycetes; order Propionibacteriales; family Propionibacteriaceae; genus Acidipropionibacterium; species Acidipropionibacterium jensenii. Next base: position 447,048 of record NZ_CP040635.1, on the reverse strand, counting down.
AGGCCGACCGGCTGATCGACATGGGTGCCGATTCCATTGCCTTCAAGGACATGGCCGCCCTGCTGAAGCCGCAGCCCGCCTACGACATCATCAAGGGCATCAAGGAGAACCACCCCGACGTGCAGATCAACCTGCACTGCCACTCCACCACGGGCGTCACCCTGGTCACCCTGATGAAGGCCATCGAGGCCGGCGTCGACGTCGTCGACACCGCCATCTCCTCGATGTCGCTGGGGCCCGGCCACAACCCGACCGAGTCCCTGGTCGAGATGCTCGAGGGCACCGGCTACGAGACCGGCCTGGACATGGACCGCCTCATCAAGATTCGCGACCACTTCAAGAAGGTTCGCCCGAAGTACAAGAAGTTCGAGTCGAAGACGCTGGTCAACACCAACATCTTCAAGTCCCAGATCCCCGGCGGGATGCTCTCCAACATGGAGTCCCAGCTGGCCGCCCAGGGCGCCTCGGGCCGCACCGACGAGGTCATGAAGGAGGTCCCGAGGGTCCGCAAGGACGCCGGGTACCCGCCTCTGGTCACCCCGTCCTCCCAGATCGTCGGCACCCAGGCGGTGTTCAACGTCCTGATGGGCAATGGCGACTACAAGACCCTCACCGCCGAGTTCGCCGACCTGATGCTCGGCTACTACGGCAAGCCCGTCGGCGACCTCAACCCGGAGCTGATCAAGCGCGCCGAGAAGCAGACCGGCAAGAAGCCGATCGACTGCCGCCCGGCCGATCTCATCGACAACGAGTGGGACGAGCTGGTCAAGCAGTCCTCCGAGCTCGAGGGATTCGACGGCACCGATGAGGACGTCCTCACCAATGCACTGTTCCCGGGAGTCGCCCCGAAGTTCTTCAAGGAGCGCCCGCAGGGCCCCAAGAGCGTCGCGATGACCGAGGCCCAGATGAAGGCCGAGGCCGAGGGCACCGGTCCGTCCGGGGTCCAGGGCCCGGTCAATTACAGCGTCACGGTCGGTGGCCGCAGCCACGACGTGACCGTCGAGCCTGCGTGAGGATGATTGCCAATCATGGCTGAGAAGAAGCATGTGAAGCTCGCCGACACCATGGAGGGTCGGATCGAGCAGCTCGCCGAGGAGCGTCACAAGATTGAACTCGGCGGCGGCGAGAAGCGCCTCCAGAAGCAGCGCGACAAGGGCAAGAAGACCGCCCGCGAGCGCATCGACACCCTGCTGGACGCCCATTCCTTCGACGAGGTCGGCGCGTTCCGTCAGCACCGCACCACGCTGTTCGGGATGGACAAGGCAGTGGTTCCGGCCGACGGCGTGGTGACCGGTCGGGGCACCATCAACGGTCGTCCGGTCCACGTGGCCTCCCAGGACTTCTCCGTGATGGGCGGGTCCGCGGGCGAGACGCAGTCGACCAAGGTCGTCGAGACCATGGAGCAGGCGCTGCTGACCGGCACCCCGTTCCTGTTCTGCTACGACTCGGGCGGCGCCCGAATCCAGGAGGGCATCGACTCCCTGTCCGGTTACGGCAAGATGTTCTACGCGAACGTCAAGCTGTCCGGTGTGGTTCCGCAGATCGCGATCATCGCCGGCCCGTGCGCCGGTGGTGCCTCGTACTCCCCGGCCCTCACCGACTTCATCATCATGACCAAGCAGGCCCACATGTTCATCACGGGCCCTGCCGTCATCAAGTCGGTGACCGGTGAGGACGTGACCGCCGACCAGCTGGGTGGCGCCGAGGCCCATATGTCGACCTCCGGCAACATTCACTTCGTGGCCGAGGACGACGACGCCGCGATGCTGATCGCCAAGAAGCTGCTGAGCTTCCTGCCGCAGAACAACACCCAGGACGCGGCGATCGAGTTCCCGAACAACGACGTCTCCCCGGTTCCGGAGCTGCGCGACATCGTGCCGCTGGACGGGAAGAAGGGCTATGACATCCGCGATGTCATCGCCAAGATCGTCGACTGGGGCGACTACCTGGAGGTCAAGGCGGGATGGGCGACCAACATCGTCACCGCCTTCGCCAGGATCAACGGTCGTTCCGTGGGCATTGTGGCCAACCAGCCCAAGGTGATGTCCGGCTGCCTCGACATCGACGCATCCGACAAGGCCGCGGAGTTCATCAACTTCTGCGACTCGTTCAACATCCCGCTGGTCCAGCTGGTGGACGTCCCCGGCTTCCTGCCCGGCGTCCAGCAGGAGTACGGCGGCATCATCCGCCACGGCGCGAAGATGCTCTACGCCTACTCCGAGGCCACCGTCCCGAAGATCACCGTGGTGATCCGCAAGGCCTACGGCGGCTCTTACCTGGCCATGTGCAACCGCGACCTGGGTGCCGACGCCGTCTACGCATGGCCGACCGCCGAGATCGCCGTGATGGGTGCCGACGGTGCCGCCAACGTGATCTTCCGCAGGGAGATCAAGGCCTCCGACGACCCGGCCGCCACCCGCGCCGAGAAGATCGAGGAGTACCGGGACGCCTTCAACACCCCGTACGTGGCCGCCGGCCGCGGACAGGTTGACGACGTCATCGACCCGGCCGACACCCGTCGCAAGATCACTTCCGCCCTGGAGACCTACGCCAGCAAGCGTCAGTCCAGGCCGGCCAAGAAGCACGGGAACATGCCGTGCTGATCGGAGAAACTGATGACTGACAACGAGAAGGATCGCGTCATCGAGACGCTCACCAAGCGGTTGTCCGCTCTGGAGGCCGACGTGAGCCGCCTGAAGGCGGTCAGCGCCGACGTCCCGGAGGACGTCGTGACTGCGATCAGTGCGGCCGTGGCGGCCTACCTGGGTGACGACGGAAAGGTCCAGGCCATCCGTTTCGCCCCGAGTGAGAACTGGACCCGTCAGGGTCGCAGGACGCTCCAGAACCATTCCATTCGTTGACCCGGAGAGACTGACAATGAAGCTCAAGGTGACCGTCAACGGCGTCGCGTACGACGTTGACGTTGATGTCGACAAGTCCAACAATTCGCCCATCCCGCCGATCCTGTTCGGCGGCGGAGCGGGCGGCCCGGCACTGGCTCCCGCCAGTGGCGGTGGCGCCGGGAAGGCCGGTGCCGGTGAGGTTCCGGCCCCGCTGGCCGGAACCGTCGCCAAGATCCTCGTCAAGGAGGGCGACGCGGTCAAGGCCGGCGACGTTCTGCTGACGCTGGAGGCCATGAAGATGGAGACCGAGATCGCCGCTCCCTCCGACGGAAAGGTCACCGGGATCCTGGTGGCCGTCGGGGACGCCGTTCAGGGTGGCCAGGGCCTGGTGGCTCTGGGCTGAGGTTCAGCCCTCTGATTTGGTGGGGTCCGGCCTCGGGTGGGTCTTCAGGCATGTTCTGAAGGCTCCCCCTGGCTCGACCCACCAGGTCTGGGACGGGGGATTCTGGCCGGTTCTCGTGGCCGGACGGAACCGTCTCTCACGCGGATTCAACGACGCCGCGCTCCTTTCGGGGAGCGCGGCGTCGTGGCGTCTGTGGGCGGGGTGCGGTGTCTGTCCAAATCCCCAGGCGTCCGTGACGTCGTCGGCGTCCCACCAGGTTCCCTCGTCTCCCTCCCTGCCTGCCGTGTCGCGTTGATCCAGTTACTCGGCGTTGATCCTCTTGCAAGAGGATCAACGCCGAGTAACTGGATCAACGCGGAAGAGAGAGGCGGCGGAGGAGGGGGGAGGACGTCGGAGGCGGCGGCGCAGGTGGGAACTGGTGGAGGATAGGTGGGACGGGCTGCGGAAGCTCCCCCTGGGCCTTCAGACGGTCAGCCGATGTCCTGGGCCGGAGGTGATCGGCTGCGACCTACTTGGTCTCGCGGAAGACCTTGAACTGGGACGCCTGGGCGCGGGGACGGACCGTGATCCGGTCGATGTTGACGTGGTGGGGGAGCCCGGCGATCCACCGGACGCACTCGGCGATGTCCTTGGCGGTGAGCGGCTCGGCCACCCCGGCGTACACATTGTTCGCCCGCGACTGGTCACCGTGGAACCGGTTGAGGGAGAACTCGTCGGTGTGGACCATCCCGGGGCAGATCTCGGCGATCCGCACATCACGGTCGAACAGCTCGAGCCTGAGCGCCTCGGCGATCATCCGCTCACCGGCCTTGGCGGCGTTGTAGCCGGCACCGCCCTCGTATCCGGCATCGGCGGCGGTGGAGGTCATGAAGACGATCTCTCCGCGGGCCTTCTCCAGGGCCGGCAGCAGCGCCTTGGTGACTCTGGCGGTGCCCAGCACGTTGGTCTGGTACATGGTCTGCCAGGCGTCCAGGTCCGCCTGGTCGACGGGCTCCTGGCCGATCGCCCCACCGGCATTGTTGACCAGCAGGTCCAGCTCCGGTCCGACGGCCTCGACCAGACCGGCGACCGACTCCTCGGACGTGACGTCGCAGACCACCGCCCGGCCTCCGATCTCCAGGGCCAGCGCCTCGATCCGGTCGCTGCGCCGGGCCGCGCAGATCACCGTCCATCCGTCGGCCGCCAGGGCGCGGGCGGTGGCCGCCCCGATTCCGGAACTGGCTCCTGTGACAAGTGCAGTACTCATGCCCACATTCTTACCCGCAGCCAGAGGCCCGGTGCCAGATCCGGACTGTGGACAGGGAACGGGCGGATGACTGGGACAGCGCTGCGTGAGGGCCCGTGGACAGCGATCCGCCCCGACACCTCTTGGGTGTCGGGGCGGATCGTGTGCCGAACGGCGGGCGTTCTCAGAACCCGGCAGCAGCCGGACTCAGGAGACCAGCACCTCCATGCTCGGATCAGCCAACTTGAGAGCAGCAGCCTTGGCCAGCTCGGGGGACGGCGCAGCCAGCGCGGCCTGGGCCATCACCTCGCACTGAGCGGTGGTGTGCATCGCCAGTGCCGCCTTGACCGCCTGGATCTTGCCGGCAGCCATCGACAGCGAACGGATCCCGACGCCGACCAGCACCAGGGCCAGCAGCGGATCGCCGGCGGCCTCGCCGCAGACGCCGATCAGCCGGTCCCCGGCACCGTCACAGGTGGCCTTGACCAGCTGGATGACGGCCGGCTGCCAGGGGGTGAGGAGCTCGGAGAGCTCGCCCTGCAGACGGTCGGCGGCCATCGCGTACTGGGTCAGGTCGTTGGTGCCGATCGAGGCGAACTCGACCGTCTCCAGCACCTGCGAGGAGCGCAGCGCCGCCGCGGGCACCTCGACCATCACACCCACGGTGCTCAGGCCGGCCTTGCGGGCCCGCGAGGAGAACCACTTGGCCTCGGCGGGGGTGGCCACCATCGGCGCCATCACATAGGGCATCCGGTCGGTCTTGCGGGCCGCCTCGGCCAGCGCGGCCAGCTGGGTGTCCATCAGATCGGTGCGCACCTGGGAGAGCCGCAGACCGCGACGTCCCAGGGCCGGGTTGTCCTCCGGGCCCAGATCGGCGAAGGCCAGGGGCTTGTCGGCCCCGGCGTCCAGGGTGCGGAAGACCACCTTGGCGTCCTCGTCGAAGGTGCTCAGCACCTGGGCGTAGACGTCGGCCTGCTCAGCCTTGGTGGGTGCGTCCTGACGCTCGAGGAAGAGGAACTCGGTGCGGAACAGTCCGACACCCTCGGCCCCCTTCTTCTTGGCGTTGACCGCGTCGGCGGGAGAGCCGATATTGGCCAGGGTGAGCACCCGCAGCCCGTCGGAGGTGCACGACTCGCCCTCGGGGGCGGACTCGAGCACCTGCTTGCGCTTGTCGGCGCGCTCGGTGAGCTTGATCACCGCGGCGTCCTCGGGATCGATGAGGACGGTACCGGTGACTCCGTCGAGGGCGAGGTTCGTCCCGGTGACGATGGAGCGGGCCTCCGGGCAGCGCACGATGGCCGGGATGCCGATCTGGGCAGCCAGGATCGCGGTGTGGGAGGTCGGTCCGCCGGCGGCGGTGATCAGTCCCTTGACCAGCTCGGGGTTGAGGGTGGCGGTGTCGGCCGGGGCCAGGTCCTCGGCGACCAGAATGGCCGGACGGTCCAGGGTCGGGACGCCAGGCTCGGGAAGCCCCTCCAGGACCGCCAGAGTCCGGGAGCGGACGTCCTTGAGGTCGGTGACCCGCTCGGCGAGGTAACCGCCGGCGGCCGCCAGCTGGTCGCAGAACTCGTCGAAGGCGTCCCACAGCGCGCGGGCCGGGCCGGCGCCGGTGTGGAGGTGGGCCTCCACCTTGGCCACCAGTCCCGGATCGCGAGCCATCATGGCGGTGGCGGTGAGCACCGCCAGACCCGAGGAGTCGGCGTGCATGGCCCGGTAGTCGAGCCGGTCGGCGACCTTGTTGAGGGCGACGGTGATCTTCTTCAGATCATCCTTGACCTCACCCTTCGGGTCGACCTCGGGAAGACCCGGGGCGGGCGAGACGACAAGGGCCTGTGCCTGGCCGACGCCGGCCGAGACACCCAGCCCTGTGAGGGTCTGCATCTGACTCAGGCCTCCGGATCGGTCTGCAGGTTGGCGACCAGGGTGTCGAGGACCTCGTCGGCGTTGTCGCCCTCGGCGGACAGTTCGACGGTCTCGCCGAACTTGGCGCCCAGGCCCATCACCGACAGGATGCTGCGGGCATCCACCGGGGTCTCGCCGGGCCGGCCGATGGTCACTGCCAGACCCGACTTGGAGGCCGCCTGGACGAACATGGCGGCGGGACGCGCGTGCAGGCCACTGGCTGCGGCAATGGTGGTGGTGCGAGTGGACATATGGGCTCTTCCTTGATCGGGTGGGCAGGACAACACCACGACGATAACCGATGGCGCTGCCGATGGCGCGTCCGGTCCGCAACATTCTGCATATGTGTGTCTTCGGCGCATCCTCCCGATGAGGGATCAGCGCTGTTCACGGCCTCATGACCAGTTCAGTCCAGCTCATTGCAGACACTCTCGCCGGTCGCCCCCGGTCGCCAGAAGCTCAGCTGCGACCCGCGTTCGCGGGTCGGTCCCGGGGCTGTCTGGAGGGAACGCGGCGGATATGGTGGAAACATGACCTTCAAGCTGATTCTGCTCCGCCACGGCGAGAGCGAGTGGAACTCGAAGAACCTGTTCACCGGCTGGGTTGACGTCGACCTCAATGAGAAGGGCGAGAAGGAGGCGGCGAATGCCGCCGGTCTCCTCAAGTCCGAGAACCTGCTGCCCGACGTCGTCCACACCTCTCTGCTGCGTCGAGCCATCCACACCGCCTACCTGGCGCTGGACGGCTGCGACCGCCACTGGATCCCGGTGCGCCGTTCCTGGCGGCTCAACGAGCGCCACTACGGCTCCCTCCAGGGGCTCAACAAGTCCGAGATCCGTGAGAAGTACGGCGAGACCCAGTTCATGGCATGGCGCCGTTCCTACGACGTCCCGCCGCCGGCGATCGACAAGGACGGCGAGTTCAGCCAGTTCAACGATCCCCGCTACGCCGACATCCCGGCTGACGAGCGTCCGCTGCACGAGTGCCTCAAGGACGTCGTGGCACGGATGATGCCGTACTGGGAGTCGGGCATCGTCCCCGACCTCAAGGCCGGCAAGACCGTCCTGGTCGCCGCCCACGGCAACTCCCTGCGCGCCCTCGTCAAGCACCTCGACGAGATCAGCGACGACGACATCGCCGGGCTCAACATCCCCACCGGCATCCCGCTCTACTACGAGCTGGACGACTCGCTCAAGCCGCTGGTCAAGGGTGGCCGCTACCTCGACCCGGAGGCCGCCGCCGCCGGACAGAAGGCTGTCGCCAACCAGGGCGCCAAGAAGTGAACCGCTGACCCTTCCGGCCTGAGGGTCGGGAGGGTCCGGCAAGAATGTGGTGCGGCCCGGGAACCTCGGTTCCCGGGCCGCACCACACTGCGTTCCTGCCCAGACTGCATCTCTGTTAAGACTGCGTTCCTGCTCAGAAGGCCTTCGGCCAGTCCTCGCCCTCGGGGGCCTCACCGGTGACGATGTAGATCACCCGGGAGCCGATCGCCACCGCGTGGTCGGCGATCCGTTCGTAGTAGCGCCCCAGCAGGGCCGTGTCGACGGCCTCCTCGACGCCGTACTGCCAGGTGTCGCTCAGCAGCATCCGGAACTGCTCGGCGCGGATGTCGTCGATCGCGGTGTCCTGACTGGCCAGTTTCTTGGCGTCCTCGACGTCGCGGTCCACCAGGGTCTGGCCGGCGGTGGCGATCATCTTGTCGGCGATCGTCGCCATCTTGGTGAACTGCTGGGCGACCGGATCGGGGACCGCGTGGTCGGGGTAGCGGTGCCGGGCGGTCTCGGCGACGTGCACGGCCAGATCACCCATCCTCGACAGTTCGTAGCACATCCGCAGCACGGCCACGACGGTGCGCAGCTCCCCGGCGACCGGGGCCTGGCGGGCCAGAAGATTGAACGAGCGCTGCTCGATCTCGTCGTGGAGCGCATCGAGCTTCGAGTCGGCGCTGATGACCTCCTCGGCGACGGCCAGGTCGGCGTCGATGAGGGCCGCGGTGGCCCGCTCGACGGCGGTGCGCACCAGGGCCGACATGGTGACGACGTCATTGGTGTTGGCGGCCAGCTCGTCGTGGTAGCTCTCGCGCATGGATCCTCCTTGTCAGCCAGGAGTCACCCCGGGCGGTGTCCTCGGCTGGTCGACAGCCTAGTGGGCGCCTCCGACGCTGACTGTCATCGCGGCGAACCGTCCGTGAACCCTCGGTGAACATGCCCGGCGGGGACGCCGTCAGGTCGTCCCGGGGGCGGTGCAACTCCTATGATCTGGGCTGTGAACTGGTGGTTGGCAGGGCTGATCGGCCTGGTGGTCGGAGCGGCCCTGACATGGCTCATCGAGCGCACCGTCAGCGCGGCACGCAACCCTCCCGACACCCTGGACACCGACACCTGGGAGCCGGAGGTCGACCCGACCCTGATCAGCGCCCTCGATCTGCGCAACGGACCCGGCATCGTCGTCGGGGACCATGACGAGGTGCTCTACGCCACCGAGCAGGCCATCTCCATCGGACTGGTCGAGGGCTCCCGGATCGTCGACCCCGAACTGCTCGACATGGTCCGCCGCTGCCGGCGCGAGGAGCAGACCGAGGTCCAGGATCTCGACGTGCGGCCCAACCCGAGCGTCCCGGTGCTCCACATGGTGGTCCGCGCGGCACCGATGGATGAGCACGGCAGCGCCGTGGTGCTCGCCGACGACCGCAGCGCGATGATCCGCGTCGAACAGGCCCGCAACGACTTCCTGGCCAATGTGAGCCACGAGTTGAAGACGCCGATCGGCGCCGTCTCGATCCTCGCCGAGGCGGTGGAGGACGCCGCCGACGATCCTGACGCGGTGCGGCACTTCGCCACCCGGCTGCACACCGAGGCCGTCCGGCTGTCCAGCCTGGTGACCCAGGTGATCGCCCTGTCGCGACTTCAGTCCGACCAGCCGCTGCTGCGCGCCGAGCCGACCGACGTCTCCGAGGTGGTGCACAAGGCCGTCCACCGGATGGACGAGCTGGCCCGTTCCCGGCACATCAATCTGGTGGTGCGCTGCGCCCCCGGACTCACCGTGATGGGCGATCCCGGCCCGCTCATCGACGCGGTGGCGAACCTCGTCCAGAACGCGATCGCCTACTCCGGACCCCGGGCGCGGGTCTCGGTGATCACCCGGGAGGGCCGGGAGGGCGACCTGCGGGTCGTCGAGATCGCCGTCACCGACAACGGGATCGGGATCAGCCAGGACGACCAGAAGCGGATCTTCGAGCGCTTCTACCGGGTCGACCAGGCGCGCTCCCGGGCCAGCGGCGGCACCGGCCTGGGCCTGTCCCTGGTCAAGCACACCGCCCGCGTGCACGGCGGATCGGTGTGGGTCTGGAGCAAGGTCGGGCAGGGCTCCACCTTCACCCTTCGATTTCCGATGCACCACCCATCCTCCGAGGAGACGTCATGACCCGAGTGCTGATCATCGAGGACGAGGAGTCCTACCGCGACGCCACTGCCTACATGCTGCGCAAGGAGGGGTTCGAGGTGGTGGAGGCCGCCGACGGCCTGGCCGGGCTCGCCGAGTACGACGCCGCGGGGGCCGACATCGTGCTGCTGGACCTCATGATGCCGGGGATGCCCGGCACCGATGTCTGCCGCCAGCTGAGGGCCCGCGGCAATGTCGGGATCATCATGGTCACCGCCCGCGACTCCGAGATCGACAAGGTGGTCGGCCTGGAGCTGGGGGCCGACGACTACGTCACCAAGCCGTTCAGCCACCGCGAGCTGGTGGCCCGGATCCGCGCGGTGCTGAGACGCGGCCACGACCAGGAGGCGGTCGACGACATCCTCGAGGAGGGCGGCGTGCGGATGGACGTGGAGCGCCACGAGGTGACCGTCGACGGGGCCGAGGTGTCCCTGGCCCTCAAGGAGTTCGAGGTGCTGGAGGTGCTGCTGCGCAACGCGGGGAGGGTGATGACCCGCGGCCAGCTCATCGACCTGGTCTGGGGCAACGACTACGTCGGGGACACCAAGACCCTCGACGTCCACATCAAGCGGCTGCGCGGCAAGATCGAGGCTGACCCGTCCCACCCGGTGCGGGTGATCACGGTGCGGGGACTGGGCTACAAGTTCGACTGAGGACTGCCCAGTTCTGAGGACTTCCCGGTCCCGGGACTCCCAGCTCTGCCGAGGTCCTGCGGGGCGCGGCTCAGGAGTGGGTGGGGGTCGGCGCCGCGGGGGAGAAGTCCGCGTGGGAGGCCGAGACCACCGGCGTCTGGAGGGTGATCGGCTCGCCCTGGCTGAAGGTGATGGTGACCGAGGCCAGCAGACCCTCGGTGAGCTTGGGGGAGGAGACCTGGATCCCGGCGTCGGTGAGGTTGACGGAGGTCTGCCGGGTGAGGGGCACCCGGGTGGTGCTGGGGGCCAGAGCCGCGGCGACCGAGTTGTCCGGCTTGAGGGCGTTGCCGGTGACCCCGGTGATGGCGTCGTCGGCGCTGGCGACCGCCATCCCGGACAGCCGGGCCTGACCACCCTGGGCGACCAGGACGATGTTGCGCAGTTTGACGGTGTCGTTGGCGCCGCTCACCCCGGCCGCCGGGGTGTAGGGGCGGATCACCTTGGGCTCCTGGCTGCACCCCACCGCGGTGGTGGCCAGCAGGGCCCCGGCCGTCACCAGCAGAACCGTGCGGCTCCGGAACCTGCTCGCGCTGATCATGCTCGTCTCCTGGCTGGTCGAGTCCTCAATGTCCCGGCCAGAGCCTATCGGATTCAGGGACCGGTCGGGGGTGCGTTTGCTCGCGCTCGAGGTGCCGGCCCGCAGCCTGCCGGAGGACCGCCCGACGAGCCGGTCTCCGACCACGAACGCCGTCGGCGCCCGCCCGTCCCGGCGCCCGGTCGCCAGCAGCGGGCCGCCGTCAAGGACGCGGCGTCCCACACCTAGTCAGCGCGGCAATACCGGTCCGCGACAGGCCGCGACCCACAGATTTGGCCGGAAGTCAACTCCTCGGTATAGGGTGGAGTCGCCGGTGACTAGGTGCGACATCTTCCTCTCAGGGCATTCTCATGGTAGAATCGACCCTTGAAAGGGGTTGCGTACATGACTTTTAACGTCGGCGAAACGGTTGTTTATCCCAATCACGGGGCGGCGGTCATCGAGGATCTCGAGACCCGGACCATCAAGGGCGAGGAGAAGCTGTACCTCGTTCTGAGGATCATCGGACAGAACGACCTGGTTGTCAGGGTGCCGGCGTGCAACCTGGATCTCGTCGGTGTTCGTGACGTCGTGGACGAGAAGGGCCTCGAGAAGGTCTTCGACGTGCTGCGCAAGACGCAGGTCGAGGAGCCCACCAACTGGTCCCGCCGGTACAAGGCCAACACCGAGAAGCTCCACAGCGGCAACATCATCAAGGTCTCCGAGGTGGTTCGCGACCTGTGGCGTCGTGAGCGCGATCGCGGCCTGTCTGCCGGTGAGAAGCGGATGCTCTCCAAGGCTCGTCAGATTCTCGTCTCCGAGCTCGCGCTCGCCGAGAAGGTCGAGGAGGGCAAGGCCGAGGAGATGCTCGACGAGGTTCTGGCCTCCTGAGCTGAGCGGCAGCTCCCGGTACGAACTCGTACTGAACAACTGATACGGCCGAGGGCCCCACGGACATCCGTGGGGCCCTCGGCCTGTCTGTTCCGGGAGCTCATGCCAGCGGTGTTGTGGCGTTCACTCCTGCTGGCCGACGGCCTTCAGGACGCCGGCCAGGATCTCGGGCAGCTCGGTGGGGTCGGCGGTGAGCAGACGCTGGCAGGAGGAGTCCTCCTGGAGCAGCGAGATCACGGCCCCGAGCATGTCCATCTGGTTGTGCGGGTCGGTGACCAGGGGCCAGATCGACAGCCGCACCGACAGCTCCCGGTCGGGATCGTCCATCGCCCGGAACGGCGTCTGCTGGGCGTTGCGGCAGACCAGGACCCCGGGGGTGATGACGTGCTCGGGGTCGATGTGGGGGATGGCCACCTGGCAGTGGCCGAAGTCGAGGCCGGTCGGGTACTTCTTCTCGCGGGCGCTCACGGCGTCCAGGAAGGAGTCGCGGACCGCCTCCTCCTCGAGCAGCCGGGAGTTGACGGTGGCGTACAGCTCGCTCTGGGAGTCGGTGTCGGCATCGACGACGATGAAACGGGGAGCTTCGGACATGATGATCAGTTTCCTTGGAAGTGCTGGGGTTGAGGTGCAGAACACGCGGTTCGCAACAGACGCCGTCAGCGGGCCAGGGACCGGCGACGACGCCCGGCCGAGGTCCCGAACTGCTGGTCGCAGAACCGGATGAGGTAGTTCGGCAGTTTCGTCATCTGGGCGACCACATCGTCTGGGCGGCAGCGCCGGATCCAGATGCCTCCGGGACCGGCGGGCATCCAGCGGTGCTGGGCGGCCCGCTCGCGGATCACCGGGAGCAACCGCTTGCGCAGCACCTTCTCCGGGGCGATCCGGCCGTTGGGCATCGCGATGAGGGTCGCCCGCATGGCCTGCTCGGCGTCCTTGATGACCCGGTGAGCGATGACGATGACCGCCATCCAGGCCACCAGTGGAACGACGATCCAGGTGAAGTGGGCCAGGTAGAAGGCGATCACGGACCGCCACCAGTGACCCAGGGTCATGTCGAGCATGGACTCAACCATCGGTCACCACCCCGCCTCGGCGGCCTCGGCCTCGGCCTGCAGCTCCTCCTTGGTCATGTACCGCTCGCGGTCCTCCATGCCCGGCTTGCCGCCGCGCAGCACGTGGGCGAAGAAGACGACGTAGCAGACCACGGCGATGGTGAGCAGGATGATGCTGAAGACGATGAACGCGGTGCCGTAGGCCTTCGCCTGTCCGAAGACGAAGAAGAAGGCGAAGAAGTATGCGATCAGGTGGGCCCCCGAGTCGATCGAGGAGATCTGGCTGGCGCCCTGCGGGATGGTGAAGTTCGCCTGGTGGGCGAGGATCGTGGTGGCCGGCGCCATGAAGGTGCCGATGGTGAGCATGCAGGCGACGAAGAAGGTGCCGATCACGGTGCCTCTGGCGATATTGCCCCGGCACCATGTCGTCGCCCAGACGGCGAAGAACGGGGTGTCGGCGAGGTCGGTGAAGGGCAGCATCTGGTTGAGGTGGGCGTAGCTCATCAGGACGCCGAGGGCCAGGGTGATCGGGACCAGGATGATGGCCACCGACATATTGGCCGGGTAGCCGACCAGGATGGCGGCGTCCAGCCCGATGTTGAGCTCACGGTCGGGGTAGCGGGCCTTGATCCACTCCTGGGCGGAGTCCGACAGCGGGATGAGTCCCTCCATCAGCAGGGCCACCATGCGCGGCAGCAGGAGCATCACGGCGCCCATCGAGATGGCCACCGTGACGATCCCCTTGATGCCGCTGCCCCAGGCGCCCCCGGTGAGGTCGGGGAAGTAGGCCAGCAGACCGATGACGCCACCGAGGATGGTGCCCATCACCATCGGCTCGGCCCACGAGCCGAACTTCTCCTGGACGTAGTCCGGGGTCATCTTGTTGTGTCGGAAGCCGGGGACGTGGTCGAGGACCTTGTTGATGCACCAGCCGACCGGGGCCCACGAGACGGTGTCGGTGTGGGCCGTCGTGACGCCGGGGATCTTGTAGTAGTCCTGGATGATCGGCGCGCAGATGTCGGCCAGCTTGAGGACGATGACCAGGGTGATGAGGCCGACCGCCAGGCCGAGCCAGAAGTTGCCGGTCGCGATGTAGACGAAGGCCGACGAGAAGATGAAGTGCCAGAAGTTCCACATGTCGACGTTGAGGGTGGTGGTCCACCTCAGGCCGATCATGGCGAGGTTGATGGCGATGCCGAGGACGAAGATCCACGGCACCACCTTCGCGGTGCCGAAGGAGATCGCCGCGGCGACCGGCCAGCCGGCGTCGATGATCGGCAGGTTGAGGCCGGTGTTCTCGATCATGCGCTGGGCGGCGGGCCCCAGCGTGCTGCCGAGCAGGCCGATGACGAGGTTGATGCCGATGAATCCGATGCCGATCGTCAGCGCTGCGCGGATGGCCTTGCCGGGCTTCATCCGGAAGAACAGGCTGAGCAGGAATATAATGATCGGTAGGACCACACTGGCGCCCAGACCCAAGATGTACTGGATGACGGTAGTGACTGTTCCCATGATGGAAGGTTCTTTCTTCTGTCATGAGGGTCCTCGGCCGGGCTAGGGCCGGGGACCCTTTTTCATGTGTGGACAGTGGTGCTGCCAGGGCTAGTGGCGGCTCCGCTGCGGTGGGCTGGACTCAGCCCTTGAGATCTGCTGCGATCTCGTCGGCGAGCTTGTCGGCGCCGACGCCGGTGAGGAATGCGACTCCGCGGTAGACCTTGATGCCCTCCGCGGGGGACTTGACGACGGTGGTCGAGACGATGGCGTCGGGCTTGAACGCTGCGGTCTGGGCCGGAACCTCCACCGCCTTGCACTCCTTCATCGTCGCGTTGATGCCGCGGTCCTTCAGCAGGCGCTGAAGCTTGTTGGCAACTTGCACTGATGTGGCGATACCGGTGCCACAGCAGACCAGAACCTTCTTGCTGACCATTCTGTCCGTCTCCTTTGATCGGTGAAGGCTGCTCCGGGTGGGGCATCCTCACGCATGCGGGATGCGTAGCACACCCCGACTCCGGCGGTGGCAATTCTCGGTGAGAGGATCGCCGCCTGTGAATATTTCCTGACCCAGTCTGCACTCATGTGCAGGCGGACCTGCGTCGCCCGATGGGGCCGAGGCGACCGTGAGTCGCGGTCACCTCGCAGACCCTATTGTGGACCGGACGATCTCACCAGAGACATGCCGCCCCTGGCGAGATCCGGCCGGTGGGTTGGAGGGTCAGCGCTCCCCGCCGAAGAAGGTGCTCCACGGCAGATCCAGCGGGGCGTCGTGGGCGACGATCCGGTAGAGGGCGCGGACCAGCGGGAAGTCGTCGGCGGAGATGACGCCGCGGTCGGTCAGCTTCTCGACGGCCTCGCCGACCACGCCGATGGCGGCGACACCCTCGAGGGTGACCCCCTTCATCTTGACGTTGCGGATCTCGGAGAAGGGCACGCCCTCGCCGACGTAGGTGCCGGCGCGCACATTGCGCCCGCCCATCGTGGTGACGAACATGTCGCCGACGCCGCCGAGGTTCTCGGTGACCAGCGGGTCCCCGCCCATCAGCACGACCATCTGCTTGAGCTCGCGGGCGCCCTCGCCGAACAGCGCGGCGGCGTAGTTGTACATGACGTACTTGTCGTTCTCCTTGCCCATCTTCTTGAGCATGCCGGGGGCGAATCCGCCGCCGAAGGCGAAGATGTTCTTCATGCAGGAGCCGACCTCGTTGCCGATGAAGTCGGTGGAGGTCCACACGTGGTAGTAGTCGGTGCGGTACAGCGCGGCCAGCTTCTCGGCGATCTCCTGCTTCTCGGCGCAGAAGGTGACGCAGGTGAGGTGGTGGACGGCGAGCTCGCCGGCGATGGACGGGCCGACGATGGCCGCCCAGTCGACCTGGTCGGCCAGCGGACCCATCTTGGCCTTGAGGACGTCGGGGAGGATGTGGAGGGTGCCGTCCTCGTCGGCGCGCATCCCCTTGGTGATCGACAGGATGATCTGGCCGGGACGGGCCAGCTTGGCCAGCTGCTCGCCGGCCCACTCGACGCCGAAGGAGTTGACCCCGCTCATGATGATGTCGGCGTCCTTGACGGCCTCGGCCGCCTCGGTGAAGTAGAAGGCCTTGACGGTCTCGGGGACCTTGAGGCCGAGCACCGGGTGGGTGCCGTCGGCCTTGATGGAGTCGATGATCTCGTCATCGAGGTGGGTGCCGATGAGGTTGATGACGTTGCCGTTGTCGGCGGCCGGGAAGGTGAGGGCCGTCGCCATGATCCCCGCGCCGAGTACTGCAATCTTCGCCATGATTCTCCTTCTCCTGAGGGCGCACACAGCTGGGGGACGGTCTGCCGTCCGGTGTGCGTCGCCGTGATGTGATCCGGGATGGTGGTGCCCGGTGCTGTTCGGCGCGGCCAGCGACGATGCTGAGGCGGACCGGGTCGAACCGATGGTTCGACGCTAATGCTGCGGCCTTCCCGCTGTCCCGCTGTGACAGCGTCCTGCACAGATGTGGGATCAAGAGGTCATTTGTTGGGTAATGCGGGGTCTGAGCAGCTTTTCCGGGGTGGCCGGGGAGAGCGGGGTCGCAGAGTCGCTCCCCGGGGGCGGGGAATCAGGCCCAGCCCGGTGGGCAGGCCGGAGTAGGTGGCGGTCGCTCCCCAGGGGGCGGGGGATCAGGACAGGATGGCCTCGGCGACCTCGGAGTCGGTGACCACCTCGGTGCACAGGCCCCCGGCCAGGGCGGCCCCGGTGGCCTCGGCCTTCTCCATCCCGGCGGCCACCGCGATCACCCGGGGGGCGCTGCGGACGGCGTCCAGATCCATCGAGAGGGTGCGGGCGTCCAGATCCGGGTCGACCGGGGCCCCCGTGGAGTCCACCACGTGGCTCATCACATCGGCCCGCCCGCCGGCAGCGCGCAGTCTGGTCATGTCGTCGGCGCTCAGGTGTCCCGACCCGACCAGCACTGAACCGGCGTCGGGCGGTCCGGGGGAGTAGATCAGCAGGTCCGCGTGGGAGGCCATCTGCAGGGTGCGCGCCACCGCGGCGTCGGCGCGCAGCATGGAGCACAGTTCGGCCGACCCCAGGATGGTGGGGGCCTGCAGGGTGATCGCCCGTCCCCGTCCCAGTTCGGCGATCCGCACCACCGACCGCCCGACCAGGTCGTTGCGGGTGATCGCCACCCCGCCATTGGTCTGCACGACGGTGATGTCGTGGGCCCATCCGGGGTGCAGGTGCCGGGCGACCTGGGCGAGGGTGCGGCCCCAGCTCACCCCGATCACGGAGGGGGCCGGACGCAGCATGGTGAGACGGTCGGCGGCGGCCGAGGCGATGACGTCCAGGGTGCTCTCGGGGCGCGCCTGGGTGGGGACGACGACCGCCTTGGCCAGCCCGAAGCGGCTGGCGAGCTCCACCTCCAGACGGTGGTGGCGGGCCAGCGGATGGTCGATGGTGATGTGCACCAGGCCCGACTCGCGGGCCGACTCCAACATCCGTCCCACCGTCCAGCGACTCAGCGACAGCCGGTCGGCGATCGCCGACTGGGTCATCTGCTCGAAGTAGTACATCTCGGCGACGTGCAGCACCTGGATGAGGTGCTCGTCCCTGCTTCTGCGCGCCATCGCATTCCTTCGCGGCCATCGGTCATGTGTCTGCGGGCTCTCACTGTATGAGCAGAGAGGTGCCGCGGTACCAGGGCTGCCGGGCGGAGATCCATCGGCCACGCCCTGGTCCGGAGCCGTTCTCGTTGCTGGTCATGACACTCAGTGTCTCCGACGTCCCTTGATGCCCGACGGGAGCGTCGCGCACATCGTGCCACTGTCGGAGGCCCCTTGTCGGAGGCCTCTTGTCCGAGGCCCCTTATCGGAGGTGCTGCAGGGGAGGCCCTGAGGGTGGCGCGGACTGGCTTCTGCGATCCTTCTCGGCTCGCAGCGGAATCAGCATCTCCGAGACGGTGCCGCTCCAGTCCGGGGCGCACACGATGCCGCTGGTGCCGCCCGAGGCGTCAGCTCCCAGCGCAAGCACCCTGGCCACGTCCTCGCCGGTGGACACGCCCGCTCCCTGGAGCACCATGATGGAGGGATCGACCTCCTTGACGGCGGTCGTGGAGTCCCGGATGTAGTCGTCAGTGGTGAGCGTGCCCTTGCCGATCTGCGAGGAGGGTTCGCAGATCATGACGTCGGGTCCCAGCCGTGCGATCATCTGGCACTGGGCGATGGAGTCGGCGCAGACAACGGTGCTGAGGCCGACCTCGCGGGCGCGCACCAGATCGGCGTCCAGATCGGCGACGGTGAGCGGGTGCTCGGCATGGTTGAGAATCACGGCGCGCGCCCCCGCCGCCGCGAGTGACTCGGGCAGGATGTGTCCCATCCCGCGTCCGGGTGCGATGGGGTCCATGTGCTGTGCGACGACGATGAGCCTGTCGGTGTGCTCGGCGATGAGCCGGATGTCGGCGTGCTGAACGGCGAACATGATGTCGACGTCGGCATCGCGGCTCAGGCCGTCGGCGATCCGAGCGAGCCTCAGGGCCTGATCGCCGTACAGGTAGGCCTTCACGTTGATGATGAGGAACGGAGCCGTGACGGCTGGTGACATCTGCGTCTCCCCCGGGTCGTCGATCACGCCGCCAGGCTAGCCGCCGCGACGATAGAGTCACGATCATGTCAGAACCCGTGGTCGCGCTCGTGATGGCCGCCGGCCTCGGCACCAGATTCGGCGGTCCGGTGCCCAAACAGGTCCAGGAGCTCACCGGCAAGGCCGTGGTGGCGGTCGCCGTGGAGTCGATGGCCGCCGGCGGGTGCACTGACGCGGTGGTGGTCGTCAAGGACGGCATGCACAACCACTTCCGGCTGGCCCTGGCGGCCTCGCCGATCCCGGTGCGGTTCGCGACCGGCGGGTCGAGTCGCCAGGAGTCGGTGCACAACGGCCTCCAGCTCATCGATGCCAGCACCCGGCTGTCGAAGGCCCGGAAGGTCCTCATCCATGACGCCGTGCGCCCCCTGGTGCCCGCCTATGTCGTCAAGCAGGTGCTCGCCGCACTGGAGGACGGGGCGGTCGCGGTGACGCCGGCGGTCCCGGTGGTCGACACCATCCGCCAGATCGACGGCGACGTCTCGGAGGTGATCGACCGGTCCACCCTGCGTGCGGTGCAGACCCCGCAGGGATTCGACCGCGAGGTGATCACCGAGTGCCACCGCAGGCTGCACGCCGAGGGCGGCGAGGTCACCGACGATGTGAGCTGCTGCGAACGGTACGGGTACCGGGTGAGTCTCATCGAGGGGTCCCGGATGGCGCTCAAGATCACCGAACCGCTGGACCTGGACATCGCCGAGACGCTGCTCAAGGCCACCGCGGGAGCGGGCCACCACTCCGGACGTCGGGTCCGGCGGGTGCTGAGCCGGATGGACCCGCGGCCCTCCCACCGGCGTCGCGGATGATCCCGCAGATCCGTACCGGCATCGGCACCGACGTCCACCAGCTGGTGGATGGCGTGGGGATGCACCTGGCCGGGTTGTCCTTCCCCGATGAACCGGCCGGGCTGGCTGGGCACTCGGACGGTGATGTCGCCGCCCACGCGATCTGTGATGCCCTGCTCTCGGCTGCCGGGCTGGGGGATCTCGGTGCCAACTTCGGCACCGATCGTCCCGAATGGGCCGGGGCTGCCGGGGCGGCATTCCTGACCGAGACGGTGAGGATGCTGGCCCGGGCCGGCTGGCAGGTGGGCAATGTCGCCGTTCAGGTGATCGGGAACCGCCCGAGGATGGCGGCACGGCGCCACGAGGCCGAGGCACTGCTCACCGATGTGGTCGGTGCGCCGGTCTCGGTCTCAGCGACCACCACAGATCACCTCGGACTGACAGGGCGCGGCGAGGGGGTCGCGGCGATCGCCACCGCTCTCATCGGCCGGCAGAGCTGAAGCCGGCGCGACCGGCACCAGGGGCTCCACCACCGAGGTGGGCGAGGCCGCCGGCACCGCGGTCGGGAGGACCGGCGGCGCACTGCCGGCCAGCTCATCGGCGACCAGTCGGCGTCGCAGCACGAGCCAGGCGATCGTCACCGGCACCAGGGCGAGGAACCAGGCCAGCGGCGCCGCGATGCACACCCCCAGGAATCCGATGTGACCGACGAGCACCAGACCGGCGATGCTCCGCACCACCAACTCCATCACCCCGGCCATCGTCGGCACCGAGGTCGACCCCAGGCCCTGGACCGTGTTGCGCAGCAGGAACAACAGTGCCAGCACCCAGTACAGCGCAGAGTTGATGACCAGGTAGCGGTGCGCCAGGGCCACCACGGTCTCCGCCCCGGAGCCCACGAACACTCTCACGACGGACTGTCCCCACAGGTAGATCATCGCGCCGAGCAGGACGCCGAAGCAGCTGGCGATGATCCCTGTCCGGAAGACGCCCACGCGGATCCGGCGGGGTTGAGCGGCTCCCCGGTTCTGCGCCACATAGGTGGTCATCGCTACTCCGACCGAGGCCAGCGGGGCGACCGCCATCTGGTCGACGCGCATCGCCGCGGTGAAGGCGGCAACCGTCTCGGATCCCAGGTTGTTGACGCCGTACTGCAGGATGGCCGCCCCGGTGGCGATCACCGACATCTGGAATCCCAGGGTCAGACCCAGCCGAAGCGACTCGCGCAGCTCGTCGTGGGTGACCGCCAGATCGGCTCTACTGAGCCTCAGAATCGGCATCCGGCGTCTGATCAGTACCAGGCACAGCACCACCGACAGGCCCTGGGCGACGACTGTGGCGGCCGCAGCGCCGCCCACTCCCATGCCCAGACCACCGACGAACAGGACCACCAGCCCGGCATTGATCAGGCACGAGATCACCAGGAAGATCAACGGCGTCCGCGAGTCGCCCAGGGCCTGGATCATCGCGGACAGGAAGTTGAAGGCCACCATCGCCGAGGAGCCGGCGCTGAGCACCATCAGGAACACCGTGGAGTCGTGGACCAGTTCGGGGGGAGTGTCCATCCAGCCCAGCACGGTGCGGGCCCCCAGCGTTCCGGCCAGGGTGGTCCCCACCGCGATCCCCGTGATGATGACCAGCCCGGCGGCCACCCGTCGGCGCACCGCCGGCAGGTCGCCGGCTCCGAACGCCCGGGCCACCGGGATCGCCAACCCGGTGGAGGACCCGATGGAGAAGCCGATCAGGAAGAACTGGATGCTTCCAGATGCCCCGACCGCGGCCAGCGCATTGACTCCGAGCAGGCGGCCCACCACGGCTGCATCGGTGAAGGAATATGCCTGCTGGAACAGGTTGCCGATCAGCAGCGGGAGGGTGAACAGCAGGATCAGCCGCACCGGAGGTCCGGCGGTGAGGTTCTTCGTCATGATGTGCCCGCCAAGCTATCACAGTATGGAGCTGACATGGGGATCGGCGTCCAGCAGGCCGGTGAGTCGGGAGCTTCCCCAGACGCCGACCACCTCCGCCGCTGCGAGGTCACCGGGATCGGTTGCCACAAGCCACGAGTGGTCGTCGGGCCAGATCAGGTCGGGACTGTGTCGGAAAGCCAGTCGGCCCATCGTGCTCTCCCACCTCGTGACGGCCTCCAGCCTTCCCCGGAACAAGGCGAAGTCATGGCCCTGGAAAGTGAGCGGGTTGTGCAGCATGTCGTCCCACCACTGCCTCAGCAGGGCCCTCTGACGGGCACCGAAGGCCGCCATCCGGACCCCCTTGTCGGCCGCCCAGATGGAGGCTTTGGCCAATCTGCCTGGCGCATCGGGGATCAGGACGGGAGTACCGAACTCGCCTCCCCAGAAGCCTGCTCGGCCGGTCCACTGGCCGTAGGTGACCTCGATGCACAGGTGAGCCGGTGTGGCCTGCCGCAGGCATCCGACCAGACCTTCCAGGGCATCGTCCGGCAGGCCTTCCGGGCCGCAGGCGAGCCTGCGATGCTCCTCGAACCGGTCGTCCAGTGCGCCGGGCTCCTCGAGATCGGCCAGCCAGGACGCGAAGTGCAGGTCGTCGGTGCGGCTGATGGGCATGACGACATCCTGACATGGCTACTGCGTGACCCCGTCACCGGCCCGGTGCCGGGGCCGCCCAGGGGTGTTCGGATCAGCTGGTCTGGGCGCTGTCGTAGCGGCGCAAGGTGTTGGCGGTGATCTGTTCCAGATCGATCTCGTGGCCCAGCCCGGGGGAGGTCGGCACCTGGACCCAGCCGTCGGTGGCGATCACCGGCGGGATGATGACGTCGCGGGCGTAGTACTTGTCCGACCCGGAGACGTCGGAGGGCAGGGTGAATCCCGGCAGCGAGGAGATCGCGACATTGGCCGCGCGCCCGATCCCGAACTCGTGCATCCCACCGCACCACACCGGGATCCCGGCGTTGCGGGCCATCTCGTGGGCGGCCCGGGCGACGGTGAGCCCGCCCATCCGGGAGACCTTGATGTTGAGCACCCGGCCGGCCTTCAGGGAGATCATCAGTTCCAGGTCGAAGAGGTCCTCGACCGACTCGTCGAGGCACACGTCGGTGGCGATCCGCTGCTGGAGGCGGGCATGACCCAGCAGGTCGCGCGGTGCGAAGGGCTGCTCGATCATGGTCAGGCCGAAGGCGTCCAGCTCGGCCAGGTGGGCCATCGTCTCGTCGTCGTCGGTGTAGACCCCGTTGGCGTCGACGTGGAGATCCAGGTCGGGGTAGGCCGAACGCACCGCCCGCACGGGTTCCAGGTCCCAGCCGTGGGAGATCTTGAGCTTGACCCGGTGGTAGCCGGCCGCCACCTGGTGCTCGACCTGCTCGAGCAGGTCGTCGATGGTGGCCTCGATGCCCAGTGAGACGCCGGCGCGCACCTTGGTGCGGGTGCCGCCCAGACTGGCGGCCAGCGAGACCTCATGGGTCCGGCACCACAGGTCCCAGGCCGCCCCGACCAGCCCGGCCTTGGCGAACCGGTGGCCGCGGACCCGCTGCCACAGGTCGTCGACCTGCTCGGGGTGGTCCCAGTCGGCGTCCAGCACGGTCGGCAGCAGGAACGCGATGGTGGTGTCCCAGGCCGTCGTGGTGGTCTCGGGGCAGTAGAAGGGGCCGGCCGGGGAGGCGATCTCCCCCCAGCCGACCTGGCCGTCGGCGCCGGTGAACTCCACGAGGATGTGGTCGAGGGTGGACTTGGCGTGGGAGCTGGTCCGGAACCGGTGGACCAGCGGCAGCCGGACCTCGAAGAGTCGTGCTCGGGTGATTCTCATGAGATGCTCTCGCTCTCCTCGGTGGGGGAATGGATGATCGGAGGCGTGCCGTCGGCGTCGGGTTCGAGGCTGTCGGAGCTCTCGTCCCAGTAGAGGCCCAGCTCGGCGGTGACGACGTCGCGATTGGCCAGACGGCGTCTGGCCCCCTTCGCGGAGGCGCTGGCCAGGGAACTCAGCAGATGGCAGACGGCGGCCATCGCGGTGGGGGAGTCGGCGTAGGAGGCCGATCCGGTGTCGACCAGGATGAGGGCACTGGCGCTGCTAGCCAGAGGTGCCCGGGGATCGTCGGTGACGACCACCAGATGGCCTCCGGAGCTCGCGAAGAGACGACCCAGGCGGACCGTCTCGGCGCGGTAGCGGCGCACGCTGAAGACCACGCAGACGTCGGAGGAGCGGACGTCGCTCAGTACATCGGTGGCGCTCAGCCCGGCGCCGATGAGCATCACATTGGGCAGGGTGGCGGCCAGATCGGCGTTGAGCAGGGCCGCGTAGGCCGCCGACTTCCCGGCCCCGGCGATGTACTTGCGTCGCGAGGCCAGGATGAGCGCGGCGGCCCGCGACAGGCTGGAGTCGGCGGCCAGGGTGGCGAAGGTGCTCTCCAGAGAGGCCCGCTCGGCGTCGACCAGATGGGCCTGGAGGGCCTCGGCGCTGACATTGGGGCGCAGCCTCAGCATCCGGTCTCGGGGGCTGGAGGGTCCCCGGCCGGAATCGGTACTGAGACCCCCCTCGTCGGAATCGGCTCCGACACCCCCTTCGCCGGACTGACTCACAGCGCGCCCCCGCGGCTCTCGACGGCCCGGTAGACCGACAGGGAGTCCCCGAGCCGGCGGCAGGAGACCAGGACCATCCCCGATCCCATCACCTCCGAGAGGGTCTGACGGAGCCTGTCGCGCACCGGTTCGGTGCCCTCCTCCGAGTCGTCCCCGGCGACCACCCCGGAGGGGATCGGGATCCAGATGCCGTCCTGGTCGGGGACCGCGACGGCCGGCTCGGCCTCGGCCAGCTCCGGGGGGACGGCCAGGGCGTGCTCGTCGGCGTAGCGGTCGACGTCCTCGGACAGGTTCCACTCGACGATCATCCGGTCGCTGTGCGGGCGGCCGTAGTAGTCGACGACGAACTCGCGGCCCACCCCGCGCAGCGAGTCGAGGTTGAAGTGGGCGTTGCGGGCGAACAGCGGGTTGTACCCCCAGCGCATGTGCGTGGCTCCCCAGTCCCTCGCCACCTCGGCCTGGCGGAGCTTGAGGATCCGGCCGATCCCCTCGCCCTGCATGCTCGGGTCGACGACGGCGGCCTGGGAGTAGTGGAACAGCTTGTGGGTCTCCGGGTCCAGGGCCGCGAAGCCGTAGGCGAAGCCGACCAGCGGTCCGTCCGGTGTGTCGCGGCGTACCCCGACCGAGGAGCCGCCGTGGCGTCCGAGCGCGCTCAGCAGGTTCGCGTTGAGGGAGAGTTGGGGAAGGTCGTAGTTGAAGGTTCGCCGGTAGAGGCGTGTCGCCTCCCCGAACTCGGCCGCCTCGGTGAGCGTGCCGATGTACAGCCTCACCGGGTGGGTGCGGTCCTGGTGTGCGGGTGAGACTTCTGTCAGGTCCTCCATACCGAGAAAGATACGATTCGTATGTTGCATCGGTGTTACCGACATCACACCGTCACATGGCCTCTCTATGCTCTGTATCACCAAGACATCCAGGGGTGTCGATGAGATGTCCGGCATCTCGAGGGTGCCGGGAGCGGTCAACTTATGATCTGTATGAGAAGAGAGGTTCTCAGATGACAGACGGTGGTTCTGAGAGGGCCCGACGCGGTTTTGAGACGTCCCGGAGTGGTTCTGAGAAGTCCCGCGCTGGCTTGGAGGCGTCCCTGGGTGGTGTTGATCCGGCCCGAACTGGTTCGCGGGCGGCCCGGGGTGGTGCCGGGACGACCCACCCTGGCTCGGAGGAGTCCCGCGGTGGTGCCGAGACGACCGCGAGGGCCCCTTGGCAGACCCGACCGGACTCCCGTCAGGTGCTGGAGCGGCTCGAGGAACTGGTGAGGGTCGAGAGCCCCTCCCGCGATCTCGACGCGAACCGGAAGGTCACCGATCTGCTGGTCTCCTGGTTCCAGAGGATCGGGCTGGAACCGCAGCGCATCGACAGCTCCTCGGGAATCCACCTCATCGTCGACGATCCCGGCGACGGGGTGGGCGACCCGGTCCTGCTGGTCGGACACTCCGACACCGTCTGGCCGATCGGCGCCCTGACCGACCAGGTGCCGTGGGTGCACGACGGCGATGTGCTGCGCGGACCCGGTGCCCTCGACATGAAGTCGGGTCTGGTGATCATCCTCACCGCCCTGGAGAAGCTGCGGTCCCGGCCCCACCGTCCGGTGCGCGTGGTGATCACCTGCGATGAGGAGATCGGGTCGCCGACCGGCACGGCCATCTGCCGACAGGCCGCCGAGGGGGTCGTCGGCGCCATCGGCTTCGAGTGTCCCCACCCCGACGGCGCGCTCAAGGTGGGACGACGCGGGTCCACCCGGCTGCGGGTCTCGGTCACCGGACGGGCGGCCCACGCCGCCCTGGATCCCGAGTCCGGGATCTCGGCGATCGACGAGCTGGTCGACCAGCTCGTCGGGGTGCGCCCGGTGATTGCCGAGGCCAGCCGGATCAAGGAGGTGCTGTGCAATGTCGGGATCATCTCCGGTGGCGCCCGGGCCAATGTGATCCCCGGCCATGCCCAGGCCGAGATCGGGCTGAGGTTCCTGGAGTCGCAGAGCGAGAGCTACGTGCTGGACCGGTTGACCTCCCTGACGCCGGTCCGCGAGGGCGCCCGGATTGACAGCGAGATCCTCACTCATCGTCCGACCTGGGCCCCGAAAGCCTCCGATCAGGCCCTGCTGGCCGAGATCGCAGCTGCCGGGGCGGCTCTGGGGCAGACGATCGAGGGGCGTCCGGCCGCCGGCGCCGGGGACACGAACCTGGTCGGGGGACCGCTGGGCATCCCCGCGGTCGACGGGTTCGGGCCGATGGGCGGGGGAGCCCACGCGGTGAGCGAGCACATCCTGGTGCCGACCCTCTTCGACCGGCTGGATCTGTTGGTGAGATTCCTGGAGAGGTAGACCTGTCCGGGGTGCGTGGTCCGAGTGGGCTGTGTTGGCCGAGTGGGCCGTGTGGTCCGAGTGGGTTGCGTTGGCCGAGTGGGTCACGGTGGCGCTGATCGCGACGAGGCGCCTCTTCGTCCACCAAGCGCCTCATCTAGCTGGCGCCTGGTTGATGAAGGGGCGCCTCGTGCGAGGATCGGGCCGGACTGCGGGGAGGGGGAGGGGACGGAGGTCCAGCTCGGCTCAGCGCTTCACCTTGTCGCGCACCCATTCCCAGACCGGATTCGGCGGTGGTTTCGGGCCCTTCGGTGTGGCGCCGATCGCCCGGGAGAGGCGTCGGTTGTCGACCACACCCATCACCAGCAGCGCCGCTCCCGACACGACGCCGCAGACCAGCAGGGCGCCAGAGGGCGGAACCAGCAACGGCGTCAGACAGCCGGCCACCATCAGCAGCCAGCAGATCAGGTGCCAGGGGGTCAGGGCCGGCGAGCGCTCGGCCAGCCAGCGGGTCCCGAAGGCGACCACCGCCAGCACCACGGGGCTGATGAGGGGTGCAGTACCCACCGGTAGATCCATCGACAAGGTGGCCACCACCGCCACCACGCCGGCCAGCCCGGCTCCCAGCACCACGGCAGTCCTGGTTGCGGAGCGCGTCATCTCACGACGGGTCCGGTAGTTGTGACACATCCCGACGGTGGTGGCCAGCCCCAGGGCCACCACGATTGCAGCGGTGGGCGGGTTGGACGCCGTCAACGCTGTGAAGGCCAGGGTGAGTCCGATCCCGATCTCGCCAGCGCCGGTGACGGTGTCCGGAAGTATCGGGGCGGAGGAATCCGGCGTCAGTGCCTGCCGTGTACCCAGCGATCCCGGACGAGCTTCGGACGCGCTCTGGCGATCGCGCGGCCCATGGTCCTGAACGTGCGATCCGTGCGCCGGCGTCGTCGAGGCGGCGGTGGCTGGCGACACGGTGGGCCGGTCTCTCCGCCGCGACTGCGCGCGTCCCCTGCCCCTCTTCCTGCTGCGTGATCGGGAGGTGCTCACCTTGACGATGATACGGGTGGCCCGTGATCAGTCATCTGCCAGAGCGGAATCCCCGCTCTGGCAGATGACTGATCTCATGATGCGGTCGCTGGGCTCAGGAATACCGAGAAGTCTGAAGTTCTCGTGATCCAGGCGATTGAATCAAATATCCATCCCACCGCGACCGGATCGTCTGGGATGTCGACACAAATCTCGCTGTCCTGTGCGTGACAGGTG
This sequence comes from Acidipropionibacterium jensenii, assembly GCF_005890135.1. Lineage (NCBI taxonomy): Bacteria > Bacillati > Actinomycetota > Actinomycetes > Propionibacteriales > Propionibacteriaceae > Acidipropionibacterium > Acidipropionibacterium jensenii. Next base: position 419,604 of record NZ_CP040635.1, on the reverse strand, counting down.
AAACCATCAGCGTCAACGAAGAACTCTGACAGGGACTTCATGAGGGCAGGTTGAAGTGAGTCGATGCACGCTGTGCATGTTGATTCTCCACCGGTCCATCCGAGCCATCGATCACGCTGCTCATAAAGACCCCAGTATGTGTCCCGGGAGTTGCCGGTCCATGCCTCGAGCAACTGGGAATCCCCGGTGATTCTCACACTTTGAGTATGTGAGATACCGAGCATCCTCAGTGTCTCGACGATGCACGACATGAACTGTCCGCCTGGTCCTGTGATGCATGTCGTGGGTGCAATATCGGCACGAAAAGACAGCGCGATCATGTCTGCGGACATGCTGGTTGCACTGGCTGCGGCATAGCTCCAGCGGGGTGGCCCCTCATTAATCGGCGAACGGAGGCCAAGACTGTCGATGACCGGATAGAACACTTGATCCAAGGCGAGGACGGGTCTCTTTGGCGAGAAAACTGTCAGGTGGGCCCTTATCGTGGCCGGACTTCCGAGGTTCATCACCACGGAGAGCACTCCAACGTGACGACATCGGGCTGCGCAACACCAGAATCTCGCGGTTCTATATTGGACGTCGAGGAGTCGGTCTGAGACGAGGTTTCTGGGGCAGCTTGCGCAGGAATTGCCACACCACAGAATAAGATCGCTGCCGCAACGGTGCGTCCTGCAAGCTTCTTGTAGTTCACAACCGTCCTTCTTTCGTCGGAAGTAGTACCATTCGTGCGGTATCTTCTTTTGAAGAGCTTATGGGTGGCAAGTGAGAAGCGCAATAGATCTGATGAAAATCTGACCGATCGGGCAATTGTTGACATTTACGATGACGTGAGTCTGGTGATTGAGGCCGTGTCTCAGGCAGGCGACATCAGGATCCTCAGGTGCGCGTTGAGCAACCCCGATCCAGGCAGGTCATTCCCAGGACTCGTCAGATGAAGATCGGTTGTGGCCCGCGATCACCAAGGATCGCCGAGCCACAACCGATGCGGCCGGACGAGACGGAGTGCTGGCCCGCGTCGGGGCCCGGACTCAGAGCTCCAGGCCGGGGTACAGCGGGAAGTTGCCCACCAGCTCATCGGCCTCGGCATGCACCCTGTCGGCCACGCCGTCGGCCATCACGTACTTGGCCTTGCCCGGCTTGCCGGAGGAGGCGGTCCTGGGGGTGGTGGCCTTGAGAGCCTCCACGATGAGGGCCGCGACCCGGTCGAACTCCTCGGCTCCGAAACCGCGTGAGGTCAGCGCCGGGGTGCCGATCCGGACGCCCGAGGTGTACCAGGCGCCATTGGGATCGGCGGGGATCGAGTTGCGGTTGGTGACGATGCCGGAGTCCAGCAGGGCCGACTCCGCCTGACGTCCGGTCAGCCCGAAGCTGGCGGTGACGTCGAGCAGGTTGATGTGGTTGTCGGTGCCATTGGTGACCAGCTTCACGCCACGGCTCATCAGCCCCTCGGCCAGCGCCTTGGCGTTGTCGGCGACCTTCTGGGCGTAGTCGCGGAAGGTCTGGGTGCGGGCCTCGGCCAGGGCCACCGCCTTGGCGGCCATCACATGGCCCAGCGGACCGCCGAGCACCATCGGGCAGCCGCGGTCGACGTCATCGGCGTACTCCTTGGTGACCAGCACCATGCCGCCGCGCGGCCCGCGCAGCGACTTGTGGGTGGTCGTGGTGACGACCTGGGCGTGGGGCACCGGATCCTCGTCGCCGGTGAACACCTTGCCGGCCACCAGCCCGGCGAAGTGGGCCATGTCGACCATCAGCACAGCGCCGATCTCGTCGGCGATCTCGCGCATCTTCGCGAAGTTCACCCGGCGCGGGTAGGCCGAGTAGCCGGCCACGATGATCAGCGGCTTGAACTCCAGGGCCAGCTCGCGGACCTTCGCGTAGTCGAGCAGTCCGGTGGTCGGATCGGTGCCGTAGGAGCGCTGGTTGAACATCTTGCCCGAGATGTTCGGACGGAATCCGTGGGTGAGGTGACCGCCGGCGTCCAGACTCATCCCGATCGCGCGCTGGTCGTTGAACCGGTGACGCAGGGTGTCCCAGTCCTCCTGGGACAGGTCGTTGACGGTCCTGGAACCGAACTCGGCCAGAGCCGGCATCTCCACATGGTGGGCCAGGATCGACCAGTAGGCGGTGAGGTTCGCGTCGATGCCCGAGTGCGGCTGGACATAGGCGTGGTCGGCACCGAACAGCTCGCAGGCGTGCTCGGCGGCGACCGCCTCGACGGTGTCGACGTTCTGGCAGCCGGCGTAGAAGCGGTGCCCGATGGTGCCCTCGGCGTACTTGTCGGAGAACCAGGTGCCCATGGTGGCCAGCACCGGCAACGAGGCGTAGTTCTCGGAGGCGATCAATTTGAGGGAGTGACGCTGATCGCGCAGCTCCGCGCGGGTGGCCTCGGCGATCCGGGGCTCGACGGAACTGATGATGTCCAGCAGCGTCCGGTATGCCGGAGCGGCCTTCTCATTGATGCTCACGGGCTCTGGGTAGGTCGAGTCGGGCACGGAAATCTCCTGTCGTGGGGCCGCAGCACAATCTAGTACGGGTCGTGCTGCGGGTGGTCGCGGTGAGATGGACGACGTCGATCCCTCGCCGTCTCGGCGACCAGGACCAGCCCGGCGGCCACCACGAAGCCGACCGCCGCCAGCACCACCCCGTGCCAGCCGAACCGCGGCCACAGGAACACCGCTACCGCCGAGCCCACCGATCCGCCGATGAAGTAGGTCGTCATGTACAGCGAGTTGAGACGCGAGCGCAGGGCCGGCTCCTGGGCGTAGACCACCGACAGATTGATGATGTGGGCGGCCTGGAGTCCGCAGTCGGTGAGGATGAAGCCGATGCCGAACATCAGCACCGAGGAGGACCCGAACCACAGGGTGCCCCAGCCGACCAGCAGCAGTCCCGTTCCCAGGGCGACCACCTGGGTGCCCAGGCCGCGGTCGGCAAGTCGTCCGATCGGGCCGGCGGCCAGGGCTCCGACCACCCCGAGCAGACCGACCAGGCCGATCATCGCCGGTCCCAGACGGTGGGGCGGGCCGGCCAGCAGGGGGGTCATCGTCGCGAAGCATGCGCTGACCGAGGCGAACAGCAGCCCCGACATCACCGACCGGGAGCGGACCTTCGGGAGCCTGCGCCAGGCATCGATCATGGACGCCGGCACCCGGGTCAGGCTGAAGCTCTCCGGGACCGCAACGGTCGGCAGACTGCGCCACAGCAGAGCGGCGATCACGATCAGCAGACCGCCGAGAATCCAGTAGGCGGTCTTCCAGCCGCCCACCAGACTCAACCCGCCAGAGACCGCCCGGGCCACCAGGATGCCGATCAGCAACCCGCTCATCATGGTGCCGACCGCCGCCCCCCGCCGGCCGGGGGAGGCCAGTTCGGAGGCGAAGGGCACCAGCACCTGGGCGGCGACTGAGAAGACGGAGGCGGCACCGGTCCCGATCAGCATGACGGGGAAGGTCGTCGAGGAGGCGGCCACCAGCTGTCCTGCTGCCGACAGCAGGATCAGGCCGGCCGCGAGTTTTCGGCGGTCGACCATGTCGCCCAGCGGCACGAAGAGCACCAGGCCGATCGCATAGCCGAACTGGGCGACGGTGACGCTGGACGCGGCGGTTGAGACGGTGACGCCGAAGTGGCGTGAGATCTCATCGATCAACGGCTGGTTGAGGTAGTTGCCTCCCACGCACAGGCCGGTGGCGGTGGCCATCAGCATCAGCAGTCCGCGACTCAGTTCGCGATGGCCTCCGGGTGAGGTGATGCTCATCCTCGTCCTCCTCCGCGGCCGGGGGGTCGCCGGTCGCCGGTCACACGTGTGATCCAGCGCTCGGTGGCCATCGGGATCTCCACGCTCTCGATATCGGCCACCTCGGGATCGGTGGCCAGTATCTCCCTCCGCCCCGGCATCCACCGGGTGCGCTGCTCCTCGGTGGTGGTGAGCCACTGGGAATAGGTCTGCCGCGGGGTCAGACCCGTGTGGGGATGGCTCGGGTACTGGTGAGTTCTGCCATCACGGGTTCGGCGACTGGATAGTGCAGCTGCTGGGCTCTGTGGTGGCAGATCTCGTGTGGTCCTGGATCGGTATGGGGTTGAGTTCTGCCCTGTGGGGCGCGGCGACTGGATAGTGCGGCTGCTGGGTCCTGTGGTGGCAGATCTCGTCGGAAACCGCGCCGCACGCACCGGAAACCGCGCCGCACGCACTGGAAACCGCGCCGCCGAAGGGCCCGGCACGGGCCGACCAACCGGGAGTCTCAGGCGCGGGCCCGAGCGACCTCGTAGAGCGCGATGGAGGCCGCCACCGAGGCGTTCAGGGACTCGATTCCGGTGATCGGGATGGATGCCACCTGGTCGCAGTGCTCGCGGGTGAGGCGGGACATTCCCTCCCCCTCCGAACCGATCACCAGGACCAGCGGGCCGTCCAGGCCGTGTGTGTCGGCGATGTCGGCATCGGCCTCACCGGCCAGTCCGACGATGGTGTAGCCGGTCTTGGCCAGCTTGGCGAGAGCCTGGTTGAGGTTGGAGGCCATCGCCACCGGCACCCGGGCGGCGGCCCCGGCCGAGGACTTCCAGGCGGCCGCGGTCATCGAGGCCGAGCGCCGGGACGGGATGAGCACCCCCTGGGCGCCGAAGGCGGCCGCCGAGCGGATCACGGCGCCGAGATTGCGGGGATCGGTGACCTTGTCCAGGGCCACGATGAGGCCGCCGTGGGAAGACTCGGCGCCAGCGGCGATGAGGTCGTCGACGGCGGCGTACTCGTACTCGGGCATCCTGATCGCCACGCCCTGGTGGACCGCCCCGCCGGTCATCCGGTCCAGCTCACCGCGGGTGGTCTGGAGCATCGGCATGTTGTGGTCGGCGGCGTAGGACAGGATCTCGCGCAGTCGGGAGTCGTGCTCGGCCCCCTCGGCGATGTAGGCGGTGCGCACCGGAAGTCCTGCGTGCAGCGCCTCCAGCACCGGGTTGCGGCCGATCACCCACTCCGGGCCGGCTCCCCGGGAACCCTGCCCCGATCCGGACCCCGGGCGGGACCCACCAGCGCCGGGACGGCCCTGCTGCTTGGTGGTCCGCTGCTGCTTGTCCTTGTAGGCCTTGTGGTAGGGCCGGTCCTCGGCCCGGGGGGTCGGGCCGCGGCCGCGCAGACCGCGCCTCACCCGGCCGCCCGATCCCGCCGCGCTGCCCTTGCCGGCGAACTTGCCGGCCTTGTTCCCGCCGGCGCCTCGCCGCTGTGAGTTTCCAGGCATGGTGCCTCCTGAGTTGTGGGTCCCGGAATGCGGGTGACGCGATGTCGGTGCCGGTCCGGGATGGTGCGAAATGGTTCGAGAGAGATGGACTGCGGTGCGGGCCCCACCCGTCGGGGGTGCCCCGGGTCGAGTGCGCTCAGAGGGACCAGCGGGCGCCGACCTGGGTGTCCTCGACGGTCAGCCCGAGATCGGACAGGGTGTCGCGGATGGCGTCGGCGGCCGCCCAGTCCTTGCGGGCGCGAGCCTCGGCCCGCTGTTTGAGCATCGCCTGGACCAGCCCGTCGACGACCGGTTCGAGCTTGTCGGGGGAGGCTCCGGGGCCGACTCCGGCCCACTCCGCGGAGTCCGGGTCCAGGCCGAGGACGTCGAGCATCCGCCGGACGCCGGCGGCGATCACGGCGGTCTGCTCGGCATCGCCGGCGCCGATCGCCCGGTTGCCGGCGCTGATCGCCTCGAAGAGGGCTGCGACCGCACCGGGGGTGCCGAGGTCGTCGTCCATCGCGGCGGCGAACCGCTGCTCCTGGGGGATCGGCGCCGAGGTGTCGGTGGCGCTGTCGGTCTGGGCGTCGGAGACCGCGGCCGGGAAGTCGGCCGCCAGCTCGTCGGCGCGGCGCAGGAATCCGTCGATCCGCTCGATGGCTTTGGTGGCCTCGTCCAGGGATCCCTGGGTCTGCTCGTCGGAGGGGGAGAACTCGATCGCCGACCGGTAGTGCGGGGCGAGCAGGAAGTACCGGACCGCGCGCGGGTCGTGGTTACGGGTGACCTCGGTGACCCGGGCGGTGTTGCCCAGGGACTTGCTCATCTTCTCCCCGGCCATCGTCACCCAGGCGTTGTGCATCCAGTAGCGGGCGAAGGGACGTCCGGCAGCGGCCGACTGGGCCAGCTCGTTCTCGTGATGGGGGAAGCGCAGGTCGATCCCGCCGCCGTGGATGTCGAAGGCGTCGCCCAGGTACTTGCCGGCCATCGCCGAGCACTCCAGGTGCCAGCCCGGTCGGCCCCGGCCCCACGGCGTCTGCCAGGAGGCGGTGAGGGGCTCGGAGTCCTTGTGGCCCTTCCACAGCGCGAAGTCCCGGGGATCGCGCTTGCCGCGCGGATCGGAGTCCTCGGCCGGGGCCATCTCGTCGACCTTGATCCCCGACAGCTCCCCGTAGCGCGGCCAGGAGCGCACATCGAAGTAGACGTCCCCCGAGCCGTCATCGGCGGGGTAGGCGTGCCCGGCGTCGATGAGGGTGCTGATGAGCTCGATCATCTCGGGGATGTGACCGGTGGCGCGCGGCTCGTAGGTCGGCGGGCGGCAGCCCAGGGCGTGGTAGGCCTCGTGCAGCTCGGTCTCGAAGTGGTAGGCCAGCGCCCACCACGGAACACCCTGCTGTGCCGACTTGGTGAGGATCTTGTCGTCGATGTCGGTGACATTGGCGACCACCGTGACCCGGTAGCCGGAGTGCTCCAGCCAGCGTCGCAGGACGTCGAAGACGACCTCCTTGCGGATGTGGCCCAGATGGGGGGAGCCCTGCACCGTCATCCCGCAGTGGTAGATCGACACCTCGCCGGGAACCAGCGGGACGAAGGTCTCGGTTCGGTGAGAAGCGGTGTTGTAGAGCTGAAAGGTCACGGGAACAGGGTACCGGCGCCGTCTCGTACCATGGTCGCATGGCCGAGATCCGCACCCACAAGTCCTCCTCGAACCCGATCGCCCAGGCTCTCGCGGCGGCGATGGGGGATCCGATCCGTCCCCTCACCCCGGGCGCCCGTCCGGTCGGCGCCGACGATGACGACAGGCCCGAGGCCGCCGGCCCGGCATCCCTGACGATGGCCGCCGGATGGCAGGGCTTCACCGTCGGCACCGTGTCCGCCGGGGAGCCCGCCGGCAAGGCCGGCTCTGCTGAGGGCGCTGAGGCCGCGGACGACGCCGCGGATGGCGAGGCGGACGAGCAGGACGCGTAGGGCGCGCAAGACGCGAAGTCCGGGGGAGCCCGGCCGATTCCGCGCACTGAACCTCGCGGGGAACGACCCCGGCGGGACTACCTCTTCGACTTCGACCTGGCGCGCAGCGCCGCCATGTCCAGAACCTCCGGGCCGGTGTCCTCGTTGGCCTCGGCGTCCTCCCAGGGATCGTAAGGGGGCTCCTCCTCCTCGTCCTCCACGTACCCCAGTGACGGGTCGTAGGGGTTGACCATCTTGTGCACCGCCTGGTCGGAGACGTTCTCCCCGGCCACCGGCACCACCGACTCGATGCTCATCGCCTCGTCCGGCAGTTTCGCCAGCACGTCGCGGACGTATCCCTTGGCGGCCTCGATATGGGAGACCTCGCGGTGCTCCCGCTGGGACTGGTACCAGCGGTAGTCGAGCACCTCGTGGAAGAACTGGGCGAGCTCGCGCTTGCGGTTGAGCTCGGGGGGAATCTCGGCGACCACCGGCTCGAAGCACTCGGTGAGCCACATGTGGGCGACCACCGCCTCGTCGACGTGCTGCAGCCCCTTGCGGGCGCGGAAGGTGTCCAGGTCGTTGAGCAGACGCCGCGCCTGGTTCTCCTCGACGTCCAGCCCGGTGAGGCGCATCAGGCGCCGCTGGTGGTGGCCGGCGTCGACCACCTTCGGCTGGATCCGCAGGGTCGAGCCGTCGGGGGAGGTCTCGATGTCCAGCTCGGCGACGTCGAATCCCAGGGCGTTGAGCCGGCGCACCCGCGACTCGACCTGGGAGATGTCGGAGCCGGCGTACTCCTCGGCGCCGGTGAGCTCGCTCCACAGCTGGCGGTAGCGGGTCTCGATGGTGGTGACGAGGTTGAGCGGGTCCAGCGAGGAGTCGAGCATGTCGCCCTCCTCCAGGTCGAGGAACTCGCCGAACATGTTGGTGCGCGCGATCTGCAGGTCGTGCTCGCGCTGGCCGTCGGTGAGTCGGTCGTGCAGCTCGCCGGTCTCCGCGTCGACCAGATAGGCGGCGAAGGCGTCGGCGTCGCGCAGGAAGAGCACATTCGACAGCGAGACGTCTCCCCACAGGAAGCCGACCAGGTGGAGTTGCACCAGCAGCACGACCAGGGCGTCGAGCAGCCTCATCACGGTGTCCTGGCGGACCCCGGTGTGGAACAGCGACCGGTAGGGCAGCGAGAACTGGAGGTGACGGGTGATGAGGATCGGGTCGAGGGCCTCGCCTGAGGAGTCCACCCGGCCGGTCACCACGCCGATCGGTTCGACCGAGGGGGTGCCCAGCCGCTTGAGATCGGTGAGCAACCGGTACTCGTGGATCGCCAGGTGCTCGATGACCTCCTTGGCGGCGTAGACGTCGCTGCCCACCTTGATGAATCGCACCACGTGCCGCGAGATACCTCGCGGCAGGGCGACCAGGCGGTCCGTCGGCCAGTTCGCCAGGGGTGTGCTCCAGGGCAGCGGGAGCAACCGGGCATCAGGTTTTGCCGACAGGAATCGCGTCACGGCTCAAGTCTGCCATCCGGTTGCGCGGCCGGGCACCTTCTGCTCAGTCGGTTCGGTCCGACACGCCCGGGCCGGGAGGGACCAGGTGCGGGCCGCATGACGTCGGGGAGGGACCGGTCACGGCCCGACAGGCCCGGTCCGGCAGGGGTCAGGACGCCGGGACCCGTCAGGACATCGGCAGGAGTCAGGACGCCGCGCGACCCAGGGCCTCGGTGAGGCAGGTGACCAGGTCCTCGGCGGGCTCGATGCCCACGCTCATCCGGATCATCGACTCGGTGACGCCGGCGTCGGCCTTGGCCTTCTCGCTCATCGCGGCGTGGGTCATCGTGGCCGGGTGGCAGACCAGGGACTCGACGCCGCCCAGGGACTCCGCCAGGGTGAACCCGCGCAGGCCGTCGAGGAAGCGGCGCACGGCGTCCAGCCCGCCGGCCAGTTCGAAGCTGAGGAGGGAGCCGGGGCCGTCCTGCTGCCGGGCGGCCAGATCGTGGCCGGGGTGGTCGGCCAGGCCGGGCCAGTGCACCGCGGTGACCGCCGGGTGGCAGGTGAGGGTGTCGACGATTCGTCGGGTGTTCTCGGCGTGCACCCGCAGCCTGGCGTCCAGGGTCCGCAGTCCGCGCAGGGTCAGCCAGGAGTCGAATGGGGATGCCGTGACGCCGATGACATTGGCGTGGTAGGCGATCCTCTCGGCCCCCTCGGTGGTGGCCGAGGCCACCGAGCCGCCGACCACATCGGAGTGGCCGTTGATGAACTTCGTGTCGGAGGCCACCACGTAGTCGGCGCCCAGGGTGAGGGGACGCTGCAGCAGCGGGGAGCAGAAGGTGTTGTCGACCGCCACCACCGCGCCGGCCTCGTGTCCCAGGCGGGAGACCTCGGCGATGTCGGTGATGCGCAGCAGCGGGTTGGACGGCGTCTCCACCAGCACCAGGTCGGTGTGCACGGGGGCTCCGTCGAACTGTCCGAGGGCCTGCGTGAGATGGTCCGGATCGGTCTGGTCGACCCAGTCGACGGTCAGTCTGCCGGTCTGCGACCAGGTGTCCAGCAGCCGCCAGGTGCCGCCGTAGCAGTCGTGCGGGGCGATGACATGGCCGCCGACCGGCACGGTGGTCTCGATCAGCAGGGTGATCGCCGCCATTCCGGAGGAGGTCACGGTGGCTCCCGAGGCGTGCTCCAGGGTGGCCAGCGCCTCGCCCAGCAGGTCGCGGGTGGGATTGTGCCCACGGGAGTAGTCGAACTGGGGACGCCCGTCGAGTCCGGAGAAGACGTAGTTGGTCGACAGGTACAGCGGGGGGACGACCGCACTGCGCAGTTCGGGGGCGGCGATGCCGGCGGTGAGCCCGCGCATCCGCTCCGACAGCCCCTCCCGTGCCGGGGTCCCCGACAGGGGGGTGGCCAGATGCCGGTCGTCTGAACTCATGAGACTCTCCTCGCAGATGAAGCGGTTCGCTCGCTGAGACTGTATCGGTCCGGTCGCCGGGGGGAGGCGTCCTCGTCCGGGGACTGTCGCCCCGGTGCCAGGGCCGGGCGGCCGCCGTCCGGCTCGACCGGGGTGGATGGTCCGCGGTGCTGCAGCACACCACCAGACTCTGCCGGACACCGCCAGATCCATAATTATGTGAAATTCTCAGATTTTCTTTCGTTTTCATTCAGCTTCGGTTACAGTGACAGGGACCTTCATCCCACGTCATCCGCCATGGAGGGTGATTCATGTCCACGTCGACCCCAACCGGTCCCCGACGAGCGCTCGACGAGAGCGCCTCTCACGATCTCGGCACCGAGGCCTCCGACGACAGCCTGCTGGAACCCCTCGACGCCGCACCGCGCCGCGCCCGGCCGCGACTGGCCACCCGGGTGAGACGACGGGCGGTGGTCGGCGTCACCGCGGTGGCCGCCCTGGCCGTCATCGGCTCGGGGGTGGTCGCCGGGGCGAACGGGGGATCGGGGGTCGCCGACCGGGCCGAGGCCCCCGCCGCCTGGACCACTACGGCCACGCCCGCCTCCGAGGGATCCACCGCCTCGGCCACCCCGTCGAGGGGGGAGCGTTCGCGCACCGGTGGCATCAGCCGCTCCGACGCCTCCCGCCCGCCGGTCACGACGTCGGCCCGGGCGACCGAGATGGGACGGCTCACCGCCTCTGCCAGCCCGACCCGCGCCACGACCAAGCCCAGTGCGACGGCCACCCCGACCCGCACGAAGACGACGACCAGGACTAAGGCGACGACCTCACCTTCGGCGACCAGGACCACGACCAAGGCTCCGACCCGGAGCGCGTCGAAGGTCTCCATCGGCGACACCTCGGGACTGGCCGCCATCACGGTCGCCTTGATGAGGGCGGTCAAGGCCCGCTACCCGCAGGTCAGTCTGCTGACCGCCGGTTCTCAGGATCACGCCACCGGACACGCGGTCGACATCATGGTCTCCGGCGGGATGGGCGACGAGATCGCCGCCTACGTCCGCGCCAATGCCTCCAGCCTGGAAGTGCACTACATCATCTGGAGCCAGAAGATCTGGAACGTTCAGCGCTCCTCGGAGGGCTGGCGTCCGATGTCGGACCGCGGTTCGACGACCGCCAACCACTATGACCACGTCCACGTCTCGGTGAGCTGACCCGACAGGTCCCGATCCCGGCACGCCCTGACCGGTCCGGGCCGTCCGTCGCCAGTGGTGGCCGGCCACGGCTGGGACCGGTGCGACCCGCACCATCGGGCGACCACTGAGCGGACAGCACGCGGCGTCCCCGAACCACAGGTTCGGGGGCGCCGCCGTGTCTCCAGGAGTCGGTCAGACCTTCTGGGTCATGCCGTCATTCAGCTCACCGGGTTGGAGATCCGCTCGCCGGACTCCTTGCTGAACACGTGCACCGTCGTCGGGTCGACGCCCAGACGGACCTGTGCGCCGTGCTGCGGGGGACGCCGCGAGGAGATCCGGGCCACGATCTGGTGACCCTCGCCGTCCTCGAGGTTCGCCGCCCGGCCGGAGCCGGTGAGCGAGCCGTAGAGGTAGGCGTCGGAGCCGAGCTCCTCGACCACCGCGACATCCAGCGGGATGCCCTCGTCGGCCAGGGAGAAGTTCTCCGGGCGGATACCGAGGGTGAAGCTCGTCTCGTTCGGGGCCTTGTCCAGCACCTCACGAGCCACCGGCACGACGAAGTCGCCGACCTTGATGCCGCCGTCGACCCGGGTGCCGTCGATGAGGTTCATGGCCGGAGAGCCGATGAACCCGGCGACGAAGAGGTTCGCGGGGGCGTCGTAGAGGGTGATCGGGGTGTCGACCTGCTGCAGCAGGCCGTCGCGCATCACGGCGACCCGGTCGCCCATCGTCATGGCCTCGACCTGGTCGTGGGTCACGTAGACGGTGGTGACTCCCAGACGCTGCTGGAGGGCCGCGATCTGGGTACGGGTCTGGACACGCAGCTTGGCGTCCAGGTTGGACAGCGGCTCATCCATCAGGAAGACCTGAGGGTTGCGCACGATGGCGCGACCCATCGCGACACGCTGCCGCTGGCCACCGGAGAGGGCCTTCGGCTTGCGGTTGAGGAAGTCCTCCAGGCCCAGCAGCTTGGCGGCCTCGAGGACCCGCTGCTGACGCTCGGCCTTCGGCACGTTCTGCATCTTCAGCGCGAAGCCCATGTTGTCCGCGACAGTCATGTGGGGGTACAGCGCGTAGTTCTGGAAGACCATGGCGATGTCACGGTCCTTCGGCGGGAGGTCGGTGACATCCCGATCCCCGATCCAGATGCTTCCCGCGTTGACCTCTTCCAGGCCGGCCAGCATTCTCAGCGAGGTGGACTTGCCACAGCCGGACGGTCCGACGAGAACCATGAACTCGCCGTCACCGATATCGAGATTCAGCTTGCTGACAGCCGCGCGATCCGTGCCCGGGTAGACGCGGGTCGCCTCCTTGTACTGAACAGTTGCCATGTCGGCTGTTCCTTTCCACGGGCAGGTACGTGCCCGACGATCCGTAGTGGAAGTTGGCGGCCAGGCGGCCGCCGGGGCCCGGTCAGGCGCAGCACCTCACCGGTCAGTCCTGAGCATAGCTGCTCGGGGGGAGATCGAGGCAGACCGGCACCGAAATCCCGGACGGCGTCCGCCGCGCCGTGATCAGGCCTTGTCGGACAGGGCTGCGTCGACGTCCTCGGAACCCGCCGGGCGCGTCCCCGGGTCCATGAATCCGGGCTTGGCGAAGAACACCGCGGCGATCACTCCGACCATCATGACGATCGCCGGGAGGACGACGGTCTGTGCCATGGCGGTGGTGAACGGAGCCTTCAGGAAGGCCGGCAGGGAGGCGGCGTCACCCATCCCGGCGGCGCCGTGGCCGCCCCGACCACCGGTCGCCGCCGACAGCTGGGTGCTGATCCGGTTGGTCATCAGCGCCGCCACGGCGGCCGACCCGATCACCGAGCCCAGCTGCCGGGTGGCGTTGAACACCCCGGATCCCGCGCCGGCCAGGTGAAGAGGCAGGTTGCGGGTCGCGGTGGCCGAGATCGGTCCCCACACGAAGGCGCTGCCGAGTCCCATCACGGCCGAGGGCAGGAGAAGCCAGCCCCATCCGACGGTGGGCGACAGGAGCGTCGCGTAGAGCCACATCCCCACAGACATCAGCGCCATGCCCGGCCCCGCGAGCAGAGCGGGGTGGACGCGGTCGGTGAGGCGTCCGGCCGGTGCGGCCAGGACCAGTCCCAGGATCGAGGAGGGTGCGGTCATCAGCGCTGACTCGGTCGGCCGCATGCCGTGGACGAGCTGGAAGTAGTAGATGAGGGGGACGAACAGCGAGGTCACCGCCAGACCGACGGCCGCGATCGCCAGATTCGCCAGGGAGAAGTTGCGGTCGCTGAACAGATTGAGCGGCAGCAACGGCTCATTGCGGTTGACGGCCTGCCACCACACGAACAGGCCCATCACCACGACGCCGGCGATGATCCCGGCCCACACCCAACCGTTCCACTGGTAGCTGTTGCCCTCCTGGAGGCTGAAGACGAGCAGGAACATGGCCGTCCCCGAGATGGCGACGCCCAGCCAGTCGAACTGGTGGGTGCGCAGCTCCAGGTTCGGTACCAGCCGGGTGACCAGGACCAGTCCGACGATGCCGATCGGCACGTTGACGAAGAAGATCCACTCCCAGCCGAGGGCGTCGACCAGGACGCCGCCGAGGATCGGTCCGATGAGGGTGCCGACCCCTGCGGTGGCACCCCACAGGGCCATCGCGCCACCGCGGTTCTCCCGCGGGAAGGTGCGGGTGAGGACGGCCATCGGCTGGGGAGCCATCACGGCAGCGCCGAGGCCCTGGACGGCCCGGGCGATGATGAGGTTGGTGATCCCGCTGCCCGGCAGAAGGTTGGACAGGCCGCACCACAGGGAGGCCAGGGTGAAGATCACCAGGCCGATCAGGTAGACCTTCTTGGGGCCGAACCGGTCGCCCAGTCGACCGGTGACCAGCAGCGGGACGGCGTAGGCCAGCAGATATGCGCTGGTCACCCACAGCACCCCGGTGGTGGAGGTCTCCAGTCCCCGCTGGATGGAGGGGTTGGCGACCGACACGATGGTGGTGTCGATGAGGATCATGAAGAAGCCGATGAGCATCGCCCACAGGGATGGCCACGGCCTGGTCTGATCGCCGCGCTGGAGTTCTGTCATCGAGGTCCTGTTCTGTCTCACTGGTAATGCGGGTTCGGGGGCCACGCGATGCTACTCCGCAGTCCCGCCAGGTCCGAGCGGGCGAGTGTTCCCCCTGAGCGGACGACGTCCGCACACCGGGGCGGAGAGGGTCGGCTCCTGCTGGGGACGGACGGCTAGCTGTACTTCCCCGTGAGGTTGTGAACACGTTCTGAGGGGGTCTGGCCGCCGATACCGGTGTGGGGTCTGTGGTGATTGTAGTGATGCAACCATTCCGTGTAGGCCGCTTCGCGTTCAGTTTCACTGGTGTAGTCGCGGGCGTAGGCCCACTCGGCGGCCAGGGACCGGTTGAACCGTTCGACCTTCCCATTGGTCTGAGGCCGGTAAGGCCGGGTCCACTTGTGACCGATCTTGGCGTCGTCGAGGACCTGGCTGAAGACCCGGGACCGGTAGCAGGCCCCGTTGTCGGTCATCACGGCCTTTACGGCGACCCCGATGGATTCGAAGAAGGTCAGAGCCCGGGTCATGAACCCCGCAGCGGTCTCCTTCTTCTCGTCGTCACAGATCTCGGAGTAGGCGACTCTGGAGTGATCGTCGACGGCGTGATGAAGATACCGGTAGCCCCGAGATGCGGGCGCGCCCGCCCGCGCGGCGCGGTCTCCTGCGGCCCGTGCCGTTCGGTCCTGGACCGATCCGCGCCCGAAGGCCCGCCAGCCGCCCCCGTCGGGGATACGGCCCTGCTTCTTGATGTCGACGTGGATCAGGTCCCCGGGGGCCTGTTTCTCGTAGCGGACAGGGTCGGGGCGGCGCACGGGCAGGCCCGTGGCCTGATCGGTGTTGGCCAGCACAGGCATGTGGTAGCGCTCCAGGACACGCCCCACGGTGGAGCGGGGAATGTGCAGGTGGTAGGCGATCCGATGAGGCCCCCACCGCCGGGTGAACCGCAGCCCGACGATCCGGTGCTCGGTGCGCCGCGACAACCGGTTGGGGCTGTGAGCCGGCCGGGAGGAGTGATCGATCAGCGGCTGGCCGGCACGATAGCGATCGGCCCAGCGTTTCGCGGTGGCCGGACTCACCTGGAAGCGCTCAGCAGCCCGTCTCAGGGGCCAGCCGTCGTCGACGATGCAGGCGGCCAGCCGGAGCCTTCCAGCGGGGGTCAGGGGTGCGTTAGCGTGGGTCACGGAGGCCTCCGGTTCCTGGATGCGTGTGTGGTAACCCACATCCTGCCGGAGGCCTCCCCCCTCAGCTCAACTGTTCACAACGTCCCGGGGAAGTACAGCTAGCACTCGACGATGTTCACCGCGAGGCCGCCGCGGGCGGTCTCCTTGTACTTCCTCTTCATGTCGCGACCGGTCTGCATCATGGTCCGGATCACCTGGTCCAGACTCACGATCTGCTGCTCGTCGCCGGCGCAGGCCAGCCGCGCCGCGGTGAGGGCCTTGATGGCGCCCACCGCGTTCCGCTCGATGCAGGGGATCTGCACCAGTCCGCCCACCGGGTCGCAGGTGAGCCCCAGATGGTGCTCCAGCCCGATCTCGGCGGCATTGCACACCTGATGGACGGTGCCGCCCAGCACCTGGGTCAGACCGGCCGCCGCGATCGAGCAGGCCACTCCGACCTCCCCCTGGCAGCCCACCTCCGCTCCCGAGATCGACGCCGACTGCTGGAAGATCGTCCCGATCGCACCGGCGGCCAGAAGAAACGCCACGATGGCGTCGTCGTCCTCGGTCCCCACCCCCGGCGTCCCGGAGTCGGTCACCCGATCGACAACCAGGTAGCGGACCACCAGATGCAGGGCCGCCGGGACGATTCCCGCCGCACCGTTGGTCGGGGCGGTCACCACCCTGCCGCCGGCCGCGTTCTCCTCGTTGACCGCCAGCGCCCACACCGTCAGCCAGTCCAGCGCGCCGAAGGGCTCGGGAGACCCGGGTACGCGCCGCTCCCGGGCCTCCAGATCGCGGCGCATCTTCATGGCCCGTCGTCGCACGTGCAGACCGCCCGGAAGCACCCCGGACCTGGAGGTGCCGCGCTCCACGCAGTCGTGCATCACCTCCCAGATGTGCAGCAGCCCCTCGCGCACCCGCTCCTCGGCCCGCCCCGGATCCTCGGACCGCAACGAGACCTCATTGGCCATCGTCACCTCGGGAATGCTCATGCGGTTGTCGACGCAGTGCTCCAGCAGCTGCGCCCCGGTGCGGAACGGGAAGGGCACCGGGGTGGAGTCCGGCACCACAGCGGGATGCCCGTCATCGCCGTGCTCGACGACGAAGCCTCCGCCGATCGAGTAGAAGGTCCGCTCGTCGACCACGCCGTCGTCGGCCCAGGCCGTGAAGATCATGCCGTTCGGGTGGAAGGGCAGCGACCGGGTGCGATAGAGAACGAGATCCTCATCGGCGTCGAAGCCGATCTCCAGTGACTCGTCGGGCCGTGCGGCATTGAGGGCGATCCGCCCCGAGGTGCGGATCATCGCCTCACGCGGGCGCATCGCGTCGGTGTCCACCGTCGCCGGGTCCTCGCCCTCCAGACCCAGCAGCACGGCCCCCTCCGAGCCGTGCCCGTGACCGGTCGACCCCAGGGATCCGAAGAGCTGCGCCCGTACCCGTGTCAGCTCCCTGTACCGGGGATCCGATGCCAGATCGCCGGCAAAGACCCGGGCCGCCCTCATGGGTCCCACCGTGTGGGAACTCGACGGCCCGATGCCGATCTTGAAGATGTCGAACACACTCACAGCCACGCACTCATTATCGGCAGGGGGCAACCCCCTTGCATCCCCTGGCCGCAAGTTCGCGGGATTCAGGTCGGCCGGGCTGGCCTCAGCCCTCGCGACCCCCGGAACTCAAGTTCGTGGGCGGCATGGTCTGCGGGGCGGGCCTCAGCCGTCGCGACCCCCGGGACTCAAGTTCGGAGCGAGGTGGGGATTCTGCATCCCAACACGCCGTCCCAGCGCCCGCCAGAGCTGGGGGACGGCGTGTTGGGAGGAGAAACCCCCGAGGGAGAGGGCGGTCGGGGGGCGGGAGGGGGATGTGCGGGCGGACCTGCGCGGTGACCGGATGGTGGGAATCCCGCCGAGCCTGTTGACAACTGCCGCCCTCTGCGCTGAGAGTGGAGCTGTTCATTTGAAAGACCCTTTCGAAAAGGGCTTTTGTAACCATCGTGTTTCAGCTTCGACACCGGGAGGGGCCATGGTCAGCAGCGATCAGGAGGCCAAGCGCGCCAGGGCCGACGTCGTCCTCGCGGCGCTGCGCCACACGAGCCCCGCCACCGTCCGGGACCTCGTCACGAAGACCGGTTTCTCCCGCCCGACCGTCATCTCCCTGCTGGGCGCCCTCGAATCGCACGGCGTCGTCCGCCAGTCGCAGGGCGGTGCCGGGAACGCCGTCGGACGCCCCGCGGCCAGCTGGGAGATCGAGCCCGCGGCGGGCATCATCGTCGCCGCCGACGTCCTGGTGAGCTCGGCCCTGGTGGTCGTCGCCTCCATCCACGGCGGGATCCTGTCCGCCCGGACCGTTGCGATCCACTCCCAGCAGCGCGAGGCACGGCTGGCGGAGGTGAGCGAGATGATCGCCGAGGCGGCGGGCCGCCAGGCCCCCGGTCACGGCGCCCTGCGCCAGATTGCCATCTCCACCACCGGCGTCATCGACGGCGACGGCGTCATCCAGCGCAGCGACCTCGTCCCGCAGTGGAACGGCCTGCCGCTGGCCGCCGAGATCTCCTCTCGGCTGGGGGTCCCCGTCGCCGTCGACAACGACATCAACATGGCGGCCCTCGGCGAGTTCTCCGCCAGACGCCAGGCCGGGTCCATCGCCCCCGACGCCGACCTGCTCATGGTGCAGATGACCCGCGGCTTCAACACCGGCCTGGTGCTGGGCGGGCGGGTCCACCACGGCCGGCAGTGGAACGCCGGCGAGGTGAGCGACATCCTCGGCCAGCCCCTCGACAAGTTCGACAGCCCCACCGACGAGTGGGTCGAGAGCGCGGCTGTGGCCATCGGCTCGATGGCCGCCGTCATCGATCCGGACCTCATCGTCATCACGGGCCCGACCCCGGCCTCCCTGCTGGCCATCCGCCGTGTCGTCGCCCGGCTTATCAGCAACCGCCCGGTCGGCGCCCCGCCGCTTCCCGCGGAGGTCTCCGGGCTCGGCTGGGCCGCCTCGGTCTCGGGTGCCCTGGCCGTCGCCCTGCACACCGCCGCCGGCACCCTCCTGGGCATTCCGGACCCTCGGCCGGTGCCTTTCCGGAATTTCGATCTCGTCACAGCAGAACTTGAGAAAGGACCTCACTCCACAATGACGACCACCGTCCCCTCGCAGCTTCGCACCGACACCCTCAGAGTGGGGGTCGTCGGGGTCGGCGCCCGGGCCAGCCTCGCTCTGAACTCCGAACTCGAGGAGAACAACGGCGCGATCACCGCCGTCGCCGAGCCCCACCACCTGGCCCGCGAGCGGGTCGTCTCCCGGCTCAAGAAGGACCCCGACGAGATCTCCATCAGCCCCGACGTCGACGGGCTCATCAAGGCCGGGGTCGACGTCGCCTTCGTCACCTCTCCGGACGACACTCACGCCGACGCCACCTGCGCGCTGCTGGAGGCCGGCATCCCGGTCTATCTGGAGAAGCCGCTGGCCATCACCCTCGACTCGGCCACCCGCGTCCTGACCACCGCCTACGAAACCGGCACCAAGCTCTACGTCGGCCACAACATGCGCCACATGAACGTCGTTCGCTCGATGCGCGACCTCATCCGCACCGGGCGGATCGGCGAGGTCAAGGCCATCTGGTGCCGCCACTTCGTCGGCAACGGCGGCGACTACTACTTCAAGGACTGGCACGCCACCCGCGAGCACGGCACCGGCCTCCTGCTCCAGAAGGCGGCCCACGACATCGACGTCATGCACTGGTTCGCCGACTCCCACACCACAGACGTCGTGGCCATGGGCGGCCAGACCCTCTACAACCAGGTCTCCGACCGCCGCGACAACACCGACGACCTGATGGTCGACTGGTTCTCCCACGACAACTGGCCCCCGCTCACCCAGAAGGGGCTCAACCCGGTCATCGACGTCGAGGACCTCTCGATGATGCTTATGAGGATGGAGTCCGGCGTCTTCGCCTCCTACGAGCAGTGCCACTACACCCCCGACTACTGGCGCAACTACACCGTCATCGGCACCGAGGGCCGCATCGAGAACTTCGGTGACGGCGAGGGCGGGCTCATCCGGCTGTGGAACCACCGCACCGAGTACAGCGCCGAGGGGGACGAGCAGTTCCCGATCCTCGGGGACGCCAACGGCCACGGGGACGCCGACGTGCTCACCGTCACCGAGTTCATCCGGTTCGTTCGCAGCGGCGCCCGCACCGACACCTCCCCCCTGGGCGCCTGGTATGCGGTCGCGGCCGGTATCCAGGCCACAGACTCGCTGCGGCACGGTTCGACGCCGCGGCAGATCCCGTCGCTCCCTGGCGAGATCGTCACGTATTTCCTCAACAATCAGGTCAAGTGACCTCGGGAAAGCAAGGAGAAGACCATGAAGAGGCGTAGTTTCCTCACCGGAGCGGCAGCGCTCGCCGCAATGGCCGTGGCCGGATGCGGGTCGAAGGAGAGCGGGTCGCCCTCGGCGGCCGCATCCATCGACGCGAACACCTCCGCCACCCTGACCCTGGCGTACTGGGACAAGAACCAGACCCCGACCGTCCAGGCCAACATCAAGAGCTTCAACGCGAAGTACCCGAAGATCAAGATCCGGACGAATCTGACGGCCTACGCGGACTACTGGACCAAGATGAAGACCCAGGCGCAGGGCGGGGAACTGCCCGACGTCATGTGGATGAACGGCCCGAACATCCAGCTCTACGCCTCCAACAACATGCTCGAGCCGCTCGACTCGATCACCTCCCAGGGCGTCGACTGGAAGAACTACCCCGACGCCCTGGTGACGCTCTACACCTACGACGGCAAGCACTACGGCGTCCCGAAGGACTACGACACCATCGGCGTCTTCTACAACAAGGACCTGTTCAAGCAGGCGGGGGTGGAGGAGCCCAAGGCCGACTGGACCTGGGACGACTTCCACGACAAGGCCAAGAAGATCTCCGACTGGGGCAAGTCGAAGGGCATCTACGGCTGCGCCACCACCATCAACGGCGACGGACAGGGCACCTACTACAACACGATCGCCCAGGCCGGCGGCTACGTCATCAAGGACGGCAAGTCCGGCTACGACGACCCGAAGTCCATCGAGGGTCTGCAGTGTTGGGCCGACTGGATCAAGGACGGCTCGGTGGCCTCCGCCAAGATCGTCACCGACACCAAGCCCGACGTCATGTTCGAGAACGGCAAATCCGCCATGTTCTGGTCCGGGGACTGGATGGCCTCTCAGCTGGCCGCCGACCTCAAGGGCAAGGAGGACAAGTTCGGGGTCATCGACCTGCCCAAGAAGGAGAAGAAGGGCACCATCATTCACGGCCTGGCGTGGGCCGTCTCCCAGAAGTCGAAGAACAAGGCCGCAGCCATCGCGCTGGCCGCCCACATGAGCTCCAAGGAGGCCCATGAGGTGGAGGCCAAGAACGGCACCGCCATCCCGGCCTTCAATGACACCCAGGACGCCTGGGTGAAGGCCTTCCCGAAGTTGAACATGCAGCTGTTCATCGACGCCGCCAATGACTACGCGGTCACCTACCCGGTGAGCAAGAACACCGACGTCTGGGCCAACAAGGAGGCCGACATCCTGGTGCCGGCCTTCGACGGCTCGACGACCGTCAAGGCCGCGGCCAAGCAGATGGCCGACTTCATGAACGCTGAGCTGGCCAAGGAGAAGTGATGTCCGAAGCTGGTGCGCGGGGCGCCACCGCCCCGCGCCCCGGCTCCGCCAGCCCGAAGGGCCGGCGCCGCCGGGGCTCTCCCACAAGCGTCGGAGCCTGGCCCGTCGCCTTCATCGGCCTGCTCATGCTGGGCGTCGCGGTCTTCTACTACTGGCCCATCGTGAAGAACATCATCACGTCCTTCCAACAGACCAACGCCTTCGGCGGCGACCCCCAGTTCGTCGGCCTTGACAACTACAAGTCCCTGTTCGCCGAGCCCGAGATCGGCTCGGCGATCGGCAACACCCTGCTGTACACGCTGATCCTGCTCATCGGGGTGCCGCTGTCGGTGGCCATCGCCTCGATGGTGGAGCTGCCCGGGCTGCGCGGCAAGAGCGTGTACCGGATGATCTACTTCCTGCCCTACCTGGCCATGCCGATGGCCGTGGCCCAGGTGTGGAAGGTGCTCTACAACGGCAACTTCGGACTCATCAACCAGTTCCTGAGAGTCGTCGGCGTCGACGACCCGCCGTACTGGATCGTCACTCCCGGATTCGCGATCGTGGCCGTCTCGGTCTTCGGCCTGTGGTGCTCGATCGGGTTCAACGTCATCATCCTGTCCAGCGGTCTCAAGGGCATTCCCAGAGAGCTCTACGAGGCCGCTTCGATCGACGGGGCCACCGGCGTCAAGCAGTTCCGCTGGGTGACCGTGCCGCTGCTCACCCCGTCGATCTTCTTCCTGTCCATCACCACGACGATCGGCGGTTTCCAGCTCTTCGACGCGCTCTTCGCGATGATCGGGAGAGGCAACCCGGCCGAACCGAAGACCCGTTCCCTGGTCTCGCTGTTCTACCGGCAGGCCTTCGTCGACAGCAATCAGGGGGCCGGCGCCGCCACCGCGATCGTCATCCTGCTCTTCGTGGCGATCGTCACGGTGATCCAGTTCATCGGCCAGAAGAAGTGGGTGAACTATGTCTGACTCGATGATCCAGACCCCGGGCGCCTCGGCCTCCGGTGTGAGCACGCCACTGGTGAGCACCGACGTCACCGGCGAGTACAGCCGCGAAGAGATCGCCCGGATGGCGAAGAAGCAGGGGCACGTCTCCCAGAAGCGCTACCTGCCGGTCCACATCCTGCTGATCCTCGGCGGGATCGTGATGGTCTTTCCGTTCGTCTACCAGATCCTCATGTCGCTCTCGACGAATGCGCAGATCCAGGCGGTGCCGCCGAAATTCATCCCGGAGCACTGGAAGTGGAGCAACTACTCCGACGTCTTCGCGAAGCTGCCCTTCCTGCACCAGTTCTGGGTGTCGATCGAGATCACCGTGCTGAGGACTGTCGTCCAGCTGCTGCTGTGCTCGATGGCCGGCTACGCCTTCGCCCGGATGCGGTTCAAGGGTCGCGGTCTGCTCTTCGGTCTGCTGCTGGCCATCCTCATGGTGCCCGGCCAGTCCTACCTCATCGGCCAGTACCAGGTGGTTCAGAATCTGGGCCTGCTGGAGACGCCGTGGGGCATCGTGCTGCCCGGGTTCTTCTCGGCCTTCGGCGTCTTCCTCATGAGGCAGGCCTTCATGAGCCTGCCCATGGAACTGGAGGAGGCCGCCCGGCTGGACGGCTGCAACCCGTGGCAGACCTTCTGGAGGGTGATGTTCCCGTTGGTCAACCCGAGCCTCTTCGCGGTGATGATCACCACCGTGCTGTGGTCCTGGAACGACCTGCTGTGGCCGCTGATCGTCACCACCCGTGAGGAGTCGATGCCGCTGAGCGTCGGCATCGCCACCCTGGCCGGCCAGCATTCCACCGACTACGCCCTCATGATGGCGGCCTCGACGATGGCGATGGCGCCCATCTTCATTCTCTTCTTCTCCATGCAGAAGAGGGTCATCGAGGGACTGGCGACCTCGGGCCTCAAGGGCTGAGACCCGGCCGCGTCGCTGCAGCGGCGGCCCTGACGGCCTCGTCGCTGCAGCGGCGGCTCCGACGGCATAGTGTGTGCCGTACGGGACCGCCGTGGCTGTCGGCCCTTGTGGTCGACGACTTCTTGTCGCCTGACAGGTACATGGAGGTACTGATGAAGGCTCTGGTGAAGACCCGCCCCGCCCCGGGGCTGGACCTCGTCGACGTCCCCGAGCCGGTGGCCGGCCCCAACGAGGTGCTCATCAAGGTGATGCGCACCGGGATCTGCGGCACCGACGTCCACATCGACCGGTGGGACGGCTGGGCCCGGCACCGGGTCACGACCCCTCGGATCGTCGGCCACGAGTTCTGCGGCAGGATCGTCGACCTCGGATCGGCGGTCGTCGACCTGGAGATCGGCCAGTTCGTCTCCGGGGAGGGGCACTACGTCTGCGGACGGTGCCGGGCCTGTCTGGCCGGGGAACGGCACCTGTGCCGCAACACCAGGGGCATCGGCTATGCCATCGACGGCGCCTACTGCCAGTACTTCGCGATGCCGGCCTCCAATGTCTGGGTGCACCACATCGCCGGACTCGACCCCGATGTCGCCGCGATCTTCGACCCCTTCGGCAACGCCGTCCACACCGCCCTCCAGTTCCCCTGCCTGGCCGAGGACGTGCTGGTCTCGGGGGCCGGGCCGATCGGCATCATGGCCGCCCTGGTCGCCCAGTTCCAGGGGGCCCGCAATGTCGTCGTCGCCGACGTCTCCCCGCAGAGGCTGGCCCTGGCCCGAGCCCTGGGCCTGGGCAACACCGTCGACGTCTCCCGCGAACCGCTGGCAGGGGTGTGGGACCGGTTCGACATGAGGGAGGGGTTCGACATCGGACTGGAGATGTCGGGATCGGCCTCCTCCCTCACCGCGATGATCGCCAACATGGCCCACGGCGGGCGGATCGCCCTGCTCGGCACTCCCACCGCCCCCACCGAGGTGGACATCGAGAAGGTGATCTTCTCGATGCTCACCCTGCAGGGAGTCACCGGCCGGCAGATCTTCGAGACCTGGTACGCGATGGCCTCCCTGCTGCGCTCCGGGCTGGACATCTCCGGGGTGATCACCGACCGGGTCCCGGTCACCGAGTACCGCCGGGCCTTCGACATCGCCGGCAACGGCCGGTCCGGGAAGGTCGTCATGAACTGGGAGGCGCTCGACTGAGCGGTCGGTCGCCGGGAAGGAGCCGACAGGAGACTGCCGGCCGAGAGATTGGGAGAAGGTACCCCGTGTACGGAGAAGTCAGGGACCAACTGACCGGCCAACTCGACGCCCTCAGGAAGGAGGGCCTGTTCAAGACCGAGGACGCGCTGACCAGCCCCCAGTCGGCGTCGATCACGGTGGCCGACGGTCGCCGGGTGATCAACCTGTGCGCCAACAACTACCTCGGCCTGGCGGACTCGCCGACCCTCATCGCAGCGGCCGCGAAGGCCCTGGACACCTGGGGATTCGGGATGGCCTCGGTGCGGTTCATCTGCGGCACCCAGACCCTGCACCAGCAGCTGGAACAGGCGATCACCGAGTTCCTCCATCCCGACGACCCGCAGTCCTGGGACACCATCCTCTACTCGTCCTGCTTCGACGCCAACGGCGGGCTCTTCGAACCGCTGTTCGGGGCCGACGACGTCATCATCTCCGATGAGCTCAACCACGCCTCGATCATCGACGGGGTCCGGCTCTCCCGGGCCCGTCGGCTGCGCTACCGCAACCAGGACATGGCCGATCTGGAGGATCAGCTGCGCGACGCCGCCGGGGCGCGACGAGTGGTGATCGCCACCGACGGCGTCTTCTCGATGGACGGCTTCGTCGCCCCGCTGCCGCAGATCTGCGACCTCGCCGACAGGTACGGCGCGATGGTGATGGTCGACGACTCCCACGCGGTCGGACTGGTCGGGGCCACCGGAGCCGGGACGCCGGAGCACTGGGGAGTGCGCGACCGGGTCGACATCCTCACCGGAACCCTCGGCAAGGCCCTGGGCGGAGCCTCCGGCGGCTACACCTGCTCCTACCGGGAGGTGGTGGAGACCCTGCGGCAGACGTCGCGGCCCTACCTCTTCTCCAACTCCCTGGCGCCTTCGATCGCGGCCGCCACCCTGGCCACCCTCGACCTGCTGCGCCGCTCGCCCGAACTGCTCGAGCGGCTGCGCGAGAACACCCGGTACTTCCGCTCGCAGATGACCCGGCGCGGATTCGACATCCCGGCGTCCGACCACCCGATCTGCCCGGTGATGATCGGCGATGCCGTCGCCGCGGCGCGGATGGCCGACGCGATGCTGGCCCGCGGGGTCTATGTGCGCGCCTTCTCCTACCCCGTGGTGCCGCGGGGCAGGGCGCGGATCCGCACCCAGATGTCGGCCGCCCTCGACCGCACCCAGATCGACCGGGCGATCCTCGCCTTCGAGCAGGCCAGGGAGGAGATCGACCCCTCCTCACCGTCGCGTGGAAAGGTGGGGTCATGACCACCTTCACAGTCCTCAACATTCGAGACGATCTTGCCGGCAAGGACGGCGAGCCGCCCGCGGTGGGCGGCTACCGGGTGCTCGTCGACCGGCTCTGGCCGCGCGGCATCAGCAAGGTTCGCGCCGCCCTCGACGCCCATCCCAAAGAGGTCGCCCCGAGCACCGAGCTGCGCAAGTGGTTCGGCCACGACCCCGCCAAGTTCGACGCCTTCGTCGAGCGCTACCGCCAGGAGCTCGAGGCTTCTGGCGCCGCCCGTGACCTCCTCGACGAGCTGGCCGACCAGGACGACGTCGACCTCCTATACGACGCCAAGGACCGCGAGCACAACAACGCGGTGGTCCTCAAGGCCGTCCTCGATGAGCTGGCCGCTGACCGGGGTTGAGCCGCTGACCTGCGCAGATGCCGGGCGACCGGGTCATTGCGGGGATGACGAGCCGACCGGGGCGAGCTCCGCTCCCGGGTATCGTCGAGGCCATGGATCGCCCCGCCGACGAGCAGCTGAACCCCTCATCAGACGTACCCGATGAGAGGGCCGCAGTCGACGAGAGGGCCGCTGGCAGGGAGGACGCCGCAGCCGATGGCGGGGCGGTAGCCAACGAGGGGACCACTGCCGATGGCGGGACCGCAGCCGACGAGGAGGCGCCCTGGTGGCAGGACTCCGGCATGCCGTGGCACCAGAAGCCCGGCAAGCGGGACTACTGTTGCATGGCCTGCATCGGCCTGGTCGGCGTCGTCGGGCTGGCCATGCTGCCTCTCAAGGGGTGGCTGCTCGGACTGCGCCCCGACATCATGCTGGGGGTGTCCGGGTCCCGGATCGGGGCCGCCGCGACCGGCGCCCTGGTGGCGGTGGGGAGCGCACCGCACTGGTGGGCGTGGCTGCTGCTCGGCTCACTGGTCTCGATCAAACTGGACTGGGTCTACTGGTGGGCCGGAAAACTGTGGGGCCGGGGCATGATCGAGGTCTGGGCCGGTAGTTCTCCGCGTGCCCAACGGCGCTACGACCGACTCGAGAGATGGGCCGGACGGCTCGGATGGCTGGGCATTCTGGTGGCCTACGCGCCGATCCCGCTGCCCCTCATGCCGGTGGTCTTCGTGCTCTCGGGAGCCTCCGGGATGAAGCTGCGCACCTTCCTCATCATCGACTTCATCGCCGCGACCGTGTGGAATCTGGGATTCCTGCTCGCCGGGAGGGCGGTCGGCGACCCGATCGTCGATCTTCTGCACGAGTACAACAAGGTCGTCAACTGGGTCACCGTCGTCCTGCTGGTCGCCGTTCTCGTGCCGATTTTCCTCAGGTCGGGGCGCAGGACCGCGCGCTGAGTGGCTGGGGTCCGAGAGTTCCCGTCAGGCTCCTTCGGTGATGCGACTGGCGATGGGGGCAGCGATCAGCTTTCTGCCATCGCCGCTTGGAGGGCTTTCTCCGCCCGGTTGTCGTAGGCCACCAGGATGATGCGGTTGACGATGTCGGGGCGCGCCTGACGGCAAGTCGTCACTGCGACCCGGCTCGCCCGGTCGATCGGATAGCCGTACACGCCGGCGGAGATGCACGGGAAGGCGATGCTGTAGGCGCGCACCTCGTCGGCCACGGCGATGCTGTGGCGGTAGCAGTTGGCCAGCAGGCCGTCCTGGTGTCCCGAACCGTCCCAGATCGGGCCGACGGTGTGGATCACCCACTTGGCGGGCATTCGACCCGCCGAGGTGGCGACCGCCGCACCGGTCGCCAAGCCGGCCCGGTACCTGGTCTGGCGAAGCGTGCGGCACTCCACGTCCAGGGTCGGTCCAGCGGCGCGGTGGATGGCGCCGTCCACCCCGCCCCCTCCTGCCAGCGACGAGTTGGCCGCGTTGACGACGGCGTCGACAGCGAGGGTGGTGATGTCGGTTCGAAGGATCTCCACTGTGGCCATGAGCGCATTCTCGCGCACGATCGTTCCTGCGTCAGCCCCTTGCGCCGGTGAGCGCCAGCAAGGTGGGCGGCCATCGATCCGGTGGGGACGCCGACGTCTCTGCGCGGAGTGGTCGTCTCAGACTCCTCGCTGGGAACGGGCCGGTGGCCGGTCGCCGCGAATGGACGACACCATGTCCGCCACCAGGCGAGTGGCGCGGACATCATGGGCACGGATCACGGTGGCTCCCAGCCAGACCGAGACCGCGACCGCTGCCAGGGTGCCCTCCAGACGGTCGTCCACCGGAAGATCGAGAGTCTCCCCGACGAAGTCCTTGCGGGAGGCGGCCACCAGCACGGGATAGCCGAGATCCACGAACAGGTCGGTTCGGCGCAGGCAGGCCAGCGAGTCGGCGGTCGTCTTGCCGAAGTCCAGGGTGGGATCGATGATGATCCGCTCGGCCGGGATGCCGATCTCGCGGTCATGGGCGGCGCTGCGGGCCAGCTCGGTCAGGGCATCGGCCACCACCCCGCGCTCGTAGTGCACGTGGTGCGGGTCGGTACGCGGGGGGAGGCCCCCGGTGTGCGAGACGACGTGACCGGCCTCCAGTCGGGCGGCCACCCCGGCCAGCTCGGGGTCGGCGCCGGCCCAGGTGTCATTGACCACGTCGATCAGTCCGGCGCAGGCCAGGGCCACCCCGGAGCGCCAGGTGTCGAGGCTGAGCAGGATCTCCGGATGCTCGGCGCGGGCCCGTTCCAGGAAGGGGCGCACCCGCTCGATCTCGGCCTCCTCGCAGACCTCGGGACCGTCCTGGCCGGCCCGCACCCCGCCGATGTCGACGATGTCGGCACCGTGGCCGGCCACCTCGTCGAGGCGGCGCAGTGCGTCGTCGAAGGTGTGGCGGGCCTGGGAGTAGAAGGAGTCCGGGGTGCGGTTGATGACGGCCATCACCGCCGGATGGGATGCGTCGAAGCGCCGGCCGCGCAGGATCAGCGCGGCGGGCTGACGGAGAGTCGGGTCCTGGCTCAGCACGCTGGTCAGGCTACGCTGACCCGCCCGGCCAGGTCCGAGTGATGACATCTCCGTTGCCCAGGACCAGGTTGAAGTCGCACTCGCGATGACTGCGGCCGTCCAGCAGGGCGATGAGTACTCGCAGGGCGTCACCGTGACCGACGATCACCGCCTGGTCGGGGGCATGACCGTTCTCGCTGACCGCCAGATCCGCGAGGAAGGAGCGGCTGCGCGCGGCGACATCGGCCAGCGACTCCCCGCCGGCCCACCGGACATCGGCGATGTCGACTCCCTCGGGAATGGGTTCGGGGGTGAGCTGATCGGGGGTGAGACCCTCCATCCGGCCCAGGTCCTGCTCGCGCAGCCTCGGATCCGGGTGAATGGTCGAGGCCAGGGCGGCCGCGATGGGGGCGGCGGTCTGGAGGGCACGGTCCTGATCGCTGGAGAAGACCGGGGTGCTCCGGTCGACCAGACCGGCAACCGTGCTCGCGGCGGCGGTGGCCTGGTCGCGACCCAACGGGCTCAGCGGTACGTCCATTCGCTGCCCCTGGAGCCGGTGCTCCAGATTCCAGGTGGACTGGCCATGACGGACCAGGACAATGCGGGTCACGGAACCGAGGTTACCGGCGCCGGACGGAATGGCCGGCGGGCCGGTGGGCAGGCCTTCGGTTGAGTTCTGCCACATGTGGGCCGGCGACTGGATAGTGCGCCCGCCGGGTCCCTCCGTGGCAGATCTCGTTTCTGCTGCGGCCGACCCTCGGTTGAGATCTGCCATCTACAGGCCGGCGAGTGGATAGTGCAGCTGCCGGGTCTCCTGGTGGCAGATCTCGTTGGATCCCGGCCGAACGCACCGAGATTCGGCCGAACTGCTCAGCCACTGCCTCATTGGTAGGTTGACCGTATGGCGTTCACCCCACATCGCAGACTCGGTGCCGCACTGCTGGCCAGGGGAGTCGGAATCGGTCTGGGTGTCCTCGCCGATCGCTCCATCGCCGATCCGCAGCACCACCCGGTTGCCGTCTTCGGGTCGGTGGCCGACGGGCTGGAGAAATGGGTCTGGGAAGACTCGGTGACCTGCGGCGGCCTCTACACCGCCGCCTGTCTACTGCCCCTGGGAGTTCTCGGCGCCGCAGTCGACCGCGCCACCCGCGACCACCCGGTGGCGCGAGTCATTGTCACCGCGGCCGCCACCTGGGCCGTGGTCGGCGCCACCTCGCTGGCCCGCGAGGGGGACACGATGGCCTCAAGACTGGCCGCCGAGGACCTCGAGGGAGCACGCGACCAGCTCTCCCACCTGTGCGGACGGGATCCGAGCTCTCTGGACGAGCCGGAGCTGGCGCGGGCCACCGTGGAGTCGATGGCCGAGAACACCGCTGACGCAGCGGTCGCCTCCATCTTCTGGGGAGCGGTCGGCGGGCTCCCGGCGATGCTCATCCATCGGGGTGCCAACACTCTGGACGCCATGGTCGGTCACCACAACGAGCGGTTCGAACGGTTCGGGAAGATCTCGGCCCACCTCGACGATCTCCTCGACCTCGCCCCGGCGCGGATCACCGGGGTGCTTGCCTGCATGCTCGCTCCCATGGTCGGGGGAGACCGGCGGCGCAGCCTCTCCGTGCTCGCCCGCGACCACGCCCACCACCCCAGCCCCAACGGCGGCTGGTGCGAATCAGCCTGGGCCGGGGCGCTCGGCGTCACCCTGGGCGGCCGCAACCTCTACTACGGATCCCGGGAGGAGAACCGCCCCCTGCTGGGAAACGGTCCCCGACCCGACGCCGACAAGGTCCGCGACGCCGCCAGGCTGGTCCAGGCGGTGACCTTCGCCGCCACCGGGATCGCGGTCTCCGGAGTCGCCGCGGCGGGCCACCTGCTCTTCTACGGCGGCATCCTCCCGCGCCCCGCAGGCACCCTCGGAGACCGCGACACCAAGGGTGCGCGCCGCACTCGCAGGTCCCTCAGAGCGGCCCTCCGCACCACCACCCACCCCACGGAGGCCCACCAGTGACCGGAATCCTCATTGCCGGAACCTCCTCGGACGCGGGGAAGTCTCTCGTCGTCACGGCCCTGTGCCGAGTGGCGGCCCGCCGGGGCATCGACGTGGCCCCATTCAAGGCCCAGAACATGTCGAACAACTCGATGGTCTGCGCCGATGGCGCCGAGATCGGCCGCGCCCAGTACCTCCAGGCCCAGGCAGCCGGCGTCGCACCGACCTCGGCGATGAACCCGGTGCTGCTCAAGCCGGGCACCGACAGGCGCTCCTTCGTCGTGCTGCGCGGCCACCCCGGCGGCACCCTGGAGGCCGGCCAGTACACCACCGGACGCCATCAACTCGCAGAGGCGGCGTGGGCCGCCTACGACGAGCTCGCCGGCCAGCACGACCTGGTGGTCTGCGAGGGAGCGGGGTCCCCGGCCGAGATCAATCTGCGCCAGGGGGACTACACCAACATGGGGCTGGCCCTGGCCAAGAATCTCCCGGTGGTGCTGGTCGGCGACATCGACCGTGGCGGCGTGCTGGCCTCCATCTACGGCACCTGGGCGCTCCTCGACGACGCCGATCGCAGCCACCTGGTCGGCTATCTCATCAACAAGTTCCGCGGCGACGCGGCCGTCCTGGCCCCCGGTCTCGAGGAGATCACCCGGCGCTCCGGGCTGCCCAGTCTGGGCGTGCTGCCCTGGTTGGACGGCGTCTGGCTCGACGGCGAGGACGCACTGGAGGTCGGCCGGTGGCACCACGAGGGGGAGTCCACCGACTCCGCCGCACTGCGGGTGGCGGCGGTCCGACTGCCCAGGATCTCCAACGCGACCGATGTCGACGCGCTGGCAGGGGAGCCCGGAGTCGACGTCCAGGTGACGGTCAATCCGACCACCTGCGCGCGGGCCGACATCCTCGTGCTGCCCGGATCCCGGTCCACCGTCTCCGATCTGGCCTGGCTGCGTCGCACCGGGATCGCCGAGGTGATCGCCGAGCGGGCGGCCGCCGGGCGCACCGTCGTGGGCGTGTGCGGCGGCTACCAGATGCTCTCCCGGCTGATCCTGGATCCCGAGGGGGAGGAGGCCGCCCCCGGTTCGCGGATCGAGGGTCTGGGCCTGCTCCCGGTGGAGGTGGACTTCGCCGCCGACAAGGTGACGTCGCTGTCCCAGGGGTCCTGGCGCGACATCCCGGTCGGCGGCTACGAGATCCACCACGGCTCCTGCACGGTGCTCGACGAGGCGGAGCCCTTCCTGGACGGCTGTCGGGTCGGCAGCGTGTGGGGGACGATGTGGCACGGCGCCTTCGAGTGCGACGCCTTCCGCCGGGCCTGGTTGGAGCAGGCCGCCGCCGACGCCGGGCTGGACTGGCGGGCCGACCACCGGGCGATGGGCTACCAGGCCCTGCGCGGCCAGATGATCGACACCCTGGCCGACGGCCTGGAGGCCCATGTCGACATCGACCGGCTGCTCGGTCTGGCCCGCTGAGGCCGGGCCCCGCGGACTCGGCCGTCACCCCAGCATTGGCCCCACCGCCGACCCGGCGTTAGCCCGGTCGCCGACCCGGCCGCTGCCCGGACAGTTCTGCGGGAGGTGCCTTGTCGGGCGGATGTGGGAGACTGGGGCCCGCGTCCATCGACGAGGAATCCGGTGAGAGTCCGGAGCGGTCCCGCCACTGTGACCCCACCCAGGGGCAGCCAGACACTCCGATGGCACGTCACGAGCACGTTTCGGGCGAGAGACCTGAGGAGGCCGGCATGACCCATGCCATGAACCCTGTACGCAGACTTGTCGGAGTGGGGGTGGGTCCCGGCGACCCCGAACTGGTCACCCTCAAGGCGGCGCGCATCCTCAGCGAGGCCGATGTCGTCCTGGTGCCCGCCACCGAGACGTCCGGGGACGGCCCCGGTCGCGCCGAGATGATCGTGCGGGCCGCCTGCCCGCAGCTGCGCGGAGATCTGCGCAGGGTTCCCTTCTCGATGTCGCAGCGTCGCGGCATCGGTCACAAGCGTGCGGAGTCCTGGCGGGCCTCGGCCGACGCCGCCATCGCCGCCTTCGACGCCGGGGCGCACACCGTCGCCCTGGCCACCGTCGGCGATCCCGGGGTGTTCTCCACCTTCAGCTACCTGCGCGGCAATGTCGAGGAGCGGATGTCCGACGTCGAGGTGACGATGGTTCCCGGCATCACCGCGATGCAGGCCCTCTCGGCGGCCACCGCCACCCCGCTCGTCGAGGGCCGCGAGATCCTCGCGCTGGTGCCGGCCACGGTCGGCGTCGAGAAGCTCGGTGAGGTCCTCGACCTGGTCGACTCGGTCACGGTCTACAAGGGCGGCCGCGTCCTTCCGGCGGTTCTCGAGCAGATCCGCTCCCGGGGCCGCGACGCCGTCCTGGGCACCGACGTCACCCTGGACTCCCAGCAGCTCGTCGGTCTGGACGCCGTGGCCGAGGGCACCACGCTGCCCTACTTCTCGACCGTCATGACCGCCCCGTCCCGCACCACGACTGGAGGAAGCCTGTGACCGGTACGACCGGACCGAACGGAACCACCGGAACCGATGGGGCGCGCCCCGCGCGACCCACTCAGCACAGCTCCGAGAAGACCCTGGAGGAGATCGACCACACGAAGATCTCCCCGGCACCCATCCCCAGGGTCCAGACCGGATCCGGCGAAGGGAAGGTCGTCTTCGTGGGGGCCGGACCGGGTGCGGCCGATCTGGTGAGTGTGCGCGGAGCCCGCGTCATCGAGCAGGCCGACATCATCATCTGGGCCTCCAGCCTGGTCCACCCCGACATGGTCGCCCGCCACAAGGCCGGCGCCGAACTCATCGACTCGGCCTCGATCCCCCTGGAGGACCTGGAGCCGCTCTACTCCCGGGCCCGCGACGAGGGTCTGCTGGTCGCCCGGGTGCACACCGGCGACCCGTCCATCTACGGGGCCACCGCCGAGCAGCGGGATCTGTGCCGTCGGGTCGGGATCGCCTTCGAGACGATCCCCGGCATCTCCGCCTTCTCGGCGGCCGCCGCCCGGATGGACGTCGAGATCACCGTCCCGGAGGTCTCCCAGTCGCTCATCCTCACCCGGTTGGAGGGAGGCCGCACCCCGATGCCGAAGGGGGAGACCATCGCCTCCTTCGCGGCGCACGGCGCCACCATGGCGATCTACCTGTCGGCGGCCCGCAACAAGGCCCTCCAGGAGGCTCTGCTGGAGGGCGGCTACCCGCCCGAGACGCCGTGCATCATCGGCTACGCGGTCACCTGGCCCGAGGAACTGATGTTCCGCTGCCCGCTGTCGGAGCTGTCGGAGACGATGCGCGCCCACAAACTGTGGAAGCACGCCGTCGTGCTGGTCGGCCCGGCCCTGGCCGAGGGCCCGATCGCCACCCGCAGCCACCTCTACCATCCCGGCTTCCGGCACGAGTACCGGCCGGCCGATCCCGCAGCCCACGCCGATCTGAGGGAGCACGGCACCCGGGGTGTCCTGGAGGACATTCCCGACCCGCAGTCCATCGGTACTGCGCAGCCCTCCGACACCGCGCCGTCCTCCGACACGGAATCCACCATGCAGTCCGGCACTGCGCCCACCACGCACCTCGACACGGCGTCCGACGCCACCTCCAGCACGGCGTCCAACGCCACCTCCGACACCAAGGGAGACCTTTCATGATCCGGGTCCACGGCTATCTCGGCACCCTCACCGAGGCGATGAACCGCGACGTCGCCGACTCCGCCCTGGTGGTCGGCGGCCGCCGTCACCTCGACGCGCTCGGGGTGCCCGAGGACAAGCGACAGGTCCTGGGTCTCATCGGCCCGGCGATCGAGCGCATCCAGTCCCTCCCCACCGACTCCAAGGTGACGGTCGTCGCCTCGGGCGACCCGATGTTCTTCGGGGTGGTGCGCAGGATGCGCCAGGCCGGTCTGCGCCCCGAGGTCATCACCGCTCCGAGCTCCCTTCAGGCGGCCTTCGCCGCGATCGCCCTGCCCTGGGACGACGCCCAGCTGGTGTCCTCCCACACCGGCGGGATCGAGTCGGCCATCCGGGTCGCCAAGGTCCACCCCAAGGTCGGCGTCCTCACCGCTCCCCACAAGGGCCTTCCCGAGCTCGTCGCCGGACTGGCCGGCCTGAGCCGGTACTACGTGGTCGCCGAGCGGATCGGCGAGGAGAACCAGCGGATCCGGATCCTGGACGAGGACGCCGCCCGCGCCGTGGTGGACGCCGAGGACCTCACCAGCCCCTATGTGGTGCTGGTGCTGGCCCATCACCCCGACGACCCGGCCGAGATCGGCGTCAGCCCCGAGCTCGTGGGCGACGTCAACACCCCCGGACCGCAGGATCCGACGCCGGGCTCCGACACGAACCCGGACGGCTCCGACCGGACACCGATCATCGGCCAGATCATCAACACCGATGCCGCGATCGCCCACGCCGAGGCGATTGACAAGGCCCTCGGGATCACCACCAGGAAGTACCCCGGGCCGGCCACCGCCGGGCTGGTCGAGGCCTGGGGCCAGTGCGACCTCATCGTCTCCCATCTGGCCCTCGGCGCCACCACCCGCATCATCGCCCCGCTGCTGGCCTCCAAGAAGACCGATCCCGGGGTGGTCGTCGTCGACGAGGCCGGACGGTTCGCCATCCCGCTGGTCGGCGGCCACGTCGGGGGAGCCAACGGTCTGGCCCGCCAGATCTCCGAGGCCCTCGGCGGGACCGCCGTCGTCTCCACCGCCACCGACTCCCTGGGGGTGCCCGCCCTCGACCAGCTCGGCTGGGCCTACGAGGGGGACGTCGCCGGGGTCACCGGCGCGATCATCGCCGGACGTCCCGTCGCCGTGGTCCGCGAGCACCGCTGGCCGCTGCCCCCGCTGCCGAGGAATGTCAGCGAGGAAGCCGCCTCCCCGGTCGCGCAGATCATCGTCACCGACCGCACCGCGCAGTCCGCGCCGACCGGAACCGATGGGCTGCCGACCGTCGTCCTGCACCCCCGATCCCTGGTGGTCGGGATGGGCTGCAACTCCGGCACCGATGTGGAGGCCCTGCGGGCCCTGTTCGACAAGACCCTGGCCGATGCCGGACTGGCCGTCGGATCGGTGAGCGCCCTGCTCAGCCACGAGGTGAAGGCCGGCGAGCTGGGACTGATCAGACTCGCCCATCAGCTGGGGGTCGAGTACCGCACCTACCCGGCCGATGTGCTGGCCGCCCAGGACGCCCCCAACCCGTCCCAGGTGGTCGCCCGGGAGGTCGGCACCGGAAGCGTCAGCGAGGCCTCGGTGCTCGCCGCGAAAGCCGAGCTCATCGTCCCCAAGCACAAGACCTCCGAGGCCACCTGCGCGGTCGGGCGGATCCCGGCCCGCGGCCACCTGGCCGTCGTCGGCCTGGGGCCGGGCTCCCGCGACCTGCTCGCCCCGCGTGCCATGAAGGCCATCCAGGACGCCACCTTCGTCGCCGGCTACGCCCCCTACGTCCGCCAGATCCGCGACCTGGTGCGGCCCGGGGTGGAGATCCTGGCCACCAAGATGGGCACCGAGGAGGAGCGCACCGAGGCCGCCATCGAGGCCGCCCGGGCGGGCAACAACGTCGCCTTCGTGTGCGGCGGGGACCCGGCGATCTACGCGATGGCCTCACCCACCCTGGAGATGGGCACCGACGGCATCGATGTGGAGATCGTCCCCGGCATCACCGCCGAGCTCGCCATCTCGGCGATCCTGGGCGCCCCGCTGGGCCATGATCACGCCACCATCAGCCTGTCGGACCTGCACACCGACTGGGATCTCATCCTCAAGAGGGTGCACGCCGCCGCCGAGGGCGATCTGGTCACCACCTTCTACAACCCGCGTTCCCGGACCCGCACCCACCAGCTACCCGACGCCCTGGCGATCATGGCCGAGCACCGGCCGCCGACCACCCCGGTGGCGATGATCTCCCACGCCGAACGACGTCAGCAGGAGGTCATCATGTCCACCCTGGCCGAGTTCAAACCGGAGTGGGTGGGGATGACGGCGATGGTGGTGGTGGGCTCCTCCACCACCAAGTACGTCACCTCCGGGGACGGCCGTCAGATGATGGTCACCCCGCGCGACTACCACTGGATGGACGGCGCCATCAGCGCCCACAGCCAGAAGAACTACTCTCACCGTGACCTGCCGAAGGCCGATGACGCCTCCTACTTCGGGCAGCGAAAGGCGCGCAAGGACAGCGCCGATGAGGCCGGCAACGATGGCCGGACCCAGGAAGGATGACCATGACCGATCGCACTCCCACATCAGCCTCCGCCAGCTTGGCGGGAGGCACAGCCACCGTGGCGGACCTCGGTTCGGGGGTCCCGCTGGTGATCGCCGCGCACGGCACCCGCGACACCCGCGGCGTGGAGACCTGTCGCGCCCTGGTGCGCCGGGTCGCCGGCAAGCTCCCCGGGGTGCCGGTGGAGCTCGGCTTCGTCGAGCTCGCTGAGCCGCCCATCGCCGAGGCGGTCGCCGCCGCGATCACGGCCGGGCAGTCCGAGCGGGCCGAGGAGACGCCGTCAGTCGCGTCCCCGCAGACCGCTGAGGACGCCGACCCCGCCGCGGATCCGGGCGGGCCGGACGCCGTGGTGGTGCCCCTGATGATCAACACCGGGGGACACGTCCAGCAGGACATCCCCGAGGCGATCGAGGAGGGACGAGGCGACTCCCGGGTGGTCTACTCCCGCCCCCTGCAGCCCGATGCCCGGCTGCGCCAGGCCCTGGTGCGGCGACTGACCCAGGCCATGGAGCCGGCCTCCGCGGAGGCCTGGAAGCCCAGGGACACCGCCGCCGTGCTGGTGGGCCGTGGCGCCCTGGCCCCCGATGCGAATGCCGCGCACTACCAGCTCACCCGGCTGTTCTGGGAGGAGAGCGGGCTCAACCGCGTCCAGCCGGCCTTCATCCAGGTCACCCGTCCGGCCCTGCCCGAGGCCCTCACCCTGCTGGCCTGTGAGGGAGCCACCCAGATCGTGGTGGTCGGCAACTTCCTGTTCCCGGGCCTGCTGCACCGGTGGATGACCGAGCAGGTCGAGGCGTGGAACTCCGCCCGACCTGATGTGGAGGTGCGCATCGCCGAGGTGATCGGCGACTGCGATGAGCTCGCCGACGTGGTGGTGGACCGCTACCGCGAGCCGCTCGACGAGGTCGGACTTGGGGAGGGTGCTCCGGTGTACATGTCGGGGCTGAGACTGCAGGGCAGGGATGTCCTGG
Source organism: Acidipropionibacterium jensenii (assembly GCF_005890135.1). Lineage (NCBI taxonomy): Bacteria > Bacillati > Actinomycetota > Actinomycetes > Propionibacteriales > Propionibacteriaceae > Acidipropionibacterium > Acidipropionibacterium jensenii. The sequence goes on along the minus strand of NZ_CP040635.1, from coordinate 382,065 downwards.
TGGTCGGTGCCGGCCATGTCGCCGAGCGCCGCGTGGTGCGCCTGCTGGAGGCCGGTGCGCGGGTCCACGTGGTGGCCCCGAACACCGGGATCCAGCTGGGCAGGCTGGCCCGCAAGGGTCTGGTGGATCTGCAGCGCCGGGCCTTCACCCCCTCGGATCTCAACGGCATGTGGTTCGTCCAGGCGCTCACCAACGACCCGGAGGTCAATGCCGCGATCGCGGCGGAGGCCGAGCGCCAGCGGATCTTCTGCGTGCGCGGGGATGCCGGGCGCAAGGGCTCGGCCTTCACCCCCGCCACCCAGGAGGCCGGCGGGATGACGGTCTCTGTGGTCGGCGACCGCACCCCGCGCAAGTCCGCCAAACTGCGCGACGAACTGCTGAGGGCTCTGCAGGGTTAGCCGGTCGCCGATCGGGTCGGTGCCGAAGTCACCGTAGGATCGAGCAGTGATCTCGTTTGACCTGCACAGCCTCGGATTCGACGCCCCCTCCCTCGACGAGCTGGTGGACAGCGCTCTGGCCGCCGGTGCGGCCGGCGTCCAGCACGTGGCGGGATTCGACATCCTGGCCGCCTACACCGACCCGTCCGGCGCCAGGCTCGGCCTCATCAAACCCTTCGACGGGGACCTGGACACGATGGCCAGCCTGGTCTGCCCGACGACCCATCCCGCCGAGGTGTTCCGCTACCGGGACACCCTGGCCCAGGTCGACGTCCTCGCCCCCGGACGCCCCGCCGGGCTGTCGCACTCGGCCCTGGACGGTTCGGGGGTGCTCTCCGGGGACACCATCCTCAGCGGCCGCGCCGACGCCGAACCCCAGCGGCTGGCGCGGTTCCTCGCCAACACCGATGATCCGCTGGAGTACCCGCTGTCGTCCGGTCCGGGGTCGGACCAGCCAAAGCGGATCGAGCACCTGAGGGTCGGCGCGGTGGCCACCGACTTCCCGAAGATCTACGACTCGGAGGAGGCCTACGGCCACTCCGAGGAGGGCTCGATGGGACAGGAGCTGGCCTTCTCGGCCGGAACCCTGATCTCCCCGTGGCTGCTGGAGATCAGCGCCGGACGCGCCACCCGGGACCAGGCCAGCGCGGCCACCCAGATGACGATGGTGTGCCAGAAGGTGCAGCGACGCACCAATGAGCTCACCGGGGTCGACTGGTTGCGGGTGATCGGCAAGACCTCGGTGCCGATGACGCTGGCTCTGCCGGCCGATCTTCCTCACACCCCCCACGAGGGATCGGTGATCTCGACGACGGTGACCCCGGTGGTCTCCTCGGGAACTTGGGAGGCCGGCAAGGTCTGGAACTGAGCCGGTGGAACTGAGCCGGTGGAATCGGCACGTCGGAACCGTGACGCCGCCGCGGATCGGGGTTGGGCAGGGACCGGGCGATAGTCTGCCCGGGTGACCTCACCCGTCCAGCAGTCCACCCCGACCGGGCACTTCCTCGCACAGGCCGGCCCGACCCATCCCGGGCTGGTCGCCATCCTCGGGGCCTGTTTCATCGCGGTCGGTCAACTCTTCGTCCAGATCCCTGCCCAGCTGGTGGGCGTGGACACCGCGTCATCGCGGGGGACCGTGCTGCTGCTGGCCTCCTTCGTCCCGGTCTGGGTGCTGCTGTGGGCCTGGCTGAGACTGGCCGAGCACCGCCCACTGCGCCGGATCGGGCTGGACGGCAGGAGGACCGATCTGCTCATCGGGATCGGGATCGCCTTCGCCATCCTCGCGGTCGCCGCCGTGGTGATGGCCGCCTCGGGGCAGGTGAGGTTCCACTGGGGCGGTTCCGGGGTCACCGGGATCGCCGTGATCATCGCGATCCTGGTGCTCTTCGCCATCCAGGGATCGGCCGAGGAGGCCGTTCTACGAGGGTTCGTGATGCAGGGGGTCTGCGCCAGGTGGGGGGTCTGGGCGGGTCTGCTGATCCAGGCGGTGGTCTTCGCGGTCCTGCACGGCTCGAATCCGGGGGCCGGTCCGGTGGCGCTGGGCAATGTGGCCGCCTTCGGCATCATGCTCGGCCTGCTGGTGCTGTGGCGGGGGAACCTGTGGGCGGCGATGGGCTTCCACGCGGTGTGGAACTGGGCCCAGGGAATGGTGCTGGGATACGACGTCTCGGGGTTGAGCTTCGGACACTCCGTGCTGTCCCAGACGACGTCGCCGAGCGCATCGGCGGTGGTCACCGGGGGCGCCTTCGGGGCGGAGGGCTCGGTCATCACGCTGATGGCGCTGATCCTGGCCATCATCGCCCTGGGATGGGCGTGGCGCAGGTCCCCGGGCGCGTCCGGCCACTGAGCCGCGCACATGACTGTACAAACCACGGGAACCTTTCCTACGCTCGTTGGAGCGCTCCAACGGCGGAGCTCTCCAACGATGAGGAGAAGCGGGAATGGCCCCAAAGGCACGCAACACGAACGATCCGAAGTACTCGAAGCTCGCCATCGGCGTCTGTCCCGATCAGTGGGGAGTCTGGTTCCCGGACGATCCCAAGCAGATCGCCCCGCGCCAGGCCATGCAGGAGATGGCGGAGGCCGGATTCGAGATTCTGGAGACGGGCCCCTACGGGTACTTCCCGACCGACCCCAAGGAACTCACGAGATGGACCGATGAGTTCGGCCTCAAGGTGGTCGCCGGCACCGGCTGGGGAGTCCTGCACAAGGCCGAGGCCTGGCCTACCACCGTGGAGACCTTCCGCAAGATCGCCGAGACCCACGCGGCCGTCGGCGCCGAGTACATCGTGCACCTGCCCCCGCTCTACCGCGACGACAAGACCTGGGAGTGGACTGACGACCGGGTGCTCTCCGACGACGCCTGGAAGCTGTTCATCGAGAACGCCAACAAGCTCGGCCAGATGCTGCTCGACGAGTACGGCCTCAAGATGGTGCTGCATCCGCACGGCGACTCCCACATAGAGACCCCCGAGGAGATCGTCCGGATCTTCGACGCCACCGATCCCACCTACGTGAACCTGTGCCTGGACACCGGCCACGTCGTCTACGGCGGAGGAGACCCGATCGAGCTCATCAAGCAGTACCCCGAGCGGATCACCTATGTGCACATCAAGGCCTTCGACCCCGACATCACCCGCGAGGCCCACGAGAAGGACTGGCCCTTCGGCGAGGCCGTCGCCAAGGGGGCCTCGGTCCGCCCGCCGGCCGGTGAGCCCGACATGAAGAAGCTGGTCAACGCGCTGTCCGAGCTGGACAAGGACATCTACGTGGTCTGCGAGCAGGACCTGTACCCCTGCGATCCGGGTCTGCCCAAGCCCAACGCCATCGCCACCCGCGAGTACCTGGCGGAGTGCGGCCTGGGACTCAAGTGAGTCCGACCGTTCACATCTGAGGACTCCAGAGAGGTCCGTCCCGGCACCTGCAGGAGCAGACTGTCGTGACGGAGCGGGACGGTTGTCGGAGCGTGGACGGTGGGTGAGGCGGGACGCCGAGCGGAGGGGGAGTGATGAACGGAAGACAACCGACCCAGGTCGAGGTGGCCAGGATGGCCGGGGTGTCCCGCCAGACGGTCTCCCTGGTGTCCCGCAACGACCCGAGGGTCTCGCCCGCCAGCCGGGCCGCCGTGGAGGCGGCCATGAAGACCCTCGGGTACCGCCCCAATGTCGCCGCGCGGGCGCTGGCGGCCCGGAGGACCGGGTTCATCGGCATCGCGATCTCCGGGCTGGTCAACCCCTTCAACGGCGAACTGCTCGAGATCATTAGGCGGCACTGCGAGGCCGAGGGACTCCTCCCGTTCATCGTCCCGGTCGACCAGGATCCAGCCGACGAGAGGCTGGTCATCGACCGCTTCCTGCAGATGAACGTGGACGCACTGATCCTCGTCTCCCCGCAGCTGGGCGGTGAGGAGCTGGAGCGGGTCGGCCGACGGGTGCCGACCGTCGTGGTGACCCGCAACGCCGGCCCCGGCAGCGTCGACCTGGTGCACACCGATGACGCCCTGGGGGCCCGCCTGGTGACCGAGCGTCTGCTGGAGGAGGGCTATCGCCCGCTCATCTGTCTCGGGGTGGAGGGGCCGGTCTCCGGCGACTCCGCCGGGGACCGGGTGCGCGGCTACCGTCAGGTCTGCGAGGGGGCCGGTATCGAGCCCCGGGTCGAGATGGTCCGGCTCGACGATCTGGGCCCGGTGATCGCGCGCATCGTCAAGCAGTACGGGCGCGGCTTCGGTCTGTGCTGCCACAACGACCTGATCGCCCTGGCCGCGGTCGGGCAGCTGGCCGCTCAGCACCTGAGGCCCGGCCGGGACGTCGGCGTCACGGGTTTCGACAACACGGTGGTCTCCGGCCTTCCCGGGGTGTCGTTGACCACGGTCGACCCGAGCACCTCGACGATGGCCGGCCGGGTGGTCGAGCTGGTGGTCGAGAGACTCGCCGGACGCACCGATCCGGTCGACGTCGTGCTGCCCCCGCAGCTGGTGGTGAGGACCTCGACCTGCGGGCGAGGGGACGGGACGAACCCCTGAGGCAGGCCGTCACCCCGTTTCGACATGGTGCGACTGGGGGTCCGGTGATCCTGTCCCTGTTCCGGGGATTGCTGATGGGTGCGGCGCGGTGGTGTCGTGGCAGGGTGATGAGACGGTGGTGCTGCGGCGCGGCAGTTCTGGTGATGCTGGCAGCGAGTGGCTGTGGAGGGCTCCCGGGTAGTGCCTCCCGTGCGGCTTCGGGGTCCTCGGCGTCCTCATCCGGATCGGCTCCCGCCTCGCAGCGGCCCGCGAGCCAGGCGGCGTCCCCGTCGGCATCCGGTCCGGCCGGACGAAGCGTGGTGGTGATTCAGGACGCGTCCGGGTCGATGCGTCGTGATGACGCTGGTGGCGGGGTCACCCGGATGAAGGCCGCCCAGGACGCGGTGACCTCCCTGGTGTCGGGCCTGGACTCGTCAACATCTGTGGGGTTGGTGGCCTACGGATCGAGGACTCCCGGTGATGACGTGACCAAGAGCAAGGGCTGTGGTGATGTGACGGTGGAGCAGCCCCTGGCCGGGTCGTCGGGCTCCTCGGTGGTGGCTCGGGCAAAGGCCCTGAAGGCCGGTGGGTGGTCGCCGATCGGGTCGGCTCGTCAGAAACAGTCCCCTCAGGGAGTCCAGGGGGTGTCCGTGGGGCAGCCGTGGGCCACGATCGCGAAGGAGAATCCCGGTTTTCCGAGCGTGTCCGGCGGGACCTCGCGGACCTTCGGCGGCAGGACGGTGACCTTCGGTGTGGCGCGGGTGCGAGTGGGGCTTTGACAGAGGGGTGCTGACGGTGATCAATCCGTTGGCGAACCGCACGATCGACGAGCTGGGGGTGGGGTCGTCGCGCTCGAGTGTCGATGCACTGTTGGGAGAGTCGGTCTCGGGCCCGGCCTCGGGCGCCGGGCATGTGGTGTACGTGGCGGACCGGGAGAAGGGCCTGGCCTGGGATGTGACCTACGACGCGGCCGGTCGGGTGGTGGTCATCGTGCTGTGCCACTGTATGCCACCCTCGAACGACCTGCCCGCCGGGATGAGCCGGCAGTGGGAGCTGCACGGCCTCAACCTCACCATTCGCGACGACGGACGGGCGGTATCGGTCGCGCGCACCTACAGCGGCATGGGGCCCGGCAGTGGGAGTTGCGATGACAAGGAGTGCGCCGAGGTGAAGGACTTCCGCGTGACGGTGCCGTCAGCGACGACCCTCAAGCTCACCGTGACGAGCAGCTACCGGGCGCCGCTGGTGCTGTCCGAGGATGGCAGCATGCAGGCCGGGGACTCCCGTTTCCCGTCCGAGGACTCCGAGGTGGCCGTCGGCGACTACTACACCCTGGCGGTCCAGTCCGACGGGAATGCGCTGACCACCCTGTACTCGGCGGACGGCGTCGAGAAGACCGTCTCGAAGTTCAACGGACTGGGATCTCCGTGGATCTGCAGTCCCGACCACCATGACCCGCAGAAGTGCGGCGCCTGAGGCTCACGCCTCGTTGATGCGATCCAGTTCCCCGCCGTCGACGATCCGGTAGGAGTACCCCTGCTCCGCCAGGAAGCGCTGACGGTGGGCGGCGAAGTCGGCATCCACGGTGTCGCGGGAGACCACCGCGTAGAACCGGGCGGTGAGGCCGTCCTTGGGACGCAGCAGCCGGCCCAGTCGCTGGGCCTCCTCCTGGCGCGAGCCGAAGGCCCCCGAGACCTGGATCGCCACCTCGGCGCTGGGCAGGTCGATGGAGAAGTTCGCGACCTTGCTCACCACCAGCAGGTTGATCGTGCCGTCGCGGAACTCCTGGTAGATCTTCTGGCGGCGCAGCGAGGTGGTGGCCCCGGTGATGATCTCGCAGCCCAGTTCGGTGGCCAGCTCCTCGAGCTGGTCGACGTACTGACCGATCACCAGGGTCGGTTGACCCTGGTGCCGTTTCACCAGTTCGCGGACCACCGCGTTCTTGGAGGCCAGGGTGGAGGCCATCCGGTAGCGCACGTCCGGTTCGGCCAGCGCACAGGCCATCCGCTCGTCCTCGGTGGGGGTGACCCGCACCTCCACGCAGTCGGCGGGAGCGATCCAGCCCTGGGCCTCGATCTCCTTCCACGGAGCGTCGTAGCGCTTGGGCCCGATGAGGGAGAAGACGTCCTCCTCGTGGCCGTCCTCGCGGACCAGGGTGGCGGTGAGGCCGAGCCGACGTCGCGCCTGCAGGTCGGCGGTCATCCGGAACACCGGGGCCGGCAGCAGGTGCACCTCGTCGTAGATCACCAGTCCCCAGTCGCGGGCCTCGAAGAGTTCCAGGTGCGGGTGCACCCCGTGACGCTTGGTGGTGATCACCTGGTAGGTGGCGATGGTGACCGGCCGGACCTCCTTGCGGGAGCCCGAGTACTCGCCGATCTCATCGGGGGTCAGGGTGGTGCGGCGGACCAGTTCGTCCTTCCACTGCCGGGCCGAGACGGTGTTGGTCACCAGGATCAGGGTGGTGCACTTGGCCATCGCCATCGCGGTCGCTCCGACCACCGTCTTGCCGGCCCCGCAGGGCAGCACCACGACCCCGGAGCCCCCGGCCCAGAAGGACTCGGCAGCCATCCGCTGGTAGGGACGCAGCTTCCAGCCGTCCTCGACCAGATCGATGTCGTGCTGTTCGCCGTCGACGTAGCCGGCCAGGTCCTCGGCCGGCCAGCCGAGCTTCAGCAGGGCCTGCTTGAGGGTGCCTCGCTGGGAGGGGTGGACGACCGCGGTCTCCGCATCGATCTGGTCCCCGACCAGGCCACGGACCGACTTGGCCCGCAGCACCTCGGTGAGCACCGCCTTGTCGGAGGAGACCAGCACCAGACCCTGGGTGGGGTGCTTCTCGATCCGCAGCCGTCCGTAGCGGCTCATCGTCTCGGTGATGTCGACCAGCAGCGAGGAGGCCACCGGGAACCGCGAGTAGCGCATCAGGACGTCGACGACCTGCTCCGCGTCGTGGCCGGCCGCCATCGCATTCCACAGGCCCAGCGGGGTGAGCCGGTAGGTGTGGATGTGTTCGGGGGCGCGTTCCAGTTCGGCGAAGGGGGCGATCGCGTGGCGGCACTCGTCGGCCATCGGGTGGTCGACGTCGAGCAGCAGGGTGCGGTCGGACTGAACGATCAGGGGGCCAGGAGTCTGAGACATCGACATCCAGTATCCTCCGTCGCCAAGTCCGCTACTGGGCCACCGCCCGGGCGGCGCTCACTCGCGGCACCGGGATAATGACGATCCCCCCGCCACCACGGCGCACACAGCGCATCGCCCCCTTGGCCAGAGCCATCACCTTCAGCGTCTCAGAGGTCGTCGTGCCGTCGTCGCGCACCCAGGTGACCTCCAGCCAGGTGCCGTCGGCCTGGGCGCGGTGCAGGATCGCCAGCAGATGACGCGAGTCGTTGAAGGTCGGCAGGCTCGCCAGCGACTCGGCCACCGCCTTGGGATCGGACCGGGGACCCGGGGGGAGCCCCGGGCCGCCGTGATCGGCGGTCCGTGCCCTGGCCGGGGCCGGAGCGTTGAAGATGTCGCCGTGGGCGTCGCGGGCCACCGGACTCAGACCCATGTCGCGCAGCGCGGCCAGCACCACGTCGGGGTCGGCCTGTGCCGCCAGCACGGTGGGGGCCAGTCGTCTCAGGCCCAGTCCCTCGGCGGCCGAACTGCGCAGCAGGGTCTCCATCAGACTCGGGTCGTCGACCTCCAGGACCGAGCCGGTGGCGGCCACCGAGACCCGCCCGTGGTCACGGACGACGTCGTCCAGCAGCACCAGGAGTCCCTGGGGCACCTCCGACATCGAGTGCAGACGCCACCACTCGCGCACCTGGTCGCCGCTCCAACCGGCATCCAACGCGCGACGCAGGCTGGTCCGGGTGAACCGGCGCACGCCGGCGACGCCGGTGGACTCGCGGTCTGCCAGCAGGGCCAGGTCGGCGGCAAGGGCGGGGGTGAGGGGTCCGGGGGCCACCGCGGTGAGATCGGACTGCAGGATGACGCTCTCCTGTCGCTGCGGCATGCCGGGATCCTCGGTGGCGTCGACCAGGCCCGAGCGGGCGCCCAGCGCCGTGAGGCCCAGAACCTGGCACTCCTCGGTGGTCGCCCTCAGCACGGGGGCGGCCTCGAGCACCGGCCAGACGGGATGGCGCCAGGCGATCCTGGCGATCACCAGTTCGGGATCCACGGGGGTCCCGGGCTCGGCGGTCCTGAGCTCGTTGAGGACCTGCTGGCGCCAGGCGCGGGCGGTGGCCGGAGCCGGGGCGTCCAGGGTGTTCGACAGCTCGCCGGGGGTCTGGGGAATGGCCAGCCAGGCGTCGCGGAGCACCTGCCACTGGGTCCACAGCTCGTCCTGACGCCACTTGTCGGCGGTGGTGGTCGGCAGCCAGCCGCGGCTGTCGGCAGCGATGAGATTGGCCGACACCGCCACCGTGAGGTACCACCAGCCGGTGTCGCCGTGGGCCACCCTGGCCAGCGCCCGGGTGGCGTCGCGCTTGGCCATCCCGCCGGATGCCAGCCGGGCCGGGGTGATCGTCTCGACCGCCTCCAGCAGGGCCGACATCGAGGAGATGGCCTCAAGAGCGGTGCCCAGAGCCGCCGAGTCGGTCCGTGCGGCGGGGTGCGGTGAGGGCCAGGCGGGCGGCCGGGCGGACACCGGGTTCTGGAACAGCCGGCCCTTGCGCAGCACCAGGGAGACCTCCCGGGGCAGCACGACGGTCTCGTCGTCGACCGGGTGAAGCAGCCGGTGGGCCAGTGCCAGGTCGATCGGGGAGGTGGCCGTCTCGGGGCTCACCGCGCGGCGGGCGTGCGGCACATGTCCCGACGGGGACCACATCAGACGGTGCAGGACCGGCAGCACGGTCGGTCCTGCGGCATCCAGTCGCTCGGAGACCTCGGCCGCGGTGAGAGGTTGACCGGATTCGGGCGCCAGTCCGGCAGGGCTCGGTCCCAGTACCGAGGCGGCTGCGCTGACCAGGTGGAACTGATCCTCCTCGGGCAGCACCAGGGCGAGGTCCTCGAGGTGGTCGACGGCCTCGTCGAGATCGCGTCGGGAGGGCAGACCGACGCTGTGGGGGGTGCCCGAGTGCTCGCCGGCCCCCTCACTGGTCTGCTCAGCTGTCGCGGTTGTCCGGTCGCCGCTCGCGGCGTCCAGCAGGTGACCGGCCAGGTCATCCCTCGAGACGTCCCCCAGGGCGGCGATGGCCAGTACGACGCGGTACTGCCAGCTGTCGAGGCCGTCCAGAGCGGCGCGCACCGAGGCCTGGGTGGAGGCTCTCTCGGCCATCTCGGCCAGCGACCGAGGGGGCGGGCTCGCCAGATCGGGGCGCAGGCTGAGCAGCTGGGTCATCGCGTCGGTGTCCATCCCGCGAATCACCGAGGCCAACGTGATCGTGCCGCTCATCGTGAGATCCCCTGTCGCCCCTGAGAGGGATCGGTTCTGGGTGTGGGTGTGAGTTCTCGGTCGATGATGATCATCGAGGCGACCAGGATGGCGATATTGGCCATCCAGCAGGTCCATCGGAGCTGTTCCCAGCCGCTGCGGGTGGGGCTGCCGAGGACGGTCATGAGCAGCGCGAGGGCGGTCGCGACGCCGTAGAGCCGCAGCAGGGCGGTGCGGGCGACCGGGTGGCGCCAGGTGAAGTACCAGCCGACCGCCAGGGCGGGCAGCGACAGCCAGGTGCCCAGGCAGCCGGCCACCACGCTGGCCACCAGCCCCCAGCCCAGACCGCGGCACAGCGCTCCCAGGGTCCTGTTTCCGGGCAGTTCGGGGCGCTCCCCCCACAGCCCCGAGGGCTCGGCGGGGGCCAGGTTGAGGCCGTTGTCGAGGGCGGGCTCCGGGGGTGCCCAACGGTCGGACCCGGATCGTGCGGAACCGCGTCGGGCCGCACCCGAGTGGGCGGGGCCGGACGGTTCGAGACCGGACTGAACGACGCTGGACGGGCTGGACGGTTCGGGGCCGGTGAGCGGGGAACCGCCCCATCCTGCCGGTCCGCCCGAGGTGAGGATCGGCCGACGCGGATCGATCTCGGCGTGACGGCCCCACTGAATCGGCACCCCGGTGGAGGAGAACGGGAGACTCGGGTCCCGGGTCTCCCCGGTCTGCGGGACGAGGGAGGACAGTGGCGGCTGATGAGGTGATGCCTGATAACCCTGCGGAGGATCGGCCGGCAGATCAGGACGCGGGGCGTCGGGGCGGACGGCCGACGACTCCAGGGGGGTGGTGTCCGGCATCGCGAAGGCCATCGGCGGTTCGACGGCTCCGACGACGTCGGTGAGAGTCACCGGTGCGGGTGTACCCCCGGACGAGGCACGGCCGCTCGATCTCATCGCAGTCATGCTCGTCTCAGTCACCCTGGTAGCCACAGCCCCATCTTAGGGAGGAGGACGACCCCGTCCCGTCCGGCCGACCGCCCCGACGGTCCTGTCGGCGTGCTCAACGCTCGCCCTGATGGTCGAACCGCGCATCTGAAGTGCGCGCATCACTCAAAATCCTGTTCATTGAGTGTCCCGACTCCTACTCTCGAAATCGACTCAGGAAAGACGCGCCGGCCACCGCCGTGCCGCGTCGCGACACACTATCGAGGGGGCTCCATCGTGGAGGTCATCATCTGCAAGGACGCCGACGAGGCGGGGCGACGGGCAGCGGCTCGGATCGCTGCGATCCTGTCCACGCGTCCCGATCCGGTGCTCGGGGTCGCCACCGGCAGCTCGCCGCTGCCGACCTACCGGGCGCTGGCCGATCTGGTGCACTCCGGTCGGCTCGACGTCTCCCGCCTGAGGGCCTTCGCCCTCGACGAGTATGTCGGGATGCCGATCGACGACGAGCGCAGCTATGCGGCGACGATTCGCCACGAGGTCACCGAGCGGCTCGGCCTCGACCCGGCCGGCGTCCACGTCCCCGACGGCCTGGCCAGTGACATCGTGGCCGGTTGCCGGGCCTACGAGAAGGCCATCAGGGATGCCGGCGGGATCGACGTCCAGATTCTCGGGATCGGCGGAAACGGGCACATCGGCTTCAACGAGCCCAGTTCCTCCTTCGCCTCCCGCACCCGGATCAAGACCCTCGCCCCGCGCACCCTGCGCGACAACGCGCGGTACTTCAAGGAGGGCGAGACGGTTCCCACCCACTGCGTCACCCAGGGGCTCGGCACCATCATGGATGCCCGCCATGTCGTCCTGCTGGCCAGCGGTGAGAGGAAGGCCGATGCGGTGGCCGCCGCCGTCGAGGGCCCGGTCAGTGCGATGTGCCCGGGCTCGATCCTTCAGCACCACGAGCACGCGGTCATCGTCGTCGACGAGGCCGCCGCCGCCAACCTGAAGCTGGCCGACTACTACCGCTATGTCTGGCAGCACAAGCCGGAGGAGTACAAGGACTTCTGACGGCGTCCCGCTCCTCGGCCGGGCAGTCGCGCCCTGATGGTGGAAGGTGCCCGGAAGGGCGCCGACCCCGGGTGCGCCCACCGGGGAGCGGTTCACTCGTGCAGAGTGCGCTTCAGGTCCGGGGGCAGCAGCAGCGCTGCGCACACCAGCCGATGGGCGACAACGACGGTGACCGCCTGGCCGGCGAGGATGCCGATCAGGACCAGCAGCTGGGCGGCACCGGCCTGGAGGGCGGATCCGCCACCGAGCAGGACGCCGATGAAGGCTCCCGGAAGGGTCACGAGGCCGACTGTTCGGGTGCTGTCGACACTGGGGATGACGGCCTCGGCGACACAGTGCTCGGTCACCATCCGGATGGCCTCGGAGCGCGGCAGGCCGAGCGAGAGGGCCGCCTCGAAGGTGCCGGTGTTCTCGCGCAGCTCGGGGAACAGACGTCGACCGGCCAGGGTGTGGCCGTTCATCATGTTCCCGATGATGATCCCGGCCATCGGGATGAGGGTTGCGGCGTTGAAGGGTGCCGAACCGCTGACGAAGATGATCGTGAGCACCGGCAGCACGCCACTGGCCACCGCGACCGCGGTCCAGGGCCAGGCCCTGCCGACTCCGGTGCGCCTGGCGGTCGTGATGACGCCGACGACGAACATCAACAGGGTGAAGGCGGCGCCCGCCCACAGATGCTGCAGGGCGTAGCGGAGGACCAGGGAGACGGCGGCGAGCTGGACCGTGGCCCGAACTGCGGAGATCACCGACGACTTGCTGATTCCGAGGCGGCCGAGACGGGAGGCGATCACCGCCAGTCCCACCAACGCCACCAGTGCCACGATGAGTTGCCAACTGGGACCAACTGTCATGCGCCATCTCCATACCCGGCACGAGTCGCGCGACCGGTCCGGACAACGCAAGGGCTGACTGGTACCTGGTTCACGGCGAGAGTGGCCCCGATCGTCAGGGGCCCGGCCGTCGCGCCCCACACCATACCGGCCCCAGCACGGCTGCGCCGGAAGCGCTCGAGGCACGACACCGAGGGACGACTCCGGGTCGTCGGGCGGGAGACCGGGACCGGAGCGGGGACGAGCGGCTCCGGTCCGGCAAGTGGGTGCGGTCGGGCCAACCTTGGCACTGTTGTGGGGAGCTTGTAGGCTGAGTAGCTGACTGGGAACAGAGACCTGGAGCCGACACTGTCGGTTCCGTGAGCCGTCGTCGGGCCACGAGATGCCGACGGCGGTTCTTCATTCCCAGGCACCAGAACAAGTACGAGTACGCAGAATCGGGGAGTGAGCCAGCGATGCCAACCGGGAAGGTGCGTTTCTACGACGCCGCCAAGGGGTTCGGTTTCCTGACCAGGGACGGCGGTGGCGACGTGTACGTCAACGCCTCCGCCCTGCCCAGCGGTACGACGACGTTGAAACCCGGCCAGAAGGTGGAGTTCGGCGTCGTCGAGGGCAGGCGGGGTGACCAGGCACTGTCTCTCCAGCTCGTCGAGACCCCGAAGTCGCTGTCGAAGTCGACCCGGAAGTCCCCCGACCAGCTGGCCGTCATCTGCGAGGACCTCATCAAGATGCTGGACCACATGGGCAATGGCTATCGTCACGGCCGCCATCCCGATCCTCGGACCGCCTCCAAGGTGGCCAAGATGCTGAGAGCCGTTGCCGACGAGTTGGAGCTGTGATGAGCGCCCAGTACCCAGAATCCATGGACTCCACGGAGCCCGCTGTCCCCTCGGAGTCGGAGGTCGCCCCCGAGGCCGCTGCCTCCTCCGAGGCTGCTGCTCCCGAGTCGGTCGACGCCCCGCAGTCGACTGTTCCCGCCGAGTCCACCGACTCCTCGGAGTCGGCTGCTGCTCCTGAGCCCGCTGTTTCCTCTGGTTCTTCTGAGCCCTCGAATCCCTCCGAGGTCGAGGAACCGCAGGGGGCCCCCGAGGCGCACGACGCCCCGGTCCGCAAGCGTGCCGCCGCCAAGCCGAAGGCCGACTCGACCCTGGTCAAGGCGGTCGACCAGGCCCGGGAGGCCGCCGAGTTCCAGGCCGGCGACTTCGGCGTCGGGGAGTACCTCGGCGCCGTGATCGAGGGGGATCGCGTCCTCACCCATCTCTTCGAGTGCCCGCACCCCGGATACCGGGGCTGGCACTGGTCGGTGACGATGGCGCGCGCCCTGCGCGGCCGCAACGTCACCGTCGACGAGGTGTCCCTGATGCCCGGCGACGACGCCCTCATCGCCCCGGCCTGGGTGCCGTGGCGGGAGCGGGTGGAGCCCGGCGACATCACCCCCGGCTCCCTGCTGCCGACCCCCGACAACGATCCTCGGCTGGAGCCCGGCTACACCGGTGGTGAGCTGGCCGCCGACGAGGATCCCGCGGAGTGGGCCGCCACCCGCGCGGTGGCCGGCGAGCTCGGCCTCGGCCGGGAGCGGGTGCTCTCCATGGAGGGCCGCGACCGCGCGGCCGAACGCTGGTTGGAGGGTCCCGCCGGACCCGACGACAGCTTCACCAAGCACGCCCCGGGGCAGTGCCAGACGTGCGGCTACTTCGTCCGCCTCCAGGGTGGGCTGGGCCGCCTGTTCGGGGCCTGCACCAACGAGTACTCGCCCTTCGACGCCCATGTCGTGGAGATCGAGCACGGCTGCGGCGGCCACTCGGACCTGGTGGAGAAGAAGCGCGGCATCGAGCTTCCCGAGCCGGTCTTCGACACCATCTCCGTCGACTCCTCACTTTTCGACTGAGAGTTTCTCTCCGCCGTGTTCCCTGAACTGGGGACAGGCGATGGGCGCCATTCTGCTCGTGAGAGTGTGGGGTCTCCCTGGGCTGCCGACATGGCACGACGATGGCTGGTCCTCCCACTCGCAGCGGCATTGATGGTGGCGGGGTGCTCGGTTCCGGGATTGTCATCATCGGCGCACTCGCCCGCCGGGTCCGGCGCATCCGGCGCATCCGGCGCATCGCAGCCTGCCTCTGCAACAGCGGCCCCCACGGGCTCGTCGGCCGCATCCCCTGAACGGCGTCCGGCGAACTACCTGCTCATCGTGGACGCATCGGGTTCGATGCGGAAGTCCGATGTGGGTGGTGGTACTCGGATGACCGCCGCCCAGGACGCCGCCTCGAAGTTCGTGTCCTCCCTGCCGAAGGGATCCAGGGTCGGCCTGGTGAGCTACGGCGACAAGACCTTGGAGGAGGCCCCGCGCTCGGCCGGATGTGGTGATGTCTCGCTGAAGGTTCCGGTCGGGTCTGACATTGGCGCGGTGACCCGTCAGGTCAAGACCCTCAGGCCGGTGGGATGGACGCCGATCGGGAAAGCCCTGCAGACAGCGGCCGCCCAGGCGAAGGGCCAGCCCCTCAATGTCGTCCTCATCACCGATGGCGAGGACTCCTGCGCACCGCCCGACCCGTGTCAGACGGCGGCCACGCTGGCGGCCGACAACGCAGGCCTGTCGATATCGGCGATCGGCCTGAACGCGTCCTCCGACCAGCTGTCCTGCATCGCCAGCAAGGGCAAGGGGTACTTCGTCACCGCCAGCAACTCCGCCCAACTGGCGCGTCGTCTCGAGGCGCTGGGGGACCCGGATGCAGCCTCCCGGACCCTTTCCCCCTCTGGAGTCCAGTCGATCCGGCCCGGACAGCTGGTCGACGAGATCCGCAAGAGCCACCCGGGATTCCCGAAGGTGGACTCCGGTACGCAAGTGCGAGTGGTCTGGATGAACTGCACCTGGACGTTCAGCGCGAAAGGCGTCCTCACCTCGATCGCACTGGAGGGATCGGGGTCGGCCTCGACCATCGACGGGCTGAGGGTGGGGGACGCCGCCGCGGCGCTGAACGTGCTCGGGGCGCCCGTCTCGACCTCGACCAACGGCGGAGTGGAGACGCGCCTCTACCCGGCAGACGTGCGTCTCGGACTGGGCTGGAAGGTGCAGATCAAGGACGGCAGGATCATCACCATTGTGCTGTGCACCTGTCTCACCGGTAGCTGCCCTCCGTCGGTGGACCAGATCCGGAAGATCCAGGATGACCCCACGATGAATCCGACGAAGATCACCTGCATCGACGACGGGAACTGGGTGGTTGTGGAGTCCAACTTCGAGGGGGACCACACCGGAGGATGGCTCTTGCTGCAACGGACAGGCGGCGGGTGGACCAAGGTCAAGCGGGTGACCCACGCCGGCGACTGCTACGAGTTGCCCGAGGATGCACCGTACGGCGAGTTGGAGAAGCCGTTGGGAGGCTTCTGCAACTTCCGGGCATCGGCTGTCGGAGTGAAGACAGCCCCCAGCACGATGGATGGGGCCGGACCAATAGTGCTGGGAATGACCAGGGAGACTCTCGAAGGTCCTTCGGTGAACCTGTCCATGGAGGATGAGTGTGGGGGACACGCCGCTCCGAACGTCGTCAACGGCTTTGTCCCTGGTCTTGACGGCTATCACCTCCGGTTCATGGACGGGAAGCTCACCGCCATGGCGGTGGACGCCCTAGGTGCGAGGACGACCTCGGGGGCCACTGTGGGGATGAGCGTCAAGGATCTCCTGAGTCTCTATCAGGGAACCCTCACGGTGGACACGGAGCACGGCGGGTACTCCTACACCGCCGGAGGCAGAACACTGGAGTTCACGAGCTTGGGCGACGACGGCTTCGAAACGAACACTGTGCTGGCAATCCGCGTGCACTACAGCAACTCGCCCTGGGCCGTCTGCTGATCGGGTGGCGTGCGGGACCGCGATCTCGGAGGTGAACATTTCACTCGCGGAAGTGCCCTTCGGGGCGCTGGTGCGTGGTGGACCCCGGTTCCGTGAGTGATCGGTTCACTCGGGTGAGGTTTGGGTTGGCCGTTCCACCGATTTGGGCCATCCGACGGTACGTTTACCTTGTGATCCGCCTGCGGACTCGGGTGCCGGGCGCCCTGAGGCCCCCTACGGAGCTGCTCTGCCGCTAGGCGCGGGTCGTTGGGAGTGTCGGGGTGCGGTCGGCGGGGGAGTTCGCGGTCCGGGGTGAACATTTCACTCGCGGAAGTGCCCTTCGGGGCGCTGGTGGGTGGTGACCCCCAGTTCCCTGAGTGATCGGTTCACCCTCAGCGGAGCTGCCCCCGAAACGATCACCGGGACAGCTCACCGCCGGTCCTCGTAACACGATCGATTTCAGAATCTCAGTATCATGCTCGCCGTGTCTGTGACCCCCACATATCCAGAACCAAACAGCAGAATCGATCGCTGGTTCGAGCTCACCAAGCGAGGCACCACCCGCTCCAAGGAGATCCGCGGCGGTGTCGTGACCTTCTTCACGATGGCCTACATCCTCGCTCTGAACCCCCTCATCCTCGGAGCAGCCGCCGACAAGAACGGCAAGCTCCTCAGTGGCGCCCCGAAGTTCCTCGACGCGGCGGGCAAGACCCTCAACGAGGCCGCCATCGATCACAACAAGATGATGGTCCTGGCGGTGACCGCCCTGGTCGCCGGTGTGATGACCATCTTCATGGGCATTTACGGCCGGTTCCCGCTGGGTATCGCCGCCGGACTCGGCATCAACTCGCTGCTCGCGTACGGCGTGGCACCCACGATGACCTGGCCTCAGGCGATGGGCCTGGTCGTCTGGGAGGGCATCCTCATCTTCATCTTCGTCATCTCCGGTCTTCGGGAGATGATCTTCCGCGCCGTGCCTCGCAGCCTCCGAGCGGCCATCGGCGTGGGCATCGGTCTGTTCATCGCCTTCGTCGGACTTGTCGACTCCGGTGTGGTTCGCGCCGGCACCGGCACCCCGGTCCAGCTGGGAGTCAACGGGTCCCTGGTGGGCTGGCCGATCTTCGTATGCGTGGTCGGGTTCATCGCCGTGGTGATCCTGTACGTCAAGAAGGTCCGCGGCGCGATGCTCATCGCGATCGCGGGCGGCTCGATCCTGGCCCTCATCATCGAGGAGATCGGCAAGATCGGTCCCCACATCGGCGACCAGAATCCCACCGGCTGGGCGCTCAACGTCCCCCGTCTGCCGGCGGCCTCCAGCTTCTCCTGGCCCGATCTCGGGCTGGTCGGGCGGGTCGACCTGTTCGGCGGATTCCTGAAGGACGGCCACTTCAACATCGCCACCTTCATCTCGGTGCTGCTGGTGGTCTTCTCCCTGATGCTGGCCGACTTCTTCGACACCATGGGTACCGTCGTGGCGATCGGCGCCCAGGCCGGGCTCAATGATGCCGAGGGCAACCCGCCCCACCTCAAGGAGATCCTGCTGGTGGACTCCCTGGCCGCGGTCGCCGGCGGACTGGGATCCTCGTCCTCCAACACCGGTTTCATCGAGTCCTCGGCCGGTGTCGGCGAGGGCGCCAGGACCGGTTTCGCATCCGTGGTCACCGGCATCCTGTTCCTGCTGTCGATGCTCATCTCCCCGGTGATCACGATGATCCCCTCGGAGGCCGCCGCCCCGGTGCTGGTCTTCGTCGGATTCCTCATGATGTCCCAGGTCACCGACATCAAGTGGAATGACGTCGTCGAGGGACTTCCGGCCTTCGCCGCCATCATCCTGATGCCCTTCACCTACTCGATCACCGCCGGTATCGGTGCCGGGTTCATCCTGTACTGCATCACCAAGCTGTTCGTCGGCAGGGCTCGCCTGGTCCATCCCATCCTGTGGGCGGTCTCGGCGCTGTTCGTCATCTACTTCGGCCAGGGGCTGCTCCTCGATCTCATCGCGAAGCTCTGACCCCCGCCGCCGACAAGCTGCCACAAGCTGCCGACAGGCGACACGACCGGTCACGCCGGCCAGATCACATCGTTGTTCTCTCGATGGTGCTCTGGCCGGCGTGCCACACCACGAACAGGTCGGGAGCCGCCCGTCCGGCCCCCGGCGCGGCGGCACTCCAGGCCGGGAACTGGACGAGGAACCCGACGAGCCCGGCGACCGTCTCCCGGTTCGGCTCGGACACCCGTTCGGCGATCGCCGACAGGGCGTCCCGGGTGGCGGTGACATGGGCCGCCCGGGAGTAACCGGTGCGCATCCCCGGGGCCGGACGCAGCGGGATCTGGGGGTCGCTGCCGAACAGTCGACGCAGGGACAACTCGCTGGGCAGCCCGGCCCGGGCCAGGTCGAACTCGAAGTCGTCGACCCGGCCGAGGTCCATCGACATCGAGTGGGTCCCCCACGACAGGTTGTGCAGCCACAGGTCGAGCACCCGCCAGCAGCGGACCAGCCGGTCGGGGGAGACGAACCGGCCCGCGATGAGATCGTCCACGTCCTGGGGGGTGGGCCAGTTCACCGGCAGGATCGGCGCCTCGTTGTCGATCCGGGTGACCGGGCGCAGCTTGGACCACAACCCCCGTCTACGAGGCGTCTCGGGCACGCTGAAGTGCTCCTGTGCCCAGCCGCGAAGCGTGCGTGCCTGTGCCTCGTCGGCTCCGAAGATGTCTCGAACCTCATTGATCGAGATGGCGTGAAGCCGTAACTCACCCATGCGCCAACGGTACAGACCCGATCCCGGAACTATCGTGGAACCCGTGGATCCGCGCTCAAGACAGTACGTCGTGACAACAGCCCTCGTCCTGGTCGTGGTGCTCGTGGTGGTCGGTGCCCTGCTGGGAGCCCGATGAGCGGGGATCGAATGATCGGCCACGGTGGCCTCGGCCCGTCCGTGGCAGGATGGAGCCTCGTGACTGGAAGCCTCCCGCGACGCGTGCTGCAGACCGTCGTCTGCGCCCTGGCCGCCTGGACTCTGGCAGCCGGTCCCGCGGTGGCCGCCCCCCAGGGGTTCTCCATCCAGGTCTCCGGCGTCTCGGCCCCGGTCGGAATGGCCGCCGACACCGACGGCAACTGCTACTGGGTGACCGACGGCAGCTCGCGGACCACCCGCACCCTGGTGGCCGTCGACGCCCAGGGCCGTCGCAGCAAGGAGGTGTCCTGGCAGGTGACGCCCACCAGTGTCCAGGCACTGGCCTGGTCCGACAGCTCGCTGTTCGTCGGCGACATCGGCGACCCGACAACCAGCCGCAAGAGTATTCAGGTGCTCAGCCCCCAGGCCCTCGACGGGTCGGCGACCTCCTGGCGCGCCTGGGACCTCGTCTATCCCGACGGACCCCATGACGCCGACGCCATGGCGGTCAGCGGGAGGGGCAACATCTACATCGTCACCCGCGGCGACTCCCCGGCGATCTACCGGGCGCCCACCGAGCTGAGCCGCGACTCCGACAACACCCTGGTCCGGGTCGCGAGCGCTCCCGCCGATGTCACCGACGCCGTCTTCCTGTCGGACGGCAAACGGATCGCGCTGCGCACCAGGGACCAGGTCACCCTGGTGGACGCCTACACCTGGAAGACGCTGGCCACCGCGCCGGTCTCCCCGTCGGGGGGAGACGCCATCTCATCGACCCTGTCGGGCGACGGTCTCCAACTGGCCGGCTCCTCGACGACGGTCACCGGGATGAGCCTGCCCGGCGGCTCCACCAGCGCGACGCCGACCCCCTCGGCATCGGCGGCCGCCCCTGCCCACAGCGACGATGACGACACCGCCGGGATCCGGTGGGGGACGCTCATCACCCTGGTGGCCAGCGTGCTGCTGGCGGTCGCGGCGGCAGTGGTGGTGTACCGGGCGAAGTAGCCTGGCGGGGGCCGAGGGGCCTCTCAGGCCCCGACCCGGGGCATCCTCTCCAGGATCCAGTCCAGGCAGGCGACCAGCGCACGGACATCCTCCGGGTCGACCGAGGAGAAGGTCCCGACCCGGATCTGGTTGCGCCCCAGCCCCCGGTAGGGCTCGATGTCGAGAATCCCGTTCTCTCGGGCGATCGCGCACAGCTGCGCCGAGTCGATGCTGTGGTCCAGGTCGATGGTCACCACCACCGGGCTGCGCAGCGCCGGGTCCTGGACGAACGGGGAGGTCAGCGGGTTGTCCTGGGCCCACCGGTAGAGGACTCCGGAGGAGGTGTGGGTGCGGTTGGCCGCCCACGCCATCCCGCCGTGCTCCAGCAGCCAGGAGATCTGCGCCTCCAGCATCACCAGGGTGGCGATCGCCGGAGTGTTGAGGGTCTGGTCCTTGCGGGAGTTCTCCACCGCCAGGGTCAGATTGAGGATGTCGGGCACCCAGCGGGCCGAGGAGGTCAGGTCGGCCGACCTCGCGATCGCCGCGGGGGACAGCACCGCCACCCACAGCCCGCCGTCGGAGGCGAAGTTCTTCTGCGGTGAGAAGTAGTAGGCGTCGGTGGCCGAGATGTCGGCATCCACCCCGCCGGCCGCTGAGGTGGCGTCGATCAGCACCAGGGCGGACTCGTCGATACCCTCGGGCCGCTGCACCGGGGCCACGACGCCGGTGGAGGTCTCGTTCTGGGCCCAGGCGTAGGTGCCCACCGCATGGGCGGCCCGCGGCAGCGCCAGTCTGCCGGCCGGGGCCTCGAAGATCGCCGGATCGGCCAGGAAGGGGGCCTTCTGCAGGGTGGTGGCGAATTTGCGGCTGAAAGAGCCGTAGACGCCGTTGGCGCTGCGATGAGCCACCAGGCTGCACGCCGCCATCGACCAGAACAGGGTGGCCCCGCCGTTGCCGAGTGCCACCTCGTAGCCGGCCGGCAGCCGGTACAGCTCGGCCAGACCGGACCGGATGGAGTGCACGACATCCTTGACCGGGGGCTTGCGGTGCGAGGTGCCCATCACCGACCCGGGTGCGGCCAGAGCCTGGATCACCTCGCGTCGGATGCGCGAGGGCCCCGACCCGAAACGGGGGTCGGAGGGCAGCAGATCGACGGGAACCTTCAGCTCAGACATGCCCGAATTCTCCCAGACGGGGGTCGCCGGGACGCCGATGTCCACGCAGGAGGACCCGGACAAGGCATCCTGTGGAAGAATCGAGGGGCGAACACCACCGGAGGTCAGCATGATCATCTCGTCGCGTCACGTTCTCTACCCGGACGGTTCGGTCGGGCCGGCAACGATCACCATCGAGGGTGACCGGTTCAGCGAGGTGGCCCTCGGCGTCCTGGACGCCGAACACGAGGTCGACGAGTGGGTGCTGCCCGGATACGTCGACACCCACTGCCACGGGGCGGCCGGGGCGAGCTTCTCCGACCCCGACCCGGACAAGGTGCGGGCCGCCATCGGGTACCACCGCTCCCAGGGCGCCACCAGCCTGTTCGCCAGCACCGTCACCGAGGACATGGACGACCTGGTCGACCAGATCGGCCGGCTGCGCCAGTTCTGCGCCGAGGGCGAGTTCGACGGCATCCACCTCGAGGGGCCCTTCCTGGCGGAGTCCCGCAAGGGCGCCCACAACGTCGACCTGCTGCGCGATCCGACCCCCGGACGGGTCTCCCGGCTGCTGGACGCCGGTGGCGATGACCTCCGGATGATCACCCTCGCCCCGGAGCGCCGGTGCGGGATCGAGGCGGTGCAGACGATCGCCGCTGCCGGGGTCCACTCGGCCTTCGGCCACTCCGAGGCCGACGCCGCGACCGCCCGCGACGCCGTCGACTCCGGTGCCGACGTCGTCACCCACCTGTTCAACGCGATGGCCCCGATCCATCACCGCAAGCCCGGTCCGGTGCCGTGGATGCTCACCGACTCGCGGGTGATGTGCGAGCTCATCTGCGACGGCGTCCACCTCGCTCCCGATGTCATCCGGATGGCGGTGCAGGCCGCCGGTCCTGAGCGGATCTGCCTGGTCACCGACGCGATGAGCGCCACCGGCCAGCCGGACGGCGACTACATGCTCGGGTCCCTGGCGGTCCGGGTGGTCAACGGCGGTGCCCGGCTGCTCAACCCGGACGGTTCCCTCGGCGCGATCGCCGGGTCCACCCTCACCCTGGGCCGGGCCGTCGAGTTCGTCGTGACCACGGTGGGGATACCGCTGGCCCAGGCCGCCATGATGGCCTCGACCACCCCGGCCCGCTGGCACGGACTGGACGCCGGCGTCATCAAGGCGGGCAGGCGCGCCGACCTGTGCCTCACCACCGGGACGGGTCACCTGGAGCGGGTCATCCGTGCCGGCCGGGAGATCGAGCGGCAGGGCTGACGGGTCGCGGAACGGGGCCGAGCCCGTCCCGCGGGAAGGTCTGCGCGGCCGGTGGAGCACCGGCCGGGGAATGAGTCATCGCGGTGAGCTGTTCCCACATCGGCGTCTCCCACCGCTTCTACCGTGGGACGAACAGAGTTTCAGATGGTTGCGAGGGCCCATCGGGCACGACGGAGGAGAACGTGAGCGGCGAACTCATCGACACCACAGAGATGTACCTGCGTACTCTTTACGAGCTGTTGGAGGAGGGCATCGATCTGCGCAGGGCGAGGATCGTCGAGCGGCTGCATCAGTCCGGGCCCACCGTCTCGCAGACCGTGGCGCGGATGGAGCGCGACGGCCTGCTGGTCGTCAGACCCGACCGCACCATCGAGTTCACCCCTGCCGGCCATGCCCAGGCGGTCAATGTGATGCGCAAGCACCGGCTGGCCGAGTGCCTGCTCACCCAGGTGATCGGACTGGACACCGCCCTGGTCCACGGCGAGGCCTGTCGCTGGGAGCACGTCATCTCCGACGAGGTGGAGAACCGGCTCATCGACATCCTCGACGATCCCGACAAGTCCCCCTACGGCAATGCGATCCCGGCGATCGGCCAGTTCACCAGCACCGACTCGGCGGTCCCCTTCCGCAGGGACTCCCATCCACTCGCCGAGTTCCTCATCGACGGTGGCGAGGGGGACCAGCAGGTGAGGATCGTGCGGTTCACCGAGCACTTCCAGGCCACCGAGCCCAATCTGGCGACGGTCAAGAGGGTCGGCCTGGAGATCGGCGTCCCGATCACCGCGCGACTGCAGGACGGGGCGGTGCTGATCACCGGACCGGACGGCAGCGCGGAGTTCTCCGAACACGACGCCGACGGCATCTTCATCGTCCCGGCCACCATTCCCGCACGTACCTGAGGGGAGCCTGAGGTGAGGAGCGCATCCGTTCGCGAGCTGGCCCGTCGACTGGGTCTGGGGAGCCCCCAGGACCCGTGGCCCGACTATCTGACGCGGTTCCACGCCGAACGTCCGGGAGTGATCCAGGAGGCCCTGCGTCGCAGCACCGCCGGTGAGCGGAATCCTTACTCCTGGCTGGCCAGGGCGGTCTCCTGGACCGCCGAGGTGGTGGTCGACGTCCGCTGCGGAGCCGGGGTGCTGTCGCGCAGACTGGCCGACGGCCGGCGCCAGGTGATCGGCGTGGAGGACTCCGCCGAGGAGCTGGAGCAGGCGATGAGCGGAGGCGCGAGAGCCGACGCCGTGCACTGGGTGCGCGGGGCGTTCGACCACCTGCCGCTGTCCGACTCCTCGGTGGACGCCGTGGTGACCTCGATGGGCATGGTGACGGTGCCCGATCCGCGGCTGCTGGTCGACGAGGCCTCCCGGGTACTGCGCCCCGGTGGGATCTTCGCCTGCATGGCTCCCACCATCCGCCCGGTCCCGCCCTCCCTGATGCGCCCGGCGGTGGAGCTGGCCGCCAGGGTCGGGTCGACGCCGAGCTTCCCCGGCGCACTCGAGCTGAGGATGACCGATCTGCTCGCCCAGCGGGGTCTGCGCAAGGTGGAGGACGCCCGGTCCTGCTACGTGTTCACCGTCCGCGACAGCACCGACGCCGACCTGCTGATGTCGGCGATGTACCTGCCTGGTTCCACCGCCTCCCGCAGGCAGTCGGCCCGCGACTGGCTGGTCCACCAGGTGCAGAGCCGGGGACCGGTCAACCTGCCCGTGCCGATGCGCCGGGTGGTCGCGCTGAAGGATCCGCAGCCGGCCGACGGCGTCGCCTGAGCCGGGCCCCGGCCGCCTCGGGGGCCGGGCAGAGGGGAATAATGCCCCCGGCGGGTGTGTTCCCGAGCCAGAAGAGATGCCGTGACGACTCTGGCATCGGTACCTGAACAGCTTGAATGACTTCACGGAGGTAGACATGGCGACGGTTGCCCTGAACGAGGAGAATTTCGCCTCGACCATTGACTCGAATGATGTCGTGCTCATCGACTTCTGGGCGGGCTGGTGCAACCCGTGCATGCGGTTCGCCCCGATCTACGACAGCGCGAGCGAACGGCACGACGACGTGACCTTCGCCAAGGTCGACACCGAGGCCGAGCAGAACCTCGCCGGCGCCCTGGAGATCACCTCGATCCCCACCCTGATGGCCTTCCGAGCCGGCTACCTGGTCTTCCGCCAGTCGGGTCTGCTGCCCGGATCGGCACTGGACGACCTCATCGCCCAGGTCAAGGCGATCGATCCGGCCGAGCTCGCCAAGCAGGCCGAGGAGCAGCACGCCGAGGAGCACGCCGACATCTGAGGACTGAGGGTCCTCTGGGATCCTCATCCGCCGAGAGCCCCTCGTCCGCTGAGAGGTCCGCCTCACCACAGAGCAATGGCCGGTGAACGGGTTTTGAACCCGTTCACCGGCCATCACTGTGCTGAGCCGGGGTGGATCACGGCTCGGGCATCACGATGTCCTTGACCAGGGTCTCGAGGTCGCAGTCGGCCTTGAGGAACCCGCGCAGGGTGCGCACCGTCGGCCCGAAGGTGTCGAACTCCTCGACGGTCATGCCGTCGGGATCGTAGGCGCGACGGAACTCGGGCATCTTCATCAGGGCGTCGAGGTGGTGCTGGGGAACCGGCTTGCTGATGGCGTCGAAGTCCGGGGTGTAGCCGGAGTCGTTGACCCGCTTGGCCCAGGCGAAGGGCGGGGACAGCACGAGGTCGCCACCGGTCAGCTCGGAGTACTGCAGGACGTTGCGGTAGGCGGCCACCAGGACCCGAGCCTGGAACCCGCGCTCCTGGAAGATCTGGTAGGCGTGCTTGATCGCGGCGATACCGCCCCACTCCAGGGCGCCCGGGTCGATGAACAGCTGCTCGCGGGAGGCGACGATCTTCAGCCAGTCGTCGAGACGACCGCCCATGATGGTCACCACCGGGCCCATCTCGTCGATCGGCTTGCCGTCGGCGACCCGGCGGTCCAGACCGCGCTGGATGGCCTCGGCGGTGCGCACCGCCTGGGGGACCGAGAAGGACACCGTGACATTGATGGAGACGCCGCGGTAGGTGGCGTCCTCGATGGCCTTGACGCCGACGCTGGTGGCCGGCACCTTGACGATGATGTTGGGAGC
The DNA here is from genome assembly GCF_005890135.1 of Acidipropionibacterium jensenii. Classification (NCBI taxonomy): domain Bacteria; kingdom Bacillati; phylum Actinomycetota; class Actinomycetes; order Propionibacteriales; family Propionibacteriaceae; genus Acidipropionibacterium; species Acidipropionibacterium jensenii. The sequence goes on along the minus strand of NZ_CP040635.1, from coordinate 356,226 downwards.
CATCTGGCTGAAGGACTCGGCCTGGTCGGCCAGGGCCTTGGCGTCGTTGTGCAGGCGGGGGTCGGTCTGGATGGACAGCCGGCCGTTGTGTCCGTGCTGCTCCTTGAAGATCGGCTCGAGCAGGGCGGCGGCCTCCACGGACATGTCCTTGACGGCCTGCCAGCCGACCTCGGCCTCGCCCCAGGTCGGGTGGGCCTTGGCGATCTCGCGGATCCGCGGCGCCCACACGTCGAGGTGCTTCTTGATGGTGCCGTAGGCGATCTGCGGGTTGCAGGTGGCGCCGACGCCGCCGAAGGAGATCGACTGGGTGAGCTCCTCGAGGTCCGCGGAGTCGTTCCACAGGGCGGTCGAGGTGTGCTGCGCCACCTGGAGGAGAGGCCCGGGGGTGTATTCGGTCATTGGATGATCAGCTCCTGTGCTGGATACCTGGGGTCAGCTCGTCATCGTCGTCGCTGACAGACCCCATTACACTGCCTTCCAATTGTCCTGTCAAATACCGGGGCACTTCCCTCGGTCGGTCCGTGCGCGGCCCCCGCGGGCGGTGCGGTCGCGTCCTCTGTCGGCAGCCCGGGTATTTGTATTGACAATAGGTGCGGTGCTGCTACCGTTGGCCTGCGTAGCCACCCCAGAGAAGTGGAGCTCACATGATTGCCCCCGGATCGCGTTCCCTTGACGTCCTGACGATGGGACGGATCGGCGTCGACATCTACCCGTTGCAGCACGGCGTCGGGCTGGAGGAGGTCACCTCCTTCGGCAAGTTCCTCGGCGGCAGTCCCACCAATGTCGCGGTGGCGACCGCCCGGATGCGGCACGCCTGCGCGGTGATCACCGCGGTCGGCGACGACCCCTTCGGCAACTTCTGCCGGCAGGAGATGGCCCGCCTCGGGGTCTTCTCCACCTATGTCAAGACCGTCCGCGAGATCCCCACCCCGGTGACCTTCTGCGAGATCTTCCCGCCCGACGACTTCCCGCTGTACTTCTACCGGTTCCCCAGCGCGCCCGATCTCAAGATCACCCCGGCTGACATCCCCGAGCAGCAGGTCCGCGACGCCAGGATCCTCTGGTTGACGGTCACCGGGCTGTGCCAGGAGCCCAGTCGCGCCGCCCACCACCACGCCCTCGACATCCGTGACAGGGCCGAGCACACCATCCTCGACCTCGACTACCGCGACAGCTTCTGGGACTCCCCGCAGCAGGCCCACGAGGCGGTCGCCGAGATCCTGCCGAAGGTCACCGTGGCGGTCGGAAACCGCGAGGAGTGCGAGGTCGCCGTCGGCGAGACCGACCCGACCAGGGCCGCCGAGGCCCTGCTGGACGCCGGGGTGCAGCTCGCGGTGGTCAAGCAGGGGCCCAAGGGGACCCTGGCGATGACCCGCACCGAACGGGTCGTCGTCCCGCCCACCCCGATCGAGGTGACCAACGGGCTGGGAGCCGGGGATGCCTTCGGCGGCAGCCTGTGCCACGGACTGCTGGAGGGCTGGTCGCTGGCCGACACGATCCGCGCCGCCTCCAGCGCCGGGGCCCTGGTCGCCACCCGGCTGGAGTGCTCCACCGCGATGCCGACCGAACCCGAACTGTTCTCGATGATGGCCCGCCACATCGACATCACGGCCACCCAGGAGTCACGATGAGCACCACACCGCTGATCGACAGCCTCGTCGAGCGCCGCGTGAAGGACCCCCGCGGGTTCCAGGCCAGGGTCATCGACCGCGAGCGGCCCCGCTGGCACGGCGGGGAGCCGCTGATGGTGATCGCCGCCGACCACCCGGCCCGCGGAGCGCTGCGGGTCGGCGCCGACGAGTACGCGATGGCCGACCGGGAGTCCCTGCTGGAACGGTGCGTCACCGCCCTGTCGCGACCCGGGGTCAACGGATTCCTGGGCACCAGCGACATGGTCCAGGACCTGGCCAACCTCGGTGCCCTGGAGGGCAAGGTGGTCTTCGGCTCGATGAACCGCGGCGGACTGCGCGGGGCCAGCTTCGAGATCGACGACCGGATGACCGGCTACGACGTCGACGGGGTCATCGGCCAGGACCTCGCCGGCGGCAAGATGCTGATGCGCTACGACTTCGAGGACTCCTCGACCTCCGACACCGTGGCGGCCTGCGCGAGCAGCATCGACGCGCTGGCCAGGGCCGGTCGGATCGCGATGGTCGAGCCCTTCATCTCGCGCCGGGACGCCACCGGGAAGGTGGTCAACGACCTGTCGACCCAGGCGGTCGTGAAGTCGGTCGCGATGACCGCCGGACTGGCCGCCGACTCGACATGGACCTGGCTGAAACTGCCGGCCGTCGAGGGGATGGAGGAGGTCGCCCGGGCCTCCTCGATGCCGATCCTGCTGCTGGGCGGGGAACTGTCCGACGATGTCGAGGCGACCCGCCGGATGTGGGCCAGGGCACTGGCCCCCTCCACCGTCCAGGGTCTGGTCCTGGGCCGATCAATGCTCTACCCGGCGGACGGCGACGTCGCCTCCGCCGTGGACAACGCCGTCACACTATTGGAGGTCTGACACAGATGAGTGACTACGTTCTGCCGGCGGGCACCGCCGGCCACGACGAGTTCGAGGTCGACGTCTCCCCGCAGCGGGCCGGCTGGACCTACTCGGGGCTGAGAGTCGCGACCCTGGCGGCCGGCTCCTCGACCACCGTGGAGACCGGGGAGTACGAGTACCTGGTGCTGCCGCTGGAGGGGTCCTGGAGAGTCGAGGTCGACGGCAGGACCACCGAGCTCGCCGGCCGACGCACCATCTGGGGCCAGGTCACCGACTACTTCTTCCTGCCGCGCGGGACCACCGCGGTGGTCACCGCCGTCAGCGGCGGCCGGGTCGGGCTGCCCTATGCGCTGGCCTCCGAGGACCTGGAACCCCGCTACTGCCCGGTCGACGAGGTCACCGTGGAGCTGCGGGGAGCCGACTACCTGTGCCGGCAGGCCTCCAGCTACTCGGTCGGCAATGCCCTGCACACCTCGCGACTGCTGGTCGTGGAGGTCATCACCCCCGGTGGCTGCTGGTCCTCCTACCCGCCCCACAAGCACGACGAGGAGGGGCCCGACGAGCACGAGCTGGAGGAGATCTACTACTTCCAGATCAAGGGCAACGAGTACGGCCCCGGGATGGCGCTGCACGCCACCTACGGGACCGCGGACCGCCCGATCAGCGTCGCCGCCAAGATCGGCACCGGCGACGTCGCCCTGGTGCCGCACGGCTGGCACGGCCCCTGCGCGGCCGCTCCCGGGTACGACCTGTACTACCTCAATGTGATGGCGGGCCCCGGCGGAGCCGAGTGGAAGTCGGTGGACGACCCCGAGTACACGTGGCTGCGCGGCACCTACGAGACCGGGACGATGGACCCGCGCCTTCCCTACCAGGTCGACGAGAACGTCGACGACATCCAGGCTGACCCCAAGAACTGACCCCAAGAAGGAGTCCAGAGAGATGGCTGAACCCACTATCCGGCTGAGCGTCGGACAGGCGATCGTCCGGTACCTCACCCACCAGTACAGCGAGCGGGACGGCGTCGAACGCCGCTTCGTGCCCGGTATCTTCGGCATCTTCGGCCACGGCAACGTGGCCGGACTCGGCCAGGCCCTGCTGCAGAACGAGGTGAGCCCCGACCCGGAGGAGGGCCGCCTGGAGTACTGGCACGGTCGCAACGAGCAGGGCATCGTCCACGCGGCGACCGCCTATGCCCGCACCATGGACCGGCTGCAGACCCTGGCCGCCACCGCCTCGATCGGCCCGGGCTCCCTCAACATGGTCACCGGGGCCGCGCTGGCCACCACCAATCGGATCCCGGTGCTGCTCTTCCCCTCCGACATCTTCGCCAACCGGGCGCCCAACCCGGTGCTGCAGCAGCTGGAGGACTCCAGGGACCCCGACATCAGCTGCAACGACGCCTTCAAGCCGGTCTCGAAGTTCTGGGACCGGGTCAACCGGCCCGAACAGCTGATGGTGAGCCTGCCCGGGGCGATGCGGGTGCTCACCGACCCGGTCGAGACCGGTGCGGCCGTGGTCTGCCTGCCCGAGGACGTCCAGGCCGAGGTCTACGACTGGCCGCTGTCCTTCTTCGCCAAGAAGGTGTGGCACATGGACCGCCAGGTCCCCGCTCCCTCCGCCCTGGCCCGGGCGGTCAGCGCCATCAAGGGCGCCGCCAAGCCGCTCATCGTCTCCGGCGGTGGCACCATCTACTCCCAGGCCTCCGAGCAGCTTCGGGAGCTGGCCACCGCCACCGGCATCCCGGTCGCCGACACCCAGGCCGGCAAGGGAGCCATCAACTGGGACCACCCGGCCGCCGTCGGCGGTCTGGGGGCCACCGGCGCCGGATCGGCGAACGCGCTGGCGGCCGAGGCCGATCTGGTGATCGGCATCGGCACCCGGTACTCCGACTTCACCACCGGCTCCCAGACGGTCTTCGGAAACCCGCAGGTGCGCTTCGTCAACATCAACGTCGCCGCCTTCGACGCCGTCAAGCAGGGTGCCGAGATGGTCCTCGCCGATGCCCGGGAGGCACTCAGCGCGCTGACCGCCGCACTCGCCGACTTCCACGTGAGCCAGCAGTGGACGGACAAGACCCGCACTGAGGTGGCTGCCTGGCAGAAGGCCACCGACGCCTGCTACCACGCGGATCACGGTCCGCTGCCGGCCCAGACCGAGGTCTTCGGCGCCCTCAACGAGATGATGGGCGACGAGGACATCATGATCAACGCCGCCGGCTCGATGCCCGGCGACCTGCAGTGCCTGTGGCGGGCCAGCACCCCGGTCCAGTACCACGTCGAGTACGCCTTCTCCTGCATGGGATACGAGATCCCGGCCGCCCTGGGCGTCAAGATGGCCCGGCCCGAGTCCGAGGTGGTGGCGATCGTCGGCGACGGCACCTACCAGATGCTGCCGATGGAGCTGGCGACCCTGGTCCAGGAGGGTCGCAAGGCGATCTTCGTGCTGCTGCAGAACTACGGCTACTCCTCGATCGGAGCGCTGTCGGAGTCCCACGGGTCCCAGCGGTTCGGCACCAAGTACCGTCGCGACGACGACGGCGAGGGCCATGTCCGCGGCGACGACCCGTCGCTGCGGCTGCCGGTCGACATCGCGGCCAATGCCCGCTCCTGGGGGCTGGACGTCCTCGAGGTGCACGGCATCGAGGAGTTCCGTCAGGCCTACCAGAAGGCCCACGCCTCCGACCGGGCGACGATGATCCACATCGAGACCGACCTGTACGGCCCCAACCCGCCCTCCACCGGCTGGTGGGACGTCCCGGTCACCTCGCAGTCCCGGCTGGAGTCGACCCAGGAGGCCTACCGGCAGTACGCCGGCGAGATCACCCGGCAGAGGCGGTTCTTCTGAGCCTTGTTCGACCAGGCCTGGTCGACCAGGCGTGTGGACCGGCGGGACCCCCGGGCAGAGACTGCCCGGGGGTCCCGCCGGTCTGGTCCCCAGGACCTTCGGGGAGATGGCAGCGGCCGGGGACATGGAAGGGGCCCGTCCCCAGGACGGGCCCCTTCGTGCTGACGGATTCGTCTCGACTCGATGTGAGTCGCAGGCTGTGTGAGACTCTCCGTTGCGTCTCTGCCAGGGTCGCACCTCAGGGTGCGACCGGTTCCGCTGTGATGGTCAGTTCTGGGCCAGCACCGCCTTGCGCAGGGTCGAGGCGACCAGCGCGAAGGAGGAGGCCACTGCCAGGAACCCGCCGAGGATGACGGCCACATCGGAGGAGATCACCAGACCGGTGAGGGCGACGATCACCGAGACGGCCACGAGAACGACCGCGACGATGGGCAGCTGGAACCTGTCAGTGTCGGCGTGACGGGAGACGGAGTGCCGAGAGGCAGCTCCCCTGGACGCGAGGGACTTGTTCAGAGAAATGGTGGTCATGTGCGTGCCTGCTTCCATGATCGGAGTGCCGGGCACGGCTGAAAGCCGTGCTCAGCACGGCTTCGTGCGCTCCCCGGGATTCCGGGAAGGGTCAGGTTCATGACCTGACAAGGAAGACGATACGGGATGACACCGTGCCGGGCAAGTACCCGGGGCACGTCTATGCCCACGGCGAAGAATTTGTTCTGACAAATAACTCGCAGCTTCTGACGTTGCCGCTGGCGGTAGCATCACCCGACGTGGATGGCGCACAGGGGCGAACACCGCACAGGGTCACGATTCGCGACGTCGCGAGACTGGCCGGCACCTCGACGTCCACCGTCTCGGTGGCTCTGTCGGGCGGCGGGAAGGTCTCCGAGGCGACCCGCAGGCGGGTCATCGACGCCGCCGACCGGCTCGGCTGGCGGCCAGACCGCAGAGCCTCGGGACTGCGCCGATTCCACTCCCGGTCGGTGGGGGTGGTCTACGAGGTCGAGCAGTCCTTCCAGGCGCATCTGCTCGACGCCCTCTACGTGGGGCTGTCCGGCGAGCACCTCGAGGTGATCCTGGCCGGGGCGACCGCCCATCACACCGAGCAGATGTGCATCGAGGACCTCACGCGCGAGGGTTGCGAGGCGATGGTGCTCACCGGTTCTGGACTCAGCGACCAGGAGATCGCCGCGGTGGCGAGGCGCCTGCCGGTGCTGAGTCTGTGTCGACAGGTGGCACTTGGGGGTGTCGACGTCGTCGCCTGCGACTCGCGCTCGGGGGTCGCCGGGGCGGTGGATGCCTTGGTCTCCCTGGGGCACCGCCGGATCGTCCATGTCGGCGGATCGGGTCAGCCGATGGCCGATGCCAGGGAGCAGGGGTACGTGGAGGCGATGACCCGCCACGGGCTGGCGGGGGAGATCCGCGTGCTGCCCGGCGGGTCGACGATCGAGGCCGGGGTGCTGGCCGGCCACGCGCTGTGGGCGATGGCCCCCGCGCCGACCGCGGTCACCTGTTTCAACGACATGTGCGCTGCGGGCCTGGTCCGGCAGTTGCGGATGGTCGGGGTGCGGGTCCCCGACGACATCAGCGTGGTCGGCTTCGACGACGCGCCGGTGGCCAGCGATCCCACCACGGCCCTCACCACGGTCCGACAGGACGTCACCCTGCTGGCGCGGCTGGCGGCGAGGGCGCTGCGGACCCGGGTGGAGGCCGGCGGTCCGGTGCGGCCCGGGGCCGAGCGGGCGGTGACGGTGCCCGCGGTGCTGGTGACCCGTTCAACGACCGGGTCCCCGCGGTCGTAACGATTCGACTCGGCCGGAAATCCGTTCACCCGGTCGCCAGTCTCCCGGTCGAATCGTTTTTTCATGTCAGTACGTTTATCACTTTCCGGATGACATATGGCACCATCGTTGTGCCGGTGCACTGGGGCACCGTCCGCGGCCAATGAGGGCCGCGGGACTGAGCAAGGAGCGTTATGACTGAGAAGAAGGCCATCGGCTCGGGAGTTCCCTCCCGCGGACCGGTGGGCAGCGTGCGCACCGGGGCCCGCCAGGGTCTCCAGGAGCTATTCCCCGGGATCGACCGCAGCGTCGACGCCTGCATCGCGGACCGCGTTCAGGCGGCGGCGCGTCCGGTGTCCCTGCCGACCGGCCGCGACGAGTGAGGTTGGAGTCATGACCATGGACACGACACGTCCCGTCCCCGGGACCGATGAGCCCGACATCGCAGAAATGGTGGCCGGGACTCCGGCCTCCGGTAAGCATCGCGGCATTCTGGCGGTGGCCGGGGTGGCCACCCTGGGTTCTCTGCTCTTCGGCTATGACACCGGTGTCATCTCCGGTGCACTGCCCTACATGTACATGCCGCACGGTGCCGGCGGCCTTGCGTTGAACCCGGTCGAGGAGGGCCTGATCGGCGGCGTTCTGCTGATCGGTGCGGCCTTCGGCGCGGTGCTCGGCGGGACCATGTCGGACCGCTGGGGACGACGTCACAACATCACGATCCTCGCCGTGCTGTTCCTGTTCGGAGCCATCGGCACCACCTTCGCGCCCAGCGTGGCCGTGATGAGCCCGTTCCGGTTCATCCTCGGCTTCGCCGTCGGCGGCGCCTCCGCCACCGTGCCGGTGTACCTGGCCGAGACGGCCCCCAAACGCATTCGAGGGTCGATCGTGGCGATCGACCAGCTGATGATCGTCACCGGCCAGCTGCTGGCCTTCACGATGAACGCCGTCATCAACGCGGCGCACGGCGGACCGCAGATCACGGTGACCGCCAACCACAACGCCGACCATCACGGCATCGGCCTCGGCCAGCGGTCCTGGGACTCGGTCCTCGCCCTGCAGGCCAGCAAGGGCGGCCCGATGGACGACGCGCAGTTCCACGCCTTCGTCAACAACCTGGTGGTCAGCGCGGGCAACGGCGCCGCCTGGCGGTGGATGCTGGTGCTCTGCACGATCCCGGCCATCGCGCTGTGGATCGGCATCCGGCTGATGCCGGAGTCGGCCCGGTGGTATCTCGTCAAGGGTCGCATCCGCGAGGCGATCGGCTCCCTCAAGCGGGTCCGCAATCCTGAGAAGGACGGGTCCCTGGAGGACGAGGTCACCGAGATGCTGGAGACTCGTCACCATGAGCGCGAGGAGGCCGGGGCCAGAGGCACCTTCAAGCACGTGTGGCAGACGCCATGGCTCCGCAAGCTGCTGTTCATGGGCATCTTCCTGGCGATCGTCAACCAGACCACCGGTGTCAACACGATCATGTACTACGCCCCGAAGGTGCTGGAGTACGCCGGCATGACGACCTCCGCCTCGATCACCGCCCAGGTGGCCAATGGCGTGATGTCGGTGATCGGCTCGGCCCTGGGCCTGTGGCTGATCCTGCGGTTCCGCCGTCGTCAGATCCTCATCTTCGACGTCTTCGGTGTCGCCGCGGCGCTGCTGGCGATCGCCGGCGTGTTCCACTTCATGATCGCCCCGCATATCGCTGACGGCACCCGGCCGCCGGCCTGGACGGCCTACCTGGTGCTGGCCATGATGGCGCTCTTCATGCTCATCGTGCAGTCCACCAATGGCACCGTGGTGTGGACGATGCTGGGGGAGATGTTCCCCTCCAACGTCCGAGGCGTGATGAACGGCACGGCGATCTTCTTCATGTGGGTCGTCAACGCGATCATCACCTTCACCTTCCCCTCGATGATGGCCAGCCTCGGTGGTGGACTCACCTACACCATCTATGGCGTCCTCAATGTCGTCATCGGCATTGTCCTGCTCAAGATCATGCCGGAGACCTCCGGGAAGTCTCTGGAGCAGATCGAGGGATACATGGAGAAGCGCTACTCCTGATCCGACCCCAGTGCTGATGAGGGCGGGCTCTCCCTTCATGGGAGGGCCCGCCCTCAATTGTGTTAACATTTCCGTGGTGACGGTGCCGACACAGTGAGTCCTGCTCGCAGGGCACCACCACAATCCCGCCGGTGGCGCGGCCACCGACCAGCATCAGTGCAGATGTCCTATGAGAGGTGTTCTCAATCATGATTCGAATCGCAATCATCGGTGCCGGCCGAATCGGCCACGTCCACGCCCGCGCGGTGGCCAACCACCCGCAGTCCGAGCTGGTGCTGGTCTGTGATCCCTTCGAGAAGAATGCGAAGGAGCTGTCGGCGCAGTACGGCGTCAAGTACTGCCTGGACCCCCAGGAGGTGTTCTCCTCCCCGGACGTCGACGCGGTGATCATCGGATCCCCGACGCGGTTCCACGTGGACCACATCCTGGCCGCCGTGAAGTCCGGCAAGAAGGTCATGAGCGAGAAGCCGATCGCTCTCGACCTGGCCTCGGCCAAGCGCTGCGTCGACGAGCTGGGAGACGCCGCCGACCACGTGATGATGGGCTTCAACAGGCGCTTCGACCCGAGCTTCGCCGAGATCCACCACCGGGTCGCCGATGGCGAGGTCGGGGACCTTCAGCAGCTCATCGTCGTCTCCCGCGACCCTGCCGCCCCGCCGGCCGAGTACGTGGCCGGGTCCGGCGGCATCTTCAAGGACATGACGATCCACGACTTCGACACCGTGCGGTTCTTCCTCGGCGACATCGCCGAGGTGACCGCGGTGGGTACCAATGTCGACGAGGCGATCAAGGCCCAGGGCGACTTCGACCAGGTCCTGGTCACGCTGAAGTCGGTCGACGGCAAGCTGGCCACCATCGTCAACTCCCGCAGCTGCGCATTCGGCTACGACCAGCGTCTGGAGGCCTTCGGAGCCGACGGCATGCTGAGCGCCGACAACCTCACCGAGACGGCGGTGCGCAAGGCCTCGGGGAACCAGACCGAGGCGAAGTCCGCGGTGATGAACTTCTTCCTGGACCGCTACGAGGACGCCTACCGGATCGAGCTGGGACACTTCATCGAGGCGGCTGCCTCCGGTGAGGCCGTCTCGCCGTCGGTGCGCGACGGGTACGCCGCCCTCCAGCTGGCCGAGGCGGCTGGCCTGTCGGCCAAGGAGGGACGGACCGTCGCCATCGAGGCGAACAAGGTGCCGGCGGCCGTCTGAGTCTCGACGGACCGCGCGGTACCGCGGTGGCGGCCCCGAGAGGATTCGAACCTCCGACACATGGTTTAGGAAACCACTGCTCTATCCCCTGAGCTACGGGGCCATCATGGCCGTGCAACGGACCTCGACCAGCCTAGTGGTAGGGCCTCGCGAGACGCCAGCCAGCCTCTAGGATCGGACCTGACGCCTGACGCCCAGCCGGAAGGAACCATGATGAGCGAAGCAGGACTTGTCGCCGCACAGCAGAAGATGACCAAGGCCGGGGTCGACCAGGCCGCCATTGACGTCTTCACCTCCTACTACCACCAGCTCGAGGAGGGCGGCACCGGGCTCATCCGTGAGGACACCATCAGTCCCCTCACGGACCCCCCGATGCTCGACGAGCTCGATGTTGACGATGCGGCCGCGGCGCAGGCCCTGGACCGCACCGTCATCATCAAGCTCAATGGCGGCCTGGGCACCTCGATGGGCCTGGACCGGGCGAAGTCCCTCCTGGAGGTCCGCGACGGCAAGACCTTCCTGGACATCGTGGTCGACCAGGTGGTGGCGGCCCGCCGCACCTACGGTGCGCGGCTGCCGCTGCTGTTCATGAACTCCTTCAACACCCGCGACGACACCCTCGCCCATCTGGCCCGGTACCCGGAGCTGAGCGTCGACGGACTGCCCCTGGACTTCCTGCAGAACGAGGAACCCAAGTTGAGGGCCGACGACCTCACCCCGGTGGAGTGGCCGGCCGACCCAAGCCTGGAGTGGTGCCCGCCCGGACATGGCGATCTCTACACCGCCCTGCTCGGCTCCGGGGTGCTCGACAAGCTGCTGGCCAAGGGGTTCAAGTACGCCTCGGTCTCCAACGGAGACAACCTCGGCGCTGTCCCGGACGCCAGGCTGGCCGGCTGGTTCGCCGCCTCCGGCGCCCCCTACGCCGCCGAGCTGTGTCGGCGCACCATCAATGACAAGAAGGGCGGGCACCTGGCGGTCCGCAAGTCCGACGGCCAGCTGATTCTGCGCGACACCGCCCAGACGGCTCCCGAGGAGATGTCCTACTTCACCGACGAGTTCCGCCATCCCTACTTCCACACCAACAATCTCTGGTTCGATCTCGAGGCGCTGCGTCGAGTTCTCGATGAACGCCGCGGGGTGCTGGGTCTCCATCTCATCCGCAATGAGAAGACGGTCGATCCCAAGGACGCCGACTCCACCCCGGTGATTCAGATCGAGTCGGCGATGGGCGGGGCGATCGAGGTATTCGACGGGGCCACCTGCATCTGCGTGGACCGGTCGCGATTCCTGCCGGTCAAGACGACCAACGAGTTGCTCCTGCTGCGTAGTGACGTCTACTCCCTGGACGACTCCGCACATCTGGTGAAGAACACCGACACCACCTGCGAGATCGATCTTGACAAGCACTTCTACAAGAAGATCAATGACTTCTCGAAGCGCATTCCCGAGCCGCCGTCGCTGCGTGCGGCCGCCCGGCTGGCGGTGGCGGGGGACTGGACCTTCGGTTCAGGGGTGACCGTCTCCGGGAAGGCCCATCTGGTCGCCGGCAACGGTCCGGCAACGGTGCCCGACGGCAGCACCCTCACCGGCGAGATCACTCCCGAGAACCTGTGAGCGCGCAGCGGGCGGCAGCCCAGTGCTGGCAGGCGATCGCCGCGGTGCTCGCCGGTGAGCGGCCCGAGCCGCCGGCCCGGCCGGACTGGCGGGCTGACTCGGTGGCCGACTGGTTGGTCTCACTGGGCTGGGACCGGCAGGCGCTGGGGGAGAGACGGCGGCACTGCCAGCAGGAGCGCCTGGTGTGGCCGGACCGGCTTCCCGACGATCTGGCGAGCGGTCTCGAGTTCGCCCGCTACTCGGCGCTGCTGGCCGAGGTGAGGCGTCTTCTCGGCGTGGACGGGCTGCCGAGCGCGATTCACCACGGACCGAGGATCATCGGCCCGGCGGAGGAGAGGCTGTTGCGCGAAGTGCCCCCGCACAGCGTCCAACGCTGAGCGGGGGCACCTGGCAGGACTCGTGCGCGACGAGCCGACCCTGTCGGGTCAGTTGCTGCCATTCTTGGCGGCCAGCAGGTCGCGGATGTCGGCGAGCAGCTCCTCGGTGGTCGGGGGAACGTCGTCGGGATCGTCGGTGACCAGCTTGGACTTGGCGTACTCGAAGGGCTTGACCAGGCCGAAGTAGATCACGAAAGCCAGGATGAGGAAGGCCACCACAGCGGTGAGGAAGGCGCCGATGTGGATTCCCCAGGGCACGAAGGTGGAGAAGTTCGGCGTCCCGCCGAGCTTTCCGATGAGGTCCATGATGATCGCCGTGAACGACTTGACAACGTCGCCGAACGCTGCGCCGAGAATGAACGCGACGGCAAGCTCGACGAGATTGCCCCGCATGATGAAATCTTTGAAACCCTTCATAAACCCCTCCGGTCCTGGACTCGCCCGGTGAGTCCCGGACGCTGTCGTCAACAGCACGGCAGGATAGGTCTGCCGTCGGAGGAACTCCTCATTCTGGACGCGTTTTTCGCGACCGGAGGAAGGCCGGAGAACCGCCCGGGCCCGGTTCAGGTGATCACGACGCCGATCTCCTGACTGGACGCGTGGGTCGCAATTCTGGCCGCGCTGGCGGGATCGGTGCTGACCACCACCATCGAGTGGTCAGCGGTGGTCGACAGTGCCCCGGAACTCGAACCGGTGAGAATGGTCCGGACCACTGCCGAGGGTGCCAGGGTCTCGGTCCGGGAGCCGTCGCCGGCCACCACGACGCTGACCGTCTGACCGACCTGGAGCATCGCCAGCAGAGCCGGGTCGGAGATCGTGATCCCGGTCAGTGCGCCGCCCGGGCCCGCCCGAGGAGAACCCAGCAGGTCGGCCGAGGTGAGCACACTGCCGGCCGGGCGATCGGCGACCAGGGTCTGTCCGGTGGCCCGTGACGTTGCGGTGAGCGCCCCGGAGGGCACCAGGCGGCGGGGCATCTGCACCATCTTGAGGGCGGAAACCTCGATCCTCGCGCCTCCGGAGAGCTGACGGGAGGCGGCGACCACGGCCACCTCGGCCTCAGGACTCGGGCTCGAGGAGGACGCGATCAGCCACACCACCGCGGCCAGCAGGAGAGCGGCGAGCCCGCGGCGATGTCGTGCGATGAGGACGTGAAGAGCCCGTCCGCGGGCGGGACGCCTGCCGGACGGGTCTGTGGAGACGGTGGACGAGTCACTGTGCGGGTGTGTTCTCACACCCCCACGTGTAGCGGCCGCCGGGAGAAATCAGCGGTTGTCCACAGGTGCGTCGAGAGTCAGTTGGCCGCCACCGGGGCTGTGGACGACGCCGGTGCGCTGGAGGTCGCGTCCGACCCGGTGGCCTTCGTGGTGCTCGCGGTGCTGGCGGTGCCGGTCGAGCTGGAGTGCTCGTGCTCGGGAGCCGGGGCGGCAGCGGCGGTGGCCCCGTGGGTGTGATTGTCGGTCGAGTAGAACCCAGAACCCTTGAACACCACGCCCACCGCGCTGAAGACCTTGCGGAGCTTTCCCCGGCAGGAGGGGCAGGTGGTGAGTGCGGCATCGCTGAAACGCTGGACGACCTCGAGATCGCGTCCGCACTCGGTGCAACGGTACTGATAGGTGGGCATGCTCTCCTCGATCCGGTCCGATCGCACGATCGGGCGACCCTAATATGGTAGGTGACTGCGCCGCGTGCCCGAAACCGGCCACCCGGCGATGCCGACGGAGACCGCTGGGCGTCGCCCCGGCGTCACCCTGACCACGAGCGGAACGTCTGGTCCGGCCACGCTATTCCTGGGCGTCCTGTCCTTCAGCATCACTGTCCGCGCGGGCGACACGTCCGGGCCGAGCGTCCTCACTCTGCGGGTGTCGCTGCCTCCGACACCGCCAGGGGAAGCAGCCCGGAGGGGGTGAGGGCGGCGTCGACCCGGATGTCCCACCGGTCGTGGGGGAGAGCGGGGACCACCTCGGACTCGTCGACCATCGCCCAGACCGGGGCGACAGGGTGGCGCCCGCTGTCCAACCGGTGCCCACCGCCCGACCGGTACCCGCTGCCCGCAAGGGCCCGGTCGTACCAGCCGCCGCCGGTCCCGACCCGGTGACCGTTGCGGTCCACCCAGATCGCCGAGCAGATCACCAGATCCGCCCGTATCAGCGCATCGGGTCCCAGCACCGGGCCATCCGGCTCGGGAATTCCCCACAGTCCGTCCCGGAGGCGGTCGGCGTCGAAGCGGGCCCAGGCCGGGTCGTGGATCCCGTGACCGGCCCCGTCGGTGAGCACGGGGGCGAGCACAGTGAGACCGGCCCCGGCCAGCCTGGCCGCCAGCCCCACGGTGGCGGGTTCGCCCGGTCGCGACAGATACAGCGCGACGGTGCCCGCGCCGGTGCGGCGGACCTCCCGGAACCCGGTGCGCTCCCAGCCGCGGTCGCGTCGATCCTGCTCGCGATCGCTCAGAGCTGCCCGACGGGCGCGGCCCAGGTCCCGCCAGGTGGCCTTGGAGGAGCCCGGGCGGCCGTCGGGCATCAGGATCGGCAGCACGATCCTCACCCTACTGGGCAGGGCCTGTCCGCTCAGGCGGCGTCGAGCCCGTACGCTGTGGACCATGGCGCTGTTCCGCAAGAAGAAGACCGACGAGGAGACGCCGCTGGGGGCGCCGCTGGCGTTGCCGGGGGCTCCCGACGACGACGAGAACGGTCGGCGCAGCCTGGAGGACCACCGCGACTTCCTGCTCTCCCTGGTCAAGCCGCTGGCTCCCTTCGGGTTGAGCATCGGCGACTCCCTCGGTCTGGAACTGTGCGAGGACGTCCCCTCTCCGGTCGATGTGCCGCGCACCACCACCTCGGTCATCGACGGGTTCGCCCTGGACTCGGCAGTCACGACCCGCGCCGGCAATCCCTACCCGGTGGTCCTGCAGGTCGACCGGCGGCCTCCGAGCCCGGTCGTCCAGGGCACCGCCGTCGTCGTGAGAGCCGGGGATCCGCTGCCGGCGGGAGTCGACTGCGTGGTCCCCGAGGAGTCCCTGGACGCAGACGGCCAGGTCAGCCTCACCGCTGCCGTGCACCCCTGGAGCGGCTGCCGGCTGGCCGGTTCGGACTTCGCCGCGGGAGACCCCATCGTGTCCCGAGGGAGGATCCTGCACCCGGCCACCATCGCCCTGCTCGCCGACTCCGGTGCCGGCAAGGTGCTGGCCCGGCCCCGCCCCCGGGTGGTGGTGCTGGGAACCGGCGGCGGCAAGTCCGGCCACGACGGCGTCCCCCTGCTGGACGTCACGGCCCATCTGATCTCCGCGGCCGCCGCCGAGACCGGCGCCCACGTCTGGCGGGTCGAGGCCGACGTCTCCGACACCGCGGCGCTGCGCGAGGCAATCACCGACCAGCTCATCCGGGCCGATCTGCTGCTGATCACCAGCAACCGTCCGGCCGCCGCGCGCCGCGATCCGGTCGCCGATCTGCTCCCGGATCTGGGTGCCACCGACTTCTGCCAGGTGGCGATGGATCCCGGTGCCACCCAGGGGTTCGGCCTGGTCGGGCCGGATCTGGTCCCGGTGATGGTGATGCCCCCGGGGCCCGGTGCGGCACTGGTGTCCTTCCACGCCTTCGCGGCGCCGCTGCTGCGCAAGCTCGGCGGGATCACCGTGACGGCGCGCCAGACCGTGGAGGCCGAGGCCCTCGACATCCTGGCCGGCCCGGACACCCCGGTGAGGTTCGTCCCGGTGGTGCTGCGCGACCGCGGTGGTCGCAGCTGCGCGGCACGCGCGGGACGTGGGGACGCTCGCGAGCTGGTCGACCTGTCCGAGGCCGACGCCTTCGCCGTGATTCCGGCCGGCCAAGGCGTCGATGTCGGCGACACCGTGACCTGCTGGGCCGTGGAGCGGGACTGACCGACGATGACCGACTCGCTGCCACAGCGCGCCTTCCAGATGCCCTACGGCACGAGCCTCCCGCGGGCCCATCACTGGCCGACGGTGCTGCGGGCGGGAGCCGTGGTGCTCCGGCCCCTGGTGAGGTCGGACGGTCCCGAGTGGTTCCGGATCAGGCAACGGGACGCCGAATGGCTGCAGCCCTGGGAGGCCACCAGGCCGCCGGGATCCCTGGAGAGGGTGCCCAGCTTCCCGCAGATGGTGGCCCGCAACCGCAGGCTGGCGAAGGTGCCGGTGGCCCTGCCCTGGGCGATCGTCTGGGATGACGGGTGGCCCCGCAGCCCGGCCCGGCACCCGGAGAAACTCGCGGTGATCGGTCAGCTGACGGTCTCCAGCATCACCTACGGCTCGGCGCTCAGCGCGTCGATGGGCTACTGGGTGAGTCATCGGTATGCCGGCCGCGGAGTGGTGCCCACCGCCGTGGCACTGGCCGCCGACTACTGCTTCCAGGTGCTGCGCCTGCACCGCATCGAGATCTGCATCAGGCCCGAGAACGCCAAGAGTCTTCGCGTCGTCGAGAAGCTCGGGCTGGTCGAGGAGGGGATGCGTCCGCGGTACCTCCACATCGACGGGCAGTGGTCCGACCACCGGGTGTTCCGGCTGCTGTGCGACGACCGTCCGGCCGGCGTGCTGCAGGAGTACTTGGCGTCGCACGTCCTGCCGGGCTCTCCGCTGACCTGAATCGGCTTGCCGGGTGGCAGTCCGACGCGTCATAGGATGTGCGCACCCGAATTACATCCGTGTGATGCGAAATGTCCGACACTCCGGCGAAGAGCCTGACGGGAGCGCATCGGGACCTTTAGCGTGTGCCACGTGGAAGCAATCATCGTCGGAGTGCTCGTCGTGGCGTGGATCGCCTACCTTGTGCCGTGGTTCGTGATGCGTCGCCACGACCGTGCCGAGGAGAGCGAGGAGGCGACCGAGTTCCCTGACACCATGTCGGTGGTGCGCGACGGTGGCCTGACCATCAGCGCGCATACGGCGGAGCCCCAGGACGATCTGGAGGTCGCCACCCCTTTCACGAGGGCGCACGCCCGCCAGGAGGTCCGCGAGGCCTGGGCCAATGCGGCCGTCCGGCGTCGCAGGACGGTGGCCGTCCTGATGCTTCTCACCACCTTGATGGCCGTGCTGGCACTGACCTCCGTGCTGTCCTGGTGGTTCACTGCCGCCGCCGGTGCACTCGTGGTGGCCTTCTTCGTCGTGGCGCGGATCTCGGTGGTCCGGATGGCCCGCCGGCTCGACGCGCAGATCGATCAGATCGACCGTGGGTGGGACGAGCACACCGTGCTGCTGAGCCGAGAGGCCCCCTTTCCCGAGGAGTCCCACCAGCACGAGAGCGACCACACGCTCGAGGAGAACGAACCCACCGCATACTCGGTCGAGCTGAACGGGCCGGTCTCCGCGGGCTCCGGTTCGCTGTGGGACGCCGTCCCGGTCACCACCCCGACCTACGTCTCCAAGCCGATCGCCGCGCGCACCGTGCGCACCATCGACCTGTCCGCCCCCGGACCGGTGGCCGGACAGACCAGCACCCCGGTGACCGCCGAGCATCCCCAGGCAGTCGGGGCCCATCTCCCCACGGTCGTCGAGGGGTCGACCGTCGAGCAGCAGCCGGAGGAGGCCCTCCGCCGCCGGTCGGCATGAGCCCGGATTGGCGCTGCGAGACCCCTGTGGTAGCGTGAGCGCGGTCCTTGGGGCATTGGCGCAGTTGGTAGCGCGTCTCGTTCGCAATGAGAAGGTCAGGGGTTCGAATCCCCTATGCTCCACCAGTAGATCAGAGGCCGGTTGGCCGGGTGTTGTTCCCGGTGAGCTGGCCTTCTCCATACCGGATGCGTGCCCGGGCTGACCGTGCATCGCCGCTCGACAGTGCGCCCCGGGATCCCGGCCGACCACCGGCGGGAATGGACGGACCGGGTCGAGACCAGTGGCGATCTCCCGGCCGACAGCCCCGGTCCACTAGGGTGAGGCGAACGTGTCAACCGGGTGGAAGCACAGTGATGTGGTGATGCTGACGAGTCAAGGGAGCGTGCAGCATGTCGGAGAGCAGGCGTACCGGGCCCTTGCGTTCGCAGCGGATTCGTCGCGCGGGCGTCACCGCGTGGTCGGCACTGGGCATCGTCGTGCTGATTGTGGTCGTCGCGGCCGCTATTGGCGCACTCTCCGGGATCCTCGTTCCCCTGGTGGTCGCCGCCATCCTCGGGATCGTGCTTGAGCCGTGGGTCTCTTGGCTCGAACGCCGCAGGGTGCCTTCGGCCCTGGCGGCGGTCATCGGCCTGGTCTCCGCGGTTCTTGTCGCGGCCGCCATGGTGTGGCTGGTGGTCGTCGGCTTCATTCAGCAACTCCCTGCGATCACTCAACAGGTGATGACGGGCTGGAACGCCTTCGTCAGCTGGGCGCGAGGTCTCGATCTCGATGCAGTCCTTCTCGATCAGATCCGCGAGGCCGCCTACGGGTATGCCCCGCGACTCGGCGAGGGCATCCTCGGCCTGGTCATCAGCACGCTCTCCGGGGGCGTCTCGATGGTGATCGGCACCTTTTTCAGTCTCTTCTTCCTGTTCTTCGTCCTGAAGGATTTCCGGCGCTTCGGCGAGTGGCTGTCGCGGGTGACGGGTACCGACCCGGTGCTCGTCGAGAGGATCAAGGACCTGTCGCAGACCGCTGTGCAGGGGTACTTCAGAGGTACCGCGCTGACGGCAATCATCACCGCGCCGATCTTCCTGCTGCCGCTGCTGTTCCTGAAGGTGCCGCTGATCCTGCCGATCTCGATCCTCTACTTCTTCCTCTCCTTCATCCCTTATGTCGGTGCCTGGATCACCGGGGCCTTCGCAATTCTGATCGCCTTTGGATCTGCCGGTCCGACCGGGGCGCTGATCGTCGGCATCAGTCTGCTGGTGTCGAATGGGACGATTCAGAGCGCTGTGGGCTCGTGGGCTCTGGGCAGCTCGCTGTCCCTCCACCCGGTCGTCGTGCTGCTCGCCACCATCGTCGGCGGCACCATCGCAGGGATGCTCGGGATGGTGCTCGGCCCTCCGGTGGCAGCAGCGGTCGTCAAGTCGGTTGCCGCGGTTCGTGAGGGCGGATCGGCGACAACGAGCTCGGCGGCGCCGTCCGAGCCGGAACCGGCACAGCCCTGAGGACCCCGGGCACCGTCGTGGTGCACGGGGTGACCTCCGATGCTGGCCGGTCCCGTGATGGCGGGTCGGTGGATTACGGGGTGTCGGTCTTCAGGGTGTCGAGGTACTTCCTCAGATCGGCGGCGAAGGCCTTGTGCGACTTCGACGAGTGCCGCAGCGACAACCACGACTTCGCCGCGGCCACGAACTGGGCCTGGTCGTCCGGGGGTGGCGGAGGAGGCGGCGGGGTCGCCAGGGGAGCGAAGATCGTGCAGTCCCCCGAGGCCTTCAGCAGGACCTCCATGTCGTCCCAGCTGAAGTAGGCCCTGCCCTGCAGGCCCCAGCCCTCGCCCCAGGAGTTCTGCATCCAGACCCGCTCATGCTCGACGTCGAGCTCGTCGAGACAGTACTCGTGGCCGCCGGCCAACCGACCGGTGATCGTCTGACGCCCGTCGGGAGCCGGGTCGAACATGTCCTGGCGCCACTCCGTACCCACGATGACCGCATGATCGGCCAACGCGGTCAGCATGGCACTCAGAGAGAAGGCGTGCTCGTACCCGCTGATCAGGCCGCGAGTCTTGAGCACTTTCGCCACCGACAGACCGTCGGACCCGGTGTCGGTGGGCGGGTAGGTGCCCTCGAAGGGATCGATCTTGGTGGCATCGGAGTAGATGCCGACCGCATAGCGCTGGTCGGCGTCGGCGTCACCGCTGAGCACCGCCTGCACCTCGGGCTGGCTCCAGAACGGGAGGTAGGAGATGCACTTGGCGGCGGCGTTGCCGGTGCACGAGCCGAGGTCGCCCTGGTTCAAGGTCGGGATGTGAGAGGTGTGACGCACCGAGGTGAGGGTGCTGAGGTCGGCGGCCTTGAACGCGTAGTCCCAGGACCGGGGATCGTGGTTGACGTTGCGGCCCAGGCGAGGATCCCTGGGCTCCCGGTAGATCTTCACGTAGTTGCTCATCGCTGCGTCCTGTCCCCCTGAGTAAGGATGAAGCCGAGGGCGGCAGAAATTAGCACCCGTCTGGGTCATGTCATGCCAGTCTGTTCGCGGGGAATCCTCAGGATCTGGTTCTGCTCCGGGTGTGCACGGCTGCCCAGGCCAGAAGGATGATCCTCGCGCCGCTCAGGGCGACCAGCGGGGTGATCGTCTCGCCGAGCAGCAGGGCCGACCAGATCATGGTGAGCACGGGTTGCAGGAGCTGGGTCTGGCTGACGGCGGTCATCGGCCCGATCGCCAACCCCCGGTACCAGGCGATGAAGCCGACGAACATGCTCACGACGCCGAGGTAGCCCAGCGCCGCCAGGGGCCCGGCCCGGGGAGGGTGTGGATCTCGCGCAGACCCGTGACCAGGGCCAGGGTGCCCATCACGGGAGCGGCCAGCAGCAGCGCCCAGCAGATGGTCTGCCAGGCGCCGAGCTCCCGGGACACCAGACCGCCCTCGGCATATCCGACCGCCGCCGCGACGACCGCGGCAAAGAGCCACAGGTCGCCCGGCTCGAGAACCAGGTGCATCGAGGCGCTCTGCATCATGCTGAACATCACCACGGTGAGCGCGCCGGCTGCGGTGAACACCCAGAACACCGGGCGGGGGTGCTCGTGCCCGCGGATGGAGGCGGCGACCGCGGTGGCCGCCGGGAGGAGACCGACGACCACGGCCGAGTGTGATGCCGACGTCGTGGTGAGGCCGAGGGTCGTGAACAACGGAAACCCGAGGACGACGCCGAAGGAGATCACCGTGAGCCGTACCCACTGACGCCTCGAGGGCAGGGTCTGGCGCAGCACCAGCAGAGTGAGGGCCGCCAGGACGGCACCGATCACCGCTCTGGCCGAGGTGGCGAAGACGGCAGAGAACTGCGACACCGCGACCTTGGTCATCGGGAGGGTCAGGGAGAACCCGAGCACGCCGAGGGCGCCCCAGATCAGTCCGGTGCTGCCCGTCGACGTCGCTCGAGTCTTCCTGTTCACGCGGGTGTCGGTCGTCACGGTGCTCAGTACACACCGTTGTGGCAGCCGTTCTGACCGCTGAGACGGGCCCTCACGACTGGTCCGAGGAATCAGTCGGGCGAAGGTCGGTCGGCGGTCCGGGCCGTCCTTCAACTGTTAGTATCCGCGTATGGATGAGGATATGCAGACAAGCGGCGAGGAACCGTCGCCCGAGTACATCGACCTGGCGGCGGAGGTGCTCGGACTGCTGTCGGACCCGACGCGGATCAGGATCGTGCTCGCGCTTCGCCGGGCCGAGGAGCTGTCGGTGAACGCCCTCGCCCAGATCGTGGGCAGGAGGCCCTCCGGCGTCTCCCAGCATCTCGCCCGGATGAGGTTGGCCCGGATGGTCACCACCCGCCAGGAGGGCACCCGGGTGCTCTACCGACTCACCGACGAGCACGCGGTGACCCTGGTCCTCGAGGCGGTCAAGCAGGCCGAGCACGCGGTCGCCGACGGGCATCTCCCTCCGCACCACCACTCGGTGCGCCCATGAGCCAGCTGTCATCCAGGAACAGGAGCCAGTCATGATCTCCGTGCTGCGAACCCCCAGCTACGCGAAACTCTTCGGCGCACAGATCGTCGCCCTGGTGGGGACCGGTCTGCTCACGGTGGCCCTGGGGCTGCTCGCCTTCGACATCGCCAGGGGGGATGCAGGAATCGTGATGGGCGTGGCCATGACCATCAAGATGGTCGCCTATGTCGCCGTCGCCCCGCTCGCCACCGCACTGGTCGCCCGGCTGTCCCGGAAACCGGTGCTGATCGGCGCCGACCTGGTGCGCGCCGGCGTCGCGGTCTCCCTTCCCATGGTGACCCAGGCGTGGCAGATCTACATCCTGATCCTGCTGCTCCAGTCAGCCTCGGCGACCTTCACCCCGACCTTCCAGGCGGTGATCCCCTCGGTGCTTCCCGACGAGGGGGACTACACCCGAGCCCTGTCCCTGTCGAGGCTCGCCTACGATCTGGAGTCGGTGCTCAGCCCCATGCTCGCCGCCGTCCTGCTGACGGTGATCAGCTACCACAACCTGTTCGTCGGGACGGTGATCGGGTTCATCGGGTCCGCGGTCCTGGTGGCGTCCACCCGATTCCCGCACATCGAGGTCCCGCCCAGCGCACCCTTCCTGGAGCGGCTCACCCGCGGCGTGCGGCTGTTCTGGCGGATCCGCGAGCTGCGCGGGCTGATGGGACTGAACCTCGTGGTGGCGACCACCACGGCGATGGTCATCGTCAACACCGTGGTGCTGGTCCAGGCCCATCTCGGGCGGTCGCAGTCCGATGTGGCACTGCTGCTGGGTGTCTACGGCGCAGGGTCGATGGTGGTGGCGCTCGGGATGCCGGCACTGCTCGACCGGCTCCCCGACCGCAGGGTGATGGTCGCCGGGGGACTCGCCCTGCCCGTCCTGCTGCTGGTGGCCGCCGGGGTGATCGCACGGCCGGCGAGTTCCGGTCAGTGGGTGGCGCTCCTGGTCGTGTGGACGCTGCTGGGGGCCGCGACCTCCACCATCCTCACGCCCCCCTCGCGGCTGCTGCGCAGGAACAGCCAGGATCAGACCAGGCCGGCGGTGTTCTCCGCCCAGTTCTCGCTGTCCCATGCCTGCTTCCTCATCACCTACCCGCTCGCCGGCGCCCTCGGTGCGGCGATCGGCCTGCCGGCCGTGGCGGTGGTCCTGGTCGTCGTCGGCGTCCTCGGTCTGGTCGCGGCGCTGCTCGCCTGGCGCCCGGTTTCGACCGGCTCCCGGGACCACCGACCCACGGTCTCCCGGTCGCGGATCTGAGGACCGATGCCCTGAGTGTTCTGGGGCCCGTGGGTCTGGCAGACAGCTACTGGATCGCCGAGGTGAGGCGCATCACCGACTCGGTGTACCGCCTGGCCACCGAGCGGTCGGACCACCGCTCGGGATCCAGCACGCTGCTGCGGGACGCGTAGTCGGCGATGACGTCGCGCAGCTGTTCGACGATGTCACCGCCGTAGGCCAGCAGGCTGATCTCGTAGTTGAGGCCGAAGGAGCGCATGTCCAGGTTCGAGGACCCCATCACGGCGATCTCGTCGTCGACCAGGAAGCACTTGGTGTGCAGCACCTCGGGGGCCGGGTAGCGGTAGATCCTCACCCCGGCGTCCAGCAGGGCCTGGTAGTAGGAGGACTGGGCCCGGTCGACCATGAACTGGTCGGCGACCTCGCTGACGTACAGCTCGACCGACACCCCGCGCAGGGCTGCCGTGGTGACCGCCGCCAGCAGGGACTCGTCGGGCACGAAGTAGGGGCTGACCATCGCCAGACGGTGCTTGGCCAGATACATCAGGGAGGCGAAGGTGCGCAGATTGGGATCGGTCCGGAAGCCGGGTCCCGAGGGGATCAGCTGCACGGCGTTGACATTGCCGCCGACCGCCCGGCGGGGGCCGTGGCGGGTCGGCAGCAGGTGGGCGTCGGCGTCCGGATCGCCCAGTCCGCGGTAGGCGTGCATGTCGACGATCTCGCCGGACTCGGTGTACCAGTCGACGATGAAGATCGCCTCCAGGGAGGAGACGATCTCGCCGGTGAGCTCGATCGTGATGTCGACCCAGCGTCTGCCCAATCGGGCATTCCTGGCCGATCCGTAGGGAGCCTCGATGAGATTCTGGGACCCCATCGCGGCCACCCGGCCGTCGACGATGAGAAGCTTGCGGTGGTTGCGCAGGTCGATCCGTCGCACCTTCCCCTGGAGGGGGAGGAAGGGCAGCATCAGGTACCACTCGATGCCGGCTGCGGTCATGTCCCTGAGGAGCTGGTGGAAGCCGGGGTACTTGCGCGACCCGATGTGGTCGAGCAGCACCCGCACCTTGACACCGCGCTTGACGGCGTCTGCCAGTGCCTCGAAGAAGGGCCGGGTGGTGTCGTCACGGGCCATGATGTAGATCTCGACGTCGACCGCCTCCTGGGCGGTCTCGACGAGTCGGGTCATCCGCTCGATGCTCTCCTCGTAGTCCATCGTGACGCCGTGGTTGACGCCGGTGACCATCGGCAGCGAGGTCAGGGACCGGGACAGTTCGATGATGTCGGCCAGCCCCTGCGGCAGGGTGACCGACTCCGGAGAGTTCGGGACGCCGTCGGTGCCTTTCTTGAGCAGGAGATTCGCCTCGGCCTGGATGCGCGCCCGGCGTCCGTTGACGAAGGGACTGCCGAACATCAGGAACAGCGGGACGCCGACGACCGGCAGGAAGAGGATCAGCAGCAGCCAGGCCGTCGAGGAGGAGGGCCGGCGATTCTCGGGCACCACACCGATCGCGAAGACCTTGATGAGGTACTCGATGACCACGAAGACACTCGTACCCCGCAGGAATCGTTTCATCTGCTGCGTGCTCCTTCGGGTTGAACACCGCCTCCGATCGGCAGCCGGCCGAGGTTGGCGCCAGTGTAGAGGGTGCTGCTGCCGCCCGGTGCGGCAAACCCGGCCTGGAGGTGCGGTGGACCGTGCCCGCGGGGACGGTCATGTCACTGTGGCGGGGAAATGACCTGTCATATAGCGTGGACGGGCACGGGGCGGTGTGCCCACCGGTCTGCACGAGTTCAAAGGAGACTCCGCATGCGTATCGGACTTGTCGGATATGGGGTGGGCGGCCACCTGTTCCACCTTCCCTACATCCAGGCTGCCAAGGAGTGGGAGATCGTCGGCGTGGTGACGCGCAATCCCGCGCGGCGCGAGGTGCTGGCCGGCGAGGCGCCGGGGGTGCCCGCCTTCGACTCGATGGACGATCTGATCGACGCCGGGGTCGACGCCGTCACCATCACCACTCCTCCCCAGACCCGCCGCGAACTGGTCCTCCATGCTCTGGAGCGCGGCGTCAACGTGGTCGCCGACAAGCCCTTCGCCCCGAATCTGGCCGGCGCGAAGGAGCTCGCCGAGGCGGCGGCCGCCGCTGGCAAGGTGCTGTGCGTCTTCCAGAACAGGCGGTACGACACCGATCTGATCACCCTTCAGGGTGTCCTGGCCTCCGGGGACCTCGGGGCACCGTGGCGCTCCCGGATCGTCTTCGACCTCGACGAGCCCGGCGGACTGGAGGTCGGCCCCGAGCACGGCCTGCTGCGCGATCTCGGCGCCCATGTCGTCGACCAGGCGATCCGGCTGTTCGGTCCGGTGGCACGGGTCGACGGACATCTGGACTGGGTGGACACCCCCGACGGGCGCGTCGACGTCGGCTTCTCGCTGGGCCTTCACCACGCGTCCGGGGTGTTCAGCGACGTGTCGGCCTCCAAACTGTGCCGCCGGATCGCCAAGGAGTTCACCGTCTACGGCGCCAAGGGCTACTACGAGTCCCACATGAGTGACCGCCAGACCGACCAGCTGACGTCGGGCCTGCGTCCGGCAACCGCCCCGAAGGGGGTCTGGGGGGTGGAGGAGCCCGATCGCTGGGGGACCCTGGTCACCGCCGACGGCGCCCATCAGGTGCCCTCGGCGGCCGGCGAGTACGCCGACTTCTACCGGCAGTTCCACGCGGCGGTGGCCGACGGGGCGCAGCCCCCGGTGCTGCTGCCGGAGGTGCTGCACACCATCGCCGTGCTGGACGCCGCCAGGCTCAGCGACGCGCAGGGCAGGTCCGTGGTCCCCGAGGCATGATGTCTCGGACAGGGGCCCGATGCGCTTGATGCGGGGCCGAACGCGGGTAACATGCAACCAAATGGTTGTAGAAAGTGAGTTGAGCGAGGCTCAGACCGATCGCCTGTTCCACGCCCTGTCGGCGTCGACCAGGCGTGACATCCTGCGCCGGACGATGACCAGGGAGGTCAGCGTCTCGGAGCTGTCGGGCTCGTACCGGATGTCCTTCGCGGCGGTCCAGAAGCATGTGGCCGTCCTGGAGGAGGCCGGGCTCATCGCCAAGAGAACGTCGGGTCGAACCCGTCTGGTCCGCGCCGATCCCCGCAGGATCGCCCAGGTGCGGGCACTTCTGGAGCAGTACGAGGATTTGTGGAGGGGGCGCGTCGACAGACTCGACGCCCTCCTCGCAGACCCCGCCACCGACTGAGCCGATTTCCAGCGTCCCCGCGCATCCCTGCATCGCAGACTCTTCAAGGAGCCGAACATGCCCGTCACCGACATCGTCGCCGACGAGAAGAACCTCACCCTCACCGTCACCGCCGACTTCCCCCATCACGTCCACCGGGTGTGGCAGGCCTACGCCGATCCGCGCCAGTTGGAGCGGTTCTGGGGTCCGCCGACCTACCCCGCCACCTTCACCGAGTGGGACCACCGGGTCGGCGGCCGCGCCCTCTACCACATGACCGGCCCCCGCGGGGACAGGTCATACGCCCGCTGGGACTTCCTGGAGATCGACCCGGAGCGCCGCTTCGAGGTGACCGACTCCTTCGCCGATGAGCACGGCACCCCGGTCCCCGGGATGCCCGCCATGCGGATGACCTTCGTCTTCGAGCCGACCGAGGAGGGCACCCGGATGACCTGCACCTCGGTCCTCGGATCCCTGGAGGGTCTGCGCAAGGTGATCGAGATGGGCGTCATCGAGGGCACCAGGCTCGCGATGGGTCAGATCGACGCCGTCCTGGCCGGCCTGCGCCAGTGGTTCAGGGGCCAGGGCACCCGGCTCGAGCTCCTCACCGACACCCTGGTGCGCATCACCCGGGCCGTCGACGTCCCGAGAGAGCTCGTCTGGCAGGCTCACAACGACCCGGAGTTGATGACGCAGTGGATGCTCGGGCCCGATGGCTGGTCCATGACCACCTGCCAGGTGGCCACCGAGGTCGGTCAGGGATACCGCTTCGGCTGGACCCCGGGTCCCGGGGTGCAGGGCCGGCCCTTCGGCTTCGAGGGGGAGCTGCTGCTGAGCGATGAGCCGTTGCGGGCAGTCACCTCCGAACGGATGGCCGGGACCGATGGCCCCACCACCGTCAATGACCTCACTCTCGCCGAGGAGGACGGCGTCACCGTCATCACCACAGTCATCGAGTACCCCGACGCCGTCACCAGGGACATGATCCTGGGCACCGGGATGGTCGATGGCATGGAGGCCTGCTACGCCCGGATGGAGACGCTGCTGGCAGCCACTTGAGACGCGCCACAGCGGTGGTAGCCTCCGCGCAATACCCACAGCGTTCTCGATCTCCGGGCCCGCAGTGCGGCGAACCGTTGCGAGTCAGCTCTCGGGCCGGTTCCGCCCTGACGACGTTGCAGTCGGCGCCCGGTGGAGGCATGAGTGACATGACCGACATATCCGGACACACCGCGCGGCGTCAGCTGCTCGCCAACGATCTCGCCGTCATCGTGACCACCATCATCTGCGCGATGATCACCTGGGTGATGGTCGCCCCGGTGGCCGGGGTCGACCTGTCCGTCGGCACCGGGGACCAGACGATATCTGTGAGCGCCGGTTCGGTGGCGCTGACGGCCGCCGCCACCAGCATCGCCGGCCTCCTCGTGCTGCGCCTGCTCGAGCGGCTCTCGGCCCACGGGTTGAGGATATGGCTGATCGTGGCGATCGTCGTGGCGGTGCTGTCGATGCTGGCCCCGTTGGGAGCGGTCTCGACCGCCGCGGCCGGCTCTCTGATGGCCCTTCACGGGGTGGTCGCGGCGGTGCTCATCACCGGCGCCTACCGGGCTCATCGTCAGCGGCTGGACCGGTTCGCCTGAGGGCTCATCCCGACAGATACCACGCTGGTCCTGAACCGCTCCGGCGTCGGATCCGCACCGCTCGGAGGCCGGTTCGACGCCGGCCCCGACACGGTCCGGGGCCGGACCCGGACCGTGTCAGGAGACCCGGGACACCGGGACCTTCTCGCCGGCCTTGACGGCCACCGGGAGTCTGTTCTCGGTCGGCGGGAGGGGGCAGGTCGCGTTGTCGGTGTAGGCGCACGGCAGGTTCGCCGCCCGGTTGAAGTCGATGACGGTGTTGCCCTCGGCGTCCGGTGCCGGGACGGCGAGGGTCCGACTCGCCCCGTAGGTGGTCCTGCCGCTGGTGGCGTCGCGGAACAGCACCATGAGGGAGCCGTCGCGGCCGCCGGTGAATGCCGTCAACCGGCAGGCCACACCGTCGAGGGTGAAGGTGAGGACGCCGGGGGAGGAGTAGTGGTGCTCCAGACCCTCGATGACGGCGCCGACCGTCTCCTGATGGTTCTTCGGGAAGGCCTCCAGATGGGCGGGCACCTGCCACCGGCGGGAGGGCGGGAAGGTCGGGGTGCCCGGGAAGTGGGCCAGATACTCGCTGTCATCACGGCGGGGCCGCAGAATCACCGAGGATCCGCGCCAGGCCACCTCGGCCAGGCCGTGGGCATCGCCGTCAGTGAACCCGAGCTCGACCCCTCCGTCGGCGATCCGGTCGCCCAGGGGCACGGTTCCGGTGAGGACCCGGTCGCCGTCGGTGAGGGTCTGTCCCTCGGTCAGCTCGACCTGGGGCTGACCGTCGACCAGTCTCCAGCTGCCCGGCACCCCGGGAACGGTGAGCGGGTCGGCGTCCAGGAAGTACAGGCCGCTGGCGGCGAGGATGCCGAGCGGGTCGGTGCGCGCCTTCTCTCGCTCCTCGTGCCAGACTCTCCAATCGGCGGTGAACTGGCCGTCCTGGGTGTTCTCGGTCATCTCGGGACTCCTTCGGTGTGACGTCGTCTCGCTGGTGACGACGGCGCCCACCGTAGTCGTCGCGTCGCGACCGGACCCTGCAGTGCCGGCCGTCCGGCCTCTGGGTTGACGATCGCCCGGACTCTGCGGTGACGACCGCCCGGGCGAACCGGCACCTGTCTCGCTCACAGCGCAGCGTCGTCGATTGACCCTGACACGGTGTCAGGCTGTTCGGTGAGAGTCAGGAGGTCACCCCGATGACTGATGTTCACCACACACCCACTCAGCTCGCCGAGGCCCTGGAGTCGGTCTCGGCATCAAGGCGACTCCAGGTCGCGATGATCGCCGGCAGCCGCCCCGAGCCGGGCGACGTGGCGGTCCTCATCCGCCGCTCCGGCGTCGAACCCGACTTCTTCGTCCGCGACATGCTGGTCTGGGCCCTGCTGAGCCACCCGGCGGACCGGACGGTCCCCGCACTGCTCGCCGAACTCGACTCGGCCAACCCGCAGGCGCGCGCCCAGGCCCTCCACGCCCTCTCGAAGGTCGGCGATCCGCGAGGCTGGCCGGCCGTCACCGACGAGTTCATCGGCTCGGACGACGACGAGGTGGCGAGGGCCGCCTGGCGAGCCGCCGCCGCGCTGGTCCCGCCGGGCGAGGGGGAACACCTCGCCCGCCGTCTGGCCGGCCAGCTCGGCCGCGGCGACCACACCATGCAGCTCAGCCTCAGCCGCGCCTATCTGGAGCTCGGGGAGGCTGGGGAGGCCGTCCTGGCGGAGGTCGCCGAGACCGCCGGGTCCGAGGCGGCGCTGCACGCCGAGACCATCCAGCGGCTCATCGCCGCCCCCGATCTCGGCTTCGATGCCGCCCGCGAGGAGGCGCTGAGGTTCTGGGTGATGGGGGTGCCCGAGTGATGGTGGCCCCCTGATGCTCATCGGCGAGGTGTCGCGGCGTTCGGGAGTGAGCGTCCGGATGCTGCGGCACTACGACCGGATCGGGCTGATGCGCCCCTCGGGGCGGACCGGTACCGGCTACCGGCGCTACGAGCCCGACGACCTGCGACGTCTGTTCCGTGTCGAGGCCCTGCGCACCCTCGGGCTCTCCCTCGAGCAGGTCGGCAGGGCTCTGGACGATCCCGACTTCGACGCTGCACGGATGCTCTCCGGGCTCATCGACCGCACGGTGCGCCGGATCGCCGAGGAGCGCGAACTGCTGAGCCGGTTGCGGGAGATCGAGTCGAGCGGCCCGCACAGCTGGACGGAGGCGCTGAGCGCGGTGGATCTTCTCTCGAGGTTGCGATCGGGCCGGTCGGTTGAGCGTCAGGCCGCCGCGCTCCGCTCGGGGATCACCGCGACCGCACCCGACCCGCTCATCGGGATCTACCTCTCGGAGCCCGAGGAGGGGGTCGCGGGATCCCTGCGCTGGGCGATCGCCCGGTCCGGGGAGGCCGCGGTGCCGACCCTCGTCGCACACCTGTCGGATTCCGAGACCGCCGTGAGGCGGCGGGTCATTCACGCTCTGGGCGAGATCGACGGTCCCGCCGCGGCCGATGCCCTGGTCGAGGGCCTGGCCGACCCCGACCCCGCAACGGCCGGGCTGGCCGCGATCCTCCTGGCCTCCCACTCCGGCCTCTCGGGCGAACTCTCCCTGCCGGCGATCAGCGCACCGCTGGTGCGACTCGTCGTCGCGGGACAGGACGACGTCGAGGCCGCCGAGGCACTGGGGAGGCTCGCCTCAGGCTCCGCGGCGGCAACCGGGCGGATCACCTCGGAGCTGGTCGACCAGCTCGCGGTGGCGGACCCTGCGGGTCGCAGCAGAATCGTCCAGGCTCTCGGCGAGATCCCCGGGGAGGGGGCCGCGGCGATCCTGCTCGAGTTGGCCGACGATCCCGATCCCGAGGTCTCCAGGGTGGCCCGCTACCTCGCAGGGTCGGACGCGACTCCCAGTTGATCCCGATCGAAGCCGAGGTCCGTGATCCCTTGTGTCTGTACCTGTAGGTAGGTACAGTCAAGGTCATGAACTCCAAGGAGAACCTCATCGAGACGATGAGCGACCTCATCTGGGAGCGCGGTTACGCCGCGACAAGCCCTCGTGAGGTGCGTGAACGCTCGGGGGTGGGTCAGGGGAGCATGTACTACCACTTCCCCTCGAAGCGGGATCTCGGCATCGCCGCGATCCGACACAACTGCGAGACTCTGCTGCCCGCCAGTCTGGAGATCCTCAACGGTCCCGGGGATCCGCTGGACCGCCTCACGAGGTACCTGAGTCGTGACAGTGAGCCGCTGCGGGGCTGCAAGGTGGGCAGGCTCACCCAGGACCCGGAGGTGGTGGCAGATCCCGGCATGCTCGCACCGATCGGCACATCCTTCGAGACGATTCACCACAGCCTCGTGGCGGTGATCGAGGAAGCCATTCGGATGGGGGAGCTCCCCGCCGATGTCGATGCCGGTCGGATTGCACATCTCATGACGGCAACCATCCAGGGCGGCTACGTCCTGGCGATCGCCGCCCAGGACCCTGGTCCCTTCAATGAGGCGCGGCGAGGCGCTCTCGACCTCCTCGATGCGGTGTCCCGCGCCACCACCCACAAGACCTCGGACGGCACGGGCCGTCCGGACACCCAGCTGGACGGCACCCGCCGTCCAGACGATCAGAAGGAATGACATGACTGTTCGCATTGGAATCAACGGGTTCGGTCGTATTGGCCGCAACTACCTGCGTGCCGCGCTGATCAACGACGCCGACGTCGAGCTGGTCGCGGTCAACGACCTCACCGACGTCTCCACCCTGGCCGACCTGCTGGAGTGGGACTCGATCTCGGGTCACCTCGACGGCGTTCAGGTCGATGGCAACACCCTGAGGGTCGGTGAGCGCTCCATCGCGGTGCTCTCCGAGCCCGATCCCGCCGCCATCGCGTGGGGCGACTACGGCGCCGATGTCGTGATCGAGTCCACCGGGCGCTTCACCGACAGGGACAAGGCCCTCGAGCACCTGAAGGGCGGCGCGAAGAAGGTCATCGTCTCCGCCCCCGCCAAGGGCGATGTCCCGACCTTCGTGCTGGGCGTCAACGACGACCGGCTCGATCCCGCGGCCTCGGACGTGTTCTCCAACGGGTCCTGCACCACGAACTCGCTGGCCCCGCTGGCCAAGGTGCTCAATGACTCCTTCGGCATCGAGTCCGGGCTGATGACCACGGTGCACGCCTACACCGCCGACCAGCGCCTGCACGATGCCCCGCACAAGGACCTGCGACGGGCGCGAGCCGCCGCCCTGTCCACCATTCCGACCACATCGGGAGCCGCCAGGGCCATCGGTACCGTCATTCCCGAGCTGGACGGGAAGCTCACCGGCTTCGCGCTGCGCGTCCCGGTGCCGGTGGGTTCGATCACCGACCTCACCGCCGACCTCATCACCGCGGTGAGCGTCGATGAGGTGAACGCCGCCTTCGCCGAGGCCGCCTCCTCCGAGCGCCTCGGGAAGTACCTGCAGTACTCCACGGCTCCGATCGTCTCCGCCGACATCCTCGGCAACCCGCACTCCTCGATCTTCGATGCCCCTCTCACCAAGGTCGCCGGCACGCAGGTCAAGGTGCTGGGCTGGTACGACAACGAATGGGGGTTCTCCAACCGGCTGGTCGAGTTCTCCGAGCGGATCGGTGCCGCGCTGTGATCCCCACGGCCTGAGCCGGTCCTCACGGCCAGAGCCGGTGCGGTACCGGCCGGAGTTCTGCCGACGTCGCCTGTCGCAGCCTCGCCCGCATCCTCACAGGGTGCGGGCGAGGCTGTTGTGCCGTCTGCGTCCTCGCGGTCCGGGAGTCCGGCAGGTCATCGGCGCCGAGGTGCCCGTCGGGTCAGTGCCGCGGGGGTCGTGAGGACAGCTCGTCGGACCGAATTCTTGCATGCTCTGCAAGTTGCAGTATCTTTGCACCGGTCCGGCGGTCTCGCCGGGTGATCCGCAGGGACGCGGGGTGAGTCCTTCCGGGTCGTACCGGTGACCGCCCCCGCGCGCCGATATCCAGAATCGCAGGTGCGTCGTGAGCGCAGAAGCAGCAACCTCCGGCTCAGGGGCCCCCGGTCCGGCCCCGACCGGCGAGCACCGCGAGGGCGCGCTGATGAGCCAGCGCCAGATCATGCTCGTCGTGGTCGCACTGATGACGGCGATGTTCCTCAGCTCCCTGGACCAGACGATCGTCTCGACCGCCATCCGCACGATCGGCGATGATCTCCACGGCCTGGACAAGCAGGCCTGGGTGACCACGGCCTACCTCATCACCTCCACGATCATGACGCCGATCTACGGCAAGCTCTCCGACATCTTCGGCCGGCGGCCGCTGTTCCTGGTGGCCATCACGCTGTTCGTGATCGGGTCCTTCGCATCGGCCTTCTCGACCTCGATGCTGATGCTCGCGGCCTTCCGCGCCTTCCAGGGGATCGGCGCCGGCGGCCTGATGTCACTGCCGCTGGCCATCATGGGCGACATGCTCGCCCCCCGCGAGCGCGCTAAGTACCAGGGCTACTTCCTGGCCGTCTTCGGCATCTCGACGGTCATCGGACCCCTCATCGGCGGCGTCTTCTCCGACGCCCACGAGATCCTCTGGGTCTCCGGATGGCGCTGGGTCTTCCTGGTCAACGTGCCCGTCGGCATCATCGCGATCACGATGGTCTTCCTCTTCCTGCACCTTCCGCAGTTCGACAGCGGCCGGCGTCCCCGGATCGACTGGTGGGGAGCCACCGCGGTGGTGCTCGCCCTGGTCCCGATGCTGCTGGTTGCCGAGCAGGGCCGCGAGTGGGGCTGGACCTCGGTCGGTTCCATCGCCTGCTACATCGTCGCGGTGGTCGGGCTGGTCTCCTTCATCGTCATCGAGCACGCCGTCGGCGAGGACGCCATCCTGCCCCTGCGGCTGTTCGGCTACCACGCCTTCTCCTGGTCGGCGGTGCTCGGCCTGCTGGTGGGATTCGGCATGTTCGGGGCCATGATGACCATCCCCCTCTACCTGCAGATCGTGGAGGGCTTGACTCCCACCGAGTCCGGATTCGCCACCCTGCCGATGGTCCTGGGGCTGATGATCTCCTCAATCCTGGCCGGCGTCACCATCGCCCGTACAGGCAAGTACCAGTGGTTCCCCCGGGTCGGCACCGCCGTCACCGCGTGCGGGTACCTGCTCCTGCTGTGGGCCATCGGAACCGTGCTGTGGCACATGATGCTGGGCATGTTCGTCCTCGGTCTGGGGCTGGGCCTGCTCATGCAGGCGCTCACCCAGGCCAGCCAGAACGCCGTCGAGGCCCGCGACATGGGAGTGGCGACCAGCTCCTCCACCTTCTTCCGTCAGATCGGCGGGACGCTGGGCACCGCCGTCCTGCTGTCGGTGTTGTTCTCCGTGATGCCGACCAACATCACCAGTGCGATGGCCGACCGGCCCACCCTCACCACCGCGCTCAACGCCGCCCTGGACCCGAAGGTCGCCAGCGCCCCGCACAACCGGGCGATCATGGATCAGATGTGGTCGCCGATCACCGAGAAGATCACCCAGAACTACGCCAAGGGTCTGGACCGGGCGACCGCGAAGGTCAACGCCGAGGTCGAGGCCACGGTGCGCCAGCAGGTCACCGAGCAGGTCCGCAAGCAGGCCGCCGCCTCGGGACAGAACCCGGGCGCCGCACCCACCGCGGCCCAGCAGGCCCAGATGAAGGCCGAGATCGACCGGCTGGTGGCCAGCCTCACCCCCGCTGCCCAGCAGAAGGCCCTCCAGCAGGTCGCCACCCGACAGCACGTGAGTGTGGTCAACGGTCGACTCGCCGTCGACTACAGCAGTGCCGAACAGCGGTCCCGCGTCGTGGACAGCGTGGTTCCCGAGGTGTCCAACGCGATCCGCTCGGGATCCCAGTCCTCGAGCCAGTCCGGCACCGACACCTCCGACACCTCCTTCGTCAACGGCGCCGACGCCGCGCTGACCGGACCCTTCATGAAGGGGTTCGACGACTCGGCGAAGACCGTCTACTGGGTCGGCCTGAGCGTGATCCTGCTCGCCTTCGTCCTCACCTGGTTCTTCAAGGTGCCGCCGCTGCGCGAGCGTTCCGCCCTCGAGGAGCGCGCCGGACAGGGCTGGAAGAGGGTCGACGGGTCTCAGCCGGCGCAGGCATGAGTGCCAGCGAAGCCGGGACGGGTGGTCTGCGCGAGCACAAGAAGCGGGCCACCCGGACCGCCATCCACGACGCGGCCCTGAGCCTGGTCTCCGACCGTGGGATCGACGGCGTCACCGTCGAGGAGATCTGCGAGCGTGCCGAGGTCTCCCAGCGGACCTTCTTCAACTACTACCCATCGAAGGCCGCCGCGGTGCTCGGGATGAGCATCCACACCATCGGTGCCCCGGACCGACGGCGATTCCTCGCCGGCCGGGACGGGCTGGTGGGGGACCTGTGTGACCTGGTCGGCGCCCACGTCGAGGCCCTGCCCGACTCCGCCGGGCTGAAGCGACTGGCATCCTGCCAGCCCGGCCTGCTCGGCGACGTCGGCCGGCGGATGGATGAGCTGAGGGGGGACCTCACCGGTCTGGCGAGCCAGCGCACCGGGAACCCGCGGACCGCCCGGATGGCGGTGAGTTTGGTGATATCGGCCCTCGGGTTCACCCTCCAGTCCGCCGACGCCCCGGAGGGTTGCCGCGCGCTGAGCACCACCCTTCGCCACGTCGTCCAGGAGATGGGGGATCTGGCGCGGTCCCAGCAGTGACCGCGTCGGATTCGCCGGGGGCATTGCCGCAGTCCCTACGCTGGGGGCATGGGAACCGACCGTGACCCCTCGCCACGCCCACCGGTGGGCCCGCTCGCCCGAGCGGTGCTGAGCCTGTTCGCCGCGCCGCGACTCAACATGCTCGAGGACTACCCCAAGGTCCGCCGGATCCAGCGCCAGCTGGCATCCCTGCCGGTCCAGCGGTACCGGGCCCTGGACCGCCAGATCATGGCCGACGACGGCACCCATCCCATCCCGGTGCGGATCTTCGAACCCCGGCAGCGCCGCCGCGACGACGTCCTGCTGTTCTTCCACGGCGGCGGCTGGGTCACCGGCGACATCGACAGCTACACCCCGGCCTGCACGACGATGGCCGATCTCACCGGATCGGTGGTGGCATCGGTCGACTACCGGCTGGCCCCCGAACACCCCTTCCCCGCCGGCCTCCAGGACTGCTACCAGGTCGCCCACCTGCTGCTCGACGATCCGCATCGGGCGGGTGTCCCCGATGCCGGCAGGATCGTCCTGGTCGGCGACTCGGCGGGGGCGAACCTGGCCGCCGTCGTCTCGCTCCTGCTGCGCGACCGGGGTGAGCGCGGCGCCGACCACCAGATCCTGCTGTACCCGGTCACCCACTGGGACCACGATCCGGCCACCTCGCCGTTCCCCTCGGTGCGCGAGCACGGTCGCGACTACCGTCTCACCGACTCCGAGGTGCAGGACTACTTCGAGCTCTACTGCCCCGATCCGGCCCAGCGGCGCTCCCCGCTGGTCGCCCCCCTGATGGCCACCGACCTCAGCAGGCAGCCGACCACCCTGGTGGTCACCGCCGAACTCGACCTGCTGCGCGATGAGGGGGAGGCCTACGGGAGTGCCCTGCGGGAGGCCGGGAACACGGTGGTGATCGACCGGGTGCCCGCAGCTCTGCACGGGTTCATCACCCTGCCGCGATTCGCCCGGCCGTTGCGCGAGGGATACGAGGTGATCAACGACTTCCTCGACGGCCCCGCCGCCGGTGCAGACGCAGATGCCGGGACAGCCCCAGATGGTGGTACCGCCCCAGGAGCCGGGACAGCCTCTGATTCCGGTACCGGCGCCGGGTCGGGCAGCGAGCAGTCATGACCCGACGCAACTGGGTCGCCCTGGACAACGCGTCCAACATCTTCCTTGCCGCGCGCAGTGAGATCGACCCGAAGGTCTTCCGGATCAGCGCCGAGATGGCTGAGGAGGTCGACCCGGAGGTGCTGCAGCGGGCCCTCGACCTCACCTTCGACCGGTATCCGCTCTACCACGCGGTGCTACGACGCGGGGTCTTCTGGTACTACCTCCAGGACAGCGATCTGCGACCCCGGGTCCGGCCCGAGACCGGCTGCCCGTGCTCCCCGATCTATCAGCCCGATCGCCGCAATCTGCTGTTCCGGGTGCTGTACCGCGGCCGACGGGTGATGGTCGAGATCTTCCACGCACTGTCTGACGGCACCGGAGCGCTGTGGTTCCTCACCGACCTGGTGGACACCTACTGCGGGCTGCGCGGGACGGCGGACCATCAGATGGGGTCGGGGGCTGTGCCGGGCCCCGGGCCGTCGGACCGGGCAGCCTTCGTCCCCCGGACAACGGCCGAGCTCCGCGGGACGGGATCCGCGGGAGAGCCCGTCCACGAGCTCACCACCGACTCCTTCGCCTACTACTTCCGGCGGCACCGCCGAGCTGCGCGCAGCACGCCGTCGCCCGGCGGCGAGGCGTTCCGGCGTGCCGCCGCCCCCGCGGTGCTGTCGGTCCGGGACCCCGATCCGCGCGGCGCCACCAGCCGGCGGCATCGACGGCATCTGCTCGGCCACGGGGTGTACCAGGTCCGCGGCACTCTCACTCCCGACAACCGTCCACGGGTGGTCGAACTCACGATGGACGCCGGCCCTGTCCTGGCTCTGGCGCGTGGTCACCGGGTGGGTCTGACGATCTACCTCACCGCCCTGTTCCTGGAGGCGGTCCGGCTGTCCTCGCCGGGACTGGGGAGAGCGACCACGCTCACCGCATCGGTGCCGGTCAACCTGCGCCAGTTCTTCTCCTCGACCTCCGCCCGGAACTTCTTCGCGACCATCAGGGTCGGGCACCGTTACGGCCGAGAAGCAGACGACATCGATGCGATCTGCCGCGACCTGGACGACCAGTTCACTCCCAGTGCCACCCGTGAGGCTCTGGAGCAGAAGCTGCGCCGTCTCATCCGGTTGGAGCGGCTCGCCCCGCTGAGGATCTTTCCCAGCCCGCTCAAGGACGTCATCCTGCGCCTCATCAACTGGGGGAACAACCGTGGCCTCACGGTGGCGGTGTCCAACCTCGGCCTGGTGCGCCTGCCCGAGGCGTCCGAGTCGCAGGTCGGCAGGATGATGTTCCACACCGTGGCGGTCCGGCCGCAGTTCTGCGCGGTGACCCATGCCGGCCGACTCACCATCAGCTTCACCTCTCCCTTCATCCAGACCGGCCATGTCAAGGAGTTCGTCCGGTTGCTCACCCGCGAAGGAGTCGATGTGACGGTCGCCGTCTCCCGGGTGACCGAGGCCGAGCTCGGCCTGGTGGGGCTGCGCGGGGAGCACCACCGCAGGCCGAACGCGGAGGGCCGCAGCCACCGTCGTCGGCTCACTGGCCGCGGTGCTCACCGCAGTCGCATTGGGGGAGGAGTCCACCGGTGAAACGCTGCCGAGCCTGCCGGGTCAGTATCGAGGGGGACTGGGAGGTCTGTCCGCTGTGCCGCGGTCCGGTGGAGGGCGAAGCGACGGCCAGCCCGCTGCCCAGGGTGCCCCTGGTCTTCTCCCGGAGACGGGTCCTGCGGGTGCTGTTCGTGTGCTCGCTGGTCGTGATCCTCGGGTCCTTCGCGATCCAGCTGCTGTTCCACCGCGGTACCTCCGGCATCGGTGTGCTGCGGTCGATATGGCTGGGCGTGGTGGCCGGGTGGCTGGTGGTCCTGATGGCCGTGCGAAAACGGCGCAACGCTGCGAAGGGAACGGTCTACCTGGTGCTGGTGGTCGGAGGGGTGTCGGCCTACTGGGACTACCTCACCGGCTGGCACGGGTGGTCGCTGAGCTATGTGGTCCCGATCGTGTGCGCCAGTTCCATCGCGGCCGTGCTCATCGCGGTGAGGGTGATGCGGATGGAGGTGGGCGACCACATCGTCTACAGCGGACTGATCGGCCTGCTGGGGTTGGTGCCGATTCTCTTCCTGGTCTTCGGCTGGGCCCCCAACCCGATCGCCTCCTGGGTGTGCGTCGCGATATCCGCAGTGGGCCTGATGAGGATGCTCGCCTGGTTCCCCGAGGCCCGCCGGGAACTCGCCAAGCGGCTGCGACTGTGAACCCGTCGGCCGGGTGGCGGTGAGTCGGGTGGCGGTGAGTTCTGCCCGTGTGGGGGTCGGGGCGTGGATAGTGCGGATGCCGCCGCTGTGGTGGCAGATCTCGTTCGGTGGTGTGAGCCGGGTGGGGGTGAGTTCTGCCCGTGTGGGGGTCGGGGTGTGGATAGTGCGGATGCCGCCGCTGTGGTGGCAGATCTCGTCGTTACTCGGGGCGACCTGCCCCCGGATGGGCCTCGCCGCCGGCCGGTCGCACCAGGCGCAGCCCTCTGTATCGGTTCACGGCGGCGTGGATCTCGGCGATCCGGGGTCTCGCCATCACACCGGGGTGGTTCCCCCGGGGTCGACCGTTCGAGGAGGCCAGCACATCAAGTCCCTCGGTCTCGATCAGGGCATCCAGCTCGGACACCGCCTCGGCCAGATCGACAGTCCCGTCCAGCCGCTCGCCCAGACGGTCCAGGGCCCGGGCCAGAGCCGTGGTCTGCGCGGAATCGACCAGCTGGCCGACCGCGGACAGGTCGATCTCCTGATCGCCGAGCTGGATCCTGTCCCGGCCTCTGGTGCGCGCACCTCGGCCACGCCGGTCGGGGCGCAGGCAACGAGGATCGGGCACCCGTGGAGAGCTCGGCACCAGCACCGGACCGTCGTCGGAGTCCGCCACCGGGGCCATTCCATCGGTTCGTCCGGCGATCTCCAGGGCTTGCGCGGTGACATCGCGGGGACGGTAGGCCTCCATCGCGATGACATGGTCGGCGACATCGAAGAAGGCCCCCGACCCGCCGGCCACCAGCACCGTGGAGACCCCTCGCTCGCGCTTCAGTGGGCGCACCCGGTCGACGAACGGGGTGATGGGCTCCTGGTCGGCCGGGATGAGGCGCCGCATCCGCTCGTCGCGGATCATGAAGTTCGTCGCGGAGGTGTCCTCGTCGATCAGCAGCGCCGAGGCTCCCGCATCGACCGCCTCCACCAGGCCGGCGGCCTGGGAGGTCGAACCGCTGGCGCTGGTGGTGGAGAACCGCCTGGTGTCGACGCCCGAGGGCAGGTCGGCGATGAACGGCGAGATGTCCACCCCGGTCACCGCCCGGCCGTCCTCGGCGCGCACGCTCACCGCATCGGCGCAGGTGAGCACCCACTCCCGACCGTCTCCGGCGATGTGGGGGTGCACTCCGCGTTCGATGGCGCGCAGCAGGGTCGACTTGCCGTGGTAGCCGCCACCCACGATGACAGTCACCCCCTCAGGAACTCCCATCCCGGTCACCGTCCGCCCGCTGGGCAGGCCCACCGTGACCCGCAGGGATGCCGGGCTGCAGAACTCCACCGGACGGGGGACACCCCCGCCGGTCATCGGCAGGTCTGAGTCCCCGGAGCGCCGCGGCAGGATCGACCCGTCGCCGACCAGGGCCACCAGCCCCAGGCCGGGCAGCCGGTCGCGCAGACTGAGCTGGTCCCGGTACAGCGTCACATGCTCACGCAGCCCGTCCAGGTCGGCGTCGACCAGGCTCAGTCCGGCCGACGCCAGCTCGGGGATCTCCTCACCGAGCAGGGTGAACGCGCGACGGCCGCGCACCCGGCGGCCGTCGGCAGGCAGGCCCACCGCCAGGCGCGCCTCCACGGAGTCGTCGGTGATGACCACTGTGGTGCGTTCCAGCACCTCCTGACCGACCCGACCGATCTCGACGAACCCATCCCTGCGGTCGTGCCGCGAACCCGCATCCCCGATGAGCCGGGAGAGTCTCCTGGTGAGGAAGTCGCAGACCGCCACCCGTCCCCGGCGGTCCTCGACCAGATCGGCGGGCACCCCCGTCCGACCGGCCGGCAGGCTGACTCTCACCAGAGAGGGCGGAGCGTAGGGATCGGCCTGGACATGGTCGATGAACAGCTCGCACCGGCCGATCCGGTAGCCGCCGGACAGCCTGCGGAAACCGCCGTAGCCCCGGCCGTCGATCGAGCGGAGGATCTGTTCCAGATCGTCAAGGTCTCGCATGGGCCACCATCCTGCCCGTATCGACCGGTCAGCACACCCGGCTCCTGCAGGTCAGCCCACCCGGTCCCTGTGGTGCCGCCCACTAGAATTCGGGTCAACTGAGACGTCCCGGAAGGGGGCGGTGGCCCGAGACAGCGGAGGACCGATGATCGATCTCAACGCGGACTCAGGTGAGTCCTTCTCCCACTGGACCATGGGTGACGAGGCCGAGATGATGGGCATCGTCACCAGCGCCAACATCGCCTGTGGCTTCCACGCCGGTGACCCCTCGGTGATGCATGCCACCGTCCGGTCGGCGGTCGAGCACGGCGTCGCGGTGGGTGCCCACGTCTCCTACCGCGACCTCGACCACTTCGGCCGAGTCTTCGTCGACATTGCTCCCGGTGAGCTCACCGACGAGGTGCTCTACCAGATCGGCGCACTCCAGGCGATGGCCCGGGCGGTCGGCAGCCGGGTGAGCTATGTCAAGCCGCACGGCGCCCTGTACAACAGCATCGTCGACAACACCGCCCAGGCCGAGGCGGTGGCCCGCGCCATCGCCGCCGCCGACGACTCCCTGGCAGTGCTGTGCCTGCCCGGATCCGAGATCGGGCGAATCGCCGGGGAGGCCGGCCTGCGAGTGGTCCACGAGGCCTTCGCCGATCGCGCCTACAACCCCGACGGCACCCTGGTCTCCCGCCGACTGCCCGGTGCGGTGCTGCATGATCCGAGAGCAATCGCTGCGCGAGTGGTGAGGATGGCTGTCCACCACGAGGTGGAGGCGATCGACGGGAGCATCATCGGCGTCGAGGCCACAAGCATCTGCGTCCACGGCGACACCCCCGGCGCGGTGACCATCGCCGCATCGGTGCGCCACGCCCTCACCGATGCCGGCGTCGCACTGTCCCGATTCTCATGACGACCTCGGCAGCCCACGACTCACCGGTGATCCGCGCCTGCGGTCGCACGGCATTCCTGGTCGAACTGCCCACTCTGGCCGAGGTGCTGGCCCTGCACGCGGAGCTGATCGCCCATCCGTTGTCCGGTCAGATGGAGGTGCTCGCGGCGGCGCGCACCCTGATGGTGCGCGCCGCCACCGGGCGCGACGCCGCCCGGCTGGCAGATCAGGTCGCGGCCCTGCACCCCGAGACCCACGACCGGCAGCAGGGGCCCCTCATCGAGATCGAGGTCTGCTACGACGGCCCCGACCTGGACCGGCTCGCCACACTCCTGGGATGGTCCCGCGATGCGGTGATCACCGCCCACACCGGCCAGCTGTGGACCGCCGCTTTCGGGGGATTCGCCCCCGGATTCACCTACTGCGTGGCGCACAGAGATCTGGACGTCCCCCGTCGCCGGACACCGCGCACCGCGGTGCCGGCGGGCTCGGTCGGCCTGGCCGGGGCATTCTCGGCCGTCTACCCGCGCACCAGCCCGGGCGGCTGGCAACTCATCGGCCGGACCGCTGCCGCCCTGTGGGACGCCGGACGGGACTCCCCGGCCCTCATCGCGCCCGGCACCCGGGTTCGCTACCGGGCTGTCCGCGACCTGGTGCAGACGACCACCCTGACTCGTCTGGACCACCCGGACCCCGCCCGGGGCCTGCGGATCCTGACCACCGGCCCGCAGAGTCTCATCACCGATCTGGGTCGACCGGGCTACGCCGATGTCGGGGTCGCCGAGTCGGGTGCGATGGACCGTGGGGCGGCCCGACTGGCCAACTCCCTGGTGGGCAACCCGGTGGCGCTCCCGGTGGTCGAGAATCTCGGCGGAGGCCTGCGGGTGCAGGCCGTCGGCGACCAGATGGTGGCGGTGACCGGCGCTCGGGTCCCGCTGTCGATCTCCGCGGACGCGCGACAGCACACGACGGCTGCACAACACACGCCGACTGCACAGCACTGTCCGCACTGCGAGCACGCCATCCGACTGTTGGACGGTCAGGTGCTGGCCCTGGGGGTCCCCGAGGCCGGCCTTCGCAGCTATCTGGCGGTGCGCGGCGGGGTCGACGCACCGGGCCTGTTCGGTTCGGCGGCCACCGACCTGATGTCGGGGATCGGCCCGTCGCCGCTGAGGGCGGGGCAACTGCTGGCGGTCTCGACCACCCGATGGGCGTCCTCCCCCCAGCCCGGCACCCGGCCCCGCCCGCTGCCCGCCTCAGGGGCAACCGTCGGGATCATGCTGGGCCCCCGCGACGACTGGTTCACCCCGGGCGCCCTCGCCTCGCTGCTGAGCCAGCAGTGG
Organism: Acidipropionibacterium jensenii; assembly: GCF_005890135.1. NCBI lineage: Bacteria > Bacillati > Actinomycetota > Actinomycetes > Propionibacteriales > Propionibacteriaceae > Acidipropionibacterium > Acidipropionibacterium jensenii. The sequence continues at coordinate 313,046 of NZ_CP040635.1, read as the reverse complement.
CGTCTGCGCGAGGACTCCAACCGGATCGGGCTGCGTCTGGACGGGGCCCCGCTGGAGCGCTCACGGCCCGGCGAACTGGTCAGCGAGGGGACCGTCGCCGGCGCCGTCCAGGTGACCACCGCCGGTACCCCGGTGATCCTGATGCGCGATCACCCGGTGACCGGCGGATACCCCGTCATCGGGGTGGTGGAGGCCGCCGATCTGGACACCCTGGCGCAGCTCCCGGCCGGCTCGACGGTGAGATTCGAACGGTCCGGCGGCGACACGGTCGGCGCGAGGAATCACGTCAACAGCCCTTCAACTGGCAGACTCGACCACGATGGGTGAGATCTTCGGTGGTCGGTATGAGCTGGTGGATCCTCTCGGACGGGGCGGGTCGGGCGATGTCTGGCGCGTCTGGGACCACAGACGGTCCCAGTACCTGGCCGGGAAGGTCCTCCAGCAGTCCGACTCGGCCTCATTGCTGCGATTCGTCCGCGAGACCGGATGGCGGTTCGACCATCCGCACATCGTCGCCCCGCTGGGATGGATCGGCGAGGACGACCGGGTGATGTTCGCCATGCCGCTGGTGCACGGCGGCCCGGTCTCCAGTCTGCTGAGCGATCGCGGACCCCTGCCGAAGGCCTATGTGGCGATGGTCGCCGACCAGATCCTGGACGCCCTCGAGGTGGTTCACGGTGCGGGTCTGGTCCATCGCGACCTCAAACCCGCCAATATCCTTATGGAGCCGACCCACACCGGCCTGCCCGATGCCCGTCTGGCCGATTTCGGGATCGCCGCCAAGGTGGGCGAGCCCAGGATGACCCGGGTCGCCGAGGTGGTCGGAACGCCGGGGTTCATGTCCCCGGAGGCGCAGATGGGCGCCGATCCCGATCCGGCCCAGGACATCTACGCCCTGGGTGTGGTGATGATCCAGCTGCTCACCGGGAACCGGCCCTCCGCCGACACCCCGCCGCCGTTGCCCGACAACCTGCTCAACTCGTCGCTGGGCCGGTTCGTCAGCGGCTGCCTGATCGACGCCGGCCACCGCTTCCCCGGGGCCACCGAGGCCCGCGCGGCACTCGGTCCGATCCTGGCGGCTATGCCTCCGGCCAGGATCTCGGTGCCCGACAGGACACCGGCGCTGCCTCCCCGGTGGGGCCCGGCGGGACCGAACACCTCGACCCTCCCGCTGCCCGATCCGGACCGTCCCGGTACGCCGATCAGCGGACCCTCGGCGCCCTCGGCCAGAATGGCCGCGCGATCTCCGGGTTCGCTGCAGCCCGGCCAGGGCGCACCTGTTCAGCGACCCGGACCGGCGATCGCCAGGCCGAACCCGCGGGCGGCCCGGATCAACCCGCAGTCGGCGCGTGGACACATGCAGGGGGCGCTGATCAACCAGCAGATGGTCCGGCCCGCTCCGCAGGGGGTGCGGCCCGCTCCGCAGGCGATCCGGCCCTCACCGCCCGCAGCGCGCCCCGCGCCGCTGGTCGGACCCCGTGGATACTCCCAGAACACCCCTCAGTCGGGGGCCCGTCAGTCGGGCTCCCGGCCGGTTGTGAATCCGCAGACCGGGCGGTCCCCGGTGGCCCCCCGCGACATCGTGCTCGGTGCCGGGATCGCCGCCGGGATCGCCCTGGTCGTCATCCTCGTCCTGCTGCTGTCGATGTGACCGGGGCGCTCCCCGGTCACGAGTCCCGTTCGCTGCGCGCGTTGTGCGGGCGGGTCGAGGCCTTGTAGATCCCGGGGGCGTCGACGATGACGCTGGTCCCGCCGGCGGCGTCCGACAGGGACTTCGGCGCCAGCCAGTGCGCCAGGTGGTAGACGCAGACCGTCACGATGGTGCCCAGGGCGATCCCGCCCAGGGTGAAGTTCTCACTGAACTTCAGGGAGACGTCGCCGACGCCGATGATGATGCCGGCCGCCACCGGGACGAGGTTGACCGGATTGCCGAAGTCGACCCGGTTCTCGTGCCAGATCTTGGCCCCCAGCAGTCCGATCATGCCGTAGAGCACGACGCAGATCCCGCCCAGCACGCCGCCGGGGGTCGCCGAGATCACCGCGCCGAACTTCGGTGAGAAGCCGAACAGGATCGCCACCAGGGCAGCCACCACGTAGGCGGCCGTCGAGTAGACCCGGGTGGCTGCCATCACACCGATGTTCTCGGCGTAGGTGGTGGTCGGGCCGGCGCCCATCAAGGTGGCCAGCATCGAGGTGGCGCCGTCGGCGGCGACCGCCCGGCCGACCTGGTGGTCCAGGTTCTTGCCGGTCATCTCGGAGACGGCCTTGACGTGGCCGGTGTTCTCGGCGATGAGGGCGATCACCACCGGCAGGGCCAGCAGGATGAAGGCCAGGTGGAAGCTCGGCATGTGGAAGCCGACGACGTTGGTGGCGGCGAAGTGGCCGGTGCCGGTCGAGTCGATGGTGTACTTCCAGTGCTGCAGGTCGGTGGCCGGGGGCAGCCCGAACCAGTCGGCGCTGCGCACCCCGCTCCAGTCGACCCGGTTCGCGGTGCTCGAGACGCCGTCCACGGTCCGGGTGATCGGGCCGAGGGTGAGGTCCTCCAGCCAGCTGAGCAGGTATCCGAAGACCAGGGCGATGAAGATCGCGATCCGGGAGACGAAGCCGCGCGGGCCGACCGACAGGGCGACCACCACCAGCATGGTGATCAGTGCGGTCCATTGGTCGACCGGCCAGTAGGTCTTGGCGACCACCGGGGCGAGATTGAAGCCGATGAGCATCACGACGGCACCTGTGACCACCGGCGGCAGCACCCGGTGGATCACCCGGGCGCCGGCCATCTGGATGACGACGCCGCACATGAACAGCGTCACGCCGACCACGAAGAGCGCTCCCGACACGTCATCGGGTCGGCCGCCGGCGGCGTAGATGGCGGCCGCGACGCCAGGGAAGGCGGCCGAGGAGCCCAGATAGCTGGGGACCTCGTGCTTGGTGGCGAAGATGAAGATGAGGGTGGCGACTCCCGACATCATCACGGCCAGCTGGGGGTTGAGCCCCATCAGCACCGGGAAGACGAAGGTCGCCCCGAACATCGCCACCACGTGCTGGGCGCCCAGGCCGACGGTGCGACCCCACCCCAGACGCTCATCGGGTGCGACCACCTCGCCCGGTTCGAGATGGCCGCCGTTGTGGAGTTTCCAGATCATGGGCTGTCCCCTTTCCGGGGGGACAGCGTACCGAAGGTCCGTGACGGTGCCGTTACCCGTCCGCAGGCGGCCCCGGACGCTCTCCCTGGGGTCCCTCAGGACTGTCCGCCTCAGATCCAGCTGCGCAGCCACATCCTCGCCAGCCAGGCCTGTCGGGTCATCAGCTGGTCGGTGAGGATCGGGTAGATGAAGGCGAAGTTGGCGGCCACCAGGGCCACCGCCGCCCCGACGATGGCGGCCCCGGTCCTGCGCCGCCGGGTGTTCTCCGCCGGGCCGAGGATCTGGCCGAGCCAGATCGCCAGGATCACCACGGTGAACGGGATGATGCAGATCGCGTAGAAGAAGAACAGCGGCCGGTCGTCGTATCGGAACCAGGGGATCCAGGTGGAGGCCATCGCCACCACCGGCAGGGTGAACCGCCAGTCCCGCCCGAAGATCCACCACACCACCCCGGCGGCCAGGGCGATCAGCGCCATCCACCACAGCAGCGGCGTGCCGACCGCCGAGATCACCCTCAGGCAGCTGTCGCCGACGGCCTGGCACCCCTGTGTTCCGGGGCTGATGTTGTTCTGGGCGTCGATCCCGATGGGTCGCTGGACGATGAGCCATCCCGAGGGGTTCGCCGAGTAGACGTGGGTCTGGTTCATCATGTACGAGCCGGTGTGGAAGTCGTAGATCTGCCGGTGGTACTCCCACAGCGCGGCCAGCGGGCGTCCCACCAGGCGCTCCACCCGGGGGTCGGGGACCGGTCCGGTCCAGCCGGCTCCGAACTGCATCCGCGGATAGACCTGCAGCCAGCGCGCCCAGCTGGCCAGGTAGACCGCCCCGGCCAGCACCACCAGCTGGATGAATGCCGGCAGCCCGTCGCGGATCAGCGACCACCAGGCCAGACGCCGTGCACCGGCCAGCCGGCGGGCCGACCAGTCCCAGCACAGCGAGATGATGCCCATCGAGGCGAGCACGAACATCGAGTTCCACTTGACGGCGATGGCGCACCCGAACATCAGTCCGGCCGCGATCCGCCACGGCCGGAACCACAGCGCCGGGCCGTACCCGCCGGCCAGGTTGGGCAGTCCGGCGGCACGCAGATGGTCGGCGAGTCGATGCCGGAACCAGTCCCGGTCGGCGGCCACCGCGGCCACCCCGGCGACCAGGAAGAAGGCCTGGAAGATGTCGAGCAGCCCGATCCGGCTCATCACGAAGGACAACCCGTCGAGGCTGAGCAGGATCCCGGCGATCGCCCCGACCAGGGTGGAGCGGGCCAGACGCCGGGCCAGTCGGATGGTCATCAGGATCATCAGGGAGCCGAAGATCACCGACATGAACCGCCACCCGAAGGAGTTCATCCCGAACATCTGCTCGCCGGCGGCGATGAGCCACTTGCCGAGCGGGGGGTGGACGACGAACTCGGCCTGGGCGTTCCAGATCGAGGTCTGGCCGGCGACGACGTCGGTATTGGCGGTCTTGGCGTCGGGCCAGGTCCCCTCGTAGCCCAGGTGGAGCATCGTCCAGGCGTCCTTGGGGTAGTAGGTCTCGTCGAAGACCAGGGTGCGGGGGAAGGACACGTTGTGCATCCGCAGCACCAGCGCCAGGGCGGTGATCACCGCGGTGACCACCCAGCTGGCGAAGCCGTCGCTCATCCGGCCGTCATCGAGCCGGTCGAGGGTCGACGAGGGGCGGCGGATCCGTGCACTCACTCTCCCCATCGTAGAGCGGAGCCCCGTCAGTTGCGGAGACCAGCGCGGAGACCAGCGCGGAGACCAGCGCACAGGGGGACCCGTGGCGCCCATGGGAGACTGGCCCCGTGAATGAGACAGGGTCGGCAGAAGGAATGGGCCGGGTGATCCTCGCGGGAACCCCGATCGGGGACCGGCGGACCGCCTCCCAGGCGTTGCTGGAGACTCTCGGCCAGGCCACACTGGTCGCCGCCGAGGACACCCGCCGCTACCACGACCTGCTGAGGCGTCTGGGGGTCACCAGCTCCGCCCGGGTGGTGAGCTTCTTCGAGGGCAATGAGGCCCATCGGCTCCCCGAGCTGCTCGAGGAGCTGCGATCGGGGCAGGACGTCGTGGTGGCCACCGATGCCGGCATGCCCTCGGTCTCCGATCCCGGCTACCGGCTGGTGAGGGCCGCGATCGACGAGGGGATCACCATCACCTCGGTGCCGGGGCCGACCGCCGTCACCACCGCTCTGGCCCTGTCGGGGCTGCCCACCGACCGGTTCTGCTTCGAGGGATTCCTGCCTCGCAAGGCCGGGGAGCGTCGCCGCGCGCTGGCCGGGCTGGCCGACGAGCCGCGCACCATCATCGTCTACGAGGCCCCGCACCGGCTGGCCGCGCTGCTGGCGGAGGCGTCTGCCCAGCTCGGGGCGGACCGGCCGGCGGCGGTGTGCCGGGAGCTCACCAAGACCTATGAGGAGGTCCGGCGCGGACCGCTGTCGGAGTTGGCCGAGTGGGCGGCGCAGGGGGTGCGCGGCGAGATCACCGTGGTGATCGGCGGCGCCACCGGCGGGGCGGTCAGCATGGAGCAGGCCACCGGGATGGTCGCCGACCAGGTCGCCCGGGGGGAGCGGATGTCCACGGCGGTCGCCCAGGTGGCCGCGCGCACCGGGGTGAGCCGCCGGGAGCTGTACGAGGCCTCCCTGGACAGCCGAGACCAGGCCGATGGAGCACCCGACGGGGCCGATGACACCGCCGACGCCGACGACACAGACGGGGAGGACAACCGGTGAGGCGCTCCCAGATCGCCGATCGGCTCGCCGCGATCGGCCTGCCGGCCCTGCCCGATCCACTGGCGGCCCCGATCGCCGACTCCCACACCCATCTGGACACCGTCTGCGAGATGGTCGGGGTGGATCCGGAGCTGTCGTTGGCCGCGGCCGCCGCGACCGGCGTCACCCGTCTGGTGGAGGTCGGCTGCGATGTCGCCGGGTCCCGGTTCGCCGAGCACCTCGCCTCCCGTCACCGGCAGGTGGTCGCCGCGGTGGCGATCCATCCCGACGAGGCCGCCGAACTGGCCGCCCGCTCGCCCGAGGCCCTGACCGATGCGATTGAGGAGATCGACCGGCTGGCCGGGTCGGGGTCCCACGTCAGGGCGGTCGGGGAGACCGGCATCGATCACCACAACACTCCCGAGGGTCCCGGCTGGGCGGTCCAGCGCGACTCCTTCGCCGCCCACATCGCCCTGGCGAAGAAGCACGGGCTCACCCTGGCGGTCCACGACAGGCAGGGTCACCGCGACATCCTGGACGTTCTCGACGCCGAGGGATGGCCCGACCGGGTCATCATGCACTGCTTCTCCGCCGGCGCCGATCACGCCCGACGCTGCCTGGAGCACGGCGCCTGGCTGTCCTTCTCCGGCACCGTGACCTTCAAATCGGCCCGTCCCCAACGCGAGGCCCTGGCGATCACCCCGCACGACCGGATCCTGGTCGAGACCGATGCTCCCTTCCTCACCGCCGACCCGCTGAGGGGGCGTCGCAACGGCCCCTACCTGGTCGCCCACACGGCACGATTCATCGGGGACCGGCTGGGTCTCGACGAACTCGACTGCTGCCGGATGCTGGACCGCAACTCCTCGGCCGCCTACGGCGGGGAGTGGGGGACCGATCATGACTGAGCAGACCAGCGGGGGCGGGCTGCTGGGCCCGCGGCAGATCCGTGAGCTGGCGGACCGCATCGGACTGCGTCCCACCAAGTCCCGCGGCCAGAACTTCGTCCATGACGCCAACACGGTGAGGCGGATCGTCTCCCTGGCGCAGACCGGCCCGACCGATCGGGTGATCGAGGTCGGACCGGGGCTGGGATCCCTCACCCTGGGGCTGCTGGAGACCGGCGCCCAGGTGGTCGCCATCGAGATCGACCCGCTGCTGGCCGCCCAGCTGCCTCTCACCGTGGCCGAACGGATGCCCCGGGCGGCCGATCGGCTCGAACTCGTCGAGTCCGACGCCCTCAAGGTCTCGACCCTGCCCGGGGAGCCGGCAACCGAGCTGGTGGCCAACCTTCCCTACAACGTCGCGGTGCCGGTCCTGCTGCACCTGCTGGCGATCGCTCCCGGCTGGCGGACCGGTCTGGTGATGGTGCAGCTGGAGGTCGCCGACCGGCTGGTGGCGGCCCCGGGGTCGCGGACCTACGGCGTTCCCAGCGCGAAACTGGCCTGGTACGGCCGGGCCGAGCGGGTGGGCACCGTCCCGCCCCGGGTGTTCTGGCCGGTCCCCAATGTGGACTCGGGCCTGGTGCGCATCACCCGGGTCGACCCGCCGGCCTGCTCGGCGACCCGCGAACAGGTCTTCACGGTGATCGACGCCGCCTTCGCCAATCGCCGCAAGATGCTGCGCTCGGCGCTGTCCTCGCTGTGCGGCCGGTCGGCAGCCGCCGCCGAGCTGCTGACGGCGGCCGAGGTCGACCCGACGGCGCGGGGGGAGTCCCTCGGGATCCAGGAGTTCGCCCGGATCGCCGAGCAACTGGTGGCCGCCGGGAGGCTCTGAGCGGCAGACATCCCATGGTCAGCCCTACGGTGTGAGTCGTTGAGTGGATAGGTTGGCCCCATGGCCAGCAACGCACGTGTCACCCCCGGGGCCCCACCAGTGATGGTGCGGGTCGCCGCGAAGGTGAACCTCGCGCTGGGAGTGGGCCCCCTCGGCGAGGACGGCTACCACCCGCTGACCACCGTCTTCGAGGCGGTCGGCATCTACGACCAGATCAGTGTCTCGGCACGCTCCGACGACGAGATCCATGTCAGCGTCGAGGGGCCGCAGGCCGATCTGGTGCCCGCCGACGAGACGAATCTGGCCCACCGGGCCGCACGGCTGATGCGCGAACGCTGGGCCGGATCGGATCTGGGCGCCGACATCCAGATCCTCAAGTCGATCCCGGTGGCCGGTGGGATGGCCGGCGGTTCGGCGGACGCGGCCGGCACCCTGCTGGCCTGCTCGGTGCTGTGGGATCTGGACACCGGCCCCGACGATCTGCTGCAGCTCGGTGCCGATCTCGGCTCCGACGTCCCCTTCGCGCTGACGGGCGGGGTGGCGCTGGGCCGTGGTCGCGGCGACCACCTGGTCCCGGTGATCTCGCGGGGCACCCACCACTGGGTGTTCGCCACAGCTGCCGAGGGGCTGTCCACCCCTCAGGTCTACCGGCACTTCGACGAGCTCGGCGGGGCCGGCGGGGAACTCATGCCGACCGCACTCATCGCGGCACTGACCAGCGGCGACATCGATGCGGTGGCGCACCGGCTGGGCAATGACCTGCAGGACGCCGCGCTGGATCTGCGGCCCGAACTGGCCGAGGTGCTGCGGGCCGGCGAGGAGGCCGGTGCGCTCGCCGGGCTGGTCTCCGGGTCGGGCCCGACGGTGGCCTTCCTGGTCCCCGACGAGGCGACCGGGCGGACCATTGCCACCGGCCTGGCGGAGTTGGACCAGGTCGAGACGACCCGGGTGGCGCGCGGGCCGGTGCCCGGGGCGCAGCTCCTGCCGGGAACCCTCCAGGCGAGGATGTGAGCCGTGGCAGACTCCGTCGACCGGATCATCGCCGCGTGGACCCGGGAGCGTCCCGACCTTCCGGTGGACCGGATGGAGGTGTGGTCCCGGGTCACCCGGCTGTCCCGGCTGCTGGACCGGGAGCGGTCCCGCGCCTTCGCCCAGCACGGTCTGGAGGTCTGGGAGTTCGACGTGCTGGCGGCGCTGCGCCGGGCCGGCAGCCCCTACCAGCTGAGCCCGGGCCAGCTGCTCGTCGAGCTGGAGGTCTCCTCGGGGGCGATGACGAACCGGATCACCCGACTGTCCCAGCGCGGACTGGTGGTGCGACGTCCCCACCCGGTGGACGGTCGCAGCGCCCTGGTGGAGCTGACGGACCAGGGCAGGGAGCTGGCCGACGGGGCTCTCGCGGCGCTGCTGGACTCCGAGGGAGGTCTGCTCCAGGAGATCGATCCGCGAGATGTCGAGCGGCTGGGCGCCGGGTTGCGGGCGGTGCTGGGCGACCAGGAGATCAGGTCGAGGGGGTCTGGTCCTCGGACCCCTGCTCGGCGCGCTGCGCGCGGGCCCGCCGGGTCGACCGGGTCAACTGGGGGGACGCCGACAACCGACCCAGCCCGTTGAAGGCCAGATCGACCAGGTGGGCGGCCATCTGCTCCTTGGCCGGCTGCCGGTTGTCGAGCCAGGCCTGACCGGCCATTCCGACCATCCCGGTGAGGGCCTGGGCGTAGATCCCGGCGTTCGCCAGGTCGTAGCCGTGCCCGGCGAAGGTGTCGCCGAGCAGCCCCTCGGCCCAGGACGCGACGTCGGACAGGATCGAGGCGTAGGAGCCCGTCGAGGTGCCCACCGAGGAGTTCCGCGAGATGATCCGGAACCCGTCGGGGTGGTCGTCGATGTAGTCCAGCAGGGCCAGCACCCCGGACTCCAGGATGGTGCGCGGGCTCTGCCGCGGGCGGGTCAGCGCCGCCAGCAGACTGGTCTGGAGGAGCTGGACCTCGCGGTCGACGACCACCGCGTAGAGGCCGTCCTTGGACCCGAAGTGCTCGTAGATCACCGGCTTGGAGACCCCGGCGGTGGAGGCGATCTCCTCGACGGAGGTGCCGTCGACGCCATTGGCCGAGAAGAGTCCGCGAGCCACCCCGATGAGCTGGTCGCGACGCTGCGCGCTGGTCATCCGCACTCTCGTCCGGCGCTGCTCGTGCGGTGCGTGGGAGGTGCCGGAGGATGACGCGGAGGCGGGGGGTGAGCCCTTTCCGGAGGACGCGGTGGCCATGCCCTGAAGATACCCGGGTGCGCCCCCGCCGGTCCTTGCCGGCCGGTCCTGCACGCGGGCACCCGCCCGATTGCCGTATCGTGGGGCGAGCTCGTGCTCGAGCGTTCCCCGGTTGGTCTGCCGGCAGGGCCCGCCTGACTTTGAATCAGGACTAGCGACACAGGTTCGACTCCTGTCCGGGGAGCTGCAGGGTCCCTCCCTTGCCCTCCACCGCCCAGCAAATGCGGTCTCCGCCGACGGACAGCGGGTCACCCGGCGGCTGGCTCTCGCCGATCACTACGGGGTGACCCCGTGGGCCGTCGACAAGTGGTCGCGGGCGGCCCGCGATCTCGGGCTGATCACCAAGGACAGGCAGGGCTCGCCGCGCAGGGCGAGGTCCCGCAGGAAGGCTCCTCCCGTCGACGGCGCGCCGTCGGGCTCAGACTCGTAGGGGCTGCGCCGGGTCACCTGCGCACCGCATAGAATCGGCACGAAGCACCGCGACCCGGCGTGTTCTGACCGGGGTCGACGCAACGGAATCGATTCGTGTCCGGGCGGCGTGGTCCCGTGTCGATCGGCTGGGTTAGGCTCGGCTGGCGCCCTCGGCACGGCTGAGAGACACTTGGCAGGACGTCCGGGGTGCAGTTGGCAGCGACCCAGGTGGCACGGACGAGCCACCGCACAGCGAGGGGTGAGTACCGTGACCACGACCAGCGATCAGTCGCAGTCGAGTGGGGTGGCAGCCGTCATCGTGCTGGCAGCCGGCGGCGGGACCCGGATGAGGTCCAAGCGGTCGAAGCTCCTCCACGAGGTCGCCGGACGCCCGATGCTGTCCTGGGCGGTCAACGCCGCCCGCGGTCTGGACCCCCAGCATCTGGTCGTGGTGGTCGGGCATCTGCGCGATCAGGTCGAGGCCCAGCTGGCCGAGGACGCCCCCGACGTCGTCACCGCCGTGCAGGCCGAGCAGAAGGGCACTGGTCACGCGGTGGCCTGCGCCCTGGACGGGCTGGGTGATCTGACCGGTGAGGTCGTCGTCACCTACGCCGACGTCCCGATGCTCAACACCCAGACCCTGCAGGACCTCGTCCAGGCCCATCGGTCGGCGCACACCCTGGCCACCGTCCTCACCGCCGAGGTGCCCGACCCGACCGGCTACGGCCGGGTGCTGCGCAACGGCGAGGAGGTTGTCGGCATCGTCGAGCACAAGGACGCCGACGACGCCCAGCGCCGCATCCGGGAGATCAACTCCGGCATCTACGTCTTCGACGCCGCGGCCCTGCGACGCGGGGTCGCGGCGCTGTCCAATGACAACGCCCAGGGCGAGTACTACCTCACCGATGTGGTCTCGATGGCCGCCTCGGGTCAGATCCACGGCGACGACCCGGCCCGGCACGGCGTCGGGGCGCACCGCACCGACGACCTGTGGCAGACCGAGGGGGTCAACGACCGCGTCCAACTGTCGCGGGTCAACGCCGAGATGAACCGGCGGATCCTCGAGAAGTGGATGCGCGCCGGGGTGACCATCGCCGACCCGACGAGCACCTGGATCCAGCCGGACGTCGACCTCGGACAGGACGTCACGATCCTCGCCGGCAGCAGTCTCAACGGCGCCACCAGCATCGGGTCGGGAGCCGTCATCGGGCCCGAGACCACCCTCACCGACTGCGAGGTCGGCCAGGACGTCGTGGTCAGGCGCACCGAGGCGACCCTGGCGGTGCTGGGGGACGGCGTGCGGGTCGGCCCCTGGGCGAACCTGCGGCCGGGCACGGTGCTCGACCAGGACACCCGGATCGGCGCCTTCGTGGAGACCAAGAACGCCCACCTGGGGGCCGGCACCTCGGTGCCGAGGCTGGTCTACGCCGGCGACGTCGTCATCGGCACCGATGTCACGGTCGGAGCCGGGGCGGTGTTCGCCAACAATGACGGCCGGACCACCAGCACCACCAGCGTCGGCGATGGCGCCTTCGTCGGCTCCAATGTCGTTGTGGTGGCTCCGGTCACCATCGCCCCGGGGGCCTTCCTGGCCGCCGGATCGGCGATCACCGAGGATGTGCCCGCCGACTCCCTGGCCATCGCCAGGCAGCGGGGCCACATCAGCACGGGCTGGGCTGCCCGGCACCGGGAGCAGATGGCTCCCCCAGCAGACTCGGACCCCAGGTCCGACACACGAAACCACATTTCCACGCCGGAGGATCATTCGTGAGCGGTGCCACACGACCCAACAACAAACACCTGATGCTCTGTTCGGGACGGGCATACCCCGAGCTCGCACAGGAGATCGCCGAGGAGCTGGGGGTCGAGCTGGTTCCCTCGCGCCAGGTCACCTACGCCAACTCAGAGATCTACGTCCAGTTCCAGGAGTCCGTGCGCGGCTGCGACGCCTTCGTCGTCCAGTCCCACTGCGCCCCGGTCAATGAGGCCATGATGGAGCAGCTCATCATGATCGACGCCCTCAAGCGTGCCTCCGCCAAGCGGATCACCGTCGTCGCCCCGTTCTACCCCTACGCCCGCCAGGACAAGAAGCACCTGGGCCGCGAGCCCATCTCGGCCCGTCTGATGGCCGACCTGTTCACCGCAGCCGGGGCCGATCGGATCATGGCGGTGGACCTGCACGCCGCGCAGATCCAGGGCTTCTTCGATGGTCCGGTCGACCACCTGTGGTCCCTGCCGGTGCTCTCGGACTACGTTCGCGACAAGTATGGTCACGAGGATGTCGTCATCGTCTCCCCGGACGCCGGCCGGGTCCGGCTGGCCGACATGTGGACCGACAAGCTGGGCTGCCAGCTGGCCATCATCCACAAGCGCCGTGACCCGAACAAGGCCAACGAGGCCACCACCCACGAGGTGGTCGGCAAGGTGAAGGGCAAGACCTGCATCCTGGTCGACGACATGATCGACACCGCGGGCACCATCTGCCAGGCCGCCAAGGCCCTCAAGGAGCACGGCGCCGCCAAGGTCATCGCCGCAGCCACCCACCCGGTGCTGTCCGGCCCGGCGGCCGACCGGATCAACGCCTCCGCGATCGAGGAGCTCATCGTCACCAACACCCTGCCGACCCCGGCCGGGGTGCACATCCCGAAGATGACGGTGCTGTGCATCGCCCCGCTCATCGCCAAGGCCATCCAGCAGGTCTTCGAGGACGGATCGGTCGCCCAGCTGTTCCGCTGAGCAGGGCCGCCGATCTCCGCAGACAGACGCCGTCGCCCCTCGGGGCGACGGCGTCCTGCTCGCCCCGGGTTTGCCGGCCGAAGTCCTGCTGAGCTAAAATCCACCACTGCTTGGCGAGGGACCGCAGGGTCCGTGATCGACTGGCCGTCCAGAGTTCTGGACTCTCCACTCGTCGAGCCCCCATCCGGTTCCGAGTAGGAGAAATCACATGGCTGACGTCATCGTCATCAAAGCCGCCAAGCGCACCGAGTTCGGCAAGGGCGCGGCCCGCCGCATCCGCCGCGAGGACCTCGTCCCCGCCGTGATGTACGGACACGGCTCCGATCCCATCCACATCACCCTGCCGGGTCACGAGACCCTGCTGGCACTGCGTTCCGAGAACCCGCTGCTGTCGATCGAGGTCGAGGGCGACGAGCCCCAGCTGGCCCTTCCGAAGGACGTCCAGCGCGACATCCTCACCGGTTTCGTCCGCCACGTCGACCTGCTGACCGTGCGTCGCGGTGAGAAGGTCACCGTCACCGTCTCGCTGCGCGTCGAGGGCGAGCCCGAGGTCGGCACGGTCGCCACCGTCGACGTCAACGAGGTCGAGGTCAACGCCGATCCGCTGAACATCCCCGAGAGCCTCGTCGTCGACGTCACCGACCTGCCGGCCGGCCACAGCATCAACCTGGGTTCCGTGCCGCTGCCCGAGGGCGTGGAGCTGGCCGCCGACCCGGAGGCCGTCGCCATCTCGATCGTGGTGCCCGCCGCCGAGCCGGAGGAGCCCGAGGCCACCGATGAGGACGCCGAGGGCGACGAGGACGCCGAGGGCGAGGCCGCCGACGCCGAGGACACCGACGAGTGACCAGAACCTGGCTGGTGGTCGGGCTGGGAAATCCCGGCCCGACCTACGCCGGAACGCGCCACAATGTCGGCGCAATGGTGGTCACCGAACTGTGCGCACGGGCCGGCGTGAGTCTCACCTCGGCCCGTGGCCAGCGGGCCGATGTGGCCCGCACCCGGATCTCCGCGGCCGGCCTGGCCGTCCCCTCGGCGCAGGCCGACCCGGTCATCCTGATGCGCAGTCGCACCTACATGAACGAGTCCGGGATCGCCGTCCGCAAGGTCGCCGACTTCTCGCACGTGCCGGTCGGGTCGGTGATCGTCATCCATGACGAGATCGACCTGGATCTGGGTCGGATCCGGGTCAAGGCGGGCGGCGGAGACAACGGCCACAACGGCCTGCGATCGATTCGCTCCCACCTGCACAGCGGCGAGTTCACCCGCGTCCGGGTCGGGGTCGGGCGGCCACCGGGCCACCAGGATCCGGCGGACTACGTGCTCAAGGGGTTTCCCTCCCGCGACAGGGACGAGATCGCGGTCCAGGTGGGGCTGGCCGCCGACGCCGTGGAGTGCCTGATGGCCGACGGCCTGGCCGTCGCGCAGAACCGCTTCAACCACTGACCCCGGGTCCCGACGTCATCCTGAGGGCGAACCGATGATGGATCCCGCGGCGGGCAACGTAGGGTGTTCGGGTGTCTCTGCCTGGCCTGGTCTCCCTGCTGTCCCATGAACCCGTCCTCGCCCGGGCGGTCCGCGACGGACTGACCGGTCACGTCCAGACCCTCGATCTCACCGCCGCGGCCCCCTCGCGACCGGCCGTCGCCGCCGTCCTGGCAGACTCCTTCGAGGGGTCGGGCCGCGGCCTCCCGATCCTCATGGTCACCAGCACCTTCCGGCAGGCCGAGGAGGTCACCGCCACCCTCGAGTCATGGCTGACTCCCGAGGAGGTCTGCTACTACCCGGCCTGGGAGATTCTCCCGCACGAGCGCCTCAGTCCGCGTTCCGACACCGTCGGCCGGCGGCTGGCGGTGCTTCGCCGACTGCTGGGCACCGGTGGCCAGCGCCCCCCGAAGGTCGTGGTGGCGCCGATCCGCGCGGTCCTCCAGCCCCAGGTGGCCGGGCTCGGCAGAATCGAACCCGTTGTGGTCAGGGTGGGGCAGGAGTACGACCTCACCCGGCTCTGTCAGGATCTGGTCGACGCCGCCTACCTGCGCGTCGACATGGTGGAGCGTCGCGGCGAGTTCGCCGTACGGGGAGGGATCCTCGACGTCTTCCCGCCCGTGCTCGACCACCCGGTGCGCATCGACTTCTTCGGCGACGAGGTGGAGGAGATCCGCTCCTTCTCGGTCGCCGACCAGCGCTCCACCGACCAGACGGTGGACCTCGTGACCGCCGCCCCGTGCCGCGAGCTCATCCTCTCCGACCAGGTGCGCGCGCGGGCCCGTGCGCTGCTGCCCGACCATCCCGAGCTGGCCGACATGCTCGAGAGGATCGGTCAGGGGCAGGCCGTGGAGGGCATGGAGGCCCTCATCCCGGCCCTGGTCGACCAGGTCGAACTGCTGCTGGACGTGCTTCCTCCCGAGTCCCTGGTACTGGCTTGCGACCCCGAACTCATTCGGACCAGGGCGGCCGAACTGGTGCGCACCTCCGAGGAGTTCCTCAACGCCGGCTGGGCCGCCGCGGCAACCGGGGGAGACGCTCCGATCGACCTGGCCGCGGTCGGCTACCGCGGCCTCGCCGAGGTCCGCCACCACGCCCTGGACCGGGGGATGTCCTGGTGGACGCTGTCCCCCTTCAGCGTCGACCTGCCCTCCTCGGACTCCGCAGAGGCATCCCAGCCCGGCGAGGACGCCGGCGAGACCTCCGCCGAGGAGCCCGTCGCGTCCTCGGCCCCCGACACCCTCGACCTCAGACTCGAGGAGGTCGACCCGTGGCACGGCGACGTCGACTCCGCGGTGTCGGCCATGTCGGGATCGCTGGCCGAGGGCTGGACCGTCGTGCTGGCCGTCGAGGGGGAGGGACTCGCCCATCGGCTGGCCGAGCTGCTCGCCGAGCACGACGTCGCCTGCCGGCTCGAGACCGACCTGCCCGGAGCGCTGACGGAGCTCGACCCCGAGGAGGTCGGTGGTGAGGACACCGGCGGTGCCGGGCGCCTTGAGGGCGAGTCCGCACAGACCGGCACCGGTGCGGCACCGGTGGTCCACATCATCCGCGCCCACCAGCACCAGGGATTCCGCTCCCCGCGGCTCAGACTGGTGGTTCACGGCACCGCCGACCTCACCGGTCAGCAGGAGACCGCCGACCGCGGCACCCGCCGGATGCCCGCCCGGCGACGCAACCAGATCCAGCCTCTGGAGCTCAAGCCGGGGGAGCTGGTCGTCCACGAGCAGCACGGGGTCGGCCGCTACGTCGAGATGATCCAGCGCTCGGTGGCCGGGGCCACCCGCGAGTACCTGGTCATCGAGTACGCCCCCGCCCGCCGGGGCCAGCCCGGCGACCGGCTCTTCGTCCCGATGGACTCCCTGGACCAGATCACCCGGTACGTCGGCTCCGACTCGCCCGCCCTGGACAAGATGGGCGGGGCGGACTGGAAGAAGCGCAAGGCCCGGGCGAAGAAGGCGGTCAGGAAGATCGCCGCCGAGCTCATCAAGCTCTACGCCGCCCGGCAGGCCACCAAGGGCCACGCCTTCGGCCCCGACAGCCCCTGGCAGCGCGATCTCGAGGACGCCTTCGCCTATGTCGAGACCCCCGACCAGCTCACCACGATCGCCGACGTCAAGCACGACATGGAACAGGTCGTCCCGATGGACCGGCTGGTCTGCGGCGATGTCGGCTACGGCAAGACCGAGATCGCGGTGCGGGCCGCCTTCAAGGCGGTCCAGGACGGCAAGCAGGTCGCCGTCTTGGTGCCCACCACACTGCTGGTCCAGCAGCACACCCAGACCTTCAGCGAGCGCTACGCCGGATTCCCGGTCAACGTCGCCTCGCTGTCGCGGTTCCAGACCGAGTCCCAGGCGCGCGAGGTCAGACAGGGGTTGGAGCGCGGCACCATCGACGTCGTGGTGGGCACCCACCGGCTGCTGTCGGACACCATGAAGTTCCAGGATCTCGGCCTGGTCATCATCGACGAGGAGCAGCGCTTCGGCGTCGAGCACAAGGAGGCCCTCAAGAAGCTGCGGGTCGACGTCGACGTGCTGTCGATGAGCGCCACCCCGATTCCGCGCACCCTGGAGATGGCGGTCACCGGGATCCGGGAGATGAGCACCATCGCCACCCCGCCCGAGGAGCGCCACCCGGTGCTCACCTTCGCCGGACCCTATGATGACGGCCAGGTGGTCGCGGCGATCCGTCGCGAGCTGGCTCGGGAGGGTCAGGTCTTCTTCATCCACAACAAGGTCTCCGACATCGAGAAGACCGCGGCCAGGCTGCGCGAGCTGGTTCCCGAGGCCCGGGTGGCGACCGCCCACGGGCAGATGCACGAGAAGCAGCTCGAGCAGATCATGCTGGACTTCTGGGAGCAGCGCGCCGACGTCTTGGTGTGCACCACCATCGTCGAGTCCGGGCTGGACATCTCCACCGCCAACACCCTGGTCGTCGACCGCGCAGACCGGATGGGACTGTCCCAGCTCCACCAGCTGCGCGGGCGGGTGGGCCGCAGCCGGGAGCGCGGCTACGCGTACTTCCTGTACCCGGCCGACAAGCCGCTCACCGAGACCGCCCACGACCGGCTGTCGACGATGGCCCAGCACACCGATCTGGGCGCCGGGATGGCGATCGCGATGAAGGACCTGGAGATCCGCGGCGCCGGAAACCTGCTGGGCGGGGAGCAGTCCGGCCACATCGCCGACGTCGGCTTCGACCTGTACATCCGGCTGGTCGGCGACGCCGTCGCCGAGTTCCGCGGCGACAAGGCCGAGGAGGAGCCGGAGATGCGCATCGAACTGCCGGTCGACGCGAACCTGCCGGTCGACTACGTGGAGTCCGAGAGGCTGCGCCTGGAGATGTACAAGCGACTCGCCGAGGTGCGCTCCGACCAGGAGGTCGACGCCATCCGCGACGAGCTGCTGGACCGCTACGGGCCCCTTCCCGAGACCGTCGAGGCGCTGCTCGGGGTGGCCAGGTTCCGGCTGCTGTGCCGGGCCCACGGCATCCGCGAGGTGGTTCCCACCGGCTCGTCGATCAGGTTCTCCCCGCTCCACCTGCCGGAGTCCCGGGCGATGCGGCTCAAGCGGCTGTACCCGGGGGCGACCGTCAAGGACGCCGCCGGCCTGGTCCTGGTGCCCAAGCCCCGCACCGCACGGGTGGGGGGTCACCCGTTGGGCGGCGCCCAGCTGCTCGACTGGGCGCGCACGGTGGTCACCGAGGTGCTCTCGACCCCGCAGCCGGCGAGGGCCCCGGAGCAGGCCCGTCCGGCGGTGGTCGGCTGAGGGGTCGTAGGATCGCAGCCGGGCGGTTCGCCGCCCTGGCCACGCCAGGTACCAGTCAGGAGCTCCCACGATGACGACGACGTCCTCTTCCCAGTCCACCAGCACCCGCGGACGCCGGCCCCGGAACCGCCGGGTGCTGGGCGCACTGGCGGCCGGGGTCGTGGCACTGACCGGTCTGACCGGCTGCCTGCCCTCCTCGGGGATGGCCGTCCAGGTCGGCGATCAGCGGGTCTCGATGGACACCTTCGAGAACGACGTCGAGGCATGCTCGGCACTGGCCAACTCCCAGACGATGAGCCCCCGGCAGGTGATCGCCACCACCGTGACCCAGGCCGCGGTGGGGGAGGAGCTGCTGGCCCGGTCCGGACGCACCCTCACCACCTCCCAGCGCGACGCCCTCATGCACTCCAACAATCTGACGGCCCTCAACGCCAGTCCGACCTGCCGCCAGCTCGGACTCCGCCTGACCTCCCTGTACGCCGTGGTCCAGGGGTCCGACGCCGACACCCTGAGACGCCAGGTCCACTCCCTCGACGTCCAGGTCAATCCGCGGCTGGGCGGATGGTATCCCGACCAGCTGCTGGTGGCCGGCAGCTCCTCGCTGTCGAGCCTGTGGGCCGGTTCCCGGGCATGAGCGAACGTCCCAGGGCCGATCTGGAGGAACTGGTCGACCTGGTGGCGGTACTGCGCGACCGCTGCCCCTGGGACGCACGGCAGACCCCCCGCAGCCTGGTCACCTACCTCATCGAGGAGACCGGGGAGGTGGTCGACGCGGTGGAGGTCGGCACCGATGAGGACCTCGTCGAGGAGCTCGGCGATCTCCTCCTCCAGGTCGTCCTGCACGCCCGGATCGCCGAGCAGCAGGGCCGTTTCGACATCAGGGACGTCGCCGGCGGCATCGTCACCAAGCTGCGCCGGCGCCACCCCCAGTTCTTCCCCGACGGGATCACCCTGTCGCCCACCCCGGTCGGCCCGCCGCCCGACGACCTGGACCGCAGCTGGGAGGCGCGCAAGGCCGTCGAGAAGGGGCGCCACTCCAGCCTGGACGGGATCGCCGAGTCGCTGTCGGCGCTGGCCAGGGCGGTCAAGGTGATCGCCCGGGTGCGCAAGCACCGGGTCGCGGTGGACCTGCCGACAGAGGCCCTCACCGCTGAGCAGGTCGGCGACCAGATCCTGGCCCTGGCGGCCAGGGCGCAGGCCCACGGGATCGACGCCGACCAGGCCACCCGGGAGGCGGTCCGCCGACTGGAGGAGCGGGTCCGGGGCGTCGAGCACCCCGCGGGGGACCGGGCGGAGAACTCGGCCCAGGATCTGGCCGAGGACCTCCGCCGGCTCGGCTGAGCCCGTACGGTTGTGCAGCGACGCCGGCGGGGGGAACTGGAGATGCGACCACCCGGGCGTGTCCTAGGTGACCTCGGTTAGGCTGGGGGCCGAAAGTCCATCCATCGTGAAAGGTTGGCCCATGGCAACCATCGAATTCATCGACGCACGCCAGATTCTCGACTCCCGCGGCAATCCCACCGTTGAGGTTGAGGTTGTTCTCGACGACGGCACCGAGGCCCGGGCGGCTGTTCCCTCCGGCGCTTCCACCGGCGCCTTCGAGGCCGTCGAGCTGCGTGACGGGGATGAGTCTCAGTTCGGCGGGAAGGGCGTCCTCAAGGCTGTTGAGAACGTCACCGAGAAGCTCGCCGAGGAGGTGCTCGGCTACGACGCCTCCGAGCAGCGTGCCATCGATGCGGCCATGATCGAGCTCGACGGCACCGACAACAAGGCCAAGCTCGGCGCCAACGCCATTCTCGGCGTCTCGCTGGCCGCCGCCCGCGCCGCTGCCGCCTCGGCAGATCTGCCGCTCTACCAGTACCTGGGTGGACCCAACGCCCACCTGCTGCCCGTGCCGATGATGAACATCCTGAACGGCGGGGCCCACGCGGACTCCGACGTCGACATCCAGGAGTTCATGATCGCCCCGATCGGTGCAGGCTCCTTCTCCGAGGCCTACCAGATCGGCGCGAACGTCTACCACGCCCTCAAGAAGGTCCTCAAGGACAAGGGCCTCAGCACCGGCCTCGGTGACGAGGGCGGCTTCGCCCCCGACCTGCCGAGCAATGCCGCTGCCCTGGACCTCATCGAGGACGCCATCAAGGCGGCCGGCTACGAGCCCGGAAAGGACGTCGGCCTGGCTCTGGACGTCGCCTCCTCCGAGTTCTACGAGGACGGCAAGTACCGCTACGAGGGCGAGCTGCGCTCCTCCGCCGAGATGATCGAGTACTACGAGAAGCTCATCTCGAACTACCCGCTGGTCTCCATCGAGGATCCGCTCGACGAGGAGGACTGGGACGGCTGGCAGGCCTTCACCGCCCGCTTCGGCGACCGCATCCAGATCGTCGGCGACGACCTGTTCGTCACCAACCCGAAGCGGCTCCAGAAGGGCATCGACCTCAAGGCCGCCAACGCCCTGCTGGTCAAGGTCAACCAGATCGGCTCCCTGTCGGAGACCATCGACGCCGTCGAGCTGGCTCACCGCAACGGCTTCCGCTGCATGATGTCGCACCGTTCGGGTGAGACCGAGGACACCACGATCGCCGATCTCGCCGTCGCCCTGAGCACCGGCCAGATCAAGTCGGGAGCCCCGGCCCGTGGCGAGCGGATCGCCAAGTACAACCAGCTGCTGCGCATCGAGGAGGAGCTCGAGGACCAGGCGGTCTACGCCGGGGCCTCCGCCTTCCCGCGCTTCAAGGCCTGAGTCATCCTCAGCTGAACCCGCAGAGCGGCTCACCGCGAGTCGACACGGCCCCGGATCCCATCGGATCCGGGGCCGTGTCGGTCCTGCAGCCGGCCGTCGCGGTGAGCCATCATGGACGGTGATGGCCAGCTCACCGAGAACACCTGCATCCCGTCCGCACGGCGGCCCGCCCCGCTCTGCCCGGGGTCACTCGCCGTCGCGCTCCAATCCGCGTCCCGACCGCAGGCCCCGAGTCCGGCAGGGGCCGGCCGGACGCGATGTGTCCCGCCGTGAGGTCTCCCGCACCGACGGCGCCGGGACCGGACGGCGTGAGGGGACCGGCGCCCAGCCCTCGGGCCAGCGCGGACTGGGCAGACTGGGACTGACCTCCCGAGCCTTCATCCTGGCGGCAGCGGTCGTCCTGGTCTTCGTGATGATCACCCCCAGCCTCGGCGTCTACTTCAAGCAGCGCTCCCAGCTGGCAGATCTCACCGCCCAGCAGGCCCAGCAGACCCGGACCATCGCACAGCTGCAGGACGAGCTCAAGCGCTGGGACGACCCCGACTACGTGCGCACCCAGGCGCGCAGCCAGCTCGGCTGGGTGGTGCCCGGCGAGACCGGCTACCGGGTGATCGGCAAGAACGGCAAGGTGCTGGGTGCGGGCGCGGAGCTGGACGCCTCCGGTGACACCACTGGGCCGGCTCAGACG
Organism: Acidipropionibacterium jensenii; assembly: GCF_005890135.1. NCBI lineage: Bacteria > Bacillati > Actinomycetota > Actinomycetes > Propionibacteriales > Propionibacteriaceae > Acidipropionibacterium > Acidipropionibacterium jensenii. The sequence continues at coordinate 291,330 of NZ_CP040635.1, read as the reverse complement.
AGTCAGTGGTGGCAGAAGATGGTCGGCAGCGTGCGAACGGCCGACTCCCCGGCCAGGACCACCGGCCGGTGATCCCGGCCAGCTCGCCGACCGCACCGGTCGGGACGGGCGGACCCGGCGACTTGTCCGTCTCCCGGGGCGGCGCAAGGATGTCCCGGTGACTCGCATCGAACCCTTCACCGATCAGGACCGCTCAGCGGTGGCCGACCAGCTCGGACGCGAACCACGGGCAGTGGTCGGGGTGGCGTGGCGGTGCAGCTGCGGACGTCCGGGAGTGATCGCGACCCTACCGAGACTGCCCGGCGGCTCCCCCTTCCCGACCACCTACTACCTCACCTGCCCGGCGCTGGCTTCCCGGATCGGAACCATTGAGGCCTCCGGGGAGATGGCCCGGATGGCGGCACGACTGGGCACCGATCCCGCACTGGCCGAGTCCTACCGCCGGGCCCACCTGGCCTACTTGGCGGACCGCGCCCACTTCGCCGAGCAGGCCGGTCTGGCGCCGGTGCCCGAGATCGAGGGCATCTCGGCCGGCGGGATGCCGACCCGGGTGAAGTGCCTGCACGCCCTGGCAGCACACGCGCTGGCGGTCGGTCCCGGCGTCAACCCCTTCGGGGACGAGGTGGTGGCGATCCTCGCACCGTTCCTGGAACGGCACCGTGCGGCCACTGCCGACACCCACGACACGTCCGCAACCCCGACAGCCGAGGACCCAGGAGCTGAGAACGCCGGAGCCGAGAAAACCGGGGCCGAGAACCCCGCGTCGACGAGGACCGGAGCTGCGCAGAGCACAGACGAGGAGATCCGATGAGCACCCCACGCACCGTGGCCGCGATCGACTGCGGGACGAACTCGATCCGCCTGCTGGTGGCCTCCGGCGGGCCGCAGGGACAGCTGGTCGAGCACGACCGCAGGCTCGAGCTGGTCCGGCTGGGGGAGGGCGTCGACGCCACCGGTGCATTCAGCCCGGCGGCCCTGGACCGCACCTTCGAGGCGTGCGACAAGTACGCCGGGATCATTGCCGAGCATCACTGCGACGCCGTCCGATTCGTGGCCACCTCGGCCGCCAGGGACGTCTCAAACCGGGATGCCTTCGCCGCCGGCGTCCGCTCCCGGCTGGGGGTCGACCCGGAGGTGGTGCCGGGCACCGAGGAGGCCGCGCTGTCCTTCGCCGGCGCCATGTCGGGGGTGCCGGTCAGTGCCGAGCCGGTGCTGGTGGTCGACTGCGGGGGAGGATCGACCGAGCTGGTGCTCGGCCACCGCGATGCGGCCGGGGCCCATGTCATCGACGCCGCCGAGAGCCTCGACGTCGGTTCGGTCCGGTTGCGAGAGCGCTTCCTGCACGGCGACCCGCCCACCGCCGCGCAGATCGACGAGGCCCGCGAGCTGGTCCGGACCCTGCTCGACGGCGCCCCGGTGGACCCGTCGGTGGCGGGCACCACGATCGGGGTGGCCGGAACGGTCACCAGCCTGTCGGCGATCCATCAGGGGCTCAAGGTCTACGACCGGGCCAGGGTGCACCGTTCGCGGCTGAGTCGTGGCGACCTCCACCTGCTGGCGACACGGCTGCTCGGCGCCACCGTCGACCAGGCCGAGGCGATGGGTCCGCTCAAGCGTCGACGGGCCGAGGTGATCTGCGCAGGGGCCCTCATCATGGACGAGATCGGCTCCAGGATGGGCAGTGAGGAGATCATCGTCTCCGAGACCGATATCCTCGACGGCATCGTCCGTCGGCTGCTGGCCGACTGACCGGCCCTCGTAGCCCAACGGTAGAGGCAGGCGGCTTAAACCCGCTGAAGTGCGGGTTCGAATCCCGCCGGGGGCACCCATCCAAGGTTCTCAGGACCGGGACGGGCACGCCGTCTGGCGGCCGCGAAGCAGAACACCGGACCTGCAGAGTGCAGATCCGGTGTTCGTGATGTCGCCCGATATCATCGGCGACCCCGATGGGACTTGAACCCACGACCTCCGCCGTGACAGGGCGGCGCGCTAACCAACTGCGCTACGGGGCCTCGAGATCGCAGGGATGCGATCCCGTGGTGGGCGATGCCAGGTTTGAACTGGCGACCTCTTCCGTGTCAGGGAAGCGCGCTACCGCTGCGCCAACCGCCCGAGCGGACGACGGGACTCGAACCCGCGACCCTCACCTTGGCAAGGTGATGCTCTACCAACTGAGCCACGTCCGCATGTCTCCGATCGATCGCACGACCGGCAACGGAGAAGAAGACTAGGGGAGTCGGGCCGACTGCGCAAGTCGGTGGACCAATGGTCCGGGGTGTCCCTGAGTCATCCCTGAGCGGCCGAGAACCTTGTCGATGCTCGATACAGTGGGAAACACGTGACAAACAGGAGGTACACGATGGGAAATCCCGTCTTCGCCCGGGCTGAGGCGTTCCAGCCCCATCAGCAGGCCTGGCAGCCCCAGCAGGGTTACCCGCAGGGCTCGCCGCAGTGGGGAGCAGCACCGGCCGGTCCCGGTCACGACCCCTACGCCGCGCAGAACGCCCCGGCTGAACCGGTGATGACCTTCGACGACGTGGTCGCCAAGACCGGGGTGGTGCTTCTCACGATCTTCGCGATCGGCGTCCTCACCTTCATGGCTGTCGGCGACAATCTCGCCCTCACCGGCGGGGCCGTCATGCTGTCGGCCCTGGTCGGCTTCGTGACGGTGCTCATCGTCAGCACCCGGGCCAAGGTGCCGGTCGCCGGTGTGATCGCCTACGCGGTCATCGAGGGAGTCTTCCTGGGGGCCTTCTCGAAGCTGTTCGAGAGCATGTATCCGGGCATCGTCGTCCAGGCGGTGCTGGGCACCTTCTGCGCCGCCGGAGTGACCCTTGCGGCCTACAAGTTCTTCAACATCCGGGTGACCTCGCGGTTCCGTCGTGTCGTGACCATCGCGACCATCGGGTTCGCGGTTGCGATGCTCCTCAACTTCGTCGCGGTGTTCTTCCTGCCCGCCGGACTGGGGCTGCGCACGATCGGGGCCGGCGCCGGATGGCTGTCGATCCTCTGCTCGGCGATCGGCGTGGTGCTCGCGGCGATGAACCTGGTGATGGACTTCGACATGGCCGAACAGGGAGTGCGCAACCGCGCCCCGGCCAATGAGTCCTGGCGGGCGGCCTTCGGCGTCGCCGTGACGATGGTGTGGCTGTACACCGAGATCTTGCGGATCCTCAGCTACTTCAGAAGCAACTAGCGTCAGCAGTCCCGGACGGCGACTGCGGGTCGCTGTCGAGACTGCGAGAAGCGGGCCCGGAGGCAACTCCGGGCCCGCTTCTGCATGCAGGTGGATCAGCTGGACGGCACGTCGTGGAGGTGGTGCTCCAGACAGGATCTGGTGGCCGCCCCCCACGGCAGCCGGCGCCACCGCCAGATCGGGATCCACCGTGATCGCTTGGTGGTGCCGCCTACGTCCAGAACCACTGGTTCGGTCGGCTCCTGGCTGGTGGCGCTGTAGATGATCCGCAGTGCGTGGAAGTCCTCCAGGGCGCCGGAGGGGGCCCGGCCGATCCAGTGGTCGGACTGCAGGTCGATGATCCGGTTGAGGCGCATCGTCTGCCCGGACTCCTCCATCACCTCACGGGTGACGGCCTGCGCCGGTGACTCGCCGTGCTCGATGCCACCGCCGGGCAGCGCCCACAGGCCGGGCACGGCGGTGAGCACGGAGCACTCGGTGCCCAGTAGTCCGAGGCTGGAGCGCACCACGGCGTAGGCGGCCAGACGCTGGTACGGGCGAATCGACTCACCGGGACGGTGGTCCTTCGCCAGGTCGGGGACGCCGGAGCGAACCTTCGGTGGTCGGGAACGCGACGTCCTGGCGGCCACCCTCACGGTGAGGGTGATCTCCTGATCGGTCAGATCGGCGGACAGATACTCCTTGGCAACCAGGCCCCGGCGCCAGAGCTCCTGGTGGGGGTTCATCCCGTGGGGCACCCGAAATGCGAAGGACCTGCCGCTTCCGGGCACTCCAATCGCAAGGATCAACACACTTTCATTGAACCACCGGTGGCTAACGGGCCGAAGACAGGCTCACCGGACCTGCTGGGTGATGTCCTTGCCGGCCATGTCGGTGACAATGGTCTGGCCGTCCAGGTTGAAGTGGATCGTCGGCTGAGGTCGCCCGTCCGACATGTCGATCGTGAAGGACAGCGCAGACTTGTCGGTCGTCTTGTTGAGGGTGACCGGGATCTGGTTCATGAGACCGGCCAGCACGGCCGGGGAGACATCGCTCGGACTGAAGACGGAGGCACCGGTGTCGCCGCGCCGCTCCATCGCCCAGGCCGGAAGCGAGGCGGGACGGGTGCGGCGCAGCACGATCCCGTCGGTTCCGGTCCGGGTGTCGACAATCAGGCCCTTGCCCGGCTGGTAGCTGATCGACAGCACCTGGGTGGAGGTGTCCACCGCGTCGCGCAGAGCCTCGGCCATCCCCTGAGTGGTGGTGAAGTCGACGGTTGCGATGAAGCTGCCGTCGGGACGGAAGAATGCCGGTGCGGTCTCCGGTCGGGTGGAGACCGATATCAGGACCACGCCCTGGTTGTACTCGAGGATCTGGAGTTCCTGGTTCCTCCGCGACCCCACGGCGCGACCCGCGGTCTCGAGGATCTGTGAGATCCGGTCCAGCGCGAAGTCGTCGGGGGAGAAGGGCCGGGAGACGGTCTGGGCGCTCTGGGCAGGGCTGGATGTGATCCGGCCCGCCTGCCAGGTCCAGATCTGGGCGGTGGCGCCGCTGCGGGTGGTGACGTTGACCTGGCGCGAGGTGACATCGACCTTCGTCACCGGGGCACCGCCGGCGGCCTCGACCAGCTCATTGACGATGAGCCGGGTGGCGGACCCCTGGAAGGGGGAGGCCGAGGCGGAGACAGTGCTGGAGGGAGACATCGAGGGGCGAGTGGTCTGCGGATTCTCAAGGGTCCCCGGTTGACACCCGGCCGCCAGGAGGCAGCCGGACAGCAGCACCACCAGCACACGGGGCCAGCGGAGCGGCGGTCTGGGCGCGGGGACAGTCACAGTCAAGAGTCTAGGAGTTCGGCGCAGTGCTGGCGCATCACCGTGGGCGCCATGGAGAGCGCTCCGGAGGGGGGCCGGTTCGGGCCAGGAGTCGTCACCGTCAGGTGGGCAAGCAGCGAGCCTCGAGAGGGGAGACGCAACACCGAGGGTGTGCCGAATGGAGGAGGCCGTGAGGTCGGTACTGGGACCTTTTGGAGCCCGACTTGCACCCAGGCCCAGACAGGTGCATAGTTACTCCTCGGCCCGGTGCTTCGGGGTTTCGATCTGATGACAAGTCGGAGACAAGCCTTGACGGGGGATCCGAAAGGGTCTAAACTAAGCTGAGGCCTCCGCGAGAGCGGGAGCCGAAAGATCGACAAGATCATCTCTCCTGTGAGGGAAGATCAACTCGAGAGGGAGTCGGATTTGACACCGGCCCTCAATCGAGTAAAGTAGAGCAGGTGCCCCAAGCGGCCATGTGATGTGGTGGTGCGGGTCGTGTGTGATGTTTGAGAACTCAACAGTGTGTCATATGTTTAGTCAATAAAGATGTTTTGTTGATGCACAACTTGTGTTGTGTGTCGGATTTATTGATTCCTTTGATTGATTTCGATTGATCATCTGATTTTTTGTCAGTTGGTTTGTCGGGGTCAGTGTTTTGGATTCTTTGATGGTGTCGCCTGTACTGTGGTCCGCCGGCCTTTGGGGTTGGTGGGGTGCGGTGGTGATATTTTTTCATTGGAGAGTTTGATCCTGGCTCAGGACGAACGCTGGCGGCGTGCTTAACACATGCAAGTCGAACGGTAAGGCCCTTTCGGGGGTACACGAGTGGCGAACGGGTGAGTAACACGTGAGTAACCTGCCCATCACTTCGGGATAACGCTAGGAAACTGGTGCTAATACCGGATATGAGCTCTCATCGCATGGTGGGGGTTGGAAAGTTCTGGCGGTGGTGGATGGACTCGCGTCCTATCAGCTTGTTGGTGAGGTTGTGGCTCACCAAGGCGTCGACGGGTAGCCGGCCTGAGAGGGTGACCGGCCACATTGGGACTGAGATACGGCCCAGACTCCTACGGGAGGCAGCAGTGGGGAATATTGCACAATGGGCGCAAGCCTGATGCAGCAACGCCGCGTGCGGGATGACGGCCTTCGGGTTGTAAACCGCTTTCACCAGGGACGAAGTGCCTTTCGGGGTGTGACGGTACCTGGAGAAGAAGCACCGGCTAACTACGTGCCAGCAGCCGCGGTGATACGTAGGGTGCGAGCGTTGTCCGGATTTATTGGGCGTAAAGAGCTCGTAGGTGGTTGATCACGTCGGAAGTGAAAACTTGGGGCTTAACCCTGGGCGTGCTTTCGATACGGGTTGACTTGAGGAAGGTAGGGGAGAATGGAATTCCTGGTGGAGCGGTGGAATGCGCAGATATCAGGAGGAACACCAGTGGCGAAGGCGGTTCTCTGGACCTTTCCTGACGCTGAGGAGCGAAAGCGTGGGGAGCAAACAGGCTTAGATACCCTGGTAGTCCACGCTGTAAACGGTGGGTACTAGGTGTGGGGTCCATTCCACGGATTCCGTGCCGTAGCTAACGCATTAAGTACCCCGCCTGGGGAGTACGGCCGCAAGGCTAAAACTCAAAGGAATTGACGGGGCCCCGCACAAGCGGCGGAGCATGCGGATTAATTCGATGCAACGCGAAGAACCTTACCTGGGTTTGACATGGATTGGTAACGGTCAGAGATGGCCGCCCCCCTTGTGGGCCGATTCACAGGTGGTGCATGGCTGTCGTCAGCTCGTGTCGTGAGATGTTGGGTTAAGTCCCGCAACGAGCGCAACCCTCGTCCACTGTTGCCAGCAATTCGGTTGGGGACTCAGTGGAGACCGCCGGGGTCAACTCGGAGGAAGGTGGGGATGACGTCAAGTCATCATGCCCCTTATGTCCAGGGCTTCACGCATGCTACAATGGCTGGTACAAAGAGTTGCGACACTGTGAGGTGGAGCGAATCTCAAAAAGCCAGTCTCAGTTCGGATTGGGGTCTGCAACTCGACCCCATGAAGTCGGAGTCGCTAGTAATCGCAGATCAGCAACGCTGCGGTGAATACGTTCCCGGGGCTTGTACACACCGCCCGTCAAGTCATGAAAGTCGGTAACACCCGAAGCCGGTGGCCCAACCTTTTGGGGGGGAGCCGTCGAAGGTGGGACTGGTAATTAGGACTAAGTCGTAACAAGGTAGCCGTACCGGAAGGTGCGGCTGGATCACCTCCTTTCTAAGGAGCTGTGACTGTGTGGGTCGTCGTTGTGGCGGTCTGGCATGGTCCATTGGGTCGGGCGCCTCCTGTGTGGGGTGTGTGGCCTGCTTCTGTGGAATGTTGACTGGATGTATTTTTCTGCCTGGTCTGGTGTCCTCCTGTGTGGGGGTGTCGGGTGGGTGGGGGCGCACTGTTGGGGTTCTGGGGTATCACCTTGTGGTGTCCTGGCGAATGCCGCTGCTGCGGGTCCTGTTGTGGGGCTTGTGGTGGGTGTCTCGTGTGGTGGTTGAGAACTGTACAGTGGATATGAGCATCTTTGTAGATTCTTGTTTTGTGTGTATTGCAAGCTACTTAGTGCGGTCGGTGGATGCCTTGGCACCAAGAGCCGATGAAGGACGTTGTGACCTGCGATAAGCCCCGGGGAGTTGGTGAACGAACTGTGATCCGGGGATGTCCGAATGGGGAAACCTTGAATTGCCGGAGTCATGTCCGGTGACCCTGCCCTGAATGTATAGGGGTGTGGGAGGGAACGCGGGGAAGTGAAACATCTCAGTACCCGTAGGAAGAGAAAACAATAGTGATTCCGTGAGTAGTGGCGAGCGAAAGCGGATGAGGCCAAACCGTGTGTGTGTTCAAGCCGGCAGGCGTTGCATGCGCGGGGTTGTGGGGCCTTCTTGATCTGACTGCCGTCGGGTCGACCAGTAAGAAATGGTGTGTGAAGTCGAATCGTCTGGGAAGACGGACCGGAGTGGGTGAGAGTCCCGTAGACGTGAGTGCACCGCTGGTGGGAGTGACCCCAAGTAGCGCGGAACTCGTGAAATTTCGCGTGAATCTGGCGGGACCACCCGTCAAGCCTGAATACTCCTTGGTGACCGATAGCGGATAGTACCGTGAGGGAATGGTGAAAAGTACCCCGGGAGGGGAGTGAAAGAGTACCTGAAACCGGCCGCATACAATCCGTCGGAGCCTGAACACTTGTGTTCGGGTGACGGCGTGCCTTTTGAAGAATGAGCCTGCGAGTCAGTGGTGCGTGGCGAGGTTAACCCGTGTGGGGTAGTCGTAGCGAAAGCGAGTCCGATAAGGGCGACAGTCGCGTGCTCTGGACCCGAAGCGGTGTGATCTATCCATGGCCAGGATGAAGCGACGGTAAGACGTCGTGGAGGTCCGCACCCACTTCAGTTGAAAATGGAGGGGATGAGCTGTGGATAGGGGTGAAAGGCCAATCAAACACCGTGATAGCTGGTTCTCCCCGAAATGCATATAGGTGCAGCGTTGCGTGGTGCGTGCCGGAGGTAGAGCACTGGATGGTCTAGGGGGCCTATCAGCTTACCGAAATCAGCCAAACTCCGAATGCCGGTATGTTGAGCGCAGCAGTGAGACGGCGGGGGATAAGCTTCGTCGTCGAGAGGGAAACAGCCCAGATCATCAGCTAAGGCCCCTAAGGGGCGGCTAAGTGGAAAAGGATGTGGAGTTGCGGTGACAACCAGGAGGTTGGCTTGGAAGCAGCCATCCTTGAAAGAGTGCGTAATAGCTCACTGGTCAAGTGATTCCGCGCCGACAATGTAGCGGGGCTCAAGCCGTCCGCCGAAGCTGTGGCAGTCAGTCCTTGTGGCTGGCTGGGTAGGGGAGCGTCGTGTCAGTGGTGAAGCGGTGGGGTGACCTGTCGTGGAACTGGCGCGAGTGAGAATGCAGGCATGAGTAGCGAATGACGGGTGAGAAACCCGTCCGCCGAATATCCAAGGGTTCCAGGGTCAAGCTAATCTGCCCTGGGTGAGTCGGGACCTAAGGCGAGGCCGACAGGCGTAGTCGATGGACGACCAGTTGATATTCTGGTACCGGTGCAACACCGTCCGTGCCGAGGTGTGTGATGCTAAGCGTGCGAGTCCTGGTCTTGCGCCTCTTTGAGGTGTGGGGCTGGTGATGAGTGTGTGAACCGATCATGTAGTAGGCAAGCTGCGGAGGGACGCAGTGAGGTAGCTCAACCCCAGCGATGGTTGTCTGGGGCTAAATGTGTGGACCGTCCGGCAGGTAAATCCGTCGGGCATGTGGTCGAGGCATGATGGCGAGCCCACGCTTGTGGGTGAGTGAGTGATCCTGTACTGCCGAGAAAAGCTTCGTGAGCGAGGTGTTGGACCGCCCGTACCCTAAACCGACACTGGTGGATTGGTAGAGTATACCGAGGCGATCGAGAGAATCATGGTGAAGGAACTCGGCAAAATGCCCCCGTAACTTCGGGATAAGGGGGGCCCCAACTGTGACAGTCCTTGCGACTGGTAGCGGTGAGGGTCGCAGAGACCAGGGGGAAACGACTGTTTACTAAAAACACAGGTCCGTGCGAAGTTGTAAGACGATGTATACGGACTGACTCCTGCCCGGTGCTGGAAGGTTAAGGGGAACTGTCAGAACCTTCGGGTTTGAAGCGGTGAACTTAAGCCCCAGTAAACGGCGGTGGTAACTATAACCATCCTAAGGTAGCGAAATTCCTTGTCGGGTAAGTTCCGACCTGCACGAATGGAGTAACGATTTCCCTACTGTCTCCACCATGAACTCGGCGAAATTGCATTACGAGTAAAGATGCTCGTTACGCGCAGCAGGACGGAAAGACCCCGGGACCTTTACTATAGTTTGGTATTGGTGATCGGTGCGACTTGTGTAGGATAGGTGGGAGACTGTGAGGCAGCCACGCCAGTGGTTGCGGAGTCATTGTTGAAATACCACTCTGGTCGTTCTGGTTATCTCACCTCGGACCGTGATCCGGTCCAGGGACAGTGCCTGATGGGTAGTTTGACTGGGGCGGTCGCCTCCTAAAAGGTAACGGAGGCGCCCAAAGGTTCCCTCAGCCTGGTTGGTAATCAGGTGTTGAGTGCAAGTGCACAAGGGGGCTTGACTGTGAGACAGGCATGTCGAGCAGGGACGAAAGTCGGGACTAGTGATCTGACGGTGGCTCGTGGGAGTGCCGTCACTCAACGGATAAAAGGTACCCCGGGGATAACAGGCTGATCTTGCCCGAGCGCTCACAGCGACGGCATGGTTTGGCACCTCGATGTCGGCTCGTCGCATCCTGGGGCTGGAGTCGGTCCCAAGGGTTGGGCTGTTCGCCCATTAAAGCGGCACGCGAGCTGGGTTTAGAACGTCGTGAGACAGTTCGGTCCCTATCCGCTGCGCGCACAGGAATCTTGAGAAGAGCTGTCTCTAGTACGAGAGGACCGAGACGGACTGACCTCTGGTGTGCCAGTTGTTCCGCCAGGAGCATGGCTGGTTGGCTACGTCGGGATGTGATAACCGCTGAAAGCATCTAAGCGGGAAGCACACTTCAAGATGAGGGTTCCCACAGATGAATCTGGTAAGGCCCCCGAGAGACCATCGGGTTGATAGGCCGGACGTGGACGCACTGCAAGGTGCGGAGCTGACCGGTACTAATAGGCCGAGGGCTTGCTACACACACTTCATCTTCTGTGACTGCTCGTATCCACTGTGCGGCTCTGGCCCACCACACACCCCCTGCGGGGGGTGCGGGATGGTGGCTGGATCCGAAACAAACACGCCCACACACTCCAACCCATTCAATGGGCTGACGGGTTGTGTGGGAGTCATATCCACAGTTTTTGTGCCGGTGGCCATGGCTGGAGGGAAACACCCGGTCCCATTCCGAACCCGGAAGTTAAGCCTCCACACGCCGATGGTACTGCCCACGCCAGTGGGTGGGAGAGTAGGACGCTGCCGCACAAACCCCTTAAAAAAAGAGTTCGGGGCCCGGACCGTGTTCCCCATGTCGAGGTGATCGACATGACGGGGGACCCGGTCCGGGCCCCGAACCACACCCACACCCACACCCAGACACCGATTCCCGATTTGGGATTGCGGTCCTGATGCGGGTACTCTTCTATTCAGGACCGTCGCGGAGATGGTCCGTGAAAGCGGAGGCCTGACCTCCCACCCGGGCGAGTGCGAGTTCGCCGGGTCGAGACGAATCACTGCCGCCCTGTGGCGGCACCGGATGGGTGGCCGGCAAGGTCACTACGAGGGCGCCGGGTAACGGCGCCGAGGGCCTTCGAGGCCAGTGGTTCCTTACGTCAGGCTCCCGTGTCGTCACGGGAGCCTTTTCCGCATTGGTCGGAGAACACGAGATCCTGGGAGGACCCATCAGTACTGAACCGCGCATCAACGAGCGGATCCGAGTCCCCGAAGTGCGCCTGGTCGGCCCCAACGGCGAGCAGGTCGGCATCGTTCGGGTGGAGCAGGCCATGCAGCTGGCCCGTGAGCACGACCTCGACCTGGTCGAGGTGGCCCCGATGGCGAGGCCGCCGGTCGTCAAGCTCATGGACTACGGCAAGTTCAAGTACGAAGCGGCTCAGAAGGCGCGTGAGTCGCGCCGCAATCAGTCGAACACTGTGATCAAAGAGATGAAGCTGCGGCCGAAGATCGACGATCACGACTACGAGACGAAGAAGGGCCACGTCCTGCGCTTCCTCAAGGGCGGCGACAAGGTCAAGATCACGATCATGTTCCGTGGTCGCGAGCAGTCGCGTCCGGAACTCGGCGTCAACCTGCTGCGGCGTCTTGCCGAGGACGTGCAGGAGTACGCCACCGTCGAGTCCCCGCCCAAGCAGGAGGGGCGCAACATGCTGATGATTCTGGCGCCGACCCGCAAGAAGACAGAGGCGCGAGCCGATCAGAAGGTCGAGCGGGACCGGAAGGCCGCTCAGCGCGCCGCCGATGCCGAGGCGGACAAGGTCTACGAGGCCAAGCAGCGCGCTGCTGCCGCCCCGACCAGGAAGAAGAAGGGTCCGGCCGACAACATGGACCCCGATATCGACGTGTGATCATCAGCTGATCGGTCAGGGCCCACGGCCCTGCCGATCCCCACACCTGGCCACTGCCCCTTGTGGAGCAGTAGCCGACGAACCGGCTCGACCGGTTCACCCGGAGTCCCATGCGGCCCCGGGCCGACGAGAACGAATGGAGTCACCCGATGCCGAAGATGAAGACCCACTCCGGGGCCAAGAAGCGTTTCAAAGTGACGGGGTCGGGCAAGATCACCCACCTCAGGGCTGGCAAGCGCCACCTCAACGAGCACCTGTCCTCGCGTCAGACCCGTCGTCTGACCGGTGAGGCCGTGCTCTCGACCGGACAGGCGAAGAAGGTCCGCAAGCTGCTCGGTGGCCACTCCGGCCGCTGAGTCGCCTCGCCTTGCACCGTCCAGAACGGTTCAGGGCGCACTCGCCGATTCCCTCACAGTCCCCTCGATGGGTCCACAGGACTCATGAGTCGCCCCGGGCGACGGGACTTCAGACCAAGAACTTTCAAGGAGAACAACGATGGCACGCGTCAAGCGTTCGGTGAACGCCAAGAAGAAGCGCCGCGAGATCCTCGAGCAGGCGTCCGGCTACCGAGGCCAGCGCTCGCGTCTGTACCGCAAGGCCAAGGAGCAGGTGCTGCACACCGGCACCTACTCCTTCCGCGACCGTCGCGCGAAGAAAGGCAACTTCCGTGCGCTGTGGATCCAGCGGATCAATGCCGCCGCGCGTGCCGAGGGCATGACCTACAACCGGTTCATGTACGGCCTCAAGAACGCCGGCGTCGAGGTGGACCGCAAGATCCTCGCCGAGCTGGCCGTCAGCGAGCCGAGCGCCTTCACCAGCCTGGTCGAGGTCGCGAAGGCCCACCAGTCCCAGCCTGCGGCCGCCTGACATCGGCACGCCATTGAACGGCGGGTCGAACGCACCGGAACCCATTTCGAGGAATGCGCTGCGCTCGGCCCGTCGTCTGCTGTCCCGGCGCGGTCGTGAGGAGGCCGGGCTCTTCCTGGTGGAGGGCGCCCAGGCGGTGGGGGAGGCCCTTCGGTGGACCGGCCGCACCTCGCTGCTGGCCACCATCGATCCGCAGCGCGACCGTGCCCTGGTGACAGAGGCGCAGCAGCGCGGCATCAGAGTCGTCGAACTCACCGACACCGACGTGCGAGCACTCTCGGAGACAGTGACCAGTCAGGGACTCTTCGCGATCTGCGAGCTGGTGTCCACGGCCCAGCCCCCCGCCATCACAGATCCGCGACTGGTGGTGATCTGCGCCCAGGTCCGCGATCCCGGGAATGCCGGCACCGTGATCCGGTGTGCCGACGCTTTCGGCGCTGACGCCGTCATCCTCACCAAGGGGTCCGTTGACCCGCACAATCCCAAGACCGTGCGCGCCTCGGTCGGTTCGGTCTTCCACCTGCCGGTGGTCTCCGGGATGGACCTGGCCGATGCCGTCGGCTGGGCGAGGACCGGCGGACTGCAGGTGCTCGCCGCCGACGGCGGCGGACGAAGTCTCGATGACCTGGCTCGACACGACGAACTGGGGAGACCCACCGCTTGGCTGATGGGCAATGAGGCGTGGGGGCTGCCTGCCGACCAGAAGGACCTGGCCGACCAGATCGTCGGCGTCCCGATGTGGGGCGCGGCGGAGTCCCTCAACCTCTCCACCGCTGCCGCGGTGTGCCTGTACACCACCGCCAGCGCCCAGCGGCGCTGATCTGCTGCATTCCAGTCGGCCTGGACCGGACTTCCGTATCCTTGCGCCATGGCTGCTGATCGACGCCGACCGGCGACCCCAGATGACGTCCTGAACGCCCTCGAGGCGCTCACCGCAAGCAATGCGGAACTGCGATCGGATATCCGACGCCTGGAGAGCACGGTGGCCAGAATGGCCGGCCCCGGCGGCCAGATGCCCTCCCCCCGGACTCAGCGGCCGGTGGGCCCATCGGCCGATCCGAGGCAACCTCCCGGAACGCAGCCATGGCCGCCCCCGCCTGATCGTGGCGGCCGCCCCGGCCCCCAGCTGCCGGCCGGTGGGTTCGCCCGACCACCCGCCGGTCTCCCACGGCCTCCCGGTCCACCGAGCACAGCTGCCCTCCCGCCCTCCTCCCGGCGGCCGAACTACCCGCCTCCCGCAGGAGCTCCGGTGCCCCCGGTCGGCCCGGCACTCGCCCCTCCGGTGGGTCCTTCCGCGGCGCCCAGCGCGTCCCCCGGTGTCACCGAGCGGCCATCCCGGCGCCTGCCCCGTGTCACCGGGGCCGTGGTGATCGGCGCTGTGGGCGCCGCCGTCCTGCTTGCCGGCGTCGTGATGCTGCTGGTGCTGGCGGCCCAGCACGGCTACTTCGGGCCGCTGGCGCGGGTGATCGCCTGTGGCGTGCTGGCGGTCGCCCTGGTGACCGTGGGGCTGATCATCCATCGCAAGGACCCCGGGAATGTCGGATCCCCGGTGCTGGCCGGTGCCGGACTGGCCGCCGGCTATCTCGACATCACGGCGATGACCTGGCTGCTGGGGACCCCTGTGCGCGCCGCGATGGGGGTGGCGGCCGTGCTGACGCTGGCCGGCCTCGGGCTGGCCTGGTGGTGGGGCGCCCAGCTCATTGCGGTGATCGCCACCGTCGGTGCACTGGTGCTGGTGCCCTTCGTCTCCGGTGACGACCTCCTGACCGCCACCGCCTTCCTGATACTCCTCACCGCTGTCAGCACGCCGGCCTCCTGGCGTCGGGGATGGCATGTTCTGCTCGGCTGCCGGGTGCTTCCGACGGTGATCTATCTGACCACGCTGATTCTGGCCGCCAGTCCGACAGACTCTCGGATGCCACTGCTGCGAGTCGGTGCCGCGGTGCTCGCAGCGATCCCCTTCCTGGACTGGTGGCTGCTCCGACCGATGGCGGCACGACTGGTGAGGCTGGGAGGCGAGGCCGTGGATCCGGCCACGGTCAGGGCCCATGCCCTCACCGTCGTCCCGCTGACTCTGCCGCTGTGGGCCGCCGCGATCTCCTCGCCGGGATGGGTCGCCGCACTGCTCGCCACTGCTCTGCTGGTGGTCTCCCTGGTCCACTGGGTGGTGGCCAAGGATCTGGTCATGGTCGCCGGATGCACCGTCGTGACGGTGCTGGCCGGTCTGGCCCTGCCGATCGCACTGCTGGAGGGTGATGCGCTCTGGCTCAGCGTGGCTCTGCTGTGCCTCGCCCTGCTGGATGTCCACCGACGCACCGGGCAGGTCTCCGCGCTGTGGGTGGCGGTGGTGTTCGCGACCATCCCGCTGGTCCACGCCATCACGGCTCTTCCGGACCAGCAGACGACCCGTTCGGCCGCGGAGCGTGCGCTGGAGGCTCTCACCGGACTGGCCGAGACCGCGACCGTGGTCGCCGTTCTGCTGATGCTGGGGAAGGTGGCCGCCGAGAGCACCCGCCCACCGGCGAACCCGTCCGCCGTGAGATCGGGATGGATCGTGGCCGCGACGACGGCGGCCTGCCTCCTGCTCAAGGGACCCGTCACGGCCGTCACCGACACCATCGCCCTGCTGATCGGGTACCAGGACGGCGCGGCCCCGCTGGGACGCGGCCTCACCACCGTCTGTGCTGCGGTGATCGTCACGGTGCTGCTGATGAAGTCGCGCGGGGCGGGGCGCGGCGCCGCCATCCGGCGGGTGGGCGGCTACGTGCTGATGGGCCTGATCCTGATCAAGCTGTGTCTGATCGATCTCGAGTATCTCGACGGAGTGGTCCGGGTGATCGCCTTCATCGGGGTCGGCCTGCTGATGCTCACCCTGGCGACCGCCTACTCGCGCACCATCGCCTCCCCCTCGGGGCCCGACCAGGAGGCGACGGATTCGGATGCGGCCGGTGTCGGGGCGCACGATCTCGCTCCACATCCCGCTGGGTCGGCTGGCTCCGCGACGAGCGCTCCCGGCCGGCCGGATCGGCGTCCGCCCCGACCCGGGCCGACCGGTGGGCCCGACGCGGCCCGCCCGCCGGTCGACGGTGGGGCCGCCGGTCCTCCCGGCGGTGGTGGCAGCTGGGCACCGCCCGGTACCTGAGCCGGTCGATCCCTCCGGCCCGGTGTCACTAGAATGGGCCGATGTGCCGGGTGCGCCCGGCCATCACACGCGCGCAGCGCTGCATTGGCAGACACTGTGCGCGAGCACGTTCCAACAGCATCAGGGGAAGGCCCATGAGCGGTCCCAACACGAATGACGACCCGGTGGCGACCAGCGCCTTGGACGCCGCCCAGGTCGAGCGGCACGTCACCGAGGCGCTGGCAGCGATTGCCCAGGCCTCGACCACCGCCGAGCTCAAGGATGTTCGCATCGCCCATGTCGGCGACCACTCACCGCTGGCCCTGGCCAACCGCGAGATCGGATCCTTGCCTCCCGCCGAGCGCAGGGAGGTCGGCAAGCGGGTCGGCATGGCCCGCGGCCGCGTCAAACAGGCCCTCGCGGCCCGTACCGCCGAGGTGGCCGAGACCGAGCTGGAGGCCAGCCTGGCCGCCGAGGCGGTCGACGTCACGCTGCCCGTGCAGACCCACCCGCAGGGCGCAATGCATCCGCTGACGGCACTCATCGACATGGTCTCCGACGTCTTCACCTCAATGGGGTGGGAGGTCGCCGAGGGGCCCGAGTGCGAGTCGGAGTGGTTCAACTTCGACGCCCTCAACCTGGGCACCGATCACCCCGCTCGGGCCCTCCAGGACACCCTGTGGATCGATCCGGTCTCCGACGGCAAGTGTCTGCGGACCGCGACCAGCCCGGTCCAGATCCACACCCTCCTCGCCCACGGCGCCCCGGTGCGCATTATCAGCCCCGGAAAGGTCTTCCGCGCCGACGAGTACGACGCGACCCACCTGCCGGTCTTCCACCAGGTCGAGGGACTGTGCGTCGACAAGGGCATCTCGATGGCCCACCTCAAGGGCACCCTGGACCACTTCGCCCAGGCGATCTTCGGTGATGTGCGGACCAGATTCCGCCCCCACTACTTCCCCTTCACCGAGCCCAGCGCCGAGGTCGACGTCGAGTGCTTCGTGTGCCACGGGGAGTCGGTCGGCAACCCCGCCCGCCCCTGCCGGACCTGCCGGTCCGAGGGATGGATCGAGTGGGGCGGGTGCGGGGTCGTCAACCCCCGCGTCCTGCGCGCCTGCGGCGTCGACACCGACGTCTACTCCGGATTCGCCTTCGGGATGGGCCTGGACCGCACCGTGATGGTGCGCAACAACGCCTCGGACCTGCGCGAGTTCGTCGAGGGCGACGTCCGGTTCAGCCGTTCACTGCTGGGAGGAGCACGATGAGGGTCCCGATGTCATGGCTGCGCGCCATGATCGATCTGCCGGAGGGCACCACGACCACCCAGGTGGCCGAGGTGATCACCGAGCACACCGCCGATGTCGAGCGCGTCGAGTCGATCGGCGGTGAGGTGAGCGGCCCGGTCGTGGTCGGCAAGGTGGTCAGCGCCGAGCCCAAGCTGCAGAAGAACGGCAAGACGATCGTGTGGTGCCGGGTCGACGTCGGCGCCGAGCTCAACGCCCAGGGGCATCCCAAGAACGCCGACGGCGCCGAGCTGGGCCGCGGCATCATCTGCGGCGCCCACAACTTCGGCGTCGGGGACCTCGTCGTGGTCTCCCTGCCGGGGGCCGTGCTTCCAGGCGGATTCGAGATCTCTGCCAGACACACCTACGGACACACCTCTGACGGGATGATCTGCGCAGCCGACGAGTTGGGGATCGGCACCGACCACACCGGCATCATCGTGCTGCCCGACACCTTCGAGGGTCGCACCCCGGTGCCCGGCGAGGACGCCCGCCCGATCCTGGGCATCCCCGAGGATGTCCTGGAGATCGATGTCACCCCCGACATCGGCTACTGCATGTCGATCCGGGGGATCGCCCGCGAGGTGGCCCAGGTTCTGGGCCTGCACTTCCACGACCCCTACACCGAGGCTCCCGCACAACCGGTCTCCGGACCGGTGGCGGTGCGGATCGAGTCCCCGGCCTGCAGCCAGTTCGTCGCCCTGCCGGTCACCGGCCTGGACCCCCAGGCCACCACTCCCGGCTACATCGCCGACAGGATCACCCGGGCGGGGATGAGGCCGATCAGCCTGGCCGTCGACGTCACCAACTACGTGATGATCGAGTCCGGCCAGCCCCTGCACTCCTACGACCGCCAGCGCGTGCAGGGTGCCCTGGTGGTCCGCAAGGCGCTGGCGGGGGAGCACCTGAGGACCCTCGACGACGCCGAGAGGGAGCTGGATCCCGACGATCTGGTGATCGCCGATGACTCCGGTGCCATCGGTCTGGCCGGGGTGATGGGCGGAGCCAGCACCGAGATGACCGAGGACTCCCGCGACATCATCCTCGAGGGGGCACACTTCGACGGCACCACGGTGGCCCGCGCCTACCGACGTCACAAGCTGGGCTCGGAGGCCTCACGGCGCTTCGAGCGCGGCGTCGACCCGGTGTGCGCCCACACCGCGGTGGTGCGGGCGGCTCAGCTGCTCGCCGAGCTCGGCGGCGGAACGGTCGGGGAACCGACCATCGTCGGCGACGTCACCCCGATGCCGCAGGCGCGGATCTCCGCCGACCTGCCGGGCCGCATCCTGGGCCTGCCGGTCTCCCGCGAGAAGGTCATCGAGATTCTCCAGGCCTCCAAGGTCGAGGTGACCGCGCTCGGTGACAGCCTCACCGTCATCCCGCCCACCTGGCGACCGGACCTGGTGGATCCCTACGACTACGTCGAGGAGGTCGGCCGCAAGATCGGGTTCAGCCAGATCGAGGCGACGCTGCCCCCGCTGACCGCCGGCCGGGGACTCACCCGTGCCCAGCAGGGACGTCGCGCCGCCCTGCACGCGGTCGCCGACGCCGGATTCGTCGAGGTCATCTCGTTGCCCTTCATCGGCGACACCGACCTGGACGGGCTCGGCCTGACCGGCGAGGACCCGCGACGGCGCACCGTGCAGCTGGCCAACCCGCTGGACGACACCCGCGGATACCTGCGCACCACCCTGCTGCCCGGGCTCTTCCAGGCCGTCTCGCGCAACCAGTCGCGCTCCCAGGACGACGTCGCCATCTTCGAGTGCGGCACCGTCTTCCTGGCCGGACCGCCGGCCCGGGCCCCCAGGCCCAGCGTCGACCACCGACCCAGCGAAGAGGAGCTGGCGCAGATCGCCGCGGCCCTGCCCGACCAGCCCCGGATGCTGGCCGGAGTCCTGTCGGGCAACTGGCTGCCCGACCGGTGGAACGGACCGGCCGTGCGGGCCGACTGGACCCACGCGGTGCTGCTGGCCGAGTCGGCGGCCCAGGCCCTGGGGGTGAGGCTGGAGCGCCGCTCGGCGCGGCAGGCCCCCTGGCATCCCGGCCGGTGCGCGGCTCTGATGGTGGCCGGACAGATCGTCGGGTACGCCGGCGAGCTGCACCCGAAGGTCTGCAAGGCCTTCGGTCTGCCCGCCCGGGCATGTGCGGTCGAGTTGAGCCTCGACGCACTGCTGGAGGCCGCTCCTGCCGGCGGTCAGATCACCCCGCTGTCGACCTTCCCGGTGGCCAAGGAGGACGTCGCCCTGGTGGTGGACGCCGCCGTGCCGGCCGCCCAGGTGCGCGAGGCCCTGGTGGCCGGCGGAGGAGACCTGCTGGAGTCGGTGGAGCTGTTCGACGTCTACACCGGCGAGCAGGTCGGACCCGGGCGCAAGTCGCTGGCCTTCAGCCTGCGACTGCGGGCCGCCGACCGCACCCTCAAGGACGTCGAGGCCGCCCAGGTCCGTGACGCCGCGGTGGCCCAGGCCACCGCGCAGTTCGGGGCCGAGCTGCGGTCCTGACCCTGACGTGAATCACCCCGGCCGCAGGAGCCATGCTCCTGCGGCCGGGGTGCGTTCGGAACCGGAGATCAGGCGTTGACCGGCAGCTGACTGCCGATCCCGCGGTGGCGGATCGGCACCTCGGTGGGCTCCTCGGCGGGAGCCCTGTCAGTGGCCCCGGTCTGACCCTCCGGGACGAATCCGGCGTCGCGGATCATGTCCAGATCCTTGGCCCCTGCGGCCCCCTCGCTGGTGAGGTAGTCGCCCAGGAAGATCGAGTTGACGACCTCCAGGGCGACCGGCTGCATGGTGCGCAGATGCATCTCGCGGCCGGCGGCGGCGCGGACCTCCGCATCCGGGTGGACGAATCGCACCATCGACAGGATCCGAAGGCACCGCTGCGGGGTGAGCTCCCGGCCCTGGCCCTGCAGGGGGGTGCCCTCGAAGGGCAGCAGGAAGTTCACCGGAACCGAGTCGACCCCGTGACGGCGCAGGTCCCAGATGACGTCGACCAGTTCCTCGTCGGTCTCGCCCATCCCGGCGATCACCCCGGAGCAGGGGGACAGCCCGTTGCGCTTGAGGACCTCGACGGTGTCCATCCGGTCCTGGTAGGTGTGGGTGGAGCAGATCGACTCGTAGTGGCTGCGGGAGGTGTTGGCGTTGTGGTTGTAGGCGTCGGCACCGGCCTCATGGAGGGTGGCCGCCTTCTCGTCGTCGACGAATCCCAGGCAGACGCAGACCTCGACGTCGGGATGCCGGGTCTTCAGGTCGCTGACCAGTCCACTGACACGGTCCACGTCCCGGCGGCTGGGGCCGTGGCCGGAGGCCACCAGGCAGACGCGCCGGGCACCCCCGGCGATGCCGGCCTCCACGGCGTCATCGACCACCGCGGGATCGGCCCAGGAGTAGGTCATGATGTCGGCCCGCGAGCCGAGCCGCTGGGAGCAGTAGGAGCAGTCCTCGGGGCACAACCCGCTCTTGAGGTTCACCAGGTAGTTCAGTCTCACCCGGTTCGCGAAGAAGCGACGACGCAGGCGGCCGGCGGCCGCAACGATCGGCATCGTCATCTCATCGGGGCTGCGCAGGATCTCCAGAGCCTGCTCGGGGGTTGCAGAACGTCGGTCCAGGCCGGCCTGCACCATCTCGGATAGATTCATCATTGGCTCCCGGTTCGTCAGCGCATCGATCCCAGCGTGGTTGAACGCTGTTCAACTTGAACGGTGGTCAATATACCCGGGTGCTCC
Organism: Acidipropionibacterium jensenii; assembly: GCF_005890135.1. Classification (NCBI taxonomy): domain Bacteria; kingdom Bacillati; phylum Actinomycetota; class Actinomycetes; order Propionibacteriales; family Propionibacteriaceae; genus Acidipropionibacterium; species Acidipropionibacterium jensenii. The sequence goes on along the minus strand of NZ_CP040635.1, from coordinate 270,284 downwards.
GGCGGACCCGGACCCGGTCACCGTGGGAGCTGCGACAGGAAGGCTCAGATGTCACTGAATCGGCAGGATGTGGTGCGGGCAGCGGTGGACGTGCTCGACCACTACGGGCTCGAGGACCTGACGATGCGTCGCCTGGCAGGACTCCTGGGGGTCAAGGCGGGGGCCCTGTACTGGCACGTGACCAACAAGCAGACCCTGCTGGCGCTGGTGAGCGACGAGATCCTCCGGGAGCCCGACGGTGCGGAGAGGATCGACACCGGCGTCGACGTCCGCGATCACCACCACGGCGATCCCCTCGGGGCGAGCAGCGGTTCGCGTGACGAGCTGGCGGACGCCGTGCGCCGCTGGGCCGGCCTCTTCCGCGCCGCGCTGCTGCGGCACCGCGACGGCGCCGAGGTGGTCGCCTCGACCATGCCGGTCGGGCTGGGCACGGTCGACCCTGCCGCGGAGGTCTCGACGCTGCTGGAGCGGTACGGGTTCTCCGGTCACCAGAGGCGGTACAGTTCCCGGGCGCTCGTGCACTTCATTCTGGGTCATGTCATCGAGGAGCAGACCCGATCGCAGCTGCACGAGCTGGGCGTGGTGGACCAGTTCGATCGTCGCGCCGAGGAGGAGGACTTCGCCGATGGTCTGGAGCTCCTGGTCACCGGGCTGCGCGGCGTGACGACCGGCGGCGCCGAGGACTCCTCCCAAGTTGAGAATGCTGACATCTGACTGCATACTTATGCTAAACAGTGCATGGTATTCGAGGGTCTCGGCCCTCCAGGATGGAGCCAGGATGTCGGAGGGGACGAACGGGGCACCGGCCTCACGCGCGGCCCGCCAGGCTCGAATACGCGACCTGGTGGCCGCCGGCCACGTGTCCTCGCAGTCCGAACTGGGCCAACGACTCGCCGAGGAGGGGATGGCGGTGTCCCAGGGCACCCTGTCGCGCGACCTGGTGGAGATCGGCGCGGTGCGAGGCCGAGATCTCGAGGGCAACCCCTGCTACACGATCCCCAGCGGGGAGCACCCCTCCGATGTGACCACCGGGTCACCGGCATGGACACGGTTGGCCCGACTCACCCGCGAACTGTGCACCGGCGTCCAGCACAACGACTCGCTGGTGGTGCTCAAGACCCCGCCGGGAGCCGCCCAGTACTTCGGATCGGCGATCGACAAGGCGGGATCGGCGGTCATCCTCGGAACCATCGCGGGGGACGACACGATCGCTCTCATCTGCGCCCGGGGGATCGGGGCCGATGAGCTGGCGGACGCCTTCCGGGAGATGGCCGAGACCGGAGCCCCCGCAGCTCTGCTGGCACACGGGTGAGTCGGCACCGCTGACACGGGGATGAATCAGTTCCGCTGGCACAGGGTGAGCGGGACGGGCCACGGCGCGGGACCCCGGTAGGCTGGCCCCGACATTCGCCGAATATCCAGAGGAGACTTGCGGTGGACAGCGTCCTGGACGAACTTGAGTGGCGCGGCCTGGTGGCCGACTCAACAGATCGGAAGGCCCTCGAGGCCCATCTGGCTCAGGGGCCGGTGACGTTCTATGTGGGATTCGATCCCACCGCGGCCAGCCTCCACATCGGGCACCTGGTGCAGCTGATGCTGGTCCGGGCGCTCCAGGAGCGCGGGCACCACCCGCTGCTGCTGGTGGGCGGTGCGACCGGGCTGATCGGTGATCCCAAGATGACCGGTGAGAGGAAGATGAACGACGCCGACGTCGTCGCCGGCTGGGTGGACTCGATCCGCGAGCAGGTGAGCAAGTACGTCGATCTGGACGGACCCAACCCGGCCCGGCTGGTCAACAACTACGACTGGACGAGCGAGTACTCGGCGCTGAGCTTCCTGCGCGACGTCGGCAAGTACTTCTCGGTGAACCGGATGCTCGCCCGGGACGTGGTGGCCCGCCGTCTGGAGTCGGGGATCTCCTACACGGAGTTCAGCTACGTCCTGCTGCAGTCCCTCGACTTCGCCGAGCTGCACCGCAGGTACGGATGCAGCCTGCAGACCGGAGCCCAGGATCAGTGGGGCAACATCACCGCCGGCGCGGACTACATCCGGCGCAGTACCGGTGACGTCGTCCACGGGCTGGTGACGCCTCTGCTGACCAAGGCCGACGGCACCAAGTACGGCAAGACCGAGTCGGGGACGGTGTGGATCGATCCCGAGCGCACCAGCGCCTACGCCTTCCACCAGTTCTTCCTCAATGCCGAGGACTCCAAGGTCATCGACTACCTCAAGGTGTTCAGCCCGCGGTCCCATGAGGAGATCGATGAGCTGGCCCGACAGACCGCCGAGGAGCCGTGGCGGCGAGCAGCCCAGCACGCGCTGGCCGACGACATCACCGATCTGGTCCACGGGGTGGTCCAACGTCGGGCCGCCGAGGCCGCGGGCAAGGCACTGTTCGGACGCGGAGATCTGGCCGCACTGGACCAGACGACGGTGAAGGCGCTGGCACAGGAGGTCGGGGCCACCACGCTCGAGTCGGCGGAGCTTCCCACGATTCCGGAGGCCCTGGTGCTGGCCGGAGTGGTGGAGTCGCGATCGGCCGGACGCCGTGCCGTCACCGAGGGCGGCGCCTACCTCAACAACACGAAGGTCGAGGACGTCGAGCGCCGGCTCACCCCCCAGGACTTCCTGCACGGTGAGGTGGCTCTGCTGCGCCGAGGCAAGAAGACGGTGGGCGCACTGATCCTGAAGTGAGCTCCGAGGGGCCCGCCACGCCCCCTGGAACAGTCCTCCGGAACCGCCCGGCGGACTGTTCCAGGGGGCGTTCTGCGCCCTGTGTTGCGTGGTGGGTGGGTGTGGGGTAATGTTCTCCGAGCTGTCCGGTTGATGGTTCGTGGCTGTTCGGCTGTCTGGTGCCTGTTGTGGGCGTCGGGTGGTGGGGTGGTTTCGGGTTGTTGGGATGATGGTTCGGGATTTGTGCCGGGTTGTTGTTTCGGGTAGTGTTGGTCGGGTCGCCTCGTGAGGGGCGGTGTGATTGATCTGATTGTTTCGGGAGTGCGTCTTTCGGGGTGTTTTCGGGATGATTGGTGCCGGGATGTGTGCGGGTTGGTCGGTTTGACTGGCTGGTGTTGTTTCGGTAGTGTTGATCGGGTCGTCCTGTGAGGGACGGTGTGATTGATTCCGGTTGTTCCGGGGATGCTTTTCGGGGTGTTTTCGGGATTGATTGGTGCTGGGAAGTGTGTGGATCGGCTGGTTTGACTGGCGGGTTTGTTTCCGGTAGTGTTGTGAGAGCCCCAAGCGGCCATGTGATGTGGTGGTGCGGGTCGTGTGTGATGTTTGAGAACTCAACAGTGTGTCATATGTTTAGTCAATAAAGATGTTTTGTTGATGCACAACTTGTGTTGTGTGTCGGATTTATTGATTCCTTTGATTGATTTCGATTGATCATCTGATTTTTTGTCAGTTGGTTTGTCGGGGTCAGTGTTTTGGATTCTTTGATGGTGTCGCCTGTACTGTGGTCCGCCGGCCTTTGGGGTTGGTGGGGTGCGGTGGTGATATTTTTTCATTGGAGAGTTTGATCCTGGCTCAGGACGAACGCTGGCGGCGTGCTTAACACATGCAAGTCGAACGGTAAGGCCCTTTCGGGGGTACACGAGTGGCGAACGGGTGAGTAACACGTGAGTAACCTGCCCATCACTTCGGGATAACGCTAGGAAACTGGTGCTAATACCGGATATGAGCTCTCATCGCATGGTGGGGGTTGGAAAGTTCTGGCGGTGGTGGATGGACTCGCGTCCTATCAGCTTGTTGGTGAGGTTGTGGCTCACCAAGGCGTCGACGGGTAGCCGGCCTGAGAGGGTGACCGGCCACATTGGGACTGAGATACGGCCCAGACTCCTACGGGAGGCAGCAGTGGGGAATATTGCACAATGGGCGCAAGCCTGATGCAGCAACGCCGCGTGCGGGATGACGGCCTTCGGGTTGTAAACCGCTTTCACCAGGGACGAAGTGCCTTTCGGGGTGTGACGGTACCTGGAGAAGAAGCACCGGCTAACTACGTGCCAGCAGCCGCGGTGATACGTAGGGTGCGAGCGTTGTCCGGATTTATTGGGCGTAAAGAGCTCGTAGGTGGTTGATCACGTCGGAAGTGAAAACTTGGGGCTTAACCCTGGGCGTGCTTTCGATACGGGTTGACTTGAGGAAGGTAGGGGAGAATGGAATTCCTGGTGGAGCGGTGGAATGCGCAGATATCAGGAGGAACACCAGTGGCGAAGGCGGTTCTCTGGACCTTTCCTGACGCTGAGGAGCGAAAGCGTGGGGAGCAAACAGGCTTAGATACCCTGGTAGTCCACGCTGTAAACGGTGGGTACTAGGTGTGGGGTCCATTCCACGGATTCCGTGCCGTAGCTAACGCATTAAGTACCCCGCCTGGGGAGTACGGCCGCAAGGCTAAAACTCAAAGGAATTGACGGGGCCCCGCACAAGCGGCGGAGCATGCGGATTAATTCGATGCAACGCGAAGAACCTTACCTGGGTTTGACATGGATTGGTAACGGTCAGAGATGGCCGCCCCCCTTGTGGGCCGATTCACAGGTGGTGCATGGCTGTCGTCAGCTCGTGTCGTGAGATGTTGGGTTAAGTCCCGCAACGAGCGCAACCCTCGTCCACTGTTGCCAGCAATTCGGTTGGGGACTCAGTGGAGACCGCCGGGGTCAACTCGGAGGAAGGTGGGGATGACGTCAAGTCATCATGCCCCTTATGTCCAGGGCTTCACGCATGCTACAATGGCTGGTACAAAGAGTTGCGACACTGTGAGGTGGAGCGAATCTCAAAAAGCCAGTCTCAGTTCGGATTGGGGTCTGCAACTCGACCCCATGAAGTCGGAGTCGCTAGTAATCGCAGATCAGCAACGCTGCGGTGAATACGTTCCCGGGGCTTGTACACACCGCCCGTCAAGTCATGAAAGTCGGTAACACCCGAAGCCGGTGGCCCAACCTTTTGGGGGGGAGCCGTCGAAGGTGGGACTGGTAATTAGGACTAAGTCGTAACAAGGTAGCCGTACCGGAAGGTGCGGCTGGATCACCTCCTTTCTAAGGAGCTGTGACTGTGTGGGTCGTCGTTGTGGCGGTCTGGCATGGTCCATTGGGTCGGGCGCCTCCTGTGTGGGGTGTGTGGCCTGCTTCTGTGGAATGTTGACTGGATGTATTTTTCTGCCTGGTCTGGTGTCCTCCTGTGTGGGGGTGTCGGGTGGGTGGGGGCGCACTGTTGGGGTTCTGGGGTATCACCTTGTGGTGTCCTGGCGAATGCCGCTGCTGCGGGTCCTGTTGTGGGGCTTGTGGTGGGTGTCTCGTGTGGTGGTTGAGAACTGTACAGTGGATATGAGCATCTTTGTAGATTCTTGTTTTGTGTGTATTGCAAGCTACTTAGTGCGGTCGGTGGATGCCTTGGCACCAAGAGCCGATGAAGGACGTTGTGACCTGCGATAAGCCCCGGGGAGTTGGTGAACGAACTGTGATCCGGGGATGTCCGAATGGGGAAACCTTGAATTGCCGGAGTCATGTCCGGTGACCCTGCCCTGAATGTATAGGGGTGTGGGAGGGAACGCGGGGAAGTGAAACATCTCAGTACCCGTAGGAAGAGAAAACAATAGTGATTCCGTGAGTAGTGGCGAGCGAAAGCGGATGAGGCCAAACCGTGTGTGTGTTCAAGCCGGCAGGCGTTGCATGCGCGGGGTTGTGGGGCCTTCTTGATCTGACTGCCGTCGGGTCGACCAGTAAGAAATGGTGTGTGAAGTCGAATCGTCTGGGAAGACGGACCGGAGTGGGTGAGAGTCCCGTAGACGTGAGTGCACCGCTGGTGGGAGTGACCCCAAGTAGCGCGGAACTCGTGAAATTTCGCGTGAATCTGGCGGGACCACCCGTCAAGCCTGAATACTCCTTGGTGACCGATAGCGGATAGTACCGTGAGGGAATGGTGAAAAGTACCCCGGGAGGGGAGTGAAAGAGTACCTGAAACCGGCCGCATACAATCCGTCGGAGCCTGAACACTTGTGTTCGGGTGACGGCGTGCCTTTTGAAGAATGAGCCTGCGAGTCAGTGGTGCGTGGCGAGGTTAACCCGTGTGGGGTAGTCGTAGCGAAAGCGAGTCCGATAAGGGCGACAGTCGCGTGCTCTGGACCCGAAGCGGTGTGATCTATCCATGGCCAGGATGAAGCGACGGTAAGACGTCGTGGAGGTCCGCACCCACTTCAGTTGAAAATGGAGGGGATGAGCTGTGGATAGGGGTGAAAGGCCAATCAAACACCGTGATAGCTGGTTCTCCCCGAAATGCATATAGGTGCAGCGTTGCGTGGTGCGTGCCGGAGGTAGAGCACTGGATGGTCTAGGGGGCCTATCAGCTTACCGAAATCAGCCAAACTCCGAATGCCGGTATGTTGAGCGCAGCAGTGAGACGGCGGGGGATAAGCTTCGTCGTCGAGAGGGAAACAGCCCAGATCATCAGCTAAGGCCCCTAAGGGGCGGCTAAGTGGAAAAGGATGTGGAGTTGCGGTGACAACCAGGAGGTTGGCTTGGAAGCAGCCATCCTTGAAAGAGTGCGTAATAGCTCACTGGTCAAGTGATTCCGCGCCGACAATGTAGCGGGGCTCAAGCCGTCCGCCGAAGCTGTGGCAGTCAGTCCTTGTGGCTGGCTGGGTAGGGGAGCGTCGTGTCAGTGGTGAAGCGGTGGGGTGACCTGTCGTGGAACTGGCGCGAGTGAGAATGCAGGCATGAGTAGCGAATGACGGGTGAGAAACCCGTCCGCCGAATATCCAAGGGTTCCAGGGTCAAGCTAATCTGCCCTGGGTGAGTCGGGACCTAAGGCGAGGCCGACAGGCGTAGTCGATGGACGACCAGTTGATATTCTGGTACCGGTGCAACACCGTCCGTGCCGAGGTGTGTGATGCTAAGCGTGCGAGTCCTGGTCTTGCGCCTCTTTGAGGTGTGGGGCTGGTGATGAGTGTGTGAACCGATCATGTAGTAGGCAAGCTGCGGAGGGACGCAGTGAGGTAGCTCAACCCCAGCGATGGTTGTCTGGGGCTAAATGTGTGGACCGTCCGGCAGGTAAATCCGTCGGGCATGTGGTCGAGGCATGATGGCGAGCCCACGCTTGTGGGTGAGTGAGTGATCCTGTACTGCCGAGAAAAGCTTCGTGAGCGAGGTGTTGGACCGCCCGTACCCTAAACCGACACTGGTGGATTGGTAGAGTATACCGAGGCGATCGAGAGAATCATGGTGAAGGAACTCGGCAAAATGCCCCCGTAACTTCGGGATAAGGGGGGCCCCAACTGTGACAGTCCTTGCGACTGGTAGCGGTGAGGGTCGCAGAGACCAGGGGGAAACGACTGTTTACTAAAAACACAGGTCCGTGCGAAGTTGTAAGACGATGTATACGGACTGACTCCTGCCCGGTGCTGGAAGGTTAAGGGGAACTGTCAGAACCTTCGGGTTTGAAGCGGTGAACTTAAGCCCCAGTAAACGGCGGTGGTAACTATAACCATCCTAAGGTAGCGAAATTCCTTGTCGGGTAAGTTCCGACCTGCACGAATGGAGTAACGATTTCCCTACTGTCTCCACCATGAACTCGGCGAAATTGCATTACGAGTAAAGATGCTCGTTACGCGCAGCAGGACGGAAAGACCCCGGGACCTTTACTATAGTTTGGTATTGGTGATCGGTGCGACTTGTGTAGGATAGGTGGGAGACTGTGAGGCAGCCACGCCAGTGGTTGCGGAGTCATTGTTGAAATACCACTCTGGTCGTTCTGGTTATCTCACCTCGGACCGTGATCCGGTCCAGGGACAGTGCCTGATGGGTAGTTTGACTGGGGCGGTCGCCTCCTAAAAGGTAACGGAGGCGCCCAAAGGTTCCCTCAGCCTGGTTGGTAATCAGGTGTTGAGTGCAAGTGCACAAGGGGGCTTGACTGTGAGACAGGCATGTCGAGCAGGGACGAAAGTCGGGACTAGTGATCTGACGGTGGCTCGTGGGAGTGCCGTCACTCAACGGATAAAAGGTACCCCGGGGATAACAGGCTGATCTTGCCCGAGCGCTCACAGCGACGGCATGGTTTGGCACCTCGATGTCGGCTCGTCGCATCCTGGGGCTGGAGTCGGTCCCAAGGGTTGGGCTGTTCGCCCATTAAAGCGGCACGCGAGCTGGGTTTAGAACGTCGTGAGACAGTTCGGTCCCTATCCGCTGCGCGCACAGGAATCTTGAGAAGAGCTGTCTCTAGTACGAGAGGACCGAGACGGACTGACCTCTGGTGTGCCAGTTGTTCCGCCAGGAGCATGGCTGGTTGGCTACGTCGGGATGTGATAACCGCTGAAAGCATCTAAGCGGGAAGCACACTTCAAGATGAGGGTTCCCACAGATGAATCTGGTAAGGCCCCCGAGAGACCATCGGGTTGATAGGCCGGACGTGGACGCACTGCAAGGTGCGGAGCTGACCGGTACTAATAGGCCGAGGGCTTGCTACACACACTTCATCTTCTGTGACTGCTCGTATCCACTGTGCGGCTCTGGCCCACCACACACCCCCTGCGGGGGGTGCGGGATGGTGGCTGGATCCGAAACAAACACGCCCACACACTCCAACCCATTCAATGGGCTGACGGGTTGTGTGGGAGTCATATCCACAGTTTTTGTGCCGGTGGCCATGGCTGGAGGGAAACACCCGGTCCCATTCCGAACCCGGAAGTTAAGCCTCCACACGCCGATGGTACTGCCCACGCCAGTGGGTGGGAGAGTAGGACGCTGCCGCACAAACCCCTTAAAAAAAGAGTTCGGGGCCCGGACCGTGTTCCCCATGTCGAGGTGATCGACATGACGGGGGACCCGGTCCGGGCCCCGAACCACACCCACACCCAGACACCGACGGCAACACCCCTGGATCGACCGGGCACAGACGGGAGACAGCCCGGGGCCGATGACGCCCGGGGCCCCCGGGGCCGATGACGCCCGGGGCCAGTCGAGTGGTGAGCTGACCTGACGACCAGGCACACACTGGCACCGACCGGTCGAGTCCGGCAGGACTTGTTTCGCCGGCAGGACCCGTCAGGGGATCAGGCGACTCGCAGCATGGTGGTGGCCTGCTGGTGCTGTCCCACCGGGGAGAATCCGGCTCGCTGGTACATCGCCCGAGCCCTGTCGTTGTCGTCGGCCACCGACAGGCTGATGGAGCGGACACCCGCCCGGTCTGCGGCGTCCAGCAGGTTCGAGAGCAGGAAGTCGCCGTGGCCCTTGCCCTGGTACTCGGGTGCGACACCGATCGTCAGTTCGGGAATGGTAGGGGCGATGAATCCATAGCCCGGGTCGTCGGCGGGCAGCAGGGTGAGCCAGGCCGCCCCGATCTCAGTGTTTTCCTCGCTGCAGATGAGACCGAGCTGTTCGGGGCTCCAGCGGTCCAGATAGTGAGATATCGCTGGATTGGACCGGCACTCCTCGATGCTGAGCGGGCCGTTCGCTCCGCCGGCGGCAAGCCGGAGGACATGAATCATGAAGGGGATGTCGCGGGCCCCTGCCCGGCGAGTGCTGGCCATGGTCGTCCAGCCTACGACAGCCGATGCGACCGCCGTGTTGGGCTTAGGATCGTCTGGTGATGAAGACGCTGAAGCTGGTCCTGATCGTCCTGGGCGCGGTAGCCCTGGGAGTTGGTCTCTACATGACGATCAGCGTGGGGATGGCGATGGACACGATCATGGCCGCCGCGCGCTCCAGCTCCGGGGGAGCGGGGCTGACGGATCCGACCTCGACGATCTGGACCGTGGCGGGCGTGTCGCTGGCCTGCGGCCTGCTGATCGGTCTGGGAGTCGGTCTCCCGCGCCAGACGAACTCCTCGGTCCGCAAGGCAACCCTGCGGGGCGCCGCCGAGCAGCGCGAACGGTCCATCCGCGACAGCGCCCTACGTCAGGGCGGCGCCGGGATCCAGCCGCCGACCGGTGAGCCGAATGCCCGCACGACCGTCGAGTCGATTCCCACCACCGGTGAGAAGGCGGCCAGCGAGAAGCCGGCCCCCGAGCTCGGTGGAGCGGAGTCCGGGGCACCGGAGGACCGTCAGCTGACGGCCGGTGACGACCAGTCGCCGCGCGATGACGACGCCGCCGGTCCGGAGCACACCCGATGAGCCTGCGCACCGCCGAACGGATCCTGGTGAGTTCCTACGACTCGGAGGGCAGAAGAACCACGAGCACGGAGCAGGTCGTCCTGGTCGGCGACGGGGAGATCGGCTTCTGGCTGGCCAATGACCTGGGCGTTCGCGAGCGATTTCCCGACAACTGCGTGGTGAGCGTGCACGCCGCGACCAGCAGAGGTCGCGCCATCGACTCTGAGCCGGTTCTGGAGGGCAGGGCCGTCGTGCTGGCCGACGGTCCGGTCTTCGATCAGGTGAAGGCCCAGATCGTCGAGAAGTACCGTGCACAGTCCTGGGCCACGGCGGTCGCCGGGCGCACCCGGGAGCTGTTCGGCGGGAAGACGCCGGAGTGCGTCGTGGTGATCAGACTGCTCGGCTGAGGAGCAGCAGGAGGACGGCGGACGGGGCCGGCCCTCAGTGACTCAGACAGACCCCGGTGGCATGGACCGGGCAGTAGCCCTGCGGGTTGGCCTGGAGGTACTGCTGATGCTCGGCCTCGGCCGGGTAGAAGGGCGACTCGGCCATCTCGATGGTGGTGCTGATCTGCCCGTAGCCGGCGTTGAGGAGATCGGCCTGGTACTCGCCGCGCACCCTGGTGGCGGTGATGAGCTGGTCGGCAGAGGTGCACCAGATCGCTGAGCGGTACTGGGTGCCGACGTCGTTGCCCTGCCGCATGCCCTGGGTCGGGTCATGGTTCTCGAAGAACAGTCGCACGATCTCATCGGTGGAGATCGCGTCCGGGTCGTACACCACGCGCACCGTCTCGGCGTGACCGGTGCGCCCCGTGCACACCTCTCGGTAGGTCGGGTTGGGCGTGTACCCGCCCATGTACCCCACCGAGGTGAGCAGTACCCCGGGAGTCTGCCAGAAGAGCTTCTCCGCCCCCCAGAAACAGCCCATCGCGAGATGGATCACCTCGGCCCCCTCGAACTGCCGGTCGAGCCGGTCGCCGAGGACCCGGTGGAAGAAGGGCATCTCCAGAACAGGAGTTGATCCGCCCGGAAGGGCGTTGTCGGGACCGACCATCTGACGCTTGTTCGCAAATCCTCCGAAGACCACGCAGGGGAAGCGCCCGGCGGCTCCACGCTATTCCCGCGCCCCGTGATGGCTCTCCTCCGACCGCGCGCCTCCGACGGTGCTCGCTTGACGGTGCTCCCGTGAGGCGTTGTCGCCGGGGGAGCGTGCAGGACGTCGGCCGACCTACTGCGGGTCGATCCCGCCCCGGGGATGGGAGAGGTCCCAGTCGATCGGCTCGGCCCCCTGCTCGGCCAGCAGCTCGTTGGTGCGGCTGAAGGGCCGGGAACCGAAGAATCCGTATCGTGCCGACATCGGTGAGGGATGCGGGGAGGCGACGATGGGTACCGTCCCCAGCATCGGGGTGAGGGACTGCGCGTCACGGCCCCACAGGACCGCCACCAGCGGACCCCCACGGGCGACCAGGGACTCGATGGCCAGCTGGGTCACCGTCTCCCACCCCTTGTGACGATGGGACCCCGGCCGCCCCGGCTGCACGGTGAGACATCTGTTGAGCAGCAGCACCCCCTGCTCGAACCAGCCGGTGAGATCCCCGTGCGGACACGGCGGGATCCCCAGATCCGACTGCAGCTCGGCATAGATGTTCTGCAGGGACCGGGGGATCGGGCGGACGTCGCGCTCCACCGAGAAGCTCAGCCCCACCGGATGACCCGGCGTGGGGTAGGGATCCTGGCCGACGATGAGGACGCGGACATCGGCCATCGGCCTGGAGAAGGCTCTCAGCACCCGGTCGCCGGTCGGCAGGTACTGGCGTCCTGCCGCCAACTCGCCCCGCAGGAACTCGCCCATCTGATGGATGACCGGCTCCACGGGAGCCAGCGCCTCTGCCCAGTCGGGTGCCACGAGTTCGCTCAGTGGCTTGGCCGTCATGGCACCTCCGTGGTTCGCACCGTCTCCCCGGACGCGTCTGGAGGGGAGACCTGACCCGGTAACGCTACCCTTCTGGCCATCGGGCTGTTCATCGGCTCGGTGGAAAGGACACCATGACTGCGCCAGACGAGTCGACCCCCGACTCCGAGAGCAACTCTCCGGGATCCGGGAACAAGCCGCCGGCCGCGACGTCCTCCCCGCAGACCGTCGCGAGCCCTGCGGCAGACTCCGCGGCGGCGGGCCCCACCGTCGCGCGGGCCGACGGATCGGCCGACCACCGCGACCCCGTCCCCTCCGGGTTGAGAGCCGCCGCGGGCTGGTCCTGGCGGATCCTGGTGATCGGCGCCCTGGTGTACATGGTGGCGAAGGTCCTGGCCACCATCTCGGACGTCACCATCCCGATCGCGGTCGCTCTCATGCTGACCGCGGCACTGTGGTCCCTGGCCCACTGGTTCATCCGCCACGGTCTCCACCGCGGGTTGTCGGCGGCCCTGTGCCTCCTGCTCCTGGTGATCGTCGTCGGCGGACTGTTCACCCTGGTCGGCGCACAGATCGCCAGCCAGTGGGGTGAACTGTCCAACCAGACGATGGCCAGCTTCGCCCAGCTGACCCACTGGCTCGACACCGGCCCGCTGCACATCGGCAGTGACCAGCTCAACAACCTGGTCAACCAGGGCGAAGCCTGGGCGAAGGCCTCCCAGGGGCGCATCGCCGGCTGGGCGGCCGCCGCGGGAACCGGGGTGGGCCACTTCGTGGCCGGACTGCTGATCGCCCTGTTCGCCACCTTCTTCTTCCTCTACGAGGGCTCCTACTTCGGCGAGACGCTGTCCCACCTGGTGCCCCGGTCCGGCCGCTCCCGGATTCTGGACGCCGCCAAGCGCGGCTGGGTCGCCCTGGTCGCCTATGTCCGAGCCGCCGTCATCGTGGCCTTCGTCGATGGTCTGGGGGCCGGGATCGGCGCCGCCCTGATCGGCTCCTCGGTGGCCGTGGCGATCGGCGCCCTGACCTTCGTTCTCGCCTTCGTCCCGATCGCCGGAGCACTCATCGCTGGCGTGGTGGCTGTCGCGGTGGTGCTGGTGACGCTGGGATGGGTCAAGGCCATCATCATGCTCATCGTCTTCGTCGCGGTGATGGAGATCGAGGGACATGTCCTGCAGCCCTTCCTGCTCGGCAAGGCCGTCTCCATCCACCCGCTGGCGGTACTGCTGGGCATCGCGATCGGTGCCAGCCAGGCCGGCATCGTCGGCGCCCTGTTCGCGATCCCGCTGGTGGCCTTCGGGTTCGCCTTCGCCAAGGCGCTCAGCTCCTCGGCCTCCCCCGAGGAGGCGGTTCCCGTCGACGACGAGCCCAGGGGGAGCAGGGCCAGAACCGCGTGAGGATGCCGGGCCGCACCACGAGGCGGCGGAACGGGCACGGCGCGCACGCGTGATCCGGCCCGTCCGAGCCCATACAGTGGGTGCCATGAGTCCGACTCCAGACCTGTCCTCGATCCTCGACGATCTCGCCGCCGGCCGCATCGATGCAGCCGAGGCGACCCGCCGCATCGAGGCCGCCAGCCGGGGCGCGGCCCAGCAGCCCGCAGACGCAGACGCAGACCGGGACGGCGCCGGGCCGACCGGGCCCGCCGCAGAGACCAACCGACCCGACGAGTCCGGCCAGGGTCGGGCGGAGGAGCCCCCGACCGGTCCCCATCAGGCCCACGACGCCCCCGGTCAGTCACGACACGGGCTCTTCGACGAGCCCTGGAACCGGGTGCCGCCGGAGGCCCGTGAGGGCCTCAGATCAGCCTGGCAGCGCGTCACAGGAGTGGCCGAGCAGGTCGCCGACGCCGCCTCCGGATCCCGCGGGAGCGCCGGTCCCGGTGGCCCCGGCCCCGACCCGTCGGGTCAGGTGAGCCAGGTCCGGGTGCGCTGTGTGGGGCGCCGGGTGACGATCATCGGGGACCCGGCAACCCCAGGCGTGAAGGTCGAGGGGGAGCACATCCGACGTCGGGTCGGCGAGGCTGTCGAGATCTCCGCCAAGGGACACATCGGACCGGACCTGTCGGGGCTGCTGAAGTTCAGGCTCCCCAAGGGCACCGAGGACCTCAAGGACCTCGGCCTGGGACCCGAACTCGTCATCCGGATGCACCCCGACCTGGGGCTCGACATCGAGCTGTCGGGCGGTGCGCTGAGACTGTTGGGAGTTCCGGTGGTCGACTCCGTGAGGGTCACCGCCGGGGCCGCCGACATCGCCGACGTGCACCGGATCGAGGACGCCCTCTTCCAGGTCGGCGGGGCCACCGTCACCGGTCCGGTCGACCAGGGACGGTCCCGGATCCGGGTGGAGTCGGGAAACCTGTCGGTCAGGCTCACCGGGGATGCCAATGTGGCTGTGCGCGCCGACACCCAGACCAGCGTCGTCTCCTGGCCCGACGGCGGGTCCGAGGTCGACGAGTACGTGGTCGGCAACGGGGCGGCCCGGCTGGACCTGTCCGCGGTGATGGGAAGGATCTCGGTCCGGCTGGTCTGACCCCGGCCTGACCCTGGCCTGTGCCGGCTCGCACCAGGTGGGAGCACCCGGTGCCGGGCCGCCCAGCGGCGTCGGCGAATCGGCCACGAACCGACCATGAACCGTTGCGGCCCGCCGCGCCCCTGGGGCGCTGCGGGCCGCAACATCGAGAAGAGCCGGCAGGTCAGGCGGAGACGCTGACCACAGTGACCTTGATCGCCTTGCCGGAGGGGGCCTGGTAGCTGGTCGACTCGCCGGGACGCAGACCGACCACCGCACCGCCCAGCGGCGACTGGGGGGAGTAGACCGGCGTGTCGACCGACTTGTCGACATTCATCATCTCGCGCGATCCCAGCAGGAAGGTCTCGGTGTCGGAGGAGTCTCCGAAGTAGTAGACCGTCACCTTCGACCCGGGGGCGACCTTGTCGGAGGCGGTCGGGCGCTCCCCGACCTGGGCGTGCCGCAGCATCTGGTCGAGCTGGAGGATTCGCGCCTCCGCCTGCCCCTGTTCATCACGGGCGGCGTGGTATCCGCCGTTCTCCGAGAGGTCACCCTCGGAGCGGGCTTCGGCGATCTTGTTGCTGATCTTCGTGCGACCTTCACCCTTGAGGTACTCGAGCTCCTTGGTGAGCTTGTCGAATGCCTCTTGGGTGAGCCACACGGTGTCTTGGGACTCAGGCATTCCCCAATGATATCGCTGTGGCCGCCGTCCCAGAGCACGACCGCTCCTGCAGGGGCGCCCCGACCCGGCCGGACCCGGCGTCGACGCCGTGGCTAGCGATTCGCCTGACAGTTCTCCAACTGGGCGGTGACAGCGCGGGAGAAGGTCTTCACCGAGGTGGTGACACGGACGTCCTCGGCGGTCCCGGGCCCGATCACCAGCTGCTTCTCGCCGACCCGCTGAGAGTCGTGCGAGGTGGCGTAGACCGTGCAGGATCCGGTGTCGGAGGGAGTGCCCCGGTGGATCTCGAGGGTGACGTCGACCCGGAAGTCGCTGACCACCTGGTAGCCGAACACCTGGACGCGGACCGGATCGGCGGAGGCGTGAAGGCCCGCCCAGACGGTCCAGGCCAGCACCAGTCCGGCCAGCACCACGACCGCCACGAGCCAGAGCCGACGGCCCGGGCGCGGCGGATAGCGTCGGGCGATGCGCTCCCGGTCCTCCGCGCTCACCGGGTCATCGGGTCCCTGCTCAGACTGACTCACCCCGTCATTGTGCCGTACCGCCCGTTGATAAGGTCCAGTCATGCTTGTAGCGATGATCGGCAGCGGCACCCAGAATCTCATCGTGTTCTGCGTGCTGGTGGCATTCGGGATCCTCGCCTGGTTCAGCCTGCGCCGCAACATCCGCCGGATCGATTTCGACGAGACCCCCTCGGGCCCGGCGCTGAAGAAGCGTCACGACGACGAGACGAAGGCCTGACAGACCTGATTTGTCCGAGGGTGGTCGCTGCGCCGTAGGCTGGCCGGCATGCCCAATCACCTTGCGGACTCGGCCAGCCCCTACCTGCTCCAGCACGCCGGAAACCCGGTGGACTGGTACCCCTGGGGAACCGAGGCGTTCGAGGAGGCGGCCCGTAGAGACCTGCCCCTGATGGTCAGCGTCGGATACTCCTCGTGCCACTGGTGCCACGTGATGGCGCTGGAGTCGTTCTCCGACCCGGAGATCGCCGAGGTCATCAACACCTACTTCATCGCGGTCAAGGTGGACCGGGAGGAGATGCCCGAGGTCGACTCCTCACTGATGCAGGCCACCCTGGCGCTGACCGGCTCGGGCGGCTGGCCCAACACCGTCTTCTGCACCCCCGAGGGGGAGCCCTTCTTCGCCGGCACCTACTTCCCACCGGTGGCCAGAGGCGGCCAGCCCGGACTGGTCGACGTCGTCGGCGCCCTGGGGCAGGCCTGGCAACAGCGTCGCGGCGAGGTCGTCGAGCAGGCCGGCATCATCGCCGAGCAGCTTCGCCAGGGCGCCGAGCCTCCGGCCGCAACCGCACCCGTGCCACCGGCCCAGGACCTGCTGGACGCGGTGGGGGCCGACTACGACATCGTCAACGGCGGCTTCGGCGGACCGGTCAAGTTCCCCAGCCCCACCCTCATCGACGCCCTGCTGGTCAAGGGGGACCCCACCAGCCTCGACATGGCCCAGAACACCTGCGAGCACCTGGTGCGAGGCGGCATCTTCGACCAGGTGGGCGGCGGTTTTCACCGGTACAGCACCGACTCGCAGTGGGTTGTCCCGCACTTCGAGAAGATGCTCGACGGCAACGCCCTGCTGCTGGGCACGATGGCCCGCTGCTGGCGTCGCACCGCCGACCACGACCCGGACCGCCGCGAGCTCTACTCCCACGCTGCCCGGCGCACGGTGAGCTGGCTGGAACGGGAGATGACCACCGACGACGGCCTGCTGGCCGCCTCCCTGGACGCCGACTCCGACGATCTGGCCGGCCACAGCCACGAGGGCATGTACTACCTGTGGAATCCCGACCTGCTGGTCGACGCCCTGGGCGCCGAGGAGGCCGACTGGCTGCGACCGCTGGTCCACATCGACGCGGCCGGCAACTTCGAGAACGGCCTGTCCACCCTCCAGATGCGGGGAAGAGTGGACTGGAAGCGGATCAACACCGACCTGGACAAGCTGCTGGCACTGCGCCAGGTGCGCCCGGCACCGGACCGCGACGACAAGGTGATCACCGCCTGGAACGCGATGGCGATCGACTCCCTGGTCGAGGCCGGGATGATCCTGCGCGAGTGGACCTGGGTGAGCCTGGCGGCAGACCTGGCGGAGCGGCTGTGGGCCGCCCACTGGGCGGGCAGGACCCCCCTTCGCACCTCCCTGCACGGCGTCCCCGGCGCCCCCGCGGTGGCCGAGGACCACGCGCACCTGGCGCTGGCCCTGGCCGGTCTGGCCGGCGCCACCGGCCGGGGAGTCTGGCTGGACCGGGCCGTGGAGGTGGCACAGCGGGCGGTGGAGAGGTTCTCCGCCGACGACGGATCCTTCCTGGACGCCGAGCCCTCCGCACTGGTTGCGGTGCCCTCCCGCCAGCTCACCGACGACGCCTGCCCATCGGTGACGGCGACGATGGTCAAGGCGCTGAGGAGGGTCGGTCTGATGGCCGAGCGCCAGGATCTGCTGGATCGCGCCGACCGGGCCTCGGCGGTGCTGGCACCGGTGGTCGCCCAGAATCCCCGGTTCGCCGGATGGGCGCTGGCCGACCACCTCATCCGCGACGACGCCCGTCGCGGACTGAAGCCGGCGACCGTGGTGGTGGTCGAGGAGGACGAGGTGCCCGGCGACCTGGCCTCGGCGGCCTGGCGGATGGCCCCTGCCGGGTCGGCCCTGGTGCGCGGGAAGGCCGGCACCAGCGGCTTCGGCAGCTGGTTCCAGGACCGCACCGACTCGACCGGACCGACCGCCTATGTGTGCCGGGGCACGGTCTGTCTCGAACCCGTGACCGACTTCCTGGAGCTCAAGGACCCGCTGTGGCGCAGGGTGTGAGCGCCTGACGCGGCATATCTGCCGGGCGGGTCGGCCGGGTCGGGCGGGTCACCGGCCGTACCGGCGCTCCCGCTGGGAGAAGGAGCGCAGCGCTCGCAGGAAGTCGACCTTGCGGAAGTCTGGCCACAGCGCCTCGCAGAAGTAGAACTCGGAGTGGGCGCTCTGCCACATCAGGAACCCGGAGAGTCGCTGCTCCCCGGAGGTGCGGATGATGAGGTCGGGGTCGGGCTGTCCGCGGGTGTAGAGGTGCTTGGCGATCTGGTCGATCTCCAGGGTCTGGGACAACTCGGTCAGCGAGGTGCCCTTGCCGGCCTCTTCGGCGAGCAGCTCCCGGACGGCGTCGCGCAGCTCGTGGCGACCGCCGTAGGCGATCGCCACGTTGATGTGCATGGTGTGGTGCTCGACCGTGCGCTGGCAGGCGTCGGTGAGGACCCGGGTCATCTCGTCGGGGAGCAGGTTGAGATCGCCGACCACCTGGACCCGCCAGCTCGGATTGCCGCTCAGCGCGACGACGAGGTCCTCGATGACCTTCAGCAGGGAGCTCAGCTCCCCGGTCTCGGCGCGCTGCAGATTGTCGGTCGACAGCACCCACAGGGTGACGATCGGGATGCCGACCTCGTCGCACCAGGCGCAGAAGTGCTTGAGCTTGCGGGCACCGGCGCGATAGCCGGTGACCAGCGGCTGTCCCGGTGCGTTGAGGCGGGCCCACCGGCGGTTCCCGTCGGCCAGAACGGCGACGTGCTCGGGCAGCCGCGAGCGGTCCAACTGGTCGAGCAGCCTGGCTTCGTAGGTGCTGTAGAGCAGGCCGGAGGGATGGAGGCGGTCGGCCAGCTCTCCCACCCTCCTGCTGCGGTGGTCGGATCTGCTCATGACGTCAGCCTATTGCGTCGCGGCCATCAGGTCGGCCGGGGACGGCCCGACGGCGTCCACCGCTCGGGCCGGGGTGTTGACAGTCGGCGCAGCGAGATAACCTACGGTTCGGTAGGTTTTTGCTTCGGCGAGGACGGGATGATGCCATGAGAGATACCACCAGCAACAGCGGTTCGACGGGTGCGCCCTCCATTGACCGGGCGCCGGCGGTCGGGCCCAAGGGTCCCGATGATCTGGTCGGGGTGCCGGCCGAGGACACGCCGCCCCGCCTGCGGGGCTGGATCCACACCGTGATGGCGCCACTGATCCTGCTCTGCGGACTCGGCCTCATCGTC
Organism: Acidipropionibacterium jensenii; assembly: GCF_005890135.1. Lineage (NCBI taxonomy): Bacteria > Bacillati > Actinomycetota > Actinomycetes > Propionibacteriales > Propionibacteriaceae > Acidipropionibacterium > Acidipropionibacterium jensenii. The sequence goes on along the minus strand of NZ_CP040635.1, from coordinate 251,084 downwards.
GCCGGGGACTCCTGGCAGACGCGCCTGGCGGTGGCCGTGTGGATCTGCACCGGGGTCGAGCTGTTCGGGAACTCGGCGGTCTACCACCGGGTCCGCTGGTCCCCCCGGGTCAAGGCGGTGCTGCGCCGGATCGACCACACCAACATCGCGGTCTTCATCGCCGGCACCTACACCCCGCTGGCCGTCTCGATGCTCACCGGGACCTCCCGGGTGGTGCTTCTGGCGGTCATCTGGGGGGCCGCCGTCATCGACGTCACCTTCCGATGGTTGTGGATCGACGCCCCCCGGTGGCTCTACACCGGCCTGTACATCGTGATGGGCTGGGGTGCGCTGTGGTGGCTGCCGCAGTTCTGGCACGCCGGCGGACCGGCCGTGGTCATCCTCGTACTGGTCGGCGGGGTGGCCTACTCGGCGGGCGCGGTGAGTTACGCGCTGAAGAAGCCCAATCCCTCACCGACCTGGTTCGGCTTCCACGAGGTCTTCCACGCCGGGACCGCTATCGGCGCCATCTGCCACGCGATCGCCATCGGCCTGGTGGTGATCTGAACCCTGCGCCGGTTCGGTCCCCTGGCACGGTCCGGGTCGGTGTCCGGGGGCCGGTGTTGCCCCGGCACGGCAGATCGTCGGTAGCCTGTGGGCAGGGAACCGGTCCAGGCGCCCTCGCGGCGGCCTCGTTCTCGGAGCGGTTCGATCGTCACGGGAGGTCGCTGTGCCCACTCGTCCGAATGCGCCGGATCGGCCGCATGCCGTCATCGTCGCCCCTGTGGAGGGTCGGCGCACCTATGTGGTCGACACCTCGGTGCTGCTGTCCGACCCGAGGGCGCTCCTCAACTTCGCCGAGCACCAGGTCGTGCTCCCGATCGTGGTCATCACCGAGCTGGAGGCCAAGCGGGACCACCCGGACCTCGGATACTTCGCCAGGGCGGCCCTGCGGCTGCTCGACAGTCTGACCCTCGAGCACGGCGGGCTCAATCACCCGGCCCCGCTCAACGACGAGGGCGGCACCCTGATGGTCGAGCTCGACCACTCCGATCCCGAGTGCCTCCCCGACGGGCTTCGGCTGGGGGACAACGACACCCGGATACTGGCGGTGGCCGCCAACTACCGGCACGCCGGTCATCACGTGGTCCTGGTGAGCAAGGACCTGCCGCTGCGGATCAAGGCCTCGGCGATCGGTCTGGAGGCCGAGGAGTACCGCCACGAGCAGGCCTCCGACGTCGGCTGGACCGGGATGACGACCGTGGAGGTCACCTCCCAGACCATCGGCCGGCTCTACGAGCAGGGCTCGGTGGCACTCGACGGGTCCGACGGGACTCCGCGCGCCGAGGACATCGCGGTGCACTCCGGACTGGTGATGGAGGGTCCCGGCGGCAGCGCCCTGGCGCGACTGCGACCCGACGGGAGGGCCCATCTCATCAACACCGACCTGGAGGTCTTCGGCATCCATGGACGCTCGGCGGAGCAGCGGGTGGCTCTGGACCTGCTGGTCGACCCGGAGGTCGGCATCGTCTCGCTCGGTGGCCGGGCCGGCACCGGCAAGTCGGCGCTGGCTCTGTGTGCGGGTCTGGACGCCGTCCTGGAGCGGGAGATGTACCGGAAGGTGATGGTCTTCCGGCCGCTGTACCCGGTGGGCGGTCAGGAACTCGGCTACCTGCCAGGTTCCGAGGGGGAGAAGATGGCCCCCTGGGGTCAGGCGGTGATCGACACCCTCAGCTCGGTGACGAACTCCTATGTCATCGACGAGGTCACCGAGCGGGGGATGCTGGAGGTGCTTCCCCTCACCCACATCCGGGGACGGTCCCTGCACGACGCCTTCGTCATCGTCGACGAGGCCCAGTCCCTGGAGCGCAACGTGCTGCTCACCGTGCTCTCGCGGATCGGGCAGAACTCGCGGGTGGTGCTCACCCACGACGTCGCCCAGCGCGACAACCTGAGGGTGGGCCGCCATGACGGGGTCGCCGCCGTCGTCGAGAGGCTGCGCGGCAATCCGCTGTTCGGCCATGTCACGCTGACCCGCTCGGAACGCTCCCCGATCGCCGCCCTGGTGACCCAGATGCTCGAGGACATGGTCTAGGCGATCGGAGCCGTCGGGCCGAGAATCTGGGAACATGGTCGCCGTGGCATCACATGGCAACTCCAAGGCGACCGGACGCGACATGGTCATCTCCCTGGCCGTCCTGCTGGTCCCCGTCCTCCTGATCGTCTGGTTCTTCACCAGGACCCCCGACGCACCGCAGGTCGACCCGGTGGACTGGCAGCCGATCCTCGCCCAGGCGCGCCAGAAGGCGGGATACCCGGTGCTCGCCCCCTCGACCCCGCCGGCCGGCTGGAAGCCGGTCAAGGCCCGCTTCGTCGAACGTGGCGGGCAGTGGGTGGGCGACACCGTCGCCAGTGGCAATCGCTGGGAACTGGGGTTCCTCAGCACCGACCAGATCTACATCGGGGTGAACCAGTCCGACGAGCCGTCCACCAGCGCATTCCTCGACTCGGTCACCCGGTCGGGACGGCCCGATGGGATGGTGGTCGTCGAGGGGCACCCCTGGGAGAAGAGGATCAGTGACGACGGGCGCACCCGCTCCCTGGTGCGCCCGGAGGGCCGCTCGACGGCCGCTGTCGTCGGGGACGCGGACTACCCGGTGCTCCAGGGCTACGCCAGCCTGCTGACCAGCTCGTGACCGGCCGGGGTCAGGAGCCCTCGGGGCCCGACTGATGGCGCGCCTGGTCGATCCGTGACCGGGCGCCGTCCAGCCAGGTCTGGCAGATGGCCGCCAGCTTCTCCCCGCGCTCCCACAGGGCCATCGTGTCGGCGAGGCTGGTGCCTCCTGACTCGAGGCGCCGGACCACCTCGACCAGTTCGTCGCGGGCCTGCTCGTAGCCGATCTCCGGTTCGCCGGTGGTCTGGTCATCGACTGCCTGGGCGGTGGTGGCCTGGGCGGCAGGGGTCTGATCGGTGGGGTTCTGGGATGTCATGACTGCTCCTCGGCGGGGGTGCGTGATTCGGTGGGGGTGGCGGACTCGACAAGGAGGCCGAGTTGGCCGTCGGCCAGGTAGGCCATCAGCCGGCCGCCGGTGGCCACCTGTTCGACCGAGCTCACCGAGTCTCCGTGATCGTCGGCCAGGGCGGCGTAGCCGCGGTCGAGGGTGGCCTTCGGTGACATCGCCCGGATCTGGGTCAGGTACTGGTCGATCTGGTGGGTGCAGGCGTCCAGTCCGTGCTCGGCGGCCATCCGGAGCCGGGAGACCGTCGTCGACAGGCGTTCGGCGGCGATGTCCAGGGTGGCGGTGGGGTCGACCATCACGGGTCGGGACCGCAACCCCTCCAGCCTGGTCTGCTCGGTGGCGACCAGGGTGGCGACCGACTGCCTGATCCGCGTCCGGCACTCGGCGACCAGGGCGGCCTCCTCGGCGACATCGGGGACGATGCGCTTGCCGGCGTCGGTGGGGGTCGAGGCGCGCAGATCGGCCACCAGATCCAGGATCGGGTTGTCGCGCTCGTGCCCGATCGCGGAGACCACCGGCGTGCGGGCGGCGAAGACGGCGCGGATGAGCACCTCGTCGGAGAACGGCAGGAGATCCTCCAGGGACCCTCCGCCGCGGGCGATGACGATGACGTCGACGCCGGGGTCTGCGTCCAGCTCGGCCAGGGCGGCCAGGATCTGTTCGACGGCGCGGGGCCCCTGGACCAGGGTGTTGCGCACCACGAACCGCACCGCCGGCCAACGCAGACCGGCGTTGCGGATCACATCGCGCTCGGCATCGGAGTGGGTGCCGGTGATCAGCCCGATGCCGGCCGGCAGCAGCGGCAGGGGCTTGTGAAGGCTGGTGTCGAACAGTCCCTCGGCCTCCAGCAAGCGGCGTCGGCGCTCGAGCTGGGCGAGCAGCTGGCCCTCCCCGGAGGGCCGGATCTGGGAGCACTCGAAGGACAGCCGGCCCGTCTTCGACCAGACGGTCGGCTTCAGCAGGGCGGTGACCGTCATGCCGGTCTCCACGGGGCCGGCGGCGTCCAGCAAGCGACGGTGGCAGGTGGCCGTCACCGAGACCTCCTCGTCGATGTCGCGCAGGGTGAGGAACTGGGTGGGTCCGGAGCGGCGGTTGAGCTCGATGACCTGGGCCTGCACCCAGACCGCGCCGCAGCGCTCCACCCACGCCTTGACGGCACGGACCACCCAGGCCAGGGACTTCGGGTTGTCGGCGTCTGAGGGATCGGGCATGGGCCCCACCGTAGTGGCCGGGTCTGACGACTCTGTGGCTTGGGCCGCGGCGATTACACTGCACCTCATGCCCGATGTGCCCCGCAAGCTCATTCTGGCCGCCCCGCGCGGCTACTGCGCCGGTGTCGACCGGGCCGTGGTGACGGTCGAGAAGGCCCTGGAGGCCTATGGCGCGCCGGTCTACGTGCGCAAGCAGATCGTCCACAACCGCCATGTCGTGGAGGACCTCGAGACCCGCGGAGCGATCTTCGTCGAGGATCTGGACGAGGTTCCCGAGGGCGCTCTGGTGGTCTTCTCCGCCCACGGGGTCTCGCCCGAGGTGACGTCGGAGGCGAAGAGACGCGGTCTGCGCACGATCGACGCGACCTGCCCCCTGGTGACCAAGGTGCACCACGAGGCGCGGCGGTTCGCCACCGAGGACACCCAGATCGTGCTCATCGGCCATGCCGGCCACGAGGAGGTGGAGGGCACCACCGGGGAGGCTCCCGACCACATCACCCTGGTGCAGCGCCCAGAGGATGTCGCCGATCTGGACCTGGACCCCGACCGTCCGGTGTCCTGGCTGAGCCAGACCACCCTGAGCGTCGACGAGACCGCCGAGACCCTCAAGCGGCTGCGCGCGCTGCGCCCCGACCTGATGAACCCGCCGTCCGACGACATCTGCTACGCCACATCCAACCGTCAGTACGCCATCAAGCAGATCGCGGCCCACTGCGACCTGGTGATCGTGGTGGGGTCGCGCAACTCCTCGAACACCGCGCGCCTGGTCGACGTCGCCCTGGAGGCCGGTGCGGGGGCCGCCCACCGGGTCGACGACGCGACCGAGATCGACGACTCCTGGCTGGACGGGGTGGCCACCATCGGGGTGACCAGCGGAGCCTCGGTACCCGAGCAGCTGGTCAAGGGGGTGCTGGCGCTGCTGGAGTCCAGGGGCTGGCCGCCGGCGGTCGAGGAGTCCCTCATCGAGGAGTCGCTGACCTTCGCCCTGCCCCCTCAGCTGCGCCCCAGGCGCAGCAGGTCGGCGCGTACCGGAGCCTGAGTACCCGGGGCCTCCGGTCGCCTCAGGAGGCCCTCTCCTGGCCCCGGCGGGAGGACTCGGGCTCGGGACCGGTCGCTGCGATGGCTGGACGGAGCATCTGCGCATCGGTGTCGGTCGTCCCGGACGCTCGTGTCGCAGAGTCGGAGCCTCGTGTCACGGTGTCGGCCTCCTCGACGGAGGCCAGCGGATCGGTGAGCTCGGGTGCGGTGAGTGGCCGGGTGGCGTCCTGGACGGGGGCCGGTGAGGCCAGCTCGGAGGTGGTCACCCCCATCTCCTCGAACCGGCGGGCACTGACCAGCACCCGGGTCTCCAGGGACCCTACGGCCGAGTTGTAGCTCTTCACCGCGCCGGTCAACGAACGCCCCAGCCGGTCGAGATGGTTCGACAGGGTGGCCAGCCGGTCGTGCAGGTCGCGGCCGAGGGCCGCCACCTCGGCGGCGGACCGGGCGACATCCTGCTGGCGCCAGGCCAGCGCGATGACCTTGAGCATGGGGATCAGCACGGCCGGATCGGCGAGCACGATGTTGCGCCGCGACGCGTACTCGTGGAGGTCGGGCATCTCGTCCAGGGCGGCCTGGAGGAAGGCGTCGCTGGGCAGGAAGAGGATGACGAACTCGGGGGAGTCGGTCTCGGTGCGCCAGTAGGCCTTCGACGACAGGTCATCGATGTGACCGCGCACATTGCGCGCGAAGTGTGCCAGATGGGTGGCCCGCTGGTCCGGGTCGTCGGTGCCGGCGGCGTCCAGGAAGGCCGACAGCGGAGTCTTGGCGTCGACATGGACGCACCGGTCCCCCGCCATCCGGATGGTCATGTCGGGGCGCAGCGGCTGGCCGGTGACACGGGTGGTCGCCTGGACCTCGAAATCGCAGTGCTCCACCATTCCGGCCAGTTCCACCACCCGGCGCAACTGAACCTCTCCCCAGGCGCCCCGCACCTGCGGTTTGCGCAGCGCGGTGACCAGGGATGCGGTCTCCCGGCGCAGGCCCTCCCCGGCGGCATTGACCAGGTCCACCTGCTTGCCCAGCGAGGCGGTCATCGAGGCGCGCTCCCGTTCGACCTCGGCCAGCCGACGCTCCAACTTGTCGAGAGCCTGGGAGACCGGGGTCAGCAGGCGCTGGGTGTCGGTGACGGTGCGCTCGGCGGCCCGGTCGGCGCGCAACTGCTGGAGGTTCAGGGCGTCGGCCGACAGGGACTTGAAGCGGTCCGCCAGCCCGTCGCGATCGGCGGCGGTGATCTCGGCGCGCTGCTCGGCGGCCTGGCACTGCGCCCGGGCGACGTCGGCCCGGGCGCGTTCGGAGGCCACCGACGAGCGGGCGCGCAGCTCGGCCAGGAGCCATCCGATCGCCAGGCCGAGGAGCAGTCCGATCAGCAGCATCACGAGGGACGAAATGGTCATGTCCACAGGGTGCCAGCCGCCACCGACAGTTCTGGGCAGGCAGTCTGGTCGGGCCGGCTGGTCCGGCCGTCCGGGCAGGGGTGGAAATGACAGGCGGTGGTTGAATGACTGACGTGTCAGAACCACTCCTGCCCGAGACCTCCACCACCGCGCCGGCGGCCTGTCAGTTCGCCTCCCACGCCGAGGACGTCATCTCCTTCGTGAAGGCCTCCCCGACCTCCTACCACGCGGCCGCCGAGCTCTCCCGGCGTCTCGACGAGGCCGGATTCACCCGACTGGACGAGAGCGACCCGTGGTCCCAGACCCTCGGACGCCACTACGTGGTGCGCGACGGCGCGGTGGTCGCCTGGCAGACGCCGGACGCCATCAGCGACCGCACCGCCTTCCGGGTGGTCGGCTCGCACACCGACTCGCCCTCCTTCAAGCTCAAGCCCCATGCCACCGTGACCAACCACGGCTGGCAGCAGGTGGGGATGGAGGTCTACGGCGGGGGACTGCTCAACTCCTGGCTGGACCGTGACCTGGGACTGGCTGGACGGCTGGTCACCCGCGACGGCCGCAGCCATCTGGTGCGCACCGGACCGATCCTGCGGATCAGCCAGCTGGCCCCGCATCTGGACCGCAGCGTCAACGACACCCTGCACCTGGACAGGCAGCGCCACCTGATGCCGATCCTGTCGGTCTCGAACCCCGATCTGGACGTCGAGGACCTGCTGTGCGAGGCCGCCGGCATCGACCGGGCCGACCTCGGCTTCCACGACATCCTGGCCTACCCGACCGAGAGCCCGGCGGTGATCGGGCCCCGCGGGGAGTTCCTGGCCAGCTCGCGGATGGACAATCTCTCCTCGGTGCACTCCTCGATCGCCGCAATGGTCGAGGCGGCACCGGGAGACGACATCGCGGTGATGGCCTGCTTCGACCACGAGGAGGTCGGCTCGGCCACCCGCTCGGGGGCCTGCGGGCCCCTCCTGGAGGACATCCTGGTGAGGATCGCCGATGGCCTGGGCCGGGACGGCGACAGCTACCGCGCCATGCTCGCCCGCTCCTCCTGCGTCTCCTCCGACGCCGGGCACGGCGTCCACCCCAACTACGTCGAGAAGTTCGACCCGGCGAACCACCCGCTGCTCAACGGCGGGCCGCTGCTCAAGATCAACGCGAACCAGCGATACGCCACCGACGGTGTGGGGGCCGTGCTGTGGGCCCGCGCCTGCGGGGCCGCCGGGGTCCCGACCCAGGACTTCGTCTCGAACAACTCGGTGCCCTGCGGTTCGACCATCGGACCGCTCACGGCAACTCGTCTGGGCATCCTCACCGTCGACGTCGGCGTCCCGTTGATGTCGATGCACTCCACCCGCGAACTGGCCGGTGTCGCAGACCTCAGCCACCTGTCGGCGGCTCTGAGGGCCTACTGGGCGGGAGCCTGATCAGGACAGGTCGGCGATCACCAGCTTCTTCATGCCCAGAAGCCTGCCGAAGGCCTCCGGCTGGGAGAAGTCGGGCATGTCCTGCGGGACGATCTGCCAACTGACCCCGAACTGGTCCTTGCACCAGCCGCACTGCTCGGCCTCCGGGACCGTCGACAGGACCGCCCAGAGTCGGTCGATCTCGGCCTGGTCGGGGCACAGCGCCACCAGCGAGACCCCCTCGGTGAAGGTGACGTCCTGGGGGACCGCCGAGTCCATCGCCGCGAACCACTGACCGGCCAGGGTGAAGTCGGCGTAGGCGAGGGCCTGCGGGGACGTCTCCTCGGAGGGCAGCTCGCCGAGCTCCGAGTAGCGGGCGATGACCCCGGTGCCGGAGTTCTCGAACAGGCCGGTGTACAGCTCGATGGCCTCGGTCGCCTGCGTCTGGGCGTGGGGAAACATCAACTCGGGGGTGACGAAGGGCCGCGGGTCGCCGTCGGGATTGGTGAGCATCAGCTGCCAGTTGACCCCGTACCGGTCCTCAACCCATCCGTAGTGGGACGAGAAGGGGTAGGAGGACAACTCCATCCCGACCAGCCCGTCGGCGGTGAGGCGCTCCCAGAGCTGGTCGAGGTGTCCCCGGGCGTCCGGGTCCCGGGAGGGATCGAAGTTCAGCAGGAAGGAGATCGACGAGTTGGGCCTGAACTCGCCCCCGGCGTTGATCGCCGAGAAGGTGAGGTCCCCGATCCGGAACTGGATCTCCAGGACGTCGCCGGCGAGGTCCTGCTGGAAGTCCAGCAGGCCCTCGGTCGGGTAGTGGCTGACCGACACCTCGCTGCTGTCGGGGAAGATCTCCAGGTAGTGGTCCACCGCCTCGCGGGCGGTGTGGTTGAACCAGAGGTTCGGGATGATTCGCTGGGGCATGGCCGGACGCTACCCCGCGCCGGGGCCAGGCTCTGCGAGGCCGCCGGTAAGATGGCGCGACGTGGCACTCACCATCGGAATCGTCGGCCTCCCCAATGCCGGCAAGTCAACCCTGTTCAACGCACTGACCCGCAACGACGTGCTGGCGGCGAACTACCCGTTCGCGACCATCGAGCCGAATGTCGGGGTGGTCGGCGTCCCCGATTCGCGGCTGGACGTGCTGACGAAGATGTACAGCTCGGTCAAGACCGTTCCCGCCACGGTGTCCTTCGTCGACATCGCCGGGATCGTCAAGGGTGCCAGCCAGGGGGAGGGGATGGGCAACGAGTTCCTCTCCAACATTCGCGAGGCCGACGCGATCTGCCAGGTGACCCGCTGCTTCGAGGATGACGACGTCACCCATGTCGACGGGAAGGTCGAGCCCTCCTCCGACATCGAGACGATCACCACCGAACTGGTGCTGGCCGACCTCCAGACCCTCGAGAAGCAGCTGCCCAAGCTCGAGAAGGAGGCGGCGATCCGCAAGGAGTCGCGGCCCCGCGCGCAGGCCTGGGAGGAGGCCCAGAAGGTCCTCGAGGAGGGTCGGACGATCTACTCGGCAGGGCTGGACCCCGAGCCTCTCCACGACCTGTTCCTGCTCACCACCAAGCCCTTCATCTACGTCTTCAACTGCGACCAGGATCAGCTCGCCGACGAGGATCTCAAGGCGAGGATGGCCAAGATCGTCGCCCCGGCCGAGGCGATCTTCCTGGACGCCGAGTTCGAGGCCGAGCTGGCCGAGATGGAGCCCGAGGACGCCGAGGAGTTCCTCGCTGACGCCGGGATCACCGAGCCCGGGCTGGACAAGCTGGCACGTGTCGGCTTCGACACCCTGGGTCTGCAGACCTTCCTCACCGCCGGTGAGAAGGAGTCCCGCGCCTGGACGATCCACAAGGGCTGGACCGCCCCGCAGGCCGCCGGGGTGATCCACACCGACTTCCAGAAGGGATTCATCAAGGCGCAGGTGGTCTCCTTCGACAACCTGGTGACCTATGGCTCCGAGAAGGAGGCCCAGGCGGCCGGCAAGCTCCGGCTGGAGGGCAAGGACTATGTCATGCAGGACGGTGACGTGGTCGAGTTCCGGTTTAACGTCTAGCGTTCATGACGGTGACCGTCGTGGTCAGCACAGCATCCGCATCAACGCGCAATGGCGTCTCTGCTTCGTCTGGGGAGAGGGAGGTGCGGACAGTGTCAAACTCGTCGACTACCGCTGAGAGCGACCTGATCGAGCCGATCCATCCGGGAGAGATCCTGATGGAGGATTTCATCGAGGGCTTCGGGATCACGCAGAACAAGCTCGCGGTGTCGATTGGCATTCCGCCGCGGCGAATCAACGAGATTGTGCACGGCAAGCGTGGCATCACTGCGGACACGGCGATCCGGCTGGCGCGGTACTTCGGGACGTCCGAGGAGTTCTGGATGAACCTGCAATCGAACTACGAGCTGCGCATGGAGCGGCGTGCACTGCGGGACACCGTCGCGTCAATCACACCACTGCGGGGCGCATGAACGATTTCTCCGACTACGCGCCTGGCTTGCACTCGTCAGGTCCTGACTATCCCTCGAAACGCGTTCAGCCTAGCCGGACGATGCCGATGCGCTTGCAGCCATCTTGGCTGTGCGCACAGAACCGGTTTTCAGCGTGATCAACGCGAGGAACGGGGTCGAGTTCCGTCACCGAACAACGTCATCGGGTATTCGGGTATGACGTGGCGGACAGGTCCTGCGCGCCGTCGACCATCGACGCACCAGTGGTACCATAATCTCGTACCAGAGACGCACGAGGAGGATCGTGATCATGTCTATCAGTGCCAGCGAGGCGCGCAGGACGCTGTTCCCGCTCATCGAGCGCATCAATGAAGACCGCGAGGCCATCGAGATCGTCTCCCGCAAGGGCAACGCAGTGTTGATGCCCGCCGACGAGTACACGGCCTGGCAGGAGACGGCCTATCTGTTCCGCTCACCTGCGAATGCTCGGCGACTGCTCGATGCCTACGAGCGTGCCCGCGCTGGGAAGGTCGAGACGCACGCCCTCGACCGTGCGGACGAGGATGCTTGAGTGCGGCTGGTCTGGGACCCGTCTGCATGGGAGGACTACACGCACTGGCAGACCATCGATCGTCGCGTGCTGAAGCGAGTCAACACGCTCATCGACTCCTGCCTTCGTGAGCCGTTCGCGGGTATCGGGAAACCGGAGCAGTTGAAGTATGGCGCGCAGGGGGCATGGTCGCGCCGTATCACCGATGAGCACCGGCTGGTGTATCTCGTCGACGGGGACGACCTCGTGATCCTCCAGGCCCGCTACCACTACTGAGCTGAGCCTGGTCAAGTGCTGCCTTGATGCGTGACGTGTGTGACTGTGGAGACTCCGACATCTCCCACTGAGAAGTGAGTCTCCCGGACCTGGCCCGGCTTGAACGGGCTGCCTCCCTCTCCGAACAGTGGGCGGGCCGCACCCTTACCGGGTAGATGCGACTAGGGCAGGCTCAGTACGGACCATACAAGGTGGAGATCGTTGACTACCACTGACAGGATCAAACCGAATCACACGGTGGGAGGTCACATGACCGGACAACAGGCGCAGATACCACTGCTCTTGCGCGAGCCGCTGCCGGGGGACGAGGTCTCTGTGCGGGCAGCTCAGGCCGAGCTCGCCGCAGAGGACTTCGACTTCATGCTCGGGAAGAAGGGGCAGTCCTGGAGCGAGTATCTGCGCGACACCGATCGGGTCCGCCGTGGCGTGGGACTCGCCGAGGGCAGAGTGCCGGCCACGATGCTCGTCGCGGTGGTCAGTGAGCAGATCGTCGGCCGTGTCCACATGCGTCATGCACTCACGACCTCGCTGCTGCGCGAGGGCGGGCACATCGGATTTGCGGTTCGGCCCGCCTTCCGCCGTCTCGGATATGGATTGGAGATGCTGCGCCAGGGCCTGGAGATCCTCAGCGGTCTGGGTGTGGAGCGGGCGCTCGTCACCTGCGATGACGTCAACCGGGGATCGATCGGCGTCATCGAGTGCAATGGTGGCGCACTGGAGAACACCGTGACTCTCGAGAACGGACGGTGCGAGCGCCGGTACTGGATCAGCACGCACCGACGCGATTGAGCTGCTCGACATCGGGCTGGTGACGACTCCTCCAGTACCCTTCGACCATGACCCAGCACCCTTTGGCCCCGGACGCGCCCGGCCAGCCGGGGCCAGGGGCCTCCCCATGGCAGCAGCCCTACCCAGGGATGGCTCCCCAACAGCCGGCCTTGCCGTACCTGGCCGCGCAGCTGCCCCAGCGGTATCCGACCCCGCGGTATCCGACCCCGCGGTATCCGACCCCGCAGTATCCGAGCCCGCATCCGGCGCTGCCTCCGATGGGCGCCGTGGATCTCACGATCCAGGGTTCCGTGATGACCTCGAACATGATCACCCCGACCGTGGTCATCAACGGCCACCACATCGGTGCTCACTACGGATGGCAGAGGATCACGGTGCCCGCCGGCCCGGTCCACGTGGACGCCTTCGCCCAGTGGACGCGCACCTACGGCCAGGCATCCCTGGACTTCCAGTTGGCTGCGGGTCAGTGCGTCCCGGTCTTCTACGCCGCACCCATGCACCAGTTCTCGACCGGTTCGATCGGGCATGTCAGGCAGCAGCGCAAGGGCATGGGCCCGTTTCTCATCATCATGGCCGTCCTGGCGGTCGTGCTCGCGCTTGTCGTGACTCTGAATCTTCGGGCTCTGGGTTGATCTGGGACCCGGTTCCTATCATTCGGGCATGAGCTTCCCTGGCATGGTCCGTACCGGCGGGATGCGGCGGATCGACGAGACCGCCCAGCGCGCCATCAACGCCCAGGCTCCCCGGATCGAGAACCTGCGCGGTCGGGCGATGAGCCTGTTCGCTCCCTATCGGGGCCGCATCGCGGTCACCTGCATCATCGTGGTGGTGAGTGCGGGACTGGGAGTCATCCCGCCGCTGCTGGTCAAGAGGGTCTTCGACGAGGCTCTCTTCCCACCCGGCGGTCATCCGGTGATGGGTCTGTTGGCCGGACTGGTGGCGGCGATGATCGGCTTCTACCTGCTGGCGGCCGCGCTCAACGTGTTCCAGACCTGGCTCACCGCAACGGTGGGCAACTCGGTGACCGGCGACCTGCGGGTCAGGCTCTTCGAGCACCTCCAGGAGATGGAACTGGGGTTCTTCACCCATACCCGCACCGGCGTCATCCAGTCACGGCTGCAGAACGACGTCGGCGGGGTCTCCAGCGTGCTCACCTCCACCGTCACCTCGATCCTCGGCAATGCCGTCACCGTGATCGCGTCCCTGGTGGCCATGGTGCTCATCGACTGGCGCCTCACCGTGGTCGCCGTCATCCTGATGCCCGTCCTGGTCGTGGTCCAGCGCAGGGTCGGTCAGATCCGCGCCCGGATCGCCGGCCAGACCCAGGAGTCGTTGTCCGAACTCACCGCGATCACCCAGGAGACGCTGTCGGTCTCGGGAGTGCTGCTCGCCAAGTCGTTCAACCGGCAGGCCGCCGAGGCCGCCCGGTACCGGACCGAGAACCGGAACCAGGTCGGTCTGCAGGTCCGCCGTGCGATGAGCGGGCAGAGCTTCTTCGCCGTCGTCCAGGTTCTGATGGCGTCGGTGCCGGCCATCATCTATCTGCTCGCCGGATGGCTGATCATCGGCGGCTGGTCCGGTCTCACCGCCGGCGCCGTGGTGGCCTTCACCACCGTCCAGGCGAGGCTGCTGAACCCGCTGGTCGGCCTCATGCGGGTGACCCTGGAGGTCCAGACCTCCCAGGCCCTGTTCGCCCGGATCTTCGAGTACCTCGATCTGGTTCCGGCGGTCCGCGACAGGCCCGACGCCTGCCCGGTCGCCGAGGCCCCCGGACCCCGCGGGCGCATCGTCCTGGACGCCGTCACCTTCCGGTACCCCGACGCCGCCCCCGGCTCCAGGCCGACCCTCGACGATGTGAGCCTGGTCGCCGAACCGGGTCAGCACATCGCCCTGGTCGGACCCTCGGGATCGGGGAAGTCCACCATCCTCTCCCTCATCTCACGGCTCTACGAGGCCTCCGAGGGCCGTGTCGTCTACGCCGGTGCCGATGTGCGCACCCTTCAGTCGGCCTCCCTGATCGACGACATCGGGATCGTCTCCCAGGAGACCTACCTCTTCCACGCGAGCATCGCCGAGAACCTGCGCTACGCCCGGCCCGGGGCCTCCGACGAGGAGCTGATCGAGGCGTGCACCGCCGCCAACATCCACCACGTCATCGTCGGCTTCGAGCACGGCTACGACACCGTGGTGGGGGAGCGCGGGTACCGCCTCTCCGGAGGCGAGAAGCAGCGCATCGCGATCGCCCGGGTCCTGCTGAAGGATCCGCCGGTGCTCCTCCTCGACGAGGCGACGTCCTCCCTCGACACGGTCTCCGAGCACCTGGTCCAGGAGGCGATCGACGCCCTGGCCCACGGCCGCACCACGCTGACCGTGGCCCACCGGCTGTCGACTGTCGTCGACGCCGACCTGATCCACGTCATCCGGGACGGCCGCATCATCGAGAGCGGCGGCCACGCCGACCTGATGGCCCGGGGCGGGCTCTACGCCGAGCTGGCCGCCCAGCAGCTCGCCGGGGGTGTCGCCATCCGAACACCGGCGACCGGACGGACGTCGTGAAGCACACTGGACCGCGATGAACGCCGATCATGTCTGGTACGTCAGTTACGGGTCGAACATGAACGCGTCCCGGTTGGCCTGCTACCTCCAGGGTGGCCGGCCGCCCGGTGCGCGGGTCAGCTACCCCGGAGCCCGCGACCACACCCCGCCGGTCGCCGACGCCGCGGTGATGCTTCCCGGGCGGCTCTTCTTCGCCGGCACATCCTCGGTCTGGGGAGGCGGGATGGGCTTCTACGACCCCGACGGCCAGGGTCCGACACCCGGTCGCGCCTACCTCATCAGCACCGAGCAGTTCGTCGACGTCGCCACCCAGGAGATGCACCGGGAACCGGGAGGCAGCAGTCCGCTGGAGGCGGTGGTGAGGGCCGGGGTGCCCGGCGGTCGCCATGTCGCGGGCCCCGGCCGCTACGAGACCCTGGTCCGGGTGGGCCAGCGGGAGGGGGTCGCGATGCTCACCTTCACCTGTCCCGAACGCGCAGCGGATCTGGTGCCCAACCAGCCCGAGCAGCGCTACCTGCGGATGCTCAGCGAGGGCCTGTCCCAGGCCCACGGCTGGAGCGCGGCGCGCTGCCGGCGGTACTTCGCCAGCTGCGGGGTCGACGACGCCGTCGCCTGAGGCCCCTCTCCGGACACCCGGGGCGGAACCCTCTGCCACCTAGAGTGGTCCGGGACCGTCGCCGGCCGGACAACAGGAGGACCACGATGGCTCAGGCCAGACGCGCGAACGTCTCTGACTACTACTCGAAACTGCCCGGGGTGGCCCAGCCGCACCTGGGCGAGCTGCGACGACTGTGCCAGCAGGAGCTTCCCCGTGCCGAGGAGGTGCTCCACTGGAACACCCCGGCATTCGTCCAGGACGGCACCCGGCTGGTGATGCTGCAGTCCTTCAAGAAGCACGCCTCACTGAGGTTCCCCACCCGGTACTTCTCCACCGTGGCGGAGGACGTCGCCTCGGCGGGATTCGATGCCGGAGCCGGCTTCATCAAGCTGCCCTACGACACCGGGCTTCCGGTCGATCTGCTGAGTCGGCTCATCGCCGGGCGCCGCGACGAGTTCGAGTCCACCGGGGCGGCGTGGTGAGCGCCGGGACCGAGGCCCTCGAGGCCTCCTACCGCATCCTCCAGACCCCGATCGGAGCGCTGCTGGTGGCCTCGACCGGCCGGGGACTGGTCCGGATCGCCTTCGACAACGAGGACTTCGACGAGGTGCTGGACACACTCTCGCGGACCCTCGGCGCCGGCCTGAGTCAGAACCCGGAGCGCCTCGAGGACGCCGCCCGGCAGATCGATGAGTACCTCACCGGGGGGCGACGGACCTTCGACCTGACGGTCGACCCGACCGTCCTGGTCGGGTTCCGGGGCGCCGTGCAGGCCGATCTACCCGCAATCGCCTATGGCACCACGGCCACCTACAGCCAGGTCGCCGCGCGACTGGGCCGGCCTCGCGCGGTGCGGGCGGTCGGCAGCGCATGTGCCACCAACCCCGTGCCCCTGGTGCTGCCCTGCCACCGGGTGGTGCGCAGCGACGGCCAACTGGGCGGCTACCGCGGCGGGCTGGCGACCAAGGCCTTCCTGATCGCGCTGGAGGCCGACACGGCACGCTGAACCCAGCGGGTGCGGCCGGCCCTGGTGCCGGTGTGCGTTCTGTCGGTCCTCGTCGTGTCGGTTCGCAGCCCTGCTGGTCCTCCTTCTGGCGGACCTCAGGCCTGCCACTGGATGCCGGCCCCGGCGAACTCCTGGATCACCGCCGGGACGGCGTCGGGGTGCACCGCCGCGGTCAGGGGGCCCAGAACCCGGGTGGAGAACCCCTCGTGGGCGGCATCAAGTGCGGTGGCCCGCACGCAGTAGTCGGTCGCGATGCCGCAGACGTCGACCCGGTCGATGTCGTGGTCCCGCAGCCATCGCGCCAGCGTCACCCCGTCGTCACCACCGCCGATCGTGCCCTCGAAGCCTGAGTAGGCGGCCCGGTAGGAGCCCTTGTCGAAGACGGCGTCGAACCGGCTGCCCCCCAGCGCGGACTGGAACTGCTGGCCGGGAGTACCCACCACGCAGTGCGGCGGCCAGCTGTCGATGAAATCGGGATGGTCGGAGAAGTGATCGCCCGGGTCGATGTGGTGATCGCGGGTGGCGACCAGTGCGCTGTACCCGTGGTCGGACTCCAGCAGCCGGGCGACCTTCGCAGCCACAGCGCTTCCGCCGTCCACCCCCAACGATCCGCCCTCGCAGAAGTCGACCTGGACGTCGACGACGATGAGTGCCGTGGCCATGAGCTCTCCCAGTCTGGTGACAACAGTCAGGAATGAACCTAGTCGGGCCGGTCAACCGGTCGGGTCGCTCAACCGGTCCCGCCGGTCGGGCGACTGCAATCGCCGGCCGAGGCTGACCGAAAGTCGGGTCCGGGACCGGCAAAGTCCGGACGAAAGTTGCTTGTCAGATGGCCTTCGAGGGAGTTGAGTGGGTGGTGTCGGGTCCCTGGCCCGACGAGGGATCTGGGGACTACGGCGTCCCGGTCGGCCAGCCGTTGGTCGACCAGGACGCGCGTGGCCGGAGCCTCAGGCCGCGAGATCCTCGGGCAGACTCAGCGTCGCGATCCAGCCATCCCTGCCGGGCGCCGGTTGGGCCGACACCGAGCAGTGCAGTTCCTCCGCCTTCTCCCGAAGGCCACGAATTCCGAGCCCTGTGGACACGTCGAGTCCGGCCCTGGCCTTCTCGATGGTGTTGCTGAGGGTGATCTGCAGGACGCCGGAGCAGGTACTCGCGCGGATCGTCACCCGTGAGCCCAGCCCGCCGTGTTTGACGGCATTGGTGACCGCCTCGCTGAGGAACCGTTCCAGCAGGAGCCGATGATCCTCCGGGGGAATCAGGGAGGCCGCGTCGGGACTGATGCTGATGGTCACCTCGTCCCCGATCGCCTCCAGATCCTGGGCCGCGTCGGTGATCATCGTCTCCACGGGCTCGGCCCGTCGGGCGCCCGAGACGGGCACCGGTGATCCGATGACCGGGTCGCCCTCGCCGTCGAGCAGGCGCAGCACCCGCCTCAGTTCGTCGAGAGCCTTGCGGCTGGTGGTCTCGATGGTCTCCAGCAGGGCCGCGTCCTGATCGGGATCCTGCTGGTGGCTCTGCCGCCTGGTGCGAGCGGCCGCCAGGGCGGCGATGATCACGGTGAGCTCGTGGGCGACGTAGTCGTGCATGTCGTGGGCCAGACGCTGGCGCTCGTGCTCGGCGGCCTGTTCGGCCTGCTTCTGGATGGCGGCGATGCGTCTGTCCTGGAGACGCCGTTCGGCCCGGGACCCGAGCAGGGCGCGCAGAGCCATTCCCAGGGCCGTGCTGGCCGAGAGCAGGAAGGCACCGGTCCACAGGATCGGCACCGGGGGGTGGTGCCACTGGATCCACCGGATCGCGACTCCGATGGTCCCCACCACCATCACGACACCGTTGACGATGATGAATGGCAGGGTGCAGGTGGCGGTGACGGCCACGCACACCAGAGGGCCCACGAGTGCGAGCAACGCGATGTTCCCGCTGCCTACGCTCACCGGCACCGCGAGCCAGGCCAGAACCGCTCCCATCCTGGGGAACCAGCACACGATTCCCAGAGCAGCCGAGCACAGGAGCAGACGGAGAAAATCCGAGTACGAGCCGGCAGAACCTAGTCTCGTCGACGCCCCGACGAGATCATCCATGTTGAACAGCAGGGCGAAGCAGGACACCACGATGGCCACCGGGCGCGGCACGCGATGAGAAACTCGCCAGAATCCCTCTCGCGCAGCCGCGTCCGATGTCATGTCCTGTGACGTCCTGTCAGTCAGTCTCGCTCGGCGAGCTCAGCTCACCTGCAGAATGCAGGCAACCAATAGCACATCATCGAGTTGAGCCCCTGGGTCGAGACCGTCGAGGTGGATCCCCGATTGGAGCTGACCGGAGCGGCATTGGCCGGCAGTGCCCCGAGGCCCAGGGAGGCGCCGAGCAGGCAGGCGGCGACGATGGAGGAGAGTGAACGACGTCTCATGGCAGTTTCTCCTGTGCTGTTGAAAAAGATCGTGAAAGGGAGTTCTTCGGAACCCGTGATTCGTGGGGGCGTCCCGCTTCGATGGCCCACCCGGCGCGAGTCGTTGTGAAGAAGCTATCACCCGGAAGAAGGGATTCTCCCTCTGCCGCTCCCATCTGCACCCACCCGATACGCTGAGCGCGTGGGGAAGCTGAGAATACTTGTCGTCGACGACGATCCGGTGCTGCGTGAGGGGCTCGCTGCGCTGCTGCGGTTCGACCAGGGTCTGGACACCGAGGTGGTCGGGACGGCCCGAGACGGTCAGGAGGCTCTGGTCCGCTGCATCGCCGATCCGCCGGACGTGGTGGTGATGGACATCAGGATGCCGCGGATGAATGGCATCGAGGCCACCCGCAGAATCGTCCGGGAGCATCCCGAGATCAAGGTGCTGGCCCTCACCACCTTCACCACCCAGGAGTACGTCGCACCGATGCTCGCGGCAGGGGCGAGTGGCTACCTGGTCAAGGACAGCACCGATGAACTGGTCGGGGCGGTCCAGGCCGTTCTCACCGACGAGTTCTACATCTCCCCGAAGGTCTCCAGCGTCCTGGTGAGAATGGCGATGGATGACCAGTCCAAGACGTCGACTGCCTCTCCCGAGGCGTGCGGCGGGCCCGGACCAGACCTCGATCCGCCGACGCGTCACCGCCCGATTCTCACCGATCGTGAGGAGGAGTCGGTGCGGTGGCTGGCTCACGGATACTCCAATGCCGAGATAGCCTCCGCCATGGGGGTCTCGGTCGGGTCCATCAAGGGCTACCTCGCCCGGGCCGCTGAGAAGATGGGGGTGCGCGATCGCGTCCAACTCCTCATCCTGGCGACCCAGCTCGGCATGGTGACCCCGCGGATCGACGACGAAGGGCTGTGACCCCGAGGCGTCTCTTCGGAGACACCGCTATTCGGAGACGCCACAGGGACAGCAGCGACACGGCAGGGGAGCACATCATGGGAACCACAGATGACTCGGGAGTCGCAGCGCAACCGGGGCAGACCGGCGGCCGTCGACGCCTGGAGGTCTCCGACGTCACCGTCGTGAGGCCCGAGGTGCTGAGGAGGACACTCGCCGGGACGATCGTCGGCAACCTCATGGAGTGGTACGACATCGGGGTCTACGGCTATCTCGCCGTGATCATCGGGAGGATGTTCCTGCCCGGAGGATCCACCACCGCCCAGAACCTGTTCTCCCTGGGGGTCTTCGCCGTCACCTTCATCGCACGGCCCCTCGGCGGGGTGGTGCTCGGCCAGTTCGGCGACCGGATGGGCCGCCAGAAGGTGCTGGCCTTCACCCTGCTCATGATGGCCTCGGCCACCTTCCTCATCGGCATCCTGCCGGACTACGCGAAGATCGGCTTCTGGGCGCCGATCCTGCTCATCGTGCTCAAGCTCCTCCAGGGGTTCTCGACCGGCGGGGAGTACGCCGGCGCCACCACCTTCCTCACCGAGTTCGCCCCCGACCGGCGCCGCGGATTCCTCGCCTCGTTGCTGGACGTGGGTTCCTACCTCGGATTCGCATCCGGAGCGGCGGTCGTCTCGATCCTCCAGCTGACACTCTCGCCCTCCTTCATGGAGGGGTGGGGATGGCGCATCCCCTTCATGCTGGCACTGCCCTTCGGCGTCGTCGCGCTGTACTTCCGCTCCCGGATCGAGGAGACCCCGGCCTTCCAGGAGGCGCAGAAACTCCAGGAGAGCGAGGCCGCGACGGGTCCCCGGTCGGTGCGTTCCCTGATCGGCGCCTTCTGGCGGGAGATCCTGGTCGCCATCACCCTGGTGGCCGCCGCCAACACCGCCGGATACGCCCTGACCAGCTACATGCCGACCTATCTCACCAGCACCCTGGGCTATGACGAGACCCACGGCAACCTGCTCACCCTGCCGGTCCTGGTCGTGATGTCTCTGTGCATCCCGCTGGCCGGTGCCCTCTCCGACCGGATCGGCCGTCGCACGGTGCTGCGGATCGCCTCGGTCGGCGGGGTGGTGCTCGCGATTCCGGCCTTCCTGCTGATGATGCACGGGGTGATCTGGTCGACCCTGCTCGGTCTGTTCGTGCTGTCGGTGCCGGTGGCCCTCTACGTCTCCAATCTGGCCTCCTGCCTGCCCGCACTGTTTCCCACCTCCTCGCGCTACGGCGGGATGGGAATCTCCTACAACGTGGCGGCGGCACTGTTCTCGGGAACCGCCCCGTTCATCATGGAGGCCCTGGTGGCGATCACCGGCGAGCCGCTGGCGCCCGCCTTCTGGGTGATCCTCACCTCGATCGCCGGATTCGTCGCGATCTTCTTCCTGCCGGAGTCGGCGCGCCGTCCGCTGCCGGCCGCGATGCCGGCCGTCTCCACCCCGGCCGAGGCCCAGGCCCTGGTCGACGGACAGGACGACGACCCCGACCTGGACGTCGACGAGCTGTTCCGGCGGTTCGACGAGGAGCGAGACGTCACCACATCCGGATCGGCCTCCGGGTCGCGCTGAGGCCGGTCGACGATGTCACGAGTCTCCAGAGCCAGGGTCGCCGCGAGCGTCGAGCGGTACTGGGCCGACCAGGTCGAGCTCATGAGATCCCTGCCCGACGACCTCGCGCAGCGCCAGGCCGACGCCGTCCACGATCTGCGCGCGGCCGGACGCCGACTGCGCGCCACCATCCGGATCTACCGCCCGCTGCTGCACCAGAAGCAGGCGGTCCGGCTGCTCGACGAGCTCAGTCACTACAACGACGTCCTCGGGCGGGCACGCGACGCCGAGGTCGCCACCCAGCACGTCGCCGAGGTGCTGGACGCCGTCCCGGAAAGATCGGAGCTGGCCGGCGCCCGGGATCTGATCGATCGGCTCCGCCAGGAGCAGGAGCGCGCCGCGAGGACGGCCGAGGAGATGGTCCACTCGCCGGCCGCGACCGCGCTGGTCGATGCCCTTGCGACGTTCTGCACCGACCCCTGGCGCAAGTCGGTGGGACGCGGCGGACGGGGACCCGGCCGGTCGCGGATCCTCAAGCGGGTGGCCTGGGCCGAGAGCCGGGCGATGGCCGTCTGGGAGCAGTTGGACGGAGCAGGACTGGTGAGCCCGACGCTGGCTCCCACCCGGCACCGGCTGCGACGCCGGATCAAGGCAGCCCGCTACGCCCACGAGTCCCTCACAGACACCGTGAAGGGCGCTGCCCAGCGCGCCGAGGCCTTCGCCCGGGCCTCCGACGTCCTGGGACAGATGCAGGACGCCGTGGTCCTCGAGGGAGTGCTGGCGGCCGACGGCGGGGAGGCCGCCAGGACGGTCCTGGCGGTGCTGCGGGAGCGCAGTGAACGGGCCGCCGGGCGGGCAACCGCGATCATCGGCGAGGCGCTGTCGTGATCTGCCGCTTCCCGGTCCCACCGGCAGGTCGAGCACGTCTCACCGGCAGGTCGAGCCGGGCTGCCGCGGATCCCCGGATGTGGCACCATTGGCGGTGCGCTCGCTCAGGGCGGGTTTGCGGCCTTCACGGCTCCAGCGCAGGAGGGGTCCACGTGACACAGACTGAACTCGATACTGCGGCGGAGTGATCGGCAGTGTCCCAGTACGCCCCCAATGATGTGCTCTCCCAGCTGGTAGGCGACCGGTTGCGGGCCCTCGAGATTGCGGCCGGAGAACCCCTGCGGCTGGTGTTCAGCAAGCCCGGACGGTCCACCGACCGGGTCCTCAGCAGTCGCGTGTGGCCGAGCATCGAGCGCTCCGGCGGTACCTGGCGCGACGGCGACACCGGATACACGGATCTGCTGCGCCAGCTCATCGGGGCCGAGGTCACCGGCACCCGGGAGCAGAGTCGCAAAGGCCTGCGCATCGACCTCACCCGCGGGCACCTCATCATCAGTCCGAGACGGGCCGACCCCTCGCGGGAGATCGCGCTGCTGTCCGGCTTCGAGGACGGGCGCTGGATGGCCTGGTGGCCCGGCGACTACGCATTCGAGGATCTCGTCTGAGACACCGGTCGAGGATCTCGGCCGTGACTCGTGTCGAGGAGCTCGACGGGGCGATCGGGCTCGCAGGCACCGACCACCGTTCACTCACGCGATCCCCATTCGCTCACTGATCCCGTACCCTCAGCCGATCATCGCCAGCAGATCGGTGAGGGCCGAGATCACGACGCTGCCCTCCGGGAGTCGCGGGACCGGCGTCTCCTCCCCGTCGGGAACCAGCAGGGCGCCGGCCAACCCGGCCGCCGCCGCGGCCTCGACGTCGATCGGCCGGTCGCCGACGCACAGCACCTGGTGCGCAACCAGATGATGGCGTCTCATCAGGAGCAGGTTCATCGCCGGACTGGGCTTGCGCGGAAAGCCGTCGGGGGCGCACACCATGTCGTCGGGTCGCAGCCCCAGGGCGTCGAGCAGCGCCTGGGCGCTCGTCCGGTCACGGTGGGTCGCCACCAGGTTGAGCCCGCCGGCGGCATGGACCGCGGCCATCACCTCCACCGCACCGTCCATCACGGGAGCGGGATGGATTGCCCACCGGTGCTTGAGCGCGCTGTAGGCCTCGTCGAGCCGGGAGCGGTCGACGCCGTGGCGGGTGGCCAGCACATCAATGGCGTGGGCGATCGACTCCGCTCTGAGCAGGGACACCCGGTGGATCTGCTCCGCTGCCGGGTGCGGCCCCCAGACGGCCTCCGCCAGGGCGCGGTCCACCTCCGGATAGGTGTCGATGAGGGTTCCACCCATGTCCCAGATGATCGTGTTCATCACCGACCAGTGTGGCAGAGCGGCGGTGGTGGCGTCCTGCCAGGCACGGGTAGCCTCGGCGGACGTGATGGACGAGGATGAACCCGATCCGTGGGCGATGCAGCTGGTCGTGATGCGCGACCGGCACCTGCCGGCCCGTCAGGTCGACGTCTGCGAGGCGGCGGCCAGAGCCGTGGTCACCCTGCTGGACGACCCCCGCGCGGCCGAGGGCGGACCCTGGTTCCAGGCCGTCCGGCACTGGAACGACGACCGGATCCGCAAACTCGTCCGCCGCGCGGACGGCAAGCGGTGGACCGACGTCCAGGGACTCGACGGGGTCACCGTCGAACAGGCCGGGGTCGAGGGGTTCGGTCCCGCCGCCGTGCGCGCCTTCCCACCCGCCCCGGTTCATCCGCTGCCCAAGATGCTGGACAAGCTGCAGGTCTCCGGCACACATTTTCCCGACGAGGGGACCAGCGCCACCGTCGGCGCCGTCGTGACGATCGAGATCAACCCCGGGCTGGAGATGACCACCGGAAAGATCGCCGCCCAGTGCGGGCACGCCGCCCAGATCGCCCTCCAGACGATGCCTGATGCCGTCCGGGAGGTCTGGCGCGCGGACCGGTTCAGGGTCCGGGTGGTCACCGCCACCGAGCCTCAGTGGCGGGACGCCGGCCGCCCGGTCTCGATCGTCGACGCCGGGTTCACCGAGTTGGACGGACCGACAGAGACCACCCGCGCCCGGTGGTGAGAACGGCGCCTCCGGTAGCATCTGGGCATGGCACAGCTTCTCCTCACTGCAGTCGGCGAAGATCGTCCAGGAATCGTCTCATCGGTGGCCGCCGAGGTCGCTCAGCACGGCGGGAACTGGCTGGAGAGCCGGATGGCTCTACTGGCCGGGGCATTCGCCGGAATCGTGCTCGTCGACATCCCCGATGACCGGGTCGACGAGTTGCGCACCGGCCTGGCAGGCCTGGCGGGGGAGGGCCTGGATGTCACGGTCACCCCGACCCGGCCGATCGTCCACCCCGACCAGACCATCCTGTCGGTGCGTCTGATCGGCCATGACCGGCCCGGCATCGTCAGCCAGGTTACCGGGGCGCTGGCCGGATTGGGAGCCACCATCGACGATCTGGACACCGGGGTGCGCGACGCCCCGATGGGTGACGGGGTGCTGTTCGAGGCCTCGGCGAAGGTCAGGCTCACCACCGCCACCACCGTCGACGACCTGCGGGCCGCCCTGGAGGCGATCGCCTCGGAGCTGATGGTCGACATCGACATGGTCGAGGCGGACTGACCGGATCCCAGGGACTCAACCGGCCCGGACCCCAACCGGCGGCCCGGACCCCAACCGGCGGCCCGGACCTCCTGTCGTCAGGGCCTCGACCCGCGCCAGGTGTGGGTGCTCTCGGCCTCCACCAGCTGATCCCTGAAGCGACGACGGAAGCCGGGTGAGCCGGCACGATCGTCGTCGCGCTCCCGGACCATCCGGGTGCGGGCGTTCACCAGTACGCAGTTGCTGCAGATGTAGTTCATCGGGAGCTGCCAGATGAGGCAGCAGGAGGACCGGACGAAGGGACCGCGGGGAGTCCCCGAACCCACCAGGTCCGGTGTGGTCAGCAGATCCGCACGCAGCCGTGCGGCGCGCTCGGACAGGTCGGGGCGTGCCGCCGCGATCACCCCGCAGGCACCGGCCACCGCGGCGGCGACGTCGCCGATGAGGACCTTGCGGGACAGCCCGAAGACCTGTGCGATCACCGACACCAGGGGAAGGACCAGACCGTCCAGCGCCGCTGCCGGATCGGCGTCGACCGGTGCGCGGGTGGTGGCCAGCGGGATCAGCCCCCGCTCGACCCTTCGCAGCCAGGTGGTCTGCGGATCGGGGACCAGCGTCGCCGCGTCCAGCACGGCCGCTCCCAGCACCGGGGAGATCAACCGGGAGAACAACCCCAGAGCCATCGTGGAGGCCACGGCCCGGATCTGACGGGGCGAGGTACCCACCCCGCCGATCGCCAGCCGGGTGTTCTCTACCCTCTCCCACAGCACCGGCGGCGAGGACATCGCCGACAGGGGTATCCAGTCACCGGGCCCCCGATGACCGACGAGTTCGAACCCCGGCCCGAAGACGTCGGCGGCGAAGGATCTGGCCGCAGCTCCTCCGCCTGCACCCTGATCGCTCATCGTGGCTCCTTCCGGGAGGGATCGCTGCGAAGAGGCACACCGGAGGGACAGCAGATCCACAGCCGAGGCCCGGTACACTGCCTGAATGGTAGGCCGCCGCACCGTCATCGCAGCGATTCCCCTTCTTCTTCTGGGAGCCTGCACCAGACCCTCCACCAGCACCTCCACGGTGTCGCCGACACCCTCGGACCCCGCCACCTCCGAGGCGCCCCCGCCATCGTCCGCCGGCCCCTCGGGCTCGCCCTCCGCCTCGGCCGGTGGTTCGAGCGCATCGGCGCCCCCTGCGAAGGGCTCCGCGTCGGTGGTCCGCACCCTGGCGACCGGACTCAACGTGCCCTGGGGAATGGCCCGGCTGCCCGGCGGTGATGTCCTCGTCACCTCCCGGGACACCGCCGCCATCACCCGCGTCGCGGTCAGGAACGGTGCGACAACGGCCCTGGGCACCGTCTCGGAGTCGGTGAGCAACAAGAACGCCGGCGGAGAGGGCGGACTGCTCGGGATCGCCGTCTCCCCGCGATTCGCCTCCGACCGGCAGATCTTCATCTACCACTCAACCGACTCCGAGAACCGGATCGCCCGGCTGCGTTACGACGAGTCCGCCGCCGCCGGACGCCAGCTGTCCGGCTACACCGCCGTGCTGACCGGGATCCCCCACTCGAGCAACCACAACGGCGGCGGGCTGGCCTTCGGCCTCGACGGCTCCCTGTTCGCCAGCACCGGCGACGCCTATCAGCCGGCCCACTCCCAGGACCGCGGCAACCTGGCCGGCAAGATCCTCAGGATCACCCCGCAGGGCCGCCCCGCCTCCGGCAACCCGTTCGGCGGGTCACCGGTGTGGACGATGGGTCACCGCAACGTCCAGGGCCTGGGATGGGACCGGGCCGGCAGGATGTGGGCCTCGGAGTTCGGCGAGAACAAGGCCGATGAGCTCAACCTCATCCAGAAGGGCCGCAACTACGGCTGGCCGGTCGTCGAGGGTCGGGGAGGAGACGCCCGCTTCACCGATCCGGTCGCCCAGTGGGGGACAGACGTGGACTCCCCGAGCGGCATCGCCGTCGCCGGCGGGTCGGTGTGGATGGCGGCCCTGCGCGGACAGCGGCTGTGGCGCATCCCGCTGGACGGCACCCGCCCGGTGGCCGCCCCGCAGAGCTTCCTGGACGGCGCGCACGGCCGGCTGCGCAGCGTCCTGGCCCTGGACGACCAGACCCTGCTGGTGGGCACCAGCAACACCGACGGCCGCGGCGACCCGCGGTCCGGCGACGACCGTCTGCTGGAGCTGCGGATCAGCTGATCTGGGGCGGTGCGATATCAATGAGGCATATCAATGATGTCGACACGTCAACCACTTCAGGAGTGCACATGGTTCATCTCGCCGGAAAGACACTGGACGTCCGCCCCCTGGCCCTGGGTGGAAACACCTTCGGCTGGACCAGCGATGAGAAGGAGTCGTTCGCGGTCCTCGACGCCTTCGTCGCCGCCGGTGGCGCCCTCATCGACACCGCCGACGGATACTCGGCCTGGGCGCCGGGCAACAAGGGTGGCGAGTCGGAGACGATCATCGGCCAGTGGCTGAGGGCCAGAGGCAGTCGCGACAAGGTGATCATCGCCACCAAGGTCGCCACCCACCCCCAGTTCAAGGGCCTGGCGCCGAGCACGATCGCCGCCGCTGCCGACGCCTCGCTGGCACGACTGGGCACCGACCACATCGATCTGTACTACGCCCACTTCGACGACCCCTCCCAGACCGTGCTGGACATGGCGACCGCCTTCGACCAGCTCGTGCGGCAGGGCAAGATCGGCCACATCGGGCTGTCGAACTTCTCGGTGGCCCGGGAGCGCGGGTGGTTCGAGGTCGCCGAGCGCGAGGGACTCGCCCTTCCGGTCGCCCTGCAGCCTCAGTACAACCTGCTCCACCGCGGGGATGTGGAGGGCGGCGACGGCTACGGCGCCCTGGCGGCCGAGAAGAACCTGGCGCTCTTCCCCTACTTCTCCCTGGCCTCCGGGTTCCTCTCCGGCAAGTACACCAGCGTCAAGGACCTCAGCGGTGCCGCGCGCGGCGCGATGATCTCCGACTACCTGTCCGACGAGACCGCCACCCGGGCCGCCTTCGAGGTCATCGACGTGGAGCGGCAGATCGCGGCCGGCCACCATGCCGAGGTGACCAGCGTCTCGCTGGCCTGGCTGCTGTCGAAGGGAGTCACCGCCCCGATCGCCTCCGCCCGAGTGCCCGGTCAGCTCTCCGCCCTGTTCGCGGGGACCGAGCTGACCCTCGCCGATGACGAGGCCGCGGCTCTGGACAGGGCCTCCTCTCCCTTCGTGGGTCGCCCCTGACGCCGACGGCGGCCCGCTCGGGGCTGTGCGGTGACTGTCGGGACGGTGTGGTGACTGTCGGGACGGTGTGGTGACTGTCGGGGCCGGGCGCCGGGTGTTCGTCTGCGGCGCAAGGCGTTGCGGCCCGACAGCGGAGTCACAAGAATGGGGATCATGGCCGAAACTAAGTTCCAGGGAAATCCCATTCACACCATCGGACAGCTGCCCGAAGTGGGGTCGGTGATCCCCGCGTTCACCCTCGTCGGATCCGATCTCAGCGACGTCACCAGTGACTCGCTGAAGGGCACCAGGCTCATCCTCAACATCTTCCCGAGCCTGGACACCGGCACCTGCGCCACCAGCGTCCGGGTCTTCAACAAGAAGGCCGCTGAGGTTCCCGACGCCACCGTGCTGTGCATCTCCGACGACCTGCCCTTCGCCCAGGCGCGGTTCTGCGGCGCCGAGGGGATCGACAACGTCACCACCGCATCGGGATTCCGCTCCTCCTTCGGCAATGACTTCGGGGTCACGATGACCGACGGCCCGCTGAGGGGCCTGCTGGCCCGCTCGGTGGTCGTCGTCGACGGTTCCGGCACCGTCCTCTACACCCAGCTGGTCTCCGAGATCGCCAAGGAGCCCGACTACGAGGCGGCCCTGGCGGCTGCCAAGAAGGCCTGAACCGGGTCCTCGCGGCGCTGACCCGACCTTCCCCCCGTCAGCGGGGGGAAGGTCGGGTGGTGACGCAGCAGCGGGGCGGGGGAGCCAACCAGAGGTTGGCTCCCCCGCCCCGCTGTCGGTCTGCCGGGACCCGGTCCGCGGTCCCGGCCCGAGAGATCAGTCGCTGCCGAAGAGGTCCCTGGTGTAGACCTTCTCGGCGACGTCGGACAGCTCCGGGGTGATCCGGTTGGCGACGATGAGGTCGCAGTCGCGCTTGAAGGCGTCCAGGTCGTGGGTGACGGTCGACCGGTAGAAGTCCGTGCCCTCGAAGGTGGGCTCGTAGACCACCACCTCGATCCCCTTGGCCTTGATCCGTTTCATGACTCCCTGGATCGACGACGACCGGTAGTTGTCGGAGCCGGCCTTCATCACCAGTCGGTAGATCCCGACCCGCTTGGGGTCCCGGGAGACGATGTCGGCTGCGACCCAGTCCTTGCGGACCGTGTTGGAGTCCACGATCGCACCGATCAGAGTCTGCGGGACGTCCTGGTAGTTGGCCAGCAGCTGGCGGGTGTCCTTGGGCAGGCAGTAGCCGCCGTAGCCGAAGGAGGGGTTGTTGTAGTGGTCGCCGATCCGGGGATCCAGGCACACCCCGTCGATGATCTGGCGGGTGTCCAGTCCGCGCTTGGCCGAGTAGGTGTCCAGTTCGTTGAAGAAGGAGACCCGCATCGCCAGGTAGGTGTTGGCGAACAGCTTGGTGGCCTCGGCCTCGGTGGAACCGGTGAGCAGCACCGGGACGTCGGTGTCGGCGGCTCCCTCCAGGAGCATGTCGGCGAACTTGCGGGCCCGCTCGTCATGGCCGCCGACGATGATCCGCGAGGGATGCAGATTGTCGGCCAGGGCCTTGCCCTCGCGGAGGAACTCCGGGGAGAAGATGATGTGCAGGCCCGGGTGCTCGGCACGGGTCTGCTCGGTGAACCCGACGGGGACGGTCGACTTGACGACGACGGTGGCCTGCGGGGCCAGCTCCTCCACCTGCTTGATGACGGCGTTGACCGAGGAGGTGTCGAAGTAGTTGGCCTGGGGGTCGTAGTTGGTGGGGGTGGCGATCACCACGTAGTCGGCGCCGGGATAGGCCTGGTCGGCCGCAACGGTGGCGCGCAGGTCGAGGTCCCGGTCGCCCAGGAACTCCTGGATCTGGGGGTCGACGATGGTGGTGTGGCCGGCATTGACCAGATCCACCCGCTCGGCGTCGATGTCGACCGCCACCACCTCATTGTGCTGGGCCAGCAGGACGGCCATCGCCATCCCGACGTAACCGAGTCCGGCAACCGCGATTCTCGTCTTCACCATGTACTCCCCTGGGGATGGTTTGTGCGCCCCGTTGATGTAGGGCGAAAGTCTAGGGGACCCGGGCGGTGAAGGTGCGACTCCGAATAGTGTGGCGGCATGGACTGCATCACACTGGTGGCCGATGACGGTGCCGATCTCGACGTGCTGGTCTGGGAACCGCCGGGCGAACCCAGAGGGGTCGTGCAGATCGTCGTGGGGATGTGCGAGTACGCGGCCCGTTACGACGAGTTCGCCCGACGGCTGGCCGCCGACGGCTGGCTGGTGGTGGCCGGCGAGAACCGCGGCGAGGGCCCCAGAGCCCTGGTGGCCGGCGAGCTCGGCCAGCTGCCCGATCGTGGCTTCCACCAGCTCCTCGACGACATGTCGACGGTCATCGACCACTTCCGCACCGGGCCGCACCCGCTGCCCTGGGTGCTTGTCGGCCACTCGATGGGGTCCTTCCTGGCTCGCATGATGGCCGCCCGGCGGGGCCGCGAGATCGCCGCCCTGGTGCTGGTGGGCACCGGCGGTTCCCTCGGCCCGGTCGAGTCGGTGGGCATCGGGATCGCCGAGGTCGAGGTCGCCCTGGGCGGGGAGGACCGTCCCAGCCGCCTGATGAACCGCCTCACCTTCGGCACCTTCAATGCCGGCTTCAGGCCCGCCCGGACGAGATTCGACTGGCTCTCCCGCGACCACGCGATGGTCGACAGGTACCTGGCCGATCCGTTGTGCAACTACATCTGCAGCGCCGGGTTCTACCGCGAGCTGCTCATCCTGATGAGGTCGGCCAACAGCGTCGACGTGCTGCGGGCGACCCCTCCCCAGCTGCCTGTCGGCCTGTTCAGCGGGGCCGCCGACCCGGTCGGCTCGGCCGGTCGCGGGGTGCATCAGGTGGCCCGCCGACTGCGCGCCAGTGGGGTCCGCCGGGTCGATGTGGTGCTCTATCCGCAGGGTCGCCACGAGATCCTCAACGACATCAACCGCGGCCAGGTCCACGATGAGATCTGCCGGTGGATCGACGAGACGGTGGGCGTCACGGTGTGAGCCCGCTCACACCTGCGCCGGTCGGGCCGCGGACCGGTCCGCCGGCCCGCGCGCACGGGTCCCGAGGGGCCGCCCCACAGGGGCACCCCGGCGGTGGCGGCGCAGGCCTTCCGGATACGATGGAGCTGCTGGTGCCGGAGCTGTCAACGCAGTTTCGGCCACAAGAGGGAAGCCGGTGGAATTCCGGCGCTGCCCCGCAGCGGTGAGTGGGAACGACATCACCATCGCCGCCGGGTCCGCGGTTCAGATCGCGGGCGTGACGGTGATCAAGCACTGGGCTCCGGTCCGGGAAGCGGTGACGTAGGACCTGCCGTCGGCCTGGTGCCGATGGGCGGGGTGCCCACAAGTCCGAATACCTGCCAGCACGTCTTCGCACCGCCGCGTGCGATGCGGTACCGCGGGCCTCGAGGGGAGGTCTTCGGCACATGTCCATCCACAGCGGAGCAGGAGTCTGCAGAGTATGACTGATCCCGACAACCCCGGCGAGTCGGCAGTGTCCGACGTTCCCGAGGCGCTCACCCTGGCCGGCGATTTCCCGGCCCCCTCCCAGGAGCAGTGGGAGAAAGAGGTGGCCAAGGTTTTCAACCGTGGTCGCCCCGAGGGCAAGCAGCTCACCTTTGCGCAGTCGTTGAAGCGCATGGAGCCCACCACCGTCGACGGTGTGCAGTTCGAGCCGATGTACACCAGGGATGACGCCCCCGAGAGTCTCGGTGCTCCCGGCGTCGCCCCGTTCAGGCGCGGCACCACCATCAAGACCGGTGACATCGACGCGTGGGATGTTCGCTCCCTCCACGAGGATCCCGACACCGATTTCACCCGCAAGGCGATCATCGCCGACCTCGAGCGCGGCGTCACCTCCATCTGGCTGCGCGTCGGAGCCGACGCCATCAAGCCCGAGGACATCGCCGGAGATCTCAAGGACGTGCTGCTGAACCTGGCCAAGGTCGAGGTCTCCAGCCGCGACGACCAGGCCGCTGCGGCCAATGCCCTCCTCGATATCTACGCCTCCTCGGACCTGGCGCCCGAGGAGCTGTCCTTCAACTTGGGGATCGACCCGATCGGTTTCGCCGCCCTCAACGGCGGGAAGGCCGACCTGTCGGGGCTCGCCGGCTGGGTCGAGAAGACCAAGCCCTACAAGAACTCGCGGGCCCTGGTGGCCGACGGGACCATCTATCACAACGCCGGTGCTGGCGACGTCGCCGAGCTCGCCTGGGTGATCGCCACCGCCGTCGAGTACGTGCGCGCCCTCGTCGAGCAGGGAGTCTCCGCCACCGACGCCTTCGACGCGATCAACTTCCGCGTCACCGCCACCCACGACCAGTTCCTCACCATCGCCCGGCTGCGTGCCCTGCGTGTGCTGTGGAACCGGATCGGTGAGGTCTTCGAGGTTCCCGAGGATCACCGCGGCGCCCGTCAGCAGGCCGTCAGCAGCTGGCGTGAGCTCACCCGCGACGATCCCTTCGTCAACATCCTGCGCGGCACGATCTCCACCTTCGGTGCAGCTGTCGGCGGCGCCGAGGCGATCACCACGCTCCCCTTCGACGGAGCCATCGGCCTGCCGAAGAACCAGTTCACCCGACGGATCGCCCGCAACACCGGCATCGTGCTGTCCGAGGAGTGCAACATCGGGCGGGTCAACGACCCGGCAGGTGGCTCCTTCTACGTCGAGTCGCTCACCAAGACCCTCGCCGAGGCGGCCTGGAGCAAGTTCCAGGAGGTGGAGGCGGCCGGTGGTTTCGCCGCCTACCTCGCCAGCGGAAAGGTCGTCGAGGAGCTCGACGGCCTGAACGCCGAGCGGGCCAAGCGCCTGGCCACCCGCAAGCAGCCCATCACCGCCGTCTCGGAGTTCCCGATGATCGGGGCCCGTTCGGTGGAGGCCAAGCCCTTCCCGGACGCCCCTGAGCGCAAGGGACTGGCCTGGCACCGCGACTCCGAGGTCTTCGAGGCCCTGGTCGACCGGGCCGGCAAGGCCGCCGAGCGCCCGAAGGTGTTCCTGGCCTGCCTGGGCACCCGGCGCGACTTCGGCGCCCGCGAGGGCTTCTCGGCCCCGATGTGGCACATCGCCGGCATCGAGACCCCCGAGGTCGAGGGCGGTTCCCTCGAGGAGGTCGTCGCAGCGTTCAAGGCCTCCGGGTCCACCGTTGCCGACCTGTGCTCGAACAAGAAGGTGTACGCCGCCCAGGGCCTGGCAGCCGTCAAGGCACTCAAGGAGGCGGGCGCCAAGAAGGTCTACCTGTCTGGCGCCTTCAAGGAATTCGGCGATGACGCCGCGGAGGCCGAGCAGGTCTTCGACGGTCGGGTCGCCATGGGGATGGACGTCGTCTCGGTCCTCTCCGACACTCTGGACACGTTGGGAGTTGCCAAGTGAGCACCCTGCCCCGTTTTGATTCCGTCAATCTCGGCGACGCGAAGGTTCCTGCCGATGCGCAGAAGCGGTTCGCCGAACTTGCCGAAGCAGCAGGCGAGCACGAGCCGTGGATGACCCCGGAGCAGATTCCGGTCGGTCACCTGTACAGCGAGGACGTCTACAAGGACATGGACTGGCTCGGCACCTACGCCGGGATCCCGCCCTACGTCCACGGCCCCTACGCCACGATGTACGCCTTCCGCCCCTGGACGATCCGTCAGTACGCCGGATTCTCCACCGCCAAGGAGTCCAACGCCTTCTACCGCCGCAACCTGGCGGCCGGCCAGAAGGGCCTGTCGGTGGCCTTCGACCTGCCGACCCACCGTGGTTACGACTCCGACAACCCGCGCGTCCCCGGTGACGTCGGCATGGCCGGTGTGGCCGTCGACTCCATCAAGGACATGGAGGAGCTGTTCGCCGGCATCCCGCTGGACCAGATGAGCGTCTCGATGACGATGAACGGCGCCGTGCTGCCGATCCTCGCCCTCTATGTGGTGGCCGCCGAGCGGCAGGG
This sequence comes from Acidipropionibacterium jensenii, assembly GCF_005890135.1. Classification (NCBI taxonomy): domain Bacteria; kingdom Bacillati; phylum Actinomycetota; class Actinomycetes; order Propionibacteriales; family Propionibacteriaceae; genus Acidipropionibacterium; species Acidipropionibacterium jensenii. The sequence continues at coordinate 217,254 of NZ_CP040635.1, read as the reverse complement.
CGTCAAGCCCGAGCAGCTCGCCGGAACGATCCAGAACGACATCCTCAAGGAGTTCATGGTTCGTAACACCTACATCTACCCGCCGCAGCCGTCGATGCGGATCATCGCCGACATCTTCGCCTTCACCAGCGCGAACATGCCGAAGTGGAACTCCATCTCGATCTCCGGCTACCACATGCAGGAGGCCGGCGCGACCGCCGACATCGAGATGGCCTACACCCTGGCCGACGGCGTCGACTACATCCGCGCCGGTGAGAACGTCGGCCTCAAGGTCGACCAGTTCGCGCCGCGGCTGTCCTTCTTCTGGGCCATCGGGACGAACTTCTACATGGAGGTCGCCAAGATGCGCGCGGCCCGGATGCTGTGGGCCAAGCTGGTCCACCAGTTCGGACCGAAGAACCCCAAGTCGATGAGCCTGCGGACCCACTCGCAGACCTCCGGCTGGTCGCTTACCGCCCAGGACGTCTACAACAACGTCGTCCGCACCTGTGTCGAGGCGATGGCGGCCACCCAGGGTCACACCCAGTCCCTGCACACCAACTCGCTGGACGAGGCCATCGCGCTGCCGACCGACTTCTCGGCCCGCATCGCCCGAGGCACCCAGCAGTTCCTGCAGCAGGAGTCGGGCACCTGCCGGGTGATCGACCCGTGGAGCGGTTCGGCCTATGTCGAGAAGCTCACCCTGGAACTGGCCCGCAAGGCATGGGGTCACATCCAGGAGGTCGAGGCCGCCGGCGGTATGGCCAAGGCCATCGAGAAGGGCATCCCGAAGATGAGGATCGAGGAGGCTGCGGCTCGTACCCAGGCCCGCCTCGACTCCGGTCGTCAGCCCCTGATCGGCGTCAACAAGTACCAGCTCGACGAGGAGGAGCCCCTCGAGGTCCTCAAGGTCGACAACTCCCAGGTGCTGGCCGAGCAGAAGGCCAAGCTGGAGTCGCTGCGTGCCGACCGCGACGAGGCCGCCACCCAGGCAGCCCTCGAGAAGCTCACCTGGGCCGCCGCGAACCCCGACCCGACCGATCCCGACCGCAACCTGCTCAAGCTGTCCATCGAGGCCGGGCGCGCCAACGCCACCCTGGGCGAGATGAGCGACGCGATGGAGAAGGTTTTCGGGCGCTACACCGCGCAGATCCGTACCATATCCGGTGTGTACAGCAAGGCATCGGGTTCCTCTGAGACCACCAAGATGGTCCAGAGCATGGTCAAGGAGTTCGAGGAGAAGGAGGGCCGTCGCCCCCGTATCCTCATCGCGAAGATGGGCCAGGACGGCCACGACCGCGGTCAGAAGGTCGTTGCGACGGCCTATGCCGACCTCGGCATGGACGTCGATGTCGGCCCGCTCTTCCAGACTCCTGAGGAGACGGCCCGTCAGGCTGTCGAGGGTGATGTCCACGTCGTGGGCGTCTCCTCGCTGGCTGCCGGCCACCTCACCCTGGTGCCTGCGCTGCGCGACGAGCTGGCCAAGCTCGGCCGGTCCGACATCATGATCGTGGTGGGAGGGGTCATCCCGACCCAGGACTTCCAGGAGCTCAAGGATGACGGCGCTGCCGCGATCTACCCTCCGGGCACCAACATCCCGGAGGCCGCTGTCGACCTGATGAAGCACCTGCTGGACAGGGTTGACGCGGACAAGTGATCGGCTGACCGGGGCGCGGTCCCGGCACCACCGGTCCTGAGTGCGACACGACGAGACGGCCGGCTCCGGGAGAGATCCCGGAGCCGGCCGTCTCGTCGCACCGGGGCCCTGCCGGTCGTGGTCCCCGGCGCTGCGGCATCTGGACGGGTTCAGGCCCGACCGGACATGTGCGCGAACCGATCAGCCCCATGAACGACCTCGTGGGTGAACGACCCGGTGGGTGAACGATACGGTGGGGGGAGTGTCCCCAAGGATGGAGGAACTGGCCCGATGAAGATCGACGTACCGGAACTGGTCAAGCAGGTGCTTGCCGGCGACCGGATGCACATAGCTCGCGCTCTCACCCTGGTCGAGTCCAGCAGACCCGACCACCGGGAGAAGGCCCACGAGATGCTGCGGCTGCTGGCCCCGCACACCGGCAATGCGATCCGGGTCGGCATCTCCGGCGTCCCGGGGGCGGGCAAGTCCACCTTCATCAACAAGATGGGCTGCAAGCTCATCGATGAGTACCACCACAAGATCGCCGTCCTGGCGGTGGACCCCTCCTCCAGCCGCACCGGCGGATCGATCCTGGGCGACCGCACCAGGATGGGTGACCTGGCCAACCGCGACGAGGCCTTCGTGCGCCCGTCCCCCTCGGGAGGACACCTCGGCGGGGTGGCCAGGGCCACCCGTGAGGCGATGATCGTGATGGAGGCCGCCGGATACGGGGTCGTCATCATCGAGACGGTCGGCGTGGGCCAGTCCGAGGTCGCGGTGGCCGGGATGGTCGACACCTTCCTGATGCTGGCCGTGACCGGCACCGGGGACCAGCTGCAGGGGATCAAGAAGGGCATTCTCGAGCTCGCCGACGTGGTGGCCGTCAACAAGGCCGACGGCGACAACGCCGGAAATGCCCGCGTCTCGGCCCGCGACCTGTCGATCGCGATGAAGCTGGTCTCCTCGGACGCCGACAAGCGTCGGGTCCCGGTGCTCACCTGCTCGGCCTACACCGGGTCGGGGCTGGACGACGTCTGGCAGGCGGTGCTGGACCATCGCGCCTACCTGGAGAAGGACGGATCCCTCACCCGCCGCCGGATCTCCCAGCAGCGCGAGTGGCTGTGGAACATGGTCGAGAACGAGGTCCTCGAGTCGCTGAGAACCGACCGGACGATCCAGGCCGCCGCCGAGTCCATCGAGGCGGGGCTGGGCACCGAGGCCACCAACGCCCTGGACGGTGCCTCACAGATCCTTCAGCTGTTCGCCAAGCGGGTCCCGGACATGTCCTGGGCCCACGGCGAGATGCACGCCGGCAGCTGAGCCCGGTCCGCCGGGCGGCCGCCGGGTACTCCACCGGGGGAGCGGGGCTCCCCGCCGGCCCGGGGTTCAGCTGCGGGCCGGGTCACCAGGGGACGTCGATCTCTCCCAGCTCCACCGTCTGGTGGACCTCCTGGTCGCCGCTTCGCACCGCGACGTCGTCGCCGGGATGGAGCTGGCGGCCGCGCCGGGTCTCCTGCTCCCCGTTGACATAGACCAGACCCTCGGCGATCAGCTCCCGGGCCCGGCCCCCCGTCTCGGCCAGATTGGCGAACTTGAGGAACTGTCCCAACCGGATCATGTCGTCGCGCACCACCCCCTCAGTCTCCCACAGTGCCGAGAAGGCCCCACAGTGCCGAGACGGCCGCGTCGCGTGGTCCCTGTGACCATGCGACGCGGCCTTCACGATGACCCGCCCGGATTCACGGGGTCGCGACCCCGTGCGCCGATGACCTGGTAGGGGCCTACAGGACCGACCGGAGGAAGTCCTGGAGGCGCGGGGACTGCGGATGATCGATGACCTGGTCGGGCGGGCCGGACTCCACGACCACCCCGTCGGCCATGAAGACCACCTGATCAGCCACCTCCCGCGCGAAGCCGAGCTCGTGGGTGACGACCACCATCGTCATCCCGGAACGCGCCAGATCCTTGATGACGGCCAGCACCTCGCCGACCAGCTCCGGGTCGAGGGCCGAGGTGGGCTCGTCGAAGAGCATCAGCTCCGGGTCCATCGCCATCGCCCGGGCGATCGCCACCCGCTGCTGCTGGCCGCCCGACAGCTCCGAGGGGTAGTGGCTGGCCCGGTCGGCCATCCCGACCCTCTCCAGGAGATCCACGGCCCGGGTGCGGGCCTGGGCGCTCGGCACCCCGGCGACGTGAATCGGAGCCTCCATGACGTTCTGGAGGGCGGTCATGTGGGGGAACAGGTTGAACCGCTGGAAGACCATCCCCAACCGGGCCCGCTGGGCGGCGATCTGACGCTCGGTGAGCCGGGCCAGGCGGCCGTCTGGCAGTGCCTTCTCGGCGAACCCGACACGCTCTCCGCCGATCCGGATCTCGCCGGCCTCGAAGGTCTCCAGCTGGTTGATGCAGCGCAGCAGGGTGGACTTTCCGGATCCTGAGGGTCCCAGCAGCACGCACACCTCGCCGGCGCTGACATTCAGGTTGATCCCCTTGAGGATGTGCAGGGCGCCGAACTCCTTGTGGAGGTCGGTGATCGCCACCATCGGGGAGCCCAGCGGCGGACGCTGCTGGGAGCCGCCCGTGGTCGACATCGTGGTACTCACTGCTCGACCTCCAGTGACGGGTTGGTGCGGGCGGTGCCGGCGGCGTTGATGGCCGCCTGCCGGTTGCGCCGTTTGGAGCCGCCGGTGGTGAAGCCGCGGCCGTAGTAGCGCTCGAGGTAGTGCTGCCCCACCATCAGCACGCTGGTCATCACCAGGTACCAGAAGGCCGCCACGATGAGCAGCGGGATCGGCGCGTAGATCCGGTTGGCGATGGCATTGGTGGCGAACTGCAGATCCAGGGTGAACGGCACCGCCAGCACCAGGGAGGTGGTCTTCAGCATGCCGATCGTCTCATTGCCCAGCGGCGGGATTATCACCCGCATCGCCTGGGGGATGATGATCCGCCGCAGGATGAGGGAGGGCTTCATGCCCAGGGCCTTGGCCGCCTCGGGCTGGCCGGAATCGACCGACTCCAGCCCTGAGCGGATGATCTCGGCGAGGTAGGCGCCCTCGTTGAGTCCCAGGCCGATGACCGCGGCCGCGAAGGCCCCGATCAGCTTGCCGGTCTCGAAGGTGATGAACTGCGGGCCGAAGGGGATGCCGATTCCCAGGACCGGGTAGAGCACCGCGACCAGCCCCCAGAAGATCAGCTGGGTGTAGACCGGGATGCCTCGGAAGATGAAGATGTAGGCCCACGAGACGCCCCGCAGGACGGGGTTGGACGCGGTCCTCATGATCGCCATCACGAGGGCCAGGACGGTGCCCAGGATCATCGAGCAGACGGTCAGCAGCAGGGTGTAGCCGATACCTTCGATCACCTTGACGTCGCGCAGGTACATCCAGACGATCGGCCACTTGAAGTTCGTGTTGGTAATCAGTCCGTGGATCAGCATCAGCGCGAGCACCGCGACGATGATCGCGGCGACGACGGTTCCCGGGTGAAAGACCTCTTTCGCCTGGATCCGGTTGGGGATCCGGGCGTGTTCCTGGTGTGCCATCGTGATCACTTCACCGCGGGGTTGATCTCGGACTTCGCGATCATTCCGCTCTCATTGCCCCAGGTGGCGAGGATCTTCTTCATGGTCCCGTCGTCGATGAGCTTCTGGGTCGCGGCCTGGACGGCCTTGGACAGCCCGCCGTCGTTCTTGGCGGTGACCACCCCGAAGGGCTCGGCGTCGGTGATCCCGCCGAGCTGCTCGAGGGCGCCGTTGGTCTGCTCGATCGCGTAGGCGATGATCATCGAGTCGGCGTAGGTGACGTCGGCCTTGCCGCCGATGACATTGGTGGTGGCATCGGTCTGCGCCTTGTAGGACAGCACATTGGTCTCCTTCTTGCCGGAGGCCTTGCAGGCGGTGGACTGCTTCTGGGCGTCGGCCTCCTCGGAGGTACCGGTCTCCACGGCGACGGTGACCCCGCACAGGGAGTCGGCCGGGACCTCCTTCGGATTGCCCTTGAGGACCGCCTTGGCCATCCCTGCGGTGAAGTAGGAGACCAGATTGACCTGCTTCTCGCGCTCGGCGGTGATGGTGAAGGACGACACCGACATGTCGTACTTGGGGCCGACTGCGGGGATCAGGGTGTCGAAGGTGGCATTGGTGAAGGTCACGTTGACCCCCATCAGCTTGCCCATCGCCTTCGCGTAGTCGACGTCGTAGCCGATGATCGTCTTGCCGTCGGCGTCGATGAACTCGGCCGGGGCGTAGCTCGAATCGGTGCCGATGGTGATGGTGCCCTTGCTGGCGATCGACGCCGGAACGAGCTTGGCGATCGCGTCGTCCTTCTGGATCGAGTCGATGAGAGCCTTGTTGGAGGGGGTGGACGCCGAGCCCGAGGCGCTGCCCGGTCCGGTGGTCGAGGAGTCGGAGGCGTTGGTGCATCCGGTCAGTGCCATCGCCGCTGCGACGACGACGGCTGCCAGAGTGCGGGGAAATGTGAGTGTGCCCATGAGAACTTCCTGATCGTCGTGCGATGTGCCGTGTGGGAGGGGCTTACTTGACGCTGGGGTTGATCTCGGACTTCGTGATCATTCCGCCCTCGTTGCCCCAGGTGGCGAGGATCTTCTTCATGGTCCCGTCGTCGATGAGCTTCTGGGTCGCGGCCTGGACGGCCTTGGACAGCCCGCCGTCATTCTTGGCGGTCGCCACCCCGAACAGGGCGGCGTCGGTGATCCCGCCGAGCTGCTCGAGCGTGCCGTTGGTCTGCTTGATGGAGTAGGCGATGATCATCGAGTCGCCGAAGGAGACATCGGCCTTGCCGCCGATGACATTGGTGGTGGCCTCCGGCAGAGTCTTGTAGGAGAGGATGTTGGCCGGCTTCTTGCCGGCACTGGTGCACTCCTTGGACTGCTTCTGGGCCGAGTCGTCCTCGGAGGTGCCCGTCGAGACGGCGACGGTGACCCCGCACAGCGAGTCGGCCGGGACCTTCTTCGGGTTGCCCTTGAGGACCGCCTTGGACATGCCCGCGGTGAAGTAGGAGACGAGATTGACCTGCTTCTCGCGCTCGGCGGTGATGGTGAAGGCGGAGATCCCCATGTCGTACTTGGAGCCGATCGAGGGGAGCAGGGTGTCGAAGGTGGCATTGGAGGGGGCCACCTTGACCCCCATCAGCTTGCCCATCGCCCTGGCGTAGTCGATGTCGTAGCCGATGATCGTCTTGCCGTCGGTGTCGGCGAACTCGGCCGGGGCGTAGTCGGCGCTGGAGCCGATCGTGATGGTGCCCTTGCTGGCGATCGATGCGGGGACCAGCTTGGCGATCGCGTCGTCCTTCTGGATCGAGTTGATGAGGGCGTCATTGGCCTTGGCCATGCTGGAGGAGGTGGCGCTCGGACCCGAACCGCCGGACTCCTGCTGGGATGCATTGGTGCATCCGGAGAGGGCCAGGGCGAGAACGACCAGGCCGGTGGGGGCGAGGCGGGTGAGCTTGTTCATGGAACTTCCTTGGGAGGGGGCGCCGGTCGACGCCGCTGAACACATAATTATGCATCAACGCGAATATTTGCAACTCGGCACGGGTGATGTCACCAAACTGCAACACACAGGGTGCAGCACGCGGTCGCGTGGGCGTGCGGCAACACGCGGACGCCGGCAGATGGATCGGGGCCTCAGATCCATCCGAACAGCGGCGGGAACGCCAGGGCGACGACCAGCGCCCAGATCCCGAATGCGGGGACGGCGACGCACTGCCAGCGCTCGAGCCTGGTGGAGGCGGCGACCGCGCGGTCTCGACGTCCCAGACAGATCCGCAGGTACCACCACCCGGAGACTGACAGATGGGCCAGCAGCAGGACGTTGCAGCCCAGCCCGGCGATCTTGTTCGGGGACGGCCCCCACTCCGCCAGCCGCCCAGCCATCGCCCACAGCATCACCAGGTCGACCGCCAGGGACACCACGATCAGGCCCAGCTGCATCCAGTCCAGCGCGGGGCTGCGCCGCTCCGAGCTGCGCGCGGACACCGTGAACAGCACGATCGCGGCGACCGCGATGAGGACGGCGTCGAAGATGATGAGGACATTGCGGTCGGTGGTGACCGGATTGCCGGTGACCACCAGCACGACCAGGAAGACCAGCAGGGCCAGCCCCAGCAGGGGGGTGAACACGGCGGTGAGCACCGGTGCCATGTTCTCGATCACCGACTTCTTGTGCTCGACCAGCCAGGCGCACACGATGACGGCCCCGGCGGCCCCCATCGGCAGCACCCAGCCGAGCACGTCGTCGATGGTCGACATGGGAATGTCGATCGCCCTGAAGATGGCGACCACGACCCCGGTCAGCGCCCCGCCGCTCAGGGCGATGAGGACGTAGTAGAGGGCGGCCTCGCCCAGGAACCGCACCCAGTCCATCCATGCTCCCAGGTGTCGCCACCGCGGACCCAGGTAGGCGATCGCCGTCACCGCCACCAGGGCGATGGGCAGATGGATCGCGGTGAGCCAGAAGGTCTGGCCGTGTGCCCCGGCGGGAAAGACGTTGACCAGGACCGCCGAGCCGGCGAAGACCGCCAGCAGGGTGGCGATCCCGCCGATCCCGCCGATCCGCTGGATCCGCCCGGTTGCGGGGGTGCGGGTCCGCCAGTGTCCGAGCAGGAGGAGGCAGATGAGCGGCGGCAGGACCAGCAGACCGATGTTGCGCGGGTAGAACCGCGCGCCGGTGGCGTCGTCGAGGAGAGCCATCGGCAGTCGTGCGGCCAGGCCCGCGATGACGGCCAGCAGGAGGGCCGGGAGCAGGCTGACCAGCTGTCGGCGGGCGGATCTGCCGCCGGGTGCCGGATCCGTGGAGGACGCGGCCGACTGCTCGTCGGCGCCCAGCACGAGCTGTCTCCACAGCCGGTCGGGGTGGACCCGGGTGAACTCCCGGCCGACCTCGTCGCGGGGGCCGATCCGCTTGACGGCGATGAGGAAGGCCTCGTCGGGGGTCAGTCCCAGGGCCCGCAGGTCGGCGGTCTCGGCCTCGAGGTGATCGGTGAGCTCGTCGACGTCGTCGGCGCTGATCCCGGGCCGCCCGCTCATCAGCCGGCGCCACTGGGCGAGATTCTCGGCGATGTCGTGCCCGACCGTGGCGCCGACTGTGAGGTCGTTCGAGGGGCCGTCCGAGGAGCCGACGGTGGTCGCCATCTCAGATCCCCGCCGCGGGGATGGGGGAGTCGCCGGCCGCGGTGGGCAGTAGGACTCCGAGGGTGGAGATCACCAGCCGCCACTGGCAGACGTGGGTCTCGAGCTCGCTGCGTCCGGTCTCGGTGATGTCGTAGTACTTGCGACGGCGTCCCTCCGGCGAGACTCCCCACCGCGACGAGATGAGCCCCTGCTGCTCCAGACGGTGAAGCAGCGGGTAGAGCATCCCCTCCTTCCACTCCAGCTGACCGCCGGAGGCCTCGGCGATGCGTCTGAGCAGCGAGTAGCCGTAGTCCTGCCCGTGGCTCAGCACCCCGAGGACGATCGGGGTCGCCGAGGCGGCGACCAGCTCCTTGGAGACCTGCATCATTACCTCACAGTCCTAGGTATCAGATCTCCTGAAGCCTAGCACCGTGAGGTAACCCGTCGGCACGGTGAGGGACCGGCACCGTGAGGCAACCGGTCAGCACCTGGTGGGAGGCGGTGGACTCAGCCGCGCCTCGACCAGCCGAGCCGGCGTCTCAGGGCGCCGATCGGCAGGCAGATGAGGTAGATCACGAAGCTGATGGTGGTGACATAGGGGCTGATCGGCAGGCCCGGCCCCAGGGAGAGCAGGATGCCTCCCACCGCCGCGGTGACCGCGAAGGCGATCGACAGCAGGGACAGTGTGGTGGGTCTGGCCGTCACCCGGGCGGCCGCCGCGGTCGGGGTGATGAGCAGGCTGAGCACCAGCAGGGCGCCGACCAGCTGGATGGCCATCGCGGTGGTGAGGCCGAGCAGCACCATGAAGACGATCGACAGGGTGCGCATCGGGACCCCGCGCGCCTTGGCCACCGCCGGATCGGCGGAGGCGAAGAACAGCGGTCGCCAGATCATCGCCAGGGCCAGTGCGACCAGTCCGGCGACCAGGCACAAGGTGGTGAGCTGGGTGCCGTCGACGGCGACGATCTGTCCGGTGAGCAGGCCGAACTTGTTGGACGAGCGTCCCTTGTAGAGGCTGAGGAAGAGCACCCCGATGCCCATCCCGAAGGGCAGCATGATGCCGATCGAGGCGTTGCGGTCCTTGGCGCGCACCCCCAGCAGGCCGAGGATCACGGCGGCGACCAGGGATCCGACGACGGCTCCGCTGGTGACGCTGAGGCCAAAGAACAGTGCGACCGAGGCTCCGGCGAAGGACAGCTCCGAGGTGCCGTGGACGGCGAATGCCAGATCGCGGGCGTGGATCATCGGGCCGATCAGTCCGGCCAGCACGCCGAGCACCACGCCGGCCAGGATGGACCCGCTGACCAGCGGGACCAGCTCGGTGAAATTGGTGAAGTTGAGGATGACGCTGATGTCAGTCACGGGTTCCTGCCTGGTGCTCTCCGTGTTCGTGGGGTCCGTGCTCCTCGTCGGCCAGCACGACGATCCGGTTGTTGCGCCGGAACACCTGGACCGGGGAGCCGTAGAGCTCGCTGAGGGTCTCCGAGCGCATCACCTCGTCGGGGGTGCCGACCAGCACCCGCCCGCCGGCCACATAGGCGACTCGGTCGATGTAGGGCAGCACCGGGTTGATCTCGTGGGTGACGAAGAGCACCCCGATCTCATGGGCCCGGCGCGCCTGGTCGATGAGGAGGGTGACCTCGTCCTGGTGGCGGATGTCCAGGCTCAGCAGCGGCTCGTCGCACAGCATCAGGGCCGGGTCGGTGACCAGGGCCTGGGCGATTCGCAGGCGCTGCTGCTCGCCTCCCGACAGCTGGGAGATAGGGGCCTCGGCGTAGGAGGTGGCGCCCACCTGCCTGATGGCGTCGTCGACCTTGCGGCGTCGCGCCCGGGAGGGCCATCGCGGACCCCAGCGGTGCCCGTCGACCCCCATCGTCACCAGGTCGCGGCCCCGGATGGGGGCCAGGGTGTCCATGGCGCGCTGCTGGGGGACGTAGCCGATGTCGGCCGAGCCCTTGGTGACCGGGTGGCCGGCGACCGTCGCGGTGCCGGCCGACAGGGGGATCTGGCCGAGCAGGACCCTCAGCATGGTGGTCTTGCCGGCGCCGTTGGGCCCCAGCACGGCGACGAACTCGCCGGTGTGGACCGTGAGGTCCACGTCATGCCACAGCACCCGGTCGCCGAAGGTCACCTCGGCACCCTTGAGCTGGGCGGCCTGGGAGCGGGTGTCCGGGTCCGACGGTTCGGTCCCGTGACCGGACGGAACGGGTGTCTGTGCGTCCATTGAGTCTCCAAAGCTGTCTGGGCCGCGGGAGACCCCGCGGCCCAGACGATGATGATATCGGGAGTTGTTCCCGGTCCGATCCCTCAGGATCGGATTACTTCACTTGGACAGTGCCTCGGAGATGTGGGTGATGGTGTCGCCGACGAACTGCGAGTAGCTGGTGACTCCCTCGGGGAAGGTCTCGGTGACGCCGACGTTCGGCACGTCCACCTTCTTGGCCGCGGCCTGGAGCTGCTTGGTGACGTCGTCGGAGGTCTGTCCGTTGACGACCAGCAGGCCCGCCTTCTTGGTGGTGAGGAGCTGAGTGGTCTCGTTGATCACCTTGACCGAGGGGCCGGCGTCGGTCTCGGCCTGCTCGACGAACTGCTCGGGGATGATGTTCTTGATCCCCATGTCGGTCAGCAGGTATCCGGCGACGGGCTCGGTGGCCACGGCGCTGAGATTCTTGTGGGCCGCTCCGGCGGTCTTGGCCCGCTCCTTGAGCTTGGCTATCTCGGAACCGAAGGACTGCGCGTTCTTGGTGTAGTCGGCGGCGTGGCTCGGGTCGGCCTTGCCCAGATCGGTGGCGACGACCTCGGCGACCTTGCGGGCGGTGTCCATCGAGTAGAAGACGTGCTCGTTGAACCCCTCCACCGAGGAGTTGAAGCCGGAGATCTTGACGGCGTCGACGAGGGTGGCGCTGCTGCCCTTGGCCAGGGTCGATGCCCAGTCGTCGTACCCGCCGCCGTTGACCAGGGCGATCTTCGCGTTGCTGAAGGTGAGCTTGTCCTTGGCGGTGGCCTCGTAGTCGTGCGGGTCCTGGGCGGGGCTGGTGATCACGGAGGTGACCTCGACGTGATCCCCGCCGACCGCCTCGGCGACCGATCCCCAGACGTTGGTGGAGGCGACGACCTTGACCTTGCCGGCAGCGGAGGAGCCGGAGCTCGCGGAGCCGGCGGCGTCAGCTGATCCATTGCCCGAGCAGGCCGCCAGACTCAGCGGCAGCGCAGCGACCGCCACGGTCGCCAGCACCCGGCGCGAGATGGAGTGTGTCAGGAAACGGGATGACATGTATGTCCTCAATTCGTGTTGTAACTGAAAACCATTATCAAGTCATCTCGACGCGGAGGCAAATCCGCGTCGTGGCGCGGGCCCAGCTGCGTCGTGGCGGCGGCCCGGGGGTGCGTGGTGCGCGCTGCCCGGGGCGGGGCTCAGCCGAGCAGGTCGGAGCTGGAGGTGATCTCGATCTGCGGGGAGTAGAGGCCAATCAGCCGCAGTGCCGCCGCCTGGTTCTCGGGTGTGGATCCGGCGCACCCGTCGGAGACCACCTGGACCCACGCCCCGGCGTCGGCCGCCGCCAGGGCCGTGGAGATGACGCAGCAGTCGGTGGCCACCCCGACCAGCGCCAGGTGAGGTGTCGGGCCGGTGATCCCGGCCAGCTGGGGGCCCCACTTGCCGAAGGTCGTGAGGTCCAGGCCGGGACGCCGCGACCAGCCGCGGGCGGCGTCGACCAGATCGAAACAGGGGTCATCGTCCGGACGGTCGGCGAAGCTCCAGCTGTCGAAGTAGTCCGCCCAGGCCCCCGGGTGCTCGCTGCCGGGCAGCCATCTGGTCACCAGCACCCGGTCTCCGAAGCGCTCGGACAGTCGGCCGATCGGCCCGACCACGGCCCCGAAGTCGTGGGCGCACCACGGCGAGGAGGGGTCGGCGAAGATCCGCTGGGGATCGATGACGACCAGCCAGGGCAGATCGGATCCGGACATCAGAACGACTCCTGGCGGCGGACCCGGGAGCGCCGGGCGAGGAAGGTCACCAGGAATCCCAGCACCAGGGCGGCGATGACCCCGATATTGGCCCACGCCCAGGAGCCCTCCCTGCCGCCCAGGCCCAACGGTCCGAGGAGGTATCCTTGCCAGTCGTTCCAGCCGACCCCGGGGTACTGGTTGATGACCAGACCCCAGCCGATCGCGGTGACCACGACGAGGGTGACCAGGGAGACCCAGTCCACCGCACCGTACCGACCCTCGGGGCGGAACAGATCTGCGTCGTCGTAGGTCCGGCGCCGCAGCGCGATGTCGGACATCATGATCCCCGCCCAGGCCGCCAGCGGAACTCCCAGGGTGACCAGGAAGGACTGGAAGGGGGAGATGAAGTTCGGGGAGAGGAAGACCACGTAGATGGTGCCGGCGGTGAGGATGACGCCGTCGATCAGGGACGCGGCGGGCCTCGGGATCCGGATCCCGAGGCTGAGCAGGGTGAGGCCGGAGGAGTAGATGCCGTTGATCGCCCCCGATAGCAGGGAGAGCACCGCCACCACCAGGAAGGGCACCAGGAACCAGGTCGGCAGGATCGTCGCGAGGGCGCCGACCGGGTCCACCTGGACGGCCTCGGACAGGTTCTTCGAGGAACCCGCCAGCAACAGGCCGAAGGTGATGAGGAAGACTGGTCCGAGGGACCCGCCGAAGGTGTTCCAGAACACGATCGAACCGCCCCGGGCCTCGCGGCTCTGGTAGCGCGACCAGTCGGCGGCGATGTTGACCCAGCCCAGCCCCATCCCCGTCATCACCATGGTCAGCGCCCCGACCACCGACTGCCAGGGTCCCGACGGGATGGCCGCGACGGCGTCCCAGTGGATCGCCCGCACCGCCATCACGAGGTAGATGATCGTCACGATGCCGGTGACCCAGGTGAGCACCGACTGCATCCTCATGATGATGTGATAGCCGGCCACCGCCCCCAGCACGATGAGCAGGGCGACGACGATCGCGGCGATGACCTTGACCGTGGTCCCGGAGCTCCAGCCGAGTCGGGAGAAGACCGTCGCGGTGGCCAGCACCGCGCTGATCGCCAGGGAGGTCTCCCAGCCGATCGAGGTGATCCAGGAGATGATGCCCGGAACCTTGTTGCCCTGCACCCCGAAAGCCGCCCGGGAGGCGACCATGGTCGGAGCCGAGCCGCGCTTGCCGGCGATCGCGATCACCCCGCAGAAGATGAAGGAGACGACGACTCCCAGCAGGGTGGCGACCGTCGCCTGCCAGAAGGAGATCCCGAAACCGAGCACGAATGCCCCGTAGGACATACCGAACACCGAGATGTTGGAGGCGAACCATGGCAGGAACAGATTGCGCGGCCTGGCGGTGCGCTCGGATTCCTCGATGATCTCAATCCCGGTCATCTCGATACTGATTCCAGGGTCCCGAGAGGGGAGTGGAGAGGAGGGCGGTGACGTCGGGGTGGGTGACTCGAATGTGGACATGGCCCCTCCTCGGAAAGATCTGCCGGCTGCTGCAGGACGAGCACATTGTGTCAGGGCGGGGCCCCGGCGTCTCCGCGGATCATGTGGCTGGAGTGTTGAAGGGTGGTTGGCTCAATACCCATCGTCATTCATCGCCTACGTCCTTCGGTGTGCGATCGTCGGTTGAGTTCACCCGAGGATCGAACACATACCGCCCGGCGGGACTATCGTCCCGTCATGGGCACCCACGGCACTGACCATGACGACCGCCACGACGAGAACCCCGAGGATTCCTGGAGCTCTGCCGGTCCCCGTCCGGCCGAACTCGCCGATGAGGCCGTCCAGCTCGCCCGTCGATGGGCCCTCGACAACTCTTCACAGCAGGGCCGCACCGGAGCCGTCGCACGGTGGCGCGGGATGCTCCCCCGGGACCGCGGCAGGGTCGCCGCGACCCTGCTCTCCCAGGTTCTGAGGGAACCCTCCGGGCTGCCCTTCACCGTGGAGTTCATCGACCGGGTGATGCGCCCCGAGGACCCTGGCACCGCCGCGGCGGCCCTGGCGCGACTGTCCCGCACCGACGCATCCTTCCTTCCCCCGGTCCTGCGCGCCGGGGTCCGGATGGCCGGCCGGACCGCCCCCCACGCCCCCCGCCTGGTGGTCGGCCTGGCCCGTGGCGTGCTGCGACAGATGGTCGGACACCTCATCATCGACGCCCGCCCCCGGGCACTCGGCCGCGCCCTGCGCCGACTGCGCAAGGACGGTGTGAGGCTCAATCTCAACCTGCTCGGCGAGGCGGTGCTCGGCGACCGGGAGGCCGCCGCCCGACTGGCCGGCACCAAGAGGCTGCTGGCCCGCGACGACGTCGACTACGTCTCGGTGAAGATCTCGGCGGTGGTCAACCAGCTGGACCTGTGGGCCCACGACGCCACCGTCCAGGAGGTCGCCGACCGGCTCGCACCGCTGTTTAGACTGGCCGCCCGCTCGGCCACCGCCAAGTTCATCAATCTCGACATGGAGGAGTACCACGACCTGGACCTCACCATCGACGTCTTCCAGAACCTGTTGGACCGTCCGGAGTTCCTGACCCTGGAGGCCGGCATCGTCCTGCAGGCCTACCTCCCCGACTCCCTGGCCGCCGCCCAGCGGCTCACCGCATGGGCCGACCGGCGCACCGCCCGCGGGGGAGCCGGCATCAAGATCCGGCTGGTCAAGGGAGCCAACCTGCCGATGGAGAAGGTCGACGCCGAGCTGCACGGCTGGGCCCAGGCTCCCTGGCACTCCAAGGTCGCCACCGACAGCAACTACCTGCGCGTCCTGGACTGGGCGCTGACCCCCGAGCGCACCCGATCGGTGCGCTACGGGGTGGCCGGCCACAACCTGTTCTCCATCGCCATGGCCAAGCTGCTGGCCGATCGGCGCGGGGTCGGCGACCGGGTCGAGTTCGAGATGCTGCTCGGGATGGTCCCCGACCAGGTCGAACGGGTCGGTGCCGATGTCGGCGGGGTTCTGCTGTACACCCCGGTCGTCCATCCCGACCACTTCGACGTCGCCATCTCCTACCTGGTGCGACGCCTCGAGGAGGGGGCCGCCGCCGAGAACTTCATGTCGGCGGTCTTCGAGCTCGGCCGCGACCCGGAACTGTTCGCCCGCGAGGAGGCCCGGTTCCGCGCCGCCCTCGACGGCCTCACCCGGACCGTTCCGGCGCCCCACCGGCACCAGGAGATCGACCGGGTGCCCGACCCGGCCGATGACTACCGTCCCAGTACCGACTCCGACCCGGCCCTGGCCCCGGTGCGCGAGTGGGCCGCCGAGGTGGCGGCGGTGATGGACCACTGCCGGCTGGGAGCCACCACGGTGGCCTCCCACCACCTCGCCAGCGTCGAGGAGGTCGACGACGCGGTCGCGACCGGCCTGGCCGCCCAGCCGGGCTGGAACGGTCTGGGCGCCGCCCGCCGTGCCGGGATCCTGCGGGAGGTGGCCGCCGAGTTCGCCCGACGTCGCGGGGACCTGCTGGCGCTCGCCGGCGCCGAGACCGGCAAGATCGTCGCCGAGGGGGATGTCGAGATCTCCGAGGCGATCGACTTCGCCACCTGGTACGCCGACCACGCGATCGGCCTGGAACAGGTGGACGGGGCGACCTTCACCCCGCCCCGGCTCACGGTGGTCGCCCCGCCGTGGAACTTCCCGCTGTCCATCACGGCCGGATCGGTGCTGGCCCCGCTGGCCGCCGGATCGGCGGTGCTGCTCAAGCCGGCCCCGCAGGCCCGACGCTGCGCCGCGGTGATCGCCGAGTGCCTCTGGCAGGCCGGGGTCCCGCGCGAGGTCCTCCAGCTGGGCGACGCCGCCGAGGACGAGGTGGGACGCCGACTCATCAGCCATCCCGACGTCGAGCGGGTCATCCTCACCGGGGCCCATGACACCGCGACGCTGTTCCGCTCCTGGCGCCACGACCTGCCACTGCTGGCCGAGACCAGCGGCAAGAACGCCATCATCGTCACCGAGAACGCCGACTACGACCTGGCCGCCGCAGACATCGTGCGCTCGGCCTTCGGCAACGCCGGCCAGAAGTGCTCGGCCGCCTCCCTGGTGATCCTGGTCGGTCAGGCCTACCGGTCCAAACGGCTGCGCCACCAGATCCTGGACGCCGCGGCCTCCCTGCGGCTCGGCGACTCCAGCGACCTGGCCACCCAGCTCGGGCCCCTCATCCAGCCCGCCGAGGGCAAACTCCTCGAGGGCCTCACCACCCTGGACCCCGGCCAGACCTGGGCCCTGAGACCCCGCCGGATCGACCCCTCGGGCCGGTTCTGGAGTCCCGGCGTGCGCGCCGGGGTGAGGCCGGGGGACCGCTACCACCTCACCGAGTACTTCGGCCCGATCACCGGCATCATGTCAGCCCCCGACCTGGCCACCGCCGTCTCCTACCAGAACGGCACCCCCTACGGCCTGACCGCCGGTATCCACTCGCTGGATCCCGCCGAGATCTCCTGGTGGCTGGACCACGTCCAGGCCGGAAATCTGTACATCAACCGCGGCATCACCGGCGCGATCGTGGGCCGTCAGCCCTTCGGCGGGTGGAAGAAGTCGGCGGTCGGCCCCGGCGCCAAGGCCGGCGGCCCGAACTATCTGGCCGTGCTCGGCTCCTGGGCTCCGGCCGAACCGAGGACCCCGGCCCCCGACGGCCCGCTGTCGCCGCGGGTCGAGCAGTTCCTCTCCCACATCGCCCATCGCCGGGCCGAGGCCGTCCGGGAGGGATGGCTGTGGGACGCCGCCCACCGCGACGCCGCCGCCTGGGCCCACGAGTTCGGCATCGCCCGGGACATCGGCGGTCTGATCCACGAGCGCGACGAGTTCCGCTACCGACCCGCCGCGACCCTGATCCGGATCGGCCCCGACGCCGATCTGAGTGACGCCGCCCGCGCCTGCAGCGCCGGCCTGCTGGCCGCCGGCCCGGTGCTCTCGGTGAGCCTCGACCCGCGGGTCGACCCGGTCCTGGCCAGTGCCCTGACCGCCCTCGGGGTGGTCTGCGATGTCGTCGCCCAGCCCGACTGGCTGGTCTCGATGGGCGCCCCCGGAGCCCCTCGCAGGGTCCGACTGATCGGCGCCGACCCCACCGAGGTCGCCGCGGCCACCGCGGGCGACCCCGATCTGGCGGTCTGGTCCTGGCCGGTCACCGCCGCACCCAGGGTGGAGCTGCTGGCCTTCCTGCGCGAGCAGTCGGTGTCCCTGACCGCCCACCGGTTCGGCACCCCGAGCGCCGAACTGGCCGAGCTGGCGATCTGAGGCTCAGCGTCGGGGGTCGATGGCGATCTTGATCCCCAGGTGGGACCGCACCGCATCGATCGCCTCGGGCCACTGGGACAGCCCGAAGGTGTGGGTGACGATCGGCGTCTCGTCGATCACACCGGCTGCCAGCAGCCGGACGGCGTCATGGACGTCGGCCCGTCGGGCGTTGGAGCCTCCGGAGACCGTCAGCTCCTGGTAGTGCACCGTGTTGGGGGTGAGAAGCGACTGGGAGTCCTTCGGGAATCCGGCGAACCAGCTCACCCGGCCACCGGGGGCCGCCAGCTCCAGGGAGGTCTCGGCCAGCTCCGTCCGCCCGATCGCGACCACCACCACATCGGCCCCCCAGCCGCCGGTGAGGTCGGCGACCCTGTCCGCGAGCTCCTCGGGCGCCACCCCGGTCGCTCCCAGTCCGCGGGCCACCGCGCGCCGCTCCTCGTGGCGGTCGCACAGGATCACCCGGGCCGCACCGCCGGCCAGGGCCAGCTGGGTGTGCAGCAGCCCGATCGGTCCGCCACCGATCACCACCACCGTCTCGCCCGGATTGACCCCGCCGTGCCGGTGGTGCCCGTTGAGCACGCAGGACAGCGGTTCGGCCAGGGCCAGCCGGACAGCGGGCAGCTCGGTGGGGGAGACGATGACATTTCCCCGTGCCACCGCCCGGGCCGGCACCAGCAGGTAGGGGGCCAGGCCCCCGTCGATCCCGTACCCGACCAGCTCGAGACCGCTGCACAGGTGCTCCCGACCGATCAGGCAGGCCCGGCAGCATCCGCACGAGACGACGATGGAGACCGTCGCCTGGCGTCCCACCACCAGATCGGCGCCGCCCGGTGAACCGGCCACCCCCTCGCCGATCGCGGCGATCCGGCCGGCCACCTCATGACCGAGGGTCGCCCCCGGCCTCACCCCGCTGGTCTTCTCCCCCGAGATGATGCGCAGGTCGGTGCCGCAGATGGTCGTCGCCTCCACCGCCAGCAGCACCTCGCCGGGTCCGGGGGAGGGGACCGGCTTGTCGACCAGGGCGACGTCGCCGGGGCCGCGCAGGGTGAGGGTGGGCATGGTTGAGGTCATCTCGGTGATCCTCCCGGTTGGCATGTCGCAGGCGCGGGAACGGACCGATGGTCCCGCTTGTTGATCCGAACTTCTCATGATTTGATGTGAAAAGGCTAGTCCTGAACGTGAAAAAACGACATGATCGGGATCGATCACAGCTGATCGGATCCCGGTTGCATGCTTCCTCCCCAGACAGAAGTGGAGACGTGGATGACCCGAGTACTCAACGACCCCGATGACTTCCCCGCCCAGGCGGTGGCCGGCCTGGCCAGTGCCTTCCCCCAGCACCTCAAGCCGGTCTTCGGCGGGGTGGCCAGGGCCACTGTCACCCGCCCCGGCAAGGTCGCCCTGGTGGTGGGAGGAGGGTCCGGCCACTACCCGGCCTTCGCCGGATGGGTCGGGCAGGGATTCGCCGATGGCGCGGTCTGCGGCAATATCTTCTCCTCCCCCTCGGGCGCGCAGGCCTACTCGGTGTGCAAGGCCGCCGACCGCGGCGCCGGGGTGCTCATCGGCTTCGGCAACTACGCCGGCGACGTCCTCCAGTTCGGCCAGGCGGCCGAGCGGCTCAAGAGCGAAGGGATCGACACCCGCTGCCTGCTGGTCACCGACGACATCGCCTCGGCCGGCCCCGACGACTTGTCCCGCCGTCGCGGCATCGCCGGGGACCTGCCGACCTTCAAGGTGACCGGTGCCGCCTGCGAGGCCGGTCTGGGCATCGACGAGGTGGTCGAGGTCTTCAACCGCGTCAACCACCGGACCCGGTCCTTCGGGGTGGCCTTCAAGGGCTGCACCCTGCCCGGCGCGGACCAGCCGCTGTTCCGGGTCGCCGAGGGCCGGATGGGCGTGGGGATGGGTATCCACGGCGAGCCCGGCATCCACGACGCGGATCTGGGCACCGCCGACGACCTGGCGCAGATGCTGGTCGACGGCCTGCTGGCCGACCGTCCCGAGGACGCCGGAGTCCGGGTGGTGCCGATCGTCAACGGGCTGGGCGACACCAAGTACGAGGAGCTCTTCGTCATCTGGAACGACATCCGCCGGCGCCTGGTCGAGGCCGGTCTGGAGGTCGTCGACCCCCAGGTCGGCGAGTTCGTCACCAGCCTCGACATGGCCGGACTGTCGCTGACCCTGGTGTGGCTCGACGAGGTCATCGAGCCGCTCTGGCTGGCCCCCTGCGACACCCCCGCCTACCGCCGCGGGGCGATCGGCGAGGTGGAGCTCGACACCGCCGAGCTGTCCCAGCAGGCGGAGGCGGTGACCGTCGCGACCCCCGGCAGCCCCGTCTCCCAGGAGGTGGCCGGCACGGTCGTCGGCGCCCTGGACCTGATGAGGTCGATGCTGGTCGAGCGCCAGGACGAGCTCGGACGGCTGGACTCGATCGCCGGGGACGGGGACCACGGCATCGGGATGGCCCGCGGATCGACCGCCGCCGTGCAGGCGGCCCGGGAGGTCGCTGCCGAGGGGGCCGGGGCGCTCACCACCCTGGCCGCCGCCGGGGCGGCCTGGTCGGAGCAGGCCGGCGGCACCTCGGGGGCACTGTGGGGGGCCGCACTCACGGCCTTCGGCTCGGCCCTGGGCGACGATCAGCCGTGCCGTCCGGAACTCGTGGTGCGGGCGGCCGGCGCCGCCCTGGAGGCGGTCACCCGGCTGGGCGGCGCCCAGCTCGGGGACAAGACGATGGTCGACGCCATGGAGCCCTTCGTGAGGACCCTCCAGGGGTCGACGGCCGACCTGCCCACCGCCTGGGGGGCAGCCGTGCTGGCCGCCGACCAGGGGGCGCGGTCGACCGCCGGCATCGTGGCCCGGCTGGGACGCTCCCGGCCCCTCGGCGAGAAGTCCCTGGGCACCCCGGATCCCGGGGCGGTCTCCTTCGTCGAGGTCGTGCGCGCCGTCGGCAGCGTGATCGGCTGAGGAGGTCTCAGTGAGCGGTGACCGGGGGCTTGGCACTCCAAGGGAAGACGATCCACCGGTCGACCGTCTTCCACTGGTAGTCCGGGTGGGCCACCGTGCCCGGCTTGGTGTAAAGCACCGCCGAGCGGACCTCGGCGCCGTAGCCGCTCAGCAGCTGGAGGACCAGCGCCAGGGTGCGCCCCGAGTCGGCGACGTCGTCGACAACCAGGATCCGCTTGCCCTTGATCGACGCGGTGTCGAGCATCGGGGCCAGCAGCACCGGGTCGGGCAGGGTCTGGTTGACGTCGGTGTAGAACTCGACGTTGACCGCATCGGTGAGCTTGACGCCCAGGGAGTAGGTGAGGGCACCGCCCAGCAGCATCCCTCCCCGGGCGATCGAGATGAGCACCTCGGGATGGAATCCGGAGTCGGCGATCTGCTGGGCGAGCTCCTCCTGGGCAGTCCCGAACCTGGACCAGGTGAGCACCTCCTTGTCGACGACGTCGGAGGAATCGGCATGATAAGCGGTCATAGGCACCACACTACCGAGATCGACGCACCTCTCCGGCCCCGCGACCACGGCCGCCGGACCGGTTCATGAAGGGATGGGACCATGCCCAGTAGTGCAACCGACCAGTCGGGCAGGCGCGGACAGGACGGCCCGCGGGGCCGCCAGTTGGCGATCGCCGAGACGGTGATCCGCAACGGCTCGATGAGCGTCGAGGACCTGGTGAGCCTCACCGGGGTCTCCGCGATGACGATCTACCGGGATCTGTCGGTGCTGGAGGACAGCGGCGTGCTCACCAGACATCGCGGCCAGGTGGTCGCGGTGGCCAGCGGGCTGCACGAGGCGGATGCCGACTTCCGACTGGAGCAGTCCTCGGCGGAGAAGCAGTCGGTGGCCGGCGAGGCCGCCACACTGGTCACCAGCGGCTGCTCGCTGATGCTCGACGACTCCACCTCGGGGGTCTGGCTGCTGCGCGCCCTGCCCGACATCAGCAATGTCACGGTGGTGACGAACTCTCTGCTGGTGGCCGACGAGGTGGCCGCCTGCCGTGGCGCGAAGCTGGTCGTCACCGGCGGGGAGTACCAGGCCTGGGCGCACTCCCTGATGGGGCCGACGGCGGTGCGGACCATCCGGTCGATGCACGCCGACCTGGTCTTCGTCTCAGCCTCGGGGATCTTCGAGATGGGCTGCTACCACCCCTACCAGGAGGTGGTCGAGGTCAAACGGGCGATGCTCGACTCCGCCGAGACCAGGGTGCTGCTGCTGGACCACACGAAGTTCAACCGACGCGCCCTGTTCAAGTTCGCCGACCTCCAGGAGTTCGACCACGTGGTGGTCGATGACAAGTCCTCCCCCGAGATGCTCAGCCACCTGCGGGAGACCGGCGTCCAGGTGAGCGTGGCCCCCTCGCCGGGCGGCGACGGCGGCCGCCGGTGAGCCGCCGGTCCCCGATCGCTCATAGTTCTCACACGTTTCATGGTGTTTTTGTCACTAACTGTGTTAGTTTTAGCGCCATCAGGGCGATTCGCCCTGGCGGACCGCAAGGCCCGTTCCGAACGCAAGGAGGCTCGGAGGAGCGATGGGATTCACAATCGTGGTGGCCGGAGACCCGGCCGGAGTGGACTACAAGGAGGCCATCAAGGCCGATCTCGAGGCCGATCCGCGGGTCGACGAGGTCATCGATGTCGGTATCACCCCTGGTGAGAAGACTCTCTACCCGCACATCGGTGTCGCGGGTGCCCGAGTGATCGCCGAGGGCAGGGCCGACCGGGGGATCTTCATCTGCGGAACCGGGATGGGGATGGCCATCTCGGCCAACAAGGTTCCCGGGATCCGGGCGTGCACCGCCCATGACAGCTTCTCCGTCGAGCGGCTCATCATGTCCAACGACGCCCACGTGCTGTGCCTGGGGGAGCGGGTGATCGGACTGGAGCTGGCCCGTCGACTGGCCCGCGAGTTCCTCGACTACACCTTCGACCCGACCTCTCACTCGAAGGCCAATGTGGACCTGATCAGCGAGTACGAGGCCAACGCCGGCGGCCAGATCGCTGGAGCCGGCCAGGACTGCTGAGACCCGTCGGCGTGTCCGGCCCTCCGAGTGAGGTGCGGACGCGCCGGCCCAGACCGGGTCCGCCACGACGCGGACCCAGCCTCGCGAGCCGCACCTGTGACGGTGCGACGCAGGGCCACCCCGGTTCGTCGCCATCGGCGCGACGGGGTCACGCCGCGGCATCCGGCCGACGGTGACATGAGCGCGGGCCGCACCCGCCTGACCACTAGGGACACTGATGTTCACAGCTTCGTTGGGAGTCTTCATCTTCGGACTCCTCGCTGCGATCGCGGGAGGCGCCGTCGGCGCAGCGATCGGCGGCAACTACGCATTCGTGATGACCGGCTTCATGGTGCTGGTCTCTTGGGGCATCTTCGCCGCCACGGGCAACACCTTCGGCTTCGACTTCCTGGCCTTCGGTCCGTTCTTCGGCCCATACGTGGCCTTCGCCGGCGGTGTCGCCGGTGCCATCTACGCCACCTACAAGGGCTACATGACCGACGGCAAGGACGTGAACTCGCCCCTGGCCGGCCTGGGCAAGCCCGACGTGCTGTTCGTCGGCTCGATCTTCGGTGTGTTCGGTTACCTCCTCCAGATCGGTATCGCCAACCTCCCGTGGTTCGGCAAGCACACCGACTCGGTGGCCCTGACCGTGCTCATCTCCGGCCTGGTCGCCCGCTGGGCGTTCGGCGGGGTCAAGAAGCAGAAGCTGTTCAGCGGCTCGCTGCACAACCCGGAGCTCTTCCACGAGGACGCCACCTCCTTCCCCGCCAAGATCAAGCCCGGCCCGAACGGGCGCTGGCTCGAATGGCAGGAGAAGCCCTCCCAGCTGCTGTCCATCGGCTCGCTGTTCGGCATCTTCGCCGCCAGCGCCTCGCTGTTCCTGGCCTCGAACGTCGGCGCTCACTTCGCCGCGCAGGGGCTGCCCAGCACCCTGGCCGCCGCCAATGCCTCCAGCTTCCCGTTCGCCATCTCGGCCATCATCATCCTGTTCCTCATCACGAACCGGAACATGCCGGTGCAGCACCACGTGACGATCACGGCCGGCCTGGGCGCCGTGCACTTCTACCCGATCCTGATGGGTGCCACCTTCGACACCTTCAAGTGGACCGCGACGAGCACATGGGATTCCCACGCCTGGCTGATGGCCTTCGTGGCCCTGCTCATCGGCGCCGTCTTCGGCATCATGGCCGCGGCCTTCGCCGAGCTCGCCGCCCGCCTCTGGTACAACCGCGGCACGAGCCACATCGACCCGCCGGCCGCCGCCATCTGGATCTCGAACACCGTCGTGGTCTCCCTGGCCGCGCTGCTGTCCTGATCTGAATCCGTGATTCCCCCGCTGACCTGGAGAACTCAATGAACGACATCGTGAACGCCCCCACCGACTTCCAGCAGGCCTATGTCTTCGACATGGACGGCACCATCTACCTCGGTGACCACCTGCTGCCGGGGGCCAAGCGGATGATTGAGGAACTGCGTCAGCGGGGGATCCCGGTGCGCTTCCTGTCGAACAACCCGACCAAGGATCCGCAGCAGTACGTCGAGAAGCTGGAGAGGCTGGGCCTGCCCACCGACATCTCCGACATCTCGAACACCGTGGTGACGACCACCAACTGGCTGAGGGCCAACCATCCCGATGCCACCGTCTTCGCGATATCCGAGGAGCCGTTGAAGCGCAGTCTGCGCGAGGCGGGGATCCGGCTGTCGGAGGACCCCGCCGAGATCGACATCGTGGTCGCCTCCTACGACCGGCAGTTCGACTACCGCAAACTCCAGATCGCCTTCGACGCCATCTGGTTCCACAAGCGGGCCTTCCTCGTCCAGACCAACCCGGACCGGTTCTGCCCCTTCCCGGGGGGACGCGGGGAGCCCGACTGCGCGGCGATCACCGCGGCCATCGAGGCCTGCACCGGGACCACCTGCCAGGTGAACCTGGGCAAGCCCTCGCCGGTGATGCTCACCGCAGCACTGGAGGGTCTGGACGTCGCGGTGGAGGACTGCGTGATGGTCGGCGACCGGCTCCAGACCGATATCCAGATGGCTCTGGACACCGGGATGGGATCGGCCTGCGTGCTCACCGGGGAGGCCACCGCCGACGATGTCGCGGCCCTCGACCGGGCCCACCGCCCGACCTGGGTGCTGGACCGGATCGACCGGCTCATCCCGGCGTCGGTGTGGGACGAGCTCGGATGGAGCGACGACGACCAGTGACCTCCCGGGACGGGACGTCACCCTCGAGCAGACCTTCTGCTCATCCCCTGTTGTGTTCCGGTGCCCAGTGACGGGCACCCTCAAAGGAGAGATTCATGATTGACAACGGACCCTACGTTCTCGGCATCGACTACGGCACCGAGTCGTGTCGAGTGGCCATCTTCGACCTGGCCGGCCGACCGCTGACCTTCGCGGCCACCCCCTACCCGACGAACTTCCCGCACCCCGGCTGGGCCGAGCAGGACCCGGAGGACTGGTGGAAGGCCCTGCAGGCCAGCGCCCACCGGGCGATCTCCAACGCCGGGATCTCCCCCTCGGCGATCGCCGGCATCTCCTACGATGCGACGACCTTCACGATGGTCACCCTGGACTCCAAGGGGGAGTCGATCCGGCCGGCGATCATGTGGATGGACAACCGCGCCACCACCCAGGCGGCCCGCGCCGAGCAGTCCGACTCCGTCGCCCGGCTGATGAACAACGGCGGCAAGGGCGCCGCCCCCGCCGAGAACTTCCCCTTCAAGGCCGCCTGGCTCAAGGAGCACGAGCCGGAGAACTACGCCCGCGCCGCCCACATCGTCGATGCCGCCGACTGGGTCACCTACAAGCTGACCGGCGAGTGGACCGCCAACATCAACACCCACTCGATCCGCTCCTACTACAACCGGGCCCAGGGCGGCTGGCCGGTCGACTTCTACGAGGCCGTCGGCTGCGGTGATCTGTTCGAGAAGGTTCCCGAGCGGGTCGTCAACCTCGGCGAGCAGATCGGCGTGCTCGGCACGATTCCCGCCCAGCTGCTCGGCCTGCGTCCCGGAATCCCGGTCGCCCAGGGCCCCGGCGACGCCTGGGCGGGCCAGATCGGACTGGGGGTGCTGAGTCCGGGCACCTTCGCCCTCATCACCGGTTCCTCCCACGTGCTCAGCGGTCAGAGCGACCGCGAGATCCACGGCGAGGGGTTCTGGGGGTCCTACACCGACGCCGTGGTTCCCGGACAGTTCACCGTCGAGGCTTCCGGGGTGTCGACCGGATCGGTCCTCAAGTGGTTCAAGGACAACTTCGCCTCCGACGTCGTCGCGGCCGCCGAGAAGGTCGGGCTCAACCCCTACGACGTCCTCAACGCCCAGTCCCGCGACATCCCGATCGGATCCGACGGGCTGATCGTCAACGAGTACTTCCAGGGCAACCGGACCCCCTACACCGACTCCAAGGCGCGCGGCATCATGTGGGGGCTGTCCCTGGCCCACACCCCGGCGCACGTCTACCACGCCATCCAGGAGGCCGTCTGCTACGGCATCGGCCACTCGGTCAAGGCCTTCAAGGACGCCGGCGTCAATGTCGAGAAGATGGTCGCCTGCGGCGGCTCGACCAAGAGCCGCGACTGGATCCAGATGCACTCCGACGTCACCGGCGTGCCGATCGCACTCACCGAGGTGGGCGACGCCGTCGTCCTGGGCACCTGCATGATCGCCGCCGTCGGCGCGGGCCTGTACAAGGACCTGCCGGAGGCCGGTGCCAACATGGTCCATGAGATCGACATCATCGAGCCCGACCCGCAGCGTCACGAGCAGTACCAGTTCTACCTGGACAAGTACATGCGCTCCTTCCCGCTGATGCAGTCGCTGATCCACGAGCTCGTCGATCACGAGGCCGCCAAGCACTGAGCTGTCAGAAGCACTGAACTGACCGGGCCCCGCGGGGCCCGGGCAGTGCGAGCAGCACAGCACGAGCAGCACAGCACGCAACGCACTGGACCCATCGGTGGCCGGTCGCACAGACCGGCCACCGATGGGGGCCCAGTCCCACAGTTTCCACGAGAGGAATGACATGTCCGAACTTATTGAGAGAGCTCTTGCAGACTCCGACGACACCGATGTGGTGGTCATGGGACACGGAGTCCTCGACCAGACGGGACCCGTCTTCACGAAGCTCTTCGGCGATGCCAAGGCGATCATCATCGCCGACGGCAACACCTGGGGGGTCGCCGGCGAGGCTGTGAAGGCCTCCCTGACCGGGGCCGGCGTCGAGCTGGTCGAGCCGATGATCTTCCCGGCCCACCCCACCGTCTACGCCGCCTACGAGAACGTCCAGAAGATCCGCGACCACCTGGCCGGCCTCGACGGCGTGATTGCCTGCTCGATCGGTTCGGGCACCCTCAACGACCTCACCAAGCGCGCCTCCGACGAGCTCGGACGCCGCTACATGAATGTCTGCACCGCCGCCTCGATGGACGGCTACGCCGCCTTCGGCGCCTCCATCACCGAGAACGGCTTCAAGCACACGATGAGCTGCCGGGCCCCCCAGGCCCTCATCGCCGACCTGCCGACGATGGCCGGGGCGCCGCAGCGGTGCACCGCCACCGGGCTGGGCGACCTCATCGAGAAGGTGCCGGCCGGGGCCGACTGGATCATCGCCGACGAACTGGGCATCGAGCCCATCGACAAGGAGGTCTGGGATCTGGTCCAGGGGCCCCTCCCGCAGGCCATCTCCGACCCCAAGGGCCTGTCGGTCGGCAAGCCCGAGGCTCTGGAGGGCCTGGTGGAGGGCCTGGTGATGTCGGGTCTGGCGATGCAGAAGTACCGGATCAGCTCCCGGCCCGCATCCGGGGCCGGCCACCAGTTCTCCCACACCTGGGAGATGGAGAAGCTCGGGATGGATCAGGAGCCCCCGCTGACCCATGGCATGAAGGTGGGCCTGGGCACCATCGCGGTGCTGGCCCTGTGGGCCGAGATCCTCACGATCGACTTCAGCAGCCTCGACATCGACGCCGCCGTCGCGAAGTGGCCCAGCGCCCAGGAGATGGAGGCGAAGGTCCGCCGCAACTTCACCGGCGACATGCTCGAGCCCGCCGTCAAGCAGACGATGGACAAGTACCTCACCGCCGACCAGTTGCGCGAGCGTCTCGAGCTGGTCGCCCAGAAGTGGCCCGAGATCCAGCGCCGCTGCGCCGACCAGGTGATGCCCGCCGAGCGGGTCGAGAAGATCCTCAAGGAGGTGGGCGGGGTCTACCATCCCGGCCAGATCGGCCTCACCGAGGAGCGCTTCCACCAGACCTACTTCCGCTGCCAGATGATCCGGTCGCGCTACACCCTGCTGGACTTCCTGCTGGAGGCCGGCGTCCTCCAGGAGGAGGTCGACAAGCTCTTCGTCGGCGACGGGTTCTGGGCCAAGCGCCCCTGGAAGCACTGATCAGACGACGGTCGGGGCCGTCCGCGGCCCCGACCCTCACCCGCTCACATTCCCACACAGAGGTAGGAAGCCATGTCCCAGAAGTACATCATCGGTCTCGACTACGGCACCCTGTCCGGCCGCGCCCTGGTGGTGCGGGCCAGCGACGGTGCCGAGATGGGCACCGATGTCCACGACTACCCGTACGCGGTGATGGACCGCACCCTGGACGCCGCCGACGGGCAGAAGCTGCCGCCGGACTTCGCCCTGCAGTCTCCCGCCGACTACATCGAGACCCTGGAGCACATCGTCCCGGGCGCCCTCAAGGACGCCGGGGTCGACCCGGCCGATGTCGTCGGCATCGGTCTGGACTTCACCTCCGCCACCGTGCTGGCCTGCCGGTCCGACAGCACCCCGCTGTGTCTGAGCGAGGAGTTCGCCAATGAGCCGCACGCGTGGGTCAAGCTGTGGAAGCACCACGGCGCCCAGGACCAGGCCGACCGGATCGTCAAGCTGGCCCAGGTGCGCCGTGAGCCGTGGTTGGCCCGCTACGGCGGGATCCTGTCCGCCGAGATGCTGATGCCGAAGGTTCTGGAGACCCTGGAGTGGGCGCCGCGGGTCTATGACGCCGCCGTCGTCTTCGTCGACGCCCTGGACTGGCTCACCTGGACCCTCACCGGCACCCTCACCTTCGCGGCCGGGGACTCCGGGTACAAGCGGATGTTCCAGGACGGGAAGTACCCGTCCAAGGAGTTCCTGCGCAACCTCAACCCTGAGTTCGAGGATGTCTTCGAGACCAAGATGAACGCCCCGGTGCTGCCCCTGGGCGCCCGGGTCGGCGGGCTCACCGCCGAGTGGGCCGCCCGGCTCGGACTGCCGGAGGGGATCGCGGTGGCCTCGGGCAATATCGACGCCCACGTCACCGCCGCCGCCGTCCAGGCGGTCGAGGACGGCCAGATGACCGCCATCATGGGCACCTCCGCCTGCTACATCGTGCCGGGACCCGAGCTCAAGGAGGTCCCCGGCATGTTCGGGGTGGTCGACGGCGGCGTCGTCGACGGCTCCTGGGGGTTCGAGGCCGGCCAGACCGCGGTGGGCGACATCTTCGCCTGGTTCATCGACAACTGCGTGCCGCAGTCCTATCTCGACCAGGCCGCCCGGCGGGGGATCAGCGTCCATGACCTGCTCACCGAGAAGTGCCGCGACCAGGAGGTCGGCGCGCACGGGCTGATCGGGCTGGACTGGCACAACGGCAACCGCTCGGTGCTGGCCGACGCCAACCTGTCGGGCCTGATGGTGGGACAGACACTCACCACCACCCCTGAGGACCAGTACCGGGCTCTGCTGGAGTCCACCGCCTTCGGTGCCCGCACCATCATCGAGTCCTTCCGCCAGGCCGGGGTGGCGATCAACGAGCTGGTGGTGGCCGGCGGCCTCACCAAGAACGGCTTCCTCATGCAGCTGCTCTGCGACATCTGCCGGGTTCCGCTGTCACTGGGTCTGACCACCCAGCCGGGGGCCCGCGGATCGGCGGTCTTCGGTGCGGTGGCGGCCGGCGTCTATCCCGACGTCAAGGCGGCCTCTGCGGCGATGGGGGCCAAGGAGGAGGGGGTCTACCAGGTCGACGAGGAGCGCGCCGGCCAGTACGACGAGCTCTACCGCGAGTACCGGATCCTGCACGACTACTTCGGTCGGGGAGCCAATCCGGTGATGCACCGGCTCAAGGAGATCCGCCGGGCCGCGCACATCCGCGCCGAGAAGAAGCGCGGACCACTGCTGCGGCGGGCCGGGGACCACTCGGAGGACGCCTACCTCAATGACTAGTCCCGCCACCCCGAAGCAGATCCGGATCGCCGACCTGTCTGCCCGGACCCAGGCGCAGATCCACGCCGCCCGGGAGAAGGTGGCCCGACTCCACGGGGAGCTGATCCGCTGGAACCTGGTGGTCTGGACCGCCGGGAATGTCTCCCAGCGGATCCGCTGCGCCGAGGAGGCCGGCACCGACCTGCTGGTCATCAAGCCCTCCGGGGTGCCCTACGAGCTGCTCACCCCCGATGCGATGGTGGTCTGCGACCTGGCGGGCCACAAGGTCGACGACGGGACCGACGCCTCGCTGCGCCCGTCCTCCGACGTCTTCGCCCACGGCTACGTGTACCAGCAGATGGTGGAGGTGGGCGGGGTGGTCCACACCCACTCCACCTTCGCCACCGCCTGGGCGGCCCGCCACCAGCCGATCCCGTGCGTGCTCACCATGATGGCCGACGAGTTCGGCGGCGAGATCCCGGTGGGACCGCTGGCCGTGATCGGCGACGACTCGATCGGGCGGGGAATCGTGGAGACCCTGCGGGGATCCCGGTCCCGGGCCGTGCTGATGGCCAACCACGGCCCGTTCACGATCGGCGTCGACGCGACGGCCGCCGTCAAGACCGCGGCGATGTGCGAGGAGGTGGCCCACACCGTCCAGGTTTCTGCACAGATGGGTGAGCCCGTCCCCATTCCCCAACACACCATCGACCGTCTGTACGCTCGATACCAGAACGACTACGGGCAGCACGAACCGAGCCCGGCTGGCAACGCCTGAGGTTTTATCACGCCCCGGTCCGGTCCTGGACCGGGCCGGGGCACACCAATGAGAGGACATCACAAAGTGGCACATCTTGAATGGACTGAGACGGACGCGAAGGCCGTGGACACGGCCCGGGTGCTGGCCGCCGATGCCGTGGAGAAGGTCGGAAACGGCCACCCCGGCACCGCGATCTCGCTGGCCCCGCTGGGCTACCTGCTCTACCACAAGGTGCTCAACATCGACCCGGCCGACGAGAAGTGGCTGGGACGCGACCGGTTCGTGATGTCGGCCGGCCACTCCTCGCTGACCCAGTACACCGAGCTCTACCTGGCCGGTCTCGGCCTGGAGCTGTCGGACCTGGAGTCCCTGCGCACCTGGGGGTCGCTGACCCCCGGCCACCCGGAGTACGGCCACACGCGGTTCATCGAGACGACCACCGGCCCGCTGGGCGCCGGCGTCTCCAATGCGGTCGGGATGGCGATGGCGGCCCGCCGTGAGCGCGGCCTGCTCGACCCCGACGCCCCCGCCGGGACCAGCCCCTTCGACCACTACATCTACGCGATCGCCGGGGACGGCTGCCTGCAGGAGGGAGTCTCCGCCGAGGCCTCCTCGCTGGCCGGCACCCAGGAGCTCGGCAACCTCATCCTGTTCTACGACGACAACCGGATCACCATCGAGGGCGACACCAAGATCGCCTTCACCGAGGACGTCTGCGCCCGCTACCGGGCCTACGGCTGGGATGTCCGGACCGTCGACTTCACCCACGGCGGCACCCACTACTCCGAGGACGTCGACGCCCTGGCCGAGGCCATCGAGGCCGCCAAGGCCGTCACCGACAAGCCCTCCTTCATCAAGGTGACCACCGTCATCGGATGGCCGCTTCCCCACCTCCAGGGCAAGGAGTCGGTGCACGGCTCCAAGCTGGGCGCCACCGAGATCTCGGCCCTCAAGAAGGTGCTCGGCTTCGAGGACACCCCCTTCGCCATCGACGAGGATCTGGTCGCCACCACCCGCAAGGCCTTCGCCGAGCGCAACGGCGCCACCCGCGCGGCCTGGGACGCCGCCTTCGCCGCCTGGCAGCAGGCCAACCCCGAGCGGGCGGCCCTGCTGGCGCGGATCAGCGCCCGCCGACTGCCGGCCGATCTGGAGCTGCCGGTTTTCGAGCCCGGCTCGATGAGCACCCGGAAGGCCTCCGGAGAGGTGCTGAGCGCACTCGGACCGCAGCTGCCCGAGCTGTGGGGCGGCTCGGCCGACCTGGCCGGCTCGAACAACACCACCATGAAGGGGGCCGACTCCTTCCTGCCGGCCAACCGGGTGGTCGACGAGTACCCGGGCGGGCCCTACGGACGCACCCTCCACTTCGGCATCCGCGAGCACGCGATGGGGGGCATCGTCAACGGCATCACCGTCTCCGGTCTCACCAGGGTCTACGGAGGCACCTTCTTCGTCTTCTCCGACTACATGCGCCCGGCGGTGCGACTGGCCGCCCTGATGCGGATCCCGAGCATCTTCGTGTGGACCCACGACTCCGTCGGGGTCGGCGAGGACGGTCCGACCCACCAGCCGATCGAGCACCTGGCGGCCTGCCGGGCCATCCCCGGACTCGACGTCGTGCGCCCGGCCGATGCCAATGAGACCGCGGTGGCGTGGCGGACCATCCTGGAGCACACCGATCGTCCCGCCGGTCTGGTGCTGTCCCGTCAGAACCTGCCGACCATCGACCGCTCCCGGTACGCCTCGGCCGAGGGAGTGGCCAAGGGCGGCTATGTCGTCTCGGAGGCCAGCGCGGACCCGCAGCTGATCCTCATCGCCACCGGCTCGGAGGTCGGTGTCGCGCTGGATGCCCAGAAGACCCTGGAGCAGGCGGGCACCCCGACCCGGGTGGTCTCGATGCCCTGCCAGGAGTGGTTCGACGCCCAGGACGAGACGTACCGCGAGTCTGTGCTGCCCTCCGCGGTGACCGCGAGGGTCTCGGTGGAGGCCGGGATCGCGATGGGCTGGGCGAAGTATGTCGGGTGCGCCGGCCAGTCGGTGTCGATCGAGCACTTCGGGGCCTCGGCCGCCGGATCCAAGTGCTTCGAGGAGTTCGGCATCACCGCCGACCATGTGGTCGAGGTCGCAGGCGCCGTGCTGGCGGAGTGACCCCCGTGGTGCCGTGAGCACGGGGCCGTCTGGTCCCCGATGGTGTCGGGCCGGGTCCGCACGAGGGTTCTCCTCGTGCGGACCCGGCCCGTTCCGCTGTGGTGGCCGGAGCTGCCTCCCCCTAGGGTGGGTCCTGGACCGGTCGTCGCGATGAGGAGAACCGATGTCACAGCAACCGCCCTGGGGAGAACCCCAGACCCACTGGCAGAGTTCGGCGGGGGAGACCCCCTCGGGGGTTCCGGCGCCGGCGGGTGGCCAGCACGGACCCGCCCAGAACGGACCCGGACAGCAAGGTCCCGGACAGCACGGTCCCGGACAGCACGGTCCCGGGCACGGTGGTCCCGGACAGCACCGTCCGGTGCCCGACTCCTGGACGCCGGGCGCTCCGCAGGGCCGGGTCGCTCCGGGAACCTGGCTGAGGCGCTACCCCCGGGTGGTGCTGCTCGCCGGGGCAGTGCTCAGCGTCCTCATGATGCTGGCGCCGTGGTTGGTGACGCGAATCACCATGCCCTCGTCGGGCTCGGTGACGGTGCGGTCCAACGGACTCCAGTGGGTGAGCTCCGGCGTTGGTGGGCAGGGTCAGGAGAACCCGGTGCTGTGGAACACCTGGGTGCTGCTGAGTCTGGTCCTGCTCCTGGCGCTGATCGTGATGGGGTCCATCGCGCTGGCCCTGGACGAGGCGCTGCCCGCCCGGTGGGATCTCGTCGGCCTGCTGGGGTCGGGGATCCTCGCGGTGCTGATGGTCGTCGGCGTCGCCCAGCAGCTGTACATCGTCCTCGGCCGGGCCTCCGTCGAGACCTCGGAGGTGAGCGTGTCGACGGGATTCGGGCTGTGGCTGTTCATCGTCACGGTGCTGGTGACTCTCGGCGGTGCCATCTGGCAGGTCGTGGTGAACCGCGGGCGGGCTGCCCGACCGGCCGCCCCGGGATCCGGTCCCCTCGGTCCGGGCCCGCTGCCGCCCCAGTGGAACCAGCAGTCCGACACGCAGGTACAGCCGCGGCCCGGCTTCCCTCCGCAGCAGGGTCAGCCCCCGTACCCGCCCCAGCGCAGTCAGTCCCCGTACCCGCCGCAGCAGGGTCGCACTGCGTACCCGGGTCAGCCTCCCTATCCTCCCCAGCACGGTCAGCCCCCGTACCCGCCTCAGCAGTCGGGACCGGGCCAGCACCCCGGGTCGCCACAGGACGACTGATCTCCGAGGGGTTGAGTAGCGGCCTAAGGTAATTACCGGAACTAATTACTGGAGGTCACCATGGCATCACCGCGCCCGATCTCGACCGAGCCCGACCTGGCCGAGCTGGCCAATGACCTTCGGCTGGCCTGCCAGATCATCTCCCGCCGGGTCCGCTTCGAGTCGACCAGCGAGATCCCCCCTCACCAGATCAGCGTCCTCTTCGCAGTGCGGACGAAGGCCCAGACCCCGACCGCCCTGGCCGAACGGGAGCGCGTCTCCACACCGGCGATGACCCGGACCCTCAACGCGATGGAGGGTCAGGGTCTGGTCCGGCGCACCAGGAATGCCGAGGACTCCCGGTCGGTGCTGGTGAGTCTCACCGACCGGGGGACCGCCGTCATCGAACGGGTCTACGCGAGCCGGGACTCCTGGATGATGAGGCACCTGGAGGGGCTGTCCGAGCAGGACCTGGCGGTCCTCACCCGGGCCGCCGAGGTCCTCACCCGGATCGGACAGGCATGAGAGCCGCCCCGGGCGAGGTGGGGCGCACCTTCGCGTCCTTCTCGATTCCCAACTACACCTATTACTTCATCGGCTCCCTGGTCTCCAACCTGGGTCTGTGGATGGGGCGCACCGCCCAGGACTGGATGGTGCTGACCCAGCTCACCCAGCACTCCTCGAGCGCCCTCGGCTATGTCACCGCCCTGCAGTTCCTGCCGATCGCGGTACTGGCCCCCACCATGGGTGCGGTCGCCGATCGCTGGCCCAAGCACAACCTGCTCTACCTCAGCCAGGGTCTGCTGGCTCTGGACGCCGCCGCCCTGTGGCTGCTGGACGCCACCGGCGTCATCCAGCTCTGGCACGTCCTGGCGCTGGCCTTCCTGCAGGGCGTCTTCAGTTCCCTGGACAACCCGGTCCGGCAGGCCTTCGTCCCCGAGATGGTCCCGATGCGTCTGGTCCCCAATGCGATCGGGCTCAACTCGGCCCAGTTCAACGGCGCCCGGCTGCTGGGGCCCGGTCTGGGCGGGTTGCTGATCGCCGGCGTCGGGGTGTCGGCCTGTCTGCTCATCAATGCGCTGAGCTTCGCGGCGGTGATCGTCTCACTGGCGGTGATGGACCGGCGCAGGCTCACCCCCGCGCCGGTCAGACGCGGCGGGGGAGCGGTCCGCGAGGGGATCCGCTATGTCCGCAGGCGTCCCGACATCCTCGTCCCGATGGTGATCGTCTTCATGCTCGGCACCTTCGGGATGAACTTCCAGATCACCAACGCGCTGATGGCCACGAAGGTCTTCGGCAAGGGGGCCGGGGAGTACGGCCTGCTCGGCTCGATCATGGCCGTCGGCACCCTGGCCGCCGCCCTGCTGGCCGCCCGACGGGCCCATCCGCGGTTGCGCACCCTGCTCATCCCGCTGGCCGGGTTCGCGGTCTTCACCGCGGTGCTGGGGGTGGCCCCGAGCTATCAGGTCTACGCCCTCACCCTGGTGCCGGTGGGGCTGTGCGCCCTCACCGTGATGACCAGCGCCAATGCCACCGTCCAGATGGCCTCCGATCCTGATGTCAGGGGCCGGGTGATGGCCCTCTACATGGCGATCTTCCTGGGTGGGACGCCGATCGGGGCGCCCATCATCGGCTGGATCGGAGACGCCTGGGGGCCGAGGTGGACCCTGCTCATCGGGTCGGCGGCCACCGCTCTGACGGTGATCGGGGTGCTGCTCTTCGTGACCCTTCACGACGGCATGCGGATGGCCGTGCGCTCCGGGTGGCCGCCGAAGGTGGCCGTGGTGCACGGATCCGGGCCCCCATCGGGCGGCGGTGCCGGCTGAGCGGCCCTCCGTCCGGGGGCGTCAGGAGGATCCTGGACCACCCCACTCGTGGTCGCATTTGCGCTGGTGAGCAGATGTGCACCGGGGGAGGGGCCCCCGGAGATCGCTCGATGTCGAGAGAATAGGATCAGGTGCCATGAGGATTGGTGTTCCGCGGGAGTCACTCGCGGGTGAGAACAGGGTCGCGGCCACGCCGGTGACAGTCCCACGACTGGTCACACTCGGCTATGACGTGACCGTGGAACGCGGTGCCGGGGAACGCGCGTCGTTCCCGGACGCAGCCTACGAGGAAGCGGGCGCGACGCTCGGCTCGGGAGGTGATGCCTGGGGGGCCGATCTGGTACTGGCCGTCAACCCCCCCACCGACCAGGAGATTGCGCTGATGCACTCCGGGACGGTGCTGGTGACCTTCCTGGCGCCTCGCCAGGACACCGCGCTGACCGACAAGCTGGCCGCGGCAGGGATCACCGGGATGTCGATGGACATGGTGCCGCGCATCTCGCGCGCCCAGTCGATGGACGCCCTGTCGTCGATGGCCAACATCTCCGGCTACCGCGCCGTGGTCGAGGCGGCCTTCGCCTACGGCCGGACCTTCGGCGGTCAGGTGACCGCCGCCGGCAAGGTGCCCCCGGCCAAGGTCTTCGTCATCGGCACCGGAGTCGCCGGCCTGGCCGCACTCGGTGCCGCCAACTCGATGGGCGCCGAGGTCTTCGCCACCGACGTCCGCCCCGAGACCGCCGAGCAGGTCGAGTCGATGGGGGCCCGGTTCCTCCACGTGCGGACCGCCCAGACCGACCAGGGGGTGTCCTCCGACGGCTACGCCAAGGAGACCTCCGACGACTACAACGCCCGCGCCGCCGAGCTGTACATGGAGCAGGCCAAGGTCTGCGACGTCATCATCACCACTGCGGCCATTCCCGGCCGCACCTCCCCCAAGCTCATCACCGCCGAGATGGTCGCGGCGATGAAGCCCGGCAGCATCATCGTCGACCTGGCGGCCCTGGGCGGTGGAAACTGCGTGCTCACCCACCCCGGTGAGAAGTACGTCACCGACAACGGTGTGACGATCATCGGCTACACCGATCTGGCCTCCCGGCTGGCCGGGCAGTCCTCCCAGCTCTACGGCACCAACCTCGTCAACCTGGTGAAGCTGGCCACTCCCGAGAAGGACGGCCAGTTCGTCATCGACTTCGAGGACGAGGTCATCCGCACGATGACCGTCTGCCGCGACGGCGAGGTCACCTTCCCGCCGCCGCCCGTCCAGGTCGCCGCCGCTCCGGCGCCGGTCGCCAAGGCTCCCGCCGAGCCGGTCAAGGTCGAGAAGCAGCCCCGGCCGTGGACCCAGACCTACGCCATGGTGGGAGGGCTGGCGATCCTGCTGATCGCCCTGCTCACCTTCGCACCGTCCTACTTCCTGGGTCTGTTCGGCACCTTCGCGGTCGCCGTGGTGGTCGGCTACTACGTCGTCTGGA
This sequence comes from Acidipropionibacterium jensenii, assembly GCF_005890135.1. Taxonomy (NCBI): domain Bacteria; kingdom Bacillati; phylum Actinomycetota; class Actinomycetes; order Propionibacteriales; family Propionibacteriaceae; genus Acidipropionibacterium; species Acidipropionibacterium jensenii. Next base: position 179,746 of record NZ_CP040635.1, on the reverse strand, counting down.
ATGTCTCCCACGCCCTGCACACCCCGCTGATGAGTGTCACGAACGCGGTCTCGGGAATCATCATGGTCGGCGCCATCACCCAGCTGGGGTCCGAGTCCTGGACGATCCGGATCATCGCCGCGGTCACCGTGCTGATCGCAAGTATCAACGTCTTCGGCGGCTTCCTGGTGACCGCTCGAATGCTCAAGATGTTCAGGAAGGCCTGACCGATGAATGCAGTGATGCTGATTTCAGGGCGGCTGACGAATTTCGTCGACGCCTGCTACATCGTCGCGGGGTTGCTGTTCATCCTCGCCCTCGCCGGGCTGGCGAAGTTCGAGTCCTCCAAGCGCGGCAACGCCTTCGGGATCCTCGGCATGATCATCGCGGTCATCGCCTCCATCGTCTGGCTGGTCGCACTGCCTCACTACCACCCCGTCGCCCTCGTGCTGCTCTTCGTGCCGATGCTCATCGGCGCCGGGATCGGCATCTGGAAGGCCACCAAGGTGGAGATGACCGGGATGCCCGAGCTCATCGCCCAGCTGCACTCCTTCGTCGGTCTGGCAGCCGTGCTCATCGGCTTCAACGCCTTCATGGAGGACGGCGCCGCCGCCTCGGCCTTCCAGCGCTCGGAGATCTGGATCGGTGTGTTCATCGGCGCCCTGACCTTCACCGGGTCGATCGTGGCCTGGGGCAAGCTGTCGGGCAAGATCGCCTCCAAGCCGCTGGCCATCCCCGGCCGCAACTGGATCAACCTGGCCATCGTGGTCGCCGTCATCGGCTGCGGGGTCTGGTTCTCCAATGTCGACGGACCGATCGCCTGGCTGCCGCTGGCGATCCTCACCGGCCTGTCGCTGTTCCTCGGCTTCCACCTGGTGGCCGCCATCGGCGGCGCCGACATGCCGGTGGTCATCTCGATGCTCAACAGCTACTCCGGTTGGGCCGCCGCCTTCTCCGGGTTCAGCCTGCACATCTCGGTGCTGACGATCACCGGTGCACTGGTCGGATTCTCCGGTGCGATCCTGTCCTTCATCATGTGCCGGGCCATGAACCGGTCCTTCGTCTCGGTGATCCTCGGCGGCTTCGGGGACGCCCCGATGGTGGCCGCCGACGGCCCGCAGGGGGAGATCCACGAGACCACCGCCGCGGACCTGGCCGGCCAGCTGGCCGACGCCTCCTCGGTGATCATCGCTCCGGGTTACGGGATGGCCGTGGCCCAGGCCCAGTACCCGGTGGCCGAACTGGCCAAGCGGCTGCGCGAGCAGGGGGTCGAGGTGCGGTTCGCGATCCACCCGGTCGCCGGCCGTCTGCCCGGGCACATGAACGTGCTGCTCGCCGAGGCTCACGTCCCCTATGACATCGTCATGGAGATGGATGAGATCAACGACGACTTCGCCGACACCGACATCGTTCTGGTGATCGGCGCCAATGACACCGTCAACCCGGCGGCGATGGATCCGGGCACCCCGATCTCGGGAATGCCGGTCCTGCACGTCTGGGAAGGCCGTCAGGTGGTCGTCTTCAAGCGCTCCATGAAGCCCGGTTACGCCGGCGTCGAGAACCCGCTGTTCTTCAAGGACAACACGCAGATGCTGTTCGGGGACGCCAAGGCCTCGGTGGACGCCATCAACGCCGCACTACCGGTGCCCGCGGCGGCCCACTGAGCCCGACCATGACCGGTTGGTCGGATCTCGACCGGTATCTCGACGACCAGGCGGCCGGGGAGCTCTCCTCGGCCGGCCTGGTCGTCGTCTCGTCGGCCGGAGTGCTCCACGAGCACCACTGCGGTGACGCGCTGCGCTACTCCACACCGTCGACCGCACAACCGGACGCCGACCCGGGTCCGGCCGTCCTGCTGCCCGCCGACCGGAGGGTGCCGGTGAGGGGGTCGACCCTCTTCGACCTGGCCTCCAACACCAAGATGTGGGCCACCAATCTGGCCCTGATGGAACTCGTCGGCCGGGGTGCACTGGACCTGGACCGCCCGGTCTGCACCTTCGCCGGCTGGCAGCGGTTCGGCGAGCCGGGACGCCGCGGTGTCACGGTCGCCGATCTGCTGCGCCACGAGGCCGGACTGATCGCCGACCCCCGCTACTTCAACCCCCGTGCCGCCGGCCCGCTGTACTGCTCGGGCACCCCCCTCGATCCGGTGCCCCGCGAGCGGATCATCGCCACGATCTGCCGGACCCCCTCGGCCCGGCCGCCGCACCAGGGCTACTGCTACTCCGATCTGGACTACATGATCCTGGGGCTGCTGGTTGAGCAGATCTGCGGGCAGCGTCTGGACCACGTGCTGGAGGACGGCCTCTACCGGAGCCTCGGCCTGGTCTTCACCGTCTTCAACCCTCTGGACAAGGGGTTCGACCCCGACCGGATCGCCGCCACCGAACCGGAGGGAAACACCCGGGGAGGGTCGGTGGACCTCGGGCCGGCCCCCGACGGCTCACCGGCCCCGATGCGCCGCTACACCCTGCGCGGCCAGGTGCACGACGAGAAGGCCTGGTACTGCATGGGCGGGGTCTCCGGCCATGCCGGCCTGTTCACCGACACCGGCGACCTCGCGGTGCTGCTGCGACTGGGCCTGGGGGAGGGCCGCCTGGACGGCAAGCAGTACATCGACCTCGAGGTCTGGCGGCGTTTCGCCCGTCCTCAGGGGCGCACCGCGGGAGAGCGGGCCGAGTCCAGTCACGGCCTGGGGTGGCGGGTGGCGCCCAGCGCAGGCGACCCCTATCCGCCCTTCGGGAGCAGTCCCGCCCCCGGCAGCATCGGGCACACCGGGTGGACCGGCACCCTGACCGTGGTCGATCGACAGCGAGACCTGGCCCTCGGTCTGCTCACCGGTGCGCGTCACCGGCTCGGCACCGACGTCGGCAGGGACCGCCCCGTCGACTACTCCCGGATCGTCGACGCCGTCTACCGGGCGGCCCTCTGAGCCCGGCCGCCGTCGGCCCGCCGGGATCGGCATTCGCGTCCGGGCAGGATCGTCTGCCTACAATGCCCACACCTCGCAGGCGACCAGCGGCCGGCGGCAAGGGGAGGGCGGACCAGCGTGAGCGACAGCACCGACGAGACCATCCGACACCCCTCGCGGCGCGGCCGCCGGATGGTCGGCATCGGCCTCGGAGGTCTCGCCGTGGTGCTGGCCGGCGGATACCTGGTCGGTCATCTGATGACCACCGACACCCTGCCCGCCCGCACCGAGATCTCCGGCGTGGCCGTCGGCGGGCTGTCCTCCGACCAGGCTCTCCAGAAGGCCCGGACGGCCCTCGCCCCGACCCTGTCCAGGGAGGTCCCGATAGCCGACGGGAGGACCGTGGTCGCGGTGAGACCGGCCTCCGCAGGTCTGTCGGTCGACTGGCCGGCCACCATGGCGCAGGTGGATCCCGGAAACTCCTGGAACCCCCGGGTGATCTGGAACACCCTGCACGGGGGAGGACGGGTCCCGCTGGTGACCGCCGTCGACCGGACCGCGCTCGATGCCGCGGTCACCGCTGCGTCCAGCCGGTTCGCGGTGAGCCCCCGGGACGCCGGGGTCACCCTCAAGGGCACCCGCATCCTCACCACCGGCGCGGTGACCGGCCGGACCCTCGACACCGCCGCCACCGCACAGACGATCGCCGACGGCTGGCCGACCGACGGTTCCGAACCGATGGCTGCCACCGTCATCCGCAAGGATCCGGCGATCACAGACAAGGCCGTCCAGCAGGCCGTCTCCACCACCCTGCGACCCACCGTCTCCGGGCCGGTGACGGTGACCACCGACAAGGGGGACGTCGCGGTGTCCGCGGAGCAGATCGCCGCGGCCACCTCGGTGCGCACCGCCGGCGGCACGGTGAAGGTCACCACCGACATGGCATCCCTGTACCGCTCCACCCAGGCCGGCCGGGACCGGCTCGGCCTCACCCAGGGCACCGACGCGAGAATCCTCATCTCCGGCGGAAAACCCACCATCCGGCCCTCGGTCGACGGCCGGGGAATCAGCCTGGCCGAGTTCACCAAAGCGGTTCAGCCGGCCCTGGTCCGGACCGGCGCCCAGCGCACCGGCACCGCACAGATCACCGCGGTGCCGGCCCGGTTCAGCACCGAGGACGCCCGCAAGGCCGGCGTCAACCGGGTGATCGGGGAGTTCACCACCCAGTTCCCCTACGCCCCCTACCGCAACACGAACCTCACGATCGCCGCCAACACCATCAACAACACCTACCTGGCCCCGGGACAGACCTTCAGCATGGACAAAGTGCTGGGTCCCCGCACCGCGGACAAGGGCTACGTCGAGGGATGGGTGATCTCCGGAAGCGTCATGAAGCGCGAGTCGGCCGGCGGCATCTCCCAGTCTGCGACCACCACCTTCAACGCGGCCTTCTTCGCCGGGATGACCGACGTCGAGCACCATCCGCACTCGCTGTACTTCTCCCGGTACCCGGCCGGCCGGGAGGCCACCCTCTACTACGGAAAGCTCGACCTCAAGTTCCGCAACGACACCCGCTACGGGGTCCTCGTCCAGGCCTTCACCCGCAAGGCCCCGGTCGACGGCAGCGGATCGATCACGGTGCGGATCTGGTCCACCCCGACCTGGCAGCGAATCACCTCCAGCGAGCTGGCGAGATCGAACTACGCCTACGGACGCACGGTCACCTCCACCGACGCCGACTGCCACCCGCAGTCCCCCTCCCCGGGATTCGACGTGAACTACTCGCGGCTGTTCTGGCGCGACGGGGCGGTGGCCAGGAAGGAGAACTTCTTCTGGCGCTACGACCCGACCGACGAGGTCATCTGCCAGTAGTCCGGGCTGCGGCCGGCCCGGGGACTCCCACGCCCGCGGAATCGGCACGACACGCTGTAGTGGAGAGAGGATAGAGTGGGGTCGATCGTGACCGACGGCCCCCATGGGTCACCGGATTTCCAAGAGATACCAAGGAGAGCGACATGACTTACGTCATCGGTCTGCCCTGCGTGGACGTCAAGGACCGTGCCTGCGTCGAGGAGTGCCCGGTCGACTGCATCTACGAGGGTGAGCGCAGCCTCTACATCCACCCCGAGGAGTGCGTGGACTGCGGCGCCTGCGAGCCCGTCTGCCCGGTGGAGGCGATCTACTACGAGGATGACCTGCCCGACGAGCAGCAGGACTTCCTGCGGATCAACACCGAGTTCTTCGACGACCTGGGCTCCCCGGGCGGTGCCGCCCGGCTCGGGCCGACCCACAAGGATCCGCCGGAGGTCGCCGCGCTTCCCCCGCAGGGCGAATGAGTTCCGCCCTCGACCGGGGTACCCGCAGGCGGGTCTCGGCATCCCTGCCCACCTTCCCGTGGGACACCATCCGGGCGGCCAAGGAGCGGGCCGCCGAGCATCCCGGAGGGCTCATCGACCTGTCGGTGGGAACCCCGGTGGACCCGACCCCCGGCCCCGTTCGTGACGCCCTCGCGGCCGCATCGGACGCCCACGGCTACCCGCAGGTCTGGGGAACCCCGGCCCTGCGCGCCGCCATCCTGGAGCACATGACCAGCCGCTGGGGAGCCCGCGAGCTCACCGAGGAGTCGGTGCTCCCGGTGATCGGCACCAAGGAGCTGGTCGCCTCCCTGCCGAGTCAGCTCGGGCTCGGCCCGGACTCCCTGATCGTGATCCCGGAGTGCGCCTACCCGACCTACCGGGTCGGCGCCCTGCTATGCGGTGCCCGGGTGCAGGTGACCGACGACCCCGACCGGGTCGAGGGTGAACCTGATCTCATCTGGATCAACTCGCCGGCCAATCCCTCCGGGCGGGTGCTGTCGATCGACGAGATGCGCGCCTGGGTGCAGCTGGCCCGGCGCACCGGTGCAGTGCTGGCCTCCGACGAGTGCTACGGAGAGTTCTCCTGGCAGGTCGAGGCCGTCTCGGTGCTCGACACCCGCGTCAGCGACGGCGACATCGGCGGACTGCTGAGCTGCATGTCGATGTCGAAGCGGTCGAACATGGCCGGCTACCGGGCGGGATTCGTGGTCGGCGATCCGGCACTGACCTCCGAGCTGCTGGCGATCCGCAAGCACGCCGGGATGATGGTCCCGGCCCCGATCGCCGAGGCGATGAGGGTCGCCCTGGGTGACGCCGGCCAGGTGGCCGAGCAGCGCGAACGGTACGGACGTCGCCGCGAGGTCCTGATGCCGGCTCTGGCCGGAGCCGGATTCCGGATCGACCACTCCGAGGGATCGATCTACCTGTGGGCGACCCGCGGCCAGGACTGCCGCGAGACACTCGACTGGCTTGCCGAGCGGGGAATCCTGTGCTCCCCGGGAGACTTCTACGTCGAGGGGCACAGCGACCACGTGAGGATCGGACTGACCGCCCCCGACGACCGGATCGTCGAGGCGGCCCGACGGTTGTCCAGCGGCAACTGAGACCTGCGGTCGAGCGGGGGCGCTCCGGAGGGCGCGCCCCCGCTCACCCTGTTGCCGAGGACCGGTCAGCGGGGGCAGCGTCTGAGGGGCAGGTCGTCGCGGTGCGCGGTGAACCAGGTCCGGAGGGTGGCGACCGTCCGGTCGACGTCGCCCTGCGGTCCCTGGGCGATGAAGACCACCGCCGAGTAGCCGCCGCCGTGGGGGAGAACGGCCATCTGGCGGATGGTGTAGTCCCCGTCGTCCTCGATACCCCACCCGCCCTTGACCATCGAGGGATGGATCCCGGCCAGACCGAACTGCTCGGAGGGATCGATCCGGGCCATGTGGCCGCGCACCCGGGCACTCGCGGCGTCGGTGGCGCATGCCAGTCCCTCGGTGAACCGCAGCTGGTCGGTGGCCCTCCACCGGGTCATCCCGAAGGGCTGGTCGGGGCCGGCGTCGTCATCGGGCAGGACGACGGTGCGGGAGTCTCCGAGCCGGCTGATGACCTTCTGGACGGTGTCGGCCGCCCCGGTGCCCTCGCCCAGCAGGCTCCACAGGTGCATGGTGGCGTCGTTGTCGGACACCGAGATCGCCTGCTCAACGTCATCGGGGTCCGGTGAGCCGGTGGTCATCGCGGCGATCGCGATGGGCACCTTGATCGTCGACCAAGCGGTGTCCTGGTCGACCTTGCCGACGCTGGTCGCGGTGGAACCGGTGCCGGCCACCACGATCTGAAGGTCCACCCCCGAGTCGGCGACCAGTGCGGCGAGCTGGGACCTGAGGATCGGCGGGGACGACGGCGCCGGCCGTGCACCGGAGGGCGGCGGGCTGCTCGTGGGGGAGGTGGCGGCCGGATGTGCGCAGGCCGTCAGGAGTGCCGGCAGCAGCACGGCGGCAGTGATTCGGCCGATCGTCCGGCTGACCGTCCGCCTGTCGATCTTGAGGTCCACGATGCTCTTTCCTCGGTGGTGCCTGACACATTACGTGTCCGGCCCCCGAGTCTCAGCCTCGCACCTTCACCGTCCCGGTGGTCGCCGAGGTGGTTCCCGAGGGGCTGGACGAGGGTCCGGTCGAGGTGGACCAGGCCGCGAACTGCTTGGGGTCCAGCGTCCATCCGGCGGTCCCGACCGTCGCCGAGGCGATCGGCGCGGTGTCGGTGCTGGCCATCGTGAGGGCCACCCCGGCCCAGACCAGGGTGGCGTCGGTGCTGCGCACCGTCACCGTGGTGCCCTTGGCCGTGACCGTCGCCCGGTTTGCCAGCCCCTTGACCGTGGTGGCGGCCAGGGCGCCGGCCCGACCGGCATCGGTGGACCGGTTGACGCAGCTCAGCGCCCGGGGAGAGTTGCCGGTGAGGGTGCTGGCCCAGGCCTTCGCGGCATCGATGTGCTTGCGGTACCCGTCGGGAACCCCGGACTTCTGGACCGACTGGGCGGCGTCGTTGATGTCCTCGGTCTGCCAGTTGGCCACCTTGACCAGCTCGTCGTAGAACTTGCCGCTGGAGTACCACGGATCCTTGATCTGGGCCCGGGTGCCCCACCCCTGGGAGGGACGCTGCTGGAACAGGCCGATGGAGTCGCGGTCACCGTAGTCGAGATTGCGCAGCCCGGACTCCTGCATGGCGGTGGCCAGGGCGATCGTGGCGGCCCGGCTCGGCAGCCCCCGTCGGATGGACTCCGCCACGATGATCGCGGCATTGCCCGACTGCTCCAGGTCCAGGGTGTAGCTGTTGCCCCCGACCGTCGTCTGGCAGCCCTCGTTGACCGGCACGTTGAACAGCGGGTCGACCTTCTGCCAGACCCGCCATCCGCCGTACCCCAGCCCGGCGAGCAGGGCGAGGGTCACCACCAGCGCCGCCAGCGAACGAAGCCAACGGCGTGGGGATCGGATGGCCCTGCGGGGAGCCGACCTGCGTGCCACGAGAGGTCAGTTCTTGTGCAGAGCGGAGTTCAGCGTGACCGAGGCGCCCTTGCGTCCCAGAGCGCGCACCGCGCCGGAGACCGAGTCGCGGATGAACAGGATGTTGTCGGATCCGGAGAGCTCGCGGGCCTTGGTCACCGAACCGTCCGGCAGGGTGATCTTGGTCCCGGCGGTGACGTAGAGGCCGGCCTCCACGACGCAGTTGTCGCCCAGCGAGATCCCGATTCCGGCCTCGGCGCCGAGCAGGCATCCCTTGCCGATGGTGACCTGCTCCCTGCCGCCGCCCGAGAGGGTGCCCATGATGGAGGCACCGCCCCCGATGTCGGAGCCGTCCTCGACGATCACTCCCTGGGAGACCCGGCCCTCGACCATCGAGGTGCCCAGGGTGCCGGCGTTGAAGTTGACGAACCCCTCGTGCATCACGGTGGTCCCCTCGGCCAGATGGGCGCCCAGTCGGATACGGTCGGCATTGCCGATCCGGACCCCGCTGGGGACCACGAAGTCGGTCATCCGCGGGAACTTGTCGATGAGCAGAACGGTGAACGGGGCGCCGGCGGTGCGGGCCCGCAGCGAGGCCGCTGGGTAGTCCTCCACGCGCAGCGGACCGGTGGTGGTCCAGACGTTGTTGGGCAGGACGGCGAAGATGCCGTCCAGATTGATGGTGCGCGGGGCGGCCAGCCGCCAGGACAGCACGTGGAGCCTCAGGTAGGCGTCGGAGACATCGGCCGGGGCGGCATCGAGATCGATGACGGTGCGCACCACCTCCTGGTGGACCTCGCGAACCGGGTCGGCGTGGGCCGCCGCGGTGAGCTCGGCCGGGCCTCGCCCTCCTCGGGGGCGCCCAGGGCCGGGTGGGGGAACCAGGTGTCAAGGATCTCGCCGCCGTCATGGACGGTGGCGAGCCCCCAGCCCCAGGCTGTGCGGGCGGGGTTCATCGTGCTGCTCGTCATGAAGCCACTCTAGATGACCGCACCCACACACCCCGCCCACTAGAATTCGGGCCATGGCACTTGACCTCGGGGACCTTCACGCCCTTTTCCGGCAGATCGTCGACTGCGAGTCGGTGAGCCGGCACGAGAAGGAACTGGCGGACGCCGTGGAGGCGGCACTGAGCGGACTGGCCCATCTGGAGGTCACCAGGATCGGCAACAGCCTGGTCGCCCGCACCACCCTGGGACGCCCGGAACGGGTGCTGGTGGCCGGACACCTGGACACCGTCCCGGTGGTCGACAACCTGCCCTCGCGACTCGAGCACCGCCCCGACGGGGACTACCTGGTGGGCCGCGGTACCTGCGACATGAAGGGCGGGGTGGCCGTGGCGCTGTGGCTGGCCGCCCGTCTCACCGAGCCTGCCAAGGACGTCACCTGGGTGTTCTACGAGGCCGAGGAGATCGCCGCCGAGTACAACGGCCTGGGGCTCATCGCCACCCAGCGGCCCGACCTTCTGGAGGCCGATCTGGCGATCCTGATGGAACCCACCGACGGGCGGGTCGAGGGCGGCTGCCAGGGCACCATGCGATTCACCCTCACGACCTTGGGGACCGCCGCCCACTCGGCGCGCTCCTGGACGGGCCACAATGCGATCCACGATCTCAGGCCGATCCTGGAGATCCTGCGGGACTGGCAGGGCCACGACCCGCTGGTGGAGGTCGACGGACTGACCTATCACGAGGGCCTCAACGCGACCATGGTCTCCGGCGGAGTCGCCGGCAATGTCATTCCCGACCGGGCGGTCGTTCAGATCAACTACCGCTTCGCCCCCGACAAGAGCGCCGCCGAGGCGCAGGCGCAGATGCGACGGCTCTTCGACGGCTGGCCGATGGAGGTGCTCGACCTGTCGGATCCGGCCCGGCCCGGACTCGACCGACCGCTGGCCAGGTCCTTCGTCGACGGTGTCGGCACCGAGCCGCTGCCGAAGTACGGCTGGACCGACGTCGCCCGGTTCTTCGGACTGGGGATCCCGGCCCTGAACTTCGGACCGGGTGATGCGCTGTGCGCCCACAAGGCCGACGAGTGCTGCCGGGTGGCCGCTCTCGACGAGTGCGCATCCGCCCTGGGCGGCTGGCTGGACGGCAGCGGGGAGGCGGCGCGGTGAGCGATCACGACGCCGGGAAGGGCGACGAGAACCGGACCGGGCACGACCAGACCGGAGACGGTCGGATCGAGACCGGTGAGACCGGGCACGACCGGATCGGCGAGAGCACGGTGGAGGACGGCGTCTCGCGGTCCTTCGAGAGCGACTGGGGACGCCCCAGGCCCGGCGAGGATCGTCAGGTGCTGGGGCCGGTGATTCGACGGGGACCCTATGTGCGTCCCACGACCACCGACCAGGCCCTGCTGGACGGCGGTGCCGACGCGGCCTGGGTGCACACCGACCCGTGGCGGGTCCAACGCATCCAGAGCGAGTTCGTCGAGGGTTTCGACACTCTCGCCGGCCTGGGACCGGCGGTGACCATCTTCGGGTCGGCCCGGACCCCGGCCGACCACCCGATGTACGAGGCCGCCCGCCAACTGGGCAGGATGTGCGCCGAGCGCGGGATGGCGGTGATCACCGGCGGTGGACCGGGCACCATGGAGGCCGCCAACCGCGGTGCCGCCGAGGCCGGCGGGGTCTCGGTGGGACTGGGGATCGAGCTTCCCTTCGAGTCCTCCCTCAACCGGTGGGTGAATCTGGGGATCAACTTCCGCTATTTCTTCGTGCGCAAGATGATGTTCGTGAAGTACGCCCAGGGATTCATCGTGATGCCCGGCGGCTACGGCACCTTCGACGAGCTGTTCGAGAGCCTGACCCTGGCCCAGACCGGCAAGAAGACCCATGCCCAGGTCGCCCTGGTCGGCCGTGACTACTGGCGCGGCCTGTGGGAGTGGGTGCGCCAGTCCACCCTCGCCGAGGGCAATATCTCCCCTGACGATCTGAAGATGTTCATCTGCAGCGATGATCTCCAGCAGGTCGTCAACCACGTGATCGTGAGGAGTCGGTGATGGTGTGGGTGTTGTGCGCGGTCGTCATCGTCATCATCGGCGCCGCCGTGATGGCCTCCTCGGGGCGGTTCGGCGCCGTGCCGGCGGTGGTCGACGACCGGCCCGCCCCCGACCTGCCGGCCGACCGGTTGACCCCCGATGACCTGCGTGCGGTGCGCTTCGACGTCGTCGCCCGGGGGTACTCGATGGCCCAGGTGGATGCCCTGCTGGCACGGATGGCGGTCGAGATGCAGATGCCCGACGAACTCCCCGCCGACCGCGCTGCGGCACGGCGTGGGGAGTCCGAGGAGAGCCCGCAGTCCCAGGCCCCGGGCGAGGATCAGCCCCCGCCGGTCAGCGGAACCGCGACGAATACGGAATAATAGGGGTGTTACCACTGACCAGTGAGCGAGGATGAGTGACATGGCAGCTATGAAGCCGCGTACCGGCGACGGTCCTATGGAGGTCACGAAGGAGGGGCGCGGCATCGTCATGCGCGTGCCGGTCGACGGCGGCGGTCGCCTGGTGGTCGAGCTCAGCTCAGATGAGGCCAGCGAGCTGTTCGCCTGCCTGAAGGACGTCGTCGGCTGATCTGCTTTCCGCCGCGCGGAACCGGTATCTCGGCAGTCGGGGGTCACAACCGAATTCGGTTGTGACCCCCGCTGCTTCTGTCTGTCTTCTGTCCGTCTCTCAGGAGTTGTGTCGCGCGATGGCCGCCTTGTAGACGTCGATGGTCTGCTCGGCGATCCGCTCCCAGTCGAACTCGTCGATGCAGCGCTGCCTGCCCGCAGCCCCGAAGGCCTTCGCCCTGGCGGGATCGGCCACCAGCTCGTTGAGCCGCTCGGCGAAGGCGTGCTCGAATGTGGCCACCTGCTCGGGGGTCGACTCGTCGGTCGGGACGCCGGGGACCAGGAATCCGGTCTCTCCGTCCACCACGACCTCGGGGATCCCTCCGACGGCCGAGGCGACCACCGGGGTGCCGCAGGCCATCGCCTCCAGATTCACGATGCCCAGGGGCTCGTAGACCGAGGGGCAGGCGAAGACGGTGGCCGCCGAGAGGACCTGACGGACGCTGGCGCGGGGGAGCATCTCCTGGATCCAGATGACCGGCGCCCGGCGCGACTTCTGCACCCTCGCGAAGGCCTCGTGGAACTCCGCTGCGACCTCGGGAGTGTCCGGGGCACCGGCGAGCAGCACGAGCTGGATGTCGGGATCGAGGTCGGCGGCCGCGCGCACCAGGTGGATCAGCCCCTTCTGGCGGGTGATCCGGCCCACGAAGACGACCGAGGGGGAGTTCGGGTCCATCCCGATCTGCTCGGGCACGTCGGTCTCGGTGACCGGGTGGAACTCGTCGGTGTCGACGCCGTTGCGCACCACGTGCACCTTGTCCGGGTCGAGCTCGGGATAGGCGGCCAGCACGTCGCGGCGCATCCCGGAGCTCACCGCGATGATGGCGTCGGCGGCGTCATAGGCGGTGCGCTCCGCCCAGGAGGACAGTCGGTACCCGCCACCCAGCTGCTCGGCCTTCCACGGCCGGTCGGGCTCCAGGGAGTGGGCGCTGATGACGTGCGGGATGTCGTGGTAGACGCTGCTCAGCAGCCCCGCCAGGTTGGCGTACCAGGTGTGGGAGTGGACCAGCTCGACGTCCTCGGGGACGGCGGCGGTCATCGACAGGTCGGCGCCGAAGACCCGCAGCGCCGGATTGGCTCCCTCGGGGAAGGTCTCGGGGTGGGCGGTCGAACCTTCGCGGGGTTCGCCCATGCACTGCACGTCGACGTCGATGAACTTGCGCAGCTGGGGCACGAGCTGGGCGACGTGGACCCCCGCTCCGCCGTAGATGGTCGGTGGGTACTCACGAGTCAGGATGGAGACGAGCATGCCCAGATCGTCCCACATGTCTTTGCGGTCCGGGGGCTGCTGCGACACATTGTGAACGGATGGCGTCAGTTTCACCATTCCGGTTGTCAACGCCTGTTTCGGGGAATAAGTTCAGGCCATGGCAATGACGCGTCCGAAGGTGCTGTCCATCGTCCTGGCCGGTGGTGAGGGCAAGCGCCTCATGCCCCTGACCATGGACCGCGCCAAGCCCGCAGTCCCCTTCGGCGGGACTTACCGACTGATCGATTTCGTGTTGAGCAATCTCGCGAACTCCGACCTCACCAAGACGGCGGTGCTGACCCAGTACAAGTCGCACTCGCTGGACCGTCACATCTCGATCGCGTGGCGGATGAGCACGATGCTCGGCAACTACGTGACCCCGGTGCCCGCCCAGCAGCGTCTGGGGCCGCGCTGGTTCCAGGGCAGCGCCGACGCGATCTTCCAGTCTCTGAACCTCATCAATGACGAGGACCCCGACTATGTCGTCGTCTTCGGGGCCGACAACATCTACCGGATGGATGTCGAGCAGATGCTCGAGGCCCATATCGACTCCAGGATGGGATGCACCGTCGCGGGCATCCGGGTGCCGCGCAAGGATGCGTCGGCATTCGGCATCATCGACGCCGGCGAGGACCACAAGATCAAGGAGTTCCTCGAGAAGCCCGCCGACCCGCCCGGCCTTCCCGATTCTCCCGACGAGTCATTCGCCTCGATGGGCAACTACATCTTCAGCCGGGACTCCCTGGTCCAGGCCCTCTACGACGACTCGAACGCTCCCGACGCCCGCCACGACATGGGCGGCGACATCATTCCGCGGTTCGTCAATGCCGGTGACGCCCAGGTCTACGACTTCAAGGACAACCAGGTCCCCGGAGCCACCGAGAAGGACGCCGACTACTGGCGCGACGTCGGGACCATCGACGCCTACCACGAGGCCCACATGGACCTGGTCTCGGTGGAGCCGGAGTTCAACCTGTACAACACCGAGTGGCCGATCTGGACCAGTCAGGTGCAGGCCCCCGGTGCCAAGTTCGTGATGCGCGGAACCTGCGACGACAGCCTGGTCTCGGCCGGCTGCATCATCTCGGGAACCGACATCTACCGGACCATTCTGGGACCCCGCAGCCGGGTCGAGAGGTGGGCCCGGGTCGACGAGTCGATCCTCATGAACAATGTCCGGATCGGCGCCAACGCCACCGTCCACCGGGCCATCCTCGACAAGAACGTCGTGGTCCCCGACGGCGCCCAGGTCGGCGTCAACCATGAGCACGACCGGGCCCGTGGATTCACCGTCTCACCGGCCGGGGTGACCGTCGTCGGCAAGGGTGTGACCGTTCCGTACTGAGTGTTCGAGGCGGGGGAGGCGACTCCCCCTGCACCCCCTGGTAGCGGGGGCTCTGCGGGTGGTCGGCGTTCGTCGCGCTGGCCACCTGCGCTGTTGTCAGGGGCGGGGGAGGCGACTCCCCCTGCACCCCCTCGTAGCGGGGGGAGTCCCCGCCTAGATCAGGGCGGGGATGAGTTCGATCGCGACCATCGCCAGGATCACCAGGATGACGAGCCCGGTGACCCACCAGTCGGTGTTGTAGTTGACGAACTCGCGCACCCCGTCGCGGACCCGGATCGACCCGTCATGGATGTTGATCCGGGTGAGTCCGGCCCACACCAGAGTGGTGGTGATGGTGATCAGCAGGCACCACGGGCACAGCGCCCTGATCACGAAGTAGGACTGCAGGAAGAGCCACCAGGCGAACAGCAGGGCGATGCAGTAGACCCCCTCGACGCACAGCATGAACCAGCGGGGGAAGCGCACACCGGCCAAGGTCGCCACCGAGATGGTGAGCACCACGGCCTCGAACATGATCCCCAGAAAGGCGTTGGGGAAACCGAGCACCCGGGCCTGCCAGGTGAGCGCCACCGTGGAGCAGGACAGCACGGAGTTGACGTCGCAGGTGAAGATCGCGTGCGGGTTCTTCGCCAGCTTCCACGCCTCGATGGACAGCACGAAGGAGGCCACCAGTCCGATCGCCCCGGAGACGATCATCTCGATGGCTGTGCCGCGACGCCACTTCTCGGGGTTGTCGACTCCGTTGCTGGACATCTGCGTGGGTGCTCCTTCGGCCGGTTGCGGCGGTGGTCCGCGCGCCGCGGCTCAGAGTACCCCCAGCAGCCTCACGCCTTGGCGGCCAGCAGGAGCCCCTCGCCGACCGGCAGGAGGACCGGCAGGAACTCCTCGGAGTCGGCGACGAAGTCCAGGGCCTCGCGGATGATGAGGGTCTCGTCGTCCTCATTGTCCGGGTCGGCGACCGCACTTCCGGCCAGTGCGTCATTGACCACGACGATCCCGCCGTGGCGCAGCAGTCTCAGGGCCTGGGAGACGTACTCCACGTACTCCAGGCGATCCCCGTTGACCAGCACCAGGTCGTAGGCGCCGTCCCGCAGCTTCGGCAAGACGCTCAGCGGCACCCCCGAGATGAGCCGGAACCGGTTGGAGCGGAACCCGGCGCGCTGGAAGCACCGGCGCGCGGCGTCCTGACGATCGGCCTCCACATCAATGCTGGTGAGCACCCCGTGCTCGGACATCCCCTCGAGCAGGGACAGTCCGGTGACACCCGCGTCGGTGCCGATCTCCACGACCGCGTGGGCATCGATCGACCGGGCGAGGAAGGTGAGAAAGGTGGCCGTGCCGTTGCCGACCGGCGTCCAGCCGGCCTCACCGGCTGCCTCGTGGGCAGCCTCCACCGGCTCCGAGACGGCGACAAAACCGTCGGCGTACTCCCAGGATCGCCGATCCGGACCGGTCGGGAACTCGATTGCTTCGCTCACGGCCCCCAGCGTAGCCGGTGCAGCCCTCGTTACGATGGTGGTCGACAACATGGTCGGCGGCCGAGGAGCCGTGTCCATTGCCAACCAGGAGGCACGTCATGTCCGATCCCATCTTTGGCCGTGTGTTGACGGCCATGGTGACTCCGATGAGCCCCGATGGGGAAGTGGATCTCGACCGTGCCGCGGAGCTGGCAACCCGGCTCGTCGACGTGCAGGGCAATGACTCGCTGCTCGTCAACGGCACCACCGGCGAGTCGCCGACGACCACCGACGAGGAGAAGTCCGCCCTGGTCCGCGCCGTGCGGCAGGCGGTGGGGGACCGTGCCCAGGTGATCGCCGGGGTCGGGACCAATGACACCCGACACACCGTGGCACTGGCCCGGCAGGCCGAGCGGGCCGGGGCGGACGGCCTGCTGGTCGTCACCCCGTACTACTCCAAGCCCTCCCAGGACGGCCTGGTGGGCCACTTCACCACGGTGGCCGATGCCACCGACCTGCCCGTGATGCTCTACGACATTCCCGGGCGCACCGGCACCGCGATCGCCCCGGAGACCTTCATCAGACTCGCCGAGCACCCCCGCATCGTGGCCGTCAAGGACGCCAAGGGCAAGGTGGTCGAGTCCGCCCAGGTGATGGCCGCCACCGACCTGTCCTACTACTCGGGGGACGACGCCATCACCCCGGCTCTGCTGTCACTCGGCGCCGTCGGCGTGATCGGCACCTCCACCCATTTCACCGGACGGTCGATGCACCAGCTCGTCGACCACTACCTGGCCGGGCGCAGGGAGGAGGGCCTCGCCGTCTACCGGCAGATCCTGCCCGTCCTCACCGGCGTCTTCGCCGCCCAGGGGGTCGTGATGGTCAAGGCCGGGCTCGCCCACCAGGGATTCGGGGTCGGGGGCGTTCGCGCACCGCTGGTCCCGGCAACCCGGTCCCAGGCGGAGACCTTCGCCGCAGTCCTGGACGCCGCCGGGCTGTGAGACAGGCGCCCCGATGCTGATCGGGGAGCGGCCGGACCGTCCCGACGGACTATCCTGACACCATGTCCATGATGAGTCCGACCGAACTTGCGGTCCTCATTCTCATCGGCGTCGTCATGTTCGGACCCGACAAGGTGCCGGACATGGCCCGCAAGGCCGCCCGGGTCTTCCACTTCCTCAAGAACATCGCCAACTCCACGCGCGACCAGCTGCGTGAGGATCTGGGCCCCAAGTACGCCGACCTCCAGATCACCGACCTCAACCCGAAGACCTTCGTCCGCAAGTACGTCATGGACGACTTCCAGGACGACATCAACGGGATCAAGGCCGACCTGGAGGGGGTTCGCAACGACCTGGACTCCAGCATCAACGACTTCCAGACCGCGACCGCCGATGCGCCGCAGTCCCCGAGCTCGGCCAATGAGCCGGCGGCCAGGACGGTGGCCCTGGGATCGGTGCCGGTCCCCTTCGACTCCGAGGCGACCTGACAGGTCCCCCCACCCACGGACTCCCGAGCACGGCATCGGCTGAAGCAACGTCGTGAACACAGCGCCTGCCAGCAGGCCGTGAATGCGGTTCGGCCCCGCCACGATCATCGTGGCGGGGCCGAACCGTGTCAGCCTGGTGCGTGCTCAGTTGGCGACCGGGGTGACCCCCAGGTGCATTCCGGCCAGTCCGCGCGGACGGGAGTCGAGACCCTCGGCCAGCTCGGTGAGGGCCTGGGCTGCCGGGGACTCGGGGTGGGACAGCACGATCGGGTCGCCGTCGTCCCCGCCGACCCGCACCTGCTGGTCCAGCGGAATCTGGCCGAACAGCGGCACCTCGGTGCCCAGCCGCTTGGACAGCGCGTTGGCGGCGGCGCGGCCGCCTCCCTCGCCGAACAGGGTGACCCGGTGGCTCTTGCCGCAGTGCGGGCAGACCGTCTCGAGCCAGGACATGTTCTCCACCACCCCGATCACCTGCTGCTGCATGATGCCGGCCATCGTGCCGGCCCGCTCGGCGACCTCGGAGGCCGCCGGCTGCGGGGTGGTGACGACCAGCACGTCGGCATTCGGGAGCTTCTGGCCCAGGCTCATCGCGATGTCTCCGGTGCCCGGCGGAAGGTCGATGAGCAGGTAGTCCAGATCGCCCCAGTGGACGTCGGCCAGCAGCTGGGTGAGGGCCCGGTCCAGGATCGGTCCGCGCCAGGCGATGACATCGGAGCGGTTCGGCTTGAGCATCCCCACGCTGATGGTCTTGATGCCGAGGGCCGGCACCGGCAGCAGGAGGTCGTCCAGCGGGGTGGGACGTGCCTCGCCGACGCCGAGCATGTCGGGGATGGAGTGGCCGTAGATGTCGGCGTCCAGCAGGCCGACGTTGCGACCGCGGGCGGCCAGCGCCAGGGCGAGATTGACGGTCACCGAGGACTTGCCGACGCCGCCCTTGCCGGAGGCCACCGCGATGATCTTGGTCATGTTGCCCGGCTCGGCGAAGGGGATGACCCGCTCCGGGACGCCGTTGCGCAGCTGCACCTTGAGGGCGTCGCGCTGCTCGTCGGACATCGTGCCGAGCTCGACGTGCACACCGGAGACTCCCTCGATGCCCTGGACGGCCTCGGTGACGCTCTCCCGCAGCTCGGTCTTGAGGGGACATCCCGACACGGTCAGCAGGACTCGCACGAAGGCGCGTCCGGACTCGTCGACGGTGATCTCATCGACCATGTTGAGATCGGTGATGGGACGCCTGATCTCCGGATCAACCACGGAGGCCAGCGCCTCGCGGATGAGCGGGACCAGGGGATTCTCGGTGCTCATGTGTTCTGTCTACATGCCGCAGAATGGCCCGGCAAGTCGTTGCCACAGGTGTGCACTACAGACCGTCGCAGCTGACCGCCGGAGGACGGGAGTTCCGCCCTTGGCGGAACGCCCCCGGACCGGCCGTCTCAGTCGTGCCGCTCGGGTGTGCTGGCGGCCTGCTCGGAGTCCTCATCCTCCGGGTTCCCGTCGAGGTCGGCGAGGGCCGCCTTGAGTTCCTCCCGCAGGTGGTCCTGCAGCTCGTCGCGCATCTCGGAACGGATGTAGTCGCGGGTCGCCAGGTCGCCCATCTGCATCCGGATCGCCGCCACCTCGCGGGCCAGGAAGTCCATGTCGGAGCGGCTCTGGACGGTGACCCGACGGTCCTCGGCCATCGACATCCGGTCACGGTCCTCCTGCCGGTTCTGGGCGAGCAGGATGAGCGGTGCCGAGTAGGACGCCTGGGTGGAGAAGAACAGGTTGAGCAGGATGAACGGGTAGGGGTCCCAGCGCAGCCGAAAGATGGCCACCAGGTTCCAGGTCACCCAGACGATCACGATGATCGTCATGTAGACGATGAACTTGGCGGTGCCCATGAACCGGGCCACCGACTCGGCGAACCGCCCGAAAGTCTCGGAGTCCAGCTGGACCCGCGGCATCCGGCGTCCGGTGCGGGGGCCCGGCAGGTCCAGACGCATGTCGTCGCGGGTCCGCTCCCGGTCGCGCTCGTGATCAGCCACGTCTCACTCCTGCCAGCTGTCCATCCATCTGGTCGCCGCGCCAGTCGGCCGGCAGCAGGTGGTCCAGAAGATCATCGACGGTGACCGCCCCGACCAACTCCCTGCCGGAGTTGACCACCGGGGCGACCACCAGGTTGTAGGTCGCGAAGTACCGGCTGATGGCGCCCACCGGGGTGTCGGTGGCCAGCGGCTGAAGGTCGGTGTCCAGCAGCAGGGAGACCATCGTCGACGGCGGTTCCCGCAACAGCCGCTGGACGTGGACCACTCCCAGGTAGCGCCCCGACGGGGTGTCCAGGGGAGGTCGGCAGACGAAGACCATCGAGGCCAGGGCCGGGGTGATGTCCTCACTGCGGACCTTCGCCAGGGCGTCGGCGACGGTGGCGTCGGGGCCGAGAATGACCGGTTCGGGGGTCATCATGGCGCCGGCGGTGAAGTCGTCGTAGACCAGCAGGTTGCGGACGTCCTCGGCGTCCTCGGGGCGCATCCTGGCCAGGAGTCTCTCGGCCAGATTGTCGGGAAGATCCTGGACCAGGTCGGCGGCGTCGTCGGGGTCCATCTCCTCGAGGATGTCGGCGGCCCGTTCCGGATCCAGGATGAGGATGAGGGACACCTGCTCGTCCTCGGGGAGTTCCTCGATGGCGTCGGCCAGCTGGTCGTCGTCGAGGGCCTTGGCGACCTCGGCACGGCGTCTCGGCGACATGTCGTGGAGCTCCCGTGCAACATCGGCGGGTTTCATGTCCTGCATCTCGGCGACGGTCCGCTCGGTGGACTGACGTCCCATCATCACCAGGGCGGGCACCTCGTCCCAGTCGACGATGATCGTCGACAGAGCCTGCTTGCGCAGCGAGGTGAACCGGTTGTGGCCGCCGGCCGGGGTCACCGCCACCTGGGAGATCTCCCAGTCGTGGGTGCGCACCGATCTCATCGCCACGTCGAAGATGCTCACCGGGGAGCCATCCCGGGTGAAGGTGCGGTCGAACAGGTCATCGACGACCAGGGTCTCGGCCTCGCGCCGGGAGAAGACCCGGGTGTCGACGGTGCCGGCGATCATCACCTGGTTGACGTCGATGGCATGGACCCGGGGCATCGGCACGAAGATCTTGCGTCGCGCGAAGAGCTCCACCACCAGTCCGCGCACTCGGGGTGCTCGGCCCTGGGTACGCAGCTGGATGACGACGTCTCGGACCTTCCCCACCTGGTCACCGGCGGCGTCGAGCACGGGAAGACCCCGCAACCGGGAGATGAATACTGCGGACGACCTGCTCACCCGCTCAATCTACAAGTCGCGGAGAATCGGCGACACGCGCCCCGCGGCCAGGCACCCGGTGGCCGAGTGGGGGAGGCACTGTGGTTCCCGAGGAGAGGGTGGATCGCAATGAGCGGGGTGGTTCGCGGCGGGCGCCGTGGTTTCCAGCGCCCACGGTGCTTCGTAGAGTGGAGGTGTCACCACCTCAGGAGGTCCATCATGGCTGGGCAGCACGTTCCGGCGTCCCTTCTACAGCTCGACTACCCGCAGTCGGTCATCGTCGTCGACGACTACCAGACCGCGCAGAAGATCGTCGACCACCTCTCCGACCAGGAGTTCCCGGTCGAGAACCTGTGCATCGTCGGCACCGATCTGCGCACCGTCGAGCGGGTCACCGGGCGCAAGACCTGGGGGAGCGTGCTCGGGCAGGGGGCGGTCTCCGGACTGGGCACCGGCCTGCTCGTCGGCCTGATGCTGGCCTTCTTCACCGGATCCTCCGGGAACTTCCTCACCATGCTCATCACCGGTCTGCTGATCGGTGTGGTGATCGGAATCATCACCGCGGCGATCGGCTACTCGATGACCGGCGGCCGGCGCGACTTCGACTCCGTCCAGCAGGTGGTGGCCACCCACTACGAGGTGCTCGCCGAGCACAAGGTCGCCGCGAAGGCCCGCGAGATCGTCAACGCGATGCCCGAGTTCCGGGCCCGCGCCTTCGAGGGCTGAGCCCGACCCCCGCTGCCGGGAGCTGAACCTGATTCAGGCGCTTGAGGGCTGAGCCGGACCCCGCCGAGAGGTTCGCCGGACCCCCGGCGGCGGGGCGATGGCGGGCGGATGCAAGGATGCCAGGGACCTGTCCGCCGGCGAGGAAAGACCCATGGCACACGCGAAGACATCCGGAAACGGCCGCCCGTCGAGCATCCCCGGGAGTCCGACAGAACCGGCGCCGCGCTGGATGCAGGTGCTCTTCGCCCTCACCGCGGTGCTCATCACCATCACCCTGGCGCTGGGTTCGACGGTGTGCGCGACCGACGCCAGCGCGTCGTGTCCCAACTGGCCGGGCTGCTACGTCGGGAAACTCACCCCCAGCGCCCACACCCAGCCGGTGGTCGAGTTCATCCACCGGGTGATCTCCAGCAGTATCGGCCTGTTCGCGGTCGCCTCGGTGCTGGCCGGCGTGGCCCACCGACGTCGCAACCACGCACTCGTGGTGCTGCCCGTCATCGCCCTGCTGGGGGCGCTGACCTCCGGGGTGTTCGGGATGATGACCATCAAATGGGGTATCAACAGCGTCGAGGCCTCCCTGGACCTGCTCGCCGCCCTGATCGCGATGGGTGCGATGTGGCGCGCCTGGTTCGTCACCCGCCATCCCGCAGCCGGCTGGACGTGGCGGCCGCGGGTGAGATGGGGAGTGGCGGCCGTCGTGACCCTGATGGCGGCCCATGTCGGCGCCGTGCTGGTGGCCGGCTCCAGCTCCCTGACCCGGTGCATGGGGTGGGCGCTGTTCGTCCGCGGCGTCGGGGACGCCCCGCTGGCCGGATGGGCCGTCCAGCAGGCGGTGATGGCCGTCGGGGAGCTGCTCACCATCGGCCTGGTCGTGATGCGGCTGCGTCACCGGGTCAACCTCTGGGACCTGCTGCTGGCCGCCCTCGTTGTCGTGGTGCTGGTGGTCGGGGTGGTCATCGCCGCCGCCGGGGCCAACGATGGGCTGGCCGTGGTGCACGCGGTGGGCACCGTGCTGATCCTCAACCTCGTGATGACCGGCACCATGCGCGATGCTGTCTGACTGAGCCGGGGGACGACCCCCCTGGCAACCCCCGGGCGGGGGCTCGGTGGGTGGCTGGGGTCCGCCGCGCTGGCCCGTTGGATGGGGTGAGGGTCCGGGGGACGACCCCCTGGCAACCCCCGGCCCTCGCCACTACTTGGTGCTGCGACCCCAGATCTCGGCCATCCAGTCCTCGACCTCGTCGATCTGGCGGGGGGTGTCCTTCGACAGCCACTCGCAGTCGCCGTCGGTGATGAGGATGTCGTCCTCGATCCGGATCCCGATACCGCGGAACTCCTCGGGCACCAGAAGATCACTCTTCTTGAAGTAGATGCCGGGCTCGTCGGAGACCGTCATGCCCGCCTTCAGCGGCCCGGAGTAGTCCTTGCGGGCCGCCTCCGAGCAGTCGTGGACGTCCAGGCCGAGGTGGTGGCTGGTGCCGTGCACCATCCAGCGGCGGAACTGGCCGCCCTCGGGGGACAGCGCCTCGTCGACCGACACCGGCAGGATCCCCCACTCGGCGAGGTACTCGCAGATCACCCGGATCGCCGCCTGGTGGATCTCCCGGTGGTCGTGGCCGACCCGGGCCACCGCCGCTGCGGCGTCCTGAGCCTCCAGAACCGCCTGGTAGACCTTTCGCTGGGCCGGCGAGAACCGGCCTGAGACCGGCAGGGTGCGGGTGATGTCGGCGGTGTAGAGCGAGTCCACCTCGATGCCGGCGTCGATGAGGACCAGCTCCCCGGGCCTCAGGTCCCCGTCATTGCGCATCCAGTGCAGGGTGTTGGCGTTGTCGCCGGCGGCGCAGATGGACCCGTACCCGACGTTGTTGCCGAGATGGCGGGCGTGCAGGTTGAAGGTTCCCTCCAGCCAGCGCTCTCCGCGGCCGTTCGCCACGGCCGCGGGAATCTGCTCGATCATCGCCTCGAACCCGACCTTGGACTTGCGGCAGGCCTGGCGCAGCTGTCCGATCTCCCACTCGTCCTTGCAGAACCGGGCCGCCGAGGTGGCCTCGTAGAACTCCTGGTCGGCCTCCTCGGAACCGGTCGAACGCAGCGAGTCCACCGTCTCGGTAATTCCCGGGTCGGCATCGCGGATCACCCTGACCTGCGGGTCGGACGCCGAGACGGCCTCCTGGAGGCGGGAGATGTCGCGGCACTCCAGGCCGGTCATCGCCGACATCTCGGCCAGCGACTCCCGCTTGCCGACCCACATCTCCCCATAGGTCGGGTCGGCGTAGAACTCACGGTCGGTGCGGGGGGCGCGCGGCTTGAAGTAGAGGACGTCGCGGCTCTCGGCGGAGCCGTCGACGACGAGCACCGCATTGGGCTCCCGGTCGGTGCCCAGCCCGGTGTAGTAGGCGAAGGCGCTGTTGGGCCGGAACGGGTAGTCGCAGTCGTTGTTGCGGCGCACCAGGGTGCCCGCCGGGATCACCAGGCGCTCCCCGGGGAAGCGGGCGGCCAGCGCATCGCGGTGCGCGGTGGCCGAGGGCACCGAGTCGAGCTGCTGCTCGGGAGCGGTGTCGTAGGGGGCCCATCCGGTCGGGATGAAGTCGACGAACGCCTGGGAGAAAGGGGTCTGCCGCTTGGGCAGCTTCTGCTCCTCGGCCACCGCCAGCTGTGCGGCGGCGTCCTCCTCGGTGTGCCGGTCTCCCGTCGAAGAGCTGTTGGTCGTCGACTGGACCTCTGTCATATGTCCCCGCCTCAGGGTCAGAATGGTGAGGGCGGCCGGTCGGCCGCCGCTGCCGATTCTAGTCGCGGCGTCTCGACGAACCCCCAAGAAATGTCAGAAATGTCACAATTCAGCGCTGGCGTTTCATTGGCTGAGGTGGTGGCGCGGAAGGATGTGAGTCGTGCGATTATTCACACAGGGGTGTCGCATCCCGACACCCATCGTTCGATGGCAGAGGAAGTACTTTTCATGGCCGATCCGATTTATCACCTCGCCCAGGAGCGTCGGCTGGTCACCGCGCTCCCCGGTCCCCGGTCCAAGGAGCTCGCGGCTCGCCGCGATGCCGTGGTCGCCAAGGGTGTCTCGTCATCGTCCCCGTTCTACGTCGCGCAGGCCGACGGCGGCGTCCTGGTCGACGCCGACGGCAACTCGGTCATCGACCTCGGCGCCGGCATCGCCGTGACCAGCGTCGGAGCCTCGGCCCCGCACGTCGTCCACAACGTCCAGGAGGCGGTGGCCAACTTCACCCACTCGAGCTTCGCCACCACCCCCTACGAGGGCTATGTGGCGGTCTGCGAGCAGCTGGCCGAGCTCACCCCCGGAACCTTCGCCAAGAAGACGGTGCTGGTGAACTCGGGTGCCGAGGCCGTTGAGAACGCCATCAAGATCGCCCGTCACGCGACCGGCAGGGCCGCCGTCGCGGTCGCCGAGAACGCCTTCCACGGCCGGACCAACCTCACCATGGCACTCACCACCAAGGCGATGCCCTACAAGGTGGGATTCGGGCCCTTCGCCCCGGAGATCTACCACTTCCCGAGCAGCAACCCGTTCCGCGAGCCCGAGCCGATCACCGGTGAGCAGGCCGCCCAGCGCGCCATCGACTACCTCGAGACGACGGTCGGCGCCGATCATCTCGCCTGTCTGCTGCAGGAGCCGATTCAGGGCGAGGGCGGATTCATCGTCCCGGCGGAGGGGTACCTGCCGACCCTGCAGGCATGGTGCCACGAGCACGGGATCGTCTTCATCCTCGACGAGATCCAGTGCGGCTTCTGCCGTTCCGGCAAGTGGTTCGCCTGCGAGTACGAGGGCGTGGAGCCCGACCTCATCACCACCGCCAAGGCGCTCGGCGGAGGGCTCCCGCTGGCGGCCGTGACGGGCCGCGCCGAGATCATGGACAGCGCCCAGGCCGGCGGCCTCGGTGGCACCTATGGCGGCAACCCGATCTCGTGCGCAGCCAGCCTCGGTGCCATCGAGACCATGAAGGAGTGGGACCTGCCCGCTCGCGCTCGCGCCATCGAGTCCGCGATCCGCAGCAAGGTCGGTCCGCTGGTCGGATCGGGTTCGGTCGGGGACGTGCGCGGGCGCGGGGCCATGATGGCCGTCGAGTTCGTCAAGCCCGGCACCAAGGAGCCCGATGCGGCCCGAGCCGGCCAGGTGGCCTCGGAGCTGCTGCACGAGGGGGTCATCGTCCTCACCTGCGGGATCTACGGCAACTGCGTGCGGTTCCTGCCCTCCCTCGTCATTCCGGCAGATCTGCTGGACGAGGCTCTCGACCTGTTCGTGGCCGCAGCCTCCCGCTGACCGGTCCCGACACACCGGCGGCAACCCGCCGGAGCCACTCCATCGGCCCGGCGTCCAGGAATCAGATTCGGTTCCAGGACGCCGGGTCGATCGTCCCCCGGTAGGCCGGCAGGTCCACCGGGGAGTCGCCGGGGCGGAAGAAGTCCCACGGACGGGTCACCCCGGCGGTGCCCTCGCGGCGGGTGCGGTGCACCCGGTCCGAGGAGAGCACCGCCTCGAAGGATCCGGGCCGGTCGTCGTCGATCCCGCTGATCCGCTCCCCCTCGGGGCCGAACAGCGCCGAGACGCCGACCCCGACGGGTCCGGCGACATTGACGGTGAGGAAGTTGACCTGCTGGGTGATCGCGTTGGCCCGGGCGATCACCATCTCCTGAGGCCGGTCAGGGGTCGTCGTCTTCACCGGGTTGATGATCGTCTCGGCGCCCAACCAGGCCAGGTTCCGCGAGATCTCGGGGAACCACGAGTCGAAGCAGATGCACAGCCCGAGGCGGCCGACCCCCGCGATGTCGAAGACGCACAGCCGATCCCCCGGGGTGTACGGCTCGGTGGGCCGCCAGGGGAAGATCTTGCGGTAGCTGGCGGTGAGATCGCCATCGGGGGAGAGTACGACCGAGGTGTTGAACAGGGCGCCCTCGGGGCCCCGTTCGCAGACGCTGCCCGGAATGAGCCAGACGCCGAGACGCCGCGAGATGGCGGCCAGACCGGCGATGAGGGGGCCGTCCAGAGGCTGGGCTGCAGCGCGCAGCCGGGCCTCCCGGGCCCGATCGGGGACCCCGTCGGCGAACAGGTGGAGTTCGGGCCACACCAGCATCCCGGTTCCCGGATGCCGGTCCAGGAGGTCGCGGCAGGACCGTTCAAAAACGTCCAGAGGAGTCCCGATGGGAACGGGAACCCCCTGGACGCCCAGAGCCGTCAGCTCGTGGCGCTGCGTCACGCAGCGTCGCCCATCTCGGGCGGGGGACGGTGGAACCCGCGGGTCAGCCAGGTGAGCACGCCGATTCCGATCACGAGCCAGGAGCCTCCCACCACGAGGGCGGGGGTGTCGAGCTGGGTGAGCAGGTAGAACACGACGAGCACGCCGAGCGCGGGCAGCACATAGCCGACCAGGCGTCCGGGGCCGTGGGCCTCGGAGGCGTGCTTGCGCGACAGCGCGATGGCTGCGACGTTGACCATCCCGAAGGCGATGAAGGCCCCGAAGTTGATGAACGAGGTGGAGGTGCTGACGTCGAGCAGGCAGCCGATGAGGCCGACCACCGCGACCACCAGGATGGCGTTGCGCGGGGTGCCGGTTCGCTTGGAGACCACGCCGAAGAACCGCTTGGGCAGGACGCCGTCGCGACCCATCGCGAACATCAGGCGGGAGGCGGAGGCCTGGGCGGCGATCCCGGAGGCGAACTGTCCGACGATGAGGCCGGTCAGGAAGACCGCCGACAGGAATGCGCCGCCGATGCTCTTGGCGATCTCGAAGGCGGCCGAGTCGATGTCGACGACCGCCACCAGGGGATGGACGAGCTCGGTGAAGTAGGTCGACACGACGAAGATCCCGCCGCCCACCAGGGCCGTCAGCATGATGGCCTTGGGGATCGTGCGCCGGGCATCGACCGTCTCCTCGGTGAGCGTGGTGACCGCGTCGAACCCGAGGAAGGAGTAGGCGGCGGTGGCGGCGCCGGCCGACAGGGCGAGGACGTTGAACGGGGTCCCGGTGAAGGGGGTCAGGCTGATCAGGCTGCGTCCGTGGTGGAGGACCGCGTAGACCGCGAAGACGGTGAACAGGGCGATCACCAGGATCTCGATCGCCAGCAGCACCAGGTTGGCCTTGTCGGCCACCTTGATGCCGAGGATGTTCAGGGTGGTGGTGGAGACGATGAAGATGAGGATCCAGGTCCAGTCGGGCACCGCCGGGAAGGCCGCGTTGAGGTAGGAGGCGCCGATCAGCCAGATCACCATCGGGATGAAGACGTAGTCGAGCAGGGATCCCCAGCCCACCAGGAAGCCCAGATGGTTGCTGACCATCCGACGGACGTAGGTGTAGGCCGATCCGGCCATCGGGATCTCCCGGGACAGTCGGCCGTAGCTCGCCGCGGTGAGCAGCATCGCGACCAGGGCGATGAGGTAGGAGCCGGCGGTGCCGCCGTGGGACTTGTCGGAGATGACCCCGAAGGTGCCCAGCACGATGATCGGCGCCAGGTAGGCCAGCCCGAAGGCCAGCACCGAGTGGAGGCGCAGCTGCGGGCGAAGGTCATGGGAGGAGTGGGCCTGACCGGTCGGGCCGGTGCCGCCGACGACCGATCGGGTGGTGGGTGTCGCTGACATGGGGATGTCCTTCCCTCAGCTCCGTCCCGAAGGGTTCCGAAACGGTGATGGGGTCGCGTTCTGGTGCCGGCCCGTTGGCAGGAGAATAATTGTTCTGACTGGCGATTCTGTTTCTGTCCACCGCTGTGATTCAGCTGTAACAATGCCCAGGGGCGGTGCGCGCGGCTTTTCGGGCGGTGCATTCCGCCGGGCCGACGACCGATATTTCCCCGCCGTGGTGCGTGGGTCATCCCCGGTGCGAGACGGGGGGTCGGGGGTCGGGGGAGACCGGCGGCGCCATCGGGACAGGGGCCGAGCGACTAGGCTGAGCCGGACCCGTTCGTGGACGGTGGAGCCGCCACCGCCCGTTCAGTAGGAGGCACAGAATCCTGTGAAAGCCGCACCGCAGGAGCAGTGGCGACTGCTCGACGTCGCCGAGACCGATCGTCTCCTGGCCCAGACCGCACACCGCCGCAAGACTCTTCCCGAGCTGGCCGAACTGTCCCAGCTCGCGGTCCAGCGACGCGATCTCGCCGAGGAGGTCGTCCGACTGGCCACCGAGGTCTCCGATGCCCAGGAGGAGGAGGCCCAGGTCGAGCACGACCTGCAACCTGCCCGGGCCCGTCTGGAGCGCAACCAGAAGACCGTCGACGACGGCCTGTTGTCAGACCACAAGGCCCTGGTCGGTCTCACCGATGAGATCGAGCACCTCAAGCGCCGGATCTCGGACCTGGAGGACACCGAGTTGGAGGCCATGCAGCGTCTCGAGGACGCCCAGAAGGTCCACGAGGAGGCCGATCGGCGCAGGCTGACCCTCGACGACCACATCCGCGGGGTGCTGAAGTCCCGCGATGACCATTTCGCCGAGATCGACCGCCAGCTCAAGCAGCTCACCGAGCAGCGTCGCGCCCAGGCGGCCGGGATTCCCGCCGACCTGCTCAAGCTCTACGAGACCCTGCGCACCCGGACCGGTCAGGGTGCCGGCCGACTCCACCGCGGGGTGTGCGAGTCCTGCGGGATCACGATCAATGCTGCCGATCTGCGACGGTTCGCGTCGGCCGGCGAGGACGAGGTGCTGCGCTGCGAGGAGTGCGACCGGATTCTGGTGCGGACGGCCGACTCCGGGTTGTAGAGTTGGCCGCTGGACGAGCCACCCGGGTGATCGCGGCAGCCATTGCTGTCGAGGAAAGTCCGGGCTCCAGAGGGCATGGTGGTGGGTAACACCCACCCGGGGCGACCCGCGGGACAGTGCCACAGAGAACAGACCGCCGGTTTTCGGACCGGTAAGGGTGAAACGGCGGTGCAAGAGACCACCGCGTCATCGGTGACGGTGACGGCAGGGCAAACCCCACCTGGAGCAAGGCCAAGAAGACCGAGAGGTCGCGGACGCGTTCGAGGGCTGCCCGCCCGAGCGTCCGGGTAGGCTGCGCAGCCATTCGGCTGGAGGGTGTCGGCAACGGCACTCACAGATGGATGATCACCGCTCCTTCGGGAGCACAGAACCCGGCTTACAGGGTGGCTCGTCCCCACAATGCGCCTCTGGCCAGGGGCGATGGTGGAATGCTGAGGCTTCTGGTCGATCTCTGGTCGCCGCGTCACTCCCGTGACAACTGTTGAGGTCGCGTGATGTCGTGGGAGATCCGGGCCGGGGTGAACATTTCACTCGCGGAACGGCGTTCCGGGCGCTGGTGAGCGCGGAGGAGTCCCTTTGGTGAGTGAAAGTTTCACCGCTGGGCGTCCCAGAGGTCTTCTCGAGGACCTCGCGAGGATCGAGGTGGGTGACTCCAATGGGCCCCGACCGCGGCTCTGGGGCCAGGGTCAGAAGAGGGCGGCGCGAGCAGGCGCGATGACATCGAAGCCCGGGTATTGACGGGGGCTGGCGATACCCTGAGCCGGCGAAGGATCCCGAGGCCAGCGATGGGCCGACGACACAAGGCCGTGAGACCCAGTGGGAGGAGTGGCGATGCTCTACATGGTGTTCTTGGCGGTCTGCATCGTCGTCTGCATCTGGTGGGGTGGCCCTGGTGCCAGGCGTCGCTCCCGGTTGGACTGGACCCAGGTCCCGGGCGTCACCCGACGCCGCGGAGGCGTCGTTGTGCCGATCGGCGGGTTGTCCTGGGCGCCGATACCCTCCGAGTTGGCCGACACTCGACGGTTCGAGCTGGTCGGATCCAGCACCAGATCCTTCGGCGGCTCGCCGGTGGTGGTGCTCGCCAGGGGCCAGCGGATCGGCATCCTCGAGGGTGCTGCAGCGCGGAAGATCAATGCCGAGCTGAGGAGGCGCAGGCTCGCGCGGCTGCTGGTGGAGGGCGAGCTCACCGGACGCCACGAGGGTCGGGTGGTGCTGCCCTACGACTTCTCTCCGGCCACCCTGGAACTGCCCGCCGGCCCGGCGCGCGCCTTCCCGGTGCCGGTCCCGGTCGAGGCCTGGGGGTCGGCCACCACGACGGTGGACGCCGTCCGCTGCGACTTCTTCCTCACCGAGCTGAGCGCTCTCTATCCCGACGGCCGACCTCCCTCGGGGACCTCGGGAGGGACCCTCAGCGGGCTCGGTGCCGAGATCTTCCCGACTGGTCAGGGCCGGATCGGAGTCTTCATCGATGACCGGCAGATCGGCTGGCTGGCCGCCGCACACGAGATCAGCCACCGGCAGGAGCTCGAGGACCTGGCCGCCGGCGGGCACTCACTGCGGGTGAAGGTCTCGGTACGGGTGGGGACCGGGGATCGCCCCAGTGTGCGGGTGCGCATCTGGCTGCCGGAGGTCGATCAGATCCTCCCCCCAGGCGCGCAGATCGAGGACCCGCACGTGCTGTTGCCTCCGGGTTCGACGGTTCAGGTGACCGGTGAGGAGGAACATCTGGACGAGCTGGTGGCGATGCTGGGCGACGAGCACGAGGTGATCAAGGTCGCCGAGCTGTACCTGTTCACCAGACAGACGGCGCGCACTCTCAAGCAGATCGTCGGGGTACGTATCGATGGCCGTCCGGTGGGGGAGCTGACGTCCGTCAGTGGCGCTCATTTCGAGGCGGTGCTGAGAGCCTGTTCCGAGCGAGGCCTGAGGGCACTGTGCCGGGCCACGATCTCTGGCAACCAGCTCAAGACCGATGTCACCCTCAATGTCACCAAGGGCGGCTCCCTCACCTCGCAGTGGATCAGCCGCCACATCCTCGCCCGGCCCGGCGTGGACTCACATCCAGTGCTTGCGCTTGAAGATCACCCACAGCAGGACTCCGGCGGTGAGCATCAGAGCCAGTGAGAACGGGTATCCCAGCGCCCAGTGCAACTCGGGCATGACGTCGAAGTTCATCCCGTAGATCGCGCCGATCACCGTGGGCGCCAGTCCGATGGCCGCCCAGCCGGAGATCTTCTTCATGTCCTCGTTCTGCTGCTGGGTCACCAGGATCGAGTTGACGTCGAGGATCTGACCCATCCCGGAACGCAGGTCCTCCACCCTGGTGTTGACCCGAGACAGGTGGTCGGAGACGTCCTGCAGGTAGGCCCTCAACGAGTCGAGGGTGCGGTACTTGGCGAAGCCGGCGCGCAGATCCTGGATCACCTCGGCCAGGGGGACGCAGGACTGCTGGAGATCGATGATCTCGCGGCTGAGCCGGTAGATCCGCTCGGTGACCTTCGGGTCCCCGGCGAAGACCTGCCTCTCGATCTGCTCCCGGTCGACGCCGAGCTCGCGCAGCACCTGCAGATACCCGTCGACCACCAGGTCCAGGAAGGAGTAGAGGACGGCGTCGGCCCCGAGCTTCATCAGCTCGACATTCTGGGAGAGGCGCTCGGCCCTGTCGGTGGCGGGGTTGTGGCCGTCCTGCCGCAGGATCGCCACCACATTGTGGTGGGTGACCAGGTGGTACTCGGTGACCTGGACGTCCTCGATCTCATCGACATAGGTCGCCATTCGCGCCACCACGAAGAGCACCTCCGGGTAGCGCTCCATCTTGGGACGCTGGCCCGCCTTGAGGAGGTCTTCCACCAGCACCGGGTGGAGGTGCCATGCTCTGGCGAGGTGTCGGATCTGCTGGGGGCTGGGGCAGTCGTAGTCCAGCACGACCAGACGCTCGGGGTCGCCATTGGCGTAGGCCAGGGCGTCCTCGACCACCCCGCCGGAGGCGTCCGGTCCGGCCGTTTCGGTTCCGTGCACCTCGCCGTGCCGCAGCCGTACCACCTTCACCGTGGAGGCCTCGGGCTCCTCGGCGGTGGTCGGCTTGTCGTGGCGGCCGATGAGGTCGATGAGCCGGTGGGAGCGGTCGCGGTTCTGGACTGGACTCCTCATGTGCGGCTCCTCTGCCTGACGACGCCCCGGCGGATGTGGTGCCGGACGGCACGTCACTCTACGGCCACTCCTTGCCGGGAGCCGAGTCGAGGAGGGGCTTGGGTCGGTACACCCGGGCACACTGGCGCACCCGGATGCGCCTGCATGCCCGGGTAGCATCGCGCCAATGATGGGTTCGCTGGTCGCCGTCTCCTCGTGGGTTCTGGTCGTGGCGGTTCTGCTGGCTGCCAGCACCGCCAGCACCGCCGCGAGGCGTCCCGGCGGCCCGTGGGAGCGGCCCCGGCCCTCCACCGCCGCGCTGTGGCTGGTGGTTGTGGTGCCCTCCCTGGTCCAGTTGGTCGTCCCGGCCCTGCTGCCCGCCCTGGAACGGGACTGGGCGCGCATCGGCTCGGGGCAGCTGTGGCGGTTGGTCACCTCCGTCGTCGTGCAGGACGGTGGCCCCCTCGGACTGGTGTTCAATCTGTTCCGCCTGACCCTGGTCCTTGTCGCGGCCCAGCGGTACTGGTCGGCCGGGCGGGTCTGGATCACCTTCTGGGTGGGGGCGGTCCTCTCCAACCTCGCCGTCGGTCCCGTCCTGGAACCGGTCGGCGGGGGCAACTCGATGGCGGTGTTCGCTCTCGGCTCGGCTCTCGTCTCGAACCTGCTGCTCTCCCGGCCGGACCGCCGCGCCCTCCTCTGGGCGGGCGTCGCGATCGCCTGCATGGCGCTCATGGCGGCCGGACGCGACTATCACGCCGTCTCCTGTGCGATCGGGCTGGCGGCCGGGCTGGTGCCTCCTCACGGTCCGCACCCCCAGAACCCGGACCCACAGGGCCCTCACCAGGGCTCTCACCGGGGCTCTCAGGGCAGTCGCGAAGGTCTCGAGGATTGAGCTCGCGTCTCAAGCGGTGATAATGTCACAACAACTCCGGGCCGCGCCTGCGGCCCGTCGGGAGATCCGGGAAGAGGACGATGCACGAGCGAATGTGTTGTTGTTGTCGCTGAGACAGCACCACTGCACCATTCGCCGATTCCGCCTCTGAGGTAACTCTGTGACCACCCCCTAACCGGGAGCCCTGTCTGACGTGGAGAACGCCGACAGACACCATCCCGACACCCCCTCCGCCCCGTCCCACCGACGGGCCCGTTGAACCGTCTCACGACGGTCCAGCGAATCCGTCGCACGACGGGGCTCCCGACCCGTCCCACGACGGTCCTGAGGATCCGTCCCTCGACGGGCGCCCGGTGTCCACCCACCACGTGTGGCGACGTCTCCGCCGCGACCGCTGGGCGGTGACCGGCGGAGTGGTGGTCATCCTCACCACCCTGGTGGCGGTGTTCGCGCGGGTGATCACCCGACTCAGCGGGCGAGACCCCTACAGCTACAACCTGTCCGCCCTCGACGGATCCGGGTTGCCGCTCGGGCCGTTCGGAGGGATCAGCGCGGCCCATCCGTTCGGGGTGGAGCCGCAGACCGGCCGCGACCTGTTCGCCATCGTCGTCGAGGGCACCCGGACCTCCTTCTTCATCGGACTGGGCGCCACCATCCTGTCGATGGTCATCGCCATCGTCGTCGGCGTCACCGCGGGCTACTTCGGCGGCTGGTGGGACGCCCTGGCCTCCAGGACCACTGACGTCGTGCTGGGGTTCCCGCAGCTGGTGTTCATGATCGCGATCTCCGCGGTCGTCCCGGCCAGTGCGCCACGGGTCCCGATGATGATCCTCATCATCGGCGTCCTGGGCTTGGCCCTCCACCGCCCGGGTGCTGCGCAGCCGCGCCATGTCGCTGCGGGGACGCACCTTCGTCCAGGCCTCCAGGGCGATGGGGGCCGGCGAGTTCCACGTCCTGGCCACCCAGCTGCTGCCGAACCTGGTGGCCACCATCATCGTCTTCACCACCATCTCCATCCCGGGCAAGATCGGCGCCGAGGCCGCCCTGTCCTTCCTCGGGGTGGGGGTGACGCCGCCGACCCCCTCATGGGGACGGACCATCGGCTCGGCGGTGACCTGGGTGAGCACCGATCCCTGGTACCTGCTGTTCCCCGGTGCCGCCCTGTTCCTCGTCACCCTCGCCTTCAACCTGTTCGGCGACGGGCTGCGCGACGCCATCGACCCCAGGACCGGTGAGGCCCGATGAACCGCCTGAGATTCCTGGCCTCCCGGCTGCTCCAGACCCTGCTGGTCCTGGTGCTCATCACCTTCATCACCTTCGCGATCTTCCAGCTGTTCCCCGCCGACCCGGCGCAGCTGGCCTGCGGCAAGCCCTGCACCCCCGAGAGCCTGGCCCGGGCCCGGGCCTACATGGGATTCGACAAGAGCTGGTACCTGCAGTTCTGGGACTACCTGTCCGGCATCATCACCGGCACCAGCTACGGCTCCGGCGCCGATCTCGTCCGGTGCTCGGCTCCCTGCCTGGGCTACTCCTTTCGGCTGTCGGCCCCGGTCACCGAACTCATCGCCTCCCGGTTCCCGATCACCTTCTCCATCGCCGTCGGCGCCGCCGTGCTGTGGATGGTGATCGGCGTCGTCGCCGGCATCGCCTCGGCGCTGCGCCGCGGCACCACCCTGGACCGGGTGATCATGACCGGCACCGTGCTCGGCGTCTCGGCGCCCTCCTACCTGGTGGGGCTGCTGGGGATCCTGCTGCTCGGGTTCACCGCCGACATCGTCCCCGTCTCGGGATATGTGCCGCTCTCCCAGAGCCCGGTCGACTGGGCCTGGCACCTGGCCCTCCCGTGGACCGTGCTGGCCCTCATCTCGGCGGCGGTCTACGCCCGGATGGTGCGCGGCGAGATGCTGGAGAACCTCGGCGAGGACACGTGCGCACCGCCCGGGCGGCGGGTCTCCCGGAGCGCCGGGTGATCGGCAACCACGTCCTGCGCAACATCTCGGTACCTGTCCTCACCTACTTCGCACTGGACTTCGGCGGCCTTCTCGGTGGCGCCGTCATCACCGAGAAGGTGTTCTCCATCCAGGGCCTGGGCGCCCTGTTCATGGACGCCGTCGGCGCCACCGACATCCAGCTCGTGATGGGCATCACCCTGGTCGCCGCGGCCGCCGTCATCCTGATGAACCTGGTCGCCGACGTGCTCGCGGCGGCGATCGACCCACGGGTCTGAGACCCCTCTCCTCCCGACACCCTCCCGACACCACAAGGACAGTCACATGGTCAATCCCATCCACCCCTCCAAGACCCTCTCCCGGCGCGGTTTCCTGGCCGGCACCGGGGCGACCGCACTCACGCTGGCCCTGGCCGCCTGCGGGGCCAACGAACGATCGGCCTCCGGAACCGGTTCGGCCACCCCCACCAAGGGCGGGACGCTGACCATCCTGCAGTCGGCGACCGACATCAACTGGGACCCGGCGAAGAGCCAGTCGATGGCCGTCACCTCGCTGGCCCTGGTGCACCGGCGACTCACCACCTGGCGGATCGTCAACGGCCAGGAGGCCGCCGTGGTGCCCGACCTCGCCACCGCACCGGCAAGGTCTCGGCCGACGGCCTCACCTGGACCTACGTCCTCAAGGCCGGGCTGGTGGCCGAGGACGGCTCGGCGATCACATCCGCCCAGATCAAGCACGGCATCGAACGAACCTTCGCCGACTCGCTGTCGGGAGGTCTCGGCTACCACAAGGCGCTGCTTGCCGGGACGAAGGGGTACACCGGCCCCTACCAGGGCAAGCACCTGGCATCGGTGGAGACCCCCGACGCGAGGACCATCGTCTTCCACCTCACCAAGCCCTACGGCGACTGGCCCTGGATCGCCTCCACCCCGGCCTTCTCCCCGGTGCCCGCCGGAGACAACCCCGCCACCTACACCCGCAAGCCGGTCGCCTCGGGCCCCTACCGGGTCGCCGAGTACAAGCAGGGGGTCTCCGCCACCCTCAAGCGCAATCCGAGGTGGAGCGCCTCCACCGACACGATCCGCACCGCCCTTCCCGACACCATCGTCGTCTCGATGGGCCAGGACGAGTCAGTCGCCTCCCAGCGGCTGATCGCCGACTCGGGAGCCGACCGCAACGCCTTCGGCGCCGATCGGGTCGCGGCCGCCCAGCTCGCCCAGGTGACCGGCAATCCGTCGGCCAGGTCGAGGCTGGCCACCGCCAGCGCCGGGCCCCTGCACTACCTGGCCATCAACGTCGAACGGGTCACCGACGTC
The DNA here is from genome assembly GCF_005890135.1 of Acidipropionibacterium jensenii. Taxonomy (NCBI): domain Bacteria; kingdom Bacillati; phylum Actinomycetota; class Actinomycetes; order Propionibacteriales; family Propionibacteriaceae; genus Acidipropionibacterium; species Acidipropionibacterium jensenii. Next base: position 143,373 of record NZ_CP040635.1, on the reverse strand, counting down.
GATGTCCGTCGGGCGATCTCCCACGCCGTCGACAAGAAGGCCGTGCAGGCCGCTCTGGGAGGCAGCCTCGGCGCCGCCGTGGCCAGCACCTACATCACCCCCGGCGTCCCCGGACGCCAGGAGTACGACCTCTACCCGACCTCCACCAGCAAGGCCGAGCAGCTGCTGAAGGGCAGGAAGGTCGGCAAGCTCGTGCTGCTGACCGCCAACGACGACGCCTCGGTGGCGATCGCCCAGGCCGTCCAGCAGTCCCTGCAGAAGGTCGGCCTGACGGTGACCATCAGCCCGGTGGAGGACGACACCTGGACCGAGCGCGCCACCCAGGGCAACGGGTCGGCCTACGACCTGGCGATCAGCGCCTGGAATCCCGACTACCCATCGGCCAATGCCAACCTTCAGCCTCTCTTCGCATCCAGTGAGATCGGCTCGGGCGGCTACAACGTCTCCCGCTACCGCAAGCCCGAGGTGGACAAGTTGCTGGCCTCGGCCGCGGCCCTGTCGGTGAGCGAGGCCAAGTCCCAGTGGGCGGCGATCGACAAGCGGATCGCCCAGGACGCGCCGGTGGTGCCGCTGGTCTACCGTCGCAACTCCTTCCTGCACGGGTCCGGGGTGTCGAACTTCTTCGTCAATCCCTTCCCCTCCTACCCGAACTACCTCACCCTGGGAGTGACGGCCTGATGGTCGCGGGGCAGCAGGCCGGGGCGTCGGGAGAGTCCGACTTCGACCAGCCGGTGCTGAGGTTGCGCGACCTGTCGGTGCACTTCGGCGGCTCGGCGGTGGCGGCCTCCGAGGGGATCGACCTGGATCTGACCCCCGGCCGGGTGCTGGCCCTGGTCGGGGAGTCGGGTTCGGGGAAGTCGGTCACCGCGCTCGGCAGCCTCGGCCTGCTGCCCACGACTGCACAAGTGAGCGGCTCGGCGCTGCTCAGCAGACCCGGTGACAAGGGAGGTGGCGCCTCGGAGGTGGAACTCGTGGGGGCCGCCCGCCCCGTTCTCGACGACGCCCGGGGCCGCCTGGTGGGCACCATCTTCCAGGAACCGGCCAGCGCCCTGGACCCGCTGCTCACCATCAGGGCGCAGATCAGCGAGGCCATCAGGGCCCACGGCGACCGCCACGAGATCTCGCGCTCCCGGCTGAGGGAGCGGGTCGGGGAGCTGTTGACCCGGGTCGGGCTGCCGGAGGTCGAGCGGATCGCCGCCTCCTACCCCCATCAACTGTCCGGCGGGCAGCAGCAGCGGGCCTGCATCGCCCTGGCACTGGCCTGCGACCCGCCGGTGATCGTCGCCGACGAACCGACCACCGCTCTGGACATCACCGTCCAGGCCGGCATCCTCGACCTGCTGCGGACTCTCACCCGCGACGGGATGGCCGTCCTGCTCATCACCCATGACATGGGAGTGGTGGCCGACATCGCCGATGAGGTGGCCGTGATGAGGTGCGGACACATCGTCGAGCGCGGTGGGGTCGACGAGATCTTCAGCCGACCGAGCCACCCCTACACCCGGGAGCTGCTGGGGGCCGTGCCCCGGCTCGACGCGCTGCGCGAGGCCCCCGAGAGGAGGGAGTCGGAGCAGACCGGCCGCCAGCCATCGGCGGTCGTGGAGGTCACCGACCTCGACGTGGTCTACCGGGCCCGGGGGCGCCGACCGGTCCACGCGGTGCGCGGTGTCTCGCTGACCATCGCCCCCGGTGAGGTGCTGGGCCTGGTGGGGGAGTCCGGCTCGGGGAAGTCCACCATCGCGGGCACCCTGACCGGGATGGTTCCGGTGACCTCGGGATCAGTACGGGTCGACGGTGTCGAGGTGGCCGGGGCCTCCCGCCGGGCTCTGCTGCCGGTGCGCCGCCAGACCGGGGTGGTGTACCAGAACCCCGCCTCGGCGCTGAACCCCCGCCGCACCGTGGGGGCCTCCATCGCCGAGCCGCTGATGCTCCATGCCGAGATGGAGTCCGCCCAGCGGCGGGCCAGGGTCCGCGAGCTGCTCGAGCAGGTCCGGCTCCCGGTCTCGATGGCCGAGCGCTATCCCCACGAGATGAGCGGCGGACAGCGCCAGCGGGTGGCGATCGCCCGAGCCCTGGCCCTGAGACCGCGACTGGTGATCGCCGACGAGCCGACCAGCGCACTGGATGTCTCGGTGCAGGCCGTGGTCCTCGACCTGCTCGCCTCCCTGCAGGCCGAGTTGGAGTTCGCCTGCCTGTTCGTCTCCCACGATCTGGCGGTGGTCGAGCAGGTCGCCGCCCGGACCCTGGTGCTCAGCGCGGGGAAGGTGGTCGAGGAGGGTCCCACCGACCAGGTGCTGGCCCATCCCCGCGAGGAGTACACCAGGCGACTCGTGGCGGCGGTTCCGGTGCCCGATCCCCGGGTGCAGAGGTCGAGGAGGGCGGCCCGGATCGCCTGAGAGGTGGAGGTTTCACTCGCGGAAGTGGGGCCCGGGACCCTCCGGGGTGCTGAGCACCGGGTTGTGTGAGTGAAATGTTCACGCCAGGCATCGTCCGACCCCGGATCTGCGCGATGCCGGTGGTGTCTCAGCCCAGGGTGGTGAGGATCTCGGCGCCGTCGGCGCGGATCACCATGGTCTGCTCGAACTGGGCGCACCGGGAGCCGTCATTGGTGATGACCGTCCAGCCGTCGTCCCACTGGTGGGAGTGGTAGTCGCCCAGGGTGAGCATCGGCTCGATCGTCAGCGTCATACCCTCCTCCAGGGTGACGTCGTAGCGGGGCTCGTCGTAGTGGAAGACGATCAGACCGGAGTGGAAGGCGGTGTGGACGCCGTGGCCGGTGTAGTCGTGGACCACGCCGTAGCCGAACCGCTTGGCGTAGTTCTCGATGATCCGCCCGATGATGGAGATCGAGCGGCCGGGCCGGACCGCCTTGATGGCCCGGTTCATCGACTCCTGGGTGTGCGTCACCAGGTCGCGGGAGGCCTGGTCGACATCACCGCACAGGAAGGTGTAGCAGTTGTCGCCGTGGACGCCGTTCTTGTAGGCGGTGACGTCGATCTTGACGATGTCACCGTCCTCCAGCGGGCGGGCATCGGGGATGCCGTGGCAGATCACCTCGTTGACCGAGGTGCAGATCGACTTGGGGTAGTTGCGGTAGTCCAGGCTCGACGGGTAGGCGCCGTGGTCACACATGTACTCGTGGGCGATCCTGTCCAGGGCGTCGGTGGTGACGCCGGGGGCGACAGCCTTGCCGGCCTCGTGCATCGCACCGCAGGCGATCCGGCCGGCCTCCTTCATCGCCTCGATCACCTCGGGGGTCTGCACATGGGAGCCCTGGTAGTCCTCATCGACATCGCCCAGGCCGACATAGGGGGGCCGAGGGATGGATGCGGGGACGTCGAGACGGGGACTCACGGGGTAGGGCTTGATGGCAGTCACGTCTGCCTAGTGTACGAGGCCGTCGATCGGGGCGTGTACTACTCTGCAACCGTCTCTTGGAAGGCGACCGACATGCGTTCGTGGAGAACCTACACTGCAGGTATTGTTCTTTTCTTGACTGTCACTTTCTTGGCCCCTCCCAGTCAAGGGCCTGAAAACTCCTTCTGCAACCTATTTCCTAGCTTTCCCTCTTGTCGTCTGAGCTCCAATCTCTCAGTGTTGCAAGGCGAATCATTCCGAGCTCGGCTGCCTTGACAACTACTTCCAGGCGAGATTGTGTCTCGAATTTCTTGAACAGAGCCGACATGTGCTTCTTTATCGCGGAGCTGCTGAGGAATAGGTTCTCCTCAATCTCCCTGTTGGAGAGGCCGTGACCGAGAAGGGTGAGGACCTGGTGTTCGCGTTCGGTGAGTTCTGGCACGGGGAATAGTCTGTCTTCGGTCCCGGGTGGTGGCTCGCTCGAGTTGGTGATCCGTCGACCCAAGTTCTGAATAGTTGAGACTATTGCAGAGGGATTTGCTGTCTTCCGCAAATAGGCGGATGCCCCGAGAGCACTGACGGCGATCTCGGCACTGGCACTGGAACTGTTTGTCAGAATCACGATCGATGATGATGGTGAGATGGAATGAAGTTGAGCGGTGGTGTCATATCCATTGGTCTCACCTATGGCGAGGTCCACAAGATAAACATCTGCGGAATGCTCGGAGGCATATCGAATCGCATGATCTCCGTTTCCGAATGCGGCGACTGGATGAATTCCTGAGGTTGCGTTCAGTAGTGACATCAATGAGTCGCGGACGATGAAGTCGTCATCGACGATGACTACGGTGATCGGACGAGTCATGGGAATCACCTCCAATCGGTAGGGAGAGCGATGTCAGCCATGTCGTGGGATCAGATGTGCTCCTCATGCTACTGAATCGTCCGTTGAGGATCGCGACTCGCTCTCGCATGCCAATGAGGCCGTGTCCGCCGACACGTGACTCCTGGCGACCGGTGGCGAGTTGATTCGCAGCGGTGAACGTGACCGAGCGTCGCTCTGCATTGACGGTGAGGCGCAGCGTGCAGATCCCTGGGGCTCCGTGCTTGGCGATGTTTCGCGCCGCTTCGCGGATCCCAGCCACCAGGCAGCCATGGCACGCCGGGCTGAGCGCCAAGCGGTCAAGTCCCTGGTAGTGGTGTATCCGTTTCGTGATCTTTCGATACGGGGTCAGGCTGCCAGTTCGGGTGGGATGGGGTCTGCTCCTTCCAGGTGCGTCTGGTCCGGGCCGTCGGGGTTGTGAGTGCCTCGTGAGCGTTCCAGGACCTCCAGGCCCAGGTAGCGCCGGCCCTCGGCCCACTCATCGGTCTGCTCGGCCAGCACGGCCCCGACGAGCCGGATGACGGCCTCCCTGTTGGGAAAGATCCCCACGGCATCGGTACGCCGCCGGATCTCCTTGTTCAGCCGCTCCTGAGGATTGTTCGACCAGATCTGGCGCCACACGTCGACCGGGAAACTCGTGAACGCCAACAGATCGGCCCGCGCGGCGTCCAGATGGGCATGGACCTGGGGAAGCTTGGCCTCCACATAGTCCAGCAGCCGGTCGAACTGGGCGTCGACGGCGGCCGCGGAGGGCTGGTCGTAGACCGAGTGGAGCATGGCCTTGACCGCCGGCCACAGGCTCTTGGGGCACACGCTCATCAGATTGGCCGCGTAGTGGGTCCTGCACCGCTGCCAGGCAGCCCCGGGCAGGTTCGCCGCGATCGCCTCCCTCAGCCCGGCATGGGCATCCGAGGTGACCAGCCGCACCCCGGACAGGCCCCGGGCCACCAGATCGGCGAAGAACGTGTTCCAGGCCGGCCCGGTCTCAGCGGTGGCGACCTGGAGGCCCAGGACCTCCCGGTGGCCGTCCGCGTTGACCCCGGTGGCAGTCAGCACGACCGCGTTGATGACCCGTCCGGCCTCCCGGACCTTCATCGTCAGGGCGTCAGCGGCCACGAACGTGAACGGGCCCGCCTCGCCCAGAGGCCTGTGGCGGAAGGCCTCGACCTGGGCGTCGAGGTCGGCGGCCATCCTGGAGACCTGGGACTTCGACAGGGAGTCGATACCCAGGCTCTTGACGAGCTTGTCCATCCGGCGGGTGGAGACCCCGGCCAGGTAGGCGTCGGCGACCACGGTGATCATCGCCGACTCGGCGCGCTTGCGCCGCTCCAGCAGCCACTCGGGGAAGTAGCTGCCCTGGCGGAGCTTGGGGATCGCCACGTCCACCGTGCCGACCCGGGTGTCCAGGTCGCGGTGACGGTAGCCGTTGCGCTGGACGAGGCGGTCGGGGTCGGGGCGGCCGTACTCCGCGCCGGCGACCTGGTCGGCGTCGGCTGACAGGAGCATGTTGATCATCGTCTGCAGCAGTGAGCGCAGCAGGTCCGGGGAGGCCTGGCCCAGGGCTTGGTCCAGGACCCGCGTCGGGTCGACAATATGAGGAGCGGTCATCGTGGTTGTTCCTTTCGAGTGAGAAGTAGAGAGCTTTCTCGAAGGATCACACGGTGACCGCGCTGCCGTCCACCACGAAGTCGCGGAGGCCGACGGGTTGGTCACCAGCGGGTTACACCACCATAAGGGGCACTACTCACCAAGCCGGTCGCTGAGCCCACTACCATGGGTTGGAATCCATCGCCGCGGAGTGACTCGGCTGCTGAGTCCAGGACTTCTTGGAGGGGGGAGTGGTTGAGGAAGGCCGAGTCGAGATCGGGATCCGGATCCCGGAGGGCGATCAGGATCTCGTTGAGATCATCGGCGGTGGCGCGAGCGAGATCGCCCACCTTCTCGAGGGAGCCTCGGATGTTCGGGTCAGGCTGGGCGGACGCATCGGCGGAGGCCGCAATGAGCGAGATCCGGGACAACGACTGCAAGGCTGTGTCGTGCAACTGGCGAGCGATGATCTGTTGCTGCTGTTGTCGCTGGGATGCGTACTTGTACTTCAGTGCGCGTTGAAGCTGATGAAAACCGAATGTTGTCAACCATGTCAGGGAAAGGATGAATGCCCATCCGAAAGTGGCGAAGACCACTCTCCTGAGTGACTGAGGAGGAACAGCACGGGTCTCTGCGATGCAACTCAGCGTCAAGTACGCGAGCGTGAGGGAGGCTCCTGATCGCCACCGCCCGAGGGCGCTGCAACTGGCCACCGGAAGCAGGCCCGCGAGGGTGGCGAATGTCGAGTCAGTACCTGGAAAGAGGAGCAATGCTCCCTGGAAGGCCATGGCCACGCATCCGGCCAGGAGCGGCCAGCGGCCAGAGAAGGCCGCCGCGGTACACAGGGCGATCTCCAAGGCGAACGGCGCGACCTCTGCACCGTGCCGAGGAGGCGCTGTCATCAGCACTGCAATGAACAGGATTGCGATCGCGGCTGCGACCGCGGTCACGATACTCTCGAAGGTGCGGAGTCTCGCTCGAAGTCGCTTCAGTCCCCCCGCGTTCACAGGTGGAGAGTAGCGCTTGATCAAGTAGAGAGCGCAAGCCGGTCGGGGAATGGTTGATGATCGAGGCGGTGGGGGGAGGATGTGGTTGTCCGGCTCGTTGGCCGTTCTGGAATCGGTCCGGATGGGAGTTCTGCCGGCGAGCTGCACAGCCGGTGATTGGGGAGGCAGACGCGGCAGACATCGATCGTCTGATGCCCGTGGCGGCGGACAATCGAGGTGAGTGCGGTCCGGTGGGACTTTGTTCGGAACTACTCGGTGCCGGCCGCTTCACGCTGTGGGCGCGGGTTCGCGCAGGTGCCGACCTGGGGACGGTCATAGTTGTGTTGACCTGCTGGGCTGAACAGCGGATGGTCTTCCTGTGCTTGCGTCTCGCAGTCATCAGCGATGTTGCTGGCCTGCTGGTCGACGGCCCTGCTGGACTCTACTCAGCTCGCAGGGTGTCCCGGATGGATCCGTTCGACGTCCTGCGGCAGAGCTGATCATAGGCAGGCGTCGTTGTCGGTCATCACCAGGGGGACCGTGAGTCCGAGGCCTTCGTGAAGGTGGTTCCGTCTCAGACAGCCTTGATGATGCGCCCGCCGACGGTGTCGTCTGCCAAGACGTCTGGTCGTGGGCGTCCTGGAAGATCCACTCGAGCCGAGTGAAGGCTCCGGCATCTGAGCCGCTCGTCGCCTCGGGTGCGCAGGGTTGTCACCGGGCAGCGACCGACCCGCGCGATCTCCGAGAGAGATCTCGGCTACCGTGCCACACCACTGTGCGGGACATCCCTGACCCCGGTGGACGGAACTGGCGCCACCTCCTGGCGCTGGCGTTGGGTGGCCGCATGGACAGCATGGGACTCTTGGGAGGGTACCGATGAAGGTTTTCGGCGGCGTAGCAGATGACGCAATGGCGTGGTCCCGGGGGGGTCCGTGATCTCTTGCGGTGATGGCCTCGGTTCCCGGAGAGCCGGAAGAGGTGTCCAAATGTACCGATCTTGGTCTCGTATCTGTACCGGAGTGAAACGTCGTCGTAAGGTCATCCAAACCCAAGTTTCACGAATTCAGGGGATGGTTGAAGTGTTCTCCGCAAGCACCAGTGGATCGCTGCGGATCGACAGACTTGACTTCTCCTACTTCTCGACGCCTGTCCTACGATCCCTCAGTTGCCAGTTCGGCAGTTCCAGAACGGTGCTGCTCGGTCCGAACGGGGCCGGCAAGTCGACCCTGTTCGGCGTGCTGTCGGGTGCGCTCGCGGCACGCTCCGGCGCGGTCCTGCTGCCGGGAGCCGACAGCCCGACCTCCCGCCGTGAGCTGCGATCACGAGTCGGAATCATGCCGCAGTCCATCGCGCCAGTGCCGGGCCTGACCGTCGCCGAGCAGGTGGCCTATGCAGGCTGGCTCGCCGGACTGTCGGCCCGGCGGGCCGCGCGACGCGCGGGGGATGCGCTCGAGCAGGTGGATCTGGCCGGCAAGGCTGACGCCAAGGCGGGAAGGCTCTCAGGGGGACAGCTGCGTCGGGTAGGGCTGGCCCAGGCGATTGTCGCCGAACCGGAGGTGCTGCTCCTTGACGAGCCCACCGCCGGCCTCGATCCGGCCCAGCGGCTGCGATTCCGGTCCGTCCTCCGCTCCATTCCCGGAGACCGGGTGACCATCGTCTCCACCCACCAGATCGACGACATCAGCGAGCTCTACGACGTCGTGGCGGTGATCGAGGCGGGGCAGATGCGATTCACCGGCACCCCCCAAGAGTTCCTCGGGCTCGCAGGTCCCGGCCCCGGTCAGGCGGAACGAGCCTACTTGAGCCTGCTCCGATCAGAGGAGATCGCGCTGTGAGGTGGCTCACCAGAGTGCGCGTCTCCGCCGGGATGTGGCTGACCCCGCTCGTCGCCCTGCTGGTCGCAGCCAACCTCGGCGGTCAGGAGGGTTCCGGCGAGGGATACCGGCTGGCGGTGGCCACCCGTGACTCCTTCGATCTGCTGCTGGCCACCGGTCTCTGTGCGCTTGCCGGGGCGTGGGAAGGCGGAAGGTTGAGGCGGGCGGGAGTTCTCACCTGGCCCCGCAGGCGATCCGTTCCACGAGTCCTGGCGGCACCCTGGCTGATGTCGGTGGTCTCCGCCACCGCCGTCGCAGTCATCGTCTTCGCCCGGCACCGGGCATTCTCGGGTGGGGCCTCCATGGCCGTGGTCACCACGACCATCCTGTCGTTGTGGGTGTGGGCATTGGCGGGAATCGCCGCCGGCCTGTGGTCCCCGCCAGTCGTCGCTCTGCCGGTCTCATTCGCCGTCCCCGTGTTGTGGCTGATCCTGGCCCCGGTCAACTCGGTGCCGTGGTTGCGTCATCTCAACGGAGACTGGGTTGTCTGCTGCCAGGTCGACCAGACGCTGGCTCCAGCGGCGGTCACCGGGACGCTCACTGTGCTGGCAGGCGTGCTCGTGGCCGCCGGACTCGCAATCTGGGGGCGGAGCCGGACCATGAGCAGATCGGTCCGGCTGTCGATAGGCCCCGGGGTGGTCGCGGCGCTGGCGCTTGGACTGGTACTCGGTGGTGTGCAGGTCCACCATCTCGGGTGGGAGCCCGTTGATCCACGCCACGCCGCCGTCGCATGCACGACGGGCGAGCGGGTCACCGTCTGCGTCCTGCCTGAGCATGACGGACAGGCGCGCCACATCGTCTCGTTGGCGGACGCCGCATTCTCGCGATGGCAGGTGTACGGGGTGCGCACGCCGACCTCCCTCACCGAGGCGACCGGCCTTGAGCCGGGGAGCCGGGATGCCGCCGCGCTCGTGGCCAACGCCAGATACGACACGGACTTCGACATTCTCAACCAGGTGAGCCAGGCTCTCGCCACGGCCTCCTACCAGGCCCCCGGCACTCAGGTGCCTGTTGAGGTGATCCAGCGTCAGCAGCGCGCCCAGGCATGGCTGGTGCGCTCCGCCGGCGCCCAGGTCGGAGGCGGGATGGACGCTGCACGCTTCGGACTGGACCGGGAGGCCTGGGACTGGGCTACGGCGCTGCTGGTGAAGCCGAGGGCTCAGCAGGGCCGGACTGTCAACGCCGACCTTGACTACCTGGCTGCCTGCCGATGAGGGGGATTCTCGACACAGGGCGGGCCTTCATCTGGTGGGCGAAGTGCCGAGGCGGATTGGCGACTGACGCGCTGACCCTCCTGCTGAGTGTTCTCCTGGCGCTGACAGGCGGCGTTCGGGTGCAGGTGCCGTCGATCATCGGTGCGATCGGCGCGGACGAGCCCCTGGGATTCTTCATCCCGCTGCCGGTGATCGTCGCCTACGGGATCGGACTGGCCCGGCCCGATCGTCTCACCGAGTCCCGTTCGGCCCGGCCAGTACGGATCTGGGACGTAGCATTCGGCGTCCTGCTGGTGGTCCTGTTCCTGGCCGCTGCCGTCGCCGGTCCCCGCGATGCGTCGCTGATCTGCGCCCGCAGCACGGCCGCCGGGATCGGGCTCACTCTTCTCGCCGGACGCTTCTTGGCGGTGGCGGTGATATCGCTGCCTGCGGTGGGCTGGATCCTCATCGGAGTGCTCACCGGCAGAACGAACTACGGAGGTGACGCCGCCTGGAACTGGCCCATCCTCGGGCCCTCCTCCGGGATTGGATGGGCCTGGGCTGCCGGACTGCTGGCGGTGGGAGCGGTCGCCCACATGACCTCCCGATGACCCAGGTGGTGACGCGCGAGGGGGCGCTCGAAGGCTGGGGGGCCGCGCGCTCAGCTGACCTGGATCGACTCTCTGGCGGCGTCCACCAGTTTCTGGCGGGCGGAGTCCCCGATGGTCGCGGAGTTGAAGTAGACCCCCATGAAGTCGCTCTGGCCGGTGTCCATCACCACGACGTCGACGACGTCTCCGCGGACCTGGGGGAGGTTCGGGATGGACACGTAGATCTCGGTGCGTACCCACCAGCCGGTGTGGCCGTTGCGGTCGAACTCCTGCTGGGAGACCACCTTGGAGCCGGTGTACCCGGAGTAGTACTGCGAACTGGCGAAGCACTCGGTCATCATCCGGGCCGCGGCGAGGCCAAGGTCAGCATCGCGATGAAGAGCGCCGAGACGGCTGCCGCCAGGGGAAGTTCACATGAAGGGCGTAGACCTCCGTTGGCTGTGTGTATGTGCATCGTGAGTGGTCGCCCGAGATGGGGCTTGGGTGGCCGAAAGGACACCCCTGATGGGAATCTGTCGATCACCCTGACAGCGCGAGAAGGCGCCGAAGGCGTTGTGATGCACCTACGGCACCGTGGGCGGGGAGGATCTCGGCAGCTGTTTCACGATTTCTGGTGGACGACGACCGGGATAGGGGCCCAAAAGGACCGTTTTCGCCCAGAGTGCTCGACAGTTATCGTCACATCCCATACTGTGGTTCTCGTCGACCAACGACGAGGATAAGGGGCAACCATGAAAAAGAGAATCGCGGCGATTGCGATGGCCGGTGTCACACTGGTGTCCGTCATTGCTACGTCGCCCGGAGCGAACGCCGTATCGAATGCGAGCTGGTCCTCTGGCAAGGTTACTAGGGCTGTGTTGTGGGAGAACTACAACGGGGGTCACAAGCTCACCGTTCTGGGGACAGGAAATTGTACAGCATCAACGAGCGATGCTGACACCGTCATGTCTTGGATGGGGGACCGCGGCTGGAACGATGTCGTGAGTGGCGCTCAGGACTTTGCAGGTTGCGACGTCGATCTCTTCACGAACTTGGGATACGGTGGTGTTTCCACCGGATATGTGAACTACGGGCAGAACATCGGGTATGTCGGAGCCTCTCTGAATGACCGGGCCAGCTCGTTCAAGATCTCATGATGCACTCGGGAAGAATGCTAGTCATGCTGGCTGGGGTCCTTGCCCTAGCCAGTATGACGACAGCCTGCTCCCGTGGCGGTGACACGGGCGGGAACGAGGCCTCGGTCTCCATCCCGGACAACCCGCCGCCCATCACCTCGCTGAGTCAGATCAAGGCCCCGATGGCCTCCTACATCCTCAGCCCCGAGGATGCGGCCACCCTTCAGAACGCCGTCATTATCGTCGCGAACAAGTGCTCTCTGCGGTTCGGTGTGGTGAGCAGCCAGAAACCAGACAACGTGCGACTGCCCAGCGATGCCTTGGAACTGGATGGACGCTACAGCACCGTCGTCTCGCTGGACGGGGCACGACAGTACGGTTACCAGCAGGACCCGCGGTACGCGGTGAAGGTGGACGACAAGGAGAAGGTGAAGGACGCGGCTCCGGCCAATCCGAAGGAGAGGGAGGTCTTCAACGGAGTGACCGCTGACGGCCAGAAATCCTCCCTGAAGGACAAGAACGGCAACCTCCTGCCCCAGGGTGGTTGCTACGGTGAGGGTAACGCCGAGATCCAGGATCATGAGAAGGACTACTGGGCCGATCTCATCCATCTCTCGTCCGACGGTCTCGACAACGCTCTGGACCGGCTCGACAACGACTCCCGACTGCTCGACGCCGAGAAGAAGTGGGCGGCGTGCATGAAGACCAAGGGATACACCTTCACCCACAAGGATGACGCCGTCCAGTCGGTGGCCGGGAAACCTCGCGCCCAGCAGGTCAAGGTGGCCGTCGACGACGCCACCTGCTCCCAGCAGATCAACTACTACGGCATCATGTACGCACTGGACACGGCCTACCAGAATCAGTACATCGTCGCGCACCAGGCGCAGTTCACGTCGGCCCAGAACGGCGTGCGCAAGGCTCTGGTGACCGCGCGCGGCATCATCGCGAAGGGCTAGGTACCAGCAGGTGGACGACGAGGGTGAGTTCATGGCGGCCGGTCCGCGCCGGCGGCGAAGCGCCAGGGCAATCGCCGTCATGACTGTGATCGCGGTGGCTTTCCTGGCGGTCGGGCTGATCGCCGGCCATTTCCTCAAGTCGCCGGCCCAGCGCCAGGCCGACACCGCTCCACCTCCGGTCACGCCACTCACCGACACCGTCAAGAAGTCCGTCGTCACCCGGTCCGTGCCCTTCGGGGCGAGCCTCCAGCGCGGCATCAGGACCGACGTCACGTTGGACTCCGCAACGGGTGAGGATGCCGAACGCGCCGTGGTGAGCAGCCTCCGGGTCACGGAGGGCCAGAGCGTCCAAGGCGGCAGCGTCCTGCTGGAGGTGAGCGGGCGGCCGGTGATCCTGCTGCCCGGAGCCATGCCCTCATACCGGACCATCAGTCCCGGCGGCACCGGCCCCGACGTCGTCCAGCTGCAGAAGGCGCTCCGCTCGTTGCACTATCTCTCCGGCGAGGAGAGTGGCTTCGGCCCCGACACACAGGACGCTCTGGTGAGCCTCTACGGCAAGCTCGGTTACAAGGTCGCCAGCACCGGCAATGAAGAGGTGAAGGAGGCTCGCTCGGCCGTCGCCTCGGCCAAGGAGGCCGTCCAGTCCCGTCAGGACGACGTGGACACTGCGAGGATCGCGCTCACGCGAGCCCGCAGGCCGGCGGCTCAGTCGGTCCCCGCAGCATCCTCGTCCGGCTCCGCCACCTCCCAGGAGTCCGGCACCGACACCTCCCAGCAGGACGGCATCGTCGATGCCAGGAGGGCGCTGCGCTCGGCCGAACGGCAACTGGGTGAGGCCCAGGACACCCTCGCCGACGCCTCGACGGCCCTGGAACGGGCGCAGGCCAAGGCTGGGCCGACGCTGCCCCGCTCCGAGGTGGTCTTCGTGCCCTCGGTGCCCGCGACCGTCGCCTCGCTGTCCACCGCGGTCGGCAAGGAGGCGAGCGGCACCGCGTTCACTCTCGTGAGTGGTGCCCTGGTGGCGAGTGTCACCGGTCTCGATGCGGCTAGCGCGACGGGAGTCAAGGCGCGCCAGAGCGCCGAGATCGTCACCGACGACGGAGCCCGTCACGCAGCGGTGGTGTCCGCCGTCCAGATCACGACGGCCTCCTCCGGTCAGGACGGGCAGGGCCAGCCCGCGCAGACAGTCGAGGAGCAGGTCGGCATCGTCATCGCTCCGAGCGATCCGATCACTGCCGGGGAGGGTACCCAGGTGAGGGTCATCGTCAATACCGCGACCTCCCAGGCCCCGGTGCTCAACGTGCCCATCAGCGCTGTGGCGACCGGCGCCAGGGGAGATACCTCCGTCACCATCGTCGATAAGGGGACTCGACGCGTCGTGCCGGTGGTCACCGGCCTTCAGGGAGACGGACGTGTCCAGGTGAGCGGTCGCCTCTCCGAGGGAGACACCGTGCTTATCGGCGACTCCATCCAGCCCTCCTCCTCACCGAGCTCGAGATGATCGGTGCTCCTTCCGCCGTCGGTCCGGTGCTCGAGTTCGTGGCGGCGGGCCGCACCTACGCCGGCCCGCCGGAGGTCACGGCCCTGCATCCCTGCTCCCTGGTGATCGAACGCGGCGACCTGGTGACCGTGTGCGGGCCCAGTGGCTCCGGGAAGTCGACCTGGCTCAACCTGGCCGGGCTGCTAGACCGTCCCAGCACCGGCTCGGTCGTGGTCAATGCGGTGGACACCGGGCGGCTCAGTGCCGACCAGCGCACCGCGATCCGCGGCGGCTGGCTCGGTTTCGTGTTCCAGTCCTTCCATCTCATGGCGCACCGCAGCGTGCTGGAGAACGTGTGCCTTTCGGGGCTGTACCGGTCGATGCCGCCGGCACGGCGATGGGAGCGGGCCAGTGAGGTGATCGAGAGCGTCGGGCTCGGCGCCCGCCTCAACGCGCCCGCCCGCAACCTGTCGGGAGGCGAGATGCAACGCACTGCCATCGCCCGCGCCATGATGAACAGTCCCCACCTCATGCTCTGCGATGAGCCCACCGGAAACTTGGACTCCCAGAACGGGGCCCAGGTGATCGATCTCCTTGACGAGCTCCACGACCAGGGGATGACCATCGTCATCATCACCCACGATCCGGTGATCGCTCGGCACGGGGACCGCCAGATCCAGATCAAGGATGGTCGGGTCCATGAGATGGCGTAGGAGTGGGGCCGGGGCCGCGGACGCCGGGCAGTCCCCTCAGCTGCCCCGCTCCACCATGAGGGCGGCCGACCTCTTCGCCGAGGCCCTCGCCGGCATCACTCAGCGGCCCGGACGCTCCGTCATGACGGCCCTGGGCACGGTGCTCGGGGTGGCCGTCCTGGTGTGCGTGCTCGGACTCACCAGCTCCGCCGCCGCCCAGATCGGCAGCAGATTCGACCCGCTCACCGCCAACGAGGTCTCGATCACCGACCCTGGGGACGGGGTGACCGTCGCCTCTTACACCTTTCGGCCCGACGCCGAGCAGCGCGTGAAATCCATCAACGGGGTGGAGGAGGCAGGCATCGGCTGGAGCCTTCACGACGTGAAGGGACAGGTCTCGCTCCTCCCGCCGCCCGGCACCACCGATCCGGACACGAAGTTGGCCTACATGGCCGCGTCCCCCGGTCTGCTCGCCGAGGCCGGTGCGACACTGTCCTCTGGGGCTTTGTACAACGACTGGCACGAGCGCACCGCCCAGCCGGTGGTCGTGCTGGGCCCCGGGGCTGCCCGACAGCTGTCCATCACGCGGGCCGCCGTCGGACAGACCATCTGGATGGACGGTCATCGCTTCTTCCTGATGGGCATCCTGTCGAACACCCAGCGGCACGCGGAACTGCTCAATGCCGTCATCATCCCCAGTACGACCGCTCGTGCCCTGTTCGGAACGCCGACGGGGGCCGGCGCCTTCACCCTGTGGGCGCAGGTGCGCCCCGGGGCGGCGGCCGTGGTCGCGTCGCAACTCGCCGACGCGGTGAACCCCGATCTGGCCGGCACATACAAGGTGACGAAGCCCCCGGACATCTCCTCCCTGAAGGATCAGGTGAACACCGACATGGAGGGGCTGTTCCTGCTGCTGGCCGCGGTGAGCCTGGTGATCGGGATGGTGGGGATCGCCAACACCACCTTCGTGTCGGTCATCGAGCGCACCCCCGAGATCGGTCTGCGGCGGGCGCTGGGAGCACGGTCGCGACACATCCTCTCCCAGTTCCTCGTCGAGGCTGTGACGCTGGGCACCCTGGGCGGGCTGATCGGTGCGAGCCTGGGCACCGTCATCGTCGTGGCGACCTGCTGGGCGAAGCAGTGGACGGCCGTTCTGGACTGGCGCCTCGCGGTTCTCGGACCCGTCGCCGGCCTGCTGGTCGGCGGCCTCGCCGGCCTCTACCCGGCCAGCAGGGCATCCCGGATCGAGCCGGTCGACGCCCTGCGGCAGAGCTGACCGGTAGCAGGCGCCGTGGTCGGTCATCACCGCGGTGACCGTGTCGCCGATGCCGGCGAGGAACGCGTTCGCCCGGCCTGGGGCGGGAAGCCCTTCTGGCTGACCATGCTGCGACACCCGACCGCCGTCGGCAGGTCTCGGGTCTTGCCGCTGTCGTGGCCGGCGGCAAGCGGACGTGATCCGCTCGGGGAGTGCGAGGCCTTCGTCGAAGCGGCTCAGCCGCTCCGGCGTGGTCCTGCGGCGGTAGGCCCCTGCGCCGTGCACGCTCATCGCCAGTCGATGGATGCGGGCCGAGTCCGTCGGCCAGGGGGACCGCGCGCTCAACTCACCTGGATCGACTCCCGGGCGGCGTCCACCAGCTTCTGACGGGCGGAGTCCCCGATGGTCGCGGAGTTGAAGTAGACCCCCATGAAGTCGCTCTGGCCGGTGTCCATCACCACGACGTCGACGACGTCTCCGCGGACCTGGGGGAGGTTCGGGATGGACACGTAGATCTCGGTGCGTACCCACCAGCCGGTGTGGCCGTTGCGGTCGAACTCCTGCTGGGAGACCACCTTCGAGCCGGTGTACCCGGAGTAGTACTGCGAACTGGCGAAGCACTCGGTCATCATCCGGGCCGCGGTCCTCGGGTCGGAGAATCCGTCGGCGGCGGCCAACTGCCCGACCCCCGAGACGCTCATCCAGCTCGTGGGGCTGGCCACGTAGACGGTCTCGGTCTGCGAGGAGATGTTGCGCACCCACGGCATCGACATCGTCTGGTCCGCCCAGCCGGAGATCCTCGCCGCCGAGATCCTGCCGGAGCGCAGCCGTCCGTCACTGGACCCGGCCGCCTTCGAGACATCTCCGCTGGGGCACTTGACCACCGAGGAACCCGCGCTGGGGGTGGCCGACTTCTCGTTCCAGGCCGAGACCGTGGGCGTCGAGGAGTTCTGATCGGGTTGGGCCAGCTGGCTGTTGTCCGGCTTGGGCCGCATCACCAGCCAACCCACCAGGACCAGCGCCAGGATCACCACGGCAGCTGCCAGCACTGCTCTGATGGGACCGCCGCTGCGCGGCGCACGCTCAGTGGTCAGGGTATCGGGGCTGGCCCCGGACCCGGAGCCGCCACCGGCCCCGCCCCGGCCGCCCATGGTGGTCTGATCGGTCCAGGCCTGGCCGTCGAACCACCGGAAGCGATCCGGTGTTCCGTCGGGGTCTGGGTACCAACCTGCTCGGGCCATGGGGGTGAGTGTATGTGGCGAACTTGTGGGCGCCACCCCGGCGTACATCCGAAAAACGCCGTCACGTTATGGGATTGCAACGTTTTGGCGGCAGACTGGCCCCATGAGCAGGCAGACCGAGTTTGTCCTGCGTTCCATGGAGGAGCGCAATATCCGTTTCGTGCGACTGTGGTTCGCCGATGTCCTGGGTTCGTTGAAGTCGGTGGCGATTCCTCCCACCGAGGTCGAGGGCGCCTTCGCCGAGGGGGTCGGCTTCGACGGTTCGGCCGTCGAGGGCTACACCCGTCTCTCCGAGTCCGACATGGTCGCCCACCCCGACCCGGCGACCTTCCAGATGCTGCCCTGGCGGCAGGGCACCGGCACCGCCCGGATGTTCTGCGACATCACGAACCCCGACGGGACGCCGAGCTACGTCGACCCGCGGTACGTCCTCAAGCGCACCATGGACAAGGTCTCCGAGAAGGGGTTCACCTGCTACTGCCACCCCGAGATCGAGTTCTACCTGTTCACCGAGGTCCACAAGCCCGGCACCCGGCCGGTGCCGCTGGATGACGGCGGGTACTTCGACCACACCACCCTGGGGGCCGGAACCGACTTCCGCCGCGACTCCATCACGATGCTCGAGCAGATGGGCATCTCGGTCGAGTTCTCCCACCACGAGGCGGGCCCCGGCCAGCACGAGATCGACCTGCGCTACGCCGATGCGCTGACGATGGCCGACAACATCATGACCTTCCGGGTGGTGATCCGCGAGGTCGCCGCGCTGCGCGGGATCAGTGCCAGCTTCATGCCCAAGCCCTTCACCGACCACCCCGGTTCAGGCATGCACACCCACGTCTCCCTGTTCGAGGGGGACAACAACGCCTTCTTCGACGCCGCCGACGAGACCCGGCTGTCGACGATCGGCAAGCACTTCGTGGCCGGTCTGCTCCATCACGCCCCCGAGTACACCGCGGTGACCAACCAGTGGGTGAACTCCTACCGGCGTCTCAACGGCGGCGGCGAGGCGCCGAGCTACATCTGCTGGGGACGCAACAACCGGTCGGCCCTGGTCCGGGTTCCCCTCTACAAGCCCAACAAGTCCGCCTCGGCCCGAGTCGAGCTGCGATCCATCGACTCGGCGACCAACCCCTACCTCGCCTACGCGATGATCCTGGCCGCCGGCATGTCCGGTATCGAGCACGAGATGGAGCTGCCCGAGGAGGCCTCCAACGACGTCTGGAAGCTCAGCAACCGGGAGCGGGTGGCGATGGGGATCCGTCCTCTGCCGACCAGCCTCGACGAGGCCATCCGCTGCATGGAGGACTCCGAACTGGTCGCCGACACCCTCGGCGAGCACGTCTACGACTACTTCCTGCGCAACAAGAAGGCCGAGTACGACGAGTACCGCAACCAGGTGACGCAGTTCGAGCTGGACCGCTTCCTGCCGAGTCTGTGACCCGTCTGCCGACACAGCCCGCCGAGCCAGCCAGGAGGGCTGCCTCGGCGGGGTCGGCCGGCCTGCCGGTCAGCCCAGGTCGATGACCGGCAGCATCCGGGCCATCGCGTCGACGTGGGAGCCGGAGGCCTGAATCAGGCCCGCCTCGCGCACCTGCTGCCAGGTCGCCAGTCCGGTCGCCAACCGCACGAAGGTCGCCGGATCGGTCTCGGCAACATTGGGCGGGGTCCCGCGGTGGTGGGACGGGCCCTGCCCGAAGGCCTCCAGCTGGACGGCGGTGGCCGGCGGCACCCGCATCTCGATGGTCCGGCCGCCGAATCTGTCCCCGAGGACACCGGCCAGCCCGCGGGAGGCGGCGATGAGGCTGGTCCGGGGCATCTGGATCCCGGCCCCCAGACCGATCGCACAGATCTCGATCGCGGCCGCCTCGAGCAGGGTCGAGGTGTCGACCGGCCCGGCGAGAGCCTGCACCTGGTCGGGCACCGGGCCGTCGAGGATTTGTGCCAGTCGCTGGTGCACCACCGCCAGCTGCGGGCCGAGGTTCCGGTCGCCGGCTCCGGCGACCGCCCGGTCGGCGATCGCGGAGAGCTCGGCGCGACCGGTTTGCCGGGCGTCCATCAGCTGCGTCAGACTCAGCGTCCCGGCCTGCTCCGAGCAGGACCGCCCCGAGTCGTCGAAGGACTGCACCACATCGGTCAGTACCACCAGCAGCCGCGCGCCGGCCGGCCGGTCCGGATCGGCCCCTGCCACGGCGGCCGAGGCCTGCAGACAGGCCTGTGCAGTGCGCCTCACCTTGCGATCGATGCGTGTTCTGGGTTCGAGGGGCATGACGGTGACGCTAGTCTCGGGTTCTGACAGTTCGCCAGCTCGACGATGAGCCGACGGACCGGCGAGACTCGAGGAGGCCCGATGGACCGGACGACGACGATCGCGGCCGAGCTGGCCAGGCGTGGCGCCGCCGACGGCCCGCGCGCCGCCGGCCTCCACGACACGATCGCCCAGCTGCTCGATGCCGCACCCGGGTCCCTCGCCGCCTGGGAGGACCACCTGGAGGAGTGCGCCGACGTCGACATGGCGCTGTTCTCCCTGGTCGACATCGCCGAGGCCGCTCCCGGTGCCACCGCCGCCGCCCTGTCCGACGACGCCGTTGCGCGACGTCTGGTGCGGCTGCTCGGCGTCTCCTCGGAACTGGGACGCCATCTCGCCAGTCATCCGGAGGATCTCCACCAGGTGGTCCGCGAGCCGGTGCGGATGCCCGCCGACCGGATCGCCGCCGACCTGCTCGCCGAGGTCGGGGCGGCCCCCGATGCCGACGGCTTCCTGGTCGCCGGCCAGGATCCCGCCCGGCAGACCGACCCCGACCGCGGCGCCGACCTCCTGAGACTGGCCAACCGGAGGCACCTGGTGCGGATCGCCTCCCGCGATGTCGACGCCTCCGAGTGCGCCGAGATTCTCGACGACATCGCCGCCGAACTCGCCGACCTGGCCGATGCCATCATCGAGACCGCCCTGGCCCTGGCCCGCGCCCAGACCCCGGGACACCGCGACGCCCGGCTGGCCGTGGTGGCGATGGGCAAGTGCGGCGCCCAGGAGCTCAACTACGTCTCCGACGTCGACGTCATCCACATTGCCAAACCCGCCCGGCCCGATGTCAGCACCGAGAGGGCCGTCACGGTGGCCGCGAAGCTGGCCGGCACCCTCACCCGGATCTGTTCGGCCCGCTCGGCGGCCGGCACCATCTGGCAGGTCGACGCCGCACTGCGACCCGAGGGCAATGCCGGCCCGCTGGTGCGCACCCTCGACTCGATGGCCACCTACTACCGCAACTGGGCAAAGAACTGGGAGTTCCAGGCCCTCATGAAGGCCCGTCCGATGGCCGGGGACCGGGATCTCGGCGGCCAGTTCTGCGAGTTGGTCTCACCGATGGTCTGGAGCGTCGGGGAGAAGGAGCAGTTCGTCGCCCAGACCCGCGCGATGCGCACCCGGGTGGTGTCCCTCATCCCGGCCCGGGAGAAGGGCCGCGAGATCAAACTGGGCTCCGGCGGGCTGCGCGACGTCGAGTTCACCATTCAGCTGCTCCAACTGGTCCACGGCCGCCACGACGAGTCCCTGCGGCAACGATCCACCCTCCGGGCGCTGGCCGCGCTGGCCGCCGGCGGATACATCTCGCGGGGGGACGCCGAGCATCTGGACACCGCCTACCGTCTGGAACGGCTCATGGAGCACCGCCTCCAGCTCTTCCAGCTGCGCCGGACCCATCTGCTGCCCACCGATGAGGCGGGCCTGCGGCGTCTGGCCCGCAGCCTCGGGCTGCACACCCCCCAGGAGGTGACCGGGGTGTGGCGGGCCACCTCCCGGGCCGTCCTGCGGTCCCACAACCGGGTCTTCTACTCCCCGCTGGTCGAGGCGGTCGCCCGGATCCCCTCCCAGGAACTGCGACTCACCCCGCAGGCCGCCGAGGACCGGATGCGCGCCCTCGGCTTCGCCGATCCGCGCTCGGCCCTGCGCCACATCGAGGCCCTCACCCAGGGCACCACCAGGGCCAAGCGGATCCAGGCCCAGCTGATGCCGGTGATGCTGGAGTGGCTGGCCAACGGCCCCAACCCGGACGCCGGGATGCTCGCCTTCCGCCGGGTCTCCGAGTCGTTGGGGGAGTCCCACTGGTACCTGCGGGCACTGCGCGACGAGGGGGCGATGGCCCAGCGTCTGGCCTTCGTGCTGTCCACCAGCCGGTACGCCACCGAGATCCTCGACCACGCCCCCGAGACCGTCCAGATCCTCGTGGAGGAGGACCTGGTACCGCGCGGCCACGACGACATCCTGCGCGAGATGACTGCGGTGGCCGCCCGCCACGAGACAGTCGAGGACGCCGTCACCGCGGTCCGGGCGGTCCGCCGCCGCGAACTCTTCCGGATCGTGGTGGCCAACATCCTGGACCGGATCGACGTCCTGCAGACCGCCGCCGGACTCTCGGACCTGGCCGCCGCCACGGTCGACGCCGCCCTGGAGACGGTCTCCCGCGAGGTCGACCAGCCGCCGCGGATCGGCGTTGTCGCAATGGGTCGGTGGGGCGGCGGGGAGATGTCCTACGCCTCGGATGCCGATGCGATGTTCGTCGTCGAGGACGCCGGGGGAGCCGAGGCCGTCACGGCGGCGACCCGGATCGTCACCCGGGTGCGCAGCCTGCTGGGGGCGGCCGGCCCCGACCCGAAGCTCGACCTGGACGCCGGCCTGCGCCCGGAGGGACGCTCCGGGGCGATGGTGCGCAGCCTGTCCAGCTACCGCGCCTACTACCGGCGCTGGTCGAGCACCTGGGAGTCCCAGGCCCTGCTGCGGGCTCGCCACGGGGCGGGGGACCGCGAGCTCACCGCCGCCCTTCTCGACAGCGTGTCCCACCTGCGCTGGCCGCCCGGCGGGCTCACCGCCGGTCAGCTCGGGGAGATCCGCAAACTCAAGGCGAGGATGGAGACCGAGCGGATCCCGCGCGGGGTGTCTCCCCACCGTCATCTCAAGATGGGGCCCGGCGGGCTCGCCGACGTCGAGTGGACGATCCAGGTGATGCAGCTGCAGCACGCCGCCGAGGTGGCGGGGCTGCAGACCACCTCGACGGTCCGCGCCCTGCAGGCCGCGCTGGACGCCGGCCTGCTGAGCGACACCCAGGACGTCGCCCTTCAGGTGGCGTGGCGGGAGGCCTCCCGGATGCGCAACGCCATTCTCATCGTGAGCGGCAGGGCCTCCGACGTGATCCCCACCGATCCGAAGGAGTTGGACGGGATCGCCCGACTGCTCGGCCTGGGACTGGGGGCCTCGGCCCAGGTGATGGAGAACCACCTGAGGCGATGCCGGTTGGCCTCCAAGGCGGTCGATCAGCTCTTCTGGTCCTGAACCCGCTCGATCCCGCGGTGGTCGGTGCGGAAGGCGTGGGGACTGGGGATCGGCCGGGCGAAGGTCCATGCCGGGTCGGTGAGCATCCGCGCCAGGGCGAGGCCGATGCCGATCGCCACCACCGCCAGGACGGCGTCGACGCCGAACCCGATTGCCCGGACGGTGTCCTCGCCGTTGAACCAGTACATCATCCGGTACATCGCGGTTCCGGGCACCATGATGACGCAGGCCGGCACCGTGACGGTGATCCTCGGGATGGGCAGCCGCCGGGTGAGCGGGGCCGCCACCAGCCCGACCACCAGGCCGCCGAAACCGGCGGCCAGCTGGGCCGGTGCCGAGGCCGAGACCAGGGCCAGTCGGGACAGATTGCCGATGGTCCCCAGGGAGGCCGCGATGAGCACCATCCGCCGCGTCGAGTTGAACAGGATCGCGAAGCCGGAGACCCCCAGGAAGGTCGCGGCCGCGTAGGCCGCCCACTGCCACAGACCGGGCAGGGCCGCCACGGTGGCCAGCGGGGTGAGGCCGGTGAGGAAGGAGATCACCCAGGCCGACATCGTCGCGGAGACCACGATGCCCAGCGAGTAGGCCGCGCGGGTGAGGCCGGCGGTGAGATCCATCCTCGCGAAGTCCAGGATCGAGGTGATCATCGGGAACCCGGGCACCAGGAAGAGCAGGGAGGCGACGTAGCCGGGGTCGCTGACCCCCAGCTGGGGGATCCCGGTGAGGTTCGCCAGGAAGGCGACCAGCAGATAGACCAGGCTGGAGGTGGCGGCGGCCAGGGCGGTGGTGCCGAACTGGTTGAGCCAGCGTCGGGCCAGGAACATCCGCACCATCTGGCCGCAGGATGCGGCGACCAGGACCACCGCGGTGTCGGTGAGGGGAAATCTGTTGAGAATGGAGAACCCTGCGCAGGCCACCCCGGCGGCGAGCATCGTCTGCCAGGGCTTCCAGCGGGCGGTGACGGTCCGCGAGATGCGGTCCAGCTCGGCCTCCAGGGCGGCGGCGTTGCACGGGTTCGGCAGGTGGCGAGACAGGTACTCCAGGGCCTCGATCCGCGAGGAGTCGACGCGCACCCGGTAGACCTCGCGGACCACGGTGCGGAAGTTGTCGCCGCGGTGGGCGGTGACGCTCATCTCGGTCAGGCCCACCGAGGCGTCGTGGCGGTCCATCCCCAGGGTGGCGGCCGCTCGCTCCATCGCCCGCTTCACCCGGTAGGAGCCGGTGCCCGCCGACAGCAGCATGGAACCGAGTCGGACCACCGCCTCGGTGTCGTCGATGAACTGTCTGTCGTTTCTCGCGTTGGCCATGTCTCTTCTCACGCTGCGGGGTGGACGCCGATGGTCCACGGATCGGTGCGCACCGGCAGGACGGTGGTCGTGGCCCCGGTGGCCTCGGCGAGCCGGTCGGCCACCGACTCGCACCAGGGGGACTCCGAGGCCCAGTGGGCGGTGTCGACCAGGGCCGGGCCGCCGGCCCGCAGCGACTCGTCGGCGGGGTGGTGTCGCAGGTCGCTGGTGAGGTAGACGTCGGCCCCGGACCGGGCGGCGGCCCCCAGCAGGGAGTCCCCGGCACCCGAGCACAGGGCCACGGTGCGCACGGGCTGCTGCGGATCGCCGGCCGCCCGGACCCCCCACACGGTGGTCGGCAGGCGATCGGCGACCAGGTCGGTGAACTGCTGCAGGGTCACGGCGTGCTCCAGGCGACCGACCCGTCCGATCCCCTCGAGCGGGTCCTCGGCGGCGTCGGAAGGCTCCAGCGGCGCGCTCACCGTGACCCCCAGGAGCCGGGCCAACACATCGTTGACCCCGCCGATGGCGGCGTCGGCATTGGTGTGAGCGCTCATCAGAGCGACCCCGGACCGGATGAGACGGTGCACGATGCGGCCCTTCGGGGTGTCGGCGGCCACCGAGGTGACCCCGCGCATCAGCAGCGGGTGGTGGACGACGAGCATCTGCGCGCCGGCCTCCAGGGTCGCGGCCACCACGGAGTCGGTGGCCTCCAGGGCGCAGGCGATGGTGGTCACCCGGTCGTCGGGGTCGCCGCAGATCAGACCGGGACTGTCCCACTCCTCGGCGAGCCGGGGCGGGTACCAGTGGTCGAGCAGGGTCCGGATGTCGGCGACGGTGGTCATGGCGCACACGCTACCGGGCGGGCCACCAGTGGTGGCCCGCCCGGGGTCGTCGCGCGATGGGTCGTTCACCTGCCGCAGGGGGAGGTGGGCAACTCAGACATCGAACTCAGATGTCGTAGTAGAGATCGAACTATCCGGTGCAGATTTGGACGATTTGCTGTTGTTGGAGATGCTGGCTGACTAGCTGATATGCGTTGGATGAGATACTCAGCTGGAGGTTATTTGGAGCAACTTTCGGACAGATCCCGGACAAATCGTCGGGGTGCTGTAGCGCTGGGGCAACGGATCGCGCCCTCACGCGCGCGGGGGGAGACGGGTTGGAGTTCTCCTTGTATGAGAAAACTCCAGAGCTATCGCGCGGGGGGATGTGTCTACACGATCGGCCACTGCACCCGTGACGACGCCGCACGACGGCCCGCAGCCAGGAGAGCTGCGGGCGCCTCTAGCCCCGGGGATCAACCGAGGCTGTATATGGAGCCCTGCACGAACATGCACGGCATAGGTTTTTTTTCAGACCCAGGTTTTACTCACAGGCCAGGGCGGGTATCTTTATGCCTCCGGGCCAGAACGCTGACCTGCAATGGGGGGTCATACCCCCAGGTGAATATGACATTCACTCCAACGACGTTTTGGGCTTATTTTTAATGCGTTTAGTCACCTGGTGACGTATCCATTGCCATGTATGCCCCCCTATCGGATGTTGGCGGTCGGCGGCTGGTGGTGACGAGTTCGGCCCCCTGGGCATTCCACGCCTGGGGGGCCGTCGTCGTTGGGCGCTGGTCGGGTCATCGGCTGCGGGGGAGCCTGGTCCGTCCATCGTTCCAGGACCGGCTACTCATGGGAGCCGGCTGGTGGCGTTGACGCCCAAGTGTGGGGTCAGCCGATGGTCAGGGTGGCGAGCCGGTTGGGGCGCTGTACTGCCCACCCGATTCTCCAGGTGGCCCTGATTCCGATGGCGTCGGCCTCGAAGTAGCGCTCGGTGGACTGGGCGATGTTGACGGGTCCGACGACCGAAGCGATCGAGGTCTTGTCGACGACGAGGAGCTTGGTCGCGGCGAGTGCTGCGGTGACGGTGACGGGCACTCCGAACAGGAGGTTCTGGGCGTCGTTGGTTCCGGCGCCGATCACTGACAGGTTGCTGTCGGCGCTGGCCTTGAGTTTGCGCAGCGCGGACCAGCCGAGCGGTGAGATGAGAATCGAGGTGGGTTCGCCGCCGTTCTGCTGAATCTGCGCGATGGCGTCGGAGATGGTGTCCAGGTTGGTGCCGACTGCTCCACCGTCGACGATGCCCTCGGTGGTGGAGATACCGGGCAGGTTGGTGTGGGCCCCGGCCAGGAACTCGACGTCCGCCCGCTTGACGATGGCCCGGCCCACGCTGGTGGACAACAGCTCGGCGGTCGGCGACTGCTGGAACTGCTCCCGCGAGAGCTTGATGAGCTGGGAGATTTTCTCGGTGTGGATGACGACCTCGGCGGTCTGGGGGTCGGCCTCGGGAATGTCGGCACCTTCAGCGGTGACCTCGGCGTCATCGTCGACGACGTAGGGCACTCGACACGCGGGGGCGTCTCCGATGTCGCCCTGGTAGACGGCGGTGGAGGCGGCGAGGATGAGGGCTTGGGGGATGGCCTGGTCCGGCAGGAATGCCTGGACGTCGGGGGACCATGCCCGGTTGGTGGTGGTGGTTGTGACAGTAGCCATGATGGCCTTTCCGGCGGTACGCGAACGGGGCCGCCAAGGAGTTCGGAATGAACTGCCTCGGCGACCCCGGGCCGTCGAAACGTGATGTCAACCACTGGTTGAACGTTCACCAGTTTAGTACAAGACGGCCCACAGCGCTAGGGTGCGGTGCCCGTCGGGGTACTGCGTGACGATCCAGTAGCGGCCGGCGTCGTCCGTGTGGAAGCTGACGGCCTCGCAGTGGGGGTTGCTCGTCATCACTGGCCCCTCCTCGGACTGAATGCTTCGTCGAATCCGTGAGCTCGTGCCACTTCGGGCTGCTGGCCGACGTCGGGAACGATGGGGGCGGATCTCCTGGTGAGGCCGTACGCGGTGCGCAGGGCCTCGACAGCCTGGGTGACCGCGTCGGTGTTGATCCTCCCGTCATCGTCGACCAGGCCGTCGAGCTGGTTGTCGCGGAGTTTCCAGAACGCGGCCGGGTTGAGGCCGTCGAGCCGGTGCTCGATGACTTGGCGCTGCAGGGCGTCCAGGCGGGCTGAGGTCTGCGCGAGCTGCTCCTCGGCCGTCTTGGCGCGAACGCGATACCGGGCTGCCTCACGGGAGGCCTTGCTCTTGTCGACCTGCTCGGGCTCCACAGCCTCGGTCTGCTCGGCCTCGGTCTGCGGGGTCTCGGGGGTCTCGTCCTGTGCGGTGTTCTCACTCATTGTTGCTCCTTGTCAGTTTTCGATTTCGAGGATTCGGGCGCGGTCGTCGAGCCGGGTCACGTGGCCGTCGGTGATGACCGCAGGGGTGACCTTCTGGTCGGATTCGACCCACCAGCCGACGAGTTGCCGGCGGTGGACTCGTTTCGGGTCCTCGGCGGGGATCGTGTAGCGGACTTGTCGGATTCTGGCTGATTCGTTCGGATAGAATTCCACGGGTTTCCTCATTTCTTCTTCTTGGGTGGTTCTTCGGTCTTGGCGAGACGTTTCTCGGTCTCGTGCTTCTGGTGGAGTGTTCGGGCTGCCGGTCTGACTCAGCAGCAGACGGCAGACACCCTCGGCGTCAGCCGCGACACCGTGAAACGTGACGAGCCGAAAGGTGCAAATGCACCTTTCACCCCTGCGACGGTGGAGACAATCATCGGGCGTCCTTTCGCGGATCGGGTGGCGGTGTTTTCCGCAACAGGTATTCGACGGTCCCGTGCCCGGGCTCGCAGATGGTGACGCGGACCTCTCCCCCGCAGGCAGGGCACCGGTCGGCGCGGGGCGGCACGGTCTGGCCACACCGGTCACAACGACGGCGGGTCATGATGCGATCTCCAGGTCGGACGGACAAAGTTGTGGTGGCCATGCCCGCATGCCCGCAGGCGATGCCACAAGACGAAGGTAGGGAAACTGTGCCCGATTGCCCGCATGCCCGCTTCGGACGCCGTTTCCCCTAGTCAACCCACTGTTGTGCATGCGGGCATAAGGCGGGCATACGCGGGCATGGCGGGCATAGCCGTAATGTGCTTGCCCGCCATGCCCGCACCATGCCCGCATGTATTTCCCCTTGTCATCCGCCGGTTGGCGGGCGATCGGGCATGCGGGCATCACTTTCTTACCTCCGTCTCATGAGGAGGGCGGATGGTCCACGTCGTCTTGTGATCGCGCCCACCCCGGTCGTGCTTCTCGACGGTCCACCCGACCTTGCGCATGGAAGGTGCCGACTTCTTCAACCGGCCAGTCAGAGACCGCGCGTTGACAGGCCAGCCCTTCGGCGCCCGGAAGCCCTCGAAGTCGACCAGGTCGAAGAGTCGCTGAGAGGTGCCCTTGAAAGAGGATCCGATCTGCGACTGCATAGCCGTGATGAACGGGTCGCCGGCAATAGAGTCGGCGGCCAGGTCATCGAGCTGGGAAAGGTACAGGTCCAGGACTTTTCCTTTGGGCTGCATGATGTCGAGTGCCCCGAGAATCTTCGCGAAGTCGGCCATGCGAGGCTTCTTCGGAAGGCGGACCTGGGGAAGGTGCTTCATGACAGTGCACGTGATTGTCAGCAGTGCCCCGAGAATCTTCGGATAGGCGGTGGCCCACTCGACGGCCAGTGATTCCTCAGTCTTGCGCCGCTCGTCGGGGATCGTGTCCAGTTCAACGCGCAGCAGCCTCTCCGCGAAGTCACCGCGCAGCGCTCCAAGGTCGATACCGGTCATCAGGATGGCCTTCTTGAGACGGAAGACCTCGGGCTCTGAGTCGGTGTACAAGCGGCGGCGCACGTCCGCGTCCCCAGTCACCGAGCGGCAATAGGTGTCCGACATGGTGGCGGAGATGTGGGACAGGTTGTCGATGGCGATCACCCGCGACGAGACAGCTGCCGACACCCATGCGTCCTCGTCCTTCGGAGGCTTGCGGACCTCGGCGGCCGACGGGTCGACCAGCGCTGACAGGTAGCGTCCGGCAGTGGTCTTCGCGGTGCCCTGCTCCCCGAACAGGCCCAGGATCGGGCACGGCCGATCCACCAACAGCCACGTCGAGATGAGCCACGCGAGGATCAGAGGCTGGTCACGCTTTGAGACGTTGAGAACCCGCCACAGGCTCCCGATCCTCCCGGACCGGTCGGGCTCTGGCATCGCCTGAGTGAGTTTGGTCCTGTTGAACAGCACCGGGCACTGTGTGGTGATCTCCCAGTGACCCGGCATGATCCTGACGGCCCTCTCTGACTCGTCTCCCAGGTCGAGCCACAAGGTCGTGCCGACCATGGCCACGCGGACGTGAATGTCGACCGGCTGAGCGCGCAGGGCCTTAGCCTCGATGACGGTAAGGGCATCGGTGAGCTGCTGGGCGCCGGCCACCTTGTGATGCTGGTCCCAGTAGCGGCCTGCGAGGTCCTGCCGTAGTGATCCTGAGCCGCGCAGCAGCCGGGCCACGTGGGAGCCCTTGGCGACACCGTAGACATCGTCCTGGGCGGTGCGCCCGAACGTGTAGGACTGCTCGGCCATGGTGACCAGCTGGGCGGCGATCGTCTGCCGTTCCAGCTCGGTCTCCTGAGGCTCCTCGACATTGGGCGTCTCGCTCCTCCTGCCGCGTGCCTTGTCGATCTGCACAACGTTTTCGTCACCGGTGGTGCTCATGCTGCAACCCCTTCCCAGTCGGGATCGTCGGGGAGGATCCGGGCCCAGGCGTAGGCGTCTTCTGCTGCCTGCTGGTTGGCGAGGATCTCCTCGACGGTCATTCCGAGGGTGTCGGCGATGGCTTCGGCCGCCGACCACATCCGGTTGGTGTGCAGGTAGTTGCGGTTGCGGCGGGCTGCCTCGCACTTGGCGATGGCTTCGATGGCGATATCTCCGAGATCCTTCTGCAGCTGGGTTCTGGCCGGCCGGGGTGGTGTCGATACCTCGCGGTATGAGGTATCATGGGGAGCAAGTGATGATGCTCCTCCTCGGGTGCCGCTGGCGGTCTGGCCAGCGGCACCGTTGTTTGTGTCGAACATTGAGTGTTCCTTCCAGGAAACTGCCATGCCCCTTTTGGAAGTGAGTCGGTTGTCAGTCGGTCGGATGGGACGCCCACACTGAGACGGCGGCCCGGACCAGGGCGATCGCGTCGTCGGCGCGGGAGACGGGGATCGCGAGCAGCTGATCCTCAAGGTCGAGGGCGATCGCGTCGGTCACGGCCAGCACATGCAGGTCTGCGCCGAAGCTGACGGTCCGCTCGAGCCAGGCATCGAAGTGCGGGTCATCACACATTGGCGCGGACAGCCAGCGGACCCACCCGGCCTCAGGGTCGCCGTCGGTCGGCCGGTCGGAGTTGTTGAGGACGTGCTCGCCCCCGGACGCCCACCAGGGGCGCAGATCAGCGGCAGCCTCCAGCAGCCGGTCGGTCGAGATGGGGTTGACGGTAGAATCGGTCATGACAGCTCCTTGTGATTGCAGGGTGGTTGTGATGGCCCCGGCGCGGCGGTCTTGGCGGATAGACGCGTCGGGGTTGTTCTTGTGGTGGGTTCCGTCGATGGCGACGACACGGGGGGACGGCCGGCTGATCGCGGCCAGGAAGATGAGCAGCAGGGCGACGGCCACGTAGAGCAGCACTCCCCCGTTGGTGGCGGCAGGGATCGCGTTCACAGTTCCCTCACCAACTCGTCGACCTGAGGGCTGTAGACGATCTCGTGCTCGTTGCGATGACTGGCATCGTCCAGAACGGCCAGGACGTGTGACGACTCCGGGTGGTCGATGCGCCACAGCCCGCAGCGGCCGGGCATGGTCGGGAAGCGCTTCAGGTTCCGATCGTGGAACCGCACCGCGATGTTGCGGTCCGTGGTCCACGACAGGCCATCTGCATACACCTCTGCCGCAGCCCTCCATATGGGCCCGGTGACAGGCGTGTGGTCGGCGCCAGCCAGCCCCCACAGCGCCAGCCATGAGGTGGTGTCAGCAGCGCGGCCCGGCCATTCACACAGCGACCAGGTGTCCTCCAGCGCGGCCCGAAGCTCACCGGCCTGCATGAGCTCCTGAAAGTGGCCGAACAGGAGCCGGGGTAGTTCATTCCTCCCGCACGGGTAGCCGTGCCTTGAGCGCTGGATCTGGCCCCAGAGCGTTTGAGTGTCCGCGGTTGCGGTCATCGCTGCCATCCCCCCGCCTTGCGCTCGATCTCACCGTCGGCGATCCGGGATCCGCGCCGCGACTCGACCATGTTGTGGAGACCCACCGAGTTGTCGAGGTTGACGATCTGCCTGTCGACCTCGCGGGCGATCTGCATAGCAACGTCACCGACGACTCCGACGTTGTAGAGCCGGCGGGCGATCTTGCGGATCTGCGACGTGGACCGGAGGACGCGGTTCTGGCGGCACCATTCATCGACGGCCTCACGCCACCAGTTCAGTGATCCGAAGACAGTGGTTCCTTGATGCTGGCCCGGTCGGTTACAACCGGGTGATGTGGTCTGGATACTCACGACGTCACGACCTCGTCGCCGACCCGAGTTGCCTCGTACTGGGCCTGCTCCCAGCGCTCGACGTCCTCGACGCGGTACCGGACGGCCTTCCCGAACTTGAACGACACGGGGCCGGTGCCTGCGTGCCGCCAGTAGCGGAGGGTTCCGACGGGCAGTCCGGTCCGCTCGGCCAGTTCCTCGGTGGTGAGCGGCTTCTGTCTGGTCATTGGATGCGACCTCTCGTGTTGGCTGAATGACTCATGATGTGAGTCATCCTAGCACGGGTTAGATGAGTCGCCTAGCCTGAGTCCATACCGCCTCGGATGGTGAGGCCATCTCGGCGTGAGAGACTTGCAGCATGGTGGACGATCTACAGCGTGCTGTCGTGGCGAACATCAAGGCGGCCCGGGAGGCAAGGGGCTGGTCTCAACGGCAGCTGGTCGAGGCAATGCACCGAAGGGGATTCGCCATGACTCAGACGACGATGACTCGGGTCGAGAGCTTCAAGCGCGACCTCAAACTGAACGAGATCGCCGACATCTGCCGGACGCTGCACATCGATCCGGAAGACATCGCACTCAACCCGGACGACTTCAAGGGCGAGCTAGAAGTGTCAACGCGGCGCGGCGCATACGCGGATGCGGCCGATGCGTTGGAGTCTGCGTGCAAGGAGTACGAGACGGCGTGCCGGGCCCTGTACTCAATCGGCGTTCAGGATGATGAGGTCTATATCGACCCTGATCCGTTCACGTTTTGGGGTCGTCTAGCTCGCACATCGTGCGTCGGGATCGCGAAGCAGACATATGAGGATGGCGCCGGGAAATGGCGGCGGGGCAACGCGGATGCACTGGCGCCAGATGACCCGATGAGCGGCGATGGCCGGTCCTGAGCGTCGGATCTCGGCCGCGACCGGGAAGCCGTACTACCGGCAACGGTGGGTCGACGATGACGGCAAGGAGCACTCGAAGAACTTCAAACGCCGGATCGACGCAGTCCAGTTCGCCAAGCAGATCGACCACGACCAGGTCGCCGGCGTCCTCGCAGATCCCGCGACGGCGAAGATCACGGTGGGGGAGTGGTGCGACCGCTGGCTGGCAGGCTATGGCGGCCGACCAGCGACGGTGCGGGAGGCCAGAACACATGTGGCGAGAATCAAGACGGGTCTGGGCGGCAAACGGCTCCGGGCGTTGAAGCCTTCAGATGTGCGCGCGTGGGTGGCCAGCCTCCAGGACGATGGGCTGGAGCAGTCCTACATCTACGCGCTGCACGCAAGGCTGTCCCAGATCTGCGCTGACGCGGTGCATGACGGCATCCTCCAGAGGAACCCGTGCTCCAGGCGCACCTCACCGAAAGCGGGCGGCCAGCGGCCCTATGTGGCCACGACTGCACAGGTGTGGGCGCTGCACGACGCGATGCCCGAGTATCTGAGGATCGTGGTGGTCCTGGGCGCGTTCGCCGGGCTGCGGGTGTCCGAGATCGCCGGGCTGCGCGACGCCGATGTGGACTGGGACGCCAGGGTGATCCGGCCGACCGTCCAGTGGGGTGATGTGCCGCTGAAGACCGACACCTCCAAGATGCCGATACCGATGTCGGACAGGCTCGCCAAGATGATGCTGGAGCACCGTCACGAGTACCCGTCCGACCATGTGGTCTGTGATCCGATCGGTGAGCCGGTCGGCCCGTGGAAGCTCCAGCGGGCATGGCGGGAGGCGAGGGCTGCGGTGATCGCTCAGGATGTCGAGGCGGGACGAACACCACTACCGGGGGAGATGAGGCTCCACGACTTGAGGCACTATCTCGCGTCGCTGCTGATCCATGCCGGGTGCGATGTGAAGACGGTGCAGGCTCGCCTCCGTCACGAGTCGGCCACCACGACACTGCGGGTGTATGCCCACCTGTGGCCGGACGCAGACGAGTCCGCCCGTGCTGCCATTGACGATGTGCTGGCAGCACGGGCGGATGATCTCAAACGAGCGTCGGACAAATCCCGGACAAATCCGGATGGGAAACGCTCTGACTAGGGGAGGAACTCAGATGTCGTAGTAGAGATCGAACTCGTAGGGGTGCGGGCGCTGCTGGAGCTCGGAGAGATCGCTGCGCTTGATGTCGATCCAGGTGTCGATGAGGTCGGGGGTGAAGACGTCACCAGCCTCCAGGAAGGCGTGATCGGCCTCCAGGGCGTCCAGCACCGATCCGAGGTCGCTGGGCACGTGGGCCAGCTGAGCGTGCTCCTCGGGGGGCAGCTCGTAGATGTCCTTGTCGACCGGGGCCGGCGGCTCGATCTTGTTCTGGATGCCGTCCAGTCCGGCCAGCAGCAGGGCCGAGAAGGCCATGTACGGGTTGGCGGACGGGTCGGGGCAGCGGAACTCGACGCGCTTGGCCTTCGGGGAGGGACCGGTGATCGGAATTCGCATGCAGGCCGAACGGTTGCGCTGCGAGTAGACCAGGTTCACCGGGGCCTCGAAGCCGGGCACCAGGCGATGGTAGGAGTTGGTGCTCGGGTTGGTGAAGGCCAGCAGGGCCGGGGCGTGCTTGAGGATGCCGCCGATGTAGTAGCGGGCGGTGTCAGACAGCTGCGCGTAACCGGACTCGTCGAAGAACAGCGGCTCGCCGTTCTTGCGGAGGGAGGAGTGGACGTGCATGCCCGACCCGTTGTCGCCGAAGATCGGCTTGGGCATGAAGGTCGCGGTCTTCCCGTGGTTCCAGGCCACGTTCCGGACGATGTACTTGAACTTCATGACGTTGTCGGCGCTCTTGGTGAGCGTGTCGTAGCGCCAGTTGATCTCGGCCTGGCCGGCGGTGCCGACCTCGTGGTGGCCGCGCTCGACCTTGAGGCCGATGCCCTCCATGATGGTGACGATCTCGTCACGCAGATCGCCGAAGTGGTCGGTGGGGGCCACCGGGAAGTAGCCGCCCTTGTACTTCACCTTGTAACCGCGGTTGCCGCCGTCCTCCTCGCGGCCGCTGTTCCACGCTCCCTCCTCGGAGTCGATGGAGTAGTAGGCGGTCTTCTGGTTGGTCTCGTAACGGATGTCGTCGAAGACGTAGAACTCGGCCTCGGGGGCCATGAAGGCGGTGTCGGCAATACCGGTGGAGGTCAGGTAGGCCTCAGCCTTGCGGGCGATGTTGCGGGGATCGCGGCTGTACAGCTCACCGGTGATCGGGTCGGTGACGAAGAAGTTGAGGATCAGCGTCTTGTGCTCGCGGAAGGGATCCAGCCAGGCGCTGCTGGGATCGGGCTTCAGAGCCATGTCGGACTCGTTGATCTTCTGGAAGCCGCGGATGGAGGAGCCGTCGAACGCCAGACCCTCTTCGTAGGCGTGCTTGTCGAACTCGCGGGCCGGAACCGTGAAATGCTGCATGATCCCGATCAGGTCGCAGAAGCGGACATCGATGAACTCGACGCCCTCCTTCTTCACGAACTCGAGTAGATCGTCTGGGCCTTCGAACATCGTTCCTCCATCTAGGACGTGGTGTTGTTCTGAACCTAACGGTGACCGGTTGCTCGGGAGTCACCGTCTTGTTGCAGGGATGTTACAGCGGCGGCCCGCCGAGTGGGGCCGAGGTGGCAGGCTGGAGGTCCGGACAGGTGACGACCCGTGAGAGGGGACGACCGTGGCAGAGACATGGCAGGTCAGCAGTGCGGAGGTCGGACGCCTTGTCACCCGGATCTTCGACCCCTCCAGAACGGCTCCCCTCGTGGTGGTCTCGCCCTCGCAGTCGGGTCGGCCGCGGATCAGCGTGCCGCGTCTGATCGGTCTGATTCCTCCCGACACCGAGGTGGCGGTGCTGGCCAGCCAGGCGGCCAGCAATCTGCTCTCGGACGCCGTCGACCCCCAGTTCCACTGCTACGGGGGCAGGGTGAGGGTGATCCTGCCCGGGGCCTCGCGCACCGACAACTGGCGCCGGCACCGGCTGTTCACCATCGCCCCGGAGGACGACGCCGACCGGTTGTGCGCCCTCATCGCCCGCCACGTCACCGAGATGGAGGGGGTCGGCCCCGCCGGCCACAGCTCGGGGCGCTCCGGGACCGGAGCCTTGGACTCCGGGCAGGCCGCCAAACTGGTCGCCTACCGACGTCGCCTGCTCTCCGATGATGTCGGGGCTCCCGAGGCCGCCCCGGCTTCCGGCGCCGATCCGGCTGCCAGTACCGCCCTTGCTCCCGGTGCCGGCCCGATCGCCGGTGACGACGTCGCCACCACGGGCGACACGGCCACTGGACCCACCCCGGTCCCTGGTGGAGGACGCACGTCCGGGCCCAAACCGGGTCCCGGGAGGCGCAGGGCGGTGCCGCGGGAGCCCGAACCCGTCGTGGCACCCGGCCTGCCGGCCGCCCCCGGGACCCCCGCGGAGATCCCGGCTCCCGAACCGGTCCGGGCCCCCGAACCCGTCCCGGCTCCCGAGGCGGTCCCCACCGGGGGTGCTCCCGGCGAGGAGCGCGCACCCTCGCGCACCGTCACCGTGGACCTCGCCACCCTCGAGAAGCTGCTGGACAGGAGCGTGGAGACCGTCGCCGGACGGGTCATCGCCGGGGTGGAGGAGGGGCTGCTGAGCCTGCTCAGGGACGAGTTGGAGCTTCAGGACAGGGAGCACTCCCGGGCGGACGCGCTCGAGGAGCAGAACGCAGACCTGCGGAGGAGGTTGGACGCTGCGGGGCCGCACGGCTCGGCGCCCGCGCAGGTCTACTCCGATCCGGCCGCACAGCTGCGCTGGGAGATCGAGCAGGAGTGGCTGCTGGGCACCCCCGAGACCGATCGCGGAGCAGGACTGAGGGACTTCTCCCTCGGCCCGCGGTTCCTCGACTCGTTGAAGGCCGAGATCGTGCCCCGTGGCAAGACGGTGCGGGTGATGGTCGACATCCTCGCCGGGTGGGCCTGGGACCGCCACATCACCCATCCCTTCAACGACTCGCCGCGCGGCGGCAAGCAGCGGGTGAGGGCCGACGGCGCCCAGGCCTGGCGGACCTATGTCAAGGCCGAGTCGCCCGGGGCTCCGCGGCTCACCTGGTGGATGCGCACCGACAGCGGGATCGAGTTCGACCACGTCGGCCATCACGACCAACTGATCTGACAGCTGGTCTGGTCTCGCACCGGCCGGTCCGACATCGGCTCGGTCGCTGCCCGCGCTACGCGACGGGGCCGATAAGCTGACGAGGTGCCCGACACCTCGTCTCCCCGACCAGCAGCATCCCAGGTCGGTGCCGCTCTGGGACTGCCGGCCACCGGTAGGGGATCGCTGGCCCCGTGGAACCGTCGCCTGGCCGCACTGCTGCTGGACTGGGCGGCCTCGATGGTCGTCGCGATCGCCGTCTTCGGGGTCAGGGTGATCCGCGACCAGGGATGGCCGGTCTGGATGCCGATGGCCGTCTTCTTCGTCGAGCGGACCATCCTCACCGCCCTCGCCTCGGCCTCCTTCGGGCAGCTGCTGGCCCATGTCGCGGTGGTCCGGGTGGACTCCGCCGCCCCCGTGGGCTGGTGGCGGTCCGCGGTCCGCACTGCCCTCAAGTGTCTTGTCATCCCGGCGGTCATCATCGGTGCCGACCGCCGTGGCCTGGACGATCTGATGCTCGGCACCGTGGTGGTCAACCGGAGGTGATCGGATGTTCGTTCTTGTGGTGAGCCGAGGGGCCCCCTCGGACTCGGACC
This sequence comes from Acidipropionibacterium jensenii, assembly GCF_005890135.1. Lineage (NCBI taxonomy): Bacteria > Bacillati > Actinomycetota > Actinomycetes > Propionibacteriales > Propionibacteriaceae > Acidipropionibacterium > Acidipropionibacterium jensenii. The sequence goes on along the minus strand of NZ_CP040635.1, from coordinate 106,481 downwards.
CGCTGCGCGGGATCTTCGAGCTCGATCAGGCCAGGGCGCTGCAGGACGCCGGCTGCCGCGTCGTCCTCGCCGCCCTCGACGTGCGATCGGTGCGGCACCGTCGTCCGATGGGGGGCCACGTGACCAGCATCGACGGGATCGACACCGTCCGGCTCGATCTCCCGCTCGGCAGGATGCCGGCCCGACTCGACCACGCCGCCCACGCCAGAGCGATGAAGCGGCTGTGGACGGCCGTCGTCCAGCGGTTCGGAACCCCCGACGTCGTCCACGCCCACTTCGCCCGCTACGCCGCCGCCCTGGTGCGGGCCGGTCTGCCGGGCGGGGGAGTGCCGCTGGTGGTCACCGAGCACGACTCCCAGCTGCGCCCCGGAGCCACCAGCCGGTTGCGTGCCGAGGACTGCCGGGTGGCCTACGGGGCCGCGGACCGGGTGCTGGCGGTCTCTGGAGCCCTGGCCCGGATCCTGGTCGACGAGTACGCCACCAATGTCGAGGTGGTCCCCGATGTCGTCGACGTCGACCTGTTCGCCCGGGCCGCGGCCCACCAGCACCGAGACCTCAACACCCTGGTGAGCGTCGGAAGTCTCATCGAGCGCAAGGGGATGGTCGAGCTGTGCCGCACCGTCATCGCCTCGGCGCAGACCTTCCCCCACCTGAGACTGCGGATCATCGGCGACGGGCCGCTGCACGCCGACCTGCAGACTCTCCTGGCGGACCAGGATCCCGACCACCGGATCACCCTGCTGGGGCGCACGGACCGGGCCCGGGTGGCCCGGGAGGTGGCCGGCGCCGGAGGATTCGTGATGTTCTCCCGGTGGGAGACCTTCGGGGTGGCCTATGCCGAGGCGCTGGCCGCCGGCACCCCGGTGCTCGCCACCCCCTGCGGCGGTCCCGAGGGGTTCATCGGCCCCGACGCCGGGCTGGTCACCCGCGGGTTCGAGGCCGGGGATCTGCGCGCCGGCCTCACCGACTTCGTGGAGCGGCTGGCCGGTTTCGACGCCGAGCAGATCGCCCGCGGTGCCCGGGACCGGTTCTCACCTCAGGCGCTGGCCGCCACCCTGCAGCGGATCTACCGGGAACTCATCGGGTAGCGGTCCGGGCCGGCGGCCGGCGACGACCGGTCCCAGGTCGGCACCTCGGTGGCACGCACGCCGCCAGAACCCGGAACCCAGGTCTGACCCGCCGGGGCCCGTGGCGTGGAAGACTTGAGGGGTGCATCTGGCAGTCTGGTTCTCAGCGATCAACACGTTGATCGAGCAGCACGCCGGTGAACCCTGGGTGCTGTTGGCACTGTTCGCCTTCTGCACCATCGACGGATTCTTCCCGCCGGTTCCCTCCGAGTCCCTGGTGGTGGGGCTGGCCGCGGTCGGCCAGCCGCCATGGTGGATGCTGCTGCCGGTGGCGGCCGCGGCTGCGGTCGCCGGAGACAACATCGCCTACTGGGCCGGACGCAAGCTGGGCACCACCCGCGTGATGACGGGAGGTCCCAAGCGCCAGAAGATGGTCGCCTGGTCCCGACATCAGCTGCGCCGACGCGGCCCGCTGTGCATCCTGGTGGCCCGTTACATCCCGGCGGGTCGGGTGGTCGTCAATGCGATGGCCGGTGCGACCCGGTTCAGCTACAAGGTCTTCCTCGCCGTGGACATCATCGCCGGGATCGCCTGGGCGGGGTACGCGGTGCTCATCGGCGCCGGCGCCTCCAGCCTGATCGGCGACAATCATCTGCTGGCGATGGGCATCGGGGTGGTCGGCGCGATCGTCATCGGCGCCATCCTGGACCAGGTCCTCAGGCGCCTGATGCCGACCCCCGCCCACCTGCACGACGATCTCGACGAGTCGGCCCAGGAGACGGGGTCGGCTGAGGGTGAGGAGTCGGTCGGGGTGTCGCGGTCGGCACGGGAGTCGGATGCTCCGGCGAGCCCGGCCAGCCCGTCCGAGCAGTCGGCAGGGTCGGTCCGGGGGTCGCAGAGGCAGGAGACGGCCGACGATCCGGTGGGTCAGGACTCCCCGGTACTGTGATCAGGCTGTGATCAGGCGCCCTCGATGAGTTCCCCGGCGCTCAACCAGGCGTCCTCGAGCTCGGCGAGGCGGTCCTCGAGTCCGCCGGCCTGGGCCTGCAGGTCGTTGAGGGCCTGGAAGTCGGTGGCGACCTCGGCCATCTGCTGATGGATCTGGTCCAGATCGCGCTGGGTCTTCGACATCTGACCCTCCAGCCGGGCGAGATCCTTGCGGGCCTGCCGCAGCTCGGCCGATGAGGGTCCGGGCGTCGCCGTCTCGGCGGCGCTCCCGACCCGCTGGGACTTGGGGGAGTCGACCCGGCGCTCCCGGCGGGCTGCCAGGTACTGGTCGACGCCGCCGGGCAGCAGCACGCAGGAGCCGTCCCCCATCAGGGCGTAGGTGACGTCGCAGACCCGTTCCAGGAAGTAGCGGTCGTGGGAGACCACGATGAGGGTTCCGGCCCAGCCGTCGAGATAGTCCTCGACGACCCTCAGGGTGTCGATGTCCAGGTCATTGGTGGGCTCGTCGAGAAGCAGCACGTTCGGCTCCTCGATGAGCAGCCGCAGCAGTTGCAGACGGCGTCTCTCCCCGCCCGACAGGTCGCCGACCCGGGTCACCAGTCGCTGCCCGGTGAACCCGAAGTCCTCCAGCAGGTTGGTGGCACTGGCCTCCTCGCCGGTGGCCAGCATGGTCTCCTGGCGCAGCCTCTGGACCGACTCCAGAACCCTCTCCTGACCGGCCTCGGTGCCGGGGTCGAGCTCGTGGACCTCCTGGGTGAGATGGGCGATGCGCAGCGTCTTGCCCCTCTTCACCCGACCCGAGGTGGGGGAGAGGCGGTCGTCCAGCAGATTGAGCAGGGTGGACTTGCCGGCCCCGTTGACGCCGACCAGGCCGATCCGCTCGCCGGGACCGATGGACCAGGTGAGGTGGTTCAGCAGGGTGCGACCGTCGGGCAGGGTGAGGGTGACATCCTTCAGGTCGAAGACGTCCTTGCCCAGTCGGGTGGCCGAGAACCGGGCCAGCTCGAGCTTGTCGCGGGGGTCGGGGACGTCGGCGATGAGGGCGTTGGCGGCCTCGATGCGGAACTTGGGCTTGGAGCTGCGGGCGGGTGCTCCGCGACGCAGCCAGGCCAGTTCCTTGCGCACCAGGTTCTGGCGACGGGCCTCGTTGCTGGCCGCCTGACGGGAGCGTTCGGCCCGCGCCAGGGTGTAGGCGGCGTAGCCGCCGTCGTAGGCGTCGACGGTGGCGTCGTGGACCTCCCAGATGTGGTTGCAGACCTCGTCGAGGAACCACCGGTCGTGGGAGACGATGAGCATCGCCACACCGCGTGACTGCAGGTGCTTCAGGTGTTCGGCCAGCCAGGAGACCGCCTCGACGTCGAGGTGGTTGGTGGGCTCGTCGAGCACCAGCAGGTCGTGGCCGGCCAGCATCAGGGCGACCAGCATCACCCGGCGGCGCTCCCCGCCGGACAGGTCGACCATCAGGGAGTCCAGATCGATGTCGGCGAGCATCTGCTCGACGATCGGTCGGGCCTGCGGGTCGGAGGCCCAGACGTGGTCGGGCTGTCCGCCGACGACGATGTCGCGCACCGTCTGGTCGGGGCCGGGCTGTCCGGCCTGGGCCAGCACGCCGATCGACACCGATCCGGTGCGGGTCACCGTCCCGGTGTCGGGCTCGACCGAGCCGGTGAGCAGGCCGAGCAGGGTGGACTTGCCGTCACCGTTGCGGCCGACCACGCCGATGACGTCGCCGCGGGACAGACCCAGTGACAGGTCGTCGAGGAGAATTCTGGTGCCGAAGGTCTTGGAGACGTGTTCGGCGTTGACGAGGTTGGTCGCTGCCACCAGCTCTCAGCGACCCCGCATGGCGCTGCGGGCGCCCTTGGAGGAGGTCGGCATCGGGCCCTTGGGCATCGGCAGGCGCGGACGCATGGCGTCCAGGGCGCGCAGTCGGGACTTGATCTCGGCGATCTGGGCGGCGTTGAGGGTCTTCGGCAGCTTGCGGATCTTGGTGCTGAGCTGCTCGAGGGGGACCTGGTCCTTGCCATCGCCCATCACGAAGGTGATCACCGGGACGCCGAAGGCGACCTGCTCGTGGCGGTGCTTCTCCGAGGCGAGCAGCTGGCGGACGCCGTTGCCGGAGCCCTCGGCGACCAGGACCAGTCCGCCGGGGCCCAGGGCGCGGTGGATGACGTCCTGGTGGCGGTTGATGGCGATCACCGGGGTGGCCGACCAGGTCTTCTTGTCCAGCTGGGACAGCGCGACCTCGGCGGATCCGGGCTGACCCTTGAACCGCGCGTACATCGAACGGCGGGCACGGCGGCTGAACAGCCACATCGCGCCGGCGGCACCGGCGAAGATGCCGACAATCAGGTAGATCCACCACGGCTTGACGAACAGGCCGATCACCACGAAGACGATCAGCGGGACCAGGAAGCCGCCGAGGGACCACCACAGGACGGCCGGATCGGTGGTCCGGGTCATCTTGTAGGTCTCGACGAGCTGCTTCCAGGTGCCCCAGTCCCTGGGGTTGTCGGAGTTCTTGCGACGCTCCTTGGCGGCCTTGGCCTCGGCCTTCTGCTTGGCAGCGAGCTCCTTGGCGGCCTGGCTCTTCGGCATTGTGACGACTCCCGTGCGGTTCAACGTTGCTGGATCCGACCGTGCACCGGGCACGATCACAAGCGGTGACCCAGTCTACCTGCACCGGTGGCCGTCGACGAACGGCCGGTGGCCGGTCAGGACCTGGCGGCGAAGGGGGCCGGTCCCGAACCGTCCCGGTAGCCGGTGACGATGGTCACCGGTGTCTCGCCGCGGGCGGCCATCGCCTGTCGGTAGAGGCGCCCGGCCCGGTAGGAGGAGCGCACCAGGGGTCCGCTCATGACGCCGACGAAACCGATCTCCTCGGCCTCCTCCGCCAGCTCGTCGAACTCCTGGGGGGTGACCCACCGGTCGATCGGGTGCAGGTGGGCGTTGGGACGCAGGTACTGGGTGATGGTGAGCAGGTCGGTGTGGGCCTCGTGCAGGGCCCTCATCGCCTCGGAGATCTCCTCGCGGGTCTCTCCCATCCCGAGGATGAGGTTGGACTTGGTGACCATGCCGTGCTCGTGGGCCCGGGTCAGCACGTCGAGGGACCGCTGGTAGCGGAAGGCCGGGCGGATCCGCTTGAACAGCCGGGGGACCGTCTCCAGGTTGTGGCCGAAGACCTCGGGGCCGGCCTCGAAGACCTGGTCGAGCAGTTCGGGGCGGCCCGAGAAATCCTGGGCGAGCATCTCGACGCCGACCCCCGGGTTGAGGGAGTGGACCTGACGGACCGTCTCGGCGCACAGCCAGGCTCCCTCGTCGGGCAGGTCGTCGCGGCAGACACTGGTGATGGTGGCGTAGCGCAGGCCCATCTGGCGCACCGACTCGGCGACCCGGCGGGGCTCGTCGGTGTCGTACCCGTCGGGCTTCTCGGAGGCGATCTGGCAGAAGTCGCAGCGCCGGGTGCACTTGTCCCCGCCGATCAGGAAGGTGGCCTCGCGGTCCTCCCAGCACTCGAAGATGTTGGGGCAGCCGGCCTCCTGACAGACCGTGTGCAGGTCCGTGTCGTGCATCCGTCGGCGCATGTCCCGGTACTCGGGGCCCATGGTGGCCTTGGTTCGGATCCACCGGGGCTTGTCCTCGATCGGGGTCTGTGCGTTCCTCACCTCGACGCGCAGAAGGCGACGTCCATCAGCTTCGACACTCATGACCGTGAGTCTATCGGGGGGTGGTAGGACGGCCAGCGGGCGTGGTGGCCGGCGCGGCGGACCGGGGATGCGGGGACTGGTCGCTACGAGGGGTAGCGAGCGCAGCGGGCGTGGTGGCCGGCGCGGCGGACCGGGGGTGCGGGGACTGGTCGCTACGAGGGGTAGCGAGCGCAGTGAGCGAAGGGGGGTCGTCCCCCTTCTGACTACTCGAACGACTTGAGTCGCAGCGAGTTGGTGACCACCAGCAGGCTCGACAGGCTCATCGCCAGCCCGGAGATCAGCGGGTTCAACAGTCCGGCGGCGGCGATCGGGATGGCGGCGATGTTGTAGACGAAGGCCCACACCAGGTTGCCGCGGATGGTGCGCAGGGTCTTGCGGGCCAACCGGATGGCGTCGGGGACGACCCCCAGGTGGCGTCGCACGCAGATGATGTCGGCGCTGCGCATCGCGATGTCGGTCCCGGTGACCATCGCCAGGCCCAGATCGGCGCTGGCCAGGGCGGCGGCGTCGTTGATCCCGTCGCCGACCATCGCGACCCGGTGGCCCTGCTCCCGAAGTCTCTCGATGACGGCCGCCTTCTCGGTGGGAATCACCTCGGCGAGCACCTCGTCACAGCCCAGTGCGCGGCCCGCCCGGTCGCCGGCCGCCCGGGTGTCGCCGGTCAGCAGCACGGTGCGAAGGCCCATCCTGTGCAGTTCGGCGACCACCTCGGGGCCCTCCGGCCTGAGGGTGTCGGCCAGCGCCATCACCGCGACCACCCGCTGGTCGATCCCGATCGCCACCGGGGTGGCCCCGTGGGACACCGCGGTCTGCAGGGCGTCGGAGGCGCCGGCCGGTGTCTCCAGCCCGTTCTCGGTGATCATGGCCGGGTTGCCCAGGATCACCCGGTGGCCCTCCACGGTGCCGCGCAGTCCGCGCCCGGCCACCGTCTCCAGATCCGTGCAGGAGGGCGGCCGGTCGGTCACCCCACGGTCGCGGGCCGCGGCCAGCACGGCGCCGGCGATCGGGTGCGTGGAACCGGCCTCCAGGGCCGCGGCCAGGCGCATCGCCTGGTCGAGATCGACGGCGGGACCGGCGGCGGTCAGCGAGGTCACCGTCATGGTGCCGGTCGTGACGGTTCCGGTCTTGTCCAGGACGACGGTGTCGATCCGGCCGGAGGCCTCCAGGGCGTCGGGTCCCTTGATGAGGATGCCGAGCTGGCCGCCCCGGCCCACCCCGACCATCAGGGCGGTGGGGGTGGCCAGACCCAGGGCGCAGGGGCAGGCGATGATGAGCACCGACAGCCCCGCCGACATCGCGTGCCGCAGTCCGCCGCCGGTCAGCCACCAGGCGCCGAAGGTGACGACGACCACGCCGAGGACCACCGGCACGAAGACCTGGACGACCCGGTCGACGAGCTTCTGGACGTTGGCCTTGCGGGCCTGGGCCTGCTCGGCCATCGTCGCCATCTGGGACAGCTGGGAGTGGGACCCGACGGCGGTGGCGCGGATCACGATGCGGCCGGTGAGGCTGACGGTGCCGCCGAGGACCGCGGTCCCGCGGGTCGCCTCGACCGGCATCGCCTCACCGGTCATCATCGCGGTGTCGATCCCCGAGGAGCCCTCGACGACCTCGCCGTCGGCAGCGACGGTCTCCCCGGCCAGGGTGACGAAGAGGTCGCCGCGGTGCAGATCGGAGATCGGCACGACGGTCTCGACGCCGTCGACGAGGAGCCGGGCCCGGGTGGCCGCCAGCCGGCCCAGGGCGGTGAGCACGGAGCGGGCCGAGCGTTTCGCCCGGGCCTCGAAGTAGCGGCCGGCCAGCAGGAAGCAGGTGACCCCGGCGGCGACGTCCAGGTAGAGGGTGTCCGCCCCGGCCGGGGTGATCCCGTAGCCCAGCCAGTAGCCCTCGTGGTCGGAGGCGCCGATGGCGATCGAGACCACCGACCAGGTGAAGGAGGACAGCACCCCCAGGGAGACCAGGGTGTCCATCGAGGTGGTTCCGTGGCGCAGGTTCGACCACATCGCCCGGTGGAACGGTCCGGCGCACCAGACCACTACCGGCAGGGCCAACGCCACCAGCAGCCAGTCCCAGCCGGGGAACCGCAGCTGGGGGGCCAGGGCGAGCACCAGGCCGATGTCCATCAGGGGCATGGTGAGCAGCACCGCGACCACCAGACGCCGGCGCAGCGCGGTGATCCGGCGGGTGGTCTGGATGACCGGGTCGACCTGGCCGACCGGGGCCGCGCTGTAACCGGCCCGCTCCACGGCGGTGACCGCCGTGGCCAGGTCGAGGCCGGTCACCACGGCCTGCTCGGTGGCGTAGTTCACACTGGCCCGGACGCCGTCGATCCGCGACAGCCTCTTCTCGATCTGGGTGGCGCAGGCCGAGCAGGTCATCCCGCCGATCTGGAGTTGCAGAGCCTCCGTCGAGGTCATCGACGGTGCCTGTTCTGCTCGCGGATCCGCTCGATCCGCTCCTCGTTGGCGCGGGCGGCGTCCTCGCCGGCCATCTGCGCCAGCATGTCGTTGTAGGCGCTCAGGGAGGCCTCCAGGCCGCCCTCGTCCTCGGCGGCGTCGATCCGGTGCTGGTCCCGCCTGTCGGCGAGGAACCACTGCACGCACAGCGCGATGAGGACGACGCCCATCGGCGGCTCCCCGGTGGCCCAGGTGATCTGGCCGCCCAGGTTCTGGTTGGCGGCCAGATCGCCCACCCACGGCACCGACAGGGTCCGGTAGTAGTCGGCGCCGATGATCTGGCTGGCGCCCATCACGATGACGGCGAAGAAGGAGTGGAAGGGCATCGCGGTGATAATGAATCCCAGCCGGCCGATGTGGGGCAGCGAGGCCGGCAGCTCGTCGAGCCCGATGACGTACTGGAAGAGCAGCAGTCCGGCGGCCAGGAAGTGCAGCAGCATCCACTGGTGGCCCCAGTGGTAGCGCATCAGCAGGCCGAACACCGGGGTGAAGTAGACCGCGTAGAAGCTGGCGATGAACACCGCCCATCCGGTGAAGGGTCCGAACAGGATCCGGGTCGGACGCCAGTGCAGCAGACTCTCCAGGCACTCGCGCGGGCCCATCAGCCCGGTCCCCGGCGTCTCTGACGCCTCCGGAGCTGCCTGCGCCTCCGGTCCTGCCGGCGTCTGCTGCGTCGTCGAATCGCTTGCATCCGACCCGGCGGGCACCGGGTGGGAGGTCAGCACCTCGCGCAGCAGGGTGATCGGCGCCCCCATCACCAGCAGGGCCGGCACCAGCATGTTGAACATCATGTGGACCAACATGTGCCAGCTGAAGGTGATCGAGGAGTACTGCCACAGTCCGGCGCTGGCCAGATAACCGACCACCACCCAGCCGGCCACCCAGGCGGCGATCCGGCCGGGGAACCAGCTGCCACCCAGCCGGCGCACCCGGCGGACCGCCAGCAGGTAGCCGGCGATCCCGGACAGGGCCAGGAACAGCATCAGCAGGTTCGGGCGTCCCGGCAGCATCAGGGAACCGACGGTGGGCGCGCCGGGCAGCGGGTAGCCGAGGTAGTTCACCACGGTGGTCTGGGGCACCAGGTAGCGCGGCGGGATGAGCTGTGAGGAGGACCCGGTGACCACCAGGACGACGGCCACCAGGATCCCCATCGTCCGGGTCCGGGTGCGCCACCCGGTGCACGCCATCGCCAGCCACAGCGCCACCGCGACCAGCAGCACCAGACGGGCGATGCCCCACCGGGAGGAGGCCACGGCGGTGCCCGCCAGGCCCTGCCAGGTGACCACCAGCTGTCCCGCCAGGCCGACCCCCAGACACACCACCATGGGTGCCCGGACGCGCGCCAGCCGGGCCGCCGAGCCGGCCGGGTGGCCGAGCAGGCAGGCGAGGCAGGACGCCGAGGCGATCACCATCGCCACCGCGGAGACGGCCCCGGCATCGGTGGAGAAGTCGTGGTTCAGGCCCACCGACACCGATCCGGTGACCGTCACCGGCAGTGCGGAGGCGATCACCGCCAGGGCGGTCAGCAGCAGCCCGCCCGCGGTGCGGCACAGCAGGCAGACCAGGGAGGTCACCAGGCCCACCACCGCCATCACGAACCAGGCCATCACCGAGGGGGTCGAGGTGAGATGGGTGGGCAGATCGCCCAGGACGGTGGCGGTCGGAAGCCCGGAGGAGTCGGCTGCCTCCAGCGGCACCATCAACAGGGCCGCGATGGTCCAGGCCTGGCTGCACCGCCAGGCCGCGCGCCCGACCCGTCGCCGCGGGTCGTCTGGGGACCGCTGAGGGCCCAGGACGGTGGCGAGCAGCAGCTGGGCCAGGGTGAGGATCATCGCCGTCCATGCCGCGGTGGCGACCATGGTGTGCAGCACGGAGGTGGCCAGATCGGGGTTCTCGCGGCCCAGCAGTCGCGGCTCCAGCCGCCTCAGGGACCCGATCAGACCGGATGCCGCCGCCATCGCCACGACAACCGGGGCGAGCCACAGGCGCCTCGGCGCGACCCGCCCGTCGGAAGCGGGAACACCCTCAGAGGCCACGACGTCTCCTCGATCTGCTGAACTGGACCTCATCGAACTGTACGTCGCCCTCAGTCGATCGGATGGAGGAAGGCCGGATGGGAGCGCCGGGGGATGTCGGGGCTCATCCGGTAGGGGCGGAAGGCCATCATCTCGGTGAGGATCGGCTCCAGACTCCGGGCGACCTCCACCAGACCGGGGACGCGGGCCTCGGGTCCGTGGACCCCGCGCAACTCCCTGGCCATCGTGGTGACATCGGCGTCGGCGATCCCGCACGGGATGATGTTGTCGAACCCGGTGGTCTGCGGGTCGATGTTGAGGGCGAACCCGTGCATCGCGGTCTGCCTGGAGACCCGGATCCCGATGGCGCAGATCTTGCGCTCGGGTCCGGTGCCGTCGGAGGGGAACCAGACGCCGGTGCGTCCGGGGACCCGCCCGGCGTGGAGGTCGTAGCCGGCCAGCAGCCGGATGATCGACTCCTCGACCCGGCGGACGTAGTCGACGACGCCGATCCCGCGCTGGAGGAAGACGATCGGGTAGCCGACCAGCTGGCCCGGGCCGTGCCAGGTGATCTCCCCGCCGCGGTCGACCGGCACCACCGGTGTGCCGTCGAAGGGATAGGCCTGCGGACGGGTGCGCCGACCGGCGGTGTACACCGGGTCGTGCTCCACGTAGATCACCGTGTCGGGGATCTCGTGGGCCGACACCCGGGCGTGCACCCGGCGCTGGTGGTCCCAGCACCAGCGGTACTCGGTGCGGACCGGCGGGACCTCGGCGATGCCCAGGTACTCGAACTCCAGACCCTCGGGATGGGGCACCCAGCCCCTCGGGGAGACGCCGCCGTGGACCTGCGGAGTCTGTGGTTGTGAGGTCGCCTGTTGTGTCACGCAGTCACCATATACACCGATCCCCTCCGCTGCGCGGACCCGTGTCGGGGCCCGTGCAGGGGAGGGGATGAGTCGGCCGGCTGAGCGGGGGAGGGCTCAGAACTCGCCCCCGAAGTCGCCCTCCTCCAGGCGGTTCTTGACGCCGGTGAGGAAGCGGGCGGCGACCGCTCCGTCGATCAGACGGTGGTCGTAGCTCAGCGAGATGTACATCATGTCGCGGATCGCGATGGTGTCCTCGCCGAACTCATTGGTGACCACCACCGGGCGCTTCACCAGGGCCCCGGTGCCGAGGATGGCGACCTCCGGCTGGTTGACGATCGGGGTGTCGAACAGAGCCCCGGCCGAACCGTAGTTGGTGATGGTGAAGGTGCCGCCGGCCAACTCGTCGGGAGTCACCTTGTTGTCGCGGGTCCGGGCCGCCAGATCGCCGATCTGATGGGCCAGCCCGGCGATGTTGAGATCGCCGGCGTTCTTGATCACCGGGACCAGCAGGCCCCTGGGGGTGTCCACCGCGATACCGACGTTCTCGCTGGCGCCGTACTCGATCGTCCCGGCCTCGGTGTCGATCCGCGCGTTGAACTTGGGGTTCTGCTTGAGGGCCTCGACGATCGCCTTGGTGATGAAGGGCAGGTAGGACAGGCCCACTCCCTCGCGCGCCTTGAAGGCGGCCTTCTCGGCCTTGCGGATCCGCGAGATCGCGGTCATGTCGACCTCGACGGTGGCCGTCAACTGGGCCGAGACGCGCAGCGAGTCGACCATCCGGGAGGCGATCACCTTGCGCAGCCGGCTCATCTTCTCGGTCGTGCCGCGCAGTGCTGCCGCCTCCGCCGAGACCTCCTGGGAGGCCGCCCTGGCCGACGACGAGGCCGGCGCGGGGGACTGGGCGGGTGCCGGAACGGGAGTGGGGGCCTTGGCCTTCTCCGCGGCGTCGAGGACGTCCTGCTTGCGGATCCGCCCGCCGACGCCGGTTCCGGTGAGGGAGCCGAGGTCGATGCCGTTCTCCTTGGCGAGCTTGCGGACCAGCGGGGTGACGTAGACGTCAGAGGAGGAGCTGGTGGCCCTCGGCGCCACGGCATTGCTGCCGGCCGACGGGGGGGCCGTCGGAGAGGGGGCCGAGGGAGCAGCCGGCGCGGGTGCCGGGGCCGCCGGTGCTGCGGGTGCCGGGGCGGGTGTGGCCGGGGCTGCCGGGGCGGGTGTGGCCGGGGCTGCCGGTGCGGGTGGTGGGGTGGGCTCGGAACTGGGGGGTTCGGGGGTGGCCGCGGGTGCGGGGGCTGGGGCGCTGTCGGGGTTTCCGATGACGGCCAGGACCGATCCGACGGCGGCGTCCTCGTCCTCGCGGACGCGGATCTCCAGGAGGGTTCCGGAGACGGGTGAGGGGACCTCGGTGTCGACCTTGTCGGTGGAGACCTCAAGGAGGGGTTCGTCTGCCTCGACGGTGTCGCCGACGGCCTTGAGCCAACGGGAGACGGTTCCCTCGGTGACGGACTCACCGAGCGCCGGGAGGGTGACCTCGGTGCCCTTCGACGGAGCTGCCGGGGCCTGCGGTGCTGCGGGTGCCGGGGCGGGTGTGGCCGGGGCTGCCGGTGCGGGTGGTGGGGTGGGCTCGGAACTGGGGGGTTCGGGGGTGGCCGCGGGTGCGGGGGCTGGGGCGCTGTCGGGGTCTCCGATGACGGCCAGGACCGATCCGACGGCGGCGTCCTCGTCCTCGCGGACGCGGATCTCCAGGAGGGTTCCGGAGACGGGTGAGGGGACCTCGGTGTCGACCTTGTCGGTGGAGACCTCAAGGAGGGGTTCGTCTGCCTCGACGGTGTCGCCGACGGCCTTGAGCCAACGGGAGACGGTTCCCTCGGTGACGGACTCACCGAGCGCTGGGAGGGTGACTTCGGTCGACATGAGGTGGAGCTCCTTTGCAAGCCGCTACGTGTGAGTTTCAGCCTAGCCCGGGCTGTCGTAATGTGCATGCAGTGACAGGATCGACCCGGAACCGATCATCGCGAACCGCCGCCGATGGTGGTCGCAGCTGGTGGCGCGTCTGCCTGGATGCCGCAGTGGTTGCTGTCGGGGTGGTCATCCTGGTCTGGGGGACCGTCGTGCTGGCCCATCCCACGCTCACCTGCCGCGGGGTCGAGATGGGCCCGGGGGACGTCTGCCACAAGTCCAGCTACACCTCGCTGCGGACCGACACCGTCCAGAGCTACGAGCAGCGACGCCGGGCGGTCGCGCAGTCGCGCCCCACCGTCATCGCCCTGGGGGCAGTGGTGACGGTCTTCGGCGCCGGAATGCTCACTCGGCGGTTGCGCCGACCCGAGCCCCCAGCCCCCAAGCAGTGACTCTCAGCCCCCAGGAAGGGGCCCTTCAGCCCTCAGAAGGTAACCCTCAAGCAGAGGCGCTCAGCCCTCGGCCAGGGACATCGGGGAGCGGACCGGATTGCCGTCTTCGGCGAGGGTGACGGCGTCCACCCCCTCCTCCGAGAGGTCCTCCCAGACCTCGGAGAACCAGGCGTCCGCCTCGTCGGCGGTCTCGAAGGTCTGGCTGGCACCCAGCTCGGCCAGCGCCTCGGCCGAGGCGGGGGTGGGACGGGGGACTGACAGGATCCACGCGAAGCTCATGGCACCCGAGCCTAGCCGGGAGTGCGTCTGTCAGGCCTTCTTGCGGGAGGCGGGGGCCACCCGGGGGGCCGGGTTGCGCCACCGGCGCGGCGTCATCGCACGGTTGTTCATGTAGCTCAGCATCCCCTTGCGCGAGGTCTCGGGATACTCGGAGATGAGCTGACGGCGGATCGGACGCCACAGTCGCCAGGCATCCACCGCCCAGCCGACCATCACGGCCAGCATCAGCACGGTCATCAGGTTCACCACCACGATGGCTTTCGGGAAGATCGTGATGATGATGAACCACAGGATCATCACGCCCAGGAAGATCGGCATGATGAACTCGCTGAAGGTCCGGCGGGAGTCGATGTAGTCGCGGATGAGGATCCGCTCCGGCTTCTTCTCCATGTTCTCCAGACCGGTGATCCGGGCCTGGCGCCTGGCGTCCCGGTCGCGTCGGCGCAGTTCCCGCCGCGACAGGTTGGGGTGAAGACGCGCCATTCTCGCCGCCTCGGCCTCGGCGCGGCTCGGGGTCGGACCGCTCTTGCGCTGCGGTCCGCGACGCCGGGTCACGACCGTCTGACCGTTGGCGTCCAGACCCTTGTCACCCTGGCCCTTGGCGACCTGGTTGTCAGCGTCCCGGCCGGGTTCGGAGGCCCTCGGGGAGTGTTCTGCCGTGTCCCGGTCGGAGGCCTTGGCGGTCTCGGTCTGGCCCTGCTGGTACGGGCGGAAGAGTCCCACGCTGCGTCCTTGATCCGATATGTCCACCCCCATGCTCCTGGGGGCACTCCTTGGTGAAGGAGGCTCGGACAGTCTAGAAGATCCTGCCAAGATCGGTTTCCGGGCCCGGACTGGTCCCCCGAATTCGGGCCCACAGGGTGATTGACGGCGTCTCGGGCGGACATCTTGACCCGGGGACCGTAGTCTTGAGGGCGTCACCGGGACCGTAGGCGGTCGCGGGATGTCCGTGCCGCGGTCGCGGCCGAACCGAACGGAAGGATCCGACACCACCCATGGCTGGAATTTTCGAGCGATTCTCGATGATCTTCCGCTCCAAGGCCAACAAGGCCCTGGACAAGGTGGAAGATCCGCGCGAGACGCTGGACTACTCGTATCAGAAACAGCTCGAGATGCTTCAGAAGGTGCGCCGCGGCGTCGCCGATGTCGCCACGAGCCGCAAACGCGTCGAGCTGCAGGCCAACCAGCTCAACAGTGAGATCGACAAGATGCAGCGGTCGGCCCAGCGTGCGCTGGAGCAGGGTCGCGAGGATCTGGCCCGCGAGGCGCTCACCCGCAAGGCGGGCCTGCAGTCCCAGTTCGACGATCTCCAGGCCCAGCACGCCCAGCTGCAGGGCGAGGAGGAGAAGCTGATCCGCGGCTCCCAGCGGCTGCAGGCCAGGGTCGACGCCTTCCGCACCAAGAAGGAGACCATCAAGGCCAGCTACTCCGCCGCCGAGGCCCAGACCCGCATCAATGAGGCCTTCACCGGCCTCAGCGAGGAGATGGGCGACGTCGGGATGGCCATTCAGCGCGCCGAGGACAAGACCCTTGAGCTCCAGGCCCGCGCCGGTGCCGTCGATGAACTCATCTCCGCCGGGGCGATCGACGACCCCACCGACATGCACAAGGACGACATCACCCGCGAGCTGGACGCCCTGTCGGCCGACTCCTCGGTCGAGCAGGAGCTCTCGGCGATGAAGGCCCAGCTGACGGGCGGTTCATCCGCCCGTCCGGAGCTGGGTCAGGGTGAGGACGGGAAGGACCAGAGATGATCATCCGCATCATGGGAGAGGGTCAGTGGGATGTTCCCGACTCGGTCCTCCATGAGCTCAACGGGATCGACTCTCAGGTCGAGCACGCCGTCGCCACCGGCTCCCAGGATGAGCTCACCACGGCCCTCACCCACCTCGTGACGACCTTGCGCACGCAGGGCCACCAGGTTCCCGACGACCAGATCCTCGACTCCGACCTCATCGTCCCCGATGAGACGGCGACCGTGGAGGAGGTCTCCCAGCTGCTCGCGGGCAATGGATCGGGAGACGGCCTGATCCCCGGGTGAGAGTTCTCGTCGCGACCGGATCCTGGCAGTCCCAGGACTCACCGGCCGGACTCGACTCGGCACAGGTCGGAGCGGCACTGGCGCGGGCCTGGGCCCGACTGGGAGATGAGGCGGCCGTCCTCCCGGTGGCTCCGGCCGGGCAGGGCTTCGCCGACTGCCTGAACCGTCTCACCGGCAGCAGGCCGCTCAGTCCGCGGTGGCCGGACGCCGGCGAGGACCGCTGGACGGCCTCATCGGCACCTTTGGGGGAGTTACTCCGGTCGGCGCTGGAGAGCTGGGCCCCGGTCCGGCCCCCGGTTCTGGAGCTCGCCTCGGCCCCGTGGCGCGACGGCGGCCACGGAATGATGGACGCTCTCGGCCCGATGGCGTCACGGCTGTCCGGGATGACCCTGGTCACCTCGGTCGAGGAGGCCGATCGCCAGCTCACCGGACTGCGCGGGCTTGTCTCCACCGAGGCCCGCTCCGAGGGGATGGACCCGGCACGGATGCTCCGGCTCGACCAGGTGCTGTGCGACTGGGCCGCCGAGCTCACCGGTGCCCCCCAGGCCGGCACCGCCCCGGGATCCGGGGCGGCCGGCGGGGTCGGAATGGCAGTTTCCGCTCTGGGCGGAGAGGTCACCACCGGTTCCCGATTCCTCCTCGAGGCGGCCGCAGCGGAGCAGAGCGCCGCCACCGCCGACCTCATCGTCACCGGCGTCCGCCACCTCGACGCGATGAGCCTGACCGGCGAGGTGATCTCCACCGTGACCGGTCTGGCCGGTCGCGCGGGGGTCCCGGTGATCGCCATGGCGGCCACCAACGAGGTGTCCGAGCGGGAACTGCGGGCCTCCGGACTGGAGGCGGCCCTGGCCCTGGAACCCGGCACCGAACCGGTCGGCCGGTCCGGCGCCGCCGCGATCACCGACCTCGCCGTTCCGGTGGCGCGCACCTGGCACTGGTGAGTGGTTCGCCCGGGACGCGTTGGGCGGGCTCTGGGGGCACCTCCTAGACTGGTGGCGGTGCGGGTCGATGTCCCGCACCCGGATTTGTTCGAGCAGCATCGTCCGACCAGCACCGTTGGATCAACACCGATTGATCAGCTTGGAGTACCGATATGACTGACACTGTCAACGAGGCCCCCGCCATCGAGGGCATCATCCTCACCGATGCCGCGGCCGCCAAGGTCAAGGCCCTGCTCGACCAGGAGGGTCGCACCGACCTCGCCCTGAGGCTGGCCGTCCAGCCCGGCGGATGCTCCGGCCTGCGCTACCAGCTGTTCTTCGACGAGCGTCACCTCGAGGGCGACGTCGTGGGGACCTGGAACGGCGTCGACGTCGTCACCGACCGGATGAGCGCCCCGTACCTGGCCGGCGCCACCATCGACTTCATGGACACCATCGAGAAGCAGGGGTTCACCATCGACAACCCCAACGCCACCTCGACCTGCGCCTGCGGCGACTCCTTCCACTGATCCAGAAGGTCGGCTGTCGGGGATCGTGTTCCGCTTACAGCGTCGACCCGTGAGGCCACCGGCGTCACACGTCGACTGATATCACCCCGTCCGGTTCTCGAGCCGGACGGGGTGACTCTTTTTCGCTATTGTTCGACCTGTCGGACACAACGGTCTTCTGTCGCGCCTGCGGCACGGCATGTGGCGGGAAGGGTGAGTCGTGAGAGCTCAAGTCGAACCTCGGCGGGCCAGAGTGGGCCGTCGGCTCGCGGCCGTGGGAGCGGGGCTGTCAGCGCTGATGCTGTCGGCGTGCAGTTCGCAGACTCAGGGGCAGGCTGCCAGGTTCGGTCTGGTGGACGGTGCCTCCGATCGTGCGGCGCACATGGAGTCGATGTGGACCGGTGCCTGGATCGCGGCACTCATCGTCGGAGTGTTCGTCTGGGGTCTCATCATCTTCGCGGTCGTGCGGTTCCGCCGCCGCTCCGGTGATCCCGAGATTCCCCGGCAGTCGCGCTACCACCTGCCCCTGGAAGTCCTCTACACGATGGTGCCCTTCCTCATCATCGGGGTGCTGTTCTTCTACACGGTGCGCACCCAGAGCTCGGTCCTGGCCAAGGACACCAAGCCTCAGCACACCATCAACGTGGTGGGGCAGAAGTGGTCCTGGACCTTCAACTACATGGAGGCCGACAACCCGGCCGCCGGGTCCGTGGTGACCCGCGAGGCCGGAACCATCGAGAAGATTCCGGACCTCTACCTGCCGGTCAACGAGTCGGTGAGGTTCCATCTCAACTCCGCCGACGTCATCCACTCCTTCTGGGTGCCGGCCTTCTACTTCAAGATGGACGTCATCCCCGGCCATCCCAACCAGTTCGACCTGACCCCCACCAGGGTCGGGGTCTACGACGGCAAGTGTGCCGAGTTCTGCGGCACCTACCACGCGAACATGCTCTTCAAGGTCCACGTCGTGCCGGTCTCCGAGTACAACGCTCACCTTCAGAAGCTCAAGGCGGCAGGCCAGACCGGAGAGGTGAAGGCACCGGCATCGGTGACCACCCTCGCCGGTTCCAGCCCCAGCCAGGAAGGAAGTGAGGGCAAGTGAGCAGCGCAGCAGCACCACTGAACCGCGAGGCGATCGCCCCCGCCGGTGAGCGGACCACCACCCGGCACCGGGTCGGCAAGCTCATCTGGGACTACATGACGACCACCGACCACAAGAAGATCGGTCGGCTCTACTTCATCACGTCCTTCTTCTTCTTCCTCTTCGGCGGCGTGATGGCCCTCATCATCCGCGCCGAGCTGGCCTACCCGGGCATGCAGTTCGTCCACTACGAGACCTTCAACCAGCTGTTCACGATGCACGGCACGATCATGCTGCTGATGTTCGCGACCCCGCTGTTCGCCGGTTTCGCCAACTACGTGATGCCCCTTCAGATCGGCGCCCCCGACGTCGCCTTCCCGCGGCTGAACATGTTCGCCTACTGGCTGTACCTGTTCGGCTCGCTGATCGCCTGCTCCGGATTCCTCACCCCCGGCGGTGCCGCCAGCTTCGGCTGGTTCGCCTATGCGCCGCTGTCGGACGCCATCAACACCCCCGGTGTCGGCGGCGACCTGTGGATGATGGGGATCTACCTGCTCGGCCTGTCCTCGATCCTCGGCTCGGTGAACTTCGTCACCACCATCATCACGATGCGCACCCCGGGCATGACGATGTTCCGGATGCCCATCTTCTGCTGGAACATCCTGGTCACCTCGATCATGGTGCTGGTGACCTTCCCGGTGCTGTCGGCCGGCCTGCTGGTGATGGAGTCCGACCGGCTGCTGGGTTCCCACGTCTTCGACGCCGCCAACGGCGGACCGATCCTGTGGCAGCACCTGTTCTGGTTCTTCGGCCACCCCGAGGTCTACATCCTCGCCCTGCCGTTCTTCGGGATCGTCACCGAGATCATCCCGGTGTTCAGCCGCAAGCCGGTCTTCGGCTATGTCGGTCTGGTCTTCGCCACCCTGGCGATCGGCGGCCTGTCGATGTCGGTGTGGGCCCACCACATGTTCGTCACCGGTGCGGTCTCGCTGCCCTTCTTCTCCTTCATGACCTTCCTCATCGCGGTTCCGACCGGTGTGAAGTTCTTCAACTGGATCGGCACCATGTGGGGCGGGTCGATCAGTTTCGACACCCCGATGCTCTTCGTCGTCGGCTTCCTGGTGACCTTCCTGTTCGGCGGCCTGACAGGCGTCATCCTGGCCAGCCCCCCGATGGACTTCAATGTCTCCGACACCTACTTCGTCGTCGCCCACTTCCACTACGTGCTGTTCGGCACGGTGGTCTTCGCGATGTTCGGCGGCTACTACTACTGGTGGCCCAAGATCACCGGGCGGATGCTCGACGAGACCTGGGGCAAGATCCACTTCTGGACCCTCTTCGTCGGCTTCCACACCACCTTCCTGGTCCAGCACTGGCTGGGTGTGGAGGGCATGCAGCGCCGGATCGCCGACTACGGCGCCTGGGAGGGCTTCACCACCCTCAACCAGGTGTCCACCTTCGGGGCCTTCCTGCTGGGCATCTCGATGCTGCCCTTCATGTGGAACGTCTGGATCTCCCGCAAGCACCCCAAGGTCGAGGTCGATGACCCCTGGGGCTGGGGGCGGACCCTGGAGTGGATCACCACCTGCCCGCCGCCGGCACACAACTTCGATCACATGATCCGGGTCCGTTCGGCCTCCCCGGCCTTCGACGCCGCCCATCCTGAACTTCAGAAGGAGCCAGGATCCCTGGCGGGGGAGTCCGACGAGCCGCGCGAGCTCATCCACTCCAGCAAGCGAGAGGATCACCGATGAAGGTCGAACGTTGGGTATTCACCGGGCTGGCGATCTTCCTGCTCGTGATGACGCCGATCTACTGGCTGTCCGCCCACGAGATCGCCGGAGCCCTGGCCCTGGGACTCGCCGGATTGATGTCGGTGATGATCGCCGGATACGTCCTGGCGGTCGGCCGGCGGATCGACGCCCGCCCCGAGGACGACAAGGAGGCCGAGGTCATCGACGGCGCCGGCACCCTGGGCTTCTTCCCCCCGACGAGCATCTGGCCCTTCTGGTGCGGGGTGACGGTGGCCCTGATCTGCCTCGGCCCGCCCTTCGGCTGGTGGCTGTCAGTGCTCGGTGTCGCGGTCGGCGTCTGGGCCGTCTCCGGATGGGCCTTCCAGTTCTACCGCGGCGAGTACGCCCACTGAGCCTCACCAGCCTGCGGCCAGTGTCTGCAGCACAGCGCCCCGGGGACCACTCCTGTGGTCCCCGGGGCGCTGTGCTGCGTGGCGGTGAGGGACGATGAGATCAGGCGAAGGCCTCGGGGATCGGGGTCGGTCCGTCGCTGAACCGGATGAACCGGTGACTCGTGGTCTGCGGGTGGGCCAGAACCGCGACGATGACCCGGGCCACCGCCTGCCGGGAGGTGGGCGTGTCCGGGTGGGCCGAGTGCCCGTCGGGCAGCACGGTGATGCCGCCGGCCGCCTCCAGACTCAGCGAGGTCGGGCCGAGAATGGTCCAGTCGACCGATGAGGCCATCGTGTACCGGTCGGCCTGGGCCTTGGCATCCGCGTAGGCGAAGAAGGGCACCGCCGGGTCCACCCCGTGGTCCGGGCTGCCGGACCACGACACCAGGATGAACCGGGGCCGGGAGGAGGACCGTGAGATGGCGTCGACCACGGCCTGGCAGCCGTCCCGGTCGATGGCATAGGTCTGCTCCGCCCCGGCCCGGCCGCCGTTGCCGGCCGACCACACCACGGCGTCGACCCCCTCGATCAGTCGGTCCAGCTCGGCGGCCGACATCGTCGTGACGTCGGCGACCAGGGGCTCGGCCCCGGCCCGCCGCACATCGTCGGACTGCTCGGCGTGACGGATGACGGAGATCAGCCGGTTATCGGTGTCGGCCATCTCGGCGGCCAGCAGCAGGGCGACCTTGCCGTGCCCGCCGATGACCAGAACCGTGCGGCCCTCACTGGTGGATGCTGTGCTGATGGAAGAGTTCATGGTCATCAGCCTACGCAGGCCGGCAGAGGGCGACCGGTCAGCTCCAGGAGCTGGAGAGCGGGCGGCCCTCCTCGTAGCCGGACGGGGACTGGACCCCGATGACGGCCTTCTCGTGGAACTCGGCCAGATTGGCGGCGCCGGCGTAGGTGCACGAGGAGCGCACCCCGGAGGTGATGAAGTCCAGCAGGTCCTCGACCCCGGGGCGGTCCGGGTCCAGGTACATCCTGGAGTGCGAGATGCCCTCCTCGAACAGTGCCGCACGGGCCCTCTCGAAGGCGCTGCGCTGACGGGTGCGGTGACGCACCGCGCGGGCCGAGGCCATTCCGAAGGACTCCTTGTACCGGCGTCCGTCGTGGTCGGTGATCATCTCACCGGTCGACTCGTGGGTGCCGGCGAACCAGGACCCGATCATCACCGAGCCGGCGCCGCCGGCGAGGGCCAGGGCGACGTCGCGCGGGTAACGGACCCCGCCGTCGGCCCAGATCGAGCCGTTGACCTCGGCGGCGGCCTCGGCGCACTCCAGGACGGCGCTGAACTGGGGACGTCCCACCCCGGTCTGCATCCGGGTGGTGCACATCGCGCCGGGTCCGACGCCCACCTTGACGGTGTCGGCACCGGCGTCCAGCAGGTCCAGGGTTCCGCGTCGGGTGACGATGTTGCCGGCCACGATCGGGACCCGCCGTCCGGTCTCCTCGGCGAACTCGCCGCGCACCCGGTGGGCGATCCGGATCGCCTTGATCATCTGGTCCTGGTGACCGTGGGCGGTGTCCATCACCAGCACATCGGAGCCGGCGTCCAGGGCGGCCCTGGCGCGCCCGGCGACGTCCCCGTTGATGCCGATCGCGGTACCGACCATCAGGTGCCCGGAGGGGTCGACCGCGGGCTGGTAGATCTCGCTGCGCAGGGCTCCGCGGGAGTTCATGATGCCGACCAGCCGGCCCTGGTCGTCGACCGCGACCGCCACCTTCTGGTGGTGGTCGGAGAGCGTGTTGAAGACGTCGTCGGCGCTGAGATCGGGGCTGACCACCGTGAGGTCGGTGGACATCACCTCGTGGACCTGGGCGAACCGGTCCACCCCCTCGGCCTCGCTGGGGGAGACCAGGCCCACGGGTCGGTCGTCCTCCAGGACGATCGCCACCCCGTGTGCTCGCTTCTGCAGGAGTCCGACGGCCTCCCCGACGGTGGTCGTCGGATCGACCTTCACGGGCGTGTCGAAGCGGGTGTCGGCGGCCTTGACCCGGCTGATGGATCGGGCGACGAAGGGGGCGGGAATGTCCTGGGGGAGGATCGCGATGCCGCCCCGACGGGCGACCGTCTCGGCCATCCTCCGGCCCGAGACGGCGGTCATGTTGGCCACCACGATCGGGGTGGGGGTGTGAAGGGCGTCGGTGGAGGTGAGGTCCACATTCATCCGGGATCCGACCGAGGACCGGTTGGGCGCCATGAAGACGTCGTTGTACGTGAGGTCGTAGGTCGGCTGCTCATTCAGGAAACGCACGTACTTGATCCTCTCATGACAGGTGCCTTGCAGCCTATCTCTGTCACGGGGTGGACGGGGGTGCTCCGCGGCTGGGCGAGAATGGCCTGGTGAACCCCAGCCCGACCGCCGAGACCATCGACCGGGTGCTGCTCGCCGTGGATCTGGTGCCCTCCGGACGAGTGGTGAGCTACTCCGACGTCGCCGAGCTGGTCGGCACCTCGGCCCGCCGGGTCGGTCGGATCATGGCGGTCAGCGGCCATGACGTGTGCTGGTGGCGGGTGGTCACCGTCTCCGGCGACCTGCCCATCGGACTGACGGCCCGAGCGGTCGAGAGATGGCGGCAGGAGGGTATCCCGGTCAAGGCCTCGGGTCGTGGCTGCCGGATCGCCGGCTGTCGCGCCGATCTGGTCGGCTGGGCCCGGGCCTATCTGAGCGCACTCGCCGCCGCCGGGGAGCCATCGCGACAGGACCACCCGGACCAGCAACCCCAGGACGCACTGCGGCCCGGGGGACAACCCCCGGGCCGCAGGACTCAGTGCGTCGATCCCTCGAGTTCATCACTCCTCGGGGCGTCTCCGACCTCGGACGGGGACTCGGGCTGAGTGCCGACCTCGGGCTCCTCCTCGACGTGGATCTCGTCGGAGCGGGGGACCGGGACATTGGCTCCCAGGAACCACCGCGACAGCCGGGCCCGCCGCCTCGAGATGCCGTTCTTGACCGGAATTCCCTCATCACCGGTGACAGTGGCCTCCAGGACCGGGTACTGCCGGTGCTGGGTGAGGGAGTAGGCCTCGGCGACGCTGATCGGCTCATGGGACTCGGTGTAGCCGCCGTCGGGGGAGCGCACGATCTCCCCGGATGGGGATCCGTGGCGCAGACGCTGGGCGTCGGCCCGCTGCAGACTGATGCAGGTGCGCTTGGTGATGTGGTAGGCGATCACCGGGGCGACGAACACCGCGACCCTCATGAAATAGGTCACCGCGTTGAGGCTCACGTGGAAGTGGGTGGCGATGATGTCATTGCCGCCCGACAGCCAGAACATCGCGTAGCAGGTCATCGCCGCCACACCCAGTGCGGTGCGGGTCGGCACATTGCGCGGCCGGTCCAGGATGTTGTGGTACGAGTTGTCGGCGGTGATCCACCGCTCCACGAAGGGCCAGGCGACCAAGGCGGTCATCAGCAGCCCCATCAGTCCCACGCCCGGAATGAAGATGTTCCAGCTCCAGGTGGTGTGGCCGATGTGCGACTCCCAGTCCGGCATGATGCGGATGGCACCCTCCAACCAGCCCATGTACCAGTCGGGCTGGGACCCGGCGGTGACCTGGGAGGGATTGTACGGGCCGTACTTCCACACCGGGTTGATCTGCATGAAGGTGGCCATCAGGGTGGTGATCCCGAAGACCACGAAGAAGAATCCGCCGGCCTTGGCCATGTAGACCGGGAACATCGGGTAGCCCACGACATTGTTCTCGGTGCGTCCGGGGCCGGGGTACTGGGTGTGCTTGTGGTAGACGACCAGCGAGATGTGGGCGACCACCAGTCCCAGCAGGATCGCCGGCACCAGCAGGATGTGCACCATGTACAGCCGGGGCACGATGGCGGTACCGGGGAACTCCCCGTTGAAGAGGAAGAACTCGATCCAGGTGCCCACCAGCGGGATGGACCGGATGAGGCCGTCGACGAAGCGCAGGCCGGTTCCCGACAGCAGGTCGTCGGGCAGCGAGTAGCCGGCGAATCCCTCGACCATGGCCAGCATGAACAGTCCGATGCCGATCAGCCAGTTGACCTCGCGCGGCTTGCGGAAGGCTCCGGTGAAGAACACCCGGAGCATGTGCACCATCGCGGCGGCGACGAACAGGATGGCGGCCCAGTGGTGGATCTGGCGGACCAGCAGGCCCCCCCGCACGTCGAAGGAGATGTCGAGGGTGGAGGCGAAGGCCTCCGACATCGGCACCCCTCGGAGCAGCTGGTAGGAGCCCTGGTAGTCGATCTCGGCCATCGAGGGCTTGAACCACAGGGTCAGGAAGACCCCGGTGAGCAGCAGCACGATGAAGGAGTACAGCGCGATCTCGCCGAGCAGGAATGACCAGTGGTCGGGGAAGACCTTGCGCAGTCCGGAGCGGCCGAGCTTCGCCAGTCCGAGCCGGTCATCGGCCCAGGTGAGGACGCCGGTGGCGGACCTCTTGGGCGGGACGTCGTCGGGGACCTTGGTCTCCACGGCGGGTGAGGTGTCGGCTGTGCCGGTGGGGCTGGCCATCAGTTGTCACCCTTCTTGAAGTCGTGACGGGAGTCTCGCTCGAAGTAGCTCGGACCCACCGGGACGGTGAAGTCGCTGCGGGCGACCAGATAGCCCTGCTGGTCGACGGTGATCGGCAGCTGCGGCAGGGAGCGGGCGGCCGGTCCGAAAACCACCACTCCGGAGTCGCCCAGGTCGAAGGTCGACTGGTGGCAGGGGCACAGCAGATGGTGCGTCTGCTGCTCCCACAGCGAGATCGGGCAGCCCACGTGGGTGCAGATCTTCGAGTAGGAGAGGATCCCGCCGACCTGCCAGTCGCGCCGGGAGTCGGGGATCTTGATCGAGTCCGGATCCATCCGCACGATGATGATGGCGGCCTTGGCACGTTCGATCTGCTGGTGGACCCCCTCCATCTCGGCGAGGTTCTCGGGCTCGGCGTTGACGAGCTGGCCGATCTCCATCTCGGAGGCCTTGATCGGGGTGTAGGTGATGTCGTTGACCAGCCGGACACCCTCGGCCCAGATGGTGCGCTCGATGGTCTTGGCGCGCATCGAGGCGGTCGGCTTGGGTCCGAGGTCGGCGAAGCTCACGACGGCCGGCAGGGCCAGCGCTCCCAGCGCACTTCCCAGGGCCAGGCCGATCACCTTGCGCCGGCCGAGCCGGGAGTCCTCGGCACCGGCCTTCCAGGCCGCGGCGATGGCCTGCCGGTCCTCGTCGGAGGAGGCCACCGGATGGCGCTCCTCGGAGATCTCGCGGTCCTCCATGATCTGCTTGGCCCAGTGGATCGAGGCCAGCCCGATCAGCAGGATGGCCAGCCCGGCGGTGCCTCCGAGAGCCAGATGCATCGCACTGGTGTGCAGCGGGCCGAAGGACACCGCGGCGTCGCGGGGGATGGCGAAGTAGCACACCACGAAGGCGACGGCCAGCACCGGGGCCAGGCCGTACATCGCGACCACCTGCCGGTAGACCCGGCGGCCGACCTCCGGGTCGGTGTCGCTGTACCGGTCGACATAGGGCTCGGGGCCCGGATCAGCGATCGGTGGATGGACCGTCGAGGGATCCTGCTCCGGGGTCTTTCCCGCCGGTTCCATCTGATCGGTGCTCATCGAGACCGAGCTCCCTTCCGCGCCAGCCACACGGCGGCCAGCAGACATCCACCGATTCCGATGATCCAGCCCCACAGCCCCTCGGAGACCGGGCCGAGACCGCCCAGCGCGAACCCTCCGTCTGAGGGCTGCGAGTGGGTCGTGTTGAGGTAGGCGATGATCTCCTTGACGTCCTGGTCGGTCATCACCTGCTTGGAGAAGACCGGCATCTGCTGGGGTCCGGTGCGCACCGCCTCGTAGATGTGCTTGCCGGAGCTCTTCATCAGGGAGGGTGCGTAGGAACCGTTGGGCAGCGCTCCGCCGCGTCCCTCGATGTTGTGGCAGGCAGAGCAGTTGGTGCGGAACAGCTCCCCGCCGCGGGCGACCTGCTCGGCGGTCAGGCCGACGGTGGCGTACTGGTCGGCACTGGGGATCGCCGGGCCCGGGGCCAGGGTGGCGACATAGGCGGCGACCTGGGCGACCTCCTCGGAGGTGAAGGTGGTGCGCTTGGCGGGGGCCTGGGCCTCGGGGCGGGCCATCGGCATCCGCCCGGTGCCCATCTGGAAGTCGACAGACGCCGCTCCCACTCCGGCCAGGCTGGGGCCCTGGGAGGTGCCCTCGCCGTTCATGCCGTGGCACGAGGAGCAGTTCGTCTCGAAGATCGCCTTGCCGGCAGCCACCTGGCTGGACACATTCGAGTCGGCACTGCTGGAGGCGGCGGGGCTCACCAGGGCGTAGACGCTGCCCACCAGCACAAGAGCCAGCACCAGCATCAGGGGCTTCGCCGCCGGGTGCCGTCGTCGCGTGGAGAGGAATCTCACTGGATCGACCTTTCTTGTCTGGCGCGCGGTCAGTGCACGATGTAGATGACCGAGAACAGGATGATCCAGATGACGTCGACGAAGTGCCAGTAGTAGGACACCACCATCGCCATCACCGCCTGCTCGTGAGTGAAGGTCCGCGCCAGGTAGGTGCGTGCCAGCGTGAACAGGAAGGCGATGAGGCCGCCCAGCACGTGCAGGCCGTGGAAACCGGTGGCCAGGAAGAACAACGAGAAGTAGACGTTCGAGGAGATCGTGTGGCCCTCGCTGATGAGGTTCGCGTACTCCAGAGCCTGCCCGGCGATGAAGACCGCGCCCATCGCGAAGGTGAGGGTGTACCACTCGCGCATCCCCCAGGAGGTGATCGCCCCCAACCCGCCCGAACGGCGCACCCGGCCGTGCTCTGCGGCGTGGACACCCATCTGGCAGGTGACCGAGGAGAGCACCAGGATCAGCGTGTTGACCGCCGCGTAGGGGATGTCCAGGTGGGAGGACTGGCTCTGCCAGAGGTTCTGCGAGCCGGCCGCCGCCTGGACGCTGGTGGTCTGACGGATCATGAAGTAGGCGGCGAACAGTGCCGCGAAGAACATCAGCTCACTGGCGAGCCACACCCAGACCCCCATGGGCAGGAGGTCTGGACGACCGGCGGGAGCCTTGAGTCGTGATGGGGCGATCGGATGGATGGCACCGGTCGGTCGCTCGGCTGTCTGCGATGAAGTGGCCACGAGGTCATTATGTCGGCAATCGGGCGATTGGTCATGTCTTGGCGAAAGGAAACCTCAACCCTGAGTGATTGACAGACTTCCCGATGAGATATGGCCGGGTCCTCGGGGCGGTCGGGTGGGGGTGATCGCAGCCGGTTCGGGTGGCGATACGATGCCCTCCGGAGGGCTTGGAGTGCGACGTCGGCTCCGCGGCCGCCTCCGCCCAGAGCCGCCTGACGGATTCCCGGATTTCACCGTCGGCGCACACAACGACCCGTGTGAGGACCGGACATGAGTGACGAGAAGACGAGTGGGACGCGCACCCTGAAGGTGCTGGTGTACTCCGACGACCGACAGGTGCGCGAGCAGGTGAGGCTGGCACTGGGCAGCCGGATCGCCGCGGACCTGCCCGAGGTGGAGACGGTGGACGTGGCCACCCAGGCGGCAGCCGTCCATGCGGTGGACTCCGGCGGCTATGACGTGCTGATCGCCGACGGCGAAGCCGTGCCGAGCGGCGGAATGGGACTGTGTCACCAGCTCAAGGACGAGGTGGCAGACTGCCCACCGGTGGTGCTGCTGGTTGCTCGCGTCGCCGACGCGTGGCTGGCCAGCTGGTCACGTGCCGATGCCATCTCCACCCACCCCGTCGATCCTCTTGAGCTGCCCAGGGTCGTCGCGGACGTCGTCAGGGCAGCCTGAAGGGAGTTCCCCTATGTCGACCGAAACCGTCCCCGCAGGTGGCCGGACCTGGCCGGACCTGCTCACCAGCCTGGTGAGCGGCACGGACATGGATCAGGAGACCGCGGCGTGGGCGATGGATCAGGTGCTCTCCGGAGATCTCAGCCCGGTCCAGATCGCCGGTTTCGCGGTGGCCCTGCGCGCCAAGGGGGAGACGGTCGACGAGCTGTCCGGAATGGCGGACGGAATGCTGGGCCGGGCCACCCCGATCGACCTGGACCACGAGACGGTCGACATCGTGGGCACCGGCGGTGACCGGGCCAACACTGTCAACGTCTCCACGATGGCGGCCATCGTGGCCTCAGCAGCCGGGGCGAGGGTCGTCAAGCACGGGAACCGGGCCGCCAGTTCGGCCTGCGGCACCGCCGACTGCCTGGAGGCCCTGGGGGTCGCCCTGTCGGTGCCCCCGGACCGTCAGCCCGAGGTGCTGGCCTCCTCCGGCATCGTCTTCCTGTTCGCCCCGCTGTACCACGCCTCGCTGCGCTTCGCCGGGCCGGCTCGCAAGGAGCTCGGCATCCAGACGACCTTCAACCTGCTCGGGCCGCTGAGCAACCCGGCCCGTCCGGTGGCCAATGCGATCGGCATCGCCGATCGGAGCATGGCTCCGCTGGTCTCCCAGGTACTGGCCAGGCGTGGCTCCCGGGGGCTGGTCTTCCACGGCGGTGACGGGCTCGACGAGCTCACCACCACCACCGACTCGTCGATCTGGCTGTTCCGCGACCGCCAGGTGGTCGAGACCACCCTGGATCCCGCGGACCTGGGTCTGGCCCGGGCCAGCCGTGACGACCTGGTGGGGGCCGATCCCGCCTTCAACGCCCAGGTCGTCCGCGACCTGCTCGACGGGCGGACCGGACCGGTGCGCGACATCGTGCTGCTCAATGCCGCCGCCGCCCTGCTGGCCTTCCAGGGGCCCGACCTGGAGGCCCCGCTGGCCGACCAGTTGAAGGGTCCCCTGGAGCGCGCCGCCGAGGCAGTCGACCAGGGAGTCGCCAGGGAGCATCTGGCCGGCTGGATCGAGGCCACCCAGAGGGCCACCCGGACCGACTGAGGTTCCATTCCCGGTCCGTCCTCGTCCCGGAGGGGTTCAGCAGAGAGTGCCGCTGGGCTCACTGCCAGGGCGCACCACTGACCGCCAGGGCGCCCCACGGACCGAGCCACAGAGCCGGTCCGTAGCCGAAGACGGTGCCCCACGGGGAGGGCCGGAACCGCCTCACCAGGGTCGTGCCGACACCGATCAGCACCCCGGTCAGGGCGGTCGCCATCAGGGAGGCCGCCCACCCCTCCAGACCCAGCACGGCTCCCACCGCGCCGGTCCCGGCGGCCAGCCGGACATCGCCAAAGCCCAGTCCGGCGCCGAGTCTCCACACCAGCCAGAACAGGCCGGCGGTGACCGCGCCGAGCACCAGGCAGGCCAGCAGGTCGGCCGGGCGGGTGCTCACGAGGGCCGCGGTGACCGCGGCGGCGATGAGTCCCTCGGCCAGGCACCATCTCCACAACCGGACGGGCAGGAAGGTGGTGGCCTGGTCCACCGCCACCAGGGTGAGCACCGAGCCCGCCCACACCCACCAGATCCCCCGACCCCAGGCCGGCACCTGGCTGGTGGCCGCTCCGGCCGCCATCGCCAGCACCGACAGCACCGCGGTGCGGGCCGGGGTCACCAGGTCGCGGTACCGGGGCTTGGCGGCGATCACCTCAGCCCCCACCTCGTCGGGGTCGGGCTCGGGAAGCCGGGGGACCAGCACCCTCAGGTGCACGATCGCCAGCAGGAGGGAGACCGCGGCCCCCGCCCCGGCCGCTGCGAGCACATCCCACGACAGCGCTGCACCGAACATCTCAGGCCGCCTCCTCGGACTCGGTGGGTCCCACATCCTCGCTCCAGGTCCACATCCGGCGGGACTGGCAGGCGGCCCTGGTCCGCAGCCGCACCATCGCGGTGCACCGGCGCCGACGACCACTGATCAGGTCGAGGAGCTCGGTCCTGTCGATCCTCAGCTCGGAGCACAGCTGCGACAGCGGAACGCCCAGACCCACCAGGGCCCTCAGCCGTGCCGTCGTGCCGTCGGCCTTGACCAGCTCCAGCTCCAATGCTGCCAGAGCCCGGGTGTCCAGGAGGAGGAGTCGACGGGCATCGACCTGCCGGATCCGGCGCGGCGGTCGGCCGCCGCCCAGCAGTCGGTCCACCGTGCGGGGGGAGACCCCGCAGGCCAGCGCCAGCACCCGCCAGGGCAGCCCGGTGGCCGATCTCAGCTGACGAAGGTGGGCGGCGAAGCGGGCCGACGGCACCCAGCGGTGCGCGACGGCATCGTCGGCGGGGGTTCGCCCGGGCCGGCGGGTCTGGTGGGGATGCTGGGGCTGGTCGGGTCGGTCCGGTCGAGATGGGGTGCTCATGACTGTCCTCGCGTCGTCGGGCGGAGGGACCCAGTAGCCCCTCTCACCCTGAACAGGTGGACTGAGAGGGCCCGGTTGTGACGGTCTGGGCGATATTCACAGGAAACTCGCCCCGGCGAGGGCGCACGAGAGGCGGGCGGGTCCTCTCGGACCCGCCCGCCTCTCGGTGACGTCTCGACGCTGTGCCGGAACGGCTCAGCGGATTGAGTGCCTCAGCGCTGCGCCTTGGTGAACCCCGCCGCCTCAGCGGCCTCCTCGCTGGCGAACCAGATGTCGGTGATGGTCCGGTCGTAGCCGGCGGATCCGGGCAGGTGGTACTTCTTCGAGCGGCTGTTGGCCTTGATGACGTATCCCTCCGGGGGCTCGTTGCCGACATAGGAGTCATCGGCCGGGGCGTCTGCGGTGGTCTCCACGCCCTCGGGAGCCGGAGCTCCCTCCTCGGTCATGGTGGCCTCGCCCGAGGTCTCGTCGGGGCTCTCGGGAGACGGTGCCGAGGCCTGCGGAGCGGGCTTCTCGGCCTCCGGGGCGGGCTCCGTGGTGGGCGCCTTCGGCGTCCAGGAGTAGGTCTCGGCGGGCTCGCGGGCGGTCCAGCCGTCGTCGGAGGAGCCCAGGAACTTGCGGGCGGCGATGATGCCGGCAGCTCCGAGACCACCCAGGATGAGGAAGGTCTTGAGCACCTTGTGGCTCTTGCGGTCGGCCTTGGCGAGCTTCTTCTCGGCCTTCTTGGCAGCCTTGCGCGCCTTGCGGGAGAGCTTCGGAGAGGCGGCGACCACACCGGCTGCGGTGGCCCCGGCGCCGGCCGTCTGGCCCTTGAGCGCCGACAGCGCGGCCTGGCCGCGCCTGGTGGCCTCCTCGACGGCGGGGCTGGAGGCGACCTCGCGGGCGCGCACCTCGAGCTCGGGAAGGACATCCTTCTGGAATGACTCGTAGGCCTGCTTCACTGCCGGGACGACCTTCTGCTGGGTCACCTCGCGGGCCTCGGCGACCGCCCGCCTGCCGCGCTCGGCGGCCTGCTCGGTCAACGGTCCGATCCGGTCGGCGGCCTGAGCGGCCAGCGGAGCGGCCTTCTCCTGGGCGGCCCTGAGGGTGGTGGTGGCGCCAGCGAGTGCCTGGGCGCTCTGCTCCTTCGCCGAGGCGGCCGTGTGCTCGGCGGCCTCGCGCAGCGATTTCTTGGTGCAGGACACGAGTTCCTCCTGATGGTGTGTGGCTTGTGGTCAAGCATCACCCACCGTAGCCGCAGGGGTCGAGCCACGACAGGGAAAACCGGAATGGGTCCTACCGGAGTCGCTACTGTGGACCGGGGGACCAGCAGTTGTCTCCAACACCCCTACCAGGAAGGCAGTCAGGTGGCCACATCCGCGACCCTGCACACCAATCACGGCGACATCGTGCTCAATCTGTTCGAGAACCAGGCACCCAAGACGGTGAAGAACTTCGTCGGCCTGGTCGGCGGCACGAAGGAGTACACCGATCCGTTGACCGGCAAGCCGACGACCGGGAAGTTCTACGACGGACTGACCTTCCACCGCGTCATCGACGGATTCATGATCCAGGGAGGATGCCCGCTGGGCACCGGAACCGGCGGCCCCGGATACCAGTTCGGCGATGAGTTCCACCCCGATCTCACCTTCGGCAAGCCCTACCTGCTGGCGATGGCCAATGCCGGCCCGGGCACCAACGGCTCTCAGTTCTTCATCACCGTCGCCCCCACCCCGCACCTCAACCGGCGCCACACCATCTTCGGCGAGGTCGCCGACGAGGCGTCCAGGAAGGTCGTCGACGAGATCGCCAAGGTGCCCACCGGCCGGATGGACCGACCCGTCGAGCCCGTGGTGATCGAGAGCGTCGAGCTCGGCGAGTGATCGCCTCGTCGGCCTCCCCTGGCACCCCGGGGCCGGCGTCCCGGCTGAACAACCGAGCCTGCGGCGGGGTCGCGACGAGGAGGCTGACATGAGGAACGGCAATGACAGATGGGCTGAGCACCGGATCCGACCATCCGGTGCTCAGATTCCGGCCGCCATCGCACTGGCCGCCGTGACGGTGGTGATCTCGGTCGTCTCGATGGTCGGGCCGGTCGGCTACTGGCTGGCCGCGGGCGCCAGCCCCCAGTTCGACTTCCAGGTGTGGCGGCCGCTGCTGTTCGCGCTGTCCGGCGGGTCGATCCTCCAGGCGGTCATCAATGCCGCCTTCCTCATCCTGGTCGGACGCTCCCTGGAACCGATGCTCGGTTCCATCGACTTCGCCGTGGTCTACCTGCTGGCGGGTCTGGGAGGTGCCACCGCGCTGTCGGTGACCGGCGTCGCCGCATCCCTGTCGGGGTCGATCTGCGGGGTCTTCGGCATTCTCGCGGCGATGGCCGTCATCAAGTACCTGCAGCACCAGGACATCCGCGGCGACATCATCCTCATCGCCCTGCTGGTGATCTGGGGGATCCTGGCCGGCTCCAGGGACTGGACCGCCGGGATCGGGGCGGTCGTGGTGGGCGCCCTGGTGGGATGGGTCTGGAACCGGACGCGCTGGGCGAGCCGGACCAGGGTCTGGCTGAGCTACGCCGCCGTGGCGCTGGTCTGCCTGGTCGTGCTGGTCCTCACCTGGATGCGCTGATCCCCGCCGGGCCGACTGTCAGTCGCCGATCGAGAACATCGACTCCAGGTCGTGCTCGGAGTAGGTGCGCAGGGCGATGTGGGTGTCGGTGTCGACGACGCCGTCGATCTTGTTGATGCGGTCGGAGATGATCTCCGCCGCCTCCTCCATGTCGTGCGCCCGCACGATGGCGATGAGATCGACATGACCGGCGGTGGAGTAGACCTCGGAGACTCCCGGCAGGTCGAGGATGGCCTGGGCCACCTCGGGGATTCTCGACGAGCTGGCCTGGATGAGCACGATCGCGTTGAGCATGGCCACAACTCTAGTGGCGCTCGCCGGGGGTGTCGTCCATCTCCGGGGCCGCGCCCGGTCGTGTCGGCTCGGGCGTCATCAGCCGGGCCACGGACTGGGCCTGCTGATGGTCCGGAACCGTGCAGTGCACCGGCCACGCCCACTGTCCGGTGATGTCCACCAGCCGTACCCCGGGCTGCTCGAGCCAGGAGGCCACCAGTTCGGCCTCCTCGACCGAGCAGCCCGGCACTCCGGGAGGTCCGGGCAGGACGGTCTCGGCCTCCCGGCGGGCATTGGCCACCGTCTCCATCGGGTCGGAGCCGGCCGGGCTCACCGCCGCGGCGGCCAGTCGGCCGTGACGGATGAGATGGAACTGCCAGCCGTCGCGGCCCGTTCCCCCGCCGCAGGGCAGAGCGGCGATGATCTCCTCGCAGTCGGCCAGGGCGGCTATCCGGGCGCGGCGGCGCGAGGCCCTGATGAGCAGCCCGGTGCGCCGGGTGAGGTCACCGGCCTCCTCGAAACGCTCGGCGAGGGCCAGGGTGGCGATCCGCCGGCAGGCGGCCTCCATCACCGGTCGGACGTCGTCGGTCATCGCCCGGCGGGCGGAGTCGACCACCCGCTGGTAGTCGGCCCGGCGGTCGGCCGCCTCGGGATCCAGGCAGGGCGCCGCGCAGCGACCCATCTCCGCCAGTGGGCAGCCGTGCGGGTGGGAGGCCGGTGCCCCGGTGCACTCCCGCAGCCCGGTGAGCTCGCGCAGCGTCCGGGTGGCCTCCTCGGCCTGACCGCGACCGGTGAACGGGCCCCAGTAGATCCGGCCGGATCGGCGGGTGTCGCGCACCATCGAGAGCCGTGGGAAGGGCTCATCGGTGAGGGCCACCCAGGTGACCGCGTCCTGACGTCGGGATCTGCGGTTGTAGCGCGGCTGACGGGAGTCGATGAGCCGCAGTTCGCGGACCCCGGCCTCCAGGGTGGTGGCGCAGGCCTGGGCTCGCACCCCGGTGGCCACCCGCACCATCTCATCCATCCGCCGTCGGGTCTCCGATGCGGTGAAGTACTGGCGGACCCGTCTGCGCACGTTGACCGAGGTGCCGACGTAGATCACCTCGGGGACACTGGTCCGGTGCTCCGAGACGAACCAGTAGACCCCCGGGCCCTCGGGCAGCCCGTCGGCCCAGGTGCGTCTTGCACGCCGCGCCGCCGGGACCGCGTGGGTGACCTCCATGAGGTCCTCGAGGGTGGTCACCCCCAGATTGCCGAGCCTCTCGAGAATCGCGTGGAGGACGTCGACCGTCGCCCGGGCGTCGTCCAGGGCGCGGTGGGTGGGGGAGGTGGCAGCCCGGAAGTGGCGCGCCAGGGTGCCGAGCTTGAAGTCGCCGACCTCCTGACGCGGCAGGCAGGAGCGGGCCAGGGCCAGGGTGTCGACCACGGTGTTGCCGGGCCAGGGTCGCTCGTCGTCGGCGCAGGCCCTCTTGAGGAAGCCGATGTCGAAGCGGGCGTTGTGGGCCACCAGCACCGTCCCCCGGCTGAACTCCAGCCAGCTCGGGAGGACCGCCACGATGGAGGGGGAGTCGGCCACCATCTCGTCGGTGATCCCGGTGAGCAGCTGGACCGAGGCGCGGATGTGGGAGGGCGGGTGCACCAGCGTGGCGAACTCGCCCAGGACGACGCCGGAGCGCACCTTCACCGCTCCGATCTCGGTGATGGCGTCCTCGCCGCCCGCCCCGGTGGTCTCCAGATCCACCACGCAGAAGGTGACGTCGAACAGCGGAGTGCCCAGATCGTCGAATGAGGGCTGGACGGCGGGAGCGGTCATGATCCTCAGGCTAGAGATCGCCACCGACACTTCCCACGGCGTTCTCCCGATCCCTTTCCGATCGCTCTGACAAGGGCGGACGCCGAAGGACGGGATCATTTGCGCTGGAGCTGAGCAACGTCTAAGATTTTCTCAGTCGGACGGGTTGGGCGCTTGCATGTGCACACCGACGACATCAGGCATTGAGGACCACCGGTTCACCGGTGGTGCAGAGGAGAGAACGTGGCACAGGATCGACAGACCAGCTCGGCGACCCGCCCCTGCTCGACCGGCAGGCGGAGCAGGATCGGCCGCAGCCTGGCGGCCACCGCACTGAGCGGTGTCATTGTCGTCTCGGGGCTGGTCGGCGGACAGGGAAGTGCTGCCGCCGCTCCTGACACGGTTTCGGAGGCCAAGTCGAACCTCGACGCCATCTCGGCCCAGACCGCAAAGATCCAGGACAGCTACACCAAGGCCCAGGCTCAGCTGGACACCACCTCCAAGAAGCTGGCCACCGCCAACAAGGACCTCACCGCCCAGCGCGCCAAGGTCTCCTCGATGCGCTCCACCCTCAGCTCGTTGGCCGTCAACGACTACCAGAGCGGCGGGGTCAGCCTCACCGCCCAGCTGGTGACCAGCGGGGACTCCGCTCAGTTCCTCTCCAAGCTGGCCACCGTGCAGAACGTCAGCGACCGCACCAAGAGCCAGTTCCTGGCCTTCCAGACCCAGCAGGGCCTGCTGCAGACCCTCGAGAAGCAGGCGGCCGCCGACCGGGCCACCATCAAGTCCAACCGCGACGCCCAGGCCAAGCTGCTCAAGCAGTCCCAGGCCAAGCAGGACGAGGCCAACCAGATCCTCGACCGGTTGACCGCCCAGGAGAAGGAGCGGCTGGCCCAGGAGCAGGCAGCGGCTGCCGCCGCGAACCTCGCCCGGGCCGCCGCCCAGACCTCCCGCTCCAACTCCCGGCCCGCGGCCCCGAGCACCAGCGCCTCGTCGACTCCCCGGAAGGCCTCCTCCAGCAGTTCGACCGGCAGCTCGGCCTCCGGTCGCGCCGCCACCGCCATCGCTTTCGCGATGTCGAAGGTCGGCGGGCCCTACGTGATGGGTGGCACCGGCCCCACCGCCTACGACTGCTCCGGCCTCATGCAGGCCGCCTGGGCCTCGGCGGGTGTGAGCCTGCCGAGGACCTCCGAGGAGCAGTTCAACGCCGGCACCCCGGTCTCGACCGGCAGCCTTCAGCCCGGTGACCTGGTCTTCTACTACGGCGTGCCGCCGAGCCACGTGGCGATGTACATCGGCAACGGGCAGATCGTCCACGCTGCCAATCCGAGCGCCGGCATCAAGACCTCTCCCGTGGGCGAGATGCCCATCGCGGGTGCGAGGCGGGTAGGCTGACCCGGTGCTCAGCATCGGGATCGACATCGGCGGCACGAAAGTGGCCGCCGGTGTCGTCGATGAGTCCGGGACCATCCTTCGCCGACTGAGACGTCCCACTCCCTCGCGGAGCCCGGAGGCCGTCGAGAACGCCATCGTCGAGTCGGTGGACGAGCTCTCCACCGGCCTGTCGATCGGTGCGGTCGGCATCGGAGCGGCCGGATGGGTCGACACCGAACAGGCCCTGGTGAGGTTCTCACCCCACCTCGCCTGGCGCAACGAGCCGCTGCGAGACCGGCTCACCACCCGGATACCCGTCCCGGTGCTGGTCGACAACGACGCCAACGCGGCCGCCTGGGCGGAGTTCCGGTTCGGCGCCGGACGCGGATCCAGGGTGATGGTCTGCCTCACCCTGGGGACCGGTATCGGCGGTGCCCTGGTGATCAACGGCCGGTTGTTCCGAGGCCGCTACGGGATGGCCGGGGAGTTCGGCCACATGACGGTGGTCCCGGACGGGCACTGGTGCCCCTGCGGAAACCGCGGATGCTGGGAGCAGTACGCCTCCGGAAATGCCTTGGTGCGTGACACCAGAGCCCTCATCGAGGAGGGCTCACCGCGGGCCCAGGGTCTCATCGAGCACGTCACCGACCACGATCCGGCCAGACTCGTCGGCCCCGACGTCACCGCCGCCGCGGTGGACGGGGACCAGATGGCCATCGAACTCATCGCCGATGTCGGCCACTGGCTGGGTCTCGGGATGGCCGACCTGGCAGCCGCCCTGGACCCCGATCTGTTCGTCATCGGCGGCGGGGTGAGCGATGCCGGCGAGCTGCTGCTGGCACCGGCCCGGACCGCCTTCGGAAGACACCTCACCGGTCGCGGATTCCGTCCGATGGCCGAGATCGAGCACGCCGCGTTCGGTCCCGACGCCGGGCTCATCGGGGCCGCCGATCTGGCCCGTCACTCCATCACCGAGCCGCCAGGCCCGGCGCGCGGATTCTGGCCCCGCCGTCGCAACCCCCGTCGCGCCCGGCCTCGCCGCCGCCCGATCTTCCAGACCCTCACCGAGGGTTTCGCGGCCCCCTCGGAGAGGTCCTCGATCACTCGGTGATCGGCCGGTACCCGGTCGTCATCGTGTAGTCCTTGTGAGGACCCGACACCGTCCAGGTGATCTGCCAGCCGGCGTCGCAGGAGGCCGGCTCCCGGTCCTGGTCAACGCCCGTACCGGAGCTCCCCGCACCGTGGATGCCCGTATCGGAGCTCTGCGTGCCGCAGTTCCCTGCACCGGAGCTCTGCGGACCGGCGATGTCGCCGCGATAGGTGTCGCGTCCGCACAGATGAGTGACCCGCCCGTCCACCCAGGGATGGAAGAACCGGCCGTCCTCGAAGGTCACCGTCCAGCCCTGCGCCCCCGGCACCAGGAAGAGGGTGCGGGTGAAGGGCCTGGATCCGCCGTCGGTGGTGAGAACCCCCTCCTCGAACCAGCGCACCCGGCCACCGGTCGCCGGACTGAACCGGGCCGTCCCGTGCGCCCGGTAGCGAGCCCCGGTCCGGTGCTCGGCGATCGAGCGGGTGAACGACCAGGATCCGAGCAGTTGTGAGGGCATCACGGCGTCGAGCCTAGGCCCCCTCGGCGGTCAGCACGGGATCGGCGGCACCGGATAGTCTGTGGCCGAAGAGTCACGAGCGCTGGCGGGCCCCGCGCGGGCGGCCATGGTCCAGAAGGGATCCCCATGTGGTACCAGTTCTTCCGGAGCGGTCTGATCCGTCCGATCGTGCGCACCCTGTGGCATCCCTGGGTGGTCGGTGAGGAGAACCTCCCGAGCACCGGCGGAGCGGTGCTGGCCTGCAACCACATCGAGTACCTCGACCCGGTGATCGTGGCGGCGATGATTCCCCGCCAGCTCACCTACCCGGCCAAGAAGGAGCTCTTCCAGGGGGACGGGGGACTCCGGTCCAAGGCGGTCGCCTGGTTCCTCAAGGCGGTCGACCAGGTCCCCCTGGACCGGTCGGGCGGCCGGCGCTCCGTCGAGGGGATGCGTCCGATTCTGGACCGGCTGCGCGAGGGCGGAATGGTCGGGATCTTCCCCGAGGGCACCCGGTCGGCCGACGGTGAGATGTTCCGGGGCAAGACCGGGGTCGCCCGGCTGGCCCTGATGGCCGGGGTCCCGGTGATCCCGGCAGCGGTGGTCGGCACCGGACTGGTCCGCGGCGCGTTCGGCATCCCCAAGGTGGTCCGGCCCGGGATCATCATCGGCAAGCCGCTGGACTTCGAGGAGCTGCGCGGCCGCGAGGAGGAGGCCGCCGTGCTGCGCTGGGTGACCAATGAGGTGATGGACGCCATCCAGCAGCTCGGGGGCCAGGACTACGTCGACGTCTACGGATTCCGCGTCAAGTACGGCAACCTCAAGGGCAAGGACCTGACCCCCTGGCGGCGTCCCCGGCCGGGCGGTGTGCCGGCCCCCGAACCGCACCAGGACAGGGACGCCGGTGGTGCGCGATGACGAGATCGCCGCTGCTGCCAGGAGGTGAGATCGCACTGACCGGTGTCGATCTGCCCGACGGGGCGCTCATCCTCGCCGTCCACCACGTCGGACGCGACGACGCCGTCCTGGTCCGTTCGGCGATCCGCGGGACCACCGGGCGCAGACCCTGGCTGGGACTGGTGATGCCCACCCGGTCGGTGCCCTGGGGCACCTCCGCGCGATCCCGGGCGCTGGCTGTGCTCAGGCAGAGCGGGCTGGTGGTGCTCTTCCCGGAGAACGCGATCGCTCCCGGGGACGGGGTGTTCAAGGGGGACGTCGAGGTCGCCCACCTGGCCCTGGAGACCGGGGTCCCGGTGGTCCCGGCGGTGATCACCGGGGACCGGGGAGCACTTCGGGTCGGCGAGCCGATGGACTTCAGCCGGCACGCCGAGACCCCCCACAGCAGGGCGGTGCTGCGCGCCGTCACCGACGAGGTGATGGAGGCGATCAGCACCCTGGCCGGACTGCCCTACCGGGACATCCCCGCGCCGGCGGCCCGGCAGGAGGCCAGCGCGGCCAGACGGGACCGCTCCCGGGCACGACGGGCCCACCGGGCGGCCGCCCGTCAGCAGCTCATCCTGGAGCGTCAGGAGGTGCGGGCCCAGGCCGCCGTGGAGGCCGCCGACCTGGCTCAGGCCGCCATCCTGGCCAGGGAGAGGGCCAAGGTCCAGGCCCGCGAGGCCGCCCTGGCCGACCGGCTGAGGGCAGCCGGGATCACCCCTGGGGTCATCCACGAGGCGGACCGGCCCGACGAGGCGTACCGCCCCGGCACCGACGGGAACACCGAGGATGAGCACTGATGCCGCCGATCGGCAGACCCGCCGCCTGAGCGCGTCCCGACGCCGTGACGACCCCGCCGGGCGACTCCAGCGGGCCGTCACCGTGCTGCGCTGGGTACTCCTGGGCCACGCCATTCTGATGGGCGTGCTGCGATGGCAGCACAGCAGCCACCCCTGGGCGCTGGCCGCGGTGCTGACGGCGATGCTCGTCTGGACCGCCGTCATGACGGCGTGGGTGCGCCGGGACTCGGTACCGCCACTGGCCCTCACCGGCGTCGACGTGCTCATCGCGGTGTCGGTGACCGCGATCTCCCAGATCATTCTGGGGCCCTCGGTCCGCACCGCCAGTTTCGAGGGGATCGGGTCCTACTGGGTGATCTGCGCGGCCCTGTCGGCGGCCCTCATCCGCGGGCCTCTGCTGGGCTTCCTGGCGGCGCTGCTGGTGATCGCCCCGGGGCTGGCCGGGGTCGGTCACGGGGACCTCTGGGCCTGGAGCGCCGACCTGCTGCTGGTGGTCGCCTGCGTGGTGCTGGGTCGGCTGATCGACCAGATCCGCCGGATGATGGCCGATCGGGAGCGCGATCAGGCGGTGGCCGCCAGGCTGGCCGAACGCGAGCGGCTCGGTAGGATCGTGCACGACGGCGCCCTCCAAGTGCTG
This sequence comes from Acidipropionibacterium jensenii, assembly GCF_005890135.1. Lineage (NCBI taxonomy): Bacteria > Bacillati > Actinomycetota > Actinomycetes > Propionibacteriales > Propionibacteriaceae > Acidipropionibacterium > Acidipropionibacterium jensenii. The sequence continues at coordinate 65,842 of NZ_CP040635.1, read as the reverse complement.
TCGATGGTCGAGCGGGAGGGGCCCGACCTGGGCCCGCGAGGCCAGGCGCTGGCGCGTCTGGCCCATGAGCAGGGCGGCCAGCTGCGAAGAATGCTGCAAATGTCGGCGGGGGAGGGGGCCCGGGCCGAGGGCCCTCCGAATCTCAAAGATCTGGTCGCGGCCGTCGAGAGCCATGAGGGGGAGTCGGTCACCGTCTCCGCGATGGCCGGCGAGCTGCTGCTGCCCGCCCATCTGGTCGACGAGCTCGACAAGGCGGTGGTCGAGATCATCTCCAATGTCGCTCACCACGCCGGTGCCGCCGCGCACTGCTGGATCCTCATTGAGGAGGAGGCCGGGACGATCGTCATCTCCGAGCGGGACAACGGCTCGGGGATGTCGCCCGGCCAGGCCGAGCAGGCGGCGGCCGAGGGCCGGATGGGGATCACCCACTCCATCGCCGGGCGGATCCTTGCCCTGGGCGGGACGACGACGATGCGGACCTCTGAGGGCCACGGGGTCGAGTGGGAGATCCGGGTGCCGACCGGCCGTCAGGCAGTGCGACCCGTCCCCCGGACGCAGTGACCGATCGCGGCCGCCCGTGCGGCGCGTTGCGTCGGCCGGACCGGGCCACTGATCGAGCCCTCCGGAGGACCCGACGCCTCCCAGGGTCTGGTCTGGGCGGCACAAGGATGGAAAGCTGGGGTCAGGAGGGCAGCCACATGACCATCCCAGCACCCGCCGGCACGCATCGTGTGATGCTCGTCGACGACCATCCGATGTGGATCGACGCCCTGAGCGAGGATCTCACGGCCGAGGGGTTCAACGTCGTCGCGGTGGCCCATGACGGTGCGCAGTGCCTGCGCCGGGCCCGGGCGGCCCGACCCGACGTGCTGGTCATCGATCTCAAGATTCCCGAACCCGACGGAGCCACCTGCACCCAGATCCTCACCACCGAGTTCCCCTCCATGCACGTCCTGGTGATCAGCGCCTCGGGTGAGCGCGACGACGTCCTGCGGGCCGCCAAGGCGGGGGCCCGCGGATACCTGGTGAAGTCCGCCTCCCGGGCAGAGCTGATCAGCGGGGTGCGTCGCACCGCCGAGGGGGACGCCGTCTTCACCCCCGGACTGGCTGGCCTGGTGCTCGGCGAGTTCCGTCGGATGGCGACCAGGAACGGCGGCGCCAGCCAGGACGCCGGCCCCCGACTGACCAGCCGGGAGGTCGAGGTGCTGCGACGGGTGGCCCAGGGGATGGCCTACCGGGAGATCGCCGAGGAGCTGTTCGTCTCGCACCGCACCGTCCAGAACCATGTCCAGAACGTGCTGCGCAAGCTCCAGCTCCACAACCGGGTCGAACTGACCCTCTACGCCCTGGAGAAGGGCGTCATTCAGCCGGGGGAGAACGAACAGGGCTGAATGACGCCCTCGGATGGGCGGCGTGGGGGGCCGCTGGACACACCGGTTAGACTCACCGCCATGCTTTCCGGTGTTCCCAGTCTCGTCTCCCTGCACTCCATGCCTCACCTGCAGCAGCCGAGCTATCCGGATCCCGCGGAGGTGGACCGGGTGGTCGCCGCCCTGCGCAAGCTCCCCCCGCTGGTCTTCGCCGGCGAGTGCGACGACCTGCGCGAGAAGCTCGCGGCGGTGGCCGAGGGGCGCGGATTCCTGCTCCAGGGCGGGGACTGCGCCGAGACCTTCGCCGGCGTCAACGCCGACAACATCAAGGGCAAGCTGCGGGTCCTGCTGTCGATGGCGGTGGTGATGACCTACGCCGGGCAGGTGCCGGTGGTGAAGGTGGGCCGGATCGCCGGCCAGTACGCCAAGCCGCGGTCCCGCGACACCGAGACCCGCAACGGCGTCACCCTCCCCAGCTACCGGGGGGACGCCGTCAACGGCTTCGAGTTCACCGCCCAGTCCCGGGTCCACGACCCGCGACGGCTGATGAGGATCTACAACGCCTCCGCCGCCACCCTCAATCTGGTGCGCGCCTTCGTCAAGGGAGGGTTCGCCGACCTGCGCGGGATCAACGCGTGGAACGCCGATTTCGTCCGCAACTCCAATGTCGAGACCCGCTACGAGGTGCTGGCCGGGGAGATCGAGCGGGCCCTGGCCTTCATGATGGCCTGCGGGGTCGACGACGACCAGATCAGCACCGTCGACTTCTACGCCAGCCACGAGGCCCTCCTGCTGGACTACGAGCACGCCATGACGAGGATCGACTCGCGCACCCAGCTGCCCTACGACACCTCGGGGCACCTGTTGTGGATCGGTGAGCGCACCCGGCAGACCAACGGCGCCCACGTCGCCTTCATACGATCGATCTGCAACCCGATCGGCATCAAGCTCGGACCGACCACCACCGGTGAGGAGGCCAACCGGATCGCCGATCTGCTCGATCCCGAGCGGATCCCCGGACGGATCACCTTCATCACCCGGATGGGCGCCGGTTCGATCCGCGAGAAGCTCCCCCCGATCATCGAGGCCGTGGAGTCCTCCGGTCGCAAGGTGGTGTGGAGCTGCGACCCGATGCACGGCAACACCTTCGAGGCCGCCAATGGATTCAAGACGCGTTCCTTCGCCGATGTCTGCGCCGAGGTCAATGCCTTCTTCGACGTCCACGAGGCGCTGGGCACCTGGCCCGGAGGTGTCCACGTCGAGCTCACCGGTGACGACGTCACCGAGTGTCTGGGCGGCGTCGACGCCCTCGACGAGGCCGACCTGGCCGCCCGCTACGAGACGGCCTGCGATCCCAGGCTCAACCGCAACCAGTCCCTGGAACTGGCCTTCATGATCGCCGAGAGGCTCTCCGACGGGCGGATCAAGCGCAAGACGGTCAGCCCGCTGGAGCCCTACCGCGGCCTCGACATGTGACCCACGGGTCCCCGCAGAGGAGCGCCGGCACCCGATTCCGCGCGAATCGGTTGTCGGGCCCCGCGGTAGCCGCCAGACTGGGGCCATGAGGATCACACACCTGGGACACTCCTGCATTCTGGTCGAGGCCGCCGACGCCCGGATCCTCATCGACCCGGGCAACTTCTCCGACGGCTGGCGGGGCCTCACCGATCTCACCGCCATCCTGGTAACCCACGCCCACCCCGACCATGTCGACCCCGAGCACATCGCCGATCTGGTCAACGCCAACTCCGGGGCACTGTGCCGTGCCGAGGCCGGCGCGGTGGCCGCGGTGCCGCAGATGGATGCCGACCCGATCATGCCCGGCGACGTCATGGAGGTCGGCGGCGCCACCATCCAGGCGGTCGGCGGGCGCCATGCCGTCATCCATCGCGACATCCCGGCTATCGGCAATGTCGGCTACCTCATCGGGGAGGGGCTCGGCACCATCCTGTTCCATCCCGGCGACGAGCTCGACGAGATCCCGCACGGCGTCGACGTGCTGGCCTGCCCGGCCTACGGGCCCTGGGCGGCGATGAAGGAGACCATCGACTTCGTGCGCGAGGTGGGCGCCGACCACGGCTTCCTCATCCACGACGGGCTGCTCAACGAGCGCGGCAGGTCACTGGCCTACCACCGTCACGACGAGATGAGCGACACCCAGTTCCACGACATGCGGGTCGGCGAGCCGTGGCAGGTCCCGGAGCGCTGACACCGGGCCACTGAGTCTGGCCGGGCCAGACTGTCAGGGTTGGACGGCACTCAGCTGGCCGAGGCCAGGTCTCCCCGGCCGGGACCCTCGGGGACCGCCACGGCCTGCGGCGCGACTCCCGGCTCGAGCTGCGGTGCGGACTCGGCGCGCGGTCCGCGGTGGCGGTGCGGCGGGCGGACCACCAGCACCATCGCGGCCAGGATCGAGGCTGCGCCGAACAGGATCTGGGCGGTGAGCGGTTCCCCCATCAGCCCGATGGCGAAGATCGCCCCCCACAGCGGCTCGGTGCACATCACGACGGCGGCCCGGGTGGCGTCCACCCGCGCCTGGGCCCAGCTCTGCAGGAAGGCCACCACGGCGCTGCACAGCACCCCCAGGTAGAGCACGGCGAACCACTCGTGAGGGGTCGAGGCCATCCGGATGCCTCCGGGGGCGGCGCAGACCAGGCAGACTGCTGCCGCGCCCACCATCTGGTAGAGCCCCAGGGAGATGACGGTGCGGGCGGTGGCCAGGCGTCCCAGGGCCACGATCTGGACGGCGAAGCAGACCGCGGCCGCGAAGGTCAGCAGCTCACCGGTGCCGATCCTGACCCCCGACCCGCCCGCGTTGAGGGCCAGACTGCCCAGGCCGACGGTCGCCAGGGCCACCGCCAGCCACACCGGACGGGGCACCCGCTTACCCAGCAGGGCGGCTCCCAGCAGGGGAGTGACGATGACGTACAGGCCTCCGATGAAGCCGTTGACGGAGGCCGGGGTGGACCTCAGACCAACTCCCTGGAGCACCTGGCCGGCGCCGAACAGGGCGCCGAGCGCCAGTCCCTGAAGGACGGTCCTCCGGTTGGCCCGCCAGGCGCGCGGCATCAGAAGGCCGAAGGCCAGGACGGCGACCACGAATCGATTGGCCAGCAGATCGGTCGGGCTCAGGGTGGTGTAGGCGTCCTTCATCACCACCAGGGTCGACCCCCACAGGGCCGCCATCAGCAGGAGAGCCGCCGGCGCGAGGTCCGAGGACACCCGCGGCCGGTTCCGAAAAGCTGTCATGGGAATAATGCTATACGGGAGAATCTCTCTCCATCAACCTGATCAACGAGAAGATCTAACGACCATGGGGTTCCAGTCCGGATGAACGGTGGTTCAGGACGGTTCCTGAGAGGGATTCTCCTGTCCGGAACCGCCGGCATCGGTCGTGGTGACCGTGATGGCCGGACCCGCCGAGGTGCGCAGGGACACCCCGAACTGGTAGGCCGCCACCCCCACCGCCACCGCCAGCACGGTGATGAGGATGATCATCACCAGACTGCGACGGCGCCGGGCGGCCGGCACCGGGGTGCGGCGGGACGCGACGGTCTGGGGCCGGTGCGCGGTACCCGGCCGGGACGCGGTACCTGGCCGGGACGCGGGGCGATGGTGCTGGACGGAACCCGCCGGCCGGGGTGCCGGTCGCGGGGAGTCCCCGGTGCCTCGGAGGGAGGCGGGCCGGGTCCGGGGGGAGGGTGCCTCCTGGGGTCGGCGCAGTGGAGTCCGCTGGGTGCGAGGGACAGCGGTGTGCTCGGAGTGGCCGGTGGCGTGCGGTGCCCGGGCTGCGGCGGTGCGCTGGGTGTGGGGAGTCGCGGTGTGCTGAGGGCGTCGTACCGGGGTGTGCTGGGACTGGTCGCGCGAGGAGAAGTCGGCTCGGGCCGACGACCGGGGTCCGGCGGGACGGTAGTCGACCGGGGAGACCGGCGTGGCGGAGGACCGGACGGCCGGCAGGGTGCGGGTCGGTGCGGGAACCGGGCTGGCGGGCTGGGCGCTGCCGGCCCGGTGCATCAGGGCGGTGATCGCCGGGTCCTCGGCCCGGCCCCGGGCCAGGGAGGAGCGCACCGAGCGCAGCAGGGCGAGCAGGGCCCGGCCGTCGGCCGGCCGCTCCCGGGGGTCGCGGGCGGTGCAGGTGCGCACCAGGGCGTCGAGATATGCGGGGATCGCGCCGGCCATCTGGCGGCCCTTGACGCCGGCGTGCTGGGTCAGCCACTGCGAGGGGGCCGGAACGTCCTCGTGGACGTGGGCCCAGGCGACCTGGATCGGATTGTCGCCGGTGTGCGGCTTGCGTCCGGTGAGCATCTCGAACAGCACAATCCCGGTGGAGTAGACGTCGGACCGCTCATCCGCGTGGTCCTTGACGACCAGCTCGGGGGGCAGGTAGCTCACGGTGCCGACCAGCACCCCCCGGGTGGCCGAGACGGACTGGTTGGTGATGGCCCGGGCGAGCCCGAAGTCGGCGACCTTGATCTGGCCGCGGTCGGAGATGAGGACGTTCTCGGGCTTGATGTCGCGGTGCACCAGGCCGTTCTCGTGGGCGCTGGCCAGCGCGGAGACGACCGGTTCCAGCATGTCGATGGCCCGCAGCGGGGACAGCGGGGCCTCCTGGGCGATGACATGGCGCAGGGTGCACCCCGGCACGTACTCCAGGACGATGTAGGGGCGGGCGTCGTCGATCCCCTGGTCGAAGACGCTGACGATGTGCGGATTGACCAGTCGCGCGGCCGCCTTGGCCTCCTGGTCGAAGCGGCGGGCGAAGTCCTGGTCCTCGGCCAACTCGTCGTGCAGCACCTTGACCGCGACGACCCGCATCAGATGGCGGTCCTGGGCGCGGTAGACGGTGGCCATCCCACCCCGGGCGATCCGTGAGGTGATCTCGTAGCGACCGTCGAGGACACGACCCACCAGGGGGTCGGTGCTCACAGTCATACTCACAGTTGCCTCACAACACGGTCGGGGAAGAGGGGAAGGCCGTGTTCGCCCGTGCTCTGAAGTGTAGAACCCGGGAGCCAGCGGATGGTGGCGTTGCCGCCCCCCGGCGAGTCCCCTGTTCAGGGCCGGTTCGGCTCGGCGGATCGGCCGTTCGGGGCGCAGCGGTCAGCGCATGCCCTGCTCGTAGAGCCGGTACCCCTGGTCGGTGTGCTCGAAGCACAGCGTCCAGGGCCGGGTGCCGGCCGTGATGCCCCTCTTGGGCGCCGCCGTCGCGGTGATGGTGAGGTGGTAGCAGTCCAGGTTCACCCCGGCCTGGGAGGCCGGCAGTGTCGTCACGGTGCCGAGATCCTTGTACCCGGTGAGTCTGGGCTCGTCGCACCAGGCCCAGGTGCTGGTCCCGGTGAGCTGCTTGGTGAGGGCGCAGTCTCCCGACTTGGCGGCGTCGAGATAGGCCTTCGCCACCTGCTCGGAGGAGGCGGAGGCCGGCGGCACGCTCCCGGAGGAGGACCCGGTCCCCGACTCCAAGCAGCCGGTCAGGCCGCCGGCGATCAGGGCCAGACCGGCGAGACTGGCGGCGAGGGCCATCGCGGATCTCATGAGCGTTCTCCTCGTTTCCTCCGGGGCCCGTCGCCACCCCACGGGCGACCCTCGGCCTCGGCCAGACAGAGCATAGGTCGTCGACGAGTTCTGCCACCACAGAGCCGGTCCGCGGACTGTGCGGTTGCCGGCCCTCCGGATGGCAGATCTCAACCGGCCCCACCACTCACACCGGCCCCACCACTCACGCCGGCCCCACCACTCACGCCGGCCCCGCAGCCTCAGGAGTCGCGGCGCACCGACTGGCGGGCCAGCTCGCGCAGGGCGCGGGCCCCGTCGTGGGTCATCTCGGCGTGGTCGAGGACCGCGACGGCCCGCTGGTAGCCGTTCTCGATGTCCTTCTCGACCTCGGCCCGGGCCCCGCTGCGCTCGATGATCCGCCGGGCGTCGGCGACATCGGCGTCGTCCAGGTCGGGGCGGCCCAGCAGGGATTCCAACCGGGCGGCGTCGGCAGGGGTGGAGGCCGCCAGGGCGTGGGCCACCAGGACGGTGCGCTTGCCCTCGCGCAGGTCTCCACCGGCCGGCTTGCCGGTGAGCCCGGCGTCCCCGAAGACTCCCAGCAGGTCGTCGCGGAACTGGAAGGCCCTGCCCAGCGGGGACCCGAAGTCCAGCATCGCCTGGTGCAGGGAGTCGGTGCCCCCGCCCAGACTCACTCCGATCTGGGCGGGCCGCACGACGGTGTAGCGGGCCGACTTGAACTCCACCACCCGGTTGACCAGGTCCAGGGCGGACTCCGAGGTCCCGCCGGCCAGCCTCGCCTCGGCGGCGACGTCGAGCACCTGGCCGCAGGTCACCTCGGTGCGCACCGCCTCCAGCAGAGGGGTGGCCGCCGAGAGTCGCAGCGGGTCCACGCCGGACCCCGAGAACATCTCCGCGCTCCACACCAGCAGCAGGTCGCCGAGCAGGATCGCCATGTCGGTGCCGTAGTCCTGGGCCGAACCGGAGCCGCTCATCTCGAGATGGGCGGCCTCGAACCGGCGATGGGCCGCCGGGAGCCCACGGCGGGTGTCGGAGTGGTCCATCACGTCGTCGTGCATCAGAGCGGAGACGTGCAGCAGTTCCAGGCTGGCCGCCGCCCGGATCAGCGGGGCGGCGTCCACCGGCTGTCCGGCCGCGGCCACCCGGGCCCAGTAGCAGAAGGCCGGACGGAGTCGCTTGCCCCCCGAGGTGTAGTCGCGAGCGGCCGCCAGTACCGGCTCCAGTTCGGCTCCGATGACCCCCAGCACCGGCTTCTGGGAGTCCAGGAAGCCCGACACAGCGTTCTGGACCGCGCGGCGGAAGTCATCGCCGGCCGGGGCGGCGGGGTCGAAGTAGGCGCACATGGCGCCAGCCTAGGGCTCCGGCCCCCGCGCCCACATCCTGCCGATAGACTCAGGCGGGCCAGCACCGCCGGCCACCGGCGGAGGAGATCACCGTGCTGGCGGAGTCCCAACGTGATAGGGGAGTCATTGTGACAGCGTCCACCTCATCGGATCAGAGTTTCGCCGGCAGGGTTCCGATCGCCCCTCAGCAGGTCGATGCACCGCTGACCCGTTCGGCGATCTTCCTGGTGGTGGGGGTGGTCGACCGTCCCGGCGCGATGGACACCGTCCGTGAGGTGGTGGCCGGCCTCGAGGGGCTGGTCAAGACCATCGGGTTCCGGGATCTGCCCGCCCAGCTGTCGTGCACGGTGGGGATCGGCGCCCGGGTCTGGCCGGAACTGACCGGACTGAGCACCCCGGCCGAGCTGCATCCCTTCAAGGAGGTCCGGGGCGCCGCGCACACTGCCGTCTCGACCCCCGGCGACCTGCTCTTCCATATCCGTTCCAACCGTCAGGACATGTGCTTCGAGCTGGAGCGCCTGCTGCTGGAGGGCCTGGGGGACGCCGTGACGACCATCGACGAGACCTCGGGGTTCCGCTACTTCGACGCCCGGGACCTGCTCGGGTTCGTCGACGGGACGGCCAACCCGGTCGGCCCCAACCTTCCCGCCAGCACCCTGGTCGGTGACGAGGACCCGCAGTTCGTCGGCGGCTCCTACGTCCTGGTGCAGAAGTACCTGCACCAGATGAGCAGCTGGGCGAAGCTCAGCACCGAGCAGCAGGAGGCCATCATCGGCCGGCGCAAGGCCGACGATCTGGAGCTGGACGACGCCGTCGAGGGACAGAAGTCGCACAAGACCCTCAACACCATCACCGACGACGCCGGCGAGCACGACATCCTGCGCGACAACATGCCCTTCGGCAGCCCCGGCCAGGGCGAGTTCGGAACCTACTTCATCGGCTACGCCCGGCACCTGTGGGTGACCGAGAAGATGCTGGAGCGGATGTTCATCGGTGATCCGCCGGGACTCCACGACCGTATCCTGGACTTCTCCGAGGCGAAGACCGGGTGCGTCTTCTTCGCCCCCTCGGCCAGCCTGCTGGCGGGTCTGGCCGGCTGAGTCGGCCTCCCGGGGCGTCTCAGGATCGGCTCCGGTGCTGGTCCTGCTCTAGGGTGAATGGCCATGCAGCCCTCGAAAACCTCCACGGCGACCATCGCCGACCTGCTGGCACGACCCGGACGGCCCCTGCGGTCCTTCGAGTTCATGCCGCCGCGCAGCGAGGAGGACGTCTACCGGCTGTGGCAGGCCACCGATTCGCTGGTTCCCCTCGAGCCCGACTTCATCTCGGTGACCTACGGCGCCAACGGCTCCAACCGGGACCGCACGCTGCGCTGCACCCGGCACATGGTCGCCTCCGGGCTGCGCACCGTGGGTCACCTCACCTGCGTCTCGCAGAGCGTCGCCGAGCTGGAGCAGGCCGTCTGCGACTACCGGGACGCCGGGGTCGACCACATCCTGGCCATCCGCGGCGACATGCCCGGTGGGGCCACCGAGCCCTGGCTGGCCCGGCCCGACGGGCTGGCCAATGCCACCGAACTGGTGAGGCTGGTCAAGCGGGTCAACCCGCAGGCCTGCGTCGGCGTCGGGGCCTTCCCCGACGGCCACCCGGCCTCCGGCGATCTGGACCTGGACGCCCGCATCCTGGCCGACAAGGCCCGGGCCGGGGCCTCCTTCGCGATCACCCAGCTGTTCTTCATCCCCGAGCACTACACCCGGCTGGTGGCCAGGGTCCGAGCCCTGGGATGCGACATCCCGATCATCCCGGGGATCATGCCGATCACCTCATACGGACAGATCCGCCGGTTCGGCGACCTGTCGGGCACCGATGTGCCCGCCGACCTGGTGGCACGACTGACCCGGGTGGCCGATGACCGGGCCGCGGTGCGCGAGATCGGCCTGGAGGCCGCCGCCCAGCTGTGCTGCCGGCTGCTCGACGAGGGAGCGCCCGGCCTGCACTACTACACCCTCAATCGGTCGCGTGCGACCACAGAGCTGCACTCCATGGTGCGTGATCGCCGGCCGCAGCTGTGGGATCGCTGATCCCCAGCACCACCAGCCGCTGGGTCGGGCGGGTCAGTGCCACGTAGAGCACCCGTACCCCGCCGGGAGCCTCGGCGACGATGTCGTCGGGATCGACCACCACGGCGGCGTCGTACTCCAGCCCCTTGGCCTGCATCGTGGTGACCGGGATCACCCGGTCCGTCCAGGCTGCCAGCGGCGAACCCTCGGTCACCAGATCCCGGGCCACCCCGATGAGGGAGGGCGGGCAGATCACCCCGATGGTGCCTCTCACCTGGTCAACCAGGTGTGACACCCTGGCGGTGATCTCCTCGGCCAGATGCGCCCGGTCGGTGCGCGCCAGCTCCGGCTGGATGCCGGTGGAGCGCACCGCCTCGGGCAGATCGGCGTCCGGGTGGACGGTGGAGATGACATCGGCCGCCAGGTCGAAGACCTCGGCGGGGGAGCGGTAGTTCTTCGTCAGCCGGAAGGTCCGCCGCGGCGCATGGCCGGTGAGCTCGGCCACCGCGGCGTCGGTCTCGGCCGGATAGGGGTAGGCCGACTGGGCCGGGTCCCCGACGATCGTCCAGGACGCCTGGGGGCCGCGCCGGCGCAGCATCCGCCACTGCATCGGGGTGATGTCCTGGGCCTCGTCGACCAGGACATGGGCGAAGGTGTCCTGAGGTTCCTCGTCGGACTCCGGGGTGCGGGAGTCGCTGAGGGTGTCGGCCATGGTCACCAGCTCCTGGACGTTCTCCCCCTCCTCGATGAAGACGGGCCGGTCGGCGTCCGGGGCGGCCGGGGTCGGCCCCAGCACCGCGGCCAGCTCGTCGAGAAGGGCGACGTCGGCCACCGACCAGTCCCGGCGGCCGTGCTCGTCGGCGTCGGGGATCGAGGCGGAGAGCACCGCCCGGTCGGTCTCGGTCAGGTCGGCGGCGACCCGGTCCATCACCTCGGGGGAGGCCAGCCGGGCCAGCTCGTCTGCGGGGCTCATCGGCGGCCACCAGGCGTTGAGGAACATCCGGAAGGAGGCTTGGGAGGTGACCATCTCGTCGAAGTCCTCACGGGTCAGATCGTAGGAGGCGATGGCCTCCTGGGGCATCCGCGACCACAGCTGGTCCAGCAGGGACTGGGTGACCGGGGTGAGACTCCGGTTGTACCTGTTGCGCGCCAGGATGCGGGTGCGGGTGCGGGCCAGGGTCTTCGCGGCGAGGGTGAGCACCTCCCCCTTGACAGTGACGCGCAGGCTCAGCGCCGAGGGGTCGGCGGTGAGCGGCAGTGCGACCAGCTGCTCGAGCAGGTGCACCATCTTGAGGCTGCCCTTGAGGGTGGCCGCGTGGGACTCGTCGAGCCGGTCGGAGCCGTGCTTGAGGACATCGGTGGCCAGATCGCCGACCGAGCGCAGGGTGACCGAGTCCTCGCCGAGGCTGGGCAGCACCCGTTCGATGTAGTTCATGAACACCTCGCTGGGCCCGACGACCAGCACGCCGCCGTTCTCCAGTCGGGTCCGGTGGGTGTACAGCAGGAAGGCGGCCCGGTGCAGGGCGACGACGGTCTTGCCGGTTCCCGGTCCGCCGGCGATCGTGGTGACTCCCTGGTAGGGGGCGCGGATCGCCTTGTCCTGCTCGGCCTGGATGGTGGCCACGATGGAGTGCATCCGGGTGTCTCGGGCGCGACTGAGGGCGGCCATCAGGGCCCCCTCGCCGATCACCGGGAGGTCGTCGGGGTTGGCGGCGTCCAGCAGGTCGTCCTCGATGCCGATCACCTTGTCGTCGCGGCAGCGCAGCACCCGCCGCCGGGTGGCCCCCATCGGGGAGCTGGCGGTGGCCCGGTAGAAGGGCTCGGCGGCCGGCGCCCGCCAGTCGATGACCAGCGGCTCGTAGTCGGCGTCTCGGACCCCGATCCGACCGATGTGGCGCACCTCCTGGTCCCCGGCCAGGTCCAGACGGCCGAAGACCAGACCCTCGTGCTCGGAGTCCAGGACCGCCAGTCGGCGCGCCGCGTTGAAGGCGAAGGCGTCGCGCTCGAACATCGCGGTGGCGTCCTCCTCGCGGACCCAGGTGGTCCGGTCGGAGTGATAGATCTGCCGGCTGGCGTCGGCCAGTCTCTTCGCGGCGGCGGTGTCCGACTTGAGCTGTGCATAGACCCGGTCGACGTGCGCCTGCTCGGCGGCGATCTCCTGGGCGACCGTGTCCACGGTCGTGGCGGCGGAGGAATCAGAGGTCAACGAATTCTCCCTGGGGTGGGCGTCCAACCCGCGTCTGCACGCGGGCTGACGGGAGAGTTTACGCGCTCCCGATCGGTTCGGAGCACGATCTCGCCTCAGGCCGACGGCATCCGGCGGTGGGCTCGCCCGTCCGCCCCGACCGCCCGGTTGGTGGGGGAGACGTCCTCCCCGGTCAGGTGCAGGTGCACCTGGTAGGCCGCCAGCGCCCCGGTGAGCAGCTGCGCCCAGGGTTCGGGCCCGCCGTGGGAGGCGGGGCTGGCCGCCAGGGTGGCGACGCCGTCGTGCCGGGTCCAGCCGAGCACCGGACGCCGCCGCCAGCCCCCGGTGTCCGACAGGGCCGGTCCCCGGGCGGGATCGGGCACCGGCCGGGTGTGGTCGTCGGTGACGGTGACCAGCCGGTCGCCGTTGCGCCATCGCCATCGCACCACCGGGCCGTCGGGGGTGTGCTCGATCTGCTCCCGGATGCCCTCATCGGCGTCGCGGGGATCGGGTGCGAGGGTGGTGGTGAGGGTGCGGACCGGGGCCCAGAAGGTCTGCTGTCGGCGGATCGGGCGTCGACGGACCGGCGGGGCTGTGGCCTCGACCACCGCGTCAGCGGGGCCTTCGCTGCCGGTGCCTGCCGCAGCGTTCACCGGCGCCCCGGACGCCGGTCGGGTCCCCGCGAGGACCGCGATGCCGCGCCGGTCGAGCCTGGCGTCGAGAAGGTCCAGCAGGGGCTGGAGATCGGTGGGGCCCTGCGGCCCGACCAGGTGCCACCGGCCGAACACCCGTGGGACGGCCAGGTCGGCGGCCAGCAGGACGCCCCCGGCCCCGGGCCGGGTGCCTCCCTCCAGGGGGCCGAGGCTGTCCAGGCAGGCCGCCAGCAGGTCAGGCAGGTCCCTGGTCAGGCCGGTCAGTGCCGGGGTGGTCCTGATCGTCTCGGGCAGGGAGCCGACTCGCGGTGTCGAGGTCACCGCGCGCTCCACCCCCAGGCGGCGCCTCGCCTGCCAGATCTCGTCGGCCCGGTCCAGGACGGCCCGCCAGCAGTCGGCGACGTCGGGCCCGAAGCGCCGGCGCACTGCCGACAGCTGGTCGGCGCGCTCGGTGGGCAGGGTGAGCTCATCGCCGTCGAGCAGGTGCACCGGCGACGGGGCCTGGACCAGTCGCAGCCCCCGCCCGGACAGTTCGGCGTCCATGCTGCGTCCGGACTTGGCGAACAGGTCCTTCCATGCGGAGGGGAGTTCCAGCACCGGCGGGAGGGTGGCGGCCAGCGGACGGGTCGAGTCCCGGCGCCATCGAGGGTCGGCGCAGACCAGACTCACCCGGTGGCCCAGTCGCGACAGCCGCAGTGCCGCCGCCAGAGCGACGAGGTTGTCGCCGTGAACGGTGACGCGGAAGGGCTGATCGGCGGGTGGCACCCGTCCATTCTGCCGTCCCGGCAGGGCGTCGTGCAGCCTCCGAAGGGCTGCCACGGTGCTTCGGCGTCTCAAGAGGAGAGATGGGGTATTGACAAGTGAGACGGAGTTGGGATGGGGAGGAGCTCGGCCTACGGTGATTCCACCCCGTGGACGTGGGGGTTGTTGGTGAGAGGAATGCCGAGGCATGGCCGAGCAGATGGATTCAGCACGTCGCCCACAACGGGCCTGTGCGATCTGTATGTGCTCCTGTCCCTGCTGACCTGAGCCTCGGCCGACCGTGATCGGCTGCAGACGAGTCGTCAATCCGGATCTCTCCCGAACCCACCGAGTCACTCCCTCGGGTCCCCTGCGCCCCAGTGAGACACCGCGTTGTCTCCACCCGGCGACGGACCCCTTCTGCAGAAGAAGTTGTCATGTCACACAATGAATCGAATGGACCGCGCCCCACCGGTCCCCACTCCGAATCCGACCATCCCGGTGCGAGCCGTCCCGGCACGGTCCCCGGGGAGTCCTCCGCCGAGCGGATCGTGCTGCCCTCCGGCGCCGTTCTGGTCGACGAGGCCTCCGAGGACCAGCACCGCGGCATCAGCCGCCGCACCTTCGTCACCGGTGTGGCGGCCGCCGCCCTGGGCGGACTGGCGCTCGGCGGTGGGGTCGGCGCTCTCATCGGGCGCTCCGGACAGCGGGGTTCCGCCCCTGCTGCCGCCGAGGTGCGCAATCGCCCGCTGTCGATCATCTACGGCGGAGACGTCTGTGACGCACCCTCGATCGTCGCCAAGGAGAAGGGCTTCTTCAAGGAGGCCGGGCTGGATGTCACCCTCCACCGCACGGTCGGCGACGAGGACATCAAGGCGGCCGTCGGCTCCGGTCAGTTCGACGCCTCCTCGGGGATCTTCTACTCCTGGCTGAAGCCGGTCGAGGAGGGCCAGAACGTCAAGTTCGTGGCCGGCTTGCACGCGGGCTGCCTCAGGCTCGTGGTGCCCAAGGGCTTCAAGGGGACGGTGGCCGACCTCAAGGGCGGCACCATCGGCATCCCGAGCCTGTCCTCCAGCGCCACCATGTTCTTCTCGATGGACCTGCTGGACGCCGGCATCAATCCGCTGCCGGAGGCCAGGCAGGTGCACTGGAAGGTCCTCGACCCCTCGACCCTGGCCGATGCGCTGCGGCGCGGTCAGGTGGACGCCATCGCGACCTCGGACCCGATCGCCTACCGACCCATCCTGGGCGACTACGGGATGGAGCTGGCCAGCAACATGAGCGGTATGAACAAGCAGGCCTACTGCTGCTGCACCGCTCTCAACGGCGACCTGGTGCGCAAGGAGGAGCCGCTGGCCCGCAAGCTCATCGAGGCCTGGTGCCGCGGGTCGCGCTATGTCGCCGGCCATGAGGCCGAGGTGGCTCACATCGAGGTCGACAAGAAGTACGTCGCGGGCGACGTCGGGACCATCCAGAAGCTGCTGTCGGGATACGTCTGGGAGCCCTCGGTGGCGAAGCTGAAGGCGGCCCTGCTGCCGGGCATCGGGAAGTTCCAGAAGACCGGTTACCTGGACGCCGGTGCGAACCCGCAGAAGCTGGCCGACAAGGCATTCGCGACACTCGGGATCGGGTGGTGAGCGCGATGTCCACTGCAGTCTCCACTGCTGCCTCCGGGGCGACCCGCACTGCCGCAGTCGACGGGTCGCCGACCCTCTCGACCGCCGGCACCACCCGCGAGCGGGACGAGGCGCTGGCCGCCGATCCGCGGATTCTCACCGGGCTGACGCGACGTCACAAGGAGCGGACGGCGAGCCCGCGGATGGTGGCCGCCGTGCTCCTCGCGTGGTTGGTGACGACCCTGGTGATCGCCCTGGTGCCCGACTCGGACTCCTTCGTGGTGCACGGTCAGACGGTCGTGACGGTGCTCACCGCCGGCACCACCGTGGCCCTGGCCGTGGTCTGGTTGATCGCCCGCCGCCCGGCGGGCCCGCGTCGGCTGGCCGCCTCGCGATGGCTCGCCCACTGGTCCAGCTGGTGGATCGCGGTCGCGGTGGTGGTGCTGGCGTGGGACCTGGCCACCGCCAAGGCCGGATGGGGACGGCCTCCCTACTTCCCCCCGCCCGGCCAGCTCATCACCGAGGCCTGGTCGGACCGGGTGCTGCTGGGATCCTCGGTGGCCCACTCCGCCGGTCTGCTCGCCCTCGGTCTGCTGATCGGCGGGGCGACGGGTCTGGCCACCGGGATGTGGATGGGATGGTCGCGACGGGTCGGGTACTGGCTCAGCCCGATCGTCAAGTACATCGGTCCGGTGCCCACCCTGGCCTGGATCCCGATCGTCTTCATCGTCTTCCCCAACACCTTCTGGGCGGCGGTCTTCCTGGTCGCACTGACCGTCTGGTTCCCGATGACGGTGCTCACCAATGCCGGCATCCGATCGGTCCCCAAGGAGTACTTCGACGTCTGCCAGACTCTCGGCGCCTCGCCGCGGTTCCTGGTGCTCAAGGTCTCCCTGCCGGCGGCCCTGCCGAACATCTTCACCGGCATCTTCATGGCCCTGCCCACCGCCTTCGTGGCGCTCACCATCGCGGAGACCCTGGGGGTCAATGCGGGGCTCGGCTGGTACATCAACTGGAAGAAGGGGTGGAGCGCCTATCCCGCGATGTATGCGGCGATCGCGGTGATGGTGATCTTCTGCGGCACCCTGCTCACTGTCGAACTGGCCATCAGGAACCGCGTCCTGGCATGGCAGAAGGATCTCACGAGATGGTGACCGACTCGGACACAGCTACCGGTACAGACACAGCCAAAGACACAGCTACCGGGACGGGCCGCCCCGCGACGACCCGCGGAGCCATCGACCTGCTCGACATCAGCCAGGCCTTCCTCAGTCACGGGGAGCCCCTCCCGGTGCTCGACCATGTCAGTCTGTCCGCCCGCCCGGGAAGTTTCGTGAGCCTGGTGGGACCCTCCGGGTCCGGCAAGTCCACCCTGCTGAGGCTGGCGGCCGGGCTCGACAAGCCCCTCACCGGCAGGATCTACGTCGACGGCCGCCGGGTCACCGGACCCGACCCCTCGCGAGGTCTGGTCTTCCAGGACCCGACCCTGCTGCCATGGCTCACCGTGGAGCAGAACATCGGGCTGGGGCCCCGCGTCCAGGGGCACAGGGATGATCCGGTCTGGCGGGACCGGGTCGACGCGATGATCGAGATGGTCGGTCTGGAGGAGTTCCGCCAGACCCTGCCGGCCGAACTGTCGGGGGGAATGGCTCAACGGGCCTCACTGGCCCGCGCCCTGGTGACACGTCCGGAGATCCTGCTGCTCGACGAACCGCTCGGCAAGCTCGACGCCCTCACCCGGTCCACCCTGCAGGTCGAGATCGATCGGCTCTGGCGCAGACAGGGGTTCACCGCCCTGATGGTCACCCATGACGTCGAGGAGGCGCTGCTGCTGTCCGACCGGATTGTCGTCTTCTCCGCCAGACCGGCGCGCGTCCTGGAGGATGTCCCGATCGACCTTCCCCGACCGCGCACCCTGGACGACCCCGAGTTCCGCCGGCTGCGACGTCGCATCCTCGACCTGCTGTCCTGACGCCTGCGCCGAGTTGCCCGGGCTCGTGCGGGTCGTGATATGTCTCGCAGGTGACCACTGATCCGATCGTCTGTCTGCACGGCATCACCAGTTCGCGCACCACCTGGGGCGGCCTGGTGCTGGCGGCCAAGCCGCTCGGCACCGACCCGCACTGCCTCACCCTGCTCGGACACGGTCCGGTGGGGGAACGGCGCAGGGCGGACGGGTACTGCCTTGAGGCCTTCGTGGCCGACGTGATGGCGCAGATCAATCGCCTCGGCCTCCAACGGTTCCAGCTGGTGGGGCACTCCCTGGGCGCCCACGTGGCGAGCATGATCGCCGAGAGGTTCCCGCAGCGGGTGAGCCGCCTGGTCCTCGAGGAGCTCCCGGTCCCGGCACGATCGCGTGCCGACTCCGGACCCGTCTACCACCGCTGGTCGGGGGCTCTCATCAAGGTCGGCGCCCTGTCGGGGTACCGGCGCTTCGATCCGGTGATGGTCTCCCGCGTCCTCGACCAGTTGGGCCGGCCGAGGCCGCAGTGGTGGCGGGATCTGGGCAGGATCACGATGCCCGTCCTGATGATCGCCGGGGGCAACGACTCCTATCTCGACCAGACCCGGTTCGCGCTGGTCGCCGCCGAACTGCCCGACGTCCGTCTGGTCGAGATCGACGGCGGTCACCGGGTGCACATCACCCGGCAGGAGGAGTTCCTCGCCGAGGTCGTGCCATTTCTCCTCGGGCCGACACAGAATTGAGCGAAGCAGACTCAACTCCGTTTGGGTTCTGGGGTATCGGTGTCTAAAGTTAAGTCTGCAAGGCTCAAGGAGCCGGGGACGGGCATCGTCCCCAGACCACAGACCGCACAACTCGGAGGATGATCACCGATGGCACGTACGTTTGACTCGCTCAGTGAGATGGATCGCCTGTTCTCGGGAGTCTCACGGACTCCCGCCTCGGTCGCCATGCCGATGGACCTGTACCGCGACGGCGACTCCTACGTCGCCGAGCTCGATCTGCCCGGGGTGGACCCGGCGAGCATCGACATCGACATCGACGGCCAGACCCTCACCATTCGCGCCGAGCGCAGCTCCTACGCCGGAGAGCAGTCCCAGTGGCTGACCCGCGAGCGCGCGGTGGGCACCTTCGCCCGCCAGCTCACCCTGGGCAACGGACTGGCCACCGACCAGATCGGGGCCGACTACTCCGACGGCGTACTGCGCCTGACCATTCCGGTCGCCGAGGCCGCCAAGCCGCGCAAGATCTCGGTGCGTCACAGCGATGCCGCCAGGGCCGGCAGCGTCCGCAGCAGCGTCGAGGTCTGAGCGCAGCTCAGCCGCCGGTCGCGGCCGAGGGGCCGCGACCGGCCAGCCAGTGTGCCGCCTCGACGACCAGATCCGGGATCGTCCGGGCGATGTCCAGAGTGGTCCCGGCCTCATCGGGGCCCAACGGTTCGAGAGTGGCGAACTGGGAGTCGACGAGACTGGCCGGCATGAAGTGGTGGGACCGTGCGGCGACCCGCTCGACGATGAGGTCGCGGTTCCCGGCCAGGTGCAGGAAGACCACCTCGGGGCAGTGCTCTCGGATGAGGTCGCGATAGCTGCTCCTGAGGGCCGAGCAGGCCACCACCCCGCCGCGGTCGCGGTGGTCCTCGAGCCACCGGCCGATTATCTGCAACCAGGGCTCCCGGTCGGCGTCGTCCAGGGGATGGCCGGCGGCCATCTTGGCGATGTTGCGGGCCGGATGCAGATCGTCCCCGTCGACGAAGGCCAGGTCCAGGCGGGCCGCCAGTCGAGTCCCCAGGGCGGACTTCCCCGAGCCCGAGACCCCCATCACCACGACCAGCGGCGGTACGCCGGGTGCTGCCATCTCTGCTCCGTTCCGTGAGTCACGAATCTGCTGCGCCAGGGCCCTGATCCCTCGAGAACCGGCCGGCTCGACGCAGCCGGCCGGGGCCTTCCGGCTGACGTCTCATCGCAGGAACAGTGCTCGCAGCCGGCCGGCGGTCAGCCACAGCCCCAGTCCCGACATCACCAGGAAGTAGAGGGCGTGGGCCCCGGTCGCCGCGGTGAGGTGTCCCACCGACAACTGTCTCATCAACTCCACGCCGTGCCACAGCGGCATCGCCTGCACGATCCACTGGACGGGCTGCGGGTAGACGCTGATCGGGTACAGGGTGGCCGAGAACAGGAACATCGGCAGCATCACGAGGTTGATCATGTCCATCTGCTGGAAGGTCTTCATGAAACTGGTGATCCCCATCCCGAATGATGCGAATCCCAGCGCGACGAGCAGGGCGGCGGGAATCATCAGCACCGCGCACCAGCTGGTCACCAGGCCCATCGTCACCAGCACCGCCATGAATCCCAGGGCGTAGAGGAGTCCGCGCAGCAGGGCGAGCAGGATCTCGCCGATGGCGACGTCCAGGGGTCCCAGGGAGGTCTGCAGCATCGCCTGGTAGAGCTTGGAGAAGTTGAGCTTGAAGAAGACGTTCCAGGTGGAGTCGTAGATCGCCCCGTTCATCGCCGAGGTGGCCAGCAGGGCCGGGGCGATGTAGGCGGCGTAGGAGATCGGATGGCCGCCGGGACCCTCGACGGTGCCGACCAGCCCTCCCATCCCGACTCCCATCGCCAGCAGGTAGAGCACCGGTTCGAAGAACCCGGAGACGAGCACCGCCCAGTTCTGGGACCTGATGGCGCGCAGCCCCCGTTCCAGCACCGCGGTGGTGTTTCCCGAGTAGAGGCCGGGCGCCGGGCGGCGTCTCTCCAGCCTCCTGATGATCTCCTGGGTCTGGCTGTTCGCCGGGCGAGTCACTGCGTGAGCTTTCGGGTGTAGTTGCGGCAGGCCCAGACCATCCCGGCCGCGCTGAGCCCGGCGAGCACCGCGAGGTGGACGACGATCAGCCATCCCGGCTCGCCGGCTCCGTAGCTGACCTCGCGGGCCAGCTCGGTGCCGTGCCAGATGGGGGAGATCCAGCCGATCCACTGCAGATAGCCCGGCATCGAGGAGAGCGGGAAGTAGGTCCCCGAGAACAGCACCAGGGGCATCACGACGAACCGCAGCACGAAGTTGAACTCCTCCCCCTCGCTGTCCAGACCCGCCGCATAGCCCTGCAGGAGGGCGCCGAAGGCCGATGCGGACAGCATCGTGATGGGCACGCACAGCCAGGACCACGGCCCGGGTGCTGCGCCGAAGGCGATCATGATGAGCCAGAACACCACCGCCTGGCCGAGGAACCGGACCATCACCGCCAGATGGTGACCCAGGGCGATCTGGGCGGGGGTCACCGGGGTGGCGGCCGGACCCTGGTAGAGCCGGTCCCAGCGGAATCCCCGCATCACCGGGTAGGAGAACTCGGTGGCGGCGCTCATCGTGGCGGTCAGCACCATGATCGCCGGCGCGACGAAGACCAGGTAGGAGACGCCGTCGACGGTGCGTCCGTTGGCGCTGATGAGGGTGCCCAGACCAACCCCCATCGCCACCATGTAGAGCAGCGGCTGACCGATCGACTCGATGATCAGGGACCACGTCCAGGACCGCATCGCCAGCAGCTGCCAGCGAGCCACCTGCCAGATGCCGCGCCTCGACATCCGGGCGGCCATCTGGTCGGGGCGCAGCGGCGTCCCGCGCTGGGCGATCTCGGAGCCGGCGTCGTGGATGCGGGTGGTCATGGCGTCAGTCGATGAGGGAGCGGCCGGTGAGGGTGAGGAAGACGTCCTCCAGGCTGGTGCGACGCACCAGCGAGGTGATCGGTTCGAGCCCGCGGGCGGTCACCGCGGCCATCGCGGTGTCCCCGGACTCGGCGTAGACCAGGATCCGGTCGGGCAGCACCTCGCGGCGCTCCCCGACATCCTCCAGTGCGGCCACCGCCTCACCGTTGCGGGCCGACCCGAACCGGAGCTCCAGGACCTCCCGGGAGCAGTACCGGCCGATGAGGTCGGCGGGGGAGCCCTCGGCCATGATCCGGCCGTGGTCCACGACGATGAGCCGGTCGCACAGCTGCTCGGCCTCGTCCATGAAGTGGGTGGTGACGATGAGGGTGACCCCCTGCTCCTTGAGTCGGAACAGCCGGTCCCACAGGATGTGGCGGGCCTGCGGGTCCAGACCGGTGGTGGGTTCGTCGAGCAGCAGGATGCCGGGTTCGTTGATGAGCCCCCGTGCGATGGTGAGACGCCGCTTCATGCCGCCCGACAGATTGCGGACCTTCTCCGCGGACTTCTCGGTGAGCTGGGCGAAGGCCAGCAGGTCGGCGACCTTGGGGCGCAGCCAGGAGGTGGGCAGGCCGAAGTACCGGCCGTAGGTCAGCAGGTTGTCGCCGACGGTGAGCTCCTCGTCGAGGTTGTCGGACTGCGGGACCACGCCGAGGTGGGCGCGGACCTGGGGGCCGCGCTGCTGGGGATCCAGGCCCAGAACCGTGAGCGTTCCCCCGGAGCGGCCCAGGGTGCCGCCGATCATCCGCATCGTGGTGGACTTCCCGGCGCCATTGGGTCCCAACAGGCCGAAGGACTCGCCGGGGCGGACCCGGAAGTCGATGCCGTCGACCGCCACGAAGTCTCCGTAGACCTTGCGCAGGCCACGGGCGGAGACGACGGTCTGATCACTCACCCGTCAGAGCCTATCGGCGAGGTGTCATCCGCAGCGGCATCGGTGCCTGTGGAACCGGTCATCGGATACCGCGGAGGCGGGCTACTCTTGCGCGGTGATCTCCTCGGAACCGTCCCCCTCGGCCCCCTCGGCGGAGGCCTCCCGGGGGCGCGGCGTCACCGCAGCCCTCATCGCCTACGGGCTCTGGGGCGCCTTCCCGCTCTACTTCGTGGCACTCGCCCCGGCCGGCGCGATGGAGATCCTGGCCCACCGGATCCTGTGGACGATGGCCACCTGCGCCGTGGTGCTGCTCTGGCGCCGCGACTGGGAATGGCTGCGCGACTTGCTCCACCACCGCGGGCTGGCCGCCGGCGTCGCCCTGGCCGGGGTCCTCATCACCTGCAACTGGGGCACCTATGTCTGGGCGGTTCGCGCCGGCCACACCACCGACGCCGCCCTCGGGTACTTCCTCAACCCCCTGGTCACCATCGGGCTGGGGGTGCTGGTCCTGCACGAGACGCTGCGCCGGCTCCAGTGGGTGGCGGTCGGCATCGGGCTGGTGGCCGCGGTCTTCCTCACCGTCTCCACCGGGACGGTGCCGTGGACCGCTCTGGTGCTGGCCTTCAGCTTCGGCCTCTACGGGCTGGCGAAGAACCGGATCGGTGTCTCGCTGGACCCCTGGCAGTCCCTGGGAGCCGAGAGCGCCACCCTGGCCCCCGTCGCCCTGGCCTTCCTCGTCGTCCTCCAGATCCAGGGCGGCTCGACCTTCCTGGCACCGGCGGGGGTGCACACCGGACTTCTGGTGCTCTCGGGTGTGGTGACCGCCCTGCCGCTGCTCTTCTTCGCCGAGGCGGCCCGGCTGATACCGCTGTCGCTGATCGGGCTGATCCAGTTCATCACCCCGATCCTGCAGCTGATCGTCGGCGTCGCCGTGCTCGGCGAGTCGATGTCGACCTCCCGGTGGATCGGCTTCGGGATCGTGTGGATCGCCCTCATCGTGCTGACCGTCGACTCGCTGATCGCCGGCAGCGCCGCCCGGCGGGCGGCCCGCCGGGCGGTCGATCCGTCCTAGACCTCCTCGAAGGCCTCGGGGGGAGGGCAGGAGCAGACCAGGTGTCGGTCGCCGAAGGCGTTGTCGATGCGGCCCACCGGGGGCCAGTACTTCGCCTGGATCCGGGTCACCGGGTTCATGTGGAGACCGGACTCCTCGTCCCGGCCGGCTGAGGCGGCGACCCCGGGATAGGCCGCGACCTTCCTGGAGTAGGGGTGCTGCCAGTCGTCGGCCATCAACCGGTATGCCGGATGGGGGGAGTTGACCAGCGGGTTGTCGTCCGCCGGCCAGGCCCCCTCGGCCACCCTGTCGGCCTCGGCGACGATGGCCCCCATCGCGTCGCAGAACCGGTCCAGCTCGGCCAGGTCCTCGGACTCGGTGGGCTCGACCATCAGCGTGCCGGCCACCGGGAAGGACATCGTCGGGGCGTGGAAGCCGTAGTCGATGAGCCTCTTGGCGACGTCGTCGACGCTGATCCCGGTCCGGTGGGTGAGCGGGCGCAGGTCGAGGATGCACTCGTGGGCCACCAGACCGTTGGCCCCGGTGTACAGCACCGGGATCTGGCTCTGCAGCCGCCTGGCCACGTAGTTGGCGTTGAGGACGGCCTGGCCGGTCGCCTCCCGCAGGCCGTCCACACCCATCAGCCGGATGTAGGCCCACGAGATGGGCAGCACCAAGGCCGAGCCGTAGGGGGCCGACGCCACCGGCGCACTGCCGTGCTCCAGGCTGCCGCCCCGGGTGTTGACATGGTCGTGGCGCGGGCTCTGCGGATGGCCGGGAAGGAAGGGTGCCAGGTGGGCCTTGACGGCCACCGGTCCGACTCCCGGTCCGCCGCCCCCGTGCGGGATGGCGAAGGTCTTGTGGAGGTTCAGGTGGGAGACGTCCCCGCCGATCTCGCCGGGTCGGGCCACCCCGAGCAGGGCGTTGAGATTGGCCCCGTCGATGTAGACCTGCCCGCCGGCGTCGTGGACCATCTGGCACACCCGGCGCACCTTGGCCTCGTAGACGCCGTGGGTGGACGGGTAGGTGAGCATGATCGCCGCCAACTGGTCGGCGTTGGCCTCGATCTTGGCGGCCAGATCGGCCAGATCGATGTTGCCCTGGTCATCGGAGCCTACCACCACCACCCGCAGTCCGGCCAGCGCCGCCGAGGCGGCATTGGTGCCGTGGGCCGAGGAGGGCACCAGGCAGACCCGGCGCTGGTCCTCGCCGCGGGAGTGCTGGTAGCCGCGGATGGCCAGCAGACCGGCGTACTCCCCCTGGGAGCCGGCATTGGGCTGCAGACTCACGGTGTCGTAGCCGGTCAGTTTGGCCAACCAGGTCTCCAGGTCGTCGATCAGCTGCAGGGTCCCGGCGGCATCGTCGGCCGGTGCGAAGGGGTGCAGGTCGGCGAACTCCGGCCAGCTCACCGGCTCCATCTCCACGGCCGCGTTGAGCTTCATGGTGCACGAGCCCAGCGGGATCATGCCGCGGTCCAGCCCGTAGTCGCGATCGGCCAGCCGCTTGAGGTAGCGCATGAAAGAGGTCTCGGAGCGGTAGCTGGTGAACACCGGGTGGGTGAGGAAGTCGCTGGTCCGGATGAGGGCGCCCGGCCACTCCCAGGCGGCGTCCGCGCCGGCCCCGGCGTCGGTGTGGCGTCCCCCGATCAGCCCGGCCAGGGCGGTGACGTCCTCGGCGGTGACGGTCTCGTCGAGACTCAGTCCCAAGGTGTCGGCGTCCAGCAGGGCCAGCGTGTACCCGGCCTGGCGGGCGCGCAGCCAGATCTCCTCGGCCCGCCCGGGAAGCCTGATCCGCAGCGTGTCGAAGAACGGCCCCTCGGCCGGATCCAGCCCCGCCGCGCCCAGCGCCTCGGCCAGCGCCACCGTCCGGTCGTGGACCTGCTGGGCGATCCGCCGGATCCCCTCCGGCCCGTGCCACACGGCGTACATCGCCGCCATCACGGCCAGCAGCACCTGCGCGGTGCAGATATTGGAGGTCGCCCGGTCGCGCCTGATGTGCTGCTCGCGGGTCTGCAGGGCCAACCGGTAGGCGGGGACGCCGTCGGCGTCCCTGGACATCCCCACCAGGCGGCCGGGGATCTGGCGCTCCAGGCCTTTGCGCACCGCCATGTAGCCGGCGTGCGGACCGCCGTAGCCGATCGGGACGCCGAACCGCTGGGTCGTCCCGACGGCCACATCGGCGCCCAGTTCCCCGGGCGGAGTGAGCATCGCCAGGGCGAGAATGTCGCACTCGGCCACGCAGATCCCACCGGCCTCGTGGACCGCCTCGAAGACCTCTCTGGGGTCCCAGACCCGTCCCTCGGCATCCGGGTAGGCGGCCAGCAGGCCGAAGCACCCCTGCTCGACCTCGGGCCGCCATGATGCCGGATCGGTGAGATCGGCCTCCACCAGTTCCAGGTCTAGAGCGGCCGCCCGCCCGGCGACCACGGCACGCACCTGGGGAAGCAGGGCCCGCCCGACGATGAACCGGGAGGTCCTGGCCCGGGAGGCGCGCCGGGCCAGCAACATCCCCTCGGCGGCGGCACTCGCCTCGTCGAGCAGGGAGGAGTTGGCCACCGGCAGGCCGGTGAGGTCCTCCACCATCTGCTGGAAGGTGATGAGTGCCTCCAGTCGTCCCTGGGAGATCTCCGGCTGGTACGGGGTGTAGGCGGTGTACCAGGACGGGTTCTCGAAGACATTGCGGCGGATCACCGCGGGAGTGAGAGTGCCGTGGAACCCCTGGCCTATCAGGGCGTGGGTGACCCGGTTGCGGCCGGCCAGACGGGCCAGCTCCGCGCGCACGCTCGCCTCGTCCGCCGCCGGCGGCAGGCTGGGCGCCGTCACCGGGGTCAGGATGTCGGCCGGTGCCGCCAGCTCGATGAGCTCGTCCAGGGAGTCCGCTCCCAGCTCGGCGAGGGCGCGTTCCCGGTCCCTGCCGATGACACCGACATGACGCGCCGCGAAGGTCTGATCGGCAGATGACGGACGGTTGGCGGGCATGGTGGTCCTTTCAACGGGGAGCCGGCGGGTGGGCCGTCGGGCCGGGAATCGGGGGGAGCAGTGGTCCGGATCGGGGCAGCAGTCGGCAGTCAGTCGGCGGTCAGTGCCAGGTACTCCTGGCGGCCGAGCAGGTCCGTGGGTTCCTCGGTGTACTCCACCTTGAACAGCCATCCCTGGCCGAAGGGGTCGCTGTTGACCAGCTCCGGTGCCTCGGCGAGCTTCTCGTTGACCTCGGTGACGGTGCCGCTCACCGGTGAGAACAGGTCGGAGACCGACTTCGTCGACTCCACCTCGCCGATCGCGGTTCCGGCGCTCACCTGCTGGCCGACCTGCGGCAGGGAGACGAAGACCACATCTCCCAGTTCCTGGGTCGCGTAGTCGGTGATGCCGACCGTGGCCGTTCCGGTGCCATCGGTGGAGAGCCACTCGTGCTCCTTGGAGTAGAGCAGGTCATCGCGTGTCATGTGTGTCTCCTGTGCTTGTCGTGTGCGGTCGGGGCTGTCGTGTGCGGTCGGCGCTGGTTCTCTGGGGGTGGTCGGGGGTCAGGATCGGTGGTAGAAGGGCAGCGGCACCACCGTGAAGGCGATGGGGGTGCCCCGCACGTCGACCGACAGCGCGGTCCCGGTCCCGGCGAGGCCCGGATCCACGTAGGCCATCGCCACCGGATGACCCAGGGTGGGGGAGAGCACTCCCGAGGTCACCTCGCCGACCGTGGTCCCGTCGGCGTCGAGCACCCAGTATCCGGCCCGGGCGGCCCGGCGGCCCTCCCCGGCCAGACCGACCAGGACCCGGTCGCCGGAGGCGTCGCGGCCCTCCAGAGCCCGCCGTCCGACGAAATCGTCGGACTTGGTGAAGGACACCACCCGGCCCAGGCCGGCCTGCGAGGGCCGCGTCGAGGTGGTGAGCTCGTGGCCGTACAGAGGCATCCCGGCCTCCAGACGAAGGGTGTCGCGACAGGCCAGGCCGCAGGGTGTGAGGTCCCCGGTCGCGGTGAGCGCCCGCCACATCCGGCTGGCCGTCCCGGCCGGCAAGTACAGCTCGAATCCGTCCTCCCCGGTGTAGCCGGTGCGGGCGATGAGTACCGGATCCCCCTCGAACCGTCCCGCGCAGCACCGGTAGTACCGCAGTGCGGCCAGCTCCTCGGGGTCCAGGTTCGACTGCGCCATGGTCTGGACGACGATGGCGGCGGCCCGGGGCCCCTGGACCGCGATGAGGGCGGTGTCGGCCGACTCGTCGACGACCTCGGCGTCGAATCCCGCTGACCGGGTGGTGAGCTCGGCCAGGTCGACCTCCCGGTTCGCGGCGTTGACCACCGCCAGGTAGTCGTCGTCCGCCAGGTGGTAGACGACCATGTCGTCGAGGATCCCGCCCTCCTCGGTGAGCAGCAGGGTGTACTTGGCCCGGCCGGTGGCCAGTCCGGACAGATTTCCCGACAGGGCATGGTCGAGAGCCGCCCCCGCCTGAGGGCCGCTGAACCGGATCTCGCCCATGTGGGACAGGTCGAAGACCCCCGCCCCGGTGCGGACCGCACGGTGCTCATCGAGATCCGAGGTGTAGCGGACCGGCATCCGCCAGCCGGCGAACTCGGTGAAGGTCGCCCCGGCCTCCTCGTGCACGGACTCGAGCGGCGAGTGGCGGAGATCGTGATGGGTCATGGATGGGCCTTCCTGAGCACCTCGGTGCAGTTCGGTCGGTGCGGGCGCGTCCCTGCCGTGAAGGCGGGCCTCACGAGGAAGTATGGCACTTCGACCGGGAGGTCACCGGGGATCTGCCCGAAGGCGAGGTCATCACCGCGCGGGCAGCACAGCAGGAACGGTCGCGGCACCAGGACGGGCAACGGGACCGCGGGAGATCGGCGGTTGCTGTCAGTTGCTGTCAGTTGGGCTGATCGGTTTCCCCGCGAACCGGGTGCGACCTAGACTTGGGAGCACCAGATGACGTCTGTCAACCCCACTGGGGATCGACTGATGAAGGAGGCGCGACGTGCCACTCTCAGCAGAGGAGCAGCGGCGGCTCGCGGAACTCGAGGAGTCCCTGTCAGCCGACGATCCCGGTTTCGCCCGCAACTTCTCGCGCAACGCCCCGAGGCCGAAGGGGCGCACCGGAAAACGACGTCCACCCCGTGGCCGCACACTGTGGTCGGTGCTCGGGATCGTCATCGGACTGGTGCTCCTGCTGGTCGGGATGGAACTTGAGGCGATCGTCAACATCATCGTCAGCATCCTGGGCTTCGTGGTGATGCTGGTGAGCGCGGTGACGCTGATGAGCGGACTCCAGCACAAGGGCGGTGGCAAGGGGGCCCCGACCGGCAAGGGCGGCTCGGCTGCCACGCGCGGATCCCATCCGGCCGGCACCGGGCGCAGCTTCACCCAGAGGATGGAGGAGCGCTGGCGCCGTCGCAGCGACGGACAGCGCTGATTCCCACCTCGCTCATCCGGGCCCCCGGTGGACGCCGGTGACCGGCGTCGCTACGGTGCGCTCATGACACGTCGTCGCATCGCATCACTGGCGCTGAGCGCCGCCCTGGTGGCCGGAGGTCTCACCGGGGTCTCCACAACCTCCTCATCAGCGGCCACCAGAGCACCCTCCTGGACCAGGAACTGCAGCACCGTCAACAAGGCCTACCCGCACGGCGTGGGCCGGGCGAAGGCCAAGGACAGGGTGGTCGGCAAGGCGAAGCGCCGCCCGGTCACCACCTTCAAGCGGTCCGACTCCCTCTACAACCAGGCGATGAGGTACAACAAGCGCCTGGACGCCGACAGGGACGGCATCGCCTGCGAGCGCTGACCCCGCTGATCGCTGACCGCGGTCACCTGTGCCACAGGGAGCGTGGCCACCAGGTGGCCAGCCAGTGGGCCCGGGGAGTGTCTGCTGCGGCGAGCCCCTTCCGGATGACCTCGACATCGCCGCCGACATCTCCGATCTCGCCGAGGGAGCGGGCGTAACGGGCCCTCTCCTCGGCCCCGGCCAGTCGACCGAGGGCCGCTGCGCCCTCTGGCCCCAGCTGGTCCGAGACAGCCGCGAGCTGGGCGCGCGGACTGAGTGCCGCCCAGCTCAGGCCGTGGTCGGTCCACGAGTCGTGGACCTCCCGCCAGGCACCGGCCACCAGGGCCGACGGGTCACCCGACGACAACCGGCGGCGACGTCTGCCGGCCCTCAACAGCATCGGGGTGCAGGCCAGCAGGGCCACCACGAGCACCCCGGCCAGGCTCATCAGGATGGTGCGCCAGGGAAGCGACGGTCCGGATTCCTGGGAGGACGCCGGGGCCGAGGAGGCAGCGCCCGCCGAGGTGCTCGCCGACGGTGCCGAGGGGGTCGCCGCCGCGCTGGCCGACTCGGTGGCGTCGGCCGAGGACTGCGTCTGGGGGACGGAGTTCGGGTTCTGCACCGACCAGGTGGGGGACTGGCCGACCGCCGCGGTCGGCTCGTAGCGCACCCAGCCGTAACCCTGGAAGTAGAGCTCGGGCCAGGCGTGCATGTTCGAGCCACGGACCTGCCAGGCGCCGTTCGTCCGGGTGCCGGGCAGGAAGCCGATCGAGACCCGGGAGGGGATGCCCTCGACGCGGGCCATCAGGGCCATCGCCGCGGCGAAGTGGATGCAGTACCCCGATCGGCTCCTGGTGAGGAAGTTCGTCATCACGTCGAAGCCGTCGCCGGGAGGTGCGCTGGTGCTGTAGGTGAACCGTCGGGGATCGCGCAGGTAGTCCTGGATGGCCGCGGCCCGCTCCACCGGGGTGGTGGCCCCGGCGGTCACCGAGCGGGCCAGTCTGATGATGGCCTGGGGGGTGTCCTTCGGGACGGCGACTGTGGTGCGGTCGGCGGGGGTGCCGGCGGCCGCGCTCGCGAAGTCCGCGGTGTCGAGGTCGGGCTGCTCGGAGGTCACCGAGTAGCGGAGGTTGCGGGTGGCGTCGTCCCGGTCGTCCGAGGTGCTGATGATGGTGAGGTTGCCCGGATCCCACGACCACTGCCCGCCGGCCGTGGTGGAGACCGGGGCGTAGGGCGCGGGAAGGAACTCCGATCCGAAGTCGCCGATGCTCACCTGGACGGTGCGCCGGCTGCTGGCGATGTCGAGCCCGGGAGTGCTGTCGGGGGCGGTGGTCGACAGATCGACCGGTGCGAGGTGCCAGCCTGACGCGTCCACCCGGGTCAGCGAGGCCATCCGCAGGTACTCCCCGGTGCGACTGGAGGTCTGGTAGCTCAGCACGACCTGCCGGGACTGGGTGGTGAGATTCTGCTGGAGATCGATGGTCGGATCGGTGAGCTGCATCGGACCGGAGCCGCGAGGGCGGGCCGAGTCGATGTCGAGACTGCCGAATGTCGGCAGCGCACTGCCCAGCACCAGGGAGAGCACCACGGCCGGCACCGCGAGGGCGGTGCCGAGCCCGGCCAGTGGCACTCCGGCTGCCACCCGCGAGGCCCTCGCGGTGTCCCCGGACAGATTGCGGGTCCACCGTCGACTGAGGCAGAACTGCTCGGTGGCGAGCACGACCAGGTAGCCGACCGCGATCAGGGCGAAGCTCCACCAGGTCGCGGCCTGCTCGGCGGCCAGCGCCGGGATGACATAGATGGTGAGCAGCGGGGCGGTCGCCCACACCGGGCTCTCCAGGCTCAGGGTCAGGACATCGGCGAGGATGGTCACCACGCCGACGAGCAGGACGGTGAGCCAGCGGACGCCGACATGGGCCGGCATCGGCGCGGGCTGGGTCTGGGCGACCACCGAGGAGTTCAGGCACAGCTGCCACAGCTGGGAGGGCAGGGAGCCGGTCAGACCCAGTTCGTGGGCGGCCGACAGGCCGAGTCCCACCCCGATCGCCGCCAGGACCAGGAGCTGGACGAGATGGATCAGCCAGGGAGCCAGTCGCAACCGGTGCCCCAGCGCCGACAGGCCCTCGAGGATGAGCACCGTCAACCCGGCCAGCAGCCAGAAGCTGCGGTCCACCGTGAGCGGGCTCAGTGCCAGGGTGGCAAGAATCATGGCCAGCGCGATCGCGCAGCACATCGGAAGATCGGAGCTGCGCAGCGGGGGCCGACTGGTCGGCTCGATCCCGCCCGCGCCGGTACCGGACGGGTCCGCACCGGGCTGATTCCCGCTGGTCCGGTTCCTGCTGGTCCGCTCTGCGCTGGGGGCGCTCATCGGGATGCTCCGATCTGCTCGAACCCCTGCCAGGCGGCCGGGACGGTGTCTCCGTGGTGCACCGTGACGACCGACCAGCCCTGCCCGCGCAGCTGGTCGACCACCTGGTCGTGCTCATCGGCCTGTTCCGGGGTGCCCCGGAACCGGCGTGCGGTGAAGGAGTCGGTGTCCAGCACCAGGGCGAGTGCCTGGGTGTGTCCGGTCCGGGCGACGTCCAGGGGGAGGACGTCGGCCTGGCTCAGGCGTCCCAGGATGGCCACCACCGTCTCGCCGGCCTGGCGACCGGTGCAGGCACGGGCGGCCGCGACAAGATCCTCCTCCTTGCCGATCCGCTGGTCGGTGAGAGTGGTGAGGGAACGCTCCAGGGCCGCTCCCAGATCGACCTCCGCAGAGGTCATCACCGGGCCGGAGGCGTCGGCCAGGCGCACCTGGTAGCCGCTCCTGAGAAGGTGGGAGCACACCGAGGCGGCGGCCGAGACCGACCACTCGAAGGATCCCTGGGCGCCCAGACCGGAGTGCCGTTCGGCCCGCGAGTCCAGCAGCACGGTGGCCGCGGGATCCCAGGACTGCTCCTCGCGGCGCACCATGAGGTCACCCTGGTGGGCGCTCGAGCGCCAGTGCACCCGACGCAGGTCGTCGCCCTGCCGGTACTCCCGGATGAGGACGTCGTCCTGACCCTGGGTGCCGATCTGCTGGGGGATCGTCTCGCCGCTGCGGCCGGTCCCGGCGACCTTGCCGAGATGCTGCAGGGGCCACACCCGCGGGGTGACCATCACCTGGTTGGTGGCGGCGAACTGGTGGTCCGAGACCGCGGTGCCGAAGGGGTCGCAGACCCGCACCAGCATCGGGCCGACGGTGTACCTGCCGCGGGCGCGCCCGGTGAGGGTGTAGTCGATACTGCGTCGCCATCTGCGCGCCAGGGTGTGCACGCTGAACCGCGGTCGCAGCCCCAGGGCGCGCGGAACGGTCTCCTCGAAGCGCAGCACGCCGATCGGCATCCCCTGTCCCCGGTTGAGGGTGGTGCGCACCGCCATCGTCTCGCCGAGGGGGCACTGGGAGGGTTCGACCTCACGGACGCAGCTCATCCTCAGCCGGGTGGAGGTGACCAGCAGCAGTCCCAGGACCGGCAGCAGGATGAGCAGCAGCCCCACCCAGGCCATGTCGCGCTGACCGAGGCCGAGACTGGCCACGGTGAGCAGGATTCCGCAGATCGGGAGGACCCGTCCGCGCAGTGTGAGGTGTCGCCAGAGCCGCACCCGGTCAGCTCCGTTCCGGCAGCGGGGTGTCTGCCACGATGGCGTTGACGACGTCGGCCAGGGCGCGTCCGTCGAGCTGGGCGTGGGCCGAGGGGATCAGCCGGTGGGCCAGCACGGGCACCGCCAGCGCCTGGATGTCGTCGGGGATGACGTAGTCACGGCCGCTCATCGCGGCCCTGGCCCGGGCTGCCCGCAGCATGTGGAGGCTGGCCCTGGGGGAGGCGCCCAGCCGCAGGTCCGGGTGGTTGCGGGTGGCCTCGGTGATGTCGACGATGTAGTCCATCACGGCGGGAGCGGCGTAGACGGTGCGCACGACGGCCACCAGGGCGCGGATGTCCTCGGCGGTGGCCACCGGTTCCAGGGAGTCCAGCGGATTGCTGGCGCCGTGGTGCTCGAGCATCTCCAGCTCGGCCGCCCGCTCCGGGTAGCCCATCGTGATCCGGGCCATGAACCGGTCGCGCTGGGCCTCGGGCAGGTGGTAGGTGCCCTCCATCTCGACGGGGTTCTGGGTGGCGACCACCATGAACGGGGCCTCCAGCTGGTGGGTGACGCCGTCTGCCGATACCTGACGCTCGCCCATCGCCTCGAGCAGCGCGGACTGGGTCTTGGGGGAGGCCCGGTTGATCTCGTCGCCGACCACGATGTTGGCGAAGATGCCGCCCGGCTTGAACTCGAACTCGCGGGTCTGCTGGTTGAAGACGCTGACCCCGGTGATGTCGGAGGGCAGCAGGTCGGGGGTGAACTGGATTCGTCGGGCCGTGCAGTCGATGGACCGCGCGATGGTCCTCGAGAGCATCGTCTTGCCGACCCCGGGGACGTCGTCGAGCAGCAGATGACCCTCGGCCAGCAGGACGACCAGCGCGGTGTCGATGCGGTCGGACTTGCCCTCGATCACGCTTGCCACCGCGGCCCGGACCCGGTCCATCACCTCGACGACATCCTGGACAGACTCGATCACTTGCGTCCTCCTGCGGGTTGGTGCTGCTGACTCCACTGGTTCTGCTCGGTTTCTCGCGAGGAGATGGTCCCACTCCTCGCGTCCACTCGGTCCCACTCGTGCAGATCCTACTCGGGGCGGCCCGCCGGGCCCGCCGGACCGGCCTCGAGGTGTCATCCGCGGATCGCCTCCGAGAGGGCAACCCGGTGGGGAGTTGTGGAGTATGGTGGAGCGCGGTGGAGCGAGATGGTGCTCTCGACGATCAGGAGGTGCCAGGTGTTCCTGGGTACACACACTCCGCGGCTCGACGAGAAGGGCCGTTTCTTCCTCCCGGCGAAGTTCCGCGAGGAGCTGGACGGCGGACTGGTACTCACCAGGGGTCAGGATCACTGCCTGGCCATTTATCCGACGGCCACCTTCGTGGCCATGACCCAGGAGATCGCCAAGGGTTCGGTGAGTGTGAAGAAGGTGCGCGACTACCAGCGGATGCTGGCGGCCGGCGCCTCGGACACGGTCGCCGACAAGCAGGGCAGGGTGATGATCCCGCCGACGCTGCGGCAGTACGCCGGGCTGTCCAAGGACATCGTCGTGGTCGGGGCGATCACCCGCGTCGAGGTGTGGGACGCCGCCGAGTGGGAGCGCTACTCCACCGAGCAGGAATCGGTGTTCGCCGAGATGAACGAGGAGGTCTTCACCGACGGCTCCTCCCAGTGACCAACAGCACTGGGGACGACGGTGACGGACACGCGGGGCGTGGCTTCGTCCCGACGCAGATCCCCTGGCACAACTTCCCCTGTGCCAGGTGGTCTCGTCGGGCCGGAACCTCGTTCCACGATGACAGGTATGCGGGAGGGAACCGATGGGTCGGACAGACGGCGCACCCGAGGGTGCCTCCTGCGCCGACCCCGCCCCGACCATCGGGAGCGACTCCCTCCACCAGCCCGTGATGCGTGACCGGGTGGTTGCGCTGCTGACTCCTGCGCTGAACCATCCCGGGGCCGTCCATGTCGACGGGACCTTGGGCATGGGGGGCCATGCCGAGGCGGTTCTGGAGGCCTGTCCGGCCGCCAGCCTGGTCGGCATCGACCGAGACACCCAGGCCCTGGCACTGGCCGGACGCCGGCTGGCCCGGTTCGGCGACCGCGTGCACCTGGTCCACGCCGTCCATGACGAGCTCCCGAGTGTTCTGGACGACCTGGGGCTCGCCCGGGTCGACTCCGTGCTGCTCGACCTCGGACTGTCCTCCCTGCAGATCGATCGCGCCGACCGTGGGTTCGCCTACTCGGTCGACTCCCCCCTGGACATGCGGATGGACCAGGAGAAGGGGCGCACGGCGGCCGATCTGGTCAATGCCGACTCCCGCCAGGAGCTCACCCGGATCATCTCGCGATACGGCGAGGAGAGGTTCGCCGGCCGGATCGCCGCGGCCATCGTGGCGGCCCGCGAGGAACAGCCCTTCACCAGCTCCGCCCGACTGGTCGAGGTGATCAGCGGGGCCATCCCGGCCGCGGTGCGCCGACGCAGCCACAGTCACCCGGCCAAGAAGACCTTCCAGGCGCTGAGGATCGCGGTCAACGGGGAGATGGACACCCTCGCCCGGGTCATCCCCGAGGCGCTGTCCCGCCTGGCGGTCGGCGGTCGGATGGCGGTGCTGGCCTACCACTCCCTGGAGGACCGGCCCGTCAAGGAGGCCTTCCGGGCCG
Source organism: Acidipropionibacterium jensenii (assembly GCF_005890135.1). Classification (NCBI taxonomy): domain Bacteria; kingdom Bacillati; phylum Actinomycetota; class Actinomycetes; order Propionibacteriales; family Propionibacteriaceae; genus Acidipropionibacterium; species Acidipropionibacterium jensenii. The sequence goes on along the minus strand of NZ_CP040635.1, from coordinate 30,772 downwards.
CCTCCTCGGACTCGGCACCGGCCGGACTTCCGGTCGTCCCCGAGTCGATGACGGCCCGTTTCATCACCCTCACCAGGGGGGCCGAGCGGCCCGACGCCGATGAGCTCACCACCAACCCGCGCAGCGGCTCGGCCCGCCTGAGGGCCGTGCAGAGAATCAAGGAGGAAGTATGAGCGCCGAGATCGCGACGCCGTCCGGCTGGTTCTCCCGTCCCGGGTCCCAGCGGGAGCGTCGCAGACCCCTGCTGCGGGCGGTGCCCCGTGCCGCGGGACAGATGGGCAATCTCGCCTTCACCGTCGTGGTGCTGCTGATCCTCGCTCTGGGACTGGTGGTCGCTCTGGTGCTCAACACCTCCTTGCAGAGCCAGTCGGCGGCGATCGCCGAGAAGAAGGCGGCGGTCGACTCGTTGTCCCACCGGCAGGCCGCGCTGAGCAGCAAGATCGACGTCAAGAGGTCCCCGACCAGTCTCCAGAGCGCCGCCTCCGATCTCGGCATGGTGCCCAATCTCACTCCGGCCTTCATCGATCTGCGCACCGGCAAGGTGATCGGCACCCCGCACAAGGTCACCGGAAATGAGGTCGAGGACCTCACCAGGGCCCCGGTGTCGGCGGGAACTCGATGACCTCCGACCGGCCGGGAACGGCCAGGCCGGCTCGGGGATCATCGGCGATCGGTCCAAGGCCGCGCCCACCGCGTCACACCGCCCTCGCCAGCCAGCGCGGACGGCTCACCCTCGCCCTGGTGTTCATTCTGCTGGCGATGTCGGCGTTGGCGGGCCGTGCCCTCCAGCTCCAGGCCATCAAGGCCCCGGCCTACGCGGCCTCGGCGGCGAAGAAGATCCAGCAGGCCTACGACCTCTATCCCGACCGTGGACAGATCACCGACCGGAACGGCACGGTGCTGGCGGCCAGCGAACCGGCCGTGCTGGTCTTCGCGGACCCCCTGATGATCAGCCGCAACGGCGTCGACGAGCGTGTCTCGATGGGCCCGCTGGAGACCCAGAAGGCGGCGGCGGCCCCCAAGGCGATCGCCAAGGTGCTGGCCCGCTACCTGGGCGGGACCCCCGAGGACTACCGCGAGATGGTCACCAGCAGGAAGCCCGACGGCACCCTGGCGCGGTACTCCCTGGTGCGCAAGCACGTCCCCAGCTACACCTACGACCTGATCCGCAAGGCCCTGGCCGCGGGCAAGTGGTACGGCATCAACGCGACCCATGATCCGGTGCGCACCTATCCCTCGGGCACCCTGGCCTCCAACGTCATCGGTTTCGTCAACCAGGACGGGGTGGGCGCCGGGGGACTGGAGTACTCCCTCAACAAGCAGCTGAGCGGGACCAAGGGCCGGGAGTCCTACGAGGCGTCGACCTACGGCCGGATCCCGCTGGGCCGCGACACCCTGGTGCCGGCTGTCAACGGGACCGACTACACCCTGACCCTGGACGCCAGCATGCAGCTCACCGTCCAGAACGCCCTGGCCAGCGCGGTGGCCAACACCAGGGCGGCCAGTGGCGAGGCCATCGTGATGAATGTCAAGACCGGCGAGATCCTGGCGATGGCCTCGATGCCCACCTTCGACTCCAGCAAGGCGGGCTCGGCCACCGGCAACGAGATGATCAATCACGCGGTCCAGGACGCCTACGAGCCAGGATCGGTGCAGAAGGTGCTCACCATGGCCGCGCTGGCCGACAAGGGACTGGTGACCGCCGACTCGCACCTGGTGGTGCCGCCGTCGATCAGCTCGGGAGGCGGCACCATCAAGGACGCCTTCAGTCACGGCACCCTCAACCTCACCACCCGAGGAGTGATCGCCTACTCCTCCAACATCGGCACCACTCTGCTCACCCGCAAGATGGACAAGGCCACCCTCGCCCGATACCTGCGGTCCTTCGGGCTGGGCTCGACAACCGGAATCGGGCTTCCCGGGGAGGCCACCGGGTCGGTACCCGGCGCCTCGATGGCCGACTTCACCCGGGACCAGATCTCCTTCGGGCAGGGACTGTCGGTGACCGCGGTCCAGGAGGCGGCGGCGGTCGCCGCGATCGTCAACGGCGGCGTCTACCACTCGCCGACCATCATCCGCTCTGCGCGCAACGGGGACGGGGAGCAGGTGAAGGTCCCCGGGTCGGCCAGTCGCAGGGTGATCTCCGCCAAGGCCTCGGCCCAGGTGCGCGACATGATGGAGGCGGTGGTGACCCTGGAGCCCGATCGCGCCGTCAAGGGGTACCGGACCATCGGCAAGACCGGAACTGCTCAGCGCATCGATCCGAGCTGTCACTGCTACCGTGGCTACACGGCGTCTTTCGTGGGGGTCGGCCCGGCCGAGAATCCGAGCATCCTCACCTATGTCGTCCTCAACAATCCCGTCAAGGGCCATGAGGGAAGTGGGGTCGCCCTTCCGGTGGCACAGCGGATCATGTCTGTGGCGCTGCCCCGGTACGGTGTTGAACCCTCCACCACGAAGGCCCCCAGAGCCGTTCTGGAGTATCAGCCGTGAGCCCTGCCTCGTCCCATCTGCCCTCCTCCCACCTGCTGCGCCCCTCCGTGGTGCGCACCACCGGGTGGCAGGACCTGCTCGAGGTGCTGCCCCGCGCCACGGTGGTCGGCGAGCTGCCCGGGACCGGGGTTCGCGGCATCACCCTGGACTCCCGGCAGGTGGATCCCGGCGACCTGTACGTCGGGCTGCCGGGGACCCGTTTCCACGGCGCCCAGTTCGCCGGTCAGGCCCTCGACTCCGGGGCGGTCGCAGTGCTCACCGATGACGCCGGCCGCCAGATCCTGGCCGACAACGGCCTGGACCAGGTGCCCGCCCTGGTGGTCGACCAGCTGAGGATCGCGATGTCCCGCGCCTCGGCCCTCATCTTCGGTCGCCCGGCCGAGCGGATGACGATGTACGGGATCACCGGCACCAACGGGAAGACCACCACCGCCTTCCTGGTGGAGGCCGGTCTGCTGGCCGCCGGACGCTGCGCCGGCAGCATCGGCACCATCGGCTACCGATTGGCCGGCCATCCGCTGGCCAGCGCCAGAACCACCATCACCACCCCGGAGTCCCCGGACCTGCAGGCCCTGTTCGCCGCGCTGGCCGACCACGGCGCCAGCGACACCGTGATGGAGGTCTCCTCCCACGCGCTGGCCCTGCACCGGGTCGACGGCACCCTCTTCGACGTCACCGCATTCACCAATCTGGGCCGCGACCACCTGGACTTCCACAAGACGATGGAGAACTACTACCGGGCCAAGGCCCGGCTCTTCAGCTCCGAACTCAGCCGCGTCGCGGTCATCAACGTCGACGACGAGCACGGCCGACGACTGGCCGACGAGGTGAGAGTCCTGGGCCGGGTCCGGGTCATCACCACCTCGATCGAGGCGCCCTCGAACTACCGGGTGGTCAGCTGGCGTCCCGAGGGCGGACTGGGCAGTGAGCTGGAGGTCGACACCCCCTCGGGCCGTCGCCAGCTGCACCTCAGCCTGCCCGGGGAGTTCAACGTCCGCAACGCGGTGATGGCCCTGGCGATGCTGGAGGCCGCCGGGCACGACTTCGAGTCGGTGGCCCCCGGGCTGGCGATCGCCCAGGTGCCGGGCAGGATGCAGCGGGTGCCGCTGGACCCGGGCGCCCCCGAGGTGCTGGTGGACTTCGCGCACACCCCCCAGGCGATCGGGGAGGCCCTGCGGGCCGCCCGCACCGCCACCCGGGGACGGCTGGTCGCCGTCCTGGGGGCGGGTGGCGACCGCGACGTCGCCAAGCGGGGGCCGATGGGTCGGACCGCGGCCCAGGAGGCCGACGTCGTGGTCGTCACCGACGACAACCCTCGCTCCGAGGATCCGGCCTCGATCCGGGCCGAGGTGCTGGAGGGGGCCAGGTCGGTGCCCGGGGACCGTCAGGTCGTCGACGGAGGTGCCCGCCGCCGGGCGATCAGCACCGCCCTGGAGCTGGCCGGCCCCGATGACCTCGTCGCGATCCTCGGCAAGGGGCACGAGACGGGCCAGGAGATCGCCGGCCGGGTGATGCCCTTCGACGATCGGGTGGTGGCCGGCCAGCAGTGGAGCGCTCTGGAGAGGTTCAGGGCCGGCGACACCGACCCGGGCGGGGAGGCCGCGGAGAACGAGTCCGACGGCCCAGCCCGGGTTGATCCGGCCCGGCGTGATCCAGCCCGGCTTGGCACAGCACACGTCGAGAATGCCCACGCGGGGAACGGAGAGGACCAGAAGGCATGAGGATCCTGACCACGTCGGAGATTGCGGCCGCCATCGGAGCCCGGCTGAGTGGGGAGGCCGACACCCCGGTGGGCCCCCGGGTCGTCATCGACACCCGGCTGGCCGACCGGGGGAGCCTGTTCGTCGCACTTCCCGGGGAGCGGGTCGACGGCCACGACTTCACCGGGGCGGCGGCCCGGGCGGGAGCCGCGGCGGTGCTGGCCACCCGGCTCACCGATGCCGACCTGCCGCACCTGGTGGTCTCCGACTCCCAGCAGGGACTCACCGATCTGGCCCGTCACCTGGTGGCCCTCGAGAGGGCGCGCGGGATGCGGGCTGTCGCGCTGACCGGTTCCTCGGGCAAGACCAGCACCAAGGACATCCTCGCCCAGGTGCTGGACGCCGCCGGAGCGACGGTCTCCCCGGTGGGCAGCTTCAACAATGAGATCGGCGTCCCGCTCACCGCCTGCGGGATCGACGAGAAGACCGACTTCCTGGTGAGTGAGATGGGCGCCCGCGGCAAGGGCCACATCGCGTGGCTCACCTCGATCGTGCCCCCCGACGTGGCGATGGTGCTCAACGTCGGGACCGCGCACCTGGGGGAGTTCGGCTCCCGCGATGCGATCGCCGCCGCCAAGGGGGAGATCGTCGAGGCTCTGGAGGCCGGCGGGTGGGCGGTCCTCAACGCCGCCGATCACCGGGTCGCCGCGATGACCTCGCGGACCGCCGGTCAGATCGCCTGGTTCAGTCCCGACGACTCCCACCGTCACCCCGGGGCCGCCATCGAGGCCTGGGCCGACCAGGTGAGCTACGACGACCTGGAGCGCCACAGCTTCACCCTCCATCTGCGCTCCGGTGGCACCGAGTCGGCCGAACAGGTCCGGCTGCGCACGATGGGCGCCCACCAGGTGGCCAATGCAGTCGCCGCCGCCGCGGCCGCCGCCTGCTGCGGGATGGACGCCGCCACCATCGCGGCCCGGCTGTCGGCGGCGACCAGCAGGTCGCCCTGGCGGATGGAGCTCGATGAGCGGCGGGACGGACTGGTCGTGGTCAACGACTGCTACAACGCCAACCCGGACTCGATGAGAGCCGCCCTCGACGCGCTGTCGGGGATCCTCTCCAGGAGACGTGGGCACGACCCCGCGACCCGGGGGATCGCGGTGCTGGGGGAGATGCGCGAGCTCGGACCCAGCGCACCGCAACTGCACCGCGAGGCCGGCCGCCAGGCGGCCCGGGCGGGATTCGACCTGGTGCTGTGCCTGGGCGAGCACGCCGCCGACCTGGCCGGCGGCGTCGCCGAGGGGGGAGTGGAGTCCCGCGTGGTGGATGCCACCCAGGTCGCCGGTTCGGTAGATTGGTTCGCGCATGATGTCGTGCTGGTCAAGGCATCCAGGACCCTGAGGCTTGAGAGGGTCGCCGCGGAGATCCTGGACGACAAGGGAGGCCGGGCGTGAAGAACATTCTGCTGGCGGGTGGAATATCGATGCTGGGCACCCTTCTGGGTACCCGGTGGTTGATCGGCTACCTCGCCAAGCGCGGCTTCGGCCAGTTCATCCGCGACGACGGTCCCAAGACCCACGCCGCCAAGAAGGGCACCCCGACGATGGGTGGGGCCGCCATCATCGTCTCGGTGATCGTCGCCTACTTCCTGGCCCACCTCATCACCTGGACCCATGTCACGATCTCGGCCCTGCTGGTCCTGTGGCTGTTCGCCGGCCTGGGGTTCATCGGCTTCCTGGACGACTGGCGCAAGATCTCCAACCAGCGCTCGCTGGGCCTGAAACCCCGCGGCAAACTCATTGGCCAGGCCATCGTGGCGATCGGTTTCGCGGTCGGGGTGATGTACTTCCCGAACCGCGTCGGTGTCACCCCCGGATCCTCGGCGATCTCCTTCCTGCGCGACATCTCGTGGCTGCAGCTGCCGCTGTGGCTCGGGGTGATCTGGGTCATCCTGCTCGTCGCGGGAGCCTCCAACGCCGTCAACCTCACCGACGGGCTGGACGGTCTGGCGCCCGGCTCGGCGACCATGGTGTTCGCCGCCTACACCCTGCTGAGCCTGTGGCAGTTCAACCAGTGGTGCACCGGCCATGCCGGCCCGCAGTGCTACACGGTCCGCGACCCCCACGACATGGCCGTCGTGGCGCTGGCCCTGTCAGGGGCCTGTTTCGGATTCCTGTGGTGGAACGCGAAGCCGGCCAAGATCTTCCTCGGCGACACCGGATCGCTGGCCATCGGCGGCGCGGTCGCCGGGCTCGCGGTGATGAGTCGCACCGAGTTGCTCCTCATCGTCATCGGTGGCCTGTTCGTCATCGAGACCCTGTCGGTGATCATCCAGATCAGCGTGTTCAAGATGACGGGCGGCAAACGGGTGTTCAAGATGGCACCGCTGCACCACCATTTCGAGCTCAAGGGATGGAATGAGATCACCGTGGTGATCCGGTTCTGGATCATCTGCGGTCTGATGGTGGCGGCGGGACTGGGAATCTTCTACGCGGAATGGGTGGTCGGACAGTGAACGACAGGAACGACGTGAGGCAGCAGCTGGCCGGGGCCGACCGGACCTTCGACTGGACCAGGGTGCGGGCGGTGATCGCCGGTCTGGGCACCTCCGGGTACGCCTCGGCCGACGCCCTGCTGGAGCTCGGCGCCCAGGTGACGGTCGTCGACGACGCCATCGACGAGGGGCACCGGGACAAGGGCGGACTGCTCGAGGTGCTCGGCGCCACCGTGCACCTGGGGCCCGGCTCCACCGCGTCCCTGCCGCAGGACACCGATCTGGTGATCGTCTCTCCCGGCTGGCGACCGCTCCAACCGCTGGTGGCCGAGGCGCTGGCCACCGGCATCCCGGTCTGGGGCGAGCCGGAGCTGGCTTGGCGGCTGATGCACCCCGACCACGTGATCCCCTGGCTGGCCGTCACCGGCACCAACGGCAAGACCACCACCACCCAGATGACCGAGGCGATCCTCAAGGCAGACGGTCTGCGGGCCGCGGCGGTCGGCAACATCGGGCGGCCGATCCTGGAGGCGATGGCCGACGAGGTCGACTACCAGGTCTTCGCCGTCGAACTGTCCAGCTTCCAGCTGCACTGGTCCTCGTCGCTGTCCCTGCACTCTGCGGCGGTGCTCAACCTGCACCAGGACCACCTGGAGTGGTACGCCGATCATCCCGACCCGTTCGCCGCCTACGGCGCCGACAAGGCCAAGATCTTCCACCGGGTGCAGCACTCCTGCGTCTACAACGTCGCCGACCCGGCGACCGAGCGGATGGTCGAGCAGGCCGACGTGGTGGAGGGGGCCCGTGCCATCGGGTTCACCCTGGGCACCCCGGGCCCCTCGATGGTCGGGGTGGTCGACGACCAGATCGTCGACCGCGCCTTCCTCGAGCAGCGCCAGAGCTCGGCCATCGAGCTGGCCAAGCTGTCCGACGTCCACCCCTTCGCCCCCCACAACGTGGAGAACGCCCTGGCGGCTGCCGCCCTCACCCGGTCCTTCGGGGTGCACCCCCGCGCGGTCGCCCAGGGACTGCGCGACCTCCACCTGGGAGGCCACCGCATCGAGACCGTGCACCAGGCCGGCGGGCTCACCTGGGTCGACGACTCGAAGGCCACCAACCCGCACGCCGCGAACTCCTCGATGCGGGCCTACGACCACATCGTGTGGATCGCCGGGGGTCAGGCCAAGGGCACCGACTTCGACCACCTGGTCACCACCCACCGCGACAAGCTGCGCGGCGCCGTGGTGATCGGCATCGACCGGAAGATGATCGCCGAGACGCTGGCCCGCCTCGCTCCTCAGGTTCCCGTGGTGGTCCTCGACTCGACTGACCGTTCCGTGATGGCCGAGGCGGTCCACCGGGCTGCCGAGATGGCCCAGGCCGGCGACACCGTCCTGATGGCCCCCGGCTGCGCGAGCCTGGACATCTGGCCCGGTTACGCGGCCCGTGGGGACGACTTCGCCAAGGCGGCCCGGACGATCGACGGTCCAGTCAGGCGCTGAGAGTGCCCTCGCAGTCCGACGGCCCTTTCGATCGGTTGATCGCCTGGCTGGGCCACCTGCTGCGCCTGGACGGCGGCACCCGCAAGGTGGCCGGCTCCGACCGGCCGCTGCTGTCGCTGGCCCTGCTCGACTACTACGTCATCCTGGTCGCCACCATCCTGCTGGCATCCATCGGAGCCCTGATGAGTCTGTCCTCCTCATCGGTCTACGCGCAGTCCCAGGACCTCAGCCCGTACTACTACGCCCAACGACAGGTGCTGTTCCTGGTGGTCGGCGGGGGAGTCGCGGCGATCGCCTCCAGGCTGCGCGAACGATGGATCCGGATCGCCGGGCTGGCCGCCTACGCGGCATCGGTACTCATGCTGATCCTCGTCTTCACCCCACTGGGCAGCGACGCCGGCAAGGGAAACCGCAACTGGCTGGCCCTGGGGCCGGTCACCCTGCAGCCCTCGGAGTTCGCCAAACTGGCCCTGGTCATCGCCGGCTCCAGCTACCTGGCCGCCCGTCGCGAGGACCTCGGCAGAGCGCGCCACCTGGTGCCCTACCTGCTGATGTTCGCGGTGCCGGTGATCCTCATCATCGCTCAGGGAGACCTGGGAACCGTGATGATCATCGGCGCGGTGATGTTCGCCCAGATGTGGGCCTTCGGGATCCGGCTGCGCTATCTACTGGGGTTGATGGTGCTGGCCGCGGGCAGCGTGGCGGTGGCGGTGGCGACCCGACCCAGTCGGATGCGCAGGGTGCTGCTGTTCCTGAGTCCCACGGACTCCCCGGACGCCTCCCAGCAGCCGCTCAGCGCGATCTTCGCGCTGGCCTCCGGAGGCTGGTGGGGGGTCGGCATCGGAGCCTCCCGGCAGAAGTGGGGAGGTCTGTACGATGGCGCCCAGAACGACTACGTGTTCGCCGTTCTGGGTGAGGAGATGGGTCTGGTCGGCACGATGGCCGTGATCGTCCTGTTCGCCCTGCTCACCTGGGCGGGGATCAGGGTGGCGATGCGGTCCAGTTCGCAGTTCAGCCGCGCCCTGGCCGCCACCATCACGGCGTGGACGGCCATCCAGGCCGTCATGAACATGGGCGTCGCGCTCAATCTGTTCCCGGTCTTCGGGGTGCCGCTGCCGTTCATCTCGATCGGCGGGTCGGCGCTCATCTCGAACCTGGTGGCCGCCGGACTGCTGCTGGCCTGCGCCCGGGGAGAACGGGCGGCCGCGAAGTATCTCGACGCGTCGCGACGCTCGGGACCGCTCCGAGTGACTACCGTGGTGGACGGCGGTCGGCGCGGCTGAGGGGGCCGCCACGACCTCCCGGGATCGGGACAGACAGGATGAGAGGACGACCGATGAGACGAGAGGTGACCCGCAGATGGTGAATGTCGTGCTGGCTGGAGGTGGTACCGCAGGGCACACCTCGCCGTTGATCGCCACCGCCCAGGCGCTGGTGCGCCACCCCGATCTGGGACACCTGTCGTGCATCGGCACCCCCAAGGGGCTGGAGGGCAGGGTCATCCCGGAGGCGGGCCTGGAACTGGACATGATCGATCCGGTCCCGCTGCCCCGCAAACTCTCCGCCGAACTGCTCGAGGTCCCCGCCCACCTGCGCCGGGCCGTCCACCAGGCCGCCGAGGTGCTGCGCACCCGGCAGGCCGATGTGCTGGTCGGCTTCGGCGGGTACGTCTCGATGCCCGGCTACCTGGCGGCCCGCCGGGCCAAGGTGCCGATCGTCATTCATGAGCAGAACGCCGTGCCCGGCCTGGCGAACAAGGTCGCCTCGCGGTTCGCCGCCAGGGTCGCGGTCGCCTTCCCCGGCACCCCGCTGCCCGGCGCCCGGTTCATCGGGATGCCGCTGCGCGACGCGGTCACCGGACTGGCCCGACAGGACGCCGCGGCACGACGCAGCAGCGCGCTGGCAGCCCGGGCCGCACTCGGCCTGGACCCGGACCGTCCCACCCTGCTGGTCAGCGGCGGCTCCCAGGGGGCGGTGGCCATCAACGACGCGGTGGTGGCGGCCCGCGACCGGCTGCTGGCGGACGGGGTCCAGATCCTCCACGTGCTGGGACCCAAGAACATCGGATCGGCGGTCACGGTCACCGATCCCGACACCGGCGCCCGATGGGTCCCGGTGGCCTATCTGGACGACATGAGCCAGGGCTACGCGGCGGCCGACCTGATGGTCGCCCGGGCGGGGGCCGGAACGGTCGTGGAGACCGCTGCGGTCGGCCTGCCCACCATCTACGTGCCGCTGCCCCACGGCAACGGCGAACAGGCGCGCAATGCGGTCTCGGTGGTGGAGGCCGGCGCCGGCGTGCTGGTCGACAACGCCGCACTGGACGCCTCCCGGCTGCTGACCGAGACAGCGCGGATCCATCAGCCGCAGACCCTGGCCGCCATGTCGTCGGCCGGTCAGAGCCTGATGCCGGCCGATGCCGCCGAGAAGCTCGCCGAGATCGTGCTGGGAGCGGCCGACCGCTCCCGAACTGCCCGCCCCGTTCCCCAGGAGGACCCCGATGACGCTGCGTGAACCCGTTGAGCTGGCGGACCCCCGATCCATCGGGCCGGTCCACTTCATCGCCGTCGGGGGTGCCGGGATGAGCGGAGTGGCACGGATCTACGAGGAGCTGGGCGTACCGGTGTCGGGCTCCGACCAGGTGGACTCGGCCAATCTGCGCTCCCTGGCGGAGGCCGGGGTGCGCACCTGGGTGGGCCACGATCCCAGCCATCTGGACGGCGCGCAGACCGTCGTGGTCTCCTCGGCGATCCGCGCCGACAACCCCGAGCTGGTCGAGGCGCGACGCCGTGGACTGCGGATCTGGCACCGCAGCGCCGGGCTGGCCGCGCTGATGCTCGGTCACGAGGGGGTCTCGGTGGCCGGCACCCACGGCAAGACCACCACCACCGCGATGATCGCGGTGGCGCTGTCCCACGCCGGCGCGGACCCCTCCTATGTCATCGGCTCCCCGCTGGCCTCCACCGGTACCAGCTCCCATCTCGGAGGCGGCAAGGCCTTCGTGGTGGAGGCCGACGAGTCCGACGGGTCCTTCCTGCAGTACCCCAGCCAGATCGTGGTGGTCACCAATGTGGAGGCCGACCATCTGGACAACTGGGGCACCCCGCAGGCCTACTTCGAGGGATTCGTGCGGATGGCCTCCGGGCCGCGGGTGAACTACGTCGTCGTCGACATCGACAACCCCGGGTCCGCCGAACTGGCCCGACGGCTCCAGGAGACCGGCCACGTCCAGGTGGTGACCTACGGTGAGGGCGCCGGTGCCGACGTCCGGCTGACCGACCTGGACCTGGAGGGGTCCACCGTCGCCGCCACCCTCACCGGAGGACGGTCCTCGGGCCGGCTTCAGCTTCAGGTTCCCGGTCGCTACAACCTGTCCAACGCGGCGGCGGCCTTCGCTGTCGGAAGTCTGCTCGGGGTCGACCAGGCCGAACTGCTCGCCGGACTGGCCTCCTTCACGGGAACCCTGCGTCGCTTCCAGCTGGTGGGACGCCGCGGCGGGGTGAGCATCTTCGATGACTACGCCCACCACCCGACCGAGATCCGGGCCACCCTGGGGGCCGCTCGTCGGGCCGCCGCCGGCGGCCGGGTCATCGCCTGCTTCCAGCCCCACCTGTACACCCGCACCCGCGACTTCGCCACCGAGTTCGGCAAGGCCCTGGCGCTGGCCGACCGGGTCCTGGTCACCGACATCTACGCCTCCCGCGAGGACCCGATCCCCGGGGTCTCGGGTCGACTCGTGGAGGACGCCGTGGAGGCGGCCGGAGGGTCCTCCCGCTACGTCCCGGACAAGGGCGACCTGCCCGCGGCGCTGGCCGAGGAGGTGCGTCCGGGGGATCTGGTGATCACCCTGGGCGCCGGGGACGTCACCCTGGTCGGTCCCATCCTGCTGGGCCTGCTGCCCGGCGGCGACAGCGAGCGATGACCTCGAGGGTCTCGGACCTCACCCGTCCCATCGACCTGCGGCGTCGCCAGCGGCGGCGTCGCAGGCAGATTCTGGTGGCGGCCCTGGTCGCCCTGGTGGTGCTGCTGGGGGCCGGGGTGTGGGTGGTGCGCTGGTCCAGTCTGCTGGCGGTGCGCACCGTCACCGTCGAGGGGACCGGCCTGCTCAGCGCCGGTCAGGTGCGTGCCGCCGGACGGGTCCCCCAGGGCACTCCGCTGGCCAGGGTAGACGTCGGTGCGGTCGCCGCCCGGATCGCTCAGCTCCCGCCGGTCGAGGGCGTGCGGGTGCACCGCTCATGGCCCGACGGCATCCGGATCGTGGTCACCGAGCGCACCCCCGTCTACCAGGTGCGCGACGCCGGTCGTTACTACTGGGTCGACCGGACCGGAACGATCTTCCACGTCGCCGGTCAGGTGCGCCCGGGGCTGCCGCAGGCGCTCGCCGATCCCGGCGACAAGCGCCTCCTGGGCGATCTGGCGACCACCGTCGCCAGCCTCTCCACGACCCTGAGGTCCCAGACCGATCACCTGGAGGCCACCAGTCCCGACGCCATCGTGGTGGTTCTCTCGAAGGACCGCAGGGTGGTCTGGGGCAGTGCCGACCAGTCGGCGACGAAGTCGACGGTGGCCACCGCGATGCTCGGCACCCCGGCCAGGACCTACGACGTCTCCTCGCCGGATCATCCCACCGCACGCTGAGGGTGCCGATCCTCTCTGGTGCCGATCCGTGCCGGTGCCGGACTCACCTCAGGTGTCGATCTCTCAAGTAGTGATTGAGAGTCGGGGGCCATGCGGCGGGCCCGGTGGACACCCCCGGTGAGTGCTCATAGCCTGTGATGCGACCAGCGTTCAATGCGAAGTGAGGCAGACTCCCGTGGCAACTCCATCCCAGAACTACCTCGCCGTGATCAAGGTCGTGGGGGTCGGCGGCGGCGGATGCAATGCCGTCAACCGGATGATCGAGGCCGGACTCAAGGGAGTGGAATTCCTCGCCATCAACACCGACGCCCAGGCGCTGCTGATGAGCGACGCGGACGTCAAGCTCGATGTCGGTCGCGATCTCACCCGCGGCCTCGGTGCCGGCGCCGACCCCGACAAGGGAAGGCAGGCGGCCGAGGACCACTCCGACGAGATCGAGGAGTGTCTCAAGGGCGCCGACATGGTCTTCGTCACCGCCGGGGAGGGCGGTGGCACGGGAACCGGTGGCGCACCGGTGGTCGCCAAGATCGCCCGTTCACTGGGAGCCCTCACGATCGGGGTGGTCACCCGGCCGTTCAGTTTCGAGGGGCGTCGGCGCACCAGCCAGGCCGAGGACGGTATCGACCGGCTGCGCGAGGAGGTCGACACCCTCATCGTCATCCCCAATGACAAGTTGCTGTCGATGACCGATCAGCAGATCGCCATCATCGACGCCTTCAAGCAGGCCGACCAGGTGCTGATGCAGGGCGTCTCGGGAATCACCGACCTCATCACCACCCCCGGTCAGATCAACCTGGACTTCGCCGACGTCAAGTCGATCATGTCGAACGCCGGGTCGGCGCTGATGGGCATCGGGCACGCCTCCGGGGAGGACCGGGCGCGGGCCGCCGCCGAGATGGCGATCTCCTCGCCGCTGCTGGAGGTCTCCATCGACGGTGCGCACGGCGTCCTGCTGTCGATCGCCGGCGGCTCCGACCTGGGCCTGTTCGAGGTGGCCAGCGCGGCCAACCTCATCGAGGAGTCCGCCCACGACGAGGCCAACATCATCTTCGGAACGGTCATCGACGACGCCCTGGGCGACGAGGTGCGGGTCACCGTGATCGCCGCCGGCTTCGACGGCGGCCAGCCCCCCAAGCGCCAACCCGGGGTCACCACCCGCGCCGCGGCGCGTCCGGGAACCCCCGGCCAGAACTCCTCCCGTCCGGCCCAGACCCCCCCGGTCAAGCCGGCCCCGAAGGTCGCTCCGAGGGTGACCCCCGAGGAGACCCCGGTCGCCGAGCCGACCAATCCGCGGGTCGTGGCGACCCCCGAGGACGACGATCTGGACGTGCCGGACTTCCTCAAGTAGTTCCGCGGATGCTGAGAATGCGGATCGACCCCGGCGCCAACCACGGCGTTGGGGTGGCCTTCACCGATCGCTGGGGAGGGGAGTCGGAAGGGTCCCTGTCCGAGCTGAACCTCGGTCGCGTCGACGTCGACGAGCCGGACTGCCTGGTGGCCAATGTGGCCGCACTGCGCGCCGCGACGGGGGTCGACGGGATCGCCCTGGTCCACCAGGTGCACGGCAACCGGGTGCTGTCCATCGACCAGGAGACGGTCCGTCGCCATCATGGCTACCCCGACCGGACGGTGCTGGACGAGGCTCCCGACGCCGCTGACCCGATGCCCGCGGCCGACGCGATGGTGACCCGGGTCGGAGGGCTGGCGCTGGCGATCCGGGTGGCCGACTGCCTGCCGGTGATGCTCGCCGACCCGCAGGCAGGGGTGATCGGTGCCGCACACGCCGGGCGCAACGGACTGCTGTGCGGGGTGCTGGAGGCCGTGGTGGCGCAGATGCGCAGGCAGGGGGCCCGCGAGATCCTGGCCTGGATCGGCCCCCACATCTGCGGCTCCTGCTACGAGGTTCCCCGGCAGATGGCCGAGGAGGTCTGGGCGAGCCATCCCGCCACCCGGGCCATCACCTCGTGGGGCACCCCCTCGCTGGATCTGGGCGCGGAGGCGCTGGCCCAGCTGGAGGGTCTCGGGGTGGCCGCGGTCGGCCTGGACCCGTGCACCAGGGAGAGCCCGGAGCTGTTCTCCCATCGCAGAGATCCCGGATCGGGCAGGCTTGCCGGACTGGTGTGGATCAAGAACTAGTAGCGTGTCCCCCGACGGGGCCGACTGGTGCGGTGGCAACGTAGGCGGCGGTACCGTGGACGGAATCGTCCGGACATCACATCAAGCGGGCGACAGACTCGAGTGAGGAGAGCCAGATGGCTGGGTTCGGCAGGAAATTGGCCTCGTACGTCGGGCTTGTCGACGACCGGCGCTATGACGAGGATCTGCCGGACGAGGACCTCACCACCGAGGTGTACTCCGACGACGGGTACGAACCCTCCAGCATCACTCCGATGCCCCAGCGCCGCAACGAGAGCTCCACGCCGGCCCAGACCCGCCGTCCCAGCGCTCCGCAGCCGCTGGAGCGGCAGGACTCCCCGGAGGGGGCGGTGGAGGAGCAGAGCATCGCCGACATCAACCGGATCATGACGGTGCACCCCCGGGCCTTCAACGACGCCCGGATCATCGGGGAGCACTTCCGTGACGGGGTGCCGGTGATCATGAACCTCACCGAGATGGAGAACGGCGACGCCAAGCGGCTGGTCGACTTCGCCGCCGGCCTGATCCTGGGTCTTCGTGGCACTATCGAGAAGGTGACGAGCAAGGTCTTCCTGCTCTGCCCACGCAATGTGAACGTCACCCCTGAGGACAAGGCGCGGATCGCCGGCGAGGGATTCTTCAACCAGTCCTGAGGAACCCCGACAACTGAGGAGTACTCCCCGTGGCGCTGGCCGGCATCATCGTTCTCTATGCGATTCAGTTCTACATGGTCCTGCTGGTGGTGCGGATGATCATCTCGTGGGTCCCGCTGCTGGCCCGTGGCTTCCAGCCGCACGGGGTGCTGGCGGTGATCTTCGAACTGGTCTACACCGTCACCGATCCGCCGGTGCGTTTCTTCGACCGGATTCTTCCTCCGGTCCGGCTCGGCGGCGTCGCCCTCAGCCTCGGATTCATGCTGCTCTTCGTGGTCCTCATCGCCCTGCAGCGGGTCACTGTGCTGGTCTTCTTCTGAGCCATTCCCAGGAGCAGAATCAGGACCGGAGTAGTGCCGGGAACCCCGACCCGAGGTGGAGGGTTCGAGTCGCGGGTGAGACTCCTGATGACGCGGCCCGGTGCCGGGGAGTATCGTAGACCCAGTCTCGTGGCGATGTCCGCCGACTTCATGGTGGCTCCGTCACTGGCTCAGACTGTATCCGAACTGTTGGAGTGCACAATGACGCTGACCCTCGACGAGGTGCGCAGAATTCGTTTTCCGATGGCGCGACGCCCAGGCGAAGGGTACCGCGCTGGTGAGGTCGACGACTTCGTGGACAAGGTCGACGCCACTTTCGCGGCGATCATCGACGAGAACGATCGGCTGAAGGCCCAGATGGACGCCCTCAAGACCGCCGACGGTGCCACCGCCCAGCCCGATCCCCGCCTCGGCGAGGAGAACGAGCACCTCAAGGCACAGCTTGAGGAGCTGCGGACCCAGAAGCAGAACGCCGGCAATGCCGAGCTCGAGAGCGCCAAGCGCTCCCTGGCCGAGACCCAGCAGAAGCTGCAGGATGCCGAGCAGAAGCTCCAGGGTGCCGAGCAGGCCAACGCCGGTCTCAAGGCTCAGCTCGAGGAGCTCCAGCGAGCTGCTCAGCAGTCCGGCGGCGAGGCTGCCGCCAATGCCGAGCTGGCCCGCCTGCGCAGTGAGAACCAGGACCTCCAGAACAAGCTCCAGGCGGCCCAGCAGGCCGCCGCGGCTCCCGCCCCGGCACCTCTTGCCCAGCCGTCCGGCAGCACCGAGGGCCAGGTCCGCCCCGAGCACATCGTCGTCACCACCAGCGCCCAGGCCTCCCCGGCCGTCGTCCGGATGGTCGAGCTGGCCATCGCCGATGCCGAGCGGGTCGTCCACGAGGCTCAGGAGGAGGCTCACCGCAAGACCTCCGACGCCGAGAAGAAGGCTCACGAGCACATCGTCGACGCCCAGACCCGTGCCGAGCGGATCGAGTCGGCTGCCCGGGTCAACGCCGATCGGATGGTCTCCGAGGCCAAGCAGAACGCCGAGCAGGTCACCACGGACGCCAAGGCGCGCCGCAATGATCTGTTCACCCAGCTGGAGAAGGAGCGCGACGAGCTGGCCGGCAAGGTCGACCAGCTGCGCACCTTCGAGTCCGGCTACCTCCAGAACCTGGTGAACCAGCTGCGCGGCCAGGCGGAGAGCATCGAGAAGGGCGTTTTCGAGCCCACCGAGACCGCTGACCTGGTGCGGTCGGAGAACCGGGTCGCCCCCGGCACCTCGGCCACCCCGAGGCTGGATGCCCTCATCACCGGTCGCAGCCAGCAGAACTGATCTGCAGGCGTCACCGACCGTCAGACGCATCGGCCCCATCCTCCGGGATGGGGCCGATGCGTCTGTTCGTACGAGGTGTATTGTCTGCGCACAGTTCCGCGCCTCGCGGGTCGCAGCATGGACGGGCAGCCCCGTCCCAGTCAGGATGGAGAGACGTGATCATGGCGCAGCAAGATGGTGCCGTCCGGGATGGACGTATCGCGGCCTCGCTGCCGGTTCGGGACGGCGACGAGCCGTGGACCGCGCAGGAGGTGGCCGAGGTGATCGGGTCCCTTCAGGCCGATGTCGAGCGGACGGGGCGCAATCTGGCCGCTGCCCAGGACAGTCTCGCCGACCTGATGACCGAGGGCTCCGACGGTGCCGGCAAGGACCCCGTCGATGTCGGCTCCTCCCAGTTCGAGCGCGACCAGGAGATGACTCTGGCCCACAACGCCCAGCTGGTCTACGACCAGTCCCGACTGGCCCTCAAGATGCTGGACGAGGGCACCTACGGCACCTGTGAGAGCTGTGGCCGACCGATCGGCAAGGCCAGGCTCCAGGCATTCCCCAGGGCCACCATGTGCGTGCGGTGCAAGCAGCGCGAA
This sequence comes from Acidipropionibacterium jensenii, assembly GCF_005890135.1. Taxonomy (NCBI): domain Bacteria; kingdom Bacillati; phylum Actinomycetota; class Actinomycetes; order Propionibacteriales; family Propionibacteriaceae; genus Acidipropionibacterium; species Acidipropionibacterium jensenii. The sequence continues at coordinate 12,941 of NZ_CP040635.1, read as the reverse complement.
GAGCGCCGGTGAGCTCGACGACCAGCCCTGCCGAGGATCCCACGACGAGCTCTGCCGAGGACCGGGCGACGAGTTCTGCCGAGGACCGGGCGAGCAGCCCTGCCGAGCAGCTCAGCGGTGCGCTGCTGCGGCGCTGGAGGATCGTGATGGTGCTCATCGCGATCTGCGGGCTGGCCCTCGACCAGATCGTCAAGGGCCTGGCGGTGGCCCATCTGGATCCTGCCGACCCGCCGGTCCTGTTCGGCGGGCTGTTGAGGCTCCAGTTGCTGCGCAATCCCGGTGCGGCCTTCTCGATGGGGTCCTCGGCGACCGTGGTGATCAGCGTCTTCGCCACCATCGCCCTGGGCGTGGTGATCGGGTACGCCGCCCCACGGTGCCGGCACCGCTGGACCCTGGTCGCCTGCGGGATGGTGATGGCCGGTATCGCGGGCAATCTCACCGATCGGCTCTTCCGGGCCCCGGGTGTGCTCCGCGGCCATGTGGTCGATCTGTTCGCCCTGCCGCACTTCGCGGTCTTCAATGTCGCAGACATGTTCATCACCGCCACCGCGGTCCTGGTGGTCGCGGCGATGGCCTTCGGCGGACGGGGCGAACGGTGAGTGTGCTGCTGGTCCCCGACGGACTGGACGGTTCCCGGGTCGACGCGGCGGCGGCGCGGATGACCGGCGTCTCGCGGTCCCGTGTCGCCGATCTCATCGAAATGGGCAAGGTGATGCTGGACGGCCGACCCGTGCAACGGGCTGCCACCCGGGTGGTCACCGGTCAGATGCTGGAGGTCGACCTGGCCGATCCCAGCCCGATCGCCCCCCTCACCCCGAAACTGGTCGAGGGGATGCGGATCGTCCACGACGACTCCGACATCATCGTCGTCGACAAGCCGGCCGGGGTGGCCGCCCACCCCTCCCAGGGCTGGGACGGGCCCAGTGTCGTCGAGCACCTGGCCGCCGCCGGGTTCGCGATCTCCACCAGCGGCGCCGCCGAGCGTCAAGGGATCGTCCAGAGGCTGGACGTCGGCACTTCCGGTCTGATGGTGGTTGCCAAGAGCGAGCACGCCTACACCCTGCTCAAGCGCGCATTCCGCGACCGCACGGTCGACAAGATCTACCTCGCCCTGGTCCAGGGCCACCCCGATCCGCTGGCCGGTACCATCGATGCCCCGATCGGACGCCACCCCGGCCACGACTGGAAGATGGCGGTGGTGGACGGCGGCAGGCACTCGGTGACCCACTACGAGACCCTCGAGGCGTTCCGGGGGACCAGCCTGCTCAAGGTGCACCTGGACACCGGCAGAACCCACCAGATCCGGGTCCACATGGCCGCCGTCCACCACCCCTGCTGCGGGGACCCGCTCTACGGCTGCGACCCGGTGCTGGCCGCCGAGCTGGGCCTGCAGAGGCAGTGGCTGCACGCTGCCGAACTGTCCTTCACTCATCCCGGCTCGGGTCAGTGGGTCACCTTCACCAGCCCGCTTCCCGAGGATCTGGACCACGCCCTGGCGGTGGTGAGGGCCGGAAACGAGTTCATCGCGCACCCCTGAACCAGTCACCGATCAGGATTGAACCGGCCCCTGACGAGGACAGAGAAAGGCTCCCAGGAGCGGTGCACGAATGTTTGCGAATATCGGACGATGGTGCACGACTGGCTCTGTGAGGATGCACACACTGTGTAAACGACCTCCGCAGGTCGTGGCGGTGGCGGGGCCACGGTACAGTCTGTGGCGTGCGTAGAGCGAAAATTGTAAATACCCTCGGACCCGCTGTTGAGAGCCACGACGGAATGAAGGAGCTCATGGAGGCCGGCATGAATGTCGCCCGCCTGAACATGAGCCACGGAGACTACGGAGAGCACCAGCGTCGCCTCGACCTGGTGCGTTCGGTGAGCGCTGAGCTGGGCCTCAACGTCGCCGCGCTGGGCGACCTCCAGGGCCCGAAGATCCGTACCGGGGTCTTCGAGAAGCCCGAGGGCGCATCCAACGGCAAGATCATTCTTGGACTGGGTGACAAGTTCACCATCACCACCGATGACATCATCGGCAACCAGGAGCGCGTCTCCACCACCTTCAAGGGCCTTCCCGGTGACTGCCACCCGGGCGACATCATCCTCATCGATGACGGCAACATCTCCCTGAAGGTCGAGTCGGTCACCGACACCGACGTCAACTGCGTGTGTATCGTCCCCGGCCCGGTCTCCGACCACAAGGGCATCAACCTGCCCGGCGTCCCGGTCTCGCTGCCTGCGATGACCGAGAAGGACGAGGAGAACCTGCGCTGGTGCCTGGGCGTCGGCATCGACCTCATCGCGCTGTCCTTCGTGCGGCACGGCAATGACATCGACCGGGTCCACCAGATCATGGACGAGGAGGGCCGTCGGGTCCCCGTCATCGCCAAGCTGGAGAAGCCGCAGGCCATCGAGAACCTCGACTCCATCATCGACAACTTCGACGCCGTCATGGTCGCCCGTGGTGACATGGCCGTGGAGTGCCCGCTGGAGGAGGTCCCCCTCATCCAGAAGACCATTATTGAGAAGGCCCGTCTGCAGGCCAAGCCGGTCATCGTCGCCACCCAGATGCTGGAGTCGATGATTCACGCCCCGCGTCCGACCCGTGCAGAGGCCGCTGACGTCGCCAACGCCATTCTGGACGGCGCCGACGGCGTGATGACCTCCGCCGAGACCTCCGTGGGCGACTACCCCGGTGAGACCGTGCGCACCATGGCTCGCATCGTGGAGTCCACCGAGGCCCACGGCCTCGGCAAGATCGCCCCGATCGACTGGGCCCCGCACACCACCGGCGGCATCATCTCGAAGGCTGCTGCCGAGATCGCCGAGCGCGCCGAGGCCAAGTTCATCGTCGCCTTCACCAAGTCCGGCGACACCGCCAAGCGGATCTCCCGGCTGCGTCCGTCCACCCCGCTGCTGGTCTTCACCCCTGACGAGGTGACCACCAAGACGCTGGCCTGGACCTGGGGCGCCAATGCGATCGTGACCCCGGTGTTCAAGAACTCCGAGGACCTGTATGTCTGGGTGAACGACTACATCCGCGAGCACCAGCTCGCCGAGGTCGGCGACCGCATCGTGGTCGTCTCCGGCTCCCCGATGGACATTCCCGGCAAGACCAATGACATCCGGGTTCTGAGGATCAAGAAGTGAATGACTGATCCCGGGAATCGATGAATTCCTGGGATCAAGAGGCGGGCACCTTCGTGGTGCCCGCCTCTTGTCGTTCCCGCAGAACTGTTGTGCGCTCGACCGGTTGTCGCGTTGAACAGTTGTCCCGGGAAGTGCGGTGCCCGAGAGGGGAGTCGAACCCCTACGCCCTTTCAGACAGCGCATTTTGAGTGCGCCGCGTCTACCATTCCGCCACTCGGGCCGCACCGGCCATTCTGTCACACCCTGGCGTGGTGACCCCAACACGGAGCCGCCGACCCGGCAGTGGCCGGGGCTCCCGGGTCAAGGATGACGGGGGTACCCGTGCAATGGTGTGCCGATCAGGGCGCGGGCTGTATGATGTCGAAGAAATGTGCCAGCGTCCGAGATGCAAGGAAGCACCACTGTGGTTAACAATGTGAGTTCCGATCACGAGGCTTCCTCGAATGATGCCTCCTCCGCCGCGACCAAACGCCCGCGCGTGGTGGTGGCCGAGGATGAGGCGCTCATTCGCCTGGACCTCACCGAGCTGCTCGAGGAGCAGGGCTACGAGGTCGTCGGTCAGGCGGGTGACGGCGAGGAAGCCGTCGCCCTGGCCACCGAGCTCGAGCCCGACCTGGTCGTGATGGATGTCAAGATGCCGAAGATGGACGGCATCACCGCGGCCGACAAGATCGCCGAGGACAGGATCTGCGCGGTCGTGATGCTCACCGCCTTCAGCCAGCGCGATCTCATCGAGCGGGCCAAGGAGGCCGGTGCGATGGCCTACGTCGTCAAGCCCTTCGATGCCTCCGACGTGGTCCCCGCCATCGAGATCGCGCTGGCCCGGTTCGCCGAGATCCGCGCCGTGGAGGACGAGGTCAGCGACCTGGAGGAGCGGCTCGAGTCCCGCAAGGTCGTCGACCACGCCAAGGGGATTCTGCAGAGCAGCCTCGGGCTCTCGGAGCCGGAGGCCTTCCGATGGATCCAGAAGACCGCCATGGACCTGCGCAAGCCGATGCGCGAGGTCGCCCAGGGGGTCATCGCCCACGACGACGGTGGGGACCGTCCGCAGGCCCAGGACTGATCCTGCTCATCTGATGCGACGGCGCGGCCCGGTGGCGACACCGGGCCGCGCCGTCGTTGATACCCGGCTGCGTCGTTGATACCCGGCCGCGTCGCTGATCCGGCGTGGTCGACGATCCCGGGGGTGGGCTGCGGGATGACGCCGCTGCGGCCCCGGGTCAGGCGGCGGACCGGTTCCTGGTGACGATCTGGCAGGTCACCCTGCCGACCGCACAGAGGCGACCCTCGTCGTCGAGGATCTGGACCTCATGGGTGGTGGTGTGGCGGCCCAGATGGACGGCGACCGCGGTCGCCGTCATCGTCTCCCCGTGAGGTGCGCGCAGGTGGGAGACGCTCAACTCGGTGCCGACCGCCCACCGTCCGCCCTGACGGCCGTGAGCCATCGCGGCCAGTGAGCCGGCCGTCTCCACCAGAACTCCCGAGGCGCCTCCGTGCCACAGCCCGGTGGGCTGGGTGTTGCCGTGCAGCGGAGCGCTCACCACGCAGCGGTCGGGCGAGATCTCGTGAACCTTGACCCCCAGCTTGTCGTCCAACGGGCTGACGAGTTCGGACAGCCATTCGGGAAGCTCTTCTCCGGGGATCGCATATGTCATGGATCCAACACTGGCACTCCCGGCCGTCGGTCGCACCCCGGGTGGTCGGGTCGCGGACCGGAGCGGGCCCGGTAGCATCGGGCCGGCGGGAGGACCCTCCCGGCATGGCGGACGGGAGGACGTGCCGATGGCGCGCGAACTGGTACTCATCGGCATCGGGGCGGGAAACACGGACTGGGTGACCCAGGCCGCCGTCAAGGCCATCCAACGGCTCGACGTGCTCTTCGTGGTCGTCAAGGAGAAGGATCTGGACGAGTTCGTCGAGGTGCGCCGCCGGATCGTCGCCGAGCACCGTGACCGGCCGCTGCGCACCGTCGAGCTCCACGACCCGCCCCGCCCCTGGCGCAGCACCCCCGACTACCCGGCGGCGGTGCGCACCTGGCGCACCCAGCGGCTGGCCCAGTGGGGACAGGCGGTGGCCGCCGAGCTGGGGGAGGGCCAGACCGGTGGGTTCCTGGTCTGGGGAGACCCCTCGCTGTACGAGAGCACCCTGGCCATCGTCAAGCAGCTGGTGGCCGCCGCCGAGACCGAGATATCGGTGCAGGTGATCCCGGGGATCAGCAGCGTGATGGCGCTGGCCGCCGCCCACCAGATCCCACTCAACCGACAGGGCCGGGCGGTGGTCATCGAACCAGCCCGGCTGCTGGCCGAGGGGATGCCGGAGGGCACCGACGACGTCGTGGCGATGCTGGACGGCCACCAGACCTTCGCCTCGATCGACCCGGAGGGTCTGGACATCTACTGGGGCGCCTACCTGGGGAGCCCCGACCAGATCCTGGTGCACGGCGACCTGGCCACCGTCCGCCAGGAGATCCTCGAGGTGCGCGCCGCCGCCGTCGATCGCAAGGGCTGGATCTTCGACACCTACCTCATCCGGCGCCGCTAGCCGCGCAGAGCTGTCCCAGCCTCCCGCTAGAGTCGGGGCCATGAGCGAGACCTCCCGTCCGACACTGCTGATCCTCGACGGCCACTCGATGGCCTTCCGGGCGTTCTTCGCCCTGCCGGTGGACAACTTCGCCACCAGTACCGGCCAGCACACCAATGCCGTCTATGGGTTCGTCTCGATGCTCATCAACCTGTTGCGCGAGGAGCAGCCGAGCCACGTGGCCGTCGCCTTCGACCTGGCGGGCGGCACCTTCCGCACCGAGCAGTACGGCGAGTACAAGGGTGGGCGCGCTCCGACCCCGGCGGAGTTCCCCGGCCAGATCGACCTCATCAAGGAGGTTCTGGACGCCCTCAACATCGTCCACCTGGAGAAGCCCGACTACGAGGCCGATGACATCCTGGCCACCATGTCGACCCGGGCCACCCGGGCCGGGATGCGGACCCTCGTCGTCTCGGGAGACCGGGACGCCATCCAGCTGGTCGACGACTCCGTCACCCTGCTCTACCCCCGAAAGGGGGTCTCCGACCTGTTGAGACTCGACCCGGCCGCGGTCGAGAAGAAGTACCTGGTGAGGCCCGACCGCTACCCCGAGCTGGCGGCCCTGGTCGGGGAGAGCGCCGACAATCTCCCCGGCGTCCCAGGGGTCGGTCCCAAGACCGCCGCGAAGTGGCTGGCCGGCTACGACGGCCTGGAAAACCTGGTGCGTCAGGCCGACTCCGTCAAGGGCAAGGCCGGGCAGTCCTTCCGGGATCATCTCGACGACGTCCGGCGCAACCGCAGACTCAACGCCCTGGTGCGCGATCTCGACCTCGGCGTCGACCTCGACGACCTGGCGCAGCGGCCGTGGGACGCCGAGGCCACCCGAACCCTCTTCGAGGTGCTGGAGTTCCGCAACCTGTGGGACCGCGTCCAGGCCCTGGAGGGCCCCGAGGAGGAGCCGGCCGGAGCCGCCACCGTCCAGGTCGACGGCCAGGTCCTCACCGAGGGCGACCTCGCCGGATGGCTGCGGAGCCGCACCGGCCGGCGGATCGGCCTCGAGGTGAGCGGGACATGGAGCCGGGGCACCGGGGACGCCACCGGACTGGCCCTGGGATGCGAGGACGGCACCGCGATCTGGCTGGATCCCGCCCAGATCGCTCCCGCCGACGACAAGGCCCTGGCTGGCTGGCTCGCCGACCCCGTCGCCGACAAGGCGATCCACTCGGGCAAGGGGCCGATCGAGGCCCTGGCGGCTCGTGGCTGGGAGGTGTCGGGAGTCTCCTGCGACACCGAGCTGGCCGCCTACCTACTGCGTCCCGACCGGCGCTCCTACCCTCTCGACGAGCTGGTGAGCCACCATCTGGGCGCTGAGCTGAGCGCCGACCAGGACGACTCCGACCAGTCGATGCTCGACTTCGGCGAGGACGACGCGGCCCGCGCCCAGTCGGCGATGACCCGGGCGGTGGCGGTCGTCCGGCTGGCCCGCGAGATGGAGGCCGACCTCGACCGGCGCGGGGAGACCAGCCTCCTCCACGACCTCGAGATGCCCGTCCAGACCGCCCTGGTGAGGATGGAGCGGGCCGGAATCGCCGTCGACACCCAGGTCCTGGAGACCCTGCGCTCCGACTTCGACACCCGGGTGCTGGACGCCCAGCAGGCCGCCTGGGAGGTGATCGGCCACGAGGTGAACCTCGGCTCCCCCAAGCAGCTGCAGAGCGTCCTCTTCGACGAGCTGAAGATGCCGAGGACCAGGCGCACCAAGTCCGGGTACACCACCGACGCCGACGCCCTGGCCGGCCTCTTCGAGAAGACCCAGCACCCCTTCCTGGAGCACCTCCTGGAGCACCGCGACGCCATCCGGCTGCGCCAGACCGTCGACGGGCTGCTCAAGAGCGTCTCCGACGACGGCCGGATCCACACCACCTACCAGCAGACGGTGGCGGCCACCGGACGGCTGTCGAGCACCGATCCGAACCTTCAGAACATCCCGATGCGCACCGACGAGGGCCGCCGGATCCGCGAGGGGTTCGTGGTCGGCGAGGGATTCCAGACCCTGATGAGCGCCGACTACTCCCAGATCGAGATGCGGATCATGGCCCACGTCTCCGGTGACGCCTCCCTCATCGATGCCTTCCGATCCGGACTCGACGTTCACACCGTCACCGCCTCCCATGTCTTCGGGGTCGATCCGGCGGCGGTGAGCGTGGCCCAGAGGTCCAGGATCAAGGCGATGAACTACGGCCTGGCCTACGGGCTGAGCGCCTACGGACTGTCCCAGCAGCTCCATCTGTCGGTGCCCGAGGCGCGGTCCCTGATGGACGACTACTTCGACCGGTTCGGCAAGGTCCACGAGTACCTCACCGCGGTTGTCGACCAGGCCCGCAAGGACGGGTTCACCTCGACCCTGCTGGGACGGCGCAGGTACCTTCCGGACCTCACCTCAACCAACCGTCAGCGCCGGGAGATGGCCGAGCGGGCCGCCCTCAACGCGCCGATCCAGGGATCGGCGGCCGACCTCATCAAACTGGCGATGCTGGCCACCGACAAGGAGCTGGCCGATCGGGGACTGTCCTCCCGGGTCCTGCTGCAGGTCCACGACGAGTTGATCCTCGAGGTGGCGGTCGACGAGGAGGAGGCGGTCCGCGAGGTGGTGATCGACGCGATGGGCCATGCGATGGACCTGTCGGTGCCGCTGACGGTCTCGATCGGAACCGGACGGTCCTGGTTCTCCGCCGCGCACTGACCAGCAGCGCCGAACTGAAACACAGCGCTTCTACTGTCGGGACATGATTCCCGCTGGTTCTCTTCTGGCCTACATCGCCGCTGCTGCCCTGCTGTCCTGGATCCCGGGCCCGAGCGTGCTGTTCATCGTCGGACGCTCCATCGCCCACGGCCGCCGGGCCGGGCTGCTCACTGTGCTGGGCACCGACCTCGGACTGCTGGTGCTGGCCCTGGCTGTGGCCTTCGGCGTCGGCCCGCTGATGGCGGCCTCTGAGACCGCCTACTGGGTCATCAAGTTCGTCGGGGCCGGGTATCTCATCTACCTCGGTGTCCAGACCATCCGGCACCGCAGGGCCGGTGGTGACGGCGACGTCGGAGCGCCGGGGGAGATGCGGGCGCTGTTCGGCAAGTCCTTCGTGGTAGGGGTCACCAACCCGAAGACGCTGGCCATCTGCACCGCCCTGTTCCCGCAGTTCGTGGTGCGCGGTGCCGGACCGGTGCCCCTGCAGATGGCGATCTTCGCGGTGATCTTCTGGATTCTGGCGATGACGGCCGACTGCCTGTGGGCGCTGGCCTCGGGCACCGCCCGGGCCTGGTTCGCCCGTTCCCCCAGAAGACAGCAGGACCTGGCCGCCGGCGGCGGGGTGCTGATGGTCGGTCTGGGTGGCATCCTCGCCCTCACCCACAGCAGCTGAACCCGTCCCTGCAGTGGGATCCGGGAGGCTCGTCCCCGAGGAGGATCGCTCCCCGGGAGGCTCGCTCCCCGGGAACGGTGTGAACCCCGGGAACGGTGTGAACCTGAACCCCGGAACGGCAGCAGGCACACACAGACGCCGATGGCGGCAGCGAGATCTCGCTGCCGCCATCGGCGTCTGGACCGGTGCCATCAGACCGTGCTGATCAGCACCCTGTCGATCATGCCGGGGCGAACTCGACCATCCGCTCGGCGAGCACATTGAGCACGTGGCGCCACGGCTTGCCGGTGGCCCGCTCCATGCCGAGCTCACAGGTGCGGTTGGCCGACAGGTAGTAGTCGAAGTGACGACGCTCCAGCTCGGCGGCCTCCCGCGCGGTGGCCGATGCGGTCAGCTCGGGGTGGAGCATCCCACGGTCACCGGCGAAGCCACAGCAACCCCAGTTGTTGGCGACGTAGACCTCATCGGCGATCGCCTCGGCGCACTTGCGGATGGAGTCGTTCCAGCCCATCCGGGTCGACGAGCAGGTCGGGTGGAGGGCGGCCGAGGCCACCTTCGGCAGCGGCGGCAGGGAGGGCAGCAGCTCATCGGCGATGTACTGGACGGCGTCGACCACCTTGATGTTGGTGACGCCCTCGTACTCGAGTTCGTGGACGAATCCCTCCGAGCAGCTCACCGCGTCGGAGAGCACCACGAGCTCGCCGTCATGGGTGGCCCGGCGCATCACGTCGACCACCCGGGCGCGCATCGAGGCGTAGCCCTTGGTCATCCCCTTGGACTTCCACGGCGTGCCGCAGCAGATCGAGTTGATCCCCTTGGGCACCGTGACGCCGACTCCGGCCGCGGTGAGCAGGCTGAGGACGGCGAACTGCATGGTCTCCTCCTGGGGGACCGCAGAGCCGAACATGGTGTTGACGCAGGCCGGCATGTAGACGACCTCGGGGCGACCGGCCATTCCGCTGCGGTGGCCGGGAACCCGGCGCTTGCCGCCGACCGGCAGTTCGTCGGAGACCATCGGGATCCGGTCGGAGCCGAGCACCGCCCGGGCCGCCTTGGTCACCACATTGGTCGCCTTGGCGGGAATCGGGTGGGTCACCGACATCGCCGCACTGGCGACCGTCACGAAGGGGTTCCAGGCCTTGCCGACCGCCGACCAGCCGAGCTGCCAGGCAGCCGGGTTCTCCTCGCCGCGCAGCCGGCGGACCAGGTCGCCGGTGTTGATGTGCAGCGGGCAGGTGGTCTGGCACATGCCGTCGACCGCACAGGTCTGGATGACCTTGTACTCCTCACTGGCGCGCAGCTCGGCCTCCAGCTCCGTGTTGCCGTCGGCCTTGGCCTGGGCGATGGCGCGCTGGATGACGATCCGCTGGCGGGGGGTCAGGGTGAGGTCGCGGCTGGGGCAGACCGGCTCGCAGTAGCCGCACTCGACGCAGCGGTCGACCTCCTCCTGGACGGTCGGGGTGAGCTTGATGTCCTTGAGGTGGATGTCCTTGTCACCGGTGATGATGGTGCCCGAGTTGAGGATGCCGTCGGGATCCAGCGAGTTCTTCAGCTGCTTTCATCACCCCGTAGAGGTCGGGGCCGTACTGGCGCTCGACGAAGGGGGCCATGATCCGGCCGGTGCCGTGCTCGGCCTTGAGGGTGCCGTGGGCCTCCAGGACGAGTCCCACCATGCCCTCGGTGAACTCCTCGTAGCGGTCCAGACCCTGCTTCTGGCGGAAGTCCTCCAGCACCAGGAAGTGGATGTTGCCGTCCTTGGCGTGGCCGAAGATGATCGAGTCCGGGTAGCCGTGCTCGCTGAACAGACCCTGCAGGTTGCCGCACACCCCGGCCAGCGAGGCCACCGGCACCCGCGATGTCCTCCAGCAGGGCGGTCTGTCCGGAGGGCCGGGTTCCGGCCACCTTGGCGTAGAGGCCGTTGCGGATGTTCCAGATCGGTCCGCGGACCGCCTGGTCGTCGGTGAAGACCGGCTTGTTGACCAGGTCCAGGCCGGCGATCACGGCATTGCCGCGCTCCTCGGCCTCGTGACGCGACTGGGCGTCGGGGCAGTGGTACTCGACCAAGCAGGGCGGCGTCGGCGGCCTCGCCCGGACGCGCCGGGATGACGTGTCCGTCGCGGGGATCCTGACGGCCCAGCTCCAGGGAGGCGGAGTCCATCAGCTCGGTGACGTTGACCCGGAGGCCACCAGGTCGGGCAGCGCCTTCGCGGCGGCGTCGAGGGTCGGCGAAGTGCAGCAGAGCGGTGGAGATCTGCGGCATGATCGGCATCGTCCGCAGCACCGCGGAGGCGATGAAGCCCAGGGTGCCCTCCGACCCGATCATCAGGTGGCAGAGGATCTGCGCGGGGGTGTCGTAGTCCAGGAAGGAGTTGATCCCGTAGCCCATCGTGTTCTTCATGGAGAACTGGTGGCGGATCTCCGCGGCCAGGTCGTCACGGCGACACAGGTCGCGCATCGCGAGCAGGTTCTCGACGAGTTCGGGCTCGGCGCTGGCCAGCTTGTCCTCGCAGTCGGGGTCGCCGGTGTCGACGACGGTGCCGCTGGTGAGGACGAAGACCATCGACTCCGAGGGTCCGGTAGGTGTTGGCGACGGTGCCGCAGCTCATGCCGGATGAGTTGTCGGCGATCACACCGCCGAGGGTGCAGGCGACCGAGGAGGCCGGGTCGGGACCCAGCTTGCGGTTGAGCCGACCGAGCACCGTGTTGACGGCGGTGACGGTGGCTCCGGGCTGCACGCGGACGCGCTCGCCGTTGTCCAGCACCTGGATGCCCCGGAAGGCCCGGCGGGTGTCGATCATGAGGCCGCGGGTGAGGCCCTGACCCGACAGGCTGGTGCCGCCGGAGCGGAAGTTGAGGGAGACCTTGTGGCGCTTGGCCGCTGCCATCGACTTGGCGACGTCGGACACCGAGGTGGCTCGTACCAGGGCTCCCGGGGTGAGCAGGTAGTGGGAGGCGTCGACGGAGACGGGCCGCGAGGTCCAGGTTGTCCTGAGTGACGGCGGCCTGCCCGAGAGTGTGTCGCAACTCTGCGACGAGGTCTGCGGGGCATGGGGGAGTGTTCGCTGCGAAGCATGGCGTCAGCCTAAACCGCGCGACATGGTCCCGACCAGGCTGTAATTACGGCAGTGCGGACAACCGGAAATCGGCGGAGAACTCGGGTCTGACTGGGAGCGACATCCGGGGCCCGGGATCGGGGGTCAGTGGGAGTCCGGGAGCTGACTGGCGTAGTAGATCACCCGGGAGTCCCAGTCGGCCCTGGCGGCGTCGTAGTCCCAGCAGATGACGATGGCCACCATCGGCCTGCCGGCGGTGTCGTAGAGAATGGTGGAGTCCGGGTCGTAGTCCTTGACGGCGACCTTGAGGCTGCGGTCGTAGCGGTAGCAGACGGTGCTTCCCGACGCACTCGTGAGCCTGATGATGTCGCCCTTGCGCAGCCCGGTGCCCGGGTCGTGGAGGGCATTGCCCAGGGCTCCGCCCCGGTGGTACGTGTGGATGGTGAGGACCACCTTGCCGCGCGCCGACCCCGGCCGCGGCCCCTTGTTGTACCAGGCGGCGGTGCTCGGCTCGTCCTTGGGAGGTGCGGCGGCGGCATTGTCGGCGTCCAGTCCCAGGGACAGCACATTCGTGCGGACCCCCATCCGGTCGATCTGCATCGAGACCGGCACGATCGGTGAGGGATCGGTGCTGCAGCCCGGCCGGGACGGCGTGGAGGACGCCGGGCGGCGGCCCCGGTCGAGCCGCCCGCGAGCGAAGGGTCGTGGCGGGCGAGGGGGTCGATGAGGAGCCACTGCTGGCCTGGGACCAGACCAGGACTCCGCCAGGACGACCAGGACGACGACCACCGCGACTCCGATGATC